>NZ_FR989675.1:0-3575181 GCF_905400185.1 Burkholderia sola
ATGAACGATTTCTGGCAACACTGTTCCGCACTGCTGGAGCGCGAATTGACGCCCCAGCAGTACGTGACGTGGATCAAACCCTTGGCCCCGGTGGCCTTCGATGCGTCGGCGAACACGCTGTCCATCGCCGCGCCGAACCGCTTCAAGCTGGACTGGGTCAAGAGCCAGTTTTCGGGCCGGATCAGCGATCTGGCCCGTGAATTCTGGAACACGCCGATCGAAGTCCAGTTCGTCCTCGATCCGAAGGCCGGCATGCGCAGCGCCCCCGCGGGCGTCGCGCCGGCCGCCCCGCGTGCGCCGCTGGCCCCGAGCGGCCCGGCGGCGACGGTCGCCGCGATCGCCGCCAACCTGACCGCGAATGCTTCCGCTGCGCCCGCCGCGCCGGCCGACGTGCCGATGACGCAATCGGCCGCCGCCGCGCACCACCTGAACGCCGACGACGCCGACATCGACCTGCCGAGCCTGCCCGCACACGAAGCGGCAGCCGGCCGCCGCACGTGGCGCCCGGGCCCCGGTGCCGCACCCGCGAACGGCGGCGAAGCCGATTCGATGTACGAACGTTCGAAGCTGAACCCCGTGCTCACGTTCGACAACTTCGTGACCGGCAAGGCGAACCAGCTCGCGCGCGCCGCCGCGATCCAGGTCGCGGACAACCCGGGCATCTCGTACAACCCGCTGTTCCTGTACGGCGGCGTCGGCCTCGGCAAGACCCACCTGATCCACGCGATCGGCAACCAACTGCTGCTCGACAAGGCCGGCGCGCGAATCCGCTACATCCACGCCGAGCAATACGTATCGGACGTGGTGAAGGCGTACCAGCGCAAGGCGTTCGACGACTTCAAGCGCTACTACCATTCGCTCGACCTGCTGCTGATCGACGATATCCAGTTCTTCTCCGGCAAGTCGCGCACGCAAGAGGAATTCTTCTACGCGTTCGAAGCGCTGGTCGCGAACAAGGCGCAGGTGATCATCACCAGCGACACGTATCCGAAGGAAATCTCGGGCATCGACGATCGCCTGATCTCGCGCTTCGACTCGGGCCTCACCGTCGCGATCGAGCCGCCCGAGCTCGAAATGCGCGTCGCGATCCTGATGCGCAAGGCGCAGTCGGAGGGCGTGAACCTGTCGGAAGACGTCGCGTTCTTCGTCGCGAAGCATCTGCGCTCGAACGTGCGCGAGCTCGAAGGCGCGCTGCGCAAGATCCTCGCGTATTCGAAGTTCCACGGCCGCGAGATCTCGATCGAGCTGACCAAGGAAGCGCTGAAGGACCTGCTGACCGTGCAGAACCGGCAGATTTCGGTCGAGAACATCCAGAAGACCGTCGCCGACTTCTACAACATCAAGGTCGCGGATATGTATTCGAAGAAGCGCCCCGCGAACATCGCGCGGCCGCGGCAGATTGCGATGTACCTGGCGAAGGAACTCACGCAGAAGAGCCTGCCGGAAATCGGCGAGCTGTTCGGCGGGCGCGATCACACCACCGTGCTGCACGCGGTGCGCAAGATCGCCGACGAGCGCAGCAAGGACGCGCAGCTCAACCACGAGCTGCACGTGCTGGAACAGACGCTGAAGGGCTGAGCGCGCGCGCCGCGCTTGATAATTCGGCCTCCGCCCCAATTTAAGGGGGGCGGTTCGGTTTTGAGGCACAATACTGGTTTGACCGCCCCGGTGGTGGCGGGCCAAGAGCCCGGCCGGCGGGGCGCTGCGAGGCTGCTGCGCTGCAGGCCGTTACTCAACGAAGGAACTCTATGCAACTGGTCAAGACCGAACGAGACACCCTCCTCAGGCCGCTGCAAACGGTCAGCGGCATCGTCGAACGCCGCCATACGTTGCCGATCCTCGCCAACCTGCTGATCACCAAGAACGGCCCGGACGTTTCATTCCTGTCGACCGACCTGGAGCTGCAGATCACCACGCGCGCCGATTTCGGCGTCGGCGGCGACCAGGTCGCGACCACCGTCGCGGCGCGCAAGCTGCTCGACATCCTGCGCGCGATGCCTGACGGCCAGGTCACGCTGTCGCTCGCCGACAAGCGCCTCACCGTTCAATCGGGCAAGAGCCGTTTCGCACTGCAGACGCTGGCGGCCGACGAGTTCCCGACCGTCGCGCAGGCGAAGGATTTCGGCGCCACGCTCACCGTCCCGCAGAAGTCGTTCCGCCAGTTGCTCGGCATGGTGCACTTCGCGATGGCGCAGCAGGACATCCGCTACTACCTGAACGGCATGCTGCTCGTCGTCGACGGCGACCAGCTGATGGCCGTGGCCACCGACGGCCACCGCCTCGCGTTCTCGTCGATGAAGCTCGAAGGCGGCACGTTCGGCCGCCAGGAAGTCATCGTGCCGCGCAAGACGATTCTCGAGCTGCAACGCCTGCTCGAAGACATCGACGACACCGTCACCATCGACATCGCGCAAACCCAGGCCAAGTTCACGTTCGGCCAGGTCGAGCTCGTGTCGAAACTCGTCGAGGGCAAGTTCCCCGACTTCCAGCGCGTGATCCCGAAGGCGCACAAGAATTCGTTCGAGATCGGCCGTGAAGAGCTGCAGCGTTCGCTGCAGCGCGCGGCCATCCTCACCTCGGACAAGTTCAAGGGCGTGCGCTGCATCATCGCGCCGGGCCAGCTGAAGATCATGTCGACCAACGCCGATCAGGAAGAGGCGCAGGAAGAACTGGAAATCGCCTACCAGGGCGATACCGTCGACATCGGCTTCAACGTCACGTATCTGCTCGACGTGCTCGCGAACCTGAAGGTCGACACCGTGCAGGTGAGCCTCGGCGACGCCAGCTCGAGCGCGCTGATCACCGTGCCCGAGAACGACGAGTTCAAGTATGTCGTGATGCCGATGCGCATCTGACGCGCTCGACATCGCGACACACACCAGGGGGCGGCAAGCCCCTTTGGCGTTTTTATGGCGAACCGACAACCCGCCCTTTTGGTGCCTTTTCGGCACTTGGGGCGGGCCAGGAAACTGGAGCGGCCCGGCGATTTCTCGCTGAAACGCACCGCGCCGCCACGAGAGTGGCCCCGCAGAACCGGAAGATATCCATGAGTGAACAGCACAATTCGCAACCCGATAACAGCAGCTACGGCGCCTCGTCGATCCAGATCCTCGAAGGTCTGGAAGCGGTGCGCA
Organism: Burkholderia sola; assembly: GCF_905400185.1. Lineage (NCBI taxonomy): Bacteria > Pseudomonadati > Pseudomonadota > Betaproteobacteria > Burkholderiales > Burkholderiaceae > Burkholderia > Burkholderia sola. The sequence continues at coordinate 3,135 of NZ_FR989675.1, forward strand.
AGCGCCCCGGGATGTACATCGGCGACACGTCGGACGGCACCGGTCTGCACCACCTCGTGTTCGAGGTGCTCGACAACTCGATCGACGAAGCGCTGGCCGGGTACTGCAACGACATCCACGTGACGATTCACGCCGACAACTCGATTTCCGTGACCGACAACGGCCGCGGGATTCCGACCGACGTGAAGATGAACGACAAGCACGAGCCGAAGCGCAGCGCTGCTGAAATCGTGATGACGGAGCTGCACGCCGGCGGCAAGTTCGACCAGAACAGCTACAAGGTGTCCGGCGGCCTGCACGGCGTGGGCGTGTCGTGCGTGAACGCGCTGTCGAGCTGGCTGCGCCTCACCGTGCGCCGCGACGGCAAGAAGCGGTTCATGGAGTTCCATCGCGGTGTTGCGCAGGATCGCGTGCTCGAGGTGGTGGACGGCGTGGAAGTGTCGCCGATGCTCGTGACCGGCGACACCGAGAACCGCGGCACCGAAGTGCACTTCATGGCCGATCCGACCATTTTCGGCACGGTCGAGTATCACTACGACATCCTCGCGAAGCGGATGCGTGAGCTCTCGTTCCTGAACAACGGTGTGCGGATTCGCCTCACCGATCTGCGTTCGGGCAAGGAAGACGATTTCGCATTCGCCGGCGGCGTGAAGGGCTTCGTCGAGTACATCAACAAGACGAAGACCAACCTGCACCCGACCGTGTTCTTCGCCAACGGCGAGAAGGATGGCGTGGGCGTCGAAGTCGCGATGCAGTGGAACGACAGCTACAACGAAAACGTGCTGTGCTTCACGAACAACATTCCGCAGCGCGACGGCGGCACGCACCTGACCGGCCTGCGGGCCGCGATGACGCGCGTCATCAACAAGTACATCACCGACAACGAAATCGCGAAGAAGGCGAAGGTCGAGACGACCGGCGACGACATGCGCGAAGGGCTGTCGTGCGTGCTCTCCGTGAAGGTGCCGGAGCCGAAGTTCAGCTCGCAGACGAAGGACAAGCTGGTTTCGTCCGAGGTTCGTGCGCCGGTTGAAGAAGTTGTGGCGAAGGCGCTCGAAGAGTTCCTGCTGGAAACGCCGATCGACGCGAAGATCATCTGCGGGAAGATCGTTGAGGCTGCTCGGGCGCGTGATGCGGCGCGGAAGGCTCGCGAGATGACGCGCCGCAAGGGCGTGCTCGACGGCGTCGGCCTGCCGGGCAAGCTCGCGGACTGCCAGGAGAAAGACCCGGCGAAGTGCGAAATCTACATCGTCGAGGGTGACTCGGCAGGTGGCTCGGCGAAGCAAGGGCGTGACCGGAAGTTCCAGGCGATCCTGCCGCTGCGCGGCAAGGTGCTGAACGTCGAGAAGGCGCGCTACGACAAGCTGCTGTCGTCGGAACAGATCGTCACGCTCGTGACCGCGCTTGGGTGCGGGATCGGCAAGGAAGACTACAACCTCGACAAGCTGCGCTATCACCGCATCATCATCATGACCGACGCGGACGTGGACGGTGCGCACATCCGGACGCTGCTGCTCACGTTCCTCTATCGCCAGATGCCGGACATGATCGAGCGCGGGTACGTGTATATCGCGCAGCCGCCGCTTTACAAGATCAAGGCGGGCAAGGACGAGCGGTATCTGAAGGATGACGTGGAGCTCAACGCGCATATGCTGCGGTTGGCGCTGCAAGGGTCGGAGCTGGTGCCGGGTGAGAATGCGGCGGCGATTTCGGGTGATGCGCTTGGGGAGCTGGCGCGGTCGTATCTGCTGTCGCAGAGCGTGATCGAGCGGTTGAGCCGGTTGTATGACCCGGCCGCGCTGGAAGCGGTCATGGACGGGGTGGTGATCGATCTCTCCAATGAGGCTTCGACCGAGGCTTCGGCTAAGGCGCTGCATGCTGCGTTGCATGACGAAGCGCTGAAGAACGAAGTGCGGGTTGTGCCTTCGTATGACGCGGTTCGCGAACAGCGGGCGCTGCACGTCGAGCGGACGCATCATGGCAACGTGCGAGTTTCGGTCATCGACCAGGAATTCCAGCACACGGCGGATTATCAGCAGCTCGTGACCACCGCGAATACGTTCAAGGGGCTCATCGGGGAAGGTGCGGTCATCAAGCGCGGTGAGCGCAGCATGGCCGTGGCGGACTTCAAGAGCGCGATGAAGTGGCTGCTGGCGGATGCTGAACGCAATGTCTCGAAGCAGCGCTATAAGGGGCTCGGCGAGATGAACCCCGAGCAGCTGTGGGAAACGACGATGGACCCGGCAGTGCGGCGACTGCTGCGCGTGCAGATCGAAGACGCGATTGCGGCGGATGGGATCTTTACTACCCTCATGGGGGATGATGTGGAGCCGCGGCGGGCGTTTATTGAGTCGAATGCGTTGCGGGCGGGGAATATTGACGTTTGATTTTTGTGTCGGGCGCCACAAAAAGTGAAGTCCGTGCCAAGTTAGTGAAAAATTTGTGCCACATAACATGAAATGGCCCGGAAAAACCGGGCCATTTTCTTTCATTTTAGATAGTTTTGGTCCGTGACTTTGGACCAAACTTAATCGAAGGGGGTCTTGAGCAGCAGCATGAACCGATCGTAGACGGCAAGCCTGCTGACCGTGGGTATCGGCAAGCTGCCATTCGGTCCAAACTCTGTTGCTGGCGTGAAAGGTCGGTGAGCGAAGCACGGCGGTCAAAACATCAAGTAGCTCCAGCGAATGGCTAAGGAGCTTGAATGCGATTTTGTGTGTCAACCTTGCTGCTTGAGGAATCCGGCGATCGCGGATGCATTCTAAGCTTCCTTCAACCGCTGTTGGCACCGCCATTGAAACTTTTACTCACGCCTAAGTTTTCGAAGCCAAGTGTCCCACGATTCAATTCGAATTGACGGATGAGTGCTCCGTTCAAAATCGTGACGTTTCTTACTCTCTTCGACGTCATCTTTTGTTCTTCCGCCGATAACAACGCATCTGATATTTATGTCTTTATCGGGGTCCACTTCCAGTCGACCCTCTGGCCCCATAAGTGAATTGTGCGCTGACCCACCATTCTCAACTTGCATTCTAATTTGATGAGCCCTCCGTCTAAAGCCTTTGATATCCTCAATTGCATGCCTAAGTCGGACTCTGATTTGATCAGTGGCCTCTTCAATTTTTCCAGAAAATTTATTGTAATGCCCTTGATTTAGTAGGTAAAAATCAGCACCCTTTATCTCAATGAAGGTGATATCCATTCTGGATCTTCCAGAGAAGATGACGAAGTCTACACGACCATTCTCCAGCGGAAACTCTGAAAAGCAAATGTATTCTTCCTTTGGGTCTGCGTAAATCTCTCCAAATATTGAAAGATCTTGTTTCAATAGAGTTTGAAGCTCTTGCTCTGTTGCCCCATTTTTCACAAGCTCCGCCAGATTGCGCTTGGAAATCATGTGGAGTTCAATTTGATTTCTGCGCAATGTTTTTTCGTGATTCTCCGGCCAAGGTGAATCAATGTGCGGATCAATCTCAAACCTGATGCGATCAGCCTCTTGCAACAATTGTTTGTTGTTTTCAATTTTTGAATTCAACTCATCCGAATCACATTTAAGAAGTATCTCGACCTCCGATGGCGCAATTGGTTTCCAGCTCGGCGCATCGTCCTTTCCTAGGGTTACCAAATCAAATGTACTGCCGCGAAACGAGTTTTCGTGGTAATGCTCGATGAATTGACAATCGGCAGGGACAAGCCCTCTTCCGATTAAAGATCGACATACACTCTCAATGGAATTGGTCACGGAAGCCCCAGAATTTATGTCTCCAATATCAGTTAACAACGCAATGACCATAGATGGATCTGCCACAAACAGTCTTACTCGACATATTCCATCTCTGCGAGTGCCAACGGTTGTAGGATAACGGTGTACGAAGTCACTTACTTTCATTTCTTTCCACCAATGCAAATATTTTAAATATCGAAAATAAAACTCGATTTCAGTCGAGTTGGCTATTTGCAATCAGCCAATGAACTTGCACGCTGCGCCACACTCGTTTTGCGCCAGAAGGTTGTCGTTCCATTTGCCATCCGCGTAGGTGCGCAAGTAAGGCACCTTGCCCGCTTCACGTACAACGCCGATGTAGATGCGCTTTCCGGTGGCTTTGTCCACCGTGTAGAACGCTTCGGTCTTGGACTCGATACGGGTGATAGCCGCCTCACGGGTGAGGCGCCACTTGTTGCCGGTGTGCCCGATGTGCGTGATGTGCTCGTGCCGGCTGTTGCGGTTCGGCTTGTTCACGCAGTTCACTTCGTAGTCGTTCACTTTGGATCCCCTTTCAATGATTGTGCATCAATCTAGATGATGCAACTCAAAGTGCAATGTAATTGCTTTCCGGGTCACGCGCAAGCAAAATGCAGCATCAATTGGATTTATGCACAATGAACTGGATCCTCAAGAGTCTGGCTGACGTACAAGCAGGGCACCCTTTCCGGGGTAGCGTGCCCTTCGTGGAGTCTGGCAATGCGTTTGCATTGCAGATGCGCGATCTCAGCCCCAGCGGCGAAGTGGCTTGGGACGGACTCGTTCGCACCGAGGTCGACACCGGCAAACCCGTGCAATGGCTGGAGCCGGGCGATGTCGTGTTTGTCGCCCGTGGCGCACGTAACTACGCCGTTTGCTTGCGGGACGTGCCCAAGCCAACAGTGTGTTCCCCAACTTTCTTCTTGATTCGCATCAAGTCGCCGACGCTGCTGCCTGAGTTCTTGGCCTGGCAAATCAACCGGGCCCCGGCTCAGCGCTACCTGACCAGCTACGCAGAAGGCTCCGACCAGCTGAGCATCCGCCGTCCTGTGCTCGAAGCGTTACCTTTGGCCCTGCCGCCGCTTGAGCAGCAACACCTTGTTGTGTCGTTGGCCGAAGCGGCGACGCACGAGGAACGACAATTTCATACCCTGATCCGCAACCGACAGCGGCAGCTCGACGCGCTGGCGCTTGCCCTCTTTTCCGACGAATCCCACGCCAACTGACCCATGAGCGCTACGCCCATTCAGCAAGACTCGATCAACGCCGCCGTCTGGAACGCCTGCGACACGTTCCGTGGCACGGTGGACCCGAGCATCTACAAGGACTACGTCCTGACCATGCTCTTTCTGAAGTACATCTCCGATGTCTGGCAGGACCACTATGACCGCTACAAGGCTGAACACGGTGACCACCCGGCGCTGATTGAAGAGCTGCTGAAGAACGAACGCTTTGTCCTGCCTCGCAGCGCGAATTTCTACGCCTTACACGAAGCCCGTCATCAGCCCGGCAATGGCGAGCGTATCGACAAGGCCTTGCATGCCATCGAAGAAGCCAACCTGGCCAAGCTGCGAGACGTATTCCAAGACATCAGCTTCAACTCGACCAAGTTGGGGGACGAGGCGCAGAAGAACGACATCCTGCGGCACCTGCTGGAGGACTTTGCCAAGCCCGAGCTCGATCTTCGTGAGAGCCGAGTGGGCACCCTCGACGTGATCGGCAACGCCTATGAGTTCCTGATCAAGAACTTCGCCTCCACCAGCGGCAAGAAGGCCGGCGAGTTCTATACGCCACCGGAAGTGTCCCAACTCATGGCCCGCCTGATGGCGCCGCGGGAAGGGGACGAAATCTGTGACCCGACCTGCGGCTCAGGCTCCCTGCTGATGAAGTGTGGTCAGCTCATCCGTGCCCGGGCTGGTAGCCGAAAGTACGCGCTTTTCGGGCAAGAGGCCATCGGCGGCACCTGGGCGCTGGCCAAGATGAACATGTTCCTGCATGCAGAGGACAACCACCGCATCGAATGGGGCGACACGCTGCGCAACCCCAAGCTGCTCGATGGCAAGGGCTTGCTCAAGCACTTTGACATCGTCGTTGCCAACCCCCCGTTTTCGTTGGAAAAGTGGGGCCATGAGGCGGCCTCAGATGATCCCTACAAGCGTTTTCGCCGTGGCGTACCTCCCCGCACCAAGGCAGACTACGCCTTCATCCTGCACATGGTCGAAACCATGAAGCCCGGCACGGGCCGCATGGCCGTGGTGGTGCCGCATGGGGTTCTCTTCCGCGGCGCTGCCGAAGGCAAGATCCGTCAAAAGCTGATCGAAGAGAACCTGCTCGATGTAGTCATCGGTCTGCCCGAGAAGCTGTTCTATGGCACGGGAATTCCTGCCGCCATCCTGGTGCTGCGCAAAAAGAAGGCCGATGACAAGGTGCTCTTCATCGATGCCAGCCGCGACTACCAAGACGGCAAGAACCAGAACGTACTGCGCCCGCAGGACCTGGACCGCATCGAACAAACCGTGCGCGCAAGGCAAAGCGTCGAGAGGTACGCCTATCTGGCCAGCCCGGCTGAGATTGCCGAGAACGAGTTCAACCTCAACATCCCGCGCTACGTGGACACGTTCGAAGAGGCCGAGGCCATCGACCTGAAAGCCGTGCGCGAAGAGCGCCTGAAGCTCAAAGCAGAGCTGGCCCTATTGGAGGAAAAGATGGCCGGCTACTTGAAGGAGCTGGGCTATGAATGAGCCGACACCACGCGCCGAGCTGGTGTTCTACGCCACCGAGGATGGCTCGGCGCAGTTCTTCCTACGCGCCGAGGACGGCACCGTCTGGCTCAGCCAGGCCGAGCTCGCCGAACTCTTCCAGACTTCCATCCCGAACATCAACATTCACATCAAAAACGTGCTTGATGAGGGAGAGTTGAGCGAAGTTCGAACTGTTAAAGATGACTTAATAGTTCGAACTGAGGGCAGCCGCCAGGTCCGTCGAACGGTCAAGCTCTACAACCTCGACATGATCTTGGCCGTCGGTTACCGGGTGAAGTCGCCACGCGGCACCCAATTCCGCCAGTGGGCCACGACCCACCTCAAGGAGTACCTGATCAAAGGCTTCGTCATGGACGACGAGCGCCTGAAGGGCGGCGACCGCTGGGATTACTTCGACGAGCTGCTCCAGCGCATCCGCGACATACGCTCGTCGGAAAAGCGCTTCTACCAAAAGGTGCGTGACCTGTTTGCGCTGTCGGTGGACTACGCGGACGATGGCCAGGCCACAGGCCTTTTCTTCGCCGAGGTGCAGAACAAGATGTTCTTCGCTGTGACGGGCCACACGGCCGCTGAGTTGATCGTGCAGCGAGCTGACCCCACCCGGCCCAACATGGCGCTCACTTCCTGGAAGGGCGGCCGTGTGCGCAAGAGTGACGTGACCGTGGCCAAGAACTACCTGAACGCCGAAGAGCTGGACCAGCTCAACCGCATCGTTAGCATGTTCCTGGACTTTGCCGAGCTGCGCGCCATGCAGCGCAAAGACCTGCGCATGACCGACTGGCAAGCCTATGTGGACAGCTTCATGGCCTTCAACGAGCAGGCCGTATTACAGGGCCCGGGCCGCATGAGCCATCAGGCCATGACGACGATTGCGCACGAACGCTATGAGCAGTTCGATGTGGCACGCCGCTATGCAGAAGCGCTGGAGGCTGATCGCGCAGAGATGCGAGAGCTAGAACAGGTCGAGAAGCAACTGAGTAGTCGACGCAAGAGCGGCAAGGGAGGGAAAAATGCTGCCTAAGGGATGGAAACAGGTCCCTCTGCACACCGTTGCAGAAGTCCGCACGGGGTTGTCCAAAAATGCGCGCCGAGAGGGAGCGACTCTGAAACGTCCGTACCTCAGGGTCGCAAACGTTCAAGACGGAGCCCTGGACTTGTCGGACGTTCAAGAGATTGACGTACCAGCTAGTCAAATGCCGCGATACACCTTGCAATCAGGCGACCTGCTGCTGATCGAAGGCAATGGAAATCCCGAAAACCTCGGGCGCGGTTGCTTATGGCGCGGCCAAATCCCAGAAGCTGTTCACCAGAACCATGTGTTTGCTGTGCGAACACATACGAATGGACCGTTGCTACCTGAATTCTTAGAGTTGCAGGTTCAATCCCCATACGGCCGCGGTTACTTCCTATCTTGTGCCAAAGGATCAACGGGTCTTTCATCGCTGAACTCTACTCAGCTCAAAAGCTTCCCAGTCATTCTTCCTTCATATGAAGAGCAGTGTCGCATTGCGCGGGTGATTTACACGTGGGACGCTGCTATTACTACGACAGAAAAGCTCCTTACCAACAGCCGCAAGCAGAAGCAGGCACTCATACAGCACTTGCTGTTTCAAAGCGAAGCGCAAGTAGACAAATATTGCCTGTCTGATATTTCCGAGCGGGTGAAACGGGACAGCGATGGAGATGAGCATCCCATTCTGATGATTTCTTCTGGGTCAGGTTTTGTACAGCAAAACCAGAAGTACAGCCGCTTCATGGCTGGCAAGAGCTTGAACGACTACATTTTGTTGAAACGCGGAGAGTTTGCTTACAACAAGGGCAATTCCAAACTCTATGAGTTTGGTTGTGTCTTTCCATTGGAGAACTACGACACGGGCTTAGTGCCTCATGTCTACGTTTGCTTCCAGCTCGACGAGCGCTGTCATCCAGACTACTTCAAGTTTCTGTTTGAAGCTGATTACCTTCATGATCAGTTAGGCGCCTTGGTCAATACAGGAGTGAGAAACAACGGCCTTCTGAACATCCGCCCAGCAGATTTCATGAATGTCACTGTTCCGGTGCCACCTCTGGCACGTCAGGAATACATTGCAGATGTACTGATGGCTGCGTCAGAACAAGCACGGTTGCTACAAGAAGATTTAGATGCGCTGCGGTTGCAAAAGCGTGTCCTTTTGGCTGACTTGTTGACAGGCAAACGGCGCGTTCGCGTGGCCAACTCGATGGCAGAACCGGAGGCCGCATGAGCGCCCCCCCTCAAACTCGCGAGCAATACAGCGCCCACATTCCAGCGCTTCACCTGCTCATCAACTTGGGCTGGAGTTTCCTGACCACAGCCCAGGCACTGGCCTTGCGCGGCAGCACGCGCGAGGTCATCCTCAAAACGCGCCTGATCGAAGTGCTGCAAACCCGCCGCTTCGACTACAAGGGCGAATGGTTCCCGCTCTCGCCCAGCGGCATCGATCAGATCCTGCGTCAAGTGCAGACGGTGAACCTGCCCGAGGGCCTGTTGTCAGCCAACGAGCGTGTCTACCAAATACTCACGCTGGGTGTGACCGTCACCGAGTTCATGTCCGATGGAAAGAGGCACCAGCCGACCATTGCCCTCGTGGACTGGAACGATGCTGCTGCCAACCGCTGGGACGTGACCGAAGAGTTGGAGGTGTTGTCCACCCACGGCACACACTACCGCGCACCCGATGTGGTGGCCTATGTGAACGGCTTGCCTTTGGTGGTGATCGAGGCCAAGCGTCCTGACGCCACCCACGCAGGGCAAGCCATGGTCGACGAAGGCATCAGCCAGCAGTTGCGCAACCAGCGGCCTGACGAGATCCCTCAGCTCTTTGCCTACGCCCAGTTACTGCTGGCCGTGAGCCACACCGAGGGGCGCTATGGCACCACCGGCACGCCCTTGAAATTCTGGGCACGCTGGCGTGAAGAGCAGTTTGGCGACGCACAGCTGAGCGAGTGGAAGAATCGGCCGCTCAGTACTGAAGCAGAGGCCACGTTGCTGGCAGACAAGCCGGCCAAGCTTCAAACCTATTTCCGTGAACTTTGGGCACAGCCGCTTCTCCCGACCGATCAAGATCGCTTGCTGGCGGCCATGCTGCATCCGCAGCGCTTGCTGGAGTACCTGCGCCTGTTCGTCTTGTTTGATCGCAAGGTGGGCAAGGTGGTGGCTCGCTACCAGCAGTTTTTCGGCATTCGGGCCCTGCTGGAGCGCGTCAACCAGCGCACGCCAGATGGGGGGCGAGAAGGCGGTGTGGTGTGGCACACCACAGGCTCGGGCAAGAGCTTCACCATGATCTTCCTGACCAAGGCGCTGGTGTTGCACCAGAACACTCAGACCTGTCGCGTGATTGTAGTAACCGACCGTCTGGACCTGGAAGACCAACTAGCACGCAACTTCATGAACAGCGGCGCCTTCGGTTCAGCCGTGGCCACTAAGAAGGACGGTGAGAAAGCCAAGGTGAGCTCGGGCCGCGAGCTGGCCAAGCGCATCGGCCAAGGCTCCGAGCGCATCATCTTCACCCTGATCCACAAGTTCGCAACCGCCTCCAAGCTGCCCGAGTGCTACAACCCATCGGCAGACGTGATCGTGCTGGTGGACGAGGGTCACCGCAGCCACGGCGGTGAAACCCACGAGCGCATGCGCAAGGCTCTGCCGCGCGCAGCCTACGTGGCTTTCACCGGAACGCCCTTGCTGAAGAAAGGTAAGACGGCCAACAAGTTCGGCCCCATCGTGCATGCCTACACCATGCAGCGTGCCGTGGAAGATGGCACGGTGACACCTCTGCTGTACGAAGAGCGCGTGCCAGAGTTGACGATCAACGAAGAGGCTGTCAACCGCTGGTTTGACCGTATCACGGCGGGCCTCAGCCCCGAGCAGGCGGCAGACCTCAAGCGCAAGTTCGCTAGCAAACAAGCCGTGTACGGCGCCGTGAACCGGATTGAACTCATTGCCTGGGACATCGCCCAACATTTCAACGAGAACATAAAGAAGCTCGGCTTGGGCCTCAAAGGGCAAGTGGCCACGGCCAGCAAGCTGGAAGCCATCCACTACAAGCAGTACCTCGACGACTCGGGGTTAGTATCCAGCGCCGTCATCATTTCTGCCCCGGACAGTCGCGAAGGTAACACCGAGGTCGACGAGAGCAAGCTGCCCGAAGTTCAGAAGTGGTGGAACACCCACGTAGGCAAGAACGCCGATGGCTATGAACAACAAGTCTTGCAGGACTTTGGTGGTGACGGCGAACCGGATCTGTTGATCGTGGTGGATCGGTTGCTGACCGGCTTTGATGAGCCGCGCAACACGGTGCTTTACATCGACAAGCCCTTGAAGGAGCACAACCTCATTCAAGCGGTGGCACGTGTGAACCGCCTGCACGAGGCAAAGCGTTACGGCGTGCTGGTGGACTACCGTGGCATCTTGAAAGAGCTGGACACGGCCGTACGTGCCTACCAAGATTTGGAGAGTCGCACGCAAGGCGGCTACGAGCTGGCAGACATCGAAGGTCTGTATCAGCAGATGAGCACCGAGTACAAGCGCTTACCTGGCCTGCACGATGAGCTGTGGGCGATCTTTGCCGAGGTGCAGAACAAGCAGGATCTGGAGCAGTACAGGCAGCTGCTGATGCCGCGCTATGCGGAGGATGAGGACGGCCAGACCTACGACACGCGCCAGAAGGTTCGTGACGACTTCTACAGAGCACTGACCGCGTTCGGCCTTTGCCTTCAAACCGCCTTGTCTTCACGAAGTTTTTTTGAGGACCACAGCTTCTCCGAGGCGGATGTCCATCGATACAAGGAAGACCTGCGCTTCTTCATCGGCCTGCGCACGATCGCTCGCCAGGATGCATTGGAGACGGTTGACTACAGCGTCTATGAGGAGCAGATCCGCCGCCTGGTGGACAAGCAAGTGATCGGCAGCCAGATTCGCGAGCCCGAGGGGGTTTACCTGGTTCATCAGCTTGGGCAGCCTGAGGCCGCCGAGCAATGGAGCGAAGAAAAGACACGCAACGAGACGGACATGATCCGCACGCGTCTCAAGAAGACGATCGAGCAGGATCTGGCCGACGATCCCTATGCGCAGAAAGTGTTTGCTGATTTGCTGAAGCAGGCCATCGCCGAGGCTGAGGCTATGTTCGATCACCCGTTGAAGCAGTACGCCTTGTTCAAGAAGTTCGAAGAACAAGTGGAAGCACGAGACATCGACGGTCTGCCAGCGGAGCTGAGTGATAACAAGCACGTTCGCGCGTACTTTGGTATCTGCCGATTGGTGCTTGGCAAAGATGCGTTCGCACATACAGATCAAGCAGTATGGATTGGGCAGGCCAAAGAAATCGATGCCGTGGTGCAGCAAGCCGTGGCCGAGCATTCACTGAATCCACAGAACATTGAGGCAGCCATCCGCAAGGCATTGCTCCCGAAGCTCTTCGGATTGATGGGGCTCGACATAGCCAAGGAAGCCATCGATCAGGTGATTCAAGTCACCCGAGTTGGCTTGGCTCGGAGCATGACGTGACGCAATACGCCGTGGCCTACGGAGATCAGCAGATACGCTTTTCCCTGAGGCATCTGCCGCGCCCGGCAAGACGCGTATCTATCCACGTCACGCCAGATGGTTCGGTTCACGTCGATGCGCCTGAGGGTGCAACGTTGCCACAGGTCAAGCAAGCGGTAAGGCAACGTGCGGCTTGGGTGTGGCAGCAACTGCAAGCAGTGAAGTCACGAAGGATTCACGTCCTTCCCCGTGAGTACGTGAGTGGCGAAACGCACTTCTATCTCGGTCGGCGCCACATGCTGAAGGTCTTGCCAGTTGAAGGTGCGGAGCCGGGTGTGCGCCTGTGGCGCGGCCGACTCGAGATCACGGTAGTGAGGCCAGACGCGTTGACTGTCCGCAAATTGCTGGAAGATTGGTACAGGCAACGTGCGGCGGACATCTATGCCAAGGTTCTCTCAGAGATGGCACCACGAACGGGTCTCCGCCGTGTATTACCGCCAATGCGTTTGCTGTCAATGCGAACCCAGTGGGGCAGTTGCTCGCCGAAGGGCGAAATCTTGCTCAATCCACATCTGATCAAGGCGCCTAGGCCGTGCATCGAGTACGTCGTGGTTCATGAACTGTGCCACCTCCGGGAGCACAACCATAGCGAACGCTTCTACAGGCATCTGGCCCGAGCCTTGCCGGATTGGGAGGCTCGAAAGGCGGAGCTTGACGACTTGGCCGAGCTCTTACTCAATCGGTAATGGGCTGCCAGAGAGCCTCAACGCGAGCGGTTGTAGCTGTTTTTATTTTTTGTGGCACGGATGCCGGATCCTGTCGCTATTAATGACACACCCGGTCCGGTCCGCCACATATTTGTTCTTCATCCGCTCTCGATATCGAGCATCCTTCATTCGGATCATCACCCACGGTTTCGTCGCTAGTCGCTTCGCTTAGCAAAACGAAGTTCCAAGTGGCTAATGGTCCCTATACCGTTCAGCCAGTTCGCGCGTATTGGCCTCATAAGGCGTTCTTCTTCGCGTAGACTGACCCGGTATCACCGCAAAAAGCGCGGGCCGCATGGGCTGCCACCCATACGACCCGCTGACCACAACCAACTCACCTCAGGAGTCGGAAATGGCTAAGGCCAATCATAAGTCACGTACCCCCGTAACGGAACGCTTCGTCACTGTTCAAGAGTCAGCGCGCCATCATTCCTTGTCGCGTGTCCTCCGTGCTATCAGAGCACACCGGAAACTGAACACGACGTATTACCCGTGGATCAAATTGGCTGGAGTATGGCTTGAGGACGCGGGATTCGAGGCTGGAGAACGCGTCCGGATTACCGTCGAGGACAAGCGACTCATCATCACGCCGATTTGATCGCCGCACTGCCGATGGTCGGCGTCGCAAGTCACTATCCGTCTGGAAGCTCGGTACCCGATGCTCCATACCGTTAGTAACTGTGACAAGCGACGATCGTTCTGAGACAGCAGTGAGCCAGTCACTCAGGTCCGCTGCCGTGTAGCTATTCGGCACGAGGTGTGATCTACGCCGGGCACACCACACATTTCCGCCGCGCCAATGCAAAAACCCCCGCCTTGTCGGGCGGGGGTTCTTGGCTTAGGGAGCCTGACGATTACCTACTTTCACACGGGAATCCGCACTATCATCGGCGTAGAGTCGTTTCACGGTCCTGTTCGGGATGGGAAGGGGTGGGACCGACTCGCTATGGTCATCAGGCAAAGGGGGTTGTTCTGCTGGCGTGGCCAACAGAACCAATCTTGGAAGAAGCAGTAATTAGGTTGTGTGTATCACACACGAGAATCCAACTTGTCGCTTTGGATCGCGGCCAGTGCTTGTGCACGGCGCCGATCTACAAGGCAGACTTGTTATAGGATCAAGCCTTACGGGCAATTAGTATCAGTTAGCTGAACGCATTACTGCGCTTACACACCTGACCTATCAACGTCCTGGTCTCGAACGACCCTTCAAGGGGATCTAGTCCCCAGGGATATCTCATCTTAAGGCGAGTTTCCCGCTTAGATGCTTTCAGCGGTTATCTCTTCCGAACATAGCTACCCGGCGATGCCACTGGCGTGACAACCGGTACACCAGAGGTTCGTCCACTCCGGTCCTCTCGTACTAGGAGCAGCCCCCTTCAAATATCCAACGCCCACGGCAGATAGGGACCAAACTGTCTCACGACGTTTTAAACCCAGCTCACGTACCTCTTTAAATGGCGAACAGCCATACCCTTGGGACCGGCTACAGCCCCAGGATGAGATGAGCCGACATCGAGGTGCCAAACACCGCCGTCGATATGAACTCTTGGGCGGTATCAGCCTGTTATCCCCAGAGTACCTTTTATCCGTTGAGCGATGGCCCTTCCATACAGAACCACCGGATCACTATGACCTGCTTTCGCACCTGCTCGACTTGTCGGTCTCGCAGTTAAGCACGCTTATGCCATTGCACTATCAGCACGATTTCCGACCGTACCTAGCGTACCTTCGTACTCCTCCGTTACGCTTTGGGAGGAGACCGCCCCAGTCAAACTGCCTACCATGCACTGTCCCCGACCCGGATCACGGGCCAAGGTTAGAACCTCAAACAAACCAGGGTGGTATTTCAAGGACGGCTCCACCGAAACTAGCGTTCCGGTTTCATAGCCTCCCACCTATCCTACACAGATCGGTTCAAAGTCCAATGCAAAGCTACAGTAAAGGTTCATGGGGTCTTTCCGTCTAGCCGCGGGTAGATTGCATCATCACAAACACTTCAACTTCGCTGAGTCTCGGGAGGAGACAGTGTGGCCATCGTTACGCCATTCGTGCAGGTCGGAACTTACCCGACAAGGAATTTCGCTACCTTAGGACCGTTATAGTTACGGCCGCCGTTTACCGGGACTTCAATCAAGAGCTTGCACCCCATCATTTAATCTTCCGGCACCGGGCAGGCGTCACACCCTATACGTCCACTTTCGTGTTTGCAGAGTGCTGTGTTTTTATTAAACAGTCGCAGCCACCAGTTTATTGCAACCCCTTCACCCTCCTGGCGCAGGCCAGTCAAGCTACAAGGGCGTACCTTATCCCGAAGTTACGGTACCAATTTGCCGAGTTCCTTCTCCCGAGTTCTCTCAAGCGCCTTAGAATACTCATCTCGCCCACCTGTGTCGGTTTGCGGTACGGTCATCGTTAGACTGAAGCTTAGAGGCTTTTCTTGGAACCACTTCCAATTGCTTCGCTCCCTAAGGAGCTCGCGCCACACCCTTGAATTGCGCGCCCGGATTTGCCTAAGCGCCTTCTCCAATGCAGCGACCGGGACTTCCAACACCCGGACAACCTTCCGCGATCCGTCCCCCCATCGCATCTAACAATGGTGCAGGAATATTGACCTGCTTCCCATCAGCTACGCATTTCTGCCTCGCCTTAGGGGCCGACTCACCCTACGCCGATGAACGTTGCGTAGGAAACCTTGGGCTTACGGCGAGGGGGCCTTTCACCCCCTTTATCGCTACTCATGTCAGCATTCGCACTTCCGATACCTCCAGCACCCTTTACAAGGCACCTTCGCAGGCTTACGGAACGCTCTCCTACCATGCGAGCAAGCTCGCATCCGCAGCTTCGGTATATAGCTTAGCCCCGTTACATCTTCCGCGCAGGACGACTCGATCAGTGAGCTATTACGCTTTCTTTAAAGGGTGGCTGCTTCTAAGCCAACCTCCTGACTGTTTTAGCCTTCCCACTTCGTTTCCCACTTAGCTATATTTGGGGACCTTAGCTGGCGGTCTGGGTTGTTTCCCTCTTGACACCGGACGTTAGCACCCGATGTCTGTCTCCCGTGATTGCACTCTTCGGTATTCGGAGTTTGCTATGGCGGGGTAATCTGCAATAGACCCCCCAACCATGACAGTGCTCTACCCCCGAAGGTGAGACACGAGGCACTACCTAAATAGTTTTCGGAGAGAACCAGCTATTTCCAGGTTTGTTTAGCCTTTCACCCCTATCCACAGCTCATCCCCTAACTTTTCAACGTTAGTGGGTTCGGACCTCCAGTACGTGTTACCGCACCTTCATCCTGGCCATGGATAGATCACCTGGTTTCGGGTCTACGCCCAGCAACTGAACGCCCTATTCGGACTCGCTTTCGCTACGCCTGCCCTATACGGTTAAGCTTGCTACTGAACGTAAGTCGCTGACCCATTATACAAAAGGTACGCCGTCACCCCTTGCGAGGCTCCGACTGTTTGTATGCATGCGGTTTCAGGATCTATTTCACTCCCCTCCCGGGGTTCTTTTCGCCTTTCCCTCACGGTACTGGTTCACTATCGGTCGATCACGAGTATTTAGCCTTGGAGGATGGTCCCCCCATCTTCAGACAGGATTTCACGTGTCCCGCCCTACTTGTCGCACACCTAGTTCTTTCATACTGTTTTCGCCTACAGGGCTATCACCTGCTATGGCCGCACTTTCCAGAGCGTTCGGCTAACAATACAAATAAAGAGTGCAAGGCTCATCCCATTTCGCTCGCCACTACTTTGGGAATCTCGGTTGATTTCTTTTCCTGCGGTTACTTAGATGTTTCAGTTCACCGCGTTCGCTTCACTGGACCTATGTATTCAGTCCAGGATGACCCAAAAGGGCCGGGTTTCCCCATTCGGACATCTACGGATCAAAGCTCGTTTGCCAGCTCCCCGTAGCTTTTCGCAGGCTACCGCGTCCTTCATCGCCTGTGATCGCCAAGGCATCCACCACATGCACTTGTTCGCTTGACCCTATAACGAGTCTGTCTCTCGACAGCCGCTACAGGTTGAGTTCTCGCGTTGTGCCGTATTCCAATTTAAGTCGAACATGGAGTTCGAATCATCTTGAGATACATCGATACAATCACAACCCGGATAACTTCCACGTCCATCTCGAGACGCTTCCGCTATCCAAATTACTTACTTCTTCCAGATTGTTAAAGAACGACAGCCGATACGTACTACGTACCGCTCTGACTGGCTCAATCGCCAATGAGAAAAACTCGAACCAAACTTCATTCGAATGTTTGTCATTGATGATTATCGAAAGCGGCCGGCATTATAACCGATTAAACCGCTAACAGACAGTCTTTTCTGTCTTTATCAACAGCCGATAAGCGTGAGCGCTCAACTTTGCGAGAAGCTCTGGAAAGGAGGTGATCCAGCCGCACCTTCCGATACGGCTACCTTGTTACGACTTCACCCCAGTCATGAATCCTACCGTGGTGACCGTCCTCCTTGCGGTTAGACTAGCCACTTCTGGTAAAACCCACTCCCATGGTGTGACGGGCGGTGTGTACAAGACCCGGGAACGTATTCACCGCGGCATGCTGATCCGCGATTACTAGCGATTCCAGCTTCATGCACTCGAGTTGCAGAGTGCAATCCGGACTACGATCGGTTTTCTGGGATTAGCTCCCCCTCGCGGGTTGGCAACCCTCTGTTCCGACCATTGTATGACGTGTGAAGCCCTACCCATAAGGGCCATGAGGACTTGACGTCATCCCCACCTTCCTCCGGTTTGTCACCGGCAGTCTCCTTAGAGTGCTCTTGCGTAGCAACTAAGGACAAGGGTTGCGCTCGTTGCGGGACTTAACCCAACATCTCACGACACGAGCTGACGACAGCCATGCAGCACCTGTGCGCCGGTTCTCTTTCGAGCACTCCCACCTCTCGGCAGGATTCCGACCATGTCAAGGGTAGGTAAGGTTTTTCGCGTTGCATCGAATTAATCCACATCATCCACCGCTTGTGCGGGTCCCCGTCAATTCCTTTGAGTTTTAATCTTGCGACCGTACTCCCCAGGCGGTCAACTTCACGCGTTAGCTACGTTACTAAGGAAATGAATCCCCAACAACTAGTTGACATCGTTTAGGGCGTGGACTACCAGGGTATCTAATCCTGTTTGCTCCCCACGCTTTCGTGCATGAGCGTCAGTATTGGCCCAGGGGGCTGCCTTCGCCATCGGTATTCCTCCACATCTCTACGCATTTCACTGCTACACGTGGAATTCTACCCCCCTCTGCCATACTCTAGCCTGCCAGTCACCAATGCAGTTCCCAGGTTGAGCCCGGGGATTTCACATCGGTCTTAGCAAACCGCCTGCGCACGCTTTACGCCCAGTAATTCCGATTAACGCTCGCACCCTACGTATTACCGCGGCTGCTGGCACGTAGTTAGCCGGTGCTTATTCTTCCGGTACCGTCATCCCCCGACTGTATTAGAGCCAAGGATTTCTTTCCGGACAAAAGTGCTTTACAACCCGAAGGCCTTCTTCACACACGCGGCATTGCTGGATCAGGCTTTCGCCCATTGTCCAAAATTCCCCACTGCTGCCTCCCGTAGGAGTCTGGGCCGTGTCTCAGTCCCAGTGTGGCTGGTCGTCCTCTCAGACCAGCTACTGATCGTCGCCTTGGTAGGCCTTTACCCCACCAACTAGCTAATCAGCCATCGGCCAACCCTATAGCGCGAGGCCCGAAGGTCCCCCGCTTTCATCCGTAGATCGTATGCGGTATTAATCCGGCTTTCGCCGGGCTATCCCCCACTACAGGACATGTTCCGATGTATTACTCACCCGTTCGCCACTCGCCACCAGGTGCAAGCACCCGTGCTGCCGTTCGACTTGCATGTGTAAGGCATGCCGCCAGCGTTCAATCTGAGCCAGGATCAAACTCTTCAGTTCAAACCTGTTACTGTTTTCGGTTCGGTTAAGAACCGGTCGCTCACTCAAAGCTGACAGGAATATGAATCACTTCATAAACCTGACTTACTTTAGTGTGAGACTCTTGATACTTTCGCTATCTGATCCGAGGATCAGCTCGCTTTCATCAAGCGCCCACACTTATCGGCTGTTAATTTTTAAAGAGCATTCTGCGAGGAACTTCGTGTTTCCCGGCAGCGCTGCGTTTTCAGCAGCAGAGAAGCGAGATTATCAACCGTTTTTTTAAATCCGTCAACAACTTTTTTAACTACTTCGTTGCGACGACTGCGGTTTAATTTCGCGTGCACTGGAATCGATAAAACCGACTTCAACAGCACCGCTTCCCTCTTCTTCCCCCGCGCGCGTTTCCGTTAGCGCGAAAGAGGCGTGATTCTATGCATCCGCCCCGGTCTCCGCAACCCCTTTTGTGAAATATTTTTGACGTACTATGGCGGGGACCGCCGAGCACTTCCCAGTGCTCATATATAAGACGACACGGCAGGCGCAGGTCGCCCTTGAACAGCCCCACCGTATCGAACGCAACCTTCCGTCAATTACCGCCCGACCATCGCCCTCACCACGCCGTCCCGCCGAATCAGCCCGTGATACAGCGCCGCCGCAAAGTGCGCGAGGAACGTCAGGAAGAAGAGATAGGCCAGCACGCGATGCGCGACCCGAAGCCACGCGAACGTCACCGGATCGGCCGACACTAGCGCCGGCAGTTGCACGCCGCCACCCAACGTCACCGGATACCCGCCCGCGGACAGCATCGCCCAGCCGATCAGCGGCATCGCCACCATCAGCGCATACAGCACGAGATGCGACCCGTGCGCGGCCACCTTCTGCCACCACGGCAGATCGTCGGGCAACGCCGGCGGCTTCGACAGCATCCGCACCACGATCCGCACGCACACCAGCACCAGCACGGCCACGCCCAGCGGCTTGTGAATCGCCACCAGGATCTCGTGCCGCCCGGAAACCGATGCCACCATCCCCACTCCGATGAACAGCATCGCGAGAATCATCGCGGCCATCACCCAGTGCAGCACCCGCGCCGGCAAACTAAACGTCGTCGAAGCCTTCATCACCGTCCCTCCCCACTCACTCGCGCCACGCCTGCCACGCCGGCCTCTTCACTCGTGCGCCGCAGATACGAATCCGCATACGCGGCCGAACGCGCCGCCAGCAACGGATCGCCCGACACCTGAATCCCCTGCGGCAGCACGGTCGGGTCGTAATTCACGTCGCGGCACGGGCCGCTGTCCTGCGCCTCCACGCGATCGAGCACGAGCGTGCCCGCATCGATCGTCGTGCGCTGCGCGGGCCAGACCTTCGTCGCGTCGTCCACCGGGTCGCCGGGCTCCGCCAGCGTGACCAGCAACTTCCACTTCTGCGGGCCGGCCGCGATGCGCTGCGTCACGTCCTGTTGCAGCACGTTCGGATCCGCGGCCGTCGCGACGTCGCCGGCGCCCGCCGTCTGCTCCGGCACGACGCGCCACCGCACCGCCTGGCGCTTGCCGGCCGCATCGACGAAGTAGAACGCGTTCAGCCCGTAATAGCTTTCGGTGACGTAGCTCGCGCTCGGCTTCGCACCCTTCACCCATTGCAGGAACGCGCCGGCTTCCGGATGCGCGCCGAAGAACGCCTTCACCTTCGCCGGATCGGGCTTGCCCGTCTTCGGATCGGGCCGGGTCGCGAGCGTCTGCTCGTAGAACGCCTGCGGCGTCGCCACCGGAAACACCGGCATCGCGTTCATCCCGATCCGCCATTGCTCGCCGTCCGGCGCGGTGAGCTTCAGCGCGAGGCTGCGGATCGGCACGCTGCTGTCCGGCGCATAAGGATTCCCGCCCGGCAACGCGAAGCGCCCGACCACCGGCGTGCGCACCGCCTTGAAGAACGGCGCGACCGAATACGCGCTCGCGGCGCCGTTGCCTTCGAAATAGCCGGTCACGCACACGCCCTTCGCGTGATTGCGCCGGTAGCCGGGATGGATGCCGCTGTTGGTCTGCAGCGCGTCGACGAGCCGGTGCGGGGTCAGACGCGCCGGCGCGAGCCATCCGCCGGCATACCCGAACGCCGCGGCCACGCCGGCCACCGCGCCGCCGATCACGGCCCAGCGCCACCACCCGCGCCCAGGCTCGCGCTGCGGCGAAGAAGAAGATTGCTTCATGAATGCACTCCCGATCGTCAGATCATTGTCGAACGCGTGTAGGACGCCGCCCACGCCGCTTTATTCCACGAAGAATTTTTTCGTATGCTGGAGGGAATAACCGATGCCGGCCGGCGTCCTACGCGGCATCCACGACCCTTTCGGCAACCGGCCCAGCCATGCCCTCCACCGCCCTCGACGACGAAGCATTGCGCGAACTCATCCCCAGGCTGCGACGCTTCGCGCTCTGGCTGGCGCGCGACGTCCATGCAGCCGACGATCTCGTCCAGTCGACGCTCGAGCGCGCGTTGTCGCGCTGGACGAGCCGTCGCGACGACGCATCGCTGCGCAGCTGGCTCTTCACGATCCTGTACCGGCAATTTCTCGATGGCAAACGCAGCGCGAAGCGCTACGCGTGGCTGCTCGGCCGCATCGGCAACGACGACGAAGCGCACTGGCCGTCCGCCGAACGCGAATTCGCGGCGCGCGCGACGCTCGAAGCGTTCGGCCGGCTCTCGGACGAACAGCGCAGCCTGCTGCTGCTCGTCGCGGTCGAGGGCTTCACCTATCAGGAGGTCGCCGACCTGCTCGACGTGCCGATCGGCACCGTGATGTCGCGGCTCTCCCGCGCGCGCCAGGCGCTGCGCCAACTCAGCGACGGTGAACTTCCCGCTCCTTCCTTGCGGTTGATGAAAAAATGAACACGCCTCCGAACGAACATGACCTTCAGGCCTATGTCGACGGCCAGCTCGACGACGATGCGCGCGCCGCGGTCGAGCGCTATCTCGCGCTGCATCCGGCGCGCGCGGAACAGGTGAAGCAATGGCAACAGGACGCGCAGCGGTTGCGGGCCGCGCTGGAGAGCGTGCGAATGCCGGCCGAGAACCCCGCGCTGGATCCGGCGGCGATTCGCGGCCGGCGGGCCGAGCGCTTCCGGATGCGGTTCGCGATGGCGGCTTCGTTCGTATTCTGTGTTGGGCTCGGGACGTTCGGCGGCTGGCAGGCTCGCGGGTGGAACGCGGCGCCGCCTATCGCGCCGATGAGCGATGCGGTCAAGGCTTACCAGATGATGGTGGTCGATCGGACGGCCAAGGTCGATTACCGGCCGACCGGTGCGGGCGATTTGCAGGGATGGCTCACCAAAGGCGTGGGCGCATCGGCGAAGCTGCCGGATTTGAGCGCGGCGGGGTTCAGGCCGGTCGGTGGGCGGTTGTTCACGACGGACAGCGGGGCGACTGCTGCGATGGTGCTCTATGAGGATGAGGCGGGACGGACGCTGAGCTTCTATCTCCGGCCGGCGGAATCGGGACATCGGCTGCTGCCGAACGGGCAACGCGTGGATGGCGCGCTGCTCGCGCGGTATGGATCGGTGAACGGGCTCAACTATGCGGTGGTGGGACCGGCGGGGAGTCTTGGCGAGAAAGCAGTCGTGCAGGCGCTCGATCAGCAGACTTGAAGCGGTAGGATGCGCGCCCGGCTGGCGGTTGGTCGTGGCCGTCAGCGCCTTTTGTGGGGCGGCTTGGCGGGCTTGAACGGGCGCATGCTCACCGCTCGAATGCACAGCGTTTCGACTGACTTTCCTCGGCAGTTATTCACATCGACACCGCGCCGGCGCCCTCACCTTTAAAATCACAGGGTTTCGAGTCGCCGCGGAACCGGATATCCACATATCTCCTGCTGGTCCCGCAGGTCGCCTTCGGTCGGTTCGCTCACCTTTGACGTGCACAGCGTTTCGGGTTGTTTTGGGCGTCGATATCCACAAGGCATTCGACTTCCGGACGTCGCGCGATTTGTTCGCTGCCCTCTTTCATTGTCGGCAAAGCCTTGTCAGGTCGGGCATTCAGACCGACAGGACCATCGAAACCGGAATGCTCACCGGTCCGGTGCACAGGGTTTCAACTGGATCGTGCGCCGGTTATCCACACACCGCCGCTCGCGCTTCCGGTCACTTCGTCCCGACTATCCCGAGAATCTCGCCGGTTTCCGGCGCGATGACGTAGTGGATCGACTTTCCGAGCCGGTTTGCGTTGCCCAGCCCGCGCATGCCCGGAATCAGCTTCGCCACGAACGTGATGGTGATGACATCATCGTCTGGTCCGGGATCCACCGTGGATGCCCTTTTATCCGTGATACAGATCTCGAAGCTGCGCAGGTCCTGCCCGGTCGCGGCAAAGTCTTCGTAGGCAGTTTTCAGGCCGAGCAGCGTCGCGGTGTTGAGCGTGACCGAACACCGGTCGATCGTGCCGAAATTCGATGTGCTCATCGTCTTCTCCGAATTTCACCGCCTGTCTTCCGATAACAATCGCCCGCGCAGGCGGATGTTCCATCCCGTGTCATGGTTCCTGAAGCACGGGTGTCGCCCGGGTCCTACTTCGGTTTCGTCATGTCGTTCGACGTCATCCGATGACGAATTGCGTCGGCCCGCGCCATGCAACCGAACGGTACCCGCTTCGAACGACGCCGATCTCCCGGTAATACTCGACGAGTGCCTGCGGGCTCCAGTCGCGGCCTGCGGGAAACAACGCATCGAGATCGATAAGCGCGGCGACGAGCGCCTGGCGATCGGTATCGTCTGCGATCGCGCGTTCCCACCGATCGGATTGGCGAGCGAAGCCCAACCGGATCAGCCCCTCGACCGCAGCCGCCATGTCGGTCACGACGACCGCAATGTGGCCGGCAATGTCCGTCGCCAGCATCTCGTCGACGGGCGCCTTCATCGCGCGCATCGTCCAGTGTCACCCGCTGTGATCACCTTGCCTCCTTCGTGAGCCATCCAACGATCTTCGCGACGTCCTCGCCGGACAGCATGCCGACACGATCAACAGACACCTCGTAGTCGAGATCGAACTTCACGTTGAATCGCTCGCCGTTGTAGCGGCAACACAGGACCTCGGCTTCCGGTATCGATACGCGTCGCTCCAACACGATGTCGCCCGGATGGTGCTGCATCCGGCGTACGACGGTGTCGATATCGAGCGCCTGGAGATGGGTCGACGAAGCATGGGTCATTGGCCGCGAACCCGTTCGTCGGGCGTTTGCATTCTGGATGCCGGCGATTCTACAGACATGAAGACTCGCGCACCGATCGACGCGCTTCACAGCGTTCCGTTTCGTTTGTCAGCTCGCTGCACGCAGTGCATATCCTGAGCGGATCACAGTCAACGGACTGTGCTTATCCAAAGGTGTTAACAGGGTTCGTATATATACGTAGTGATAGTTAACAAGCTCTGTGCCCCACAGTGGATAACCTCCGTAACGCACTGAATTTTCAACGCGAACCGAAATGCATAACCCTGGGTGCGCGACGTGAACAGCGTCCGGCAGCACAGAACAACTTTTCGTCGATTCACAGCCGCGCCGACATATCCTCAATCGTTCCACTGTGAATCCAGAGACTTCCCGGACGGTTATCCAGAGGGCAATGTGGATAACACCACAGCACATCGACGCGTTTTGCTGTGATGCGTGGAGACGAAGCCCGCGTCCGCAGCATCGCTGCACGACATCGATCGTCGGCACGCATGCGCGGCCCCTTTCAAAAAATTTTCACGAAGGGGCTTGTGCTGCCCCAAAACCCTCTCTATAATTCGCGGCTTCTTAGGCTCGTAGCTCAGTTGGTTAGAGCACCACCTTGACATGGTGGGGGTCGTTGGTTCGAATCCAATCGAGCCTACCAACGAACAAAATGAAGGGGTCCGGCAGCACAACTTGCCTACAGGCAACGCGGCTCGCCAACATACAAACGCCACGCGGCAACCTCGCGTGGCGTTTTTCTTTTCCGGTCCGAAACAACGCAAAACAACGCATGAAGCCCCGATGTGTTGCGCGATACACGGCCCGGCATCGCATCGTCACGAACCATCCGATCCGCCACACAACTGCCGCTGCACGGCGCGTAGAATCGTGTGCGCATCGACGCGGCGGCTTCGCCCGTCATCCGACTTCCACCACATCAAAACAACGACGCGCGATCCGCGCGACTGAGAGCACACGATCATGTCCGAGGCCACGACCGCCGCATCATCGGCAAGCAACGACGAAATCGCCGCTTACGTCGGCAAGAAGGCCGCCTGGTACGAACGAAAATGGGCGATCGCCGACTCGCGCAAGAGCCGGCAATCGTGGAACTGGGCCGCGTGCTTCCTGGGCCCGGCCTGGATGGCGTACCGATGCATGTACTGGCAGGCGGCCGCCGTGCTTGCCGCCACGCTCGGCATCACGCTGCTCGAGTTGCTGTACTTCCCGACATACTTCGAATCGAGCACGCTCGACCCGATCACCATCGGGATCGCGGTCTCGCTCGGCTGGTGCGGGAACAGCCTCTACAAGCGATACGTCGAACGCCAGATCGAAAAACTGCGCCCGCACGCGACGTCTCGCGAATCGTTTCTCGCGCTGCTCGAGGCGCAAGGCGGCACGAACTGGCTGGCGGCGGCGGGTTTCGCCGTCGCGACGCCGCTGCTCGGCGTGCTGTTGTACATGATCGGCAACGTCGGAGGCGCGACGTACTGATCGCGATATCCGGCGATTGGAAAACGCAGGGCAAAAAGAAGAGGGCGGCGCCGGCGGGCACATCGCATACGGCGCATGCTCGCGCCGCGCTCAATGCAGATGCTTCAATTTGTCAGGATTCCGCACGACATAAATCGCGACGATCTTTCCGTCGTCGATCTCGAGTGCCGTCGTCTGCAGCTCGCCGTCGGCTTCCAGCGTGACGAAACCCGGCAGCCCGTTGATGAACCCGGCCCGCACGAGCTTCGACGCATGCGTCGCGAACAGCTCGGCCAGGTATGCGTGCACCCGCATCACCCGCTCGAAGCCGAACACCGGCTTGCCGGCCGCGGGCCGCTTGCCGCCGCCGTCCGAATGCAGGCTCACGTCCTCGGCGAGCAGCGCGCCGAGCGCACGCATGTCGCCGCTGCGTGACGCCGCGAAGAACGCTTCGGCCAGTTCGATCCCGCGCTGCTTTTCGACATGAAAACGCGGTCGCGCCTCGCGCACGTGCGTGCGGGCCCGCGCGGCGAGCTGCCGGCAGGCGGCCGGGTCGCGCTGGATCGTCGTGGCCACTTCGTCGAATTCGAGGCCGAACACGTCGTGCAGCAGGAACGCCGCGCGTTCGAGCGGCGACAGCCGTTCGAGCGCGAGCAGCAGCGGCAGCGTGACGTCGTCCGGTTCGTCTTCCTCGACGACCGGCTCGGGCAGCCACGGGCCGATATAGGTCTCGCGCTGGTGCCGCGCGGACTTCAACTGGTCGAGGCACATGCGCATCACCATGCGGCGCAGGAACGCCTCGGGCACGCGCACCTCGGTACGGTCGACGTCCATCCAGCGGATGAACGCCTCCTGCACCATGTCCTCGGCATCCGCGACGGAACCGAGCATTCGGTACGCGACGCGGATCAGCGTGCGACGCAGCGGATCGAAGCTCGCCGCCGCGTCGGCCCGTTCGTCGGCGTGGCTGCCGACCGGGTCGAGGCTCGGCATCAGGCCACCATCTTCGCGGCGGCGGCCTTCGCGTCGGCCGGGTCGACCCATAGCCCGAAACCGACGGCGAGCCGGTTCCAACCGTTGATCACGTTGATCATCACCGTGAGTTTCACCTGTTCCTCCTCGCTGAAATGGTCGTTCAGCGCCGCATAGGCGGCTTCGTGCGCCGCGTGGCCCTCCGACAGCCGCGTGAGCGCCTCGGTCCAGCCGAGCGCCGCGCGCTCGCGGTCGGTGTAGCAGGGCGCTTCGCGCCACGCGGACAGCAGGTAGATGCGCTGCTCGGTCTCGCCTTGCTCGCGCGCCTCGACGGTGTGCATGTTAAGGCAGTTCGCGCACGCGTTGATCTGCGACGCGCGGATCTTGACCAGCTCGATCAGCGTCGGCTCGAGGCTCCCGGCAGCGGCGACCGACACGGTCATCCAGCTCTTCATCAACGCGGGGGCGGCGGCAAACGGATTGAGTTTCGCAGTCATGGTTCCTTCTCCTTTCGTGTGGGTTCCGCCGATATGACGAGCGAGCACCCCGCGCGTGTGACATCGATGCAAAAATTTTTGCGGCCGAAGAAGAAAGCGACGGCACGCAAAGGGTGGAGCCGTAGAGCCGGGCACCCGGAAGGTCGCGATATCGACTGACGAATCGGCTGCCTGACGCCGCGCCTCGGGCGCACGCGCGCCATCGACCTTTCACGCATGCCGAGCGGTTGTCACCGGACGTCAGTAGGGCGCAGCCGCGGGCACGCGGGTTGCCTCCGTCGGCCGAACCCCGTCACGACAGGCATCGGCCGTTCCTGAAACGCGCGACGCCCACCTCACGTATGCTTTCATTTTTCTTTCGTCTTCGTTTCATCCGAAATCCGATTCGCGACGTTCACATTTCTGGACCATACTGTTCTGCACGGGCAGATGAAGTGAAGCCGCATTCGCGGCCCGGCGCGCGCGCCGGCTGCCCGACGACGCAGCAGCAAATCGCCCGTCAGCCGCGCGCATCCCAGCGCAAGGCTTTCCCTTTTCCGGCAACGCAACGCAGCGAATCGCGACGTGAACGGTAAACCGATGAGCCTTCTTGCATCACAACTTCAGCGCCGTTACCAGGACGTGCGCGCCCATAGCGTCGCGTTAACCGCGACGCTGTCCCCCGAAGACCAGGCCGTGCAGTCGATGCCCGACGCGAGTCCGACGAAATGGCATCTCGCGCATACGACCTGGTTCTTCGAAACCGTCGTGCTGATGCGCCGCGTGCCTGGCTACGCGCCGTTCGACGACGCGTTCCAGTTCCTCTTCAATTCCTATTACGAAGCGCTCGGCCCGCGCCATCCGCGGCCGCAGCGCGGGCTGCTCACGCGTCCGTCGCTCGACGACGTGCATGCATACCGGCAATACGTCGACGACGCGATGCTGCGCGCGCTGGCCGGCGCCGATGCGGCGCTGCTCGACGCGATCGCGCCGGAGCTCGTGCTCGGCCTGCATCACGAGCAGCAGCATCAGGAACTGATCGTCACCGACATGCTGCATGCGTTCTCGTGCAACCCGTTGAAGCCGGCGTTCCGGCCGCGTACCGGCGCCGAGGCGGAACACGCGCTCGCCGCGGGCGATGCCGGCCCGCTGCGCTGGCTGCCTCAGCCGGGCGGGCTCGTCGAGATCGGGCACGACGGCGATACGTTCTCGTTCGACAACGAACGGCCGCGCCACACCGCACTCGTGCGGCCGTACGAGATCGCGAACCGCCTGGTGACGAATGCGGAATTCGCGGCGTTCGTCGCCGACGGCGGCTATACGCGCCCCGAGTTCTGGCTGTCCGACGGCTGGGCCACGGTGCAGCGGGAAGGGTGGCAAGGGCCCGCGTACTGGATCCCGGACGACGACGATGCAGCCGCCACGCGCGTGCGGCGCACCTTCGGCCTGCACGGCGTCGAACCGCTCGCGCCCGACGCGCCAGTGTGTCACGTGAGCTTCTACGAGGCCGCCGCGTATGCAGAATGGGCCGGCGCGCGGCTGCCGACCGAATTCGAATGGGAAACCGCGTTCGCGGCCGACGGGATCCGGCAAATGCTCGGGCACGTCTGGCAGTGGACGCGTTCGTCCTACGAGCCCTATCCGGGCTTTCGGCCGCTCGCCGGGGTCGCGGCCGAATACAACGGCAAGTTCATGGTCGGCCAGCAGGTCCTGCGCGGCAGCAGCATCGCGACGCCGCCCGGGCACGAACGGCCGACGTACCGCAATTTCTTTCCGCCGGCGGCACGCTGGCAATTCACGGGGGTGCGACTTGCGCGAGACGTCTGACCTGACGGCCACGAGCGGTGGCCTGCAACCCGCCCGCGATTCGCGGCCGAGCGCGTTCGAGCGCGACCTGATCGACGGACTGTCGCGCACGCCGCGCAGCATCCCGCCGAAATACTTCTACGATGCGGCCGGCTCCGCGCTGTTCGACCGCATCTGCGAACTGCCGGAGTACTACCCGACGCGCACCGAGCTCGGCATCCTGCGCGATCGCGCGGCCGAGATCGTGCGGCGCGTCGGCCCGCATGCGGACATCGTCGAATTCGGCGCGGGTTCGCTCGAGAAGATCCGCGTGCTGCTCGACGCGTTCGCGGACAACTACGCGAACGCGCCGGCGCGCTACGTGCCGGTCGACATCTCCGCCGATTACCTGCACGGTGCGGCCGCGCGGCTGCGTGCGGCCTATCCGTGGCTCGACGTCGCGCCGCTCGCTGCCGACTACACGAAGGCCGAGCAACTGGCCAGGCTGACCGAAACGCCGCGGCGACGCATCGGCTTCTTTCCCGGCTCGACGATCGGCAACTTCTCGCCGGAAGAGGCCGACACGTTCCTGCGTGACGCCGCACGGCTGCTGCGCGGCGGCGGCCTGCTGGTGGGGGCCGACCTCGTGAAGGACGAGCGCACGCTGCATCACGCGTACAACGACGCGCAGGGCGTGACCGCGCAGTTCAACCTGAACCTGCTGGTGCGCGCAAACGCGGAGCTCGGCGCGGATTTCGACGTCGACGCGTTCTCGCATTGCGCGTTCTACGACCGCGAGCGCCAGCGCATCGAGATGCATCTGGTCAGCGACGTCGCGCAGACCGTGCACGTGCGCGGCCACGTGTTCCGCTTCGAAGCCGGCGAGCGCATCCACACGGAGAACTCGCACAAGTTCACGATCGACGGCTTCCACGCGATCGCGCGCCGCGCCGGGTTCGCACCCGATACCGTGTGGACCGATGCGGACAACCTGTTCAGCGTGCACTGGCTGCGCAGCGTCGACGATATCCGCGCGTAACGCGCGCCGTTGCGAGCCGCCCGCGCCGCGGGGTAAGGGCGGTTCGCTTCCCGTGCACACCGGCGGGTTCGATCCGATCGCCGGTTTCGTGCTGAAAATTCCCTTTTTACCGACCCGGTGCATCGCTGCAACGGTGTCCGGAACGTCGCCTTTCCCTTGCTCCATAAGGCTTTGCGGGCACCCGTAAACGTCCGTTACCTGTCTCGCATACCCGTTTCACCTGTGTCAGCGTCCGGTGCCTAGACTCCGAACCGTAGTCACATGACGCACGACACGTGCAGGGAGTCGCGAAATGAGCAAGAAACTTATTCTCGGTGCAGTTCTCGGTGTAGCGGCGCTGGCAGCTTCGGGCGTCGCGTCGGCCCACGTCGACCTGTCGGTCGGCATCGGCGTGCCGGGCGTCTACACGGCGCCGGCGCCCGTCTATGTGGCGCCGCCGCCGCCGGTGATGTACGCGCCGGTCGGCTATCGCGACTACGGTTGGCGCGGCGACGGCTGGCGTCAGCGCGAATGGCGCGAACGCGAATGGCGCCGCCATGAATGGCGCGAGCACGAGTGGCGCGAGCGCGGCGGCTGGCGTGGCGGCCGCTGGGATTAAGCGGCCCATCTGATCGTCGCAAGAGGAGGATGAAAACATGATGCCCGTGCGATACATCAGGCTGTGTGCCGCCGCCGCTGTCGTTGCGCTCGCAACGATCGGCAGCGCGCACGCGGCGGGCTGCATGAAGGGCGCGGTGGTCGGCGGGGTGGCCGGCCACTATGCGGGGCACCACGCGGTGGTCGGCGCAGTCGGCGGCTGTATCGTCGGCCATCACGTCGCGAAGCAGCACGAGCAGGAGCAGGCCGCGCAGCGCAAGGCGGCGGCGCAACGGATGCTGCCGGCGCAGTAAGCGCCGAGGCAGCATCTTCATCGACCGGCGGAACGGCACGCGCCGCTTCCGCCTTGCAACTTCCTTGTTCGGCGACGGCCGGCCGCGCATTCCGCGCACGCAGCCGGCATACGGCAAATTGATCGGACGAATGCGCGCGATGCGTGTCGTTACGATCATTTACAACGTCGAGTCGCGCGGAAACCGCGCGTTCCTAGAATGCAATCATTCAAACACGCTCCAGGGAGCAAACAATGAAAACCCAACGATATCTGTCCGTGCTGGCAGCCGCGCTGCTCGCACTGGGTGCCGTCTCCGCGAACGCGGCAGCCGGCGGCAATGGTGGCGGCGGTGGCAATGGCGGCGGTGGCAATGGCGGCGGTGGCAATGGCGGCGGTCACGGCGCAGGCGGCATGGGCGGGATGGGTGGCAACGCGGGCGGCATGTCGGCCGGTCACATGAGCGGCCAGGCGCTGAGCAACTCGAACGGCTTCAGTGCGGGCGACCGCGACAAGGGCCTCGCGCGCGCGGCCGACCGTTCCGACACGATCGCCGATCGCGCGGGCACGCAGCCGGGCCGCGGGCATACGCACAGCCATACCACGCACGGCAAGACGTCCACGCCTCACACGCACCGCAACGCGTTCGGCCGGACGCTGTAAGCCGGCGCACGCAGGCCGGAGAAGGGCGCTTCGGCGCCTTTTTTTCATTGCGGCGGCACAAGCGACACAAGCGGCTGAGGCGACCGTCGCGCCGAAACGTCGAACCGACCCGATTTGCAACCAGCCGTAACCGGGCCGCCCGGCCCGCCATCATACGAACCGCTTTCACGCGCTTGACGGACGGATTCGACGGGGGAAGAAGGACACCGCCGGCCCATGAAAAAAGGGCGGCTCGTCGCCGCCCTTCGTGTTACCGCCCGCCGCCCGCCGGTGGCGCAATCGCGGCCGGTTCGAACAGCGCATCCGCCTGCCCGACGCGCACGAAGCGCGCCGCGCCGTCACCCTCGACCAGCGCGCGGAAATGCGCTTCGCCGCACGCGAGCTTCGCGCGCTCGTGCTCGCTCGGCACGTGGCCGTCCGCATTCGGCGTATCGACGACGAAGTACAGCCGCTCGCCGCCGTCCTGTTCCGCGAGCACGGCCCAGTCCGGGTGATAGCTGCCGAGCGGCGTCTGCACGCGGAACCACGCCGGCAGCTTCGCGTACAGCTTCACGCCGTCGTGCGCTTCGAGCGCATCGGCGAACGCGCGCTCGGCGTCCGTCTCGCACACGACCGCTTCATGGATCGACTTGCGCGCGTCCGGCCGCAGGTTGCGCAGGTAGCCGGTCAGCGCTTCGCTCTCGAACGATTCGAGCGCATGCACGTGGCGCTCGCCAAGCTTGCGGTACGCGATGCTGGCGACGAGCGCGAGCCGCTTGCAGCGGTTGATCGCGTCGGCCGCGACCGCGATGAACTGCTGCGGATTCACGCGGAAATCGTCGAGCCGGCCGCTGTCGGCAAGAATCGTCGCGAGCGAACGGCGCGTGAGCTGCGTGCGGTCCTGTAACTCGGTGAGCAGGTCGGGCAGCGGCAATTCGCCTTCGTCGAGCAGCACCGTGCCGGCGCCGGCCACCTCGATCGCCTCGATGCCGGCCTTGCCGATGTCGATTTCGGCCTTGCGCCACTGCAGCCGCGCACGCGCGATGTCCGGTGCGTCGCGCAGCGCGGCCGTGCAGTCGCGCACGAGCTTCGCGTTGTCGAACTCGACGCGGTACACGGTGCGATGGCGGATGCGGTCCCACAGCGCGCGGAAATCCTCGCCGAACACGACGGCCTTGCCCGACGCATCGCGCCGCAACGCGATCGCGCGGCGCTCGTCGGCATTGCGCACCGCGAAGCGGCCCGACAGCTTGCGCAGCGTCGCGACGATCGGTGCACGCAGCCGCTCGAACGCGTCCGGTAGCACGAGCGCGCTCTGGCGCAGCGCATCCTTCAGCCGGTCGAGCACCTTGCCCTGCGCGTCGACGTAGCCCTGCTCGTGCAGGTGATTCCACAGCACGCGCGACAGCTCGATGCCGAGCGCATGCGCGGGGCCGTCGTCTTCCTGCACCGGCAGCGCCGCGAACTGGTGTTCCTCGACGATCCCGAACCGGATGCCCGTATCGGCCTCGATTTCCTTCTGCAGATTCTCCGCGAACGACTCGTAGCGCTCGGTCGCGATCACTGTGAGCGTGTTGACGCCCGGGTCGCGCACGCGCTCGCCGTCCTGGTCGACCGCGAGGCGCAGCCCGCGGCCGAGCGTCTGACGGCGCTCGCGTTCGGTCTGGATGTCGCGCAGCGTGCAGATCTGGAACACGTTCGGGTTGTCCCAGCCTTCCTTCAGCGCCGAGTGCGAGAAGATGAACTTCAGCGGTGTGTCGAACGACAGCAGCGCTTCCTTCTCGCGCATGATCAGGCCGTACGCGCGTTCCGCATTCTCGCGGGCCGCCGCGCTGCTTTCGCTCGTGTCGGTCCAGCCGCCCTTGCGGTCGATCGAGAAGTAGCCGTTGTGCGCACGCTCGACTTCGAGCGCGACGTCCACGCCGTCGAACAGCGCACGGTAGGCCGGCACGCGCGCCGCACGCGCATATTCCTCTTCGAAGATCAGCGCGTAGTCGCCCTTCACGGGCACGCCGTTCTCGTCGTAGCGGCGATAGCGTTCGACCGAATCGACGAAGAACAGCGACAGCACCTTCACGCCGCGCTCGGCGAGGCGCAGCTCCTTGTCGAGATGCTCGCGGATCGTGCGGCGGATCATCTCGCGCTGCACGGCGAGCGTGTCGATGTCGCCGAACGCCTCGCCGAGCGACAGGAACGCCTCGCCTTCCGGGTGGCGCAGCTCGACGTATTCGGCGCCCTTGACCGCATGCACTTCGCCGATCCGCAGCCCCGCGTACAGCGCGCGCTTGGTCAGGCGCTCGAGATCGTCGCCGTCGGTGGCCGACACGATCTGGCGCTTCACGCCGGCCGCGGTCGCGACGTCGAGCTCGACGCGCGCGCTGATCGCGCCGCGCCGGTTCGACACGCCGACGAGCCGCACGTACGGCTTGTTGTGCGCATCCTCGACGATCGCCGACGCGATCTCGATCTGCTTGACGAGCTTGCGCTCGTACGCGTCGACCGCATCGAGCCGGTACACCATGTGGTGGCGGTCGACGTGCGTGGCCGAATAGCGCAGCGTGCAGAGCGGCGCCATCGCGGCGAGCGCTTCGCGCCCGCGCCCTTCGAGGCCGCCGTCGACGCTTTGCGGTTCGTCGACGATCACGATCGGCCGCGTCGCACGGATCAGGTCGATCGGCTTCTCGCCGCCGGTCTTCTCGCTGTCCTTGTAGAGGTTGTTGATCTCTTTCTTGTTGATCGCGGCGACCGTCATCACCATGATCTGGATCGCCGCGCTCGCCGCGAAGTGGCGCACCTGGCCGAGCTTCGCGGAGTCGTACAGGAAGTAGTCGTACGGCACGCCCGCGTACAACGCACGGAAGTGATCCTCGGTGATCGACAGCGTCTTGTGCACGCCTTCCTTGATCGCGATCGACGGCACGACGATCACGAATTTCGTGAAGCCGTAGCGGCGGTTCAGCTCGAAGATCGTGCGCAGGTACACGTAGGTCTTGCCGGTGCCGGTCTCCATCTCGACGGTGAAGTCGCGCGAGCCGGGCAGGCCGGACGGCGGCAGCCCGCCGCGCAACTGCACGTCGGCGAGATTGCGTGCGAGCGCGTCGTCGGTCAGCGACAGCCGGTTACCGACGCCTTGCTCGGACACCGCGAAGCCGAGCGAGCCTTGCGCGGCGGCCGTCGTGCCGGGCGCGGCGTTCGCGAGCACGCTGAAGTCGCCGCGATACGATTCCTGCCCGCGAAACAGGTCGCAGACGGCGTCGATCGCCTCGCGCTGGTAGTCGAGATCCGCTTCGAAATGCAGCCGCATCACAGGCTCCGCACGCGCTTCACGCCGTGCTGTTCGAGCAGCGCGGCGAGATTGAGCTTTGCGACGTCGTCGACGAAGCCGCTGTCGCGGAACAGGCACGTGACGTCGCGCGACGCGCCGGTCGCATCCAGCAGGTCGACGATGCCGTCGGCGAGCGGGCCCGCGTCGTCGCGCGAAATGCGCGCATCGAAGCACGCGACGATCGCGCGGCCGATCAGGTGCACCGTCTTGCCGGCCACCTGGTGATGCTCGACCGGCGTGCAGAGGTCGAGGCCGAGCTTCAGCGTCAGCTCGGCGAGCAGATCGTCCTCGGTGCGGCCGGTCTTCACGTGTTCGACGGACGCGAAGAGCGCATGGTCGAAATCGTCGCGGCGCGGGTCCCACTCGATCACGTTGGTCGTGTCGAGCCGGTATACGCGGAAACCGAGGTCGCCATAGCTTTCCGGATAGTCGCGCGCGACCTGCTGCGCGGCGCGGCGCAGGCGCTCCTTCGTGATTTCGGCGAGCGTCAGCGGCTTCTTCAGCTTCGCGCAGAAATCGGCGGCCGCGGCTTGCGTCTTGTCGCGTCGGTCGAGCGCCTCGGGCAGCTGCACGAGGATATAGCGGCGCGCGCCGCCGTCGGTCGCGTTCACCTGCATCACCGCGTGGCCGGTCGAGCCGGAGCCGGCGAAGCAGTCGAGCACGATGTCGTCGCCGCGCGTGCACCAGCCGATCACGGCGGCCGCGAAGTCGACCGGCTTCGGCAGGTCGAACGGGATGCCGAGCGTTTTCAACAGCGCGTCGTCGGAGCCCGCGAACGGCAGCACCGACGGCACGTTCTCGTACATGTTCTCGTCGAGGTAGTAGATCCGCTGCGGCTGCGTGGTTTCGTCCGGGCCGAATTCGATCTGGCCGCGCTCGAGCAGCGCCTGCATCGTCGCGGGCGGGTTGCGCCAGCCGCGCGCCGGCATCGCGCACGGCTTGCCGGTGACCGGGTGGATCAGCGGCGTGAAATATTCGTCCGGGGCCTTCTTCTTGTTCGGCCAGGCCATCGACACGAGGCGGTACACGCGGCCTTCCGCCGACAGCCGGTCGTACATCACCTCGCCGCCGGACAGGTTGGTCTGCGCCTTCATCCACGCGCGGTACGCCTTCTGCGCGTCCTTCGGGTTGCCGCTGCGGTACACCGCGTCGTGCGCGGCGTCGAGCATGCGCTGCGCATTGCGCTTCGGGCGCTTGAGCGGCGCCTGTTCGAGCAGCGTCTCGGCGTTGCGCGCGAACAGCACCAGCGATTCGTGCTGGTACGCGACGCCGCGCGCGTCGCCCTTCGGGTTGCGCTTGTCCCACACGGCCACGCCGAGCTCGTTTTCCTCGCCGAAGATCTCGCGCAGCATCAGCACGAGCGCATGCACTTCGTGCTCGTCGATGTGCACCGCGATCAGCCCTTCGTCGGACAGCAGCGCGTGCGCGAGCTTCAGGCGCGGATACATCATGTTCAGCCAGTCGGTGTGGAACCGGCCGTTCGCCTCGGTGTTGGTGCTGCGCTTCACGCCGGCTTCGGTCTGGCCCGTCATCGCCAGGTAGTGGCGGATGCTGTCGCTGAAGTCGTCCGGATAGACGAAATCGCTGCCGGTGTTGTACGGCGGATCGATGTAGACGAGCTTCACCTTGCCTGCGTAACTCTTGTGCAGCAGCTTCATCACGTCGAGGTTGTCGCCCTCGATCACCAGATGGCGCGTGTCGTCCCACGCGACGCTGTCGTCGGGGCAGGGCCGCAGCGTGCCCGTCGACGGCGTGAGCGCGGCCTGGCGAGCGGCGCGCTTGCCGTGCCAGTGAAAGCCGTAGCGCTCGTCGGCGTCGCCGACCGTGCGCTCGCCGACCAGCGCTTTCAGCACGTCGACGTCGACCGACGCGCCGTCCGGGCCTTCGGTCACGAGTTCGGGGAACAGCGCCTTCAGGCGCGCGACGTTGTCGGCGGTGAAATCCGTCGACATCGCCTGCGGGCTGGCCGCATCGAGTTTCTGCATCGTCTTTTCCATCGGAGCCCGGCCGCGCGCGCCAGGACGTCGGGCGCGCTCACGGCACCGGCGGCAATGGCCGCCCGGGCAAACCCGAAACGCTAGCGAGTCGGTCGGCGCAGGTCAAGCACCGATGTGCGACGAACGTGCTTGTATCGGCCGCGATCGCCCGCCGGACGGGCTGGAAGCGGGTTCGGGCCGGTTGTCGCACGGGGCGGGCGGTGGGCGCGCCGCGGGCGGTCGGCGCCGCGGTGGAAAGGACGAAAAAAGGGGCACGGTCGGAATCAAATGCCGGGGTGCCAGCAGGGAGAATCGCGGAAGGAAAGTGCGGCCCGAATGAGGCAGAAGAGGATCTATGTGCGTCGACAGGGCGCCTACCGCCACCCGATCAACACCCGCCCCATCGCATCGACCCCCATGTCGAACAGGTGCGACACGAACGGCACGAGGTTCGGGATCATCAGTTGCACGAGCAACAGCCCGACGATCAGCGTGACGGGAAAGCCGATCTGGTACATGCCGATCTGCGGCGCCGCGCGGTTCAGGATGCCGAGCGCGAGGTTCGCGATCAGCAGCGCCACGACGACCGGCAGCGACAGCAGCAGCCCCATCTCGAACACGGTCGCGCCGAACGCGGCGAGCGTGCGCCAGCCCGGCGCGTGCAGCAGCTCGGCCGACACCGGCAGCGACTGGAACGACGCGGCGAGCGCGGCGAATACCTGCAGGTGGCCGTCCACGGCGAGGAACGCGAGCATCGCGACCGCGTTCAGGAACCGACCCATCGCGGGCGTCGCGCCGTTCGAATGCGGATCGAAGAAGGTCGCGAAGCCGAGCCCCATCGACAGCCCGATGAAGTCGCCGGCCGCTTCGACGGCCGCGAACACGAGCTGCATCGTGAAACCCATCGCGACGCCGATCAGGAACTGCGTGACGAGGATCCAGATGCCCTGCGCGGAGAACACGGTGACGTCCGGCATCGCGCCGAGCGTCGGCGCGACGACCAGCGCCATGAATGCGGCCACGCCGATCTTCACGCGCACCGGCACCGCCGCGTGGCCGACCATGGGCGCCGTCGCGACGAGCGCGAGCATCCGCACGAATGGCCACAGAAAAGCCGTGAGCCAGCCATTGAGCTGCGCGTAGGTGACCGAGAACATTGCGGAAAAAGCGGGCCGGGCGCGCGGCTCAGCCGGCACCGAGCGTCGCGACGTGCAGCAGCGTCTGCCGCAGGTAGTCGAGCATCGTCGTCAGCATCCACGGGCCGGCTATCACGAGCGTTGCGGCGACCGCGAGCAGCTTCGGGATGAACGACAGCGTTGCTTCGTTGATCTGCGTCGCGGCCTGGAACAGGCTCACGACGAGGCCGACCGCGAGCGCGACCAGCAGCAGCGGGGCCGCGAGCAGCAGGCCGACCATCATCGCCTGGTGCGCCAGCGTCATCACTTGTTCGGGCGTCATCGCGCGTGTTCCTCCGCTTAACTGAAGCTCTGCGCGAGCGAGCCGATCAGCAGTTGCCAGCCGTCGACGAGCACGAACAGCATCAGCTTGAACGGCAGCGACACGGTGGACGGCGACACCATCATCATCCCCATCGACATCAGCACGCTCGCGACGACCATGTCGATGATCAGGAACGGGATGAACACCGTGAAGCCGATCTGGAAGCCGGTTTTCAGTTCGCTCGTGACGAACGCGGGCACCAGCAGCGACAGCGGCACGTCCTCGGGGCCCTGCATCGGCGCGGCCTTCGAGATCTTCGCGAACAGCGCGAGATCGGTCTCGCGGGTCTGCTTCAGCATGAAGGTCTTGAACGGCGCAACGCCGCGCTGCACGGCCTGCTCCATCGGCATCGAGCCGTCGGAGAACGGCTTGTAGCCGTCGTTGTACGCGCGGTCGAGCACCGGCGACATCACGAAGAAGGTCAGGAACATCGCGAGGCCGACGAGCACCTGGTTCGGCGGCGTCGTCGCGGTGCCGAGCGCCTGGCGCAGCAGCGACAGCACGATGATGATGCGCGTGAAGCTCGTCATCATCAGCAGCATCGCCGGCAGGAACGACAGCATCGTGAGCAGCAGCATCGTCTGCACGCTCAGCGAATAGGTGGTGCCGCCGTGCGGGCCCGGGCTCGCATTGAACGCGGGCAGGCCGTTCGCCTGCGCGCACGCAAGCGCGGGCGCGAGACAGAGGATCAGCACGGGCACGACACGCGCCGCGTGATGCAGGAATGCGTGTTTCATCGGAGTGCGGAGACGGAAAGAGGGCGCGGCGCCATGTCAGCGGTCCTTGCCGCGCCCGAGGCGTTTCGCGGCTTCGCCCGCGAGCGCGTCGCGAAACCGCGCGCCGAACGTGCCGGGCAGGGTGCCGTCGGACGGGTTGCCGCCGGCGGGCGCGTCGGCCGAGGTCGACCCCGCGGTCGCGGTGGCCGCCACCGAACCGGCCGGCAGCGTATGCAGCAGCCGCACGTTGCCCGGCGCGACGCCGAGCACGAGCCAGGTGTCGCCGATCTCGACGATCGTCGCGCTTTCCTTCGCGCCGAGCCCGACGCTCGACACGACCTTCAGCGGGCCGCCGCGTCGCGCGGGCTGGAAGCCGAAGCGGCGCGCGAGCCATGCGCACGCGAATACGAGGCCGATCACGACCGCGAGCCCGACGAGCGTCTGCAGCACCGCGCCGATGCCGAGCGACGGCACGGCCGAGCCGACCGTCACGCTCGACGCGATCGAACCGGCGTGGTTGACCGCGTTCATGTCGGCGGCGCCGGCCGGCGCGCACGCGAGCGACGCGGCGGCGGCCAGCGCCGCCGCTGCGATCGCGCGGCACACGCGCCAGCCGGGCTTCACGACGTTCATCGATTCAGCTTCCGGATGCGTTCGGCGGGCGTGATGATGTCGGTGAGGCGAATACCGAACTTGTCGTTGACGACCACGACTTCGCCCTGTGCGATCAGGCAGCCGTTCACGAGCACGTCCATCGGCTCGCCGGCCATGCCGTCGAGCTCGACGACCGAGCCCTGCGCGAGCTGCAGCAGGTTGCGGATCGCGATCTTCGTGCGGCCGAGCTCCACCGTCATCTTGACCGGGATGTCGAGGATCATCTCGATGTCGTTGTGCGTCGAGCTCGCCGCGGCCTTCGACAGCGGCTGGAACACGCCGGCGCCCGTGGCGCCCACCTGCACCGGCTGCTCGTTCTGCTCGGCGAGCGCGGCCGCCCAGTCGTCGAGGCCCTGCTCTTCGTCGGCCGCGGCCGGCGCCTTCGCGTCGGCGGCCGACGCCGCGAGGGCCGCATCGGCCATCGCCTGCATGTCGTCGTCGGGCGTCTGGTTCAGCTCACTCATATCCACCTTCCTTCATCGAATCGCTCGCGCCGATCATCTTCTGCACGCGCAACGCATATTGACCATTGAAAATTCCGTAGCCGCATTCCATCACCGGCACGCCGTCGACCTTCGCGGTGATCGTGTCCTCGATCTCCAGCGGCAGCACGTCGCCCGCGCGCAGGTTCAGGATCTTCTCGAACGTCGCCGAGATCTCGGCGAGATTCGCGGTCAGCTCGACCTCGGCGGCCTGCACCTGCTGCGACAGCACGCGCACCCAGCGGCGGTCGACTTCGAGCGCCTCGCCCTGGATCGGCGAGCTGAGCACGTCGCGGATCGGCTCGACCATCGAGTACGGCATGCAGATGTGCAGCGTGCCGCCCGTCGGCCCGAACTCGATCGAGAACTGCGTGACGATCACGATCTCGTTCGGCGTCGCGACGTTCGCGAACTGCGTGTGCATCTCCGAGCGCACGAATTCGAACTGCAGCGGCCGCACGCTCTTCCACGCGGTCGTGTAGTGCTCGAACACGAGGTTCAGCAGCTTGCCGATGATCCGCTGCTCGGTGGCCGTGAAATCGCGGCCCTCGACGCGCGTGTGGAAGCGCCCGTCGCCGCCGAACAGGTTGTCGACGACGAAGAACACGAGGTTCGGGTCGAACACGAACAGCGACGTGCCGCGCAGCGGCTTCACGTGCACCAGGTTCAGGTTCGTCGGGATCGGCAGGTTGCGGGTGAATTCGCTGTACTTCTGCACCTTCACCTGGCTGACGGAGATTTCCGCCGTGCGCCGCATGAAGTTGAAGATGCCGATCCGCAGCAGGCGCGCGAAGCGGTCGTTGATGATCTCGAGGCCGGGCATCCGGCCGCGGACGATCCGCTCCTGCGTCGCGATGTTGTAGGGGCGGACGCCCGATGTGTCGCGCTGCTCGTCGACCGAATCGGTTTCGCCCGTGACGCCCTTGAGGAGGGCATCGACCTCCTCCTGGGACATGAACTCCTGGTGACCCATACGCGCTCCTTTTGCGGCCGCGTTACTGGACGACGAACTCGGTGAACAGCACGTCGTCGACCTTCGCGCGCTGGTTGCCCGGCTGGGTCGGCTGCTCGATCAGCTCCCGCAGCTCCTTCGCGAGCGAACGTTTGCCGTCCGGCGTCGCGAGCTCCTCGGGATGCTTGTTCGACAGCGCGAGCAGGATCCGGCTGCGGATTTCCGGCATCCGCGCGGTCAGTTGCTCCTGCGCCTTCGGGTCGGTGAGCTTCAGCGACAGGCCGACGCGCAGGTAGTGCTGCGCGCCGTCGTCGGACTGCAGGTTCACGGTCAGCGGGTCGAGCGCGAAGAACACCGGCGCGGCAAGCGGCGCCGGCTCGGCGGGCGCGCTCGGATGGCCGACGCCTGCCTTGCCCAGGAACACGTACATGCCGCCGGCGGCGGCGGCAGCCGCGCCCAGCGCGATGACGGCGATGAGCGCGATGCGCTTGAACTTGCCGGAGGAAGCCGGCTTGTCGGCGGTCGGGGTTGCAGTCGTGGCCATGTGAATGCGTGCGTGATGTCTCGTAGCATGCATTGTTCGGCATCCGGGCCGAGGCCGATGGGCGGAAAAGAGGGGGGAATTGCGGCTATCTCAGCCGATTGTCGGCCGGGCGTCGGCGCGATGCGGGGCAGGAACGGCGGGGGGAAACGATCGGGCGGGAGCGGGACGGCGTGCGGCCGGCGGGAACCGGGCTTTCGGGCAAGGAGTGCGGCCGGCGGGCAGCGGTGCCCGCCCGCGCATCCATCGTCAGATCGGCAGCAGCGACAGCAGCGGCGCGATCAGCACCATCGCGACACCCGCGATCATCATCGTCAGGCTCGACACGACGCCTTCCTCGCTGCCGATCTCGCGCGCCTTCGCGGTGCCCACCCCGTGAGCGGCCGCGCCGAACAGCGCGCCGCGCGCGAGCCGCGTGCGCATCGGCACGAGCGCGAGCACCAGTTCGCCGAGCAGCATCCCGCAGATGCCGGTCGCGATCACGAACAGGGCCGTGAGGTCCTTCGGCGCGTGGATCTTGTCCGACACGGCGAGCGCGAACGGCGTCGACACCGAGCGCGTCATCAGCGAGCGTTGCAGCTCGGGCGACAGGTGCAGCAGCTTCGCGAGCAGCAGCGATCCGCACACGCCCGCGCCGATCCCGACCGCGACGCCGACCGACAGCGACAGCCAGTGGCGGCGGATCAGGTCGCGATAGTCGTAGATCGGCACCGCGAACGCGATCGTCGCCGGGCCGAGCAGCCACATCAGCCAGCGCGTGTCGCGGAAATAGACCGAATACGGGATGCCGGTCAGCAGCACGAGCAGCACCAGCACGCCCGGCACGAACACGAGCGGCGAGAACAGCAGCGTCTTCTTGTACGCATAGAGGCGCTTCGACGCGAAATACAGCACGATCGTCAGCACGAAGCAGCCGACGGAGATGGCGGTATTCACCCGGTCGGCGGGCAGGTTCGATAGCGCGGCGAGCATGGAAGGCTCCGGCTCAGTGCGCGATGGCGCTCAGGCGCGCGCGGCGGCGTTCGGCGAACACGCGCTGCACGGCGAGCCGGCGTTCGAGCTTCGCGGCGAGATCGACGGCGACGGCCACCGCGACCATCACGAACGCGGTGCCGGCGAGCATCACCAGCGCGATGCGCCAGCCGTCCTCGCGGAACAGCCCGCCGTACTGCACGGCCGCGACGGCGGCCGGCACGAAGAACAGCAGCATGTCGGACAGCAGCCAGTTCGCGC
The DNA here is from genome assembly GCF_905400185.1 of Burkholderia sola. Lineage (NCBI taxonomy): Bacteria > Pseudomonadati > Pseudomonadota > Betaproteobacteria > Burkholderiales > Burkholderiaceae > Burkholderia > Burkholderia sola. The sequence goes on from NZ_FR989675.1 coordinate 45,647, forward strand.
CGTCCTTCACCCACGCCGGTGCGACGCGGCCCGAGAACAGCAGCACGAGCAGCACCGCGAGGCCGATCACGCCGGACGGAATCGGCAGCCCGACCTTGCGCACGGCCCAGTCGACCGCCATCCACAACACGCCGAGCGCGGTGGCCTGCAGCACGATCCGGCCCGTGTGCGCGAGGCTGCCCGAAGCGGCGGGGCGGGCGGCGGCAGTGGCGGTCGGCTTGTTCATGGCGGGCTCCCTACAGATGTTTCTGTCAATGGAGCAAGTATAGGGTTTCCCCTAACCATAAATAAAATGACTTGTCTCTATCCTTGTCATTCCAATTCGGAATTCGCGTTGAATTCAGCTGCACCAATCTGGGGAGTGATCGATGGAATTGCGCGCGCTGCGGTACTTCGTCGAGGTGGTTCGCCAGCAGAGCTTCACCGCGGCGGCCGACAAGCTGTTCGTCACGCAGCCGACCATCAGCAAGATGGTGAAGGCGCTGGAAGACGAGATCGGTTCGCCGCTGCTGCTGCGCGACGGCCGGCAGATGGTGCTGACCGACGCCGGGCGGATCGTGTTCCAGCGCGGCCAGGACGTGCTCGCCGCGCAGGCGCAGCTGCAGTCGGAGCTGAACGATCTCGGCACGCTCGGACGCGGCGAGCTGACGATCGGCATCCCGCCGCTCGGCGGTTCGCTGTTCACGCCGATCATCGCCGCGTACAAGCAGCGCTACCCGAACATCGAGCTGAAGCTGTTCGAGCAGGGCGCGCGGATGATCGAGGCGGCGCTGATGTCGGGCGAGCTGGAACTCGGCGGGCTGCTGGAGCCGGTCGATCCCGGCACGTTCGAGCGACTGCCGATGGTGCGCGCGCCGCTGTGGCTCGTCGCGCCCCGCGAGTCGCGCTGGGAGGACCACGCGGCCGTGCCGCTCGCCGATCTCGCGCGGGAATCGTTCGTGTTCTATGCGGAAAGCCTCGCGCTGCACGACGCGGTGCTGGATGCGTGCCGGCAAGCCGGTTTCACGCCGTCGATCGTGAGCCGCAGCGGCCACTGGGATTTCATGGCCGCGCTCGTGCATGCGGGCGTCGGCATCGCGCTGCTGCCCGAGCCGTATTGCCGGCGGCTCGACGCGAGCCAGTTCACGTGCCGGCCGATCGTCGAGCCGGAAATCACGTGGGCGATCGCGCTCGGCTGGCTGAAGAAGGGCTACCTGTCGCACGCGGCGCGCGCGTGGCTCGACGTCGCGCGGGCGACGCTGCCGCTCGCGCCGGCCGACGATCTGGCGTTTGGAGGATTGCGGGCGCGGGAGTGAGGCCGATGCCCGACGCAATCAGACGTGTGTGATCGGGCCCGGATAGCGCGCGACGGTTTGGTCGTGCGTGAGCAGCGTGACGCCCTCCGAGATCGCCTGGGCGACCAGAAGACGGTCAAACGGATCGCGATGGATCGACGGCAGTTGTTCGACCGCGAGTGCATGCGCGCTCGTGATCGGCAATTCCACGTAGCCGGCATCAAGAAGATTGCGGCGGAGCACGTTTGGGTCCACCTGGAAATCGTCGCGATCCAATCCACGCCTGATGACGATCTCCCAGAGGCTCGCAACGCTGAAAAGCGGTGTATAGGCGGGATCGTCGATCAGTGTGCTGGCGCGGGCGGGCAGCTCGGCTGCACCGGCTGCCGCCCACAGAAGCAAGTGTGTGTCGAGCAGCAACTTCATGCGTCACCCTCGAACAGCTTGCCGATTTCGTCGCCGCCCATTGTGTCGAAATCGTCCGGGACGCGGATCTGCCCCTTCATGAAACCGATCCGGCTCGGCCGGACCGGCTCCGGCGCATTGATCGGAACCACCTTGACGAGCGGCTTGCCGGCTTTTGCGATTACGAACGGTTCGCCGGCATGCACGGCTTCGTCGATCAGACGCGACAGATTCGTTTTTGCGTCATGCATGTTATAGGTATGCATCACGTCCCCCAATTGAACTAAGTTCACTGAAATTATTGGCTTAGTTCAATCCGACAATCCACGCAAGGCGAGCACGTAGCCCGAAAGTACCGTCTCCAGTCCTGCGCCCTCAATGCCCCATCGCCGGCCCCGCGCCCTTCTTCGGCTTCGTGATCCACACGAGCGCCGCGAGCGCGATGAACATCACCGCCGACAGGTGGAAGAAGTCGTTGGTCGCCATCATGAAGCCCTGCTGCGTGACGAGCTGGTTCAGCTGCGCATTGGCCGTCTGCCCGACGATGCCGAGCTGTGCGAGCGCGCCCTGGTAGTCGGTCGTGTTCTGCGCGTAGACGCTCACCGATTCCGACAGCCGCGCATGATGGTAGATCGCGTCGTTCTCCCAGAACGTCGAGCTGGCCGCGGTGCCGATCGCGCCGGACAGCGTGCGCAGGAAGTTCGACAGCCCCGACGCGCTCGCGAGCCGCTCGTCGGAGATGCTCGACAGCGTGATCGTCGTCATCGGCACGAAGAAGCACGCGACGCCGATGCCCTGCACGAGCCGCGGCAGGATCACGTGGTTGAACGGCACGTCGAGCGTAAACGTCGCGTTCCACAGCGACACGCCCGCGAACACGATGAACGCGAAGCTCGCGACCATCCGCAGGTCGAGCCGGTGCATGTTGCGCCCGATCAACGGCGACAGCACGAGCGCGAGCAGCCCGACCGGCGCGGTCGCGAGGCCGGCCTTGCCGGCCGTGTAGCCCATCACCGTCTGCAGCCACAGCGGGAAGATCACGACCGAGCCGAAAAACGCCATGAAGCCGAACGAGATGATCAGCGCGCCGAGCGCGAAGTTGCGGTCCTTGAAGAGCGTGAGGTCGACCACCGGCTCCTTCTCGGTCGCCTCCCACACGAGCATGAACGCGAGCGACACGACCGCGATCAGCGCGAGCGCGACGATGAACGACGAGTTGAACCAGTCGCGGTCCTTGCCGAGGTCGAGCATCATCTGCAGGCACGACACGCCGATCACGAGCAGCGCGAGGCCGATCGCGTCGATCCGCTGCTTCGACGTCTTCGTCTCGCGGCCGCGCAGCAGGAAGTACGCGCAGGTCGCCGAGAACACGCCGATCGGCAGGTTGATGTAGAAGATCCACGGCCACGTGTAGTTGTCGCTGATCCAGCCGCCCAGCAACGGGCCGAAGATCGGCGCGACGATCACCGTCATCGCCCATAGCCCGAGCGCGAGCCCGCGTTTCGCGGGCGGGTAGCTGCGCATCAGGATCGTTTGCGACAGCGGCACCATCGGCCCCGACACGAGGCCCTGCAGCAGCCGGAACGCGATCAGCGTCTCGAAGTTGGTCGCGAGGCCGCACAGCGCGGACGCAATCGTGAACGCGAGCACCGACAGCGTGAACAGCCGCACCTCGCCGACCCGCCGCGCGAGCCAGCCGGTCAGCGGCACCGCGATCGCGGATGCGACCGAGTACGACGAAATCACCCACGTGCCTTCGCTCGTCGCGACGCCGAGGCTGCCCGAGATGGTCGGCACCGCGACGTTCGCGATCGACGTGTCGAGCACTTCCATGAAGGTGCCGAGCGCGAGCCCGACGGTCAGCAGCGCGAGCGCGCCGCCGGTCAGCGGCGCCGGTTCGGCGGCGGGGGCGGATGCCGTGGTGGCGGACATCGGGATCTCCTAGACGCGGCGCGCGCAACGCGCCGGCGCAACGCACGGGCGCGCGACGCAGCGCGGCCCGGCCGGGTGGAATGAAAAAGGGGAAAAGCGGAGCGCGTGCCTCGTCATCTTCTGCCCAGACAGAGAAATAAGCGACTGTTTAAACCTGGACATGGGGTCTCCGCACGCATCAGCAGTCAGGTTCGTCGGGCGTCGGGCAGCCGGTCGAACCGGGCCCGTTGGCGATGAAGCGTTGCAGCAGGCCGATGAGCGTCGCGAGTTCGTCGGCCGAGAAGCCTTCGAGCTGCGCGTTCAGCACGGTCGCGACCAGCGACGGCAGCGCGCGGGCGGCTTCGATGCCGCGCTCGGTCAGCGTCAGCTCGATCATCCGGCGGTCCTGCTCGCTGCGCGCACGCGCGATCAGCCCCTTGCGTTCGAGCCGATCGAGCATGCGCGTCATCGACCCGCTGTCGTACGACATCTTGCGCGACAGCTCGAACGGCGTACGCGCGTAGCCGCGCGACAGCAGCAGGATCACGCCGATCTGCTGCGCGGTGAGGTCGAGCGGCTCGAGCGCGCGATCCATCCGCTCGACGAGCGCCTGCTTCGCCTTCGACAGGTAATAGCCGAGGCTCGTTTCCAGCGCGATGTTCTCGGGATCGTAGAGGCCGCCGGTCATACGATTGCGCGCGCAGCAATAGTGCGTTTCGGGTTTGAACGCGCCCAGTATCTTGAAAAATGATTGCTTAGTCAATATTATTTGAGTCAACCAGTTACGACGTGCATGTTGCACTGCCGGAGACGATGTTCTGACCGATTGGCCCGCGCTGCCGGGCACCCCGAGGATGTTCGCGATGCTGTTCCTGAAAAATGCCGCCGGCGCGCTGCGCCGCAACCTGACCGATACCGCTCATCATGTGTTCTCCGGGCCGCACCGCGGCTGGAAGATCGCGCTGTACGTGACGATGCTGGTCGTGCCTGGCGGCTCGCTCGCGGCGCTCGGGTTCGCATGGTTCGATCATCGCCGGCAGCGCAACGCGAAGGGCGGCGCCCGCCGCACGAGCCAGCCGGCCGCAACCGAGCCGTCGACATGGCGGGCCGCCGCCGAGCCCGTCCCGGTGCCCGCGCGCTGCCACTGACGTCGCAGCGCTCTCACGCTCCACACCATCCCGCCTGATCGCCGGCCGCGTCACGCGTGACCGGCGTCGTATGCCCGGTCGCACGTCCGTTTTCCCGCAAGCGAGCCGTAATGGCCGGTAAACCGGCCGGCCGCGCCGGTAACACATCCGGGCCGCCGTGCACCGTACCCTTAGGGCTGCGCAGCTTTCCCGCCGTCAGTTACCATTTGTCCGCCAGCGGCACGACGACCGCATCGCGCGACGCCGCTCGCCGGCCGTCACGCCCAGACAGGAAAACCACCATGCCGTACGCCCCCCTCCCGCGCGCCGTTCGCCCGCTGAGCGCCGCCGTCGCCATTGCGACGGCCGTGCTGCTCGCCGGCTGCGCCGTCGGGCCCGACTATCACCGGCCCGACACGTCGATCCCCGCCGCCTTCAAGGAAGCGCCGGCCGGCTGGAAAGTCGCGCAGCCCGCCGATCGTGCCGACCGCGGCGCCTGGTGGACGGTCTACAACGATCGGCAGCTCGATGCGCTGATCGGCAAGCTCAACGCGTCGAACCAGACCATCGCGCAATCGGCGGCCGCCTACCGGCAGGCGCGCGCGCTCGTCACCGAGGCGCGCGCCGCGTATTTCCCGACCGTCGGGCTGACTGCATCGGGCTCGCGCGCGCGGTCGCCGCGCACGTCGCTGTCGTCGGGTTCGTCGTCGAATTTCGGCAGCGGGTCGACCGGGTCGATCAACAACAGCTACAGCGTCGGCCTCGACGCCAGCTGGGAACCCGACCTGTGGGGCAAGGTGAGCCGCACCGTCAGCGCGCAGCGCGCCGGCGAAGCGGCCGCCGCGGCCGATCTCGCGAACGCGCGGCTGTCGCAGCAGGCGCTGCTCGCGCAGACCTATTTCCAGTTGCGCACGTCCGATGCGCTGCAACAGCTGCTCGACGACACCGTGAAGTCGTACGAACGCTCGCTGCAGCTCACGCAGAACCAGTACGCGCAGGGCGTCGCCGCGCGCGCGGACGTGATCCAGGCGCAGACGCAACTGCAGAGCGCGCAGGCCGCGCAGATCGACAACGGCGTCGCCCGCGCGCAGTACGAGCATGCGATCGCGACGCTGATCGGCGAGCCCGCGTCGACCTTCTCGCTGCCGCCGACCCCGCTCGCGGCCGAGCCGCCGATCACGCCGGTCGACGTGCCGTCCACGATCCTCGAGCGCCGGCCCGACGTCGCGGCGGCCGAGCGCCGCGCGGCGGCCGCGAACGAGCAGATCGGCGTCGCGATCGCCGCGTTCTTCCCCACGCTGACGCTGTCGGCCACCGGCGGCTTCCAGAGCTCGGTGTGGTCGCAGCTGTTCACGCTGCCGGCGCGCTTCTGGACGGTCGGCCCGCAGCTCGCGGCCACGCTGTTCGACGCGGGGCTGCGCGCCGCGCAGACCGACGCCGCGCGCGCGACCTACGACCAGGACGTCGCCGCCTATCGCCTCGCGGTGCTGACCGCGTTTCAGGACGTCGAGGACAACCTTGCGTCGCAGCGGATCCTCGCGCAGGAAATCGACGTGCAGCGGCAGGCCGTCGACAGCGCCGAGCACGCGCTCGCGATCGTCACGAACCAGTACAAGGCGGGCACGGTCGCGTATCTGAACGTACTGAACGCGCAAACCACCGCGTTCACCGCGCAGCAGAAGCTCGCGACGATCGCCGGGCAGCGGATGGTGTCGTCGGTCGGGCTCGTGAAGGCGCTCGGCGGCGGCTGGGACGTGTCGGCGATGGCCCGCGAGAACGGCGACATGGCGGCGCCGGTGCCGGCGTCCGGTGCGGCCGCGCCCGCGGCTACCGCACCGTCGGTCGCTGCGCCGCTCGCGCAGAAGTAGGCAGGGAAGCGGGCGACGCGCGCAATCAGCGCTGCGCGTCGCCGAAGATCAGCGAAACCTGGTTGTTGCCGATCGGGTGGCCGAGCAGATTCAGCAGCCCGGCGAGGTTCGCCTGCTGCTCGGGCGCCGCATGCGCGGTCCCGCGAAACGATCCCTGGCCGGGGCCGAAGCTGCCGTGCCCGTCGAGAAACAGCGGGCCCTGCGTCGTCGACAGGTCGAGATCGGCGCCCGCGCCCTTCGCCTGCAATACCGCGCGGTACGAACCGAGCGGCTTCACGCGCGACACGCGCGAACTCATCGAATCGATCGTCACCGTCAACTGGCCGAACGCGTTGTTGCCGATGAGCCGCCAGTCGCTCCAGCCGAGCCGCACGTCGCCCTGCAGGTCGAGCGTGTTGAACGGCGTGCCGAGCCCCGCGAGCAGCGACGCGGGCACCGCCATCGTGCCCGCCGACAGCACCGCGCCGCGCCACGTCGCATCGAGCGTGACCGCATCGGGCATCGCTTCCGTCTGCCGCAGGCGCATCTGCACGCGCCCGGTCAGCAGCGGCCAGAAGCGCGTGGTCCATTCGACCCGTCCCGGCAGCAGCGTCGCCGCGCTCTGGTCGGCGCCCGGCGCGAGCATCAGCGTGCCCGAGCCGTGCCACAGCGACCCGTCCGGATCGACGAGATTCACGTGACCGCCGGTCGCCCGCGCGAACTGCGGCGCGATCCACGCGGCCGGCGCGAGCGCGACGAGCGTCACCGCCGTCGCCACGCCGCCCGCCAGCACCCATGGCAACACGGCGACGAGCCGTCTCGCCCACGGCCGCATCGGCCGGCCTTCGTTTGCGTCATCCACTGCGGTCATCTATTTCTGGACGGAAGGCTGCATCACGGCCGTCAGGTCCACCTGGCCGTCTTCCTTCAGCGCCGTGGCATGCGCTTCGCCGACCTGCACCTTGAACTGCCGGCGCGCATCGTCGAGCCACTGGGTCCATGCCGGGAACGACACGTTCTTCATCTGGATCTGCACGCCATTGCCGACGATCTGCACCTGCGCGCCCTGCAGCCCGTGATCGGACAGCGACGCGGTCAGCGCATCCTTCAGCGCGAGGCCGGTCGGCGCGACGCCCTGCGCGGCAGCCGACAGCGATTTCGCCTCGTTCGCCTGCGCGGTCATCTGCGCGAGTTCGTGACGCATCGTCGGCAGCGCGCGCTGGATTCGCGCACGGCCTTCCTGCGCGGGCGACCACAGCACCGAATACGCGATCGCGACGGCCAGCACGGCGCCGCCCCAGCCGAGCAGCATCTTCTCGCGCGGCGAGCGCTCGCCCCAGAACTGGGCCAGCGTCTGGTTCAGTTGTTCGGTTTTCATGAGCGGCTCCGGATCGTCCATTTGCCCGTGTTGCTGTCGACTTCGCCGGACAGTCCGTTACGCGCGAGGCGCTGCGTGAAATCGGGATCGACCTTGACCTCCGGCTTGAAGCCGACGTCGAGCCGCCGGTCGTGATAGTCGAGCGACGCGATGCCATTCAGCGGCAGCGCACCCATCGAGCGCGCCAGGCCGCTCGACAGCGCGAGGAAATCATTCGGCGACAGCTCGCCGGCAGCCAGCCGAAGCTGGTCGAGCTGGCGTTGCATCTGCGCGGGCGGGTCGAGCACGGTGGTCGTCTTCGGAAAGGCAGACAGCAGCGTCTCGGTGATCTGCGCGGACAGCGCATCGCGCTCGCGCGACAGCTTCCACCAGTGCACGTTCATCCCGATCACCGCGACGCCGAGCGTCGCCGCGGCGAGCGCGATCGGCACGCGCAGGCGCTTGAGCGTCGCGCGGTCGAAGCGCCACGGCTGCGATTCGAACTCGAATTGGCACAGATCGAATTTCTCGGTCAGCGCCCGGCGCGCGAACGTATCGAACGACAGCGGCGCGGCGCCCGGCAGCAGCGGCGCGTCCGTGCGGCCGACCGACGCGAGCCGCGGCTCCGCGCCCGGCTCACCGAGTTCGTACAGCTCGATGTCGCCGCCGCCCGCGAGCGCGGCCAGCGTGCCGGCGGCGCGCGACGCGGGCGCCGCGAAGCCTTCGCCGAGCGCACCGCGCGCGACCGCCAGCTCGAGGCGCGGTGCACCGGCCGCGGCCGGCAGCGCGCCGGCTTCGACGAGCACCGGCTCGACCGCCGTCGCGAGCCCGAGCACCGCGGCGACCGTCGCCGGGCGGGCAGCCGGCTCGGCGACGTCCGCGACGAGCGCGGCGGCGTCGGCGGGCTCGCCGTCGGCCGGCACGGCGGATGCGGCGTCGGCCGACGCGCGCGGCGCCGGCAGGCAGCGGGTCGCGGGCACCGCGCTCAGGTGCCGGTGGCCGGCCGCGGTAAACGCGTCGCAGATCGTGCGGAACCACGCGCGATCGACGACAGCCAGCACGCGGCGCCCGTCGGGCAGCGGGGCCGGATCGAGCGCGATATGGCAGCCGAGCGGATCCTGGATCAGCTGATCCTCGACGATGTTGGGCAGGGCCTGGCGCAGCTTCGGCCCCTTCAGCGGCGGCACGGTCGCGGCCAGCAGCAGCACGTCGCGCGCGGCGACGATCAGCACCGTCGCGTTCGCGCGCGGCAGCAGCGCGAGCGCGGCGCGGCCCGCGCGCTGCACGTGGCCGGCCTTGTCGACGAGCGTGAACGGCAGCTCGGGCCACTGCCATTCCTGCAACGGCACGGCAGGCTCGCGCGGCGGCAAAGAAACAATCAACGTGCTCACAAGAGCTCCTCTCCCGATTGGCGTCGTTATAGCTGGTCGCGGATGCGCACGACCCGCGTCGAGTGCGTGGTCGGATCACGATACACGAGCGAGGTGCGATCGACCTCCGCGCGTTCGTGCTGGATCCGGCCATGCACGATGAAATAGCTCGAATTGACGTCGACGAGGCTCGAGTCGATCGTCACGTTCGGCGGCGCGCCGGCGCCGCGCAGCGCGAGCTGCACGTCGCCGACGTTGCGGAAAAACACCGTCTCGCGGCGCGCCACGAGCGCCTGCGCGGACGACACGCTCATCCCAGGTATCAGCGCGGCGATCACTTCGGCCGGCGCGGTGTTCATGTTCACGGGCGTCGTGGTCGGCAGCACGGTGACGAACGGGCGCAGCCGCGCGACCATCTCCGGCGTCACGCCGTCGACGTCGAGCAGGCTCTCGACGCGCGTCATCATCAGCGGCGCGGGCCCGCGGTCGCCGCCGGCCATCCCCGGATCGTCGGTGAAGCCGCTGCCCTGCATGTCGCCGCTCGTCACCGGTGCGGTCGCGGCGGTCGCGGCGGTCCCGCCGCCGCCGGGCAGGTTCGGCATCTGGAACCGCGTGGCCGAATGCAGCAGCCCCGCACGCACCTGCAGCGCGATGCGCTTCGCGAATGCGCTGTCGTAGCCGAGCGTCGTCAGCAGGCGCTGGAACGCCTGCATCTGCGTGACGTTCAGCTGCAGCACGCCGGGCGCCGGCGACGACACGAGGTTGCGCAGGTTGAACTTCGCCTGCGCATCCTCGATCGAGCCGGACAGATAGGTGTCTTCGGCGTCCGTGTCGTTGGGCGCGCCGATGCGGCCGAGGAAATCCGACAGCTTCGTCTTCGCGATCGGCACGCCCCAGATCCCGCCGAGATACGTGATGCCGGGCGCCGTATCGCCTTCGGAGCGCAGGATCATCCGCGTCCAGTCGAGCGCGCCGCGCGCGACCCACTGTGCCTGCGCGATTACCCGCTGGTTCTCGATGCGGCGAATCTGCACCTGCTGGCGCCACAGCATCCCCGACACGAGGATCGCCGACAGCGCGACCACGAGCAGCGCGGTGATGATCGCGGCGCCGCGCTGGCGGCGGGCCCGGATTCGACGGGAAGGGCGCGCACGCATCGTCATTCCCCGACGAGGAAGATGCGCGTGACCGGCACGCGCAGCGACGTCGCGCCGATGCTGACCTGCAGCCCGGTCACCGCGCGCGCCGGCGGCGCGTTGCCGATCTGCGGCACCTTCAGCGCGTCGTTGTTCTGTGCGAGCGCTTCGTCGGCCGTCTGCAGGTTGGTGGTCCAGCCCACGCGCGGCACGTACAGCTTCGCGTCGATCGCGCCGACGCCGCCCATCAGCGCGACCCAGCTCCAACCGTCGACGCTGCTGTCCTTCAGCAGGGTGCGCAGCCGGTTCGTGTCGTCGATCGGCGGCGATGCATAGCGCACGACGCGCCCGCCGGCGATCCGGTAGCGGACCACCTGCAGCCGCGGCGCGACGCCCGGCACGTCGAGTTCGCGCACGATCTGCAGCGTATTGCCGGCGACGCCGATCGCCGGCTGGCCGGCCTCGTCGTCGGTCGCGGCGAGCCGCGCGTCGATGCGCATCTGGTCGAACATCTGCGCGAACACGCGCTCGTCTTCCATCGCGGCCGCGACCTTGTCGCGACCGCGCATGATCTGGTCGAGCCCGCGCCATGCGAGGATCGCGACCACCGCGAGAATCGCGATCGCGATCATCAGCTCGATCAGCGTGAAGCCGCGGGCGAGGCGGGCGGCACGGGTGGACGGGCGTCGCATCGGCGCGTCAGAGCGGACGGCTGGTTTCATTCGCGACCACCGTCACCATCTGCGCGAGCACGCCGGCACGGCCGGGCGTGCTCACCGAAATCCGCACGCGCCGGAACACCGGGTTCGGCGTGGTGCTCACGCGCTGCGTGCAGACGAGCTGTACGTTACCTTGCGAGCAGTCGAAGCTCTGCTCCCCGACCTCCGGCCATGCATGCGTGAGCCGCAGCTGCGCAAGCGCGTTGTCGGCGCTCCAGCCGGCGAGCAGCCGGCGATGCAGGTCGGACGCATTGCTCGCCATCGTGCCGACCGCGCGGATCGACGCGGCGAGCGCGACCGCGATGATCGCGAGCGCGACCAGCACCTCGATCATCGTGAAGCCGCGGGCGGAGGAAACGGGGAAGGGCAGGCGACGACGCATCGTCATTGCACCTCGTAGCGACCGTTGCCGGTGCCGACGATCGTCGCGCTGCCGGCGGCCGAATGCAGCGTCACGCGCACCGGCGTGTCGATGCTCTCGGTGCCGAACACGACGCGGTTCGCGCGCGTGTCCGACCCCGGGTAATCGATGTCCGCGCCGGTGACGCCGCCGTCCCAGTCGCGCGGGCGCAGCAGGTCGTCGCGCAGCGTGCGCCAGCCGTCGGGCGAGCTCACGTCGAACTGGAAACCGTGCGCGGTTGGCTGCCACGCGATCGGCCGCGCGCGCACCTGCGCTTCGTCGCCGGCCGTCTCGAACAGCAGCGCGATCCGCTGCGCTTCCTCGCGCAGGTCGGTGCGCGGATTGCGCGTCAACGACAGCGACGCGAGCGACACGAGCAACCCGGCGATCACGAGCACGACCAGCATTTCGAGCAGCGTGAAGCCGCGCCCGCGACGGCGCGCCGCGCGGGGCTTCATCAAGCCGCCATCGGCACCTGCCGGTACGGACGGCACCGCACCGCGACGCACGCGGCAATCGCGGCCGCAGCGGGAGGTCGTGCGAATGGCGAGCATGAAGAACGGAATGAAACGTCGGGCCGATCAGCGCCGGCTTACTGCCACGAGCCGATGTCGGAGTCGTTGCTTTCGCCGCCTTCCTTGCCGTCGGCGCCGTAGCTGAACACGTCGATCTCGCCGTGCACGCCCGGGTTCAGGTACTTGTACCCGTTGCCCCACGGATCGTTCGGCAGGCGCTCGAGATAGCCGCCGTCCTTCCAGTTGTTCGGGATCGGATCGTTGGTCGGCTTCTGGATCAGCGCGTTCAGGCCCTGCTCCTGGGTCGGATAGCGGCCGTTGTCCAGGCGGTACAGCTTGAGCGCCTGCATGATCGTGCCGATGTCCTGCTTCGCGGCGATGCGGCGCGCCTCGTCGGGGCGGCTCATGATCTTCGGCACAATCAGCGCCGCCAGGATCCCGAGGATCGCGACCACCACCATGATCTCGATCAGCGTGAAACCGCGCTGACGACGCACGGCCGCGTTGCGGCGAGTGATCCACGTTTGCATGACTGACTACCTCTTTCCAAAAAATGTCGTCGATTGAGTGACGCACCCGGCGCACCGGACGATTGCCTGACAGCAACCTTCCGGACCGGCGGGCGCGGAGCACGCATTGTAAGGCGCGCATCGCCGAGGGCTTTCACCCAACGCAAATTTCATATACATCCGTACAATAGCGCGCATGAACGCGCTCTCGATCCGGATCCTTTCCCTCGCCCTCTTCGCGGGTTTGTGCGCGACGGCCACCTACTGGGTCGTCACGCTGTCGGCCCGCGAAGCGCCGCTGCCCGCCGCCGCCGCGCGGCTGCCGATCCGCACCGAGGACGCCGCGGCGCTCTTCGGCGGCCAGCTCGACAAGAATCCCGTCCAGGACATCCACCTGTTCGGCATTCTCGCGCTCGATCATCGCGGCGCCGCGATCGTCGGCGTCGGCGGCGAACCGCCGCGCGCCGTGTCGCTCGGCGCGGAGGTCGCGTCCGGCGCGAAGCTCGCCGAAGTCCGGCCGCGCTCGATCATCGTCGACCGCAACGGCGCCCGCGCCGAAATCCAGCTCCCGGCGAACACGCCGTCCCCCGCGATCTACATGCGCTGAACGGTAGCGGCCCATCCGTCGGAATCGGGCCGCACCGTCACTGCACCATGTTGTTCAGCTCGATGATCGGCAGCATCACGGCCAGCACGATCACGAGCACGATGCCGCCCATCGCGAGGATCAGCAGCGGCTCCAGCAGGCTCGTCAGGAACATCGTGCGGCGCTCGAGTTCGCGCGCTTCGCCTTCGGCCGCGCGATCCAGCATCGTCGTCACGTCGCCCGTCGCCTCGCCCGAACGAATCAGGTGCACGAGCACCGGCGGAAACGTCTTCACGTTGTTCAGCGCGCGCGACAGCGCGGAGCCTTCGCGCACGCGCACGATCGCATCGTCGATGTTCGCGCGCATCGCGCGGTTCGACAGCGTCTCGCCGGCCGCCTGCAGCGCGCGCAGGATCGGCACGCCGGCCGCGGTGAGAATCCCGAGCGTGCTCGCGAAGCGCACCGTGTTGTAGCCGCGCACGAGCTTGCCGGCGAGCGGCGCGGTCAGCACCCAGCGATCGAACGCGAGCCTGGGCCCGGCGCGCGACAGCGTCGCCTTCACGAACCACACGACGAGCGCGACCGCGATCAGGATCGCCCACCACCAGTGCCGCACGAATTCCGACAGCGCCATCATCACGACCGTGAGGATCGGCAACTGCTGCTTCGTGCTCGCGAACACGTTGACGACCTGCGGCACGACGTAGCTCAGCAGGAACGTGACGATGCCGAACGCGATCAGCGTGACGATGCCCGGATACGTGAACGCCAGCAGGATCTTCTGCTTCAGCGCATTGCTTTGCTCGATGTAGTCGGCGAGGCGCGACAGCACGATGCCGAGCTTGCCGGTGTGCTCGCCCGCGGCAACGAGTGCGCGGTAGATTTCCGGAAAATCGCGCGGATGCTGGCCCAGCGCATTCGCGAGCGAATGGCCGCCGAGCACTTCCGCGCGGATCGCGGCCATCAGTTCGCGGATGTAGTCGCGTTCGGCCTGCTCGGTCAGCACGCCGAGCGCCTCGTCGAGCGGCAGCCCCGCGATCAGCAGGCTCGCAAGCTGGCGCGTGAGGATCGCCTGTTCGCGCTGCGACAGCTTGCGGCCGAACGCGAGCCGCTGCGAACGCGCGCCGCGCGTCGCGCTGGCGGCCGGCTCGACGACGAGCGGCGTCAGCCCCTGCGTGCGCAGCTGGCCGCGCGCGGCTCGCGCGCTGTCGGCATCGATCACGCCTTTCTGCGCGCGCCCCGCCGAATCGATTGCTTCGAAACGGAATGCCGGCATCGCGCTATGCGCCTCCCGTCACGCGCAGCACTTCCTCGAGCGACGTTGCGCCGGACGCGAGCCAGCGCTCCGCGTCGTCGCGCAATGTGCGCATCCCTTCCGCGCGGCCGGCGGCCAGGATCTCGGCATCGGCCGCGTTGCGGTGGATCAGCGTGCGGATCGACTCGTCGACGAGCAGCAGTTCGTACACGCCGCGCCGGCCCGCATAGCCCGAATGCCCGCACTTGTCGCAGCCGACCGGATGCCACACGGTGCGGCCGTCCTCGTGCCGCTCTTCCTTGCAGACGGGGCAGAGCTGGCGCACGAGGCGCTGCGCGAGCACGCCGAGCAGCGACGACGCGAGCAGGTACGGCTCGACACCCATGTCGGTCAGACGGGTGACGGCGGACGCCGCATCGTTCGTGTGCAGCGTCGCGAGCACGAGGTGGCCCGTCAGCGACGCCTGCACCGCGATCTGCGCGGTTTCGAGGTCGCGGATTTCGCCGATCATGATCACGTCCGGGTCCTGGCGCAGGATCGAGCGCAGCGCGCGGGCGAAGGTCATCCCGATCCGCTCGTTCACCTGCGTCTGGCCGATGCCGGACAGGTCGTATTCGATCGGATCCTCGACGGTCATGATATTGGTCGTCGCGGTTTCGAGCCGCGACATCGACGCGTACAGCGTGGTCGTCTTGCCGGAACCGGTCGGGCCGGTGACGAGCACGATGCCGTGCGGACGGGCGATCAGCTTGTCGAACTGGACGAGCGTGTCGCGACCCATCCCGAGCGCTTCGAGGTTCAGCCGCTGCGCGTCCTTTTCCAGGAGACGCAGCACCGCGCGCTCGCCATGCCCGGTCGGCAGCGTCGACACCCGCACGTCGACCGGCCGGCCGCCGACGCGCAGCGTGATGCGGCCGTCCTGCGGCAGCCGTTTCTCGGCGATGTCGAGCTGCGCCATGATCTTGATCCGCGAGATCAGCGCGCCGTGCAGCGCCTTCTTCGGGCGCACGACGTCGCGCAGCGTGCCGTCGACGCGAAAGCGCACGACCGACGCATTCTCGAACGGCTCGATGTGGATGTCCGACGCCTGTTCGCGCGCCGCTTGCGTGAGCAGCGCGTTGATCATCCGGATGATCGGCGCGTCGTCTTCCGATTCGAGCAGATCCTCGACTTCGGGGATGTCCTGCATCAGCCGCGACAGGTCGACTTCGCCTTCGACCTCGCCGACCACCTGCGCGGCGCTGCCGTCCTGGCGTGCGTAGGCCTGGTTGATCGCCTGCGCGAGCTCGTCGGCCGGCACGCGATGCACGGAAATCGAACCGAAGTTGCGCGCGATTTCCGCGAGCGCGGCGTCGCTCGTGCGTTCGCTGATCCACACCTCGAGCGTGTCGTCGAGCTGATGCGCGATCAGCACCTGGCCGCTCTTCGCGAAACCGTACGGCAGCAGGCGAGCGGCGAGCGGCGACGGCGGCTGGCGCTCGCCCGGCGCGCCGTCGTGGGCGGATGACGCGAGCACGTCGCTCACTGCGACGCTCCCGGCGCGGTGGTCAGCGGCTGTTGCGGCACCGCCTGCTGCGGCACGCTCTGCGGCTGCGCGGGCGTTGCTTCCGGCAGCGGCTGGGCCGGTACCGGCGCGACCTGGCGCTGCAACTGCTGGCGGCGCATCTTGTCGAGATCGAACAGGTTGCCGGCCGGCGTGCCGCCCTGGCTCGGACCCAGCGGCATCGGCGGGACGACCGGGTCGTCCTTGTCGCGGATCACGTTGTTGTCCGACTTGTAGGCGCCCGTCACGCCCTGGATGTAGTCGTAGCGGTTCGCGGTGACTTCCTGCGCGGTGCTGCGATCGGAAATGATCACCGGACGCAGGAACACCATCAGGTTGGTTTTCGCGCGCTGCTTCGATTCCGAACGGAACAGCTGGCCGATCCACGGGATGTCGCCGAGCAGCGGCACCTTGCTGTTCGACACCTGGTAGTTGTCCTGCATCAGGCCGCCGAGCACGATGATCTCGCCGTTGTCGGCCAGGATCGTCGACTGGATCGAGCGTTTCGTGAAGGTCGGGCCGGTCTGCGCGTTCGTGGTCCCGCTGACGACCGCCGAATCCTCCGTGTAGAGCTGCAGCTTCAGGATCCCGCCGTCGGTGATCTGCGGCTTCACGTGCAGCGTCAGGCCGACGTCGCGGCGATCGTAGGTATTGAACGCATTGCTCGTCGTGCCGCTCGTCAGGTTCGAGTATGAACCGGTCGCGATCGGCACGTTCTGGCCGACGACGATCTTCGCTTCCTCGTTGTCGAGCGTGATCAGGTTCGGCGTCGACAGCACGTTCGCGTCGCTCACGCCCGAGAAATACTGCAGCAACGCGCCGAGCCCCTGCACGCCGAACATGTTATGCAGCCAGCCGATGTTGAGGCCCTGGGACAACTGCCCGAGATTGGACGCCAGCCCGCCGCCGGTGACCCCGCCGGCCGCGTTGGTCAAGCCGCCCGCCGTCAGGTTGATGATGCTGTTGCCGAGCCCCAGCCCGGGGTTCAGGTTCGTGCCGCCGAGAAACTGGCCGCTCGCGACCTGCCACTGGATGCCCAGGTTGCCCTGCGTCGTCGAGTTCAGCTCGACGATCAGCGCTTCGATATAGACCTGCGCGCGCCGCGCGTCGAGCTGGTCGATCACCGAGCGCAGGTTCCGGTAAACCGGATCGGACGCGGTGATGATCAGCGAGTTGGTCGCCGAGTCGGCCTGGATCATCCCGCCCGGCTGGTTGTCGTCACCGCTCTTGTCCTTGTCGCCGCCGAGCAGGCCGCCCGTACCGAGGCCACCGCCGGACGAGCCGCCGCCATACCCGGACGAGGACGACGAACCGCCGAGGCCGCCCGACGGCAGCGGCGGGGTGCCCGACGTGCCGGTCGAGAAGTTGCCGCTCGCCGACGAACCGCCGTTCTGGTTGAAGCTGTTCGCATCGTTGGACGACGCCGACGCGCCGCTGTCATTGCCGCCGCCCTTGCCGAGCATCCCGCGCAGCGTCTTCGCGAGCTTCACCGCATCGGCGTTGCGCAGCGGCACGACGTGCATGTTGCCGGGCACCGCGCTCGGCGCGTCGAGCTGCAGCGCGAGGCGTTTCGCGGCCGCGAGGCGCGAGCCGTTCGATGCGCGCAGCAGCAGCGAGTTGGTGCGCGGGTCGGCCGTGACCGACACCTTCAACGTCGCGTCGCTGTTGCCGATCGCACCCGGGTCGAGCATCTTCTGCATCTGCGCGGCGAGGTCGATCGCGTTCGCGTTGCGCAGCGTCACGACCTGCACCTGCGCGCCCGCGGCGCTGTCGATACCGGAGATGATCTGCGCGATGCGGCGCACGTTGTCCGCATAGTCGGTCACGACGATCGTGTTGTTCGCCGGGTAGGCCGTCACCGTGTTGTTCGGCGAGATCAGCGGCCGCAGCACGGGCAGCAGGTTGTTCGCCGATTCGTTGTGCAGCTCGAACACCTGCGTGATCACCTGGTCGCCGCGCGCCTGCGGCGCATTGCCGACGTAGGTCGGCACGCCCTGCAGCTTCGCGTCGGCTTCCGGCACGACCTTCAGCACGCCGTGATCCTGCACGAGCGCGAAGCCCTGCATGCGCAGCGCGGACTGCAGCGTCTTCAACGCCTGGTCTTCCGGCACCGGCCGTTCGGCGACGAGATTGAGCTGCCCCTTCACGCGGGGGTCGACGATGATGGTCTTGCCGGTCGCGGCGCCGATCGCTTTCGCGACCTGGTCGATGTCCGCATTCACGAAGTTGAGCGTGACCTGAGCGTAGGCAGCCTGCGAGACGATGATGCCGGCCACGAGCAGGGTCGTGGCGATACGCCGCATAACGAAGCGATTTCTTGTCATGGATGAATGGGTCGATGCCGGCTCAGGCCACTTCCGGCGGTAGTGCTGGGATCCAAGTCCGAAAGAGGCGACATTAGCAGTTTTTCATGTCCGAAATATCACATTGATCCGAAGACTGTCTCACATACGACATGTGTCCGGCGAATCGTATGCGATATGTAAGGATCGGCGTCACCCTCCGCATGCCGGCCGTCGCCCCGATCTCGAGATGAATCGACACGGAAATGCGGTATAACCGGGCTGCCGTATTCCTGCCTGTCGCAATTGGACGGTCTGCCGGTATGATACGGGCGGCGCGTTTCTCGTCGCATTAATAACAGGCACGGGTTTTCCCGAGCTTCGCGCAATTCCTTTCCGTTTCCGCACGATGAACAGACGGTTCGCTTCGATCGCGTTGATCGCCGCCGGCGCGTGGTTCGCCAGCGGCAACGCACGCGCGGATTGTTTCGACGAAGCGGCCAAATATCAGCAGGTCAATCCGCTGATCCTGCGCGCGATCGCATGGCAGGAATCGCGCAACCGGCCCGGTGCGCTGAACAAGAATACGAACGGCTCGGTCGACTACGGCCTGATGCAGATCAATTCGATCCACCTGCCCACGCTGTCGCGTTACGGGATCGGCCGCGACACGCTGATGGAGCCGTGCAAGAACGTGTACATCGCCGCGTGGCATCTCAAACAGAAGATGAACCGCTACGGCAACACGTGGCAGGCGGTCGGCGCCTATCATTCGGAAACGCCGTCGCTGCGCGACAAGTACGCGCGGCAGATCGCCGGCATCCTGACGCAATGGAAGCTGCTGCCGTCCGCGCAGACTGCCCAGGCCGCGCAGCCAGCGCAGCCCGCTCAGTGATTCGGCGCCGCGTCGCCGGTTGACGCAGGGCCGGCCGCGCGCGTTTGATGCACAATGCGGGCTGACGCCGCCGTTTCGCCCGCGTGCGGGCCGATCGCGCCCCGGCAGGGCGCCGCGGCCGCTTTTTCATCTTTTCCGTTGGTGCATATCATCATGAATCCGGCAATGAAACAGCCGTTGCCCGTCACCGTGCTGTCCGGTTTCCTCGGCGCCGGCAAGACCACGCTGCTCAACCACGTGCTCGCGAACCGCGCGGGCCTGAAAGTCGCGGTGATCGTCAACGATCTCGCGGCGGTCAACATCGACGCGTCGCTCGTGCGCGACGCGCAGGCGCTGTCGCACGTCGAGGAACGCCTCGTCGAGATGTCGAACGGCTGCATCTGCTGCACGCTGCGCGACGATCTGCTCGTCGAAATCCGCAACCTCGCGTCCGAAGGCCGCTTCGACGCGATCATGATCGAATCGACCGGTATCGCGGAGCCGATGCCGATCGCCGAAACGTTCACGTTCGTCGACGACGACGGCGCGTCGCTGTCGTCGATCGCGCGGCTCGACACGCTCGTCACCGTGGTCGACGCGTACAACTTCCTGCGCGACTACGGCTCCGACGATGCGCTCGCGACGCGCGGCATCGCCGCGTCGGAAGACGACGACCGCACGCTCGTCGAGCTGCTGATCGAGCAGATCGAATTCTGCGACGTGCTGGTGATCAACAAGGCCGATCTGGTCGGCGCGGACGATCTCGCACGCCTGCAGCACATCCTCGCGCGTCTCAATCCGCGCGCGCATCAGGTCGTATCGACGTTCGGCAACGTGCCGCTCGACGAAGTGCTGAACACCGGCCGCTTCGATTTCGACGAAGCCGCGAACGCACCGGGCTGGCTCGCATCGCTCGACCACGATCACACGCATTGCGACGACCCCGACTGCCATGACGACCATCATGCGCACGTGCACGGCGAAGCCGACGAATTCGGGATCGGCAATTTCGTTTACCGCGCGCGCCGGCCGTTTCACCCGGCACGGCTGTGGGCGCTGCTGCATCAGGAGTGGCCGGGCGTGCTGCGCAGCAAGGGTTTCTTCTGGCTCGCGACGCGCAACGACATCGCGGGCTCGCTGTCGCAGGCGGGCGGCGTATGCCGGCACGGGCCGGCGGGTTTGTGGTGGGCGGCGCAGGATCGCGCTGAATGGCCCGACGACGACGAGCTGCTCGCTGAAATCCGCACCGAATGGCTCGGCGATCTCGACGATCGCACGGTCGGAGATCGCCGGCAGGAACTCGTGCTGATCGGCATCGCGCTCGACGCCGATGCGTGGCGCACGAAACTCGACGCGTGTCTGCTGACGGATGCGGAGTTCGCACTCGGCGCGGCGGGATGGGCCGCGTTCGACGATCCGTTCCCGGCGTGGGACGTCGATTCGCACGACGACGACGATCACGGCGACACGCAGATCGTGCACGCGTGATCGCGTGGTAACGGCTTGTAAAAACAACCGTTAACTTTTGCAAGGGCGGCGCGAACTGTGGCGAAAATGCCGCGCGCGCCCAACAAAAAACCCGCCGAGAGGCGGGTTTTTTCTGGAACAGGCGCGGGTTTAACGCTTGTTGACGGCATCCTTGAACGCCTTGCCAGCCGTGAACTTGACCGTCTTGGCTGCCGGGATCTTGATGGTTTCGCCCGTCTTCGGGTTGCGGCCCGTACGTGCTGCGCGCTTGCCCGAACCGAAGCTGCCGAAGCCGATCAGCTGAACCGCATCACCCTTCGACACGGCCTTCTTGATGACTTCGAGCAGCGTGTCCAGCGTTTCGCCGGTTTGAGCCTTGCTGGCGCCCGTTTGGGCGGCGACGGCGTCGATCAGTTCCTGTTTGTTCATTAAGGTTCCTTTATCAGGTTAGGTTGACACGAACAGCGCGAACGCGCCGATTATACGTGCGCGAACCGTGCCGTCGAGAGTCAGACTCCGACGACACAGCGCCGAATCCTGGCCCGCGCGACGCGCCCTCCGGCTTGCCGGCGGCCACCCCGCGGTACGGCGTTGCTATGATAGCGCAGCGCAAACCCAATAACGACAAGGGTTTCAAAGATTTTCATCGGTATTTCGCCGAATGAATCGTCGATTGCCCGTTTTTTGACCTGCGCCAACCGGACAGGATACGCAGCGTGGTCCGCCCGCCCGTCGCCCCGTTGCCCTTTTCCAACGGCCGATCGGACGGCCTGCCGCAATCCCTTGCCAGGCTTGGCTGCCACGTTTTTTGTTTCGCATGCCCGACCGACTTGTTTACGCCTCGCTCGCGCTTCGCGACGACGGCACGCTCGTCTCGCCCGAGTTCGGCGAGCTTCATCGCGGCGCATCCGGCACGCTCGCGCACGCACATCGCGCGTTCGTCTCCGGCAACGGGCTGCCCACGCGCTGGCAGCGCCGCCGGACGTTTACGATCGTCGCGACCGAATTCGGCGCGGGCGCCGGCTTCCTCGCGGCGTGGGCCGCGTGGCGCGACGATCCCGCGCGCTGCGAACGGTTGCATGTCGTTGCAGTCGAGTCGCATCCGTTCTCGCGCGACGACCTGCGCCGCGCGGTTTCGCATATGGTTGCGGACACAACCATATCGGCAGACACCGATGCATTGATCGACGCATGGCAGATGCTCGTGCCGGGCGTGCACCGGCTCGAATTCGACGAAGGACGCGTCGTGCTCACGCTCGCGTTCGGCGATCCGATCGACCTGCTGAAGAAGCTCGTCGCGCGCGCCGATGCGTTTTTTCTCGACGGCGCCGCGGCGTCGAGCGACGGGATCCGCGCACTCGCGAAACTCGCCGGCGAACACGCGACGTTTGCGACCCATGCAAAGTCCGACGACGTGAAGTACGCGCTCGGCGAAACAGGTTTCACGTTCCGCGAAGTCGACGATCGTCTCGTCGGCGACTATGCGCCGCGCTGGCGCGCGCGCCGGCACGAGCCGCCGCGTGCGCTGCCCGTTGCAGCACGCCGTGCGATCGTGATCGGCGCGGGCCTCGCCGGCTGCGCGGTCGTCGAACGTCTGGCCGTGCGCGGCTGGGACGTCACGCTGATCGAGCGGCACGAACGGATCGCGAGCGAAGCGTCGGGCAATCCGGCCGGGGTGTTCCACCCGTTGATGACGCGCGACGACAACGTCGCGAGCCGCCTCACGCGCGGCGGCTTCCTGCACGCGCTCGCACGCTGGCGTGCGCTCGAACACGCAGGGCATGCATTCGCACGCAGCACGCACGGGATGATCCATCTTGCCGAATCGGCCGACGATTTCGCGCGGATGCGCGACGCCTTCGATGCGTTCGGCGCGCCGTCCGACTACGTGACGCTGCTCGATGCCGATGCCGCACGCGCACATCTGAATCTGCCGGTCGCGCACGGCGGCCTGCTGTTCCCGCACGGCGGCGCCGTCTGGCCGGCCGGGCTGTGCGCCGCGCAATATGCGGCGGCCGGCGAGCGCGTGCGCCTGCTCGCGTCCACCGGCGTCGCACGGCTCGAACGGCGGGGCGACGCGTGGCATGCGCTCGACGATACGGGCGCCACGCTCGCCGATGCACCTGTCGTCGTGCTCGCGAACGCGGGCGACGCCGCGCGTCTTGCCGGGCTCAAGCATGTCGCGCTGCAACCGGTACGCGGCCAGCTCACGCTGCTGCCGCCGGGCACGACGGCGCCGCTGCCGTGCCCGGCGATCGGCGACGGTTACGCGGTGCCGCTCGACGACGGCACGCTGCTGATCGGCGCCACGTTCGAACCCGACGACACCGATCCCGCGATGCGCGCGGCCGGCCACGCCGAAAACCTCGACCGCGTGCGGCGCCTGCTGCCGGGCCTGATCGGCGAACTGCCAGATCCGGCCACGCTGCACGGCCGCGTGGCGTTCCGCTGGGTCGTCGGCGACCGTCTGCCGCTCGTCGGCCCGCTCGCCGACGAGGCGCAGGCCACCGCGAACGCACGCGCGCTGGGCGGTGCGCAGGCGCGCGACCTGCCGCGCACGCCGGGCCTCTACGGCGCATTCGGCTTCGGTTCGCGCGGCCTCGTATGGGCTGCGCTCGGCGCCGAACTGATCGCGTCGCAACTCGAAGGCGAGCCGTGGCCGCTCGAGCGCGAACTCGCCGATGCGATCGATCCCGCCCGCTTCCTGATCCGCGCACTGCGCGCCCGCCGCGTCGGTTCGGCCGGCTGACTGGCCGCCCGCAGCCGTCACAGTTTCCCGATTTTTCCGCGCAAGGTTATCCACGCGACGCTGTGGATAACCGCGCGGAATCCGCGTGCACTCCGTGTGCAATCACAGTGGACGTAAACTGGGCAACTCGGCACAGCTGTGATGCGGCCCGAAAGTTGCTCAACTCAAACTGCTGTGCGCGAACAGCCTGTGCAACCGGTTATGGTTTCGCCAACACCTTGATCTGTCAGCGTAAACCGGAGTTATCCACAGAACTGTGCGTCCTTTGTTAACTTCTACTACGTATATATACAAGTAAACCTTTGAAACCAAAGACCTGCGGCGGCGCACAGCCCCGCGCGTCGATTCAATCGGTTCCGGAGCGAAAAACCTGTGGCACAATCGGTTTCCTTCGCGTTCGTTCGGCCAAGCGCCGGACATGCTTCAATGGAACGGTCGGCACGATTTCGAATCTGAATCTTCGAGACTGCGCAGTCCGTTCACACACCAGGCCGACAATCCAGATCGGCAACCTGAACGACGTTCCGCCTTGTGGCGGAACAGGCGGACCCCATGTACCGCCATCGTCGAGCACAACAATCACATTCGGGGCAATACCCAGCCGGCGCGCATCCATTCCTGTCGCTTGACCCCGCGTCGCTGGCGGTTGCTTCCAAAGGAGAAGTCACCACGATGAAGTCGGCGTTCTCATTCCTGCCCAACTGGCCGCTCGCGCCGGATGCCGTGTTCTGGGCCGGGCTCGCGCTGTTCGCAGCCGGCCTGTGCGGCGAGCTGTGCTATCGCGCGTGGCGCCTGCCGCGCATCACCGGCTATGCCGTGATCGGCCTGATCGCCGGTTCGTTCGGATTCGGCGTGATCGACACCAGCACCGACGAAACCTCGCGGCTCCTGATGGACGTCGCGCTCGGCCTGCTGCTGTTCGAACTCGGCAGCCGCCTCGACCTGCGCTGGGTCCGGCGCAATCCGTGGCTCGTCGCGTCGAGTCTCGCGGAGGCCACGCTCACGTTCGTGCTCGTGCTGTTCGTGATGCTCGCGCTCGGCGTATCGGGGATGGTCGCGCTGGTGCTGTCGGCGATCGCGATCGCGACGTCGCCGTCGATGGTGATCCAGCTCAAGACCGAACTGCGTGCGGAAGGGCAGGTGTCGCAACGCCTGATCACGCTCACCGCGCTCAACAGCGTGTACGCGATCGTGCTGACCAAGCTCGTGACGAGCTGGCTGCACCAGGAAGCGTACGGCAACGTTTTCGCGACGATCCTGCAACCGCTCTACCTGCTAGCCGGTTCGTTCATCGTCGCGTATCTCGTCGCGCGTTCGTGCAACTACCTGTTCCGTCACATGACCGCGACGATGCGCGACGAGCATTCGTTCGTCGCGCTGTTCGGGCTCGTGATGCTCGCGATCGCCGTCGCGCAGGCGTTGAAGCTGTCGACGCTGCTCACGCTGCTGCTCGCCGGCATCATCGTGAAGAACCTCGAAGCGCGGCCGCAGCTGTGGCCCGAGCACTTCGGCACGGCCGGCTGGCTGCTGACGGTGGTGCTGTTCGTGCTGACGCTCACGTCGTTCACGTGGGGCGACATCGCGCTCGGCGGGCTGCTCGCGATCGTGCTGATCGTCACGCGGCTCGCCGCGAAGCTGGCCGGCGTCGTCGCGTTCGCGAAGCCGAGCGGCCTCGGGATGAAGCAGGGCATCGCGCTCGGCATCGCGCTCACGCCGATGTCCGCGCTGTCGTACCTGCTCGTCGACGATACCTACCAGCTTTATCCCAATTTCGACCCGCACCTGCGCGCGATCGTGATGTGCTCGATCGTGATCCTGCAGCTCGTCAGTCCGTTCGTCGTCTATCGCTGCCTGTCGGCGGTCGGCGAACGCAGCGACGGCAACTGATTCCGGAACCTGCCATGGCACTCGAAACCTTCGTCAATTCCGAACCGTTCACGTTCGGCGTCGAACTGGAGATCCAGGTCGTCAACACGCACAACTACGACCTGACCAAAGCGGCGTCCGACCTGATGCGCCTGATCCAGGGCGAGACCTTTCCCGGCAACATCACGCCGGAAATCACCGAAAGCATGATCGAGCTGTCGACCGGCATCTGCCATTCGCACGAGCAGGCCGTCAGCGAGCTGCATGCGATCCGCGACGTGCTCGTGAAGGCGGCCGACCAGCTCAACGTCGGGCTGGCCGGCGGCGGCACGCATGCGTTCCAGCAATGGAGCGACCGGCAGATCTACGATGCGCCGCGCTTCCAGTACATCTCCGAGCTGTACGGCTATCTCGCGAAGCAGTTCACCGTGTTCGGCCAGCACGTGCACATCGGCTGCCCCGATCCCGACAGCGCGCTGTTCCTGCTGCACTCGATGTCGCGCTTCATTCCGCACTTCATCGCGCTGTCCGCGTCGTCGCCGTTCGTGCAGAACGTCGACACGGGCTTCCATTCGGCACGCCTGAATTCGGTATTCGCGTTCCCGCTGTCGGGCCGCGCGCCGTTCGTGCTGACCTGGGACTCGTTCGAGGAGTACTTCACGAAGATGGTGAACACGGGCGTCGTCAACTCGATGAAGGACTTCTACTGGGACATCCGGCCGAAGCCCGGCTACGGCACGATCGAAGTGCGCGTGATGGACACGCCGCTGTCGGTCGACCGCGCGGCGGCGATCGCCTGCTACATCCAGACGCTCGCACGCTACCTGCTGACCGACCGGCCGCTGAAGCTGTCGGAGGACGATTACCTGGTCTACACGTTCAATCGTTTCGAAGCGTGCCGCTTCGGGCTCGAGGGCACCTGCGTGAATCCTCAGACGGGCGAGCGCCGCACGATCGCGGAAGACATCCTCGACACGCTCGACCGGATCGCGCCGCATGCGGCCGCGCTCGGTTCGCGCGCGGCGCTCGACGAGATCGGTGCGCTCGCAAAGGCGCGCGTGAACGATGCATCGTGGTTGAGAACCGTTTTCAAACAGGAAAAATCGCTGAACGAGACGGTCCGGCAGCAGTGCTTACGTTGGCGCGAGTGAAAATATGTTTTGCAGATTGCAGAATCGACCGCGCCGCGATTCGCTGAACGGTTATCGGCGCCCTGTCGCGCCGAAATCGTCGACGGGCACCGTCGCAATCTGTGGATAACCCGATATTCCGCTGCAAAGTCAATGCTCTGTGGGTGGGATAACCCGGTGGATCATGACCGCGCGGCCGATGGCCGATCCGAACAGGAAAATGCCGGCGCGCCCCGTTTCGCGGGCGCGCGACATCGCGCGCACAACGAAAAAATCCGGTTATCCAGCGATTTTCCACAGCATGCAGGGGATAACTTAGCTGTGCGATTTTCCGCTCTCGCTTAGAATGTCGGCTTTGCGGACACCGGAACGATGCGTGTCTCTCCGGTCGCCGCGAACGCGACCGCCGCGTGTGCCTCGCGACGGCCGTGCTGACGCACTCGAGAGAGGGCGTCTGTTTTGAGATGGATTCGATCTCCACACTACGGCCGCTCGGCCATCCGGGCGGCGGCAAAGCGAAAAGACTATGAGCGAAGGCGTTTACGGGAACCAGGCTGCGGGACGTGTGACCCACAGCCTGCTGCGGTTGAGCACGGCCATGCGGAGCGAGGCATGGGATTGGGCGGAAGGCGCTGGCCTGACGCCGACGCAAGGCGAGATTCTCGTGCTGCTGCTGCAGCGCAAGGGCCCGATGCGGCTCGGCGAGATCGCGCGCGAGACGCAGCTGACCGCGGCCACCACGAGCGATGCGGTCAGCACGCTCGAGACGAAGGGGCTCGTCGAGAAGCGTCGTGCGCTGGACGACGGCCGGGCATTGGCCGTACGCCTGTCGGCGCGTGGCCGCACGGCCGCGAAGAAGGCGCTGCAATGGCCTGAATTCCTGACGAAAGCAGTCGGCAAGCTCGGCGCGGACGAGCAGGGCACGTTGTACCGCGCGCTGCTGAAGACGCTGCGCGAGCTGCAGGTGGCCGGTGCGACGCCGCCGCAGCGCATGTGCCTCACGTGCACGTATTTTCAGCCGGGCAAACCGTCGAAGAAGACGGTGCATCACTGCGCGACGCTCGACCTCGACATGTCCGACAGCGATCTGCGTCTCGACTGCTCGGTGCAGGAAGAAGCCGACGCGGCGACGCAGAAGAAGACCTGGAAGATTTTCGCAGGCTGACGTCCGTCGATCGACCGGGAGGCCGATGATGAACGCTGAAGTCGTGGCGATCCGCCACGTGCATTTCGAGGATCTCGGGAGCTTCGAGCAGGTGCTCGGCGAACGCGGTCGACGGGTGCGCTATGTCGATGTCGGATCGTCGCGGGTCGAGGTGCTCGACGTGCTCGAGCCGTCGCTGCTCGTCGTGCTCGGCGGGCCGCTCAGCGTGTACGACGACGCGCAGTATCCGACGATCGCGCCGCTGCTGGCGCTCGTGCGCCAGCGCATCGACGCGGGGCTGCCGATCCTCGGCATCTGCCTCGGCGCGCAGTTCATCGCGCGGGCGCTCGGGGCGCGCGTCTATCCGGCCGCGCAGCACGAGCTCGGCTGGGCGCCGCTGACGCTCACCGATGCCGGCCGCGCGTCGCCGCTGCGCCATCTCGACGGCGCGACGACATCGATGCTGCACTGGCATGGCGATACGTTCGACCTGCCGGGCGGTGCGATCCATCTCGCGTCGACGCCGGCCTGCCACCACCAGGCATTCGCATGGGGGCAGCACGTGCTGGCGCTGCAATGTCATCCCGAGATCCGTACCGATCGCTTCGAACCGTGGCTGATCGCGAACGCCGGCGAAATCGCCGCGACGCCCGGCATCGACGCGCGTCAGTTGCGCGCCGATACCGCGCAGCACGGCCCCGCGCTCGAGACGGCCGCACGGCATATGTTCGCGGAGTGGCTCGGTAGCGTCGGGCTCTGACGTCGCGGGCGGTCCCGTCCGCCGGAAAGGATTGGCCCGGCCTGCATCCGTTGAGGGCCGGCGCATCGCCTTACATCGCCTATTCCGTTTGTTCCACGCCCCGCCGGCGTCCGGCCGGCCATACCTGACCATCCGCTTACTGCGGAGCGCGCTGTCTGCACGCTTCAGGCGTGCGTGCTACGCTCGTCCGCTCTTTCCCTTTCCTGGCGAGCGGCTTCCATGACTGCGCTGTTTTCTCCGTTCACGCTGCGCGGCGTGACCCTTCCGAACCGGATCGTGATCTCCCCGATGTGCCAGTACTCGGCCGAACGCGGCGAAGCGACCGACTGGCACATGATTCACCTCGGCCATCTCGCGCTGTCGGGCGCCGGGCTGCTGTGCATCGAAGCGACCGCGGTGGAACCCGACGGACGCATCACCCATGGCGACCTCGGCCTGTGGGACGACGTGACCGAAGCCGCGCTGAAGCCGGTGCTGGCCGCGATCCGCAAGCATTCGCCGATCCGCATCGCGATGCAGTTGTCGCATGCGGGGCGCAAGGCGTCGAGTGCGGCGCCGTGGGAGGGGGGCCAGCTCGTGCCGGTCGCCGACGGCGGCTGGCTGCCGCATGGCCCGTCGGCCGTTCCGCACAAGGACGGCGAGACGCCGCCGCTCGCGCTCGATGCGGCGGGCCTGAACCGCATCCGCGAAGCGTTCGCGGCGTCGGCCCGGCGGGCCGCGCGGCTCGGCATCGATGCGATCGAAGTGCACGCGGCGCACGGCTACCTGCTGCATCAGTTCCTGTCGCCGCTCGCGAACCGGCGCACCGACGAATACGGCGGCTCGCGCGAAAACCGGATGCGGTTTCCGCTCGAGATCTTCGAGATCGTGCGCGCCGCGTTTCCGGACGATCGGCCGGTCGGCGTGCGCGTGTCCGCGACCGACTGGGTCGAAGGCGGCTGGGAACTCGACGATACGATCGCGTTCGCGCACGAACTGCAGCGCCGCGGCTGCGACTGGATCGACGTGTCGTCCGGCGGCGTGTCGCCGCTGCAGAAGATTCCGCTGTCGCCCGGCTATCAGGTGCCGTTCGCGCAGGCCGTGAAGCGGGCGGTCGGCATGCCGACGATCGCGGTCGGCCTGATCAACGAACCCGAGCATGCGAACCGGCTGATCGAGGCCGGCGATGCCGATTTCGTCGCGATGGCGCGCGCGATGCTGTACGACCCGCGCTGGCCGTGGCATGCGGCGGCCGAGCTCGGCGCGCAGGTGACGGCGCCGCCGCAGTACTGGCGCTCGCAGCCGCGCGAGCACAAGGCGCTGTTCGGCGACGTCGCGTTCGGCCAGCGCTGAGCGCATCGCGCAATATTGCGCGCGATGTTGAACGAAGCAATATCGAACGTGTAGGATGCGGATGATTCGCCGCATGCCCCGACGCGGCACCGACCGGTGCCGCGTTTTCGTTTGGCGCGGCGCCCGGCCGCGATCGCGGTCGCTTCCGTTCAAGTCGTCTTCACAAGGATTGGTTCGATGAGTTCACGCAGGATCGCGGTGCGCCGCTCGGGAGTACACGGCAAGGGCGTGTTCGCCGTGGCGCCGATCAAGGCCGGCGAACGCGTAGTGGAATACAAGGGCGAGCGAATCTCGTGGAAGGAAGCGCTGCGCCGTCATCCGCACGACCCGAGCGAGCCGAATCATACGTTCTACTTCGCACTCGACGAAGGCGGCGTGATCGACGGCAAGGTCGACGGCAACAGCGCGCGCTGGATCAATCATTCGTGCGCGCCGAACTGCGAAGCCGAGGAAGTCAAAGGCCGCGTGTATATCCACGCGCTGCGCGATATCGGCCCGGAAGAGGAGCTGTTCTACGACTACGGCCTCGTGATCGACGCGAAGCTGACGAAGAAGCTCAAGCGCGAATACGCGTGCCACTGCGGTGCGGAATCGTGCCGCGGCACGTTGCTCGCGACGTCCGACGAAGGCGGGAAGAAGAAAAAGAAGAAGGACAAGAAGGACGGCAAGCCTGCGTCCGGTTCGAAGGACAAGAAGAACAGGAAGTGATGCAGGCGGCAGCGCATCGCGCGCTGCCGCGGTCGTTTCAGCCCGCGGCTGCCGCGTCGTGGCGGCCCGGCGTTCGCTTTCCTTTTCCGGCGGGCCGCCCGGTCGACGGGCCAGCGGTTGCCCGCCGCGACTCGCTGGTGATCGCTCAGTGCGTCGGCGCCGCGGCCGGCGTTTCGCTGGCCGGTTTTTCCGTCCGCGTCGCGAGCGGCACCCGCACCACGAAGCGCGAGCCGCCTTCCGATGCATCCTCGTACGACACGGTGCCGCCGTGCATCGCGATGATGTCGTGCACGATCGCGAGCCCGAGCCCGGCGCCGGTTTCGACACCGTTGCCGCTTTGCGCGTCGCCGCGGAAGAAGCGCTTGAACAGGTCGGCCTGCTGGTTCGCGGGCACGCCGGGGCCGTTGTCCTCGACGACGATCTCGGCGGCCGGCTGGCTGTCCTCGAGCGCGGCGCGCGCGACGTTCACCGTGATCCGCGCGCCGTCCGGCCGCGCGAGCGGCACGTACTTCAGTGCATTGTCGAGCAGGTTCGCGATCACCTCGCGCAGCAGCACCGGGTTGCCGCGCACGATCAGCTTCTCGTCGTCGCCCGGCTCGTCGCTGCGCTGGAAGCCGAGGTCGACGTGCGACGCGAGCGCGCGCGGCACCCATTCGGCGCCGGTCTCGAACGCCATCGCCGCGAGATCGACGTCGACGAAGCGCGCGGCCTGTTCGCCCGGCTCGGCCCGCGCGAGCGACAGCAACTGATTGGACAGCCGTACCGCGCGGTCGGCGGCCGCGCGCAGCTCGCGCACCGCGGCGAAGGTCTGGTGCGGGTCGCGCGCGACGGCCGCCTGCTCGGCATGCAGCTTCACCGCGGTGAGCGGCGTGCGCAACTGGTGGGCAGCATCGGCGATGAACTTGCGCTGCGCGTCGAGCGCGGTCTTCAGGCGGCCGAGCAGCGCGTTCATCGCGCTGGTCAGCGGCCGGATCTCCAGCGGCACGTCGGTTTCGTCGACCGGTTCCAGCGACGTATGGGTTTGCCGGTTCAGCGAATCGGCGAGATGCGTGAGCGGGCCCAACTGCTGGTTCACGACGCGCCATACGATGCCCCAGCCCGCGAGCAGCAGCAACAGCAGCGGCATCATGATCGCGACGAGGAATTCGGCCGCGATCCGGTAGCGGTGCCGCACCGGCTGCGCGACTTCGACGACCATCGGCCGGCCGCCCTCGACGTTGTCGACGCGCACCTGCGCGACCCGGACCGCGCGATTGTCGTATTCGGCCTCGAACACGTACGCGTGATGCATGCGGCGCACGTTGATGCCCTGCAGCGGCAGCTTCGGATCGCCGGCGAGTTCCTCCTCGCCGTCGCTGATCCGGTAGATCAGCGCTTCGGCTGGATCGGAGAACATCGCCTGCGCGAGCGGCGGCACCGTGAACGGCGCGTCGGGGCCGGCGATCTGGATCTGCTTGGAGATCGCGGTCGCGAGATCGGCGAGCGAGCGGTCGATCACGTGCTGCGTGTATTGCCACGCGAGCCAGTAGGCGATCAGGCCGCTCATCAGCGCGAGCATCGACAGCGGGGCGGCGAGGCGCCGGAGCAGCGAGCGGCGCAGGCTGGTGGTCACAGCCGGATCAGAAGACATTTCGACGGGCAAAAGGATAAGCGCCGCTCACGGGGAGCGGCGCGGTCGTGCGCCGGGAACGGCGACGCAGAGCAGCACGCGTGCGCCGGCGGCACGCGGCCGGCCGGCGCGCGGCGTCGCTCAGACACTCGCCGTCTGGCGGATTTCCTGCAGCAGGTAGCCGAAGCCGCGCACCGTGACGATTTCGACCCGGCACTGCTCGAGTTTCTTGCGGACGCGGTGCACGTAGACTTCGATCGCGGTGTCGCCGAGATCGCCGCCGAAGTGCGTGAGGTGATCCTGCAACTGCGCCTTGCTGACGACGCGGCCGTGCCGCAGCAGCAGCATTTCCAGTACCGCGAATTCGCGCGGCGACAGTTCGAGCGGCTTGTCGTCGTTGAAGATGCGGCGGTCGACGCCCGACAGGCGGACGCCGCCGAGCGACACTTCGGGACGCGGCATGTCGCTGTGCGGGCCGCTGCGGCGCATCACCGCGCGGATACGCGCTTCGAGCTCGGCCGGCTCGAACGGCTTGAGCATGTAATCGTCGGCGCCGGAGTTCAGGCCCTGGATCCGGTCGTTCAGCTCGTCGCGGGCGGTCAGCACGATCACCGGCGTGTGGCGGTTGGTCTGGCGAAAGCGCGTGAGCAGCGTCATGCCGTCGATGCCCGGCAGGCCGAGGTCGAGGATCACGAGTTCGTGGCGGTTCTGTGCCAGCGCCTGTTCGGCAAAGATGCCGTCATGCACCATGTCGACGGTGAAGCCAGCCTGCTCGAGGCTGCTCTGGATACCGCGTGCGATGGGGCGGTCGTCTTCGATCAGAAGGAGTCGCATGAAGTTCGCTCAAGTACAATGGGTTGGCGGTTCAGGCACGCGGACAGCACGAAGCCGTTTCCACAGGAACGCCGCATCGCCTGACATCAAGCATGGCGGCCAGCGAACGATTAAATCCAATCATGTCCGATATTTCGATCCACGACCTCGAAGCCGCGATCAATTTCTGGCGCGCCCGCTCGCCGTCGAGCGGCGACGAACTCAAACTCTGCGAAGAGGCCAGCGCGCTCTCCAAGCCGTATGCGCTGCTGATTGTACAGCGCGAAAGCGCGCTGCAACTGGAAGGTTTGGACCCCAAGGCGCGGAAAGCGTACGAGACTTACGTGCGCCTTAAGGATGGCTTGGAAAGCTGAAGGCTTTCGCTGAGTACATCCTAGAAAACGTTCAGCGAAATGAAAAGTTGACGCGCCGCGCACGGAAAGCGCGCGGCGGCGGAGACGGGATTCAGGCGCCCGGTTGCGCGTGCGCGGCGGCGCCGTCGATGAACCGCGCGAGTTCGATGTCGCGTTCGGTCAGGCCGTCGGCGTCGTGGGTCGACAGCGTGACGTCGACGCGGTTGTACACGTTGAACCATTCCGGATGGTGGTTCATTTCCTGCGCCTTGATCGCGACGCGCGTCATGAAGCCGAATGCCTCGTTGAAATCGGCGAAGCGCAGGCGGCGCTGGATCGCGTCGCGGCCCGGCACGGCCGTCCACTGCGGCAGGCCTTCGAGCCGGGTCTTGCGTTCTTCGGATGTGAGCTTGTGGATCATCTTGCACCTCTCGTTCGGTAACGGCGCCCGCGCGCGGCTGCGCCGCGCGGCGAAGCCGGCATCGTTCATTGTTCCATAGTTGCGGAAAGGACGACGGGCGGCCGGCAACCGACGGCCGACGGCCGACGCCCGGCGCGTCACGCGTCGGCGTCGTCGGGCCAGCCTTCGCCCGTGCCGCGATGCAGCACGCGATCGGTGTCGAGCACCGCGCCGGCCGCGAATTCGGGCAGCCCCGCGAGCCGGTCGGCCAGCGCGCGGCCATCGACGTCGGCGAGCGCGAACAGCTGCGCGAAATCGTCGATCACGAAGTAGGTCTTCTGGAACGTGTCGATCCGGTACTTCGTGCGCATCACGCGCTCGAGGTCGAACCCGAGCCGGTTCGGCGCCGCGCTTTCGAGGCTGTACAGGCTTTCGCCCTTGCTCGACACGATCCCGGCGCCGTAGATCGACAGCCCGTTCGTGCCGCGCGGATCGCGGATCAGCCCGAATTCCACCGTATACCAATAGAGGCGCGCGAGCCGCGCCAGCGCCGCTTCGTCGTCGGCGACCGCGAGCGCGGTGCGGCCGTACGCCTGCATGTAGTCGGCGAACACCGGGTCGATCAGCAGCGGCACGTGGCCGAACAGGTCGTGGAAGCAGTCGGGTTCCTGCAGGTAGTCGAGCTGGTCGGGACGGCGCATCCACCAGGTGACCGGGAAACGCCGGTTCGCGAGATGCGCGAAGAACACGCGGTCGGGCACGAGGCCGGGCACCGCGACGATTTCCCAGCCGGTCGCGGGCTTCAGCTGACGGTTCACGTCGGCGAACGACGGCACGCGATCGGCCGGCAGCGCGATCTTGCCGAGCCCGGCGACGAACGGGTCGCACGCGCGGCCGCGCAGCAGCGCCGACTGGCGCGCATAGAGCTGCTGCCACACCGCGTGGTCGACCTGGCCGTAGCGCTGCAGCGGCTGGTCGATGGTGAAATCGGCGCGGGTTTCGAGGCCCGCATCGAACTGCTCCTGCAGTTTCGCGGTGACGACGGTGGACATGATCAGGCTCTGCACGCTGGGGTTGGGATCATGCAAGTGTAGAGCGGGCGACGCGCGGATTGGGCGCATAGTTGGCGTCAATTCGCTTAGTGATGCGATAATTGCGCATCAAATAACGAATCAATGCGGAGAATGCTCATGCTGGAACTCGATCACTTCGATCTCGCGTTGCTGGACGTGCTGCAGCGCTTCGGTCGCGCGACGCATCAGCAGCTGGGCGAGCAGGTGCCGCTGTCGCCGTCGCAGATCGGCCGGCGGCTGCAGCGGCTGGAGGCGGCCGGCGTGATCGAAGGCTACCGCGTGATGCTGCGACCCGAAAAGCTCGGGCTCGGCGTGACCGCGTTCACGAGCCTGAAGCTCAAGCATCACGGCGATTCGATCATCGAGCAGTTCCAGCAGCAGATCGACGTGCTGCCCGAAGTGCTCGAATGTCATGCGGTGGTGGGCGATGCCGACTACCTGCTGCGGATCGTCGCGCCGGATCTCAACGCGCTGTCGCAGTTCGTGATGAAGAAGCTGATGCGGGTGCCGGGCGTCGACAGCGTGCGCTCGAACATCGTGCTGACGACCTTCAAGCGCAACGGTGCATTGCCGCTCGCGCATCTCGCGCCGGGCGCCGCGTGACGGGGACGCGGCCGCGGCATCGGCGCTGAAGGCGGCACGCGCCGTACCGCCTTCGCTGGGGCCGGATCAGGCCGTTTCGGGCTGGGTGTCGGCGTTCAGCAGATCGACGTACGCGACCGCGACGAGATCGTCCTGCGCGACGCCGAGTTTCGCGAACACCTCGTGCGCTTCGGCTTCGCCGCCCGCTTCGTCGTCGTCGGGGCCCAGCACGACTTCGAGCTCGATGAAATCGCCGAGGCCGTCGACGCGGTCGAGGTGGATGCGCGTGCGGCCGGCGAGGTACACGTGCCGCTCCTTCGTCACGATCCCGCGCGTGGTCAGCGCGGTCGCGAGCAGCGAATGCATCGCGTCGGGATTCGTCACCGGGCTGCGCGTGTAGTACGACGCCTTCGGGCCGTCGCGATCGTCGCGCTGGTAGAAGATCAGCTCGGCCGGCGTGCCATCCTCGAAGCGGCGCAGCTTGAGCCGGCCGCGCGGCACGTCATAGAAGAAATCCTGCTGGCGGTAGAAGAGCGGCGCTTCGGTCGCGAGCTGGGCCGCCCGTTCGCGCAGCCGGTCGAATTCGCGGGCGCGGGCTTTGATCTCGATGTTGCGGGCCATGCGGGTCTCCTTCAATCGGGGTCTCGCGGTGTGCGAACGCACAATCTAGCAAAAAGCCTGCGATGGTGGCGTGACGCGCGGACCGGCCGCGGCGACACGACGCGGGGCACGCGATTCGATCCACGGCATGCGTCAGGCGCCGAAACTCGATGCGTAACGGGCCGCGTCGATATCAGCCGCGCTCATGTCGCCCACTGCGCGTCGATCAACCGCAGCGCAGCCGCGATCGCCGGCTCGTCGCGCCGCTCGGCGAGCGTCACGAACGTCAGCTCGGTCGGCACCGTCATGCGTTCGACGATCGTCAGCGCATGCGCGTGCGCCTCGGCCAGCGCGATCGAATCGCGCGCGAGCGTCAACCCGATCCCCGATTTGACGAGATCGAGCATCGATTGCTCCTGGTCGACCTCGGCGACCTTCACCGGCTGCGCGCCGGCCGCCGCGAAGAGGCGCGACAGCAGCCGGTGATGCGCGGACGCGGGCGGCGTCCAGATCCACGGCAGCGCGGCCAGCGCACGCCAGTCGTGCGCGCGCTGCACGCGCTCCTTCCAGCCGGCCGGCGCGAGCACGCGGTATTCGAAGCGCGTGAGCGTGACGGTGTGGAACAGCGCGCCGTCGCGCGGCGCGTCCTCTTCGGGCCGGCCGATGGTGTAGCCGACGTCGAGCGCCTGCGCGCGCACCTGTTCGATCACCCAGCCCGACATCCCGTGCCGCAGCGCCGTTTCGATCTGCGGATGGGTCTCGACCAGCGCGCGCAGGAAGCCACCGAGCCGCAGGAACCCCGGATCGAGGATCGTGCCGATTCGCAGCCGGCCGCGCACCTCGTGCCGCAGCGCGGCAGCGGCGCGCTGCACGTCGGCGGCGGCGGCGAGCGCGCGCTCCGCGTGCGGCAGCAGCGTCTGCCCGTCGCGCGTGAGCGCGAGCCCGCGCGACGTGCGCGTGAACAGCACGACCCCGAGCGTTTCCTGCAGATGCTTGATCTGCAGGCTGACGGCGGGCTGCGTCAAATGTAGCTGCACGGCGGCGCGCGTCAGGTTGCCTTCGCGGGCGACCGTCGCGAACGCGCGAAGCAGGGTGAGATCCATCGTTGTGATATGAGCGTGGCTTATAACGCAGTTCAGCATAACTCATTGGATCGGCGGCCGGGCGCGGGAGTACGCTTCATCGGATCGTGGCGCGGGGCCGCAGGCGCGGCGCGACGCACTATGCTGAACATGCGCGCGGCATCGCGCCGCGCGGTACACAACAAGCAGGAAGGAGACACGCCGTGAGTACTCAACGCACGCTCGAGGGCGAATTCGACTACGTGATCGTCGGCGCGGGCACCGCGGGTTGCGTGCTCGCGAACCGCCTGACCGAGGATCCCGACATCAGCGTGCTGCTGCTCGAGGCGGGCGGCAAGGACGACTATCACTGGATCCATATCCCGGTCGGCTATCTGTACTGCATCGGCAACCCGCGCACCGACTGGCTGTACAAGACGCAGCCCGAAGCGGCGCTGAACGGCCGCGCGCTGTCGTATCCGCGCGGCCGCGTGCTCGGCGGCTGCTCGTCGATCAACGGGATGATCTACATGCGCGGCCAGCGCGAGGATTACGACAACTGGGCGCAGGAAACCGGCGACGCCGGCTGGTCGTGGGACAGCGTGCTGCCGATCTTCAAGCGCAGCGAGGATCACCATGCGGGCACGAGCGATGCGCACGGCGCGGGTGGCTACTGGCGCGTCGAGAAACAGCGGCTGCGCTGGGAGATCCTCGAATCGTTCGCGCAGGCCGCGCAGCAGACGGGCATTCCCGCCACCGACGATTTCAACCGCGGCGACAATGCCGGGGTCGGCTATTTCGAAGTGAACCAGAAGCGCGGCGTGCGCTGGAATACGTCGAAGGCGTTCCTGCGGCCCGCGATGGCGCGCCCGAACCTGACCGTGATCACCGGCGCGCATGCGCAGCGCGTGATCTTCGACGGTCGGCGCACGGTCGGCGTCGAATATCACGGCGGCGGCACCGACTACGTCGCGCGGGCGCGCGCGGAAGTGCTGCTGACGTCGGGTGCGGTGAATTCGCCGCAACTGCTCGAACTGTCGGGTGTCGGCGATGGCCGGCGGCTGCAGGCGCTCGGCATTGACGTCGTGCAGGATCTGCCGGGCGTCGGCGAAAACCTGCAGGATCATCTGCAATTGCGGATGGCGTTTCGCGTCGACGGCGTGCGTACGCTCAACACGCTGTCCGCGCATTGGTGGGGCAAGCTGATGATCGGCGCCGAATATGCGCTGCTGCAGCGCGGGCCGATGTCGATGGCGCCGTCGCAGCTCGGCGCGTTCGCGAAATCGGATCCGGACGATCCCGCGCTCACGCGTCCCGATCTCCAATACCACGTGCAGCCGCTGTCGCTCGAACGCTTCGGCGAGCCGCTGCACGGCTTCAACGCGTTTACGGCGTCGGTCTGCCATTTGCGGCCGACCTCGCGCGGCAGCGTGCACGTCACGAGCGCCGATCCGGGCAGCGCACCGACGATCGCGCCGAACTATCTGTCGACCGATCACGATCGTCACGTCGCCGCGAACGCGCTGCGCCTCACGCGCCGGATCGCGTCCGCGCCGGCGCTCGCGCGCTATCGCCCCGAGGAAATCCTGCCGGGCCCGCGGTACCAGACCGAGGCCGAACTGATCGACGCGGCCGGCGTCGTCGGCACGACGATCTTCCATCCGGTCGGCACGTGCCGGATGGGGCGTGCGGACGACGCGCGCGCGGTGGTCGACAGCCGGCTGCGCGTGCGCGGCATCGCGGGGTTGCGGATCGTCGACGCGTCGGTGATGCCGTTCATCACGTCGGGCAACACCAATTCGCCGACGCTGATGATCGCCGAGCGCGCGAGCGACATGATTCGTGCCGACCGCCGTGCGGCGCGCGAAACGACGTCGGTGCGCACCGAGGCCGCGGTGACGGCGGCATGAAGGCTCGCTGACCCGCGCGCCAGCGGGCCGTCATGCGAACGCCCGCTGATTCGCTATGCGAAACAAGCTGCCGGCGCGTCCGCTCTAACGGCAAGATCCGTGCAAGCCGCGCCGTCGCGCGGTTTTTTATCGGGCGCGCGCGTGCCAGATCCTGCGGCAGGTCAACGCGTGATGATGCACGTGTCAAAAAAGCGTGGTGAATAACCGTGCGCCGTCGCATCCGATATGGCGGCCACCCCTATAAGTGCAAATCCCGATGATTGCACTGCACCAACGGCGCGACAATGTTCTGTAATGTGCATACGCGTCGGCGCGGGAGACCAACCCTCGAGGCGTACCACGGCGCCCGGGGGCAGCCCGCTGATCCGCTGACCTGTTCGCGGCCGCTTGCGCCAGGCTTCCCGGTGCTTCGCCTGACTTCGTACGGAAGGGAACATGATTCTCGGCGACACGATTCTGGAAACACGCGGACTGACGAAGGAATTCAGGGGCTTCACCGCCGTGAACGGCGTCAACCTGCGTGTGCGCCGCGGCGCGATCCACGCATTGATCGGGCCGAACGGCGCGGGCAAGACCACCTGTTTCAACCTCCTCACCAAATTTCTGACGCCGACGGCCGGCCAGATCGTCTTCAACGGCATCGACATCACCGACGAGCGGCCCGCGCAGGTCGCGCGGCGCGGCATCATCCGCTCGTTCCAGATATCGGCCGTGTTCCCGCACCTGACCGCGCTGCAGAACGTGCGCATCGGCCTGCAACGCGCGCTCGGCACCGAATTCCATTTCTGGCGCAGCGAACGCACGCTGAAGCGGCTCGACGATCGCGCGATGGACCTGCTCACGCAGGTCGGCCTCACCGATTTCGCGCACGTGCCGACCGTCGAGCTGGCCTACGGCCGCAAGCGCGCGCTCGAGATCGCGACGACGCTCGCGATGGAGCCCGAACTGATGCTGCTCGACGAGCCCACGCAGGGGATGGGCCACGAGGACGTCGACCGCGTGACCGCGCTGATCAAGAAGGTCGCGAGCGGCCGCACGATCCTGATGGTCGAGCACAACATGAACGTGATCGCGGGGATCTCCGACACGATCACCGTCCTGCAACGCGGCGAGGTGCTGGCCGAAGGCTCGTACGCGGAAGTGTCGAAGAATCCGCTCGTCATCGAAGCCTACATGGGCAGCGCCGACGCGGCGCTCGCGGGGGCGCACGCATGAAGCACAGCGAACGGGAGGAACGCGAATTGAGCGGCGTCGAGAGCGGTACGCCTGCGCTGGAAATCACGGGCCTGGAGGCCTGGTACGGGGAATCCCACATATTGCACGGCGTCGACCTGACCGTGCATCGCGGCGAGGTCGTCACGCTGCTCGGCCGCAACGGCGCGGGCCGCACGACGACGCTGCGCGCGATCATGGGCCTCACGGGCCGCCGCAGCGGGTCGATCAAGGTCGCCGGCCACGAGACGATCGGCCTCGCGACGCATCGCATCGCGCATTACGGCATCGGCTATTGCCCGGAGGAGCGCGGGATCTTCTCGAGCCTGTCGTGCGAGGAGAACCTGATGCTGCCGCCGCTGATCGGGCCGCGCGAGCATTCGATGTCGCTCGACGAGATCTACGCGATGTTCCCGAACCTCGCGTCGCGCCGGCAGAGCCAAGGCACGCGGCTGTCCGGCGGCGAGCAGCAGATGCTCGCGGTCGCGCGAATTTTGCGCACCGGCGCGAACCTGCTGCTGCTCGACGAGATCTCCGAAGGCCTCGCGCCGGTGATCGTCCAGGCGCTCGCGCGGATGATCGTCGCGCTGAAGGCGCGCGGCTACACGATCGTGATGGTCGAACAGAATTTCCGCTTCGCCGCGCCGCTCGCCGACCGCTTCTACGTGATGGAGCACGGCAGCATCGTCGAGCATTTCCGCGCGTCCGAACTGGAAGGCAAGATGCCGACCCTGCACGACCTGCTCGGAGTATGACGCCGCCTCGTTTCCGTTGCCGCTAGCCGTGGCGGCCCTCGAATAACCACAACGCATCAGAACAACAGGAGACGTCAATGAAAATGAAGACCCTCGCACAGGCCTGTCTCGCGCTCGCGACCGCCGCACTCACCGCTGGCGCCGCGCATGCCGCGGATAGCGTGAAGATCGGTTTCGTCACCGACATGTCGGGGCTGTATGCGGACATCGACGGCCAGGGCGGTCTCGAGGCGATCCGCATGGCGGTCGCCGACTTCGGCGGCAAGGTGCTCGGCAAGCCGATCGAGGTCGTGTACGCGGATCACCAGAACAAGGCGGACATCGCCGCGTCGAAGGCGCGCGAATGGATCGACCGCGGCGGGCTCGACCTGCTCGTCGGCGGCACGAATTCGGGGACGGCGCTGGCGATGGCCAAGCTGGCCGCGGAGAAGAAGAAGGTCTACATCAACATCGGCGCGGGCGCGGACACGCTGACGAACGAGGAGTGCACGCCGTACACGGTGCACTATGCGTACGACACGATGGCGCTCGCGAAAGGCACCGGCTCGGCGGTGGTGAAGCAGGGCGGCAAGACGTGGTTCTTCCTGACCGCCGACTACGCGTTCGGCAAGGCGCTCGAGAAGAACACGTCGGACGTCGTGAAGGCGAGCGGCGGACAGGTGCTGGGGGCGGTGCGGCATCCGCTGTCCGCGTCGGATTTCTCGTCGTTCCTGCTGCAGGCGCAATCGTCGAAGGCGCAGATCCTCGGTCTCGCGAACGCGGGCGGCGACACGATCAACTCGATCAAGGCCGCGAAGGAATTCGGCATCACGAAGACGATGAAGCTCGCCGGGCTGCTGATGTTCATCAACGACGTGCACAGCCTCGGCCTCGAGACGACGCAGGGCCTCGTGCTGACCGACAGCTGGTACTGGAACCGCGACGCGGCGTCGCGCCAGTGGGCGCAGCGCTACTTCGGCAAGATGAAGAAGATGCCGTCGAGCCTGCAGGCGGCCGACTACTCGTCGGTGACGACCTACCTGAAGGCCGTGCAGGCCGCCGGGACGACCGATTCCGACAAGGTGATGGCCGAGCTGAAGAAGATCAAGATCAGCGACTTCTACGCGAAGGGCTACATCCGTCAGGACGGCAGCATGATCCACGACATGTACCTGATGGAAGTGAAGAAGCCGTCGGAATCGAAGGAGCCGTGGGACTACTACAAGGTGCTCGCGACGATTCCGGGCGAACAGGCGTTCGGCACCAAGCAGGAAACGCGCTGCGCGCTGTGGAAGTAAGCATCGGATAGCGGCGCGCACGGGCGCGCCGCACGGTGGCGGTGGCAGCGACGTGCCCGCTGCGCCGCCCGCGTGCGCGCGGCTGCAAAGTTGCGTACGCAACGAAACTCATTCTGACGGCTAAGTCGATGGAAATCTTTGGCATTCCGTTGCCGGCGATGCTGAGCCAGTTGCTGCTCGGGCTCGTCAACGGCTCGTTCTATGCGATCCTGAGCCTCGGGCTCGCAGTGATCTTCGGGCTGCTCAACGTGATCAACTTCGCGCACGGCGCGCTGTTCATGCTGGGCGCGATGCTCGCGTGGATGGGGCTGTCGTATTTCGCGCTGCCGTACTGGGCGATGCTCGTGCTGGCGCCATTGATCGTCGGCGCGTTCGGGATCGCGATCGAACGCTCGATGCTGCGCTGGCTGTACAAGCTCGATCACCTGTACGGGCTGCTGCTCACGTTCGGCCTCACGCTCGTCGTCGAAGGCGTGTTCCGCTCGATCTACGGCGCATCCGGCCAACCGTACGACGTGCCGTCGCAGCTGTCCGGCGCGACCAACCTCGGCTTCATGTTCCTGCCGAACTATCGCGCGTGGGTCGTCGTCGCGTCGCTCGCGGTGTGCCTCGCGACGTGGTTCGTGATCGAGAAGACGCGCCTCGGCGCGTACCTGCGCGCGGGCACCGAGAACCCGAAGCTCGTCGAGGCGTTCGGCGTGAACGTGCCGATGATGATCACGCTCACCTACGGCTTCGGCGTCGCGCTCGCCGCGTTCGCGGGCGTGCTGGCCGCGCCGGTGATCCAGGTGTCGCCGCTGATGGGCCAGCCGATGATCATCACCGTGTTCGCGGTGGTCGTGATCGGCGGGATGGGCTCGATCCTCGGCTCGATCGTCACGGGCCTGCTGCTCGGCGTGATCGAGGGCTTCACGCGCGTGTTCTATCCCGAAGCGTCGGCCACCGTCGTGTTCGTGATCATGGCGATCGTGCTGCTGTTCCGCCCGGCGGGCCTCTTCGGCAAGGAAAAATGATGCAGAGAAAAGTGCTCTACGGCGTGCTGCTCGCCGCACTGCTCGCCGCGCCGTTCATCGGCGCGTATCCGGTGTTCGTGATGAAGGTGCTCGCGTTCGCGCTGTTCGCGGCCGCGTTCAACCTGCTGATCGGCTATACGGGGCTGCTGTCGTTCGGCCATGCGATGTTCCTCGCGACGGCCGGCTATGCGACCGGCTATTCGATGCAGACGCTCGGTTTCACGCCGGAGCTCGGCGTGCTGACCGGCACCGTCGCCGCGACGCTGCTC
Organism: Burkholderia sola; assembly: GCF_905400185.1. NCBI lineage: Bacteria > Pseudomonadati > Pseudomonadota > Betaproteobacteria > Burkholderiales > Burkholderiaceae > Burkholderia > Burkholderia sola. The sequence continues at coordinate 88,840 of NZ_FR989675.1, forward strand.
GGGCTCGTCGTCGGGCTGTTCGCGATCCGCCGGCAAGGCATCTACTTCGCGATGATCACGCTCGCGTTCGCGCAGATGGTCTACTTCATCTATCTGCAGGCGCCGTTCACGCACGGCGAGGACGGCCTGCAGGGCGTGCCGCGCGGCCATCTGTTCGGGCTGCTCGACCTGTCGAACGACGTCACGCTGTACTACGTCGTGCTGGCGGCGGTCGTGGCCGCGTGCGCGTTCATCGTGCGGGTCGTCCATTCGCCGTTCGGCCAGGTGCTCGTCGCGATCAAGGAGAACGAAGCGCGCGCGATCTCGCTCGGCTACGACACCGATCGCTTCAAGCTGCTCGCGTTCATCCTGTCGGCCGCGCTCGCGGGGCTGGCCGGCTCGCTGAAGGTGCTCGTGCTCGGCTTCGAGACGCTGTCGGATGCGTACTGGACGATGTCGGGCCTCGTCGTGCTGATGACGCTCGTCGGCGGGATGGGCACGCTGTTCGGGCCGCTGCTCGGCGCCGCGCTGATCGTCGCGCTGGAAGACCGGCTCGGCGACATCGGCGAATGGCTCGCGTCGACGACGGGCGTCGCGTGGTTCCATTCGCTCGGCGAATCGACGACGATCGTCACTGGGCTGATCTTCATCGCATGCGTGCTGGCGTTCCGGCGCGGCATCGTCGGTGAGATGGTCGCGCGTATCAAGCCGCTCAGGGCGTCGTCGTGAGCATGCGGTGCGCGTCGCCCGCGTTGATGCGAAGCACCATCCGGCTCGGCCGGGAAGGGCGTCACCGCGGGCTCGGGCCGTCGCCGCGCGGCCGGCTGGTGCCCCATTTTCGTGCGGCAATGCACCATAGGGGTAAATGCTAAGTTGTCGTGGTGCTTAAGCCTCTTTAAGATTCACTTCAGTTCTGATGCACCGCGAAACGAATTTGCAGGTGGAGAACGAGGAGACAATCGAGGCACAAAGTGCCCGGACCCCAAAGCGCTGTTGGACGGAATCCAACAGCGCTTTTTCATTTGCGTGCACGAATTCCCTCGATGGTGCATCGGCCCGCACGCCAGCCGATGGCGCCGCTTTCCGCGTTTGCGTTCGCACCGCGTCTTTTCCGCGCTTTGCCGCGTTGCCCGTTTTTCCGTTTCCCGCGATCCGTTCGCCGACGATGCGCAATCCTGCACAGGCGCTTCGGGCTTACCCGGTTGGCGGGCGCGAAAGGCGTCCGTTACACTCGGCTTTCGCCGACCGTGCGGTCGGGAAAATCGGTCGGCAGTTCTCCTACAAGCACAATGCAGAACAGGGAGTACGGTTGGATGAGCAGCGCAGCACGGTGGTTCGGGGCAGGAGACGCGGCGGACGCCGTTCGTTCGTCATGGGGTGCCCGATGGGTCATCAGGGCATTTCCGAGCCGTTCCGCGGCCTGTATGCGCGTCCCGGCGCCGGCGCGGGTCGTTGCGCTCGCATCCGTCTCTGCATCCGTATGCGCAATCGCATGAGCGGCGGGCTTTCCGAGGTTTCATCGCTTGCCGTGCGTGCCGACCATCGATGCGCGCGCAACGAGCTTGCGCACGCTCCCGCATTTCTTCGCTTTCTTCATCCTGACGACACCGCTGCTGCGCATCGTGACGGTCGGACGGCCGTTTCAATCGGCGCGCGGCGCGTGGCGGCGTGTCGCGGGAAAACGAGCATGGGCGCGGACGGGTGGGATAATTAAGATATTAACTTGTTTGGGGACCGGGAGCCGCCCGAGCAACCGTGGTTTTTTCGAGCAGCGTTTGGAGACAACGTAAATGAAGATGAATCGATGGATGGAGGCCCTGCTTGCCGCGGGCCTCGTGTGTGCGGCGGCCACGGCGTCGGCGCAGGTGAAGATCGGCGTGACGCTGTCGGCCACCGGGCCCGCCGCGTCGCTCGGGATTCCGGAAAAGAACACGATCGCGCTGCTGCCGAAGGAGATCGCGGGCAAGAGCGTGCAGTACATCGTGCTGGACGACGCGTCCGACACGAGCCGTGCGGTGCAGAACGTGCGCAAGCTGATCGACGAGGACCACGTCGACGCGATCATCGGCTCGTCCGTCACGCCGAACTCGCTCGCGATGCTCGATCCGGTGTCGCAGGGCAAGACGCCGACGATCTCGCTCGCGGCGAGCGCGCAGATCATCGCGCCGATGGACGCGAAGCGCGCGTGGATGTTCAAGGTGCCGCAGAACGACCAGTTGATGGCCGACGCGATCGCCGGCTACATGGCGAAGCATGGCGTGAAGACGGTCGGCTTCATCGGCTTCGCCGACGCGTACGGCGACAGCTGGTACAAGACGTTCGACGCGGCGGCCGCGAAGAACGGGCTGAAGCTCGTGTCGAGCGAACGCTATAACCGGACCGACGCGTCGGTGATGGGGCAGGTGCTGAAGCTGCTGGGCTCGAACCCGGATGCGGTGCTGATCGCCGGCTCCGGCACGCCGGCGGCGCTGCCGGCCAAGACGCTGAAGGAGCGCGGCTACAAGGGCAAGGTCTACCAGACGCACGGCGTCGCGAATAACGATTTCCTGCGCGTGTGCGGCAAGGATTGCGAAGGCGAGATCCTGCCGGCCGGCCCGGTGCTCGTGACCGACCAGCTGCCCGATTCGAATCCGGTGAAGAAGCCGGCGCTCGGCTACAAGGCCGCGTACGAGAAGGCTTACGGCGCGGGTTCGCTGTCGACTTTCGGCGGCCATGCGTGGGATGCGGGCCTGCTGCTGCAGCGCGCGATCCCGGACGCGCTGAAGAAGGGCCAGCCGGGCACCGAGGCGTTCCGCGAAGCGCTGCGCGCGTCGCTCGAAAGCGTGAAGGACCTGCCCGTCTCGCACGGCGTGATCAACATGACGGCGACGGATCACAACGGCTTCGACACACGTGCGCGCGTGATGGTGCAGATCGTCGACGGCAAGTGGAAGTTGCAGGCCGAGTAAGCGTCACGTGAAACCGGCGTGCGCGGCGCGAACGGCGCCGCGCACGCCGTCGGCAGGGCGGCGCGCGTCACGGCCGCATCCGTGCCGCCTGGAACGGCCGGGGCCCGCCGTGCGCCCCGGCCGTTTCCGCCTTTCGTTTCTCCGCAGCATTCTCTCGATACACGAAACGTATGGATCTCTCGATTGCGGCGATCCTCGCGCAAGACGGCATCACGACCGGCGCCATTTATGCATTGTTGTCGCTGGCGCTCGTGCTGGTGTTTTCCGTCACGCGGGTGATCTTCATTCCCCAGGGCGAATTCGTCGCCTACGGTGCGCTGACGCTGGCCGCGTTGCAGGCGCAGAAATTTCCCGCCACCTGCTGGCTGCTGTTCGTGATGGGCGTCGCATGCTTCCTGCTCGAAGCCGGCGGCCTGATCCGGCATCGCGAACGCCGCCATCAGCTCGGCCGCACGCTCGCGACGCTCGGCAGCCGCTACATCCTGCTGCCGCTCGCGGTGTTCGCAATCACGCGCAGCTTCGCCGCGCAGCCGATGCCGATGCTCGCGCAGATCGCGCTGACGCTCGCGATCGTCGTGCCGATGGGGCCGTTCGTCTACCGGCTCGTGTACCAGCCGATCGCCGAAGGCACGACGCTGCTGCTGCTGATCGTGTCGGTCGCCGTCCATTTCGCGATGGTCGGCCTCGGCCTCGTGATGTTCGGCGCGGAAGGCTCGCGTACCAACGGGTTCTCGGACGCGTCGCTCGCGATCGGCAGCATGACGGTGTCGGTGCAGAGCATCCTGGTCGTCGTCACGGCGCTCGTGCTGATCGGCGCGCTGTATGTGTACTTCGGGCGCACGATCGCCGGCAAGGCGCTGCGCGCGACGTCGGTGAACCGGCTCGGTGCGCGGCTCGTCGGCATCGGCACGACCGAAGCCGGGCGGCTCGCGTTCACGTTCGCGGCGGGGCTCGGCGTGTTGTCCGGGATCCTCGTCGGCCCGCTGACGACGATCTACTACGACTCGGGCTTCCTGATCGGGCTGAAGGGCTTCGTCGGCGCGATCATCGGCGGGCTCGTCAGCTATCCGCTCGCGGCCGCCGGCTCGCTGCTCGTCGGCGTGCTCGAATCGTATTCGTCGTTCTGGGCGAGCGCCTACAAGGAGGTGATCGTGTTCACGCTGATCATTCCGGTGCTGCTGTGGCGGAGCTTCGCGACGCCGCATGCGGAAGAGGAAGAGGAGTGACGCGATGAAGACGATGGTACGCAACAAGACCTTCTGGCTGTTTCTCGTGGTGCTGTTCGCGCTGCCGGTGCTGCCCGGCGCGCTGCAGGTGCCCGAATACTGGATCACGCTGCTGAACTACATCGGCCTGTATGCGATCGTCGCGATCGGGCTCGTGCTGCTGACGGGCGTCGGCGGGATGACGAGCTTCGGACAGGCCGCGTTCGTCGGCATCGGCGCGTATGCGACCGCGTTCCTGACGACGCGCTACGGCGTATCGCCGTGGCTCGCGCTGATCGTCGGCGTTGTGCTGACGGCGCTCGTCGCGCTCGTGCTCGGCGCGGTGACGATGCGGCTGTCCGGGCACTTCCTGCCGCTCGGCACGATCGCGTGGGGCCTCGCGCTGTTCTACCTGTTCGGCAACCTCGAACTGCTCGGCAAGTACGACGGGATCAACGGGATTCCGGCGCTGAACCTGTTCGGCATCGTGCTCGACAGCGGCCGCAGCCTGTACTTCCTGATCTGGGCCGTGGTGCTGGCCGCGATCGTGTCGGTGCAGAACCTGCTCAACAGCCGGCCCGGCCGCGCGATCCGCGCGCTGCGCGGCGGCGGCGTGATGGCCGAGGCGATGGGCGTGAACACCGCGTGGATGCGCGTCGTGATCTTCGTCTACGCGGCCGTGCTCGCGGCGGTATCGGGCTTCCTGTACGCACACCTGCAGCGCGCGGTGAACCCGACGCCGTTCGGTCTGAACCACGGGATCGAATTCCTGTTCATGGCTGTGGTGGGCGGCGTGTCGCACGTATGGGGCGCGGTGCTCGGCGCGGCGATCCTGACCGTGCTGCAGGACTATCTGCAGACGCTGCTGCCGAAACTGCTCGGCTCGGAAGGCAACTTCGAGATCATCGTGTTCGGCGTGCTGATGGTGCTGCTGCTGCAGTACGCGCGCCAGGGCGTATGGCCGTTCGTCGCGAGACTGTTCCCGCGCGGGCCCCGTGCGCACGTGCCCGAGCAGGCCGATCCGCTGCCGCAGCGCGCGAAGCCCGTGGCCGGCGAGCCGCTGCTCGTCGTCGACACCGCACGCAAGCAGTTCGGCGGGCTCGTGGCCGTGAACGACGTCAGCTTCGACGTGAAAGCGGGGCAGATCATCGGGTTGATCGGCCCGAACGGCGCGGGCAAGTCGACCACGTTCAACCTCGTGACCGGCGTGCTGAAGCCGACCGGCGGCGCGATCACGTTCCGCGGCGAGCGCATCGACGGGCTGACGTCGCGCCAGATCGTCCGCCGCGGCATCGGTCGCACGTTCCAGCACGTGAAGCTGCTGCCGACGATGACGGTGCTCGAGAACGTCGCGATCGGCGCGCATCTGCGCGGTCATACCGGCGTGTGGCGCAGCATTGCGCGGCTCAATGCGCACGAGGAAGCGCAGTTGCTGGCCGAAGCCGCGCGCCAGATCCGGCGTGTCGGGCTCGAAGCGCACATGTACGACGACGCGGGGAGCCTCGCGCTTGGTCAGCAGCGGATTCTCGAAATCGCGCGGGCGCTGTGCTGCGATCCGACGCTGCTGTTGCTCGACGAGCCGGCGGCGGGGCTGCGTTACCAGGAGAAGCAGCAACTCGCCGACCTGCTGCGGCGGCTGAAGGCGGAAGGAATGAGCGTGTTGCTCGTGGAACATGACATGGATTTCGTGATGAACCTCACCGACCGGTTGGTGGTGATGGAATTCGGCACGCGGATCGCGGAAGGGCTGCCGCAGGACGTGCAGCAGGACCCGGCCGTGCTCGAAGCGTATCTGGGCGGGGTGGAGTGATGACGGACACGACGATGCCGATTCTCGACGTACGCGGGCTGGCGGTGCGGTACGGGAAGGTGGAGGCGCTGCACGGTGCGGCAATCAAGGTGGGGGCGGGGCAGATCGTCAGCGTGATTGGCCCGAACGGCGCCGGTAAATCGACGCTGCTGAACGCGATCATGGGGGCGCTCCCGGTAACGGGGCACGCGTCGGGCGCGGTCGTGTATCGCGGTACCGACGTCAGCGTGTTGCCGGTCGAGCAGCGCGTCGCGCGTGGAATGTGCCTCGTACCGGAAAAGCGCGAGCTGTTCAGCACGATGACGGTCGAGGACAACCTCGTGCTCGGCGCGTATCGGCGCAAGCAGGCGGGGGAATCGAACTTCCTCGATCAGCTCGATCACGTGTTCGCGCTGTTTCCGCGGCTGAAGGAGCGGCGCCGGCAGGCGGCCGGCACGCTGTCCGGCGGCGAGCGGCAGATGCTGGCAGTCGGCCGCGCGCTGATGGGCAAGCCCGACCTGCTGATGCTCGACGAACCGAGCCTCGGGCTGGCGCCGCTGATCGTGAAGGAGATCTTTCATATCATCAGCGCGTTGCGCGGCACCGGCGTGGCGACGCTGCTGATCGAGCAGAATGCACGGGCGGCGCTGCAGATCTCCGACTATGGCTATGTGCTGGAGACGGGCGAGTTTGCGCTGGAAGGGCCGGCGGCCGAGCTTGCGCAGAATCCGCGTGTGATCGAGACGTATCTTGGGTTGGCGAAGAAGACGGCTTGATTGCCGGTGCGGTGGACGGGAAACGGGCGGCGTGTTTCACGTGAAACACGCCGTTTTTGTTTGTGAGCCGGGTGCAGTTTTCGCGTCCACGGTTCAAGGCCGGGGATAAGTCGTGCGGGAACAGTGGGAAGCGCTGTGCGGTGCCGCGCAGGCTGGTTCCACAGGTCGACCATGCTGCACTTCAGTGGACAAGTGCCGGGACAACCGGCGGAAATGCTGTGTGGCGGAGGGCGCACGGCCACGGGTTCGAAGTGTTGCGCTGGCCACAGACATCGGGGAGTTCGGGGTTCCGTACATGCTTTGCACAGGCCCGAAGATGTGCGTTGAATCGCTCACCGACAACGCTGAGACAGCCCCGGCGCGGCAAATTTGCGTGTTCCCGACTAAAAAATCGCCGAAATGCACAGACCCTACCATTCGGACGGCCTTCGGGCGAAAAGCGAACCCGCTATAATTCGGCCCATACATTTCTCAGATAGGTTCGTACGCAGTTCCGCGTACGGAATCCACCATGCTTTTTCCCACAGAATTTGACGTCATCGTCGTCGGTGGCGGCCATGCCGGCACGGAAGCCGCGCTGGCGTCCGCCCGTATGGGCGCAAAGACACTGCTGCTGACCCACAACATCGAAACGCTTGGGCAGATGAGCTGCAATCCGTCGATCGGCGGCATTGGCAAGGGCCATCTGGTCAAGGAAGTCGACGCGTTGGGCGGCGCAATGGCCGCCGCGACGGACGAAAGCGGTATTCAGTTCCGGATCCTCAATTCGTCGAAGGGGCCGGCTGTGCGCGCGACGCGTGCGCAGGCCGATCGCATCCTGTACAAGGCCGCGATCCGCCACCGGCTCGAAAATCAGCCGAACCTGTGGCTGTTCCAGCAGGCCGTCGACGATCTGATGGTCGAAGGCGACCGCGTGGTCGGCGCCGTCACGCAGATCGGCATCCGCTTCCGCGCTCGCGCGGTCGTGCTGACGGCCGGTACGTTCCTCGACGGCAAGATCCACGTCGGCCTGAACAACTACACGGGCGGTCGCGCGGGCGATCCGGCGGCCGTGTCGCTGTCGTCGCGCCTGAAGGAGCTGAAGCTGCCGCAGGGCCGGCTGAAGACCGGTACGCCGCCGCGTATCGACGGCCGCACGATCGACTTCTCGAAGCTCGACGAGCAGCCGGGCGACCTCGATCCGATTCCCGTGTTCTCGTTCCTGGGCCGCGCGGAGCAGCATCCGCAGCAGCTGCCGTGCTGGGTCACGCACACGAACGAGCGCACGCACGACATCATTCGCGGCGGTCTCGACCGTTCGCCTATGTATACAGGCGTGATCGAAGGCGTCGGGCCGCGCTATTGCCCGTCGATCGAGGACAAGATCCACCGGTTCGCATCGAAGGAATCGCACCAGATCTTCCTCGAGCCGGAAGGGCTGACGACTAACGAGTTCTACCCGAACGGGATTTCGACGAGCCTGCCGTTCGACGTGCAGCTCGAGCTCGTGCATTCGATGCGCGGCCTCGAGAATGCGCACATCCTGCGCCCCGGTTACGCGATCGAGTACGACTATTTCGACCCGCGTGCGTTGAAAGCGTCGCTCGAGACGAAGGCGATCAACGGACTGTTCTTTGCGGGTCAGATCAACGGGACGACCGGCTACGAAGAAGCGGCTGCGCAGGGTCTGCTGGCTGGTCTCAATGCGGGCCGCTACGTGCAGGAAAAGGATGCGTGGTGCCCGCGTCGCGACCAGGCATATCTGGGCGTGCTGGTCGACGATCTCGTCACGCGCGGCGTGGCGGAGCCGTACCGGATGTTCACGAGCCGGGCCGAGTATCGCCTGAGCCTGCGCGAAGACAACGCCGACATGCGCCTGACCGAGATCGGCCGCGAGCTTGGGCTGGTGGACGATGCACGTTGGGATGCCTTCAGCCGGAAGCGCGACGCTGTTTCACGTGAAACCGAACGCCTGAAGTCGACGTGGGTTACGCCGAAGACGCTGCCTGCCGAAGAGGCGACCGCGCTGCTCGGCAAGGCGATCGACCACGAATACAGCCTCGCCGAGCTGCTGCGCCGCCCCGGCGTGAGCTACGACGGCGTGTGCGGGCTGAAGGGCGGCGAGTGCGGCCCCGCAGAGCCGTTGACCGACGATCCGGTGCTGCTCGAGCAGATCAAGGAGCAGGTCGAGATCGGTATCAAGTATCAGGGCTATATCGAGCGCCAGGCGTCGGAGATCGAGCGCAACGACGCGAACGAAAACACGCGCCTGCCGGACGGTATCGATTACCGCGAGGTTCGCGGCCTGTCGTTCGAGGTGAGCCAGAAGCTCAACGAGTTCCGGCCGGAAACGATCGGGCAGGCGTCCCGCATCTCGGGCGTCACGCCGGCGGCAATCTCGCTGCTGATGGTGCATCTGAAGCGTCGCGGCCTGGGCCGCCGTAATGGTACGGCCGCAGAGGCCGCCGCGGCCGCGGAGCAGGGGGACGGCACTGTCCCGACGCAACAATGACGGCGCGTCGCGCGCCGGCGGTTAATCGGGACGTACTGGAGGGGATGCTCGTCGAAGGCACGGCGGCGCTCGACCTCACGCTGACGGATACGCAGCGCAACCAGCTGCTGGACTACGTCGCGCTACTCGGCAAGTGGAATGCGGTCTACAACCTGACCGCGATCCGCGACCCGAAGCAGATGCTGATCCAGCACATCCTCGATTCGCTTTCGATCGTCCCGCATCTGCGCGGCCGTACGTCGGCGCGCGTGCTCGACGTCGGCTCGGGCGGCGGGCTGCCCGGTATCGTGCTGGCGATCGTCGAGCCGGGCTGGCAGGTCACGCTGAACGACATCGTGCAGAAGAAATCGGCGTTCCAGACGCAGATGCGCGCGGAACTGAAGCTCGCGAACCTGTCGGTCGTGACCGGCCGGGTCGAATCGCTGCAGCCGGGTGTCGAAGTCCCGGAAAAATTCGACATGATCGTATCCCGCGCTTTCGCGGACCTGTCCGACTTCGTTAAACTTGCTCGACATCTGGTTGCGCCGGGCGGATCGATCTGGGCGATGAAGGGCGTTCATCCGGACGACGAGATTGCGCGGTTGCCGGAAGGCAGCCGCGTGAAGCAGACGATCCGGCTGGCGGTGCCGATGCTCGATGCGGAGCGGCATCTGTTCGAAGTGGCCGTCGACGACGCGAATTGAAGGCGCGCGGTAGCGCGCCGTTTGTTTGAAGGTAAAGGGAACACACCAACGATGGCAAAGATCTTCTGCGTTGCGAACCAGAAGGGGGGCGTCGGCAAGACGACGACATCGGTCAATCTCGCCGCAAGCCTTGCAGCGCAGGAGCAACGAGTCCTGTTGATCGATCTCGACCCGCAGGGCAACGCGACGATGGGCAGCGGGATCGACAAGGCCGCCTGCGAAGCGACCGTGTACGAAGTGCTGGTCGACGGCGTGTCGGTCACCGACGCGCGCGTGCGTCCGGAAGGCGTCACCTACGACGTGCTTCCCGCGAACCGCGAGCTGTCCGGCGCCGAGATCGAACTGATCAGCATCGACAACCGCGAGCGTCGCCTGAAGGCCGCGCTCGAGCACGTGGCCGACGACTACGATTTCGTGCTGATCGATTGCCCGCCGACGCTGTCGCTGCTGACGCTGAACGGCCTGTGCGCGGCGCATGGCGTCGTGATTCCGATGCAGTGCGAGTACTTTGCGCTGGAAGGGTTGTCGGACCTCGTCAACACGATCAAGCAGGTTCACGCGAACATGAACCGCGACCTGAAGATCATCGGCTTGCTGCGCGTGATGTTCGATCCGCGCATCACGCTGCAGCAGCAAGTCTCCGATCAACTGAAAGCGCACTTCGGCGACAAGGTGTTCGACGCGGTGATTCCGCGCAACGTGCGCCTCGCCGAAGCGCCGAGTTACGGGTTGCCGGGCGTCGTGTTCGATCGCAGCTCGCGTGGTGCGCAGGCGTATATCCAGTTCGGTGCCGAGATGATCGAGCGCGTGCGCGCGTTCGAGGTGTCGTGATCCGGACATGAGCGAAGCGAGGAAGAAAGACATGAACGCGGTACCAAAGAAGAAGGGCTTGGGACGTGGCCTCGAAGCGCTGCTCGGCGGCAGCGCCGATATCACCGAAGCGGTGAAGATCGAAGGCGCACCGAACACGCTCGCGCTCGGCAAGCTGCAAGCCGGCAAGTACCAGCCGCGCACGCGGATGGACGAGGGCAGCCTGCAGGAACTCGCGGCAAGCATTCGCGCGCAGGGCGTGATGCAGCCGATCCTGGTACGGCCCATTTCGTCAGACAAATACGAGATCATCGCGGGCGAGCGGCGGTTCCGCGCGGCGCGCCTGGCCGGCCTCGATGAAGTGCCGGTGCTCGTGAAGGACGTATCCGATCAGGCCGCCGCCGCGATGGCGCTGATCGAGAACATCCAGCGCGAGGACCTGAATCCGCTCGAAGAGGCGCACGGCATCCAGCGTCTGCTCGACGAGTTCGGTTTCACGCACGAACAGGCGGCCGAATCGGTCGGCCGTTCGCGCAGCGCGGTGTCGAACCTGTTGCGCCTGCTGAACCTCGCGTCGCCGGTGCAGACGATGCTGCTGGCCGGCGATCTCGACATGGGGCACGCACGGGCGCTGCTCGCGGTCGATGCGGCCACGCAGATCACGCTCGCGCATCAGGTGGTCAACAAGCGCATGTCGGTGCGCGAGACCGAGAAGCTCGTCTCGCACACGACGAAGGAAGCCCCCGCCGTGAAGGCGCGTGCGAAGGACGATGGCGGTCGCGATACGCGTCGCCTCGAAGAGGAGTTGTCGGACCTGCTCGCGTCGACGGTGAAGATCAAGCTCGGCCGCCGCGGGCGAGGGCAGGTGCTGATCGACTTCGGCAACCTCGATGCACTCGAGGGCATTCTCGCGCGACTGCGCGGCAACGTCGCAACAGAAGAATAACGGGGCAGGTATGCAGGAAACGGGCGCACCGCCGCCGCGCCGGTGGCTCGGCTGGCTTGCGCAGGAACCGGTACTATCGGTGCTCGCGCTGGGGCTGATCGTGCTGCAATGGGTGCGTCCGCAACCATTTTCGGTACTCGCCGATCGCGTCGACTGGCAGACGGTCGCGACGCTCGCGGGCCTGCTGATGTTGACGAAGGCGCTCGAGCTGTCCGGCTGCCTGATGTGGCTCGCGCATCGCATCGTGCATCACGTGCATTCCGAGCGCGGGCTCGCGATGCTGCTCGTCGGCTTCGCCGCGGTATTGTCGATGTGGCTCACCAACGACGTCGCGCTGTTCGTCGTCGTGCCGTTGATGGTGTCGCTGCGCGCGCTGACGCCGCTGCCGTTCCGGCGGCTCGTGATCGTCGTCGCGCTGGCGGTCAATGCGGGGTCCGTCGCGACGCCGCTCGGCAATCCGCAGAATCTTTTCCTGTGGCAATTGAGCGGCGTGTCGTTCGGCCGCTTCGTGGTCACGCTCGGGCCGCTCGCCGTCGCGCTAATGGCGCTGCTGCTCGTGCTGACCGCGTTGATGTTCCGCGCGAAGCCGCTCGACCTGTCCGGCGACGCCGCGGCCTTTCCCGTACAACGCATGCACGCGCTGATCGCGGCGGTGCTGTTCGCCGCATTCGTGCTGCTCGCCGATGCGCACCATCCGCTGCCGGGCCTCGTCGGGGTCGCGATCGTGCTGCTCGCCGTCAAACGCGACGCAGTCCTGAAGATCGACTGGCTGCTGCTGCTGATCTTCGTGCTGATGTTCGTCGTGCTGCGCAGCGCGGCCGCGCTGCCCGTCGTGCACGACGCGATCGCGCACGCGCAACTCGATTCGCCGCTGCGCGTCTATGCCGCTGGCGCCGTGCTGTCGCAGGTGATCAGCAACGTGCCGGCCGCGATCCTGCTCTCGGAGTTCACGCGCGACTGGCGCGCGCTTGCCTTCGGCGTATCGGTCGGTGGCTTCGGTTTCGCGATCGGTTCGCTCGCGAACCTGATCGCGGTGCGTCTCGCGAAGGAGCCGCGCATGTGGCTGCCGTTCCACGTCGTGTCTATTCCGTTCGCGCTGGTGAGCGCGGCGCTCGGCGCGTGGCTGCTCATGCACGGTTGAGCGAGGCCGGTGCGTGCGGCGCAGGTGTGCCGTTCGGGTCGCGGGCAGGGCGCACAGCGTCCATCGTGATCGAGCATTGTGGATAAGTGTTGCAATCCACAGTCGAACATCTGTGGCGGCGCGACAACTGACTGGATGAATCGATGCGCGAACATCCGGTCGAATTTCTCGCGTCGCGCGCGCTGTTCGGTTCTCGCGCGTGGCTGATTCGGGCGCGTCGCGCCGAGTCGTTTCCAATGGCTGCATTGCAGCGAATTCCGTGCGGCGATCGCACCGCTTCCGCCTGACCCGCCCCGCGCATCGTTTCCCCGCCATTTACCCCCGTCACCGGAGTTTTTTGCGCACGAAATACCGGTGCAGGAAACCGACCTTACAACTGTCATCGTACGTCGTCGAATCGGGCGTTTTTTCACATCATGAGGCGTCGTTTTATGCAGGTTTTTGTCGCGTCTAAAGCCTTGAATCACTTGCAACTATCGCTTACAATCGCCCGGATTTGTTAGCTAGGCACCCCTGAAAGCTTTCAGAAAGCTTGGGGTCGGGTTCAAGGATTTCAGCGGAAGATTGCGATGGCGGGTCAGGCGCCGGACGACAGGCACGATGATCAGCGCACGCAACGCACCGCTTCGGCGGCCGGCGAGCGGCGTGAATCCGACGACGACTGGGATGTCGAGCAGCAAGATAACAACATCGTTCCGCTGACGCGGGCCGAGGCCGAAAGGCTGTTTGGCCCGAACGTGAGCAAGCCCTCGCGCGTGACCCCCTACAAGGTGGTGTTCGCGCAAGTGGTCCTGTCCCTGGTTGCAACGCTGGCGTGGTGGCTGTTTTCGAAGTCGCCGGGCGCCGCTGCGCAATCCGCGTTTCTGGGCGGAGCGATCGGCTGGGTGCCCAGTGCGGTATTCGTGGCACGACTGAAGGCAGGTGGCTCGGCCACCGTGATGAGCTGGGTGATGGGCGAAGCCCTGAAACTCGCTCTGACGATCGGGATGTTCACCGCGGTGGCGTTCGGCTGGGCCGGCGTGCACTGGGTGCCGTTCCTCGTCACGTACCTCGTCGTGCTGAAGACGTACTGGATCGCGCTGGCCTGGCGGTAAAGAACAAGCAGCGTGCGGTTTCGACAACGAACCGTACCGGCCCGTTCCCGCAATAGCGTGTTGCGGAACGGGGCAAAACGATTTTCGACAATTTGGGTGGCATTAACGATATGGCAGCTAGCGAAGGCACGCGCGGTCCGGATCCGTCCGAGTACATTGCGCACCACTTGCAGAATTTCTCCACCTCGCATCAGACGTCGATTTTCGATATTCACGTCTGGAATATCGACACGCTGTTCTGGTCGATCGTATGCGGCATCGTGACGATCCTCCTGCTGCGTCTGGCCGCCCGCAAGGCGACGTCGGGCGTGCCGGGCCGTTTCCAGTGCGCGATCGAGATGCTCGTCGAAATGGTCGAAGACCAGTCGAAGGCCATCGTCCACGGCAATCGCACCTTCATCGCGCCGCTCGCCCTCACGGTGTTCGTGTGGGTCGCGCTGATGAACTCCCTCGACTTCCTCCCGGTCGACCTGCCGGGCCGCGTGATCGGCCTGCTCGGTCTGTCGGACGTGATTTCCCACCATCGCATCGTCCCGACGGCCGACCTGAACGGCACGCTCGGCATCGCGCTCGGCGTGTTCGTCCTGATGATCTACTACAGCATCAAGATCAAGGGCGCGGGCGGCTTTGTGCATGAGCTGCTGTCGGCGCCGTTCGGCGCCCACCCGCTGCTGTGGATTCCGAACCTCGCGTTGAACATCGTCGAATACCTCGCAAAGACCGTCTCCCTCGGCATGCGGCTGTTCGGCAACATGTACGCGGGTGAGCTGTTGTTCCTGTTGATCGCCCTGCTCGGCAGTATGTGGAGCTTCGGTGGCGACGCAACGTTCCTCGGCTTCGTTGGTCATGTGATCGCGGGTAGCGTCTGGGCAATCTTCCACATCCTGATTGTTCTGTTGCAGGCATTCATTTTCATGATGCTGACGCTGGTGTATCTCGGCCAGGCGCACGACACGCACTAAGCGCGGCGTGCAACAAAGAGTCTTCGTTTTAGTTTTTTAAATCTCAGTTCCAAGTCTTTTCACAAAGGAGTGATCATGCAAGCTTACATCGCCAACATCCAGGGTCTGACCGCCATCGGTATCGGCATCATCATCGGCCTGGGTGCAATCGGCGCCTGTATCGGTATCGCGCTGATGGGTGGCAAGTACATCGAAGCCTGCGCACGTCAGCCGGAACTCATCAACCCGCTGCAAACGAAGATGTTCCTGCTGGCTGGTCTGATCGACGCTGCATTCCTGATCGGCGTTGGTGTCGCAATGCTGTTCGCGTTCGCGAACCCGCTCCTGTCGAAGCTCGCAGGCTAAGGTTCCTCGGAAATATGCGTCCGGCGCGAGCCGGCGCAGGGCGGAACGGAGACTTGGGGCGCTGATCGAATGCAACTCGATGAGCGCCTTACCGTTTCATTTTTCCGGAATAGCAGATAAGGAAACACCGTGAATCTCAACGCAACTCTGTTTGCGCAAATGGTCGTGTTCCTGGTCCTCGCGTGGTTCACGATGAAATTCGTGTGGCCGCCGTTGATCAACGCCCTCGACGAACGTTCGAAGAAGATCGCCGACGGCCTCGCCGCCGCGGAGAAGGGCAAGGCGGAACTCGACGCAGCGCACAAGCGCGTGGACCAGGAACTCGCGCAGGCCCGCAACGACGGCCAGCAGCGCATCGCCGACGCTGAAAAGCGTGCGCAGGCGGTCGCCGAGGAAATCAAGGCCAACGCCCAGGCTGAAGCCGCCCGCATCGTCGCCCAGGCGAAGGCGGAAGCAGAACAGCAAATCGTGAAGGCGCGCGAAGCGCTGCGTGGCGAAGTCGCCGCGCTGGCCGTGAAGGGCGCCGAGCAGATCCTGAAGCGCGAAGTCGATCAAACGGCCCACGCCCAACTGCTGAATCAACTGAAAGCCGAGCTCTGATCATGGCCGAACTTGCAACCATCGCCCGCCCTTACGCAGAAGCGCTGTTCCGCGTGGCCGAGGGCGGTGACATCGCCGCCTGGTCCACGCTCGTGCAAGAGCTGGCCCAGGTTGCGCGTCTGCCGGAAGTGCTGTCGGTCGCGTCGAGCCCGAAGGTGACGCGCACGCAAGTAGCCGAGCTGCTGCTTGCTGCGGTGAAGTCGCCCGTCGCGGCCGGCGCCGAAGCGAAGAACTTCGTGCAGATGCTGGTCGACAATCATCGCATCGCGCTGCTGCCGGAAATTGCCGAGCAGTTCGAGGCGCTCAAGAACGAACGTGAAGGTGCAGCCGACGCCGAGATCGTGAGCGCGTTCCCGCTGAACGGCGCGGATCTCGACAGTCTCGTCTCGGGCCTCGAACGCAAGTTCAAGCGCAAGCTGAAACCGACGGTCGAAGTCGATTCGTCGCTGATCGGCGGCGTGCGCGTGACGGTCGGCGACGAAGTGCTCGACACCTCGGTTCGCGCGCGTCTCGCATCGATGCAGGCTGCCTTGACCGCCTGAGCGCCACGCCGGCACGCAACAGAATTGACTATCAGGAGCGAATAATGCAACTCAATCCCTCTGAGATCAGCGAGCTGATCAAGAGCCGGATCCAGGGCCTTGAAGCGAGCGCAGACGTTCGCAACCAGGGCACCGTGATCTCCGTGACCGACGGTATCGTGCGTATCCACGGCCTGTCGGACGTGATGCAGGGCGAAATGCTCGAGTTTCCGGGCAACACGTTCGGTCTCGCGCTGAACCTCGAGCGCGACTCGGTCGGCGCGGTGATTCTCGGCGAATACGAACACATCTCGGAAGGCGACATCGTCAAGACGACGGGCCGCATTCTCGAAGTCCCGGTTGGTCCGGAACTCGTCGGCCGCGTGGTCGACGCGCTCGGCAACCCGATCGACGGCAAGGGCCCGGTCAACGCGAAGCTGACCGACGCGATCGAAAAGATCGCCCCGGGCGTGATCTGGCGTAAGTCGGTGTCGCAGCCGGTGCAGACGGGCATCAAGTCGATCGACGCGATGGTGCCGATCGGCCGTGGCCAGCGCGAGCTGATCATCGGCGACCGTCAGTGCGGCAAGACCGCGGTGGCGCTCGACGCGATCATCAACCAGAAGGGCAAGGACCTGATCTGTATCTACGTCGCGATCGGCCAGAAGGCTTCGTCGATCATGAACGTGGTTCGCAAGCTCGAAGAAACGGGCGCGATGGAATACACGATCGTCGTCGCCGCTTCGGCATCGGATTCGGCTGCGATGCAGTACCTGGCGCCGTACGCCGGCTGCACGATGGGCGAATACTTCCGCGACCGCGGCCAAGACGCGCTGATCATCTATGACGACTTGACCAAGCAGGCTTGGGCATACCGTCAGATCTCGCTGCTGCTGCGCCGCCCGCCGGGCCGTGAAGCGTACCCGGGCGACGTGTTCTATCTGCACTCGCGTCTGCTCGAGCGTGCGGCTCGCGTGTCGGAAGAGTACGTCGAGAAGTTCACGAACGGCGAAGTGAAGGGCAAGAGCGGCTCGCTGACGGCACTGCCGGTCATCGAAACGCAGGCTGGCGACGTGACCGCGTTCGTTCCGACGAACGTGATCTCGATTACCGACGGCCAGATCTTCCTGGAAACCGACCTGTTCAACGCAGGTATCCGCCCGGCAATCAACGCCGGCGTGTCGGTGTCGCGCGTCGGTGGCGCCGCTCAGACGAAGGTCGTGAAGAAGCTGTCGGGCGGTATCCGTACCGACCTCGCGCAGTACCGTGAACTGGCCGCATTCGCGCAGTTCGCATCGGACCTCGACGAAGCGACCCGCAAGCAGCTCGAGCGCGGCCGCCGCGTGACGGAACTGCTGAAGCAACCGCAGTACCAGCCGCTGCAGGTCTGGGAACTGGCCGTGTCGCTGTACGCCGCGAACAACGGCTACCTCGACGATCTCGACGTCAAGCAAGTGCTGTCGTTCGAGAAGGGCCTGCGCGACAACCTGAAGACCAGCCACGCTGACCTCATCAAGCGCATCGAAGACACCAAGGATCTCTCGAAGGACGACGAAGGCGCGCTGCGCGCGGCGATCGAATCCTTCAAGAAGTCCGGTGCCTATTGATCCGCGAGTGACACACCGAGGCCGCGCGGGCGCGCATGATGCGCCCGCGCCGCTTCGGTGAGCGAGGCATGAGCCCCGAGTAAAGCGCTCAAGCGCTAACTCGGGGCGCAAAGGAGCAAGCTATGGCTGGAATGAAGGAAATTCGCGGCAAGATCAAGAGCGTGCAGAACACGCGCAAGATCACGAAGGCGATGGAGATGGTGGCTGCATCGAAGATGCGTCGCGCGCAGGAACGCATGCGCGCTGCTCGTCCGTATGCAGACAAGGTCCGTGCCATCGCCGCGCACATGAGCCGTGCGAACCCCGAGTACCGCCACCCGTTCATGGTGGCGAACGACGGCGCGCAGACGGCCGGCATCATCCTCGTCACGACGGACAAGGGTCTGTGCGGTGGTCTGAACACCAACGTGCTGCGTGCGACGGTGCAGAAGTTCAAGGAGCTGGAAGAGAAGGGCCAGAAGGTCGAAGCCACCGCGATCGGCGGCAAGGGCCTCGGGTTCCTGAACCGCTTCGGCGCGAAGGTGATGTCGCAGGTCGTGCACCTCGGCGACACCCCGCACCTGGACAAGCTGATCGGCGCCGTGAAGACGCAGCTCGATCTGTACTCGGAAGGCAAGCTGTCGGCGGTTTATATCGCTTACACGCGCTTCGTCAACACGATGAAGCAGGAAGCCGTGATCGAGCAGCTGCTGCCGCTGTCGTCGGAACACTTCGAAGCCGATGACGGTACGCCGGCGACGTCGTGGGACTACATCTACGAGCCGGACGCGCAGGCAGTCGTCGACGAACTGCTCGTGCGTTACGTCGAGGCGCTGGTGTACCAGGCCGTCGCGGAAAACATGGCGTCCGAGCAATCGGCGCGCATGGTCGCGATGAAGGCCGCGTCCGACAACGCGAAGACGGTGATCAGCGAACTGCAGCTCGTATACAACAAGAGCCGTCAGGCCGCGATCACGAAAGAACTGTCGGAGATCGTCGGCGGCGCAGCCGCTGTTTAAGCGTGCGCCCGGGACGACAACTGCGCCTTTGCGCGAGTAAAGAATCAGGTATTTAAAGGAAAAGCGATGAGTACTGCTGCTTTGGTAGAAGGCAAGATCGTACAGTGCATCGGCGCCGTTATCGACGTGGAATTCCCGCGCGACAGCATGCCGAAGATCTACGACGCGCTCATTCTCGATGGCTCGGAACTGACGCTCGAAGTCCAGCAACAGCTGGGCGACGGCGTGGTCCGTACCATTTGTCTGGGTGCATCCGACGGCCTGCGCCGCGGCCTGACCGTGAAGAACACGGCGAAGCCGATCTCGGTGCCGGTCGGCAAGCCGACCCTCGGCCGTATCATGGACGTGCTCGGCCGTCCGATCGACGAAGCCGGCCCGATCGAAAGCGAAACGACGCGTTCGATCCACCAGAAGGCGCCGGCGTTCGACGAACTGTCGCCGTCGACCGAACTGCTCGAAACGGGTATCAAGGTCATCGACCTGATCTGCCCGTTCGCGAAGGGCGGCAAGGTTGGCCTGTTCGGCGGTGCCGGCGTGGGCAAGACCGTCAACATGATGGAGCTCATCAACAACATCGCGAAGGAACACGGCGGTTACTCCGTGTTCGCGGGCGTGGGCGAGCGTACCCGTGAAGGGAACGACTTCTACCACGAAATGAAGGACTCGAACGTTCTCGACAAGGTCGCGCTGGTGTACGGCCAGATGAACGAGCCGCCGGGCAACCGTCTGCGCGTCGCGCTGACCGGCCTGACGATGGCCGAGCACTTCCGTGACGAAGGCCTCGACGTGCTGTTCTTCGTCGACAACATCTACCGTTTCACGCTGGCCGGTACCGAAGTGTCGGCACTGCTCGGCCGTATGCCGTCGGCAGTGGGCTATCAGCCGACGCTGGCTGAAGAAATGGGCAAGCTGCAAGAGCGCATCACGTCGACCAAGAAGGGCTCGATTACGTCGGTTCAGGCCGTGTACGTCCCTGCGGACGACTTGACCGACCCGTCGCCGGCGACCACCTTCGGCCACCTTGACGCAACCGTCGTTCTGTCGCGTGACATCGCTTCGCTGGGCATCTACCCGGCGGTCGACCCGCTCGACTCGACGTCGCGCCAGATCGACCCGAACGTGATCGGTGAAGAGCACTACTCGATCACCCGTCGCGTTCAGCAGACGCTGCAGCGCTACAAGGAACTGCGCGACATCATCGCGATTCTGGGCATGGACGAACTGTCGCCGGAAGACAAGCTGTCGGTCGCACGTGCACGTAAGATCCAGCGTTTCCTGTCGCAGCCGTTCCACGTCGCTGAAGTGTTCACGGGCTCGCCGGGCAAGTACGTACCGCTGAAGGAAACGATCCGTGGCTTCAAGATGATCGTCGACGGCGAGTGCGACCACCTGCCGGAACAGGCGTTCTACATGGTCGGCACGATCGACGAAGCCTTCGAAAAGGCCAAGAAGATCCAGTAAGGGCTTGAGTGGGGCGCAAGCCGGCGTGTGCCGGCCGGAGCAATGAGTCAGCGATGACTTGTATGCCGGCCGCCCGCGTCGGCCGCAATACGCTCAACCTGTGGATGAGATTGGAGTCGATATGGCAACCATCAAAGTAGACGTCGTCAGCGCGGAAGAGCAGATCTTCTCGGGCGAGGCGAAATTCGTCGCGCTGCCGGGCGAAACGGGTGAGCTGGGTATTCTGCCGGGTCACACGCCGCTGATCACGCGGATTCGTCCGGGTGCGGTGCGCATCGAGGTCGAGGGCGGCAACGACGAATTCGTGTTCGTCGCGGGCGGCATTCTCGAAGTGCAGCCGGGCGCCGTGACGGTGCTCGCCGATACCGCGATCCGCGGCAAGGACCTCGACGCGGCGAAAGCCGAGGAAGCGCGCAAGCGCGCCGAGGAAACGCTGCAGAACGCGAAGTCGGATCTCGACCTCGCGAAAGCGCAATCCGAGCTCGCGACCGCGATGGCGCAGCTCGAGGCGATCCAGCGTCTGGCGAAGATCCGCAGCCGGCACTGAGCCGCGCCGCGTATCCCGCGAAAGAAAGCAGCCTTCGGGCTGCTTTTTTTCGCCCGGCTTTTTCGTCTGTCTTTTTGCGGGCCGGATCGTATCGTCCGGTCGTGCTATTTCACCCGCCCGCCGCGATTCGATGTCAGAGTGTCGTCAGCGGAGCGCGGCATCATCCGCGCTGAGGCCGTCCGTCGCGATCGTCGCGGCGGAGGCGCGCGCGCAGCAGGCAGGCGCAGCACGCGCGCGGGCCGATCAGACAAAAACGGACGGAGACATCGATGGCAGCAGACCTTGGCAAGGGGGCGCTGATCGCGCCCGAAAACGGACTGTCCTACGTGCGCGGCGCGACCGACGTGCCGCTATCCGACGCGACGATCAGCCGGTTCCTGCTCGACACGGCCGGCCGCTTTCCCGACCGTCCGGCCGTCGTGTTCCGCGAGCAGCAGGTGCGCTGGACCTGGCGCGAATTCGCACACGAGGTCGACGTGCTGGCCGCGGGGCTCGCCGCGCTCGGGATCGTGAAGGGCGACTGCGTCGGCATCTGGTCGCCGAACCGCAGCGAATGGCTGCTCACGCAGTTCGCGACCGCGCGGATTGGCGCGGTGCTCGTCAACATCAATCCGGCCTACCGGCTGTCGGAGCTCGAATACGCGCTGAACAAGGTCGGCTGCAAGGCCGTGATCGCGGCCGAGCGCTTCAAGAGTTCCGCGTACGTCGAGATGCTGCAGACCATCGCGCCGGAGCTCGCGACCGCGACGCCGGGCGACCTGCATGCGGCGCGCGTGCCGAGCCTGCGCACGATCGTGTCGATGGGCGAGGTGGCGCCCGCCGGCATGTTCCGCTTCGCGGACGTGATGGCGCGCGGCCGCCGGGCCGTCGATCCGGCGCTGCTCGATGCGATCGGCGCGACGCTCGCGGCCAACGATCCGATCAACATCCAGTTCACGAGCGGCACGACCGGCAGCCCGAAGGGCGCGACGCTCTCGCACCGCAACGTCGTCAACAACGCGCGCTCGATCGCGATGGCGATGCGTTTCACCGAACAGGATTCGCTCTGCATCCCGGTGCCGCTCTATCACTGCTTCGGGATGGTGCTGGCCGTGCTCGCCTGCGTGTCGACGGGCGCCGCGATGGTGTTTCCCGGCGAAGCGTTCGATCCGGTCGCGACGCTCGCGGCAGTGGCCGAAGAACGCTGCACCGCGCTGCATGGCGTGCCGACGATGTTCATCGCGGAGCTCGATCATCCGGAATTCGCGAGATTCGACTTGTCGACGCTGCGCACCGGGATCATGGCCGGCTCGCCGTGCCCGATCGAGACGATGAAGCGCGTGGTGGCGCAGATGCATCTGTCGGAGATCACGATCGCGTACGGGATGACGGAGACGAGCCCCGTGTCGTTCCAGAGCTCGACCGACGATCCGCTGGAAAAGCGCACGACGACGGTCGGCCGCATCCAGCCGCATCTCGAAGTGAAGATCGTCGATCCGAGCGGCAACATCGTGCCGGTCGGCGCGACGGGCGAGCTGTGCACGAAGGGCTATTCGGTGATGCTCGGCTACTGGGATGACGACGCGAAGACGCGCGAGGTGCTGGTCGACGGCTGGATGCATACGGGCGACCTCGCGACGCTCGACGAGGACGGCTATTGCAACATCGTCGGCCGCCTGAAGGACATGGTGATTCGCGGCGGCGAGAACGTCTATCCGCGTGAGATCGAGGAATTCCTGTTCCGCCATCCGAAGATCCAGAGCGCGCAGGTATTCGGCGTGCCCGATGCGAAGTACGGCGAGGAGCTGTGCGCGTGGATCGTGCTGCGCGCGGACGAGCAGATGACCGAGGACGACGTGCGCGCGTTCTGCAACGGGCAGATCGCGCACTACAAGATTCCGCGCTATATCCGCTTCGTCGACGAACTGCCGATGACGGTGACGGGCAAGGTGCAGAAGTTCGTGATGCGCGAGCGGATGATCGACGAACTGAAGCTCGACGTGCAGAAGACTGCTTGAAGGGAGACGGTGCGAAAAAACGTGGCGGCCTGTAGGTCGCTACGTTTTCGATGGACGAAAAAAAGCGGGCTTATTAGCCCGCTAAAAACCACACGCTACGGGGTTAGCGCGAGGAGACCAAAGATGAAACCGGATCCGGCGGGGGCCGGAAACGACTCCAACAGGGATGCCCCTCGGAAGGGCTTCGGTACGTGACCGACTGGCTCGCAGCGCTTCGCGTCCGCTCACACTTGGCACACGAGACCGCATCCGTGTTGAAACCGTTGAGGCCCATTGTGGGCGAATTAATGACCCGTGGCGGTAACAAAGTGTTTCAGGTTGTAACGCCCGCCAGATAAGGCTTTCCGGGATTTTTTGCTGTTTTCGGGGTCCTGAAAAAGGTCATATTTACCCGTCTTTTCCGCAGAGTTTTCATCGTATGCGCATCACGCGTTTTTCCTGCGTTTTCGCGTCAGTGAATTGCCCATTTGCACGCGTGAATGTGCATCGCGCGATAGATACCGCGCATGACGATTCATTCGTCAGAAAGATTTTGAAACGTGATCGGCGCACGTGGTAGTCGGCCATTCGGCCAATTTTCGCGGTTTTACGCCGGTCGGCGTCACCGCAATCTGTAACGGCGGGGCGCCGGCCCGGCTGCAGAACACACCGCTTTCAGTCTTCGTCGGCGGCAACAACGGGGACGATTTCCATTATTGGCCGCCGAGGCCGCACGCGCTCGCGACTACTTCAGCCACTTGTCCGCAATTGCCTGGTATTCACCGGTGGACAGCGCGAGATGCAGCCACTGGTCGACGTATTGCTGGAACACGACGTCGCCGCGCGGCACCATATACGCCTTCTCGCCGAACTGGAACGGTTTGTCCGGATGCACCGAGCAGAGGCCCGGATTCAGCTTTTGCTGCAGCAGCGTCTCGGACGCATCCGTCACCATCACGTCAGCCTTGCCCGCGAGGATCTGCTTGAAGATCGTCACGTTGTCCGGATAGACGCTCAGGTTCGCATGCGCGAAGAACTGCTTCGCGAAGCGCTCGTTGGTCCCGCCCGGATTCACGATCACGCGCGTATCGGGCCGGTCGATCTGCGCGACGGTCTGGTACTTGTCGGCATCCGCGCAGCGCACGATCGGCGTCTTGCCGTCGACCACGTACGGCTGCGTGAAGAACACGCGCTTCTGGCGCTCGAGCGTCGTCGACACGCCGCCCACCGCGATGTCGCACTTCGCGACGAAGTCGTGGGTGAGGTTCGGCCAGCTCGTCTTCACGTAGTCCGCCTTCACGCCGAGCGATTTCGCGAGCGACTCCGCCATATCGATGTCGATGCCCTCGAAGCGGCCGTCCGCGCGGTAGTACGAATACGGCTTGTAATCGCCCGTCGTGCACACGCGCAGCGTGCCGCGCGCGAGCACGTCGTCGAGCCGCGAGCCGGCGGTCGCAGCGCCCGCGGGCGCGGCCGTGGCCGTGGCCGCTCCCTGCGCGTGCGCGGCAGCGCAGCAAAACGCGGTGGCAGTGGCGAGCGCGGCAAGCGTGGCGAGTGTCTTCATCGTCTCCTCCTTCGTTTCGTTCGATATGAGCGTCCGATCATAACGGAGCCATCGCGCGCGTCATATGGCCGCCATCGCATCGGCATGCGCAGCCCGATCGCGGCTGTCCGGTAAAATGCCGCTTTGCCTTCGCTTCGTCGCTCCTACCGTGGCCCATAACCTGCTCAACGACACCTTCCTGCGTGCGCTTCTGCGCGAGCCGACCGACTACACGCCGATCTGGCTGATGCGCCAGGCCGGCCGCTACCTGCCCGAATACAACGCGACGCGCGCGCGCGCCGGCAGCTTCCTCGGTCTCGCGAAGCATCCCGACTACGCGACAGAAGTGACGTTGCAGCCGCTCGAGCGCTTTCCGCTCGACGCCGCGATCCTGTTCTCGGACATCCTGACGATTCCCGACGCGATGGGGCTCGGCCTCGACTTCCAGGTCGGCGAAGGGCCGAAGTTCGCGCATCCGGTGCGCACCGAGGCCGACGTCGCGAGGCTCGCGGTGCCGGACATCGAGGAGACGCTCGGCTACGTGACGGGCGCCGTGCGCGAGATCCGCCGCGCGCTCACCGACGGCCAGGGCCGGCAGCGCGTGCCGCTGATCGGCTTCTCGGGCAGCCCGTGGACGCTCGCGTGCTACATGGTCGAAGGCGGCGGCTCGGACGATTTCCGTACGGTGAAGTCGATGGCGTATTCGCGCCCGGACCTGATGCACCGGATCCTCGACGTGAACGCGCAGGCGGTGGCCGCGTACCTGAACGCACAGATCGAAGCGGGCGCGCAGGCCGTGATGATCTTCGATACGTGGGGCGGCGCGCTGGCCGACGGCGCGTACCAGCGCTTCTCGCTCGACTATATCCGTCGCGTGGTGTCGCAGCTCAAGCGCGAGCATGACGGCGAGCGCGTGCCGGTGATCACGTTCACGAAGGGCGGCGGGCTGTGGCTCGAGGAGATCGCGGCGACCGGCGTCGACGCGGTCGGGCTCGACTGGACGGTCAACCTCGGCGCCGCGCGCGAGCGCGTCGCGGGGCGCGTCGCCCTGCAGGGCAACCTCGACCCGACGATCCTGTTTGCGCCGCCGGCCGCGGTGCGCGAACAGGCGCGCGCGGTGCTCGACAGCTACGGCAACCATCCGGGCCACGTGTTCAACCTCGGGCACGGCATTTCGCAATTCACGTCGCCCGATCACGTCGCCGAACTCGTCGACGAAGTCCATACCCACAGCCGCGCGATCCGTAGCGGAGCGGCGGGCTGAACGCAAGCGCCGTCATGCTGCGCTGCGGGATGACGATGTTTCGTTTTTGAAACTAAACAGGACGCAACCCCGCTCCCGTTGCCGATTCGGTGCTTGTCAAGACTTGACTTATACACATTTTCCACGTTGCAGCGCGGTAGAGCCCCGTATCGGTCAATTTGTCTCGCTATGGTTGGGTAATTTGAATAGCAGCCTTATGGAATAAGGCTTCGCGGGGCACCGCCGGAAGCGGCGAAAAACAGCGGAAAGCACGGCCCGGCGCGCGTTGCGGCCATTGAGCGGCGAGTTCTCAACAAAGTTATCCACAGGCTGGGCAGGGTATACGGCGATTCCTAATGCGAATCCAAAACTTAGCGCCGAATCTGACGTTTTACTTTAAGTTCGCCGCCGCGATGCGGACGCGGATGCCGGCCGTCCGTATGCTGCGTACCGCCGCTGCCGGAGCGCGCGGATGAGCGGCACCTACCTGCGCGTGGCGCTCGACCATCCGCTCGCGACCCTGTTCGACTACCGCTGCGACGCGCAGCCGGTGCCCGTGCCCGGCACGCTCGTGCAGGTGCCGTTCGGCAAGCGGCAGGCCGTCGGGCTCGTCTGCGAAGTCACCACTCACACCGAGGTACCGCCGACGCGGCTGCGCGCGGTCGATGCGATCTGCACGGAGCTGCCGCCGCTGTCGGCGGACTGGCTCGCGCTCGTATCGTTCGCCGCCGACTACTATCAGCGCGGGCGCGGCGAAGTCGCGTTACCGGCGCTGCCGCAGGCGCTGCGCGACGCCGGGCGCTGGGGGCGGTTGCTCGCGCCCGAAGTGCGCTACCGGCCGACCGAAGCCGGCCGCGCGGCGCTGCCCGACGCATTGCCCGCGCGCGGCGCCGCGCTGCGCCGGCTCGCGCAGGCGCTGGCCGATACCGGTTCGTTGACGCTGCCCGACGCGCGTGCGCTGCATCCGAAGGCTGTCGCGACGCTCGACGACTGGGCGGCACGCGGCTGGGTCGACGTCGAAGAGATCGGCTGGGCCGATGCGCCTGTGGCCAACCCTGTGGATAACCTGTCGACAAGCAGTGGACGCGCTGTGCCGCCGGCGTTGACCGACCAGCAGGCCGAGGCGCTCGACGCGATCCGCGCGGCGCAGGGCTTCGCGCCGTTCCTGCTGCACGGCGTGACGGGCAGCGGCAAGACCGAGGTCTATCTGCATGCGCTCGCGTCGCTGCTCGACGCGCGGCCGGACGCGCAGGCGCTCGTGCTCGTGCCGGAAATCAACCTGACGCCGCAGTTCGAGGCCGCGTTTCGCGCGCGCTTCGCGGGCGCGCTCGCCGACGATGCGATCGTCACGCTGCACAGCGGGCTTGCCGAAGGCGAGCGAGCGCGCAACTGGCTCGCCGCGCACACGGGCCGCGCGCGGATCGTGCTCGGCACGCGGCTCGCGGTGCTCGCGTCGATGCCGACGCTTGCGCTGATCGTCGTCGACGAGGAGCACGAGCCCGCGTACAAGCAGCAGGAAGGATTGCGCTATTCGGCGCGTGACCTGGCGGTGTGGCGCGCGAAGCAGCTCGGCATCACTATCGTGCTCGGCTCGGCCACGCCGTCGCTCGAAAGCTGGTGGCAGGCCGAGCAGGGGCGCTACACGCGGCTCACGCTGTCGCGCCGCGCGGTGGCCGACGCGACGCTGCCGACCGTGCGGCTGATCGATCTCGAAGAGGAACGGCGGCGCGGGCGCGCATCGATGGGCGGGCTGTCGGGGCCGCTCGTCGCGGCGCTGAAGGCGCGGCTCGAACGCGGCGAACAGAGCCTCGTGTTCCTGAACCGGCGCGGTTATGCGCCGCAGCTCGCGTGCGACGCATGCGGCTGGGTGGCCGGTTGCCCGCGCTGCAGCGCGTACGTCGTGCTGCACAAGCCCGAGCATGCGCTGCGCTGCCATCACTGCGGCTGGGAAGCGCGGATTCCGCGGTCGTGTCCCGAGTGCGGGAACGTCGACATCGCGCCGCTCGGGCGCGGCACGCAGCGCATCGAGGAGGCGCTCGCCGAGACCGTGCCGGGCGCGCGGATCCTGCGGATCGACGCGGACAGCACGCGCCGCAAGGGCAGCGCGCAGGCGCTTTTTTCCGACGTGCACGCGGGCGAGGTCGACATCCTGGTCGGCACGCAGATGATCGCGAAGGGGCACGACTTCCAGCGCGTGTCGCTCGTCGGCGTGCTCAATGCCGATACCGCGCTGTTTTCGCACGACTTCCGCGCGAGCGAGCGGCTGTTCGCGCAGCTGATGCAGGTGAGCGGCCGCGCGGGGCGGGCCGGGCTGCCGGGCGAGGTGATGGTGCAGACGCGCTACCCGCGTCACGCGCTGTACCACGCGCTCGGCCGGCAGGATTACGTCGGTTTCGCGAATTCGCAGCTCGGCGAGCGTCGCGACGCGCACCTGCCGCCGTTCGTCTACCAGGCGCTGCTGCGCGCCGAAGGGCGTACGCTCGACGCGGCGCTCGCGTTCCTGCTGCAGGCCGCGGCCGCGTTGCCGGGGCTGCCGGGCGCCGAACGCGTGACCGTGTACGACGCGGTGCCGATGACGATCGTGAAGGTCGCCAACGTTCACCGCGCGCAGTTGCTCCTCGAAAGCGCATCGCGGGCGGCGCTGCAGCATGCGCTGCGCGCATGGTTGCCGGAGTTGCGCGCGCTGAAGGGCGTGCTGCGGTGGAGCGTCGAGGTCGATCCGCTGGATATCTGAGCGACGCCCGCGCGGCTGTCGCGCGGGGCGTTGCCTGATACGGGAAGCCGGGGCCGCCGCGCGCCCGAATCGTCTCCCGTCTCGCGCCCGGCGCCCGCACCCCACCGCGTCACACCGCCCAGTGCAACCCGTTTTCGACTGCTTCCGCGCATGCCGAAGGTTGCACACGCGTACCGAATCGCCCCGATCAGGGAAAACACCGAGCCCCCGACCACGGGCAACCCCTAGGTTGCAACCTCATAAGTGGCTGATTATATTGACTAACTTATGGGTGCAACCCCTCTCTCAATTTGGTTGCACCTTTTTATTGCGTGCCGTAGGATTTCGCGCATCCTCTCACACCATACTGCCGGGCTCGCACCGGCGCACGAACCCACCATGGCAAGCACGACTCTCGGCGTCAAAGTCGACGACCTTCTCCGCTCGCGCCTGAAAGACGCGGCAGCGCGTCTCGAGCGCACTCCCCACTGGCTGATCAAGCAGGCGATCTTCGCGTATCTCGAGCGGATCGAGCACGGCCAGTTGCCGCCCGAGCTGTCGGGCCACAGCGGCGTGACGGAGCTCGCCGACGGTCAGGCCGCGGACGGCGACGACGACAACTCGCCGCATCCGTTCCTCGAGTTCGCGCAGAACGTGCAGCCGCAATCGGTGCTGCGCGCGGCGATCACGGCTGCGTACCGCCGGCCGGAACCGGAGTGCGTGCCGTTCCTGCTCGGCCAGGCGCGCCTGCCTGCGAACCTGCAGGCGGACGTGCAGGCGCTCGCGACGAAGCTGGTCGAGGCGCTGCGCGAGAAGAGCTCGGGCGGCGGCGTCGAAGGGCTGATCCACGAGTTCTCGCTGTCGAGCCAGGAAGGCGTCGCGCTGATGTGCCTCGCCGAAGCGCTGCTGCGCATTCCCGATCGCGCGACGCGCGACGCGCTGATCCGCGACAAGATCAGCAAGGGCGACTGGCGCTCGCACGTCGGCCACGCGCCGTCGCTGTTCGTGAACGCGGCGACCTGGGGGCTGATGATCACCGGCAAGCTCGTGACGACCAACAGCGAAGCGGGCCTGTCGTCGGCGCTCACGCGCCTGATCGGCCGCGGCGGCGAGCCGCTGATCCGCAAGGGCGTCGACATGGCGATGCGCCTGATGGGCGAGCAGTTCGTCACCGGCGAAACGATTTCCGAAGCGCTCGCGAACAGCCGCAAGTACGAAGCGCGCGGCTTCCGCTATTCGTACGACATGCTCGGCGAAGCGGCGACGACCGAAGAGGACGCGCAGCGCTACTACGCGTCGTACGAACAGGCGATCCACGCGATCGGCAAGGCGGCCGGCGGCCGCGGCATCTACGAAGGCCCGGGCATCTCGATCAAGCTGTCGGCGCTGCATGCGCGCTACTCGCGCTCGCAGCAGGACCGCACGATGAGCGAGCTGCTGCCGCGCGTGCGCGCGCTGGCGCTGCTCGCGCGTCGCTACGACATCGGCCTGAACATCGACGCGGAAGAAGCCGACCGTCTCGAACTGTCGCTCGACCTGCTCGAGGCGCTGTGCTTCGATCCGGAGCTTGCCGGCTGGAACGGCATCGGCTTCGTCGTGCAGGGCTACCAGAAGCGCTGCCCGTTCGTGATCGACTACCTGATCGATCTCGCGCGCCGCAGCCGTCACCGCCTGATGATCCGCCTCGTGAAGGGCGCGTACTGGGACAGCGAAATTAAGCGTGCGCAGGTCGACGGCCTCGAAGGCTATCCGGTCTACACGCGCAAGATCTACACCGACGTGTCGTATCTCGCATGCGCGAAGAAGCTGCTCGCGGCGCCGGACGCCGTGTATCCGCAGTTCGCGACGCACAACGCGTACACGCTGGCTGCGATCTACCAGCTCGCGGGCCAGAACTACTACCCGGGCCAGTACGAATTCCAGTGTCTGCACGGGATGGGCGAGCCGCTGTACGAGGAAGTCACGGGCCGCGACAAGCTGAATCGTCCGTGCCGCGTGTATGCACCGGTCGGCACGCACGAGACGCTGCTCGCCTACCTCGTGCGCCGTCTGCTGGAAAACGGCGCGAACACGTCGTTCGTGAACCGCATCGCCGATAAAACCGTGTCGGTGAAGGAGCTGGTCGCCGATCCGGTCGACGAAGCGTCGAAGATCGTGCCGCTCGGCGCGCCGCACGCGAAGATCCCGCTGCCGCGCCACCTGTACGGCGACGAGCGTCCCAACTCGATGGGCCTCGACCTGTCGAACGAACACCGTCTCGCGTCGCTGTCGTCCGCGCTGCTCGCGAGCGCGCACCACCCGTGGCGCGCGGCGCCGATGCTCGCCGACGACGCGCTCGCCGACGCGCCGGCGCGCGAGGTGCGCAACCCGGCCGACCAGCGCGACCTGGTCGGCACGGTCAGCGAAGCGACGTCCGAACACGTGAGCGCGGCGCTCGCGCACGCGGTGGCCGCCGCGCCGATCTGGCAGGCCACGCCGGTCGATGCGCGCGCCGATTGCCTGGTGCGCGCGGCCGACCTGCTCGAAGCGCAGATGCATACGCTGATGGGCCTGATCGTGCGCGAAGCCGGCAAGTCGCTGCCGAACGCGATCGCCGAGATCCGCGAAGCGGTCGACTTCCTGCGCTACTACGCGGCGCAGATCCGCGACGAATTCTCGAACGACACGCACCGTCCGCTCGGCCCCGTCGTCTGTATCAGCCCGTGGAACTTCCCGCTCGCGATCTTCATGGGCCAGGTCGCCGCGGCGCTCGCCGCCGGCAACACGGTGCTCGCGAAGCCGGCCGAGCAGACGCCGCTGATCGCCGCGCAAGCCGTGCGCCTGTTGCGCGAGGCCGGCGTGCCGGCCGGCGCGGTGCAACTGCTGCCGGGCACCGGCGAGACCGTCGGCGCGGCGCTGGTCGCCGATCCGCGCACGCGTGCGGTGATGTTCACGGGCTCGACCGAAGTCGCGCGCCTGATCAACAAGACGCTCGCCGCGCGCCTCGATCCGGACGGCAAGCCGATTCCGCTGATCGCCGAAACGGGCGGCCAGAACGCGATGATCGTCGATTCGTCGGCGCTCGCGGAGCAGGTCGTCGCCGACGTGATGCAGTCGTCGTTCGACTCGGCCGGTCAACGGTGTTCGGCGCTGCGCGTTCTGTGTCTGCAGGACGACGTCGCGGACCGCACGCTGACGATGCTCAAGGGCGCGATGCACGAGCTCGCGCTCGGCAACCCGGACCGGCTGTCGACCGACGTCGGCCCGGTGATCGACGGCGAAGCGAAGCAGACGATCGACACGCACGTCGCGGCGATGAAGGACAAGGGCCATGCGGTCACGCAGCTGCCGATGCCGGACGCGTGCGCGCACGGCACGTTCGTGCCGCCGACGCTGATCGAGATCGGCAGTATCGACGAGCTGAAGCGTGAAGTGTTCGGCCCCGTGCTGCACGTGGTGCGCTACCGCCGCAGCCAGCTCGACAAGCTGCTCGAGCAGATCCGCGCGACCGGCTACGGGCTGACGCTCGGCATCCACACGCGGATCGACGAGACGATCGCGCACGTGATCTCGAATGCGCACGTGGGCAACATCTACGTGAACCGCAACGTGATCGGCGCGGTGGTCGGCGTGCAGCCGTTCGGCGGCGAAGGGCTGTCGGGTACGGGGCCGAAGGCCGGCGGCGCGCTGTACCTGCAGCGCCTGCTCGCGACGCGTCCGTCGGGGCTGCCGCGTGCGCTCGCGGAGTCGCTGATCGCGGACGGCGCGGCCGATGGCGACGCGCGCGGTAATCCGGCGGCAGCGCTCACCGCACTGCGCGACTGGCTGATCGAGCAGCGCGAGCCGGCGCTCGCCGCACGCTGCGACGGTTACCTCGCACAGGTGCCAGCCGGCGCAACCGCGGTGCTGACCGGCCCGACGGGCGAGCGAAACACGTATACACTCGGCCCGCGCGGCACGGTGCTGTGTGTCGCGGCCACGCCGGGCGGCGCGCGTGCGCAGTTCGCGGCGGTGCTGGCGACGGGCAACCGCGCGCTGTTCGCCGGTGCGGCGGGCGAGGCGCTGGTCGCCGCGCTGCCGGCGTCGCTGAAGGCGCACGCGGCCGTGCGCAAGCAGGCCGACGCGCCGTTCGACGCGGTGCTGTTCGAAGGCGACAGCGACGAGCTGCAGACGCTCGTGAAGGACGTCGCGCAGCGCCCCGGCCCGATCGTGTCGGTGCAGGGCGTGTCGGCGGGCGCGTTCGAGAACGGCGACGCGGAAGACTACGCGCTCGAGCGGTTGCTGACGGAACGCTCGGTGAGCGTGAACACGGCCGCGGCGGGCGGCAATGCGAATTTGATGACGATCGGCTGATCATCCTTGCCGTTCGGATCAAACAAAGGAAGCGGCCAGGCGATCCCGAAGCCGCTCCATTTACCCTGGTACCAAGGAGATGCTATGCAACACACGATGAAAAAAGTGGCAGGCGCGACGTTCGTCGCGGTCATGTCGCTGGCGGGGACGGCCCATGCGGACGACGTGAAGATTGGTTACGCAGGGCCGATGACGGGCGCGCAGGCGCACTACGGCAAGGATATGCAGAACGGGATCGTGCTCGCGCTGGAAGACTTCAACGCGACGAACCCGAAGATCGGCGGCAAGGCCGTGAAGTTCGTGCTCGACACGCAGGACGACCAGGCCGACCCGCGCACGGGTACGACGGTCGCCCAGAAGCTGGTCGACGACGGCATCAAGGGCATGCTCGGTCACTTCAACTCGGGCACGACGATTCCGGCTTCGCGCATCTACGCGAACGCGGGCATTCCGGAAATCGCGATGGCGACGGCGCCGGAATACACGCAGCAGGGTTACAAGACGACCTTCCGCATGATGACGTCCGACACGCAGCAGGGCTCGGTGGCCGGCACGTTCGCGTCGAAGGATCTCGGCATGAAGAAGATCGCGATCGTCGACGACCGCACGGCCTACGGCCAGGGTCTCGCCGACCAGTTCGAGAAGGCCGCGAAGGCCGGCGGCGCGACGATCGTCGACCGTGAATTCACGAACGACAAGGCTGTCGACTTCAAGGCGATTCTGACGAAGCTGAAGGCGGCGAAGCCGGACCTCGTCTACTACGGCGGCGCGGATTCGCAGGCTGCGCCGATGGTCAAGCAGATGAAGGCGCTCGGCATCACCGCCCCGCTGATGAGCGGCGAAATGGTGAAGACGCCGACGTTCCTGAAGATCGCGGGCAACGCGGCCGAAGGCACGATCGCGTCGCTGGCCGGCCTTCCGCTGGAAGAAATGCCGGGCGGCAAGGCTTACGCCGACAAGTACAAGAAGCGCTTCGGCGAAGACGTGCAGACGTACTCGCCGTACGCGTACGACGGCGCGATGGCGATGCTGAACGCGATGAAGAAGGCCGATTCGACCGATCCGGCGAAGTACCTGCCGGTGCTCGCGAAGACCGACATGGCCGGCGTCACGTCGACGCACGTCGCGTACGACGCGAAGGGGGACCTCAAGAACGGCGGCATCACGATGTACAAGGTCGAGAAGGGCGACTGGAAGCCGCTGAAGAGCATCGGCGGGAAGTAAGCAGCCTTTGATGTGACGCGCGGCCGGCGGCGCATGTCGCTGTCCGGCCGGTCGTGTGAAAAAGCCACCGGGCCGTCGGGCCGGGTGGCTTTTTCTTTGGCGGTGCACGGCCAGGTAGTACATACGGCTCTTGCCGGCGATGATTCAACGGGTTGGGTATGTTCCGACGGGGGCGCCGCGTGTGTACGTCAATGTCTCATCGATGCGACTGGCGGCAGTGCGAGGTTACTTATCTTCACAGCACTTGTTGGGGCAATCGGGCAGGAAGGAAATTTCCACACGCCGCCCATTATCTACGTCCCCATGCGAGTAGACGCGGGCGCTCGTCTTAATGGTTCCACGTAGAAAACCGAATTGCTTCAGCAGCGCATACGCGGTTTGCATTCGCGATTGTGCAAGGGGCAGTGCGCTCTGTTCACTTTCCTCGGCATGGCCGCTAATCAGCGTTGTTTCCTTGGTTACGTGACGTGCGTAGGCGATTTTCTGGTCTGCTGTCCAGTTTGCAGTGCGGACGATTTCAGAATTCGATATATATGAACTGTTTTTCGGAAAATGGATATCGAAATTTTCGCTTGCGACACATGCAGATGCATGACTGGACGCGACGACGCATAGGCCGGCAATTAATTTCATAGTTTATTATTTGGTGAGTTTTGTTGTCGACGAGACGCCGGAGCGTCGCATAAATTTCCACATCCATTTTTGCAGAAAGGCAGAAGACTCACGCCGAGCTGCAAGTATCCTCCATGGCCCGTGCTATCGATTGGGTATGTAATTCGATTGACGTGCGTGTCAACATAGATATATTGAGGCTTGATGCCAAGCTGTATCAGGAAGTCTTTCAGCTGGTCACCTCTCGACTTTGCCAGACTCAAGGAGTTGCGTTCGCCGACATATGCGCTGGCGATGATTTGCGCCTGCACTTCAACATCGGGCCATTGCCGCGCAGCCAAAACCATATCCACTATCTTTATTCGATATGCATTTGGAATGCCGGGATAATTCAGAGGCACGCTTTCGAGCATGTGTTCCGATATCGTACAAGCGCTTGCGTGTTGAATAAAAGCGGCACCAGCAAGCGCAGCAACGGGGATCAGAAGTTTTATCATTCAATCACCAAATATTCTTTTTTAAGAATTCACTTATTTCATCAAAGTGCGCGATGTAGCATGCAATGCTGTCTGCATTTCTATCTGCACCTTCTGGATTGGCTTGTGCCCAATATCCGATTCCTCGAGCAAACCCATAGTTGACGTCGTCCGCATCGAATGTGTCAATGTAATGGGAACATTCGTGAATGAGAATTTTCAATTTGCAGTTTCCAGCAACGTAAACATCCTCGACAGTGCAGAAATGCGGGTAGATCGCGATTATGCGACGTGCCGAATCGGGCTTGCATACAGCCGCGTCATTTGCGCCAGTATCAGGGGCCACTGAGCATGTAAGTTGCCGCTGGCTTTGTTCGTCCCATCTGATGATCTTCTCGGGCTGTAGTTCGCACATAGCCGCAGCGAGCTTGGGGAGGCCGAAACTTAGTTTTTGACGTATCGCTTCGTCGCTTCGGCCAAACCAGAATTGCACTCTATCTCGGGCAGTTTTATCCCATCGCGCCAGATCCGATATGCGCTCCTCAATTAAGATCACCGCGGTGTCCCGTAGTCGCATTATTAGGGATCTGAATGCCTTGTTGCTCATGTTGGGGCAAATTGGCATCGTGTTGATGGACACATAGATCATCGACCCCGGATTGGTATTGGTGACGGCCCCCGAATGGACGAGGACCCATTCTTCGTTTTCCTGATCTTCGAAGTCGTATTTATTTCCCGAAAAACCGCTCATCGCGTCAATGCCCCTTCGTATAGATTTTCAGAGATGCTGCGGCGTCGGTGGCAATTCGATGTGTTTGCCCGGCCGCGTCCGTGATGCCTGCGAAGATCTGCCCGGTGTCGGTGACGATTCGATAGCGAACGTTGACGAGCGGGCGGTGCGCATCATCGAGCAAGGTAAATTGCTCGTCATGTACGGCATCCGATGAGGCAAACGGCAGATGGGCTGCACCAGGTTTGCGCCCATTCAGCGCCGCAATTTCGCCCGCAGTGAAAGTCATCCGCATGCCGCGCTCAGCGTAGAAGATCGGCGGTGGGTTGCATCCGCAGACATTGATATCCCCGCTCAATGCCCACTGTTTGCCGTTCGGGCCGGTACCGGGCCAGCGCGGCCCTTGCGGTGCGATGTATCCTTCGCGCTTGCAGGCCGAACAGTAGGTCTTCATATCGAGCGTGGCGATATGAACCGTCGGCGGCGGATTGGAACAGGTCACGGTATCGAGGCCCTCGACAATCACCGCTTCCCCGGCGCGGTCGCCTTTGGCAAGAAAGTAGCGGATCATGAGCGCTACCTCAGCGGGGCATGGACGAGCGGGTGACGATGCCAAATACAACGGACGACGCCACGCCTCGTCGCTCGGGGCTATCAGTGATCGTGTCGCCGTTATCGAGTTCGCTTCCAACGAATGCGAGCGGCGCGAAGTCGGGCCTGTCTGCCAAACCCAGACCGCTCGTCACGTGCGCGGTTGAACCGTCCGGATAGTGGATCAGGTCGCCCACCGTGGCAGGCTTTCCCAGGTGCGACGCTACTTCCCACGTGCCGGACGGCTCGCGCAATGCATCGCCGCGCGCTGTTGTCGCGCCACGTACCGCCAGTCTATAGGCAGGCGGTGCGGGTGGCGGCACATAGGTGGGATCGAACAGGCCCGCAATGCTTTGCCCCTCCCGCACGTGAATGCCCCATGAGGTGCGCGGCGTTTCGGTAATTCGGTCACCGTTGCTCAACCGGCTGCCGACCAGCGCGAACGGCTTGCCTCCGCTATGGTTGTTTCCCGCGCCGTCGATAATCGCGGCCTCGCTGCCGTCGTCATAGGTCACTACGTCGCCGACGCAGGCGACTTCTAATCCTGCCAGGTTCAGGCCGCTGGTTGCGGTGGTGACGCGTCCACCGCGTTCCGTGAGTGCGCCAACGGTGGCGAAAAGATGGGTCGGTGCTTTGTGTTCGTTTTTCATCCGGCTTCCCTGTCTCAGTAAATGGAATGGCTGCCTAGAGACGCTATTCCAGATAAGAAACGTCGATCAATCGGACGAATATGATTCAGCGCTGGTAACTTCTATTACTTGTTCCGTTCCGCCTGTTGCATTGACCGCGCGTGCGCGAATGCGCTAGCTCAATCGCGGATACTCAGTCCCTGCGCACGCGCAGCAGAAACTTCTGCAACTTGCCGGTCGGCGTGCGCGGCAGCGCCTGCACGAACGCGAACTCGCGCGGGATCTTGTACGCGGCGAGCCGCTCGCCGCAGAACGCGCGCAGCGCGTCCGCATCGGCCGCCGCGTTCGCCCGCGTCACGACGTGCGCGACGACCGTCTCGCCCCAGTCCGGATGCGCGACGCCGACGACGGCCGCCTCGGCGATGTCCGGGTGCGCACCGAGCACGTCCTCCACCTCCTTCGAATAGACGTTCTCGCCGCCGGTGACGATCATGTCCTTCAGCCGGTCGACGATGAACAGATAGCCCTCCTGATCGATCCGTGCGAGGTCGCCGGTGCGATACCAGCCGCCCGGCGCGAACGCGGCACGCGTCGCGGCCGCGTCGTCGAGATAGCCGAGCATCATGCTGTCGGCCTTCAACCAGATCTCGCCGGTCTCGCCCGGCCGCGCATCGACACCGTCCATCCGCACGACCCTCAGGTCGACGCCCGGGCCACCGTGGCGGCCGATCGAGCCGGCCTTCGCGATCTGCTCGTCCGGATACAGCGTCGTGCCGGCCGGCCCCGCTTCCGTCATTCCGTACACCTGAAAGAACGCGTGACTGCGATACGCACGGGCGAGCCGTTCGGCCTGCGCGGCGCCGATCGGGCCGCCGCCGTACAGCCACGCGCGCACGCTCGACAGATCGAACGCCGCGAAGCCGTCGACCGTGTCGAGCGGCAGCGTGTACGACACCGGCGCGCCGAAATACAGCGTCACGCGCTCGCGCTCGACGGTCTGCAGGAAGCGCAGCGGATGGTATTCGCGCAGCAGCACGACGGTGCCGCCCGCGACCAGCGTGCCGCCGAACCAGTTGTTCAGCGGCGACGAATGCCAGATCGGCATCGCCATCAGCGTGCGTTCGTTGCAGCCGATGCCGATGGCGAGCGCCGCTTGCATCGCGGCGAGCGTCACCGTGCGATGACTGTGCACGCAACCCTTCGGGCGGCCGGTCGTGCCGGACGTGTAGAGGATCTGCGCGACGTCGTCGTCGGCCGGCTCGATGCCCGCGAGGCCGTCTATCGTCGCGCACATCGTGTCGAAGTTCGGCACGCCGTCGAGTTCGCCTTCGGTCACGAGCCGCCGCGCCGGATGCACGATGCGCTCGACCACCGGCGCGAGCGCGACGTCGAACAGCAGCACGGTGCTGCCGCTGTGTTCGAGCACGTAGTCGACTTCCGGCGCCTGCAGTTTGTGGTTGATCGGCACGAACGCCGCGCCGAGGCGCCATGCGCCGAACATCAGGTCGACGAAGGCCGGCGTGTTGAAGCACATCGCGGCGACGCGGTCGCCGGCCGCGACGCCGAGCGCGCTCAGCACGGCCGCCGCGCGGTGCGAACGCTCGCGTGCGGCCGCATACGTGATCGTCGCGGATTCGCTGACGAGGAACGGCTTGTCGGGCGTCGCACGGGCGGCGCGGTCGAGGGCGGCGACGAGGTTCATCGGGGCTCCGGGCGGGCGAACGAACGCGAATTCGGTTGAGCGGGCCGGCGTCAGGCCGGGTACGCGCGCTGCAGCAGCGCGGCGACGTCGATCGCGCGCGGATCGAAGCCGCCCGCGATACGGCCCCAGTCGGGCGCGGCGAGCCGCGTCGCGACGAACGCGTCGGCGACGGCCGCCGGTGCATCGCGGCGCAGCAGGCACGCCTGCGCGACGAGCGCGAGCCGCTGCGCGAACACGCGGCCCGACGCTTCGAGCGTGTCGGCCGGGGCGGCGAGCATCGCGCGCAACGCGTCGAGCGCCGCGCGGATGCGCGGTTCGCCCGCGCCGAGGTCGGCGAGTTCGTCGAACAGCGCGGCGGCGGCATCGGGCTCGCGCGACACCGCGCGCAGCACGTCGAGGCACATCACGTTGCCCGAGCCTTCCCAGATCGAGTTGACGGGCGCCTCGCGGAACAGGCGCGCGATCGGGCCGTCGTCGACGTAGCCGTTGCCGCCGAACACTTCCATCACCTCGCCGGTCAGCTCGACCGCGCGCTTGCAGACCCAGAATTTCGCGGCGGGCGTGACGATCCGCTTCCACGCGCGTTCGCGGGGCGAGTCGTCGCGTTCGAACGCATCGGCGAGCCGCATCGCGAGCGACAGCGCCGCCTCGCTTTCGAGCGCGAGATCGGCGAGCACGGTGCGCATCAGCGGCTGCTCGGCGAGCGCGCGGCCGAACGCGTGACGCTGGCGCGTGTACGCGATCGCCTGCACGACGCCCTGGCGCAGCATCGCCGCGCTGCCGAGCACGCAGTTCAGCCGCGTGTAGGTGGCCATCTCGATGATGGTCGGAATGCCGCGGCCTTCATCGCCGAGCATGATCCCCCACGCATCGTTCAGCTCGATTTCGCTGCTCGCGTTGCTGCGGTTGCCGACCTTGTTCTTCAGCCGCTGGATCTCGACCGCGTTTTTCGTGCCGTCCGGCCGCCAGCGCGGCACGTAGAAGCACGACGGGCCGCCGGCTTCGGTGCGCGCGACGACGAGGTGCGCGTCGCACATCGGCGCGGAAAAGAACCACTTGTGGCCGCGCAGCCGGTATTCGCCGCCGCGGCCGCCCGCGCCGACCGGCGTGGCGAGCGTCGTGTTTGCGCGCACGTCGGAGCCGCCCTGTTTCTCGGTCATGCCCATGCCGAACCAGATCGCGCGCTTGTCGGCGACCGGCACGTCGCGCGCATCGTAGTCGTCGCTGTAGAGCTTGTCGCGCAGCAGGTCCCACAGCGCCGGCTCTTTCTGCAGCACGGGAATCGCGGCTTGCGTCATCGTCGCCGGGCACAGCGTGCCGGCCTCGATCTGGCCGTGCAGGTAGAAGCCGGCGGCCGTCGCGGCCCAGCGGCCGCGGCGCGACTCGCGGAACGCGAGCGACACGAAGCCTTCGTGACGATACTGGCCGAGCAGCGCGTGCCAGGCGGGATGGAAGTCGACGCGGTCGATGCGCCGGCCGCGCCGGTCGAACGCGTTCAGTTCGGGCGTGTGGCGGTTCGCTTCGTCGGCGAGTTGCGCGGTGTCGGCGCTGCCGAGCCGCGCGCCGTATGCGTCGAGCTGCGGTACGGCCCAGTCGGCGCCGGCCCGGACGAGCGCGTCGCGCAGCGCGAGATCCGTCGCGAAGAGGTTATAGTCGACGAGTTCGTCGAACTGGTTCGTGACGGCGTGGGTCGAGTCGGTCATCGCGGTCGTCTCCGGTCTTATGCTTCACGGTCAGCCGGCGTCGTGCCGCGCGCAACGCGCTTCGGCGCGGGTTCCGGCTGCCGGTAAAACGTATTCCCTGCTGAATTCAGAGTAGCAAATATGCCGCCGCGACATGTTCAGGTTCCGGCGCCGCCCGGCTCGCCGACGGCGCAACCCGCGCCCGCGTTGCGTCGCCGGCCGCGCCAGTCGCGCGCGCAGGCGAGCTCCGACGCGCTGCAACAGGCGTTCGTTCAGCTTTTGCTCGAACGCGGCTACGCGAAGGCTACGATCCGCGAGATCGCGGCCGTCGCGGGTGTCAGCATCGGCACCTTCTACGAATATTTCGGCGACAAGCAGAGCCTCGCGGCGCTCTGTATTCATCGCCGCGTGCTGGCGCTGGCCGACCGGCTGCGCGACGCGGTGCAGCGGCTGCGCGGTGCGCCGCGGGCCGAGCTCGCCGTCGCGCTGGTCGATCTCCAGGTCGATACGATCGCCGCCGACGCGGCGCTGTGGGGCGCGCTGTTCGCGCTGGAGCGGCAGGTGTCGCCGCTGACCGCCTATCGCCGGCATTACGACGCCTATGTCGCGCTGTGGCGCGACGCGCTGGCCCACGCGGCCGATCCGCCGCCCGCCGCGCGGCTCGACGGGCTCGCGCGGATGGCCCATACGATCTGCTACGGCGGCCTGTCGCAGGCGCTGCTGACGCTCGGGCCCGCGCTCGATTTCGCCGCGCAGCGCCGCGAACTGCGAGCCGTGCTGCTCGCGTATCTCGCGGCCGCGGACGCGTAGCCTTCCCGGGGGAAATGCCTGATTCGCATATCAGGCGCGCAGACCCGCCTTGCCGCCAAGCTCTTCTCCCGGCGAACCATGAGAAAAATGCATGGCCTCCATGACGAACTTTCGATTGTCCGCCGATATTGGTTCGGGCTAAATCATGCGGCAGATGCAGGTCGCGCACGGCGCGGCCCGCCCGAAGGACATCAGGAGGAGGAGTCATGCGAAGCGCCACCGCGCCCCGTTCGAAACTGCCCGACGTCGGGACGACGATCTTCACGGTGATCGGCCAACTGGCTGCTCAACACGACGCATTGAACCTGTCGCAGGGCGCGCCGAATTTCGCGCCCGATCCGGCGCTCGTCGAAGGCGTCGCGCGCGCGATGCGCGACGGTCACAACCAGTATGCGCCGATGGCCGGCGTGATCGCGCTGCGCGAGCGGCTCGCCGAGAAGACCGAGGCGCTGTACGGCGCGCGCTACGATCCGGCGACCGAGATCACGGTGATCGCGAGCGCGAGCGAGGGGCTGTACGCGGCGATCAGCGCGCTCGTGCATCCGGGCGACGAGGTGATCTATTTCGAGCCGTCGTTCGACAGCTATGCGCCGATCGTGCGGCTGCAAGGCGCGACGCCGGTCGCGATCAAGCTGTCGCCCGAGCATTTCCGCGTGAACTGGGACGAGGTGGCCGCGGCCATCACGCCGCGCACGCGGATGATCATCGTCAACACGCCGCACAACCCGACCGCGACGGTGTTCTCCGCCGACGATCTCGAGCGGCTCGCGCAGCTCACGCGCGACACGGGGATCGTGGTGCTGTCCGACGAAGTCTACGAGCACGTCGTGTTCGACGGCGCGCAGCACCAGAGCGTCGCGCGCCACCGCGAGCTGGCCGAGCGCAGCGTGATCGTGTCGTCGTTCGGCAAGTCGTTCCACGTGACCGGCTGGCGGGTCGGCCATTGCCTCGCGCCGGCCGAACTGATGGACGAGATCCGCAAGGTGCACCAGTTCATGGTGTTCTCGGCCGATACGCCGATGCAGGTCGCGTTCGCGGAGATCCTCGCGCGGCCGGACAGCTATCTCGGCCTCTCGGCGTTCTACCAGGCCAAGCGCGACCTGCTCGCGCGCGAGCTGGCCGATTCGCGTTTCGAGCTGCTGCCGAGCGAAGGCTCGTTCTTCATGCTCGCGCGCTTTCGCCACTTCTCGGATGAAAGCGACAGCGATTTCGTGCTGCGCCTGATCCGCGACGCGCGCGTCGCGACGATTCCGCTGTCGGCGTTCTATACCGACGGCACCGACGCTGGCGTGATCCGGCTCAGTTTTTCGAAGGACGACGCGACGCTGGTCGAAGGCGCGCGGCGGCTGCGTTCGCTGTAGGACAACCGGCGGCGGAGACGTCGCATCGACCGGACACTTGGAGATCACGATGAAGCACACGGCAACCCTGAAACTCGCATTCGCACTCGCGTGCGCCATCGGCTCCGGCACGGCGCTCGCCGATGCGCCGACGCTGCGCTTCGGCCTCGAAGCGCAATACCCGCCGTTCGAATCGAAGGCGCCGAACGGCGACCTGCAGGGCTTCGACATCGACGTCGGCAATGCCGTCTGCCAGACGGCGAAGCTGTCGTGCAAATGGGTCGAGACCTCGTTCGACGGGCTGATTCCGGCGCTGAAGGGCCGCAAGTTCGACGCGATCAACTCGGCGATGAACGCGACCGAGCAGCGGCGCCAGGCGATCGACTTCACGACGATCATCTATCGCGTGCCGACCCAGCTGATCGCGCGCACCGGCAGCGGGCTGCTGCCGACGCCCGAATCGCTGAAGGGCAAGCGCGTGGGCGTGCTGCAGGCGTCGATCCAGGAAACCTTCGCGAAGGCGCACTGGGAGCCGGCCGGCGTCGCGGTCGTCGCGTACCAGGACCAGAACCAGGCGTATGCGGATCTGGTCGCCGGCCGCCTCGACGCGACGCTCGTGCTCGCGCCGTCCGGCCAGCGCGGTTTCCTGTCGCGCCCGGACGGCAAGGGCTTCTCGTTCGTCGGGCAGCCGGTGCACGACGACAAGATTCTCGGCAGCGGCATCGCGTTCGGCCTGCGCAAGGGCGACGACGCGCTGAAGGCGAAGCTCGACGCGGCGATCGACAAGCTGAAGGCGGACGGCACGGTGAAGTCGCTCGGCCTGAAGTATTTCGGCGATATCGACATCTCGACGAAGTAAGCGGGGGCGCGCGCGATGCCGACTCCGAACCCGAGCGCCGCGGGCAGCGAACCGGGCGGCACGCCGCTGCCGCTGCCGGACGATGCCGTCGCTGCCGTGCTCGCCGACGAACTGGGCGATGCGCTCGTCACGCGTGCGGCCGACATCGAGCCGCGTTACTTCACCGCGTACAACGAGCCGGCCGGCGTGCGGCCGCGCGCGCTGGTGCGCCCGCGTAGCGTCGACGACGTGTCGAGGACGCTCGCGTTATGCACGCGGCTCGGCCAGCCGGTCGTGCCGCAAGGCGGGCTGACGGGGCTCGCGCGCGGCGCGGTCGCGCTGGGCGGCGAGGTCGTGCTGTCGATGGAGCGCTTCGCGGGCATCGACGCGCTCGACGCGGCGGCCGGCACGATCACCGTGCGCGCGGGCACGCCGCTGCAGACGGTGCAGGACGCCGCGCACGCGGCGGGCTTCACGTTCGGCGTCGATCTCGGCGCGCGCGGCTCGTGCCAGATCGGCGGCATGCTCGCGACCAATGCGGGCGGCACGCGCGCGATCCGCTACGGGATGATGCGCGAGCAGGTGCTCGGGCTCGAGGCGGTGCTCGCGGATGGCACGGTCGTGTCGTCGATGAACCGGATGCTGAAGAACAACGCGGGCTACGACCTGAAGCAGCTCTTCATCGGCAGCGAAGGGACGCTCGGCGTCGTCACGCGCGCGGTGCTGCGGCTGCATCCGTTGCTGGCGGCGCCGGCCACGGCGCTCTGCCGCGTGCGCGACTACGAGGCGGTGGTCGCGCTGTGGAACCGCGTGCGCACGCTGCCGGAAGTCGTCAGTTTCGAGGCGATGTGGCCGGCGTTCTACGACTACGTCGCGCGCCATACGCCCGGTGTGTCGGCGCCATTCGTCGGCGACGGCGGTTTCGTGGTGTTGATCGAATGCGCGACGAGCGCGCCGGGCGGCGATGCGCACCATGCGCTCGAAACGGGGCTGGCTGCGGGGCTCGATGCAGGGCTCATCGACGATGCGGTGCTCGCGACTTCCGAGCGGCAGGCGCGCGACCTGTGGACGCTGCGCGAAGGGCTTGCGATCGATGCGCTGCCCCATCTCGTCAACTTCGACGTGAGTCTGCCGACGGGCGAACTCGGCGCGTTCGCCGAACGCTGCGGGGCGGCGTTGCGGGCGCGCTGGCCGGCGCTCACGTGCCTGTTCTTCGGCCATGTCGGCGACGGCAACGTGCATATCGGCGTGTCGCTGGCCGAGATGACCGACACGGATGC
This sequence comes from Burkholderia sola, assembly GCF_905400185.1. Taxonomy (NCBI): domain Bacteria; kingdom Pseudomonadati; phylum Pseudomonadota; class Betaproteobacteria; order Burkholderiales; family Burkholderiaceae; genus Burkholderia; species Burkholderia sola. The sequence continues at coordinate 133,464 of NZ_FR989675.1, forward strand.
CGATGCGCTCGATTGCTGCGTGTATGCGGTGGTGCGCGACATGGGCGGCTCGGTGTCGGCCGAGCACGGGATTGGCGTGCTCAAACGTCCTTATCTGGCGCACACACGCAGCGACGCGGAAATCGGATTGATGCGACGCCTGAAGGCCGCGCTGGACCCGCTTGGGATCCTGAATCCCGGCAAGGTGCTTTGACGCTGCCGACGCCCGTTCCTCACGGAAAACGGCCGGCGCGACGCATCAGCCGTCCACCCAGCGCAGCGCGCCGATCTTCAGGTGTTCGACGACGCTGCGCGCCCACTCGAGCTCCGCATTGAGCAGCACGAGCGCATATTCGTTCTGCAACAGGAACAGGCGCGGCACCTGGTCGGCCTGCGCGGTGGCGCGCAGCGCCTCCAGCCGCTCGCGTTCGGCGTCGAGACGCGCGATGCGCAGCTCGAGCTGGTGGCGCGCATCTTCCGCATCGAGCAGCGGCAGGAACGCGAGGCCGGCGCCGAACGCCGGAAATTCACGCGCGGGCTCCGCGAGCAGCGCATGCAGCCACGCCTGCCCGGCCGTGTGCCCGGCTTCGGTCAGCGCATACAGCGTGCGCTCCGGAAACGCGCCGTCACGCTCGGTGTCGTGCACGACGATCAGCCCGTCGCGCAGCAGCCGGTCGATCGTCTGGTACAGGCTCGTGCGCTGCCGCACGTTGACGACTTCGTCGTAGCCGCGGGCCTTCAGTTGCTGCAGCATCCCGTACGGATGCATCGGCGTTTCGGTGAGCGTCGCGAGGACGGCCAGCGCGAGCGGGGACGGACGAATCATAGATATGAATAGTAAATATATATCTAGTTATAATATAACTATTCTCTACCAGACTATCTTGTTTGACAAGGGTTTCAGCCGAGATGCGAGCGCTTCGCGGCCGGCGCGACGGTTTCCATCGTCGCGAGACCGTGCACGATGCCGCAATCCTCGACCGAGTGCTCGCCGACGCACTGGCGGCGCAGTTCGGTGAGCTGGTCGCGCAGATGCGTGAGTTCCGCGAGGCGCGCGTCGACGTGTCCGATGTGATCGTCGAGCAGCGAATTGATCGAATCGCAGCGGTCGGCCGGCGTGTCGGTGAGCCGCAGCAGCGCGCGGATTTCGTCGTGCGCCATGTCGAGCGCGCGGCAGTTGCGGATGAAGCGCAGCCGTTCGACGTGCACGTCGGAGTAGTTGCGATAGTTCGAATCGGTGCGCTCCGCATCTGGCATCAGCCCCTCTTTCTCGTAGAAACGGATCGTCTCGGGCGTGCAGCGGGCCGCTTTGGCCAGTTCGCCAATCTTCATGCCTTTCTCCCGTGTAAGGGTTGACCTTGTAGTGGCTTCAGGGTGTTAACTCTACACCGTCAAGCCACGAAAGGAGGTTGTCATGACCGACGCCCAGCGTCCCCACGACCCACGACACCGTCATGCCGGCGGCGCCGATACGTGTTGCGCCGATGCGCGCGACACGCAGACGGCGACCGTTGCCGATGCGGCGCCGGCGGCCGGCGAGCGCGCGCACGGCCATGACCACGATCACGGCCACGGCCACGCCGCGCATGGCGATGCGGGTCATGACCGCGATCACGACGAGGCTCACACGGATACGCATCGGCATGGCGCGTCGTGCTCGCACGACCACGCCGCACATGACCATGCCGACCACGACCACGACCACGACCACGCGGCCGGCGACTGCTGCGCGCCTGCCGCGCTGACGCTCGCGCCGCTGCCGGTCGCGCAGGCGACCGCGTCGGGTCACGTGCGCTCCGCGTTCCGGATCATGCAGATGGACTGCCCGACCGAGGAAACGCTGATCCGCAAAAAGCTCGGCGGCATGCAGCAGGTATCGGCGCTCGAATTCAACCTGATGCAGCGGATGCTGACCGTCGAGCACGTGCCCGGCGCGCAACCGGCGCTCGAAAGCGCGATCCGCTCGCTCGGGATGACGCCGGAAGCCGCGTCGGCCGATGCACCGGCAGCGCCCACCGCGCCGCCGCCCGCCAAACCGTGGTGGCCGCTCGCGCTCGCCGGCGTCGCCGCGATCGCATCCGAAGGCGCGACCTGGGCCGGGCTGCCGGTGTGGCTGTCGGCGGCGCTCGCGCTCGCCGCGGTGCTCGCGTGCGGGCTCACCACGTACAAGAAAGGCTGGATCGCGATCCGCAACGGCAACCTGAACATCAACGCGCTGATGAGCATCGCGGTGACGGGCGCGATGGCGATCGGCCAGTGGCCGGAAGCCGCGATGGTGATGGTGCTGTTCACGATCGCCGAGCTGATCGAGGCGAAGTCGCTCGACCGCGCGCGCAATGCGATCCAGGGGCTGATGCAGCTCGCGCCGGACACCGCGACCGTGCAGCAGGCCGACGGCGCGTGGCGCACGATCGAAGCCGCACAGGTCGCGCTGGGCGCGGTCGTGCGCGTGAAGCCGGGCGAGCGGATCGGGCTGGACGGCGAGGTCGTCGCCGGCCGCTCGACGGTCAACCAGGCGCCGATCACCGGCGAGAGCCTGCCTGTCGAAAAGGCGAGCGGCGACGCCGTGTACGCGGGCACGATCAACGAATCGGGTTCGTTCGACTACCGCGTGACGGCCGTCGCGGCCAACTCGACGCTCGCGCGGATCATCCACGCGGTCGAGGAAGCGCAGGGCGCGAAGGCGCCGACCCAGCGCTTCGTCGACCAGTTCGCGCGCGTCTACACGCCGATCGTGTTCGCGGTCGCGCTGCTGGTCGCGGTGGCGCCGCCGCTCGTGATGGGCGGCGCGTGGCACGACTGGATCTACCGCGCGCTCGTGCTGCTCGTGATCGCGTGCCCGTGCGCGCTGGTGATCTCGACGCCGGTGACGATCGTGTCGGGGCTTGCGGCCGCGGCGCGGCGCGGGATTCTCGTGAAGGGCGGCGTCTATCTGGAAGAAGGGCGCAAGCTCGCGTGGCTCGCACTCGACAAGACCGGCACGATCACGCACGGCAAGCCGGTGCAGACCGACTTCGACGTGCATGCGGACGGTGCCGATGCGGCGCGCGTGCGGCATCTCGGCGCGAGCCTCGCGGCGCGCTCCGATCACCCGGTGTCGCAGGCGATTGCGGCCGCGGCCCGCGACGCCGGCACGACCGCATTCGCCGACGTGCAGGACTTCGAAGCGATCGTCGGGCGCGGCGTGTGCGGCACGATCGACGGCACGCGCTACTGGCTCGGCAATCACCGGCTCGTCGAGGAACTGGAGCGCTGCTCGGCGGCGCTCGAGGCGAAGCTCGACGCGCTGGAGCGGCAGGGCAAGAGCGTCGTCGTGCTGGTCGACGCCACGCGCGTGCTCGGCATCTTCGCGGTGGCCGACACGATCAAGGACACGAGCCGCGATGCGATCGCCGATCTGCATGCGCTCGGCATCCGCACCGCGATGCTGACGGGCGACAACCCGCATACCGCGCAGGCGATCGCGGGGCAGGCCGGCATCGACGATGCGCGCGGCAACCAGTTGCCGGAAGACAAGCTCGCGGCGGTCGAGGAACTGTCGGCGGGCGGCGCGGGCGCGGTCGGGATGGTCGGCGACGGGATCAACGATGCGCCGGCGCTCGCGCGCGCCGACATCGGCTTCGCGATGGGCGCGATGGGTACCGACACGGCGATCGAGACGGCCGACGTCGCGCTGATGGACGACGACCTGCGCAAGATTCCCGCGTTCGTGCGGCTGTCGCGCGCGACGCACCGCGTGCTGGTGCAGAACATCGGCTTCGCGCTCGGCGTGAAGGTCGTGTTCCTCGGCCTCACGGTCGCGGGGCTCGGCACGATGTGGATGGCGGTCTTCGCCGACGCGGGCGCGAGCCTGATCGTCGTGGCCAACGGTTTGCGGCTGCTGTCGTCGTCCGGGGCGTTCGGCGACGTCCCGGCCAAGCGTTGAGGAGCGGGCGATGAGCTTCCTGAAACGGATTCTCGGCGGCCACGGCGGTGGTCATGGCAGCGGGCACAGCAATAGCGGAAACGGGGGCCACGGCGGCGGGCGTCACGGTGGCCTGCGCCAGGGCGGGCACGGCGGCCACGATGCGCGCGGCCGCGATCGCCACGGCTGGGGCTGGCAGGCGCCGGCCGACGCGGGCGGCGGTGGCCAGGGCGGCAATCTGCCGCTGAGCCAGCTCGCGTGCGCGGGCTGCGGCGCACTCAACGCAGCCGATGCACGCTTCTGCACGCAGTGCGGCGCGGCGCAACGCGGCAAGGCCTGCAGCCGCTGCCACGCGGCGCTGGCGGCCGACGCGCGGTTCTGTCCCGGCTGCGGAACGCAGGCGGCTTGACGCTATCCGCACCTTCGCGCCGGCCACGCATAAGCACAGGCCGGCACGCTTCGTTCGACGGCCGGCGCACCGACATGCCCGATGTCATCCCCGGCGTGCTCGCACCGGCAATATCGTCGCGGTCCGTCCGGATACACGGCTCCGGGACGCGCCCTTTACTCAGCGCAGCGGCAGGTGAATTTCGGTGCGCAGGTCGGCCGGAGCCGTATCCATCGGCGTATTGAGGTATAGCTCGAACGGCGGCGCGTCGGCGGCTTCGCGGCCCGAGTGACGCAGCCAGTCGCCGTAGAGCCACTGGTAGGCCGTCTTCAGGTCCGCATACGGCCCGGTATGCAGCAGCACCGCGTATTCGCCGCCCGCGATCGTCGCGCGCTCGACCGGCGGCACGGGCGCGACGTCCGGCGCGCCGTCGGCCGGCATCCAGCACGCTTTCGCGCGCAGTTGCGCTTCGGGTGTCGTGTCCGGATCGTCGTAGAAAATCCCGATCATCTTCGCGCCCGGGCCGATCAGCCCGCGCTGCCCAGCCCACGCGCCGATGCGCCCGAACGCGTCGCCCACTTTCATATACGCACCGGTGTGCGCCACCGCGTAGCCGCGCAGTTCCGGCAGCCGCCGGATCTCGACCTCGTGCTTGAACATGTCTTCCTCTCCTCGCTGTAGTGGATAAATCGGCCGGTGGATGCCGGTGCGCCGGTGCTGCGCGGGCAACACGCCGTACGCGTCGCGAAATGCCCGCGCGAACGCGTGCGTCGAACCGTAGCCCGCGCGCCGCGCGATCTCGTCGAGCGGCCGCGCGGTGCAGACCAGATCCTCGGACGCCCGCACGATCCGCATCCGCCGCACCGTCAGCACGATCGACTCGCCGTACAGCGCGCGGTAGACGCGCTGCCAGTGATACGGCGACAGGCACGCGACTTCGGCGAGCCGGTTCAGGTCGAGCGGGCCGTCGAGATGCGCGCTGATGTACGCGTGAACGCGCGCCACGCTCGCCGCGTAGCGCACCCACGCGGGCGGGTCGGGTTTCGTTTCGGCTGGGGTCATCGGCGTGTCCGGGCTGGAACCGACGCCACGGTAGCACGGGCCGAATGGACAAATCTTGCGGAAATGCCGGACACCCAACGATCAGCCCCTTTTTGATTTCAGCGAAATGGGGTCTTGCCCCTCCGAAATCTATGTCTAAAGTTAAAGACGGTGAAATCGGGTGAACGCGTCATTTTTCTCGGGTAAGTTGCTTGGACGGGGCAGCACGCATTTCGAATTACGCAGGTCGTTCGTCGATGTTCAATCGCCACACCACGTTTTCGGGAGAAGAAGAAATGGATGCTTCCAGCTTCATCACGTCGCTGCAGGCCACACTAGGCGGATACCTGCCCAAGATCGCCGGCGCGATCGGCATCCTGGTGATCGGCTGGCTGATCGCCGTCGCGGTGCGGGCCGGCGCGCTCCGGCTGCTCAGCGCGCTGAAGGTCGATCAGCGGATCACCGACAGCACGGGCCAGGGCGCGTGCGTCGAACGCATCATCGCCGGCGGCCTGTTCTGGCTCGTGCTGCTCGTCACCGCGGTGGGCATCTTCAACGTGCTCAACCTGTACGCGGTCTCCAATCCGTTCTCGCTGCTCGTCACGCACATCGTCAACTACCTGCCGAACCTGATCGGCGGCGCGGCGCTGACGCTGATCGCGTGGCTGATCGCGTCGCTGCTGCGCAGCCTCGCGAACCGCGCGCTGAAGGCGAGCAAGGTCGACGCCACGCTGTCCGAAAGCGCCGGCATGCAGCCGATGAGCGGCTATCTCGGCGACGTGCTGTTCTGGCTCGTGATCCTGATGTTCCTGCCGGCGATCCTCGCGTCGTTCGCGCTGTCGGGCCTGCTGTCGCCGGTGCAGGGGATGGTCGACAAGCTGCTCGCGATCGTGCCGAACATTTTCGCGGCCGCCGTGATCGGCTTCGTCGGCTGGATCGTCGCGCGCGTGCTGCGAGGCCTCGTGACGAACCTGCTGGTCGCCGCCGGCGCCGACCGCCTCACGCAAGGCATCGACAGCCCGACGCCGGTGCGCGTGTCGAGTCTGGTCGGCACGATCGTCTACGTGTTCGTGTTCGTGCCGACGCTGATCTCCGCGCTCGACGCACTGAAGATCGACGCGATCTCGATCCCCGCGACCAACATGCTGAACCAGTTCCTCGGCGCGGTGCCGGACATCGTCGCGGCGATCGTGATCGTGCTCGTCACGTTCTACTTCGCGCGCTTCGTCGCGTCGCTCGCGCAGAAGCTGCTGGAAGCGGCCGGCGTCGACGGGCTGCCGGCCGTGCTCGGCGTCGAGCGCGTGTTCTCGGGCATCCTGCAGCCGTCGGTGCTGGTCGCGCGGCTGATCGTGTTCTTCGCGATGCTGTTCGCGTCGGTCGAGGCCGCGAACCGGCTCGGCTTCACGCAGGTGCGCGACGTCGTCACGCTGTTCATCGAATTCGGCGGCCACGTGCTGATGGGCGGCGTGATCCTCGTGATCGGCGTGTGGCTCGCGGGCCTCGCGCGCCGCGTGATCGAGCAGGCCGACCGCGAGCACAGCGTGCTGTTCGCGCGGATCGCGCAATTCGCGATCCTCGGCCTCGTGTTCGCGATGGGGCTGCGCGCGATGGGCATCGCGAACGAAATCGTCCAGCTCGCGTTCGGCCTCGTGCTCGGCGCGATCGCGGTGGCCGTCGCGCTGTCGTTCGGCCTCGGCGGCCGGGAAGCGGCCGGCAAGCTGCTCGACCGCTGGTTCAACCAGCGCGGCGGCGGCCAGTAACGCCGGCCGGCACGGCCGATCCGGCCCGCATCGCGCGGGCCGGATCGGCGTGGCAACGCGGGCGGCCGGCGTTGCCGCGAGCGTTTTCGAAAGCGTTTCCGCAAGCGAAATGTCAGCCGCGATCTTTGCCGAATTTCGATAACACGTCGTTTAATGACTCTCTAGCATCGATTCTCAGTCGCGCGGGCCCGCAGGCCGGCGCCTTTGAGGAGAGTCCGATGAAAGCAGAGTCGAATGGCCGGCCCGCCGCCGGCGCCAAGTCCTCCGGCCAGCCCGCGCTGCAGCAGACGCTCGGGACCTGGCAACTGTGGGGCATCGCGGTCGGCCTCGTGATTTCCGGCGAATACTTCGGCTGGAGCTACGGCTGGGCGAGCGCGGGCACGCTGGGTTTCGTGATCACCGCGCTGTTCGTCGCGGCGATGTACACCACCTTCATCTTCAGTTTCACCGAGCTGACGACGTCGATCCCGCATGCGGGCGGCCCGTTCGCGTATGCGCGGCGCGCGTTCGGCCCGACCGGCGGCTATCTGGCCGGCGCGGCGACGCTGGTCGAATTCGTGTTCGCGCCGCCCGCGATCGCGCTCGCGATCGGCGCGTACCTGCACGTGCAGTTTCCGGGGCTCGAACCGAAACACGCGGCGATGGGCGCGTATCTCGTGTTCATGGCGCTGAACATCGTCGGCGTGCAGATCGCGGCGACCTTCGAGCTCGTCGTCACGCTGCTCGCGATCTTCGAGCTGCTGGTGTTCATGGGCGTCGTGTCGCCGGGCTTCACGTGGAGCAATTTCACGAAGGGCGGCTGGTCGGGCGCCGATCACTTCAGCGTGGGTGCGTTCCACGGGATGTTCGCGGCGATTCCGTTCGCGATCTGGTTCTTCCTCGCGATCGAAGGCGTCGCGATGGCCGCCGAGGAAGCGAAGAACCCGAAGCGCTCGATTCCGATCGCGTACGTGGCCGGGATCCTGACCCTCGTGGCGCTCGCGATCGGTGTGATGGTGTTCGCCGGCGGCGCGGGCGACTGGACCAAGCTCGCGAACATCAACGATCCGCTGCCGCAGGCGATGAAGTACATCGTCGGCGCGAACAGCGGCTGGATGCACATGCTCGTGTGGCTCGGGCTGTTCGGGCTCGTCGCGTCGTTCCACGGGATCATCCTCGGCTATTCGCGCCAGATCTTCGCGCTGGCCCGCGAAGGCTACCTGCCCGAATGGCTCGGCAAGGTGCATCCGCGCTTCAAGACCCCGCATCGCGCGATTCTCGCGGGCGGCGTGGTCGGGATTGCCGCGATCTACAGCGACGAGCTGATCCAGTTCGGCGGGCAGACGCTCACCGCGAATATCGTGACGATGTCGGTGTTCGGTGCGATCGTGATGTATATCGTCAGCATGGCGTCGCTGTTCAAGCTGCGCCGCTCGCAGCCGAACCTGGCGCGGCCGTTCCGCGCGCCGCTGTACCCGATCTTCCCGGCCTTCGCGATCCTGGCGGCGCTCGTCTGCCTCGCGACGATGGTGGTTTTCAACGGGCTGGTCGCGCTGGTGTTCGTCGGCTTCCTCGCGGTCGGTTACGCATACTTCCTCGCGACCCGTTCGCAGCGCGCGAGCGCACCCGGCGACGCGCTGCTGGAGGAGTGAGCACGGTGACGACGGTGAACGTGAAAGGCCGTTCCTGACGGCATCCGGCGCGCCCCGTCGAACGGGCGCGCCGTCGGCTTTTGGCAAGGAGATTCGAACGATGTCCTATACGGAGACGATCGGTCCGCGCACGTACCGCTTCGCGGACCTGAAGACGCTGCTCGCGAAGGCGAGCCCGCTGCGTTCCGGCGACCAGCTCGCCGGCGTCGCGGCGGCGAGCGAGGAGGAGCGCGTCGCCGCGAAGATCGCGCTCGCGGGCGTACCGCTGAAGGCGTTCCTGAACGAAGCGGTGATCCCGTATGAAGACGACGAGGTCACGCGCCTGATCATCGACGATCACGACGCGCACGCGTTCGCCGAGATCTCGCACCTCACCGTCGGCGATTTCCGCAACTGGCTGCTGTCGCCCGCGGCCGACGGCGCGGCGCTCGAACGGATCGCGCCCGGCCTCACGCCCGAGATGGTCGCGGCCGTGTCGAAGCTGATGCGCAACCAGGACCTGATCGCGGCCGCGAGAAAGCGCCGCGTCGTCACGCGCTTTCGCAACACGGTCGGGCTGGCCGGCCGGATGTCGGTGCGGCTGCAGCCGAACCACCCGACCGACGACGTGAAGGGCATCGCCGCGTCGATGCTCGACGGGCTGATGTACGGCTGCGGCGACGCGATGATCGGCATCAACCCGGCCACCGACAGCCTCGCGGCGATCGTGAAGCTGCTCGCGATGATCGACGGCTTCCGCGAGCGCTACGGCGTGCCGACGCAGTCGTGCGTGCTTACCCACGTGACCAACACGATCGCGGCGATCGAGAAGGGCGCGCCGGTCGATCTCGTGTTCCAGTCGATCGCGGGCACCGAGAAGGCGAACGCGAGCTTCGGGATCTCGCTCGCGCTGCTCGGCGAGGCGCGCGAGGCCGCGTTGGCGCTCAAGCGCGGCACGGTCGGCAACAACCTGATGTATTTCGAGACGGGCCAGGGCAGCGCGCTGTCGGCGAACGCGCACTTCGGCGTCGATCAGCAGACCTGCGAAGTACGCGCGTATGCGGTCGCGCGCAAGTTCGAGCCGTTCCTCGTGAACACGGTGGTCGGCTTCATCGGGCCCGAATACCTGTACGACGGCAAGCAGATCATCCGCGCGGGGCTCGAGGATCACTTCTGCGGCAAGCTGCTCGGCGTACCGATGGGCTGCGACATCTGCTACACGAACCACGCGGAAGCCGACCAGGACGACATGGACACGCTGCTGACGCTGCTGGGGGCGGCCGGCATCAACTTCATCATGGGGATTCCGGGCGCGGACGACGTGATGCTCAACTATCAGAGCACGTCGTTCCATGACCAGCTCTACGTACGCGAGGTGCTCGGCCTGCGCCGCGCGCCGGAATTCGAGGAATGGCTGGAGACGATGGAGATCGCCGACGCGCACGGCGCGCTGCGCGCGGCAAACGCCCGCGTGCCGCTGCTCGCGGGTGCGAACGACTGGATGGGGATTTCCGCATGAGCGACGCCGTCGAGAAGAATCCGTGGGCGCAGCTGAAGTCGTTCACGAACGCGCGGATCGCGCTCGGCCGCGCGGGCAACAGCCTGCCGACCGCGCCGCTGTTGGCCTTCAACCTGTCGCATGCGCAAGCGCGCGACGCGGTGCACCAGCCGCTCGACGCGGATGCGCTGCGGCGCGAGATCGAGGCGGCCGGCATGCTGCCGACGCTGCGCGTCCAGAGCGCCGCGCCCGACCGCGACCACTACCTGCGCCGGCCCGATCTCGGCCGCAAGCTGTCGGACGACAGCCGCGGGCTGCTGGCCGGCTACGGGGCGGCGCTCGACGACGCGCCGGATGTCGTGTTCGTGGTCGGCGACGGGCTGTCGGCATTCGCGGCCGCGAAGCAGGCGCTGCCGCTGTTGCAGGCCGTGCGGCCGCGGCTCGACGCGGACGGCTGGCGGATCGGCCCGGTGGTGGTCGCGACGCAGGCGCGCGTCGCGCTCGGCGACGAGATCGGCGAGCTGCTGCGCGCGAAGGTGGTCGCGATGCTGATCGGCGAACGGCCGGGGCTCAGCTCGCCGGACAGCCTCGGCGTGTACCTGACGTGGGCGCCGAAGGTCGGCTGTCACGACGCGCTGCGCAACTGCATCTCGAACGTGCGGCCCGAAGGGCTGCCGCACGCGGCCGCCGCGCACAAGCTGCATTACCTGATGACGCACGCGCGCCGCCTCGGGCTGACGGGCGTCGGGCTGAAGGACGACAGCGACGCGTTGGCGCCGCCGGCTCATGCGGAGCGGATCGGGGCTGCTTGAATAGCCACTCGCATCGAAAGTCCATCAACACCCGCAGCTTCGGCGACAACTGCCGGCTCGGCGCAACACGTTGATTGCTTGCCGCACGCGGGGACGGCGCGAGCGTTGCAAGTGCCGCGCATCTTGGCATTGCCGCGCTCCGTCTCGATCGGTCCGTCGATTGGGTTTCGCGCACCTGGCAAACCACTACCTCGATCCTTTGCACGGCTTCCGGGCTCATCGGCCCTGAACGCGCGCGACTACTGGCGCATTTGACGCCGGTCAGCGCTCTTGAAAATTCGCATTGCGAATTTCGAATTCGTCTGATTGATTCATCTTTCTCATTCGCGCAAATTTCGTGTGGCGCAACCATCACCGATTTGTCGAGAAAGGAGACCCGATGAGTGACGAGTCGAACGTACCGCCCCATCTTTCCTTCACCAGCAGCTCACTTGCTGCACGCGTGACCAAGGCCAGCAGCACCATCCGGCTGATGCCAAGGCGAAAGCGACTGTTGGATTGACGCACGATTGAATCGGATTGGTTGATTCGGTTGGCCTCATTTCATTTGTTGCAGATTTTCCGCAATGGTTTGTCCATGGATAGCGGCCGCGTTTCGATGTGATATGGCTGGCGCCCGATATAACGAGGATAAGAATGGCGGAATTCGATCGCGTGACAAGTTATTTGACGGGGCGGCAATCCGCGCATCTGACGCTGATGCGGCGCAAGTCGAAGCGCGATCCGGAGACGGGCGAACTGCCTCCCATGCCCACGGTGTCGGTCGTATCGTGGGTCGTGCGCGAGGCGATCTGCGAGCCGTACAGCGTCAAGGCGGTCGTTGCCGCACCGGTTGCGATTCCGAGAAAGATGGTGCTCGGGCAACTCGCGAAATTTTCGGTTCGACCCGAGGACGGACGCGCCAAGCGCGAATTTGCCGGCTTCGTGACGCAGTTCGACTCCGTATCGGAATCTCGTGATGGTTACACCTACCGTATTGTGATGCGCCAGCATCTGGCCGTCATGGACGGCCCGAGCAATTGCGCCACGTACCAGGGAATGGCCTCGTGGGAAATCATCAAGGAGATTTTGGCGCGTTACGACCTCCGCTTCTGGATACAGGTCGAATTCAATCTACGCCGCGAGCATCCCAGGCACCCATTCCGCTTCCAGTACAACATCGGCGACTGGGACTACATCAAGCTCGAGATGGAGCAAGCGGGCCTGTATTGCTACACAAGGACCGGCGAGCACGGCGACGTGCTGGTGATCGCGGACGACGTTGACGGCTATATGCGCCCCGCGATACCTGTACTGGATCGTCCTACTGCCGGGCTGGCGACCTTCGAGGAATCGATTTTTTCCTTCAAGGTCCGCTCGCGCGTCGTGCCGGAATCCTATGTGGTTGCCGACTACAACCCCGAGCAGGCGTGGGAGCGCTTCCGTGCCGAGGACCGCGCCGTATCGGACGACGAGAGCATGATCGGCAAGCCCTATGTCTGGGGCACGCATCACGACGACGCCAAAGGGGCCAAACGCGACGCACAGTTGCGCCATGAAGCGGCACGCGCCAGCCAGATTCGTTACTCGGTGGAGTCGACCGTGCTGGCGATCCGGCCTGGCAGCATCGTGCAGTCTGATCGGGCGCTCGAGGATGCCGGCGCGGCAATGTTCGTGACAGCGGTCGTGCATCGCGGCGCGCGGAACGCGAGCTATGTGAACAGCTTCACGGCGATTCCGGCCGATCGCCCGTACCGGCGGGAAATTGACGAGCGTCGGTGGCCGAAAATTCCCGGCACGCTAGGCGCGACTATTACGTCGCCTGACAAGTACAAATTCGCCTACCTGACCGACAAAGGCGAGTACGTTGCGCGGTTTCACTGCGACTTCGGCAACTGGCCCAAGGGTGGGGAAAGCGTTCCGTTACGGCTCGCCAAGCCGTTCGCAGGCAGGAACCATACGGGCATGCACATGCCCGCGTTGGACGGCGACGAAGCACTGATCGGCTTTCGCGAAGGCAATCCGAACAAGCCCTTTATTGCGGCCTTTATCCACAATAGCGAGTGCCCCGACCTGATTAATTCGTCACGACGGCGCATGTCGCGTAACGAGATCCGAACGCAATCCGGCAATACGTTCTGGATGGACGATTGGGACAATCAGGAAGGCATCGAACTCGGTACGCAGCACTCTGGCCGCTCGCAACTCCATCTCGGCCATATGGTGGACCGCGCACTGAACCAGCGAGGCGCGGGTGCCGAACTGCGGACTTCAGGGCATGCGGTTGCGCGAGGCGGCGCAGGTGTGATGGTGACGGCCTACGACCGGCCGGGCGGCGCGGGCAAGCAGCTTGATATGGCCGAGACGATCGCGCAACTCAAGGAAATGTTGGCGCTAGCTGAATCGCTGGCGAAGTCGGCCGAGGCGTCGAAGGCATCGCCTGCGGATACCCAGGCCCAAAAGGCGATCAGCGACGGGCTGGACGAATTGAAAAGGCCGGGTGCGGTCGTGACTGCGCCGGGACCGGTTGGCGTGGTCTCGGGCGACGGCGTGCAACTCGCCGCCGATGGTTCGATCATCGGGACCGCGAAGAAAGGAGTCCACTTCAGCGCGCTCAAGAGGATCACCGCCGCTGCGGGCGGTCGGTTGTCACTGTTCGCGCGGAAGGGCATGAGCCTGATCGCGTCGGCCGGCGAGGTCATTGTGCAGGCCCAGCGAGGCCGCATGCAGCTTGCGGCGCAGGAAGACATGACGGTCGAAACGGTCAATGGCGTTTTGCACGTGAAGTCGCCGAAGGAAGTCCTGCTCAGCGTCGGCGGCTCGTATATCCGCGTGAATCCGGAAGGGATCGAGATGGGCTCGCGCGGCCGTGTGCACTTCAGGACAAGTGGCTTGAAGAAGACCGGGCCGGCTCAACTGGACCTGAGCGGCGCGGCGTTCGCGCCGGCTTTCGTGCCGTTCAAGACGGAGTGTGAGGTCTGGCGTACCAATCCGAATTTTGTACAAGCGCCGGCCTTGGCACTTGAGCCGAACCCGGCGCAATGGGAGTCACAGGGTAATAGAGGGGGCGTGCCGCCGGTCCGTGCGTCAGATACCGGCGCAACAGTGCCGCCATCATCCCTGGGGGACATCTTCGGTGGGAAATCAAGTGCGAACGCAGGAGTGTCAAGCGATCGCGGCCTGACAGTTAACGATCCGGACAATGAGCAACAAAAGTGCATCAGGCCTGATCCGATTCAGCTATTAAGTCCCGCTCCGTGTAATTGGCAACTGGCTGATTTTAGTGAGTCAGTCAGCATGATGCGGGAGACGCCGACGTATCAGAAATACGGTTGGACGAGAAATGAGAGACTTAAAAATGGTGACGATCCGGTTATGTGTGCCGGAACAGCGCTCACCACATGCCAGTTCAACTACGATTCGAGTAATAAAACGCTGACGGCGAAGGTCGTTACCGCATTGGTGCCGCGACTGCTGGTGAAAATGAATCGGGTAACAGGAGAGCCGTTGCGCGACGAAAATAACCGGTACATTGTAGTGCAATATGAAACGTTCAGGAATGGAGCCAATTCCGGAAAATCGTTTGACGAGCATGGCTTGATGCAGGTCGAACGTGACCCGAAGGAAGTTGACGCTTCAACCTACAAGAACCAGATTGAAAGGACATTGAATCAGGGTAATTACAAGCTGATTCTTGATGGCTGTCAGAAGGGCGGCGCCTGCGGTTGCCGGATCGCCGTCAAATTCTGTGCTGATGTGCATGTGGTAAGGGCGGCTGACGCGCCAGTGCTCAACCCGAACATCACCATTAACCTGTATCCGACGACTGAGCGGGCAGATGCTATGAATTGGCCGGAAAAAGAGTATCAGAAGCAGGTGACAACAGGGCGATATGCGGAAAGATTTACGCAAACAAAAGCGCATGAAATCGGGCATCTCTTTAATTTTCCTGACGAATACTGGCGGCAAGGGGGATTTGTGCACTCGATTTATGTCAGGGATGGCGTGAATATCGATTTTGCGCTTGCCGATGCAAATAAAGATAAGAATACGTTCTGGATTATTGAAACTGAAACCAATCTGATGGGCGGTGGATGTCTTCAGCCGACGGCGACGATCTCCCCGTATTACCTCGAATACATCCGTAGGTGGTTCTCCGCTCATACCAACAAGTTGTGGAGGGTCGGCTATGACGCGCCAGTCAAGAAAGCATGAACAGATAACGAAAGGTGAGCCCAAAATATGGGGGGCACTCTTGTTGGACAGGAGTGATTTGCAGTTTTCTAACGTAGTTCGAAAGCTGGCGCTGTTGATAATTCTTGTATGGATGGGAGATGGATTCGTTATGGCGAATGATTTCAGCAACAGTGTCATGAAGCCGGGTGCGTTTTCCCTTTCGTGGTCTGGTGGCCTTGAATATGGCTCGAGAGAAATGACTTTTGATGGTGAAGGAAGGTTTTATTTTGCCAAAGGGGATACTATCAACGACGAAGCACAAACTGGTGTGGGTGTTTTTGTTCTCAGTCTGCAGAATAAAGATGCGCAGCAACTGAAAGACGTAGCTCACACTTTGTGTGACAAGGATATTCAGTCTGGCGGACCAGAAACCCATGATCCTGCCGCAACGTTCAGCGTTATCTGCCAAGACGAAGGCAAAGCCGTACGGAGATCAGGTTCATTGCGTCTGATTCCAGAGCGCTTCAGGCGTCAGGTTTTTGACGCACCTCTCAGGCTATCCGAGCAAGCACGCTCGGGTGGTCGGAAGATCATCAAGTTGGATTTCGAGACCGTGAGTATCGAGCATAAAGGCGATCATTACATCGTGTCGGTCAGATTTATCAATTCCGGCGATCGATGGATTAAATTTAAAACTCCGGATCTATTGCCTGGTAATACTCGGGGTGGAGGGCTTTCCATTGCGCCGTTTAGTGAGCTTGGGAGGATGCAGCCTCGCGATGATTGGGGTTTTAATTTGGCGGGTAAAACACTGATAAATAAAAATGAATTTCGGGATGGATTTGTCATGCTCAATCCTGGTGAAGGCAGGGTTTTGAGGGTCGAGGCTGTTCCGGATAATAAAATTTCAAAAGGTGTGTACGAGCTTTCCGGTGTGACTTTTATGAAAATAGAATACGAGGGTTATGGCTGGGGACTGTCAACGCATGTCGATTTTAGTCCGATTAAAAGCCAAATAACTTTCGATCGGGACTATCCTTCAACACCACAGGAGCGCGAGCAGTGGGAGACCACGCATCGCGCAAACATGTCATATCACGCGGTGAAGCCCGGTGATACGTTCGCTGAGGACGGCCTGTATCGCGCAGTGCGTCTGAATGCCGGCGGCAGCTACCGCAGCTTGCAAGTGATGCCGTTCAAGGCCGGCGACATCGCCACGACCGACAGCGTGAGGATGCCGATGGAGTCCGGAGACGGCGTCCATCTCAACGGACTGGTGCAATGGGTATGGGAAGGCAGTGCCCCGACCCCCACGAAGCCATTCTCGTCCGCCTACGTCGAAGGCACGGAGCAGTTCAGCTTGCCCGGCGCGGCGTGTCCGCGTGGCGGCCGTTGGGTGGCGCGCGTGCGCACGAATGCGGACTACTCGACGCCGGAATACCGCTATGACCTGTCCCGCATCGTCACGATGCGGCGCGGTCAGCCGATGCCGTCGATTTCGAACGACGCCGGCAACGCTGAATGGGAATGGGTGGGGGGCTGAAATGCGAGAACGTGCGCTGATCTATCAGCATGACCGGACGACGGCGAACGGCGTCGTGCTTGACGGCCTTGATGACGTTGAACTCGACGATCGCAAGTTGAGCCATGTGGGCGCGCGGGTCCAATGTCCTGCGTGCAACACCATTGGCCGGATCGAGCCGGTCGGTGAGCGCTCGGACCATGAACTGAGCGACAAACAGCCCGCGCTCGAAGACGACCTTTGCCGGTGCGCGTGTCATCCGTCGCCGCGGCTGATTGCATCGCAGCGCCACTCGATGATCGAAGCGTGACGCGATATTCACGGAGACGCGATGAAATTTCGCTGGGATCAACGCGTGCCGCCCGAGTGGCAGCACCCCAAACCGCCACCCGTATGGGTCTACCTCGTCTTGTTCCTCGTGATCGCGGGCGTGTGCCTGGCCTATACGGTGATAACGTGGCCGGCGGGCAAACCAGTTGGCTCGCCGGAATTCACGCGCTCCGCGCTGGCGGTCCCGTTTACTTTTTGGCTCACGATCTGCGCCGCGCTTTATTCGTCGTTTTACGACGGCTTGGCGTTTGAGGCAGCGGTCAGGAATGCGGCGCGCTGGCATTTGCTGGTCCGATGGCAGCGACTCAGCCGCGCAGGCATGGCCGTGCTCGACAGTGTCATTCTCACGCCCGAAGCCGACCTGGCCGAACGCATGCTGAAACTGGAAGGCAGTCCACCGGAGAATCCGGGGAAGGTCATGTTGCTTGGAGGCCTCGACGCAACCCACGTCGCGTCACGCGTCAGCAGCCTGCTGGAAACCCTTCTGACGCCACTGGCGGCGCGGCTGGCTGAGGCGTCGCGCAGCAACTCATTCGAAATCGTGATGCAGTGCGACCGGCAGGAATGGTCGACGGACGTCAAGGCTGTGTGGGAGCGCCTGAAGTTGCCAGGGCGGCCCTGTGTTCGATGGATCGACAACGACCGCAACGTGAACTTTGCGGAGAACTGGTTCACGGACAAAAGCGACTCGCCGTTTGCCTCTAGCCACTATGCAGTGGACGGAACTCCGAAGTATCGCCTCGTTGTCGCATGGCATTTGAATGATGACGCCCCCGGCATTGCGCCGGCGACATCGGAAGCCGCGGTTGCGCTTCTGCTCGGTTCGCGCGCGCTCGTACAGGAAAAACCTGAGCTAAAGCGGCAGGCTTGGCTACTTCGTCAGGTCGTCGGGGAAGCCGATCAGGTCGATAGGTCGCTGGCGTTGCTGCTCAACGCGGCGCAGGCGCCACGCGAGCGTATCCGTCACTTCTGGCATAGCCGGCTCAAGGGGCTCGCGCAACATGCGACGCTGGGCGCGGTCAGGGATGCCGATCTGAAGATTGACGCGCATGCGCTAGATCCGGCGATTGGTCCGCAGGCTCCGGTCGCGCGCTGGGTCCTTCAGGCGCTGGCCGGCAAGATGGCGTTATATGGTCAGGGGGCGCAGCTTGTCGCACTGCCTCACGAGGACGGCGTCGCGCTCAATCTTGTCGTCAAGGAGCTGCCGAGCGTGGACGCGCCGTGGAAGACGGACTACGAGTACAACCTGTTCCCAGCCGTCGAACTCATCGCGTGTGTGGCGATGTGGGTATTCGGGATGCTGCTGTCCCCCGACAAGGCGTGGGGCACGTTCGAAACGGTGTTCACCAGTGTCATGGTTGTCGTCGTGATCTTGTGTGGTGGCTGGCGCATCCTCGCACAGCGGCTCTATGCCGACGACGTGTGGCGCCAATACGGGTAAGCAGCGATGAAGGCATTTCGGCAATTCGGCATTTCCCGGTTCGTGGCGTTGTGGTGGCTCTCGCTGCTGGCGTGTGCCGTCTGGATGACTGCGAGTTAGGGGTATGCGTCGGCAGTACTGGGTACGGCAACCCCTTTGCAATACGCGTTGATCTTTCTGGGCTTCACGGTGGGGCTGATCGCAGACGAACTGTGCGATCGATGGCGATGGCATCTCGCATGCATCTTTCATATAGAGGATGTCGTCGACGGCGTGTGTCCTGACCGGGAACACGAGATTGCGCAGGCGGCGGTGTGGCGCTGGTATGAGCATCGAGGCAAGCCGTGGTGGATCAGTTCACATCGGGAACGGCCCCATGTGCGCACAGCGGATGCGTGGCAGCGTTTTGAGGCGTATGACCGTGCGATGAAGCGGCAGATACGCGCGGCCCGAAACGGCGACGTATGACGTCGCATCGGCGTTCCTGATTCACTGGCGCCGGACTGAACGCTACCTGAACAGCCGCTCGCACAGGAAATCGACGAACACGCGCAGCTTCGGCGACAACTGCCGGCTCGACGGCCACACGATCGAGAACTGCCCGGGCGCGATCCGGTAGTCGTCGAGCACGGTGACGAGCGCGCCGTGTTCGAGCGCGTCGCGCGCGAGGAAGTCGGGCATGTAGCCGATGCCGAGCCCCGCGAGCACGGCGCCGCGCAGCGCTTCCATGTTGTTGCAGGTCATCGCGGTGCGCAGCGTGAGCGGCGTGCCGTCGTCGGCCGCGAGCGCCCAGTCCTGCAGCTTGCCGGTGGTCGGGAAGCAGTAGCGTACGCAGTCGTGCGCGTCGAGCTCGCGCGGCGTGCGCGGCGTGCCGGCCTGCGCGAGATACGCGGGCGTCGCGCACAGCACGAACGCGAACGGGCCGAGCCGCCGCGACATCAGGCTCGAATCCGACAGCGGGCCGCTGCGGATCACCGCGTCGAAGCCGCCTTCGACGACGTCGACCATCCGGTCGTTGAAATCGAGATCGAGCTCGACGTCCGGATAGCGCTGCCGGAATTCGGGCAGCACCGGCAGCAGGAAGCGGTAGCCGATCACCGGCAGGCTCACGCGCAGCTTGCCGCGCGGGCGCTGCGCGGACGCCGTCACGGTCGCCTCCGCGTCGCGGAAATCCTCGAGGATCCGCTGGCAGCGCTCGTAGAAATGCCGCCCCTCGTCGGTGAGCGTCACGCGCCGCGTCGTGCGGTTGAACAGGCGCACGCCGAGCGACTGCTCGAGTTTCGCGATCGTCTTGCCGACCGCCGACGCCGAAATGCCGAGCGCGCGGCCGGCCGCGACGAAGCTCAGCGCTTCGGCGGCGCGGACGAACGCGACGATGCCGGTGAGGTTTTCCATCGAATCGAACGGTGTGCGGACGACGCACGCTAGCGGGGCAATTGCGGAATTGTAGTCCGTTATATGCGGAGCTTCGCGTGGTTTTTCGCGGATTGAATCCGATTTATCTTTTGTCGCTCTGATGGCGCATCCGCGCCGGCTTTTGAGGAGCGATGATGGATCACCCTGTTTCAACTGCTGCAGTCCTGGCCGCGCGCCGGCGCACATGGGTGCTGGCCGCCGTCTGCATGGCCGCCGTCGCGCTGCCGCTGTCGTTTTCGGGCGGCGCGGTCGCGACGCCGGCGATCGGCCGCGACCTGCACGGCAGCCCCGTCGCGATGAACTGGATCACCAACGCGTTCATGCTCGCGTTCGGCAGCTTCCTGATGGCGTCGGGCGCGCTGGCCGACCAGTTCGGCCGCAAGCGCCTGTTCGCGATCGGCGTCGGCGGCTTCACGCTGATGTCGGTCGCGCTCGCGTTCGCGCCGTCGATCCTCGCGGTCGATTTGCTGCGCGCCGCGCAAGGGCTCGCGGCGGCCGCGGCGCTGGCCGGCGGCACGGCCGCGCTCGCGCAGGAATTCGACGGCGCGGCGCGCACGCGTGCGTTCAGCCTGCTCGGCACGACGTTCGGGATCGGGCTCGCGTTCGGGCCGGTGCTCGCCGGCGGGCTGATCGGGCATTACGGCTGGCGCGCGATCTTCGTGACGGGCGCGGTGGCCGGCGTGCTGTCGCTCGCGTTCGGACTGCCGCGCATGCACGAGTCGCGCGATCCGCACGCGACGGGGCTCGACTGGCCCGGCACGATCGCGTTCACGGCCGCGCTGACGCTGTTCACGTTCGGCGTGATCGAGGCGCCCGCGCGCGGCGGGTCGAGCCCGCTCGTGATCGCGCTGCTGGCCGGCGCGGCGCTCGGCGCGTGCGCGTTCGTGACGATCGAGACGCGCGTCGCGCGGCCGATGCTCGACCTGTCGCTGTTTCGCATCGCGCGCTTCGTCGGCGTGCAGGTGCTGCCGGTGTCGACCTGCTGCTGCTACATCGTGCTGCTCGTCGTGCTGCCGCTGCGCTTCATCGGCATCGACGGCTTCAGCGAGATCGACGCCGGCTGGCTGATGCTCGCGATCTCCGCGCCGATGCTGGTCGTGCCGCTCGTCGCGGCGACGCTCACGCGCTGGCTGTCGGCCGGCGTGATTTCCGGGCTCGGGCTGCTGGTCGCTGCGGCGGGGCTCGTGTGGCTCGGCATCGCGCTGCGCGGCGGCGCGGGGCCGGCGGCGATCGCGCCGATGCTCGCGATCGGCATCGGCGCCGGCATGCCGTGGGGGCTGATGGACGGGCTGTCGGTGAGCGTCGTGCCGAAGGAGCGCGCGGGGATGGCGACGGGCATTTTCAGCACGACGCGCGTGGCCGGCGAGGGGATCGCGCTGGCGATCGTCGGCGCGGTGCTGGCCGCGCTCGCGCAAGCGGGGCTTGCGCAGGCGGCAGGGGCCGCCGGCACGCCGGACGCGACGCTGCGGGCCGCCGCGCGGCTCGCGACCGGCGATCTCGCGGGCGCGGCTGCCGCGTTGCCGGGCGTCGGTCGTGCGGCGTTGGTCGCGAGCTACGCGCACGCATTCGACCGGCTGTTGATCGCGCTGGCCGTCGTCACGGTGCTGTGCGCGGTGGTGGTGTTCGGGTTTCTCGGCGGGCGGCCGGCTGTCGACGAAGCGGGCGATGAAGTAGACGGCCCCGCGCAGGCCGACGCCGCCGTGCCCGCATCGTCCGCTCGTTAAAGCCTCACCCGCCGCGCGTCACGCCAGCACGAGCGGCGGCAGCCCTGCCTCCGCGCGAGCTTGCGCGCATTCCACATCGATCACGAGATAGCGCAACGCATCCGGCCACAGATGCGCGCGCGCTTGCGCATCCTCGTCGAGCGTCGCGCGGCCCTGCACGAGCCAGGTCGTCTGACGCACGAAATCGACGAACAGCAGCGCGATGGCCGGATTCACGAGCAGGTTGCCGATCGTGTTGAGCAGGTTGTTGCCCGCGAAGTCGGGCAGCACCAGCGTGCGGCGGTCCGGGATATCGACGAGCGGCGCGAACGAGCCGTCGGCGCGCGGCTGGCGGCCGCGGTACGAACAGTCGGCGTTGCCGGCCGCATCGGCGGTCGCGACGATCAGGAAAGCCTGCTCGCGGATGAATGCGATGGCGTCGTCGGTCAGCGGGCCGCGATCGTTCATGGTGTCGGTCGGCGTGTGCGCCGTGGCGTGTGAATCCGCGACAAGCACGCAAGCGACATGCCACGCGGCGCGGCGCGCGCTGGCGGGCAGCGCGCCGCCGCGCACTGTGGAAATTCCGAACACCGGCCCCATCGTTGCGCAATCGCGGTGTTCAGAATCGGTACACCGGCCGTGTTGCGGACGTGAACACCGCACGGTGCGAACCCGCGCCGGCCGCGATCGACGTGCGCCCGCTCCCGCCCGTTCCGTTTGGCACGCATGTTGCATGAACGGGATCAGCGCATTCCAACCGGCGCTCTACTCACACAAGCACGATGAACAGGAGACATGTATGAACCCGTTTGACCTGAAACAACTGGGCCTCGACGTCGAATACCCGTACCGTCAGCAATACGACAACTACATCGGCGGCAAGTGGGTTCCGCCGGTGAAGGGCGAGTATTTCGAGAACGTGTCGCCGATCAACGGCCAGCCGTTCTGCCGCATCCCGCGCTCCGGCGCCGACGATATCGAACTGGCGCTCGACGCCGCGCATGCCGCGCGCCGCAAGTGGGGCAAGACGTCCGTGGCCGAGCGCTCGAACCTGCTGCTCGCCGCCGCCGACCGGATGGAAAAGAACCTGAAGCTGCTGGCCGTGGCCGAGACGATCGACAACGGCAAGCCGCTGCGCGAGACGATGGCGGCCGACCTGCCGCTCGCGGTCGACCACTTCCGCTACTTCGCGGGCTGCATCCGCGCACAGGAAGGCGGCATCTCCGAGATCGACGACAACACCGTCGCGTACCACTTCCACGAGCCGCTCGGCGTGGTCGGCCAGATCATCCCGTGGAACTTCCCGCTGCTGATGGCCGCGTGGAAGCTCGCGCCGGCGCTCGCAGCCGGCTGCTGCGTGGTGATGAAGCCGGCCGAGCAGACGCCCGCGTCGGTGCTCGTGCTGATGGAGCTGATCGGCGACCTGTTCCCGGCCGGCACGATCAACATCGTGAACGGCTTCGGCAAGGAAGCGGGCGAAGCGCTCGCGACCAGCAAGCGGATCGCGAAGATCGCGTTCACGGGCTCGACGCCGGTCGGCAAGCACGTGCTGCGCGCCGCGGCCGAAAGCCTGATCCCGTCGACGGTCGAACTGGGCGGCAAGAGCCCGAACATCTTCTTCGCCGACGTGCTCGACCAGGACGACGCGTACCTCGACAAGGCGCTCGAAGGGCTCGCGATGTTCGCGCTGAACCAGGGCGAAGTGTGCACGTGCCCGTCGCGGATCCTGATCCAGGAATCGATCTACGACCGCTTCATCGAGAAGGCCGTCGCGCGCGTCGAGCGCATCAAGTCCGGCCACCCGCTCGACCTGCAGACGATGATCGGCGCGCAGGCGTCGCAGCAGCAGCTCGACAAGATCCTGTCGTACATCGACATCGGCCGCGGCGAAGGCGCGCAATGCCTGACGGGCGGCGAGCGTACGGCGCCGGCCGCCGACCTCGGCACGGGCTACTACGTGAAGCCGACGATGCTGCTCGGCAACAACAAGATGCGCGTGTTCCAGGAAGAGATCTTCGGGCCGGTCGCGTCGGTGATGACGTTCAAGGACGAGCAGGAAGCGATCGAACTCGCGAACGACACGTTCTACGGGCTCGGCGCGGGCGTGTGGACGCGCAGCGGCACGCGCGCGTACCGGATGGGCCGCGAGATCGAGGCCGGCCGCGTGTGGACCAACTGCTACCACCTGTACCCCGCGCATGCGGCGTTCGGCGGCTACAAGCAGTCGGGCATCGGCCGCGAGACGCACAAGATGGCGCTGTCGAACTATCAGCAGACGAAGTGCCTGCTGGTCAGCTACCAGGCCGAGGCGCTCGGGTTCTTCTGATCGCCGTAGTCCGTGGCGAAGTGTCGGGGCCGGTTGGGCCCGGCACTTCGCGCGGTTCGATTCCTTGTTCGACAGTCGGCGTCGGTCGCGCTTTGCCGCGCAGCCGGCGCCGCTAACGATTCCGGTCGTCGCGGGCTCGCGGTCGCCCGGTGCGCCCACGCGTGCGACGACAACCAGCATGGCAGACCTGCCCCGATCCTTTCCACGTCACCCGGTATTCCATCCGGGCGAACTCGACGCGCAACACCGCTTCGGCGTCGCCGACGAAGCCGAGCGGATGAGCGACGTCGTGACCACGCGGCTGAGCGTCGGCGTACGGCAGTTCGTCGAATCGCAGCCGTTCATGTTCGTCGGCATGGCCTCCGGCGTCGGCGCATCGATGACCTGCGACATCGTGCAGAGCCGGCGCGACGCGAACGGCGACCTGCTGCCGGTGGTGCGCGTGATCGATACCAAGACGCTGCGGTTCGCGTTGCCGGCCGCGCCTGACGGCGATGGCGGCCGGATCGACGCGGTCGCCTGCGACGGCCGGGGCGTCGGATTGCTGTTCGTCGATGTCGTGCGCGGCCTGCGCTACCGGATCAACGGTCGCGCCACGCTGCGCGCCGATTTGCCGGAAGCGGACGCGGCGCCGTGGGCGGCGGACAGCGCGATCGTCGAACTGGCGATCGCGCAGGCATACGGCAATTGCGGCACACGGGTCGTGCGGCTGAAGCCGGCCCGGTAGCCGGTAGCCGGTAGCCGGTGGCCGGGCGCGGGCGCGGGCGCGGGCGCGGGCGGCGGCGCGCATGCGCGGTCGCCGCGCGGATCGCACCGGCGGCGTGCGCGGCATGCCGCCTTCGGGTGCGCCCGCATGGCGAGCATCGGCCGGACAGCGTGGAATGGCGGCTTGCTCGCCGGGCCGTGCGGTTCGGCACGGGACTTGCGTGATACGCAGGGTTCCGCGCAGGTGAGGGAGGACACGATGGACCAACACGTGGCGTATACGGAAGAACCGACCGCCGAGGACACGCGGCGCAGCGCGCAGGGCGACGACGCGTTCGCCGGGCAGGCCGTCGTCAGCGTCGCGCACGATGCGGACGAGCAGGCGCGCAACCTGATCGGCTGGCGGCAAACCTACGACCAGCTCGCGGCCGGCCGCTTCGTCGGCACGCTGACCGAGCTGCCGCTCGACACGATGAAGCTGTTTCGCGAATCGACCAGCCACCTGCTGCGCCAGGCGTGCGAAGTGCGCGGCGACGCGTACTGGTTCGGCATCCCGCTCGTGTGCGACGGCTCGGCGCGCGTCGATGCATGCCGCATCGGCCCGGGCGCGCTCGCGTTCCGGCCCGGCAACGTCGAATTCGAACTCGTGACGCCCGCGCAGTTCTCGATCTACGGCGTCGTCGTGCGCGGCGACGTGCTGCGCCGCTACGCGGAGGAAGTCGAGCACCGCGCGCTCGACGAGCGGTTGTTCACGCAGCGCGTGATGCAGGTCGGCGACGCGCGGCTCGCGCGGCTGTGCGCGCTGCTCGGGCGCCGGCTCGACGGCGCGGTGGCGATGGCCGGCCCGCTGCCCGATGCGCAGCGCGACGACCTGCAGGCCGAAGTGCTGGCCGCGCTGTTCGATGCGTGCGCGCAACCGGCCGACGACGGCAGCGGCGCCGCGCCGTCGACGCGCCGCTGGATCGTCGACCAGGCGCGCGACTACGTGCTCGCGCATCGCACGCGGCCGGTCGGCGTGCCCGAGCTGTGCGAGCAGTTGCACGTGAGTCGGCGCACGCTGCAGTACTGCTTCCAGGACGTGCTGGGAATGGCGCCCGCGACCTACCTGCGCACGCTGCGGCTGAACGGCGCGCGGCGCGACCTGTGCGGGCGCGCGGCCGGCTCGGTGCAGGACGTCGCGGAGGCGTGGGGCTTCTGGCATCTGAGCCAGTTCGCGACCGATTACCGACGCCTGTTCGGCAAGCGGCCGTCGGAGACGCTGCGCGATCGCGCGTGAACGTGCCGGTATGGTGAGCCGGGCGGCCGGCGGCGCGCTCACGGCGGTGCTGGCGCCGGGCGCGCGCTGCGGCCGGTTCGCCCCTTCCGCTCGCCGCCGCGCCGGCTTCGCTCAGATGGCCGACGCTGTCCCGTCGCGCGGGGCGGGCCACGCCAGCGCGTCCCAGTCGATCGCGCGGTACGCGGCTTCGACCGACGCCAGATCGTCCGGCCGCTCGCTGCGATGCAGCCCGTGCAATTCGGCCGGTACGTCGAGCATGACCGGTACGCAATACGGATAGTCGCGCACGCGCAGCACCGGCCCGATCGTCGTGAAGCACGCGATCGTCGGCACGTCGAAACCGTCGGCGAGATGCACGGCCGCCGTGTCCGGCGCGAACAGCAGGCTTGCGCCCTTGACCCACGCGATGAAGCGCGCGGTGTCGGTCGCGTCGCGGCTCACATCCACGTAAGCGGGATGCGCGATCGGGCCGAATCCCACCACCGGCAGCCCGTAACGCTGCGCGAGCCGTTCCACGAACGCGACGCGCAGCGCGGGCGGCACGCTGCGCACCGCGGTGCTCGCATTCGGGCAGAACAGCACGTACGGCCGCAGCCATTCGGCCGGCAGCGCGGGCAGCGATAGCCGCGCGAGCCAGCGGTTGCGCTTTGCGGCAGCCGGCACGGCAGCCGGATCGACGCCGAGCGCGTCGAGGAAGAAATCGATCATCGGCAGCCGCGCGAACGCGGGCCAATACAGGTGATTGCCGACATCGATGCAGTGCGCGTCGGCGGGCAGCGCTTCGGCCGGGCACGGCAATGCGCGCGACGGCGCGACGACGTCGGCCGCGAGCGCATACAGCGCATCGACGTAGCGCGGCGCGCGCGCCGGCCGGTACAGCGTGAAGCGCAGGCCCGCATGGGCCGCACGCAGCGCGGCGACGGCCGTCAGCCCGATCACCGAATCGCCGAGCGCGACACCCATCCCGTTGATCACGTGCACGTGCCGCGTAGCGCCGTAATCGAGCCGGAACGGCCGGTGCGCGGCGTGCAGCAGGCCGAGCGCCGGCGCGGCCGCCACGTAGCCTTCGGCGCGCACGTCGCCGTATTCGAGGTCGTACGGCGCGACGAGCGTGCGGTCGGGCGCGAGCAGCGTGCCGGGGCAGGCCAGCGCGTCGTCGTGCGACAGCGCGGCGACGGGCGGCGCGGCGTGCATGTTCACCGTCGTCATGCGCCGCGCGCGCGGCGGCCCTGCTCCCGGATCTGCTCGAGCGTCGCGGCCGGCGTGCTGGCGTCCTGCGGGATGCGGATCTCGATCACCGCGGGCAGCCCGCAGGTCAGCGCGCGTTCGAGCGCGGGCGCGAAATCGGCGGTGCGCTCGACCGTCTCGCCGTGCGCGCCGAACGCACGCGCATAGGCGGCGAAATCCGGATTCGTGAGCCCCGTGCCGTGCACGCGACCCGGGTAGTTGCGCTCCTGATGCATGCGGATCGTGCCGAAATGGCCGTTGTTGACGACGATCGCGACGATGTTCAGCCCGTACTGCATCGCGGTCGCGAGCTCGTTGCCGGCCATCATGAAGCAGCCGTCGCCGGCGAGCGCGACGACGGCGCGCTGCGGATACAGCGACTTCGCGGCGAGCGCGGCCGGCAGCCCGTAGCCCATCGCGCCGCTCGTCGGCGCGAGCTGCGAACGGAAGTGCCGGTACGCGAAGTGGCGATGCAGCCAGATCGCATAGTTGCCTGCGCCGTTGGTCAGGATCGCGTCGTGCGGCAGGCGTTCGCGCAACTGCACCATCACGTCGCCGAGCTGCACGTCGCCGGGCATCGGCAGCGGCGCATGCCATTCGCGGTACGCGCGGTGCGCATCGGCGGCCGCGCCGGCCCAGGCAGGCCGCTCGGGCGGTTCGAGCGCGGCCAGCGGCGCGGCGATCTCGGGCATGCCCGACACGATCGGCAGGTCGGCGGCGTATACGCGGCCGAGCTCGTCCGCGCCCTGATGCACGTGGATCAGCGTCTGGCGCGTTTTCGGGATGTCGAGCAGCGTGTAGCCACCGGTCGTCGCTTCGCCGAGGCGCGGCCCGATCACGAGCAGCAGGTCGGCGTCGCGGATGCGTTTCGCGAGCGCGGGGTTGATCCCGAGCCCGACGTCGCCCGCGTAGTTCGGGTGCGCGTTGTCGATCGTGTCCTGGAAGCGGAACGCGCACGCGACCGGCAATTGCCAGCGTTCGACGAAGGTGCGCAGGTTCGCGCACGCGTCGGGCGTCCAGCCGCTGCCGCCGACGATCGCGAATGGCCGTTCCGCGCGCGCGAGCCGCTCGCGCAACTCGTCGATCTGCGCGACCGACGGCGCGGCCGCGACGCGTTTCGCGGCCGGCACGACGGGCTGCGGCGCGCACGCGTCGGACAGCACGTCCTCCGGCAGCGCGAGCACGACCGGGCCGGGCCGGCCGGACGTCGCGACGTGGAACGCATGGCTCAGGTATTCGGGGATGCGGCGCGGATCGTCGATCTGCGCGACCCATTTGGCCATCTGGCCGAACATCCGGCGGTAGTCGATTTCCTGGAACGCTTCGCGGTCGAGGTGTTCGCGTGCGCACTGGCCGACGAACAGGATCATCGGCGTCGAATCCTGGAACGCGGTGTGCACGCCGATCGACGCATGGGTCGCGCCGGGCCCGCGCGTGACGAACGCGATGCCGGGGCGGCCGGTCAGCTTGCCGACCGCTTCGGCCATGTTCGCGGCGGCCGCCTCGTGGCGGCAGACGACCGTCTGGATGCGGGCGGTGTCGTCCGCGAGCGCATCGAGCACGGCGAGGAAGCTCTCGCCCGGCACGCAGAACACGCGTTCGACGTGATTGGCGAGCAACGCATCGACGAGCAGTCGTGCACCGGTGGTGGCGCGCGACTCGAGGTCCTTGGAATGCGACATGGGCTGCCGTCTCCCTGGGTAGCGGGACGTACAGCTTACGCCGGTTGGCTGCGGGCCGGTACGACGGCCGCTGAAAAGTGTCGGAACGCGGGGCTGGTCGGGGGTTGCGTGCGGGCTTCGGTTGGCCATCCGGCCAGCTTGTGCGCGCTCGGGTGACGGCGGAAAGTGAGCGCTATGGATGGCGGGCTGACGCTTGTCTCGATCTGCGCGACATTGGCATCAGCCGGTTCGATGTGGACGCGTCGGCATTCGATCCGGATGCGGTCGGGCGGGCGACCCGACCCGATCGTGCGGCGGCGTTGAAGGCGGCACACCAGGCGGTGGCTCACGATCGCTGGTTTCGCGAGCAGGTGCAGCAGGCGCTGGATGACCCGCGTGCGTCGATTCCGGACGCCGAAGTCAGCGCCGACTTCGCATCGCGCCGTGCGGCGCTGCGTGAGCGGCTTGCAGGCAAGCGCGGGGATGCTGCTTGACCCTCGCGTTGCAGTGGCATCCGAAGGCGTACGAGGATCGCGCCGCGATCATGGAATACATCGGTGAAGACGATCCGCTGGCCGCGCTCGAACTCGACGAACTGCTGGAAGAAAGGGCGGCGGCGTTACCGGCCTATGCGGAGTTGTATCGGCAAGGGCGGGTGGCCGGCACGCGCGACCTGGTGATCGCGCCGAACTATGTGCTCGTCTATCGCATCCGGCCGGCCGAGGGCATCGTGGAGATTCTTCGCGTGCTGCATGCGCGGCGGCAGTGGTCGTGACGCGATATTTGCACCGGCTGATTCACCGGGTGCGGCGGGCCAAGTCCGGAACGGAAAAGACGGCCGGGGCGGCGGGTGTTTTCGAATCGATGTCGGATGGATGACCATGCGCACGACTGGGCGTACATCAACGCGCAGGCCGTGCAAATTCCTGCCGACCTCGCCTATGAACGCAGCGATATCGCGCTGGAAATCAAGCGCGTCGGCGATGAGATCCGTATTCGGCCGGCGCGACGGCCCTTGACCCACGTGCTCGAGAAGTTCGCGAAATTCGGGCCGAATTTCATGGCCGAAGGGCATGGCAACCAGGAGCAGGCCGAACGCAAGGATGGGTGATTGTGCACCCGACGGTCATGCGAGACGCGGAGCGTCCTCCATGACCGCCGGGTCGGACATCAGCACTCGACGATATTCACCGCCAGCCCGCCGCGCGACGTTTCCTTGTACTTGGTCTTCATGTCGGCGCCCGTCTCGCGCATCGTCTTGATCACGGAGTCGAGCGACACGTAGTGCGAGCCGTCGCCGCGCAGCGCCATGC
The DNA here is from genome assembly GCF_905400185.1 of Burkholderia sola. Taxonomy (NCBI): domain Bacteria; kingdom Pseudomonadati; phylum Pseudomonadota; class Betaproteobacteria; order Burkholderiales; family Burkholderiaceae; genus Burkholderia; species Burkholderia sola. The sequence goes on from NZ_FR989675.1 coordinate 163,510, forward strand.
GCGCCGCGTTGACGGCCTTTACCGACGCCATCGCGTTGCGCTCGATGCACGGGATCTGCACCATCCCGCCGACCGGGTCGCAGGTCAGGCCGAGGTTGTGTTCCATCCCGATCTCGGCCGCGTTCTCGACCTGCTGCGGCGTGCCGCCGAGCACGGCCGCGAGCGCGCCGGCCGCCATCGAGCAGGCCACCCCGACTTCACCCTGGCAGCCCACTTCCGCGCCCGAAATCGATGCGTTGAGCTTGTAGAGGATGCCGATCGCGGCGGCCGTCAGCAGGAAGTCGATTACGCCCTGTTCGTTCGCGCCGGGCGTGAAGCGCGTGTAGTAGTGCAGCACGGCGGGGATGATGCCGGCCGCGCCGTTGGTCGGCGCGGTGACGACGCGGCCGCCGGCCGCGTTTTCCTCGTTGACCGCGATCGCGTACAGGTTGATCCAGTCGATCATCGACAGCGGGTCCTGGAGCGCGCGCTCCGGGCTGCCCGTCAGCGTGCGGTACAGCTGCGGCGCGCGGCGCTTGACCTGGAACGGGCCGGGCAGGTTGCCGTCGGCGTCGGGATTGCCGATCCCGCAGCCGCGCGACACGCACGACTGCATCACGGCCCAGATCTTCAGCAGCCCGTCGCGCGTTTCTTCGTCGGTGTGCCACGCGCGCTCGTTTTCCCACATCAGCTGCGCGATCGACTTGCCGGTCGACGCGGTCAGCGCGAGCAGCTCCGCGCCGGTGCGGAACGGGTGCGTCATCTGCTCGGCCGCGCTCAGCACCTTGGTGTTCGGTGCGCCGGCCGTCACGACGAAGCCGCCGCCGACCGACAGATAGGTACGCTCGACCAGCACCGCGCCGTTCGCGTCGCTCGCGCGCAGCTTCATCCCGTTCGGATGTTCGGGCAGCGCCTGGCGGTAGAACGCGATGTTCTCCTTCAGCACGAACGGCACCGGGTGCGTGCCGAGCAGCGCGAGTTGCTTCGTCTTGCGGACGTCTTCGAGCCGCGCGTCGATCGTGTCGGGATCGACGGTGTCGGGCGCGTCGCCGAGCAGGCCGAGCATCACGCCGCGGTCGGTGCCGTGGCCCTTGCCGGTGGCGCCCAGCGAGCCGTACAGCTCGACCTTCACATGGGCCGTCGCGGCGAGCAGCCCGTCACGCTCGAGGCCCTGGACGAACATCAGCGCCGCGCGCATCGGTCCGACCGTGTGCGAACTGGACGGGCCGATGCCGATCTTGAAGAGGTCAAACACGCTGACTGCCATTTCGATACCTGCCTTGCTGTAAGAATGGTGCTAGCGCGCCTGCAATGGCAGGCACGCGGCGAGCCATGCGGGCGGCGTTGGGGAAAGCTGCTGCGCGACGCGGGCATAGCGCCCGTCGAGCCGCGCGGCCAGATGAAAGAGTTCGGTGGCGTTTTTCGGGTCCCACTGCCCCGTGTAACCCGGCAAGCCGGCCTCGCGGCGCTTCGCGTCGAACGGCACCGGCGAATTCACGAATTCCTCGTGGGTTTTCTCGCCGAGCGCGTACGGCACGAGCCAGTCGAGCGCGGCCGCGAGCGTCGCGCCGTTCGCGCCGCGCTCGCGCAGCCAGTTGCGGTTGAAGCGTCGCGCGGCGAGCGCGGCCGTCACCAGCGGCTGTAGATCGTAGACCGCGTAATGCAGCGCATCGCGTTCCTCGAAATCCCAGGTCTTGCCGTCCGGGCCGATGTTGTCGGCGAGATGCTCGACGAACAGCCGCTGCGCGGCGTTCATCATCTTGCGGTCGCCGAGCGTGAACGCGGACAGCGCGATCAGCTTGATCCGGTGGCTCTGCCAGTTGTTGCGCCAGGTGCCGGTGAGCGGGCGCTTCTGTGCGTCGACCTGCGCGACGTAGCCGGCGCCGAGCTTCGCGATGAACGCGGCGGTCGCGTTGCGCGTCTTCACCGGCAGCGCGCTCGCGGTCATGTCGTACGCGACGATCAGGCTGTCGAAGCGCGTCTCGTCGATCGGGTTGAAGCTCGGCTGGTAGGTCGAAACCCACGCGGACAGGAAGCGGTCGACGAGTTGCAGGTAGCGCGGCGCGTTCGTCACGCGCCACGCGAGCGCCGCATCGCGCATCAGGTCCATGTCCTTGAGCGCGGCTTCGCTCTGGTCGTAGATGCCTTCATGCGGCAGCGTGCCCTCGGTGTGCACGCGCGCCATGGCCTTCGGCTGCTCGCCGATGCGCGCGTCGACGCTGCGAATCAGCGCCTGCACGCCCGGCTCGGCGTGCGTCGTCTCGCTCGACTGCAGCGCCGGCGCCGCGCAGAAATTCATCGCGGCGAGCGCATTGCCGGACACGCCGAGGCCGGCGGCGGCAAGCGACAGCGATGCGACGAGCATCGGCACGTTGCGGCCTGCGCGCGGCCGCCGCGCCGTTGCACCCTGGCCCGGAAACATCGGACGCACCATGCGGAACTCCTTCATTGGCTGGATCGCGTGTGATGTTAGCCGGATTGGCGGGTGAGCGTGAAACGGTTGGCCGGGCGGCGAACGTAAAACCGCACGCAACCGCTGGCTGCGTGCGGTGGGGTCACGGTCGGACGCTCCGGCGCGAGGCGGGCGTTATGCGTAATCCGACATCGGCACGCACGAGCAGAACAGGTTGCGGTCGCCGTACGCGTTGTCCGCGCGGCCGACCGGCGGCCAGTACTTGTTCGTGCCGAGCGACGCGACCGGGTACGCGGCCTGCTCGCGCGAGTACGCGTGCGGCCATTCGTTCGCGGTGACGACGGCCGCCGTGTGCGGCGCGTGGCGCAGCGGGTTGTCCTCGCGATCGGCGCGGCCTTCCTCGACCGCGCGGATTTCTTCGCGGATCGCGATCATCGCGGCGATGAAGCGGTCGAGTTCTTCCTGCGATTCCGATTCGGTCGGCTCGACCATCAGCGTGCCCGGCACCGGGAAGCTCATCGTCGGCGCGTGGAAGCCGTAGTCCATCAGGCGTTTCGCGACGTCGTCGACGCTGATGCCGCTCGTTTCCTTGATCGGACGCAGGTCGAGAATGCACTCGTGCGCGACCAGCCCGCCCGGGCCCGAATACAGCACCGGATAGTGCGGCGCGAGGCGCTTCGCGATGTAGTTCGCGTTGAGGATCGCGGTTTCCGTCGCGGCGGTCAGGTTCTTCGCGCCCATCATCGCGATGTACATCCACGAGATCGGCAGGATCGACGCCGAGCCGTACGGCGCGGCCGACACCGCGCCGATGCCGTCTTCCGCGCGGGCGTAGCCGGTCGAGCGCTGGTTCGGCAGGAACTGCGCGAGGTGCGCGCCGACCGCGACCGGGCCGACGCCCGGGCCGCCGCCGCCGTGCGGGATGCAGAAGGTCTTGTGCAGGTTCAGGTGCGACACGTCGCCGCCGAACTGGCCGGGCGCGGTCAGGCCGACCATCGCGTTCATGTTCGCGCCGTCGACGTACACCTGGCCGCCGTGCGCGTGGACGATCTCGCAGATCTCGCGGACGTTCTGCTCGAACACGCCGTGCGTCGACGGATACGTGATCATGATCGCCGCGAGGTTCGCCGAATGCTGCTCGGCCTTCGCCTTCAGGTCGGCGATGTCGACGTTGCCCTGCGCGTCGCACGCGACGACCACGACCTTCATGCCGGCCATGTGCGCGGACGCCGGGTTCGTGCCGTGCGCGGATGCCGGGATCAGGCACACGTCGCGATGGCCTTCGCCGCGCGATGCGTGGTACGCGTGGATGATCAACAGGCCCGCGTACTCGCCCTGCGAGCCTGCGTTCGGTTGCAGCGACACGGCCGCGTAGCCGGTGGCCGCGACGAGCATCTGTTCGAGCTGGTCGATCATCTCGCGGTAGCCGACGGTCTGCTCGGCCGGCGCGAACGGATGGATGCCGCCGAACTCGGGCCACGTGACGGGCAGCATTTCCGACGTCGCGTTCAGCTTCATCGTGCACGAGCCGAGCGGGATCATCGAGCGGTCGAGCGCGAGATCCTTGTCCGACAGGCTGCGCAGGTAGCGCAGCATTTCGGTTTCGGAATGGTGGCGGTTGAACACGGGGTGCGTCAGGTACGCGCTCGTGCGCTCGAGGCCGGCCGGCAGCGCGGCGACGCCGCCGAGGCCCGCGTCCAGCGCATCGACGGCCGGCGCGGTGCCGCCCGCGGCCTGCGCGAACACGTCGAGGAGATCGGCGAGGTCGTCGCGCGTCGTCGTTTCGTCGACCGATACGCCGACTTGCGTGTCGCTCACGCGGCGCAGGTTGATGCGCTTCGCGTTCGCGAATGCGTGAATCTGCGCGGTGCGCGCGCCGGTGTCGATCGTCACCGTGTCGAAGAACGTGTCGTTGACGGTCGCGAAGCCGAGCTGCTTCACGCCGGCGGCGAACAGCGCCGCGATGCGGTTCACGCGCAGCGCGATCGTCTTCAGGCCGTGCGGGCCGTGGTAGACCGCGTACATGCTGGCCATGATCGCGAGCAGCGCCTGCGCGGTACACACGTTCGACGTCGCCTTCTCGCGGCGGATGTGCTGTTCGCGCGTCTGCAGCGCGAGGCGCAGCGCGGGCTTGCCCTGCGCGTCGACCGTCACGCCGACGAGGCGGCCCGGCATCTGGCGCTTGAATTCGTCGCGCACGGCCATGTAGGCGGCGTGCGGACCGCCGAAGCCCATCGGCACGCCGAAGCGCTGCGTGTTGCCGATCGCGACGTCCGCGCCCCATTCGCCGGGCGGCGTCAGCACGGTCAGCGCGAGCAGGTCGGCCGCGACGACCACGTGGCCGCCGGCCGCGTGGATCGCTTCGGTGAGCGCGCGGTAGTCGCGCACGTCGCCGTTCACGCCCGGGTACTGCAGCAGCACGCCGAATGCGTTCGCTTGAGCTGCTTCGGCGGCCGGGCCCGTCTTCACGTCGATGCCGATCGGCAGCGCGCGCGTGCGGATCACTTCGACGGTTTGCGGCAGCACGTCGTCGGCGACGTAGAACACGTTCGACTTCGGCTTGCCGGTGCGCTGCAGCAGCGTCATCGCTTCGGCCGCGGCGGTGGCTTCGTCGAGCAGCGATGCGTTCGAGATCGCGAGACCCGTCAGGTCGGCGACCATCTGCTGGAAGTTCAGGAGCGCCTCGAGGCGGCCCTGGGAAATTTCGGGCTGGTACGGCGTGTAGGCCGTGTACCACGCCGGGTTTTCGAGCACGTTGCGCAGGATCACGGCCGGCGTATGCGTGTCGTGGTAGCCCTGGCCGATATACGAGCGGAACACCTGGTTCTTGTCCGCGAGCGCACGCAGCGCGGCGAGCGCTTCGGCCTCGCTCTTCGGCTGCGCGAACGGGCCGAGCGGCAGCGTTTCGGCGCGACGGATCGAGGCCGGGATCACGGCGTCGATCAGCGCGGCGCGCGACGCGAAGCCGAGCGTGTCGAGCATGGCCTGCTGGCTGGCGGCGTCGGGGCCGATGTGGCGTTCGGCGAACGCGTCGTGCGTTTCGAGCGCGGCGAGCGAGAGGGGCGTGCGGTTCATCAGGCGGTCCGGGTGTTCGAGCTTCATGGCGTGACTCTGGTCCCGCGCGGGCCGGCTGCCCGGCCGCACGCGGTTCGGGTAAGGAAAATTAGTCGATCAGCTTGCTGTACGCGTCGGCGTCGATCAGCTTGTCGGTCGATGCGCCGTCCGCGAGCTTGATCTTGAACAGCCACACGCCGTATGCGTCGCTGTTCACTTCTTCCGGCGCATCGGTGGCGGCTTCGTTGACGGCGACGATCTCGCCGGACACCGGCGAGTAGATGTCGGATGCCGCCTTCACCGATTCGACGACGCCGACGGCGTCGCCCGCGCTCACCGACTTGCCGACTTCGGGCAGCTCGAGGAAGACGATGTCGCCGAGCGTGCTCTGCGCGTGATCGGTGATGCCGACCGTCAGCGTGCCGTCCGCCTCGGTGCGGATCCACTCGTGTTCGTCGGTGTACTTCAGATCGGCCGGGACGTTGCTCATCGGATGCTCCTGGATAAAAGGTGTGTTCGTTTTGCTGGCGCGCCGCCATGGTGCGCCGGATGGGGTTGCGCCGGGCGCCATCTCCCGGCTGGCCGGGAGGCGGCCCGGCCGCCTCCCGGTCGTTACGCAGCGAGGACCTTGCCGTTGCGCACGAACGGCAGTTTTACCACGCGCGCGGGAAGATTCTTGTCTCGAATTTGCACCTGGACGATGTCGCCGATCTGGACGGCCGCCGGCACGCGCGCGAACGCGATCGATTCCTGCATCGACGGCGAGAACGTGCCGCTCGTGATCTCGCCTTCGCCGTGCGGCGTGACGACCTTCTGGTGCGCGCGCAGCACGCCGCCCGCCTTGCCGTTTTCCTTCTGCAGGATCAGGCCGACGAACGCGGCGCGCGTGCCGTTGGCTTCCAGCGCGGCGCGGCCGACGAAGTCGCGCGGCGCGGTGAGGTCGACCGTCCACGCGAGGCCCGCGTCGAGCGGGGAGACGGTGTCGTCCATGTCCTGGCCGTACAGGTTCATGCCGGCCTCGAGGCGCAGCGTGTCGCGCGCGCCGAGCCCGCACGGCCGCACGCCGTTTTGCTGCAGCGCATCCCACAGCGCGACGACGTGCACGGCCGGGACGATCACTTCGAAGCCGTCTTCGCCGGTGTAGCCGGTGCGCGCGACGGTGAGATCGCCGAACGGCGTGCCGGCGACCTGCGCGGCGTTGAACGGCTTGAGCTCGCTGGTGGCGGCGCGCGCGGCGGGCACTGTCGCCCAGACCTTTTCGCGGGCGTTCGGACCCTGCACGGCGACGATCGCGAAATCGCGGCGCGGCGCGATCGTCAGGCCGTAGCCGCCTTGCTCGTTCAGCTGGTTGAACCACGCGATGTCTTTCTCGGCGGTGCCGGCGTTGACGACCACGCGGAAGAATTCTTCGGTGAAGTAGTAGACGATCAGGTCGTCGATGACGCCGCCCTGCGGGTTGAGCAGGCACGAGTAGAGCGCCTTGCCGGGCGTCTTGAGCTTGCCGACGTGGTTCGCGATCGCATGCTCGAAGAATGCGCGCACGCGGCTGCCGGTGAAATCGACGACGCACATGTGCGACACGTCGAACATGCCGGCGTCGGTGCGCACGGCCGCGTGTTCTTCGATCTGCGAGCCGTAGTTGACGGGCATGTCCCAGCCGCCGAAGTCGACCATGCGGGCATTGAGCGCGCGGTGCGCGGCGTTGAGCGGGGTGTGATTCAGTGCAGTCATCGAGGCCTCAGGCAAGGCGCTTGCGCGCGGATCAGAACGGCCATGTGCCGACCGCCGCGGCCGATGGCCTCGAGCGATCCGGTACATGCCCCTCTGTCCTCGATACCTGAGAGATTGCGCTGCGGGCCAAGCCCGGCGAACGCGCGCCCCTTCGGTGGGCAGCTTGCCCGCGCAGCCAATGCGCTGCGGGCTACTGCCGCTCTCCAGAGTGCGGGGAGTGTCGTGCGCGCAGTGCGCGGACGCGGTTCCCCGACGCGGTCGGTCCTTTTGCCTGAGAGTTTGCGGGTGTGCCCCTTCGGCGGCGCAACCGGTGTCGGAACGACCCGGTCACACGCTCTCCCGACGCGTGCGGGCGACTGTACGCGAGCGGGTCGGCATTGTCAATTTGAGCAAAAGAATGTCGCTTCGCGACAAGCGGCGGCGGCCGGCGCCGCCGCTTTTCTCCGCTCCGGCGGGCGCCGGCGCGTCACTCGCCGATCGCGCGTGCGGCCGTGTCGAGTTCCTGGTTCAGCACCCGCTGCTCGTCGCCGGACAGGCCGCCGTTGTGCTGGGCCGACATGTCGTTCGCTTCCTGGCGGATCACGTCGAGGCGGTGGTGCAACTGCGCGCCGTACGGCGGCGGGTAGTAGCCGCCGTTCACGCGCGCGTCGATCCGGCGATGCAGATTGTCGATCCGGCCCTGGACCTCCTGCATGCGGTCGTTCGCGACGACCTGCGGATTCGGTCGCGGCGGCGGAGGCGCCTGCCGGACCGGCCGCTGCGGTTGCACGACACACGCCGCGAGCGAGGAAACCAGGACGCAGCATGCCGCTGCGCGAATCAACCGTTGCATCACATTCTCCTGACGGATAAGTGTCGAATCGACATTTTGAGAAACGCGTCAGACCGGACGACCGCTGACTTTCGTTCCCGCACCATTTGTAACGGAATGTTGGGAGCCGGGCCGACGGGGCGGTGTGGCGGCAGACGCAGCGCCGACGCCGACGCGTGGCGGCGTGGCGCGGTGGGCGGCCGGGGCGGCACCGGCCCGCCCGGCGGCCATCAGACGCTACGGCGCACGAACGGCACCCGGCGGCCGTCGTGTTCGCTCTGCGCGGCGAGCTCGATGATCGTCATCACGTCGACCGCGTCCTGCGCTGTGACCGGGAACGGCGCGCCGTCGCGGATCGACGCGGCGAGCGCGCGGTAGAACTCCGCGTACTGGCCGTCGAGCGTCGGCACCGGACGTTCGACTTCGAGGTCGCCGTCGAGCACGCGCAGCAGGCCGGGCGGGTTGCCGCCGCCGAATTCGACGTCGTCGGCGGTGAGGCCGGCCTTGAGCTGGTCTTCCTGCGTGTCGAGCCCGAACTTCTGATAGCTGCCGCGCGTGCCGTGCAGCGTGAAGCGCGCGGGTTCGATCGCCGACAGCGCGCTTGCATGCAGCGCGACGTCCTTGTCCGGATAGCCGAGCAGCAGGTGCACGAAATCGGGCGCCGTGCCGTTGTCGCGGCGCGTCTTGACGGTGGCGCTCACCGTTTCCGGCGTGCCGAACAGCGCGAGCGCCTGATCGATCAGGTGCGGGCCGAGGTCGAGCAGCAGGCCGCCGCCGCGGGTCGGCTCCTCGCGCCAGCGCGGGCGTGGCGTCGGCCGGAAGCGGTCGAAGTGCGACGCGAAGTAGGTGAGGCGGCCCAACTCGCCCGATTCGACGACGCGACGCACGGTGAGGAAATCGCCGTCCCAGCGGCGGTTGTGGAACGGCGCGAACAGCCGGCTGCGCGCGTTCGCGAGCCGTGCGAGCGCGAGCGCCTCGTCGGCGGTGAGCGTGACCGGCTTGTCGACGACGACGTGGCGGCCCGCTTCGAGCACCTGGCGTGCGAGCGTGAAGTGCGTGTCGTTCGGCGTGGCGATCACCACGCATTCGATATCGTCGAGGCCGAGCAGCGTGTCGAGGTCGGGGACGATGCGCGCGCCCGGATACGCGGCGTGCGCGCGATCGGACTGACCCGTCGCGATCGCGGCGACTTCAGTGCGGCCGCTCGTGGCGATCACGGGCGCGTGGAACGTCGCGCCGGCGAAACCGAAACCCATCAAACCAATCCTGAGCAATGACGACATGGCAATTCCTGGCTGCGAAGGAAACTAAAGGATGGCGCGCCGGAGCGGCGGCGCGGAGACGACCGGCTATTTTGGCATGGCGCCGCCGCCTGCATAGACGCGTCGGGCGAAACGCGCGATGTGATGCGGCAACTGCGCAAGGAATGCCGGCATTTTGCGCGAGATCGGGTGCCGGGCAGCGCGACTGCCCGGCTTTCGGCTCGGCTCTGCTCGGTTCGCGGCTCTCGGCGTGGCGTGACATGGCGCGCGCCGCGCGGCGAGCCGTGGCGGCCAACCTGCCCGTAGCGTGCCGCGTCATGCGCCCACCCGCTGCCGCACGGCGGCCGCGACCTGCGCGGCCCATACCGCGCACGCCGATGCGCCGGGATGGAAGCCGTCGGCGGCCATCAGGTGACGTTCGAGCGGCAAATCGACCCGGAGGAACGTGCAGTCCGGCTGCGTGCCGGCCCAGCCTGCGAGCACCGCGTTGAGCCGCCTCGCGCGCAGGCCGAGATACCACGCGAGCGGTTGCGGCAGCGCCGGGAAGCGCTCCATCGGCGGCACCGCCGACAGGATCGCGTGCCCGACCTGGAAGCGCGTGGCGAGCAGCCGGACCAGCTCGGCCTGCTGCGCGAGCCAGCGTGCGGGCGGCACGCCGCCCGTCACGTCGTTGACGCCGAGCGACGTGACGGCCACGTCGAACGGCTCGGCCGGCTCGGCGGCGAGCCAGTCGACCAGCTCCCGCGTGGTCAGGCCGGTGCGCGCGAGCAGTTTCCAGCGCACGCGGTGCGTGGCCGCCAGCGCGTTCGCCAGTTGCCCTGCGAGCGCATCGTGCTGCGTCGCGACGCCGACGCCCGCGGCTGCCGAATCGCCGACCACCAGCACGCGCAGCGGCGGGCCGTCGCCGGCCACGCCGTCGCGCGGGCCGGCCGCCTCGGGCAGCCGCGGCGTGACGCGGCGCACGTAGCGCCCCTGCACGAACAGCAGCGGGCCGAGGGCGGCGGTGGCGAACGGGTATCCCATGAGTCGATCCGGCGACGGTTCAGGCAATTGAAGCGGGCCGGCGCGGACGGCGCCGGGGAGTACATATTGTGTCCGATCCCGGCGCGGACGGGGCCAGATTGGCCGAGCGGACAGGCACGACCCCGCCGGACGGACAGGGGGCGCCCGCCCGGCAAGCCTGCCCGCGCCCGTCCGGCCGCGCGCCCGAAATACGTGCCGCCGACGTGTTAACATGCGCGTCCTGCCTGCGTGTCCGCCTGCTTCCCCAGCCTGTCGCGCACGGCATCCTCCCGGCCCTCCGCCGTCAACCAGCAACACCATCCGCCATCATGTCCGCAGGCCTGAATCCCGCTCAGAATGAAGCGGTGCGCTATCTCGACGGTCCCTGTCTCGTGCTCGCCGGCGCGGGCAGCGGCAAGACTCGCGTGATCACGCAGAAGATCGCGCACCTGATCGAAGCGAAAGGCTTCGAGCCGCGCCATATCGCCGCCGTCACGTTCACGAACAAGGCGGCCGCCGAAATGCGCGAGCGCGTGTCGAAGCTGCTGGAAGGCAAGACGCTCACCACGCCCGGCAAGGAAGGCCGCAAGGTGCCCGTCAACCAGCTCACCGTCTGCACGTTCCACTCGCTGGGCGTGCAGATCCTGCGCCAGGAGGCCGAGCACGTCGGGCTGAAGCCGCAGTTCTCGATCATGGATTCGGACGACTGCTTCGGGATGATCCAGGAGCAGCTCGGCACGACCGACAAGGGGCTGATCCGCAAGATCCAGAGCATCATCTCGCTGTGGAAGAACGGCCTGATCATGCCCGACGAGGCGATGGCGACCGCGGCCAACGAGGACGAGCACCAGGCCGCGCTGGTCTACCGCAACTACGTGGCGACGCTGCACGCGTACCAGGCGGTCGACTTCGACGACCTGATCCGCCTGCCGGCCGAGCTGTTCGCGAAGAACGAGCCGGTGCGCGACCGCTGGCAGAACAAGCTGCGCTATCTGCTGATCGACGAGTACCAGGACACCAATGCGTGCCAGTACGAGCTGCTGAAGCAGCTCGCGGGCCCGCGCGCCGCGTTCACGGCGGTCGGCGACGACGACCAGGCGATCTACGGCTGGCGCGGCGCGACGCTCGAGAACCTCGCGCAGCTCGGCAAGGATTTCCCGAAGCTGCACGTGATCAAGCTCGAGCAGAACTACCGGTCGACGGTGCGGATCCTGACCGCCGCGAACAACGTGATCGCGAACAACCCGAAGCTGTTCGAGAAGAAGCTGTGGTCCGAGCACGGGATGGGCGACTCGATCACCGTCACGGCGTGCAACGACGAGGAGCACGAGGCCGAATCGGTCGTGTTCCGGCTGTCCGCGCACAAGTTCGAGCGGCGCGCGCAGTTCCGCGACTACGCGATCCTGTATCGCGGCAACTTCCAGGCACGCATCTTCGAACAGGTGCTGCGGCGCGAGCGGATCCCGTACGTGCTGTCGGGCGGCCAGTCGTTCTTCGACAAGGCCGAGATCAAGGATCTGTGCGCGTACCTGCGGCTGATCGCGAACGCCGACGACGATCCCGCGTTCATCCGCGCCGTCACCACGCCGCGCCGCGGCATCGGCAACACGACGCTCGAGGCGCTCGGCTCGTTCGCGGGGCAGGCGAAGGTGTCGCTGTTCGAGGCCGTGTACATGGGCGGGATCGAGGCGCGGCTGTCGGCGCGCCAGGTCGAGCCGCTGCGGATGTTCTGCGACTTCATCCAGCGCCTGACCGAGCGCGCGGACAAGGAGCCCGCGACCGTCGTGCTCGACGACATGATGGAGGCGATCCACTACGAGGCGTACCTGTACGACGCGTTCGACGAGCGGCAGGCGCAGTCGAAGTGGCAGAACGTGCTCGAATTCCTCGAATGGCTGAAGCGCAAGGGCACCAAGCCCGAGACGGAGGCCGTCGACGGCGAGGCCGAAGGTTTCCACAACGCGGACGGCCTCGCCGATACGGGCAAGAACCTGCTCGGCCTGATCCAGACCGTCGCGCTGATGTCGATGCTCGAAGGCAAGGATGAAGACCCGGACGCCGTGCGGCTGTCGACCGTCCATGCGTCGAAGGGGCTCGAGTATCCGCACGTGTTCCTGGTCGGCGTCGAGGAAGGCATCATGCCGCACCGAGGCGGCAGCGACGACGACGGCCCGATCGACAACGAACGGATCGAGGAGGAGCGCCGGCTGATGTACGTCGCGATCACCCGCGCGCAGCGCAGCCTGCACCTGAACTGGTGCAAGAAGCGCAAGCGGGCGCGCGAGACGGTCGTGTGCGAACCGTCGCGCTTCATCCCGGAGATGGGGCTCGACGAAGCGCCGCCGCCGACGCCGGAAGAAGCGCCGATGTCGCCGAAGGACCGGCTTGCGAGCCTGAAGGCGTTGCTGCAGAAGTGATGGGTGCGGCGCTGCCTTAGTCACGGCGCGATGAACCGGCGACACCAAAACGAAACCCCCGCGATTCAAAGGCGTCGCGGGGGTTTTTTACGGATGGCCGTACGGGCGCGTTACTTCGCCGCGTTGACCATGTAGTCGACGGCCGCCTTCACGTCGGCATCCGACGCGTTCGACCCGCCCTTCGGCGGCATCGCGCCCTTGCCGTGCAGCGCGTAGTTGTAGACCGTATCCATCGATTCCTTCAGGCGCGGCGCCCAGTCTGCCTTGTTGCCGAACTTCGGTGCGCCGAGCACGCCGGCTGCATGGCAGGCCTGGCAGGTCGACGCGTACAGCGCCTTGCCGGCCATTGCTGCATCGGCGCCCGCCGGGGCGGCCGCGGGCTTTTCGCCGGCCTTCGGGATCGCGGCGATCGCGGCCATGGCCGCGGCGGCCTGCGCGTTCGATGCGTCGGCGCCCGACGCGGGGGCGCCGCTGGCGGGCTGCGCGGCGTTGGCGGCCGGCGCGGCCGGTTCGGGGAAGTTCGCGCCGTCGTTGTTGGCCATGTAGACGATCGCGCGGGCGATTTCATAGTCGCTGACGTCGTCGGGGCTCGTGCCGCCGCGCGCCGGCATCGCGCCCTTGCCCGCGAGGGCCGTCTTCAGCAGCGTGTCGAAGCCTTGCGAGATGCGCGGCGCCCAGTCGTCCTTGTTGCCGAACTTCGGCGCGCCGGCGGCGCCGGTGCCGTGGCAGGTCACGCAGACGGCCTTGTAGACTTCCTCGCCGGTCTTGTACGTGCGGGGCGCGTTGGCGTCCTTCACGTCGACCTTCGCGATCGGCGCGATACGGGCGGCGACCTGCTGGTCGGATAGCGCGTCGGTGCCGGCGCCGGAGCGGAATGCATGGTTCGCGTAATTGGCGAACAGGACGATCAGGACGATCGGAATCGCGAACGACGCGATGATGACGGCAATCAGCTGCCCGGGGGTTTTGACGGGAGATTCGTGGGGTGCTTCGCTCATGCTTGCCTCGTCTCCATGAATAGGAATTGTGAGCGCGGTGCAACGGCAAAATGGCAGTCCAATGAAGCACGGACGATTATAGACGGAACGTTTACATCACGGCGAGCGGCGCGATGGCGCGTGTTTACCCGCACGCAGGGCCGTCCGGCGGCGATTCGGCGGGCGAGGTGGACGCGTCTTGGGAAACCGGGTATCCTTGCCGTCTTGCCAATCGTGGGCGGCCTGTATATGGGGTCGCTTCACTGTCTCACGCGCCCGTAGCTCAATGGATAGAGTACTGCCCTCCGAAGGCAGGGGTTGCTGGTTCGATCCCAGCCGGGCGCGCCAAGCCTAGTCAGGCTCTCAGCGGTTTCCTTCCTTCGTCGTGCAGTACCGTTGCAGCTAGATTGCAGCCGGAATCGGCGCGGGCTCGGCCGTGAGCGGCGCGACGCTGTGCGCCAGATGATCGGCTGACAGGTGAGCGTACCGCTGCACCATTTCCATCGTCTCCCATCCGCCCGGTCCCTTCAGCACTTGCAGCGGCGTGCCGCGTCGCACGTGCCAGCTTGCCCAGGTGCCGCGCAGGTTGTGCCCGCGGAAGTCACTGATACGTGCACGCTTCGACGTCTTTCGCCAGGTTTCGGTCGCGTCTGCGCCGCGATCGCGTCGAGCGAACGCGCGAGCGTGCCCTTCGTGCCGGCGCGGCCGATTGCTGCCCGCACGTCGGTGATGAGGAACGGACGGTTCTCGCCGGCCGACCGACTGCGGCGAGCGTGCGTCCTGCGGCGGGCAGCAGACGGGCATTTGCTGAAGAACAACAGGCAAGTCACCGGTCGCAACATGTAGTCCAAACTCGTCGGCATCGAATATTCAATCGATCTCGATTTTCGTCCATGTGTAATCAAGTGTAATTGAGATCGAGAGGCCATTTGTCTATTTTATATCCAGGTGAGAACCGATAAGGGTGGCTTGCCGATACCTTTGGATCGCGGGTCGCTCTGGCCTTGCAATTCAAGGGGGTTTTAAGAAGGACGAGGCCGATTATTTTCTCAATTATCTTAAGGAAAATATCATGAGTGACGTGATCATTGAATTCGCCGCGGATCGGAGCCGCTGCATCGGCGTTGTGCCCGATTCTGGCCAGGGCGGCTTTGTAGGTCCCAACTCGCCGTTGGCACTGCGCTATCTGACCGAACAGGATGTACTAAACGTGTGGCATTTTCGTGCCAGCCCAGGGTTCTTCATTCTCGATTTCACCAGTCCTGACTCTCCAGCGGAGCAGTTGGCGATCGATTTTAAGGACGGAAAGGTTGCTGCCGAGACACCGCTCGTCGTGCGTAAATTTACCGGTGCGGTATCTCAGCGGTGGAGCCTGACTATGCGCCCGGGATATATCACGTCGGTGGCAAATCCGAATCTCGTGATCGACGACCACTTCGACAGTTTGCAAGGCAACAACGTCATTTGGGCGTTTGCCTATAACGGGACTCAGGCGCAGCAGTGGAGAGTCACCAAGGTGCTGGATGCGTTAGCCGCCAAAGCGCCCCAATACGCGTAATTGATTTTTCGGGCCGCGGTCGTCGCCGTTCCGGCCGACATTGCCATCGCATCACATCGAAGGGGCTCTTGGGCCCCTTCGATGTGAGTGAATCCAGGTGTCGAATTCCCCGATCCGTTTTCCTGAAGTCGTCCAGGCGTAGCGTCACCGCACGGTATCGCGCCGTCATTTCCCCCGCTATTCCCCCGCCTTTCCATTGTGCGAGAATCGCCCGCAACCACAACTCCAAGCGTTGATCGCGGCGGCCGTCCGCGCATCGCGCCGACTCCGATGGCTGCCATTCCGCCCACCCCGACCGCAGTCGCTGCCTGCGCGCTGACCGACGCGCAGCAGGCGCTGCTCGCGCGTCTGAACACCTATTCTCCCGACGATCCGCACGCGCCGCTGCCATACAGCCGCCGCCTTGCCGAAGCCGAAGGCTGGTCGCATGCGCACGCGCTGGCCGTGATCGAGGAGTACAAGCGTTTCGCGTTTCTCGCGCAGGCGGCCGGGCACCCGGTCACGCCGTCGGTCGCGGTCGATGCCGCGTGGCATTTCCACCTGCAGTACACGCTCGAATACTGGGACGTCTTCTGCGCCGGCGTGCTGCGTGCGCGACTGCATCACATGCCCGCCACGGGCGCGCCGGACGAGGGCGCGGTGTACGCGCAGCGCTATCGCGACACGCTCGACAGCTACCGCCGGCTGTTCGGCTATGAGCCGCCGGAATCGATCTGGCCGCGCCCCGTTGACCGGCCGGCCGAAGCGGTGCCGCCGCAGGCAGATGAGCCGGCCCTCGCGCCGACGCGGAGCACGTGGCGCAACCGGCTGCCGAAACTCGCGTGGCCGGCGGCCGCCGCGAGCGTCGCCGCGACCTGCGCATCGGCGCAAGACTTCGACGTGCTGAACTACACGGGGCCGCAGTTTCTCGCGTTCTACATCCCGGCCTGCGTGGCCGCGCTGCTGTTGATCGGGCTTGCGCAACAGATCGAATACCGGTGCCGGCGCAGGCGCGCATTCTCGTCGGACCTGACGGTCGAGCAGGCCGCGTACCTCGCCGGCGACGAGTCGCGGGTCGTGCAGGTCGCGACGCTGTCGCTCGTTCACGCCGGCGCGATCGAGCTGGCGATGGCCGGGCGACTGGGCGGGCGCGTGCGGCTCGTCGATGCGACACGGGCGGGCGAATACGGGGACGAATGTGAATGGCTGGCCGGGCAGCCTGAGGGGGAGGCCAGCTTCGGCGCGTTCCGTCAGTTGCTGGCGCGTCGCGCTGCCGAGCAGGCGAAATCGTTGCGCGCGCGTGGCTGTTTCTGGGCGCCGGGCGACATGCGGACGGCGCGCATGGCCCGCGCGATCGCGCTGGGGGTGCTCGGCACGGGCGCGGCGAAACTGGTGGTCGGGCTGAGTCGCGGACGGCCGGTCTTGTTACTCGTGATCTGCATGGCGGCGTTCGCGATTGCATACCGCATCGTCGTGGGGCGGCTGACCGGGTTCGGGCGGCCCGGCCTGACGGTCGGCGGGCAGGCGTCGCTCGTCGCCCGACGGATTGTGCGCAGCGACGAACACGACCGGCCGGACGCGTTGCTGTGGACCGCCGCGCTGTTCGGCGCGGGCGCGCTGACCGGCACCGCATGGGCCGCGTATTCGATGGTGCTGATGGAGCCGCCGCCGTTGACGCCGACCGCCGCGCGGGCGGGCGGATCGACCGGTTCGTCCTACAGTTCGAGTGACTCGTCGTCGAGCTGCAGTTCGTCGAGCTGCAGTTCGTCGAGCTCATGCAGCTCAAGCAGTTGCGGCGGCTGTTCAAGCAGCTGAGCACAGGGCGCGCTGCCGGAACAGCGCGCCGGGTCGCCAGCGTCAGGCAAGCGGCACGGCGCGCGTCGAACTACGCGATCGCGGCATCCGCAGGCGTTCGTGCCTGCGCAGCGCGCCCGTCCCCCGCCTCGACGATCAGCGTCCAGTCGAACGCCGGCAGTGCGCAGACTTGCTCGACGGTGGCCGTGTACTCGTGCTCGGGCGCGTGCAGATAGCGCACCTTGTCGGTCCATTCGGGCAGCGGCGCCTGCGACGAGGTCACCACGACCGCCAGCAGATCCTGTTCCGGCCGCCTTGCGATTTCCTGCAGGCTCAGCCGGACCTTGTCGAGGTCGCCTTCGGCGTCCAGGATCAGCGCGCCGGGGATCGGCGCATCCGGCCGGCCGGGCGGGTTGCCGACCGCGCCTTTGTCGATGCACTGCTGATACACATGGCGATAGCGCGGCAGCGCCTGCTGCAGCGCGTGATGCTTGCGGACCTTCGCCTGCGCCGTGCGCGCGAGCCCGCGGCGCAGCGCCGGGTTCGCGATCAGCCGATCGAGCGCGTCGACCCAGGCCTGCGGTTCGTCCGGGACCAGCAGGCCGTCGCAGCCGTCGTGCAGCGCGAGGCGATAGGCTGGCCGGTCGCTGACGATCGACGCGATGCCGGCCGCCGCGTATTCCTGCCACTGGATCGTGCTCGTGCCGGCGTTGTAGTCGTGGTCGGCGAGCGGCAGCAGCGCGACGTCCCAGCGCCGTTCCGGCAGGCGTCGTGCGTGCGCGTCGTAGTCGTGAAGCTCGGGCTCGCACCCGGCGGCCGGGTGGCCGGCCCAGCCTGGCGGGACGTCCGCGCCGACGAAACTCACCTTGACCTTGCCGGGATGGCGTGCGCAGATCGCGTGCAGCGCCGCGTCGACCAGCGCGAAGTTGTCGGCGCGCAGCGACGCGCCGGCGATGCCGATCGTCACGCAGTCGTCGCCGCGCGCCGTCACGGGGCGGTAGAACCGGTCGAAGTCCACGCTGTCGGGCAGCACGTGAACGCGCGGGTGCGACAGCCGGTAGCGGCTGGCGATGAACGGCGTGGATACGATCACGGCGTCCGCGTTGCGCAGCACGAGCTCGATCCCCGCGCGGGCCATCCCGCCTTGCGTGGCGAGCGGATGCGCGGCCGGCAGGTCGGTCAGCAGGTCGTCGGTCTCGTAGATCACCGGCTTTTCATGCTTGAAGATCGTGTACAGGTCGTTGCCCGTCAGCATGCCGGGCGTCAGCCGGTGCAGCAGGATGGCGTCGGCCGTGGCCAGCACGCTGCTGTCGATCTGGCCGTCCCGGATGCCCGGGACGAGTTCCCATTCGTCGTTCAGCAGACCGAACGGCAGCGTGAGGCGAATTCGCGATGACGCGCACGCGTCCGGATCGATCGAGTACACGATCAGGCGCTTGCGGCGCGGTGCGGCGTCCGCCGTCGCGGCGACGGGCGCCAGCGTCCGGTTCTCCGCGAGCAGCCGCGCGTACAGCACGCCGTGGCGCGCGGCGTTGCGGCCGATGTCGTGCTGCGCACGGATCGCATCCTGCGCGGCCGCGGCGAGTTGCGCGCGGGTTTGCGGATGCTCGATCAGGTGCGCGATCGCGTCGACCCACGCGTCGGCGGTGTCGGCGACGAGCCAGCCCGTGCGGCCGTGGACAACCGGGCAGCCTTCCGCCGGCGTGGCGACGAGCACCGTGGCCGCGCCGGCCGCCGAGCATTCGAGCCATGCGCGCGGCGGCGCGTCGTCGTGCAATTTGACCGGCGCCGCGACCAGCGCGATGTCGAGGTCCGCGCGCTTCAGCGCGTCGGCGTAGCTGTCGTAAGGGGCAGGCTCCGCGATCAGCGTGACGTCCGGTTCGCGGTCCCAGCCGGCCGGCAGCGCCGCACCGACGAACGATACCCGGAGCTTCCCCGGAAACCGGCGGCGGAGCTCGACCAGCGCCTGGCGGACCTGCTCGAGACGCACGTCGTCGAGACCGGTGCCGGAAACCGCGAGGTTCACGTGGTCGCGCACGCCGGGCGCCGCGCGGTGCAGACGCTCGAGATCGACGCCGGTCGGCAGCACGTGGACCGATGCGTTGACATGACGGTACTGCCGCGCCAGCGCTTCCGACGGCACGACGAGCGCATGCGCGCGCTGCACGGCGCTGCGGATGCCCGCCTTGCGGCGCGCGTTGTCGGCCGCGCCGGGGATGTCGGCGAGCAGCGTGTCGAGCGGCGTGTCGATCTCGAGGACGACCGGCTTGCCGAGCGAAAACAGGTGTTCCAGCGTGGCGGGAGACAGCAGGCCCGGCGTGTCGCCCTGCAGCACGATCAGGTCAGCGCGCTGCAGCGCGTCGGGATCGATGCCGGCTGGCGTGACAGGGAACGTCAGCGCCCATTCGCGGTCCAGCCGCGCGAACGGCTGCGCGAAGCGCATGCTGGTGCGCGCGTGGTCGGCCGGCTCGGCGGTGACGACCGCGATGCACGAGCGCGGCGCGGACGCGGGCCGTCCCTGGGCGGCGGCGCCCGTCGCGAAGGCCTGCGCATCCAGCGTGTCCGCGTGGGCCTGGGTCCGCTCGACGAAGTTCTGCAACTGCTGCCAGAACGCCTCCTCTTCCTTCAGGTAGACGCTGCGCGCTTCGTGAACGGTGGCCTTCGCGTGGGCGATCTCGTGTTCGTCGAGCCCCCACGCGATGCCCTTGCCGTCCATCACCCACCGGGTCGGCTCCGACAGCGACGCGTCATTCATGATGCACACGACCGGGCAGCCGCACAGCAGCGCTTCGAACACGGCGGTGGACCATTCGTACATGTACACGCACTCGACCTGTCGGAACAGCGCCGCGAGTTCGTGCGCCGAACGTTCCGGCACGCGGGTCGAGATTTCGATCGACTCGGCGGTGACCGGATGCAGCGTGCCGCCGCGCCGCAGGTGGCGATTGATGAAGACGGCCGTGCCGTTGCGGCGGGCGTCGTCGACACCGTCGCTGTTGAAGATGCGCGTGTCGACCAGCGGCATGCGCAGCAGGTCCGCCTGCCATTCTTCGGGCACCAGCGACGGCCCGAACGTGAAGATGAGGTCGTTCGGCTGCAGGGTGATCGGTTCGCCGTTGATGCGGCCGGGCTCGGCCAGCAGGTAGCGTACGACGCAGCGCGCGTTGAACGGATTGCCGGTGACGACGTCCGGGTAGACGACGATCGGGCTGCGATTCGCGCGGGCGTGCGCCTGCACGATGTCGTCGGTCAGCGGCGGCGTGCGCAGGTCAGGATGCACGACCGGCGTGCAGACGTACGCTTCGTGGCCGAGCAGGTTCAGCACGTGGCACAGGTAGTGCATCGCGCGGATCCCGCCGGAGGTTTGCCGGAAATTCGGCGCGAGGATGTAGTACGGGTGGCCGAGTCGCGTAAAAATGCGCGAACCGCCGTGCGCCAGGCCAAGTTTGGGAGTCGTCATCGTTATCGGGTGCGGTAGAAATCGAAGACCACGTCGAGGATGCGATCCTGTTCGGCTTCGGTCATGTCGTGGTAAAGCGGCAGCCGGACGAGCCGGTCGGCGACGAGGTCCGTCACCGCCATGCCGGACCCGCAGCGCCCGTAGCGCTGGCCGGCCGGCGAACTGTGCAGCGGCACGTAGTGGAACACCGCGTTCACGCCCACCGCGCGGATCTGCTGCAGCAACTCGGTGCGTTCGGCGAGGGTGCGTGCGAGGAAATAGAACATGTGGCCGTTGCCGCGCTCGGCGAGCGAAATCGCGGGCAGCTCGATCAGCCCGTCCGCGTGCAGCGGCCGCAGCGCGTCCTGGTAGCGCTGCACGGTCGCGCGCCGCTGCGCGGTGATCACGTCGGCGTGCTCGAACTGCGCGTACAGGAACGCCGCGATCAGCTCGCCCGGCAGGAACGACGAGCCGACGTCGACCCATGTGTACTTGTCCACCTGCCCGCGGAAGAACTGACTGCGGTTGGTGCCCTTCTCGCGGATGATTTCCGCGCGCTCGACGAGGCGCGGGTCGTTGACCAGCAGCGCGCCGCCTTCGCCCGAGATCACGTTCTTGGTCTCGTGGAAGCTGAGGCACGCGAGGTGGCCGAGGCTGCCGAGCGGCTTGCCGTTCCACGACGACTGCAGCGCCTGAGCGGCGTCCTCGATCACCCACAGGTCGTGGTCCGCCGCGAGCTGCCCGATCACGTCCATGTCGCATGCGACGCCCGCGTAGTGCACCGGCACGATCGCGCGCGTGCGCTGGGTGATCGCGGCGGCGATCTGCGTCTCGTCAAGGTTCAGCGTGTCGCGGCGGATGTCGACGAACACCGGCGTCGCGCCGCGCAGCACGAACGCGTTGGCGGTCGACACGAACGTGTAGGACGGCATGATCACTTCGTCGCCGGGCTGCACGTCGGCGAGGATCGCGGCCATCTCGAGCGCGGCCGTGCACGAGTGCGTGAGCAGCGCGCGCTGGCAGCCGATGCGCGCTTCCAGCCAGCGGTGGCAGAGCTTCGTGAACGCCTGGTCGCCGGCGAGGCCGCCCTGCTCGACCGCTTTCGCGATGTAGTAGAGCTCCTTGCCGACCACGAACGGGCGGCCGAACGGAATGACGTCGAGATTGGGTGGGCCGAACATGGTCAGGCTCCGCAGTAAGGGGGGACGTTCGGCCGCGCGACTCGCGCGCGGCGCCGCTCAGATGTCCTTGCGGACGAGAATCGTGAATTCGTACAGGCCGTAGTCGTGCAGCAGCGCGACGTGGCGCGAATAGCGGCGCTTGCAGCGATCGAACAGCGCGCACGGGTCCGCGTAGTACAGGAGGTCCGGGCGCATGAACGGCGGATCGGAATACGACGTCAGGCAGTTGAACGCGAAGCCCAGTCGGCTCGTCGCGTGCAGCGTGTCGAGCGTTGCGTGGATGTAGTCGAGCCATGCGTCGT
This sequence comes from Burkholderia sola, assembly GCF_905400185.1. Lineage (NCBI taxonomy): Bacteria > Pseudomonadati > Pseudomonadota > Betaproteobacteria > Burkholderiales > Burkholderiaceae > Burkholderia > Burkholderia sola. Next base: position 185,409 of record NZ_FR989675.1, read on the forward strand.
CGCCGTGACCGCGCCTGACGTTGAAGATGCCGGATGCGATCCCGTAGTCCGACGCGGCCTGCGGCACCGCGCCGACATGAAACGCGACGTTCGCGTCGTCGCGATAGCGCTGCCGCGCGGCGTCGACCATGTCGGACGAGATGTCGTAGCCCGCATACGCGAAGCCGTCCGGCAGCGCACGCGCCTTCAGGAAATCGACCAGCGCGCCGTAGCCGCAGCCGATATCGTTCACCGAGTGGCCGCCGGACTCGGGCAGGATCTTCGTCAGTTGTTCGAAGCGCAGGAACTGGCCGGTTTCGCCGTTCCAGTCGACGCCGCGCGCGGTCGCGCCGTGCTCGGCCAGCCGCGCGCTGTAGTACGCGGCCACTTCTTCCAGCAGGCTCGCATGCCGGGATTCGCTCATGGACATCGCCTCAGTCTTTCGAGGTCAGCGCGTACCGACGCGCGTCGGGACCGCAGTTGAACAGCACGTCGAGCACGGTCACGCCGTGGACGAAGTCGCCCCACTGCTGCGGATACTCGGGATAGCTCGGATAGTCGAACCAGCGCACCGCGACGCCGGCATCGGCGAACAGGTTCTCGTCGAGGTAGCTGCGCGCGGCCGGGCCGGACAGGTACTCGGACGCGCCCGCCTGCACGCACAGGTTCAGCAGCTTCTCGGTGCGGTCGCCGTGGAGCGCATAGTCCGACGTCGACGACACGCGCGTGCCGATTTCCAGTTGCCGCAGGACCCACGTCAGCATCGCGGCATTCAGCTCGCTCAGCATCCCGTAGGTGCGACCGGTGTAGAGCGCTTCGAGCTCGTCCGCATAGCGCGCGAAGTGCGGCGCGCGCGCGTAGTTCTGCTGCAGGGCCTTCCAGTGCAGCGGCGCCCAGTCGGCGCCGTCGATCTCGGTTTCGCGGATCGACTGGTGATACTTGCCCTTCACCTTCACCGGCACGCTCAGCCATTGCACGCCCTGCGGCGTCTTGATCTGGTTGCGGTTGCGCCAGTCGCGGCGCGTGTACTGCGCGTCATCGTAGAGGATGAACTCGTCGCTGGCGGCGATCAGGTCGAAGTAGCCCTTCCACGGAATGTAGTTGGACTGGACGATCGCCACCCGCTTCGCGTCGCGGTTCATGGTCGCACCGCTCATGCCGGAATGTGGCCGTACCGGTACATGTCGACGAGCTCGGGCGGAATGCCCCAGTCCGTTGCGCCCAGCTTGTCGTGCAGCGCCTCCAGGTCCGCGCGCATCGCGTTCCGGAGCTGTTCGACCATGCGGTTGCGCGCCGGCACGAAGTCGTGCTGGTACGCGGCATTGATCTGATGGCGTACCGTCTTCGCGATCGCCGCCTCGCGCGTCATGTTGCGGATCAGCGGGCGTTCGGGCGCGAGTTCCGCGTAGCGCGGATCGATCGGCTCGCCGCGCATCGCCGCGACGAGATCGCGGCTCAGCACCGGCGACAGGTGGAAGCCGTCGCGCTTGGTGCCGCCGAGAATCCACAGGCCGCGCACGCTGGTTTCGCCGAACAGCGGATACAGGTCGGACGTCGTCGGCCGCCAGCCGACGTTGACGTTGACCAGGTTCGCGCGCGAGAAGCGGGTGTTGATCTGGTCCATCGCGGACTTGAGCAGCGTGTACGCGCTGCCGGCGTGGCCGTGCTCGTGCGGCACCGGGCTGATGTAGTTGCTGGCGCCGACGAGGGTCCGGTCGGGCCCGTACGGCGCCGAATACACACCGCACGCGAGGCCGCGGTTGGTCGTGCGCACGCAGTGCGTGTGCACGTTCTCCGTGCTCTGCAGTTCGATCGACATGCCGATGCCGTAGAACATCCGCTGCACCGGCAGCTCGGGCAGGCTCGCCTGCAGCACGCGCGTCACGTTGGCGCCGTTGCAGAGGATGAAGCGGTCCGCGCCGAGCACGCTGCCATCGGACAGGCGCGCCCCGGTGACGCGTCCGGCCGCGGTGTCGAGCCGCTCGACCTCGGCGTCGATGAAGCGCACGTTGCCGGCTTGCGCGACCGACGCGGTCAGCGCGTCGAGAAACTGTTTGGGATTGACCCAGCCTTCGCGCTTCAGGAAGACCGCCTTCAGCGCGCGATAGCGCGGGTCCGGATGATAGTTCGGGATGCCTGACGGATCGACCGCCTCGCAGGGCTCCTCGAATTCGCGGCAGAACCGCTGCATGGCCGCGAAGTTCTCGTCGTCGAGCGCGTCGGTCGCCGCGTTGTTCAGCACGAAGGTGCCGAAGCCGTGCGCGACCGCGCGCGCCGGCGTGCAGATTTCAGCGAATACGGCGGGCCAGGCCGCCGTCGCGCCGCGGCTCAGCTCGAACTTGAAGCGGTCGATCGGCGTGCCGAGCGAATCGCCTTCCAGCTCGGTGAACGAATTGAGCATCGCCGCCGCAGCGCGCGTGGCCGAGCCGGGCCGATGCGCGTGGCCGACGATCACGAGTTCGACGCCCGCGTCGGCCTGCTGCCATGCTCGGGCCGTCATCAGGCCGAGAATGCCGTTGCCGAGGATTGCGATTTTCATTTGCGTGTGCCCCCACCTTCGGGGAATGACAGGTAGCAGAGCGACGGATAGGCCGCAGCCTTGTGGATCTGGTGCGGACGGTTGCCGAGCAGGTCGCGCAGGTAATGGACGCCTTCCGCGGGCAGCTGGCCGCCGCGGGTGAGCTGCCAGAACGCGACGACGCCGCCGGGCACCAGCCGCTCCATCACCGCGTCGAACGCGTGCCGGGTCGGCTCGATCACGTTCAGGTCGAACCACGCGAGCGCGACCATCTCGCCGGGATGCGCTTCGTCGAACGCCGCCAGCGTATCGCGGCAGTCGCCTTCCCACACGTGGTGCTTGTCATGCACGTGTCCCATCGCGTTGCTGCGCTCGTGCAGGTTCAGCAGCTTGCGCAGCAGGTCGGCGTACTCGCCGGACAGCGAGTACGTGCCGTCGGAGAACAGCTTGCGGTCGCGGGTGTCGTGCTCGGCGAAGCCCGTGTAGCCCGTGAACGTATCGAATGCGTGGATCCGGCGCTGGAAGTTCAGCGGCTCGAGAATCGCGCGGAAGTTCTCGCACAGCACGGCGGTCTGCCCGCGCCACGTGCCGAGATCGAGGATCGCGCCCGGCAGCGGCACGATTTTTTGATAAATCTCGAAGGTCGCGAGAATGCGTGCGAGGAGCGAGCCGCGCACGAACAGGCCGAGCGACCGTTCCAGTTCCTCGCGCGTCGCGGGGTAGGTCTGCATCAGGTCGAACAGTTCGCGGCGCGCCGCGAGCTGATCGCCATCTGCGTTGGTGATGATCGCTGATTCGTGCATACACAGGGCTCCAGGCGCAAAGGGTGTGACCGGACGAGCGCGTGTCGGCACGGTGGCATCGGAATGCGCAACCGTCCGAGCGTCGCAGGTCGGACATCTTTCTACGATCAAGTCTAGCGAGCGCCGCCAGGATCGAATGTCGGATTAGCGGGTGGTTTCACCCCGCATTTCGATGGATGCGCGCGTGTCCGGCGCGAATTCGGGGCGCCCGAGGGGGCGGCGTGCAGTCGCGGGAATAGCGACCAATTCCAGCACCTGCTCGCCAAATTGGAACGCGGCGAGCGCGTGGAGAATTCGGACACGTCGGAGACCGTCGGTGCGTGCGTCCGCGGGCGAAGGCGTGTGCCGACGCAGCGGCGCCGGCCGCGATTCGAATCCCGTATTGGCTACCAGGACGACAAAGCTCATGATGCCCACCTCCCCCGCCGCCGCCACGATCGAACAGGCGCTGGCGCACCATCAGGCCGACCGGCTGGAAGAGGCCGAGACGCTGTACCGGCAGATCCTCGACACCGATCCCCGGCACGCGGACGCGCTTCACCTCCTCGGCCTGATCGGCCATCAGTACGGGCGCTATCAGGAGGCATCCGACCTGATCATGGCGGCGATCGAGATCCGGCCGGACGCGATGTACTACTACAACCTCGGCAACGTGATGCAGGCGGACAACCGTCACGCCGCCGCCGCCGAGTGCTTCCGTCTCGCAATCGAGCTGCGACCCGACTACGTCGATGCGTACAACAACCTCGGCAACGCGCTGCGGCTCGCCGGCGACGCGCGCGCGGCCGTCGATGCGTTCTGCCAGGCCATTGCGCTGAAGCCGGACAACGGCCAGGCCTACAACAACGTTGGGAATGCGCTGTTCGACCTGAACGAGATTCCGGCCGCGCTCGAGGCTTACCGGCACGCGGTCGCGCTGCGCCCCGAACTGCCGGAGCCGCGCAGCAACCTGCTGTTCGCGAGCCACTTCAGCGAAGCGTTCGACCACGACGCCTATCTCGCCGAGGCCGCGCGCTACGACGAACTCGTCACGCGGTGCGCGACGCCGTGGACGGACTGGCTCGTCGACCTGGCTCCCCGGGTCGGGCGGCCGCTGAAGGTCGGCATCGTGTCGGGCGACCTGAAGTCGCATCCGGTCGGCTATTTCATCGAGAGCATGCTGAAGCATCTCGACGCGAACCGGATCGAGATGCATGCGTACCCGACGCGCGACGTCGAGGACGACGTGACCGCCCGCATCAAGCCGGCCTTCTCGACATGGACCAGCATCGCCGGCCTGAGCGACGAAGCGGCGGCTGCGCGTGTCCGCGCGGACCGCATCGACGTGCTGCTCGACGCGGCGGGCCACACGGTCTACAACCGCCTGCCGCTGTTCGCGTGGAAGCCGGCGCCGCTGCAGGCGAGCTGGCCCGGTTATTTCGCGAGCACCGGCGTGGGCGCGATCGACTACGTGATCGGCGACCGTCACGTGCTGCCGCCCGCCGAGGCCGCGCATTTCACCGAGCGGCCGTGGCACCTGCCGGACAGCTATCTGTGCTTCACGCCGCCGGCCGAGCCTGTCGACGTCGGCGCGCTGCCGATGCTCGCGAACGGCCATCCGACCTTCGGCTATTTCGGCAAGCTCGCGAAGATTACCGATCATGTCGTCGCGGTCTGGTCGCGCGTGCTGCAATCGGTCGCGGGCGCGAAGCTGTTCGTGAAGGCCGAGCATCTCGACGATCCGCGCGAGCAGCAGGCGCTTGCCGCGCGCTTCGCGGCGCACGGCATCGGCGCGCAGCGCCTGATCCTCGAAGGCCGCTCGCCGCGCGCCGAATACCTGGCCGCGTACCGGCGTGTCGACCTGATGCTGAGCCCGTTCCCGTATCCGGGCGGCACGACGACCGCCGAAGCGCTGTGGATGGGCGTGCCCGTGCTGTGCCGGCGCGGCGAGCGCTTCCTGTCGCACATCGCCGAGAGCCTGCTGCATTCGGCGCGGCTGCCCGAGTGGATCGCGGACGACGACGCCGCGTATGTCGCGAAGGCCGTCGCGCAGGTTGGCCAGCCGGCCGAGCTGGCGGCGCTGCGCACGACGCTGCGCGCGCAGGTGCTCGCGTCGCCGCTGTGCGATGCGCCCCGCTTCGCGCGCCACTTCGAGGACGCACTGCACGGCATGTGGGCGCAGCACGTCGAAGCCGCGCCGGTCGCATCCGTGTGAGGCCGCCTACGACTTGACGTGCGTGGGCATTTCCATGGTGGCGGCAAGCGGAACATGGCGGCCCTCGCGCCGAACACCGCGCCGGCCGACGTGATCGTCATTCCGACCGGTGGCGCGTGCGCGACACCGTCGTCGGGATGGCACGCGATGGGATGGCGGCGTCGGCCGTGATGATCGGACACGGCGGCAGGCGGATCGGCTTCGGACGCGATCCGCATTCCTAATGAGCAAAGCAGACGAGATGGACGGAACAGGACAGGCATTGCAGGCGGCGCTCGCGCATCATCAGGCGGGGCGTCTCGCGGAAGCGAAGACGCTGTACGACGCGATCCTCACCGCGCAGCCGGGCCAGCCGGATGCGCTGCATTTCCTCGGGCTGCTCGCGTGCCAGCTGAAGCAGTACGACGCGGGGCTCGCGCTGATGGAGCAATCGCTCGTCGAGCGGCCGGACGCGTCTTACTTCAACAACCTGGGCAACATGCTGCGCGAAAGCGGCCGGCTCGACGACGCGATTGCGCACTATCGGCGCGCGGTGGCGCTGCGGCCGGACTATCCGGAGGCGCACAACAACCTCGGCAACGCATTGCGCGACGCACGCGAGCCGGCGGCCGCGATGCAGAGCTGCGCGCGCGCGATCGAGCTGCGCCCCGGTTATGCGCAGGCGTACAACAACCTCGGCAATGCGCTGCAGGATCTGGGCGACCTCGATGGCGCCGCCACGCATTACGGCCGCGCGATCGAGCTGGATGCGTCGATGGCGATGGCCCACGCGAACCTGAGCGCCGTGCGTCACAAGCAACTGCGCTGCGCGGAAGCGCTCGCGCATGCGCAGGACGCGATCCGGCTCGCGCCGAACCTCGCTGAAGCACATAACCACGCGGGCAACGCGTATCACGGACTGAACCGGCTCGAGGATGCGCAAGCGTGCCATCGCACGGCCGTCACGCTCAATCCGGCGGACGCCGGCGCGTGCCACAACCTGTCCGTCGTGCTGTTGAAGCTGCAGCGGCTCGACGAGGCGCTCGTGTATTGCCGGCAGGCGTTGCAGGCCGGTCCGCCGGCCGTGTTGATGCACGTCAATCTCGGCGACATCCTGCGCGCGCAGGGCAACGTCGATGCCGCGGTCCAGGCCTATCGCGACGCGCTCGCGCTGGTGCGCGACGACGCCGACGACGTGGCGGCGACCGTGCTGAACCGGCTGCTGTTCAGCGCGGCGGCGTCCGCTTGCGTGAACCCCGCCGACTACCTGGCCGACGCGCGGCGCTACGGCCGGCACCTGGCCGCGCGTTCGACGCGCCATGCGCACGATCCGCGCGAGCGGGCCGCGCGCGCGCAGGGGCGGCCACTGCGCGTCGGCTTCGTGTCCGGCGACCTGCGCCTGCACCCGGTCGGGATCTTCCTGGAAAGCGTGCTCGCGCACCTCGAGCGCACGCGCATCGACCTGCGCGTGTACGTGACCACGGACGAGGAGGACGCGATCACCGCGAAACTGAAGCCGCACGCGAACGGCTGGCGCTCGATCGCCGCGCTGGGTCCTGACCTGGCCGCGCGGATGATTCACGACGACGAAATCGACGTCCTCGTCGACCTCGCGGGCCATACGCAATCGAGCGGACTCCCCGTGTTCGGCTGGAAACCCGCGCCGGTGCAGGCGAGCTGGCTCGGTTTCTTCGCGTCGACCGGCTGCGACGCGATCGACTACTTCATCGGCGACCGCTACACGCTGCCGGACGCCGAAGCGCATCACTTCGTCGAGAAGCCGTGGCGGCTGCCGGACAGCTTCCTGTGCTTCACGCCGCCGGCCTGCGACGTCGAAGTCGGCCCGCTGCCGATGGCGGCGAGCGGCCATCCGACGTTAGGTTGCTTCGGCCAGCTCGTGAAGATCGGCGACGACGTCGTGCGCGCGTGGTCGCGCATCCTGCATGCGCTGCCGAACGCGCGGCTGCTGCTCAAGGCGCACGAACTCGGTCGCGAGGGCGTGCGCGACGCGACCGCCGCGCGCTTCGCGCGGCATGGCATCGACGCGGACCGGCTGATCCTCGAGGGCGGTTCGCCGCGCGCGGAATACTTCGGCGCATATAACCGCATCGACGTCGCGCTGAGCCCGTTCCCGTACCCGGGCGGCACGACCACGGCCGAAGCGCTGTGGATGGGTGTGCCGGTGCTCGGCATGAAGGGCGGGCGCTTTGTCACGCACATCTGCGAAAGCGTGCTGCACGCGGCGGGCATGGGCGAATGGGTCGCTGACGGCGAGGACAGCTATGTCGCGAAGGCGATCGCGGCGGTGCACGATCGCGAGCGCCTCGCGGCGCTGCGCGCGAGCCTGCGTGCGCAGCTGCTCGCGTCGCCGTTGTGCGACGCGCGCCGGTTCGCGGCGCATCTCGAAGCGGCGTTCCTCGCCATGTGGCAACGCTATACGAACTCGGAGCAGGAAGCATGAACGATATCCACGACACGCTGCAGTCCGCGCTGGCGCATCATCAGGCGGGGCGTCTCGCGGAAGCGAAGACACTGTACGACGCGATCCTCACTGCGCAGCCGGGCCAGCCGGATGCACTGCATTTCCTCGGGCTGCTCGCGTGCCAGCTGAAGCAGTACGACGCGGGGCTCGCGCTGATGGAGCAATCGCTCGTCGAGCGGCCGGATGCGTCGTACTTCAACAACCTGGGCAACATGCTGCGCGAAAGCGGCCGGCTCGACGACGCGATCGTGCACTACCGGCGCGCGGTGGGGCTGCGACCGGACTATCCGGAGGCGCACAACAACCTCGGCAACGCGTTGCGCGACGCACGCGAGCCGGCGGCCGCGATGCAGAGCTGCGCGCGCGCGATCGAGCTGCGCCCCGGTTATGCGGAGGCGTACAACAATCTCGGCAACGCGCTGCAGGACCTGGGCGAGCACGAAGCGGCGGCCGCGAGCTACGCCAAGGCCGTCGCGCACCAGCCGCAGTACGCGGATGCGTACTGCAATCTCGGCAACGCGCTGCATGCGCAGGAGAAATTCGACGCTGCCGCGGATGCCTATCGTCGCGCCATCGCGCTGCAACCGGGCTTCCGTGTCGCGCACCGGGGGCTGAGCGCGACGCTGCGCGCGGCCGGCGATCTGCACGGCGCGATCGACCATGCGCGCGAGGGGCTCGATCCGGGCGACGCAGACGCGCACTGCGTGCTGGCAAGGTTGCTGCAGCGCATCGGCGATTTCGACAAGGCGCTCGAACTGCTCGAGCAGGCGGTCGCGATCGACCCCGCGCATGCACAGGCATGGGCGTGGCTCGGCGATTTGCGCAACCAGCAGGGCGAATACGGGCAGGCGGTGCAGGTGTGCCGGCGTGCGATCGAGCTCGATCCCGAACTGGCCGACGCATACAACTTCCTGGGCTTCGCGTATCACAACCTCAACTTGCTGGCCGCCGCGGAGTTGAGCCACCGGCATGCGATCGACCTGAACCCGGACGATGCCGACGCGCATCACAACCTCGCCGCCGCGCTGTTTCGGCTCGAGAAGCTCGACGAGGCGATGAAGCACACCGAGATCGCGAGGGCGCTCGGCATCGATCCGCTGAAGGTCCAGATGACGCTCGGCGACATCCTGTGGGCGAAAGGGGATCTCGCCGGCGCGCTGGATGCGTTCCGCTCGGCGATCCGGCACGACCTGCATCGCGCGTACTCGCGGATGCTGTTCAACATGTCGAGCTCACCCGCATTCGAGCCGCAGGAGTGGGTCGCTGAAGCGCGTCGCTACGGCGAGCATCTCGAGCGCGACGCGCACCCGTTCGAGCACGACCGCGCGCAGCGCGTCGCGCAGGCGCAGGGACGGCCGCTGCGCGTCGGCTTCGTGTCGGGCGACCTGCGGCAGCACCCGGTCGGCATCTTCCTTGAAAGCGTGCTCGCGCGGATCGACCGGTCGCGCATCGAGCCGCATGCCTATGTGACCTTCGTCGGCGAGGACGACGTGACCGCGCGGCTCAGGCCGAACTTCGCGAGCTGGAAGAAGCTGGTCAGCCTGGGCCGCGAGGAGGCCGCGCAACTGATTCGCGACGACGGCATCGACATCCTGATCGATATGGCAGGCCACACCAACTGGAGCGGCCTGCCGATCTTCGGGCACAAGCCCGCGCCGGTGCAGGCGAGCTGGCTCGGTTTCTTCGCGACGACCGGTTGCCGCGCGATCGACTATTTCATCGGCGATGCGCATACGCTACCGGCCGACGAGGCGCATCACTTCACCGAGCGGCCGTGGCGGCTGCCGGACAGCTACTTGTGCTTCACGCCGCCGCCGTACGATGTCGCGGTCGGCCCGCTGCCGATGGCGGCTCATGGCGGCGTCACGTTCGGCTGCTTCGGCAAGCTGATCAAGATCAGCGACGAGGTCGTCGCGCTGTGGTCGCGCATCCTGCACGCCCTGCCGGACGCACGCCTGCTGCTGAAGGCCCATGAGCTCGGCGCCGGCGACGTGAACCGGGCGACGCTCGACCGCTTCGCGCGGCACGGCATCGGCGCGGATCGGCTGATTCTCGAAGGCGGTTCGCCGCGTGCGGAGTACTTCGCCGCGTATAACCGCATCGACATCGCGCTGAGCCCGTTCCCGTACCCGGGCGGCACGACCACGGCCGAAGCGCTGTGGATGGGCGTGCCGGTGCTCGGGATGAAGGGCAGCCGGTTCGTCACGCATATTTGCGAGAGCCTGCTGCACGCGGCGGGCATGGGCGACTGGATCGCGGAAGACGAGGATGCGTACCTCGCGAAGGCCGTCGCGTTCGCGCGCGACCGCGACGGGCTGGCGACGCTGCGTGCAACGCTGCGCGAGCGGGCGCTGGCGTCGCCGCTGTGCGATGCGTCGCGCTTCGCACGCAACCTCGAGGACGCGCTGCACGGCATGTGGACCCGCTACGCGGCCGGCGAGACGGCGCCCCGGGACGCGTGACGAACGGGATCGCTCCACGGCAGGAAGCCGCGCTCGCGCATCGTCGGGCCGGCCGCCCGAGATGATCGACGCGGCCGTCGAGCGGGCGACGCGGGCGTAGCCGGTGCGATCAGGCTCGCGTTCCCGCCTGCAGGCGAAAAAAAAGCCGCATTGAAGCGGCTCGACGGTACGGCGACAACGGACCGCTCGACTGGCGGCGTCTTTTAATTCGACGTGCGCGGCGGGCGAGACGCCCGGCCGGTCACAGCATGCCGGCCTTCTGGTACTGGCTCGCGGCCTTGATCCGCTCCCGGGACTGTGCAAATTCCGCAGCCAGGCGGTCTCGGTCCGTCTGCGCATGCTCGGTGATCGACGCGTCGATCGCCATGATCTGCCGCACCTGGTCCAGCACGTCCGGGGTCTGCTCGCCGGACAGGTTCATCAGCAGCGGCGAGCGTTCGTCGGCGAGGGCCGCGACGCGCACCCAGTCGCGCGCATCGGCCGCCGACTGCATGGCACGGGTCAGGTCGAAGGCGCGGGACAGGGTGTCGTTCGTCATGGTTCTGCTCCGAAGGGGGGGCGGCCAACGCTTACTTGTTGTTGGCCATCGCGCCGGCGCTGTTCTGGCCGCCGAACAGCTGGGTCAGGTAGCGGGTGTTGTTCGCCATCGTCGCCATCAGCGTGTTCAGCGCGGTGAACTGCGCATTGTATTGCTTGGTCAACTGGTCCGAGTAGCTCTGCAGCTGCGTCGCCTGACCCTGCACACTCTTCAGATCGGCGTTGATCGCGTTGGTGCGCTGGTCGATCAGGCCGGACGTCTGCGTGTACGAGTTGATGTTCGCATTGAGCGCCTGGGCGATGCCGTTCGTCTGGTTGAAGATCGCCGTCACCGCGGAGCCGTTCGACTTGAGCGCGGTGGTCAGCGCGGCGGTGTCGACCGACATCGCGCCGGTCGAGTCCACGTTGATGCCGATGCTGCCGAGCGCATAGGTCGTGCCGCCCGTCGTGACGCCGCTGCTGAGCGTCGTCGCGAGCGTGCTCCTGATCGTGTTCAGCATCGCGTCGCCGAGCAGCGGGCCGGCGGTCTTCGCCGTCGCGTCGTAGCTCGACAGCGATTTCGCGGTATTCACGAAGTTGGTATACGCGGTCGCGAAATTGTTGATCGCGGTCGTCGCCGCGGCCGTGTCCTGCGACAGCGTGACGGTTTGCGTCGTGCCGACCGCGGCTTGCGACAGCGCCAGCGTGACGCCCGTCAGCGCGCCCGACACGTTGTTCGACGCGCTCGACACCGGCGTGCCGTCGATCGTCAGCTTCGCGTCGGCGGCCGGCGTGACCGTCGTGTACCCCGACGTCAGTTTCGAATTGACGCCGGTGCCCGTGATCGAGATCGTGTTGGCCGCGCCGGTGGCGTTCGACTGCATCACGAGATGCTGGCCGTCCGAACCTGTGATGACCGACGCGGTGACGCCGGCATTGCCGGACGCGGAGTTGATCGACGACGCGATGTCGGACAGCGACGCGCCGGCCGCCACGTTGACGTTGAACGCGGGATTGCTGCCGAACGTGATGCTCAGCGAGCCGGCCGCGATCGTGTCCGCCGACGTCACGCCGGCCGACGACAGTTTGTTGGCGGTCGCGAGCTGCGTGACATTGACCGAATACGAACCGGCCACCGCGCCGCTGCCGCTCTTGATCGTCGTCGCGATGCCCGTGCCGCTCGCCGTCGCGGCCAGGCTGCCGAGCGCGGTGCCGTCCGAGAGGCCGGTGAGCGCGGTCTGCAGCGCGGACAGCGCGCCCTTCAGCTGGCCGATCGCGGACAGCTGCGTATTGTCGTTCGTCTGTCGGGTCTGCAGGGCCTGCAATTGCCCGGCCGTCTTCGCGTTCACCAGCGTCGTGACGAGCGTATTGACGTCGAGCGTCGAATTGGTCGCGCCGCTGATGATCGATTGACCTGCATTCGCCAGGATGGTGCTGATGTCCGTGCTGCTGACGGGGGTGGTGGCCATGCCGTTGCTCCGGTCGTCCGCGCAATCAACGTGCGCGATGCGGCGGGGCGCCGCGGTTCAATGCAAAGAGGGAGGCGTGCCTCCCTGGAGAATTCCGGTCCGGGCGGTTTCGGCGGCGTCGCGATGCGTCGCATGGCGACGCCGCCGTGCCCGGAGGCGGGCGGGCACGTGGCCCGCCGCGGGTGCTGCTCGATTAGCCGAGGAGCTTCAGGACTTGCTGCGGCAGCGAGTTCGCTTGCGCCAGAACCGAGATACCAGCTTGCTGGAGCACTTGCGCCTTGCTCAGGTTCGCCGTTTCCGTCGCGAAGTCCGCGTCGGTGATCTGCGAGCGAGCGGCGGTCATGTTGGTTGCCTGGGTTTGCGTCGTCGAGATCGCAGCCTGGAACGTGTTCTGTGCTGCGCCCAGCGTTGCCTGGAACGTGTTGACTTGCTTCAGTGCCGCGTCGATCGCCGTGATCGCCGATTGCGCGCCCGACTGGGTGGCGACGCTCAGGCTGTTCACGCTCATGCCCGTGCTGTTCCAGTTCGCCGTGCCGAAGTCGACGGTAACGACCTGGTTCGCTGCTGCGCCGATCTGGAACGTGACGCTGCCGGCGCCGCCCAGGATGGTCTGGCTGTTGAACGTCGTTTGCGATGCGACACGGTCGATTTCGCTGAGACGCGTCGTCACTTCAGCTTGCAGGTTCGCGCGGGCGCTCGAATCCAGCGAGCCGTCGCCCGCTTGTTGCGCCAGCGTACGGATACGCTGCAGGTTGTCGACCGTCGATTGCAGCGCGCCGTTGGCGGTCTGGATCATCGAGATGCCGTTGTTCGCGTTTGCAACACCTTGCGTCAGCGCATTGATTGCCGCCGTTTGCGACGTCGAGATCGCCAGGCCTGCTGCATCGTCAGCAGCGGTGTTGATGCGCTTGCCCGACGACAGGCGGTTGATTGCTTGCGACAGTGCGCTTTGCGAGCCCGACAGATTCGTCTGCGTCGTCAGCGAAAGGATGTTGGTGTTGATGTTCAGCATTTGCTTCCTCGTTTTGGAAAATGCCTGAGATACAGACAGGTTCTGATTTCGGCGTGGCGCTTTTTTGCGTCTGGCGCTGCCCGCCTTTCCTGGTTGACGGCGGCACCCGGCGAAAACTTTAGCGGGATGTTTGAGGAAATTCGGGACCGAAGGATCGGTTTCGCCGGGAAGGCGCACGGGGCATGGCGGGCGGCGTGGCGGCCGTGGCGCGAGAATCGCGCGGTTGGGCGGAACGTTTGCCCGCGACCGACAAAAGGGTGGTTTTGTCTGTGATTCCCTGCTATCATGGCGGGCTGAATTGAGATTTTCTGTCACGCCTTTGCCGGTTTCGGCATGTCTGCTGGCAGTCAAACGCGGCGCTGCACGCGGTTGTGAAGCGTACTCGCGGTGCTTTCCGCCTCTCTTTTCCGGCCTCCGAGGCCGTATTTCCGCTCGTTTCGCCTGTTGTGGGGACGCTCGGATGGCCGGTGCGTGGCGCTTGGCCGCTACGTTTTTGACCGTTTAAGCAATTTAGGAACGACATGACGACGATTCTTCTGAAAGAAAACGAGCCGTTCGAAGTGGCGATTCGCCGCTTTCGTCGCGCTATCGAAAAAAATGGCCTGATCGCTGAACTGCGTGAGCGCCAGTCTTACGAAAAGCCGACCGCAGTCCGCAAGCGCAAGAAGGCAGCAGCCGTCAAGCGCCTGCACAAGCGCCTGCGCAGCCAGATGCTGCCGAAGAAGCTCCACTAAGAGCATCTGACGGTTCGCCGCGAAACGGCGGAGTGTGCCTCGAAAGAGGCCGCTCCGCCGTTTTGCTTTTGCGGGCCGGGAAACCTCGGGATCGTTGCCGTGGGTCGGTTTCCGCCGACTGTCCGGCAGCCGGCTGTCGCGCTCCCGCACACGTGCCCGTGCTTGCGTAAAAACGCAAGTAAGAATCATTCTCATTGGTATAGAATGTCGCGGATCGTATCAACACCCGCCGACCGCGCAACAATTCCATGCCGCGTACAACGGCATCCGGCCTCGCCTGATCGGGCCGGACGATCGCCGCGCGGCGCCCGACATCCAATGGACTGCATCCCGTCGAATCGGGGCCGCCGCGCGTGCCGGCCCGCTTTACTTTCGCTGCGCACGCGATGAATGCGTTCCTGCGACCGTTTCTCGTGCGCCTGCACCGCTGGTTCGGGCTCGCCATCGCGCTGTTCCTGTTCGTCGCGGGGCTCACCGGCGCGCTGATTGCGTGGGACCATGAGCTCGACGCGGCGCTGAACCCGGATTTCTATACCGCGCGCAGCGGCGCGGCGCCGCTTGCGCCGCTCGAACTCGCGGCGCGCATCGAGGCCGCCGATCCGCGCGTGCAGGTGACCTATCTGCCGCTCGCGGTCGAACCGGGACACACGCTGCAGGCGGGCGTGATGCCGCGTACCGATCCGGCGACCGGCCGGCCGTACCCACTCGGTTTCAGCCAGATCGCCGTCGATCCTGCGACCGGCGCGGTGCAGGGCCGCCGCGAATGGGGCGCACTGTCGCTCGCACGGCTCGACCTGATGCCGTTCATCTACCGGCTGCACTACTCGCTGTTCCTGCCCGTGTACGGCGGGATCAATTTCGGGTTCTGGGTGATGGGCGTCGTCGGCATCGTGTGGGCGATCGACAGCCTGATCGCGCTCGTGCTCGCGTTTCCGAACCTGAAAAGCTGGCGCAAGTCGTTCGCGTTCCGCGTGCGGCGCGGCGGCTACCCGCTCGTGTTCGACCTGCACCGCTCGGGCGGCGTGTGGGTGTGGGGGCTGCTGCTCGTCGTCGCGGTCACGTCGATCTCGATGAACCTCGCCGTTCCGGTCGTACGCCCGCTGGTGTCGCTGGTTTCGCCGCTCGCCGAAACGCCGTATACGAATCCCGAACATTTCCCGCCGGCCCGGCCGGGCAGCCAGGCGCTGCCGCGCGAACGGATCGTCGAGATCGCACGCTCGGCCGGCCGCGACGCGGGTTTCGCCGCGCCGCCGGGCGCGCTGCTGTTCGCGCCGGCGATGAATGCCTATGCGGTCGGGTTCTTCACGCCGGGCAACGACCATGGCGACGTCGGGCTCGGCAATGCGTGGCTGTACTGGAATGCGGTGACCGGCAAGCCCGTCGCGGCGCAGGTGCCGGGCCGCGGTTCGGCCGGCGACCTGTTCATGCAGGCGCAGTTTCCGCTGCACTCGGGGCGGATCGCCGGGGTCGCCGGACGGGCGGTCGTGAGCGTGCTCGGCATCGTGATCGCGATGCTGAGCGTGACGGGCGTCTGCATCTGGGTGAAGAAGCGCAGCGCACGCGCGCGGGCCGCGCGGAGCGCGCGGCCGGTCGTGCCGGCGACGTCGTCGTCGCGCGCCGCGCGGTAAGGGTTAGGCGGCAAGCGGCAACCAGCAAGCAGCACGCGGACGGCGCAACCGCCGCGGGGCAGCGTCGGCGCCACGTTTGCGCCTGCGCCGTCAGCTCGCCTTGCGCCGACGTGCCGGCTGCTTGCCGCCGAGCGCCGCGCACTGCGCGTGGCACGGGCAGCCGGCTTCGTGATCGTTGACCATGCCGGTTGCCTGCATCAGCGCATAGCAGATCGTCGAGCCGACGAACTTGCAGCCGTACGCCTTCAACGCCTTGCTGAGCGCGTCGGACTGCCCGGTCGATGCGGGCGCGTCGCGGTACGACTGCCACGCATTCTGGATCGGCGTGTCGCCGACGAACGACCACAGGAACGCGGCGAGCGACCCATGCTCTTCGCGAATGCGCTGCACCGCGCGCGCGTTGGTCACCGCCGATTCGACCTTCGCGCGGTTGCGCACGATGCCCGGGTTCTCCAGCAATTTCTCGATGCGCTTGGGCGTGAAGCGCGCGACGGCATCGACGTCGAAATCGGCGAACGCTTCGCGATAGCCCGCGCGCTTGTTCAGGATCGTCGACCACGACAGCCCGGCCTGCGCGCCTTCCAGGATCAGCATTTCGAACAGGTGGCGATCGTCGTGCGACGGCACGCCCCACTCGGTATCGTGGTAGTGAGCGTCCGCTTCCGTCTTCACCCAGTTGCACCGCTGCGACATCGTCTGCCTCGTTTTCAGTATCGATTCGATCGCGCCAGCATAGCGGAAGCCCTTTTGGCGGGATAGCCGGCCGAACGGCAGATGGGCGCGCGGCGCCGATCCGGTTAAGCTTGGCGCCTGTTCGAATCAGCGGGATGAAGGCATGGCGGCATTACTTTTTGCGATCGGCATCGACGGCGGCGGCACGGGCACGCGCGCGGTGCTGGCCGACCGGCACGGGCGCGAGCTCGCGCAGGGGCGCGGCGGCCCGTCGGGGCTCGGTCTCGGCATCGAGCGCGCATGGGCGTCGATCGGCGCGGCGTGCGCGGACGCGTTCACGCACGCCGGTCTCGCGTTCGACTGGTCGCAGTGCGCGCTTGGCTGCGGGCTCGCGGGCGTCAACAACGCGGCGTGGCTCGCCGCATTCCGCGCGCAGGCGCCGCTCGGCGCGCTCGCGGTCGAGAGCGACGCGTATACGACTGTCGTCGGCGCGCATGGCGGCGCGCCGGGGCTCATCGTCGCGCTCGGCACCGGCAGCATCGCGGCGGCGCTCGATGCGGGCGGCGCGTGCCGGATCGCGGGCGGTTTCGGCTTTCCGTCCGGCGACGAGGCGAGCGGCGCGTGGCTCGGCGTGCGCGCGCTCGCCTATGCGCAACAGGCGCTCGACGGCCGCGTGCCGCGCGACGCGTTCGCCACGGCCCTGCTCGCGGAAACGGGCGCGCAGGATCGCGACGCGCTCGTCCAGTGGTCGTGCGACGCGAACCAGACGATCTACGCGCGTCTCGCGCCGATCGTGTTCGCGCACCGCACGCATCCGGTCGCGAGCGCGCTGATCGCGCAGGCCGGCGACGAGATCGGCAAGATGATCGACGCGCTCGATCCTCGGCAGGCGCTGCCGGTCGCGCTGTGCGGCGGGCTGGCGGACGCGCTCGCGCCGGCCGTGCCGGCGCGGCACGCCGCCCGGCTGCGCGCGCCGCTCGACGATTCGGCGCATGGCGCGCTGCGGCTCGCGCTGCAGGCGTTACGGGCGACGGAGGGCGGCTGAGCGGAGCGCGAGCGGGATGGATGCCGCGCCGCAGCGGCACCCCGGGCGGCGCGTGGCCGGCAACCGCCCGGCGCGCCGCCGGGCACGACGTTAGAATGACGCTTCCTCCGTGCCGCGCGCGCCGCTCTCCCGTCCCATGTACAAAGTCATCGCCACCGATCTCGACGGTACGCTGCTGAACAGCGACCACCAGCTGGACCCGTACACGATCGACACCGTTCGCCGGCTCGACCGCGACGGCGTGCAGTTCGTGATCGCCACGGGGCGCCACTATGCGGACGTCGCCGGCATTCGCGACGTGCTCGGCATCCGGCCGTACCTGATCACGTCGAACGGCGCGCGCGTGCATGCGCCGGACGACACGAGGATCCACGCGCAGGACGTCGACGCAGCGATCGTGCGCCGCCTCGTGCAGCCGGAAGTTGTCGGCGCGCACGGCCGCGTGATCGTCAACCTGTTCACCAACGACGGCTGGCTGATCGACCGCGACGCGCCGCACCTGCTCGAATTCCACCAGGATTCGGGCTTCCGGTACGACGTGACCGACATGGCCGCGCACGACGGCGCGGATATCGCGAAGGTGCTGTATATCGGCGAACCGGCCGATCTGGCGGTCGTCGCCGAGCAGATGCGCGTGCAGTTCGGCGATAAGCTGTACGTCACGTACTCGCTGCCCGACTGCCTCGAAGTGATGACCGCGAACGTGTCGAAGGGGCGCGCGCTGCGCACGGTGCTCGCGCGGCTCGGCATCGATACCGGCCACTGCATCGCGTTCGGCGACAACATGAACGACATCGACCTGCTCGAAACCGCCGGTCACGCGTTCATGATGAACAACGCGAACCCCGACCTGGTGGCGCGGCTGCCGCACATCCCGCGGATCGGCAACAACTTCGACGCGGGCGTCGCCCGCCACCTGCGCACGCTGTTCTCGCTCGAAGACGACGTCGTCGCGTCCTGAGCATCCGCCCCGGCGCCGTTTCCGTGCGCGGAAATGAAAAACGGGCGCCAGGGGCGCCCGTCGAAATTGCCTGCCTCGTGTTCTTCGACAGCGTGAGGCTCGCTGCTCTGCTCGCTTGACCCCGTAGTGTTTTATTCGCTTGTGCGAGCGGATGCGGGCAGCAGGCCGACGGCGTCGTCACGCCCGGCGACCAGCGGATAGATGATCCCGGCGAGCGCCGCGCCGATCAGCGGCGCGATCCAGAACAGCCAGAGCTGGCCGATCGCGTCGCCGCCGACGAACAGCGCCGGGCCGGTCGAGCGCGCCGGGTTCACCGACGTGTTGGTGACCGGAATCGAGATCAGGTGAATCAGCGTCAGGCACAGCCCGATTGCGATCGGCGCGAAGCCGGCCGGCGCGCGCTTGTCGGTCGCGCCGAGGATCACGAACAGGAAGAAGCCCGTCATCACGACCTCGCAGATGAACGCCGCGGCGAGCGAGTAGTGGCCGGGCGAGCGATCGCCGAAGCCGTTCGTCGCAAAGCCGCTGCCGACCACGTCGAAACCCGGCTTGCCGGTTGCGATCAGGTACAGGACGAACGCGCCGAGCGTCGCGCCGACGACCTGCGCGACGATGTACGGCGCGAGATCGCGTGCCGGGAAGCGGCCGGCGACCGTCAGGCCGACGCTGACCGCCGGATTCAGGTGGCAACCCGAGATGTGGCCGATTGCGAATGCCATCGTCAGCACGGTCAGGCCGAAGGCGAGTGCGACGCCGGCAAAGCCGATGCCGAGGCCCGGAAAGGCGGCGGCCAGCACGGCGCTTCCGCACCCGCCGAGCACCAGCCAGAACGTGCCGAATACCTCTGCAGCGAGACGCTGAGAAAGATTCATGTAAGGACCTCGTCCAGGTGGGTTGAAGACCCGGGGCGACGCAACGGATTTATTGCGCTACCGGGAATTGGTCTGGATTATAGGAAATGAATCGGGCCCGGGAGGGTAAACGATTGTTAAATTTGAATGGCTGGCGAATGCCTTTTATTAGAATAAGTCCGCATTCTCGATATAGGCGATTCGGTTAAAGATGGCAGCATTAATTTCGAAGGGCAGGGCGGCAGTGCGGATGACGTAACGGATGTTGGTGTCCCGGCTGGATTCGCCGGGGCCGCATCATCGAAAAGGGGAGTCGAAAAATGTCTCAATACGCGAAACTCAAGGCGCAGATCGCCGATCTGCAAGCCCAGGCGGACGACGTGCGGCGCCAGGAAGTGGCGGCGGTGATCGCCGATGTCCAGCGCATGATTGCCGAATATGGCCTGACGGCCCAGGATCTGGGCTTCGCGGAGCGAGCGCGGCGCGGGCGTCCGCCGAAGAAGGCGCCGCTGCCGCCGAAATACCGCGATCCGAAGTCGGGTGCAACCTGGAGCGGGCGCGGCAAGCCGCCGAATTGGATCGTTGGCAAAAACCGCGATCGTTTCCTGATCGAGTGACGGAAAGCCAAATGGAAAGAGCCGCATCGACGATGCGGCTCTTTGTTTTTGCGCGCCGATTTCCGCGCGGATTTACCGCCGATTTCCGCGCGGATTTCCGTGTCAGGCGCCCGCGACCCGGCGCAATGCCGGTTGCTTGGTGGCCGCGCAAAGCGATTCGTAGGTCTCGACGTAGCGCTGCGCCATCGCCTTCGAGCTGAAGCGCGTGTCGAAACGCGCGCGGATCGCGGTGCGCGACAGGCTGTCGATCCGGTGCAGCGCGCCGACCGCGCCCTGCACGTCCTCGACGATGAAGCCGGTCACGCCGTCCTCGATCACTTCCGGCACCGAGCCGCGGTTGAACGCGACGACCGGCGTGCCGCAGGCCATCGCCTCGATCATCACCAGGCCGAACGGCTCCGGCCAGTCGATCGGGAACAGCAGCGCCTTCGCGCCGGACAGGAACGCGGGCTTTTGCGCTTCGTTGATCTCGCCGATGAATTCGACATGCGCCTGGCCGAGCAGCGGCTCGATCACTTCCTTGAAGTAGTCGGCGTCGGCCTTGTCGACCTTCGCGGCGATCTTCAGCGGCAGCCCGCTTTGCGCGGCGATCCGGATCGCGGTGTCGACACGCTTTTCGGGACAGATCCGGCCGAGGAACGCGAGGTATTCGGGCTTCACGTCCGGCTGCGGCGTGAGCAGCGTGTCGGGCAGCCCGTGGTACACGGTGCCGGCCCACGCGGCCTGCGGCAGCGGCTTGCGCTGGTTGTTCGAGATCGACACGACCGGCGAATCCGGGAACGCGTCGAACACCGGCTGCAGCTCCGGCAGGTCGAGACGGCCGTGCAGCGTCGTCACGTAGGGCGTGTCGAGGCGCGACATCAGCGGGAACGGCAGGTAGTCGAGGTGAAAGTGCAGCACGTCGAATTCGTGCGCGACCCGCGCGACCTGCTCGAGGAGCCGCATGTGGGGCGCCATCGAATCGCGGACCGACGGGTCGAGCCGCAGCGCGCGCGGCCACGCCGCCTCGAGACGGGCCGACGTGACGGAGTCGCCGCTGGCGAACAGCGTCACGTCGTGGCCGAGTTCGACGAGCGCCTCGGTGAGGTAGGACACGACTCGCTCGGTGCCGCCGTAGAGTTTCGGCGGAACGGCTTCGTAAAGCGGCGCGATCTGGGCAATTCGCATGGGGGTTTCTCCTGTGTCGATCCGAGCGCGCGACGGCGCTGATGCGGATCCCTTACAAGGTTGCGGAACTTGCCGACGCACGCGGTTCGCGATACGTGGCCGGGCCCTGGGCGGGGTGCGCGGAGCGCCGGACGGCAAGCTGCGGGGCGGGCCGGCACGGCTCGCGCCGCCGCCCATTGAAGTCCATTATCGATATCGCCCTGAGGGGTTCGAGTGTTTTTTCAAACACTTAAGGCTTGTTACACGATGAAATACGCGAAAACCCCGACAAAAAGGGCACGGAATCGCGACAGCCATAACTATTGTTGCGCTATCGTGAAAAACCACTATAATTTTTACCGATCCGATTGCCGGCGCCCTGCCGGCAAGCCTTCCGCCACCGGCGCGGCGGCAATCGGACCCTCTCGCAACCGAATCCGCGTTGCAACCCGTTTTTCCGATGGCTCCTTTCAATTCGCCTTGTCGGAAAAATTCCTACACGGTTTACAGACAAATCCTGCATGGCATACGCCACTTCGCTGATACCGACATAAATCCCGTTTGGCCAAAATTCGCCCTGTAAGACTATAAACGAGCCGACTGAGCGCCCAGTGCGCGCTGATCGAGCAAACGTTTTCATAACATGAATGGCCAAAGCACAGCTTTTTAACGGGGGAATCATGAGCGCTACCAGTGAAATGCTCAGTGAGATCAAAGAGGTCAACCTGTCGTACCTCCTCCTCGCGCAGCGACTGCTGCGGGAAGACAAGGCGATGGGCATGTTTCGCATGGGCATTTCCCAGGAACTCGCCGACGTGCTCGCCAACCTCACGCTCGCCCAGACCGTGAAGCTGGCCGCGTCGAACCAGATGCTGTGCCGCTTCCGCTTCGATGATCACGCGCTGCTGTCGTCGCTCGCCGACAAGGGCCGCAGCGATGTCGTCGCGCACGCCCACTCGGCCATCCTGATGGCCGGGCAGCAGGTCGAAGGCGTCCGCTGATCCATCCCGCCTTGCGTGTGTCCCGGCGTGCCGCGCCGGCCGGCAGCGTATTGGCCATTCATTCGCATAACGTCAAGCGGACGGTTATCACCATGGCAAGCAAAAGCGTCGTGATCGAGGTGAAGGAAATCACCCTCGCCATCGAACTCATCGAACTGGGCGCCCGGCTGCAGCTGCTGGAGGCGGAGACGAGCCTGTCGCGGGACCGTCTGATCAAGCTGTACAAGGAACTGAAGGGCGTATCGCCGCCGAAGGGGATGCTGCCGTTCTCGACCGACTGGTTCATGACGTGGCAGCCGAACATCCACTCGTCGCTGTTCTACAACATGTATCGGTTCATGCAGGACCACGGCCGCTGCGACCCGATCCAGTCGATCGTGAAGGCGTACCGGCTGTATCTGGAGCACGTGAACCTGTCCGGCGACGAGGCCGCGCTGAGCCTCACGCGGGCGTGGACGCTGGTGCGCTTCTTCGATTCGGGGATGCTGCAGATGACGCCGTGCACGCGCTGCGGCGGCCACTTCGTCGCCCATGCGCATGATCCGCATCAAGGTTTCGTGTGCGGCCTGTGCCAGCCGCCGTCGCGTGCCGGCAAGACCCGCAAGGCCGCCGCCGCGCGCGCCGAACTGGCCGCCGCCGTGGCCTGAGCTCGGCCGGGCGGGCCGCGAGCGACGTCCGCGCGCCGCGCGAATCGTCCACGCATTGCTGGTAAACACCGTCGGGCTGCCGCCGGGCGGCCGCGAAAGTTTTCC
Organism: Burkholderia sola; assembly: GCF_905400185.1. Lineage (NCBI taxonomy): Bacteria > Pseudomonadati > Pseudomonadota > Betaproteobacteria > Burkholderiales > Burkholderiaceae > Burkholderia > Burkholderia sola. The sequence continues at coordinate 208,230 of NZ_FR989675.1, forward strand.
TGCCGACTGCCGTAAACCTGTTTAACGGCGGTCTTCCCGCCGGTCTTTCGTGAGGGACAGGCAGTGCTGATTATCGTGGGAACACTCGTGACGCTGTTGTCCGTCTTCGGCGGTTATGCGCTGGCAGGCGGGCATCTGGGCGCGCTGATCCAGCCCATCGAGATCCTGATGATCGTGGGCGCCGGCGTCGGCGCGTTCATCCTCGGCAACGGCGGCAAGACCATCAAGGCCACGCTGCGCGTGCTGCCGACGCTCTTCAAGGGCTCGAAATACACGAAGGACGTGTATATGGAGCTGATGGCGCTTCTTTACGTGCTGCTCGCGAAGGCACGCAAGGAGGGCACGCTGACGCTCGAGGCCGACATCGACGATCCGGAAAAGAGCCCGATCTTCACGCAATACCCGAAGATCCTCGCCGATCACCACATCGTCGAATTCCTGACCGACTACCTGCGCCTGATGGTGGGCGGCAACATGAACGCGTTCGAGATCGAAAGCCTGATGGACGAGGAGATCGAGACGCACCACACGGAAGGCGAAGGCCCCGCGCACGCGCTGATGCGCGTCGGCGACGCGATGCCGGCGTTCGGGATCGTCGCGGCCGTGATGGGCGTCGTGCACACGATGGCGTCGGCCGACAAGCCGCCCGCGGTGCTCGGCGCGATGATCGCGCAGGCGCTGGTCGGCACGTTCCTCGGGATCCTGCTGTCGTACGGGCTGATCGGGCCGCTCGCGAGCCTCGCGGAGCAGCGGGTGGCCGAGTCGACCAAGATGTTCCAGTGCATCAAGGTGACGATCCTCGCGACGCTGAACGGCTATGCGCCGGCGATCGCGGTCGAGTTCGGCCGCAAGGTGCTGTTCTCGACCGAGCGTCCGTCGTTCTCCGAGCTCGAAGAGCACGTGCGCCGCGTGAAGGCCAAGTGAGGCGGAGCGAACGATGAGCAAGAGCAAGGATCGCGCGATCGTCGTCAAGCGGGTGGCCCCGGCGAAGAAGGGCCACCACGGCGGCGCATGGAAGCTCGCGTACGCGGACTTCATGACCGCGATGATGGCGTTCTTCCTGCTGATGTGGCTGCTGAGCTCGGTCACGCCGGTGCAGCTGAAGGGGATCGCCGAATATTTCAACATGCCGCTGAAGGCCGCGATTCTCGGCAGCGGCGACCGCAGCTCGCAGGATTCCAGCATCATCAACGGCGGCGGCCGCGACCTGTCGAGCACGGATGCCGGCACGCTGCGCCGCACCGACGGCACGACGTCGCTCGCCGAGCGCCTCGCGAAGGCGGGCGACGAGCATTCGCGGTCGCAGGCGGAGGGCGCGCAGGACCGGCTCGAGCAGACGCGCCTGCACGACCTGCAGATCAAGCTGATGGCCGCGATCGAGGCCAATCCGACGCTGCGCCAGTTCAAGCAGCAGATCCGCATCGATTCGACGCTGATGGGGCTGCGCATCGAGATCGTCGATTCGCAGAAGCGGCCGATGTTCGCGATGTCGAGCGACCACGTCGAGCCGTACATGCGCGACATCCTGCGCGAGATCGGCAAGACGCTGAACGACGTGCCGAACCGGATCATCGTCCAGGGCCACACCGACGCCGTGCCGTACGCGGGCGGCGAGGGCGGCTACAGCAACTGGGAGCTGTCGGCCGATCGCGCGAACGCATCGCGCCGCGAGCTGATCTCCGGCGGCATGGACGAGGCGAAAGTGCTGCGCGTGCTGGGCCTCGCGTCGACGCAGAACCTGAACAAGGCCGATCCGCTCGATCCGGAAAACCGCCGGATCAGCGTGATCGTGCTGAATCGCAAATCCGAAGAAGCGCTGATGCGCGACGACGCGACGACGACGACGCTGTCCGCCGACGCGGCCGGCTCGAAGCTGCTCGCGCAGCAGCTCGGCGGCCCGACGCCGGCGGCGCGCCCGGTCGTGGCGAGCGCCGTCGCCGTGGCGCCGAAACCCTGACGTTTCCGAGACAGACATGATCCGAACCATTCTCGCCATCGACGACTCCGCGACCATGCGTGCGCTGCTGCAGGCCACGCTGGCGCAGGCCGGCTACGACGTGACGGTGGCGCCGGACGGCGAAGCCGGCTTCGACATGGCGGCGACGACGCCGTACGACCTGGTCCTGACCGACCAGAACATGCCGCGCAAGAGCGGGCTCGAGGTGATCGCCGCGCTGCGCAAGCTGACCGCGTACGCGGACACGCCGATCCTCATCCTGACGACCGAAGGCAGCGACGCGTTCAAGGACGCCGCACGCGACGCGGGTGCGACCGGCTGGATCGAAAAGCCGATCGACCCGGGCGTGCTGGTCGACCTGGTCGCCACGCTGTCCGAGCCGGCTGCCTCCTGACATGAACGCGACGATTTCAACCGGTGACCGGGCATGACTCTCGACATCACTCAGTTCTACCAGACCTTTTTCGACGAAGCGGACGAGCTGCTCGCGCAGATGGAGCAGCTGCTGCTGAACCTCGACGTCGATGCGCCCGATCCCGAGGATCTGGCGGCGATCTTCCGCGCCGCGCATTCGATCAAGGGCGGCGCGGCGACGTTCGGCTTTTCCGCGCTGACCGATACGACGCACATCCTCGAATCGCTGCTCGACCGTGCGCGCAACCATGAGCTGACGCTGACCAAGGAGATGGTCGACGCGTTCCTGGAAACCAAGGACGTGCTGTCCGACCAGCTCGTCGACTACCGCGCGAGCGCCGAGCCGGACGCGGCCGCCGCCGCGGCGATCTGCGCGAAGCTCGAACGGCTGAAGGCCGAAAGCGGTGCGGGCGCGCCTGCGCCGGCCGCGCCTACGCCGGCCGCGCCGGTTGCCGCCGCCGTCGCGCCGGCTGCCGCGCCCGCCGTCGGCGACGACCGGGCGCCCGACCATGTGGTCGAGCAGGCCGTCGCGGCCGCGCATCCGGCGGCCGACGCCGATGCCGGCGCCGACGGCCCGCACCTGAAGATCACGCTGGTCGGCGTCGACGCGAAGGACCAGGCGCTGCTCACCGAAGAACTCGGCAACCTCGGCCGGATCGTCGGCCGCGAGGAAGTGGGCGCGGACCTGACGCTGTGGGTCGAATCGGACGTGCCGTCCGACGACATCGTCGCGGTGTGCTGCTTCGTGATCGACGAAAGCCAGATCCGCGTCGGGCGCGGCACGGCGCCGGCTGCCCAGGCGGCGCCGGCCGTCGCGCCGGCCGCCGCAGCCGTGGCTGCTGAAGCTGCCGAACCGGCCGCCGCCGCGCAGCCCGCGCGCGTCGAGGTGTTCGCGCCGCAGGCCGCCGCGCCGCAACCGGCTGCCGCGGCGCCCGCTACGGCTCCGGCCGCCGCAGTGCAGCCGCAGTCGCAACCCCCCGCTCAACCGCAGCCGGCCGATCACGCGGCGCCGGCCGCCGCCGCGCATCACGACGACAAGCGCGCGCGCCCGGCCGCCGCGGCGGCAGGCGGCGCCGAAGGCAGCTCGATCCGCGTCGGCGTCGAGAAGGTCGATCAGCTGATCAACCTCGTCGGCGAACTGGTGATCACGCAGGCGATGCTGGCCGAGACGGCCAGCGCGTTCGATCCGGCGCTGCACGACCGCCTGTTCAACGGGATGGCGCAGCTCGAGCGCAACGCGCGCGACCTGCAGGAAGCGGTGATGTCGATCCGCATGATGCCGATGGACTACGTGTTCAGCCGCTTCCCGCGGCTCGTGCGCGACCTCGCCGGCAAGCTCGGCAAGCAGGTCGAACTGGTCACGTTCGGCCAGGCGACCGAGCTCGACAAGAGCCTGATCGAACGGATCATCGATCCGCTCACGCACCTGGTGCGCAACAGCCTCGACCACGGGATCGAAACCGTCGACAAGCGCGTCGCCGCCGGCAAGGATGCGGTCGGCCAGCTCGTGCTGTCGGCCGCGCATCACGGCGGCAACATCGTGATCGAGGTGAGCGACGACGGCGCGGGCCTGAACCGCGAGCGGATTCTCGCGAAGGCCGCGAAGCAGGGCATGCAGATCTCCGAGAACATCAGCGACGACGAAGTGTGGCAGCTGATCTTCGCGCCGGGCTTTTCGACCGCCGAGACGGTGACCGACGTGTCGGGCCGCGGCGTCGGGATGGACGTCGTGAAGCGCAACATCCAGTCGATGGGCGGCCACGTCGAGATCTCGTCGCAGGCGGGCCGCGGCACGACCACGCGGATCGTGCTGCCGCTCACGCTCGCGATCCTCGACGGGATGTCGGTCAAGGTGGGCAGCGAGATCTTCATCCTGCCGCTGAACTTCGTGATGGAGTCGCTGCAGCCGTCGAACGACGACATCTACACGGTCGGCAACGGCGAACGCGTGGTGCGCGTGCGCGGCGAATACCTGCCGCTCGTCGCGCTGCACGAGGTGTTCTCGGTCGACGACGCGCGCACCGACCCGACGCAGGGGATCGTCACGATCATGGAAACCGAGGGGCGTCGTTTCGCGATGCTGATCGACGAACTGGTCGGCCAGCAGCAGGTGGTCGTGAAGAACCTCGAAACCAACTACCGCAAGGTGCACGGCATCTCGGCGGCGACCATCCTCGGCGACGGCAGCGTCGCGCTGATCGTCGACGTCGCGGCGCTGAACCGCGAAACCCGTGCGATGCACGGCGCCCGAGCCGGCGCCGAGCTCGCCGTCTTCTGACTCTCGCCATTCAACCGATTGGGGGCAAACGTGTCTGCTGAAGTCCAAATGATCAATACGGCCGCGGCGAATGCGGCGGCGACCAGCCGCCGCGACGCCGAACACGGCGATGCGACGGGCCAGGAATTTCTCGTCTTCACGCTCGGCGACGAGGAATACGGGATCGACATCCTGAAAGTGCAGGAAATCCGCGGCTACGACAGCGTCACGCGGATCGCGAACGCGCCCGAGTTCATCAAGGGCGTGATCAACCTGCGCGGGATCATCGTGCCGATCGTCGACATGCGGATCAAGTTCCACCTGGGCCGCGTCGAGTACGACCACCAGACCGTCGTGATCATCCTGAACGTGTCGAACCGCGTGGTCGGGATGGTGGTCGACGGCGTGTCGGACGTGCTGACGCTGCAGACCGACCAGATCATGCCGGCGCCGGAATTCGGCGCGACGCTGACGACCGAGTACCTGACGGGCCTCGGCACGGTCGACGGCCGGATGCTGATCCTGATGGACATCGAGAAGCTGATGTCGAGCCGGGAAATGGCGCTGATCGAGACGCTCGGCGGGTAAGCGCGCCGCGCGCGCAGCAATTTCGGGAGAATCTGCAATGTTGCATAACTGGTCGATCCGCACGACGCTCACGGCGGTCGGACTCATCCTCGTGTGCCTGACCGCCGCGGTCGGCGGGCTCGGCCTCTACGCGCTCGATCACGCGAGCCGCTCGCTCGACGAGATCGCGCACGTCGACCTGCCGGCGATCCACACGCTCGACGACACGGCCGCGCAGCTGCTGCGCTCGCGCGTCGCGCTCGATCGCTTTCGTACGCTGACCGAAGGCGGCAATGCGGCCGACGCGGCGAAGGTGCTCGACCGCGCGCAGGAGCTGTATGCGAAGTCGAACCAGAACTGGCAGGCGTTCCAGTCGACGCCGAAGCTCGGGGTCGATCAGGCGCTGCTCGACGAGCTCGCCGCACGCTACACGACGATCGTGAAGGAAGGCGTCGAGCCCGAGTTCGCCGCGGCGCGCGCGGGCGACATGGCCGCGTACCACGCGGTCGCGGACACGAAGATCAGCCCGATGTTCGTCGCGTTCGACCAGACGGCGGCGGCCGTGATCGCCGCGCTGCAGAAGCGCGCGCAAGACCGTCAGACCGAGACGCAGTCGCAGATCTCGATGATGATCGCGCTGATCGCGGCCGGCATCGCGATCGCGTTCGTCGTCGTGATCGCGATCCGCTTCGTGCTGCGCGGGCTGATCGTCCAGCCGATCGAGGACGCGATCGCGCATTTCGAGCGCATTGCCGGCGGCGACCTCACGCAGCCGGTGAACGCCTCCAGCACGAACGAGATCGGCCGCCTGTTCGGCGGCATCAAGCGGATGCAGGACGCCGTCACGACGATGGTGCAGGCCGTGCATCGCGGCACCGAATCGATCGACGTCGGCGCGCGCGAGATCGCGACCGGCAACATCGACCTGTCGCAGCGCACCGAGGAGCAGGCCGCGTCGCTGCAGGAAACCGCGTCGAGCATGGAGCAACTGACGGGCACCGTGCGGCAGAACGCGGAGAACGCGCGGCAGGCGAGCCAGCTCGCGGTGAACGCGTCGGACATCGCGACCCAGGGCGGCGACGTGGTCGGCCAGGTCGTATCGACGATGCAGGACATCGCGGCGAGCTCGGGCAAGGTCGTCGACATCATCGGCACGATCGAAGGGATCGCGTTCCAGACCAACATCCTCGCGTTGAACGCGGCCGTCGAAGCGGCGCGGGCCGGCGAGCAGGGCCGCGGCTTCGCGGTGGTCGCGGGCGAGGTGCGCTCGCTCGCGCAGCGCAGCGCGAGCGCCGCGAAGGAAATCAAGCAGCTGATCGGCGATTCGGCCGAGAAGGTCGACAGCGGGTCGGCGCTCGTCGCGCGCGCCGGCTCGACGATGGAAGAGATCGTGCAGGCCGTGCGCCGCGTGACCGACATCATGGGCGAGATCAGCGCCGCGTCCGACGAGCAGTCGACCGGCATCGAGCAGGTCAATCGCGCGGTCGGCCAGATGGATGCGGTCACGCAGCAGAACGCGGCGCTCGTCGAGCAGGCGGCGGCCGCGGCCGCGTCGCTCGAGGAGCAGACGCGCCAGATGAAGGCGATCGTGTCGGGCTGGCGCGTCGCGGGCGGCATTGCGCTCGCGCCGGCGCGCAGCGTCGCGCGGCCGGTCGCGCACGAACCGGCGGCGCTGCCGTCGGCGCCGCGCCACGATGCGCCGGTCGCCGCGCTGCCGGCGCCGCAGGCTGCGGCCCAACCGGCGGCACGGCGCGCCGCGCCGGCGTCGCGTGCGGCTGCGTCGGGCGCCGCGGCCGCCGCGTCCGAACCGACGCGTGCGGCCGAGGCCGCCGCGCGGACGCAAAAGGATGCACCGGCCGCCCGTGGCGCCGCCGCCGCGGGCGGCTACGGCCCGCGTCTCGCGAAGACGGCCGCGCCGGCGGACAAGCCGGCCGCGAAGCCCGCGCTCGTGCGCCCGGCGCTGAACGGCGAGAAGCCGGCGCTGGCGTCAGCCGGCGCGTCCGACGACGACTGGGAGACCTTCTAAGCCATGCAGCACGCGCGCGCGCCGTTTCGACCCGATGCACCGGATGCCTCGCCTCGCGCGGGCGAGCCGGGGCGCGACTTCGCGTTCACCGGTGCGGATTTCGCACGCATCCGCGCGCTGATCCATCAACGCGCGGGCATCTCGCTGTCCGAGCACAAGCGCGACATGGCCTATAGCCGGCTCGCGCGACGGCTGCGGGCGCGCGGCCTCGACACGTTCCGCGACTACCTCGACCTGCTCGAGCAGGAAGACGATCCGCTCGAATGGGAAGCGTTCACCAACGCGCTGACCACCAACCTGACCGCGTTTTTCCGCGAGTCGCACCATTTCCCGATCCTGGCGGAATTCGTGAAATCGCGGCCGGCGCCGGTCTCGGTCTGGTGCTCGGCGGCGTCGACCGGCGAGGAGCCGTACTCGATCGCGATCACGCTGATCGAGGCGCTCGGCGACGCGGCCGCGCGCAGCGCGACGATCCTCGCGACCGATCTCGACACGCAGGTGCTCGCGAAGGCCGAAGCCGGCATCTACACGTACGACCAGGTCAAGCACCTGTCGCCGGAGCGGCTCAAGCGCTTCTTCCTGAAGGGCACGGGCGCGCAGGCCGGCCGCGTGAAGGTGCGCCCCGAGCTGCGCGCGATGATCCGCTTCGAGCAGCTGAACCTGACCGATGCGGACTACGGGATCGCGAAGCCGTTCGACGCGATCTTCTGCCGCAACGTGATGATCTATTTCGACAAGCCGACGCAGGGGCAGGTGCTGTCGCGCTTCGAGCCGCTCGTGAAGCCGGGCGGGCTGCTGTTCGCCGGCCATTCGGAGAACTTCACGTACGTGACGCAGGCGTTCCGGCTGCGCGGGCAGACGGTGTACGAACTGACGCGCGACGCCGAGCAGGGTGCGCGCTCGCGCGGCGCGCAGGCGAGCGCGGCGGCCGCGATGCCGTCGCCCGCGCGCGCGCGGGCCGCAGGCGGCGCGCCGGCTCTTGGAGAGCGCGGATGAGCGCACTGCCGATCGCGACCAATCGCTACTTCGACAACCACTTCGAGCGCCCCGGCGTGAAGCTGTTGCCGAACGAGTTCTACACGACCGCCGAGGACATGGTGCTGATGACCGTGCTCGGCTCGTGCGTCGCCGCGTGCCTGCACGACCCGTACGCGGGCATCGGCGGGATGAACCATTTCATGCTGCCGGACGACGGCGCCGATCCGGGCGCGGCCGCGTCGGAATCGATGCGCTACGGCGCGTATGCGATGGAAGTGCTGATCAACGAGCTGATCAAGGCCGGCGGGCGCCGCGAGCGCTTCGAGGCGAAGGTGTTCGGCGGCGCGGCCGTGCTGGCCGGGATGACGACGATCAACATCGGCGATCGCAACGCGGATTTCGTGCGCCGCTATCTGGCGCTCGAGCGCATCCGCATCACCGCGGAAGACCTGCAGGGCGTGCATCCGCGCAAGGTCGCGTTCATGCCGCACAGCGGGCGTGCGATGGTGAAGAAACTGCGGCTGCAGGTGCCGGGCGTGACCGAGCGCGAAGCCGCGCTCGCGCGCGAGGCCGAGCGCGCCCGTCGCGCGCACGTCGAGCTGTTTGCCGCGAAGCGGCCTGCCGCGCCGCAGCCGGCGCGTCCGCGCATCGAGCTGTTCGGCGGGCGCGGCGCCGCGCCGGCCGGCGGCGGTAGCGCGGCCGCGGCCGCCGCCGCGCGGACGGCGACCCTATCAAGAAAGCAGGAGGCATGACCGCAGTGCAGAAGATCAAAGTGTTGTGCGTCGACGATTCGGCGCTGATCCGCAGCCTGATGACCGAGATCATCAACAGCCAGCCCGACATGACGGTGGTCGCGACCGCGCCCGATCCGCTCGTCGCGCGCGAGCTCATCAAGCAGCACAACCCCGACGTGCTCACGCTCGACGTCGAAATGCCGCGCATGGACGGGCTCGACTTCCTCGAGAAGCTGATGCGCCTGCGGCCGATGCCGGTCGTGATGGTGTCGTCGCTGACCGAGCGCGGCTCGGAAATCACGCTGCGCGCGCTCGAACTCGGCGCGGTGGATTTCGTCACGAAGCCGCGCGTCGGGATTCGCGACGGGATGCTCGACTACGCGGAAAAGCTCGCGGACAAGATCCGCGCGGCGTCGCGCGCGCGCGTGCGCCAGGCGCCGCAGCCGCAGGCCGTTGCCCGCACGGCGGACAGCGCCGCGGCCGCGCCGATGATCAACAACCCGCTCGTCAGTACCGAGAAGCTGATCATCATCGGCGCGTCGACGGGCGGCACCGAGGCGATCCGCGAAGTGCTGACGCCGCTGCCGCCGGACGCGCCGGCCGTGCTGATCGCGCAGCACATGCCGCCGGGCTTCACGAAATCGTTCGCGCAGCGGCTGAACGGCCTGTGCCGGATCGCGGTGAAGGAAGCCGAGCACGGCGAACGCGTGCTGCCGGGCCATGCGTACATCGCGCCGGGCCATGCGCACCTGTTGCTCGCGAGAAGCGGCGCGAACTATATTGCGCAACTGTCGGACGAGCCGCCGGTGAACCGGCACCGCCCGTCGGTCGACGTGCTGTTCCGCTCGGCGGCGACGCATGCGGGCAAGAACGCGATCGGCGTGATCCTCACCGGGATGGGCCGCGACGGCGCGGCCGGCCTGCTGGAAATGAAACGCGCGGGCGCTTACACGTTCGCGCAGGACGAGGCGAGCTGCATCGTGTTCGGGATGCCGCGCGAGGCAATCGCGCTCGGCGGGGCGGACGAGGTCGCGCCGCTCGCCGACATGAGCCGCCGCGTGATGGCCCGCCTGGCGACGATGGGCGACCGCGTGCAGCGCGTGTGAATGGACTGTCACGGGGCGCGTGCCACGATACGCGTCCCGACGGAAACGAATCTGGAAAGGAACGACGATGGACAAGAGCATGAAAATCCTGGTGGTGGACGATTTCCCGACGATGCGCCGGATCGTCCGCAACCTGCTCAAGGAACTGGGCTACACGAACGTGGATGAGGCCGAGGACGGCGCGGCCGGCCTCGCGCGGCTGCGCGGCGGCGGCTTCGACTTCGTGATCTCGGACTGGAACATGCCGAACCTCGACGGTCTCGCGATGCTCAAGGAGATCCGCGCGGACGCGACGCTCACGCATCTGCCGGTGCTGATGGTCACGGCCGAGTCGAAGAAGGAGAACATCATCGCGGCCGCGCAGGCCGGCGCGAGCGGCTACGTCGTGAAACCGTTCACGGCCGCGACGCTCGACGAGAAGCTGAACAAGATCATCGACAAGATGGCCAAGGCCGGGAGCTGAACGTGAACGAGCCGATCCATGCGGCGCTTGCCGGCGCGGCGGTCAATGCCGACGGCCATGCCGAAGGCGCCGATTACGCGAGCGACCGGATCCTCGCGCGCATCGGCCACGTCACGCGCACGCTGCGCGATTCGATGCGCGAGCTCGGGCTCGACAAGCATGTCGAGCGCGCGGCGGAAGCCGTGCCCGATGCGCGCGACCGGCTGCGCTACGTCGCGACGATGACCGAACAGGCCGCGGTGCGCGTGCTGAATGCGATCGAGATCGCGAAGCCGATGCAGGAGCGCGTGCAGAACGAGGCCGAGGCGCTTGACGCACGCTGGGCGCAGTGGTACGCCGCGCCGATCGAGCACGCGGAAGTGCGCGAGCTGATGGACGACACGCGCGCGTTCCTGCGCACGCTGCCCGAATCGACGGCGGCGACCCGCGCGCAACTGCTCGAGATCATGCTTGCGCAGGATTTCCAGGATCTGACGGGGCAGGTGATCAAGAAGATCATGGACATGGTCTACCTGATCGAGCAGCAGCTCCTCACCGTGCTCGTCGAGAACATCGCGCCGGAGCGGCGCGAGCAGTTCGCGGCCACCGCGGCGGCATTCGCGGCCGAAGCGATGAGCGCGACCGGCAGCCCCGAATCGCTGCTGAACGGCCCGCAGATCGCGCCGGAAGGCAAATCCGACGTCGTTCAGGACCAGGGGCAGGTTGACGACCTGCTCGCGAGCCTCGGCTTCTGATCCTGCCGGTGCGCATCGCGCGTCCCATTGCCGGGCGCCCCGTTCCGCGGCGCCGGCCGACGCGCGCATGCCCCGTTCCCGCCTCGTTTCCCCTCGCCCGGCGCCGCTGCGCGGCGCAGCGTGATCCTGCGTCGAATTGACACTTCGACACACTCCGCAGGCATACTACGCGTCAGCAGCAACGTAGCGTCATTCGTACGATTCATCAGTGGGCAGACGGCGCGGGCCGATGGCGGCGCCGTCGGCACCGAAGCCAGTCCCTTGGGGGGGAACGTGAAGCTGAAACGCTTGGGCTGGACCGTCGCGCACGCGACGGCTGCAATGGGTGTGCTGTGGGCCGTCCACGCACACGCGGAACTGGGCGGCGCGCCGATGTCGCCGCCGGCGGACGATCAGGCCGCCACCGTGCGCGCGCTGCAGCGCGCGATGCGCTCGGCGGACGGCGTGCAGACGAGCACGGCCGCCTATACCGTCCGCGAGATCACGCTCGGATCGGGCACCGTCATCCACGAATACACGTCGGCCGCCGGCAGCGTGTTCGGCCTCGCGTGGCGCGGGCCGACGATGCCGGATCTCGCGTCGCTGCTCGGCAGCTATTTCCCGCAGTACACCGCCGGCGTCCAGGCGGCGCACCGGGCGCGCGGCTGGCGTGCGCCGGTGGCCGTCGAGACGAGCGGCCTCGTGATCCGGACGGGCGGCCACATGGGCGCCTTCTCCGGCCAGGCATGGCTGCCGTCGGCGCTGCCGACCGGCGTGGCCGGCACCGATATCCAGTGACAGCGGGAGAGCGATCTTGAGCATGACTCGTACATTCAAGCGCTGGTTCGGCGTGCTGGGCCTCCTGGCCGCGACGGCCGTGCTCGTGACGGCCTGCGGCGGCGGCGATGACGGCGGCGGCAGTTCGGGCAACAACGGCAATACCGGCAACAGCGGCTCCGACGGCAACAGCGGCAACACGGCCGTCGTCACGGTCGCCGCCGGCGCCGCGAACGTGATCAACATCCCGACCATCAGCGTGAAGGTTTGCGTGCCGGGCACGTCGAACTGCCAGATCGTCAACAACGTGCTCGTCGATACCGCGTCCTACGGGCTGCGGCTCGTCGGCAGCGCGGTGGCCGGCGTGCACGACAGCCTGCCGCAGGTGAAGAGCGGCGGCGCGCCGGTCGCCGAATGCGGCAAGTTCGTGTCGAGCTACACGTGGGGCTCGGTGCGCACCGTCGACCTGTCGATCGGCACCGAGCAGGCCGCGTCGCTGCCCGTGCAGATCATCGGCGACCTCGGCACGACGAACGTGCCGAGCTCGTGCACGAACGGCGGCGCGTCGGCCAACTCGACGAGCGCGCTCGGCGCGAACGGGATCCTCGGCATCGGGCCGGCGCCGTACGACTGCGGCACGACCTGCGCGACGTCGACGTCGACGAGCAACAACTACTACGCGTGCCCGAACGGCGACAACGCGAGCTGCGCCGTCACGCTCGTGTCGCTCGCGCAGCAGGTGGCCAACCCGGTGCATCGGTTCGCGAACAACGACGGCGTGAGCGTGCAGATGCCGGCCATCTCGAACAACGGGCAGGCGAGCGCGACCGGCACGCTGACGTTCGGCCTGCCGAACCTGAGCGGCAAGACGGTGCTGACGTCGACCACGACCGGCGACGTCAGCGCGACGTTCCAGGGGCGCAACGTGACCGCGTTCTTCGATACGGGCTCGAACGCGTATTTCTTCAACGATTCGGCGCAGACGGTCTGTTCGAGGAATACGGAGTTCTACTGCCCGTCGGCGACGACGACCTATTCGGCCACGCTGAGCGGCCAGAACGGCGCGTCGGGCACCGTGTCGATGCCGGTCGCGAACGCGGATTCGCTGTTCTCGAACGCGTCGACGTTCGCGTTCAACGACATCGCGGGGCCGTTCGGCTCGTCCAACTGGCTCGACATCGGCATGCCGCACTTCTACGGCAAGACGATCTACTTCGGGATGGACAAGACCGCGAGCGGCGGCGCGCAGCCGTTCGTCGCATTCTGACGCGGCGTCGCCGGACGCAGGAACAAGGGGGCGAGCGATCGCCCCCTTTTTTTATTCCGGCGCGCCGTGCGTGCACTACGGACCGGATCGCTGCCACGCGCCGGCATAGCGCCTACGATGTAAGACCGGCACCGGTGCCGGCACGACATCGAAGGAGACAGCGCATGAACCCGCGTATCCAGCGCATCACGCCGTTCCTGTGGTTCGACCGCGACGCCGAGGCGGCGGCCGGTTTCTACGTATCGGTGTTCGACAACGCGCGCATCGTGCACGTCGCGCGCTACGGCAAGACCGGCGCGCATGCGTCCGGCAACGCCGAGGGCGCGGTGATGACCGTGGCGTTCGAGCTCGACGGGCAGGCGTTCGTCGCGCTGAACGGCGGCCCCGTGTTCCAGATGACGCCGGCCGTGTCGTTCGTCGTCAACTGTCGCGACCAGGACGAGATCGACCATTACTGGGCGCGCCTGTCCGAAGGTGGCGACGCGCGCGCGCAGCAATGCGGCTGGCTGCGCGACCGCTTCGGCGTGTCGTGGCAGGTCGTGCCCGTGCAGATGGCCGAACTGATGACGGGCGACCCGGCCCGCGCCGAGCGCGTGATGGCGCAGGTGATGACGATGAAGAAGCTCGATCTCGGCGCGTTGCAGCGGGCGGCGGCCGGCTAGGGCGTGAACACGCCCTAGGTCGCTTCGGTCGATCACGCCGTTCGGGCCGGCGATGGTCGGCCGTCCCGTCCCGACGCCGCAGGCTGCGATTCGGGCGGAACCGGCGACGCCGAAAGGCGCCGCGACCGGCGCGCCTGCGTATCGCCGGCCGGTCGGTTAATCGAATGCCGGACACTCGAGTCGATTATCGATTCGTGCGATTTCATTCGGCTGTAATCAAAGCCGGATTATTCGCGGCTGCCATTTCTGTCAGATCCTCACGATTATTAAAATGACGCGGCATGCAAGCCGGCACGCCGAAATCCGCTCTTGCAGCCTTTCCTGCGCCATATGGGCGCGTATTGCCCCATATGCGAAAAGAGATGGAATCCACCGAACTTCGATCTTATAATTCCGGCGTTGTTTCCGGGGTGCCAATATAAAACAGGAGGGTAATAAAATGAATTTTTCCGAAGCCGTTCGTACCGTACTGAATAAATACGCAACATTCGAAGGCCGTGCGCGTCGTGCCGAATACTGGTATTTCGCGCTGCTGACCTCCGTGCTGTCGGTCGCCGGTCAGATCATCGGCGCGGCCGGCCGCGATGCGGGCCTGATCACGCTGCTGCTGCTCGGCGTGATCTTCCTGGTGTCGCTCGCGCTGATCATTCCGGGCATCGCGGTCAGCGTGCGCCGCCTGCACGATACGGGCCGCTCGGGCTGGTTCTTGCTGCTCGCGCTGATTCCGATCGTCGGCGGCATCCTGCTGCTCGTGTGGATGTGCTCGCGCGGCACCGAAGGCCCGAACCGTTTCGGCGCGGACCCGATCCCGGCCGTCTGACCGACGCCTGCCCCGACCGACGCGCGACGCCGTTGCGTCGGGGCCTGCTTGCCCCGCTTCTCTCCCGTCTTTCCCGTCCGTCGTTTCACCGTTCCCCGCGCGTGAAGCCGCTGCCGTCCCGCTTGCGGCCGCCGCCTCGCCAATGCGCCGGCCGGTCCCGTTTTTCCGCCACGCCGCGCGTCGCTCCGCCCCCGTTCCGGCCGCGTTCGCGGCCGCTCGCCCGATTCCCCGAAATACCCCCCTTTCCCGGCTTTGCTCGACCGATCGGCGTTTGACGCGTCCATGAATAATCGGTGTCACTGGAAAGCGGCATTCCGCCGTACCCGACTGGAGGCCCCGTGGCAGACGAGAGCGATCTCGACAAGACCGAAGCCGCCACTCCCAGGCGCCGCGAGAAGGCGCGCGAGGAGGGGCAGGTCGCGCGTTCGCGCGAGCTGGCTTCGTTCGCACTGCTCGCGGCGGGGTTCTACGGCGCATGGCTGCTCGCGGGCCCGTCGGGCGGGCATCTGCAGGCGATGCTGCGCGGCGCGTTCACGTTCGATCGCGCGACCGCGTTCGACACCCACCGGATGTTGTCGGCGGCCGGCAGCGCGAGCCGCGAAGGCTTCGCCGCGCTGCTGCCGCTGCTCGCGCTCACCGGCGTCGCCGCGCTGCTCGCGCCGATGGCGCTCGGCGGCTGGCTGATTTCGCAGAAGACGTTCGAGCTGAAGTTCGACCGCCTGAACCCGATCTCGGGCCTCGGCCGGATCTTCTCGATCCAGGGGCCGATCCAGCTCGGGATGTCGATCGCGAAGACGCTGGTCGTCGGCGGGATCGGCGGCATCGCGATCTGGCGCAGCAAGGACGAGCTGCTCAGCCTCGCGACGCAGCCGCTCGGCGCCGCGCTGCCCGATGCGCTGCATCTGGTCGCCGTGTGCTGCGGCACGACGGTCGCCGGGATGCTGGTGGTCGCCGGGCTCGACGTGCCTTACCAACTCTGGCAGTACAACAAGAAGTTGCGCATGACGAAGGAAGAAGTGAAGCGCGAGCATCGCGAGAACGAAGGCGATCCGCACGTGAAGGGGCGGATCCGCCAGCAGCAGCGCGCGATTGCGCGGCGCCGGATGATGGCGGCCGTGCCGAAGGCCGACGTGGTCGTCACGAACCCGACGCACTTCGCGGTCGCGCTGCAATACACGGACGGCGAGATGCGCGCGCCGAAGGTGGTCGCGAAGGGCGTGAACCTCGTCGCCGCGCGCATCCGCGAACTCGCGGCCGAACACAACGTGCCGCTGCTCGAAGCGCCGCCGCTCGCGCGTGCGCTGTATCACAACGTCGAACTCGAGCGCGAGATCCCCGGTTCGCTGTACTCGGCCGTGGCCGAAGTGCTCGCATGGGTTTACCAGCTCAAGCGCTTCCGCTCGGAAGGCGGCGCGTTCCCGGCGATGCCGGTCGATCTCGACGTGCCGGCCGAACTCGACAAGGGCACGTCGGTCGCCGCCGACGACGAACGTGAAGAAGCCGAGGACGCCCTCGGCCAGCAAGGGAACGCGGCATGAGCACCCCGACCACCGGCCTGTTCGGCAAGCGCGCGAACCCGTTCGCGGGCACCAACCTGCGCGCGCTCGCGGGCCCGATCCTCATCTGCATGATCCTGGGGATGATGATCCTGCCGCTGCCGCCGATGCTGCTGGATCTGCTGTTCACGTTCAACATCGCGCTGTCCGTGATGGTGCTGCTCGTCAGCATGTACACGATGAAGCCGCTCGACTTCGCGGCGTTCCCGAGCGTGCTGCTGTTCTCGACGCTGCTGCGCCTGTCGCTGAACGTCGCGTCGACCCGCGTCGTGCTGCTCGAAGGCCATACCGGGCCCGACGCGGCCGGCCAGGTGATCGAAGCATTCGGCCACTTCCTCGTCGGCGGCAACTTCGCGGTCGGCATCGTCGTGTTCGTGATCCTGATGATCATCAACTTCATGGTGATCACGAAGGGTGCGGGGCGGATCGCCGAAGTGTCCGCGCGCTTCACGCTCGATGCGATGCCCGGCAAGCAGATGGCGATCGACGCCGATCTGAACGCGGGCCTCATCAACGAGGAACAGGCGCGCAAGCGGCGCCTGGCCGTCTCGCAGGAAGCCGAGTTCTACGGGTCGATGGACGGCGCGTCGAAGTTCGTGCGCGGCGATGCGATCGCCGGCCTGATCATCATGGCGATCAACGTGATCGGCGGGCTGATCGTCGGGATGGTCCAGCACGACATGAGCTTCGCCGCGGCCGGCACCAACTACACGCTGCTGACGATCGGCGACGGCCTCGTCGCGCAGATCCCGTCGCTCGTGATCTCGACCGCGGCCGGCGTGATCGTGTCGCGCGTCGCCACCGACGAGGACATCGGCACGCAGATCACCGGCCAGCTGTTCACGAACCCGCGCGTGCTGAACATCACCGGCGCGATCATCGTGCTGATGGGGCTGATCCCGGGCATGCCGCACTTCGCGTTCCTCGCGCTCGGCGGCGGCGCGATCTGGCTGGCGCGCACGCAGACCAAGCGCGCGGCGGCCCGCAAGGCGGCCGGCGACGTGACCGACATCGCGCCGCCCGCCGTGCTGCCGGCCGACAGCCACGAAGCGACCTGGGACGACGTGCAGCTGATCGACCCGCTCGGCCTCGAAGTCGGCTACCGGCTGATCCCGCTCGTCGACAAGAACAGCGACGGCGAGCTGCTCAAGCGCATCAAGAGCATCCGCAAGAAATTCGCGCAGGAAATCGGCTTCCTGCCGCCGGTGATCCATATCCGCGACAACCTCGAACTGCGGCCGAACGCGTACCGGATCGCGCTGAAGGGCGTCGAGATCGGCTTCGGCGAAGTGTTCCCGGGCCAGTGGCTCGCGATCAACCCGGGCCAGGTGACAGCCGCGCTGCCGGGCGCCGTCACGCAGGACCCGGCGTTCGGGCTGCCGGCCGTGTGGATCGACGTCGCGCTGCGCGAGCAGGCGCAGGTGTACGGCTACACGGTGGTCGACGCAAGCACGGTCGTCGCGACGCACCTGAACCATCTCGTCGTCCAGCACGCGGCCGAGCTGCTCGGCCGCCAGGAAGTGCAGGCGCTCGTCGAGCGCACCGGCAAGGACGCGCCGTCGCTCGTCGAGGACCTGGTGCCGAAGACGATCTCGCTCACCACGCTGCAGAAGGTGCTGCAGAACCTGCTCGAGGAAGGCGTGCCGATTCGCGACATGCGCACGATCCTCGAGGCCGTGTCCGAGCATGCGGGCCGCGGCGACGCGTTCGAGATCACGGCCGCGGTGCGGCTCTCGCTCGGCCGCGCGATCACGCAGCAGTGGTATCCGGGCAACGGCGAAATGCAGGTGATGGGCCTCGACGCGAACCTGGAGCGCGTGCTGTCGCAGGCGCTCGCCACCGGCGCGAACCCGGGCCTCGAACCCGGTCTCGCGCACAACCTTCTGACCGGCACGCAGCAAGCGATGCTGCGTCAACAGAATCTCGGGCTGCCGCCCGTGCTGCTCGTGCAGCACGCGCTGCGCGCGATGCTCGCGCGTTTCCTGCGCCGCAGCCTGCCGCAACTGAAAGTGCTGTCGTACGCCGAAGTGCCGGACACACGCACGATCAAAGTCGTTAACGTCATCGGGGGTTCCGCTTGAACATTCGCAAATTCACCGGCGCAACGAGCCGCGACGCACTTCGTCTCGTGCGCGAGGCGCTCGGCGCCGACGCGGTCGTGCTGTCGAACCGCACGCTCGATGACGGCAGCGTCGAAATCGTTGCACTCGCCGATTCGGATCTCGCCGCGGTGGCGCCGCCGGCCGCGCGTGGGCGCCTCGCCACGTCGCGCGCGCCGGACTCCGTGCCGGCCGCCGCCGTGCCGGGCATCGTGTCGCGCCCGGGGACCGCCCCGCGCCCGGCCGCCAATCCGTATGCGGCCGGCGAAGGCGGGCTGCCGGACGTGTTCTCGTCCGTGTTCGGCGCGAGCGCCGACGCGCAAGACGCGGATGCGCACCCCGCGTCGATCGATGCAGACGCGCCCGCGGCGGCAGCGCCGTCGAGCGCTGCATCGGCCGCGGTCGGATCGCCGGCCGCCGGATCGCCGGCCGCCACTTCCGAACCCGCACCGTGGCTGGTCGAGCACGCGAAGCGCCTGACGCAGCAGCGCGACGCGCTGATCGCCCGTGCGCAGGCGCCCGCCGAGCCGCAGGCGAGCGCGCCCGCGCCGCAAGCCGCCGCCCGCGCGACGCCGCCCGACTGGGCGCGCGACATCGTGCGCGACGCCGAGCGCCGGATGCCGGCCGCCGCAGCGCCGGCCGCCGCCAAGCGCGCAGCCGACACGGGCGCCGCGTACGGCGCCAAGCAGACCGACCGCACGCGCCTGTCCGCCGACGCGGCCGCCGTGGTGGCCGATGCGGTGAAGTCGCGCATCGAGCGGATCGTCAACGACACGGTGATGCAGGAGCTGGGCGAGCTGCGCGGGATGATGGAAGAGCAGTTCGACAGCCTGATGTGGCACGACCGCCAGCGTCGCAGCTCCGTGCACGGCGCGCTGACGAAGCACCTGTTCGCGGCCGGCTTCTCCGCGCAGCTCGTGCGGATGCTGGTCGACAACCTGCCGTCCGGCGACGGCGCGCAGACCTTCGAGCAGGCCGCCGAATGGGCGCAGTCGGTGCTCGCATCGAACCTGCCGGTGCTCGACAGCGAGGACGCGCTGATGGAGCGCGGCGGCGTGTTCGCGCTGATGGGGCCGACCGGCGTCGGCAAGACGACCACCACCGCGAAGCTGGCCGCGCGCTGCGTGATGCGCTTCGGCGCGAGCAAGGTCGCGCTGCTGACCACCGACAGCTACCGGATCGGCGGCCACGAGCAACTGCGGATCTTCGGCAAGATCCTCGGCGTGCCGGTTCACGCGGTGAAGGATGCGGGCGACCTCGCGCTCGCGCTGTCCGAGCTGCGCAACAAGCACATCGTGCTGATCGACACGATCGGCATGAGCCAGCGCGACCGCGCGGTGTCCGACCAGATCGCGATGCTGCACGGCGCGAACGCGCCGGTGCAGCGCCTGCTGCTGCTGAACGCGACGAGCCATGGCGATACGCTGAACGAAGTCGTGCAGGCGTACCGCAGCGCGGGCGAGCACCCTGACCTGGCCGGCTGCATCCTCACGAAGCTCGACGAGGCGACCCACCTCGGCAGCGTGCTCGACACGGTAATCCGCTACAAGCTGCCGGTCCACTACGTGTCGACCGGCCAGAAGGTGCCGGAGAACCTGTACGTCGCGTCGACCAAATTCCTGCTGAAGAGCGCGTTCTGTGTGCCGCGCGACGGCTCGCCCTTCGTGCCGCAAGACGAGGACATGCCGACGCTGCTTTCCGCACTGACCGCACGTTCCACCGCCGAGCTGCACGAGGTGCGATTTGGATAAACGGATCATCGACCAGGCCGAAGGGCTGCGGCGCCTGCTGGCCGGGCGCGCGTCGCGCATCGTCGCGGTGACGGGCGGGCCGGCGGGCGTCGGCTGCACGTCCACCGTGGTGAACCTCGCGGCGGCGCTCGCGTCGCTCGGCAAGGACGTGCTCGTCGTCGACGAGCGCGCCGACGTGCATTCGGCCAGCGCGACGCTCGCCGGCGCGTGGCTGCGCGACGGCGAACGCACGCGGGTGGCGGCCGGCTTCGGCCTGTGCGGCGCCGCCCAGCTCGCGCGCGCCGGCTACAGCGACGCGCAGCTGAGCGACTTCATCGACGGCCCGGCCGACATCGTCCTCGTCGACGCGCAGCTCGGCGCCGACGGATCGCTGTCGGCGCTCGCGCGCGAAGCGCACGACGTGCTGATCGTCACGCGGGTTGCCGTGCAGGCGATCACCGAGGCGTATGCGTGCATGAAGCGGCTGCATTTCGCGCACGCGTTCGCGCAGTTCCGCGTGCTGACCAATCAGGTCGCCAGCCACGCGGACGCGAAGACGGCCTTCGACAACCTCGCGGGCGTCGCGAGCCGCTACCTGACCGTGTCGATCGCCGATGCGGGCTGCGTGAGCGCCGATCCGCTCGTCGAGCACGCCCGCGAACTGATGCATGCGGTAGTCGACGCGTTCCCGTCGTCGGCTGCCGCGCGCGATTACCGGCAGATTGCCGCCGACCTGTTGTACTGGCCGATGCGCCCCGGTTCGGGCGCGGGCCGCGCGGTCCACGCCGGCGGCAAGCCGTCGTATGAGGCGGGCGCGGCACACGCCGCGTGAGCGCCACCCGAAGGAGGGAGCCATGATGTACAACGCTCAAGGAAAGATGTCCCAGGCCGACGTGCTCGCGCAATATGCGCCGCTCGTGCGCCGCCTCGGACTGCAACTCGTCGCGAAGATGCCGGCGAGCGTCGATCTCGACGATCTGATCCAGGCCGGCATGATCGGCCTGATGGACGCGGCCGGCCGCTACAAGGAAGACCAGGGCGCGCAGTTCGAGACCTACGCGACGCAGCGCATCCGCGGCGCGATGCTCGACGAGCTGCGCAGCAACGACTGGCTGCCGCGCAGCCTGCGCAAGACGTCGCGCGAGGTCGAGCATGCGGTGCACCAGGTCGAGCAGCACCTCGGCCGCTCGGCGAGCGAGACCGAGATCGCGCAGCACCTCAACATGCCGCTCGACGAATACCAGGGGATGCTGCAGGACCTGCACGGCAGCCAGCTCATCTACTACGAGGATTTCGATCGCGCGGCCGACGACGAGCCGTTCCTCGACCGCTATCGCGTCGATCATGCCGATCCGTTGTCGGCGCTGCTCGACGAGCATCTGCGCGAGGCGCTCGTCGAGGCGATCGAGCGGCTGCCGGAGCGCGAGAAGCTGCTGATGTCGCTGTACTACGAACGGGGTCTGAATCTGCGCGAAATCGGCGCGGTGCTCGAGGTGAGCGAATCGCGCGTATGCCAGCTCCACAGCCAGGCCGTCGCGCGCCTGCGCGCACGGCTGCGCGAACAGGCGTGGGTCGGCGCGGAGTCCTGACCCCGAAGTCCTGCCCTTTCGGCCACGGCCGCGCGTGCCCGCGCCGCGCGCGTCTCGTGCCGACGCGTCGTCGTTGCGCATTTCGCGCGCCGATTTGCTACAATCCCCTCCGTTTTCCGAGGAGCGTTGCGACGGACCATCAGCGTCCGCCAGGCTCGGAAGGCTTCACCAAGCAGCCGTGCGGCGATCGTTTCGAGCGACCGTCGCGCCGGCCCCGCTTCCTGAACGGCGCTCACGTCACCAATCTAGAAACTTTTTAGAAAGGAGGGCGTGATGAACGCCATTATCGATTCCAAGGCTTCCCACGATTACGTCGTCGCCGACATGGCGCTGGCCGGCTGGGGCCGCAAGGAACTGAACATCGCCGAGACCGAAATGCCGGGCCTCGTGCAGATCCGCGACGAATACAAGGCGCAGCAGCCGCTGAAGGGCGCGCGCATCGCCGGTTCCCTGCACATGACGATCCAGACGGGCGTGCTGATCGAGACGCTGAAGGCGCTCGGCGCGGACGTCCGCTGGGCGTCGTGCAACATCTTCTCGACGCAGGATCACGCGGCGGCCGCGATCGTCGAAGCCGGCACGCCGGTGTTCGCGTTCAAGGGCGAGTCGCTCGACGAATACTGGGAGTTCTCGCACCGCATCTTCGAATGGCCGAACGGCGAATTCGCGAACATGATCCTGGACGACGGCGGCGACGCAACGCTGCTGCTGATCCTCGGCGCGAAGGCCGAGAAGGACCGTTCGGTGATCGCGAAGCCGACCAACGAGGAAGAAGTCGCGCTGTACAAGTCGATCGCGGCGCACCTCGACGTCGACGCGAACTGGTACTCGAAGCGCCTCGCGCACATCAAGGGCGTGACCGAAGAAACCACGACCGGCGTGCACCGTCTCTACCAGATGGAAAAGGACGGCCGCCTGCCGTTCCCGGCGTTCAACGTGAACGATTCGGTCACGAAGTCGAAGTTCGACAACCTGTACGGCTGCCGTGAATCGCTCGTCGACGGCATCAAGCGCGCGACCGACGTGATGATCGCGGGCAAGGTCGCGGTCGTCGCGGGCTACGGCGACGTGGGCAAGGGCTGCGCGCAGTCGCTGCGCGGCCTGGGCGCGACCGTGTGGGTCACCGAAATCGATCCGATCTGCGCGCTGCAGGCGGCGATGGAAGGCTACCGCGTCGTGACGATGGAATACGCGGCGGACAAGGCCGACATCTTCGTGACGGCGACCGGCAACTACCACGTGATCAACCACGATCACATGAAGGCGATGCGTCACAACGCGATCGTCTGCAACATCGGTCACTTCGACTCGGAAATCGACGTCGCGTCGACGCGCCAGTACCAGTGGGAAAACATCAAGCCGCAGGTCGACCACATCATCTTCCCGGACGGCAAGCGCGTGATCCTGCTGGCCGAAGGCCGCCTCGTGAACCTCGGCTGCGCGACCGGCCACCCGTCGTTCGTGATGTCGAACTCGTTCGCGAACCAGACGCTCGCGCAGATCGAGCTGTTCGTGCGCGGCAACGAGTACGAGAACAAGGTGTACGTGCTGCCGAAGCATCTCGATGAAAAGGTCGCGCGCCTGCACCTCGCGCGCATCGGCGCGAACCTGTCGGTGCTGTCGGACGAGCAGGCTGCGTACATCGGCGTGCAGAAGGACGGCCCGTTCAAGCCGAACCACTACCGCTATTGATGCGCGGCGGCCGCCGCACCGTGCGCGCCCGTGGCGGGCGCACGGTGCGGCGGCGCTCACCGATCGTACCGATCGACAACCGAACCGGAGCCCTCCATGAGCGTCATCCTCACCTGGGTCATCAACGCGCTCGCGCTGCTGATCATCACGTACCTCGTGCCGTCGATCCACATCAAGAGCTTCGGCACCGCGCTGATCGTCGCGGTCGTGCTCGGGCTGATCAACACGGTGATCCGGCCGGTGCTGATCCTGCTGACGCTGCCCGTCACGATCGTCACGCTCGGGGTGTTCATCCTCGTCGTGAACGCGCTGTGCTTCTGGTTCGCGTCGTCGCTGCTGAAGGGCTTCGAGGTGTCGGGGTTCTGGTCCGCGTTCTTCGGTTCGATCCTGTACAGCATCGTGTCGTGGCTGCTGTCCGCCCTGATCTTCGGCCAGCGCGACATCGGCTGACGGCGAGCGGGCGCAGGCTCAACCCCATCGAATCATGAAACCGATCGAACTCTCGTTTGAATTCTTCCCGCCGAAGACGGCGGACGGCGTCGAGAAGCTGCGCGCCACGCGCGCGCAGCTGCTGCCGCTGAAGCCGAAATTCGTCTCCGTGACGTTCGGCGCCGGCGGCTCGACGCAGCAGGGCACGCTCGATACCGTGCTCGACATGCAGAAGGACGGCCTCGAGGCCGCGCCGCACCTGTCGTGCATCGGCTCGTCGCGCGACAGCCTGCGCGCGATCCTCGACCAGTACCGCTCGCACGGCATCCGGCACATCGTCGCGCTGCGCGGCGACCTGCCGTCGGGGATGGGCGAGGTCGGCGAGCTGCGCTATGCGTCCGAGCTCGTCAGCTTCATCCGCGCCGAGCATGGCGACTGGTTCCACATCGAGGTCGCCGGCTATCCGGAGTACCACCCGCAATCGCGTTCGCCGAAGGCCGATCTCGAGAATTTCGCGCGCAAGGTGAAAGCCGGCGCGAATTCCGCGATCACGCAGTACTTCTTCAACGCGGATGCGTATTTCCGCTTCGTCGACGACACGCGCAAGCTCGGCGTGGACGTGCCGATCGTGCCGGGCATCATGCCGATCACGAACTTCTCGCAGCTGATGCGCTTTTCCGAGATGTGCGGCGCCGAAGTGCCGCGCTGGGTCGCGCGCCGGCTCGAGAGCTTCGGCGACGATCGCGAGTCGATCCGCGCGTTCGGCGCGGACGTCGTCACGAGCCTGTGCCAGCGCCTGATCGACGCGGGCGTGCCGGGGCTGCACTTCTATACGCTGAACGCAGCGGTCGCGACGCGGACGATCTGCGAACGGCTCGCGGTGTAACGAGCGCCGTCACGCGGTTGCCTGCGTGAAAGCCCCGCCGGTTTGCGCCGGCGGGGCTTTTTTATCGTGACGCGCCGCGCATGCCGCGTGGCGCAAGCCGCCGAATCAGCGCTGCGCCTGCATCAGCGGCGGACGGCGGTCGAACCACGGCCGCGCGTGTTCGAGCTGCCGCGCGAGCCGGAGCAGCAGCGCGTCGTCGGCGTGGCGCGCGGCGAACTGCACGCCGATCGGCAGCCCGCGCGCATTCCAGTACAGCGGCACCGACATCGCCGGCTGCCCGGTCAGGTTGAACAGCTCGGTGCAGCCGGCCCACGCGAACGCCTTCTCCGACGATTTCGCGAGCATTTCCTTCAGCAGCGGCTTCACCGGCAGCGCGGCGAGCAGCTTCATCTGCGCGGATTCGAACGGCGTCGGCTGCAATTCACCGATCTTCACCGGCGGCCCCGCGAGCGATGCGCACAGGATCGCGTCGTAACGCGACACGAGACCGGCGACCTGCACGGTGAGCTGGCGCTGCCATTCGAGCACGTCCGGCAGGCGCGTGCGCGCGAGCCGTCGGCCGACCACCGCCATCGCCCACGTCGCGGCCTCGAATTCGCCGCGCCGGGGCGTGCGGCCGGTCAGCGCGCGTGCGCCGAGCACCATGTCCTCGGCGATCGTCGCCCACAGCGTCAGGAAGGTTTCGGCCGCGCGCGCGTAGTCGATCGGCAGCGTCGCCGGCTCGACGCGGTGGCCGAGCGATTCGAGCAGCGCGGCCGCGTCGTCGAGCGCCGCGCGCGTGTCGTCGGCGAGTGCCGGCGCGAGCATCGGATCGACGACGAGGCCGATCCGCAGCGGGCCGGGCGGCGTATCGAGCGCGCCGAGGAAGGTGCCGGGCGCGCCGGGCGGCAGCGTCTGGCCGGTCGTCACGTCGAGCAGCAGCGCACTGTCGCGCACGCTGCGCGACACCGCGTGCTGGACGACGAGTTCGCCGTTCGACGGCAGGTCGACGAGCACCGGGTTGCGGCTCGGCTTCAGCCCGAACAGCCCGCAGCACGACGCCGGAATGCGGATCGAGCCGCCGCCGTCGGACGCATGCGCGAGCGGTACGATGCCGGCCGCGACGGCCGCCGCCGCGCCGCCGCTCGACCCGCCGGGTGTGTGGTCGAGATTCCACGGGTTGCGGCACGCGCCGAACAGTTCCGGTTCCGTGTACGGCATCTGGCCGATCTCGGGCGTGTTGGTCTTGCCGAATACGTTCAGGCCCGCCGCGCGGCTGCGCGCGATCACCGGCGAATCGTCGGCCGGCACGAAGTACCGGTAGTGCCGGCTGCCCATCGACAGCGGCAGCCCGGCGACCGCCGCGCCGAGATCCTTGACGAGATACGGCACGCCCGCGAACGGCGCGTCGGCGCCGGGTTGGGGCGCGGCCGCCGCGCGCGCGCGCGCGGCTTCGTAGTCCTGCAGCACGATCGCGTTGATCGCGCCGTTCACCGCTTCGGCCTGGCCGATCGCGGTGTCGAGCAGTTCGCGCGGGCTGGCGTGGCGGTCGCGCACGAGCGCGGCGAGGCCGATTGCGTCATGCGCGAGATAGTCCGAGTGCATCGCGGTCACCCCCGTTGTGACTCGTGGCGATGGTGCGAGCATAACGCGGGCCCGGCGCGCCGGGCCCGCGGCCGGGCCTTTTTAGAGATGCTCGGCGAGGAAGGTCAGCGTGCGGCCGTGCGCGAGCGCCGCGGCGCGCTGGTTGTACGACGCGCGGTCCGTGCAGTTGAAGCCGTGCTCGGCGCCCGGGTACACGTGGAACGAAGCGTTGCCGCGGCCGGCGAATGCGGCCTTCACCTGATCGACGGCCGTGAGCGGAATGCCGTGGTCGTTTTCCGCGTAGTGGAACAGGATCGGCTGCGTGACCTGGCCGGCGAGGTCGAGCGCATTCTGGATGCCGCCGCCATAATAGGCCACCGCCGCGTCCAGCTTGCCGGTCGCGGCCGCGCGATACGCGAGCTGGCCGCCGAAGCAGTAGCCGATCGCGGCGAGCTTGCCGGCCACTTCGGGGCGCGCGCGCAACGCGTCGGCCGCCGCGACGATGTCCGCGACCGCGAGACCCACGTCGGTCTTCTTCAGCAGCTCGATGCCCTTGTCGCGATCCGCACCCTCGTAGGTCAGCTCGACGCGCGGCTGCGTGCGCCAGAATACGTCCGGCGCGAGCGCGACGAAGCCGTCGGCCGCGTACTGATCGGCGACCGCGCGGATGTGCGCGTTCACGCCGAAGATCTCCTGGATGATGATGACGGCAGGGCCCTTGCCGCGCTTGGGCAGGGCGAGATAGCCGCCGAAGCTGTCGTTACCGGTCGGGATGTCGATCCATTGGGCAGTCACGTTCTGAACTCCTGGCGTGCGGGGTGCGGGAGGCGCCCCCGGGGATGAAAAGAGGCGGCCTAGTGTGCCACCAATCGCCCGCTGCTGCAGCGCACGCGGCCGCTTCTCGCGCAGCGATCGTTTCGATCTCGATTATTCATTTTTCGGCGCCGCGCCGCTTCGATAGAGTCGATGTACCGGCCTTTACAAAGCGCTTTCGCGCACCGTCATCGAAGGATTCGCCATGTCTGCCCGCTCGTTTTCCACGCCCTTTTCCGCACGCTTCGGCCTGCGTCTGCCGCTCGTGCAGGCGCCGATGGTCGGCGCGACCACGACCGCGATGGTCGCCGCCGCATCGAATGCCGGTGCGCTCGGCAGCCTCGGCGCCGGCGCGCTCGCGCCCGAACGGATCGACGCCGAAGTCGCCGCGATCCGCGCGGCGACCGATCGCCCGTTCGCGATCAACCTGTTCGTGTTGCCCGATGAAGCCGCGCCCGACGCGGCGACCGTCGCGCGCGCGCTGGCGGCGATCGACCCGCTGAATGCCACGCTCGGCTTGCCGCCGGGCACGGCGCCCGCGCGCTACGCGCCCGATTTCCGCGCGCAGCTCGATGCGCTCGTCGCGCTGCGCGTGCCGGTCGCGAGCTTCACGTTCGGCGTGCTCGACGCAGCCGACGTCGCACGCCTGAAAGCCGCCGGCACCTATGTGATCGGCACCGCGACGCACGTGGCCGAAGGGCTCGCGTGGCAGGCGGCCGGCGCCGACGCGATCTCCGCGCAGGGCGCCGAGGCGGGCGGCCACCGCGGCACCTTCATCGGTGCCGCCGACGACGCGCTGATCGGCACGCTCGCGCTCGTCCCGCAGCTCGTCGACGCGACGGGCCTGCCGGTGCTGGCCGCGGGCGGCATCATGGACGGCCGCGGCATCGCGGCCGCGCTCGCGCTTGGCGCGCAGGCCGCGCAACTCGGCACCGCGTTCCTCACGTGCGCGGAAAGCGCGATCGCCGCGGACTGGAAGGCGCGTCTGCTCGCGAGCGCCGATACGTCGACGCAGGTCACCCGTGCGATCACCGGCCGTCACGCACGCGGGCTGCGCAACGCGCTGATGGCGCGGCTCGGCGAGCACGTGGTCGACGTCCCACCGTATCCGGTGCAGAACGCGCTGACCCAGCCGCTGCGGCAGGCGGCCGCGCGCGCGAACGACGGCGACTACCTGTCGCTGTGGGCCGGCCAGGGCGCGCCGCTCGCGCGGCGGCGCGGCGATGCGCTGACGACGTCGCAGTTGGTCGCCGCGCTCGATGCGGAATGGCGCGCATCGGCTGCCTGAACACCGTTTCGGCCGCTTGAGCCGTTCATGTGGGGCGACGAAACGCGCGTGGTGTCACGCGCGTTTCATTCAATGATCCAGGTCACAAAATACCGAATCGAAATGCCCGCGCGACTCGCTTGAAACGACCTTTCGACAGTGCGTCGAAATTAGCGGAAACCCTTATCCGCCGGGGCTTGCAGCGCGATTCGAATCATCCTTCCAAAGCGCGCATATCGGTAGTGTTACCACTATCCTAAAAAAGTCCCACAAATTAATTTGATCACCTACACTTGCGCGCAAGTACGAGCGGGCGGCTGCTAAAAGCGGCGGTTTTCACGTGCTTGAGGCCAAGTGCATGAAGGATGCAACCGGCGAATCGTCCAGTGATTGCAAACACGGGGATGGCAGCGGGGCACCGGGCGATGGCGTTTTTTGGGACCGAACTGGAGACTTACATGAATATCAAGATGCAAAAGCTGTTGCCGATCACCGCAGCGGCAATGCTGTGCGCTGCAGCTGCAAGCAACGCGTCCGCCGATCAAGTCGTCAAGATCGGCCACGTCGCGCCGTTGACGGGCGGCATTGCACACCTGGGCAAGGACAACGAAAACGGCGCGCGTCTCGCAGTCGAGGAGATCAACGCGAAGGGTCTCACGATCGGCGGCCAGAAGATCACGCTGCAACTCGACCCGCAGGATGACGCCGCCGACCCGCGGCAGGCGACGCAGGTTGCGCAGAAGCTCGTCGACGACAAGGTCGTCGCGGTGGTCGGCCACCTGAACTCGGGCACGTCGATCCCGGCCTCGAAGATCTACAGCGATGCGGGCATCGTGCAGATCTCGCCGTCGGCGACCAACCCGGCCTACACGCAGCAAGGCTTCAAGACCACGTACCGCGTGGTGGCGACCGATGCGCAGCAGGGCCCGGCACTGGCGAACTACGCGCACTCGAAGGGCATCAAGAGCGTGGCGGTGGTCGACGATTCGACCGCGTACGGCCAGGGTCTCGCGAACGAGTTCGAGAAGAAGGCGAAGGCGCTCGGCCTGAAGGTGATGTCGCATGACGCGACGAACGACAAGGCGGTCGACTTCCGCGCGATTCTGACGAAGATCAAGGGCGAAAACCCGGACGCGATCATGTACGGCGGCATGGATGCCACCGGCGGCCCGTTCGCGAAACAGGCGAAGCAGCTCGGCCTGCGCGCGAAGATCTTCGCGGGCGACGGCGTGTGCACGGAAAAGCTGGCCGACCTGGCCGGCGACGCGACCGACAACATCGTGTGCTCGGAGGCCGGTGCCTCGCTCGAGAAGATGCCGGGCGGCGCGGCGTTCAAGGCGAAGTACGAGAAGCGCTTCGGCCAGCCGATCCAGATCTACGCACCGTTCACGTATGACGCCGTGTACATCATCGCCGACGCGATGAAGCGCGCGAACTCGACCGACACGGCGAAGATCCTCGCGGCGATGCCGGCGACGAAGTACACGGGCGTGATCGGCACGACGACCTTCGACGCGAAGGGCGACCTGCAGCACGGCGTGATTTCGCTGTACAACTACAAGAGCGGCAAGAAGTCGCTGCTCGACGAAGTGAAGATGTAACGCTTCAGCGGCCGACAGAAGGGGGGAAAGCGCGCATGCGGCAACGCATGCGCGCTTTCTTTTTGGGCCGGCTTACGCCGCCGCGCCGTCAGATCTTCAGGTGCGCGAGCACCCTGGGTGCGACGAGCGCGACGAGCGCCGCGCACAGTGCGACGACCGACAGGCCGATCGTCAGGTTCGCGGCCTGCGCGACCGCGCCGATCACGACCGGACCGAACAGCAGTCCGAAATACGCGAGCCCGGCCACGTGCGCGAGCCCTTCGGCCGCGTGGATGCCCTTCACGCGCGCGGCGGCCGCGAACAGCACCGGCATCATGTTGGCCAGCCCGAGGCCCATCAGCGTGAAACCGGTCAGCACCGCGACCGGATTCGGCAGCAGCAGCGCGCCGATCATCCCCGCACAGGCGAGCGACGCGCTCGCGAACACGAGCTGCGGCGCGCCGAAGCGGGCGCGCACCGCGTCGCCCGCGAAGCGCGCGATGGCCATCCCGCCGGAGAACGCCGCGTACGCGGCGCTCGCGAGCGCGGGGCTCGCCGCGACGACGTCGCGCATGTAGACGGTCGCCCAGTCGTACATCGCGCCTTCGGCGATCAGCGCAACCAGCGCGATGCCGCCGAGCATCCACAACGCGGGCGAGCGCCAGCGGTTGCCGCCGCCGTGCGCCTGTTCGTGGTGCGGTACGTGCGGCAGCACGGCCGGGCTCGCGGCCACGAGCACCGCGGCGCTCGCCGCCGCCGCGAGCGCGAGATGCGCGACCGGCGCCATGCCGGCCGACAGCAGCGCGCCGCCGGCCGCCGCGCCGGCCATCCCGCCGATGCTGAACATCCCGTGCAGCGACGACATGATCGGCTTGCCGAGCGCGATTTCGACCGCGCTGGCCTCGGCGTTCATCGCGACGTCGAGTGTCGCCATCGAGAAGCCGAACAGCGCGAGCACCACGAGCAGCATCCAGTAGTCGGGCACGACGAGGATCAGCGCCGCGCACGCGGACATCACGAGCCCGCCGGCGACGCACGCGGTGCGCGAGCCGACGCGCGCGATCCAGCGCGCGATGGTCAGCATCGCGGCGATCGACCCGCCGGCGACCGCGAACAGCGCGATCGACAGCAGCCCGGGGCTCAGCGAGAACTTGTCGCGCACGGTCGGCACGTGCACGCCCCACGACGCGTACATCATGCCGGCGACGAAGAACAGCGCCATCGACGCCGTGCGCGCGCGCTGGCGCGCCGGCAGCGGCAGCACGCGATGCGCGTCGGGCGGCGCGGCGAACGGGGACGGCGATTCGGAGGAAGGGGATTCGGACACGGGAAGGCTCGTCAGGAAAATGCGCGGGCGCACGCGGCGCCGATCGGATTTGTCCGATTCTATCGAACCGCTTACGATCCTGCCGGGCGATGGCCGTTCGGCCGATGCGCGGCGTGCGGCGCCCGCGGGTAACATCGAAACCCTGGCCGACGCGCCGCCTTTCGACCGCAGGAGTCACCTTGAACATCGATCCCGCCTTCGCGCTGCATCTGCTGCACCGCTGCACGTTCGGCACGCTCGCCACCCATGCGCGCGAACCGGAGGGCTTCCCGTATCCGACGGTCGTGCCGTTTGCACCCGATGCAAGCCATCGGCCGGTGATCCTGGCGAGCGGTCTGGCCGAGCACACGCGCAATCTCGCAGCCGATCCGCGCGCGGGTTTCCTCGTCGTCGACGTCAGCCCCGGCGATGTGTTGAGTGCCGAGCGTGCGACGCTGCTGGGCCGGTTCGTGCCGCTCGGCGACGATCCGCACGTCGCCGCGCGTTACCTGCGCTACGAACCGAGCGCCGCGCGCTATCTCGCGCTCGGCGATTTCGGGTTCTGGGCGCTCGAGATCGAGCGGTTGCGCCATATCGTCGGGTTCGGGCGGATGGGCTGGATCGACGGCGTGCAGCTCGATGCGCTGCCGCCGCTCGCGTTCGACGACGAACGGGCACTGTGGGCGGCATACGACGCGGGCGACGCCCGCCGCGACGGGCTCGACCTGCTCGGCGTCGATCGCCATGGCGCGGACTGGCGATGCGACGGCCGCCGCGTGCGCACGCCGTTCGACGCGCCGTCGGCCGACATCGGTGCGCTGCGCGAACAGCTGATCGCCCGCGCAAAGGATGTGACGTGACGTCACGGGTCAGTGATTTGTTCGTTTAGCAAACGGCGTCATCTGGTTTTCGCGAAACTCTCGTCCGATGAAAGCTTTGATTTTCTTCAATGCAGGGTAATTGCGTATGTTGAAAGACCTAATAGCCAATCGCTAATGTCCTAATCTCTATGGAGGAGCGTAAAAATTTGAGAAAAGGCCGCGGCCGGTCAAAATGACATGTGCGAATTTCAATTGATCTCGGGATTTTCATGAATCTCGCTTCTATCAAATCTTTTTTGTGCTAATCTCTGCCTTCAAAAATCCGAGGCACATATATTTCATGAATGGTGAGCTGGCTCAGACCGGCGCCATTGGTCAGATAGATAGAAAGGGAAACTATGTCTTCTTACAAGGACCTGCTGGCCCAGCGGGAGAAGCTGGAGAAGCAAATCGAAGAAGCGAAGTCGCGTGAATACGCTGAAGTGCTGAATGACGTGAAGCAGAAAATTGCCGACTACGGCTTTTCGCTCGCCGAACTCGGCCTCAGCCGCGCGAAGGCCGGCAAGGTCGGTCGTCCGCGCGCAGGCGTGGCGGCCAAGTATCGCGATCCGGAAACGGGCGCGACGTGGTCGGGTCGTGGCAAGCCGCCGCGCTGGATCGCCGGCAAGAACCGCGAACAGTTTGCGATTTAAGCGTTCGTTTAGGTTGCCCGCTCTTCGAAAGAGCCGCGTGTCCGTCGAGGAGCGCGGCTTTTTTGTTTTCCGGACACCGGCGGCCCAGCCGGGTCGTCATGAAGCTGTAAGCATGTCCGGTGAATGAAAATGCGACACGTTCGCATAAGCGATTGATTTAAATGAGAAATTTGTGGATATTGGCCGGGCTGGCGGGGCGCCTTTGATAGAATTGCGTACCGCACACCGATATCTCATATTTCATGTCCACGTTTTCCGGCGACGCGCAGAGCGCAGATAAGCACGCCGTTGCGCGCAAGAGCACGCTCGTCAGTATTGTCCTCAATGTCGTACTTGCGACATTTCAGATCGCGGTCGGCGTGATTGCGCATTCGCAAGCATTGATTGCGGACGGTGTGCATTCGATTTCCGATTTGATCTCGGATTTTGTCGTGCTGGTTGCGAATCGGCATAGCGGCGCATCGCCGGATGCCGACCACAATTACGGCCATAGCCGCTACGAGACGGTCGCGTCGCTGTTTCTCGGCGCGATCCTGATCGCGGTCGGTATCGGCATGCTCTGGCGCGCCGGCGACCGCCTCGTTAATCTCGAAAACATTCCGGCCGTGCATTTTTCCGCGCTGATCGTGGCGCTGACGGTACTCGTGTCGAAGGAAGCGCTGTTTCGCTACATGCTGCGCGAAGCGCGGCGCGTGCGCTCGGCGATGCTCGTCGCCAACGCATGGCATGCGCGTTCGGATGCGGCGTCGTCGCTCGTCGTCGCGATCGGCATCGTCGGCAGCCTGGCCGGTGTGCGGCTGCTCGACCCGATCGCGGCGGCGATCGTCGGCTTCATGGTCGCGCGCATGGG
Organism: Burkholderia sola; assembly: GCF_905400185.1. NCBI lineage: Bacteria > Pseudomonadati > Pseudomonadota > Betaproteobacteria > Burkholderiales > Burkholderiaceae > Burkholderia > Burkholderia sola. Next base: position 241,844 of record NZ_FR989675.1, read on the forward strand.
CTGGACGTTCGGCTATGACGCGTTGCAGGACCTCTCCGACCGCGCGCTCGATACGGCCGACACGGCCGAGATCCGCGCGCTGCTCGTCGCGACGCCCGGCGTGCGCGACGTGCACGACCTGCGCACGCGCAAGATGGGCGATGCCGCGCTCGTGGACGCGCACATCCTCGTCGATCCGAAGATCTCCGTCTCGGAAGGGCATTACATCGCCGAGACCGCGCGGGCGCGCGTGCTGTCCGACCCGCGCGTGCTCGATGCGCTGATCCATGTCGACCCGGAGAACGATGCGGCGCGCCGTCCGGCGCTCGCGCTGCCGCCGCGCGGCGAACTGGCGGCGCGGCTCGAGGCCGCGCTCGCGCAGCGCGGGCTGCATGCGGCGGCGATCAACCTGCATTACCTGAGTACGGGGCTCGAGGTCGACGTGACGCTCGACGGCGATCCGCGCGACACCGATGCGGCGCTGGCCGCCCGGCTCGACATCGACACGCTGAAGCGCGAGTTCGGCGCACGCCGGATCGGCTTCACGCGCACGTTGACCGGGCAGACGTGACCGGCAACCGGCGGCCGGCACCGGCGAACGCGGCCCGCCGCAGGGCAGGCCCGCGCGTTACAGCGGCAGTTGCGTGTCGAACTTGATTTCGCGCAGCACGACGCTCGTGCGCACCTGCGACACGGCCGGGATCTTGAAGATGCGTTCGTGCAGGAACACGTCGTAGGCCTTGATGTCCGGCGCGACGATCTTGAGGATGTAATCGGCTTCGCCGGTCGTGCTGTAGCACTCGGTGACTTCCGGGCAGGTCGCGATCTCGCGCTCGAACTGCTCGACGCCGCCTTCGTTGTGGCGCGTCAGGTGCACGTGCGCGAGCGCGCAGACGTGCAGGCCGAGCTTCTCGCGATCGAGCAGCGCCGTGTAGCGCTGGATCACGCCCGACTGTTCCATGTCCTTGATGCGGCGCCAGCACGGCGTGCTCGACAGCCCGACCTGGTCGGAGATTTCCTGAACGGAACGGCGCGCGTCGAGCTGCAACAGGCGAAGGATTTTTTGCGAAAAGGAATCGAGCGTCACCTGCGCCTCCATGCGGCAGCTACAACACGCTGAATGTTAGAGCGCCGGGGAACGAAAGGCAATCTGGCGACGCGCCGTTGAGCGAGATTCGCTAATTTGCTCGCGGATCCGTGGGATTTTGTCCCGCCCCCGCGCTTTCCGACCGATCGGTATCCGACACGGCCAGGCCCGCGAGCGCGGCCTGCTGCCGGCGCAGGTCGGCGAGCATGTTGCAGAACAGCGCGCCTTGCTCGATCGCGTCGTCGAGCGCGACGTGCGTGTGCGGATGGTCGTCGAACCAGTGCTTCGGAAAGCGCGGCTTGATCGCCTTGCGGTACGGCAGGCCCGTCATCGCGAACGCGAGCGTCTTGATGTCGAGCGCCGACCACGAGAACGGGCAGCGCCCCGCGAACCGCATCATGTACCAGAACATGAACGTGAAATCGAAGCCGGCCGGCATCGCGACGAACACCGGCTTGCCGGGCAGCGCCTCGACCCATTCGACGTACGCGACCAGCGCCGCGTCGGGCGTCTGCAGATCGCGCCGGCACGCGGCCCAGGCTTCGGGCTCGGTCTTCCACCACGCTTCCTGCACCGGGTGAGCGCTGGCGCCGGGCAGCGTCTCGAGGTTCGCCGAGAACGTCGCGATCAGTTGCTTGTCCTCGGTATAGGCGGCCGACGCGAAGCTCAGCATCGAATGCGGGCCGGGAATCGGGCCGTCGGCTTCGACGTCGGTGCTGACGTAAATTTCCGGGATGGCGGTCTGGTTCATCCGAATACCTTGTCGGATACGAACGGGTTCGTGCGGCGCTCGTCGCCGAACGTCGACACCGGGCCGTGGCCGGGCACGAACGTGACGTCGTCGCCGAGCGGCCACAGCTTTTCCTTGATCGAACGCACGAGATCCTCGTGATTGCCGCGCGGGAAATCGGTGCGGCCGATCGAGCCCGCGAACAGCACGTCGCCGACGATCGCGACGCGATGCGCGCGGCTGAAGAACACGACGTGGCCGGGCGTGTGGCCCGGGCAGTGATAGACCTCGAGCGTCTCGTCGCCGAACCGCACGGTGTCGCCGTCGTTCAGCCAGTGGTCGGGCTCGAACACGTCGGCGGCCGGAAAGCCGAAGCGCTCGCTCTGCGTCGGCAGCTTCTCGATCCAGAAGCGTTCTTCTTCCTGCGGCCCCTCGATCGGCACGCCGTAGCGCGTCGCGAGCGTCTTCGCGCCCGCGCAGTGATCGATGTGCCCGTGCGTGAGCAGCACTTTCTCGACCTGCACGTTCTGCCGCGCGACTTCCTGTTCGATCCGGTCGAGATCGCCGCCCGGATCGACGACGGCGGCGCGGCCCGTCTTCTCGCAGACGAGCAGCGAGCAGTTCTGCTGGAACGGCGTGACCGGAATGAGCGTGACTTTCATGAGGGCACCGGCGGCTAAAAGGAGCGATTGTACCGGTCGCGCGCGTGGCCTGCCGTGCGTACGATGCATGCCGCAGCACGCGGATCAGGGCATTCCCGGAGCATGCCGATTGTTACAGCCATAGCGAGAATCAATGGTCCGCCGGGGGCCCTTTTCGAGACAAGGTTTTGATTTATGTATAATGCGCCCCATTGCGCGTGAATTTCACGCCATTCGCTGGTGTATCGGCCCCGTTAAACGAGGCGTCCGATCCACCGTCAAGCATCAGCCGCCGGGGAGTCCGGCGGTGTATCCAGCACCGAGCAGTCGGTGCTCACGTCTTGTCCGGCCGGGTGCTGCGCGCCCGCCTGCGGCCCTGCTGCCGCGCCGCCGGATGAGGCCTGTGCCGCCGTTCCTGTGCGTTGGTCGTAGCGACGCGCGCGAACGTGGAGCCATGTTCGATGGCGGCATGTGGGGTCTGGTCAGGCTGTTGGGGACAGGTTGCGCCAGACGTGAAAGCTAATCAGGACGGTTGCGGCCAGGACGAACGCCGCGCCCATGCTAGCCGCCTGCTCGCATTCGAGCGGGGCGTGCACGCATTTGCCGTCCGGGCCGCATATGTCTGCGTTGTGAAGCAGCGTTGTATCGATGCGGCCCGAACCAGAAGGCGACACGTCGATGAATTTACGTTTTCCGAGCCGATTCGGAACCATTGCATTGTTTTTTGCGCTGACGGGCTGTGCGGTGCCATCCAGCCAGACCACCGGCAGCGTGAGCCAGAAGAAGGCGGTCGACAAGACCGCCGCCGCCGCGAAGGCGGACGACGACAAGCAGCCGCTCAATTTCGATTCCGCGCTGGCATCGATGCCGGCTGCAGACAGCAAGGACGCGAAGAAGTCGTCGCTGGCGGATGCCGAGCCGATCGACGGCAAGGATGTGTCCGATTTCCGCCAGAGCGGCCGCGCATCGTGGTACGGGCGGGATTTCCACGGCCGCCGCACCGCGAACGGCGAACGCTTCAACATGAACGCGTTCACCGCCGCGCACCGCACGCTGCCGCTGTCGTCGTACATCAAGGTGACGAACGCATCGACCGGCAAGTGGGTCGTCGTGAAGGTCAACGATCGCGGGCCGTTCAAGCGCGGCCGTGTGCTCGACCTGTCGTATGCGGCGGCCAAGGTGATCGGCCTCGTGCACGCCGGCACGGGCCGCGTGAAGATCGAAGGGCTGTCGCCGCAGGAAGCGCGCGATGCACGCAACGAAATGTTCGCATCGATCTCGGCGAAGTAACGCGGCGCAACAACCCGACGCAACAACCCGGCGGATCGTCCGCTCCTGCGCAAAGGGCTGCCTTCCGGCAGCCCTTTGTGTTTCCGCGCGGCGGCGTCGCGCGTCAGCCTTCGTCGCCTTCCTTCAGCACGAGCGCACGCGCATACAGCGTGTTGCGCGATGCGCCTGTCAGCGCGGCCGCGAGCTTGGCCGCGCTCTTCACCGGCACCTCTTCCAGCAGCAGCTTGAGCAGCGCGTCGTGCGCGGTGTCGTCGGCTTCGCCGCTTGCCGCCGGCGCGCCTTCGACGACCAGCACGAACTCGCCGCGCTGCCGGTTCGCATCGCCGGCGAGCCAGCTCTGTCCTTCGGCCAGGGTGCCCTGAAACAGTTGCTCGTGTAGCTTGGTGAGCTCGCGCGCGATCAGCAGCCGGCGCGCGGGGCCGAACGCGTCGGCGAGCGCGTCGACGGTTTCGGCGATCCGGTGCGGCGCTTCGTAGAACACCAGCGCGTACGGGTGCGACGCCAGCGCCTGCAGCGCGGTCGCGCGCTGTTTCGCCTTCGGCGGCAGGAAGCCCGCGAACGTGAACGCGCCGGCCCAGTCGCCGGCCACGCTCAGCGCGGTCACGGCCGCGCTTGGGCCCGGCAGCGGAACCACCGGGAAGCCGGCCGCGCGCACGGCGTCGACGAGCCGCGCGCCGGGGTCCGAGATGCCCGGCGTGCCGGCGTCCGACACGTAGGCCACGCGTTCGCCGCCACGCAGCAGTTCGATCACGCGCTGCGCGGCTTCGCGTTCGTTGTGCTCGTGCACGGCGACGAGCGGTTTCGAGATCCCGTAGCGGGCGAGCAGCTGGCCCGTATTGCGGGTGTCTTCGGCCGCGATGCGGTCGGCGAGGCCGAGCACGTGCAGCGCGCGCAGCGTGATGTCGGCCGTATTGCCGATCGGCGTGGCGACCACGTAGAGCGCGGCGTCCGGGTAGTGCTGCGTATGCGCGAGTTCGAGGAGGGCAGTCATGGCAGGCAATGCACGCAATCGCGGCACGAGCGGAACAAGGACGGCATTGTGCCACGCGGCGCCGGCGCGGCCGGAGGGCGCCAGCGATCGGCCGCGTTCGGGCGACAACTTTTCCGGCGCGGCGCGATCCAAACCGGTCGGCGCGGCGTTCGAGCAGCGCGCGCGGCAGTTTCTCGAGCGTCGTGGCCTCGGGTTCGTTGCCGCGAACGTGACGATGCGCGGCGGCGAGCTCGATCTCGTGATGCGCGAGCCAGACGGCATGCTCGTATTCGTCGAAGTGCGCGCGCGGCGCAGCACCCGGCACGGCGGCGCGGCCGCGAGCGTCGGCTGGCGCAAGCGGCGGCGTCTGGTCGCGGCGGCGTTGCAGTTCTGGTCGCGGCACGGCGCCGGCGCCGCGTGCCGTTTCGACGTCGTCGCGTTCGAGGCCGGACGGCTTGCGTGGCTGCGCGACGCATTTCGTACCGACGATGCATAGCCGCGAGCTGTGACGAGATGTAAAGAGTTCTTGCCGGACCGCCGGAGAGGGCGCCGGAGTACGGTAAACTCGCCGCACCCACGATGTCGCGCGAGTTGTGCCGCGCGCCCAGTTCACCAGGAATCGATGTCAGTCGAACGTATTCAGCAACAATTCCGCGACAGCGCCGCGCTTCACGCCGAAGCGGCCGACGCGCTGTCGCTGCCGATCGCAGCCGCGGTCGATGCGATGTTCGCCGCACTGGCGAACGGCAACAAGATCGTCGCGTGCGGTGACGGCCCGTCGGCCGCCGCCGCGCAGTACCTCGCCGCGTCGCTCGTCGGCGGTTTCGAGCGCGAGCGTCCGGGCCTGCCCGCGATCGCGCTGGCCACCGACGCATCGCAGGCCGGCCTCGCGGGCGCGGCGGCGGCCGAGCAGTTGTTCGCGCAGCAGGTGCGCGTGCTGGGCCAGACGGGCGACATCCTGCTGGTGCTCGACGCGCTCGGCGCTTCGCCGCGCGTGCTCGCGGCGATCGACGAGGCGCACGAGCGCGAGATGACCGTCGTCGCGTTGACGGGCGGCAACGACCAGACGGTCGCGGCCGCGCTGTCCGATACCGATATTCCGATCAGCGTGCCCGCCGTTCGCGCGGCGCGCATCCACGAAGTCCATCTGCTGACCATCCACTGCCTGTGCGACGGCATCGACGCGATGCTGCTGGGTGAGGATTGAACGAAGGAGAGCCGTCGATGAATCAAAGCCGCGTCAAACAGACGCTCGTCAGAACCACGCTGCTCGCCGCGCTGACGGCGGGCCTCGCCGTGTCGCTGCAGGGTTGTGTGCTCGGGGTCGTGGGCGCAGCGGCCGGCGGCGGCGCGCTGATCGCGACCGATCGCCGCACGCTCGGCGCGCAGACGGAGGATCGCGAGATCCAGGTCAAGTCGCTCACGCAGATCAACAACGGGCTGCCCGACCAGTCGCACGTGAACGTGACGGTGTTCAACCGCCGCGTGCTGCTGACGGGCGAAGTGCCGAACGATGCGTCGAAGCAGCGCGCCGAGGAAATCGTGCGCGGCATCAACAACGTGAACGGCATCGTCAACGAGCTGTCGGTCGGGCCGGCGTCGTCGCTGTCGTCGCGCGCGAACGACTCGTACCTCGAAGGGCGCGTGAAATCGGAGCTGATCGCGACGAAGGGCATCTCGGCGAACTACTACAAGGTCGTCAGCGAGCGCGGCAATCTTTATCTGATGGGGCTCGTCACGGTCGATGAAGGCAATCGCGGCGCCGAAGCCGCGAGCCAGGTGCCGGGCGTCGAGAAGGTCGTGAAGGTATTCCAGTACGTGAAGCCGCAGGACGCGCAGGCGCTGCAGGACGCGTCGCCCGCGAGCGGCGCATCCGGCGCGCAGGCGGCTGCCGCCCCGGCGGACAGCGCGACGGTGGGCGCGGTGCCCGACGCGTCGGTGCAGTCCGCGCCGCTGCAGCCGCCCGCGCCGATCTCGAATTCGTCGAGCGTGCATCCGGGCAATCCGAAGGCGAAGGCGCAATGACGGGCAGGCAGATGACGCAGATCAAACGATGGATGGTGCAGGGCGCCGCGGCCGCGGCGCTCGTGGCCGGCACGCTGGGCGCCGCGCACGCGGACGTCGGCGACGGCCTGAAGGTTGCGCGCAGCAACGCGTGCATGGGCTGCCACGCGGTCGACCGCAAGCTCGTCGGCCCGTCGTTCAAGGATATCGCCGCGCGCTACAAGTCCGATCCGCAGGCCGTCGCGAAGCTGTCGAAGAAGGTGAAGGACGGCGGCTCGGGCGTCTGGGGCGCGATTCCGATGCCCGCGCATCCGCGCATGAGCGACGCCGACGTCCGGTCGGTGGTCGAATGGGTGCTGGCCGGCGCGCCGTCAAAGTAATGCGCTGCGGGTGACGTAACCCCTATTGCCAAGCGCGGAAATGCGTGTGTATGATGGTCGACTGTTGGGGCGGTAGCTCAGCTGGGAGAGCGTCGCGTTCGCAATGCGAAGGTCGGGAGTTCGATCCTCCTCCGCTCCACCAACGGAATTTGAAAGGCCCGATCGCGAGATCGGGCCTTTTTGTTTTCCCGCAGGACCGTGGTCGGCGCGCTAAGTCGCCAGTTCGTGGATCAACCTGAACGTCGGCACCGACAACACCGCGAACCCCACCGTCATGACCGCGAGCACGGCGGTCCTCTTCCGCAGCAGCGCGCAGACGACGATCGACAGCCCGCAGAACACGCAGGTCAGAATGACGATCCACCACAGCGCCGCATAGCCCGCCCCGCCTTCGAAATTCGATACGTTCTGCGTGATCCGGGTCGCGGCATACCCGGCGACGGTGATGCTCGCGGGCAGGCACAGCACCGAATACAGCACGAAAACGATGATCTGTCGCGGTGTCGGATCGGATGACGTCATGGAGCGCGTTCTGTTGCGGATGGACGGGGGCCCTCGACCGTCCGCCGCACGGGCCGATCAAGGCAGTCGGCAGGATGCGACCGTTTTCCATGTTTGGCAACCGCCACCGCCTGCCACCCCGTCATCCCGCCCTAAACTACCCCTAAACCCGCCCCAAACTCGGCCGCTTCGGATCGTACGTCCACCCCGGCACCAGATAACGCATCGCCACCGCATCGTCGCGCGCCGTACCGCCCACCGCGTTGTACAACGCATGCGCGGCCTCGACCTGCGCCATATCCAGCTCGATCCCCAGCCCCGGCCGCTCTGGCACGGCCACCTGGCCGCCGACGATCGCGAGCGGTTCGCGCGTGAGCCGCGCGTCGCCTTCCTGCCAGATCCAGTGCGTGTCGATCGCGGTGATCGTGCCGGGCGCGGCCGCCGCCGCATGCGTGAACATCGCGAGCGACACGTCGAAATGGTTGTTCGAGTGCGAGCCCCACGTGAGCCCCCAGTCGCGGCACAGCTGCGCGAGCCGCACCGAGCCCTGCATCGTCCAGAAATGCGGATCGGCGAGCGGGATGTCGACCGCCTGCAGCCGCACCGCGTGATCCATCTGCCGCCAGTCGGTCGCGATCATGTTGGTCGCGGTCGGGATCCCCGTCGCGCGGCGGAATTCGGCCATCACCTCGCGGCCCGAATAGCCGCCTTCCGGCCCGCACGGATCTTCCGCGTACGCGAGCAGGTGGCCTTGCCCGCGGCACAGCGCGACGGCCTCGTCGAGCGACCACGCGCCGTTCGGGTCGAGCGTCGTGCGCGCGTCGGGAAAGCGCGCCTTAATTGCCGCGATCGCTTCCATCTCGTCGGCGCCGGCCATCACGCCGCCCTTCAGCTTGAAATCGGCGAAACCGTAGCGCTCGACCGCGGCTTCGGCCTGCCGCGCGATCGCGGCCGGCGTCAGCGCTGCCTCGTTGCGCAACCGGAACCAGGCGTTCGATGCATGGGCCTCGTCGCGATACGGCAGATCGGTGCGGCGCCGGTCGCCGATGTAGAACAAATACGCGAGCATCGGCACCGCGTCGCGCTGCTGGCCTTCGCCGAGCAGCGCCGCGACCGGCACGTCGAGGTGCTGGCCGAGCAGGTCGAGCAGCGCGGCTTCGATCGCGGTGATCACGTTGTCGAGCCGCAGGTTGATCTCGTGCGGCTGCCGCAGCACCGCCGCCTCGCCGGCCGACGTCACTTCGTGGCGGATCGTGCGGCCGGCACCGGCACCCGCGCCCCCACCGGACAGCGCCGCGCGCACCGCATTGAGCGTCGCCTGGTAGCGTCCGATCGACTGGCCGACCACGCGATCCGTCATGCGCTCGAGCGCGTGGCGGATCCCTTCGCCGCCCGGTACTTCGCCGACGCCCGTGTGTCCGCTGCTGTCGTCGAGGATCACGAGGTTGCGCGTGAAGTACGGCGAGTGCGCGCCGCACAGGTTGAGCAGCATGCTGTCGCGCCCGGCGACGGGAATCACCTGCATGCGCGTGACGCGCGGGGTGCCGGCACGGCTGGGTTCGGACATCGGTTCGCTCCTGGTTCCGTTGGCGCGCGGGCCGCCGGACGCGCCGGCGCAGCCCGCGCCGTTCATTGAAGCTCGACGCGGCGGATCTCGCCGACGACGAACAGGTAGCAGATCACGGCGACGAGCGCATGCGCGACGACATAGACGAGCGCGCCGTTGAACGAGCCGCTGCGGTCGACGATATAGCCGATCGCGATCGGCGTCGTGATGCTGGAAAGGTTGCCGCACGTGTTGAGCAGCGCGCCGCTCAGGCCGGCGATCTGGCGCGGCGCGGTGTCGGCGTTGACGGCCCAGCCGAGCGCGCCGAGCCCCTTGCCGAAGAACGACAGCGCCATGAACAGCACGACGAGCACATGCGAATCGGTGTAGTTGCAGACGATCATCGACATCGACAGCAGCATGCCGAACACGATCGGCACCTTGCGCGCGACCGACAGCGACCGGCCCTGCTTGAGCAGCGCATCGGACACGACGCCGCCGAGAATCCCGCCGAGGAACCCGCACACGGCCGGGATCGACGCGACGAGCCCCGCGTTGAGGATCGACATCCCGCGCGCCTGCACCAGATAGACGGGAAACCACGTGATGAAGAAGTAGGTGAGCGCGTTGATGCAGTACTGCGCGACGTACACGCCGACCAGCATCCGGTTTCTCAGCAGCGCCTTCACGTGACGCATCGACGGGCCGCCTTCGCGTGCGCCCGTCGCCTGGTCGATGTTGACGAGCGCGCCGCCTTCGGCGAGGTAGTCGAGTTCCGCGCGGTTGATGGTCGGGTGCGCCTTCGGGTCGTACATCGTGCGGTTCCACACCAGCACGAACGCGAAGCCGAGCACGCCCATCACCGCGAACACCGACTGCCAGCCGAACGCGTGCACGAGCCAGCCCATCAGCGGCGCGAACACGACGGTCGCCGCGTACTGCGCGGCGTTGAAGATCGCCGATGCGGTGCCGCGCTCGGCGGCCGGGAACCACGCGGACACGATCCGGCTGTTGGCCGGGAACGACGGCGCCTCGGCCGCACCGACCAGGAAGCGCAGCCCGAACAGCAGCGCGAACGCGGCCGCGCCGCCGAAGAAGCCGATCCCGCCCTGCAGCAGCGTGAACAGCGACCAGAAGAAGATGCTGAACGCGTAGACGATGCGGGATCCGTAACGGTCGAGCAGCCAGCCGCCCGGCAATTGCGCGATCACGTACGACCAGCCGAACGCGGAAAAGATGAAGCCCATCTGCACGTGGCTCAGGTGCAGCGAGCGGGCCAGCGCGGGGCCCGCGATCGCGATTGCCGCGCGATCCGCGTAGTTGATCGTCGTGACCGCGAACAGCACGGCCAGCACCAGCCAGCGCACGCGGGTGCGCCGGGCCGTTGCCGACGCGGACGCCGGCAATGCGTGAAGCGGATTCATGACTTGTCTCCTCCGAAGGGCGGAAGGCGCCGTCGAGCGGCACGCGCGTCGGGTGCGCGCGTAATGTAGTGATGCCGCCGGCGGAGGCCGGGCACCGGACGCCGAGGCAGGCAGAGCGTCCGGGCCATTCTGTCATGTCGATATTTGCGCTTTCATGCCAATTGCTGACTTGATCGATTCAGCATTTGAATCGATCGAATGAAGTGGGCGGTCATGCGCGTGCGTGGTCCGCGCCGGCGCCGTGATGGCGCGCCACGTGCTGCGCCAGAAACTCGACGGCGGCGCGCACGCCGGGCAACTGGCCGCGCCGATGCGGCATCAGCAGCGTCGTCGTGACGGTGCCCGCGCGCCAGCCGGGCAGCACGCGCACGAGCGCGCCGGATGCGAGCGCGGCGCCGGCGATCCAGTCGGGCAGGCACGCGAGGCCGAGACCGGCCGTTGCCGCCTGCAAGAGCAATGTCGATTCGTCGGCCTGCAGCCGCAGGCGCGGCGTCACGTCGACGGCATCGCCGCCGCGCTGCAGCCGCCATGGCTGCGGGCCCGGGTGAAGCCCGTCGTGCTGCGCGAGGTCGGCCGGCATGTCGGGCGTACCGGCCCGCGCGAGATAGGCTGGCGCCGCGACGACGACGATCGGCGACGCCGCGAGCGGCCGTTGCACGAGCGCGGAATCGGGCAACGGTGCGAAATGGCTGCGCACCGCGATGTCGAAGCCTTCCTGCGCGATGTCGACGAGGCGGTCGCTCGCATGGATCTGCAGCAGCAGCTTCGGATGCGCGATCGCCAGCGCCGGCAGGCACGGCGCGAGGATGTGCTGCGCGACCGGCACCGAGCTCGTGATCCGCACGACGCCGGCCGGCTCGGCGGCCTGCCGCAGCACCGCGTCGCGCGCGCTGTCGGCCTCGATCACGGCGGCGCGCGCATGCTCGAAGAATTCGGCGCCGACCGGCGTGAGCCGGAAGCTGCGCGACGTGCGATGCACGAGCCGCGCGCCGAGCGTGCGCTCGAGCTCGGCCACGCGCTTGCTGACCGTCGATTTCGGCAGGTCGAGCCGGCGCGCGGCCGCCGACATGCTGCCTGCGTCGACCGCCTGCACGAACAGGTAGAGATCGTTCAGATTCACTTCCGGCGTCCATATGGAGAAACGACGGGTTTCGATTTTAGCGACTACTGCGCCATCGTTCGCCATGGGAGCATGACTGCTCGTTCAACTTCCGCGGAATTCCCCGATGTCTCCGATCCTTCTCTACGGTATTCCCGCCGGCTGCTCGTTCGGCTCGATCGTCGCGCTCGAATGGACCGGCCGCCCGTACCGGCTGTCGCGCATCACGATGCCGGGCACTGTGACGAGCGACGCGTTCGTCGCGCTGAACCCCGTCGCCGAGACGCCGGCGTTCGTCACCGCGGCCGGCGACGTGCTGACCGAAAGCATCGCGATCCTCGGCCATATCGGCGCGCAGGCGCTCGACAGCGGCCTCGCGTTTCGCCAGGGCAGCGCGGATTTCGACCGGCTGAACCGGATGCTGGCATGGCTGAACACGACGTTCTTCAGTGCATTCGGTGCGCTCTGGTACGTGTACGAACACGACACCGAAGGCGCGGAGAAGGCGGCGCTGCAGGCGTACGGCCGCGGCAAGGTGCTGAAGGCGCACCGGCAGCTCGAAGCGCTGCTCGAACGCGGCGAAGGCCCGTGGCTGCTGGGCGCGCGGCGCACGCTGGCCGACGCGTACTTCACGGGAATCGCGCGCTGGGCCGACTATCACGCGGTGTTCGAGCGCGATGCGTTCCCGCGCGTCGCCGCGCTGCGCGCGCGGCTCGCCGACGATGCCGGCGTGCGGTTCGCGCACGCGATCGAGGAGAACCTGCCGCCGCCGGCGTCGTCGGCGTTCGAAGGGCATGTGTCGCTCGACGACGCGCTGGCCAGCGCGCGCGGGATCGTGGCGCGGGCACGGGCGACCTGATCGGCCGCGCCGGTCGCCAGGCAGGATTCGGTGGCGACGATTTTTTTACCCGGATAATATTGACATCCAATTAATACCCGGATGAAAATAGCGTCATTACGATTCCAGCCCCCGGGCGACCACGATGACCTCTTCCACGCTTCTTCCTTCGTACACGGCCTTCGACGGCCATCGGCGGCTCGCGTCGGGCCCGCTTGCGACGGTCGCGCTCGCGGTCCGGCAGGCGGCCGGCGACGCGACGCCCGGCACGATCCTGATCTTCGACGACGCGACCGGCCGCTCGATCGACCTCGACCTGCGCGGCACGGCGGACGACATCCGGGCGCGCTATGCGGCGCCGTCGGGCGACGCAGCGGGCAGCGCCGGCGAGCCGGCAGGCGCGGTCGCAGGCGAACAGCGCGGCCGCGGCCGGCCGAAGCTTGGCGTGGTGTCGCGCGAGGTCACGCTGCTGCCGCGCCACTGGGAATGGCTCGGCGCGCAGCCGGGCGGTGCGTCGGTCGCGCTGCGCAAGCTCGTCGAGGACGCGCGACGCACGCATGCGGCGGCCGACCGGCAGCGCGACGCGCAGGCGCGCGCATACCACTTCATGTCGGCGATGGCGGGCGACCTGCCCGGTTTCGAGGAAGCCGCGCGGGCGCTGTATGCGAACGATCCGGCGCGGCTGGCCGAACTGATCGCCGGCTGGCCCCACGACGTGCGCGACCATGCGCTCGCACTGGCGCGCGGCGATCTGCCGCCGGCCGCCGACGACTGCTGACGGAGCGCCGACGCGATGACCGTATTCGACCTGAACCGCGGCGCGATCGCGCCGGTCGCCGACGAAGTCGACGTCGTCGACCTGCGTGTGACGGGCGCCATTCCGCGCGAACTCGACGGCACGTTGCTGCGCAACGGCCCGAACCCGCCGGGCGGCCGCTTCGACGGCAACGACATGCTGTCGTGGTGGCCGGAGGCCGCGATGCTGCATGCGATCGCGTTCGACGACGGCCGCGCGGCCGGCTACCGGAACCGCTGGGCGCGCACGCGGCGCTGGGCCGCCGTCCATGCACCGGGGCAGGCGCCGCATCTGCCCGACACCAATCCGAACGTGAGCGTGCTGCAGCATGCGGGCGAATTGCTCGCGCTGGCCGAGGGCGGCGTGCCGCTCGCGATCACCGCCGCGCTCGATTCGTTCGGCGTGCCGACGCGGCACGCGGGCTTCGACGGCGCGATGACCGCGCATCCGAAGGTCGATCCGGTAACCGGCGAGCTGATCCTGTTTCGCGCGGACTGGCGCGCACCGTGGCTGCGCTACGGCGTCGCGGATGCGCTCGGCGTGCCGCGCGTCGATTTCGAGATCGAGCTGGGCGCGCCGTCGATGATGCACGACCTCGCGATCACCGAAACCCGCAGCCTGCTGCTCGACCTGAACGTCGGCTACGACTTCTCGCTGCTGAAGCAGGGCCACCGGATGCCGCTGCGCTGGCACGACGACCGGCCCGCGCGCATCGGCGTGCTGCCGCGCCACGGCGGCGACGTGCGCTGGTTCGGCGTCGAGCCGTGCTTCATCCAGCACGTCGTGAACGCGTACGACTGCGACGCGTCGTGCATCGTGCTCGACGCGGTGCGCTATCCGTCGTTCCTGCGGCTCGACGCGGGCACGGGCCGCTTCGCCGACAACCCGGTCGGCGAGCTGTGGCGCTACGTGATCGATACGGCGAACGGGCTGATCGACGAAGGGCCGCTCGCCGACGGCGGCATCGAGCTGCCGCGCATCAACGAAAGCCGGACCGGGCGCGGCTACCGCTATCTATATGCGGTCGAGCAGCCGAATAACGCGGAAATGCGCGGCGTGATGCGCTTCGACCACGCGCGCGGCACGACCACGCACTACGCGGTGCCGGCCGGCGACCAGAACGGCGAGCCGGTGTTCGTGCCGCGCCCGGGCGGCGCGGACGAGGACGACGGCTGGCTGCTGGTGATGGTCTACCGCGCGGCGACGGACACGAGCGACGTCGTGATCCTCGATGCGCGCGCGATCGACGCGGGGCCGGTCGCGACCGTGCACCTGCCGCGCCGCGTGCCGGCCGGGTTCCACGGCGCGTGGGTGCCGCGCGAACGTTGAACGTGCGCGTCGGCGGCGCGCGTCACTGCGCGCGCAGCGCGTCGACGATCTTCAGTCGTGCGGCGCGCATCGCCGGCAGGAACCCGCCGACGAGCCCCATCACGAGCGAGAACACGAGCGTCTTCACGACGATCGCGGGCGTCAGCACGAAGCGGAACGACAGGTCCGAGAAGGTCTGGAAATTGGTCGTCGAGAACGACGCGAACTGCATCAGCGACGCGCACGCGAGCCCCGCGACGCCGCCGACGAAGCCGAGCAGCAACGCCTCCAGCAGGAACGCGGCGAGCACGTTGGTGCGCTTGAAGCCGAGCGCGCGCAGCGTGCCGATCTCGGCCACGCGGTTCGCGACCGACGCATACATCGTGATCATCGCGCCGATCATCGCGGCGATCGAGAAGATCGTCGACAGCGTGATGCCGAGGATGTTGATGAACGTCGACAGCGCCTTCGACTGGTCGCCGTAGAAGGTCTGCTCGCGCTTCGCCTCGTCGGTCAGGCGCGGATCGACGTCGATGTCGGCCTTGAAGCGCGCGAAGCCGTCGGCGCTCGGGATGCGCAGCACCATCGACGAATAGCTGGTGCGCCGGAACGACTGCATCAGCTGGTCGACGTCGCCCCAGATCTCCGAATCGAAGCCGCTGCCGCCCGCGTCCAAGATGCCGACGATGGTCCAGTCGCGCTGCGCGAAGTGCAGGCGATCGCCGAGCTGCGTGCCGCTGAAGCCTTTCGCGATCGCGCTGCCGACGACGATCTCCGACGAGCCCGGCGCGAACGGGCGGCCGGCCACGAGCGTCACGTGCGGCCGCAGCGCGAGGCCCGCCGGCGACACGCCGCGGATCACGACGTTCGACGGCTTGCCGGTCGACGTCTTCACGAGCGAGATCAGCACCACGGCCTCCTTCGACACGAGCGGCCGGCCGTCGGGGCCGAGCGCGACGGCCGGATGCATCTCGAGCGCATTGGCCTGCTGATGGTCGATCGAACTCTGGATCTCGGTCTCGGCGCCCTTGCGGATCACCACCGCGTTGTCGGGTTCGCCGGTCGATACGAGTGTCTTCGTGAGCCCCGCATCGAGCATCTGCACCGTCGCGAACACGAAGATCACGAGCGCCATGCCACCGGCGGTCAACGCGGTGGTGAGCCGCCGGGTCCACAGGTTGCGTGCGATGTAGGTGAGCGGGATCGCCATGCGCGTCTCTATCCGATCGCCCGCAGGCCTTCGACCACGCGCACGCGCGCCGCCTGCCAAGCCGGCACGATTGCCGCAGCGAAGCCGACCGCGACCGAGCACGCGGCCTGCAGCACGACCGTCTCGGTCGACACCTTGAATACCGGGAAAATGCCGCCCGCCGCCTGCTTGAACAGGTTCGCGGCGGGCGGCGTCGCGAGCATCCCGAGCCCGCCGCCGACCACCGCGATCACGACCGATTCGCCGAACACGATCAGCGCGAGGAACCCGGGGCCGAAGCCGAGCGCCTTCAGCGTCGCGTATTCGGCCGTGCGCTCGCGCGCGCTCATCGCCATCGCGTTGGCCATCACGGCCATGATGATCAGGATCACCACGTACGACACGAGGCGGATCGCCGCGATGATCTGGTTCGACATCGCGACGAAGCCGAGCTGGAACGCCTGCTCGGTCTCGGTCAGCGTTTCGGCGAGCGAGTTCTTGAACACCGCGTCGACGTTGCGCGCGATCGACGCGCCGTCGTCGGGGTTCGCGACGCCGAGCACGAACACGCCGACCTGGTCGGCCTGCTTCGGCGTGCGCTTGCGCACCGTCTCGTTCAGGTAATCCCAGTGGAACACCAGTTGACGCGTGATCGTCGAGTCGTCGCGGCCGTCGAGAATCCCGCGCACGACGAAGTCCCACGTGCCCGGATAGATCGTGCCTTTCAGCGGAATCACGTCGCCGACCTTGAAGCCGAACTGCGTCGCGAGCTGGCGGCCGACGAGGCAGCCGCGGCGGTCGCGATCGTAGTCGGCGCGCTGCTGCGCCGGCAGGATGAATTCCGGATACAGGTCGAGATAGTTCTCCGACACCGCGAAGCTCGCGAAGAAGTTCTTCGGGTCGCGGTAGATGCCGCCGAACCAGTTCGAGCGGACCACGGCCGTCACGCCGTCGACGCCGCGGATCCGGTTCTCGTAGCTCACCGGCAGCGGAAACACCAGCGAGATCGCGTTGCGCGTGACGAGCCGGCCGCTGGACGCGGCGGCCGCGCCCGCATACCATGCGTCGACGACGGTGTGCAGCAGCCCGAACGCGAGCACGGCGATCGTGAGCCCGAGCACGGTCAGCAGCGTGCGCAGCCGGTGCCGCAGCGCGTTGCGCGCGATCAGCTTCAGCACGTACATCGCGCGCGCTCGCGTCGATCAGGCCGCGTGCCCATCGATCAGCTCCCCTTTTTCCAGATGGACGAGCGAGCGCGCGGCGCCGGCCGCGTGCGCGTCGTGCGTGACCATGATGATCGTCTTGCCGAGCTCGGCGTTCATCCGCTGCAGCATCGCGAGCACGTCGGTGGCCGATGCGCGGTCGAGGTCGCCGGTCGGCTCGTCGGCGACGATCAGCACCGGATCGGTGATCAGCGCGCGCGCGATCGCGACGCGCTGCTGCTGGCCGCCCGACAGCTCCGACGGATAATGGCTCGTGCGATCGCCGAGATTCACCATGTCGAGCACGAGCTCGACGCGTTCGCGCCGCTCGCGGCGCGACAGGTGCGTGAGCATCAGCGGCAGCTCGACGTTCTCGAACGCGGTGAGCACGGGCATCAGGTTGTAGAACTGGAAGATGAAGCCGACGTTCGCCGCGCGCCATTCGGCCAGTTGCGCCTCGGCGAGTTGCGAGATGTCGAGGCCGCCGACGCGCAGCTCGCCGCTGTCGGGCCGGTCGATGCCGGCCACGAGGTTCAGCAGCGTGCTCTTGCCGGAGCCCGACGGCCCCATCAGCGCGACGAAGTCGCCTTCGCCGATGTCGAGCGTGATGTCGGTCAGCACGGGCACGATCTGGTTGCCGCGCCGGTACGACTTCGCGACGTGGCTGAGCTCGACGAGGGGTGGCCGGGCGTCGTTCACGCGCTACTTCTTCGCGACGGTCACTTTCGCGCCGTCCTTCAGTTTCGCGCCCGGCGCGAGCACGACCGTGTCGCCGGGTTTCACGCCGCGCACGGCGACCAGCTCGCCGATCCGCGCGCCCTTCGTCACGGCCACCGCATGCACGGCGTCGTCCTTCACGACGAACACGACCGGCCGGCCGTCGCGCTCGACCACGGCACTCGCCTGCACGGCCGTCACCGGCTGCCGGTCCTGCGCGGTCGCCGGCTTCGACAGGAACGCGATCTTCGCGCTCATGTCGGGCAGCACGCGCTCGTCGCGGTCGACGAAGCGCACCTTCACGAGTACGGTGGCCTTCGAGCGGTCGACGGTCGGCACGATGCGCGACACGCGGCCCGCGAAGCGCATGTCGGGCAGCGCGTCGAGCTGGATCTCGCACGGCTGCTCGGCGCGGATCTTCGCGATGTTCGATTCGGCGACGTCGGCCTCGACCTCGAGCGTCTCCATGTCGGCGATCGTCACGACCGCGCCCTTGCTGTCCGACGCGGACGAGAACGGCGTGATGTTGTCGCCGACGTTCGCATGCTTCGCGAGCACGATGCCGTCGAACGGCGCGCGGATCACCGTCTGGTCGACCGCCACCTGCGCGGCCTGCGCGTTCGCTTCGGCCGACACGATCGCGGCCTGGTCGCTGTTGAGCGTCGCGCGCGCCTTGTTCACGCGCGCCGTGTCGGTGTCGAGCTGCGCGGCCGGCACGGCGCCCTTCGGCGCGAGCGCGGCGGTGCGGCGCAGCGCGATCTCCGCATCCTTGAGTTCCGCCTGCGCGACGCCGAGGTTCGCACGGGACACCTGCACCTGCGCACGCGCCTGGGCGAGCGACGCTTGCACGTCGTTGCTTTCGAGACGCGCGATGATCTGGTCCTGCTTCACGCGCGTGCCTTCGAGCACGCCGAGCCACTCGACGCGCCCCTGGCCCTTCGACGCGACCGCGGCCTTGCGCTGCGGCACGACGTAGCCGGTCGCATTGAGCTGCGTATCGTTCTGGTACGGGTAGGCGGACGTGACGGACGTGGTGTCGACGGCCGGCCGGCCGGTGAGCGCGAGGCCGGCGACGATCGCGATGACGACGAGCGCGGCGGCGACCGCATAGCGCGCCCAGCGGCGCCGGCGCGGCGCCGGGGCGATCGGACGCCGGTCGATTTTCAGTTTGTCCAGATTGTGATCGGGCAATTTGAGCGCCTCGAGACGGCGGCGGTCGTGCGACCGGCCGCGATCCGGTTTCCGGGGAAAGGGACGGATGGACGCCAGTATAAGCGTCGCTCCGGCGCCGCGCGAGCCGGTTTGCGGCGCCGTGCGGCGGCGGCCCGTCCGGCCCGCTGGCGCCGGCCGACGCGCCCGCCCCCGGGGAAACCCGAGGATGCAAGCAACGTGTCAACTTGCCGCGAATGCGGTGCGTTATGGAACCAGTGCGTCAGGTTTTGTCGCGACGGAACGGCGAAAGCCGGCCTCGCGGCCTGGGGCTCCGGTGCGAATGCCTCGCATCTTTACTTACCGGTACGTTTGATTTTTTCTCCGCTAAAGGAAGAACAATGAAGAAGACGCTCGCTTCGATCATCGCCGCAGCATTCGCACTCGCATCGGTTTCGGCATTCGCACAGGCGTCCGCGCCGGCAGCCGACACGTCGGCTGCCGCATCGGCACCGGCCAAGAAGGATCACAGCAAGCCGAAGCACCAGCTGAAGCACCACGGCTCGAAGAAGGGCCAGGCGAAGGCTGCAGCCGCATCGGCCGCCGGCACGAACGACGCAGGCACGCAGAACTAAGCGGTTCCGCCGCCACGGCCGGCGTTGCCGGTCATCGGTCGGCCAACCCCGCATGCTCCGGCATGCGGGGTTTTGTTTTTTCAGGCGCAGAATGCGCACCGCGCCCGGCCGGCGGCAGGCGCTGCAGCGCGCCGGCATCTGTGTTTAACTCGCGGCTTCACGGAGCGAAGGAGCGAGACATGGATCTCGGGTTTATCGGGCTGGGCGAAATGGGGCAGGCGATCGCGACGAACCTGCTGAAGGCGGGCCACACGGTGCGGGTCTGGAACCGGTCGCGCGAGCGGGCCGAGCCGCTCGCGGCATTCGGCGCGCAGATCGTCGACACGCCGGCCGACGCGTTTCGCGGCGACGCGGTGTTCTCGATGCTCGGCGACGATGCGGCCGCGCGCGCGGTGTTCGACGATGCGCTGCTGGCCCAGGCGCCGCGCGGGCTGATCCACGTGAACATGGCGACCGTGTCGGTCGCGCTCGCCGAATCGCTCGCGCACGCACATGCGTCGCGCGGCATCGACTATGTCGCCGCGCCGGTGATGGGCCGGCCCGACGTCGCGGCCGCCGCGCGCCTGACGATCATGGCCGGCGGCCCGGCCGAGGCGATCGACCGCATGCAGCCGCTGTTCGACGCGATCGGCCAGAAGACCTGGCGCTTCGGCTCGCTGCCGCAGCATGCGAACGTCGCGAAGATCGCCGCGAACTTCACGCTCGCGTCGGCGATCGAGACGCTCGGCGAGGCGTCCGCGCTGCTCGGCGCGCACGGCGTCGCGATGCGCGATTTCCTCGACGTGATCACCAGCAGCGTGTTTCCGGGGCCCGTCTACGAAGGCTACGGCGCGATGATCGCCGAGCGGCGCTACGAGCCCGCGCGCTTCAAGGCGCGGCTCGGGCTGAAGGACGTCCGGCTCGCGCTGGAGGCCGGCGACGCGACGTCGGTGCCGCTGCCGGTGGCGAGCGTCGTGCGCGACAGCCTGCTCGATGCGCTCGCGCACGGCGGCGGCGACCAGGATTTCGCGGTGCTCGGCGAGGCCGCGCTGCGCCGCGCGGGCCGCTGACACGCGACAGAAGCGCGGTGCGCACGGCATAATCGACAGTCCGTTTTCCCTACATTCATTTCAGGCAGAGGCAGTCATGAACTTGCATACGTGGTGGCTTTTCGTGGCGACGGTGTTCGTCGTGTCGGCGATTCCGGGCCCGAACATGCTGCTCGTGATGACGCACGGCGCGCGCCACGGGCTGCGGCGCTCGTCCGCGACGATGGCCGGCTGCCTGAGCGCGCTGGTGCTGATGCTCGCGGTCTCCGCGGCCGGGCTCGGCGCGGTGCTCGAAGCATGGCCGGCGACGTTCGATGCGTTGCGCTTCGCGGGCGCAGCCTATCTGATCTATCTCGGCGTGAAGGCGTGGCGCGCGCGCGTGGACGACGCGCCGGCGGCCGACGTCGATGCGGTGTCGTCGCAAGCGGCCTCGACATCGCGCGTCGCGCTGTTCCGCAACGGCTTCCTGGTCGCGGGCAGCAACCCGAAGGCGATCCTGTTCGCGGCCGCGCTGCTGCCGCAGTTCATCAACGCGGCCGAGCCGACGCTGCCGCAGTTCGGCATCCTCGTCGTCACGTTCGCGGTGATCGAGGTGAGCTGGTATCTCGTCTACGCGGCGTTCGGCACGCGCATCGGCGCCACGCTGAAGAGCCAGAGCGTCGCGAAGGTGTTCAACCGGCTGACGGGCGGGCTGTTCGTCGGCTTCGGCGCGATGATGGCGCTGGTCCGTCACTGATTCCCGGCCGACCCCGGCGTACCGAATGCCCCATCTCTCGCAAGAGGGTGGGGCGTTCGGCTTTTGGGCGCCGCTTCACCGTGAGTGCTCACGCACGCGGCCGATCCAGCGCCGCCGCGCCGGGCCCGCGTCCGGTCGCCAGCCCGAACACGGTCGCCGCGCCGGCGAACGCGAATCCGACGCCACACACCGCGCTCCAGCCGCCCCATGCCCACGCGCTGCCCGCGAGCGCCGCGCCGAGCGCGCCGCCGACGAAGAACAGCCCGACGAACAGCCCGTTCAGGCGTCCGCGCGCGGCCGGGTTCAGCAGGTTGATCGCGCGGCGACCGATCGTCTGATCGACGATCACGCCCGCATCGAGCAGCGCCGCGCCGCCGGCCAGCAGCGCGAGCGCGACGCCGCGATGCGCGTGCGCATCGAAGCCGAACCAGCCTGCGCCGGTGATGCCGAGCACGACGAGCGCCGCGAGCATCGTGCCGTGCGCGAGCCGTTGCGCGGTCGGGCCGTGGCCGCGGTCGCCCGCGCGGCCGGCGAGCGGCGTGACGATCGCGCCGCTGGCGCCGGCGAACGCGAACAGCGCAATGCCGCGCAGATCGAGCGCGAACGGCGGCTGCGCGAGCCGCAGCCCGACGGCGGTCCAGAACGCGCTGAACGCGGCCATCGCGAGCGCGGCCAACAGCGCATGCCGGCGCAGCACCGGTTCGTCGGCAAGCAGCCGTCCCATCGACGCGAGCAACGCGCGGTAACTGGCCGTGATCGACGGCGTGCGCGCCGGCAGGCGCAGCGCGAGCACGACCGCGATCGCCGCGTTCGCGAGCGCGGCGAGCAGATAGAACGCGCGCCAGCCTGCCGACCCCGCGATCAGGCTCGCGAGCGGCCGCGACAGCAGGATCCCGAGCATCAGCCCGCTCATCACGTTGCCGACCGCGCGGCCGCGCTGCGCGTCGGGCGCCATCGACGCGGCCATCGGCACGAGCATCTGGATCACGCTCGACGCGGCGCCGGCCGCGAGCGTCGCGAGCAGGAACACGGTGCCCGACTGCGTGAAGGCGGGCAGCGCGAGCGCGGCCGCGCAGACGGCGAGCGTCGCGACGATCAAACGGCGGTTCTCGAGCAGGTCGACCAGCGGCACGAGCAACGCGAGCCCGGCCGCATAGCCGAGCTGCGGCAGCATCGCGACGAGGCCCGCGAGGCCGGGCGGCAGGTGCAGGTCCGCGCTGATCGGGCCGGTCAACGGCTGCGCGGCGAACAGGTCCATCACGATCACGCCGACCGTCGCGGCGAAGAACAGCGTCATGCCGGTGCTCAGTGCAGGCGGCGCGGGCGCGGCGACGGTCGGAGAAACGGGGGCGGAGCAACGATTGGCAGGGCAGTTCATTGCAAACCAGGAGGAGTCGAAGGAACGCTCATCGTAGGCGTCCGATCTTTATGCGACAATTGAAATATGTCTAATATGATTATGCGAGTTTGTTTTGAATACGCGTGATCTCCAGGCGTTCGTCGCGGTCGTCGACAGCGGGTCGATGGTCGCCGCGGCCGCGAAGCTCCACCTGACGCAGCCGGGCCTGACGCGGCGCGTGCAGAACCTCGAAACGCTGCTTGGCGTGCCGTTGCTCGAACGGCAGAGCAAGCCGCTGAAGCCGACCGCCGCCGGGCGCGACGTCTACGCGCTCGCGCGCAACGTGCTCGGCGCGGTCGACGAACTGATGGCGGCGGGCACACCGGACAGCGAGCCGTCGGGCGAGCTGCGCATCGGCGTGCCGCCGTTTCTGTCCGAACTCGCGCTGGAGCGGCCGATCGACCGGCTGCGCGACGCGTTTCCGCGCCTCACGCTGCGCGTGACGGCCGGCTGGTCGCCCGCGCTGGTGCAGGGCATCGAGCGCGGTGCGCTCGACGTCGCGACCGTGATGGTGCCCGCGAGCGCGGCGCTGCCAGACGCATTGACGGCGACGCTGCTCGCCACGCAGCCGACGGTGCTCGTGGCCGCACGCGATTTCCCGCTGCCGGACGGCCCGCTGTCGCTCGACACGCTGTCGGGCTTTCCGTGGGTACTGAGCCAGGACGGCTGTGGGATGCGTTCGGCGCTGAGCCGCGCGCTCGGCGCGGCCGGGCTGCCGTTCGACGTCGCGGTCGAGGCATTCGGCTCGGAACTGCAGTTGTCGCTCGTCGCGCGCGGCGCCGGCATCGGCATCGCGCCGCCGAACGCGCTGGCGCGCAGCGCGCATCGCGATGCGCTGAGGGTGGTGGAAACGGCGGGGCTGGAAACGCGGATCAACGTATGGATCGTGCACGGCACGCTGCCGGGCCGCCTCATGCGGCCGGTCGCGCTGCTGCGCGACGCACTGGGCGAGGTGCTGGAGCGGGAGAGCGGAAAGGGGTCAGGCGCCGTGACGGACAAGTAGAGGCCGCGTTCGAGGGAAAATCCTTATTTTCTCTACGGAAATGTTGCATTGCGGAAACCGATTCGATATGATTGCACCTGTCTCCTCCATGTCTCCTCTGATATGGATTCAGCCCGCCGATCAGGCGGGCTTTTTTTTGCCTGCGATTGAGTCGCAGCGCTCCATTTCCATTCGCCGACGGCCGCCGCGCTCAGAACTTGTATGTCATCCCGACGTAGCTGATGATCGGGTCCGCCTTCAGGTCCGATTTCGACTCGGCGAGCACCGAGCCGTCCGCCGCCTTGATCGTCACCGTCGACGTTGTCTTCAGCGGGATGTAGGTCACCGACGCGACCAGCCCGAAGTGTTCCGTCAGGTTGTACTGCAGGCCCGCGTTGAACACCGGCTGCCACGACGACGATGCCTTCGCCTCCACCGACGTCGTACCCGGCTTGCCCGCGCCCGCCGCGAGGATCGCGCCGAGGTTGTCCTGCGTCTGCTTGATGAAGTTCGTATTGAGCTGCAGGTCGCTGAACCAGTTGTACGACACGCCGAGGCCGAGGAACGGGCGGAATTTCGCGGTCGCCTGCCCGAAGTAGTACTGCAGGATCACCGCCGGGCTCCACTGCCGTACGCTCTTCACGATCGGATTGACCGAGGCCAGCCCGATGTTCTGCGTGCCGAGCGCGCCGGCCGGCCCCGGCGGCTTGATCGTGCCCTGGCCCGACACCTTGAACACCGGCGGCACGCCGGCCACCGACGTGACCGCGATATGGTCGGTCAGGAAGTGGCTGACCGTCAGGCCGACGGTGTCGGCGCCGCTCGTGTGCAGCCCGGTGCCGGCCGACGTGAACGACGGCGGCAGCCGCAGCGGCGTGTTGATCGGCGTCGGCGCGACGTTGGTCGTCATCGGCGTGCTGCTCTGCTGCGGCATGATGTGGAACCAGCCCAGCGTGACGACGTTGCTGCCGGCGCTCTGCGCGTGCGCGGCGAGCGGCGCCACGGCGGCGGCGCCGGCCGCCGCGCAGAGAAGGGTTTTCTTCATCACGGCTTTCCCCTCCGCTTACTGGACGAATGCGCCGATCGTGAAATACGGCGTCGATCCCGCGTTGTCGAGGAAACCGAACACGCCGCCCGAGAAGATGAACTTGCCGGTCGGCGACGTGCTGCCCGAACCCGTATGGATCGTCGTGACCGTGCCCGGCACCTTCTGCGTGTAGTCCAGGTCGAGCACTCTCGTGAGCGACGCCTGCGACGGCTGGAACGGATCGAGCAGCGTGGCCTGCTTGTCGATCAGCGCGGTGGTCCGGTAATCGAACTGGCTGTCGACGCCGATGTATTCGCCGTTCTGCGAACCGGCCGCGACGGCCGTCTGCGGCGCGAGGATCGAGATGCTCGATTCGTCGTCGGCGGTCAGGCCCGGCACGCCGTTGCTGTCCGGCGTCGGGTTCGGGTTCGCGACCCCCGTGCGCACGAGGATCGGCACGAGCTGGTTGCGCAGCTTGCCGACGACCATGAAGCCCTTGCCCTGCGGCGTGGCCGACAGCGTCGGCTTCAGCTGGCTCGCGTAGTTGTTCGACTGGAACGCGCCGCTGCCGTCGGCCGACTGCACGAAGTTCGTGCCCTGCTGCGTGCACGCGCCGCCGGCGAACTGGCCGGTCGTGTCGCACTTGGTCCATGTGCCGTCCGCGTTGATCGTCACTTTCGCGTCGATCGACGCCGGCCCGAATTTCTGCGACGGCACTTCGCCGAAGCCGATGTGGCTGTACGTACCCGCGACCTTCGTGATGTCGGTTTCGATCGACGAGAACCCGATGAACGGGTAGTACGGGAATTTCGTGTCGGGCACCGCGGCCTGGCCGAGCACGCCGTCGAACTGGATCTCCTTGCCGGGAATCGTGCCGCCCGCGACGCCGAAGCCGACGAAGATGCGCGCCGGACGCGACGCATCGAGGCTCGCGCCGTTCAGGCGGAACGCGCACTGGTTCAGCTTGTTGGTCGGCAGCAGCGTTTCCTGCGTGAGCGTGCCGCTGTCGACGGTGCCCGCGCGGGTCGGCGTGACGGTGCCGGTCTTTTGCGGCACCGCCGATTCGACATAGGTGACCTGCCAGGTCATCTTGGTCGTGTCGAGCTGGACCTTCGCGAGTTCGCCGCTGCCCGCGCCGCCCGTAAACACGGTGTTGTAGTCGAGCGTGGCAGGGCAAAGCCGCTCTTCGACGAGCGGCGGCGGGTTGTCGCTGCCGCCGCCGCAGGCGGAAAGAAGGGGGCCGGCAAAGGCCGCCGCCAGAATGAGGTTGCGCTTCATGTTGCTCCTCCAGATTTGTCTTGTGCGGCGGCCAGCTCCCTGTCGGCCGCTTCTGTTGGTCGTGCTCGTCTTGTTGGCGCCGTGCCGGGCGCCTTCGTGCCTTCCCTGCGTCACGCGGCGGCAGGCCGGCCGCCGCGTCCCCGATCGCTACTTGCTGATCTGCGCGCCCACGCCGAAGTACGGGGTCGACGACGTCGTCGAATTCGCCGACGTCGACGTGACGCCGCCGTTCACCGTGCCCTGGATCAGCGCCGCGTATAGCCCGCCGGTCGCGATCACCACGCCCGATGCGGACGGGTAGCTCGCGCCGCTCGGCGGGGCGGTTTTCGCGTTCAGCAGGCCCGGTGTCGTCTGGCCGTAGTCGAGCGTGAAGCCGTCTTCCTCGGCCTGCGTGGACGGGTTGATGAACGACGCGTTGCCGCCGCGGATCAGTGCGGCCGTGTACTTGAAGTTCGAGTCCGCGCCCGCGTAGCCGCCATCGATCGCGCCCGACGTGATCGCCGTCGCCGCGCCGAGCACCGCGATGCCCGATTCGTCGTCGACCTGCGCATCGAGGTGCAGTGGCGGCGTGCCGAGGTTCACGTTGCCCGTGCGCACGATCACCGGCACCGTCGCGCCGTTGAGCTGGCCGATCACCATGTGCGCGGTGGCCGACTTGCCGGTCGCGCCGACGATCGGCAGTTGCGTCTGCGGCAGCGTCTGCGGTGCCTTGGCGCTGTCGAAGTAGCCGCCGTTCGCGCTCGTTTTCCACGGATCGCCGGTCGTCTGGCAGCCACCCGACCCGCTCGACGTGCACGCGCCGTTCGCGTCGAACGTCTCGCTCGAGGTCGAGCCCTTCGTCGCGTAGTTGCCCGACGGCACGAGGTGGTAGAGCAGCGCGTTGTACGTGCCCGGCAGTTTTGACAGATCGGTCGTCGTGTTTGCGAAGCCGAGGAACGGATAGAAGTCGAAGTGACGGTTCGGCACCTGGCCGACGTTCTGCACGACGCCCGGGATGATCGTCAGCCCGTCGTACTGGATCGTCGCGCCCGGAATGCCGCCGCCCGCCACGCCCATGCCGACCAGCAGCATCGGCGGGTTCGCCTGGTTGAAGTCGGCGGCCGTCGAATAGGTCGAGCCATCCGGCGCGGGGCCGGTGCCCGGCGTGAGGACGAACGCGCAGCGCGTCTGCTCGGCGGTCGGCAGCGTGCCGGTCGGCGGATGGATGACCTTGCCGGTGATCGTCGTGCCGACGCGGCTCGGCGTGACGGTGCCCGTCTTCAACGGGATCGGCGATTCGAGCCACTTGAGCGTGTACGTCATCGCGACCGCGTCGATGTTGACGCTGACGATCTCGCCGCTACCCGCGCCGCCGAGATACGTGCTCTTCACGATATCCGCGTTGGCCGGGCACAGTGCGCCGTTGATCGGTTGCGAAGGCGGCTGCCCTTGCGTGCCGCAGCTCGAGCCGGAACATTGGGGCGCGTTGATCGGCGCGAGCGCGCCGCCTGAGTCCCCCCCACCACATGCAACCAGGAAAGGGGCAATGGCAAAGGCCGTTGCCACCCCCTTCGATAAGGTGTGCGACATGCCGCTGTCTCCAATCGTTTAATTGTGCGAGCTAATGTCGCTGCCTGTGTTTTTGCTGTCAATTGATGAACCCGTCTAAAAAAGGCGATTGAAACGGGATATGCGAATTGAATGCTTGCCCAATAAGGCAAACGGTAAGAATTTAAACGCGGAACGGGCTACCGAAAGCTGCCGGAGTGGGGGATGCGCGACGCCCGGCACGCTCTCGCAGCACCTTCTGGCGTATAACGGCAGCGTTTAAATCAACGGGTATCCGGTTTATCCCTATTCGGGATTGACTGGATAAGGAAGGGGCGAATTAATCCACTTGTAATCGCGCAATGGAAAGCTTGTAAATATTTGTAAATGCGCGGCGCGGTGTTTTTATATATTGCCTGATACGGGTAAATAAAAAGCCGGCCAACGGCCGGCTTTGCATGGCATGCGATGTTGAATCAGCGTTTGAGGCCCGCGTCCTCGGCCGCGCCGATGTTGAGGTTCATGCACTGGATCGCGGCGCCCGATGCGCCCTTGCCGAGGTTGTCGAGGCGCGCGACCGTGACGAAGCGCTCCGCGTTGCCGAACACGAACAGGTCGACGCGGTTCGTGTCGTTGTTCGCCTGCACGTCGAAGAAGCCGCCGTCGAGGTTCGCGTCCGCATCGAACGGCGCGACGCGCACGAACGCTTCGTCCGCGTAGTACTCGGCGAACACGCGCTGCACGTCCTGCGGCGTCGCGCGCTTCGCGAGCTGCTCGGGCGTGAAGTAGGTCGTCACCGCGAGGCCCTTCAGGAACGGGCCGACGATCGGCGTGAAGATCGGTGCGTGCGCGAGGCCCGTGTGCGCGGCCATTTCCGGCAGGTGCTTGTGCGCGAGGCCGAGCGCGTACGGGCGCGGGCTCGCGAGCTTGCCGCCCGGCGCGGCGCTTTCGTACTCGGCGATCATCGACTTGCCGCCGCCGCTGTAGCCGGTGATCGAGTAGCTGTGCGCGGCGAACGTCGGCGCGACGATGCCCGCATCGACGAGCGGCCGCATCGCGAGCACGAACGCCGACGCGTGGCAGCCGGGCACCGCGATGCGCTTCGACGTGCGAATCTTCTCGCGCTGCGCGCGGGTCAGCTCGGGCAGGCCGTACGCCCAGTCGGCGCTGGTGCGGAACGCGGTGCTCGCGTCGATCAGCGTGGTGTTCGGATTCTCGACGAGCGACGCGGATTCGCGCGACGCGACGTCCGGCAGGCACAGGAACGTGACGTCCGACGCGTTGATCAGGCGGCGGCGCTCGTCGACGTCCTTGCGCTTCGCTTCCTCGATGCGCAGGATCTCGATGTCGCTGCGTGCCGACAGATATTCGAAGATCTTGAGGCCCGTCGTGCCTTCCTGGCCGTCGACAAAAACTTTGGTGCTCATTTCGCTCTCACTGAATGAAACGGGAGCCGCGGCGCCCTGAAACCGCCATTTTAAGACGTCATCCGGCGGCACTGCAGCGCGCGGGGCGAAAAAAGACGGCCGGCGGGCCGTCTTCGCGTCCATCTTCGTGTCCCTTTGACGCCCGCCGGTACGTGCGCGGGCCGGGGAACGCGCGCGCTCAGCGGGCGCCGGCGTCCCAGCGGGCGGTCGCTTCGGCGACGCGCCGGCCGAATGCCTTGCCGGTCTCGAGGTCGCCCGGCAGCGGCCCTTCGTCGGGCGTCGCATCGGCCGGCGACTGCGCGAGCAGGCCCGTCGAGCCGCCGAGATAGTTGATG
Organism: Burkholderia sola; assembly: GCF_905400185.1. Taxonomy (NCBI): domain Bacteria; kingdom Pseudomonadati; phylum Pseudomonadota; class Betaproteobacteria; order Burkholderiales; family Burkholderiaceae; genus Burkholderia; species Burkholderia sola. Next base: position 271,068 of record NZ_FR989675.1, read on the forward strand.
TCGTTGCGCGTGGCCGCCTTCGAGTTCGCCGGCATCAGGCTCGTGCCGACCCACACCATCCCATGCTGCATCGCCAGCGTGACGAAATATTGAATCGTCGAGAACTTGTCGCCGTTCATCGTCGCGGAGTTCGTGAAGCCCGCGGCGATTTTGTCCTTCCATTTCTGCGTGAACCACGCTTTCGACGTGGCATCGGCGAATTGCTTGAACTGCGCGGACGGGCCGCCCATGTAGGTCGGCGCGCCGAAGACGATCGCGTCCGCCGCGTCGAGCGCGGCCCAGCCTGCGTCGTCGAGGTCGCCGACGGCGATCAGGCGCACGTTCGCACCCGCGTCCTGCGCGCCGGCGTGCACGGCTTCGGCCAGCTTCTGCGTGTGACCGTAGCCGCTGTGATAGACGATGACGATGTTCGACATGAAGCGTTCTCCGGAAAGGGACAGGAACGGCGGGCCGCCGGCTCGCCGCGTCACGCGTCGCCGGCAGGCGGCGCGACGGTCGCGCGGCAGGGGATGCCGCGACCGGTGACGACGAGTCTAGCAAGCCGAAATGACGAGACAACGTGCGCGTGCGGCGCACCGAAATTCGCGGCGGTCTGCAATCGCGGCGCCACTGCCAGGCGAGACGCCGTGCGGCTACTGGCCGTAAGTGACCGTGAGTTGCGCGGTGCCGATCGCGAGCGTGCCGATCTCGTGCTCGAACATCGGCGCCGGGCGGCCCTGCGAAATGCGCAGGTCGGTGCCTTTGAGCGCGTAGACGGTGATCACGTAGCGATGCGGCTTGCCGGGCGGCGGGCACGGGCCGCCGTAGCCGTCGATCCCGTAGTCGTTGCGTGCCTCGCTCGCGCCGATGCGGCGCAGGAAGCCGGATGCGCTCGCGTCGGCCGGCAGGCTCGTGACGGTCGCCGGAATGCCCGCGACGGCCCAGTGCCACCAGCCATGCCCGGGCGCATCGGGATCGAAGACCGTGACAGCGTAGCCGCGCGTGCCGGGCGGCGGGTTGCGCCACGCGAGTTGCGGCGAGCGGTTCGCGCCCTTGCAGTCGCCGCGGTCGAACACGTTCGCGGCCCGCACGCGGGCGCCGGGCGTCAGGTCGTCGCTCGTCACGGTGAACGGGCCTTCCGCATGCGCGGGCAGCGCCGCGAAAACGGCAGCGCACAGGAGGGCGGGGAGGCGGAACGCAGACGGGCGGCCCGATGGCGCAGGCGGAGTGATCCGGCGATCCACACGCATATGGCGTTTCTCCCGTCACGTGGGCCGGGCCGCGGCGCCCGGCATTGTTGGCGTTGTGTGTTGCCCGCGCCGCTGAGGGCGGCGATGGGTCAAGTCTAGCATTAGGGTTCGATGAGCGACGCACACCGGCGCCCGCGATCGCGATCGGTCAGCGCGCTAGTCGGCAGACGAAAAAAAACCGCCTGCGATGAAGCAGGCGGCTCTTCAGCCAGTGTGCCGGCGCGTGCGCCGGCGTGGCGTCATTCCTTCGGGGCCGTCGCGCCGCCGTGCGCGGCCGACCATTCGGCCGGTGCGTGCAGGAATTTCTCGACTTCGTCGAGCGTCTTCGTCTCGAAGTAGCCCGACGCCTTCGCGACGCGCAGCACGTCCCACCACGTGGCGAGCGCGTGCAGGTCGACGTCGATGTCCTTCAGGACCGACACGCTTTCCTTGAAGATGTCGTAGTGGAACAGCACGAAGCAGTGGTTCACCGTCGCGCCCGCGGTGCGCAGCGCGTTGACGAAGTTGATCTTGCTGCGGCTGTCGGTCGTCAGGTCTTCCACCAGCAGCACGCGCGAGCCTTCCTCGAGATGGCCTTCGATCTGCGCGTTGCGGCCGAAACCCTTCGGCTTCTTGCGCACGTACTGCATCGGCACCATCATCCGGTCCGCGATCCATGCCGCGAACGGGATGCCGGCCGTCTCGCCGCCCGCCACCGCATCGATCTGCTCGAAGCCGATGTCGCGCGTGATCGTCGTTTCCGCCATTTCCATCAGCGCACGGCGCACGCGCGGATACGAGATCAGCTTGCGGCAGTCGATATAGACGGGGCTTGCCCAGCCGGACGTGAAGATGAACGGTTTTTCGGCATTGAAGTGCACCGCCTGCACTTCGAGCAGGATTTTGGCGGTCGTATCCGAGATCGACTGACGATCGTAGCCTGTCATGGGCATTCCTTGGGTGATGAGCGAGGAGCGGGCGCGGGCCCGATGGCGCAGCAAGGGGAACCTGCCCGAAGGGCCGGGGCGCGATTGGCGGACCAATCGCATCGCTGCGCGCGTAGCCCGCTATTTTACCCGATTCAGGCCGGTTTTCGGCGGAATTCGCGCGCGCCGCCGCGCCGCTCGCCACCGGCGAAACAAACGGGGCACGACCAGTCCGACACGGACGCCGGGGATGCGGCGGTGCACCAACGGAGGTCATTTAGGGGGTGTACACTAGGCGACCCTAAGAAATCGTTCAGTACTTTGTACTTTCCTCTTGCCACCCGCCAAGGTTCGTTGGCGTGCCCATCCGGCGCGTCGCGGGCCGTCTCGCAGTCGACCATCCCCTCGATTCAGGCAGACGCGGCCGAAGGTGCGGTGTACTGAGTCGTCAATATTTCGCATGTCTCTCGCAGGTCAATCATGGACGAACAACTGAAGCAGGCCGCTCTCGCTTATCACCTGAACCCGAAACCCGGCAAGATTTCGGTCACCCCGACCAAGCCGCTGTCGAACCAGCTCGATCTGTCGCTCGCGTATTCGCCGGGCGTCGCCGCCGCGTGCGAGGCGATCCACGCCGATCCGCTCGACGCGCAGAAGTACACGTCGCGCGGCAACCTCGTCGGCGTCATCACGAACGGCACGGCCGTGCTCGGCCTCGGCAACATCGGCCCGCTCGCCGCGAAGCCGGTGATGGAAGGCAAGGGCTGCCTCTTCAAGAAATTCGCGGGCATCGACGTGTTCGACATCGAACTCTCGGAGTCCGACCCCGACAAGCTCGTCGAGGCGATCGCGATGCTCGAGCCGACGCTCGGCGGCATCAATCTCGAGGACATCAAGGCGCCGGAGTGCTTCTACATCGAGCAGAAACTGCGCGAGCGCATGAAGATCCCCGTCTTCCACGACGACCAGCACGGCACCGCGATCATCGCATCGGCCGCGATCCTGAACGGCCTGAAGGTCGTCGGCAAGAAGCTGTCGGAAGTGAAGCTCGTGTGTTCGGGCGCCGGCGCGGCCGCGATCGCGTGTCTGGACCTGCTGGTGAACCTCGGCCTCACGAAGACGAACATCCTCGTCGCCGATTCGAAGGGCGTGATCTACGAAGGGCGCGGCAACCTCGATCCGTCGAAGCAGCGCTATGCGGCGAACACCGACGCGCGCTCGCTCGCCGATGCGATCGTCGGCGCCGACGTGTTCCTCGGCTGCTCGAGCGCGGGCGTGCTGAAGCAGGACATGGTCAAGACGATGGGCGAGCGCCCGCTGATCCTGGCGCTCGCGAACCCGGAACCGGAAATCCGCCCGGAAGACGCGAAGGCCGTGCGCCCGGACGCGATCGTCGCGACCGGCCGTTCGGACTACCCGAACCAGGTCAACAACGTGTTGTGCTTCCCGTTCATCTTCCGCGGCGCGCTCGACGTCGGCGCGACGACGATCACGGAAGAAATGAAGCTCGCGTGCGTGCGCGCGATCGCCGAACTGGCGCAGGAAACCGACCAGAGCGAGGAGGTCGCGAAGGCGTATGAAGGCCATTCGCTGGAGTTCGGGCCGGAATACCTGATTCCGAAGCCGTTCGACCCGCGCCTGATCATCAAGATCGCGCCGGCCGTGGCGCAAGCCGCGATGGATTCGGGCGTCGCCACGCGCCCGATCCAGGACATGGACGCGTACCGCGAACAGCTCGGCGCGACCGTCTACCGCACCGGCATGGTGATGCGTCCGGTGTTCGCGACCGCGAAGCAGAAGGAGGCCCGCATCGTTTTCGCCGAAGGCGAGGATGAGCGCGTGCTGCGCGCCGCGCAGTTCGTGCTGCTGGAAAAGATCGCGAAGCCGATCATCATCGGCCGTCCGTCGGTCGTCGACATGCGCCTCGCGAAGATCGGCTCGAAGCTGAAGGCCGGCACCGATTTCGAAATCGTCGATCCGGAAGACGATGCGCGCTACCACCGCTACTGGCAGGCGTATCAGGAGATCGGCGCGCGCGACGGCGTGACGCCGGAAGTCGCGAAGGCCGCGATGCGCAAGTTCAACACGCTGATCGGCGCGATGCTCGTGCACCTGGGCGATGCGGACGGAATGATCTGCGGGATGATCGATACGTTCCACAGCCACCTGAAGTTCATCGAGCAGGTGCTGGGCCGCGCGAAGGGCGCCGAGCACTTCGCCGCGATGAACCTGCTGATGCTGCCGGGCCGCAACCTGTTCGTGTGCGACACGTACGTGAACGAGTTGCCGAGCGCCGACCAGCTCGCCGACATGACGATCCAGGCCGCGGCCGAGATCGAGCGCTTCGGCATCACGCCGAAGGCCGCGCTGCTGTCGAACTCGAACTTCGGCAGTGCGCCGTCGGCGTCGTCGCGCCGGATGGCCGAGGCCCGCAAGCTGATCGTCGAACGTGCGCCGAACCTCGAAGTCGACGGTGAAATGCACGGCGACGCGGCGCTGTCGGAACTGATCCGCAAGCAGGCGTTCCCGGGCACGACGCTGTCGGGCGAGGCGAACCTGCTGATCATGCCGAACGTCGAAGCGGCGAACATCGCGTACAACCTGCTGAAGATGGTCGGCGGCGAAGGCGTGACGGTCGGCCCGTTCCTGCTCGGCGCGGCCAAGCCGGTCCACATCCTGACGCCGGCCGCGACCGTGCGCCGGATCATCAACATGACGGCCGTTGCCGCTGCGAACGTGAACACGAAGTAAGTCCACGCTCGCGTGTGCCGCGCGTCACGCGCGGCACAATGAAAAACGCCACGGAACCTGCGTTCCGTGGCGTTTTTTTTTCGCGTGAACCCTAAGGGCGACGGCGGCGCGGGGCGGGCATCCGGACCGCGAACGCCCGCCGCGCGCACCGTTACGCGACCTGCTGATGCGACTGGCCGCCTGCCGGCGAGCGCCACTTCGCGAGCAGCGTGTCCCACTTCTGCCGCACTGCGCGCAGGTTGTTCTCCTTCACGTGGCCGTAGCCGCGAATGCCGTCCGGCAGCGCCGCAAGCTCGAGCGCGAGCGGCCGGTTGGCCGCGTTCAGCCTGCCCAGCACCTCGCCGATCAGCGCTTCATATTCGCCGATCAGCGCGCGCTCGGTGCGGCGCTCCGCGGTGCGGCCGAACGGGTCGAGCCCCGTGCCGCGCAGGAACTTCGCCTTCGCGAGCAGCCGAAACGCGGACATCATCCACGGGCCGTACGCCTTCTTCACGAGATGGCCGTGGGCGTCCGTCTTCGCGAACAGCGGCGGCGCGAGGTGGAATTTCAGCTTCCAGTCGCCTTCGAACTGCGCGGTCAGCCGCGCGAGGAACGCGGGATCGGACTGCAGCCGCGCGACCTCGTATTCGTCCTTGTACGCCATCAGCTTGAACAGGTTGCGCGCGACCGCTTCGGTCAGCGGCTCCTGCACCGTGTCGCCGTCGGCGAGCGCGCGCTCGGCGGCGCGCACCTTGTCGACGAATGCCGCATAACGCGACGCGTACGCGGCGTTCTGGTACGCGGTGAGGAATTCGACGCGCTTCGCGATCAGCGCGTCGACCGCCTTCTTCGTGTGCAGCGAAATCACCGTCGCGCCTTGCGCGGGCCGGGCGTCGCCGGCCGCGGCCTGCTTCACGCTGGCCAGGTCGTGCGCGGCGCGGCGGCCCCAGTCGAACGCCGCGCGGTTCTTGTCGACCGATACCGCGTTCAGCTCGATCGCGCGTTCGAGCGACGCGAGCGTCAGCGGCAGCCAGCCCTTCTGCCACGCGTAGCCGAGCACGAACGGGTTCGTGTAGATCGCGTCGCCGAGCAGCGCGACCGCGAAGCGGTTCGCATCGATGAAGTCGACCGCTTCACCGGCTGCCGCGCGGATGTCGTTCTCTGCGGACACGCCGGGGAACGCCCAGTTCGGGTTCTTGATGAACTCGGCGGTCGGCGTCTGCGCGCTGTTGACGACCACGCGCGTCGTGTCGTGCCGCATCCGCGACGTGCATTCGTCGCCGGCCGTGACGATCGCATCGCAGCCGATCACGAGATCGGCTTCGCCCATCGCGATCCGCGTCGCATGAATGTCGGTCGGCGCGTGCGAGATCTGCACGTGGCTCATCACCGCGCCGCCCTTCTGCGCGAGGCCGGTGACGTCGAGCACGGTCACGCCCTTGTTTTCCAGGTGCGCGGCCATCCCGAGCAGCGCGCCGATCGTGACGACGCCCGTGCCGCCCACGCCGGTGACGAGCACGCCGTACGCGCGATCGATCGCCGGCAGCGTCGGTTCGGGAATCGGCGGCAGCGCACCGCCGTCGACCGCCACCGCCTTCGGCTTCTTCAACTGGCCGCCCTCGACCGTGACGAAGCTCGGGCAGAAGCCCTTCACGCACGAAAAGTCCTTGTTGCAGCTCGACTGGTTGATCTGGCGCTTCGTGCCGAATTCGGTTTCCAGCGGCTCGACCGACAGGCAGTTCGACTGCACCGAGCAGTCGCCGCAGCCTTCGCACACCGCGTCGTTGATCACGACGCGCTTCGCCGGGTCCGGGTATGTACCGCGTTTGCGGCGGCGGCGCTTCTCGGTCGCGCAGGTCTGGTCGTAGATCAGGATCGTCGTGCCTTCGATCTCGCGCAGCGCGCGCTGCACGTCGTCGAGCTGGTCGCGATGGTGGATCGTCACGCCCGGCGCGAGCAGCGCCTTCTGGCTGTCGTACTTCTCCGGCTCGTCGGTGACGATCACGATCTTCTTCGCGCCTTCGGACGCGAGCTGGTGCGTGATCTGCGGCACCGTCAGCACGCCGTCGACCGGCTGGCCGCCCGTCATCGCGACCGCGTCGTTGTAGAGGATCTTGTAGGTGATGTTCGCCTTCGACGAGATCGCCGCGCGCACCGCGAGCAGGCCCGAATGGAAATAGGTGCCGTCGCCGAGGTTCGCGAACACGTGCTTCTCGTCGGTGAACGGCGCCTGGCCGATCCACGGCACGCCTTCGCCGCCCATCTGGCTGAAGGTGCTCGTGCTGCGGTCCATCCACACGGTCATGTAGTGGCAGCCGATCCCGGCGATCGCGCGCGAGCCTTCCGGCACGTTGGTCGACGTGTTGTGCGGGCAGCCCGAGCAGAACCACGGCTTGCGCTCGGTCTGCACGTGCGGCTTCGCGAGCGCCATTTCCTTCGCGTTGATCACCGCGAGCCGCGCGGCGATGCGCGCGCGCACGTCGGACGGCAACTCGAACTTCTCGAGCCGCGTCGCGATCGCCTTCGCGATGATCGCGGGCGACAGCTCGTAGTGCGCGGGCAGCAGCCAGTTGCCCATCGGCACCGACCATTCGCCGCCGGCACCGTCCTTCTCGTCGAACTTGCCGAACACCCGCGGGCGCTGCGCGTCGGGCCAGTTGTACAGCTCTTCCTTGATCGCGTATTCGAGGATCTGGCGCTTTTCCTCGACGACCAGGATTTCGTCGAGGCCGCGCGCGAACGCCTGCGCGCCCTGCGCTTCGAGCGGCCACACGCAGCCGACCTTGTAGAGCCGGATGCCGATCCGCGCGCAGGTTTCGTCGTCGAGGCCGAGGTCGGTCAGCGCCTGGCGCACGTCGAGGTACGCCTTGCCGCCGGTCATGATCCCGAAGCGCGCATGCGGCGAGTCGATCTCGATCCGGTCGAGCTTGTTTGCGCGCACGTAGGCGAGCGCCGCGTACCACTTGTAGTCGAGCAGCCGCGCTTCCTGCACGAGCGGCGGGTCGGGCCAGCGGATGTTCAGCCCGCCTTCCGGCAGGATGAAGTCGGTCGGCAGCACGATCTCGGTGCGATGCGGGTCGATGTCGACCGACGCCGACGATTCGACGACGTCCGTCACGCACTTGAGCGCGACCCACAGGCCCGAGTAACGGCTCATCGCCCAGCCATGCAGGCCGAAGTCGAGATATTCCTGCACGTTGGACGGGAACAGCACCGGCAGCCCGCAGGCCTTGAAGATGTGCTCGGACTGATGCGCGAGCGTGGACGATTTCGCCGCGTGATCGTCGCCGGCCAGCACCAGCACGCCGCCGTGCTGCGACGAGCCGGCCGAGTTCGCGTGCTTGAACACGTCGCCCGTGCGATCGACGCCCGGACCCTTGCCGTACCACATGCCGAACACGCCGTCGTACTTCGCGCCGGGGTACAGGTTCACTTGCTGGGAGCCCCACACGGCGGTGGCGGCGAGATCTTCGTTGAGGCCGGGCTGGAACACGATCCGGTGGGCGGCCAGGTGCTGCTTGGCTTTCCACAGCGACAGATCGAGGCCGCCCAGCGGCGAGCCGCGGTAGCCGGAGATGAAACCGGCCGTATTGAGACCGGCGGCGCGATCGCGTTCCTGCTGGAGCATCGGCAGGCGCACGAGGGCCTGGATGCCGCTCATGTACGCGCGGCCGCGTTCCAGCGTGTATTTGTCGTCAAGCGTGACGGACTTCAGCGCGGCTTCTAGCGACGCGCGTTGGTCTGCGTCTAGCGGGGCATTCATTAACTGTCTCCTCCACCCGGTCTGGGATCACCAAAACTTCGGTTGCGTCGGCATCTTTTGGACGCGTCCGCAGTGGCCGGCATGTTCGCCGGTTTTAAGGGATGGTAGCACTGGGGCAAACCCGCCGCCCATCGGTCGCAACGCGAGGGAAAGGGCCGCCACGCACCATGAAACAGGGCGAGATCATGCGTTACATCATGTAAAAGCATGTAAAGCGGCGTTGATCTGCGGGCAAATGCCGTTAATCTTGTCGGCCTGCCGGAGGTGCCCGGCCGCGTGGGTTCGTTCCGACGCAGTCGGGGAGGCGCCGGCAGTTTTACAGGAGGTGCAATGAACACACGTCATATCCAGAGTTTCCTGATCGTGTCCGCCGCGTTTTTCTCGATGACGGGCCCGGTGCACGCGCGAGGCGCGAGCGCGCTGGCGGCAGCCGGCGCACAGATGCAGCAGATCGTGCCCGCTCAGGACGCCGCAGCTCAGCCGTCGGTCGAGCGCGCCGCCGCGTCGAAGGCGAACGTGCGTTGATGCGATCGCGCGGCCCGCGGGCCTCGCCGGCATGCAAAAAGGGCGGGAATCCTCGGATTCCCGCCCTTTTTCTTTGTGCGGCCGGATCGCGCGGCCGCCCCCGGTTGCTCGGAGGCGCCGCGCGGCGGGGGCGTCAGGCCTTGTCCTGCACGACGCCGCGGCGGATCTGGTCGAGCTCGATCGATTCGAACAGCGCCTTGAAGTTGCCTTCGCCGAAGCCCTGGTTGCCCTTGCGCTGGATGATCTCGAAAAAGATCGGCCCGATCTGGTTTTCGGTGAAGATCTGCAGCAGCAGGTCGTCGCGTGCGCCGTCGATCAGGATCTTGCGCTTCTTCAGTTCGTCCAGCGATTCGCCGTGGTTCGGCACGCGGCGGTCGACCAGTTCGTAATACGTGTCGATCGTGTCGAGCAGCTTCACTTCCTTGCTGCGCAGCCCGTCGACTGCCTGATAGATGTCGCTCGCGCCGAGCGCGATGTGCTGGATGCCTTCGCCGTGATATGCGTCGAGGTATTCCTGGATCTGGCCGGCCGTGTCCGAGCCTTCCTCGTTGATCGGGATGCGGATCTTGCCGCACGGCGACGTCATCGCCTTCGACTTCACGCCCGTCACCTTGCCTTCGATGTCGAAATAGCGCACTTCGCGGAAGTTGAACAGGCGCTCGTAGAACTCGGCCCATTCCTGCATGCGGCCGCGATGCACGTTGTGCGTCAGGTGGTCGATGTAGGTGAGGCCGTGGCCGACCGGGTTCGGGTTCGCGCCGGGAATCGGCTCGAAGTCGACGTCGTAGATGCTGATGTCGCCGATCGCGCCCGGCTGCGCGCCGTTCTTGCCGCGCCAGCGGTCGACGAAGTAGATCAGCGAATCGCCGATCCCCTTGATCGCCGGGATGTTCAGCTCCATCGGGCCCGTCTTGTTGTCGAAGCCCCATGCGCCGAGTTCCAGCGCGTGCCGGTACGCCTTCGCGGCGTCCTGCACGCGGAACGCGATCGCGCAGATCGACGGGCCGTGCAGCCGCGCGAAGCGTTGCGCGAACGAATCGGGTTCGGCGTTGATGATGAAGTTGATGTCGCCCTGGCGGTACACCGTCACGTCCTTGTGGCGGTGGCGCGCGATCGCGGTGAAACCCATCCGTTCGAACAGTTGTCCGAGTGCTTTCGGGTCCGGTGCCGTGTATTCGATAAATTCGAAGCCGTCGGTGCCGACGGGGTTGTCCCAGGTGGGGATCTGCATGTCGTGTCTCCTGTGCGGGGCGATCGGCCGGGGGCGGCGTGCGCGTGCCCGGCGTGGTTCGATGTCGACGGCCGCGCCCATCACGAGCGTGCGCGGCAAGCCGAGACATGCGACAGAGTGTAGCGGGCGGCCGCGAGCGGAAACTTGCGAACTTAATCGCCCGCGCCTACGATGGCGCAATTTCCAGTCTCAAAACACTCAGTGGAGGGCAGAAGATGGCGCAAGCCGAATTGGATGCCATCGACCGGCGCATTCTCGCGATTCTTCAGGAGAACGGGCGCCTGTCGAACCAGGAGATCGCCGAGCGCGTGAACCTGTCGCCGAGCCCGTGCTTGCGGCGAATCCGGCGGCTCGAGGAAATCGGCGTGATCACCGGCTACGTCGCGCTGCTGAATCCGCAGAAGCTCGGGCTCGACCTGCTCGCCTACGTGAGCGTGCGGCTCGAAAAGCGCGGCGGCCTCGCGCCGGTCCGGGCCGACGAGACGTCGGCGCGCGCGGGCGCGACCCACGCGGAGCTGTTCCGCGCGGCCGTGCAGACCTGGCCGGAAGTGGTCGCGTGCCATGCGATGACGGGCGACATGGATTACCTGCTGCGCGTACAGGTCGAGGACATGGCGCATTTCTCCCGCTTCGTGCAGGAGCATCTGCTGCATCACCCGTCGGTGATCGACGTGAAGACGAGCTTCTCGCTCGATTGCTTCAAGGAAACGACGGCGTTGCCGATTCGTTCGGTGCGCTAGCGTGGCGGGGAAGGGGGGCGCCGGGCGCGCCGCAGGCGCGGCCCGGCTGGCCGACGTCAGGCCGTCAGTGTGGCCGGCATCAGCGATTCGATGAACTTCGTCGTGCGGCGCGCCTGGCGCTTCATCGCGTAGTCGAACACCGCGGCCTGTTCCTGCAGCATCTCGGCGATGATCGTCGAGTGGTCGGCCGGCGGCAGCGACAGATACGCATCGGCTTCACCGTACGCGTACTCGATCCGCATCCCGGACTTCTTCGCGATGTGCATCATCGTCGCGTTACGCGACAGGCAGTGCATGTACAGCATCGTCACGTGCGTGTTGCGGCTGCGGATCGCCGCGCGCTCGAACAGTTTCGAGCCGACGCCGCGGCCGCGCGCGCTTTCGAGCACCGACACGCCGAATTCGGCCGTGCGCGTGTCGCCCTCGGCCGGCAGGTAGGCCAGGTGGCCGACGCCGATCAGTTCGAGGTCGTGGTCGAACACGCCGAACACCGTATCGCGACCGAAGTCGAGCGTGCGGACATAGTTCTCGATCACGTGATCGGGCACCATCTGGCCGAAGCGCAGCAGGCGGTCCTCTTCGTCGAGCGAGAGAAAGTGGGTGAGCATCTGCTCACGGTCTTTGGAAGCCAGTTCCCTGACGAGAACCGGCGCAGTAGCGACCTTGCCGACAGCAGCGGCACGGCCGTTGAATTGCGTGTTCATCGTGGGTTCCTCAGTGTGGGTGCACAAGCGGGTTGTGCAATGCAACAGCATTTTACCCGAGCGAGGTTGGGGAAAACCCGTATTTGACGTTATTTGTGCTGAGGGGGAATTCTAAAACCGCTTAGTTCATTCTTTAAGTTATTGATTTTAAGCGAATTTAAAATTCATCATATGAAATGCGCGGCGGGCGGTCGGCTGTGCCCGTCGCGCAACGCATGCTGCTGCGCGGCAATCAGGCCGCCGTCGACAGCCCGCGCTCGATGAGGTCGATCACCTGTTCCGCGAAGTCGCGGTAGCCGAGGCGGCCGCCCGGCTTCAGCCACGTGAAGGTCCAGTTGATCATCCCGAACACCATCATCGTCACCGAGGTCTGGTTTTCCTTCGAGATGCGGTCCGGGTACGCACGCGCGAGCTGCCGCGTAAACGCCGCGACGATGTCGCGCTGGCGGTCGAGCACGATTTCACGCTGTGCGTCCTCGAGATACTTCACGTCGTTGAGCAGCGCGACGTGGCGGCTGTGCGACGTCTCGTATTCGGCGAGGAACGCGCGCACGAGTTCGGCGAACGCGTCGCGCTCGCTGAGGCCGCGCCGCTGGCTCGCGCCCTCGACCTCGGCGATGATCAGCATCAGCCGTTTCGTGTAGCGGTCGAGCAGGTCGAACAGGATCGCTTCCTTGCTCTCGTAATAGTGATAGAGCCGCGCCTTCGACGTGCCGCTCGCGGTCGCGAGATCGGACATCGACGTACTCGGGTAGCTCGTCTGCGCGAATTTCTCGGCGGCCAGGTCGAGGATCTGCTCGCGCTGGGATTCGTGGTCGGGCGCTCGGGTTCGGGCCATGGTCGAATGCGGAAGATTAGCGGTGCGCGGCGGCGCGCACCTGCGTGGAAGAGAGGGCGTCGGGCGCGTCGTCCTGCAGCTCGAGCCGGCCGGCGGCCGCGAGTTCGCGACAGCGCCACCACGCGAGCGAGTCGCTGACGAACAGCCCGCCGCGGTCGGCGGCGGCCATGATGCTGCCAACGAGATGTCGCGCGGGCTGCCAGTCGGTTTCCGCGCGCTCGACGATCAACGCGTCGAGATCGGCGTAGTGGCCGCTCTTGATCGTGTTGCTGACCCAATAACGCAGTTCGGCGTTCAGATGTTTCGCTTCCTGCCATTCGAGCGCGAGGCGGCCGATGCGCAGGACCGAGACCGGCGCGGCCGCCGGCCGCTTGCGCGCCAGTTCCGCGGGCGAGAACATCCCGGTCGCGCAGGCTTGGTCGGTACGCGACAGCGCTGCGCGCTGCGCGGCGTCGAGATCGGCGGCCGACAGCCGCACCTCGTTCAGGCGCTGCGGCACGTTGCGCAGGTGATAGGCGACGCGGCGCAGCAGCAGCTTGTCGCCGACGCTCGGCGCGTGCCACACGACGACCTGGCCGGTCTCCGTCGCGAGCTGGTCGAGGCGCGCGAATTCGGCCTCGATTTCCGCGTTCCAGTCGGGGATCTGGTCGCCGAGCACGTGCTGCCAGAAGGTGGCGCGCGTGTCGGGCGTCTCGTCGGCGCCCTTCAGCGGCCCGACGCCGAGATCGTCGAGCAAACCGACGACGCGCTCGTCGCGTCCGGTTTGCGCGAGGGCTTCGCGCAGCGACGCGGCGGCGGTGCCGCCCTGAATCACATGAATGGTACTCATCGGCCTGTCGTCAACAAAAGAAAACCGCCGGCCGGGCGGACGTTGCGATGTCCAGCCGGCCGGCGGCCCCTAGGGTCTGTTTACATATGGAACGCGCATGCGAATGCCCGAAATCGCTCGTCCCCCAAGGGGACTTCCTCCGGGGCGTATGGCAAGGAGTGAGGAGCGCCGTTTGGCCGAGCCAAACAAGCGACGAGCGACGCCGCCATACGGGCGATTTCGGGCATTCCCGTGGAATGATTTTTTAATTTGGGGTTGCCACGAGAATGGCCGCTCGCCGCGTTGCGCTCCTTGCGAATACGTCAGTATTCGCGGCGTCGCGCGCCTCGCGAGCGGCCGTTCTCGTGGCAACGCATGCGCGTTCCATATGTAAACAGACCCTAGTGTAAGCGAGATGTGTGACGGCGAGAAACCGTCAGGCGCCGCGACGCGACGCCGCTCAACGCTCGTCGAAGCTCACGACGACCTTGTCGCTGATCGGGTGGCACTGGCACGTGAGCACGAAACCGTCCTTCACTTCGTGCGCCTCGAGCGTGTAGTTCTTCTCCATCCGCACTTCGCCTTCGACCACCTTCGCGCGGCACGTGCAGCACACGCCGCCCTTGCATGCGTACGGCAACGCGAGGCCCGCGCGCAGGCCCACGTCGAGCAGGCTCACGCCTTCGTACGGCAGACGCAGCTTGCGCTTCTTGCCGTCGAGCACGATTTCGAGGTCGGCGGCCGGCGTCTGGTCGGTGATCTCGACGACCGGTGCGCCGGCCTGCGGCAGCGGCGTGCCGAAGCGCTCGACGTGCACCTTCGCCTGCGGCACGCCGGCCGCGTTCAGCGCGGCTTCGGCCGCGTCCATCATCGGCGCCGGGCCGCAGATGAACGCCTCGTCGATCGCGTCGGCCGGCGTCAGCGTCGCGAGGAATTCCGCGCATTTCGCCTGGTCGAGCACGCCGTTGAACAGCTCGACGTCCTGCAGGTCGTCCGACAGCACGTGATAGAGGACGAAGCGGTTCATGTAGCGGTTCTTCAGGTCCTCGAGCTCCTCCGCGAACATGATCGCGTCGACGCTGCGGTTGCCGTAGATCAGCGTGAACGTGCTGCGCGGCTCGAGTTCGAGCGTCGTCTTCACGATCGCGAGCACCGGCGTGATTCCCGAGCCGCCGGAAAACGCGACGTACTGCTTGCCATGGTCGGCGTTCAGGTGCGTGAAGAAGCGGCCGTCCGGCGTCATCACGTCGATCGTGTGGCCGGGCTTCAGCGTGTCGAACGCGAAGTTCGAGAAGCGGCCGCCGCGCACGCGCTTGATGCCGATGCGCAGTTCGCCGTCGCGATCGTAGTCCGTCGTGCCGACGCAGATCGAATACGAGCGGCGCGTCTCCTCGCCGTCGATGTGGGCCTTCAACGTGACGAACTGGCCCTGCGTGAAGCGGTACGCGTCGCGCAGCTCGGGCGGCACGTCGAACGAGACGGTCACGGCGTCGGCGGTCTCGGGCCGCACGTCGCGGATACGCAGCGGGTGAAATTGCGGGGTCGCCATATTCAGTAGGGTTTGAAGTAGTCGAAGGGTTCGCGGCAGTCGACGCAGCGATACAGCGCCTTGCAGGCCGTGGACGCGAATTGCGCGAGACGTTCGGTGCGCGCGGAGCCGCAGCGCGGGCAGGTGGGCGCCGCGACCGGCCGCGGCACGAAGCGCACGACGTTCTCCCGCGGCACGGCGCTGCCGCACTGGCCGACCGGCGGCGCGATGCCGTACGCGCGCAGCTTGTCGCGCGCTTCCTGCGTGATCCAGTCGGTCGTCCACGCGGGGGCGAGCACCGTCTCGATCCGGTGCGGCGGCAGATCGGCGGCCTGCAGCGCGGCGGCGATGTCCTCGGCGATCTGCGACATCGCCGGGCAGCCCGAGTAGGTCGGCGTGATCACGACTTCGAGCTGGCCGTCGTCCGCGCGGCGGACGTCGCGCAGGATGCCGAGCTCGCGGATCGACACGACCGGAATCTCCGGATCGGGCACGGCTTCGAGTACGTCCCACGCGTGGGCGAGCAGCGGATCGTCGCGGTGCGCGGCGGCGGTAGGGGCGGCGGTCTGGGCGGACATCGGCGGGCTCCGTGGCGTGGGCCGGTTACCAGCTCGCGCCGGGGTGCTGGCGCGCGAGGCTCTGCATTTCGGCGAGCAGGTAGCCCATGTGTTCCGAATGCTCGCCCTGCTTGCCGGTCGTCACGTGCTTCACCGGTGCCGGCAGCGCGAGCGTGGCCTCCGCGAGCGCGTCGTCCACGTCCGCGCGCCACGCGGCCTCGAGCGCGGCCGGCGCCGGGCCGATGCCCGCGGCGACGATCGCGTCGTCGATCGCATCGGCGGCGAAGCATTCGCGCGTGTACGGCATCAGGTAATCGAGCGCGGCCTGCGCGCGGCGGTGCGATTCGTCGGTGCCGTCGCCGAGGCGCACGAGCCATTCGCGCGCATGCTGGACGTGATAGCGGGTTTCCTTCACCGATTTCGCGGCGATCGCGGCGAGCTGCGTGTCGGTCGACGTTTCCAGCGCGCTCCACACGTGCAGCATCAGCGCCGCGTACAGGAAGTTGCGCACGATCGTCACCGCGTAGTCCTTGTCGGCGTGTGCGGTGCCGGAGACGGGCCCGTAGTGCGGCAGTTCGGCGAGCGTGAAGTTCGCGAACTCGCGCTCGGTGCGGAAGTACGCGTAATCGTCTTCCGTCTTCGCCGCGCCGGTGAGCTGACGCTCGAGCTCGGCCGCGTGCGTATACAGCATGCGCGCCTGGCCGATGAGGTCGAGGCTCATGTTGGTGAGCGCGATGTCTTCCTCGAGGATCGGGCCATGGCCACACCATTCGGCGTTGCGCTGACCGAGGATCAGCGCGTTGTCCGCGAGGCGCAGCACGTAGGAGAGGTGTTCGGGCGTGATCGTCATGGTGCGGGCGTTACATGTGGTTGACTTCGTCGGGCAACGTGTAGAACGTCGGGTGACGGTAGATCTTGTCGCCCGCCGGTTCGAACAGTTCGGCCTTCTCGCTCGGGTCCGATGCGGTGATCGCCGACGACGGCACCACCCAGATGCTCACGCCTTCCTGGCGCCGCGTGTAGACGTCGCGCGCCATGCGCAGCGCCATCGTCGCGTCGGCGGCGTGCAGGCTGCCGCAGTGCTTGTGGTCGAGGCCCTGCTTGCTGCGCACGAACACTTCCCAGATCGGCCATTCCTTGTTCATCGCTTTCTCCTGATTCCTGAATTCGGGGGGTGCCGCTCAGGCGGCGTGCTGTTCGGCGCGGGCGCGACGCTTCGCTTCGTGCGCGAGCGCGGCTTCGCGCACCCAGGCGCCGTCCTCGTGTGCTTTCACGCGAGTCGCGAGGCGTTCCTTGTTGCACGGGCCGTCGCCATTGACGACGCGCCAGAATTCGTCCCAGTCGATCGCGCCGTAGTCATAGTGGCCGCGCGCCTCGTTCCATTTCAGGTCGGGGTCGGGCAGCGTCACGCCGAGCACCTTTGCCTGATCGACCGTCGCGTCGACGAATTTCTGGCGCAGGTCGTCGTTCGAGATCCGCTTGATGCCCCATTTCGCGGACTGGCTGCTGTGGACCGAATCGGCGTCGCTCGGGCCGAACATCATCAGTACCGGCCACCACCAGCGGTCGACGGCCTGCTGGACCATCGCGCGTTGCGCGTCGCTGCCCTTCATCATCGACAGCAGCGCGTCGAAACCCTGGCGCTGGTGGAACGACTCTTCCTTGCACACGCGGATCATCGCGCGCGCATACGGGCCGTACGTGCAGCGGCACAGCGGGATCTGGTTCATGATCGCGGCGCCGTCGACGAGCCAGCCGATCACGCCGACGTCGGCCCAGGTCGGCGTCGGGTAGTTGAAGATGCTCGAGTATTTCGCCTTGCCGGCGTGCAGCGCGTCGATCAGCGAATCGCGCGATACGCCGAGCGTTTCGGCCGCGCTGTACAGGTAGAGGCCGTGGCCGGCTTCGTCCTGCACCTTCGCGAGCAGGATCGCCTTGCGCTTCAGGCTCGGCGCGCGCGAGATCCAGTTGCCTTCCGGCAGCATGCCGACGACTTCCGAATGCGCGTGCTGCGAGATCTGGCGTACCAGCGTCTTGCGATATGCGTCGGGCATCCAGTCCTGCGGTTCGATCTTGCCGTCCGCGGCCATCACCGCATCGAACCGCGCCTGTTCGGGCGACTCGGCTGCGGCATCGAGCGGCGCGACGTTGCCGGGGATGTCGAGGGATTGCGTGTACATGGCGAAAGCTCTCGTCCGGTTGAATGTGTGCGAAGTATAAACCAACCGACCGGTCGGTTAATAAATTTGTTGCGAATTTTCGGCGAGACACGGGTAAACGAGGGACGTCGGGGCGCGATCCGGTCGCGCACGTGTGGCCTCGCACGTGGGTCTCGCGTCTTCTGCGGCACAATGCCCGCTTTCCGATGAGGATTTTGCCGATGTCATTTCGAAGCAGTGTCGCCGCGGCCGTGCTGGGCGCGGCCGTTTTCGTGTCGCCGCTTGCGGCGTCGGCGGCGTCGGGCTCGCCGGTGGGTTGGGTCGCCGCGTGGGCGACCGCGCTGCAGCCGATTCCTGACCTCGCCGCACCGCCGCCGCTCTACCGCGCACCCGACGTGGCCGGGAGAACCGTGCGGCAGATCGTCTACCCGACCGTGTCGGGGCGGGCCGCGCGGATTCGCGTGAGCAACGCCTACGGTCGCGCGCCGCTGGTCGTCGAGGCCGCGAGCCTCGCGCGTGCCGGCGAAGGGGCCGCGCTCGCCGGCGGCGCGGTGGTACCGGTCCGGTTCGGCGGCAGCGCGTCGGTGACGCTCGCACCGGGCCAGGCGCGCGAAAGCGATCCGGTGTCGATCGACGTGACGGCCGCGCAGCCATATGCGATTAGTCTCCAGATGGGGCCGAACCAGCGGATGACGGTCTGGCATCGCGTGTCGAACCAGTTCAACTATGTGTCCGCGCCGGGCGATCAAGTGGGCAATCCGGGCGCCGACGTGTTCCGCACCCGCTTTACTCAATATGCATGGGTGACGGAACTTGCCGTCGAAGCCGGCTCCGCACGCGGCAGCGTCGCCGCGATCGGCGATTCGATCACCGACGGGTTGCGCTCCAGCGTGAACCGCAACCGTCGCTGGCCCGACGCGCTCGCACGCCGGCTGATGGCGTCGAGTGCCGATTCGATCGGCGTCGTGAATCTCGGCATCAGCGGGAACCGGCTGCTCAGCGATTCCGCGTGTTACGGCACGTCGCTGGCGTCGCGGTTCGAGCGTGACGCGCTGTCGCGCTCGGGCGTGAAGGCGGTGATCGTGCTGATCGGGATCAACGACATCAACTTTGCGGCGATGCCGCCGCGCGCGGGGCTCGATTGCGATCACCCGCATACGCAGGTGACCGCCGCGTCGCTGATCGACGGCTATCGCCGGCTGATCGACGCGGCGCACCGCCAGGGCGTGAAGGTCTTCGGCGCGACGCTGACGCCGGCGGCGTTGCCGCCCGGACGCGAAGCGATCCGGCTCGAGGTGAACCGGTGGATCCGGAGCGGAGGCGGGTTCGACGGCGTGGTGGACTTCGACGCTGTGCTGCGCGATCCGGCGCGCCCGAGCGTGCTGCAGCGCCGATACGATAGCGGCGACGGCATCCATCCGAGCGATGCGGGCTACACGGCGATGGCCGATGCGGTGCCGATCGAGCAACTGCAGGCTGCGGTGGGCGGCAAATGACGCGGCTCTATATATAGAGGGAAAGGTTGCCGACGGCCTGCGGGCCGGCAGCGCGACATCGTCCGTCGAGCCTGAAGCCTCCGTGTGCGTCAGCGCACGGAGGCTTTTTCAAACTTTCTTCATAAAGGGCTTGCGCGGATGGGGGCGGATGCATAGAATCACGCCTCTTTCGCGCTAACGGAAACGCGGCGCGGAAGGAAGGGAAGCGGTGCTGTTGGGGTTCGGTCGTAGCGAGCCTTGGCGGTACAGGAAGTTGAGCCCCGCAGTCGCAACGATGTAGTGTAAAAAGTTGTTGACGAGCTGCGAAACACGGTTCATAATCTCGCTTCTCTGCTGCTGAAAACGCGGCGCTGCCGGGAAATACGAAGTTCCTCGCAGAATGCTCTTTAAAAATTAACAGCCGATAAGTGTGGGCGCTTGATGAAAGCGAGCTGATCCTCGGATCAGATAGCGAAAGTATCAAGAGTCTCACACTAAAGTAAGTCAGGTTTATGAAGTGATTCATATTCCTGTCAGCTTTGAGTGAGCGACCGGTTCTTAACCGAACCGAAAACAGTAACAGGTTTGAACTGAAGAGTTTGATCCTGGCTCAGATTGAACGCTGGCGGCATGCCTTACACATGCAAGTCGAACGGCAGCACGGGTGCTTGCACCTGGTGGCGAGTGGCGAACGGGTGAGTAATACATCGGAACATGTCCTGTAGTGGGGGATAGCCCGGCGAAAGCCGGATTAATACCGCATACGATCTACGGATGAAAGCGGGGGACCTTCGGGCCTCGCGCTATAGGGTTGGCCGATGGCTGATTAGCTAGTTGGTGGGGTAAAGGCCTACCAAGGCGACGATCAGTAGCTGGTCTGAGAGGACGACCAGCCACACTGGGACTGAGACACGGCCCAGACTCCTACGGGAGGCAGCAGTGGGGAATTTTGGACAATGGGCGAAAGCCTGATCCAGCAATGCCGCGTGTGTGAAGAAGGCCTTCGGGTTGTAAAGCACTTTTGTCCGGAAAGAAATCCTTGGCTCTAATACAGTCGGGGGATGACGGTACCGGAAGAATAAGCACCGGCTAACTACGTGCCAGCAGCCGCGGTAATACGTAGGGTGCGAGCGTTAATCGGAATTACTGGGCGTAAAGCGTGCGCAGGCGGTTTGCTAAGACCGATGTGAAATCCCCGGGCTCAACCTGGGAACTGCATTGGTGACTGGCAGGCTAGAGTATGGCAGAGGGGGGTAGAATTCCACGTGTAGCAGTGAAATGCGTAGAGATGTGGAGGAATACCGATGGCGAAGGCAGCCCCCTGGGCCAATACTGACGCTCATGCACGAAAGCGTGGGGAGCAAACAGGATTAGATACCCTGGTAGTCCACGCCCTAAACGATGTCAACTAGTTGTTGGGGATTCATTTCCTTAGTAACGTAGCTAACGCGTGAAGTTGACCGCCTGGGGAGTACGGTCGCAAGATTAAAACTCAAAGGAATTGACGGGGACCCGCACAAGCGGTGGATGATGTGGATTAATTCGATGCAACGCGAAAAACCTTACCTACCCTTGACATGGTCGGAATCCTGCCGAGAGGTGGGAGTGCTCGAAAGAGAACCGGCGCACAGGTGCTGCATGGCTGTCGTCAGCTCGTGTCGTGAGATGTTGGGTTAAGTCCCGCAACGAGCGCAACCCTTGTCCTTAGTTGCTACGCAAGAGCACTCTAAGGAGACTGCCGGTGACAAACCGGAGGAAGGTGGGGATGACGTCAAGTCCTCATGGCCCTTATGGGTAGGGCTTCACACGTCATACAATGGTCGGAACAGAGGGTTGCCAACCCGCGAGGGGGAGCTAATCCCAGAAAACCGATCGTAGTCCGGATTGCACTCTGCAACTCGAGTGCATGAAGCTGGAATCGCTAGTAATCGCGGATCAGCATGCCGCGGTGAATACGTTCCCGGGTCTTGTACACACCGCCCGTCACACCATGGGAGTGGGTTTTACCAGAAGTGGCTAGTCTAACCGCAAGGAGGACGGTCACCACGGTAGGATTCATGACTGGGGTGAAGTCGTAACAAGGTAGCCGTATCGGAAGGTGCGGCTGGATCACCTCCTTTCCAGAGCTTCTCGCACAAGTTGAGCGCTCACGCTTATCGGCTGTAAATCAAAGACAGACTCAGGGGTCTGTAGCTCAGTCGGTTAGAGCACCGTCTTGATAAGGCGGGGGTCGTTGGTTCGAATCCAACCAGACCCACCATTGTCTGGCGGTAACACACCTGAGGCATCTGTACTCATGGGGGCATAGCTCAGCTGGGAGAGCACCTGCTTTGCAAGCAGGGGGTCGTCGGTTCGATCCCGTCTGCCTCCACCAATCTTCAATGACAAGCGTTCGAACGAAGCGTCGTGCGAGCCTTTGTCATTGGCGATTGAGCCAGTCAGAGCGGTACGAAAGTATCGGCTGTCGTTCTTTAACAATCTGGAAGAAGTAAGTAATTTGGATAGCGGAAGCGTCTCGAGATGGACGTGGAAGTTATCCGGGTTGTGATTGTATCGATGTATCTCAAGATGATTCGAACTCCATGTTCGACTTAAATTGGAATACGGCACAACGCGAGAACTCAACCTGTAGCGGCTGTCGAGAGACAGACTCGTTATAGGGTCAAGCGAACAAGTGCATGTGGTGGATGCCTTGGCGATCACAGGCGATGAAGGACGCGGTAGCCTGCGAAAAGCTACGGGGAGCTGGCAAACGAGCTTTGATCCGTAGATGTCCGAATGGGGAAACCCGGCCCTTTTGGGTCATCCTGGACTGAATACATAGGTCCAGTGAAGCGAACGCGGTGAACTGAAACATCTAAGTAACCGCAGGAAAAGAAATCAACCGAGATTCCCAAAGTAGTGGCGAGCGAAATGGGATGAGCCTTGCACTCTTTATTTGTATTGTTAGCCGAACGCTCTGGAAAGTGCGGCCATAGCAGGTGATAGCCCTGTAGGCGAAAACAGTATGAAAGAACTAGGTGTGCGACAAGTAGGGCGGGACACGTGAAATCCTGTCTGAAGATGGGGGGACCATCCTCCAAGGCTAAATACTCGTGATCGACCGATAGTGAACCAGTACCGTGAGGGAAAGGCGAAAAGAACCCCGGGAGGGGAGTGAAATAGATCCTGAAACCGCATGCATACAAACAGTCGGAGCCTCGCAAGGGGTGACGGCGTACCTTTTGTATAATGGGTCAGCGACTTACGTTCAGTAGCAAGCTTAACCGTATAGGGCAGGCGTAGCGAAAGCGAGTCCGAATAGGGCGTTCAGTTGCTGGGCGTAGACCCGAAACCAGGTGATCTATCCATGGCCAGGATGAAGGTGCGGTAACACGTACTGGAGGTCCGAACCCACTAACGTTGAAAAGTTAGGGGATGAGCTGTGGATAGGGGTGAAAGGCTAAACAAACCTGGAAATAGCTGGTTCTCTCCGAAAACTATTTAGGTAGTGCCTCGTGTCTCACCTTCGGGGGTAGAGCACTGTCATGGTTGGGGGGTCTATTGCAGATTACCCCGCCATAGCAAACTCCGAATACCGAAGAGTGCAATCACGGGAGACAGACATCGGGTGCTAACGTCCGGTGTCAAGAGGGAAACAACCCAGACCGCCAGCTAAGGTCCCCAAATATAGCTAAGTGGGAAACGAAGTGGGAAGGCTAAAACAGTCAGGAGGTTGGCTTAGAAGCAGCCACCCTTTAAAGAAAGCGTAATAGCTCACTGATCGAGTCGTCCTGCGCGGAAGATGTAACGGGGCTAAGCTATATACCGAAGCTGCGGATGCGAGCTTGCTCGCATGGTAGGAGAGCGTTCCGTAAGCCTGCGAAGGTGCCTTGTAAAGGGTGCTGGAGGTATCGGAAGTGCGAATGCTGACATGAGTAGCGATAAAGGGGGTGAAAGGCCCCCTCGCCGTAAGCCCAAGGTTTCCTACGCAACGTTCATCGGCGTAGGGTGAGTCGGCCCCTAAGGCGAGGCAGAAATGCGTAGCTGATGGGAAGCAGGTCAATATTCCTGCACCATTGTTAGATGCGATGGGGGGACGGATCGCGGAAGGTTGTCCGGGTGTTGGAAGTCCCGGTCGCTGCATTGGAGAAGGCGCTTAGGCAAATCCGGGCGCGCAATTCAAGGGTGTGGCGCGAGCTCCTTAGGGAGCGAAGCAATTGGAAGTGGTTCCAAGAAAAGCCTCTAAGCTTCAGTCTAACGATGACCGTACCGCAAACCGACACAGGTGGGCGAGATGAGTATTCTAAGGCGCTTGAGAGAACTCGGGAGAAGGAACTCGGCAAATTGGTACCGTAACTTCGGGATAAGGTACGCCCTTGTAGCTTGACTGGCCTGCGCCAGGAGGGTGAAGGGGTTGCAATAAACTGGTGGCTGCGACTGTTTAATAAAAACACAGCACTCTGCAAACACGAAAGTGGACGTATAGGGTGTGACGCCTGCCCGGTGCCGGAAGATTAAATGATGGGGTGCAAGCTCTTGATTGAAGTCCCGGTAAACGGCGGCCGTAACTATAACGGTCCTAAGGTAGCGAAATTCCTTGTCGGGTAAGTTCCGACCTGCACGAATGGCGTAACGATGGCCACACTGTCTCCTCCCGAGACTCAGCGAAGTTGAAGTGTTTGTGATGATGCAATCTACCCGCGGCTAGACGGAAAGACCCCATGAACCTTTACTGTAGCTTTGCATTGGACTTTGAACCGATCTGTGTAGGATAGGTGGGAGGCTATGAAACCGGAACGCTAGTTTCGGTGGAGCCGTCCTTGAAATACCACCCTGGTTTGTTTGAGGTTCTAACCTTGGCCCGTGATCCGGGTCGGGGACAGTGCATGGTAGGCAGTTTGACTGGGGCGGTCTCCTCCCAAAGCGTAACGGAGGAGTACGAAGGTACGCTAGGTACGGTCGGAAATCGTGCTGATAGTGCAATGGCATAAGCGTGCTTAACTGCGAGACCGACAAGTCGAGCAGGTGCGAAAGCAGGTCATAGTGATCCGGTGGTTCTGTATGGAAGGGCCATCGCTCAACGGATAAAAGGTACTCTGGGGATAACAGGCTGATACCGCCCAAGAGTTCATATCGACGGCGGTGTTTGGCACCTCGATGTCGGCTCATCTCATCCTGGGGCTGTAGCCGGTCCCAAGGGTATGGCTGTTCGCCATTTAAAGAGGTACGTGAGCTGGGTTTAAAACGTCGTGAGACAGTTTGGTCCCTATCTGCCGTGGGCGTTGGATATTTGAAGGGGGCTGCTCCTAGTACGAGAGGACCGGAGTGGACGAACCTCTGGTGTACCGGTTGTCACGCCAGTGGCATCGCCGGGTAGCTATGTTCGGAAGAGATAACCGCTGAAAGCATCTAAGCGGGAAACTCGCCTTAAGATGAGATATCCCTGGGGACTAGATCCCCTTGAAGGGTCGTTCGAGACCAGGACGTTGATAGGTCAGGTGTGTAAGCGCAGTAATGCGTTCAGCTAACTGATACTAATTGCCCGTAAGGCTTGATCCTATAACAAGTCTGCCTTGTCGATGATCGTTAGTGCTTCAGCACTTACGAGCATCCCACGCAGAGCGTCGAGCAGCGAAGCTGATCGATGCGGCGCGCCGGTTGAAGTACCGGCGACCTGCGTAGCAAGACGAGACAAGTTGGATTCTCGTGTGTGATACACACAACTCAAAATTACTGCTTCTTCCAAGATTGGTTGCGCTGCGAAGCAACGCAACAACCCCCTTTGCCTGATGACCATAGCGAGTCGGTCCCACCCCTTCCCATCCCGAACAGGACCGTGAAACGACTCTACGCCGATGATAGTGCGGATTCCCGTGTGAAAGTAGGTAATCGTCAGGCTCCCTAAGCCAGAAACCCCCGCCCGACAAGGCGGGGGTTTTTGCATTTCGGCATTCCAAAAAGCATGTGGCGAGGCGTGACCGAGGCTACGTACGCCGGGCTCCTCTGCCGTAAACCATTGCAGCATCAAACTCCCCCAACCGCTTCCATCTCCGGCGATTCCGCCGATTATCGACCGTATCTTCGATCAAAACCGCAATTTGCTCCCCGCAAACGTATATCGACGAGCGCGATTGCGCGACCCGCTTCCTGCAGCCCGCCACCTCGTCTACTCCATCTTTGATCAAAGAGACCCGACCGAGGGGCCGCCAGCGCCGTGTGCGTAGCGGGCCGGACGAGATCAAAAACCGGCGCAGTCTCTTCTGACGCCCACTCGTTGACCGTCCAGTAGCGCGTAGATTTCCTCGATGAGCGAATAGGCTGCGCCGCCTACGCGGACTCGCTGTTTCCCCGCCGGCGCGGGCTATGTGCTGACTGCGCCGACGCTTGGCGCGCGTTCGGCGCGTATCGTATTCGGACCGCCGAACTGAGAGCCTCCGGCAGGTCAGCTCGTGTACCGCGTTCTAGCTATGATCGCGCGTCAGCTTGAGCATTGCCGGACAGCGCACGTTGGATGTCGACGCTCTGGCGCCATATATCGGTTTTATAACGACTTCGGATGCGTGAGGTACGGCGAAGGCGCCTGCGTCGAATCCGGCGCGGATATTCGTGTCCAGGGGCGAGGCGGGCGCGGCACGAGCAGTAGCGATATCGACTGTACGCAAAGATTCGCTGCGATAAGCCGGCCGGTGGCGTTAGGCGCCTTCCACGAAGGGGCGTAGGGCCGCCGAGCATGAGGACCAATCGATGCGGTGGCGGGAAGGTTATGGGGACGGTTGGACCTCCACGCACGTCGTCGCCGAGTAGCGGCTGTAAGCATCGCAGGGCCCGCAGAATCGCCAGGATTTATCCTCGGGGACATCGTCGGACCAGTGCGTGCCGATTCATCCGTTGTGCGCGCGCTACCCGATGGGCGCCCAACCCGCGCACTCGGCTTCGAGTGCGGTCTTCAACTGCTGATGCGCCCCAGGCGCCGAGCATCCCTCCCGGGCTCCGCGGAGAAGCCATCAGCCAGGCCTGCAGTCGGATCTTCCCGATCGGCCGCGTGTGGCGCCGGGCCCCTGCCGCAGCGTGGCAGGGGCAGCTGCAACCACGAAGAATGTCGTTACAGAGCAAGCGGGCGCATGGAGCCTTGTGCCGGTGTGGGAGAGCGACTCCAGACGAGTATCGTGCGTTCCCATGAGGCCGTCGAACACGACTGTGGCCGAATTCGGTGATGGGGCTGACCCGCTGCAACCGCGAGAAGGACGCCCGCCCGTACACGGCGCCCGCGGCAAATGACCACCAGGCGGTCCGCGGCACCGGCTGCCGGACCGCGATTGCGCGCCGGAAGCACCACCAACCCTCCCGCGAGCAACCACAGCCGGCTCACCAAACCCGCCCGGCACGAAATTTGCCGAAATTTTGTGTCTACCCGCTTGGCATTATGCGAAAGAGATCGTATGATGGCGGTCTTTCGTTTTTAGCGCAGATGCAGATCGGCGTTGAAGGCGGAGTCTGACGAAGATGTGGCGCCGGTCGGCAACATCTCGCGCTTGCCTTAGCCGGGCGAGAGCGGGGATCGGTGGGAAGCGGAAGTCGGGAAGAGAGTGAAAATAATCTTCCAGATATGCTTGACAGGAGTGCGATGCACCCCCATAATCGTCAGTTCTCTACGGAGGGGTGCCCGAGTGGCTAAAGGGGGCAGACTGTAAATCTGTTGGCTTACGCCTACGTTGGTTCGAATCCAACCTCCTCCACCAAGATATCAGCGCAGTGAGCGGCAAGGAATCGTTAGTGGCCCGTGCGGGTGTAGCTCAATGGTAGAGCAGAAGCCTTCCAAGCTTACGACGAGGGTTCGATTCCCTTCACCCGCTCCAGACCGCTAAGTTGAAGCGTAGCGCCCATGTGGCTCAGTGGTAGAGCACTCCCTTGGTAAGGGAGAGGTCGGCAGTTCGATCCTGCCCATGGGCACCAGCAGTAAAAAGTCAGTGTCTTGTTTGCGCGCGGCGCAACCTGTGAAATTCCTTCTGGGAGTCGAAAATGGCCAAGGGTAAATTTGAGCGGACCAAGCCGCACGTGAACGTTGGTACGATTGGTCACGTTGACCACGGCAAGACGACGCTGACGGCAGCGATCACGACGGTTCTGACGAAGAAGTTCGGCGGCGAAGCGAAGGCGTACGACCAGATCGACGCGGCACCGGAAGAAAAGGCGCGCGGCATCACGATCAACACGGCACACGTCGAGTACGAAACGGCTAACCGCCACTACGCACACGTCGACTGCCCGGGCCACGCTGACTATGTGAAGAACATGATCACGGGCGCAGCGCAGATGGACGGCGCGATCCTGGTTTGCTCGGCAGCAGACGGCCCGATGCCGCAAACGCGTGAGCACATCCTGCTGGCGCGTCAGGTTGGCGTTCCGTACATCATCGTGTTCCTGAACAAGTGCGACATGGTGGACGACGCAGAACTGCTCGAGCTGGTCGAGATGGAAGTTCGCGAGCTCCTGTCGAAGTACGACTTCCCGGGCGACGACACGCCGATCGTGAAGGGTTCGGCAAAGCTGGCGCTGGAAGGCGACACGGGCGAGCTGGGCGAAGTGGCGATCATGAGCCTGGCCGACGCGCTGGACACGTACATCCCGACGCCGGAGCGTGCAGTTGACGGCGCGTTCCTGATGCCGGTGGAAGACGTGTTCTCGATCTCGGGCCGCGGTACGGTGGTGACGGGTCGCGTCGAGCGCGGCATCGTGAAGGTCGGCGAGGAAATCGAAATCGTCGGTATCAAGCCGACGGTGAAGACGACCTGCACGGGCGTTGAAATGTTCCGCAAGCTGCTGGACCAAGGCCAGGCAGGCGACAACGTCGGTATCCTGCTGCGCGGCACGAAGCGTGAAGACGTGGAGCGCGGCCAGGTTCTGGCGAAGCCGGGTTCGATCACGCCGCACACGCACTTCACGGCTGAAGTGTACGTGCTGAGCAAGGACGAAGGCGGCCGTCACACGCCGTTCTTCAACAACTACCGTCCGCAGTTCTACTTCCGTACGACGGACGTGACGGGCTCGATCGAGCTGCCGAAGGACAAGGAAATGGTGATGCCGGGCGACAACGTGTCGATCACGGTGAAGCTGATTGCTCCGATCGCGA
This sequence comes from Burkholderia sola, assembly GCF_905400185.1. NCBI lineage: Bacteria > Pseudomonadati > Pseudomonadota > Betaproteobacteria > Burkholderiales > Burkholderiaceae > Burkholderia > Burkholderia sola. The sequence goes on from NZ_FR989675.1 coordinate 299,372, forward strand.
TGGAAGAAGGTCTGCGCTTCGCGATCCGCGAAGGCGGCCGTACCGTCGGCGCCGGCGTCGTCGCCAAGATCATCGAGTAAGCCAGTTATTCGTTGATCGACAGTTTTGGGGCTGGCGTCAGCCGGCCCCAGCATGGTTTAGGGGTATAGCTCAACTGGCAGAGCGTCGGTCTCCAAAACCGAAGGTTGGGGGTTCGATTCCCTCTGCCCCTGCCAAAAATCGCCACGTGTCCCACGTGGCATTTGTTTTAAGGTGTTATGGCGAATCCATCCGTCGAAACTGTAAATACCTCCGGCGATAAGCTGATGCTGGCCCTGGGCGTATTGCTGGTGTTGGCCGGATTCGTGGGCTTCTTCTGGCTGGCCAATCAGCAGTGGTATGTCCGCGGTGCCGCGTTGGCGGTAGGTATCATCGCCGGCGTGGCCGTCGGGCTGATGTCCGCCCCTGGCAAGAGCCTCATCGCGTTTGCCAAGGATTCGTACAAGGAAGTCCGGAAGGTCGTATGGCCCACCCGCAAGGAAGCAACGCAAACCACACTCGTCGTGTTCGGTTTCGTGCTCGTGATGGCGATTTTCCTCTGGTTGAGCGACAAATCGATCGAATGGGTGATTTTCTCGGCGATTCTGGGTTGGAAATGATATGAGCGATACTCCGGCATCCCCGAGCGGAAAGCGTTGGTACGTCGTGCACGCCTACTCCGGTATGGAGAAGAGCGTGCAACGTGCGCTTCAGGAGCGCATTGAACGTGCTGGCATGCAGGACAAATTCGGTCAGATCCTGGTCCCGACCGAAGAAGTGGTCGAAGTCAAAGGCGGCCACAAGGCTGTGACCGAGCGTCGTTTCTTCCCCGGCTACGTGCTGGTGGAAATGGAAATGACGGACGAAACGTGGCACCTCGTGAAGAACACCGCGAAGGTCACCGGTTTCGTCGGCGGTGCGCGTAACCGCCCGACCCCGATTTCCCCGAAGGAAGTCGAGAAGATCATGTCGCAGATGCAGGAAGGCGTCGAAAAGCCGCGCCCGAAAACCCTGTTCGAAGTCGGCGAGATGGTGCGTGTCAAGGAAGGCCCGTTCACGGACTTCAATGGCACCGTCGAAGAAGTCAACTACGAAAAATCGCGTGTACGCGTGTCGGTCACCATCTTTGGTCGATCCACCCCGGTCGAACTCGAATTCGGCCAGGTCGAAAAAGTTTGACCCCGATTCGGTGGGCAGCCTCGGCTGCCCACCTTCGCGCTTACGGCCCGCGTCATGGCCGTTGAGGAGCGTCAGTAGCCAGCGGCGAACGCGCGTTATCACTCACCGAACGCCTTCTCCGGCGTTCCAATGAGGTTTCAAATGGCAAAGAAGATTATCGGCTTTATCAAGCTGCAGATCCCTGCAGGTAAAGCCAACCCGTCGCCGCCGGTCGGTCCGGCACTGGGCCAGCGCGGCCTGAACATCATGGAGTTCTGCAAGGCGTTCAACGCGCAGACTCAAGGCATGGAGCCGGGTCTGCCGGTGCCGGTGGTCATCACGGCATTCGCTGACAAGAGCTTCACGTTCGTGATGAAGACGCCGCCGGCAACCGTCCTGATCAAGAAGGCGGCGAAGGTGGACAAGGGCTCGAGCAAGCCGCACACCGACAAGGTCGGTTCGATCACGCGCGCTCAAGCCGAAGAAATCGCGAAGACCAAGATGCCGGACCTTACGGCAGCTGATCTGGACGCAGCCGTTCGCACCATCGCTGGTAGCGCACGCTCGATGGGTATCACTGTGGAGGGCGTGTAAATGGCTAAGATCTCCAAGCGCCGTCAGGCATTTGCCGCCAAGGTCGACCGTCAGAAGCTGTACGCGATCGAAGACGCACTGAGCCTCGTGAAGGAATGCGCGAGCGCGAAGTTCGACGAGTCGATCGACGTCGCAGTCCAGCTCGGCATCGATGCGAAGAAGTCGGACCAGGTCGTTCGTGGCTCGGTCGTTCTGCCGGCAGGTACGGGCAAGTCGGTTCGCGTTGCCGTGTTCGCGCAAGGCGAAAAGGCCGAGCAGGCACGTGCAGCAGGCGCGGAAATCGTCGGTATGGAAGACCTGGCTGAGCAGATCAAGGCTGGCCAGATGGACTTCGACATCGTGATCGCTTCGCCGGACACGATGCGTATCGTCGGTACGCTCGGCCAGATCCTCGGCCCGCGCGGCTTGATGCCGAACCCGAAGGTCGGTACGGTCACGCCGGACGTCGCAACCGCCGTCAAGAACGCGAAGGCTGGTCAGGTGCAATTCCGTGTCGACAAGGCCGGTATCATCCACGCGACCATCGGCCGTGCATCGTTCGAGCCGACCGCGCTGCGTTCGAACCTGTCGGCGCTGATCGAAGCGCTGCAGAAGGCGAAGCCGGCAACGAGCAAGGGCGTGTACCTGCGCAAGATCGCACTGTCGAGCACGATGGGCGTCGGCGTGCGCGTCGACCAGGCTACGCTGGCAGCGCAGTAAGCAAGTATTCGGGCCGCTTCGTTCGCGAGGCGGCCTACATGGGCTTTGGGCGGTTGTTCGTGCAGCAGGGCGAACAACCGGTTATCAAAGACCGTTGGTGGGGCGCAGCAGGCAGGCGATCCCTTAATTCAAGCCAACGCAGATGGCGAACCCGAAAAAGTTTTGCAGTGGTGAAGCCGCAGGCCGCGAAGCGATTCGCGGCGTGAGGTGGAAATACTCCTAACGAGGTCGGACGCCGTTGTTGAACGAGGTACGTGAGGTTTCGGCCATACCGGCCACGCCGAACGTATCGTTTCTGGAGGCTAACCGTGCCGCTTAATAGAGAAGACAAGCAAGCCGTCGTCGCTGAGGTTTCCGCGCAAGTCGCGAAGGCCCAGACCGTTGTGCTGGCTGAGTATCGTGGAATTGCGGTTGGCGATCTGACCAAGCTGCGCGCGAAAGCGCGTGAGCAACAGGTTTACCTGCGCGTGTTGAAGAACACGCTGGCGCGTCGCGCCGTCGAAGGTACGCCTTTTGCTCCGCTGGCAGAGCAGATGACTGGTCCCCTGATCTACGGCATCTCGGAAGATGCCATTGCTGCTGCCAAGGTCGTCAACGACTTCAGCAAGAGCAATGAAAAGTTGGTCATCAAGGCTGGTTCGTTCGATGGCAAGGTGATGGACAAGGCTGGCGTGCAAGCGCTGGCAAGCATCCCGAGCCGCGAAGAACTGCTCTCGAAGCTGCTGTTCGTTATGCAATCGCCTGTTTCGGGCTTCGCGCGTGCTCTCGCCGCGCTGGCCGAGAAGAAGCAAGCGGAAGCTGCGTAAGCGAACGTGCATCAGCGTTACTGATCGCTGGCTGTATCCGAATTCAATTTAGGAGTATTTCAAATGGCAATCGCAAAAGAAGACATCCTGGCAGCAGTCGAAGGGATGACCGTTCTGGAACTGAACGAACTGGTCAAGGCGTTCGAAGAGAAGTTTGGCGTGTCGGCAGCTGCAGTGGCAGTCGCTGGCCCGGCAGGCGGCGGCGCAGCTGCTGCAGCAGAAGAGAAGACCGAATTCACGGTCGTCCTGGCTGAAGCCGGCGCCAACAAGGTTTCGGTCATCAAGGCCGTTCGCGAACTGACGGGCCTGGGCCTGAAGGAAGCGAAGGATCTGGTTGACGGTGCACCGAAGCCCGTCAAGGAAGGCGTCGACAAGGCTGCTGCTGAAGAAGCCAAGAAGAAGCTGGAAGAAGCTGGCGCGAAGGTCGAAGTCAAGTAAGTTTCGGCGCGCTGTGCGAAGGCTGGCGGTATTTTCACCGCCGGCCTTTTTGTGCTTTGTGGGGTCGTTATTCTGGCACTCATTCGGGAGCCCGAATAATCGGCCCCAGAAGCCAAAGAAAACCGCCTGATCGTTGTGATGGATCACTCACGATTGGCGGTTCTCTTTGTCTTCTGAAGCGACTGCAGAAGGCAAGTTTGGTCGGGTAGCGGGCAACACAGGCATCCGCTGCCGTCAGCCAGCGGTTGGTAGCGGCCAACCACCAAGCTTCTCGGCTCGTTCAAGCCGTCGAACGGCCATCGGGTCTCAGTCGGTGAACACTCGGGTTTGAAACGTCCAGGTATTCCGCCTCGATAGCACCCGCCGTGATTCGGAGATCGTATGCAATATTCCTTCACCGAGAAGAAGCGCATTCGCAAGAGTTTCGCGAAGCGCCCCATCGTTCACCAAGTTCCGTTCTTGCTGGCTACCCAGCTTGAATCATTCAGCACGTTTCTGCAAGCCGATGTGCCCGCGACGCAACGTAAGCCTGAGGGTTTGCAGGCCGCGTTCACATCGGTATTTCCCATTGTTTCGCACAACGGTTTCGCGCGCCTCGAGTTCGTGAGCTATGCGCTGTCCTCGCCGGCATTCAACATCAAGGAATGCCAGCAGCGTGGCCTGACGTACTGCTCCGCGCTGCGCGCGAAGGTCCGCCTCGTCATCCTCGACAAGGAATCGCCGAACAAGCCGGTCGTCAAGGAAGTGAAGGAGCAGGAAGTGTACATGGGCGAAATTCCGCTCATGACGCCGACGGGCTCGTTCGTCATCAACGGCACCGAGCGTGTCATCGTCTCGCAGCTGCACCGTTCGCCGGGCGTGTTCTTCGAACACGACAAGGGCAAGACGCACAGCTCGGGCAAGCTGCTGTTCTCGGCACGGATCATTCCGTACCGCGGCTCGTGGCTCGACTTCGAATTCGATCCGAAGGACATCCTGTACTTCCGCGTCGACCGTCGCCGCAAGATGCCGGTCACGATCCTGCTGAAGGCCATCGGCCTGACGCCGGAACAGATCCTCGCGAACTTCTTCGTGTTCGACAACTTCACGCTGATGGACGAAGGCGCGCAACTCGAGTTCGTGCCCGAGCGCCTGCGTGGTGAAGTCGCGCGTTTCGACATCACGGATCGCGACGGCAAGGTCATCGTCCAGAAGGACAAGCGGATCAACGCGAAGCACATTCGCGACCTCGAAGCCGCGAAGACCAAGTTCATCTCGGTGCCGGAAGACTATCTGCTCGGCCGCGTGCTGGCGAAGAACGTCGTCGACGGCGACACCGGCGAAGTGATCGCGAGCGCGAACGACGAAGTCACGGAAAGCGTGCTCGAGAAGCTGCGCGAAGCGGGCATCAAGGACATCCAGACGCTCTACACGAACGATCTGGACCAGGGTCCGTACATCTCGTCGACGCTGCGTGTCGACGAAACGACCGACAAGACGGCCGCGCGCATCGCGATCTACCGCATGATGCGTCCGGGCGAGCCGCCGACCGAAGAAGCGGTCGAGGCGCTGTTCAACCGTCTGTTCTACAGCGAAGAAGCGTACGACCTGTCGAAGGTCGGCCGTATGAAGTTCAACCGCCGCGTCGGCCGTGACGAGATCGTCGGCCCGATGACGCTGCAGGACGACGACATCCTCGCGACGATCAAGATCCTCGTCGAGCTGCGCAACGGCAAGGGCGAAGTGGACGACATCGACCACCTCGGCAACCGTCGCGTGCGTTGCGTCGGCGAACTGGCGGAAAACCAGTTCCGCGCGGGTCTCGTGCGTGTCGAGCGCGCGGTCAAGGAACGCCTCGGCCAGGCCGAAAGCGAAAACCTGATGCCGCACGACCTGATCAACTCGAAGCCGATTTCGTCGGCGATCCGCGAGTTCTTCGGTTCGTCGCAGCTGTCGCAGTTCATGGACCAGACCAACCCGCTGTCGGAAATCACGCACAAGCGCCGTGTTTCCGCACTGGGCCCGGGCGGTCTGACGCGCGAGCGCGCAGGCTTCGAAGTCCGCGACGTGCACCCGACCCACTACGGCCGCGTGTGCCCGATCGAAACGCCGGAAGGTCCGAACATCGGCCTGATCAACTCGCTCGCACTGTACGCGCACCTGAACGAGTACGGCTTCCTCGAGACGCCGTACCGCAAGGTCGTGGACAGCAAGGTGACCGACCAGATCGACTACCTGTCGGCGATCGAGGAAGGCCGCTACATGATCGCCCAGGCGAACGCCGCGATCGACGAGAACGGCCAGCTGATCGACGAACTCGTGTCGTCGCGCGAAGCCGGCGAGACGATGATGGTCACGCCGGACCGTATCCAGTACATGGACGTCGCGCCGTCGCAGATCGTGTCGGTGGCAGCGTCGCTGATCCCGTTCCTCGAGCACGATGACGCGAACCGTGCGCTGATGGGTTCGAACATGCAGCGTCAGGCCGTGCCGTGTCTGCGTCCGGAAAAGCCGGTCGTCGGTACGGGCATCGAGCGCACCTGCGCGGTCGACTCGGGTACGACGGTCCAGGCGTTCCGCGGCGGTGTGGTCGACTACGTCGACGCAGGCCGTATCGTGATTCGCGTGAACGACGACGAAGCGGTCGCAGGTGAAGTCGGTGTCGACATCTACAACCTGATCAAGTACACGCGTTCGAACCAGAACACGAACATCAACCAGCGTCCGATCGTGAAGATGGGCGACAAGGTCTCGCGCGGCGACGTGCTGGCCGACGGCGCGTCGACGGACCTGGGCGAGCTCGCGCTCGGCCAGAACATGCTGATCGCGTTCATGCCGTGGAACGGCTACAACTTCGAGGATTCGATCCTGATCTCGGAGAAGGTGGTCGCGGACGATCGCTACACGTCGATCCACATCGAAGAGCTGAACGTCGTTGCACGCGACACGAAGCTCGGGCCGGAAGAAATCACGCGCGACATCTCGAACCTGGCGGAAGTCCAGCTCGGCCGTCTCGACGAATCGGGCATCGTGTACATCGGTGCGGAAGTCGAAGCGGGCGACGTGCTGGTCGGCAAGGTCACGCCGAAGGGCGAGACCCAGCTGACGCCGGAAGAGAAGCTGCTGCGCGCGATCTTCGGCGAGAAGGCTTCGGACGTGAAGGACACGTCGCTGCGCGTGCCGTCGGGCATGAGCGGCACCGTGATCGACGTCCAGGTGTTCACGCGTGAAGGCATCCAGCGCGACAAGCGTGCGCAACAGATCATCGACGACGAACTGAAGCGCTACCGTCTCGACCTGAACGACCAGCTGCGCATCGTGGAAGGCGACGCGTTCCAGCGTCTCGCGCGCATGCTCGTGGGCAAGGTCGCGAACGGCGGTCCGAAGAAGCTCGCGAAGGGCACGAAGATCGACCAGGCTTACCTGGAAGATCTCGACCACTACCACTGGTTCGACATCCGCCTCGCGGACGACGAAGCAGCGGCATCGCTCGAAGCGATCAAGAACTCGATCGAAGAGAAGCGTCACCAGTTCGACCTCGCGTTCGAAGAGAAGCGCAAGAAGCTCACGCAAGGCGACGAACTGCCGCCGGGCGTGCTGAAGATGGTCAAGGTGTACCTCGCGGTGAAGCGCCGTCTGCAGCCTGGCGACAAGATGGCAGGCCGTCACGGTAACAAGGGTGTCGTGTCGAAGATCGTCCCGATCGAAGACATGCCGTACATGGCCGACGGCCGTCCGGCAGACGTCGTGCTGAACCCGCTCGGCGTGCCGTCGCGGATGAACGTGGGTCAGGTTCTGGAAGTGCACCTCGGCTGGGCTGCGAAGGGCCTCGGCTGGCGTATCGGCGAAATGCTGCAGCGTCAGGCGAAGATCGAGGAACTGCGCGTGTTCCTGACGAAGATCTACAACGAGTCGGGCCGCCAGGAAGATCTGGAAAGCTTCACCGACGACGAGATCCTCGAACTCGCGAAGAACCTGCGCGAAGGCGTGCCGTTCGCGACGCCGGTGTTCGACGGTGCGACCGAGGAAGAAATGGGCAAGATGCTCGACCTCGCGTTCCCGGACGACATCGCCGAACAGCTCGGCATGAACCCGTCGAAGAACCAGGTCCGCCTGTACGACGGCCGCACGGGTGAAATGTTCGAACGTCGCGTGACGCTCGGCTACATGCACTACCTGAAGCTGCACCACTTGGTCGACGACAAGATGCACGCGCGTTCGACCGGCCCGTACTCGCTCGTCACGCAGCAGCCGCTGGGTGGTAAGGCGCAGTTCGGTGGCCAGCGCTTCGGTGAAATGGAAGTGTGGGCGCTCGAAGCGTACGGCGCGTCCTACGTGCTGCAGGAAATGCTGACGGTGAAGTCGGACGACGTGACCGGCCGGACGAAGGTGTACGAAAACCTCGTCAAGGGCGATCACGTGATCGATGCAGGCATGCCGGAATCCTTCAACGTGCTCGTGAAGGAAATCCGCTCGCTCGGTATCGATATCGATCTCGACCGCAATTAATCGGACTACGGAGAGAAAGCAATGAAAGCTCTGCTCGATCTATTCAAGCAAGTCCAACAGGAAGAAGTTTTCGACGCGATCAAGATCGGTCTGGCCTCGCCCGACAAGATCCGTTCGTGGTCGTTCGGCGAAGTGAAGAAGCCGGAGACCATCAACTACCGTACGTTCAAGCCGGAACGCGATGGTCTGTTCTGCGCGAAGATCTTCGGGCCGATCAAGGACTACGAGTGCCTGTGCGGCAAGTACAAGCGCCTGAAGCACCGCGGCGTGATCTGCGAGAAGTGCGGCGTCGAAGTGACGCTGGCGAAGGTGCGTCGCGAACGGATGGGCCACATCGAACTGGCCTCGCCGGTCGCGCACATCTGGTTCCTGAAGTCGCTGCCGTCGCGTCTGGGCATGGTGCTCGACATGACGCTGCGCGACATCGAACGCGTGCTGTACTTCGAAGCGTACGTGGTGATCGAACCGGGCATGACGCCGCTGAAGGCGCGGCAGATCATGACCGAAGAGGATTACTACAACAAGGTCGAGGAATACGGCGACGAATTCCGTGCCGAAATGGGCGCGGAAGGCGTGCGTGAACTGCTGCGCGCGATCAATATCGACGAGCAGGTCGAGACGCTGCGCACCGAGCTGAAGAACACCGGCTCGGAAGCGAAGATCAAGAAGTACGCGAAGCGCCTGAAGGTCCTCGAGGCATTCCAGCGTTCGGGCATCAAGCCCGAGTGGATGATCCTCGAAGTGCTGCCGGTGCTGCCGCCGGAACTGCGTCCGCTGGTGCCGCTGGACGGCGGCCGTTTCGCGACGTCGGACCTGAACGACCTGTATCGCCGCGTGATCAACCGTAACAACCGGTTGAAGCGTCTGCTCGAGCTGAAGGCGCCTGAAATCATCGTCCGCAACGAAAAGCGGATGCTGCAGGAAGCCGTCGACTCGCTGCTCGACAACGGTCGTCGCGGCAAGGCGATGACGGGCGCGAACAAGCGTCCGCTGAAGTCGCTCGCCGACATGATCAAGGGCAAGGGCGGTCGTTTCCGTCAGAACCTGCTGGGCAAGCGCGTCGACTACTCGGGCCGTTCGGTCATCGTGGTCGGCCCGACGCTGAAGCTGCACCAGTGCGGTCTGCCGAAGCTGATGGCGCTCGAACTGTTCAAGCCGTTCATCTTCAACAAGCTGGAAGTGATGGGCGTTGCCACGACCATCAAGGCTGCGAAGAAGGAAGTCGAGAACCAGACGCCGGTGGTGTGGGACATCCTCGAAGAGGTGATCCGCGAGCACCCGGTGATGCTGAACCGTGCGCCGACGCTGCACCGTCTCGGTATCCAGGCGTTCGAGCCGGTCCTGATCGAAGGCAAGGCGATCCAGCTGCACCCGCTCGTCTGCGCGGCGTTCAACGCCGACTTCGACGGTGACCAGATGGCCGTTCACGTGCCGCTGTCGCTCGAAGCGCAGATGGAAGCGCGCACGCTGATGCTGGCGTCGAACAACGTGCTGTTCCCGGCCAACGGCGATCCGTCGATCGTGCCGTCGCAGGATATCGTGCTGGGTCTGTACTACGCGACCCGCGAAGCGGTCAACGGCAAGGGCGAAGGCCTGTCGTTCACGGGCGTGTCGGAAGTCATTCGCGCGTACGAGAACAAGGAAGTCGAGCTGGCCTCGCGCGTCAACGTGCGGATCACCGAAATGGTCCACAACGAAGACACGTCCGAAGGCGCGCCGCCGTTCGTGCCGAAGATCACGCTGTACGCGACGACCGTCGGTCGCGCGATCCTGTCGGAGATCCTGCCGCACGGCCTGCCGTTCTCGGTGCTGAACAAGCCGCTGAAGAAGAAGGAAATCTCGCGCCTGATCAACACGGCGTTCCGCAAGTGCGGTCTGCGTGCGACGGTCGTGTTCGCCGACCAGCTGATGCAGTCGGGTTTCCGTCTCGCGACGCGTGCCGGCATCTCGATCTGCGTGGACGACATGCTCGTGCCGCCGCAGAAGGAAACGATCGTCGGCGACGCCGCGAAGAAGGTGAAGGAGTACGACCGCCAGTACATGTCGGGTCTCGTCACCGCGCAGGAACGCTACAACAACGTGGTCGACATCTGGTCGGCAACGTCGGAAGCGGTCGGCAAGGCGATGATGGAGCAGCTGTCGACGGAGCCGGTGACGGACCGCGACGGCAACGAGACGCGCCAGGAGTCGTTCAACTCGATCTACATGATGGCCGACTCGGGCGCCCGGGGTTCGGCGGTTCAGATTCGTCAGCTGGCCGGTATGCGTGGCCTGATGGCGAAGCCGGACGGCTCGATTATCGAGACGCCGATTACCGCGAACTTCCGCGAAGGTCTGAACGTGTTGCAGTACTTCATCTCGACCCACGGTGCACGTAAGGGTCTGGCTGATACGGCACTGAAGACCGCGAACTCGGGTTACCTGACACGTCGTCTGGTCGACGTCACGCAGGATCTGGTCGTGGTGGAAGACGATTGCGGCACGTCGAACGGCGTGGCGATGAAGGCGCTGGTCGAAGGCGGTGAAGTCGTCGAAGCGCTGCGCGACCGTATCCTCGGCCGCGTCGCGGTCGCGGACGTCGTGAACCCGGAAACGCAGGAAACGCTGTATGAATCGGGCACGCTGCTCGACGAAACGGCGGTCGAGGAAATCGAACGCCTCGGCATCGACGAAGTGCGCGTGCGCACGCCGCTGACCTGCGAGACGCGTTACGGCTTGTGCGCAGCCTGCTACGGTCGCGACCTCGGCCGCGGCTCGCTCGTGAACGTCGGCGAAGCGGTCGGCGTGATCGCGGCGCAGTCGATCGGCGAACCGGGCACGCAGCTGACGATGCGTACGTTCCACATCGGTGGCGCGGCATCGCGTGCGGCAGTGGCTTCGTCGGTCGAAGCGAAGAGCAACGGTATCGTTCGCTTCACGGCGACGATGCGCTACGTCACGAACGCGAAGGGCGAGCAGATCGTCATTTCCCGTTCGGGCGAAGCGATGATCACCGACGACTTCGGTCGCGAGCGCGAGCGTCACAAAGTGCCGTACGGCGCGACGCTGCTGCAGCTCGACGGCGCGACGATCAAGGCCGGCACGCAGCTCGCCACGTGGGATCCGCTGACGCGTCCGATCATCACCGAGTACGGTGGTACGGTGAAGTTCGAGAACGTCGAGGAAGGCGTGACCGTCGCGAAGCAGATCGACGACGTGACCGGCCTGTCGACGCTGGTCGTGATCGACGTGAAGCGCCGCGGTTCGCAGGCTTCGAAGAGCGTGCGTCCGCAGGTGAAGCTGCTCGACGCGAACGGCGAGGAAGTGAAGATTCCGGGCACGGAGCACGCAGTGCAGATCGGCTTCCAGGTCGGCGCGCTGATCACCGTGAAGGATGGCCAGCAGGTGCAGGTCGGTGAAGTGCTCGCACGTATCCCGACGGAAGCGCAGAAGACGCGTGACATTACCGGCGGTCTGCCGCGGGTGGCGGAACTGTTCGAAGCGCGTTCGCCGAAGGATGCCGGCATTCTCGCGGAAGTCACCGGTACGACGTCGTTCGGCAAGGACACGAAGGGCAAGCAGCGTCTCGTCATCACGGACCTCGAGGGCAACCAGCACGAGTTCCTGATCGCGAAGGAAAAGCAGGTTCTGGTTCACGATGCCCAGGTCGTCAACAAGGGCGAAATGATCGTGGACGGTCCGGCCGATCCGCACGACATCCTGCGTCTGCAGGGTATCGAGGCGCTGTCGCGCTACATCGTCGACGAAGTGCAGGACGTGTACCGTCTGCAGGGCGTGAAGATCAACGACAAGCACATCGAGGTGATCGTTCGCCAGATGCTGCGTCGTGTGCAGATCACCGACAACGGCGATACGCGCTTCATCCCGGGCGAACAGGTCGAGCGTTCCGACATGCTGGACGAGAACGATCGCATGATCGCCGAGGGCAAGCGTCCGGCTTCGTACGACAACGTGCTGCTCGGTATCACGAAGGCATCGCTGTCGACCGACTCGTTCATCTCCGCGGCATCGTTCCAGGAAACGACCCGCGTGCTGACCGAAGCGGCGATCATGGGCAAGCGCGACGATCTGCGCGGCCTGAAGGAAAACGTGATCGTCGGCCGTCTGATTCCGGCCGGTACGGGTCTCGCGTTCCACAAGGCACGCAAGGCGAAGGAATCTTCGGATCGCGAGCGTTTCGACCAGATCGCAGCGGAAGAGGCATTCGACTTCGGCACGCCGAGCGCGCCGGCGGAAGAGCCGCAACACCCGGCAGCCGAGTAAGCGCGGCGCGGCGCAAGCCGCGTTGCCTTGCTATCATCGCTGTCACCGAAACCGCCCGGTTCTGCCGGGCGGTTTTTTTTCATCCTTCGTTCACGCGCATGACGTGCCTGTGCCGCGCCGGCGCATGCCCCGCGATCGCCTTCGGTATGACCGCGACAGGCCCGTGATGCACGCGAACGAACCCTGACCGAATGGCCAACATCGTGCGATTCGCCACGCGTCGCGCGAGCGGGTTGTTAAAATTGCGGTCATCGTTTAGCCGTCCCTGGTCTCATTCATGTCCCGCGCCCTCGAAATACTCGACGAAGTCTTTGGTTACTCCGCCTTTCGCGGCCAGCAGGGCGAGATCGTCGAGCACGTCGCCGGCGGCGGCGATTGTCTCGTGCTGATGCCGACCGGCGGCGGCAAGTCGCTGTGCTACCAGATCCCCGCGCTGCTGCGCCGCGAGGCTGGGCAGGGCGCCGGCATCGTCGTGTCGCCGCTGATCGCGCTGATGCAGGACCAGGTCGCCGCGTTGAGCGAAGTCGGCGTGCGTGCGGCCTACCTGAATTCGACGCTGTCGGGCGCCGAGGCGGCGGCCACCGAGCGCGCGCTGCGCGAGGGCGACATCGATCTGCTGTACGTCGCGCCGGAGCGGTTGATGACCGGGCGCTTCCTCGAGCTGCTCGAGCGCGCGAAGATCGGCCTGTTCGCGATCGACGAAGCGCACTGCGTGTCGCAATGGGGGCACGATTTCCGCCCGGAATACATTCAGCTGTCGGTGCTGCACGAGCGCTTCCCGTCGGTGCCGCGCATCGCGCTGACCGCCACTGCCGATGCGATCACGCGCGACGAAATCATCCATCGTCTCGCGCTCGACGACGCGCGCGTGTTCGTGTCGAGCTTCGACCGCCCGAACATCCGCTACCGGATCGTCGAGAAGGACAACGCGCGTTCGCAGCTGCTCGACTTCATCCGCGCCGAGCACACGAATGCCGACGGCACGACGGACGCCGGCGTCGTCTATTGCCTGTCGCGCCGCAAGGTCGAGGAAACAGCCGAATGGCTGAAGGCGCAGGGCGTGCGCGCGCTGCCGTATCACGCGGGCATGGAGTTCGAGGTGCGGCAGAAGCACCAGGAAATGTTCCAGCGCGAGGAAGGCATCGTGATGTGCGCGACGATCGCGTTCGGCATGGGCATCGACAAGCCCGACGTACGCTTCGTCGCGCACCTCGATTTGCCGAAGAGCGTCGAAGGCTACTACCAGGAGACCGGCCGCGCGGGCCGCGACGGGATGCCCGCGAACGCGTGGATGGCGTATGGCCTCGGCGACGTCGTCCAGCAGCGCAAGATGATCGACGAGTCGGACGCGGACGACGCGCACAAGCGCGTGCAGACGTCGAAGCTCGACGCGCTGCTTGGGCTGTGCGAGACGATCTCGTGCCGCCGCGTCCGGCTGCTGAACTACTTCGGCGAGGCGAGCCAGCCGTGCGGCAACTGCGACACGTGCCTCGAGCCGCCCGATTCCTGGGACGCGACGCGCGAGGCGCAGATGGCGCTGTCGTGCGTGTTCCGCGCGCAGCGTGCAAGCGGCTTCAACTTCGGCGCGAGCCATCTGATCGAGATCCTGCGCGGCGGCCGCACGGAGAAGGTGCTGCAGCGCGGCCATGACCAGTTGAGCACGTTCGGGATCGGCGCGGCGCTCTCCGAGCCCGAGTGGCGCGCGATTTTCCGGCAACTGGTCGCGTACGGCTACCTGGCCGTCGATCATGGCGGCTTCGGCGCGCTGGTGCTCACCGAGGCCGCGAAGCCGGTGCTGAAGAACGAGGAAAAGGTCACGCTGCGCCGCTACGTGAAGCCGCAGCGCACGCGCCAGTCGTCGAGCCGCAGCGGCACGCGCGTCGACCCGACGGCCGGCATGGGCGCCCGCGAGCGCGCACGGTGGGACGCGCTGCGCGCCTGGCGCGCGGAAACCGCAAAGACGGACGGCGTGCCGGCCTACGTGATCTTCCACGACGCGACGCTCGCCGAAATCGCGCGCAACGCGCCGGAGACGATCGAGGACCTGCGCCACATCCCCGGCATGGGCGTGCGCAAGCTCGAGCGCTTCGGCGACGAGATCATCGACGTCGTCGAATCGGCCTGACACAGCGTTCCGACCCCTGCTGTAAACCGCGCGCTCGGCCGGCAAATCACGCAAGCCGTTGACTTAGTTGGCATTTCCGGAATATCATGCTGGGTTCCGGTATTCGGTGGGCCGAGTCGCGTTCGACAGTTCGCACCCGATTCGCCGGTTCGGAAGTCAACTGTGCGTCGATTCTCGCTTTGCCCGAAATCGGCGTGCAGATTTTGTTCAATTTCAGGAATAAACAATGCCAACCATCAACCAACTGGTTCGCAAAGGCCGTCAGTCGGAAACGACGAAGAGCAAGAGCCCGGCCCTGCAGGACTGCCCCCAGCGTCGCGGCGTGTGCACCCGTGTGTACACGACGACGCCGAAGAAGCCTAACTCGGCACTCCGTAAGGTCGCCAAGGTTCGTCTGACGAACGGCTTCGAAGTGATTTCGTACATCGGCGGTGAAGGCCACAACCTGCAGGAACACTCGGTTGTGCTGATCCGCGGCGGCCGTGTGAAGGACTTGCCGGGTGTGCGTTACCACATGGTTCGCGGCTCGCTGGATACCCAGGGCGTCAAGGACCGTAAGCAAGCGCGTTCGAAGTACGGCGCGAAGCGTGCAAAGGCTGCCAAGTAAGCAGTTTTTGATCAGGGATCGCCGCAGGGCGGTCAAGGCGGGAGTGCCGGATTGCCGGTGCTGTCGAGTAAGTGGTCACCCGGCCAAGCTGGTTAGTCGTGAAGATGTGATCGGGTTTGTTGGTGGCCGCGGAGCTGAATCCAGCTCCAACTGAACAAGTAAAGGAAGAATCATGCCGCGTCGTCGCGAAGTCCCCAAGCGGGAAGTGTTGCCGGATCCGAAGTTCGGTAACGTTGATGTTGCCAAGTTCATGAACATGCTGATGCTGTCCGGCAAGAAGTCGGTCGCAGAGCGCATCGTTTATGGCGCATTCGAACAAATCCAGACCAAGGGTGGCAAGGACCCGCTGGAAGTGTTCACGGTTGCGCTCAACAACGTGAAGCCGGTGGTCGAAGTGAAGAGCCGTCGCGTTGGTGGTGCCAACTATCAAGTTCCGGTCGAAGTGCGCCCGTCGCGTCGTATGGCATTGGCGATGCGCTGGCTGCGTGAGGCTGCGAAGAAGCGCAGCGAGAAGTCGATGGCCCTGCGCCTGGCAGGTGAACTCTCCGAGGCGGCCGAAGGCCGTGGCGGCGCGATGAAGAAGCGCGACGAAGTTCACCGCATGGCAGAAGCCAACCGCGCGTTCTCGCATTTCCGTTTCTAAGCGCCTGGCTGGGCTGTTTGCGGAAATAAATTCCGGGCGGGTGCGCTTTTCAGGCGCCTCGCCCGTTTGTGTTGAGGCGTGATGCGGCAGGGCTGCATCACGTCATCCCAGTAGAGGATCAAAGTGGCTCGCAAGACTCCTATCGAGCGCTACCGCAATATCGGTATTAGCGCTCACATCGACGCCGGCAAAACGACGACGACCGAGCGCATTCTGTTTTACACCGGTGTGAACCACAAGATCGGTGAAGTCCACGACGGCGCAGCCACGATGGACTGGATGGAGCAGGAACAGGAACGTGGCATCACGATCACGTCCGCTGCTACCACGGCCTTCTGGAAGGGCATGGGCGGCAACTATCCGGAACACCGCATCAACATCATCGACACCCCGGGCCACGTCGACTTCACGATCGAAGTGGAGCGCTCGATGCGCGTGCTCGACGGCGCGTGCATGGTGTACTGCGCAGTGGGCGGCGTGCAGCCGCAGTCGGAAACGGTGTGGCGCCAGGCGAACAAGTACAAGGTGCCGCGTCTCGCGTTCGTCAACAAGATGGACCGTACCGGCGCGAACTTCTTCAAGGTCTACGACCAGCTCCGTCTGCGCCTGAAGGCGAACCCGGTTCCGGTCGTGGTGCCGATCGGCTCGGAAGAAAACTTCAAGGGCGTGGTCGACCTGATCAAGATGAAGGCGATCATTTGGGACGAAGCGTCGCAAGGCACGAAGTTCGACTACGTCGACATCCCGGCCGAGCTCGCGGAAACCTGCAAGGAATGGCGCGAAAAGATGGTCGAAGTGGCTGCCGAAGCCAGCGAAGACCTGATGAACAAGTACCTGGAAGAAGGCGATCTGCCGGAAGCCGACATCGTCAAGGCGCTGCGTGATCGTACGATCGCATGCGAAATCCAGCCGATGCTGTGCGGTACCGCGTTCAAGAACAAGGGCGTGCAGCGTATGCTCGACGCCGTGATCGACTTCCTGCCGTCGCCGGTCGACATCCCGCCGGTCAAGGGCGAACTCGAAAACGGCGAAGAAGCCGAGCGCAAGGCGTCGGACGAAGAGAAGTTCTCGTCGCTCGCGTTCAAGATCATGACCGACCCGTTCGTCGGCCAGCTGATCTTCTTCCGTGTGTACTCGGGCGTCGTCAATTCGGGCGACACGCTGCTGAACTCGACCAAGGGCAAGAAGGAACGCCTCGGCCGTATTCTGCAGATGCACGCGAACCAGCGTGAAGAAATCAAGGAAGTCCGCGCAGGCGACATCGCCGCAGCGGTCGGCCTGAAGGAAGCGACCACGGGCGACACGCTGTGCGACCCGGCGAACCCGATCGTTCTCGAACGCATGGTGTTCCCGGAGCCGGTGATTTCGCAGGCAGTCGAGCCGAAGACCAAGGCCGACCAGGAAAAGATGGGCCTCGCGCTGAACCGTCTGGCTCAGGAAGACCCGTCGTTCCGCGTGCAGACCGACGAAGAGTCGGGCCAGACCATCATTTCGGGGATGGGCGAGCTCCACCTCGAAATTCTGGTCGACCGGATGAAGCGTGAATTCGGCGTGGAAGCGACCGTCGGCAAGCCGCAGGTTGCGTACCGCGAAACGATCCGTTCGACGGCGAAGGATGTCGACGGCAAGTTCGTCAAGCAGTCGGGTGGTCGCGGCCAGTACGGTCACGCGGTCATCACGCTCGAGCCGAACGAACAAGGCAAGGGCTACGAGTTCTTCGACGAGATCAAGGGTGGTGTGATTCCGCGCGAATACATCCCGGCGGTCGACAAGGGTATCCAGGACACGCTGAAGTCGGGCGTGCTGGCTGGCTTCCCGGTCGTCGACGTGAAGGTTCACCTGACGTTCGGTTCGTACCACGACGTTGACTCGAACGAAAACGCGTTCCGCATGGCCGGTTCGATGGCGTTCAAGGAAGCGATGCGCAAGGCGAACCCGGTCGTCCTCGAGCCGATGATGGCTGTCGAAGTCGAGACGCCGGAAGACTACATGGGCAACGTGATGGGCGACCTGTCGGGCCGTCGCGGTATCGTCCAGGGCATGGAAGACATGGTCGGCGGCGGCAAGATCGTGCGCGCCGAAGTGCCGCTGTCGGAAATGTTCGGTTACTCGACGTCGCTGCGTTCGCTGACGCAAGGTCGTGCAACGTACACGATGGAGTTCAAGCACTACGCTGAAGCTCCGCGCAACGTTGCCGAAGCGATCATCAGCGCGAAGTCGAAGTAAATCTGCAGCTACCAACCGATAATTTTTGAAAGAAGAGAATCATGGCAAAAGGTAAATTTGAGCGGACCAAGCCGCACGTGAACGTTGGTACGATTGGTCACGTTGACCACGGCAAGACGACGCTGACGGCAGCGATCACGACGGTTCTGACGAAGAAGTTCGGCGGCGAAGCGAAGGCGTACGACCAGATCGACGCGGCACCGGAAGAAAAGGCGCGCGGCATCACGATCAACACGGCACACGTCGAGTACGAAACGGCTAACCGCCACTACGCACACGTCGACTGCCCGGGCCACGCTGACTATGTGAAGAACATGATCACGGGCGCAGCGCAGATGGACGGCGCGATCCTGGTTTGCTCGGCAGCAGACGGCCCGATGCCGCAAACGCGTGAGCACATCCTGCTGGCGCGTCAGGTTGGCGTTCCGTACATCATCGTGTTCCTGAACAAGTGCGACATGGTGGACGACGCAGAACTGCTCGAGCTGGTCGAGATGGAAGTTCGCGAGCTCCTGTCGAAGTACGACTTCCCGGGCGACGACACGCCGATCGTGAAGGGTTCGGCAAAGCTGGCGCTGGAAGGCGACACGGGCGAGCTGGGCGAAGTGGCGATCATGAGCCTGGCCGACGCGCTGGACACGTACATCCCGACGCCGGAGCGTGCAGTTGACGGCGCGTTCCTGATGCCGGTGGAAGACGTGTTCTCGATCTCGGGCCGCGGTACGGTGGTGACGGGTCGCGTCGAGCGCGGCATCGTGAAGGTCGGCGAGGAAATCGAAATCGTCGGTATCAAGCCGACGGTGAAGACGACCTGCACGGGCGTTGAAATGTTCCGCAAGCTGCTGGACCAAGGCCAGGCAGGCGACAACGTCGGTATCCTGCTGCGCGGCACGAAGCGTGAAGACGTGGAGCGCGGCCAGGTTCTGGCGAAGCCGGGTTCGATCACGCCGCACACGCACTTCACGGCTGAAGTGTACGTGCTGAGCAAGGACGAAGGCGGCCGTCACACGCCGTTCTTCAACAACTACCGTCCGCAGTTCTACTTCCGTACGACGGACGTGACGGGCTCGATCGAGCTGCCGAAGGACAAGGAAATGGTGATGCCGGGCGACAACGTGTCGATCACGGTGAAGCTGATTGCTCCGATCGCGATGGAAGAAGGTCTGCGCTTCGCGATCCGCGAAGGCGGCCGTACCGTCGGCGCCGGCGTCGTCGCCAAGATCATCGAGTAAGATCGACGATCCGCGGATCCCGACGGGGTCCGCGATTGCACGGTAAGCAGCTGTGTACCGTCGAAACCGGGTGTCCAGTTCGATCTGGCACCCGGTTTTTCTTTGTGGCGTGCGAATCGCCCTATTGACAAACGCCCGCCACCGCGAATTTTCGTGTAGAATCGCGGGCTTAGCAGTGGAAGTCCTGTCCGGAACCTGATGCTTCGCTCCCCGCAGGCGTCATGTTTCACGTTCTTTTAGTGTCCGGCGATGCAACATCGCCTCGCTCTTTTCAAGGAATTGTCATGCAGCAACAGAAAATCCGCATTCGCCTGAAGGCATTCGACTATCGTCTGATCGATCAATCGGCTGCCGAAATCGTCGATACCGCGAAGCGGACTGGCGCAATCGTCCGTGGCCCGGTGCCGCTGCCGACGCGCATTCAGCGTTTTGACATCCTGCGTTCGCCGCACGTCAACAAGACGTCGCGCGATCAGCTCGAAATCCGCACCCACCAGCGCCTGATGGACATCGTCGACCCGACGGACAAGACCGTTGACGCGCTGATGAAGCTCGACCTGCCGGCTGGTGTCGACGTGGAAATCAAGCTGCAGTAAGGCTTCCAGCGCCGGTCGGCATGCCGGGCGGCGCTAAGTCTTTGTATTGCTTGCGGAAATCGAGAAGTCGGGCTATACTGCTTGGCTTTTCGCGTATTCGCGTAAAAAAGTTGGGCCTTGCGTGCCCGGCATTTTGTAAATCAGCCCCGACCAATCGCAGTCGGGAATGGAGAAAATGATGAGCCTTGGACTCGTAGGTCGCAAGGTTGGCATGACCCGTATCTTCACGGCTGAAGGGGATTCGATTCCCGTCACCGTGCTGGACGTGTCGGACAACCGCGTGACGCAGATCAAGACTGTTGAAACCGACGGCTACACGGCCGTGCAGGTTGCATTCGGCTCCCGCCGCGCATCGCGCGTGACGAAGCCGCTGGCAGGTCATCTCGCCAAAGCCGGTGTCGAAGCCGGTGAAATCCTCAAGGAATTCCGCATTGACGCGGCCAAGGCAGCCGAGCTGTCGAATGGCGCCGTGGTCGGTGCAGATCTTTTCGAAGTGGGCCAGAAGGTCGACGTGCAAGGCGTGTCGATCGGTAAGGGCTACGCCGGTACGATCAAGCGTTACAACTTCTCCTCCGGCCGTGCCACGCACGGTAACTCGCGCTCGCACAACGTGCCGGGCTCGATCGGTATGGCGCAGGATCCGGGTCGTGTTTTCCCGGGTAAACGCATGACGGGTCACATGGGTGACGTGACGGTGACGGTGCAGAACCTCGAAATCGCCCGTATCGACGCAGAGCGCAAGCTGCTGCTCGTGAAGGGTGCGATTCCGGGCGCGAAGGGCGGCAAGGTCTTCGTGACGCCGGCCGTCAAGACCAAGGGGGCGAAATAATGGAACTCAAGCTCCTGAACGAAAATGGTCAGGAAGGTGCAGTGGTCAACGCATCGGACGTCGTGTTCGGTCGTGACTACAACGAAGCGCTGATCCACCAGGTCGTCGTCGCTTACCAGGCGAATGCTCGCCAGGGTAACCGCGCACAGAAGGACCGTGAGCAAGTCAAGCACACGACCAAGAAGCCGTGGCGCCAGAAGGGTACGGGCCGCGCTCGTGCCGGTATGTCGTCGAGCCCGCTGTGGCGTGGCGGTGGTCGTATCTTCCCGAATTCGCCGGAAGAAAACTTCTCGCACAAGGTCAACAAGAAGATGCATCGCGCAGGTCTCTGCTCGATCTTCTCGCAGCTGGCCCGTGAAGGCCGTCTGTCGGTCGTCGAGGACATCATCCTCGAAGCGCCGAAGACCAAGCTGCTGGCCGACAAATTCAAGACCATGGGTCTCGACTCCGTTCTGATCATCACGGACACGGTCGACGAGAACCTGTACCTGGCTTCGCGCAACCTGCCGCACGTGGCGATTGTCGAGCCGCGCTACGCTGACCCGCTGTCGCTGATCTACTTCAAGAAAGTGCTGGTCACGAAGGCTGCGGTCGCCCAGATCGAGGAGTTGCTGTCATGAGCGAGATTCGCAAGAACGATCATCGTTTGATGCAGGTCCTGCTCGCACCGGTGATCTCGGAAAAGGCGACGCTGGTTGCCGACAAGAACGAGCAAGTCGTGTTCGAAGTCGCACCGGATGCCACGAAGCAGGAAGTGAAGGCGGCTGTCGAGCTGCTGTTCAAGGTTGAAGTTGATTCGGTCAACGTGCTGGTTCAGAAGGGCAAGCAAAAGCGCTTCGGCCGTTCGATGGGCCGCCGCAAGGACGTGAAGAAGGCGTACGTTTGCCTGAAGCCCGGCCAGGAAATCAACTTTGAAGCGGAGGCCAAGTAATCATGGCAATCGTTAAAGTTAAGCCGACATCGCCGGGTCGCCGCGCGATGGTCAAGGTGGTCAACAAGAACCTGCACCAGGGCAAGCCGTTCGCGGCACTGCTCGACTCGCAGAGCTCGACCGCCGGCCGTAACAACAACGGTCGTATCACCACGCGTCACAAGGGTGGTGGTCACAAGCAGCACTATCGTATCGTCGATTTCCGTCGCACGAAGGATGGCATCCCGGCAAAGGTCGAACGTCTCGAGTACGACCCGAACCGCAGCGCGAACATCGCGCTGGTGCTCTACGCAGACGGCGAACGTCGCTACATCATCGCCCCGAAGGGCCTGACCGTCGGCCAACAGCTGATGTCGGGTTCGGAAGCGCCGATCCGTGCAGGCAACACGCTGCCGATCCGCAACATTCCGGTCGGTACGACGATCCACTGCATCGAGATGCTGCCGGGCAAGGGCGCGCAAATGGCGCGTTCGGCTGGCACGTCGGCCATGCTGCTCGCACGTGAAGGCGTCTACGCGCAGGTTCGTCTGCGTTCGGGCGAAATCCGCCGCGTGCACATCGAGTGCCGTGCAACGATCGGTGAAGTCGGCAACGAAGAGCATAGCCTGCGCCAGATCGGCAAGGCTGGCGCGAACCGCTGGCGCGGTATCCGCCCGACGGTGCGTGGCGTTGCGATGAACCCGGTCGATCACCCGCACGGTGGTGGTGAGGGCAAGACGGCTGCAGGTCGCGACCCGGTGAGCCCGTGGGGTACGCCGGCTAAGGGTTACCGCACCCGCAGCAACAAGCGCACGACGACGATGATCGTCCAGCGCCGTCACAAGCGTTAAGGAGTAGGCAATGGCACGTTCTGTTAAAAAAGGTCCGTTCTGCGACGCCCATTTGCTGAAGAAAGTTGAGGCGGCTGCAGCTTCGCGCGACAAAAAGCCGATCAAGACCTGGTCGCGTCGCTCGACGATTCTGCCGGATTTCATCGGCCTGACGATCGCTGTTCACAACGGCCGTCAACACGTTCCGGTGTACATCTCGGAAAACATGGTCGGCCACAAGCTTGGCGAGTTCGCACTGACCCGTACGTTCAAGGGTCACGCAGCCGACAAGAAGGCCAAGAAATAAGGGGCAATCAAGATGGAAGTGAAAGCAATTCATCGCGGTGCCCGCATCTCGGCGCAGAAAACGCGCCTTGTGGCTGACCAGATCCGCGGTTTGCCGGTCGACAAGGCGCTGAACGTTCTGACGTTCTCGCCGAAGAAGGCGGCTGGCATCGTGAAGAAGGTTGTGCTGTCGGCAATCGCGAATGCGGAGCACAACGAAGGCGCTGATATCGACGAGCTCAAGATCAAGAGCATCTACGTCGACAAGGCTGCATCGCTCAAGCGTTTCACCGCGCGCGCCAAGGGCCGCGGTAACCGCATCGAGAAGCAATCCTGTCACATCACTGTGACGGTCGGGAATTAAGGAGCCATACGATGGGACAGAAAATTCATCCGACTGGCTTCCGCCTGGCTGTCAGCCGCAATTGGGCTTCGCGTTGGTACGCGAACAACAACAATTTCGCGGCGATGCTGCAGGAAGACATCGGTGTTCGTGAGTACCTGAAGAAGAAGCTGAAGAACGCTTCGGTCGGTCGGGTCGTCATCGAGCGTCCGGCGAAGAACGCGCGCATCACGATTTACAGCTCGCGTCCGGGCGTGGTCATCGGCAAGAAGGGCGAGGATATCGAACAGCTGAAGACGGAACTGCAACGCCGCATGGGCGTGCCGGTTCACGTCAACATCGAAGAAATCCGCAAGCCGGAAACCGATGCTCAGCTGATCGCTGACTCGATCACGCAACAGCTCGAGCGCCGGATCATGTTCCGTCGCGCGATGAAGCGTGCGATGCAGAACGCGATGCGTCTGGGTGCCCAAGGCATCAAGATCATGAGCGCAGGCCGTCTGAACGGTATCGAAATCGCTCGTACGGAGTGGTATCGCGAAGGTCGCGTGCCGCTTCACACGCTGCGTGCTGATATCGACTACGCGACTTCGGAAGCGAAGACGACTTACGGGATCATCGGCGTCAAGGTGTGGGTCTACAAGGGCGATACGCTCGGCCGCAACGACGCACCGGTGGTGGAAGAAGTAGCCGAAGACAAGCGTCCGCGTCGCAATGCGCGTCCGGGCGACCGTCGTCCGCGCCGTGACGGCGAAGGCGGCGCTCCGGGTGCTCGTCGTGGCGCACCGCGCCGTGGCGCCGGCAAGCCCGAAGACGGCAAGACTGGAGAATAACGATGCTGCAACCGAAACGCAGAAAGTATCGTAAAGAGCAGAAGGGTCGTAACACCGGCAAGGCGACGCGCGGCAACGCAGTGTCGTTCGGTGAATTCGGCCTGAAGGCGATCGGTCGCGGTCGTTTGACCGCACGTCAGATTGAAGCGGCGCGTCGTGCAATGACGCGTCACATCAAGCGTGGCGGCCGCATCTGGATCCGGATCTTCCCGGACAAGCCGATTTCGCAGAAGCCGGCCGAAGTGCGTATGGGTAACGGTAAGGGTAACCCGGAGTACTACGTCGCCGAGATTCAGCCGGGCAAGATGCTCTATGAAATGGACGGCGTAACCGAAGAACTGGCACGCGAAGCGTTCCGTCTGGCCGCAGCCAAGCTGCCGCTGAAGACGGCATTCATCGTGCGCCAGCTCGGCGCCTAAGGAGAAAACATGAAGGCTTCCGAACTTCTCCAGAAAGACCAGGCCGCGCTCAACAAGGAGCTGGCGGACCTGCTGAAGGCGCAATTCGGCCTGCGCATGCAACTCGCGACCCAGCAGCTCACGAACACGAGCCAGCTGAAGAAGGTTCGTCGCGACATCGCACGTGTGCGGACCGTCATGACTCAGAAGGCGAACCAGAAATGAACGATAGCGTGAAAACCTCGCTGAAGCGGACGCTGGTCGGTCGGGTCGTCAGCAACAAGATGGACAAGACCGTCACCGTGCTGATCGAGCACCGCGTCAAGCATCCGATCTACGGCAAGTATGTCGTGCGCTCGAAGAAGTACCACGCGCACGATGAAGCGAACACCTACAACGAAGGCGATCTCGTCGAAATCCAGGAAACGCGTCCTGTTTCGAAGACGAAGGCCTGGACGGTGTCGCGCCTCGTCGAAGCCGCTCGCGTCATCTAAGCGGGCAGCGCAGTAGGCAGTAACGGGCACTTCGTCACGAAGTGCTTGAAATCGCAAAGTTTTTGCTTGCGGGACCAGGATTATTTGTTATAATCCTGGTCTTCCCTCTTTATGGGAGCCCCGTCGCGGGCGAAGTTGGTGGGGGAAGCGGACTGGCGCCTGCCTGTCCGAAAGATTCACCGAATTGCGATGGCGGGTTTCGTTTGCCGTCGCTGCTGTTCCAACCCAAGCAGCCGATTGGCTGACGGGACCAAGACTGACCGAATGCATCATGGTGGTGCATCCGGATTAAGTTGGGAAAGACAAACCATGATCCAGACCGAATCTCGGCTCGAAGTAGCCGACAACACGGGTGCACGTGAAGTCCTGTGCATCAAGGTGCTCGGCGGCTCGAAGCGTCGTTATGCCGGCATTGGCGACATCATCAAGGTGAGCGTCAAAGAGGCAACGCCGCGCGGGCGCGTGAAGAAAGGCGAAATCTACAACGCCGTGGTGGTTCGCACCGCCAAGGGCGTGCGCCGTCAAGACGGCTCGCTGATCAAGTTCGACGGCAACGCCGCTGTGCTTTTGAATAACAAGCTCGAGCCGATCGGCACCCGTATCTTCGGGCCGGTGACGCGTGAGCTGCGTAGCGAACGATTCATGAAGATCGTTTCGCTGGCGCCGGAAGTGCTGTAAGGAGTCGCGATGAACAAGATTCGCAAAGGTGACGAAGTCATCGTCGTCACTGGCAAGGACAAGGGCAAGCGCGGCGTCGTGCTGGCTGTCGGTGCTGAACATGTGACGGTTGAAGGTATCAACCTCGTCAAGAAGCATGTGAAGCCGAACCCGATGAAGGGTACGACGGGCGGCGTGGAAGCGAAGACGATGCCCCTGCATATTTCGAACGTCGCACTGGTCGACGCGAATGGCAAGGCGTCGCGTGTTGGCATCAAGGTCGAGGAAGGCAAGAAGGTTCGCTTCCTGAAGACGACCGGTGCCGTACTGAGCGCCTGACGCAGCGGAGTAAAAAATGGCTCGTTTTCAAGAGTTTTACAAAGAAAAGGTTGTGCCCGGCCTGATCGAGAAGTTCGGTTACAAGTCGGTCATGGAAGTGCCGCGCATCACCAAGATCACGCTGAACATGGGTCTTGGCGAAGCGATCGCTGACAAGAAGATCATCGAGAACGCCGTTGGCGACCTCACGAAGATCGCCGGCCAGAAGCCGGTCGTCACGAAGGCTCGCAAGGCAATCGCAGGCTTCAAGATCCGCCAGGGTTATCCCATCGGCGCGATGGTGACGCTGCGTGGCCAGGCGATGTACGAATTCCTCGACCGTTTCGTGACGGTTGCCCTGCCCCGCGTGCGTGACTTCCGCGGTGTGTCGGGTCGTGCTTTCGATGGCCGTGGCAACTACAACATCGGTGTGAAAGAGCAGATCATTTTCCCCGAAATCGATTACGACAAGATCGACGCACTGCGTGGGCTGAACATCAGCATCACGACGACTGCGAAGACCGACGACGAAGCAAAGGCTCTGCTCGCCAGCTTCAAGTTCCCGTTCAGAAACTGAGGTTACCGTGGCTAAACTGGCACTGATCGAACGTGAAAAGAAGCGCGCCCGCCTGGTCGCGAAGTTCGCAGCAAAGCGCGAAGCGCTGAAGGCGATCGTCGAAGACCAAAGCAAGTCGGAAGAAGAGCGCTACGAAGCACGCCTGGAGCTGCAGCAACTGCCCCGCAACGCAAACCCGACCCGCCAGCGTAACCGCTGCGCGATCACGGGCCGTCCGCGTGGCACGTTCCGTAAATTCGGCCTCGCGCGTAACAAGATTCGTGAAATCGCATTCCGTGGCGAGATTCCTGGCCTGACCAAGGCGAGCTGGTAATAGGAGAAACGTAAATGAGCATGAGTGATCCTATCGCCGATATGCTGACTCGCATCCGCAACGCGCAGATGGTCGAGAAGGTATCGGTCGCGATGCCCTCGTCGAAGGTCAAGGTTGCAATCGCGCAAGTCCTGAAGGACGAAGGCTATATCGACGATTTCGCCGTGAAGGCGGAAGGTGCGAAGTCCGAACTGAATATCGCGCTGAAGTACTACGCAGGTCGCCCGGTCATCGAACGCCTCGAGCGCGTGTCGAAGCCTGGTCTGCGCGTGTACCGCGGCCGCAACGACATTCCGCAGGTCATGAATGGCCTCGGTGTGGCAATCGTGTCGACGCCGAAGGGCGTGATGACCGACCGCAAGGCGCGCGCTACCGGCGTCGGCGGCGAAGTCATCTGCTACGTCGCTTAAAGCCGAGGAGAGAGAAACATGTCTCGAGTAGGTAAAAGCCCGATCGCGCTGCAAGGCGCGGAAGTCAAGCTGGCCGACGGTGCAATCACCGTCAAGGGTCCGCTGGGCACCATCACGCAAGCGATCAATCCGCTCGTGAACGTGGCGAACAACGACGGCACGCTGAATCTGTCGCCGGTCGACGAAAGCCGCGAAGCAAATGCACTGTCGGGCACGATGCGCGCGATCATCGCGAATGCCGTGCACGGCGTGACCAAGGGTTTCGAGCGCAAGCTGACGCTGGTTGGCGTCGGTTACCGTGCGCAAGCGCAAGGCGACAAGCTGAACCTGTCGCTGGGTTTCTCGCACCCGGTGGTGCACCAGATGCCGGAAGGCGTCAAGGCTGAAACCCCGACGCAAACCGAAATCGTGATCAAGGGGATCAATAAGCAACAAGTCGGTCAAGTGGCTGCGGAAGTCCGCGGTTACCGTCCGCCGGAGCCCTACAAGGGCAAGGGCGTGCGTTATGCCGACGAGGTTGTGATCCTCAAAGAAACGAAGAAGAAGTAAGGGTGCGCAATCATGGATAAGACTCAATCTCGCCTGCGCCGCGCTCGCCAGACGCGTATCAAGATCGCTGAGCTGCAGGTCGCGCGTCTCGCCGTGCATCGCACGAACACGCACATCTACGCTCAAGTGTTCTCGCCCTGCGGCACCAAGGTGCTCGCCAGCGCGTCGACGCTCGAGGCAGAAGTGCGCGCAGAACTGGCCGACAAGTCGGGCAAGGGCGGCAACGTCAATGCCGCGACGCTGATCGGCAAGCGTATTGCCGAAAAGGCAAAGGCTGCCGGCATCGAATCCGTCGCCTTCGACCGCTCGGGCTTCCGCTACCACGGCCGCGTCAAGGCGCTGGCTGAGGCAGCTCGCGAAGCTGGGCTCAAGTTCTAAGGAAGGAATTCGTCATGGCAAAGATGCAAGCGAAAGTTCAGGCTGACGAGCGCGACGACGGCCTTCGCGAAAAGATGATTTCGGTCAATCGCGTGACCAAGGTCGTGAAGGGTGGCCGTATTCTCGGCTTCGCCGCACTGACCGTGGTTGGCGACGGTGATGGCCGCATCGGTATGGGCAAGGGCAAGGCGAAGGAAGTGCCGGTCGCTGTCCAGAAGGCAATGGAACAAGCTCGCCGCAACATGTTCAAGGTGCCGCTCAAGAACGGCACGCTGCAGCACGAAGTGCACGGCAAGCACGGCGCATCCGCTGTCCTCCTCGCTCCGGCGAAGGCAGGTACGGGCGTGATCGCAGGCGGCCCGATGCGCGCAGTGTTCGACGTGATGGGCGTTCAGAACGTCGTGGCGAAGAGCCACGGTTCGACGAACCCGTACAACCTCGTTCGCGCCACGCTGGACGGCCTGCGCAAGCAGTCGACCCCGGCAGACATCGCGGCGAAGCGCGGCAAGTCCGTCGAAGATATTTTGGGCTAAGCCCGGGTGGTCACCATGTCTGAAAAAACTGTCAAGGTTCAGCTCGTGAAGAGCCTGATCGGGACCCGCGAATCGCACCGCGCGACCGTGCGTGGCCTGGGCCTGCGCCGACTCAACTCGGTTAGCGAGCTGCAGGACACGCCGGCGGTCCGCGGCATGATCAACAAGGTCTCGTACCTCGTTAAGGTCATCGCGTAAGCGGCCCTACGGATCAAGGAGTTGATATGGAATTGAATAACCTGAAGCCGGCAGCTGGCGCCAAGCACGCCAAGCGTCGCGTCGGTCGTGGCATCGGTTCGGGCCTCGGCAAGACGGCTGGCCGTGGTCACAAGGGTCAGAAATCGCGTTCGGGCGGCTTCCACAAAGTCGGTTTCGAAGGCGGTCAGATGCCGCTGCAACGTCGTCTGCCGAAGCGCGGCTTCACGTCGCTGACGAAGGAATTCGTCGGTGAAGTGCGCTTGGGCGACCTCGAGAAGCTGCCGGTCGACGAGATCGATCTGCTCGCACTGAAGCAAGCCGGCCTGGTCGGCGAGCTGACGAAGAGCGCAAAGATCATCGCGACGGGCGAACTGAAGCGCAAGATCGTCGTGAAGGGTCTCGGTGCCACCAAGGGTGCGCGCGCTGCGATCGAAGCGGCTGGCGGTTCGTTCGCCGAGTGACACGCGTAGCGCGTCGTCACTTGCATTCATCGGAGAAGGTACTTGGCTAACAGCCCGAGTCTTGCAAAACCCGGTCGAAGCACGGCGAAATTCGGCGATCTGCGCCGGCGAGCGATGTTCCTGCTCCTGGCGCTGATCGTCTATCGCATCGGCGCGCACATTCCCGTGCCGGGCATCGATCCGGATCAACTGGCCAAGCTGTTCCAGAGCCAGGCGGGCGGCATCCTGGGCATGTTCAACATGTTCTCGGGTGGCGCACTTTCCCGCTTCACGATCTTTGCGCTGGGGATCATGCCGTACATCTCGGCGTCGATCATCATGCAGTTGCTGGCGATCGTTTCGCCGCAGCTCGAGGCGCTGAAGAAGGAAGGGCAGGCAGGGCAACGGAAGATCACGCAGTACACGCGGTATTTCACCGTGGTGCTCGCGACCTTCCAGGCATTCGGTATCGCGGCCGCGCTGGAAAACCAGCCGGGCCTCGTCACCGATCCCGGCACGCTGTTCCGTCTGACGACGGTCGTGACGCTGGTGACGGGCACGATGTTCCTGATGTGGCTCGGCGAGCAGATTACCGAGCGTGGTCTGGGCAACGGTATCTCGATCATCATCTTCGGCGGGATCGCAGCAGGGTTCCCGAATGCCGTGGGCGGGTTGTTCGAGCTGGTGCGTACGGGTTCGATGAGCATCATTTCGGCGATCATCATCGTCGTTCTGATCGCCGCGGTGACTTACCTGGTCGTGTTCATCGAACGCGGTCAGCGCAAGATCCTCGTGAACTACGCGAAGCGCCAGGTCGGCAACAAGATCTACGGCGGGCAGTCGTCGCATCTGCCGCTGAAGCTGAACATGTCGGGCGTGATTCCGCCGATCTTTGCATCGTCGATCATTCTGTTCCCGGCAACGATTCTCGGCTGGTTCAGTACCGGTCAGCCGACGGGAAGCTGGATTTCCAATACGTTGCATAACGTTGCGGAAGCGCTGAAGCCGGGCCAGCCGGTCTATGTGCTGCTGTACACGCTGGCAATCGTGTTTTTCTGCTTCTTCTACACCGCACTGGTGTTCAACAGCAGGGAGACCGCGGACAACCTGAAGAAGAGCGGCGCGTTTGTTCCGGGCATCCGTCCGGGCGATCAGACCGCACGATATATCGACCGCATCCTCACGCGTCTGACGCTGGCCGGTGCGATCTACATCGTCTTCGTGTGTCTGCTGCCGGAATTCCTGGTGCTGCGCTGGAACGTGCCGTTTTATTTTGGTGGAACGTCGCTGCTGATCATTGTCGTCGTCACGATGGACTTTATGGCGCAGGTGCAGTCGTACGTTATGTCGCAACAGTATGAGTCTCTGCTCAAGAAGGCAAACTTCAAGGGCGGCAACATCCCGATGCGTTGAAAGGACTATGGCCAAAGACGATGTAATCCAGATGCAGGGCGAGGTGATTGAAAACCTCCCGAATGCGACCTTCCGTGTGAAGCTGGAAAACGGCCATGTCGTGTTGGGGCATATTTCCGGAAAGATGCGGATGCACTACATCCGCATTCTGCCCGGCGACAAGGTGACGGTTGAGTTGACGCCTTACGATCTGTCTCGTGCGCGGATCGTGTTCCGGGCGAAGTGATTTGAAAAAAGGGTATTATCATGAAAGTGATGGCATCGGTTAAGCGCATTTGCCGCAATTGCAAGATCATCAAGCGCAAAGGCGTCGTTCGCGTGATCTGCAGCTCGGATCCGCGCCACAAGCAGCGCCAAGGCTGACCGCGCGTTTGTTTGCGCTTTTTGTTTGAGGAAAAACAATGGCTCGTATCGCAGGGGTTAACATCCCGAATCACCAGCACACCGAGATCGGCCTGACGGCTATCTTTGGTGTCGGCCGCACCCGTTCGCGCAGCATCTGCGTGGCAGCTGGCGTCGATTTTTCGAAGAAGGTCAAGGATCTGACCGACGCAGACCTGGAAAAGCTGCGTGAAGAAGTGGGCAAGTTTGTCGTCGAAGGCGATCTGCGCCGTGAAGTGACGATGAACATCAAGCGCCTGATGGACCTCGGTTGCTACCGTGGCGTCCGTCATCGCAAGGGCCTGCCGATGCGCGGTCAGCGTACGCGTACGAACGCACGTACCCGCAAGGGTCCGCGTCGTGCAGCGCAAGCGCTGAAGAAGTAAGCGGAACTGACAGTTACAGGAAAACGTAATGGCTAAGGCTTCGAACACCGCGGCGCAACGCGTTCGCAAGAAGGTTAAGAAGAACGTCGCTGAAGGCGTGGTTCACGTTCACGCGTCGTTCAACAACACGATCATCACGATCACCGATCGCCAAGGCAACGCTCTGGCATGGGCGACGTCGGGCGGCCAGGGCTTCAAGGGCTCGCGCAAATCGACGCCGTTCGCCGCTCAGGTCGCAGCTGAATCGGCTGGCCGCGTCGCGATGGAATATGGCGTGAAGAATCTGGAAGTGCGGATCAAGGGCCCGGGCCCGGGTCGCGAGTCGGCAGTGCGTGCACTGCACGGCCTCGGCATCAAGATCACCGCGATTTCGGACGTCACCCCGATTCCGCACAACGGCTGCCGTCCGCCGAAGCGTCGTCGTATCTAAGGATGTGCTGGCACGTTCGTGCTAGCGCATTGCCTGTCGCCGCTCAGCGTCGACGGGCGTTGCTTTTTTGATTGACTAAGCCCACCGTTCGCCCCAAAGGGAGCGGACTAGCGCGGATTTCGATCCGCGTGACTGATTGATAAAGGAATGCAAAGTGGCACGTTATATCGGCCCCAAAGCCAAGCTGTCCCGCCGTGAAGGCACCGACCTGTTCCTGAAGAGCGCGCGCCGCTCGCTCGCCGACAAGTGCAAGCTCGACAGCAAGCCGGGCCAGCACGGCCGTACCTCGGGCGCACGTACGTCCGACTACGGTACGCAGCTGCGCGAAAAGCAGAAGGTCAAGCGTATCTACGGCGTGCTGGAACGTCAGTTCCGTCGCTACTTCGCTGAAGCCGATCGCCGGAAGGGCAACACGGGTGAAAACCTGCTGCAACTGCTCGAGTCGCGCCTCGACAACGTCGTGTATCGCATGGGCTTCGGCTCGACCCGCGCTGAAGCGCGTCAGCTGGTGAGCCACAAGTCGATCACCGTGAACGGCGTCGTCGCAAACGTCCCGTCGCAGCAAGTGAAGGCGGGTGACGTCGTCGCGATCCGCGAAAAGGCGAAGAAGCAGGCGCGTATCGTCGAAGCGCTGTCGCTGGCCGAGCAAGGCGGCATGCCGAGCTGGGTTGCAGTCGATGCGAAGAAGTTCGAAGGCACGTTCAAGCAAATGCCGGAACGCGCTGAAATCGCAGGCGACATCAACGAAAGCCTGATCGTCGAATTGTATTCGCGTTAATCCGATTGACGGCCGAGGTACCCCGATTGCGTTGCGCAAGGAGGGGCCTCGGCTGTTTATTTTCTGGTTGTTACCGGTCAGCCTTATCGGTGTAACGAGCCGAGGGTATTGAAAAGGAAAGCCCATGCAAACCAGTTTGCTGAAACCCAAGATCATCGCCGTGGAATCGCTGGGCGAGAACCACGCGAGGGTGGTCATGGAACCGTTCGAACGCGGTTACGGCCACACCTTGGGCAATGCGCTTCGCCGCGTGCTGCTGTCGTCGATGGTAGGCTACGCGCCGACCGAAGTCACGATCGCAGGCGTGGTGCACGAGTACTCGACGCTGGATGGCGTGCAGGAAGACGTCGTCAACCTGCTGCTGAACCTGAAGGGCGTGGTGTTCAAGCTGCATAATCGTGACGAAGTGACGGTTACGCTGCGCAAGGAAGGTGAAGGCGTCGTGACGGCCGGCGATATCGAGCTGGCGCACGATTGCGAAGTCATCAACCCGAATCACGTGATTGCGCACCTGTCGAAGGGCGGCAAGCTCGACGTTCAGATCAAGATCGAAAAGGGTCGCGGCTATGTGCCCGGCAACGTCCGTCGCTACGGCGAAGACACGGCCAAGATCATCGGCCGCATCGTCCTCGACGCATCGTTCTCGCCGGTTCGCCGCGTGAGCTATGCGGTCGAAAGCGCACGGGTCGAGCAGCGTACCGACCTCGACAAGCTCGTGATGAACATCGAGACGAGCGGCGTGATCACGCCGGAAGAAGCGATCCGCCAGTCGGCCCGCATCCTGGTCGACCAGTTGTCCGTGTTCGCGGCGCTGGAAGGCACGGAAACGGCAGCCGAAGCGCCGTCGCGTGCACCGCAGATCGATCCGATCCTGCTGCGTCCGGTGGACGATCTCGAGCTGACGGTTCGTTCGGCGAACTGCCTGAAGGCCGAGAACATCTACTACATCGGCGATCTGATCCAGCGCACGGAAAACGAGCTGCTGAAGACGCCGAACCTCGGTCGCAAGTCGCTCAACGAGATCAAGGAAGTGCTCGCTTCGCGCGGTCTCACGCTGGGCATGAAGCTCGAGAACTGGCCGCCGGCTGGTCTCGACAAGTAATCCCGGTTGTAGCCTGGCTATCGCTGTAGTTGGCAAAGATGCGGATTTTCCTTTAAAATCCGCATCTTGCTTTTTTCGTTACCGGCCCGTGCGCCCTCCGAGGCGCGATAGAAGAGCTGGACCAAAACTTTGAATCAAGGAAACTGAAATGCGCCATCGTCATGGTCTGCGGAAACTGAACCGCACGAGCAGCCACCGTCTGGCTATGCTCCGTAACATGTCCAACTCGCTGATCGAGCACGAAGTCATCAAGACGACGCTGCCGAAGGCGAAGGAACTCCGTAAAGTCGTCGAGCCGCTGATCACGCTTGGCAAGAAGCCGTCGCTGGCAAACCGTCGCCTGGCGTTCAACCGCCTGCGCGATCGTGACTCGGTCGCGAAGCTGTTCGACGTGCTCGGTCCGCGTTTCGCGAACCGTCCGGGCGGCTACCTGCGCGTGCTGAAGTTCGGCTTCCGCGTGGGCGACAACGCACCGATGGCACTGGTCGAACTGCTCGACCGTCCGGAAGTCGACGAAACGGAAAACGTGCAAGAAGCTGAATAAGCTTCCGGTACGCAGCAGGATCTGAAAGGGGCCGAGCGATTGCTTGGCCCTTTTTGTTTTTGGGATGCCGGTTGCGGTCGATTGTCGCAGGCTGGTGCCGGCAGCGTTGCGCGGGCTGCGCTACGATACGGGCAACCGGTGCGGTCCCTGGGCGGGTAACCGGCGCCGGCAGGCGCCTGCAGACCAGCGAGGAGAGCGGATGATAGTGGTGCTGATGCTGACGACGGTCCCCGATGCGCCGACGGCCGCGGCGCTCGCCGACGGCGCGCTCGACGCGCGGCTTGCCGCGTGCGTGTCGGAGCTCGGTACGATCAAGTCGCGCTATCACTGGCAGGGCAAGGTCGAAACGGCCGACGAGATCCAGTTGCTGTTCAAGACGAGCCCGGTTCGGGCGCTCGAACTGGAGCGATTTATTCTCGCGCATCATCCGTACGAGACGCCTGAAATCGTCTCGTGGCAGACGACGGCATCGGCCGCGTATGGCCAATGGGTGACCAACGAAACTCAACGTTTATTTCATGTTTAACGGTATGGCGCTTTCGGTGCGCGTGCGCGCGCTGCGGTTTCTTGCGGTCCTGTTGTCGTTCGTGCTCGTGCTCGTGCTGGGCGGGTTGTCCGCCGCGCGTGCGGCCGACGATTTCCTCGATCCGTCGGTTGCGTTCAAGTTCAGCGCGAGCGAATCGCCGGGACAGGTGGACGTCCGCTTCAAGATCGCCAACGGCTACTACATGTACCGCGAGCGCTTCGCGTTCGCGGTGAAAAGCGGCCAAGCCACGCTCGGCGAGCCGCAATTCCCGGCCGGCCACGTGAAGTTCGACCAGACGTTCCAGAAGGACGTCGAGACCTACCGCGATGAAGTCGTCGTTCACGTGCCGGTGAAGCAGGCGGCCGGGCCGTTCGAGCTCGCGGTGACGTCGCAAGGGTGTGCGGACGAAGGGATCTGTTATCCGCCGGCCGAGCACGTGATGAAGGTCGATGGCGCCGCGCTCGGCGCCGCGTCGCCGTCCGGCGACACGGCTGCCGCGGGCAGCTGGTTCGACAAGGTCACGAGCGCCGATTTCGCGCAGTCGCTGCTCGAAGGCCACGGCTTCTTCACGATCGTCGCGCTCTATTTCGTCGCGGGTGTCGTGCTGAGCCTGCTGCCGTGTTCGTACCCGATGATTCCGATCGTGTCCGCGATCATCATCGGCCAGGGCACGCGCGCGACGCATGCACGCGGCTTCGCGCTGTCGCTGACCTACGTGGTCGGCATGGCGCTGGTCTACACGGTGCTCGGCATCGCCGCCGCGCTGGTCGGCCAGAGCCTCGGCGCATGGTTGCAGAACCCGTGGGTGCTCGGCGCGTTCGGCGTGCTGCTGAGCGCGTTCGCGGTGTCGCTGATCTCGGGCAAGGACATCGCGCTGCCGGAGCGCTGGCAGAACGGCGCGGCCGAGGCATCGAGCGCGCGCCAGGGCGGCCACTTCGTCGCGGTCGCGGCGATGGGCGCGTTGTCGGCGCTGGTCGTCGGCGCGTGCATGACGGCGCCGCTGTTCGCGGTGCTCGCGTTCATCGCGCACACCGGCAATGCGTGGCTCGGCGGCGCGGCGCTGTTCGCGATGGGGCTGGGCCTCGGCGTGCCGCTGCTGGTCGTCGGCGTCGGAGCGGGGACGGTGCTGCCGCGCGCAGGCGCGTGGATGGACGGCGTGAAGGTGTTCTTCGGCATCGTGCTGCTCGCGGCCGCGCTGTGGATCGTGTGGCCGGTGCTGGCGGGCGGGCTGAAGATGGTGCTCGCGGCGTTGTGGCTGCTGATCGCCGCCGCAGCGCTCGGGTTGTTCACGCCGAATGCCGGCGCCGCGTCGATCTGGCGCCGCCTGGGCCGCGGCGTAGGCGCCGCGCTCGCGATCTGGGCCGCGACGCTGCTCGTCGGCCTGGCTGCGGGCTCGACCGATCCCGTCAAGCCGCTGGCCGTGCTGGCGGCGCGTACGGTGGCGTCCGGCGGCGCGGCGACGGCCGGCGCGGCTGCCGCGCAGGACGGCCCCGCGTTTGCCCCGGTGCGCTCCAGCGGCGAACTCGACGCGCTGCTGAAGACGTCGGGCCAGCCGGTGATGCTGGACTTCTACGCCGACTGGTGCGTGAGCTGCAAGGAGATGGAGCATCTGACCTTCACCGACGCGCGCGTGCAGGCGCGGCTCGCGCAGCTTCACCTCGTGCGCGCGGACGTCACCGCGAACAACCCGGACGATCAGGCGCTGCTCAAGCGCTTTAATCTGTTCGGGCCGCCGGGCATCATCTTCTTCGATCGCAATGGCCGCGAGATCGGCCGCGTGGTCGGCTATCAGGCGGCCGACACGTTCCTGCGCAGCCTCGATCGGGCGGCCGTTCCGACGGTATGACGACGGGCGGCTGCGGCGACCGGCGAACGGAAGATCCGCGGCCGGCTGACGGTCGCGATCGACGGTAAACAAAAAACGGCGGAACACCGAGGTGTCCCGCCGTTTTTGCTGGCGCGTGCCGGCGCGCGATCAGCGCTGCGCTTTCAGCAGACGCGCGGCATCGAGCGCGAAGTACGTGAGCACGCCGTCGGCGCCCGCACGCTTGAACGCGAGCAGCGATTCGAGCACGACCTTGTCGTGGTCGAGCCAGCCGTTCATCGCGGCCGCCTTCAACATCGCGTATTCGCCGCTCACCTGGTACACGTAGGTCGGGAAGCGGAACTCGTCTTTCACGCGGCGCACGATGTCGAGATACGGCATGCCGGGCTTGACCATCACCATGTCGGCGCCTTCGTCGATGTCGAGGCGCACTTCGCGCAGCGCTTCGTCGCTGTTCGCCGGATCCATCTGGTAGGTCATCTTGTTGCCCTTGCCCAGGTTGGACGCCGAACCGACCGCATCGCGGAACGGGCCGTAGAACGCCGATGCGAACTTCGCCGAATAGGCCATGATCCGCGTATGGATATGGCCGTCGCTTTCCAGCATCTCGCGGATCGCGCCGATGCGGCCGTCCATCATGTCCGACGGCGCGACGATGTCGACGCCGGCTTCCGCCTGCGCACGCGCCTGGTCGACCAGGATCTCGATCGTGTCGTCGTTGATCACATAGGCGTTTTCGTCGAGCACGCCATCCTGGCCGTGACTCGTGTACGGATCGAGCGCGACGTCGGTCAGCACGCCCAGTTCGGGGAAGTGCTTCTTCAGCTCGCGCACCGCGCGCGGGATCAGGCCTTCCGGATTGGCCGCCTCGCGGCCGTCGGGTGTCTTCAGCGACGGCTCGATGGCCGGGAACAGCGACAGCACGGGCACGCCGAGTTCGACGCACTGCTCGGCGACGTGCATCAGCAGATCGACCGACACGCGCTCGACGCCGGGCATCGACGGGATGGGCTGGCGCTCGTTGGTGCCTTCGACGACGAATACCGGGTAGATCAGGTCGTCGGTGGTCAGGCGGTTTTCGCGCATCAGGCGGCGGGAGAAGTCGTCGCGGCGCATCCGGCGCGGACGATGAAGCGGATGGAAGCTCATGGCGATTTGGCAGAAATCAGGGCAAGAAGGACCTTACGGAACCCTTAGGTCATTTTCGAGATCGTTGGTATATGATAGCGATCGAGCGGCACGCGTTGCGTGCAGCTCCCCGCTTCTCCTCCCTGAGCGGGTGCCTGTCGTTTTTCGATTAGGCTGTTTGACCCGCCGTTCAACGGCGGGTTTTTTTATGAGCCGGCCGAATCCGCAGGCGCCGTCAGGTGCGCAGGGCCGATCCCAGCCGCGCGTTGCCCGCTCATTGTGCTACAGGCTCGCTGTTTTCGTCGGCGACGGACGGCCGCAGCCAGCTCTCGATCAGTTCATGGGCCTCGTCGAGCCCCGTGCGCTTCAGCGCCGAGAACAGCTGGACCGTCAGCTTGCCCTTCACGCCCTGGTCGCGATACGCGTCGAGCCCCTTCTGCGTGTTGCGCAACGCGTTGATGCTTTCCTGGCGCGTCAATTTGTCGCACTTGGTCAGCAGCGTGTGGATCGGCTTGCCGGTCGGCGCGAACCATTCGATCATGCGCCGATCGAGATCGGTCAGCGGACGGCGCGAATCCATCATCAGGATCAGGCCGCAGAGCTGCGAGCGCGTCGCGAGATAGGACGACAGCAGCATTTCCCAGTGCGCCTTCGCGGCGCCGGGCACTTCCGCATAGCCGTAGCCGGGCAGATCGACGAGGTTCGCGACGGGCTCGGCGGCCGGGCCGACGGAGAAGTAGTTGATATGCTGCGTGCGGCCGGGCGTCTTCGACGCGAAGGCCAGCCGCTTCTGGTTGCACAGCACGTTGATCGCCGTCGACTTGCCGGCATTCGAGCGGCCCGCGAACGCGATTTCCGGCTGGACCGTCGGCGGCAGGTCGCGCAGATGGTTGACGGTCGTGTAGAAGCGGGCTTGATGGAGCAGAAAGGCCATGGGAACCGGAAGGACGGGCGGCGCGAGCCGCGTGGTGGAGGCGGGGTAGCCCCGATAGGCGCGGGAGCTTTCAGCACGATATTGTACAATACGACGGTTTTGCCGAAGGCCACCGGGCGCCTGCCTCGCGCTTTTATGTGGCTTCTGCGGTAGACTGAACGCCGTCGTTTTTTGCAGAACCTCAAATTCCCACAAGACGAAACAGGGTGTGCGAATGAATCGACTGTGCAAGTCTCTGATGGTGCTTCAGGTTGCAGCAGGGTTCGTAGGTTTCGTAGCGGAGGCAAACGCGGCAGATGCGGCCAAGCCGGATCTGGACCGCGGCAAGGCGATTGCCGGGCAGGTCTGCGCGTCGTGTCACGGCGCCGACGGCAACAGCGCGTCGGGCAGTTTCCCGAAGCTCGCCGGCCAGCATCCCGAATATCTGGTCAAGCAGTTGAACGACTTCAAGACGCAGCCGGGCGCGAAGGGGCCGGTGCGTAACAACGCGGTGATGGTCGGATTCGCGAGCGCGTTGAGCGCGGACGACATGCGCAACGTCGCCGCGTACTACGGGTCGCAGACGACGAAGCTCGGTACCGCACGCAATGCGGCGACGGTGCCGATCGGCCAGAAGATCTATCGCGGCGGCATCGCGGAAAAGGGCGTTCCCGCCTGCGCGAGCTGCCACGGGCCGACGGGGCAGGGGATCCCGGTCCAGTACCCGCGTCTGTCGGGGCAATGGGCCGATTACACGGTCGCGCAGTTGACCGCGTTCCAGCAGGGTGCCGGCGCGCGCAACAACAACGAGGCGATGCATCAGATCGCGTCGCGGCTGTCGGATACCGAGATCAAGGCCGTCGCGGATTACATCGCGGGCCTGCGTTGAGCGGTCAGCCGCGAATGGAATGACCGGGCGCCCGAAGGGCGGCCGGAGTCAGAACAAGAAAAGGGTGGGGCGCCGCGCCGTCGCGGTTGCCTCGCCCTTCTTTTTTGCCGGCACTCGCCGGGCCGGGATGGCGCGGCTGGCAGGCGATGGGGAGCTGCGCTCCCCGAGCGAACATAGTGAGCGTGGGGGTGGTTTCCCCTTAGTCGGAGTTTGAATGAGCGTTACCACGTCGGGGTTGCAGTCGAAGTCGGGTCAGGGTGCGTCGAAACGTGCGGTCGAGTTGCTGAGCTCGATGCGTTTCGCGATCGCGCTGCTGGTGGTGCTGTCGATCGCGAGCATCATCGGCACGGTCCTGACCCAGGACGATCCGTATCCGAACTACGTGAACCAGTTCGGGCCGTTCTGGGCGGACATCTTCCGTTCGCTCGGCCTGTACAACGTGTACAGCGCGTGGTGGTTCATGCTGATCCTGATCTTCCTCGTCACGTCGATCTCGCTGTGCGTGATCCGCAACGCGCCGAAGATGCTCGCCGATGCGAAGAGCTGGAAGGACAAGGTCCGCGAAGGCAGCCTGCGCGCCTTCCACCACAAGGCCGAATACACGGCGTCCGGCACGCGCGCGAGCGTCGCGGCGACGCTCGCCGCCTTCGTCACGAAGGCTGGCTACAAGCACGTCGTGCGTGAAACCGACGGCGCGACGCTGATCTCCGCGAAGCGCGGCGCGATGACCAAGTGGGGCTATATCTCCGCGCACCTCGCGATCGTCGTGATCTGTATCGGCGGCCTGCTCGACAGCAACCTGCCGATCAAATTCCAGATGCTGATGTTCGGCAAGAGCCCGGTCAACACGAGCGCGACGATCAGCGATATCTCGCCCGACCATCGGCTGTCCGCGTCGAACCCGACCTTCCGCGGCTACGCGTGGGTGCCGGAGGGCCAGTTCGTGTCGACCGCGATCCTGAACCAGCCGAGCGGCTCGCTGATTCAGGATCTGCCGTTCTCGATCCAGCTCGACAAATTCATCGTCGATTACTACACGACCGGCATGCCGAAGCTGTTCGCGAGCGACATCGTCGTGATCGATCGCGAGACCGGCCGGAAGATCCCGGCGCGGGTGGAGGTCAACAAGCCGTTCACGTACAAGGGCGTGTCGATCTATCAGTCGAGCTTCCAGGACGGCGGCTCGCAGATGCAGATGACGGCCTATCCGATGACGGGCAGCCACGCGGCGACCGTCCCCGTGAAGGGCACGATCGGCAGCTCGGCGCCGCTGCAGGTCCCGGGCGCCGACGGCGACACGATCGAATTCTCCGATTTCCGCGCGATCAACGTCGAGAACATGGCCGACGCGAAAGGCAAGCCGGACGTGCGCGGCGTCGCGACCACCAGCTCGCTGAAGGAAGTGTTCGACGAGCGGCTCGGCTCGGGCGCGAAGACGTCGAAGCCGACGCAGCTCCACAACATCGGGCCGTCGGTGCAGTACAAGATTCGCGGCAAGGACGGCCAGGCGCGCGAATTCAACAACTACATGCTACCCGTCGACATGAACGGCGAGCGCGTGTTCCTCGCCGGCGTGCGCGCGAGTCCGAACGATCCGTTCCGCTACATGCGGATTCCGGCCGACAGCCAGGATTCGATCGGCGAATGGATGCGCCTGCGCGCCGCGCTCGAGGATCCGGCCGTGCGCACCGAGGCCGCCGCGCGCTTCGCGCAGCGCTCGCTGCCGGGCGACGCGTCGCTGCGCGGCCGCCTGCAGGACAGTGCGTCGAAGGTGCTGACCCTTTTCGCGGCGAGCGACGACAGCGTCGGCCGCGGCGCGGACGGCCAGCCGATCGGCGGCTTCCAGGCGGTGGCGACGTTCATCGACCGCTCGGTGCCGAAGGGCGAGCAGGAGAAGGCCGCGAGCCTGCTGTTGCGGATGCTCGAGGGCTCGATGTGGGAGGTGTGGCAGATCGCGCGCGAGCATGCGGGCGAGCCGGCCGCGCAACAAGGCGCCGACACGATCCGCTTCGTGCAGAACGCGATCAATGCGCTATCCGACAGCTTCCTGTATG
The DNA here is from genome assembly GCF_905400185.1 of Burkholderia sola. Classification (NCBI taxonomy): domain Bacteria; kingdom Pseudomonadati; phylum Pseudomonadota; class Betaproteobacteria; order Burkholderiales; family Burkholderiaceae; genus Burkholderia; species Burkholderia sola. The sequence continues at coordinate 340,929 of NZ_FR989675.1, forward strand.
GATCGCCGGTCTATTTGCAGCTTGACTCCTTCAAGCAGGTGCAAGCTTCGGTATTTCAGCTGACGCGCGCGCCCGGCAAGAATCTGGTGTATCTTGGCAGCCTGCTGCTGGTCGCCGGCATCTTCTCGATGTTCTACGTGCGCGAGCGGCGGCTCTGGTTCTGGCTGAAGGACGCCGGTTCGGGCGTCGAGGTGGTGATGGCCATGTCCACGGCCCGCAAGACCTTCGATTTCGAGAAAGAATTCGTGCAGACGCGCGACGCGGCCGGCGCCGCCTTGCACGCCGCACCTCGCGACGCCGCACCCGCCGGTGCGGCTTCGACGGCCCGCGCGCCTGCCGGCGGCGGTTCCGATTCCGAGAATTCCACCCGGTAACATCATGGATCTCACGCAAGTTTCCTCTTCCCGTACGGCGCCGGCAGCGTCGCCGCTGTTCGACGACCGTCCGTTCCTCGCGCGCCTGTCGCTGTTCGACTGGCTGTTCGCGCTGGCGCTGGTGGCGGGCGCGGGCTATGCGCTCGTGCACTACAACGCGCACATGGATTACTACGACAAGGCGGTGATGATCGGCACCGTGCCGGCGCTTGTCGCGCTCGGCTGGCGCTGGAAGCCCGCGCGGCTGATGATGGCGTCGATCGCCGTGCTGTCGCTGCTGTCGATCCAGATCTACCAGGGCGATCTCGCGCGCGCCGATTCGGCGTTCTTCCTCAAGTACTTCCTGTCGAGCCAGTCGGCGATCCTGTGGATGAGCGCGCTGTTCGTGCTCGCGACGATCTTCTACTGGATCGGCCTGCTCGCGCGCTCCGAAACGGGCGCCGCGATCGGCCAGAAGCTCACGTGGGTCGCCGTGCTGATGGGCTTCACCGGGCTGATGGTGCGCTGGTACGAGTCCTACCTGATCGGTGCGGACGTCGGGCATATCCCCGTGTCGAACCTGTATGAAGTGTTCGTCCTGTTCAGCCTGATCACCGCGCTGCTTTATCTGTATTACGAAGGCCACTACGGCACGCGTTCGCTCGGCGCGTTCGTGCTGCTGGTCATCAGCGCGGCGGTCGGCTTCCTGATGTGGTACTCGGTCGCGCGCGATGCGCAGCAGATTCAGCCGCTCGTGCCGGCGCTGCAAAGCTGGTGGATGAAGATCCACGTGCCGGCGAACTTCATCGGCTACGGCAGCTTCGCGCTGTCGGCGATGGTGTCGGTCGCGTATCTGATGAAGGAGCGCGGGATCCTCGCGGATCGCCTGCCGACGCTGGAAGTGCTCGACGACGTGATGTACAAGTCGATCGCGGTTGGTTTCGCGTTCTTCACGATCGCGACGATCCTCGGCGCGCTGTGGGCGGCCGAAGCGTGGGGCGGCTACTGGAGCTGGGATCCGAAGGAAACCTGGGCGCTGATCGTGTGGCTGAACTACGCGGCGTGGCTGCACATGCGGCTGATGAAGGGCCTGCGCGGCGCGGTGGCCGCGTGGTGGGCGCTCACCGGCCTGCTGGTCACGACGTTCGCGTTCCTCGGCGTCAACATGTTCCTGTCCGGGCTGCACAGCTACGGCAAACTGTAAGATTTCCGACGCTCGTCCGACTATCGAACCGCCGGTGCACTGCGTGCCCGGCGGTTTTCTTTTGTAACGCGGCGGGCGAACCGGGCGTCGAACGGCGCGTGACGGGCCGGGTCGAACGCTGATGAAGCATGCGCGCCGCGCATGCGGGAGGAACTGCACGATGTGGATCAAACGCCCTTTGCGTAACGTACTGACCGGCGCGGACATCGCGCCGAGCGAGATCACCCCGCGCGCGGTGTTCGAGAACCGGCGGCGCGTATTGCAGGCGGCCGGCCTCGCGGCCGCGGGCGGCCTGTTTGGCGCCAGCGGCGCGGCGCTCGCCGCGTATGCGTCGCCCGATCCGCGCGCGGCGAAGCTCGCGGCAAAAACGAACCCGAAGTTCGTCGCCATCGACAAGGTGACGCCGTTCAAGGACATCACGTCCTACAACAACTTCTACGAATTCGGCACCGACAAGAGCGACCCGGCGCAGAACGCCGGCACGCTGCGGCCGCGCCCGTGGCGCGTGAGCGTCGAAGGCGAGGTGCAGCACCCGAAAGTGTTCGATCTCGACGAGTTGCTGAAGCTCGCGCCGCTCGAGGAGCGCGTGTACCGGCTGCGCTGCGTCGAGGGCTGGTCGATGGTGATCCCGTGGATCGGCGTGCCGCTGTCCGAGCTGATCAAGCGCGTGCAGCCGACCGGCAACGCGAAATACGTGCAGTTCGTCACGCTGGCCGATCCGTCGCAAATGCCCGGCCTGTCGACGCCCGTGCTCGACTGGCCGTATTCGGAAGGGCTGCGCATGGACGAGGCGATGAATCCGCTGACGCTGCTGACGATGGGCGTCTACGGCCAGGTACTGCCGAACCAGAATGGCGCGCCGGTGCGGATCGTCGTGCCGTGGAAGTACGGCTTCAAGAGCGCGAAGTCGCTCGTGAAGATCCGCTTCGTCGACAAGCAGCCGAAGACGAGCTGGAACACGTACGCCGCGAACGAGTACGGCTTTTATTCGAACGTGAACCCCAACGTCGATCATCCGCGCTGGAGCCAGGCGACCGAGCGGCGCATCGGCGAGGACGGCTTTTTCACGCCGAAGCGCAAGACACTGATGTTCAACGGCTACGGCGATCTGGTCGCCTCGATGTATCAGGGCATGGACCTGAAGAAGAATTTCTGAGCACGACGGTGAGAAACGACATGCGTCCTTCGACGCTCACTTCCGAGCGCGCCGCGGGTGTCCGGTCGGCCGCACGCACCGCGCGGACCGGTGCGATCCGTCCCGCCGCGCCGCGCTGGCTCGCACCGGCCAAGGTGCTGGCGTTCGCGGCCGGCCTGTATCCGCTCGCGCGCGTCGTGCTGTTCGGGCTGACGGACCGGCTGGGCGCGAACCCGATCGAATTCATCACGCGCTCGACCGGCTTGTGGACGCTCGTCCTGTTGTGCATCACGCTTGCCGTCACGCCGCTCAGGCGCATCACGGGCTTCGCGTCGCTGCTGCGCTTTCGCCGGATGATCGGGCTGTTCGCGTTCTTTTACGCGACGCTGCATTTCACGACCTACCTGTGGTTCGACAAGTGGTTCGACGTCGTCGCGATCCTGAAGGACGTCGGCAAGCGCCCGTTCATCACCGTCGGCTTCGCGGCGTTCGTGCTGCTGATTCCGCTCGCCGCGACGTCGCCGCGCGCGATGGTGCGCCGGCTGGGGCGCCACTGGGCGACGCTGCACAGCGCGATCTATGCGATCGCGCTGTTCGGCGTGCTGCACTTCTGGTGGATGCGGGCCGGCAAGCACGATCTCGCGCAGCCGAAGCTCTACGCGGCGATCGTCGCCGCGCTGCTCGGCTGGCGGGTGGTTGCGTGGGGCTGGCGGCGCGTGCGTGCGTGACGCGGCGGCCCGAAAAAACAAAAGGCGATGACCGGGGAGTCATCGCCTCGTTGCGCGCGCCGCGCGGGCGGCATCGCGTCGTTACTTCGTGGCTGCCGGGCCCGATGCCGGGGCGGGCATGGTCGATGCGGTGCTCGACAGTTCGGGCGACAGCGTGAGCGGCGAGCCGGACGTGTCGGGCGTCTCGTCGGACGACGCGTTTTCGTCGGTCGGTTTCACGTCCGACGGCGGCGTGTTCTGCTGCTGGATCGGCTTGGGCATCGGGGGTACGGTGGGCAGATAGAGCGCGCCGCTTTGACCGCAGCCGGCAAGAATCGCCAAAGCCGCTACAATCGCGCTCATCCGGAAAACGACTCGCATGATCGTCCCTGAACAATTTAACCGATAGAGTTTAGCATGTCCGATACTGAATACCTGGCCCGTGCCGAGGCCGTGCTGGCGGCCGTCGAGCGTACCGTGGACGTCGCGAACGACGGCGATCACGACATCGATCTGGAGCGCAACGGCAGCGTGCTGACGCTGACGTTCGAAAACGGCTCGAAGATCATCGTCAACCTGCAACCGCCGATGAAGGAAGTGTGGATCGCCGCGAAGGCCGGTGGATTCCACTACCGTTTCGTCGACGGTGCGTGGCGCGATACGCGCACGGGCACCGAGTTCTTCTCGGCGCTCACCGAATACGCGACGCAGCAGGCCGGCCTGCCGATCACGTTCGGCGCGTGACGGCCGGGGCAGCGGGTCCCGAATGTCGTGCCCAAAGAAAAAGCGCCCCGCGGGGCGCTTTTTTCATGGTCGGGCCGCGGGTCAGTGGCCCTGGAACAGGTTCATGATGTCCTGCTTTTCCTGTTCGTCGACGTGCGGCACGGCCTCGTCGACGTTCTGCGCGGCCGGCGCCTGCGGCACGCCGACCGTCGACACGAAGCCGTGCCCCGGCGTGAACTCGGTGAAATACAGCTCGCCGCCGAGCGACTCGACGCCGTCCGGCACCGTCGGCTTGAATTCCGGCACGCCCTTCAGCGCCGCACCCATGTAGTCGATCCAGACCGGCAGCGACAGGCCGCCGCCGGTTTCGCGATCGCCGAGGCTGCGCGGATTGTCGTAGCCGATCCACGCGATCGCGGCGAGCGTGTGCTGGTAGCCGGCGAACCAGGCGTCGTGCGAGTCGTTCGTCGTGCCGGTCTTGCCCGCGAGGTCGGCGCGCTTCAGCACGTTGGTCCGCGCGCCCGTGCCGCGCTGCGCGACGCTCTGCAGCAGGCTGTTCATCACGTACGCGTTGCGCGCGTCGATCGCGCGCGGCGCGTTCTGCTCGGCGACGAGCGGCTGCGCGCGCGCGACGATCGCGCCGTTCGGATCGGTGACCTCGGCGATCAGGTACGGATTGACGCGGTAGCCGCCGTTCGCGAAGACCGAGTACGCGCCTGCCATTTGCAGCGGCGTGACCTGGCCGGCGCCGAGCGCCATCGGCAGGTAGGCCGGATGGCGCTCGGCGTCGAAGCCGAAGCGCGTGATGTATTGCTGCGCGTATTTCGTGCCGATGTGGTTCAGGATCCGGATCGACACGAGGTTGCGCGAGCGCTGCAGCGCGGTGCGCATCGACATCGGGCCCTCGAAGCCGCCGCCGTAGTTCTTCGGCTCCCACGGCTGGCCGCCCGTTTCCGCGGCGCTAAAATACAGCGGGCCGTCGTTGATCACGGTCGCCGGCCCGAGGCCCTTGTCGAGCGACGCCGAGTAGATGAACGGCTTGAACGACGAACCCGGTTGCCGCCATGCCTGCGTGACGTGGTTGAACTTGTTCTTGTTGTAGTCGAAGCCGCCGACGAGCGAGCGGATCGCGCCGTCCTGCGGGACGATCGACAGGAACGCACCCTCGACCTGCGGCAACTGCGTGATCGACCACTTGCCGGCGTCGTTCTTCACCACGCGGACGATCGCGCCCGGGCGGATCCGGCGGTTCGGCTGCGCGTTGGCCGACAGCGCGCCTGACGCGAAGCGCAGGTTGTCGCCGTCGATCGTCGCGGTACTGCCGTCGATGAACGCCACCGTGATCTGGCGCGGGCTCGCGGCCGTCACGACCGCGGCGATCAGCTCGCCGTTGTCGGGATGCTCGAGCAGCGCGTCGTCGATCGCCTGTTCGCGGTCGTCGGCACCGGCCGGCAGCTCGATGAAGCCTTCCGGCCCGCGATAGCCGTGACGGCGCTCGTAATCCATGATGCCCTTGCGCAGCGCGGTGTACGCGACCTGCTGATCCGCGGAATCGATCGTCGTGACGACGTTGAAGCCGCGCGTGTAGGTTTCCTCACGGTACTGCGCGTACATCATCTGTCTGACCATTTCGGCGACGTACTCCGCGTGCACGCTGAAATCGCGGCCCGGACCCTTGACGACGAGCGGCTGCGCGGACGCTTCGTCGTACTGTTCGCGCGTGATGAAGTTCAGCTCGAGCATCCGTTGCAGGATATATTCCTGGCGTACCTTCGCGCGCTTCGGGTTGACGACCGGGTTGTACGCGGACGGCGCCTTCGGCAGCCCCGCGAGCATCGCGGCTTCCGCGAGCGTGATGTCCTTCAGGTCCTTGCCGAAATAGACCCGTGCGGCGCTCGCGAAGCCGTACGCGCGCTGGCCGAGATAGATCTGATTCATGTAGACCTCGAGAATCTGATCCTTCGTCAGCGCGCGCTCGATCCGGTACGCGAGCAGCATCTCGTAGATCTTGCGCGTGTAGGTCTTCTCGCTCGACAGGAAGAAGTTGCGTGCGACCTGCATCGTGATCGTGCTCGCGCCCTGCGACGCGTGGCCGTTCGTCAGCGCGACGAAGCCGGCGCGGATGATGCCGGTGAGGTCGACGCCGCCGTGATCGTAGAAGCGCGCATCCTCGATCGCGAGGATCGCCTTCTTCAGCGAGTCGGGCACGTCCTTGAAATGGACGACGTCGCGGCGCTCCTCGCCGAATTCGCCGATCAGCACGTGATCGGACGTGTAGATGCGCAGCGGCACCTTCGGGCGATAGTCGGTCAGCGCATCGAGCGACGGCATGTTCGGCCAGGCCACGACGAGCGCGTAGCCGAGCACGAGGCCGCCGGCCACGACGAGGGCCACGCACATCGCGGCGAAGCCGAGCAGGACTTTTTGCCACCAGGGCCGCTTCTTCGGCTCCGGGGCGGGAGGCGGGGACGTAGGAGTCGTGGATTGCATAGGCATACCGGAAAACAGTCCCGCGATTATAGCTGCCCGGTAAGAGCGCTCCTGACGCGGGGGCCGCCCGTCGCCAAGCCGCGGGTCGGCGTGCCGTCAGCATAGTCCGTGCACGGCCGCCGTGGACCAATGCTGGCCGTTTGGCCGACTGTCGGCGGCGCGCGTCGCTTTGCAGAATCAGGTCTCGGATGCGCGGCATGGGCCGCGACGATCTCGGGAGGCTGGGATGGCAGGACGATGGGTGGCGCGGTTTGCACAGGGCAGGCACCGGTCGACGGGAATCGACGTCGGTGCGCACGAAGTGAGGGTGGCCGTGCTGAGCCGGCGCGGCAGGGAAGCGGAGGTGCGCGTCGAGGGGCTCGAGCGCGAACCGGTTGGCTTGGCGGGCGGGCCGGAGGACGCGCGTTGGGCGGCGGTCGCGCGGTCGCTGGCGGCGGCCGTGGCGCGGCTGTCGGCGTCCGACGTGCAGTGCGACGCGCGCGGCGTGATGGCGCTGCACGATGACGAGATGCGCACCGCGACGCTCGATCTGGCCGGGCGCGGCGACATCCCGGACGCCGCGCGGCAGGCCGCCGAACGCATCTCGGGGCTCGCGCCGGACAGTCTCGCGTTCGACTGGCGGCACTACGGCGGCGCGCGGTCCGGCGAGATCGCGGTGGCGGTCGCGCCGCTGGCGCTGCTCGAGCGGCGGATCGACGTGGCCGCGCAGGCCGGTATCGACCTGACGGTGATCGACGGCGAGTCGGCCGCCGTGCTGCGCGCGCTGCGCTATGCCGCACGGTTCGAACTCGATGCGCAGGGCGCGTACGCCGTGCTCTGGTTCTGCGACGCGGGCGTGCGCGGCTGGCGAATCGAGGGACGGTCGGCGATGCAGGTGCTCTCCCTGTCCGGCACGTTGCCGGAGGCGCTTCCCGATGCGTTGCGTCGGCGCGTGCTGGGGGTCGTGGGCTGCGTACTCGTCGCCGGGGACGAGCGATGTATCGCCCGCTTCGATACGTCGATTGCCGAGATCGGCGACGTGCTCGGCACGGCAGTGGTCCCGTTCGACTGCACGGGCTGGGACGGCCTGCCGTGCGCGCGCGCCGCCGTGCCAGGCGGCCCGGCGTTTGCCGTCGCGTTCGGGCTCGCGTTGCGTGGGGTGTGGGAATGACGGCCGGTCACGTGGCGGCAAACGGAGACGGCGCGGCGGCGCAGCAGCTCGTACAGGCGGTACTCGGCGACTTCAACCTGCTGCCGTACCGCGAGCGGTTGGCGCGGGCATTGCGGCGTCGGCGGGCCACGCAGTGCGGTGTGGCGATCCTGCTCGGCGTGCTTGGCGCCGGTCTGTGGACGGGCGCTGCGGTGTTGTCGCGGTGGCGGGTGGATGCCGAGCGCGCCGGCGTGGAGGCGCGGCTGCGACAGGTGCAGCCGCGGGTGGCCGTTGCGACGCGCGCGGCCGATGCAGCCGCCGCCGTCGCGCGACGCGACGCGCAGGCGGCTGCGCTGGCCGCACCTTACCGGCGCGTGGCCGGGTTGCTGGCGACCCTGAAGCAGGTGCGCGCCGATCATGTCCGGCTCGATGCGCTGCGCATGACGACGACCGGCGCCGTGCTCGATGCGCGCGCCGCGAGTTACCGGGCGGCTGCGCTGTGGCTCGCCGCGATGGCGCGCGAGCAGCGCGACTGGCGGATCGATATAGATACGTTGAAGCCTGCGTCGGATGCGCCGGCTTCGACGGCCGGGATGCCGTTCCGGTTCTCGGTGCAGTTGCGCTGGCACGATGCGACGTCGTCGCGGACGGTGTCGGGAGGGGGCGCATGACGGCGCTCGCGCATTGGCCGGCGCTGCGCGCGGGCGCCAGGGCGGGCCACATGCCGCGCGTGTCGGCGGCCGCCGCGCATGCCGCGGGTTGCGTGCTGGCGTTCGCGGCCGTGCTGGCAGGCAGCATTCATCTGGCGAATGCGGCCGACTGGAGCGGGCTGGCACGTAGTCGCGCGTTGCTCGCCGCGGCGCAGGCGCGCGCGGCCGACGCGCAGCGCGTCCTGGCTTCCGCCGGACAACGACGCGACGGGCATCCTGCGTCGACGCGTGACGATCGCTTGCCGCCTACGCCGGAATGGGCCGCGCTGATGCTGGCGCTGGCCGATCTCGCCGCGTCGAGCGGGTTGCACGGCGTATCGATCGAACCGCAGCGCGCCGATGGCGCGGCACCGGACGGCCGACGCACCGTACACATCGCCGCGGACGGCGGCTTTCACGCGTTGCTGCATATGGTTGGCGGGCTGGCGCGCTTCCCGGTGTTGGCGGTACCGTCGGCGCTGCGTATCGAGCGTGGCATGTCGGCGGCGCGGGTGGATATGTCCGTCGACGTATTTCCGGCGCTGCAGGCGACAACGGCCGCGGCGGGCAACACGCCGGTTCGCGCCGCTGCGCCCGACGCCGATCCATTCGACGAGGGGGGCCTCGCCGAAGCGGCGGGGTGCGCAGCCCGCCTTGCCGGCACGATTCGCGACGCGCGTACCGGTCTCGCGTTGTTCGACGACGGCGACGGCGCGTTCACGGCCGTCGCACCTGGCGAGGTGCTGGGGGCCGCGCGCGTGGTGCGTATCGACCGCGCGGCCGTGACGCTTGCGACGGCGGACGGATCGCAGCGGCTTGTGCTTGACGACGGAGGCCGGCCATGACGAAGCACGGCTGTTGGATGCTCGTCATCTGGGCCGGCGTGACGGCGGACGGCGCAAGCGCGTCGGTGCCGCCGCTGCCGGCGGTCTGGCCGGCCGGGCCGACGAATGTGTCGGTGCCGCGCCTGCCGCAGCCGCTGCGCGTGGCCGACAGCGTGGACAGCGCGGTAGCGGAGGACGCCGGCCCGCCGCCGTTCGATCAGGCGGCGCGCACGGCGCTGCAGACGGAAGCCGCCGCGCCGGTCCCCGCGCTCGAGGGGCCGCCGATCCCGCTGGCGCCGCCGGCCCGGATGAGCGACGCCGCGGCACGGCAACCGGGCGATGCGGACGACGAGCGGCGGATCTCGCTGAATCTGCAGGGCGTCGGGCTCGCGGCGGCGTTCGACGCGATCGCGCGATTCACGGGGCTCAATATCGTCGTCGGCGAGCAGGTGCGCGGCACGGTCACGTTACGTCTGAACAATGTCCGCTGGCGCGACGCGTTCGACACGCTGCTCGACACGCACGGGCTGGCGATGTCCCGGCGCGGCAACGTGATCTGGGTCACGCCGGCCGCCGAGCTGGCCGCGCGCGAACGCGAGCGCTTCGACATGCATGCGCGGGCCGCCGATCTGGAGCCGCTCGCAAGCCGTACGTTCGTGCTGCACTATCCGCGCGCCCAGGACGTGCAGCGGCTGCTGGCCGGCGCGACCGGCCAGCGCCTGCTGTCGAAGCGCGGCGCGGCGGCGGCCGATCCCCGTACGAACCTGCTGTTCGTGACCGATCTCGCGCCGCGCATCGTGCAGATCGCGGGCCTGATCGACGCGATCGACCGGCCGTCGCGGCAGGTCCGGATCGAGGCCCGCATCGTCGAAGGCGAGCAGGGTTTCTCGCGCAACCTCGGCGCACGTGTCGCACTGCGTGCGCAGGGGTGGCCGTCGTCGGCCGAGGGCACGTCCTTCACGGCGGACGCGCGCAACGCGCTGGATCTCGCCGCGCGGCCGCTCGGCGGCTTCGATGCGGCGACCGCCGGCTTCACGCTGTTCGCCGCGCCGCTCAGCCGCGTACTCGACATCGAGTTGAGCGCGCTGGAAGCGCAAGGCCGGGGCCAGATCGTTTCGCGTCCGCGGGTGGTGACGGCCGACCGCGTGAAGGCCATCGTCGAGCAGGGCGCCGAGCTGCCGTACCAGGCGAAGGTCGGCAACGGCATGAGCGGCGTGCAGTTCCGCCGCGCGACGCTGAAGCTGGAGGTCGAGCCGCAGATTACGCCGGACGGGCGCGTGGTGCTCGATCTCGACGTGACGAAGGACAGCGTCGGCGAGCCGACCGCGGCCGGCCCCGCGATCCATACGAAGCACGTGCAGACGCGCGTCGAGGTCGAGAATGGCGGGACGGTCGCGATCGGCGGCATCTATGAACAACTGAGCCGGAACGATGTGACGCGGGTGCCGCTCTTGGGCAAAATACCGTTTCTGGGCGCGCTTTTCCGGCACCGCGCGCAGCGCGACCAACGCAACGAACTGGTCGTCTTCATCACGCCGACCGTCGTCGATGCGCGTTGCGGCGCACCCGGCGCGGGCGACGCGGATGCCGAGGAAACGGGGCCGGAAGCCGCCGGCGCAGGCTCGACAAGGCAGCCGCTTTGCCAGTAAGCTGCGCCACACACCAGCAAGATTGAAGCAGAGGAAGCCGTTGCAAGCGCGGGACCCACATGCAAACGTATTTTTCGTCGGCCTTATGGGAGCGGGTAAGACCACCGTGGGCCGTGCGGTCGCGCGTCGTCTCGACAGGACGTTCTTCGACTCCGACCACGAAATCGAGGCCCGTACGGGCGCGCGCATTCCGGTGATCTTCGAGCTGGAGGGCGAGGCCGGCTTTCGCGATCGCGAAACGCAGGTGATCGCCGAGCTCGCGCAGCGCGAGAACATCGTGCTCGCGACCGGCGGGGGCGCGGTGCTGCGCCCGGAAAACCGCAACAGCCTGAAAACCAACGGCATCGTCGTCTACCTGCGCGCCAACCCGCACGATCTATGGCTGCGCACGCGCAAGGACAAGAATCGCCCGCTGTTGCAGACCGAAGATCCGAAGGGGCGTCTGGAAGCGCTGTACGAAGTGCGTGACCCGCTGTACCGCGAATGCGCGGATTTCGTCATCGAGACCGGCCGTCCGTCGGTCAACGGTCTCGTCAACATGGTGTTGATGCAACTCGAACTGGCCGGCGTCATCGCCAAGCCGCTACAAGCATGATTACTGTCAACGTCGATCTGGGCGACCGCGCCTACCCGATTCATATTGGCGCCGGCCTGATCGGCCGCACCGAGCTGTTCTCGCCCCACATCAAGGGTTCGTCGGTCACGATCGTCACGAACACGACGGTCGATCCGCTCTACGGCGACGCGCTGCGCGCGGCGCTCGCGCCGCTCGGCAAGCGCGTGTCGACGGTCGTGCTGCCGGACGGCGAGGCATACAAGAACTGGGAAACGCTGAACCTGATCTTCGACGGCCTGCTGACGGATCACGCCGATCGCAAGACGACGCTCGTCGCGCTCGGCGGCGGCGTGGTCGGCGACATGACCGGCTTTGCCGCCGCGTGCTACATGCGCGGCGTGCCGTTCATCCAGGTGCCGACGACGCTGCTGTCGCAGGTCGATTCGTCGGTCGGCGGCAAGACGGGCATCAACCACCCGCTCGGCAAGAACATGATCGGCGCGTTCTACCAACCGCAGGCCGTGATCGCGGACATCGGCGCGCTCACGACGCTGCCCGATCGCGAGCTGGCGGCCGGCGTGGCCGAGATCATCAAGACCGGCGCGATCGCCGATGCGGCATTCTTCGACTGGATCGAGGCGAACGTCGATGCGCTGAATCGTCGCGAGCCCGCCGCGCTCGCGCATGCGGTGAAGCGTTCGTGCGAGATCAAGGCGAGCGTCGTCGCGGCCGACGAGCGCGAAGGCGGCCTGCGCGCGATCCTGAACTTCGGCCACACGTTCGGCCATGCGATCGAGGCCGGGCTAGGCTACGGCGAATGGCTGCACGGCGAGGCGGTCGGCTGCGGAATGGTGATGGCGGGCGACCTGTCGGTGCGGCTCGGCCTGCTCGACGAAGCGTCGCGGCAGCGCCTCGATGCGGTGATCGCGGCCGCGCATCTGCCGACCCGCGGGCCGGCGCTCGGCGATGCGCGCTACATCGACCTGATGCGCGTCGACAAGAAGGCTGAGGCCGGCGCGATCAAGTTCATCCTGCTGAAGCGATTCGGCGATACGCTGATCACGCAGGCGCCGGACGAAGCGGTATTCGCTACACTGGCGCAAACGACCGGCTAACGGCGCCCGGATCCGCCGGCGCGCCTGACATGGAGGAGACGTGAGCGAGACATCCAGCAGCACATTGCCCGAAGCCAGCCGCGCATCTGCTGCGCCGGTGGCCGAGCCGCCGACGCTGGCGGCGCTGGAAGCCCATCTCGCTCCGTATGCCGCGCACGCGTCGCAGTCACGCGGCCGCCGCCATCCGGAAACCCCGCCGGCGGCGCGCACCGAATTCCAGCGCGATCGCGACCGCATCGTCCATTCGACCGCGTTTCGCCGGCTCGAATACAAGACGCAGGTCTTCGTCAATCACGAAGGCGACCTGTTCCGCACGCGCCTCACGCACAGCCTCGAAGTCGCGCAGATCGCGCGCTCGGTCGCGCGCAACCTGCGACTGAACGAGGATCTCGTCGAAGCGATCTCGCTCGCGCACGATCTCGGCCATACGCCGTTCGGCCATGCCGGGCAGGACGCGCTGAATGCGTGCATGCGCGAGCACGGCGGCTTCGAGCACAACCTGCAGAGCCTTGCGGTGGTCGACGAGCTCGAGGAGCACTACGGCGCGTTCAACGGGTTGAACCTGTGCTTCGAGACGCGCGAAGGCATCCTGAAACACTGCTCGCGCGAGAATGCACGCAAGCTCGGCGCGCTCGGCGAGCGCTTCCTGCAGGGCCGCCAGCCGTCGCTCGAGGCGCAGCTCGCGAACATCGCCGACGAGATCGCCTACAACAACCACGACGTCGACGACGGCCTGCGTTCCGGCCTGATCACGATCGAGCAGCTCGCGGAAGTCGAGCTGTGGCAGCGTCACTACGACGCGGCGCTCGCCGAATTCCCGCACCTCGAAGGCCGCCGTCTCGTGCACGAGACGGTGCGCCGCATCATCAACACGCTGATCGTCGACCTGATCGACGAAACCACGCGCAATCTCGTGCGCGTCGCGCCCGCGTCGCTCGACGACGTGCGCGACGCGCCGCCGCTCGTGTCGCACAGCCCCGAGGTCGCCGCGCAGGCAGCGGCCCTCAAGCGCTTCCTCTTCAAGAACCTGTATCGCCACTACAAGGTGATGCGCATGGCGAGCAAGGCGCAACGCGTCGTCACGGGGCTGTTCGACGCGTTCATCGACGATCCGCGCCTGCTGCCGCCGCCGTACCAGTCCGACGACGCGGCGCAGCAGCCGCGTCTCGTCGCGCACTACATCGCCGGCATGACCGACCGCTTCGCGCTGAAGGAATATCAGCGCCTGTTCGTCATCAGCGACAACTGACTGTCACAAACGATCACTAGACTTCGCCGGTTCAATGGCGACGGGAAGGTTGCACACGCTGTTGGTAACGTTTTCATAGGAGAGGTCGATGAAGAAGAAGCCTGCGGGGACACTGGTTCGTTCGATCGCGCTCGGCGGCGCGCTGATGTTCGGGGTGCAGCACGTGGCGCTCGCCGCGACGGAAATTCAGTTCTGGCATGCGATGGAGGCCGCGCTCGGCGAGCGGGTCAACGCGATCGCCGACCAGTTCAACGCGTCGCAAAGCGACTACAAGATCGTGCCGGTCTTCAAGGGCACCTACGACCAGGCGCTCGCGGCCGGCATCGCGGCCTATCGCAGCGGCAACGCGCCGGCGATCCTGCAGGTCTATGAAGTCGGCACGGCGACGATGATGCAGGCGAAGAAGGCGGTCGTGCCCGTCTACGACGTGTTCAAGCAGGCCGGCGTGACGCTCGACGAGAAGGCGTTCGTGCCGACCATCGCGAGCTACTACAGCGACGCGAAGACGGGCCACCTCGTGTCGATGCCGTTCAACAGCTCGACGCCGGTGCTGTACTACAACAAGGACGCGTTCAAGAAGGCCGGCCTCGATCCGAACCAGCCGCCGAAGACGTGGGCCGACGTGAAGGCCGATGCCGAGAAGCTGCGCAAGTCGGGGATGGCGTGCGGCTTCACGACCGGCTGGCAGGGCTGGATCCAGCTCGAAAACTACAGCGCATGGCACGGGCTGCCGTTCGCGAGCCGCAACAACGGCTTCGACGGCACCGACGCCGTGCTCGAGTTCAACAAGCCGCAGCAGATCGAACATGTCGCCTTCCTGCAGCAGATGGCGAAGGACGGCACGTTCACGTACGCGGGCCGCAAGGATGAAGCGTCGGCGAAGTTCTACAGCGGCGACTGCGGGATCCTGACGACGTCGTCGGGCGCGCTCGCGAACGTGCAGAAGTTCGCGAAGTTCAGCTACGGCACGGGCATGATGCCGTACGACGCGAACGTGAAGGGCGCGCCGCAGAACGCGATCATCGGCGGCGCGAGCCTGTGGGTGCTGGCCGGCAAGGATCCGGCGACCTACAAGGGCGTCGCGAAATTCCTCTCTTACCTGGCGTCGCCCGCGGTCGCCGCGAAGTGGCACCAGGACACGGGCTACCTGCCGGTCACGACCGCCGCGTACGACCTGACGCGTCAGCAGGGCTTCTACGCGAAGAACCCGAGCGCCGAAACCGCGATCAAGCAGATGCTGAACAAGCCGCCGCTGCCGTACACGAAGGGGCTGCGGCTGGGCAACATGCCGCAGATCCGCACGGTCGTCGACGAGGAGTTCGAACAGGTCTGGGCGCAGAAGAAGTCGCCGAAGGACGCGCTCGATTCGGCCGCGTCGCGCGGCGACGAACTGCTGCGCCGCTTCGAGAAGTCGGGCGGCTGAGCACGCATCGCGTCGTGCCGCCGGCGGCGCCGCGCGCGAGCGCGTGCCGTCCGGCGGCGCGGTTTCCCTTCCGTTTCGCCTGACCGGATATCCGCGATGCAATCCCGTTCCCGTTTCGGTACGAGCCCGGTGCCGTACCTGCTGATCGCGCCGCAGCTCGCGATCACCGCCGTGTTCTTCCTGTGGCCGGCCGGCGTCGCGCTGTGGCAGTCCACGCAGATGCAGGACGCGTTCGGCACGTCGAGCGAATTCGTCGGCTTCGCGAATTTCACGCACCTGTTCGCCGATCCGCTGTATCTCGATTCGTTCCGCACGACGCTTGTGTTCAGTTCGCTCGTCACCGTGAGCGGGCTCGTCGTGTCGCTGTTGCTGGCCGCATGCGCCGACCGCGTGATCCGCGGCGCGCGCGTGTACCGCACGCTGCTGATCTGGCCGTACGCGGTCGCGCCGACGATCGCGGCCGTGCTGTGGGCGTTCCTGTTCAACCCGAGCATCGGGCTGATCACGTATGCGCTCGCGAAGGGCGGCATCGTGTGGAACCACGCGCTGAACGGCGGCCAGGCGATGTTCCTCGTCGTGCTGGCGTCGGTGTGGAAGCAGGTGAGCTACAACTTCCTGTTCTTCTACGCGGGGCTGCAGGCGATTCCGCGCTCGCTGATCGAGGCGGCCGCGATCGACGGCGCGGGGCCGGTGCGGCGCTTCTTCAACATCGTGCTGCCGCTGCTGTCGCCGACGAGTTTCTTCCTGCTGGTCGTGAACCTCGTCTACGCGTTCTTCGACACGTTCCCGGTGATCGACGCGGCCACCGGCGGCGGCCCGGCGCAGAGCACCAAGACGCTGATCTACAAGATCTTCGCGGAGGGCTTCCAGGGGCTCGACATCGGCAGTTCGGGCGCGCAGTCGGTCGTGCTGATGATCATCGTCGTGGGGCTCACGGTGATCCAGTTCCGCTTCGTCGAGCGCAGGGTCCAATACGCATGATCGAAAATCGCAAGGGCTTCGACCTGTTCTGCCACGCGGTGCTGATCGCGGGTGTCGTGCTGATCGTGTTTCCCGTCTACGTCGCGTTCTGCGCGGCGACGATGAACGCGCAGGAAGTGTTCGCGGTGCCGCTGTCGCTCGTGCCGAGCACGCACCTGTTCGAGAACGTCGCGTACATCTGGGGGCACGGCAGCGGCGGCGCGACGGCGCCGTTCGGCCGGCTGCTCGTGAACAGCTTCGCGATGGCGCTCGGGATCGCGGTCGGCAAGATCGCGGTGTCGATCCTGTCCGCGTACGCGATCGTCTATTTCCGCTTCCCGTTCCGCAATACGGCGTTCTGGCTGATCTTCGTCACGCTGATGCTGCCGGTGGAAGTGCGGATCTTTCCGACCGTGCAGGTCGTGTCGACGCTGCACCTGACGAACACCTACGCGGGGCTCTCGCTGCCGCTGATCGCATCGGCGACCGCGACGTTCCTGTTCCGCCAGTTCTTCATGACGCTGCCCGACGAGCTGATGGACGCGGCGCGCATCGACGGCGCGGGGCCGCTGCGCTTCTTCTGGGACGTCGTGCTGCCGCTGTCGAAGACGAGCATCGCCGCGCTGTTCGTGATCACGTTCATCTACGGCTGGAACCAGTATCTGTGGCCGATCCTGATCACGACGGAAGCGTCGCTGTCGACTGCGGTGGTGGGCATCAAGACGATGATCGCGAGCGGCGACGCCGCGACCGAATGGCAATACGTGATGGCGGCGACGCTGCTGGCGATGATCCCGCCGCTCGTCGTCGTGCTGGCGATGCAGCGCTGGTTCGTGCGCGGCCTCGTCGATTCCGAGAAATGAATGACCGACGGTAACCGGGAGAAGGACCAGGTATGGCTGCGCTGAGCTTGAAGGGCGTCAGGAAATCCTACGACGGCAAGCAGCACGTGCTGCATGGCATCGACGTGGAGATCTCCGACGGTGAATTCATCGTGTTGGTCGGCCCGTCGGGCTGCGGCAAGTCGACGTTGCTGCGGATGATCGCGGGGCTCGAGAGCGTGACGGACGGCGAGATCGCGATCGGCGACCGGGTCGTCAACACGCTGGAGCCGAAGGACCGCGACATCGCGATGGTGTTCCAGAACTATGCGCTGTACCCGCACATGACGGTCGCGCAGAACATGGGCTACGGGCTGAAGATTCGCGGGATCGAGCGCGCGACGATCGATGCGCGGGTGGCCGCGGCCGCGAAGATCCTCGAGCTCGAGCCGCTGCTCGCGCGGCGGCCGCGCGAACTGTCGGGCGGGCAGCGGCAGCGTGTCGCGATGGGGCGCGCGATCGTGCGCGAGCCGTCGGTATTCCTGTTCGACGAGCCGTTGTCGAACCTCGACGCGAAGCTGCGCGTGCAGATGCGGCTCGAGATCCAGCGGCTGCATGCGCGGCTCGCGACGACGAGCGTGTACGTGACGCACGACCAGATCGAGGCGATGACGCTCGCGCAGCGGGTGATCGTGATGAACCGCGGCTACGCGGAGCAGATCGGCGCGCCGGTCGACGTGTACGAGAAGCCGGCGACGGTGTTCGTCGCGGGCTTCATCGGCTCGCCGGCGATGAACCTGATGCACGGCCGGCTGTCGGACGACGGCGCGACGTTTACGGTTGCGGGCGGCGGCCCCGCGCTGCCGGTCGCCGGCGCGCCCGGCATCGGCACGGAGATCGCCACCGGGCGCGACTGGGTGCTCGGCGTGCGTCCCGAGCACATGACGCCGCAGCCGGGCGTCGCGCAGGCGACGCTGCCGGTCGACTCGTGCGAACTGCTCGGCGCGGACAATCTCGCGCACGGCCGCTGGGGCAATCACGATGTCGCGGTGCGCCTGCCGCACGCGGATCGTCCCGCGCGCGGCACGGCGCTCGCGGCTGCGCTGCCTGCGCACCGGCTGCATTTCTTCGATCCCGAGACCGGCAAGCGTGCCGGCTGAACCTGCTGCACCTGCCGAGAGACCGACGATGACATCCCGTACCGGCTGGCCCTATCCGCGCGTCGTCGCCCATCGCGGCGGCGGCACGCTCGCGCCGGAGAACACGCTCGCCGCACTCGACGAGGGTGCGCGCCGCGGCCACCGGATGGTCGAGTTCGATGCGAAGCTGTCGGCCGACGACGTGACGTTCCTGCTGCACGACGACACGGTCGATCGCACGTCGAATGGGCAGGGTGCGGCGGCGGGCATGCGTTATGCGGCGCTGGCCGCGCTCGACGCGGGCGCGTGGCTCGACGCGCGCTTCGCGGGCGAACGGATGCCGACGCTGGAGGCGGCCGCGGCGCGCTGCATCGCGCACGGGCTGGCCGCGAACGTCGAGATCAAGCCGTGCCCGGGGCGCGAACGCGAAACCGGGCAGCGTGTGGCGGCCGACGCGGCCGCGTACTGGCGCGATGCCGCGGTGGCGCCGCTGCTGTCGTCATTCTCGTTCGACGCATTGCAGCAGGCGCGCGCGACCGTGCCGGGCCTGCCGCGCGGGATGCTCTACGAAGTCGTGCCGGACGACTGGCAGGCGCAGGTGATCGATGCGCTCGGCTGCGTATCGTTGCATGTAGACCACAGTCGGCTCGACGAACCGCTCGTGCGCGCGATCAAGGCCGCCGGGCTGCGCATCCTGGTTTACACGGTGAACGACCTCGAACGGGCGCGCGAACTCGCGCGTTGGGGCGTCGATGCCATCTGCACGGACCGCATCGACCTGATTGCGCCCGACGCGCTGGACGGCATCGACGCCGTCTGATGGCCGCAGCCACGGCTTGCGCCGCGGCGGCGCTGGCGAAACCGTTGCGCGGAACGTGCCTGACGCGAAAAAACGACGCCCCGACGGGATTCCCGCCGGGGCGTTTTGCATCGTGGCGACGTTACGTCAGGAAAAATCCGCTACAAATTGCAGCAGGATTAACCATTCCCCAAATATTCGACTACGCTTAGAAGCGGTAGCCGACGTTCAGGTACGTGACGATCGGGTTCAGCGAGATCTTCGCCTTCGACGTTTCGGTCAGGGTACCGACCGGCGTCCGGCGGGCCGTCGTGAAGGTCGCGGTCACCTTGACCGGGATGTACGAGAGCGACAGCCCCGCGAACCAGTGTTTGGTGAAGTTGTACGTGAAGCCGGCGTTGAAGACGGGCGCCCACTGGTTGCTGGTCGTCGCGCTGGTCGGGCCGCCGAGCACGCCGTTCTCGAAGCTGCTGTTCGTGATCTTCGCGCCGGTGAACCAGACGTACGTCGCGCCGACGCCGACATACGGACGGAACTTCGCATTGGCGTCGTTGAAGTGGTAGCGCAGCAACACGGCGGGGCTCCACTGGTACGCACGGCCGAGTACGCCGAATCTTTCGAACTGACCCTTGCCGGTAATGTCGAACTTCGGCGGTATCCCCATCACGAGCTCGGTGGAGATATGGTCGGTGACGAAGTAGCCCGCCGCGAGGCCCAGCGTGTCGGCGTCGTTGATGCCGGCGCCGGTGTTGGGAATGGATTGGTTGATGGGCGTGCCGCCCACGCGGTAGACGAACAGCGGGTCGCTGCTGTCCTGCGGCGAAAGGTGCAGCCAGCCGGTGCTGACGTAGAAATCACCTGCGGATTGTGCGTGTGCCGTACCGCCCGCGAATGCGAATGCGAGCGCTGCGGCCCCCGTAATGGCCAGTTTTCGTTTCATTGTGTCTCCTCCGATCAAAGGCGTGCTCATTATGACGACTGCGTTTAAAACCAAACAAGCTCGTAAGTTAGAGTTTTCTCCCTAGGATTCGCACGACCGTACGCTTACGCGCGCCGCTGGGGCAGGCATTCCACGCAGGTGCGCAATTTCGGACCTCCGGGTATTTCCTAACGCGTTCAAACGGACATTCAGCATGGCACGGTTAGCACGACTCTACGTTCCCGACCAGCCGCAGCACGTGATACTGCGCGGCCTGGATCAGCAACCCGCGTTCGTCGACGACCAGGACTACGAACTCTTCATCGATTGCCTGAAGGCCGCCGCACGCGATCACCACCTGTCGGTGCATGCCTACGTGCTGCTGCCGCGCCAGGTGCAACTGCTCGTGACGCCGAGCGACGAGGCCAGCCTGCCGAAGGCGATGCAGGCCGTCGGCCGTCGCTACGTCGCGCATTTCAACCGGCGCTATTCGCGGCGCGGCACCCTGTGGGAAGGCCGCTATCGGGCGACGGTGATCGAAGGCGAGCGCTATTTCCTGCTCGCGAGCCGCGTGGTCGAGATGAGCCCGGTGCGCTCGCAGCTCGTCGCGACGCCCGAGGCCTATCGCTGGTCGAGCTACCGGCATCACGTCGGGCTCACCGTCGACAGCCTGATCACCGACCATCCGCTCTACTGGGCGCTCGGCAACACGCCGTTCGACCGCCAGCGCGCGTACAAGGAGCTGTGCGAGCAGCCGCTCGACGAGCGGCAGGCCGACCAGCTGCAGCAGGCGACGCTGAAGGGCTGGGTGCTCGGCGGCGAGAATTACCGCGAGTGGGCGGCGCGCACCGCGAACCGGCGTGTGTCGCCGTTGCCGCGCGGACGCCCCAGAAAGGTGCGCGAGAACACGCCGCCGATCCAGCAGTAACCCCGGAAAGGCAGGCTGGAAGCGGCGCAGCGGGCGCCGCTTCTTTTTGCACCAAATCGATACGCCCCTAATAAAAAGGCACCACATCAAGGCACTCATTTAATTGGGGTTCGATCAAGCGGTTTTTGTTGCTATTCCCTTGATTCGTCGCGTATATTCCGAATTCCGGTGGCCCGGGCGAAGCCTGCCCAACCACCGTCGGCCGCGCCGTCTCCCGCCGGGAGCGGGATCGATGGCAACAAGAAAACGGTTCAACGGCCTCCAGGCCCCCTTTACGACGGTGTCCCCATGAACGACCACCAGCAGCCGCTCGCCGCGGTGCCCGCCGCACAAGGTCTGTACGACCCGCAAAACGAACACGACGCCTGCGGCGTCGGCTTCGTCGCTCACATCAAGGGCAAGAAGAGTCACGAGATCATTCAGCAGGGTCTGAAGATCCTCGAGAACCTCGATCACCGCGGCGCGGTCGGCGCCGATCCGCTGATGGGCGACGGCGCGGGCATCCTGATCCAGATTCCGGACGCGTTCTATCGCGAGGAAATGGCGAAGCAGGGCGTGGACCTGCCGCCGGCCGGCGAATACGGGGTGGGGATGATCTTCCTGCCGAAGGAAAACGCATCGCGTCTCGCGTGCGAGCAGGAGCTCGAGCGTACGGTGAAGGCCGAAGGCCAGGTCGTGCTCGGCTGGCGCGACGTGCCGGTCGACCATGCGATGCCGATCTCGCCGACGGTGAAGGCGAGCGAGCCGCTGATCCGCCAGATCTTCATCGGCCGCGGCAAGGACATCATGGTGACGGACGCGCTCGAGCGGAAGCTGTACGTGATCCGCAAGACGGCGAGCCACCGCATCCAGGCGCTGAAGCTCAAGCACGGCAAGGAATACTTCGTGCCGTCGATGTCGGCGCGCACGGTCGTCTACAAGGGGCTGCTGCTGGCCGGCCAGGTCGGCGTGTACTACCGCGACCTGCAGGACCCGCGCGTCGTGTCGGCGCTCGCGCTCGTGCACCAGCGCTTCTCGACCAACACGTTCCCGGCGTGGGAGCTGGCTCACCCGTACCGGATGATCGCGCACAACGGCGAGATCAACACCGTGAAGGGCAACGTGAACTGGCTGAACGCGCGTACCGGCGCGATCGCGTCGCACGTGCTCGCCGACGATCTGCCGAAGCTGTGGCCGCTGATCTACCCGGGCCAGTCGGATACCGCATCGTTCGACAACTGTCTCGAACTGCTGGTGATGGCCGGCTACCCGCTCGTGCACGCGGTGATGATGATGATCCCGGAAGCGTGGGAACAGCACACGCTGATGGACGAGAACCGCCGCGCGTTCTACGAATACCACGCCGCGATGATGGAGCCGTGGGACGGCCCGGCCGCGATCGCGTTCACCGACGGCCGCCAGATCGGCGCGACGCTCGATCGTAACGGCCTGCGCCCGGCGCGCTACATCGTGACCGACGACGACCTCGTCATCATGGCGTCGGAGGCCGGCACGCTGCCGATCCCCGAATCGAAGATCGTCAAGAAGTGGCGCCTGCAGCCGGGCAAGATGTTCCTGATCGACATGGAACACGGCCGCATCATCGACGACAAGGAATTGAAGGACAACCTCGCGAACGCGAAGCCGTACAAGAGCTGGATCGACGCGGTGCGCATCAAGCTCGACGAGATCGAGCCGAAGGCCGAGGAAGTCGCGGCCGGCCGCACGCAGGGCGCCGCGCTGCTCGACCGCCAGCAGGCGTTCGGCTATACGCAGGAAGACCTGAAGTTCCTGATGGCGCCGATGGCGCAGCAGGGCGAGGAAGCCGTCGGTTCGATGGGCAACGACTCGCCGCTCGCGGTGATGTCGAACAAGAACAAGACGCTCTATCACTACTTCAAGCAGCTGTTCGCGCAGGTCACGAACCCGCCGATCGACCCGATCCGCGAGAACATGGTGATGTCGCTCGTGTCGTTCATCGGCCCGAAGCCGAACCTGCTCGACACGAACAACATCAACCCGCCGATGCGTCTCGAAGTGTCGCAGCCGGTGCTCGACTTCAAGGACATCGCGAAGATCCGCGCGATCGACCAGTACACGGGCGGCAAGTTCAGCGCGTACGAGCTCAACATCTGCTATCCGGTCGCCTGGGGCAAGGAAGGCATCGAGGCGCGCCTCGCGTCGCTGTGCGCGGAAGCCGTCGACGCGGTGAAGTCGGGCTACAACATGCTGATCGTGTCGGACCGCAAGACGGACGCCGAGCACGTCGCGATTCCCGCGCTGCTCGCCACGTCGGCGATCCACACGCACCTCGTCCAGCAAGGGCTGCGCACGAGCACGGGCCTCGTCGTCGAGACGGGCTCCGCGCGTGAAACGCACCACTTCGCGCTGCTCGCGGGCTACGGCGCGGAAGCCGTGCACCCGTACCTCGCGATGGAAACGCTCGCGAAGATGGCCGAAGGCCTGCCGGGCGACCTGTCGCCGGAGAAGGCCGTCTACAACTTCACGAAGGCGGTCGGCAAGGGCCTGCAGAAGGTGATGTCGAAGATGGGCATCTCGACGTACATGTCGTACACGGGCGCGCAGATCTTCGAAGCGCTCGGCCTGTCGAGCGACCTCGTCGAGAAGTACTTCAAGGGCACGGCGTCGAAGGTCGGCGGCATCGGCCTGTTCGAAGTCGCGGAAGAGGCGATCCGCCTGCACCGCGATGCGTTCGGCGACAGCCCGGTCCTGCGCGACATGCTCGACGCGGGCGGCGAGTACGCGTACCGCGTGCGCGGCGAAGACCACATGTGGACGCCGGATTCGATCGCGAAGCTGCAGCACGCGACGCGCAGCAACTCGTACCAGACTTACAAGGAATACGCGCACCTGATCAACGACCAGACCAAGCGTCACATGACGTTCCGCGGCCTGTTCGAATTCAAGGTCGAGCCGACCAGGGCGATCCCGATCGACGACGTCGAGCCGGCGAAGGAGATCGTCAAGCGCTTCGCGACCGGCGCGATGTCGCTCGGCTCGATCAGCACCGAAGCGCACGCGACGCTCGCGGTCGCGATGAACCGGATCGGCGGCAAGTCGAACACCGGCGAAGGCGGCGAGGACCAGAAGCGCTATCGCAACGAACTGCGCGGCATTCCGATCAAGTCGGGCGAGACGATGAAGTCGGTGATCGGCGACGAGATCGTCAGCGACATTCCGCTGAAGGACGGCGATTCGCTGCGCTCGAAGATCAAGCAGGTCGCGTCGGGCCGTTTCGGCGTCACCGCCGAGTACCTCGCATCGGCCGACCAGATCCAGATCAAGATGGCGCAGGGCGCGAAGCCGGGCGAAGGCGGCCAGCTGCCGGGCCACAAGGTGTCGGAATACATCGGCAAGCTGCGTTACTCGGTGCCGGGCGTCGGCCTGATCTCGCCGCCGCCGCACCACGACATCTACTCGATCGAGGATCTGGCGCAGCTGATCCACGACCTGAAGAACGTGAACCCGAGCGCGAGCATCTCCGTGAAGCTCGTGTCGGAAGTGGGTGTGGGCACGGTCGCGGCCGGTGTCGCGAAGGCGAAGGCCGACCACGTCGTGATCGCCGGCCATGACGGCGGCACGGGCGCGTCGCCGCTGTCGTCGGTCAAGCATGCGGGCACGCCGTGGGAGCTCGGCCTCGCCGAAACGCAGCAGACGCTGGTGCTGAACCGCCTGCGCGGCCGCATCCGCGTGCAGGCCGACGGCCAGATGAAGACCGGCCGCGACGTCGTGATCGGCGCGCTGCTCGGCGCGGACGAATTCGGCTTCGCGACGGCGCCGCTCGTCGTCGAAGGCTGCATCATGATGCGCAAGTGCCACCTGAACACATGCCCGGTCGGCGTCGCGACGCAGGATCCGGTGCTGCGCGCGAAGTTCAAGGGCCAGCCCGAGCACGTCGTGAACTACTTCTTCTTCGTCGCCGAGGAAGTGCGCGAGATCATGGCGCAGCTCGGCATCGCGAAGTTCGACGACCTGATCGGCCGCGCCGACCTGCTCGACACCCGCAAGGGCATCGAGCACTGGAAGGCGAAGGGCCTTGACTTCTCGCGCGTGTTCTACCAGCCGGAAGAATGCGAGGACGTCGCGCCGCGTCACGTCGACGTGCAGGATCACGGCCTCGAGCGCGCGCTTGACCACGTGCTGATCGAGAAGGCGAAGGCCGCGATCGAGAACGGCGAGCACGTGTCGTTCATCCAGCCGGTGCGCAACGTGAACCGGACGGTCGGCGCGATGCTGTCGGGCGTGATCGCGAAGAAGCACGGCCACGACGGCCTGGCCGACGACGCGGTGCACATCCAGCTGAAGGGCACGGCCGGCCAGAGCTTCGGCGCGTTCCTCGCGAAGGGCGTGACGCTCGACCTCGTCGGCGACGGCAACGACTACGTCGGCAAGGGCCTGTCGGGCGGCCGGATCATCATCCGCCCGACCAACGACTTCCGCGGCAAGTCCGAGGAAAACATCATCTGCGGCAACACGGTGATGTACGGCGCGATCGAAGGCGAAGCCTTCTTCCGCGGCGTGGCCGGCGAGCGCTTCTGCGTGCGCAACTCGGGCGCGACGGCGGTCGTCGAAGGCACGGGCGACCACGGCTGCGAATACATGACGGGCGGCACGGTCGTCGTGCTTGGCGAGACCGGGCGCAACTTCGCGGCCGGCATGTCGGGCGGTCTCGCGTACATCTACGATCCGGAAGGCACGTTCGCGGCCAAGTGCAACAAGTCGATGGTCGCGCTCGAGCCGGTGCTGCAGCAGGCCGAACAGGAGCGCACGGTCGACCGCGCGCTCTGGCACGAAGGCACGACGGACGAAGCGCTGCTCAAGGGGCTCGTCGAGCGTCATTTCCAGTTCACGGGTTCGCCGCGCGCGAAGTCGCTGCTGGAAAACTGGGACGCGGCGCGCCGCCAGTTCGTGAAGGTGTTCCCGCACGAATACAAGCGCGCGCTGGGCGAGATCGGTGCGAAGAAGGCGGCGAAGGAAGTGCTGGCCGCCTGAGCGACGAACGACATAGCGAATGCCGCGCGCGCCTGACGGCCGCGCGCGGCTCCCCCACCCGATACATCGAACAGAAGAGCACCTTATGGGCAAGGCAACCGGTTTTCTGGAGTTCGAACGCCGCCACGAGGCGTACGAAGCACCGCTCACGCGCGTGAAGCACTACAAGGAATTCGTCGCGGCGCTGACTGACGCGGACGCGAAGGTCCAGGGCGCGCGCTGCATGGATTGCGGCATCCCGTTCTGCAACAACGGCTGCCCGGTCAACAACATCATCCCGGACTTCAACGATCTCGTTTACCGCCAGGACTGGCAGCAGGCGATCGAAGTCCTGCACTCGACCAACAACTTCCCCGAGTTCACGGGCCGCATCTGCCCGGCGCCGTGCGAGGCGGCGTGCACGCTTGGGATCAACGACGACCCGGTCGGCATCAAGTCGATCGAGCACGCGATCATCGACAAGGCTTGGGGCGAAGGCTGGGTGAAGCCGCTGCCGGCCGAGCACAAGACCGGCAAGAAGGTCGCGGTCGTCGGTTCGGGCCCCGCGGGCCTCGCCGCCGCGCAGCAGCTCGCGCGCGCGGGCCACGACGTGACGGTGTTCGAGAAGAACGACCGTATCGGCGGCCTGCTGCGTTACGGGATTCCCGATTTCAAGCTCGAGAAGTGGCTGATCGATCGCCGCATGCGCCAGATGGAAGCGGAAGGCGTGACGTTCCGCACCAGCGTGTTCATCGGCAAGGAGCCGCTGCCCGAGTCGATCGGCAGCCTCGCGAAGGAAACCATCTCGCCGGACACGCTGAAGGAAGAGTTCGACGCGGTCGTGATCGCCGGCGGTTCGGAAACGCCGCGTGACCTGCCGGTGCCGGGCCGCGAGCTCGCGGGCGTTCATTTCGCGATGGACTTCCTGCCGCAGCAGAACCGCGTGAACGCGGGCGACAAGCTCGTCGACCAGCTGCTCGCGAAGGGCAAGCACGTGATCGTGATCGGTGGCGGCGATACGGGTTCGGACTGCGTCGGCACGTCGAATCGCCACGGCGCGAAGCAGGTCACGCAGTTCGAGCTGCTGCCGCAGCCGCCGGAAGAGGAAAACAAGCCGCTCGTGTGGCCATACTGGCCGATCAAGCTGCGCACGTCGTCGTCGCACGAGGAAGGCTGCGAGCGTGACTGGGCGGTCGCGACGAAGCGTCTCGAAGGCAAGAACGGCAAGGTCGAGAAGCTGATCGCGGTGCGCGTCGAGTGGAAGGACGGCAAGATGCAGGAAGTGCCGGGTTCCGAGTTCGAGATGAAGGCCGATCTCGTGCTGCTCGCGATGGGCTTCACGCAACCGGCCGCGCCGGTGCTCGACGCGTTCGGCGTCGCGAAGGACGCGCGCGGCAATGCGCGCGCGGCGACCGAAGGCGATCGTTCATACTACACGTCGGTCGACAAGGTGTTCGCGGCAGGCGACATGCGTCGCGGCCAGTCGCTCGTGGTGTGGGCGATCCGCGAAGGCCGCCAGTGCGCGCGCTCGGTCGATGCATACCTGATGGGGCATTCGGAACTGCCGCGCTGAGCTGAATCGCGCGAGCGGGTTTCGATGAACGCCGGGCGTCCGAGAGGGCGCCCGGTTTTTTTATGCTCGGCGCGGCTGCGTGCTGGCGCAGCCCCCGTCATTTCCGTCGAGCGTCGCCTAATGTCGCCTAATCTGATCACATCGGGGATTTCATTTACGGGGGCTCTGGATGGAAACATTCGCGCATCGGCTGATCGACGCCGTCAACGGCGTGTTGTGGAGCGACGCGCCGATCGCGCTGCCGCGGCGTCCGGCGTCGATCGATGCGGTGGCCGAAGTGCGCGTGGTGGTGCGCGAGTCATGAACGGCGACCGGCTCCGTGCGTTCGTCGCGCTGATGCCCGATGCGGCATCGCGCGACGCGCTGCACGCGTTGCCGGTCACCCGTGGCGCGCGGCGCACACTGCCCGCGCAACTGCACATGACGCTCGCGTTCATCGGCGCAATCGAGCGGGAGCGGTGCGACGCGCTGGCCGCGTACCTGCCCGCGCTCGCCGCCGCGCATGCGCTGCCGTCGTTGCCGGTCGAGCGGATCGCGTGGTGGCCGAGCCTGCCGCGCGCGCGGCTGATCGTTGCGGAGCTCGCTTCCGATGCCGCTTGCGTCGCGCTGAATGCGGGGCTGGCGGCGCTGATGCAGGAACTCGGCGTGCCGGCCGACCGGCGGCCGTTCCGGCCGCACGTGACGCTCGCGCGCCTGCCGCACGATGCGGTCGGCCAGCCCGCGCACGGCGGCGCGCCGGGGCGGCCTGTCGAGGTGCGCGTCGAAGCGCTGACGTTGTTCGAAAGCCGGCTGTCGCAGGAGGGCGTGTCGCATCGGCCGATCATGTCGGCGCCGATCGCCCCGGCCGAATGCCGGACGCCGCCGCGGTAGCGACACGCGCTGACGACCGCGCGCCATGCCGCCGGTCGCGACCGCGCATCGCTTCGACGGCATGACCCGCCGGCTGCACTACCGGTCGTAACGCGCGAGCGTCAGCCCGGCCAGATCGATCTCCGGTACGCGCCCGGTGACGAGATCCGCGACCACCTTTCCCGACCCCATCGACATTGCCCAGCCTGTCGAGCCGTGGCCGACGTTGAGCCAGAGACCCTCGATCCCGCTCGCGCCGAGCAGCGGCGGCCCGTCGGGCGTCATCGGCCGGCGGCCGACCCAGAAGCGCGCCGACGCGCGGTCGGCCGCATGCGGGAACCAGTCGTCGAGCACCTTCATCAGCGTGTCGAGCGCCTGCTGCCGCAGCGTCGCGCGGCGGTTGCCGAGCTCCGCGGTGCCCGCGACGCGCAGCGCCGGGCCGAAGCGCGTGATCGCGGTCTTCAGCGATTCGTCCATCAGCGCGGCGCACGGCGCCTTTTCGTCGTCGACGACCGCGAGCGTGGCCGAGTAGCCCTTCACCGGATACAGCGGCACGTCGATGCCGTGCGGTCGCAGCAGGCCGGCGCTGTCGACGCCGAGCGCGACGACGATCGCGTCCGCAGCGAGCAGCGCATCGCGCTGACCGGCCGCGCCTGCTTCGAGCGAGTCGACCCGCACGCCGCGCACCTTGCCGCCCGCGACATCAAGCGCTCGAATGCCGGTGCGGAACCGGAACGTCACGCCGTTCGCCTCGCACAGCGTCCGCAGTTCGCGGGTGAAGCGCGCGCAGTCGCCGGCTTCGTCGTCGGGCAGGTAAATGCCGCCGACGGGGGCCTGCCTGGCCCAGCGCAGGCCCGGCTCGATCGCGGTGCAGCCGGCCGCGTCCAGTTCGCGAAACGCGATGCCGGCATCGCGCAGCACCTTCAGCGCGGGCTGCGCCATCTGGACGTCGAACGCGCCGCGCAGCAGTTGCAGGTAACCGCGGCTCGCGCCGTAGTCGAATGGATAGCGCTCGCGAAACGCATGCAGGCACGCGCGGCTGTAATACGCGATGCGCTGCATCCGCTGCTTGTTCACGCGGAACCGCTCGAACTCGCATTCGCGCAGCCAGCGCGCGATCCAGCGCCACTGGGCGGCATCGAGCGTCGGCCGGAAGATCAGCGGCGACGCGGGCTTGAACAGGTACTTGAGGATCTTGCCGGGCATCCCGGGCGCGGCCCACGGCGTCACGTAGCCGGGTGCGATCACGCCCGCGTTGCCGAGGCTGGTCGCTTGCGCGACGTCGGCCTCGCGTTCGATCACGGTGACGTCGCAGCCTGCTTCGCGCAGGTGCCAGGCGGTGGTGACGCCGATCACGCCGGCGCCGAGAACGATCACGTGCATGCGGTGTCCGGGATGAAACGGTGGCTCACGACGCGACGGCCGGATCGTCGGCGAGCGACTTGCCGCGCGTTTCCGGCAGCACGAGCGCCGCGACGATCACGAGCAGGTAGCCGCCGCCCGCGACGAGGCCGATCGCCTTCACGAGCGACATCGATTGCGACAGCGCGCCGACGAGGATCGGGAAGAACGAGCCGAGCCCGCGGCCGAGGTTGTAGCAGAAGCCCTGGCCCGAGCCGCGGATCGCGCCCGGATACAGCTCCGACAGATACGCGCCGACGCCCGCGAAGATGCCTTGCACGACGATGCCGAGCGGAAAGCCGAGCAGCAGCATCGCGGTATCGGTGATCGGCAGCATCGTGTACGCCATGCCGAGCGAGAAAGACCCGATCGCGAACAGGATGAACGACGCGCGGCGGCCGAGCCGGTCGGACAGGATCGCGCCGGCCACGTAGCCGACGAACGAGCCGACGATCAGCACGACCAGATAGCCGCTCGTGTTGAACACCGACAGGTGACGCACGGTTTTGAGATAGGTGGGCAGCCACGTCGTGATCGCGTAGTAGCCGCCGAGCATGCCGGTGCACAGCGCGCTGCCGAACAGCGTCGCGCGCAGGTGCGGCGGCGAGAAGATTTCGAGGAAGTGGCCCGACACACGGCCTTCGTCGCGCGCGCGGCGCGTGGCCGTGTAGATGTCGGGATCGCTGACGTTGCGGCGGATGTACAGGATCCACAGCGCGGGCACGATGCCGATCCAGAAGCACGCGCGCCACGCGACCTGCTCGGGCAGCAGTGCGAAGAACGCCCAGTAAAGGATCGCGGCCGCGCCCCAGCCGAACGA
Source organism: Burkholderia sola (assembly GCF_905400185.1). Taxonomy (NCBI): domain Bacteria; kingdom Pseudomonadati; phylum Pseudomonadota; class Betaproteobacteria; order Burkholderiales; family Burkholderiaceae; genus Burkholderia; species Burkholderia sola. The sequence goes on from NZ_FR989675.1 coordinate 371,355, forward strand.
CCAGCTGCTCTGCACGGTGCCGACGGCCTTCGCGCGATGCTCGGGCGAGCGGATCGTCTCGGCCATCATGATCGTCACGACCGACCATTCGCCGCCGAAGCCGAAACCCTGCAGCGTGCGCGTGGCGAGGAGCTGCCAGAACGAATGCGTGAAGCCGGACAGGCACGTGAACAGCGCGAACGTCGCGATCGTCCACTGCAGCACGCGCACGCGGCCGTAGCGGTCGGCGAGGATGCCGGCGACCCAGCCGCCGATCGCCGACGAGATCAGCGAACTGGTCGCGATCATCCCGGCCTCGCTCTTCGTCATGCCCCAGCTGGCGATCAGCGTCGGAATCAGGAACGAATAGATCATGAAGTCGAACGCATCGACCGCATAGCCGCCGAATCCGGCGTACAGCGTCCGGCGCTCGCGCGTCGACAATGCGTTGAACCACTGGAATGCCTGCATGCTTGCCGCCCTCTCTCTTGTCTCGTCCCGCGTTGCCGCGTCGCGTCGCGGTTATTTTACGGGCGCGTTCCGGCGCGCCAAAAAGGCGGATGCAGGGTCGTGCGGGAAAGCGGGGAGGAGGAAAGACGCGTCAGAGCGTCAGGCCGCCGTCGACGTGGATGACCTGGCCGGTGATCTGCCGCGCCGCATCCGACAGCAGGAACGCGATCAGCGCGGCGACGTCGTCGGGTTCGGCGATGCGGCCGAGCGGCGTCGCCTGTTCGGCCTGCGCCCACGCGGCGGCGTTGCCGGCGCTCGGCCCGTGGTCCTTGCGCGTGAAGCCCGGTGCGACCGCGTTGACGGTGATGCCGGGCGCGGCGAATTCGGCGGCTGCGCTACGCACCAGCGATTCCAGCGCGGCCTTCGCGGCGGCGGTCGCCGCGAACGGCGCATCGGCGCGGTAGCGGTGTGCGACGAACGAACTGACCGCGACGATCCGCGGGGCGGCCGACGCTTCGAGCAGCGGCCGCGCGCGGCCCGCGAGCGCGGAGAACGCACCAGGCATCACCGCGAACGCGGACGCGAGCGCATCCGCGGACAGATCGAAAAAGGATTGCCGCGCGGCGAAGCCGGCGTTTGCGACGAGCTGGTCGAGCCGGCCGAAGCGGGTGGCGACGGCATCGACGAGCGTCGCGGCAATACCCGGCTCGCCGAGATCGCCGGTCAGCGTCAGGCATTCCGCGCCGGCCGCCGTGCACGCTTGTGCGACGTCGGCGAGCCGTGCGCGTGCCGCATCGTCCGCGCCGCGCGCATGCAGCGCCAGCGCGACGCCGGGTGCCGCGAGCCGCCGCGCGAGCGCCGCGCCGATCCCCGCACCTGCGCCGGTGATCAGCGCAATCCGCACGAGGTGCGCGGCGCGTGGGCTCACGCAGCGACCTTGTCGTCGTCGTTCACGCGCTCGACGTTGATCGTGCCGATATGGAACGCGGCCAGCGATTCGCGGTGCGCGATGCTGACGATCGCGGCCTTCGGCAGCCGTTCGGCGAACAGGTGATAGAGGCGCGCTTCGTTGTCGGCATCGAGCGCGCTGGTCGCTTCGTCGAGGAACAGGAAGTCGGGCTTGTGCAGCAGCACGCGCGCGCCGGCCAGGCGCTGCTGTTCGCCCGGCGACAGCACGCGGGTCCAGTGCGCGGTTTCGTCGAGGCGCTCGACGTAATCCCCGAGGCGGCACGCGCGCAGCGCATCGCGGCACGCTTCGTCGCTGAACGCGTCGGGCGTCGCCGGATAGGTGAGCGCGGCCTTCAGCGTGCCGATCGGCAAATAGCTGGTTTGCGGCACGAACATCATCCGCGCGCCGACCGGCGCGTCGATCGCGCCGTCGCCGAACGGCCACAGGCCCGCGAGCGCGCGCATGAACGTGCTCTTGCCGGAACCCGACTTGCCGATCACGAGCCAGCGCGAACCGGGCTCGATCGTGACGTCGCCGATGTTCGCCAGCGCGTTGCCGTTCGGCAGCGCGAGCTTCAGCGACGACGTGGACAGTTTCGCTGCGTCGACGTAATGCAGGTTGATGCCGCCGTGCTCGGTCGCGGGCGACAGACTTTCCTTCAGGTGCGACGTGCCCATCACGCGCTTGAATTCGCGCAGACGGTTGACGGTGGCGCGCCATTCGACGAGGGTCGAGTAGCTGTTGATGAACCACGAGAACGAATCGCTGACGGTGCCGAACGCGGACGAGATCTGCATCAGCACGCCGAACGAGAACGCACCGGCAAAGTAGCGCGGCGCGGCCACGACGAGCGGGAAGATGATCGCGATCTGTCCGTAGAAGCTCAGCACGAACGTGAGCCGCTTCGTGTACTTCATCACGCGCCACCAGTTGTCGCGGATGCGCATGAAGAGGGTCTGCGCGTTGCCGGTCTCGGTCTTCTCGCCGTCGTAGAACGCGATCTGCTCGGCGTTCTCGCGCACGCGGATCAGCCCGAAGCGGAAATCGGCCTCGACGCGCTGCTGCTGGTAGTTGATCGACACGAGCGGATGGCCGACCTTCTGGATGATCAGCGAGCCGACCACCGCGTACAGCGCGGCCGCCCACACCATGTAGCCGGGAATCGCGATCGGCGTCGCGCCGAGCGTGAACGTCAGCGCGCCGGCGAGCGACCACAGGATCGTGATGAACGACACGAGCGTGACGACCGTCGACAGCAGGTCGAGCGACAGCGCGAGCGTCGTGGTCGCGAACGACTGGAGGTCGTCGGTGATCCGCTGGTCGGGGTTGTCCGCGAGGCGGTCACGCTCGATCCGGTAGAACGCGCGATCGCCGAGCCACTGGCCGAGGAAGCGGTCGGTGAGCCACTGGCGCCAGCGGAAGCCGAGCATTTGCCGCAGGTAGCGGCCGTACACGGCGAGGATGATGAATGCAAAGGCGAGCGCGGAGAACTGCATCAGCAGGTTCGGGAAGTCGTGGACGTCCTTCGACTGCAGCGCGTTGTAGAACTGCGCGTTCCATTTGTTCAGCCGGACGTTGATCCAGACCACGCAGAGGTTGATCGCGATGATCGTGACCAGCAGGCCCCACGCGATTTTCCATTCGGACGATACCCAGTAGGGCTTGATGAGGCTCCATGCGGATACCGGGCGCTCGTCCTGCGGCGCGTCGGAGGCGGAGCGGACGGGATCGATCGATTGGGTCATGTGCTTCCTGATGATGAGCCGGCGCGCGGGCCGGGCGAAACCGGGCGCGCGCCGCGATACGGCATGCCGGGGCGCGGCGCCGACTGACGGCGGGCGTCCGGATGGTCGCCCGTGCGTCTTAAACGGCACTTAAAAACCGGCGGTGACGCGGCAACCGGCCGCTCGCGCGGCCGGCCTGCGGGCATTGTGCCAGAGCGGCGCGACACGCCGGCGAAATTGCCGCAAGGGGGACAGTTTGCGGCGCTTTCCGCTTTTATGGTCTAATGGCCGACGACGAAACAGGGGTGCTTCGTGGCGCGGCCGGCGGATGTTCCGGGCAGCGCGGCGAGGCTGAGAAAGACCCTTCGCACCCGATCCGGGTAATACCGGCGAGGGAAGTTTCTGATCCCGCCGGGCCGCGCTGGCCGCCATCCCACATGGTCAGCGCCCGAGTCCCGCCCGGCCGGCCTTTGCTGCCGGTTTCGTCCTTTTGGGTACGCGCATTGCGCGTTACGGAAGGAATGATGGCCGCACAATCTTCAGTCTTTTGCAGGGTCCCCGGCCCGATATCGCATGCGTTCGCATGCAACGGCGCGCGCGCGTCGGCGTTCGTCGCGCGTGACCGCGCGGAGGGCGCGCGATGAACGTCCGCGATGCACGGCCCGATTTCGCGGTGCTCGGCGGCGGTCTCGTCGGCCGCCTGATCGCGTGGCGCCTTGCCGGCAACGGGCATCGCGTCGCGCTCTACGAGCGCGGCGGCCCGGACGGCGAGCAGTCGGCCGCGTGGGTCGCGGCCGCGATGCTCGCGCCGCTCGCGGAAGCCGCCAGCGCGGAGCTGCTGATCACCGAGCTCGGCGCCGCGTCGCTCGCGCGCTGGCCGCAGTGGCTCGCGGAACTGCCCGAACCCGTCTTCTTCCAGCAGCACGGCACGCTCGTCGTCTGGCATCACGCGGACCGCGCGGAGGCGCCGTTGTTCGAGCGGCGCGTGCGCGCGAATGCGCCGGCCGACTTGTTCGACGGCGGCTTCGTGACGCTGGCCGGTGCGCAGGTCGACGCGGCCGAACCCGCGCTCGCGGGCCGCTTCGCGCGCGGGCTGCTGCTGCCGCGCGAAGGCCAGCTCGACAATCGCCAGGCGCTGCGCGCGCTCGCGGCGGGCCTCGCCGAACGCGGCGTCGCGCTGCACTGGCACACGCCGGTCGACGACGCGAACCTGCCCGCCGCGCATTTCACGATCGATTGCCGCGGGCTCGGCGCGAAACCCGCGCTGCCGGCGCTGCGCGGCATCCGCGGCGAAGTCGCGCGCGTGCACGCGCCCGGCATCGGGCTCACCCGGCCCGTGCGGCTGCTGCATCCGCGCTACCCGCTGTACGTCGCGCCGAAGCAGGACGATCTCTATGTGATCGGCGCGACCGAGGTGGAGGGCGAGGACATGTCGCCCGTCAGCGTGCGCTCCGCGCTCGAACTGCTGAGCGCGGCGTTCTCCGTGCATCCGGCGTTCGGCGAGGCGCGCATCCTCGAACTCAACGCGCAGTGCCGGCCGACGCTGCCCGATCATCGCCCGGCGGTGATCTGGGACGGCGCGTCGACGCTCGCCGTCAACGGCCTGTACCGGCACGGCTTCATGATCGCGCCGGAAGTCGCGCACGCGGCCGTCGCGTTCGCGCAGGCCGCGCTCGGCGGCAAGCTCGGCGACGCCGACGCGTTTGCCGCGTGGCGCGACGCCGCCCGTTGGCCGACGCTGCTTCATCACCGCAACGACGCGCGCCAGCCGGCCTGACGCGCGCCGCCGACCGAATCCGACCGAGCCTCATGGATATCCAGATCAATCAACAGACCCTGACGTTGCCCGACGGCGCGACCGTGGCCGACGCGCTGGCCGCGTACGGCGCGCGTCCGCCGTACGCGGTGGCGCTGAACGGCAACTTCGTCGCGCGCACGCAGCATGCGGCGCGCGCGCTCGCGGCGGGCGACAAGCTCGACGTCGTGCACCCCGTCGCGGGCGGCTGAGCGCCGCCGGTTCGTCCCCGCTCTTTCAGGAAAACGACATGACGTCCCACTCCTCCGCCGACGCATTGACGCTGTACGGCGTCACCTTTGCCAGCCGCGTGCTGCTCGGCACGTCGCGCTATCCGTCGCTGCAGTCGCTGTCCGATTCGATCGCCGCGTCGCGTCCCGGGATGGTGACGGTCGCGCTGCGCCGCCAGATGACGGGCGGCACCGCCGAAGCCGGCTTCTTCGACCTGCTCAAGCGCCACGCGGTGCCGCTGCTGCCGAATACGGCCGGCTGTCAGACCGTCGCCGAAGCGGTGACGACCGCGCACATGGCGCGCGAGGTATTCGATACCGACTGGATCAAGCTCGAACTGATCGGCGACGACTACACGCTGCAGCCCGACCCGGTCGGGCTGATCGAGGCCGCCGCGCAACTGGTCAAGGACGGCTTCAAGGTGCTGCCGTACTGCACCGAGGATCTCGTGATCGGCCGGCGCCTGCTCGACGTCGGCTGCGAGGCGCTGATGCCGTGGGGCGCGCCGATCGGCACCGGCAAGGGCGTCGTGAATCCGTACGGGCTGCGCGTGCTGCGCGAACGGCTGCCGGACGTGCCGCTGATCGTCGACGCCGGGCTCGGCGTGCCGTCGCACGCGTGCCAGGTGATGGAATGGGGCTTCGACGGCGTGCTGCTGAACACGGCCGTGTCGCAGGCCACGCATCCGGAGATCATGGCGCGCGCGTTCGCGCAGGGCGTCGAGGCCGGCCGCGCCGCGTATCTCGCCGGCCCGATGGATGCGCGCGACACCGCGCACGCGAGCACGCCGGTCGTCGGGATGCCGTTCTGGCACCAGGATGGGGGCGGCGCATGAGCGCGCGTTTCGCCGATGCGTTCTGGCCGCCGGCCGACGAGCTGGCCGAAGCGGCCGAGCGGATTCGCGCGCGGCTCGGCGACTGGCCGGACGGCGCGGCGCCGTGGCGGCTCTGCGTGGCGGCGCCTGACGTGCCCGCCGATGGCGACGTGCTGATCGTGTCGGCCGGCGATCGTGCCGCGCAGGCGCGCGTGTCGGCCGTGTCGCGGCCTGCGTCGCCGGACGCGGTGGCGATCGAATTCGACGAGCAGGGCGCCGTGCTGCATGCGGCCGGCGTGCGCTACGCGCTCGACGCCGCGCATCCGCTCGCGGACGACTGGATCGCGGCGCTCGCCGCTTTCCTCGATTGCGGCTTCGCGCCGGTCGACGCGCTGGTGCTCGCGCTGGCGTGGCGCGACGGCGACGAGACGGGCGCCGCCGATGCATGGCCGGTCGATGCCGCGCAATTCCCGCGCGTCGCCGGGCTGCCGCCTGCGCCGGAACCAGCATTTGCGCCGTGTCCCGCGCGGCTCGGCCTCTATCCGGTCGTGCCGAGCGCCGAATGGGTCGAGCGCGTGCTCGACGGCGGCGCGCGAACCGTGCAACTGCGCGTGAAGGACGCGACGCCGGACGCGCTACGCCGGGAAATCGCGCGCGCGGTCGCGGCCGGGCGCCGCTATCCCGATGCGCGCGTGTTCATCAACGATCACTGGCAAATCGCTGCAGAAGAAGGCGCATACGGCGTGCATCTCGGCCAGGAGGACCTCGAAACGGCCGATCTGGCAGCGATCGCGCGCGCGGGCCTGCGGCTCGGACTGTCGAGCCACGGTTATTACGAGATGTTGCGGGCGCTGCACGAGCGGCCGAGCTATCTCGCGCTCGGCCCCGTGTACGCGACCGCCACCAAGGCCGTCGCCGCGCCGCCGCAGGGCCTCGCCCGGATTGCCCGCTACGCGCGCTTCGCCGGCGCGAGCGCGCCGCTCGTTGCGATCGGCGGGGTCGGGCTCGACACGCTGCCGGCCGTGCTGGCGACGGGCGTCGGCAGCGTCGCGGTGGTCAGCGCGGTCACGGGCGCGGACGACTATCGGACGGCGCTTGTTGCGCTGCAGCAGTGCTTTGCCCGACAATTTGACAATCATTGACCGCAGGGCCCGGAACGGCGTCACGACATCATTCCAATGCAGGCCCTATAATTCGGCGTTCTGCGTAAAAGGACTGTCAGCTCCGTGAGCCCCACTCCTACCGAGACCCTGCTGGAACTTCGCGACGTCGACTTCGGCTACGGCGACCGCCTCGTCCTGTCCAACCTGAACCTGCGCTTCGGGCGCGGGCAGGTCGTCGCGGTCATGGGCGGCTCGGGTTGCGGCAAGACCACCGTGCTGCGCCTGATCGGCGGCCTCGTGCGCGCGAACCGCGGCCAGGTGCTGTTCGACGGCGCCGACGTCGGCGCGCAAACGCGCGACGGCCTGTATGCGCTGCGCCGCAAGATGGGCATGCTGTTCCAGTTCGGCGCGTTGTTCACCGACATGTCGGTGTTCGAGAACGTCGCGTTCGCGCTGCGCGAGCATACCGACCTGCCCGAAGACCTGATCCGCGATCTGGTGCTGATGAAGCTGAACGCGGTCGGGCTGCGTGGTGCGCGCGACCTGATGCCGTCCGAGGTGTCGGGCGGGATGGCGCGCCGCATCGCGCTGGCGCGCGCGATCGCGCTCGATCCGCAGCTCATCATGTACGACGAGCCGTTCGCGGGCCTCGATCCGATTTCGCTCGGCATCACCGCGAACCTGATCCGCACGCTGAACGAGGCGCTCGGCGCGACGTCGATCCTCGTCACGCACGACGTGCCGGAATCGTTCGCGATCGCCGACTACGTGTATTTTCTGGCCAACGGCGGCGTGCTTGCGCAGGGCACGCCAGACGAGCTGCGCGCGTCGACCGATCCGAGCGTGCGGCAATTCATCGACGGCGCGCCGGACGGCCCGTTCAAATTTCATTACACGAGCCCGCCGCTAGCAGCGGATTTCGGCCTCGGCGGAGGGCGCGCATGATCAGCGCGATCGGACGTTACGTCATCGGCGGCCTCGAGCGGGCGGGCTACGGCACGCGCCTGTTCGTGCGCCTCGTGCTGGAATTCTTCCCGCTGCTGCGCCGGCCGCGGCTGGTCACGAAGCAGATCCATTTCCTCGGCAACTATTCGTTCGTGATCATTGCCGTGTCGGGGCTGTTCGTCGGCTTCGTGCTCGGCCTGCAGGGGTATTACACGCTGAACCGCTATGGTTCCGAGCAGGCGCTCGGCCTGCTGGTCGCGCTGTCGCTCGTGCGCGAGCTCGGCCCCGTCGTCACCGCGCTGTTGTTCGCGGGCCGCGCGGGCACGTCGCTGACGGCCGAGATCGGCCTGATGAAGGCCGGCGAGCAACTCACCGCGCTCGAGATGATGGCGGTCGACCCGATCAAGAACGTGATTGCGCCGCGCATGTGGGCGGGCATCATCGCGATGCCGCTGCTGGCCGCGATCTTCAACGCGGTCGGCGTGCTCGGCGGTTACTTCGTCGGCGTCGTGCTGATCGGCGTCGATCCGGGCGCGTTCTGGTCGCAGATGCAGGGCGGGGTCCAGGTCTGGGCCGACGTCGGCAACGGCGTGATCAAGAGCATCGTGTTCGGGTTCGCCGTGACCTTCATTGCACTGTTTCAAGGGTATGAAGCGAAGCCCACGCCCGAAGGCGTGTCGCGCGCGACCACCAAGACGGTCGTGTTCGCGTCGCTCGCCGTACTCGGCCTCGATTTCCTGCTGACCGCGCTGATGTTCAGCTAAGCCTCAGCCAAGCCAAATTTTGGGATGACGATGAAAAAGACTGCTCTCGACTTCTGGGTCGGCCTGTTCGTGGTGGTGGGCTTCCTTGCGGTGCTGTTCCTGGCGCTGAAGGTCGGCAACATGAGCTCGCTGTCGTTTCAGCCGACCTACTCGGTGAGGATGAAATTCGACAACATCGGCGGGCTGAAGCCGCGCGCGGCCGTGAAGAGCGCGGGCGTCGTGGTCGGCCGCGTGAAGTCGATCGGCTTCGACACGAACACGTACCAGGCGCTCGTCACGATCGACGTCGACGGCCAGTACCCGTTCCCGAAGGATTCGTCGGCGAAGATCCTGACGTCGGGCCTGCTCGGCGAGCAATATATCGGCCTCGAGCCGGGCGGCGACACCGAAATGCTGAAGGCGGGCGATACGATCACGATGACGCAATCGGCGATCGTGCTCGAGAACCTGATCGGCCAGTTCCTGTACAGCAAGGCCGCCGATGCGGGCGGTGCGAAGCCGGCATCGGGCGCGCCCGCCGCACCCGCCGCGCCCGCACCAGTGGCGGTGCCGGCATCGGCGGTGTCCGGTTCGGCCGGCCAATAACCACACGAGAGAAAACAAGAGGGAATGACCATGCACACGATCCGCATCAGGCACGCCGCGCTGGCGATGGCGGCAGTCGCCGCGTTGAGCGGCTGCGCGACCGTGCAGACGCCGACCAAGGGCGATCCGCTCGAAGGCTTCAACCGGACGATGTACAAGTTCAACGACACCGTCGATACGTACGCGCTGAAGCCGGTCGCGAAGGGCTATCAGTACGTGGTGCCGCAGCCGGTGCGCGACAGCGTGACGAACTTCTTCTCGAACATCGGCGACGTCTACATCGCGGCGAACAACATCGTGCAGTTGCGGATCGCGGACGGCGTCGGCGACATCATGCGCGTCGTGATCAACACGGTGTTCGGCGTCGGCGGCCTGTTCGACGTCGCGACGATCGCGAAGCTGCCGAAGCACACGGCCGACTTCGGGATCACGATGGGCCGCTACGGGATGCCGTCGGGCCCGTATCTCGTCCTGCCGCTGCTTGGGCCGAGCACGCTGCGCGACACGGCTGGCCTCGGCGTCGACTACGTCGGCAACCCGCTCACCTACGTGAAGCCGGACGGCCTGAGCTGGGGCCTGTTCGGCGTGAACCTGGTCAACACGCGCTCGAACCTGCTCGGCGCGGGCGACGTGCTGGATGCCGCGGCGCTCGACAAGTATTCGTTCGTGCGCAACGCGTACCTGCAGCGTCGCCAGATGCTGATCAGCAACGCGCGCGGCGAGGCCGCCGCGACGTCGAGCAACGACGCGCTGCCGAAGTACGACCTGCCGGAAGACGGCGCGGCACCGGCGGCAGCCGGCGCGGCCGGTACGGCGGGCGCGGCAGCGGTGGGCGGCGCGGCGCCGGCGCCCGCGTCGGGCGCGGCGGTTGCTGCGCCGGCCTCGGGCACGGCCGAATCGCCGAACCCGGCCAGCGAGACGAACGTGCCGGCGATGCAGGTGGCGCCTCCGTCGCCGGGCGGGTTCCGGTTCCCGAGCATCCGGCTGCACTGACGGATTTACATTCGTTACAGCCGGAAACGATTCAGTCGGTAGCGTATGCGAACTTGCGCGTAAGCTACCTGCTCCAACCTTCGCATCGACTCATTCATGCAGGCCACTATGATGAAAAAACTGTTCCTGATCCCCGTTTTCGCGGCGCTGTTCTCGTTCGGCAGCGCGGCTCACGCGCAAGTCGACCAGTCGAACCCGCAGGCGCTGATCAAGACGGCGACGCAGCAGGTGCTCGACGAAGTCAAGCAGCAGACGATCAAGCAGGGCGACACCAATCGCATCATCACGATCGTCAACAAGGACATCCTGCCGTACACCGATTTCCGCCGCACCACGCAGCTCGCGATGGGCCGCAACTGGCGCACCGCGACGGCCGAGCAGCAACAGCAGGTTCAGGAGCAGTTCAAGCTGCTGCTGATCCGCACGTATTCGGGTGCGCTCGCGCAGCTGAAGCCGGACCAGCAGATCCAGTACCCGCCGTTCCGCGCCGATCCGGCCGACACCGACGTCGTCGTGAAGACGGTCGCGATGAACAACGGCCAGCCGGTCCAGATCGACTACCGCCTGTACAAGACGGCGAACGGCTGGAAGGTGTATGACCTGAACGTACTCGGCGCGTGGCTGATCCAGACGTACCAGCAGCAGTTCAACGAGAAGATCCAGCAAAGCGGCGTCGAAGGGCTGATCCAGTTCCTGACGCAGCGCAACCAGCAACTTGCCGCCGGCAAGCAAGCGTCGTGAGCGGCTTCGAAGCCGGCTCCTCGCTGACCGTCGCGAGCGCGAAGTCCGCGCTCGCGGACGGTCTTGCGCGCATCGGCGCGGGCGCGACCGCCGTCGATTGCGCGGCGCTCACGCAGTTCGATTCGTCCGCGCTCGCCGTGCTGCTCGCATGGCAACGTGCCGCCAAAACGCGCGGCGCAGCTCTCGACATCCTCAATCTCCCTCCGAAGCTCGCCAGCCTCGCGCGCGCGTACGGCGTCGACGCGCTCATCGAAGGCACCGGCCGACATTGACGCTGTCCGATCGACGCCTGCCGCGCCAGCCGGCGCGCGCACGCTTCAGGCCGCGCGCCGCCGGCGCCGGCTCCCCCAGCCGGTTTGCCCTATAATCAAGCGTTTTGCGGGGCAGCCAATCGGCGTCCGGCCCCCATTTTCTTTCGCAGCAAGCACAAAATAGGCGTCGCGGCCCTGGCGTCGCGCACAGTCATGTCAGCCATAGAAATCCGTCACGTCAAGAAGCGCTACAAGTCGCTTCAGGCGCTCAAGGGCGTCAGCCTGTCGGTCGAGGAAGGCGAGTTTTTCGGTCTGCTCGGCCCCAACGGCGCAGGTAAGACCACGCTCATCAGTATCCTCGCCGGACTCGCCCGGGCCGACGAAGGCAGTATCTCGGTGCGCGGTCACGACGTCGTCCAGGATTTCCGCAACGCGCGCCGCTCGCTCGGCGTCGTGCCGCAGGAACTCGTTTTCGACCCGTTCTTCACCGTCCGCGAGACGCTGCGGATCCAGTCCGGCTATTTCGGGCTGCGCCGCAACGACGACTGGATCGACGAAGTGATGGCCAATCTCGATCTCACCGAGAAAGCCGACGCGAACATGCGCGCGCTGTCGGGCGGGATGAAGCGCCGCGTGCTCGTCGCGCAGGCGCTCGTGCACCGGCCGCCGGTGATCGTGCTCGACGAGCCGACCGCCGGCGTCGACGTCGAATTGCGCCAGACGCTGTGGAAATTCATCTCGCGCCTGAACCGCGAGGGCCACACGATCGTGCTGACCACCCATTACCTCGAGGAAGCCGAGTCGCTGTGCGACCGCATCGCGATGCTGCGCCGCGGCGAAGTCGTCGCGCTCGATCGCACCGACGCGCTGCTGCGCCGCTTCGCGGGCCTGCAACTGTACCTGCGGTTCGCGACCGGCGCGCTGCCGGCCGAGCTGCGCGGGCTGGAAACCGACCCGGCCGCGCGCGCGCCGGGCGAGCACCTGCTGCGCCTCGCGAGCTACGACGAGGTCGAACGCATCCTCGCGCAATGCCGTGCGGCCGGCTGCACGTTCGACGAGATCGAGGTCCGCAAGGCCGACCTCGAGGATGTGTTCGTCCAGGTGATGAACGGGGCCGAGGTCATCGAGGGTCTGGCATGAATCAACACTCCCCACGCGAACTGCGTTCGCTGCCGCTCGAAGGGGCGGCCCGGCGCGTGCCGGGAAACGGGTTTCGAACGCTGTTCTACAAGGAACTGCTGCGTTTCTGGAAGGTGTCGTTCCAGACGGTGTGCGCGCCGATCGTCACGGCGTTGCTGTACCTGACGATCTTCGGCCATGCGCTGTCGGGCCGCGTCGAGGTGTATCCGGGCGTCGAGTACGTGAGCTTTCTCGTGCCGGGCCTCGCGATGATGAGCGTGCTGCAGAACGCGTTCGCGAACAGCTCGTCGTCGCTGATCCAGTCGAAGATCACCGGCAACCTGGTGTTCATGCTGCTGCCGCCGCTGTCGTATCGCGACATCTTCGGCGCGTACGTGCTCGCGTCCGTCGTGCGCGGGCTCGCGGTCGGCGCCGGCGTGTTCGTCGTGACGATCTGGTTTATCCCGATGCACTTCGCGGCGCCGTTGTTCATCATGGCGTTCGCGCTGCTCGGCTCGGCGATTCTCGGCACGCTCGGCCTGATCGCCGGGATCTGGGCCGAGAAATTCGACCAGCTCGCCGCGTTCCAGAACTTCCTGATCATGCCGCTGACGTTCCTGTCCGGCGTGTTCTATTCGACGCACTCGCTGCCGCCCGTGTGGCGCGAAGTGTCGCGTCTCAACCCGTTTTTCTACATGATCGACGGCTTCCGTTTCGGGTTCTTCGGCGCGTCCGACATCAACCCGTTCGCGAGCCTCGCGATCGTCACCGGTTTCTTCGTGCTGCTCGCGCTGATCGCGATGCGGCTGCTCGCGACCGGCTACAAACTGCGTCATTGATATCGACAGGCCGCGGCCGCCCCGGGGCGGCGTGCGCCGACAGGAGCCTTACACCATGTTGCCGACTCCCGAACAGGTCAAGCAATACATCGCCGGCGGTCTCGCCTGCACGCATCTGGAAGTCGAAGGCGACGGCCAGCATTTCTTCGCGACGATCGTGTCGGCGGCCTTCGAAGGCAAGCGGCCGATCCAGCGGCACCAGCTCGTCTATGCGGCGCTCGGCGATCGCATGAAGCAGGAAATTCACGCGCTCAGCATGAAGACGCTGACGCCCGCCGAATGGCAGAACGCATAAACGGAAATCACTGAGTGCAAGTCACCGTCAACGAGCGCGACGCCGTCCAGAGCGTCGCCACGGCACACCCGGCCGCCAACGGGGAATCGCAGGGACAGGGGATGGACAAGCTCGTGATCGAAGGCGGTCGCCGCCTGGCCGGCGAGATCGTCGTGTCGGGCGCGAAGAACGCCGCGCTGCCGATCCTGTGCGCGGGGCTGCTCAGCGCCGAGCCGGTCGAACTCGACAACGTGCCGAACCTGAAGGACGTGCGCACCACGCTGAAGGTGCTGAACCAGATGGGCGTGAAGAGCGAGACCGACGGCGCCCGCGTGCAGCTCGACGCGTCGCGCGTCGACAACCTCGTCGCGCCGTACGAGCTCGTGAAGACGATGCGCGCGTCGATCCTCGTGCTCGGCCCGCTGCTCGCGCGCTTCGGCGAGGCGAAGGTGTCGCTGCCGGGCGGCTGCGCGATCGGCGCGCGGCCGGTCGACCAGCACATCAAGGGCCTGCAGGCGATGGGCGCCGAGATCAGCATCGAGCACGGCTTCATCGAAGCGCGCGCGAAGCGCCTGAAGGGCGCGCGCATCGTGACCGACATGATCACGGTGACGGGGACGGAAAACCTGCTGATGGCCGCGACGCTCGCCGACGGCGAGACGGTGATCGAAAACGCCGCGCGCGAGCCGGAAGTGAGCGATCTCGCACACTTGCTGGTCGCGATGGGCGCGAAAATCGACGGCATCGGCACCGATCGCCTCGTGATCCAGGGCGTCGAGCGGCTGCACGGCGCGCGCCATTCGGTGATCCCCGACCGTATCGAGGCCGGCACGTTCCTGTGCGCGGTCGCGGCGGCCGGCGGCGACGTGATGCTGACGGGCGTGCGCCCGCACATCCTCGACGCTGTGATCGACAAGCTGCGCGAAGCCGGCGTGTCGATCGAGGAAGGCGACAGCTGGCTGCGCGTGAAGATGGACCGCCGCCCGTCGGCGGTGACGATCCGCACGTCGGAATACCCGGCGTTTCCGACCGACATGCAGGCGCAGTTCATGGCCCTCAATACGGTCGCGACGGGCACCGCGCAGGTCGTCGAAACCATTTTCGAGAACCGCTTCATGCATGTGCAGGAGCTGAACCGGCTCGGCGCGAACATCACGATCGACGGCAACACGGCGCTCGTGACCGGCGTCGACAAGCTGTCCGGCGCGAACGTGATGGCGACCGACCTGCGTGCGTCGGCGAGCCTCGTGATCGCCGGGCTGCGTGCGGACGGCGAAACGCTCGTCGACCGCATCTATCACCTGGACCGCGGTTACGACCGCATGGAAACCAAACTGACCGCCGTTGGCGCGAACGTGCGCCGCCTCTCCGGGAGCCAAGCATGACCGCGCCGCTGACCCTCGCCCTGTCGAAGGGCCGGATTTTCGAGGAAACCCTGCCGCTGCTGGCGGCGGCCGGCGTGCAGGTGGCCGAGGATCCGGAAACGTCGCGCAAGCTGATCCTGCCGACGACCGACCCGAACCTGCGCGTGATCATCGTGCGCGCGAGCGACGTGCCGACCTACGTCGAATACGGCGCGGCCGATTTCGGCGTGGCCGGCAAGGACGTGCTGGTCGAGCACGGCGGCTCCGGCCTGTACCAGCCGATCGATCTGAACATTGCGCGCTGCCGGATGTCGGTGGCCGTGTCCGCCGGTTTCGACTACGCGAACGCGGTGCGCCAGGGCGCGCGCCTGCGGGTCGCGACGAAATACGTCGAAACGGCGCGCGAACATTTTGCCGCGAAGGGCGTGCACGTCGACCTGATCAAGCTGTACGGGTCGATGGAGCTGGCGCCGCTGGTCGGGCTGGCCGACGCGATCGTCGACCTCGTCAGCTCGGGCGGCACGCTGAAGGCGAACAATCTGGTCGAGGTCGAGGAGATCATGGCGATCTCGTCGCGCCTCGTCGTGAACCAGGCCGCGCTCAAGCTGAAGCGCGCGGCGCTCAAGCCGATCCTCGACGCGTTCGAACGCGCGTCGCAGAATGGCGGTTGAGCGCATCACCGTAACGGAACTCCCATGTCCATCACCATCCGCAAGCTCGATTCGACGAACGAAGGCTTCGGCGCCGCGCTGCGCGCCGTGCTCGCGTTCGAGGCGAGCGAAGACGAAGCGATCGAGCAGTCGGTCGCGCAGATCCTCGCCGACGTGAAGTCGCGCGGCGACGCCGCGGTGCTCGAGTACACGAACCGCTTCGACCGGCTGAGCGCGAACAGCGTCGCCGCGCTCGAACTGCCGCAGGACGCGCTGCAGACGGCGCTCGACGGCCTCGCGCCGAAGGCGCGCGCGGCGCTGGAAGCGGCGGCGGCGCGGGTGCGCGCGTACCACGAGAAGCAGAAGATCGAGTGCGGCACGCATAGCTGGCAGTACACGGAAAGCGACGGCACGGTGCTCGGCCAGAAGGTCACGCCGCTCGACCGCGTCGGCCTGTACGTGCCGGGTGGCAAGGCCGCGTATCCGTCGTCGGTGCTGATGAACGCGATTCCCGCGCGCGTCGCGGGGGTCGGCGAGATCGTGATGGTCGTGCCGACGCCGGACGGCGTGAAGAACGACCTCGTGCTTGCCGCGGCGCTGCTCGGCGGCGTCGATCGCGTGTTCACGATCGGCGGCGCGCAGGCGGTCGGCGCGCTCGCGTACGGCACGGCGACGGTGCCGGCTGTCGACAAGATCTGCGGCCCCGGCAACGCGTACGTTGCGTCGGCGAAGCGCCGCGTGTTCGGCACGGTCGGTATCGACATGATCGCCGGGCCGTCGGAAATCCTCGTGCTGTGCGACGGCACGACCGATCCGAACTGGGTCGCGATGGACCTGTTCTCGCAGGCCGAGCACGACGAACTCGCGCAGTCGATCCTGCTGTGCCCGGACGGTGCGTTCCTCGATCGCGTCGAGAAGGCGATCGACGAGCTGCTGCCGACGATGCCGCGCCAGGACGTGATCCGCGCGTCGCTCGACGGCCGCGGCGCGCTGATCAAGGTGCGCGACATGGCCGAGGCGTGCCGGATCGCGAACGACATCGCGCCGGAACACCTCGAAATTTCGGCGCTGGAGCCGCAGCAATGGGGCCAGCAGATCCGCCACGCGGGCGCGATCTTCCTCGGCCGCTACACGAGCGAGAGCCTCGGCGACTACTGCGCGGGCCCGAACCACGTGCTGCCGACGTCGCGCACCGCGCGCTTCTCGTCGCCGCTCGGCGTGTACGACTTCATCAAGCGCTCGAGCCTGATCGAGGTCAGCGCGGAAGGCGCGCAGACGCTCGGCGAGATCGCGTCCGAGCTCGCCTACGGCGAAGGGCTGCAGGCGCACGCAAGGAGCGCCGAGTTCCGGATGAAGGGCTGACCGCGCAGGGTGCGCGGGCCGGGCGGGCACCGAGGCGCCGGCGCCGGCCGCCCCGGATCGGGGCAGGGGACGAGCGCAGGGCGGCAGCCGCCGCCTTGCCGACCATTTGATGCCGGCGCGATGCACGCCGGCTTGAGACCATGACGACGCCACAAGACATCATCCGCCGCGACGTGCTCGCGATGACGAGCTATCCGGTTCCCGACGCGAGCGGGTTCGTGAAGCTCGACGCGATGGAGAACCCGTATTCGCTGCCGGCGCCGCTCGCCGCGGCGCTCGGCGAGCGGCTCGCGCAGGTCGCGCTGAACCGCTACCCGGCGCCGCGTCCGGCCGCGCTGCTCGACAAGCTGCGCCATGCGATGCGCGTGCCGGCCGGCTGCGACGTGCTGCTCGGCAACGGCTCCGACGAAATCATCAGCATGATCTCGGTCGCGTGCGCGAAGCCGGGCGCCAAGGTGCTCGCGCCGGTGCCGGGCTTCGTGATGTACGAGCTGTCGGCGAAGTTCGCGCAGCTCGAATTCGTCGGCGTACCGCTGAAGGCGGACCTGACGCTCGACGCCGACGCGCTGCTCGCGGCGATCGCCGAGCACCGGCCGGCGATCGTCTATCTCGCGTATCCGAACAACCCGACCGGCACGCTGTACGACGACGCCGACGTCGAGCGGATCGTCGCGGCCGCGCGGCACAGCCTGATCGTGATCGACGAGGCGTACCAGCCGTTCGCCGAGCGTTCGTGGCTGCCGCGCGCCGGCGAGTTCGACAACGTCGTCGTGATGCGCACGGTGTCGAAGCTCGGCCTCGCGGGCATCCGGCTCGGCTATCTGGTCGGCTCGCCCGCGTGGCTGAACGAATTCGACAAGGTGCGCCCGCCGTACAACATCAACGTGCTGACCCAGGCGACCGCCGATTTCCTGCTCGACCACCTCGACGTGCTCGACGCGCAGGCGGCCGAATTGCGCGCGGAACGCGCGCGCCTCGCGCAGGCGGTGGCCGCGCTGCCGGGCGCGACGGTGTTCCCGAGCGCCGGCAATTTCCTGCTGGTGCGCGTGCCGGACGCCGCGGCCGTGTTCGATGTGCTGCTCACCGAGCGGGTGCTGGTCAAAAACGTGAGTAAAATGCATCCGTTGCTGGCCGAATGCGTGCGGCTGACCGTCGGTTCTCCCGACGAAAACGCCCGCCTGCTGGCCGCCTTGAAACTCGCGCTGCCCGGTTGAGCCCAGGGCGCGGCGGCGCGCGACGATCAATCCCCATTTACATAGACTCAATCAAGGAATTGCCATGCGTGTGGCGGAAGTCGTTCGCAATACCAGCGAAACGCAGATCCGTGTGAAGCTCGATCTCGACGGCACCGGCCGGCAGAAGCTGGCCACCGGCGTGCCGTTTCTCGACCATATGCTCGACCAGATCGCGCGACACGGTCTGGTCGATCTCGAGGTCGAAGCGCACGGCGACACGCATATCGACGATCACCACACGGTCGAGGATGTCGGCATCACGCTCGGTCAGGCCGTCGCGAAGGCGATCGGCGACCGCAAGGGCATCCGCCGCTACGGCCATTCGTACGTGCCGCTCGACGAGGCGCTGTCGCGCGTCGTGATCGACTTCTCCGGCCGGCCGGGCCTCGAATTCCACGTGCCGTTCACGCGCGCGCGGATCGGCACGTTCGACGTCGACCTGTCGATCGAATTCTTCCGCGGGTTCGTGAACCACGCGGGCGTCACGCTGCATATCGACAACCTGCGCGGGATCAACGCGCACCATCAGCTCGAGACCGTGTTCAAGGCCTTCGGCCGCGCGCTGCGCGCGGCGGTGGAGCTCGACGAGCGCGCGGCGGGGCAGATTCCGTCGACGAAAGGCAGCCTCTAACTTCCGAACGGACGACGCCAAGGACAACCTCACGGCTTCGGCGCGGCGCGCCGGCTTGCGATGGATCTGCTCAAATCGTTCATTTCGCTGCTCGCGCTGATCAATCCGGTCGGCGCGGTGCCGTTCTTCCTGAGCCTGACGGCGCAGCAGACGGACGACGAGCGGCGGCGCACGATCCGGATCGCATCGGTGTCGGTGTTCTGCGTGATGACGGTGACCGCGCTGCTCGGGCAGCAGATCATCAACTTCTTCGGCATTTCGGTCGGGTCGCTCGAAGTGGGCGGCGGGATCATCATGCTGCTGATGGCGATCAACATGCTGAACGCGCAGATCGGCAACACGCGGTCGACGCCGGAGGAGCGCCACGAAGCCGAGCTGAAGGACAACATCGCGGTCGTGCCGCTCGCGATTCCGCTGCTCACGGGCCCCGGCTCGATCAGCACGGTGATCATCTATGCGGCGAACGCGCATCACTGGTATGAGCGGGCCGGGCTGGTCGCGATCGGCGCGGTCCTGGCTTTTCTGTGTTTCGTCGCGATGCGGCTCGCCGAGCCGATCGCGACCTGGATCGGCCGCACCGGCATCAACATCGCCACGCGGCTGATGGGTCTGATGCTGTCGGCGCTGGCGGTGGAATTCATCGTCAATGGACTGAGGGCGCTACTGCCTGCACTGAGATGAAAACTTCGATTGCGATTGTGGATTATGGGATGGGTAACCTGCGCTCGGTCGCGCAGGCGCTCAAGAAGGCCGAACCGGCCGCCGACGTGGCGATCGTCGACACGCCGGCCGCGATTCGCGCGGCCGACCGCGTCGTGCTGCCCGGCCAGGGCGCGATGCCCGACTGCATGCGCTGCCTCGGCGAGTCGGGCCTCCAGGAGGCCGTGATCGACGCGTCGCGCACGAAGCCGCTGCTCGGCGTGTGCGTCGGCGAGCAGATGCTGTTCGACTGGAGCGCGGAAGGCGACACGAAGGGCCTGGGCCTGCTGCCCGGCAAGGTCGTGCGCTTCGATCTCGACGGCCAATTGCAGGACGACGGCTCGCGCTTCAAGGTGCCGCAGATGGGCTGGAACCGCGTGCGCCAGGCGCAGCCGCACCCGCTGTGGGACGGCGTGCCCGACGACGCGTATTTCTACTTCGTGCACAGCTATTACGTGAGCCCGGACAACCCGGCGCACACGGTTGGCGAAACGGCCTACGGCGCGCCGTTTACGTCCGCGGTCGCGCGGGACAACATCTTCGCGACCCAATTCCACCCGGAGAAAAGCGCGGAGGTCGGATTGCGTCTGTATCGCAACTTCGTCCACTGGAAGCCGTAAAACGTGGCGCGCGAGCCACAGTCGACCTGGCCGAACGGCCTGTCGCGCGGGGCGCTCGCGCGTAAGCGCCGAAAGAGTTGTACTAAACTAGCGAGACGGCGCGGCACCGGTTTGGCCGGTACGCGCCTGATTCTTTTCATTTTCCACGACGACACCCGATTGCTATGTTGCTGATTCCGGCCATCGACCTCAAAGACGGTCAGTGTGTGCGCCTCAAACAGGGCGATATGGACCAGGCCACGATTTTCTCCGAGGACCCGGCGGCGATGGCCCGCAAATGGGTCGATCTCGGCGCCCGGCGGCTCCATCTCGTCGACCTGAACGGCGCATTCGCCGGCAAGCCGAAGAACCTCGAGGCGATCGAAGCGATCCTCGACGAAGTCGGCGACGAAATCCCGGTCCAGCTCGGCGGCGGCATCCGCAGCCTCGAGACGATCGAGAAGTATCTCGACGCCGGCCTGTCCTACGTGATCATCGGCACCGCGGCCGTGAAGAACCCGGGCTTCCTGCAGGACGCGTGCACCGCGTTCTCCGGCAGCATCATCGTCGGGCTGGACGCGAAGGACGGCAAGGTCGCGACCGACGGCTGGAGCAAGCTGACCGGCCACGAGGTGATCGACCTCGCGAAGAAGTTCGAGGACTACGGCGTCGAATCGATCGTCTACACGGACATCGGCCGCGACGGGATGCTGCAGGGCATCAACATCGACGCGACCGTGAAGCTCGCGCAGGCGGTCGGCATCCCGGTGATCGCATCGGGCGGCCTGTCGAACCTCACGGACATCGAGAGCCTGTGCGAGGTGGAAGAGCACGGCGTCGAAGGCGTGATCTGCGGCCGGGCGATCTACTCCGGCGATCTCGATTTCGCGGCCGCGCAAAAGCGCGCGGACGAACTGAACGGCGAACTCGACAACGCGTAACCGCGTCCGTCCCGTTCGCCGGGGCCGCCCGCGGGCGGCCCCGACCGGAAGCCTCGCGCGAGGCTTCCGCAACCGGCCGTCCCAGCGCGGCATTTGGCGCAACATCATGGCTCTAGCTAAACGCATCATCCCCTGCCTGGACGTGACCGCCGGGCGTGTCGTCAAGGGCGTCAATTTCGTCGAGCTGCGCGACGCCGGCGACCCCGTCGAAATCGCCCGCCGCTACGACGACCAGGGTGCCGACGAACTGACCTTTCTCGACATCACCGCGACGTCCGACCAGCGCGACCTGATCCTGCCGATCATCGAAGCCGTCGCATCGCAGGTCTTCATTCCGCTGACCGTCGGCGGCGGCGTGCGCGCCGTCGAGGACGTGCGGCGCCTGCTGAACGCGGGCGCGGACAAGGTCAGCATGAATTCATCGGCGGTCGCGAATCCGCAACTCGTGCGCGACGCGGCCGACAAGTACGGCTCGCAGTGCATCGTCGTCGCGATCGACGCGAAGCGCGTGTCGGCCGACGGCGAGACGCCGCGCTGGGAAGTGTTTACGCACGGCGGCCGCAAGAACACGGGCCTCGACGCGATCGAATGGGCGCGCAAGATGGCCGAGCTCGGCGCGGGCGAGATCCTGCTCACGAGCATGGACCGCGACGGCACGAAATCGGGCTTCGACCTCGCGCTCACGCGCGGCGTGTCGGACGCGGTGCCGGTGCCGGTGATCGCATCGGGCGGCGTCGGCTGCCTGCAGGATCTCGCGGACGGCATCAAGGACGGCCGCGCCGACGCGGTGCTGGCCGCGAGCATCTTCCACTACGGCGAGCACACGGTCGGCGAGGCGAAGCGCTTCATGTCCGACCAGGGCATCGCGGTGAGGCTGTGATGAATACCGAAACGAAATCCTTGCCCGCGTGGCTCGACAAGGTCCGTTGGGACGACAACGGCCTCGTGCCGGTGATCGCGCAGGAAGCGTCGACGAACGACGTGCTGATGTTCGCGTGGATGAACCGCGAGGCGCTCGCGAAGACGATCGAGACGCAGCGCGCGGTCTACTATTCGCGTTCGCGCAAGCGCCTGTGGTTCAAGGGCGAGGAGTCGGGCCACGTGCAGCACGTGCACGAGGTGCGGCTCGACTGCGACGAGGACGTCGTGCTGCTGAAGGTCGAGCAGGTGTCGGGCATCGCGTGCCACACCGGCCGGCATTCGTGCTTCTTCCAGAAATTCGAAGGTACGGTGGACGGCGGCGACTGGGTCGCGGTCGAGCCGGTGCTGAAAGACCCCGAACACATCTACAAATGACGCAATCGACCGAAGACACGCTGCTGCGCCTCGCGGCCGTGATCGACAGCCGCAAGGGCGGCGATCCCGATCAATCGTACGTATCGCGCCTGTTCCACAAGGGCGACGACGCCGTGCTGAAGAAGATCGGCGAAGAGGCGACGGAAGTCGTGCTGGCCGCGAAGGACGTGCGCCAGGGCGGCGCGCCGAGCGCGCTCGTCGGCGAGGTGGCCGACCTGTGGTTCCACTGCCTCGTGATGCTGTCGCATTTCGACCTGAGCCCGGCCGACGTGATCGCCGAGCTCGAGCGCCGCGAAGGCTTGTCGGGCATCGAGGAAAAAGCGCTGCGCAAGCGCCGCGAGCGCGAGGAAAACGGCGGCTGACGAACAGGGTCCGCCGCGGTGGCAACAGTGCGGTAAGCTGTAAGAATTGTCATCTAACGGGGGTAGCATCATGAACGATACGTCGAACCAGTTTCCGACGCCGGCGGTGCCGGGCGCCGCGGATGCCGAGCGCCTGAACGGGCTGCGCACGCTGACCCACGTGCTGTACGGTCTTTATGCGTTTCACTGGCTGACGGGCGGCGTCACGGGCATCATCGCGATCATCATCAACTACGTGAAGCGCGGCGACGTGGCCGGCACGCCGTACGCCGATCACTTCGAGTGGCAGATCCGCACGTTCTGGCGCGCGCTGATCGCCTACGTGATCGGGTTCGCGCTGATGTTCGTCGTGGTCGGATTCGTCGTGATGTTTGTCACGTGGATTTGGACGCTGTACCGTATCATCAAGGGTTGGCTGTACCTGAACGACAACAAGACGCTCGATCCGCAGGCGTGGTTCTGACCGGCCGCACGCGGGCGTTTGCAGGAGCAACATGAGTCACGATCCGAATTGCCTGTTCTGCAAGATCGCGGCAGGCGAGATCCCGAGCACGAAGGTGCACGAGGACGACGAATTCGTCGCGTTCCGCGACATCCGCCCGGCGGCCGACACGCACGTGCTCGTGATTCCGCGCCGGCACCTGCCGACGCTGTCGGCGGCGGTCGACGCCGATGCGCCGATGCTCGGCCGGCTGATGCTGCTCGTCGCGCGTCTGGCCGACCAGCTCGGCGTCGCGTATACGGGCGGCGAAACCGGTTTTCGCACGGTGATCAACACGGGCCCGGGCGGCGGGCAGGAGGTCTACCACCTGCACGCGCATATCCTGGCCGGCCCGCGCCCGTGGCAACGGATGGGTTGACGACGCGGGGCGTTTCCCCGCATCCGATAGTCGAAGCCGGCGCGTCGCCGGCGATTTACGCCGCACCGCGGCGTGGTTGAGGAGAGGTTTCATCATGGGTGGATTGAGCATTTGGCACTGGCTGATCGTGCTGCTGATCGTCGCGCTGGTTTTCGGTACGAAGAAGCTGCGCAACATCGGCAACGATCTCGGCAGCGCCGTGAAGGGTTTCAAGGACGGCATGAAGGAAGGCGAAACGCCGGCCGACGCGCAGCAACTGCCGCGTTCGGGCGCGGTCGACGTCAACGCGAAGGAAACGACGCGTTCCGATTCGAACAAGGCGTAACGCCGGCACGCTGAGGCATTCGCGATGCTGGATCTCGGTCTTTCAAAGATGGCGCTGATCGGCGTCGTCGCGCTCGTCGTGCTCGGCCCCGAGCGCCTGCCGCGCGTCGCGCGTACGGCAGGCGCGCTGTTCGGCCGCGCGCAGCGGTACATCAACGACGTGAAGGCCGAGGTCTCGCGCGAAATCGAACTCGACGCGCTGCGGACGATGAAGACCGATTTCGAATCGGCCGCGCGCAATGTCGAGACGACGATTCACGATAACCTGCGCGAGCACGAGAAGGAACTGAACGATACGTGGCATTCCGCGGTCGGCGGTCTCAACGAAGGCTCGGTCGATGCCGGCCTGCACGGTAGCGACACGCCCGCGGCGCCGTCGTGGCGTGGCGGCAGCACGGCCGCGCTTGCGCCGAAGCGTCGCAACTGGCGCATCAAGCAGGCGGCGACGCCTGTCTGGTACAAGCGCGCGACGACCCGCCGCACGCACGTGCAGTCGGGCGCCGCGCGTGTCGCGCGCCACCAGCCGGCCAGCCTGCGCCGGCCGACGCGCTTCTTCTGAGTCGAGCGCATGCTCGCTCGTCAATCCTACCGAGGGCCGGTGTGAGCGACCCCCAGCAGAACCCGGGCGACGCCCCGGAAGAAACCTTCATTTCCCATCTCGTCGAGCTTCGCGATCGCATCATTCGCGCGGGGCTGGCCGTGATCGTCGTGTTCGTCGGGCTCGTGTACTGGGCGCCGGACATCTTCAAGCTGCTCGCGCGGCCGTTGATGGAGAACCTGCCGAAAGACGGCAAGATGATCGTCACCGACGTCACCGGCTCGTTCTTCGTGCCGATGAAGGTCACGATGCTCGTCGCGCTCGTGATCGCGCTGCCGATCGTGCTGTATCAGATCTGGGCGTTCGTCGCGCCGGGGCTGTACCAGCACGAGAAGAAGCTCGTCACGCCACTCGTCGGCAGCAGCTACGTGCTGTTCCTGTGCGGGATGGCGTTCGCGTACTTCCTCGTGTTCCCGACGATCTTCCGCGTGATGGCGCATTACAACGCGCCGCTCGGCGCCGAGATGACGACCGACATCGACAACTACCTGAGCTTCGTGCTCGGGATGTTCATCGCGTTCGGGGTCACGTTCGAGGTGCCGATCGTCGTCGTGCTGCTCGTCAGGATGGGCGTGCTGTCCCTGAAGAAGCTGAAGGAGATGCGGCCGTACGTGATCGTCGGCGCATTCGTCGTCGCGGCGGTCGTCACCCCGCCGGACGTGTTCTCGCAACTGATGCTCGCGCTGCCGCTGATCGTGCTGTTCGAGATCGGCCTGTTGGCCGCGCGGTTCTTCGTGCCGAAGAAGCCGGTAGAAGAGGGCGAGGCGGGGAACGGCGAAGCCGCGAGTTGACGGCGCGGCGCCGGGGCGGCTTTCCGGCCCGGCCGGAGGCGCCCGGTACTGCGGTGGGCCGCCAGCCAGCGCATCGCAAAGCTACCTTCCGGCACCAGACGTCGTTTGAAGCAAAGCAAAAGGGCAGCCAACCGGCTGCCCTTTTCCGTTTCCGCGTCGCATCATGACCGGCGGGCGGCGTGCCGCCCGCCGACCGTCATTCGCTATCGCCGTCCTGCTCGTCGAGCGTCTGCTTCGGCGGCGGCGGGCGCTTGCCGATCACGACGTTCACGTCGAACTGCTTGCCCTTGCGTACGACGTGCACCTTGGTCGGCGTGCCCGGCTTGATCTGCGCGACGACGTTCAGCAGCTTCGTCGTGTCGGTGATGTCCTCGCTATTGACGCTCACCAGGATGTCGCCCGGCTTGATGCCGGCCTTGTCGGCCGGGCCGCCTTGCAGCACGCCCGCGACGATCGCGCCCGATTTCTGCTGGAGCCCGAACGACTCGGCGATTTCCGGCGTGACGTCCTGCGGCTCGACGCCGATCCAGCCGCGCGTGACCGAACCCGTCGTGATGATGCTTTCGAGCACCGTGCGGGCGGTCGAAACCGGAATCGCGAAACCGATGCCGAGCGAGCCGCCCGAGCGCGAGTAGATCGCCGTGTTGATGCCGAGCAGATTGCCGTTCACGTCGACCAGCGCGCCGCCGGAGTTGCCGGGGTTGATCGGTGCGTCGGTCTGGATGAAGTTCTCGAACGTGTTGATGCCGAGGTGGTTGCGGCCGAGCGCGCTGATGATCCCCATCGTGACCGTCTGGCCGACGCCGAACGGGTTGCCGATCGCGAGCACGACGTCGCCGACGCGCGACTGGTCGGAGCGGCCGAGCGTGATCGTCGGCAGGTTCGTCATGTTGATCTTCAGCACCGCGAGATCCGTTTCGGGATCGCTGCCGATCACCTTCGCGGTGCCCGTTCGGCCGTCGGCGAGCGCGACTTCGATCTGGTCGGCGCCGTCGACGACGTGCTGGTTCGTTAGAATGTAACCTTCAGGGCTCACGATAACGCCCGAGCCGAGGTTGGCGGCCGGCTCGTCCTGCTGCTTGCGGGCGTTGCGGTCGCCGAAGAAGTAGCGGAACAGCGGATCCTTCGCGCGCGGGTCGGGCGGCAGCGAGCCGTCCTTGCTGGAGAACACGTTGACGACGGCCGGCATCGCCTTCTGCGCGGCTTCGGCATACGACGTGGTCGCCGGAGCGCCGCCGATGCCCGGCGCGACCTCGCGCAGCGCGACGATCGGCGTGGCGAGCTGCTTGCCGAGCTGTCCTTGCCGTTGCAGCCATTGCGGCTTGAGCGTCACGACGATGAACATCAGCGCGAGCAGTATGGTTACCGCCTGCGCGAAGAACAGCCAGAAGCGTCTAAGCATCTGAATGGATTAGAGGTTTATATGGATCGGATCGAACTCGAATTGTACTTGAACAATACCCTTGAAACCGCGCGCTTCAAGGACTATTGCCCGAACGGCCTCCAGGTCGAAGGGCGCCGCAAGATCGAGAAGATCGCCACCGGCGTGACGGCGTCGGTCGCGTTCCTCGAAGCCGCGCTCGAATGGGGGGCGGATGCCGTGCTCGTCCATCACGGCTATTTCTGGCGCAACGAGGCGCCGCAGATCACCGGCCGCAAGTATCAGCGGCTGAAGCTGCTGCTCGCGAACGACCTGAACCTGTTCGCGTTCCACCTGCCGCTCGACGCGCATCCCCAACTGGGCAACAACGCGCAGCTCGGCGAAAAGCTCGGCCTGATCGGCGAGCAGCGTTTCGGCGAAGGCGATCTCGGCTGGATGGCGACGCTGCCGATGCCGGTCACGCTCGAGCATTTCGTCGCGAAGGTCGAGCGCACGCTCGGCCGCACACCGCTCGTGCTCGGCGATCAGGACACGCAGCTGCGCCGCATCGCGTGGTGCACGGGCGCCGCGCAGAGCTACTTCGACGCCGCGATCGACGCCGGCGCGGACGTGTTCCTGACCGGCGAGGTGTCCGAGTCGACCACGCACGCGGCCGCGGAAAGCGGCGTCGCGTTCGTTGCGGCGGGGCACCATGCGACCGAGCGCTACGGAATCCAGGCGCTGGGGCGCCACTTGTCCGAGGAATTCGATCTCGAACACCTTTTTATCGATATTCATAATCCGGTCTGAGCGACGGATTTGCGGCGGCGCATCGAAATTTCTCTATGTAGCATCCGCTTAAAAGCGAAATGATTTAATCGCTCCGATAGTGGGGGATAACCCTTAACTATCAAACACTTCGAAGGGATTTTCATCTCCGGGCCTTGTAAATGGCGACTCCATTCGCGCAAACTAGCGGCGGAATGGAAAGTCGTGACGGAAAATCCAACTCAGAAGTGGGGCGTGTGATGCGAGACAAGGAAGAGAAACGCGTCGACAGCGGCCGCCGTACCTGGCTGATTGCGACATCCGTAGCAGGTGGCGTAGGAGGCGTAGCCACCGTCATACCTTTCGCGGCGTCGCTTGCGCCGTCCGCGAAAGCGAAAGCGGCCGGTGCACCGGTCGAGATCGATATCAGTGGCCTGAAGCCCGGCGAAATGGTCACCGTGCCGTGGCGCGGCAAACCCGTCTGGATCCTGAATCGCACCGATTCGATGCTGGCCGACGTGGTCAAGGCCGACAAGGAAGTGGCCGATCCGACCACGAAATCCCCGTATTCGATGCCGTTGCCCGCGTATTGCGCGAACGAATATCGGGCACGGGCCGATCGCAAGAACATTCTCGTCGTGATGGCCGTGTGTACGCATCTCGGCTGCACGCCCAGCCAACGCTTCACGCCGGGTCCGCAGCCGAACCTGCCGGACGACTGGCCGGGTGGTTTCCTGTGCCCGTGTCACGGTTCGACCTACGACCTCGCCGGTCGCGTGTTCAAGAACAAGCCGGCG
Organism: Burkholderia sola; assembly: GCF_905400185.1. NCBI lineage: Bacteria > Pseudomonadati > Pseudomonadota > Betaproteobacteria > Burkholderiales > Burkholderiaceae > Burkholderia > Burkholderia sola. Next base: position 399,548 of record NZ_FR989675.1, read on the forward strand.
CCTCAGAATCTCGACATCCCGCCCTACATGTTCACGTCGGCGACGACCCTCGTGATCGGCAAGGACGAGAAAGGAGAAGCGTGATGGCCGCCGACAACAAGGAAGTCTCCACGACAGGTTTCACCGGCTGGATCGACCAGCGCTTCCCGCTCACGTCCACCTGGAAGAAGCACGTATCCGAGTACTACGCGCCGAAGAACTTCAACTTCTGGTACTTCTTCGGCTCCCTCGCGCTGCTGGTGCTCGTGAACCAGATCGTCACGGGCATCTTCCTGACGATGAACTACAAGCCCGACTCGACGCTCGCGTTCGCGTCGGTCGAGTACATCATGCGCGAGGTGCCGTGGGGCTGGCTGATCCGCTACATGCACTCGACCGGTGCGTCGATGTTCTTCGTGGTCGTCTACCTGCACATGTTCCGCGGGCTGCTGTACGGGTCGTACCGCAAGCCGCGCGAGCTCGTGTGGATCTTCGGCTGCGCGATCTTCCTGTGCCTGATGGCCGAGGCGTTCTTCGGCTACCTGCTGCCGTGGGGCCAGATGTCGTTCTGGGGCGCGCAGGTGATCGTGAACCTGTTCTCGGCGATCCCGTTCGTCGGCCCGGACCTGTCGCTGTGGATTCGCGGCGACTACGTCGTGTCCGACGTCACGCTGAACCGCTTCTTCGCGTTCCACGTGATCGCGATCCCGCTCGTGCTGGTCGGCCTCGTCGTCGCGCACCTGGTCGCGCTGCACGAAGTCGGGTCGAACAACCCGGACGGCATCGAGATCAAGGCGAAAAAGGACGAAAACGGCATTCCGCTCGACGGCATCCCGTTCCACCCGTACTACTCGGTGCACGATTTCCTCGGCGTGTGCGTGTTCCTGATGGTGTTCGCGCTGATCGTGTTCTTCTCGCCGGAGATGGGCGGCTATTTCCTCGAGGCGAACAACTTCGTCCCGGCGAACCCGCTGCAGACGCCGCCCGAGATCGCGCCGGTCTGGTACTTCACCGCGTTCTACGCGATGCTGCGCGCGACCACCGACCCGTTCAAGATCGTGCTGATGATCGTGATCGCGCTGCTCGGCGTGCTCGCGCTGATCCGCGCGCGCGGCAAGTGGAAGATCGGGCTGCCGGTGCTGGCCGCCGCGATCGTCGTGTTCATGTATCTGACCGAGTCGAAGTTCTGGGGCGTCGTCGTGATGGGCTCGGCGGTGATCTCGCTGTTCTTTCTGCCGTGGCTCGACCGCAGCCCGGTGAAGTCGATCCGCTACCGGCCGCTGTTCCACAAGGTGTTCCTCGGGATCTTCGTCGCGGCGTTCCTGACCCTCGCGTTCCTCGGCACGCGGCCGCCGTCGCCGGCGGCGACGCTGATCGCGCAGTTCTGCGCGTTGGTCTACTTCGCGTTCTTCCTCGGCATGCCCGTCTGGACGCCGCTTGGCACGTTCAAGCAGCCGCCGGAACGGGTGCGCTTCAAGCCCCATTAACGTGAGCGAGGAGAGAACGACATGAAGAAACTGCTTTCGACACTCGCGCTGATCGGGGCCACCGCCTGTGCGCTGCTGGCGGCACCGGCCGTGCGGGCGGAAGGTAATTTTCCGCTCGACCGGGCGCCCGATAACACGGAAAATCTCGTTTCGCTTCAGCACGGCGCGCAATTGTTTGTAAACTATTGCCTGAACTGCCACAGCGCGAACCTGATGCGCTACAACCGTCTGACGGATCTGGGCATATCCCAGAAGGAGATCGAAACGAATCTCCTGTTCACGACCGACAAGGTCGGGAACACGATGTCCGTGGCGATGCGGTCCGACGACGCGAAGAACTGGCTCGGCACCACGCCGCCCGACCTGTCGGTCGAGGAGCGTGCGCGCGGCCGCGACTGGCTGTACACGTATCTGCGGAGCTTCTACCGCGACGATACGCGGCCGACCGGCTGGAACAACGCGGTGTTCGAGAACGTCGGCATGCCCCATGTGTTGTGGCAGCTGCAGGGGCAGCGCGTTGCCAAATTCGAAGACAAGACGGACGAGGAGACGGGCGAGAAGGCCCACGTGCTCGTCGGCTTCCAGCAGGTCACGCCGGGCACGCTGTCGTCGCCCGACTACGATGCTGCGGTGGCCGACCTGGTGGCCTATATGACATGGATGTCCGAGCCGGCCCAGCAGACCCGCAAGCGCCTCGGCGTGTGGGTGCTGATCTTTCTCGGTGTCCTGACTTTCCTGGCCTGGCGGCTCAATGCCGCGTACTGGAAAGATATCAAGTAAACACGCCTGACCGGCGTGGGGCCGGCGCAAGGCGGAACCCGTGAAAGGGGTTTCGCCGCGTGCCGGCCCTCGGCTTTTTTGAGGAAACGCAAATATGATGGTTCTGTATTCCGGCACAACTTGCCCGTTCTCCCAGCGTTGCCGGCTGGTGCTGTTCGAGAAGGGCATGGACTTCGAAATCCGCGACGTCGACCTGTTCAACAAGCCGGAAGACATTTCGGTGATGAACCCGTACGGTCAGGTGCCGATCCTGGTCGAGCGCGACCTGATCCTGTACGAATCGAACATCATCAACGAGTACATCGACGAGCGCTTCCCGCATCCGCAACTGATGCCGGCCGACCCGGTGCAGCGCGCCCGCGCGCGCCTGTTCCTGCTCAACTTCGAGAAGGAACTGTTCGTCCACGTCAGCACGCTCGAGAACGAGAAGGGCAAGGCGGCGGAGAAGAATCACGAGAAGGCACGCCTCGCGATCCGTGATCGCCTGACGCAGCTCGCGCCGATCTTCGTGAAGAACAAGTACATGCTCGGCGAAGAGTTCTCGATGCTCGACGTCGCGATCGCACCGCTGCTGTGGCGCCTGGATCACTACGGCATCGAGCTGTCGAAGAACGCCGCGCCGCTGATGAAGTACGCCGAACGGATCTTCAGCCGTCCGGCCTACATCGAAGCACTGACGCCGTCCGAAAAGGTCATGCGTCGTTAATGTTGCAATGAAGGCATGACGGAGCGGGCGGCGGCGTGCCGCGCGCCCGCTCCGGGTTCGAGGATTGTGATGCAAGAGATTTCAACGAAGCCTTATCTGCTGCGCGCGTTGTACGAGTGGTGCACCGATAACGGTTACACGCCGCATATCGCGGTGAGGGTCGACAACTCGACGCGCGTGCCGCGTCAGTTCGTGCGTGACGGCGAGATCGTGCTCAACATCAGCTTCGAGGCGACGAGCCAGTTGCAGATGGGCAACGAGTGGATCGAGTTTACGGCCCGGTTCTCCGGGAAGGCGCACAAGATCGAGATTCCGGTGGCCAACGTGCTCGCGATCTACGCGCGAGAGAACGGGCAGGGCATGGCGTTTCAGGTCGATGCGGTCGCAGGCGAGGGTGCGGATTCGGGTGCGTTCGACGATGACGCCGCGCTGGCCGATGACGCGCAGCGCGACGAGTCCGTACCGCCGTTGGCGCCCGTCGCCGACAGCGGGGCGAACGAGGAGCCGTCCGAAGGCGTCGACGAACCGCCGAAAACCGACGGCGACGGCTCGAAAGGCGGTAGCAGACCTCGCCTCAAGATCGTGAAATGAGGTAGAATCTCGCGCTACGCCGGCTTAGCTCATCTGGTAGAGCAGTTGATTTGTAATCATCAGGTGGCGGGTTCGAGTCCTGCAGCCGGCACCAAATCCGAAAAGGGGTTACGGAGTTTTCCGTAACCCCTTTTTCGTTCATGGGGCTGCGCGCCGTGATGTCGCGAGCGCTGTCGTTCTCCCCTTTTTCTTGTCACGCCCGCGTCACGCCGCATCTCTAATGTTGCACGTTCCCGCCGCGGCAGCATTGTCGCGATCGGGGTGTGCGTGATCGCATCCGACGCCGTGCCCGCGTCGCGCAGGATCACCCGGGATCTCGCTCCCGGCAGCGCATCGGCTTCGGCCTCCCATCCATTCCATTCGAAAACGTGATCGACGCCGATCGAATGCATCGCGGACGATCAGGAGACATGGACCATGTTGAGTCCGCATGAATTCTCTATGCTGCTGCGCATTGCGCGCGCGCCCGACAGTGTCGACCTCGCGAACCCGGCGTTCGCCGTGCTCGTCGAAAAGCAGCTGGTCGACGACACGCAGGTACGCGTAGACGAGATAGCGGCGCGCCCGGCGCTGACGCCGATTGGCCAGATGCTGCTTGCCCGCTTCGACGAGGCGGCCTGACGGAAAACGGAAAAGAGGAGGAAGGAGGCAAGACGCTTGCATCTGCGCGTCACGCCTTCGCCGCAGCGAAAAGCGTGACGCATTGAGCGCGCGCCGAACCGCTTACTGCGCGACCGGCACCGTCACGTCGCTGCCGAACCAGTGCGTCGAGATCTTCTTCAGCGTGCCGTCCTTGCGCAGCGACTCGAGCGCATCGTTGATCGCCTTCTCGAACTTCGGGTTGCCCTTGCGGAACGGGATCGCCATCTCCTGCTTGCCGCCGTTCAGCACCGCCCCCGAGCGCAGCGGCAGGTTCGACGTCTTGATCATGTACGGCAGCATCAGCCGATCGTCGAGCGTCGCCTCGATCCGACCCGCGGCGAGGTCGCGCAGCTTCTCCGGCGCGCCCGGATACGTCTGCACCTCGATGCCCGGCACGCTGCGCGCCATCTGGTCGTAGTTGGTGCCGAGCGTCACGCCGAGCTTCTTGCCCTTGAAATCCTCGAGCGACTTGAAGTTGCGCGTGTCGTCCTTGCGCTGGATCAGTTGCGCGGCCGAGTACGTGTACGGCTCGCTGAAGTCGAGCGCCTCCTTGCGCTGCGGCGTGATCGTGACCTGGTTGACGATCACGTCGAACTTGCCGGCCTGCAGCCCCGCGATGATGCCGCTCCATTCCGTCGGGACGAACTGTGTCTTCACGCCGAGCTTGCCGGCGACCGCGTTCGCGACGTCGACGTCGAAGCCCTCGAGCTGGCCGGACGTGCCGCGCGAGTTGAACGGCGGATACGTGCCTTCGAGGCCGACCCGCAGCACGCCGGCTTTCTTCACGGAATCGAGCAGGTCGTCCGCGTGCGCGGCGACGGCCGTGAAGCCGAGGGCCGACGCGAGCAGCAGGCCCGACAGCAGGAACTTCGAACGTTTCATCGCAGATCTCCAGTGGTCAGCAGGGTGTTGTGGTGAGTGCCGGGCACCGGGCGCTGACCGGCCTCGGTGGGCCGCAATACGGGCACGTAGACACTACTCGCAACCGCGCCGCACCGGAAGTCGAATTGGCCCTGATTGCACTCGATTTCAGCGGATTGAAGGCGGCAATGCAGTGTGACGGCAACCGCTGTGCACGGCGCCTGCCTGTTCGAGCGTTCGCCGCGGGCATTCGGAATCCGCTTAAAAATAGTCTTTTAAATCAGGTCATTTTTCCGATTCGGGCCGTAATTTGTCTGTAAAATCGCGCGAGCGAAATCGCTCAGCGCGCCATCCGAGGGCGCGTCAAAAGAAGAAAAGGCCGTTGCCATGAACATGCAGAACACTGTTGCCGCATTGCGCGGCGGGTTGCTTCAGCAGGACCGGCTGCTGAAGCTCGACACCCCGTTGGGGGCGAACGTGCTGACCGTGCAGCGGGCGGTCGGCCGCTCACGCATCGGGCGCGCGTACGAATTCACGCTGGACGTGCTGTCGACCGACAGCGATCTGGAGCTTAAAAAGCTGATCGCGCAGCCAGTCACGTTGTGGATCCAGCAGGGCGATCGCAGCTACCGGCCGGTGAATGGCTATGTGCACACCGCGCGTCGTCTGGGCGCCGACGGCGGGCTCACGACCTATCAGCTCACGTTCGCCGATTTCACCCATTTCCTGAAGTTCCGTCGCGACCAGCGGATCTGGAACGATACGACCGTCGACCAGATCATCAGCGACGTGCTGGACCAGCATCCGCAGGCGAAGGGCCATTTTCGCTTTGCGCTGTCGAAGCCGTTGCCGAACCGTTCGTACACGCGCCAGCACGACACCGACTGGCATTTCGTACATCGGCTGATGGAGAGCGAAGGCCTTTACACCATCTGGCAGCAGGCCGACGACGGCAAGTCGCATACGCTCGTGATCACCGACAACCTGCAGGCGTTTGCGCCGCTGTCGCCGCAGGCCGTGCGCTTCTATCACGGCGGCGCGGCGAGCGAAGCCGACGCGCTCACGCAATGGTCGGGCACGCGCACGCTGCAGAGCGTGGCCCGATCGACACGCACGTTCGACTACAAGAATCCGTCGCAACCGTCGAACCCGAAGGGCACGACGCTGCCGACGATGGCTGGCCAGGGTGAATTGCCCGACCAGCTCGAAGTCTACGAATACACCGGTGCGTACACCTATCTGGACCAGACGCGCGGCGACCATCTGACGAAGATCCGGATGGAGCAGTGGGAGTCGGAGGCGAAGCGCTTTCACGGCGCGGGCGGCGTGCGTGCGATCGATGCCGGCCGGCGCTTCACGCTGGCGGACCATCCCGAACACGATCGCGATCCGGCCGATCAGCGCGAATTCGCGACGATCGGCGTCGAATGGTGGATCGAGAACAACCTGCCCGTTGCCAACAGCAGTGCGGACTTCCCGTACAGCCTGCGCGATGCGCTGACGCAGGCGCAGGACGGCTATGGCGCCGACCCCGCGTTTCGCGTGCAGCACGACGACGGCTCGGTCGGCTTCTATCTCGTCGAGGTCGAAGCGCAGCGCGTCAGCGTGCCGTATCGCAGCCCGTTCGAACACGAGAAGCCGAAGATGCATCTCGAGACGGCGATCGTCGTCGGGCCGCAGGGCGAGGAAGTCTATACCGACGAGTTGAACCGGATCCGCGTGCAGTTCGTGTGGGATCGCCTGAACCCGGGTAACGAAAACGCGTCGTGCTGGGTGCGCGTCGTGCAGTCGGACACGGGTGGCGGCTACGGCGGCGTGCACGTGCCGCGCATCGGCGAGGAAGTGCTGATCGACTATGTCGGCGGCGATTGCGACCGACCGCTGGCCGTCGGGCGCGTGTACAACGGCGCGAACCAGCCGCAGTGGCATAGCGACGGGATTCTGTCAGGGTATCGGTCGAAGGAGTATTCGGGCGGCGGCTACAACCAGCTCGTGATGGACGACGCGACGGGGCAGAACCGCGTGCAGCTGATGAGCAGCAGCGCGAACAGCCTGCTGCATCTCGGCTACATCATCGACCAGAGCGGCAATTCGCGCGGGTCGTATCTCGGCAGCGGGTTCGACTTGCGCTCGGATGCGTACGGCGCGGTGCGGGCGAGCCAGGGCCTGTACGTCACGACCCATCCGAAGGCGGCGAACAGCCAGCCGCTCGACGTGAAGGAAGCGCAGCAGCAGCTCGTGACGGGCGAGAGCCTGATCGAAGCGATGTCGGGCGTGAGCGAGCAGCATCAGGCGGAAAGCCTGAAGGAAGCGCACGACACGATGCGTGCGTTCACCGACGCGACGCAGGACAGTGCGTCGGGTAACGCGTCCGGCGGACGTACGGCGGGCGGCGGCACCGGCAGCGCGAACGCATTCAAGGAACCGGTGATGCTGTTCGGCAGCCCGTCGGGGATCGGGATGTCGACGCAGCAGTCGGTGCACGTGGTCGCGAACGATCACGTGAACGTCGCGAGCGGGCAAAGCGTGCATGTCGCGGCGGGCAAGTCGCTGATCGGCAGCATCGGGCAGAAGCTGAGCCTGTTCGTGCAGAACGCGGGGATGAAGCTGTTCGCGGGCAAGGGCAAGGTCGAGATCCAGGCGCAGTCGGACAACGTCGAGGTGACCGCGCAGAAGGCGGTAAAGGTTGTGTCCGCAACCGACCGGATCGAGATCGCGGCCGATCAGGGCATTTTGCTGACGAGCGGCGGCGGGTATATCCGCATCAAGGACGGCAACATCGAGATTCATGCGCCGGGCGCCATCGATGTGAAGGGGGCGTCGCATACGTTCGCGGGTCCGGCGAGCATGGGGTATCCGTTGCCGAGCCCGCGGCCGGATCAGCCGGGGCAGCTCGAACTGTTTCACAAGTACGTGAACGGCGAGGCGGTGAAAGGCGGACTGTTCACGGTGAAGGACGTGAACGGCGCCGTGCTGAAGAAAGGCGCACTCGACAACAGCGGTCATACGGTTGTGAGCGGGTTGCCACCCGGCGCGGTGCGCGTCGAATTCGGGAAGGACCCACGCGAGTCGGATCAGCCGGCGAACTATTTCAAGCAGGCGAAGTGGCCGGCGGAGCCCGTGCAACCGTCGGCGGAAGCCGCGCAGGCCGCGGCGAGCGGACAGCTCGCGAGCCAGTTGCAGGGGATGGCGCCGGCCGCGACGACGGCGGCGATGGGGCTGGTGAGCGGCGGCAGCGCGGGCGCGGCCCTCGGCGGGCTCGCGAGCTCGGCATTGCCGGCTGCGGCGACCGCGTTGGGCGGAGCCGGCGTTGCGTCGGCGTTGCAGACGGCCTCGACCCTGAGCGGTGCGGCGAAGCAGGTGGCCGGGATGGTTCAGGCCGCCCGTCAGGGCGGGCTTGCCGCGCTTGCCGCGCCGGCTGCGAATGCCGCGTCGGGCGCGTTGCAGAGCGCATTGCCGGGCGTCGCCGGCATCGCGGGCAAGGGCGCCACGACCGTGGCGTCGGCCGCGGGCGCGACAGGTATGAAGCTGCCGACGAGCGGGTTTGGCGGACCGCTGAAATCCTGAGAGGGCGGCTTGTCGGCCGTCTTTAAAAAATACGAATTGAACGAAGAACGACATGGCACAACAACTTCCACCGGGCGCGGAGAAGGAACAGGCTGTTACGTGGCTCAGCGATGTTTCCGCCAAGGACGTCGCGGCGGTCGGCAACCGCTTCGACGCATGGTTGCGCCGTATCAGCGGCAATCACATCACGTTCGAGGACGTGAAGACGTTTGCCGGCGCCGTACCGATCGTCGGCAACATCATGGCGATGGTCGACGCGCTGGGTGATATTGCCGAAATCGTCGAGAAGCGCGGTGGCCAGGTGCTCGACTACATGAGCCTTGCGATCAACCTGCTCGGCATCATTCCGATTCCGCCGACACTCGCGCCGTTCCGGATGTCCGCGCGCCCGCTGCTCGCGCTCGTCCGTCACGAATTGCTGGCGACCCGCAACAATCTCGGCGCGGCGATCATCTCCGTGCTGGTCACGCATATCAATGCGACCTGCGCGACCGAGATCGAGGATTTTCTGAACAAGCTGAAGGCTGGCCTCGTCGAACTGCTCGACGGATGCGCGTCGAAAGCCGAGGAGCTCATGATCGCGCTGGCGACCGGCATGGACAAAGCGCTGCACGGACAGCTCTTCGATGCCAACGCCAATCTGAAACGCCAGCAACAGCTTGCGCAGAAGATGGCGGACAACCGGCCGTGGTACAGCCCGAGCCGGGTCGGTGACGGCATCCAGTTCGCGTACGAGGGGACCAAGGCGCTGGGGAAGAAGGTTGTCAACAAGGCGGCGGGCACGGCGGCGAAACTTGCGCCGGATGCGTGGCTCGAGCCGTTTCGCAGCACGGTGACCTTCCTTCGGACCGAGGCGCCGAAGATCGCGAAGTCGATCCGTTCGCTCGCCGGCAGCGAGGAAGGCAAGATGATGTGGCTGGTCGTGCAGCTGATCGAGGCGGTCGGGCGGGTGAAGGCACGTGCGAAGCTTCATGAGCAGACTGCGGACGTCAAGGCGAGCGGGAAAAGCCAGGCGAAGAAGACGCGCGGGCAGGAGGGGCTCGAGAAAACGGAGGGGCAAGCGCCGGCCGAAGGGCCGGGGAAGAGCACGTGCAAGGCGTGTGGGGTCGGGGCATCGCCGGCATCGATCGACTTCGCTTTCGGTGACGAAACGTTCTCCCACGTGGATTTCGACCTGCCGGGCGCCATGCCGCTCGTTTGGGAGCGTACGTATCGCTCCCGGCTGTCGGCCTATGACAACGGAGAGCTGGGCGCGCGGTGGATTACGCCGTACACGACGCGAATCGACATCAAGAACGGTCAGTGGATCTATCGCGATGTGGAAGGGCGCAGCATCGAGTATCCGGCACTGGCGGCCGGCGCGGCGCACGATGATCTGTCCGAGAATCTGACGCTGTCGCGGCTCGACGATACGTGGGTGACGATCGCATACGGCCATGACGCGCTGCATGTATACGAGCGCCGTGGCGACGCGTTCCGGCTCGCGATGCAGAAGGACCGTGCCGGCAACACGATCACGCTCGACTACGATGCGCTTGATCGCGTTGCACGCGTGATCGATGCGAGCGGCAATGTGCTCGCGTTCGAGCACGACCGGCATGGCCGGATCGTACAGATCGAGCATGTGCTCAAGGACGGTGCGCGTCGCACGCTGGCTCGCTACGAATACGATGCGAACGGCGATCTCGTGCGCGCGGTCGATCGTCATGGCAACGCGCGGACGTATCAATATCACCGCCACCTGGTGACGCGCTATACCGATCGCACGGGCCGCGGGATGACGCTCGAATGGGATGGCGCGGATGCTGAAGACAACGCAGACGCGAAATGTATTCGCGAATACGCCGACGACGGGAGTCTCGATCTTCGGCTCGCATGGAATCCGAACATCCGCCTGACCTACGTGACCGATGCCCTCGGTCAGACGACGCGGTACTACTTCAACATCCACGGCTACGTGTACCGGATCGTGTATCCGGACGGTAACCAGGAGTGGTTCCGGCGCGATGCCCACCACAATCTGGTATTGCATATCCGGCAGGATGGCAGCATCGAGCGGCGCGAATACGACGCGCGCGGCAATCTGGTCCAGCACGAACGGGCGGACGGCAGCGTTGTCGAGATGGCGTATGACGACAAGGATCAGATGATCCGGCTCGTCGATCCGAACGGGCATGTGTGGCAGCGCAAATATGACGATGCCGGAAACCTCGTCGAGGAAATCGATCCGCTCGAGCATTCGACGAAGTACGAATACAACGACAAGGGTTTGCCGACGCAGATCATCGACGCAAAGGGCGGCTCGAAGACGATCGAGTACAACAATGCCGGGCAGATGACGAGCTATACGGACTGCTCCGGAAAGAAGACGGAGTGGCGCTACGACGACATCGGGCGTGTGATCGAGACAAAGGACGCGGCCGGCGGTGTGGCTGCCTATCGGTACGGACCGAACGGGCAGCCGACTGAAGTTCGCTCGCCTGCCGGCGTCGAGCAGCTCCAATACGATGCTGAAGGCCGCTTGCTCCGGCATACGGACCAGCTCAATCGTTCGACGCGATATGGCTACGATGCGGTCGGTCGCATTGCGAGTCGCGCCGATGCGCTCGGGCAGACGGTCGCGTATCGCTATGACCGTCTCGGGCGCTTGACCGCGTTGACCGATGCGAACTTTTCGACGTATCAGTTTCACTACGATCCTGCGGGGCGGTTGATCGAGGAAATCGGCTTTGACGGCAAGTCGACGCGCTATCAGTACGATCCGGACAGCGGCAGTCTTATTTCGATCGATGAAGCGGGTTGCGTGACGTCGGTCGACATCGATGTAAGCGGCCGACTGCTGAAGCGCGTCGCGGGGGAAAGCGAGGAACGGTTTGCCTACGATCCGAGCGGCAGGTTGATCGACGCGGTGAATCGGTACAGCCGCGTGCAGTTCTTCTTCGATCCAGTTGGTAATCTCGTGCGTGAACATCACGCCTACGATCTGTTCGGCGACCGGCGCAGCTACGTGTGGCATCACGAATACGACGAACTCGGCAATCGGCGGCGGACCGTTCGGCCGGACGGGCATGTGGTCGACTGGTTGATGTATGGCTCGGGACATGTGCACGGAATGTTGCTCGATGGCGAGGAGCGCGTGCAGTTCGAGCGTGACGATCTTCATCGCGAGACGGTGCGTGTGCTGTCGAGCAAGGTCGGGCAGCGCACGCACTACGATCCGGCCGGACGCGTGCTGCAGCAGACGATCCAACGGTCGACGTCACCCGCGCCGCTTGCCGAGCGGCGGTATCGCTATGACGCGGTGGGGCAGTTGTCGCGGATCGAGGACAGCCGCAAGGGCGGGACCGACTATCGATACGATCCGGTCGGACGGTTGATCGAAGCGATCAGTCCCATCGCGAAGGAACGGTTTGCATTCGATCCGGCGAGCAACATCATCGATCCGGTGCGGACCGCGGAGACGCCGGCATCGCGTCCGAGCCCGGTGCGGCCGGAAAGTACGTTGCCGGTCGAGGTGCCGAAGGTGCTCGGTAACCTGCTGAAGGCGTATGCAGGGATGCACTTCGAGTACGACGCACGCGGGAATCTGGTGCGCAAGCGTACGCCGGCGGGTGAGCAGGAATACGAGTGGGATGAGTTCAATCGCATGCTGTCTGCGCGCGTTGCCGAGACGTCGCGGCAGAGTCAGGTGCGGTATTTCTATGACGCATTCGGTCGGCGTATTGCGAAGGAGGTGAACGGCGAGCGGACGGTGTTCGGGTGGGATGGTGACACGCTGGCGTACGAGAGTGATGGCGAGCGCGGCACGCACTATCTCTACGAGCCGGGGACGTTCGTGCCGCTGGCGCAGTATGTGGCGGAGCGGGTCGAGGGGATCGCGACGCCGGAGTGGAAGAGTACCGACCGCTATGTGCCGGAGGAGGATCCGCTGCAGAAGGTGCCGGAGCGGCGGGGCAATGCGGCGGTGTTCTATTACCACTGCGATCAGATCGGTACGCCGCAGATGCTGACGGACGACGACGGCGACGTTGTGTGGGAAGCATCGTACAAGGCTTGGGGCGAAGCGCGGGAGGTGATTGAGCGGGCGTCGAAGGCGGCGGGGATTGTGGCGAGGAATCCGCTGCGGTTTCAGGGGCAACAGTTCGATGATGAGACAGGGCTCGCGTACAACCGGCATCGGTACTACGATCCGAGTTCGGGGCGTTTCGTATCGAACGATCCAATCGGTCTAGCCGGTGGCATCAACGTCTTCCAGTACGCGCCGAATCCAATCACTTGGATTGATCCACTTGGGTTGACTGGCACGTTCCCCTCGAATCCAGATGATATGACCAAAGTCCTGGGTGTCGATCCTAAGATTGGCGCGACGCCGGATGGAACGCCTCGATATACGTGGTTCCCGAACAGCAACACACGTATTCGCTATGAAAGCCATCCAGAAGGGTTGTGTCCATGTTCGCGGGGCTTCAATCCACGTCATCATGGCGCGCATTACCATGTTGAAACGAAGCCAGATGGTCTAAGCTGGGGCCAAGCCGCGCGTCGCGGGGCTATAAGCAAATCAAAACCGGATGGTTATACGCCAGGAAGTGGCACTGGCTTTACTCCGGGAGAAAATTTTCCGGGAGGGTAAAAGTGAAAGGTAGCGAAATTCTTGTCGCGGATGGTCAGATCGAAGCATTCTCTTACCAGGGGAACAGCCTGGCCGTCTCAGTTAAAACTGACCACGGAGCCTTTGATGTGATCTTCCATAGGGTCCTTGGGATGAAGGCATTTTCGCCGGAGGAGCAGGATTTGTCTCATTTGGCGGAAAGTTCCGCGAGTTCATTTCTCTCGGAAGTATGCATCGCGGTGGAGGAGCCGGTTGGTGGGTTCAGGGAGTTCAGCTTTATTTCCGCCTGGACCGACGAACCATTATTAACGGTCATTGCCGACGACGTTCAGGTTCGCAAAATGATGCTGTAGTAAGGGATTGTCTATGCTGCAACCGTCCTCTGCCGCCGCCGTGCGGAGTGGATTATAGCGAGAATGCGGGCGGAGGCGAAATTCAGCATCCGGTAGCCCAAGATATTTACGGCGCTGTTCCTGAGGATCCGCGTTCTCCATTTGCTCATGGTTGTTGTGGGGAACTCGATTCGCTTAGTTAAATTGCTGCAGGCAATAATGTCAAGTCAATTGATGCGTTGAAAGATATTGCTCAAGACGCAACATCAACAACTATTTGAAAGGATGGGATCATTTGAAGTTCTGTCCCTTTTGTGCTCAAGTGATGCGGAAATTGGGAGTGTGTGACGAAGTGAAGGAATGAGTGATCATTGGGGGTGAATGAGATTGAGTCGCTTGAGGCGAATGGACTAGAAAATAATGTTTCATTCGATAAAATCAAGAATCATTACGCAAAGTTTATGCTTGATCTCATTCGCTGCTCTTGCGATCTGTGTGGTAAGCCTCGTCGGTAAAGTCGGAGAGATATTCGTCGAGGCACTGCATCCGTATGGCAATCAAAAGAATCCGGATTTTCCCATTGATCGTGATGCCTTTGATATTGATCGAAAACAATACTGGCAAGATCGAGTGGCAGAGGCGAACGTCTCAAAAAATGGGGGGATGCGATCTGTGATTCCATCAACAGTCGAGCGGTATCTGGCTGGATCTACTGGCGACATCGCTAGGAGTGATCCGAGAACAGCCATGAGGACACTTCAGGACCTCGGCGTTGCTTCAGATACTGATTTTGGACAGTTCTATCTCAAGTATCAGGGGAGCTTTATAAGCCCGCGACCTGTTGCGGAGTTGCTTGATGTCGAGGGGCCATCTATTCCCGCAATCCCGGATCAAACGGAATATGTTAGGAATCTGTACGGTATTCCAGAAGAGTATTTGGCTTTAACGTCGGATGAAGGCGAGGGAATGTACCTGTACGGCAAGGACGATGGTGCCGTCTACGACCTTGATATTTCCGTGCTAAATGATTTTATAAAAGGGAAGATCCCGGCCCGCTGGGCTACATTTAACGATTTCTTGATTTGGTATTTTGAATTGTCGGTGTAGGAAAAAGGGTCGCGCGAGCGGCCCTTGGCGTTATTTAGGGGCGAAATTGTTGCCACACGGCTGGTCTCACTTTGATTGATAAGGTCAGCTGAAGCGCATCGCCAGGAACGGTTTGCCTACGATCCGGTCGGCAATCTCGTGCGTGAACATCACGCCTACGATCTGTTCGGCGACCGGCGCAGCCACGTGTGGCATCACGAATACGACGAACTCGGCAATCGGCGGCGCACGGTTCGGCCGGATGGGCACGTGGTCGACTGGTTGATGTATGGGTCGGGGCATGTGCACGGAATGTTGCTCGATGGCGAGGAGCGCGTGCAGTTCGAGCGTGACGATCTTCATCGCGAGACGGTGCGCGTGCTGTCGAGCAAGGTCGGGCAGCGCACGCACTACGATCCGGCCGGACGCGTGCTGCAGCAGACGATCCAGCGGTCGACGTCACCCGCGCCGCTTGCCGAGCGGCGGTATCGCTATGACGCGATGGGGCAGTTGTCGCGAATCGAGGACAGCCGCAAGGGCGGGACCGACTATCGATACGATCCGGTCGGACGGTTGATCGAAGCGATCAGTCCCATCGCGAAGGAACGGTTTGCATTCGATCCGGCGAGCAACATCATCGATCCGGTGCGGACCGCGGAGACGCCGGCATCGCGTCCGAGCCCGGTGCGGCCGGAAAGTACGTTGCCGGTCGAGGTGCCGAAGGTGCTCGGTAACCTGCTGAAGGCGTATGCAGGGATGCACTTCGAGTACGACGCACGTGGGAATCTGGTGCGCAAGCGTACGCCGGCGGGTGAGCAGGAATACGAGTGGGATGAGTTCAATCGCATGCTGTCTGCGCGCGTTGCCGAGACGTCGCGGCAGAGTCAGGCACGGTATTTCTATGACGCGTTCGGTCGGCGTATTGCGAAGGAGGTGAACGGCGAGCGGACGGTGTTCGGGTGGGATGGTGACACGCTGGCGTACGAGAGTGATGGCGAGCGCGGCACGCATTATCTTTACGAGCCTGGGACGTTCGTGCCGCTGGCGCAGTATGTGGCGGGGCCGGTTGAGGGGATCGCGACGCCGGTATGGACGAGTACCGACCGCTATGTGCCGGAGGAGGATCCGCTGCAGAAGGTGCCGGAGCGGCGGGGCGATGCGGCGGTGTTCTATTACCACTGCGATCAGATTGGTACGCCGCAGCTTCTAACGGACGATGATGGCGATGTGGTTTGGGAAGCGTCGTACAAGGCTTGGGGCGAAGCGCGGGAAGTGATTGCGCGGGCGTCGAAGGCGGCGGGGATTGTGGCGAAGAACTCGCTACGGTTTCAGGGGCAGCAGGTTGATGCGGAAACGGGGCTGCATTACAACCGGCATCGGTACTATGATCCTGCGTTCGGACGGTTTACGTCGGCGGATCCAATTGGGCTAACGGGTGGCTCAAACGGATATGAATATTCAGCCAATCCGGTCGACAGCATAGACCCTCGCGGTCTAACAGCAGACCGACTTGGGCGAAACCTCGCTCGAGCAGGTAGACCTCTTCAACCAGGCCAAACGCCACACCACATCGTTCAGGAGAATTGCCGCAAGAGCTTGCCAAATAGCCACGTGCAAAAGTCACGCGAAATTTTGGAGCGGAGTGATATTGATATCGACTCAGCTTCGAATGGCGCTCGTTTGTGGGGTACTGGTAACGCTCAAGTACAGGTGCCGGGGCACCCAGGACGAGTTGCTGCGCGGGCTGACGGTACTTACCACGCTGGCGCTCACGTCCACGGCACCGATAATGATAAGTTGATATATCAAGTGCTTAAGGGTGTGGAGAAGAGGGGGGGCAATGTTGAAAATGCTCTCCGTGATATTGGACAACGAATGGAAAACGGCAGTTGGAAAGGCACGTTCAGTTGCTGTTGTGATTAGGAGGGTGACGAAATGCTATTGGAAGAGCCAATTGTCGAGAATATGCTGGCTACGCTTCGGCAGGAGTTTGAGTCGTTCGACACGACGAACCTCTACAATCGATATCGTGAGATCAGAGATTCGGTAGACGATTGGAGGTTTTCGTCGGGCGATTATTTTTCGTGTCTTCCATATGAAGAGCTGCGACAGGGCTTCTCCGCGCCGAAGTTGCTTAAGAAACGCTATGAAAGCGTTGACGAAGCACGCTGGCTTGGGAAATACAGTGCGGGCTTCCGGGCTGGAAAGCATGTTGTGACAGTCATGCCAGGTCAAAAGACCGTGCGAGCGCTTAGTGCAGATTTGTACCGCGAAGACGATGGTGTAATCGATGTATGTAGCATCACGTACAAGGGAATTGACCATCCCGAGAAGGTGACGTCTCGTGTGATCGGTATTGCGCGGATGAAACCGCTCGATGAGTCGAACAAGGTGTACGTTGCTGTCGGCGAGAGCGGGGCATTCGCGGTTTATCGTTACACATACTCTGCTGACGGAAAGCCGCTGACTGCGCTGGCGTTTTCGAAAGGATGGACGCGCGAATCTCAGTGGGACTTCCATTACGACTCGTCCGGCGAGTTGGATCAAATTACAGCAGGGCCGGCGACACTTTGGACACGCGCGTAGCGGCGCTTGTCGAGAGCGCAATTTGCATCTTTCTTTCCTCGTGTGCGTCTTTCGCGATCCACCTCCCTCCGCATGGCGGGAGGGCTGGCATCGCTCACGCTCGTCGTACCCATGACCGCCAGGCTGGATCGCCTCGGATAACGGTAACGGGGATCATTGCGCGGGAGGCAACCGTCGAGCCCTTAGCGATGCGCATCGAAGATGCTCGACCGACAGCGACCACCGACCCGGCTTCGCGTATCCGAAATGGGCATAATCGCGGCTCCCCTGACGCGAGCGCTACGACGACGCAGGCACCTTCGGAGCCTGTGACATCACAGCTCCTGTATTGACTTCAGTCCAGTTATAACCGCAATACCCATGTCGACAACCTCCGCGACGACCGCGTCGCTGAAACACATTCTCGAACACCCCGGTGACTTTTCCGGGTGGCTCTGTCTGCCGCCGATGCCATGGACGCTCGCTACAGAAGGCGTGTTCATCGAAGACGCGGAACATGCCGAAACCGCCACACCACCCACAACCGTAGCGCAGCCCGACTGGTGCGTCACACTACCGAGCGCGACGATCGAAGACATCGTGATCAACGCACATGACCAGGTCGACGAACCCAGCGTCGCGCAATTGCTCGACGCATTCGTGTTCTACGTCGACAACGAAGAATTCATTCTGCTCTGACGACGCACACCACGCGTCACAGTAAAAAAGGACTGCCAAGCGGTAATGCCGTTCAGTTCTTAACTGAACGGCATTACCGTACGCGATCCTTTTTCCATGAAGCGGCGTCGAAAAACACGCGCTTGTTACGGCAACGAAATCGTCAAATTAGCCGACTCCGGCCCCACCTTGATGACTTGCGAATAAGGCGCCAACGCCTGCAGCGTCTTGTCCTTGAGATAAGTATTGAGCCCGAGATACCCAAGCAGCGCCACAAGCGCGAACACCGCCCCAATCGCCCAAACCGGCACCTCCCGCTTCAACCGATGCGCGATCTGATCCGGCAGCGGCCAATGCGGAGCAAACGCAGCGCGCTTGCCCTTCATATGCGCGATCTCGTCGCCTAGCCGTGCGGTGAGATAAGCGAGCTTTTCCGGCCCCTCGAGCAGATACTTGCCTTGGAACCCGAGCAGCAGGCACATGTGAAACACCTCGAGCGACTGCAACCGCGCCGCGCCCTGCGCACGACATTCCTCGAGATACTGGAAGAACTTTTCCCCCGCGAGCTGCTCGCCGAACAGCACGAGCTGCAGCGGCCGGCGTTCCCAGTCCGCGCGGATCTTGAACTGCGACGACAGCACCATCTCGTCGATCGCCGCGCAGAACGCGAACTTCGCGCCGTACACGTCCTCGGCGGCGATATTCAGCTTCTTCGCGCCGCGCTCGAAATCCGACAGGAATTCCTGGATTCGCGTGCTGAACTCGCTGGCGCTGTCCGGCTCCCGCTTGTTCTTGAGCAGGAACAGCATGAAGAACCCGTCGTACAGCAGATCGAGCAGCGAACGGGCCTGGAACGCGGAGTCCGTCGACGCCGGGCTATGCAGGGGCGGCGGCACGTTGTCGCCGAACAGGGAAGGCGCGTAGCTCATGATGTGACCGCGATCAGTTCGAATTTCAGGTCATTGATGCCAGTCGGCGCATAGATCATCGCGGACTGGGCCTGCAGCATGCGCTCGTACAGCGGGCTGCGCGAATCGAGCGCGAAGTAGCACGCGCCGGGGCGCACCGGAATCGCGGGCGGCACCTGCGGCGTGTACGACAGCCGCACGCCCGGCATCGCCGACAGCACGAGCTTGTCGACGTCGTCGGGCGCGCCGACCTTGAAGCGGGCCGGCACCGCGTCGACGAGCTCGACGCTCGGCATGTCCGCGGACACCGCGAGGTAGAACTCTGTCTTGTCGTCGATCTTGCCGGAATCGAGGCGGCCGAGGTGGAACGACGGGCGCACCTCGTCGAGCGTGATCGCGAAATAGCGCGTCGAGATCACGGTGTCGAGCAGTTCGCGCAGCATCAGGTCGAGACGCGCGAAGCTCGGGCCCGGATCGTCATGGCGATACACGGGCAAGTCGGCGAGCGTATAGCCTTTCGAGAACGTCATCAGCTGGCCCGCGAGGCGCAGCAGTTCCTGGAACAGCCGTTCCGGATGCAGCGCCGCGTGCTGGTGCAGGTGCGCGAGCGTCGCGAATGCGGCGTTCGCCGTGTGCAGCAGCCAGAACGACGCGATGTCGCCCGAGCGGAATTCGATGATGTTCTTCGACGGCTCGCGGTGGAAGCCGTACAGCGCGTTCACCTTCGCCTGCAGCGCGTCGACCAGCTGGCGCAGCCGCTGATGCAGGATCGGCGACGCTTCGATCGCGAGGCACGGCGGCACGAAGCTGTCGTCGATCTCGAAGCCGGACGTCGCGGTGCGGCGCACGCGCACGAGCGGCACCGACAGCAACTGGTCGCGCGGCTCGCTGTGCGCGATCAGCTTGACCTGCGTCTTCAGGAACGTGATGTCGGCTTCCGCGGCGTCGGTGAAGTTGTCGGCGACGCTCGTCTGCTCGCTGACGAACCGCGTCATGAAGCCGGCGGCCGGATCGTCGCTGTAGTTGGTGCCGTTCTCGCGCAGCGGATGCAATGCGAGATAGAACACGAATTCGTTGATGCCGTCGGGCAACGTGTCCAGCGCGATCGGCGGCGGCAGGTCGTCGGCCTGCGGCGCGGCATACAGCGCGCCGTCCGGGAACACGAGCGCGAGTTCGGCTACCCGCAGCACGTTGCTGCCGAGCGCGTCGCGATCGATGCGCACCGAGCGCACGCCCCAGTTGTACGGCTGGATCGCCTGGATGGACTCGAACAGGCGCGCCTCGTGGTACGCGTCCTGCCGTTGAAAGTGTTGAGGCCGGAGGAACAGTCCTTCCCCCCACAGCACCTTGGCCGAATAACTCATGTCAAATCCGGTTAATGTGGCGTTGCGACGTAATCGATTTGTTCGTGCCCGAATTAAATCGCCAATTGTTAACTCTTGTTAATTGACATTCGTGCGTCATGTTTAACCGCAGGACACCGAAGACAGCATATTCAGCGGTTGCGAAGGCGCACCCTGTTGCGGTGCGATGACCGTGCCGTCGGTGACCGTCATCGCGCAATTATGCAGGCCGATGATTATGCCGGATTTCTCCGACTTCGCCGGATCGAACGTCAGTTTCCATCGTTGCAGTGCGGGATCGCGGAACAGCGCGACGATACCGAATGCCTGCGCCTCGCGCGATACCTTCTCGGTCGCCGTATAGCGCTGGCCCGGAATCAGCGTGATTTCGCGCACGTTCAGCAGATCGGCGCCGAGTGCGGCTTTTTCCTTGGTCGGATCGGTAAAGGCGTCGAACGGCGCCTGCTGGAACGAGGTCGGGTCCTTCAGCGCATAGAGCCGGACGACGAGCGCGAGCGGCTTGCGGTCGGTCGCGGCATTCAGGTTCGGCGCGGCGGCCAGCGTGAGCCCGATGTTGCGCGGCGGCTTCTGCGCGTCGGGCACCTCGGGCTTGCCGATGCCGGCCGCGGACATCACGGCGCTCGCGGCCGAGCCGAGCAGCGGGGCGGCCGCGCATCCGGCCAGGAGGGCGCACGCAAGCAGCGGCAGCGCGTAGCGAATCATGGACGATCTCATCGTTTTTCCGGCGTGCCGCCTTTATCCCTGTCAAAACTGCCGGGCATTGCCGCGTGCGCTGCGTATCCCCGACGTTGCATCGTTCAACTATTAAGCACGCCCGCGTCGTGGCAAGCGCCCGGAAATTTTTTCCGCCGCCCCGGCGGCGCGTCGTGCGATCAGTAAAACTTGCGCGCTCCAGCCCGAGGAAAAACCGCTGCGGGCCCGCAGCGAGAGGCCATTCGAGGGGGTAGCGCCCGGTTTTAAAAGGAATTACTCTTCACACGACGATTGAATTATGAAAAATTGATCGGTACTATACCCGCGCGCTTCTTGCAAAGCAAAAGAACCAGATTCTCAACGATTTAAAACTCACGCGCCGGTGGATATAACGATGAAAGACCGTCTGTTCGCAAAACTGTCTGGGGTGGTGGTGGCTTGCGGCGTGATCGCCGGCTGTGCGAGCCAGCCGTCCGCGCCGCCGACTGCGGAAGTGTTCAACAAGTCGCTGGCCGATGCAGACGCCGTCGCGAAGGCGGGGGATCAGGACAAGGCGCTGGGCCTGTACCAGCAGCTCGCGAAGTCGGATCCGACGCGCGAGGAGCCGTGGTCGCGCATCGCGCAAATCCAGTTCGCACAAAACCATTACGGGCAGGCGATCGTCGCCGCCCAGGAAGCGCTGCAGCGCGACGCGACCGATCGTCAGGCGAAGAGCGTGCTGGCCGTCGCCGGCCTGCGGATCGCGACGCAGTCGCTCGGCGAGCTGCGCCAGGATGCGTCGCTCGCGGGCGACGCGAAGTCCGACGCGCAGGCGCTCGCGAAGCAGCTGCGCGACACGCTCGGCGAGTCGGCGCTGTTCCCGCCGGAGCAGCGGGCGCAGTCGAAGAAGTACGGCGGCCGCCGTGCGGTTCATCGTGCGAAGGCGGGGGCCGCACCGGCCACGGACACGGCCGCGAGCGCCGCCCCGACGCCGACCCCGACGCCGCCCGCCGCGCAAAAGGGCAGCGCGGATCCGTTCGGCGCACTGCGCAACTGAAACCGCAACTGACGCGATAACCACAACTAACCTGGGAGCCGTCGAGATGGCCAAGAAAGAAAGCATTCAGAAAAGCTTGCAGAAAATACGGCCGCCGCGCGTCCAGCTGACCTACGAGGTCGAGAAGGGCGATGCGATCGAGGTGAAGGAACTGCCGTTCGTCGTCGGGGTCGTCGGCGATCTGGCGGGCCAGTCCGAAATCGAGCAGCCGAAGCTGCGCGACCGCAAGTTCGTCAACATCGACCGCGACAATTTCGACGACGTGATGAAGGCGATCGAGCCGCGTGCCGCGTTCCAGGTGGAAAACCGCCTGAGCCCGGAAGGCGGCAAGTTCGCGGTCGACCTGAAGTTCCGCTCGCTGTCGGATTTCAGCCCGGACGAAGTCGTCGAACAGGTCGAGCCGCTGCGCCGCCTGCTCGAGGCGCGCTCGAAGCTCGCCGACCTGCGCAACAAGCTCGCCGGCAACGACAAGCTCGAGGATCTGCTGTCCGAGGTGCTGAAGAACACGCAGCAGCTGCAGGAGCTCGCGAAGGGCACCGGCGGCGACAAAGACGGCGAATGACGACGGAGTGTTGAGATGAACCAGCAAACGGCTGCGGCCCAAGCGAGCGGCGCGGAATACGCCGCCGGGACTTCGCTGCTCGACGACATCGTCGAGAAGAGCAAGGTCGCGAAATCCGATTCCGAGCATGCGCGTGCGAAGGACCTGATCGGCGAACTCGTGCACCAGGTGCTCGACGGCACGGTGATCGTGTCGGACAACCTGTCGGCCACGATCGACGCGCGCGTCGCGGAACTCGACCGCCTGATTTCCACGCAGCTTTCCGCCGTGATGCACGCGCCGGAATTCCAGCGCCTCGAAAGCACGTGGCGCGGAATGGATTATCTGGTCAAGGAAAGCAACACGGGCCAGACGATCAAGATCAAGGCGCTGCACGCGCCGAAGCGCGACCTCGTGCGCGACTTCAAGGGCGCGAGCGAGTTCGATCAGAGCGCGCTGTTCAAGAAAGTCTACGAAGAGGAATTCGGCACGTTCGGCGGCTCGCCGTTCGGTGCGCTGATCGGCGATTACGAGATCTCGCGTCAGCCCGAAGACATGTACTTCATCGAGCAGATGTCGCACGTCGCCGCGGCCGCGCATGCGCCGTTCATCGCGTCGGCGTCGCCGGAGCTGCTCGGCCTCGAGTCGTTCTCCGACCTCGGCAAGCCGCGCGACCTCGGCAAGGTGTTCGACACCGTCGAATACGCGAAGTGGAAGTCGTTCCGCGACGCGGAGGATTCGCGCTACGTCGGCCTGACGCTGCCGCGCTTCCTCGGCCGCCTGCCGTTCAATCCGAAGGACGGCCAGACCGCGGAGAACTTCAACTTCGTCGAGGACGTCGACGGCACCGATCACGACAAGTACCTGTGGTGCAACGCGGCATGGGCCTTCGCGGCCCGCCTGACGGCCGCGTTCGACGACTTCGGCTGGTGCGCGGCGATCCGCGGCGTCGAAGGCGGCGGCCTCGTCGAGGATTTGCCGACCCACACGTTCAAGACCGACGACGGTGAAGTCGCGCTGAAGTGCCCGACCGAAATCGCGATCACCGATCGCCGCGAGAAGGAGCTGAGCGACCTCGGCTTCATCCCGCTCGTCCATTGCAAGAACTCAGATTACGCCGCGTTCTTCGCTGCGCAGTCGGTGCAGAAGCCGAAGAAATACAGCACCGACAGCGCGAATGCGAACGCCGTCCTGTCCGCCCAGCTTCAGTACATCTTCTCGGTATCGCGCGTCGCGCACTACCTGAAGGCGATGATGCGGGACAAGATCGGCAGCTTCGCATCGGCGCAGAACGTGGAGACTTTCCTCAACCGGTGGATTTCGCAATACGTCCTGCTCGACGACAACGCCTCGCAGGAACAGAAAGCGCAATTTCCGCTGCGCGAGGCATCCATACAAGTGTCGGAGATTCCGGGCAAGCCGGGCTCGTATCGTTCGGTCGCGTTCCTGCGCCCGCACTTTCAGCTCGACGAACTCTCGATTTCTCTGCGACTTGTCGCTGATCTGCCCAAACCGGCAAATTCATAAGCGAGTAGATCGCCCGGGCGGGCCGCCTGGGTAGGACGTTAAAACCACCTCTTTGGGGAGTCGAAGGGCCATGTTACATATGCACTTGCAGTTTGGTAGTCCCGCGGTGAAGGGCGAATCCGCGGACAAGGACCACCAGGGCTGGATCGAACTGAAATCGTGGGATCACTCGATCGTTCAGCCGCGTTCGGCAACCGCATCGACCGCTGGCGGTCACACGATGACGCGTTGCGAGCACGGCGACATGATCTTCACGAAGGAAATCGATTCGTCGAGCCCGCTGCTGTACCAGCACGCTTCGGGCGGTACCACGTTCGACGAAGTGACGGTCCATTTCTCGCGCGCGGACGGTGAAGGCAAGCGCGTGCAGTATCTGGAAGTCAAGCTCAAGTACGTGATCATCTCGAGCATCGCCCCGAGCGTTCGCGAGGAAGGTCTGCCCCTCGAGACGTTCTCGCTGAAGTACGCAGCCGTGCAGTGGAAGCAAACCCAGCAGAAGATCGGCGGCAACCAGGGCGGCAACACGCAAGGCGCCTGGAGCCTGACGAAGAACGACAAGACCTACGCGGTCTAAGGTCGGTTGCGGCAACGGGGCGCTTCGCGTCCCGTTGCCGTTTTCGCTGTCCACCCCGGCCGATGAAACGATTCGAACCCAGTTTTCTCGACAAGCTGTTCGACGACGAACCGCACCTGCCGGCCTCGGCAGCGATGCGGCAATTGTCGCTGGAAGAGCTGAAGAACACGGTCGCCCGCGACGTCGAGGCGATCCTCAACACCCGTATCGCCCACACCGAGAACGAGCTGGCCGCGTTGCCGGAATGCCAGAAATCGGTGCTGACCTACGGGCTGAACGATTTCGCGGGGCTGAGCCTCGCGAGCCACTACGATCGCGCATTCATCTGCAAGTCGATCCAGCAGGCGATCGCGCGCCATGAGCCGCGCCTGCAGCAGGTGCAGGTGACGTTCGAGCTGAACGAGCAGGCCACCAACGCGCTCTACTTCGCGATCCAGGCGCTGCTCGTCGTACACCCGGCCGAGGAGCCGGTGAGTTTCGACGCGATGCTGCAACCGTCGACGCTGCAATACTCGGTCACGCGCGCACGCGCGGCGCGAATGCAGTAAATCAAGCCGCCGAGCGGGCCGGACCGCCCGGTGGTCAATCAGGTCCGGCAGAAATATTGAGGTTCGGGGTCGTCGATGGAAGAATTGCTGCCGTATTACGAACGCGAATTATCGTTTTTGCGGCGCTATTCGCGCGATTTCGCCGAACGCTATCCGAAGATCGCCGCGCGTCTCGCGGTGTCGGGCGAGCACTGCGAGGATCCGCACGTCGAGCGGATGATCGAGTCGTTCGCGCTGCTCGGCGCGCGCATCAACAAGAAGCTCGACGACGACTACCCGGAATTCACCGAAGCGCTGCTGGAAGTGCTGTATCCGCACTACCTGCGGCCCTTCCCGTCGTGCTCGATCGCGCAGTTCACGCCGGCTTCGCCCGGCCAGCAGACCGAGCCGGTCGTGATCGATCGCGGCACCGAGCTCAAGAGCCGCCCGATCCGCGGCGTGCAATGCCGGTTCCGCACCGCCTACGACGTGACGCTCGCGCCGATTCGCATCTCGGAGGCGCGCTATACGCCGGTCGCGCTCGCGCCGAGCGCGACGGTGCTGCCGTCGAACGCGACGGGCGTGATCTCGATCACGTTCGAATCGCTCGCCGCGCAGCTCGATCTCGGCGCGCTGAAGCTGTCGACGCTGCGCGCGCATCTGCACGGCGAGCAGTCGTTCGTCGCCGCGCTGACCGACTGCCTGTTCGTCAACGTGCTCGGCGCGTATGTCGAGCCGGAACGCAACGGCCGCTGGACCGCGCTGCGCAAGCTGCCGATCGCGCAGGCCGGCTTCGACGAGGACGACGCGCTGATCGACTATCCGGCGAAATCGCATCCCGCGTACCGGCTGCTCACCGAATACTTCGCGTTTCCCGACAAGTTCGATTTCGTCGACTTCGACCTCGCGGCGATCGCACGTGCATCGGGCCGCTGCCAGCGCGCGACGCTGCATCTCGTGCTGCAAGACGTGCGCAGCGATTCGCACGTCGCGCGCCTGCTGGAGTTGCTGACCGCAAGCCATTTCCGGCTGTTCTGCACGCCGATCGTCAACCTGTTCCGCCAGCACGGCGAGCCGATCCGCATCACGCACCGCGCGGTGTCGTATCCGGTGATCGCCGAGGCGCGGCGCGCATTCGCGTACGAGGTGTACTCGATCGATTCGGTGAAGCTCGTCCGGCAGCAGGCGCACGAGGAATCGGTGATCGAGTTCCGCCCGTTCTATTCGCTGCATCACGGCGAATCGGCGCGGATCGGCCATTACTGGTTCGCGCGTCGCAACGACTGGGTCGCGCAGAAGAGCCCCGGTTACGAAACCGAGATCTCGATCGTCGACATCGACTTCGAGCCGACGTCGCCGCAAACCGACACGCTGAGCCTCGACCTCACCTGCACGAACCGCGACCTGCCGGCGATGCTGGCGTTCGGCCTCGAAGGCGGCGACCTGTTCCAGGAAGGCGGCGCGCAGACGAGCGGCATCTCGATGCTGCGCCGCCCGACGCAGAGCGTGCGCTTCGAGCGCGGCCGCGCCGCTCACTGGCGGCTCGTGTCGCACCTCGCGCTCAATCACGTGTCGCTCGTCGCGCACGGCCTCGCGCCGCTGAAGGAAATGCTGACGCTGTACGACCTGCGACGCACGGCCGTGTCGATGCGCCAGATCGACGGCCTGGCCGGCGTCGAGCAGCGCGGCGCCGTGCAGTGGCTGCCCGGCAAGCCGTTCGCGACCTTCGTGCGCGGCATCGAGATCCGGCTGACGATCGACGAGGAACACTTCGTCGGCGCGAGCCTCGCGTCGTTCGTGCGCGTGCTCGACAGCTTCTTCGGGCTGTACGTCCACCTCAACAGTTTCGTTCAATTGGTCGTCGTGTCGAAGCGCACCGGCGAGGAGATCATCCGATGCAAGCCCCGAACCGGCGAATCGATCCTGGCGTAGTCGACGCGCTGCTCGACGAGCCGCATCGCTTCGAGTTCTTCCAGGCGGTGCGCGTGCTCGAAGGGCTGTTCGCGCGGCAGGCGTCGGATGCGCCCGGCGCGTGGCGGCAGGGCGACGTGGTCGCGCAGCGCATCGCATTCCGCAACACGCTGTCGCTCGGCTTCCCGCCGAGCGAGATCGAAGGCGCGCGCTCGTTCGACGGCGACGGCGCGCCGCTGAACTCGGACGAGCAGCGCGGCGCCGCGCTGGCCGCCGGCGAGCTCGGTCGCGTCGAGCTGACGCCCGCGTTCTTCGGGCTGCTCGGCGGGCAGGGCGCGCTGCCGCTGCACTACACCGAACAGATCGTCGCGCGCGAGCACCTGCGGCGCGACCACGCGGCGCGCGCGTTCTTCGACGTGTTCTCGAACCGCGCGACCGCGCTGTTCTATGCGGCGTGGAAGAAATACCGACTGCCGTTCCATTACGAACTCGACCGCGACGAGCGCTACCTGCCGCTGTTGCTCGCGATCGCGGGCGTGCCGAGCGACGAGGTGCGCGACAGTCTCGCGGCCGGCCCGGGCGGCGTGCTCGACGAAGCCGTGGCCGGCTACGCGCTCGCCGCGCGGCACCGGCCGATGTCGGCCGCCTACCTGCAACGCACGCTGTCCGATTACTTCCGCGTGCCGGTGAATATCGACCAGTTCGTCGGCAAGTGGTACGACGTGCCGCCCGACCAGCTGAGCGTGCTCGGCGAAGTCAACGCGGTGCTCGGTGCGACGGCGCTCGTCGGCGAGCGCGTGTGGCAGCGCGACATGCGCGCGCGGATCGTCGTCGGCCCGCTGTCCAAGCGCGACTACGAGGCGTTCCTGCCCGGCGGCGCGCACGCCGTCGCGCTCGAACGGATGCTGACGCTGCTCGCCGGCGTCACGCTCGAGTACGAGGTGAAGCTCGTGCTCAAGCGCACGGAAGTCGGCGCGAGCGTGCTCGGCGCGGGTTCGCGGCTCGGGTGGGACGCGTTCCTGTGCACGCGCGACGCGCTCGAGGACCGCTCGGACGCCCGCTACGAACTGCACGTGATTCACTGACCTAACAACAACACGCAATCGAACCTGAGATCGACGCCATGAGCACGCCTCTGAAGACCCTGATCACGAAACTGAACCCGCTGTGCCGCCACGCGACCGAGCGGGCGGCGAGCGCGTGCCTGGCGCGCGGCCATTACGAGGTCGATCTGGAACACCTGTTCCTCGCGTTGCTCGACGAAGCGACGGGCGACCTGCCGCTCGCCTTGCGCGCGAGCCGCGTCGATCCGCATGCGCTGCATGCCGATCTCGAACGCGAGCTCACGCGCCTGAAGACGGGCAACACGCGCACGCCGGTGTTCTCCGTGCACCTGATCGCGCTGTTCGAGCAGGCGTGGCTGATCGCGTCGCTCGATTCGCAGCTCGGCCGCATCCGGTCGGGGCATCTGCTGCTCGCGCTGCTGACCGCGCCGGATCTCGCGCAGTTCGCGCAGCGGATGTCGTCGCGGTTCGCGGAAATGAACGTGACGGACCTGAAGCACAAGTTCGACGAAATCATGGCCGGCTCGAGCGAAGCCGAGCCGCACCAGGCGGACGACGAGGGCAGCGACGCCGCGCCGGCCGCCGACGGCTTTGCACCCGCGGCCAGCCCGTCGAAGACGCCCGCGCTCGACACGTACACGACCAACCTCACGCAGCGCGCGCGCGACGGCAAGATCGACCCGGTGATCGGCCGCGAAGCCGAGATCCGCCAGGCGATCGACATTCTGATGCGCCGCCGCCAGAACAACCCGATCATGACCGGCGAGGCCGGCGTCGGCAAAACGGCGGTCGTCGAAGGGCTCGCGCTGCGGATCGCGGCCGACGACGTGCCGCCGCCGTTGCGCGGCGTCGCGTTGCACGTGCTCGACATGGGGCTGCTGCAGGCCGGCGCGAGCGTGAAGGGCGAGTTCGAGAACCGGCTGAAGAGCGTGATCGACGAGGTGAAGAAGAGTGCGCACCCGATCATCCTGTTCATCGACGAGGCGCACACGATCATCGGCGCGGGCGGCCAGGCCGGCCAGAACGACGCCGCGAACCTGCTGAAGCCGGCGCTCGCGCGCGGCGAGTTGCGCACGATCGCCGCGACGACGTGGAGCGAATACAAGAAGTACTTCGAGAAGGATGCGGCGCTCGCGCGGCGCTTTCAGGTCGTGAAGGTCGAGGAGCCGAGCGAGCCGCTGGCCGCCGCGATGCTGCGCGGGATGTCGGGCCTGATGGAGAAGCACTTCAACGTGCGGATTCTCGACGATGCGATCACCGAGGCCGTGCGCCTGTCGCACCGCTACATCAGCGGCCGCCAGCTGCCGGACAAGGCGATCAGCGTGCTCGACACCGCGTGCGCGAAGGTCGCGCTCGCGCACAGCGCGACGCCGGCCGCGATCGACGATACGAAGAAGCGCATCGAGCGCATCGATGCGGAAATCGCGTCGCTGGAGCGCGAGGCGGCGGGCGGCGCGGCGCACGACGAGCGGCTCGGCGAGCTGCGCGGCGCGCGCGAAACGGCGCTCGAACACCTGGCGAAGGATGAAGCACGCTATGAGGCCGAGCGCGTGATCGTCGCCGAGATCACCGAACTGCGCGACGCGCTCGACAAGGCGCGCGGACCATCGGAAGACGGCGAACCCGTCGATG
The DNA here is from genome assembly GCF_905400185.1 of Burkholderia sola. Classification (NCBI taxonomy): domain Bacteria; kingdom Pseudomonadati; phylum Pseudomonadota; class Betaproteobacteria; order Burkholderiales; family Burkholderiaceae; genus Burkholderia; species Burkholderia sola. The sequence continues at coordinate 429,211 of NZ_FR989675.1, forward strand.
TGCCGGCCACGCGCGAGAAGCTGACCGAACGCGTCGCGGCGCTGCATGCGCTGCAAGGCGGCGAGCCGATGGTGCCGCTGCAGGTCGACGGCCACGTCGTCGCCGAGATCGTCGCCGCGTGGACGGGCATTCCGCTCGGCCGGATGGTGAAGGATGAAATCGACACCGTGCTGAACCTGCAGTCGTTGCTGACCGCGCGCGTGATCGGCCAGGACCATGCGCTGGAGGCGATCGCGCAGCGCGTGCGCACCGCGACCGCGAACCTCGAGGATCCGAACAAGCCGCGCGGCGTGTTCATGTTCGTCGGGCCGTCGGGCGTCGGCAAGACCGAGACGGCGCTGGCGCTGGCCGACATCCTGTACGGCGGCGAGCGCAAGATGGTCACGATCAACATGAGCGAGTACCAGGAAGCGCACAGCGTGTCGGGCCTGAAGGGCTCGCCGCCGGGCTACGTCGGTTACGGCGAGGGCGGCGTGCTGACCGAGGCCGTGCGCCGCAACCCGTATTCCGTCGTGCTGCTCGACGAGGTCGAGAAGGCGCACCCGGACGTGCTCGAGATGTTCTTCCAGGTGTTCGACAAGGGCACGATGGACGATGCGGAAGGGCGCGAGATCGACTTCCGCAACACGCTGATCATCCTGACGTCGAACGTCGGCTCGGCCGCGGTGATGCAGGCCTGCCTGAACAAGCCGGCCGAGGAATTGCCCGATCCGGACGCGCTCGCCGAGACGCTGCGTCCGCAGCTGTACAAGACCTTCAAGCCGGCGTTCCTTGGCCGGATGAAGGTCGTGCCGTACTACCCGATTTCCGACGACGTGCTGGCCGAGATCATCGAGCTGAAGCTCGAACGCATCCGCCGCCGGATCGAGGCGAACCACAAGGCCGCGTTCGAATGGGACGAATCGCTCGTCGACGCGGTGCTCGCGCGCTGCACCGAGGTCGATTCGGGCGCCCGCAACGTCGACCACATCCTGAACGGCACGCTGCTGCCGGAGATCGCGGGCCACGTGCTCGGCCGGATCGCCGACGGCGCGGCCATCGCGCGCATCGCGGTGCGTGCGGACGAGGCCGGCGAATTCGCGTACACCGTCGAATGAGCCCCACGCGCGACATCTGATGCATCAACGGATTCACTGAACCATGCCGATCAATCTCCCCGAGCTGCTGACGCCGATCAGCGACGCGTCGCCCAGCGGCGACGACCTGCTGTTTTCGAACGAATTCGACGCGATCCAGGACGCGCGGCGCTACGACGACCCGACGCTCGACCAGGGCGAATGGGTGACCGAGATCAAGGAGGCCGACTGGGGCTTCGTCGTCGATCATGCGGGCGAGCTGCTGCGCACGCGCACGAAGGACCTGCGGCTCGCCGTATGGCTGACCGAGGCACTCGCGCTCGAGGACGGCATCACGGGCCTCACCGAAGGCTATGCGCTGCTCGAGGGTCTGTGCCGCGACTTCTGGGACACCTTCCACCCGCTGCCCGAGGACGACGACATCGAGCACCGGCTCGGCAACGTCGCATGGTTGTCCGGCCGCACGGCCGAGCTGCTGCGCGCGGTGCCGCTGACGGACGGCGCATCGAATGCGTTCAGCACGCTCGACTGGGAAGTCGCGCAGCACGTCGCGCAATCGATCAAGCGCGACCCCGAACACGCGGACGACATCGCGCGCGGCAAGCCGTCGATCGAGCAGATCGATGCGTCGCGGCGCGTGACGTCGATCGCGTTCTACACGGCGCTGCTGGCGAACCTGAAGGCGTTCGAATTCGCGCTCGATGCGTTCGAGGAGCGGCTCGTCGAGCGAGCGGGCGATTCGGCGCCGAGCTTCCGGCAGGCGCGCGACGCGTTCGAGACCGTGTACCGGCTCGCCGAGCGCTTTGCGCGCGAACAGGGCTATACGGGCAGCGCGCCGCACACGCAGGCGGCGCCGCAGGCCCAGTCAGAACGCATCGAGCCGGTGTTCGGCCAGCCGATCCAGACCGAGGAGACTCACGTGCAGCAGCAGACCGCTTCGCGTCCTCCGGTGACGCAGATGATCGCCGGCATCCAGAACCGTGCGCAGGCCGTCGACCAGTTGCGTGCGGTGGCGCGCTATTTCCGTCAGACCGAGCCGCACAGCCCGGTCGCGTATCTCGCCGACAAGGCGGCCGAATGGGCCGACATGCCGCTGCACAAGTGGCTCGAGAGCGTCGTGAAGGACGACGGCTCGCTGTCGCATATTCGCGAGTTGCTGGGGGTGAGGCCCGACGAGCAGGCGTGAACGCACGACGGGCGGCGCATCGCTGCCACCGCCCGTCGTGTGCCGCGCCGCGCCGCTTCGCCGTTGAGCCAGCGGTCGGCCGAATCCCCGTTACTGCCCCACCCGGAACTCGATCCGCCGATTCCTCGCCCTGCCATCCGCCGTATCGTTCGGCGCGATCGGCTGATCCGGCCCGACCCCCGTCGTCGTCATCTGCTGCGGCGGAATGCTCTTCGTGATCAGATAACCCTTCACCGCATCCGCGCGCGCCTGGCTCAGCGCGATGTTCGACGTCCGGTTCCCCGAATTGTCGGTGTGGCCGATGATGTCGACCGTGCGGTTCTGCATCTTCGCGAGCGCGGCCGCCATCTGGTCGAGGATCAGCTTGCCTTGCGGCGTCAGCGTCGCGCTGCCGGTCTCGAACTCGATCGTCCGGTTCGCGAGCGTCTGGTCGAGCACGCCCTGTTCGGACGCCGACACGCGCAGCCCGTTCTTGATCGTGTACGTCGGGTTCAGCGTGTTCGCCATGTCGCTCGCGAGCTGCTGGCGCTGCGCCTCGTTGTGCACCTCGCCCTTCATCTCGATCTGCGTGCCATTGATTTTCAACTGGCCCTTGCTGATCTGCTTGAGCTGCGCGCCGAGCAGCTTCTGCACGTTCGCGCTCCAGTTCGGCGGCGTCGCGACGTCGCCCACCTCGACCTGGTCGACGACGTTCGTCGCGCCGTAGGTGTCGCGCAGCTTCTGCAACACGGCGGCCTTGGTCGCTTCGTCGGGCACCTTGCCGCCGACAACCACCTGGCCGGGCGTTGCATTCGCGGGCGGCGGCGCGATCGTGCCGGCGGTGGTGCCGTGCACCACCGTGCCCGACGCGCCGCCGGCGTTCGGGTTCGCCTGCGGCAGCGCGGTCGTCGCGACCGTGCCGTTGCCGACCGGCGTGACGGTCGCGCCCGTGTTCTGCGCGAAGGCCGCGCCGCTCGCGACGAGGCCGGCCGCGAACAGCGCGGCGAGGGCGGGCGAGACGGCGGACGACAGGCGCGCGCGCCGGACCTGAATCGTGCGATGCATGCCGTCAGCCTCCGATGAACGCTTCGCGGAACGCGTCGATGGCGACACGCAGCGAGAGTTGCGGTTGGTCGAGGTAGCTGACGAGCTTGCTGATCTGGTGATCGTTTTGCGCATGGGCGTCGATCCACTCGGGATCGTCGATGTCGATGTTGTGGGCGGCGTAGGTCTGCGGGTCGACGACGCTCAGCAGCGTCTTCGCCGACGCGCCGTTGAAGCCGATGATGAGCCGTTCGCGTTCGGCGATCGTGCCGATGAAGATCGCCAGCTCGAAGTCGGCCTGCGCGACGAACGGCGCGATCAGCTCGAGCCAGAACGCGGCGACGAGGCTGCGGTAGAACGGATCGACCGGCAGCGGCAGCGTGAGGCCGCGTTCGATGTGCGACGAGCCGCTCTGCATCACCGGCCGCAGCAGCGAGCCGAGCGCGAGCATCGCGCCGCGCAGCCGCACCGGATGACCGCTTTCGAGCAGCATCTCCTGCAGGCCGTGCAGCGACTGGTGTTCGACGAAATCGTTGAAGGTGCCGTCATGCGACGTGCCGGGGCCGCCGACGTCGATCGGCACCTGCGTGTCGCCGAGCGCCTGCAGCGCGCCGGGCGGCTCGTCCTTGCCGAGCAGCGGCGGGATCTGCGCGGCGACGCGCGACCACAGCCGCGCGAACGCGAGCGGGCTGCGCGCGAGGAACGCCAGCGGCCGGTCGACCTCCAGCGCGGTGGCGCCGAGGAACGGGAAGCGGCGCATCGACACGTCGTGGCTCGCGACCATGTGGCCCGCGATCGCGAGCTTGCTGCGCGAACCGAGGAACGCGAAATGCATCGGCTTCGCGTCCTCGTAGACGATCTTCCAGCGCGGATCTTCCGCGAGCAGCTCGAGCGCCTGCGCGATCCAGCGATCGAGCGTCTGCAGCAGCTGCGGATTGTGCGCGCTCTTCACGAAGTCGCCGCGCGACGGAATCTTGCCGAAGTAGGCGATTTGCGCCTGTACGGTTTGCGTCATTGCGCCCTCTGTGCATTCGTTGCGTTGGCGGCCGCGACGGCCGGCGCGGCACCCGGCGTGCCGGTGCCGGCTTGCGTCGCGTTCTGCGCGGCGCCTGCGCTCGCGTCGGCGACCGACGACGGCAGCTGCAGGCCGCGCAGGCTTTGCTGCTGCGGCTGGTCGCCGCCACCGGCCGACGGTTGCGACGTACTGATGATGCGCATCGTCACCGACACGTTCACGCTGCCCTGTGCCCACGTCAGGTCGAAGGTGCCGTCCGGACGGCGCTTGCGCTGCGCCGAGTTGATCAGCTTCTCGAGACCGTAGCGGCCCGGCTCGTTGACGAGCTGCACCGTGCGGCCGTCAAAGGTCGTCGCGGACAGCGTCGCGCCCGGCGCGCCCTGCGGGTTCGGCCACACGAAGTTGGTCCACTGCGGCGGCGTGTTGCGGTAGCGCAGTTGCTGGCCGTCGATCGCGATCGTGTATTCCGTCGTGCCCGTGCTCGGTTGCGGCAGGATCTGGAACACGGTCTGCGGCTCGGACGACGCGGCCGCGCTGCCGGCGGCGCCGCCCGCGAGCGGCGCGACCCAGCGTGCGAAGCCGTTCGTGAAGTCCGGCGTGAGCCCGATGCCCATGTCGCCCCACGTGCGGGCGGCGAGCGTGTCGCCGCGGCGCACCGCGAGCGGCCCGAGCGTCGTGCCGACGAACTTCGCGATCGAGCCGTCCGGGCCGAACACCTGCGCGATCTCGCCGGCGCCGGCCTCGACCTTCGCGTTCGCCGCGAACGGGTACTTGGTCGCGAGCGAGCTCTGGAACGGCTGGTAGACCTGCGCGTTCCACACCTTGTTGACTTCGGCGCTGGCCGGCTGGATCACGACCGCGAACGCCTGCATCAGCGGCCGCACCAGCAGCGGGCGCAGCGACTTGCGTTGCGAATCGGTCAGGCCCGTCAGCATCTGCTCGTCGACGAGCTTCAGCGAATCGGCGAGTTCTGAACCGCTGCCGTCGAGCGTCTGCTGCATCAGCTGGCGCGCGCCCGGCCCCGGGTCGCCCTGGTTCTTGATCACGTTGAAGCGGGTGCGGACCTTCGACAGCGACTCCATGTAGCCCTTCAGCATCGACGTGCCGTCATGCGTCGCGACGATCCGCGCGAGGCCGACGAACTCCTGGCCGATCGGACCCATCGGCACCTCGGCCGGATTGCCGTTGATGTCGATGTTGGCTGCCGCCATCTGGCCGGCCTGCGAGCGCGTGAACAGTTGCTTGACCCAGTTCACGACGCCCGTCTGCGCCTTCTTGATCGTCACGTTCGCGAGCGACGGGTTGTCCCACGACGTCTGGTCGTACGCGGTCTCGAGGATCTTGCGGATCGGCGAATCCTGCGGGTCGCCGAGGCGGTTCATCCCGTCGACGGCCTGGCCGAAGCTGGTGAAGCCCTGGACCGCGATGCCCTGCATGAATTTCTGCCAGTGCTGCGCGTACTCGGTCTTGTACATGCCGACGAGCGTCTTCTGGATCTGCTCGGGGCTGCCCTCGAGCGTCAGGTCGTCCTGCGTCGACGTGTTGAGCACCCAGTCCTTCGCCTGCAGTTCCTTGGTCGCCGCATCGCGGATCGCCGGCTGCACGTAGTCGAACCACGCTTCACGCGTGAACGTGCCCGGAATCGCGTAGCTGCCTGCCACGAGCCCCTGGTTGCCGTCGCCGACGATGCGCGCGATGGTCATCGGCGCGAAGCGGGTCGACGCACGGGCCTTGATTTCCTCGTACACGCGCTGGCGGGCCGGCATGCCGCGCACGACGCGGCGCAGATTCTCGCGGGTCTGGTCGACGAGCGCGAGGTTCGCGTCGATCATCGGCCAGTCGTTGTCGTTCACGCGCGACAGGTAGAACGAGATCATGCGCTCGGCGCTCCGGATCATCTCGTCGCGCGGCATGTTGCCGCGATTCGTCTCGAGCCAGCCGCGCCAGAAGCGGGCGAGCTGGTCGGTCAGGTGCGCCTGCTCGACGTGACGCTTGTCGGACAGCATCAGGTAGGTCTTCAGCGCGTTGTACGCGTCCTGCACGTTGGTCGGCGACGCGTCGCTGTAGAGGCCGCCCTGCGGCGCGGCGGGCTGCTGCGGGGCGGCGGCCGGCGCGGCGCCCGACGCGGCCAGCACGGCGCCGGCCTGCGGCGCGGCGCCTGCCGCGTTCGTCGACACCGGCATCGTGCCGCCCTGCACGGCGCCCGATTCCGGCGGGCGCGTCATCGGCACGAGCTGCTCGGGGTGCGCGTTCACGTCCTTCATGAACGACGCGAGGTTCTGCGACACGGGAGCCAGCAGGATCTGGCGCACGCCGTTGTAGTACTCGGTCAGCAGGTGCTGCTCGAGACGGTCGCCCTGGTACAGGCCGAGCGACACCGACAGCGGCTTGTCACGGCGGAACTGTTCGAGCTGCTCGATCCGGTCTTCCAGGATGTCCATCGCCTGCAGGCGCGACTGCAGGTCGTTGCGGCCCTGCTGCAGGCGCGTGACGTTGTCGAGGTCGGCCTGCACGTTCGACACGAGCTGCTGGTTGCCGATCGTCGACCAGGTCCAGCCGCCGAGCGCGAGCGCGAGTGCCGCGACGAAGCCGAAGAAGGTCGCGTAGCGCAGCCGCGTCTTGGTCGGGCTCGCGAACTGGCGCACCGTCTGGCGGTCGGCGAAGATCACCTTCGAGAACAGGTCGCGCAGGAAGAAGCCGTTCTTCGAGAACGCGCTGTGCGGTTTCGGCAGCGCGCTGCCGTCGAGGCCGAAGCGGTGCGCGATGCGCTGCGCGGCCGCGCTGTTGGTTTCGCCTTCCTGCAGCGCGCTGGTGAAGTAGAAGCCGCGGAAGATCGGCTTGTACTGGAACGGGTTGTTCTCGAACAGCGTCGCGAGGAATGCGCGCAGCGACGGCTTGATCGTCGAGAATTCGAGCGGGAAGCTCAGCTGGCCCGGCGACAGCTGGTTGCCGCGCGACAGCGACAGCTGCGCGACGCTGATTTCCTTCAGCCCTTCGTAGAGTTCCTCGAAGTGCGTGTCGAACTGCGCGACGACGTCGCGCTTGTCGTCGGGCTCGTAGGGCAGCGTCGCGCCCCACACGCGGTCGTACTCGTGCTTGTCGCTGCTGCTGAAGAATTCGGTGAAGCCGGTGATCAGGTCGGCCTTCGTGAACATCACGTAGACCGGCGCGAACACTTCGAGCTTTTCCGTCAACTCCTGAACGCGCTGACGAAGGTTTTTCGCGAGGTTGATCGCGAATTCCGGGCGGTTGCCGGTGAGTTCGGCGATGCTGGCCGTGACGATGATGCCGTTGATCGGCGCCTTCGGACGGTAGCGCTTGAGCAGCCCGAGGAAGCCGAGCCACTCGCTGCGGTCTTCCTCGTGCACCGAATAGCGGCCGGCCGTGTCGAGCAGGATCCCCTCGGTCGTGAAGAACCAGTCGCAGTTGCGGGTGCCGCCGATGCCGTGGATCACGGCGCTGTTCTTGTCCGCGAACGGGAATTGCAGGCCGGAATTGAGCACGGCGCTGCTCTTGCCCGCGGCCGGGTTGCCGATCACGATGTACCACGGCAGTTCGTACAGCGCGGAGCCGCCCGACACCTGGCCGATCTTCGACGTCTTGATCGTCTTCACCGCGTCCGACAGGCGCGTGCGCAGCACGTCGAGGTCGGCCGTCTTCGCGTCCGGCGCGAGCGCGGCGGCGGCCGGTGCGGCGATCTTGCCGGTTTCCGCCTGCTCTTCCAGCACCTGGCCGAGCTGCTGGTTCGCGCGCTTCACGCGCCAGCGGCGCCACAGCGCGACGACGAGCCACAGCGCGAGGACCGCCGCGAACGCGATCGCCGCCCACAGGAGCGGCAGCTGCAACATGTCGGCGACGATGAACAGGATGGCCGCTAGCGCGACGATCCCGACGATCGAGAGCGTACGCGGATGAGTCAGCACGTTGAGGATGCGTTGCATAGGACGTTCAGGTTCCGGTGCGATTCGATGAGGCGACGCAGGCGCGCCGAGCGGCAAGGGTGGCGCCGCGATGTGTCGCCATGCTGTCAAACGGGATGAAGGAGGCTGGCATCAATGCGCTCGCGGCATCGGAGCAGGCGCGCGCATTAACGAAAGGACGCTGTGAGATTTAAAACGGAAGCGGCGGCCGGAAAAAATCGCGCACCGGAATGCCCGATTGTTTGCGCCGCCCAAATCGTTTCCTGCCGGGTGATTAAAAAGCCCCATGCCGCCCTCATTATTTCTTGTCCGGCAGCGCTGACTAGCTGCCGCGTCCCAGTTTAAAACCGGGTTTATGGTATTCCACGTGCCCGAGATCCATCATTTTCCATCGGCCGCCCCAGGTCAGGCCGACTTGCTCGGCGACCTGGCCGTACAACTGGTAGCCGCGCATCGCCCACGGATCTTTCTCGGAAATGACCAGCTTGCCGTCGCGCAGGAACGCGTTGTCGGCCGCCAGCCCGAACTGGTGATAACTCTGGAAGGCCGCCGCATTGGTCACGTTCGTGCCCATCTGCGCAAGCCGGTTCTGTCGTTCCGGGCTCCGGTAGCCTTCCAGCAGCGCCATTTCATAACCATGTTGTTCGTGCATGATCTTGTAGACCAGCAGCAAACGCGTCCGGAAATCCGGGTCCAGCAGGTTCCAGTCGCGGCTTGCGTCCTTCAGCGCCGGGCGGACCTGTTCGACTTCCTTCGTGGCAAAGACTTCCGGCGGCAACGGCGGCGGCGGCACGAGTTGTTCGCCCTGCAACAGCGCGGCGATCTTCTCGTCGGGCACGCGCGCGGTGTCGTCGTACTGAAATAATTGCCGACCGCGTAACGCAATGGCCACCAATGGCGGCGTCGCAAGAATACCTGCCGACACCATAATCATCAAGCGCCGCCGAACCAGTAAATTTTGCACGTCACTAAATGCACCGCGCGTCACGCTTGCCGATTTAACAATCTGACTCCGCGCGCGGGCGGCGCGAGCGTTCGCACGGCGCGTGAGACGGCCGTGAAACTGGGCCACGGATTCGAAAACGGTCGCGCGGATACCCGGTAAAAGCAACAGTGCCGCGATGGCGACGGCAAGGGCGAAATAGGCGACGAGTGCGACGGCAATCAACGAAATCCCCGGAAATTGGAATTGATTGTGTTTTGCAATGCTTGCTCTTAGAATCAGGCTGCTTCGAGAGGCCGGGCTATATTATCGCGGTGAATTAAACCAGGATTCAATGAGACGCTGAATGAGTGCGCCGGAAAATTCAAATTCGAAAACTCCGCCCAGCCTGCTGTCCGATACTAAACCGGCAGGCGAGGGAGGACCTCGGCAGTCGCGCATTCTCGCGGATCTGGAAGGGCGTGTCACGCCGCCCGCCGAGCCGCCGCGCCGTTCGCTGAAGGCGCCGATCGCCGCCGTCGTGGCGTTGGTCGTGGCCGTCGGCGGCTGGGGCGCGTGGCGCATGCAGCAGTCGCCGGGCGAGCAGCCTGCCGCGATCGCGGCCGCGCCGGCACCGGCGGCGGCTGCGCCGGCCAAGGCCGCACCGGCCAGCGGCGGCGCCGCGCAGGTCGCGCAGAATGGCGCATCCGCTGCACCGGCCGCGCAACCGGCCACGATCGTCAACGACGATTCGGCGTCCCAGACCGTTGCATCCGCATCCGCTTCCGCCGCGGACAACAGCCGCCTGTCGCGTGCGCTCGCCAACGGCACCGACGAGGGTTCGGGCGCGGCGGCCACGGCCGGCGTCGCCGCAACGGCGGCTGCCGCGGCAGCGGCGACGACCAAGACGGCGAAGGCCGACGCGTCGAAGAGCACGAAGGCCGCGGCTCACGGCAAGACCGATGCGAAGGCCGACACGAAGGCCGAAGCCCGCAAGCATCGCAAGGAACAGCAGGCCGAGCTCGCGCAGGCGAAGAAGCGCCGCGAAGCGGCGCCGACCCGAACCGCGAAGGCGGGCGCGAAGGACGATCCGGATGCCGATCTGCTCGCCGCGCTCGTCGCGCGCACGAAGCCGGCCGACAAGAAACTCGCCGCCCAGAAGGCGCAGGCCGTGCCGACCAAGACGGCCGCGACCGGCGGCTCGCTGGGGACGCGCGTGAAGGAGTGTTCGGAGCGCGGTTTCTTCGAGGATCAGCTGTGCCGCTGGCGCGTGTGCGACGGCCACTGGGGCAAGGATCCCGCGTGCCCGAGCGCCGCGCAGTCGGAGACGCGGCAGTAACGCGCGTCGCGCACGCCACGATGCTTCCCTGTCAGCGCCGCCCATCGGGCGGCGCGTTGATTTCGGAGGCGCGGAGAAGCTGCCGGTATGATGCCGCGTGACGCTGTCACGAACGCGTCACGCCCGTCGGGCATACGTTTCCTTTCTTTTCCCGGCGCGGGTCCGCGACCCGCGATGTGCGGCGCGCCGCGCGCCGCACCCCCTTCGACACGATGGACCTGATCGTACAGACTTACGGCGCCGATACGTCCGGCATGGTGTGCGGATTCCGCTTCGTTCCGGGCGGCGCCGGCGCGCTGCTCGATGCCGACGCGGCCGCCGCGTGGCTGCGCACGTGCCGCGAGCACGGCGCGGCCGCATCGGGCGATTTCGTCTGGCTGCATTTCAATCTCGCGCACGGCGCGAGCGAGCGCTGGATGCGCACGCATCTCGGGCTGCCCGACAGCTTCTTCGAATTCCTGCACGAAGGCTCGCGCTCGACGCGCATCGAGCAGGAGGACGGCGCGTTGCGCGCGATCGTCAACGACGTGATGTTCAATCTCGAGCTCACGCCGTCGGAGATCGCGACGCTGTTCGTCCACGTCGAGCGGCGCATCATGGTGACCGCGCGGCTCAAGCCGCTGCGCTCGGTCGACACGCTGCGCGCGTCCGTGCGCGACGGCGAGCTGTTCCGCTCGCCCGCGGAGCTGCTCGTGCATCTGCTGCGCGATCAGGCCGACCTGCTGATCCAGATCATGCGGCGCACGAGCATCGACGTCGACCGCATCGAGGATCGCTTCCTGTCGCAGCGGCTCACGTCGAGCCGCAGCGAGCTCGGCGCGATGCGCCGCACGCTGACGCGCCTGCAGCGCATGCTCGCGCCGGAGCCCGGCTCGGTCTTCCGGCTGCTCGCGAAGCCGCCCGCGTGGCTGCACACGGAAGACGTGCAGGAGCTGCGCGAGTCGACCGAGGAATTCTCGCTGGTGCTCGCCGATCTGGCGGGGCTCAACGAGCGGATCAAGCTGCTGCAGGAAGAGATCGGTTCGCGCCTCGACGAGCAGAACAACCGGACGCTGTTCACGCTGACGCTCGTCACCGTGATCGCGCTGCCGATCAACATCGTCGCGGGCTTCTTCGGGATGAACGTCGGCGGCGTGCCGTTCTCGGAGAACAAGCACGGCTTCTGGCTGATGGTGCTGCTCGTTGCCGGCTTCACCGCGCTGGCCGCGTGGTGGGCGTTCCGACGCCGCGACGATCGCTAGCGCGGCATCGGGCGTCGCATCAACGCAGCAGCGCGATCGCGCGTTCGCCGATCACCATCCCGAGCAGGCCGACGAGCGCAACGAGCGGCGGGGCCGGCGAGCGCACGTGCAGCAGCGCGTACAACACGCCGACACCGATGCCCACCGCGAGCGAAGTCACGTAATCCATCATGGCGGTCTCCTGTAGGTCCGGCGTCAGGGCTTGAGGATGACGCGCTCGCGCGCGCCGGCCAGCACCGCGCGATACGCGTCGTGCGCACGCTCGAGCGGGTACACGTGGTCGTCGCCGATCGGGAACGGGCGCAGCGTGCCGTTGCCGAAGCCGGGCGCGAGCGTGTCGAGGATCTGCGCGACCGCGGCCGCGCCGAGCTGCAGCGAATCGATGCCCACGAACGTGTGCTGGCCGCGATAGAACGAAAAGATGTCGAACGGCACGCTGCGCTCGATCGTCGAGATGAAGATCTGCCGCGCGCCGATCGCCATCGACGCGTTCGCCGCGTCGAAATACGGGCTGCCGACCGTGTTGTAGACGACGTCCGCGCCGTGGCCGCCGGTCAACTCGCGCACCGCGTCGGCCACCGTGCGGCTCGACGCGTCGATCATGTGGACGTCGCCCGACGCGTGACCGCGATAGTCGCCGGGCCCGCGCTCGACGCCGATCACGGTCGCGCCGCGCGCGGTGGAGAGCTGGATCGCGGCCTGACCGACCTTGCCGTTCGCGCCGAACACGAGCACGACGTCGTCGGCCGTCGGCATCCCGGCGCGACGGAGGCCTTCGTACGCGGTGACGAACGGCACGCCGACGCCGGCCGCCTCGTCGAGCGTCAGCACGCCCGGCTTGCGACGCACGTGCGCGGCGTCCAGCACGAGCCATTCCGCATGCGAACCGTCGCGCCCGACGCCGAGATCGCCGCCCGAGCCCCACACCGGCGCGCCGATCCAGTCGTCGGGGCCGCTGCGCACGATCCCGGCCCAGTCGCGCCCTGGTGTGCGCGGCCACACCGCATGCGGCATGCGGCCGAGCGCGGCCTTCACGTCGCTCGGATTCACGCCGGCCGCGCGCACCTCGATCAGCACCTGGCCGTCGGCCGGTACGGGCGGGGCGATGTCCCGGACCCGCGCGTCGAGCGACTCGATGTCGGCGGCGGGGGTGTCGAAGCGGATGCTGCGCATGATGATCTCCGTGAAGATGGCGGCTGCCCGGCCCGGCGGGCCGGCGCGTGCGGCGGATGAAACCGGTGAATGCAGTCTAGTGGGCCCGGTTTGACACGGAAACGTGCAAAGGTGGATGATTGTTTTGCGTTATCCGCATAGCCAAATCAGCAGGCCCCCGCATGGACGACTTCCTTTCCCCGCACCTCGCGCTGTTCGTCGACGTGGTCGATCAGCAGAGCTTCTCGGCGGCCGCGCGCCGGCTCGGCGTCGCCGCGTCGTCGGTCACGCGGCGCATCGACCGGCTCGAGACGCAGCTCGGCATCCGGCTCCTGCATCGCACCACGCACGCGCTGCGGCCGACCGAGGCCGGGCAGCTTCTATATGGGCGCGCGGCCCGCATGCTGGCCGAACTGCGCGGACTACAGGAAGACCTGCACAGCCAGCACGACGAACCGGGCGGCCTGCTGCGCATCGACTGTCCGGCGCCGTTCGGCCGGCGGCACCTGATGGCTGCGCTGGCCGCGTTCATGCAGCGTCATCCGGCGCTGCAGGTCGATCTCGTGCTGACCGACAGCATGGTCGACCTGCAGGGCGCACGGCTGGGCTCCGACGTCGATCTCGCGGTGCGCATCGGCCCGCTCGAGGACACGCGTTTCGTCGCGACGGTGCTGGCGCCGCAGCGGCGCGTGCTGTGCGCGAGCGCGGCCTACCTCGCCCGGCGCGGCGAGCCCGCCTCGCCCGACGCGCTCGCCGGCCACGACTGTCTCGCGTGGCATGGCGCACCGCCGCCCGGCGCATGGCGCTTCGGCGAGCGCCGTCACGTGCCGGCGCAGCCGCGGTTTCGCAGCAATCATTCGGAAGCGTTGCTCGAGGCGGCGATCGACGGGCTCGGTCTCGCGCACCTGCCGACCTGGCTCGTGGCGGACGCGCTGCGCGACGGACGGTTGCGCGCGCTGCTGCCGCAGTACGCGGCGGCGCCCGAGCCGGCGACGATTCACGTGCTGCGTCAGCAGCCGCGCGGCAGTGCGCGCACGTCGCGGCTCGTCGCGTTCCTCGCCACGTGGTTCGCGCAGCCGGCGTGGGATGCCGCATGGGCGTGACGGTCGGCGAACGCCGTGCCGCATGAAAAAAGGGCCTCGCATGCGAGGCCCGTCAACAGGTCGGAGAAACCGGTACGCCGGCCGGCGCCGCGGGTCGCGCGGCGCCGGCCGGATCTGCACCGTTACTGCGTTACTACCTTGCGCGGCTTGAAGAGGCCCTGGTATTGCCGTGCCGGGCGTTCCTTCGTCACCGGCTCGATGCCGCCGAAGGTCGGCGTCTGGCGCAGCTTCATCGCGGCCGGCGAAGCGACCGAGCCGATCGACGTCGAGCGCGAAGCCGGCGCGAGGTTGTTCGCGACGAGCAGCGCCGCTTCGCTCTTCAGGTTTGCCAGCAGCACCGGATCGGTCGAGCCGTTCACCTGCGTGAGCAGCCCGCTCCACGCCGCGTCGCTGTAGTTCACGACGTAGTAGTCGAGACCGCTCGGGTCGGCGACCACGCCCGTGCAGCCGTCGATCCGCGTCTGCGCCTGCGTGTCCTTCAGCGCGAGCGTCGTGCGTTTCGCGAGACCCTGGCCGTACGCGAGCGTGATCGGCACCGTCCATTGCAGGCCCGGATACGCGTTCTTGTTCGGGAACGGCTGCTGTTTCAGCGTGACGATCGTCTGGTTCTTCGTCATGTCGCACTGCGTGTCGAGCGAGATCAGCGGCACGCCGGTCTGACGCACGTAGCTGTCGCCGATCGGGCCGACCGACTGGCCGCTTTCCTTCGACAGCGCGTCCCACAGACGCTTCGGCGTCCCGTTGCCGAACGAGTAGTCGACCAGGTACTGCTGGAGACCCTTGCGCAGCGTCTGCTCACCGAGATAGTTCTCGAGCGTCTTCAGCACGTGGCCGCCCTTGTCGTACGTGAACGCGCTCGCGCTCAGCACGAAGTCGTTCGACGCCCAGTCGTTGAAGTTCGGCGCGACCGGGAACGCGTTCGGGCCGATGTCACGATTGATCACGCGATACTTGTTCTTCACCTGGTCGAGCCAGCTGAACTCGTCGGGGAAGAACTGGATCGTCGTCTTCGTCTCGAAGAACGTCGCGAACGATTCGTTGAGCCACACGTTGTCCCACCAGTCGGTCGTCACGAGATCGCCGAACCACTGGTGCGCCACTTCGTGCGTCAGCACTTCGTTGCCGTAGCGCGACATCGGCTGGCCCGGCTGCGGCAGGATGTCGTCGGCGAATTCGAGGATCGAGCCCCAGTTCTCCATTCCGCCGAAATTCAGGTCCTTCTGCTCCTTGAACGCGTCGTTCGCGGCCACCGTGTCGAACTTCGTCAGCGGCAGCGGGATGCCCGTGTAGCGGTAGTAGTAGTCGAGCGCCTGCTTGGTGCGGTCCATCGCCGGCTTCGCCCAGTCGCTCATGCCCGGCGGCGTGAACACGCGCAGGTGCAGGCCGCCCTTGCCGCCCGGCAGCGGGCTCGTGAAGTCGTCCTCGTAGGTGTCGAACAGGCCGCCGCCGAAGAACAGCAGGTACGACGGCATCGGCGGGGTCTTCTCGAACTGCACGAGCTTGTAGCCGCCGCCGACGTTGGTCGACGGCTTCTCGGCCGCGTTCGACACGACGCGCCAGTTCTGCGGCACTTCGGCCGTCACTTCATAGGTCGGGCGGAACGCCGGCTCGTCCCAGCCCGGGAACCACTGGCGCGACAGGTTGGTTTCGCCCTGCGTCAGGATCGCGCCGCTCGTCTTGCCATCGGTGCCCTTCAGGTCGACGCGGAACACGCCTTCCGCGGCCGAGCAGCCCGGGTACGGATCGTCGCCGCAGCTGCCGCCCGTCTGGTTGACCGGATCGTCATACGACTTGAAGTTGATGATGCCCGACCACTCCATGTGCAGCGAATAGTTGCCCGGTGCGATCGTGCCGGCAGTGGGGCGCAGCTGATAGAAGTCGCCCTTGTCCTGCGGCGTCGCGATCAGCTGGATGTTGCCCGGCTGCAGCGTGATGCGGCCGTTGGTGAACTTGATCCGGTGGCCGGCGATCACGATGTTGTTGACGGGCTTCAGCACCTTGATCTCGACGTCGGCGCGGCCGTCGAACGCGTTCAACGCGTCGTTCGGGCGGAACCACAGCCGGTAGTTCACAGGCACCACGGTGTCCGGCAATTCGACAGGCGAGACGCTCTTGTCGACGTTGGATGCGCTCGGCGGCGCGGTGACGGCGGGCGACGAGCCCGTATGCGGCGCGCCGGCGGAGCTGAGCGCGGAAGCGGAGCCCGCACCGCCGTCGTCGCCGCCGCACCCGCCGAGCGCGAGTGCGGCGACGAGCGGCAGATAACGCATCTTGCGAATATGAATCGACATGACTGAAACCTCGATTGTTGAATGAATCGTTCAGTGCTGCGAAAACACCGGCAAAAGCGATCCCCTCGCCGTTTAATCAACAGCGAAAAAATGCCAATGACGGATTATTCGAAAAAGACGGCGGCCGACTACGTGAAGGTAATCATGGTTTACTGCCCCCTCTGAATTTCCGGATGTCGTTTAACTGGCCGGTTCAAAATGGCCGGGCGCGTGTTGTACTGAATTGATTTCGCGCGCACGACACGGGGCCGCGCGCCCGGCGCGGGCGCGCAATCCCTTTGAACCGACGACCTACGGGGCTGGCCGGGCCAGGCCGCAGGACGGATGGACAGCGTGTCGCCGTCCCGTAAATTCGCCGTCATGCGGCTTCAAGGTTTGTCGGCTTGCTCCAAGGATGCGTAAATATACTTGATGGTTTTGGGTAAAGGAAACGAAAAATTTAGAAAGAGCATCTATTGAATTCCGGGCGCTTCATTGAATGCTGGAAGTCATTAATGCGCTTTCCGTTTAGCCGGAAATTTCGTAGTTTTAATCTATTAACGATCTTGCGTTGCCGCGGAAACTACGAAATCCGGTGACGGGCGGCACGGCCGGTACAGGCTCGGTCGGTACAATGCAGCGACGCGCCCCGTTCACCGCTTGCCGCGAGGAGACCTTCCCATGCCACGCACCCAGTCCCGTCTCGCGCCGCTGCGCGCCGTGCTGCTGCTGTTCGTCGTCGGGTTCCTGCTGGGCGGTTGCGCGGGGCTCATGCGCGAGCCGGTGCGCGTGTCGGTCGCCGGGCTCGACCCGCTCGTCGGGCAGGGTCTCGAGATGCGCTTCAGCCTGAAGTTGCGCGTGCAGAATCCGACCGATGCGCCGATCGACTACGACGGCATCTCGGTCTCGCTCGACCTGAACGGCACGCCGTTCGCGAGCGGCGTCAGCGACCGGGCGGGCACCGTGCCGCGGTTCGGCGAGGCCGTGCTCGACGTGCCGGTTTCGGTGTCGGCGTTCGCGGCTGCGCGGCAGGCGTGGAACCTGCCCGGCGCGGCCGCGAACGGCGAACTGCCGTATGCGCTGCGCGGCCGCCTCGCGGGCAGCGGGCTGGGCACCGTACACTTCAGCGACGCGGGCACGCTGCGCCTGCCGACCCTGCCGGGGTGGGGCGGATAGATCGTTCGGCTGACTTCAACGGCGGCCAAATGTGTCGGAAAATTCACCATTTGACAGTCTTTGACGCTTATCTTCGCGAGATGTCGACTTTAGTCGATGGGCCCCCTTACACTTGTCGATGTCCGAGGGTCGGACATTCTTTTAGGGGAATTCCATGGCGGCAAAATTCGAGCTCAAGAAGGCCACGAACGGTCAGTACTACTTCCACCTGAAGTCGGCGAACGGCGAGATCATCCTCGCGAGCGAGCGGTACGAGGAGAAAAGCGGCGCGAGAAACGGGATCGCGTCCGTGCGGGAAAACGCGCCGCTCGACGAGCGCTACGAGCGCAAGCTCGCCCACAACGGTGAGCCCATGTTCAACCTGAAGGCAGCGAACCACCAGGTCATCGGCACGAGCGAAACGTACAGCAGCGCGCAGGCACGCGACAACGGCATCGCGGCCGTCAAGCGCGATGCGCCCACTGCGGAAGCCTACGATCTCGGCTGATTGACGGTGGCGCCGCGCGGATGCCTTCGGGCGGCCGTCGCGGCGCCCGTTTTGCCGGGTCGGGCAAAGCGCGGTATGGTGTGGTCCGCGCGGTGAATTCTCGCCGCCGTTGAAGCCAACCGTACCGAGTTCGCGTGACCGATTTCCCCCTTTTCCACTGGACCGACACCGACGGCGTCGATCATGCCGTGCGCTGGCGTTCCGAAGCCGGCGTGCAACCGCCGAAGCGCGCGGTGCCCGCCGACGACCGCCTCACGGCCGATGCGGCCTACCGTCTCGCTTGCGAGGGCGCCGCGCTCGTCTGGCAGGGCGACTTCCAGAATGCGCGCCAGCTCCTGCAGGCGATGGCGCGCCGTGTCGAACGCAAACCGAAGAAGGCGAAAGCCGCGGCCGGCGTCGATGCGTTCAACCTGCATCGTCTCGCGCAATCGCAGCGCGCCCGCACGCTCGGCATGCTGCTGATCCCGCTGGACGCCGATTACACGATCCCGCTGCGCCGCGCGCCCGACGTGCGGGCGGCCTGCGAGGAGGCGTACGGCCCCGGCGGTGTGCCGTCGGTCGTGTCGCTGCGCGAACTGCTCGGCCTCGTCGGCGCGCACGAGTGGCGCAAGAAGGGCGTGCCGATCCCGGCGCTCGGCGGCGCGCCGATCCATCCGCACTACGGCGTGTTCTCGCCGGTGCGCGGCGAATACGTCGAGCTCGTCGCGCGCGCGCCGCTGCCGGCGACGTCGCTCGCGTTCGATATCGGCACGGGCACCGGCGTGCTGGCGGCGGTGCTCGTGTCGCGCGGCGTCGAGCGCGTCGTCGCGACCGACCAGGATCCGCGCGCGCTCGCCTGCGCGCGCGAGAACGTCGCGCGGCTCGGCCATGCGGGCCAGGTCGAGATCGTCGAGGCCGACCTGTTTCCTACCGGCCGTGCGCCGCTCGTGGTCTGCAACCCGCCATGGGTGCCGGCCCGGCCGAGCGCGCCGATCGAATACGCGGTCTACGACCCGGACAGCCGCATGCTGCGCGGTTTCCTCGCGGGGCTGGCCGCGCATCTGGAGCCGGGCGGCGAGGGCTGGTTGATCCTGTCCGATTTCGCCGAGCATCTCGGGCTGCGGCCGCGCGACACCTTGCTGCAATGGATCGACGAAGCCGGTCTCGTCGTGCTCGGCCGCGACGACATCCGCCCCGCGCATCCGAAGTCGACAGACGCCGACGATCCGCTGCATGCGGCGCGTCGCGCCGAGGTCACGTCGCTGTGGCGGCTGGGCGCCCGGGCCTGACCGCGTATTTTCGGTAAACTACCGCCATTCCTCACGAATTTCCGCCGCCGGGCCGTGGTCGACCGACCGTGGCCCGGCGGCGCTTCACGATGTCGAACAAGACCCACGAAATCCGCCCGGAGCAGTCCGTCGAGCTGCTGAAGGAACTGCACATCCTCACCCGCGACGGGAAGCTGAACCAGGACAGCCGCCGCAAGCTGAAGCAGGTCTATCACCTGTTCCAGTTCATCGAGCCGCTGCTCGCCGGCGTGCAGGCCGACAAGGGCCACGTGACGCTCGTCGATCACGGTGCCGGCAAGTCGTATCTCGGTTTCATCCTGTACGACCTGTTCTTCAAGCAGCAGCCGGGGCACGGCACACCGGCGTTCGCGTCGCACGTGTACGGCATCGAGACGCGCGAAGAACTCGTCGCGCGCTCGACCGAGCTTGCCGCGCGGCTCGGGTTCGGCGGCATGTCGTTCCTGAACCTGTCGGTCGCCGATTCGATCACGTCGCCGCAACTGCCCGACACGGTCGACGTCGTCACCGCGCTGCATGCGTGCGACACGGCGACCGACGACGCGATCCGCTTCGCGCTCGCGAAGCGCGCGCAGCACATCGTGCTGGTGCCGTGCTGCCAGGCGGAAGTCGCGGGCGTGCTGCGCAGGAACAAGGGCAAGTCGCTCGCGAATGCGCTGACCGAGGTGTGGCGGCATCCGCTGCATACGCGCGAATTCGGCAGCCAGATCACCAACGTGCTGCGCTGCCTGCAGCTCGAGGCGCATGGCTACCAGGTCAGCGTGACCGAGCTCGTCGGCTGGGAGCATTCGATGAAGAACGAGCTGATCATCGCGCAGTACAAGAACCTGCCGCGCCGCAAGCCGGGCGAGCGGTTGAACGAGATCCTCGCGATGTTCGGGCTGGCCGAGCTGAACGAGCGCTTCTTCGTCGCGCAAGCCGCCGCGGCGGGCGACGCCGCCGTCGAGCCGGCCGAAGGCTGACGCGGTCGCGCGGGCATGGCGCCCGCGCCGCGCGTGGCACGCCGCATCACACGTCGTCGCCCGGCCGGCGCATCCATTCGCGCCAGCCTTCGTGGCCGAGGCGGCGCAGCGTTTCCTGATTCTTTTCGTAGATCGCGGACGCGTCCGGGAACGCGTCGACCGCGCGTGCGATGCTGTCCTCGCGCAGCAAGTGCAGGATCGGATACGGTGCGCGGTTCGTGTAGTTCTCGATGTCGTCGGGTTCGGTGCCGTCGAACCGGTATTGCGGATGGAAGCTCGCGATCTGCAGCACGCCGTCGAGCCGCAATTGCCGCACGAGCCGCTCGGCGAAGAACAGCGCATCGTTGTAGTCGACGAAATCGGCGAACGCGTGCGGGTAGATCACAAGCGTCGTATCGACCTGCTGCGGGTCCGCCGCTTCCAGCGCGCGCAGCTCGGTTTCGAGTTCGGCGAGCGCGTCCTCCAGCGTCGTCGCTTCGCTGATCGCGTAGCGCACCTGTTCCTTCACGTAGACGCTTTTCGCGAACGGGCACAGATTGAGCCCGATCACCGCGCGCGCGAGCCAGTGCCGCGTGGCGGCGAGGATGTCGTCGTGCGAATCGGGGCGGGTGTCGGTCATCGTGATACCAGTCGGGCGGAAGGGCGAAGAGGGCCGCATTGTAGCGGGCGCGCCGGGGACGAACGCGCGCGGCCCGTCACGCGCAGGCCGCCTCGATCAATTGCGTGACGAGTGCGGGCGCGGTGCCGATCGGCGTTTCGCCATGCCGGTAGGTCTGGCTGGCCGCATAGATGCCTTCGACCACCAGCGCGAGCGCATCGGCGAGCGCCTTCGGCTGCCGCGCGCCGGCGCCTTCGCACAGCGCGACGAGCCGTTTCATCAGCTGCTCCTTGTTCTGCGCGACGCGTTCGCGCGCCGGGTGCGACGCATCCGGGAATTCGGCGGCGACGTTGACGAACGGGCAGCCGCGATAGTCCTTTTGCGTCGCGCGCTCGGCGAGATCGGCGAAGTACTGGATCAACTGCGCCTTCGGCTGGCCCGGATGCTTCGCGGCGCTCGTGTCGAGCCGCTCGAAGAAGCACGCGTCCATCCGTTCCAGATACGCGAGGATCAGCTCGTCCTTCGACGAGAACTGGCGGTACAGGCTCATCTTGTTGACGCCCGCGCGTTCCACCACCGCCTCGACGCCGACCGTGCGCACCCCTTCCTTGTAAAACAGCTCCTCGGCGGCACGCAGCAGATGCTCCTGCGCGGTGGCGCCGTCGATCGGCCGGCGCGTGCGCCGCGCCAGCGGTTTGGCGACCTCGATGCCCGACATGATGGCCCTCGACTACGTAATGGATTGCTTGACATGTTACCGACTGGTAACTACGATCGCAACACAGTTGTGACCGGTCGGTAACAATCGCGGCCGGATCGACAGACGAATGCCAAGCGTCGGCCCGGGTCAGCCGATGTTGAAATGCGCGGCGGAGGTGGCCTGGTCGGGGCGGCGTGGTGCGATGGCGCCGGAACCGCCAACTGGAGAACGTGAAGATGAACTGGGCAGTGACACGAATCGGCGGGCGCTTCCATTACGGATGGCTCGCGGCGGCGGTGGTATTCCTGATCCTGCTGGCGGCGGCCGGCACGCGCGCGACGCCGAGCGTGCTGATGGTGCCGCTCGAACGCGAGCTCGGCTGGAGCCGCGCGGCGATTTCGCTGGCGATTTCGGTGAACATCGCGTTGTACGGCCTGACGGGCCCGTTCGCGGCCGCCGCGATGCAGCGCTTCGGGCTGCGTCCGACGATCCTCACCGCGCTCGTGACGATGAGCGCGGGCGTCGCGCTGTCGTCGATGATGACGCAGAGCTGGCAGATGGTACTGATCTGGGGGCTGATGGTCGGCTGCTCGACGGGCGTCGTCGCGCTGACGCTGTCCGCGACCTTCGTCACGCGCTGGTTCCATGCGCGGCGCGGCCTCGTGATGGGGATCCTGACCGCGAGCACGGCCACCGGCCAGCTCGTGTTCCTGCCGATGCTCGCGGCGATCGCGCAGCGCCACGGCTGGCGGCCGGTCGTGCTGGTCGTCGCGGTGGCGGCCGCGATCGTGATTCCGCTGGTCGCGTTCCTGCTGCCCGAGCGGCCGGCCGACGTGAAGCTGCGCCCGTACGGCGAGCCGGCCGATACGCCGGCGGCGCCCGATGCGACGAAGGAGAATCCGCTCGCGGTCGCGTTCCGCACGCTGCTGATGGCGAGCCGTTCGCGCGACTTCTGGCTGCTGTTCTTCAGCTTCTTCATCTGCGGCGCGAGCACCAACGGCTATGTCGGCACGCACCTGATCGCGATGTGCAGCGACTACGGGATGACCGAAGTGCAGGGCGCGTCGCTGCTCGCGGCGATGGGCGTGTTCGACCTGTTCGGCACGACGCTGTCGGGATGGTTGTCCGACCGTTACGACAACCGCGTGCTGCTGTTCTGGTACTACGGGCTGCGCGGGCTGTCGCTGATCTACCTGCCGCATGCGTTCGGGATCGATTTCTTCGGGCTGCCGCTGTTCGCGATGTTCTACGGGCTCGACTGGATCGCGACCGTGCCGCCCACCGTGCGGCTCGCTACCGACGTGTTCGGCAAGGCCGCCGCACCGGTCGTGTTCGGCTGGATCGTCGCCGGCCACCAGCTCGGCGCGGCGTTCGCGGCGCTCGGCGCCGGGCTGCTGCGCGCGAGCCTCGGCACCTACACGATCGCGTCGATGATCTCGGGCGGGCTGTGTATCGTCGGCGCGCTGATCGTGCTGCGGATCAATCGCGGCCCGTCGCGCGCGGCCGCGCAGGCGGCCTGAGCGCGGCGGACCGGCCGGCCGCACACGCTGCGGCCGGCCATTGCACGCGCGGCGATTTGCATAGCGCGGCAGGATCGGGCGCGCTGTCGCTCAAGCGGGTATGCTTGCGGTTCGCCGGGCGTTCGCGCCCCTTCATCGATGTCAGCGAGGAACCGCATGTCCGTCAAACCTGCTCCCACCACTGTTTCGATTCACGATCTGATCGCGGGCCGCTGGAGCCCCCGCGCGTATTCGGATGAAGCCGTCAGCGCCGGCGATCTCCACGCGGTGCTCGAAGCGGCACGCTGGGCCCCGTCCGCGTACAACGCGCAACCGTGGCGTTTCATCGTATTCGATCGCACCCAGGACGAAGACGCGTTCAAGCGCGCGTTCGCGACGCTGGTGCCGTTCAACCAGGGCTGGAATGCACCGGCGCCGGTGCTGATCGCGGTCACCGCGCACACGCTGACGCCGAAGGGCGAGCCGGCGCCGACCGCGCTGTACGACGCCGGCGCCGCCGCGATGTCGCTGGTGCTGCAGGCGCACGCGCTCGGCCTCGCCGCGCACCAGATGAGCGGGTTCGACGCGAAGGCATTCCGCGACGCGTTCGCGATTCCGGCGGATGTCGCGATCGTGTCGATCATTTCGCTCGGCCACTACGGCAATGTCGACAAGCTCGATCCCGTGCTGCGCGATCGCGAGAAGGCGCCGCGCACGCGCCACGCGCTCGGCGAAGTCGTCTACGCGGGTGCGTGGAAGAAGAGCTTCGACGCAGCGGCCTGACCCCGCGGGTGGGCAGGCTGCGTCGCGCATCCTGTCCGCGCCCGTTTCCGGCGCGCCACGCCGCGCGCCGTCGCCACCGGCGCCCGTTGCGCGGCCCCGGTGGCCGGCCCCGGTTGTGATCCCGCGGGCTTCATGTTAAAAAGCCGGTCCTTTCCGTTTTCGCGCCGGCCTGCTGCGGCAATTTCCCATGACTTACTGCGCGATCGATTTCGGCACGTCCAATTCGGCCGTGGCGCTGCCCGACGGCGATGGCATGCGCCTCGCGCCCGTCGAGGGCGACCACCTGACGCTGCCCACCGCGATCTTCTTCAACAACGACGAAGAGACGGTCGAATACGGCCGGGCGGCGCTGGCCTCCTATATCGACGGTTTCGACGGCCGGCTGATGCGCTCGATGAAGAGCATCCTCGGCTCGCCGCTCGCGGAAACGACGACCGATCTCGGCGACGGCAGCGCGATCGCGTACACCGAAATCATCGCGCGCTTTCTGACGCACCTGAAGCGCAAGGCCGAAGCGCGTGCGGGCGCGCCGATCGGCCGCGCGGTGCTTGGCCGGCCGGTGTTCTTCGTCGACGACGATCCGCGCGCCGACCGTCTCGCCCAGGATCAGCTCGAGGCGGCCGCGCAATCGGTCGGCTTCGCGGACGTTCACTTCCAGTACGAACCGATCGCCGCCGCATTCGACTACGAATCGCGCCAGCCGGCCGAGCGTCTCGTGCTGGTCGCCGACATCGGCGGCGGCACGTCCGACTTCTCGCTGGTGCGCGTCGGCCCGGGGCGGATGGCGCGGCTCGAGCGCAAGGACGACGTGCTGGCGCACCACGGCGTGCACGTCGCGGGCACCGACTACGACCGGCGTGTCGAGCTGGCGGCGATCCTGCCCGCATTCGGCTACCGTTCGCTCGACCCGGAAGGGCGCGAGCTGCCGAACAAGATCTACTTCGATCTCGCGACCTGGCATCTGATCAACACCGTCTACACGCCGAAGCGCGTCGGCGAGCTGAAGCTGATGAAGCACCTGTACCAGGACGTGCGGCAGTACGACCGGCTCACGAGCGTGGTCGAGCAGCGGCTCGGGCACGCGCTGATGGCGCGTGCGGAAGAAGCGAAGATCGGCGTCGCGGCGGGCGGGGAGACGATGATCGACCTGAACGACGTGGAAGAGGATCTGCTGATCGCATTCGACGCGAATCGCCTCGTCGACGCGAGCCGCGACGATACCGCGCGCATCGTCGACGCCGCGCGCGAGACGGTGCGGCTCGCGGGCGTGGCGCCGCGCGACGTCGGTGCGTTGTATTTCACCGGCGGTTCGACGGGGCTTGCATTCCTGTCCGGCGCGCTCGCCGGTGCGTTCCCGGATGCGCAGCCGGTGTTCGGCGATCGCCTCGCGAGTGTCGCGACGGGGCTCGGCATTCACGCGCAGCGACTGTTCGGCTGAACGGCGGGCGGCTACGGGCCGCCATGCGCCACCATGTAGGACGACCGGCGCGCAAAAACAAAAAGCCCCGCCGAAGCGGGGCTTTTTTACACGAATAATCGCGCCAAGCTTAGACCGGACGGATGTTCGCAGCTTGCAGACCCTTCGGGCCCGTCTTCACTTCGAATTCAACCTTCTGGTTTTCTTGCAGCGTCTTGAAGCCTTCGACGCGGATTTCCGAGAAGTGCGCGAACAGATCGTCGCCGCCGCCTTCCGGGGTGATGAAGCCGAAGCCCTTTGCGTCATTGAACCACTTGACGGTACCGGTTGCCATGTTACTTGTTCCTAAAAAAATAAAACGGGGCCGAGGCCCATGGGGTGCGGAAAATCAAGGAAGGGGTAATAGGACCAACCGGAGTACCGTTGATGGGCGAACTACGAAAGAACCAATTCACTCGCCGCTTGAAATCCTGCGAAGTCCTTTATACGGCTAATCCTTCTGACGGTCAACCGTATTCCCATGCTCTCAGGGTTATTGCGGATATCTGGTTTACAAAGCTTGCAAGCGATGCGAATTTTTTGTAGGGGGCGATCGATTTTGGCGCCACGTTCGAGGTGCAACCGTTAAACTACGCGCCGCGTGGACGGGTTGCCCCGATCGGGTAACCCTCCTCCCCAAGAATGCGTGCGCGGCGCGCTCCGAGCCGATCCCGGATCGCAGGCCGACCATGCTTTTTGAGACACAGGAGAGGATGTGAAGAGTTCTATTCAACGGAACATCGGCCCGTTTGCATTGATGCTGACGGGGCTGGGTTCGATTATCGGCTCGGGTTGGCTGTTCGGTGCCTGGAAGGCCGCGAAGATCGCCGGTCCGGCGGCGATTTGCGCATGGATCATCGGCGCCGTCGTGATTCTCGCGATTGCGCTGACGTATGCGGAACTGGGGGCGATGTTCCCCGAATCGGGTGGCATGGTGCGTTACGCGCGCTACTCGCACGGTTCGCTGGTGGGCTTCATCAGCGCATGGGCCAACTGGATCGCGATCGTATCCGTGATCCCGATCGAGGCCGAAGCATCGATCCAGTACATGAGCACGTGGCCGTATCCGTGGGCGCACGCCCTGTTCGTGAACGGTGAATTACAGACGCTCGGGCTGCTGCTGTCGGCCGTGCTGGTCGTCGTCTACTTCATGCTGAACTACTGGGGCGTCAAGGCCTTCGCGCGGGCGAACACCGCGATCACGATCTTCAAGTTCCTGATCCCCGGCCTCACGATCCTCGGCCTGATGCTGTCGAGCTTCCATTCGGAGAACCTCGGCACCGCATCCAATGCCAGCTTTGCGCCGTACGGCTGGTCGGCCGTGCTGACCGCGGTCGCGACGAGCGGCATCGTGTTCGCGTTCAACGGCTTCCAGAGCCCGGTGAACCTGGCCGGTGAAGCGCGCAATCCGTCGCGCAGCGTGCCGTTCGCGGTGATCACGTCGATCCTGCTCGCACTCGTGATCTACGTGCTGCTGCAAATGGCGTATATCGGTTCGGTGAACCCGGCCGACGTCGCGAAGGGCTGGGAGCACTTCAACTTCTCGTCGCCGTTCGCGGAGCTCGCGATCGCGCTGAACCTGAACTGGCTCGCGATCCTGCTGTACGTCGACGCGTTCATCAGCCCGAGCGGCACCGGCACGACCTACATGGCGACGACCACCCGCATGATCTACGCGATGGAGCGCAACAACACGATGCCGAAGATGTTCGGCAACGTGCACCCGATCTACGGCGTGCCGCGCCAGGCGATGTGGTTCAACCTGCTCGTGTCGTTCATCTTCCTGTTCTTCTTCCGCGGCTGGAGCTCGCTCGCGGCGGTGATCTCGGTCGCGACGGTGATCTCGTACCTGACCGGCCCGATCAGCCTGATGGCGCTGCGCCGTTCGGCGACCGACATCGAGCGCCCGCTGTCGATTCCGCTGATGAAGCTGATCGCGCCGTTCGCGTTCGTATGCGCGTCGCTGATCCTGTACTGGGCGAAGTGGCCGCTGACGGGCGAAATCATCCTGCTGATGATCGTCGCGCTGCCGGTGTATTTCTACTTCCAGGCGAAGTCGGGCTGGACCGGCTGGGGCGCCGACCTGAAGGCCGCGTGGTGGCTGGTCGCATACTTGCCGACGATGGCCGTGCTGTCGCTGATTGGCAGCAAGGAGTTCGGCGGTCATGGCTACCTGCCGTATGGCTGGGACATGCTGATCGTCGCGGCGATTTCGCTGGTGTTCTACTTCTGGGGCGTGAATACCGGCTACCGGACCCAGTATCTCGACGAGCGCGAGTCGCACGACGAGATCCTCGAAGGGGTCGGTGTCTGACGCGTGACCTGTCGCCGGATTCGGCGGCGACAGGATGCAGCGCAAAAAAGCCCGCCCGAGCGCGATGCTCGGGCGGGCTTTTTGCTGACTGGCTCGGCGGTTGCACCGCCGTCCGGGTTCAGGCGTCGGCGTTCGCGAACACGTAGTTCGTCATCGCAAGCACGCGCTGGTACGTGCCGAGCGACTGGATGCCGAGCTGGTAGTCGTCATCCGCCGCGCCGAGCGCCGTGAAGACCGGCAGCAGGTGCTCGTCGGTCGGATGCATCAGCGCCGCGTGCGGCGCCTGCCGGCGATAGTCGAGCAGCGCATCGACGTCGCGCGCGGCGAGTTTCGCCTCGAACCAGTCGGTGAATTCGGCGACGCGCGGGTCCGCATCCTCGGGCGCCGCGCCGAAATCGGCGGCGCGCAGGTTGTGCGTGATCTGGCCCGAGCCGATCACCATCACGCCTTCGTCGCGCAGCGGCCGCAGCGCGCGGCCGAGCGCGAAGTGATGCGCGGCGTTCGCGCGCGGCTGGATCGACAGTTGCGCGACCGGCACGTCGGCTTCCGGAAACATCAGCAGCATCGGCACCCACGCGCCGTGATCGAGCCCGTGTTCGGTCGTCGCGGTCGCGATGCCGGCCGCGTTCAGCAGCGCGGCCGCGCGTTCGGCGACGTCCGGTGCGCCCGGCGCCGGATAGCGGATGTCGTACAGCGCCTGCGGGAAACCGTAGAAATCGTGGATCGTGTCCGGATGCGCGGCGACGCTCGCGACCGGCTGTTGCGTGCCCCAGTGCGCGGACAGCATCAGCACCGCGCGCGGGCGCGGCAACTCGGCGCCGAGGTGCGTGAACGCGCCGGACGGCAGCGCCGGGTCGATCGGCAGTGTCGGGGCGCCGTGGGACAGGTAGAGCGAAGGCAAGCGGTTCATGGTGGTGACCTGCAAAAGGGGTTGCCTGTGACTATAAGCGCGTACCGTGCATTGATAAATCGGCGACCGAGAATTTGATTGACGCTTGTTTGTTGATAATCGTGGCGACGACCGGCGCTCGAATGCGGATTCGCATCCGAAGGTGAGAAATCGATGGAGTTGCAGTGCGAATAGAAGGAGATCCGCGCAGAAGGATGACTTACTGCGCGTGCCGGATGCCGGCCCACGGCGTCGTGAGCGGGGCGCTGAGCGCGAATAGGTCGAGCACGCGCGTGACGGTCTGGTCGACGAGTTCCTCGATCGTCTTCGGCATCGCGTAGAACGCGGGCAGCGGCGGGAAGACGATGCCGCCCATTTCGGTGACGGCGGTCATGTTGCGCAGATGCGCGAGGTTGAACGGCGTTTCGCGCACCATCAGCACGAGACGGCGGCGTTCCTTCAGCGTGACGTCGGCCGCGCGCGTGATCAGGTTGTCGGACAGCCCGTGCGCGACGCTCGCCAGCGTCTTCATCGAGCAGGGCGCGATCACCATGCCGTCGGTCGCGAACGAGCCCGACGCGATCGTCGCGCCGACGTCGCGCACCGAATGCACGACGTCCGCACGGCGTTCGACATCGGCCTTCGGCAGCTTCAGTTCATGCTGGATGTTGAGCCAGCCGGCGTTCGAGATCAGCAGATGCGTTTCGACGCCGCCGGCGGCGCGCAGCAGGTCGAGCAGCCGCACACCATAGATCGCGCCGGTGGCGCCGGTGATCGCGACGATCAGCCGGCGTGGCGGCGCGCTGGGAGATGCCATTGAAAAGGGGACGGGTGCCGCGTGTTAGGCGGCGGCGAACAGTTGCTGCAGTTCGCCCGACTGGTACATCTCCATCATGATGTCCGAGCCGCCGATGAATTCGCCCTTCACGTACAGCTGCGGGATGGTCGGCCAGTTCGAGAATGCCTTGATGCCCTGGCGGATTTCGTCGTCCTCGAGCACGTTGACCGTCTTGAACTGGTCGACGCCGCAGGCCTTCAGCACCTGCACGGCGCGGCCCGAGAAGCCGCACATCGGGAATTGCGCGTTGCCCTTCATGAAGAGCACGACCTGGTTTTCGTCGACGATTTGCTTGATACGTTGTTGGGTGTCCATGACTGACCTTGCGTTTGCGGGGCGTTAGATCGAAATGATAGCGGATTTCAACCGGGCGGGCCGGCCATCAACCCGGCAGGCGGCCGCCGGTCGCGCGTTCGATGGCGGCGAGATCGGCGAGCGATTCGACCGCGACGAAGCCGTGCGACGCCAGGATCGCGCGGACGGCTTCGGCCTGGTCGTAGCCGTGCTCGATCCAGAGCGTGCCGCCCGGTTTCAGATGTGCGCCGGCGCCCGCGACGATCGTGCGGATCGCGCTGAGGCCGTCGGCATCGTCGGTGAGCGCGCCGCGCGGCTCGAAACGCAGGTCGCCTTGCGCGAGGTGCGGGTCGTGCTGCGCGATGTACGGCGGGTTGCTGACGATCGTATCGAACGCGAGCGCGGGATCGAGCGCCGCGTACCAGTCGCTCTGCAGCCAGTGCAGCGGGCCGCCGGGGCGCCGCGCGTCGAGCAGTTTGTCGGCGTTGCGTTGCGCGACCGCGAGCGCGGCCGGCGAACGGTCGAGCGCCCAGACGCGCGCATCGGGACGCTCGGCCGCGATCGACACGGCGATCGCGCCGCTGCCGGTGCCGAGGTCGAGCACGGCGGCATGCGGCAGCCCGCCGATCGCGTCGAGCGTGGCTTCGACGAGCAGCTCGGTTTCGGGGCGCGGGATCAGCACGTCGGGCGTCACGTCGAACGGGCGGCCGAAGAACTCGCGCATCCCGACCAGTTGCGCGACGGGCTCGCCGGCGACGCGGCGTGCTTCCAGTGCGCGGAAGCGTTCGACCGCGGCGTCGTCGAGCGGCGCGTCACCGCGCGTGATCAGCTGCGTGCGGGTCCAGCCGAGCGCATGCGCGAGCAGCACGCGCGCATCGACCGGATCGAGCGGCGATGCGCGTAGCAGCGCGTCGGCGGTGGTGTCGGACATCGCGGCCTCAGTCGGCTTCGCCGAGCGACGCGAGCAACTCGGCCTGATGCTCGGTGACGAGCGCGCCGATCAGTTCGTCGAGATCGCCGTCCATGATCGCCTCGAGCCGGTACAGCGTCAGGTTGATCCGGTGGTCGGTCATCCGTCCCTGCGGGAAGTTGTACGTGCGGATGCGCTCCGAGCGGTCGCCGGAGCCGATCAGGCTCTTGCGCGTCGCGGCTTCCTTCGCATGCTGCTCGTGATACTGCTTGTCCTTGATGCGCGCGGCGAGCACCTTCAGCGCGCGATCCTTGTTCTTGTGCTGCGAGCGGTCGTCCTGGCATTCGACGACGATCCCGGTCGGGATGTGCGTGACGCGCACCGCCGAATCGGTCTTGTTGATGTGCTGGCCGCCCGCGCCGGACGCGCGGAACGTGTCGATGCGCAGGTCGGCCGGATTGATCTCGACCTCGCCGATTTCGTCCGCTTCCGGCATCACGGCGACCGTGCACGCGGACGTATGGATGCGCCCTTGCGTCTCGGTGGCCGGCACGCGCTGCACGCGATGGCCGCCCGATTCGAACTTCAGGCGCGAATACGCGCCCTGGCCCGCGATCCGCACGATCACTTCCTTGTAGCCGCCGAGATCCGACGCGCTCTCCGACATCATTTCGACCTGCCAGCGCTGGCGTTCCGCGAAGCGCAGGTACATGCGCAGCAGGTCGCCCGCGAACAGCGCCGATTCGTCGCCACCCGTGCCCGCGCGGATTTCGAGGAAGATGTTGCGGTCGTCATTCGGATCCTTCGGCAGCAGCATCTTCTGCAGCTCGGTCTCGAGGCGCGCCATGCCTTCGCGCGCGCTGCGGATCTCGTCTTCCGCGAAATCGCGCATCGACGGATCGGCGAGCAGCTCCTGCGCGGCCGCCTCGTCGCTGCGCGATTGGCGCCATAACGCGTATTGCTCGACGACCGGGCCGAGTTCCGCATGTTCGCGTGTCAGCTTGCGGTACTGGTCGAGGTCGGCCGTGACGTTTTCGCGGCTCAGCAGGTCGTTCAGTTCGGCCAGCCGTGTGGACAGCTGGTCGAGCTTGCGTTGCATGCTCGTCTTCATGGTGTGGAGCGGCGCTCCCGGGCAAGGGGTATTCGGAAAGGATAGGCCGGCGGCAGGACAACGACCGGCCGGCGGCAGGGCGACCGGGCGGCGCTAGTGGCCGGATGGGTCGTTCGAGCGCGGCGCGTGCTGGTAGAAGCCGCGCATCAGGTCGATCAGCGAATCGCGATCGGCGCCGTTGACGCGGTTGAGCGCGCTCGTCGGGCCGTGGATCAGCTTGTTGGTCAGCGCCTGCGACAGCGCTTCGAGCACCGCAGCCGGATCGTCACCGCGCGCGAGCAGCTTCTGCGCCTTCTCGACTTCGGCCCGTCGCAGCGCGTCCGCCTGCGTATGCATGTGACGGATCACCGGCACGACGCTGCGCGTGTCGAGCCATTGCATGAAATTCTGCACGCGCGTCTCGATGATCGCTTCGGCCTGTGCGACCGCGGCCTGGCGCGATGCGTTGCCCTCGCGCACGATCGCGCCGAGATCGTCGACGGTGTAAAGGAACACGTCCTTCAGCTTGCCGACTTCGGGCTCGATGTCGCGCGGCACCGCGAGGTCGACCATGAAGATCGGCCGGTGGCGGCGCGCCTTCACCGCGCGCTCGACCGCGCCGAGGCCGATGATCGGCAGCGTCGACGCGGTGCACGACACGATGATGTCGAATTCGTGCATGCGCGTGGGCAGGTCGGCCAGCGGCATCGCGCGGCCGTTGAAGCGTTCGGCGAGCCGCTGGCCGCGTTCGGCCGTGCGGTTCGCGACGACGAGTTCGCGCGGGCCTTGCGCGGCGAAGTGCGTCGCGCACAGCTCGATCATTTCGCCGGCGCCGATGAACAGCACGCGCTGATCCGACACCTTTTCGAAGATCCGCTGCGCGAGGCGCACCGCGGCGGCGGCCATCGACACCGACTGCGTGCCGATTTCGGTCGTGCCGCGTACTTCCTTCGCCACCGCGAACGTGCGCTGGAATAGCTGGTTCAGGTAGGTGCCGAGCGCGCCCGCTTCGGTCGCGGTGCGAACGGCATCCTTCATCTGGCCCAGAATCTGGGTTTCGCCGAGCACCATCGAATCGAGGCCAGACGCGACGCGAAACGCGTGCCGGACCGCTTCCGACTGCGGCAGCGCATAAACGTGCGGCGCGAGCTCGTCGACCGGAATCCGGTGATATTCCGACAGCCAGCGAAGCGCGCCTTCGCGGGCCGCGCGATCGTCGGTCGCGCAATACAGTTCGGTGCGGTTGCAGGTGGAGAGGATCGCCGCCTCGGGCGTATTCGGCGCCTGCGGGCCGAGAAACACGTTCTTGAACGTGACGAGAGCCGGTTTGATTTGCTCGAGCGGAAACGCCACGCGTTCGCGCAGGGCGACAGGCGCAGTGTGATGGTTGATTCCGATCGTGAGGAGTTGCATATCGAGGGCTATCGTTTAGCCCCATATTATAGCGTTTCAGTGATTTCCTCACTGGCTGCATACCGGGCATCGGCGTGGCGGGGCCGCGAATTTGGGGGTTCGATCGGCACGCGGTCGAGCTGATAGCCGAAGCCATAGAGCGGCAACAGCCGGTAGCCGCGCTCCGGAAGCAGCTGCAATTTGCTGCGCAGCCGGGACGCGTGCGTGTCGAGCGTGCGCGACTTCATGTCGCGGCGGCGGCCCCATACCGTTTCGAGGATATGGGCGCGCGACACGGGCCGCGACACGTTCGTGAGCAGCAACTGCGCGAAACGGAACTCCTTCGGCGTGAGTGAAACGATTGCGTCGCCGAAACGCACGAGGCAATGCGTGGTGTCGAATGCGTATTCGCCATACGTTTCGCGCGAGCGGGCGGGTGCGCGCCGTACGCCCGCGCGCCGGCTTAGCGCGTTGACGCGCGCGAGAAACTCGGGCCCGCTCACGGGGCGCACGAGGCAATCGTCGGCGCCCGCGTGCAGGCACGAGACGATTTCGCTTTCGCGCGCCGACTGCATCATGGCAATGGCCGGCAGCCCGGGCAGGACCGCCTGCGCGCGCGGAATGACTTCCTGCGCCGGCTGGTCGCCGGCCCAGTGGCCGGTGACCAGCATGTCGCAGGTGTTGTCGGCGGCGAGCCATTCGAAGAATGCGGTGCTGGACGGAAACGCATGGCACACATGACCGCCCGCGAAGAGCAGGCGGTTCAGGAGTGCGCTATGACGCGACTCCGGATCGATCAGAGCGATTCGCATGACGATTTCTTCAATACGGCAGCCGGTGTGCGCTTGCCATAACGTCGAGTCGGCCCCTACACTCGAACGTTCGCGGCGCCCGGCTGGTCTCGGGTTCGATGGATGAATCGATGCTAGCCGCTGGCAACGTTCACGCCTATGGGACGAATCTGAATTTATAGAAGGCGTTGAATGAACTGGTTTGGAATCCTTGTCCTGGGAGCGGCCGTCGGGCTGTTCGGCCGCTGGCTGCATCCGATGCGGCGCACGCGTCGGCCGGCGTGGTGGATCGCGGTGCTCGTCGGCATCGTGGGCGCGGCCGCCGCCCGCATGGTCGGCAATCTCTCGGGACTGTTTTACGATGGCGAGACGCTCGAATGGCCGGTCTGCACCGGCGTCGCGTTCCTCGCCGTAGCCGTGACGGTCGCGCTGTCGGCCCGTCGCTGAATGCTCTCAGGTGAAATCATGAATGCCCGTCTCCCCGAAGTCTCGCCGGTGCCGGCCCGTCTCGCGCTGCTGCGTGACGCGATGGCCCGCGAGAACCTGGCCGCCTATCTCGTGCCGTCCGCCGATCCCCATCTGTCCGAATACCTGCCGGAACGCTGGCAGGCGCGCCGCTGGCTGTCGGGTTTCACGGGCTCGGTCGGCACGCTGGTCGTGACCGCGGAGTTCGCGGGGTTGTGGGTCGACAGCCGCTACTGGGTGCAGGCCGACGCCGAGCTGGCGGGCACGGGCGTGCAACTGATGAAGATGACGGGCGGGCAGCAGAGCGCACCGCACGTCGACTGGCTCGCGCAGAACGTGGCGACCGGCGCGACGGTCGGCGTCGACGGCGCCGTGCTCGGCGTCGCGGCCGCGCGCGGGCTGACGGCCGCGCTGAGCGCGCGCGGCATTGCGCTGCGCACCGACGTCGACCTGCTCGACGCGATCTGGCCGGAGCGGCCGGGGCTGCCCGCCGACGCGGTGTTCGAGCACGTGGCGCCGCAGGCCGACACGACGCGCGCGAGCAAGCTGGCCGACGTGCGCCGCGCGATGCACGCGCAGGGCGCGCAATGGCACTTCGTGTCGACGCTCGACGATCTCGCGTGGCTGTTCAACCTGCGCGGCGCCGACGTCAACTTCAATCCGGTGTTCGTTGCGCACGCATTGATCGGCGCCGATCGCGCGACGCTGTTCGTCGCCGACGGCAAGGTGCCGCCGGCGCTGGCCGCGTCGCTCGCGCGGGATGGCGTCGACGTCCGCGCGTACGACGCCGCGCGTGCGTCGCTCGCGGCGCTGCCCGACGGCGCGACGCTGCTGATCGACCCGCGCCGCGTGACGTTCGGCACGCTCGAGGCCGTGCCGGCCGGCGTGAAGCTCGTCGAGGCCGTGAATCCGTCGACGTTCGCGAAATCGCGCAAGACGTCCGCGGAGATCGAGCACGTGCGCGTGACGATGGAGCACGACGGCGCCGCGCTCGCGGAGTTCTTCGCGTGGTTCGAACAGGCCGTCAATCGCGAGACGATCACCGAGCTGACGATCGAGGAAAAGCTCACGGCCGCGCGCGCCCGGCGCCCCGGCTACGTGTCGGCGAGCTTCGCGACGATCGCCGGCTTCAACGCGAACGGCGCGATGCCGCACTACCACGCGACGCGCGAGTCGCACGCGACGATCGTCGGCGACGGCCTGCTGCTGATCGATTCGGGCGGCCAATACATGACGGGCACGACCGACATCACGCGCGTCGTGCCGGTCGGCACCGTCAGCGACCTGCAGCGGCGCGATTTCACGATCGTGCTGAAGTCGATGATGGCGCTGTCGCGCGCCCGCTTCCCGCGCGGCATCCGCTCGCCGATGCTCGACGCGATCGCCCGTGCGCCGATGTGGGCGGCCGGGCTCGACTACGGCCACGGCACCGGGCATGGCGTCGGTTACTTCCTGAACGTGCACGAAGGCCCGCAGGTCATCTCGCACTACGCGCCGGCCGAGCCGTACACGGCGATGGAAGAGGGGATGATCACGTCGATCGAGCCGGGCGTGTACCGTCCGGGCCAGTGGGGCATCCGGATCGAGAACCTGGTCGTGAACCGGGCGGCCGGGAAGACGGAGTTCGGCGATTTCCTCGCGTTCGAGACGCTGACGCTGTGCCCGATCGACACGCGCTGCGTGCTGATCGAGATGCTGCACGACGAAGAGCGCGCGTGGCTGAACACGTATCACGCGACGGTGCGCGAGCGTGTCGGCCGGCACCTGGGCGGCGACGCGAAGGCGTGGCTCGACGCGCGCACGCAGCCGATCTGATGCAACGCGCGGCAACGGCCGGATGGCGATTCGGTCAAGATCGAACGACGGCCGGACGATAACAGCGAGGGCAAGCAATGGCGGATACGGCGGTGATCGTGGTCGACATGCAGCGCGGGCTGGTGGAGCGGGCGCGGCCCGCGTACCGGCTCGACGACGTGGTGTCGGGCATCAACCGGTTGACGGCGGCGGCGCGCGCGGCGAACGCGCCGGTGTGCTTCGTGCAGCACGACGGCGACGCGGACGACGACGTCGTGCCCGGCACGCCGGGCTGGGAACTGCATGAGGGGCTGGTCGTCGGCCGCGACGACTGGCGCGTGCGCAAGCAGGCGAGCGACGCGTTCCACGACACGCCGCTGGCGGCGCAGCTCGATCGCCACGGCATCCGTTCGGTACTGATCTGCGGCTATGCGACCGAGTTCTGCGTCGATTCGGCCGCGCGCCGTGCCGCGCTGCTCGGCTATCGGACGACCGTCGTGTCCGACCTGCACACGACGAACGAGCGCGCGCACCTGTCGGCGGCGCAGATCGTCGCGCACCATCAGTTCATCTGGAGCAACAATTCGCTGTCGGGCAACGCGGTGACGCCGCGTCCGCTCGCGGACGTGCTCGCCACGGAGTTCGCATGACGATCAAGGCAGTGGTGTTCGATTTCGGCGGCGTGCTGATCGACTGGAGCCCCGAGTACCTTTACCGTCAGCTGATTCCCGATGCCGCCGAGCGGCGCTGGTTCCTCACGCACGTGTGCGCGATGGACTGGGTGGTCCGCCAGGACGGCGGCCAGACGATCGAGGAAGGCACGGCCGAACTCGTCGCGAAGTTTCCGGAGCACGAAGCGCTGATCCACGCGTTCTACGCGCGCTGGCACGAGATGATCGGCGGCGTGCTCGACGAAGGCGCGGCGCTCGTCGACCGGCTGGACGCGCAGGGGATGCCGCTGTTCGGGCTGACGAACTGGTCCGCGCAGACGTTTCCGTATGCATGGGACAACTTCCCGGTGCTGCGCCGCTTCAAGGACATCGTCGTATCGGGCCGCGTGAAGCTCGTGAAACCCGATCCGGCGATCTACCGCGAGATGCATGCGCGGATCGATCCACACCTGCCGGGAATCGCGCCGCACGAGCTCGTGTTCATCGACGACAACGCGCACAACGCGGCGGCCGCGACGGCGCTCGGCTGGCATGGCATTCATCACACGAGCGCGGCGGCGACCGAAGCGCGGCTGCGCGAACTGGGCGCGCTGGTGTAAGCGGCGGGGAAGCCACGCGGGATCAAAAAAGCGAGCCAAGGGCTCGCTTTTTTGATCGTGCGGTTCCGGAAGCGGCCCCGTTCGGCGCCGGCCCCGCGTGATCGCGGCGCCGGGCGCCCGGGCCGCGCCGCTCAGCGGCTGATCGGCTTGTAGCGCAGACGCTTCGGCTTCGCGGCTTCCTCGCCGAGGCGCGCACGCTTGTCGGCTTCGTACTCCTGGTAGTTGCCGTCGAAGAACGTGACCTGCGAATCGCCTTCGAACGCAAGGATGTGCGTCGCGATCCGGTCGAGGAACCAGCGATCGTGCGAGATCACCATCACCGAGCCCGCGAATTCGAGCAGCGCGTCTTCCAGCGCACGCAGCGTTTCGACGTCGAGGTCGTTCGACGGTTCGTCCAGCAGCAGCACGTTGCCGCCCGAGATCAGCGTCTTCGCGAGGTGCAGGCGCCCGCGTTCGCCGCCGGACAGGTTGCCGACGACCTTCTGCTGGTCGCCGCCCTTGAAGTTGAAGCGGCCGATGTACGCGCGCGACGGCGTTTCGTACTTGCCGACCGTCAGCACGTCGGCGCCGCCCGAGATTTCCTCGAACACCGTCTTCGAACCGTCGAGCGCGTCGCGGCTCTGGTCGACGTACGCGAGCTTCACCGTCGGGCCCATCACGACTTCGCCCGAATCCGGCTGTTCCTTGCCGGTCAGCATCTTGAACAGCGTCGACTTGCCGGCGCCGTTCGGGCCGATGATGCCGACGATCGCGCCGGCCGGGATCTTGAAGCTCAGGTTGTCGATCAGCAGGCGGTCGCCGAACGACTTGCTGACGTTCTTGAACTCGATCACTTCGTTGCCGAGGCGTTCGCCGGCCGGAATGAAGATTTCCTGCGTTTCGTTGCGCTTCTGGTATTCCTGGCTGCTCAGCTCCTCGAAGCGCGCGATACGCGCCTTCGACTTCGCCTGGCGGCCCTTCGGGTTCTGGCGCACCCACTCCAGTTCCTTCTTGATCGCCTTCTGGCGTGCCGATTCCGACGCTTCTTCCTGCTTCAGGCGCTCTTCCTTCTGGTCGAGCCAGCTGCTGTAGTTGCCCTTCCACGGAATGCCGTGGCCGCGGTCGAGTTCGAGAATCCACTCGGCCGCGTTGTCGAGGAAGTAGCGATCGTGCGTGACGGCGACCACGGTGCCCGGGAAGCGCACCAGGAACTGCTCGAGCCAGTCGACCGATTCGGCGTCGAGGTGGTTGGTCGGTTCGTCGAGCAGCAGCATGTCGGGCTTTTCGAGCAGCAGCTTGCACAGCGCGACGCGGCGCTTTTCGCCGCCCGACAGGTGCTCGATCTTCGCGTCCCACGGCGGCAGGCGCAGCGCGTCGGCGGCCACTTCGAGCTGCTGCTCGGGGCTGCCGCCGTCGCTCGACGCGAGGATCGCCTCGTACTTCGCCTGCTCGGCCGCGAGCGCGTCGAAGTCGGCGTCCGGCTCCGCGTACGCCGCGTAGATCTCTTCCAGCTTCTTGTTGGCCTGGAACAGGTCGCCGAGGCCTTCCTCGACGGCTTCGCGCACGGTCTTCGTCGGGTCGAGCTGCGGTTCCTGCGGCAGGTAGCCGATGTTCAGGTTCGGCATCGGCGTGGCTTCGCCTTCGATGTCCTTGTCGACGCCCGCCATGATGCGGATCAGCGTCGACTTGCCCGAGCCGTTCAGGCCGAGCACGCCGATCTTCGCGCCGGGAAAGAACGACAGCGAGATGTCCTTCAGGATCTGGCGCTTGGGCGGCACGATCTTGCCGACCCGGTTCATCGTGAAAACGTATTGGGCCATTTCGGTGTGAAAGTCAGAAGTGGTTGAGACGGCCGCGCAGCGCGCGCGTGGCGGCGTCGGGTGATTCGGTACGGAGCGTGCCGCGCGGAGCGCGGCGGTGCGAGCGCGTATTGTACTTCGCCGCCGGCTGCCGCTGGCGCGGCGCAGGCCATTCGGCCGACCCGCGCTCACAGCCACGCGGCGACGCCGCCGTGCCCCGAGCACGTGCCGCGCCGGTGGCGGCTGAAGCTGTACGTGCCGTCGCGGCAGCGCGCGCTCGCGCCGTCCGGCACGCGGCCCGATTTCGAATGCGCGGGCGCATGCACGGTTTCGCCGTCGCGGTTGCGATACGTGTCGTGACGGTCGAGATCGGCTTCGTTGCCGTAGCCGGGCGGCGCGCGATAGGCGTGGGCGGAAAGGGGCAACGCGGCGCCCGCGACGAACAGCGCGGCGGACAGGGTCGCGACATGGGTCGCGCGGCGGAGCAGGGCATGCATGGTCTCTCTCGTTTCCTTCGTTGTTGTCGATGCCGGGCGATGTCGGACCAATCGCCCGCGCCGCATGTTAGCGGATCGGCGCCGGGTGCCCGCACGACGCTACGCCGCGCCGGACATCGACGCCGCGCCATCGGCCTGCGCGGCGTCGAGAATCCACCGGCGGAACACTGCAACCTTCGGCCGTTCCGCGTGATGCGGCGGATAGACGAGGTAGTACGCGAAATCGTCGAGCCACGCGACGTCGGCAAGCTGCACGAGCCGGCCGCTCGCCAGCTCGCCGCGCACCATCGCGGCCGGCAGCAGCCCGGCGCCCTGGCCCGCGACGATCGCCTGCAGCAGCAGGCCCGAGTCGTCGAACGCGGGGCCGCGCGGCGGGCCGAAATCGTCGATCCGCTGCGCGCCGAACCAGATGTGCCAGCCCTTGCGTTCGGCGTCGTGCAACTGCGGCCAGCCGACGAGTTCGGCCGGCGCTGCCGGCATGCCGAGCCGCGCGA
This sequence comes from Burkholderia sola, assembly GCF_905400185.1. Lineage (NCBI taxonomy): Bacteria > Pseudomonadati > Pseudomonadota > Betaproteobacteria > Burkholderiales > Burkholderiaceae > Burkholderia > Burkholderia sola. Next base: position 469,221 of record NZ_FR989675.1, read on the forward strand.
CGAGTTCCGGCGACGCGAGCGCGACGATTCCCACCGTCAGCAGGCGTTCGCTGCATAGCCCGATGTAACGCCCGAGGCCGTGACGGATCGCGACGTCGACGCCGTCGCGCGCGAAGTCCGCGAGCGCGTGGCTCGTGACGACCTGCAGATCGACGTCCGGGCACGCCTGCCGGAACTGCGCGAGGCGCTGCACGAGCCACGCGGACGCGAAGAACGGCGTGACGCTCACCGTCAGCACGCCGCTGTCGGCGGCGCCCGACACGCGCTGCGACGCATCGGCGATCTGCCGGAACGCATTGCGCACGGGCGGCAGGTAGTCGCGGCCGGCGGCCGTCAGCAGGATGCCGCGGTTCACGCGCTCGAACAGCTGCACGCCGAGATGCGTCTCGAGCGTACGGATCATCTGGCTCACCGCGCCGGGCGTGACCGACAGCTCCTCGGCGGCCGACTTCACCGACAGGTGGCGGGCGGCGGCTTCGAAGGCGCGCAACGCATTGAGCGGCGGCAGGCGGGAGCGGTTCATTCAGTTTTTCTAAAGCGAAAGCTCGACGAAATATCGTTTGAGACGACGCGTACGCGCGAGTACCGTTGACGCATCGGATCGCATGTTTCGCGGCTGCCTGTCGGCGGCCGATGCGATCAACATAGTTCAACTATATCCACGGGGCAATCCGGACGCCGCCCGGCAGCCGGTGGAACCCGAAAGGAGCATCGTCATGAACCGCCCGGGCGCGTCGCGCATTTTCTACGGCTGGTACGTGGTGGCGGCCGCGTTCGCCGTCACGTTCGTCGGGTTCGGCAGCGCGTATACGTTCAGCGCGTTCGTCGAGTCGCTGCAGCGGGATTTCGCCGCGTCGCGCGGCCAGATCTCGCTCGTGTTCTCGCTCGCCGGCTTCCTGTACTTCGGCTTCGGCATCGTCAGCGGGCCGCTGGCCGATCGTTTCGGCTCGCGGCGGCTCGCCGTCGCCGGAATGCTGCTGACCGGCGTGGGGCTCGCGGCCGCCGGCGCCGCGCATACGCTGCTGCAGGTCTATGTCGCGTACGGGCTCGGTGTCGGTTTCGGCGTTGGCTGCGCGTACGTGCCGGCCGTCGGCGCGGTGCAGCGCTGGTTCGTGCGCCGGCGCGGGTTCGCGTCGGGGCTCGCGGTCGCGGGGATCGGCGTCGGCACGCTCGTGATGCCGCCGCTCGCGTCCGCGCTGATTGTGCAGGTCGGCTGGCGCGGCGCGTATTTCGCGCTGGCCGCGCTCGCGATCGTACTGGGAGCCGGCATGTCGCTGCTGATCGAGAACGATCCGCGCAGGCGCGGTTTGCTGCCGGACGGCGATGCACCCGGCGGCGGCGGTTGGCATGCCGCTGGCGCTGCTGCGTCGACCGGCGCGAGCGTGCATGCCGGCGCGACGGTGCGCGAAGCCGTCACGTCGCGGCCGTTCGCGAGCCTGTACGCGGCTTGCCTCGTCTGCTCGTTCGGCGTGTTCGTCCCGTTCGTTCACCTCGTGCCGTACGCGCTCGATCACGGCGTCGCGCCGTCGACGGCCGTGCTGCTGCTCGGCGCGATCGGCGTGGGCAGCACGGCCGGCCGCTTCTTCCTCGGCGGCCTCGCCGACCGCTTCGGCCGCCGCGCGTCGCTGCTCGCGATGTTCGCCGGCATGGCCGTTGCGCTCGTCGCATGGGCGGGCGCCGGCAGCGTCGCGACGCTGGCCGCGTTCGCGCTCGTGTTCGGCGTGTTCTACGGCGGCTGGGTCGCCGTGCTGCCGGCGGTCGTGATGGACTATTTCGGCGGGCGCAACGTGAGCGCGATCATCGGCATCCTGTACACGAGCGTCGCGTTCGGCACGTTGATCGGGCCGGCCGCCGCAGGCTTCATCTACGACGCGGGCGGCGGCTATCTCGTGCCGATCCTCGCGAGCGCCGCCGCGAATGCGATCGCGTTCGCGATCGCGATCGTCGCGACCACCGGGCGGGCGCCGGCCGCCGCGCGTGCGGCTGGCGGATAACGCCGCCCGGCTGGGCGCGTCGCGCGGTTTCCGGTAGGGTGACCGGACCGTCAACCATCGACGCACGGTCGGGGAGGCATCGTGACATTCGACGAAGTCCGGCAGATCGCACTGGCGTGGCGCGGCGTCGAGGAACGCACGTCGTACGGCACGCCCGCGCTCAAGGTGAAGGGCAAGCTGCTCACGCGATTGCGCGAGGACGGCGACACGCTCGTCGTGAAGGGCGTCGGCCCCGACGAGCGCGCGTGGCTGATCGAGTCGGCGCCCGACGTGTACTACGTGACCGATCACTATATCGGCTGGCCGATCGTGCTGGTGCGCCTGTCGGCCGCGCATCCCGACGCCGTGAAAAACCTGCTCCTGCGGGAATGGCGTGCAATCGTGCCGGCGAAGTGGCGGGACGAAGTCGCCGGCGACACGAACTGAACGGCGCGCGCAGCACGCGAGCCGCCGCCGAACCGGATCAAGCGTTGCATCGGTTCGTATCGATGCAACGAGTGGTTCCATCGAAATTCTTCAATTGGTTCTTAGTGAAGAACCGTTTGATGCTTACACTCCTTCGCTTCGAAGGCGGCTGACGACAGCCGACGGAACGGGCGTACGCGATGCGCCGGCGCTTGGTGCGCCGCATCGCACCCGCAGCTTCGCAGATTGCGCGGACGACCCGACCGGAACGGCCCCATCCGGCCTCATGCCCGCGTGCGGCGCACGCGCGGCCGCGGCCGGATTCAACAACGACAACGCCCGCGCCGCCTTCATGCGACACCGGTCGTACCGGAACCGTTTTTTGGAGAGAGACAGATGAGTGGAAGCAACACAGGCCTCGGCACCGGCCTGAAGCAGCGTCACGTCACGATGATGTCGATTGCCGGCGTCATCGGCGCGGGCTTGTTCGTCGGCTCCGGCCACGCGATCGCGGAAGCCGGGCCGGCATCGATACTCGCGTATGCGATCGCGGGCGTGCTGGTCGTGCTGGTGATGCGCATGCTCGGCGAGATGGCCGTCGCGCATCCGGACAGCGGGTCGTTCTCGACCTATGCCGACCGCGCGATCGGCCACTGGGCCGGCTTCACGATCGGCTGGCTGTACTGGTGGTTCTGGGTGCTGGTGATCCCGATCGAGGCGACCGCCGCCGCGACCATCCTCAATGCGTGGTTCCCGGGCATCGCGACATGGATCTTCGCGCTCGGCATCACGCTGCTGCTTACCGTCACCAATCTCTTTTCCGTCAAGAACTACGGCGAATTCGAATTCTGGTTCGCGCTGATCAAGGTCGTCGCGATCGTCGTGTTCCTGTGCATCGGCGGCGCGGCGATCGTCGGCATCATCCCCGCGCCGGCCGTGTCGGGCGTGTCGAACCTGTTCGTGCACGACGGCTTCATGCCGCACGGCGCGAGCGCGGTGCTCGCGGCGATGCTGACGACGATGTTCTCGTTCCTCGGCACCGAGATCGTGACGATCGCGGCCGCCGAATCGGACAACCCGCAACGCCAGATCGTGCGGGCGACGAACTCGGTCATCTGGCGTATCACGCTGTTCTATCTCGGCTCGATCCTCGTCGTCGCGGCCATCGTGCCGTGGAACGACCCGCTGCTGCCGAAGCACGGCTCGTATCAGCGCGCGATGGAACTGATCGGCGTCCCGAACGCGAAGGCGATCATCGACGTGATCGTGCTCGTGTCGGTCGCGAGCTGCCTGAATTCGGCGTTGTATACGGCGTCGCGGATGCTGTTCTCGCTGTCCAGGCGCAAGGACGCGCCCGCATTCCTGCATCGCACCGATTCGACCGGCACGCCGCGCGCGGCCGTGCTCGCGTCGACCGCGTTCGGTTTCCTGACCGTGATCGCGAACTACCTGATGCCGGAGCAGGTGTTCGGCTTCCTGCTCGCGACGTCGGGCGCGATCGCGCTGCTCGTGTATCTCGTGATCGCGATCTCGCAGTTGCGGATGCGCAAGACGCTCGAAGCGGGCGGCGCGGACCTGACGTTGCGGATGTGGCTGTTCCCGTGGCTCACGTGGGCGGTGATCCTGTTCATCTGCGGCACGCTGACCGTGATGTTCGTCAGCGAGGAACACCGGATGGAGGTTGGTGCGACGGCCGTGCTGGCGTTGATCGTGCTGCTCGCGTCGTGGCTGAACAAGCGTGGGCGCGATGCGCGGGCGGATGCGGGGCGGCGGGTGTCGGCGACGTGATCTGATCGAATGAGGTGACGACGGGGCGCGAAGTCCCGGGCGTGAATATGGCCTGATCGGCGGTTGCCGGTCGGGCCATTTGTCTTTTTGCGCGAGCACGCGGATATACGTCACGTCACGTTGCCCGGTCTTTCGTACCCCGCGATCGTTGATGTACGAACGCGTCAAAATCGAACTCGTCTGATTTCATCGCGAACGGCAACGCCATACATTGATCGCTTCGAGAACCGAGGTGAACGATGGCGTCGATGCCGACAACACAGTTCCGTTCAGCGAATCAGAGCGATGACGCGGGCGTCGTCTGGCGCCCGTTCGTTCAAAGGGCTTGTCAACCGGCGCCGACTTGAATCGGCGCCGTTCCAGTCCCAACAGAGGGCACCGTGAGAACAGCCATGATCGATCTGCTCGTGCTGGCGTCGGCGCATGCATTTGCCGGCCCGACGGCGGCGGACGAGATAGCGGCGCGCAGCGGCTTGCCAGCAAGCGAGGTCAATGCACTGCTCAGCGACTGTGACTCGAGCCAGACGAGCATGAATTTTTGCGCGTGGCGCGATCAGATCGTCGCCGAGCGGGAATTGCAGCGGATCGTCGACAAACAGGTGAGCGAGCAGCCACGGCGCAAGGCGGCGCTCGACGCGCAGATGGCGAAGTGGAAGAAAGCGCGCGACACATCCTGCGAAAAATCGGCGCGTCACGCATGGGGCGATGGGTCGATGCGACCTGCGGCACAGGCGATCTGTGCAACGGCGGCAACGAAGGAAATGGTGAAAAGGTTGTCCGCTCGCGCTTCCCGCAAACCTTCATGAATCGGTCCGATATGACAAAGGGCCGCTGCGTTCGCGATCTCGTCACTGCCGATGCGTGTTCGCCATGTCATGCAGGAGTGACGCCCTGGCGTACTCGCGTCCCGTTATCAGGAGATCAGGTCCGCCGGCGTTCGCTTAAACGGCCGTGTCCCGATGTGTGACGATCGATTCGTTCCTGTTGGGAAATGAAGTATCGACAAGTCGGACATTTGTTACTAACGTAGTTTCATTTAATCTACGGACACTCACCACCCATCAAGCGTCCAACCATGTCGATCCGTCATCTGTTTTCTTCCGCATTCGCGGCGACTGCGCTGCTCGGCGCCGCATCCGCGGGCATCGCCGCCCCGCTCACCGTCGATGTCTACAATCCGGGCGCGCATGCGATCTTCCCGGTTTCGTCCGAAATCGTTTCGGGCAAGACCGAGGCGATCCTGATCGACGCCCAGTTCCAGCGCAACGACGCGCAGGCGCTGGTGAGCCGGATCAAGGCGAGCGGCAAGACGCTCAAGGCCGTCTACGTGAGCCATAGCGACCCCGACTATTACTTCGGGCTGGAAACCATTCACGCGGCGTTCCCGGATGCGAAGATCGTCGCGACGCCGCAGACCGTCGCCGCGATCGAGGCCAGCAAGGACGGCAAGCTCGCCTACTGGGGCCCGATCCTGAAGGACAATGCGCCGACTTCGGTGATCGTGCCGCAGCCGCTCGACGGCAATACGCTGCGCGTCGACGGCGAGCCGCTGCGCATCGTCGGGCTCGACGGCCCGACGCCCGATCGCACGTTCGTGTGGATTCCTTCCACACGGACCGTGGTCGGTGGCATCCCGGTCGCCGCGAACATTCACGTGTGGATGGCCGACACGCAGACGCCGCTGTCGCACGCGAACTGGCTGGCAACGCTCGACCGGATCGAGGCGTTGAAGCCGGCGCGCGTCGTGCCCGGCCACTTCCTGCCGAACCGTGACGGCAGCCAGCCGTTCGCCACCGGCGTCGCGTTCACGCGCAATTACGTGAAGGCGTTCGACGACGAAGCGGCGCGCGCGAAGGATTCGGCGGCACTGATCGCGGCGATGGAGGCGCGCTACCCGGATCTCGGCGAGAAGTCGTCGCTCGAGCTGAGCGCGAAGGTCGCCAAGGGCGAGATGCAGTGGCCCGCGCCGGCGCCGTTCCCCGCGGCGGGCAGGACGGTGCGCGTGCAGTTCGGCGCTACCGCGTTCGACCTGCACTTCCAGGACGACAAGACGATGTCGTTCGTCGGTACGGCCGGCCAATTCAACGGTGTGACGGATACGGTGCAGTACACGGCGCGCGAGATTCGTCCGCAGGTGTACATGGTGTACTGGCATGAGCCGTCCACCGGCTCGAACGTCGTGCACGTCGAGGATTTCGAACGCGGCGCGGTGGATACGAACATCGCGACGAAGGACGGACAGTTCCTGCATATGTCCGGGACGCTGAAGATCGTCGGCCGGGAATGAGCCGGTCTTCCGCCATCGAAAAGAAAAGGCCCGCATTCAGCGGGCTCAGACTGCTGACGAACCCCACGTTTTTTTCGGAGCGTGGGGTTTCGTCTTTCTAGAAGCAGGTTTGCAGGCTCGCCGCGAGCGAGCAAACCGATCTGCTGGAACCTGTCCGCATTTTTGTGGGCGAGGCGGTTGAACACCAGGTTATCCACGCGCCTGCATAAATCGCTCTCCGAACAGGATAGCAAACTGGTTCATCGCTGATTCCCAGTCGAACGCAGTCCGCACGGTCTTGGCCAGTACATTGCGCAGCGCCAGCCAGAGCAGCTTGATGGCCGCCTCGTCATTCGGGAAGTGACCACGGGTCTTGATGATCTTGCGTAGTTGCATGTTCAGACTCTCGATGGCGTTGGTAACCGGCATGATATAGCCGGTGCCTCGCGTTCCCGCGCCGAGCGGTTTGAGCGTATGGTGTGACCATCCGGGACATGGGGCACTGGGGAGCACTTCGGGAGGGCAGGCCGTTCCTATACGATGAGCCGCGAGCTCGTGTTAGTAGTTGGCCGCCCCTGCGACCCGCCCGGTTGCGCTGCGAGCGCGAATCCGTAGTTGTCGTGCTGTCCCACCGGCTCCCAACAGTGATCTGAAACGGGAGACGGTTATGCGAATCGTAGGGTTAGATGTGTCGCGCTCCGTTGCCGAGATCGCGTACCTGGAGGATGGCACGCTGCATGCAGGCGGCCGCACCGGGTTGCGACGCGATGAACTGGAGCGCTTTGCGGTAAAGCTGCGTGCCACCGATCATGTGGTACTCGAAGCGACCGGCAATACCACTGCTATCGTCAACGTCTTGCGCCCGCATGTCGCGCGTGTGGCGATTGCCAATCCGCTGCAAGTTCGGCTGATCGCGGAGGCTCGCGTCAAGACGGACAAGATCGATGCAGCCGTGCTGGCACAGCTGTATGCAAGCGGCTTTCTGCCGGAAGTATGGATGCCGGACGAGCGCACGCTGGCGTTGCGTCGGCAGATCGCGCGCCGCTCACAGCTGGTGCGGCAACGTACACGGCTGAAGAACGAGATTCACGCAGTCCTGATTGCACACCTGATCGAGCGGTGTCCCGCCACCGATCTTTTTGGCAAGAAGGGGCGTGCGTGGCTCGGTGTTCAACCGCTGCCACTGGATGAACGACTGGGTGTTGAGCAGCGACTGCGCGAACTGGACCGCCTCGGCGAGGATCTGCGTGAAGTGGAGCAAGCACTCGCGCAAGCTACCATCGACGATGCGCGATTGCGCGTGATGCTGACGATCACTGGCGTGAACACTACAGTGGCAATCGGGCTGCTATCGGCCATCGGCGACATCGCGCGGTTTCCGAATCCGGAGAAGTAGGTGAGCTACTTCGGTCTCAATCCATCGGTCTATCAATCCGGTCCGGCACCGGCCAGGCATGGTCATATCACGAAGCGCGGGCGTTCTTATGCACGGGCGATGCTGGTCGAAGCCGCTTGGGGTGCCACGCAGGCACCCGGGCCGCTGCGCGCCTTCTTCCTGCGTGTGCGCGATCGTCGCGGCCAACAAATTGCCGCCGTCGCGACTGCTCGCAAGCTCGCGGTAATCGTATGGTATGTGCTGACACGCGGTGAACCGTTCGCGTGGGATCGCCCCGCGTTGACCGCACACAAACTGCGCACGCTGGAACTGCAGGCCGGAATGCCAGCGCAGCATGGTTCGCGCAAGGGTTCGGCTGCCGCCTACAGCCTGAAGAGTGTTCGTCAGCAAGAGCGAGCCGCGGCTGAGCAGTCCGAGCGAGCCTATCAAAGACTGTTTAACCGGTGGAAGCAGTCGCGCCCCAAATCAGACAGCGCGCCGATACGGTGGCCGGAGGCGCGGACATAGCGAACGAGCGAAGTACGGCGTGGGGGCTTGTGTACTTCATCCGTCGTATAAACGACCCGTCGAATCTCCGGCGGAAACACGTAGAACGGCACGACGTGCTCCCACGCGCGTTGCCAGGACTGCACGATCGTCGGGTACTTTGCGCCCCAAGGTCCGTCAGCGAAGTCTTGCAGCGCCTGCCGTGCCGCCTCTTCGCTGGCAGCCGCGTAGATCGGGCGCAGCGCGGCGGCGAGCACCTTACGGTCCTTGTACCTGGCGTATTCGAGGCTGTTGCGGATTAGGTGGGCACGAGCGGACGCAGATTACCAGCGTGTACTGTGGAAGATAGGTTGCGGCGTTAAATGCCAGTTACAGCTTGGCAACATTCCTGCGGTGAAAACTTAGATACTCGATATGTCCGGGCAGAATGAAACGCAAACGCGTAAAGCTGTCCAGGCGCAAAATCTGCCGCGCGTCCCGTGGTAATCCCCCCGCAGAACCGGCGGGATCAGAAGTAGAATTTTCTCGTTGAGGGAGTTCTACAGAATGAAGAAGTCGAGATTCACGGACAGCCAGATCATGGATGCGCTCAAGCGCGTGGAGGCGGGGCTGGCGGTACCGGACCTGTGCCGGGAACTGGGCATCAGCACGGCGACGTTCTACAAATGGCGCTCGAAATATGGTGGCATGGATGTGTCGCTGATCGCACGGATGAAGGAACTGGAGGCTGAGAATGCCCGGCTGCGCAAGATGTACGTCGAGGAGAAGATCAAGGCAGAGATCGTCGCGGAGGCACTCGCAAAAAAGGACTGAGGCCATCTCGCCGGCGCGAGATGGCCAAGCATGCGGTGTCCAGTCGAGGCGTGTCGATCCGGCTGGCATGTGAGGCGTTCGGGATCAGCCAGACTTGCTATCGGTACGCCAACGTGCGCGATGCCGAGAACGACGAGATTGCGAACTGGCTGCTGCGTCTGACCGACAACCACCGGAACTGGGGCTTCGGGTTGTGCTTCCTGTACCTGCGCAACGTGAAGGGCTTCGGCTGGAATCACAAGCGGGTGTACCGGATCTATCGCGAGCTGGAGTTGAACCTGCGGATCAAGCCGCGCAAGCGGCTGGTCAGACAGGTACCTGAGCCGCTGGCGGTACCGTCTGCCGTCAACCAGGTCTGGTCGATGGACTTCATGCACGACCAACTGGCCGATGGGCGCAGCATCCGGCTGTTCAACGTGATCGACGACTTCAACCGCGAAGCGCTCGGAATTGAGATCGACTTCTCCTTGCCGTCGGAGCGGGTGATCCGTGCGCTACGGCAGATCATCCGTTGGCGTGGCAGGCCGAAAGCGATTCGGTGTGACAACGGCCCCGAGTACCTAAGTGCAGCGATCACCGAATGGGCCCGGCAGTACGACATCAAGCTCGACTACATCCAGCCGGGGAAGCCCCAGCAGAATGCGTATGTCGAGCGATTCAACCGGACCGTGCGATACGAATGGCTGTCGCAGTACCACTGGGAAGACTTGGACCACGTGCAGCGCTTCGCGACCGACTGGATGTGGACTTACAATCACGACCGCCCGAACATGGCCCTGGGCGGATTTACGCCGAAGCAGCGGCTGGCCATGGCCGCTTAGTTTCTACTTCTGAACCCCGTGGAAAACGGGGGGATTACCCCGTGACAGCGACGATGAGATCAGCAGCCCCCCGTCGTCGCCAAATGTGATCAGGCCTTGGTCGAACAGTGCATCGTAGTGAACGGTCAATAGCAAGCCGTTGAACGGATCGAGCTTTTCGCTATTGTCAGCCGATGACCAGGGCTTGGCATGGCTGGCCCGCAGCAGAGAGAGTGGCAAGTCGCAGCCCGACAGTGCGCAACGCCCATCCCATAGTTCCAGCAAGGCTTCACGAAAGACGTCCTGCCCTATGCGTTGGCGTACTTCGTGGGTACGCTCCGTAGCCGGGATCGCAGCCAGTCGCGTTTCCACCTTAGCAGACAAGACCGAGGCCGGGTGCGTTTGCAAGGAATGGAGAACACGCAGCACGTCATAAAGTTGAGGGGCATCTACAGCCAGACCTACACTGGCCATACCGCGTGGTAGCGGCTGTGTTACGGGCATCAGGCCGATACGAGCTATAGCGTTGGGTTCCGGCGCCGCGAACAAGACTCCCTGTTCAGATACACGCACTGCCACACGAATGGGAGTTCCACTGATTCCCGCCAGAAACCAGCCGTCTTCGGCTGTGGAGAGTAAATCGTAGCCGCTGTCGGTCAAGGCTTTCACGACAAGGGTAGGCAGTTTCATTTCGCATGGAATCATGCTTGCGCCTCAAAGATCTCGTTTCAAGAGACGGGCGGAAGCAGGAGAGCCCCGCAGTTGTATCGCGATCCAAGGCGCCTGTGCGTATGCTTGTGGCGGTGGCGTTGTTGTCGTCACGATGTACTGAAACAGGGGGGCCGACCCGAGCCCCTCCAGTTCATGCACGAGATGAAACAGGCCGTGGTACAGCGCGAGCCCCAAATCGGCTTCTCGCGGGCTGTCATGAAGCAGAAAAGCCGGGAGTCTGGTGTCACCTTCGATGCTCATGCATAGGGTCGCGAGATCGAAGGCCACGACCTTCAGCGAGTCGATGGCCGATGTCGAACGATCTCCGCCCATCTGGACAATCAGGCTCAGCCCGTTTCCGGTCAAGCGGATTTCGCCCCTAGCTTCAGGTCCGACCAGACGCCGGATGATCGGGTCAAACTTCTGGGCAAGCTTAGAGAAAGCCGTTGCATTCTGGTTTTGCAGTGCTCCGATTCGCTCCCGTGCTTGCTCAATGTCGGTCTGGTGCCTGTCCAGGCGGGCTTCGGCAGATTGTTGCTGTTCGAGTAGCGCGGCCAAGCGCTCGACGTCGTCCACTGCCTTGCGCGCGGCATACCACGTTCCATCGCGTTGCTCGCGAAGTTTCAGCAGATTCTGGTAGCGCTGCTCCTTGCGCGCCGCATCCTGTTTCGCTATTGCCAGTTCAGGCCGCAACTGTTTCAGTAGGGATTGGGCAGATTCGAGGCGCCCTTGTTCATCCTTGAGCGTTTTCCTACCGCTCTCCAACCGTGCCTTACAGGCCTCCAGGTCTGGAACCTTATGTGACAACCCGCATTGGCTCGCCAGCACGCGGTCAATCGGCACCTCGCAGATGGGGCAGGGATAATTCTCTGCTTCCTTGATTGAGTAGACCAAGGTTGGATGTTCGCCCTTGATCGCGGATATCGCGCGCTCGATGACGGGTATTACAGCCTCTTGTTTTCCGATATCGGCCTGGATTCTTGCCACCTCCGCCTGGGCGCTTTCGTGCGCCTGCCGCACGGAATCAACATCCGGAGTTGCGTCCGAACTGTCGGACGGAGTTTCCGCTGCCAACCGCTCCTGCGCTGCCCGACGCAGAATTTCGACGCCCAGAGCGCCTTGCGCTAGTTCATCGTCTGTAACGCCAAGTACTTCCAGAAGCTGCTTTCTGAGCTTGCGGATTTCCCAGGCGCGATGGCCTATTTCCTGCTCCTGGCTTCGGCTTGACTCGCTCATTGCAGCAATGTCGACACGTAGCGTCTGCTCGGATGGATCGATGGCGTTCAACAGGGCGCGGAGTGCTTCCAGCCTCTCGGTTCGGTTCAGTCCACGCGCCGGCGATTCGGAGTCGGATAGCGAGGATCGCCATTCAAGGACATGGTCGAATCTGCATTCCTGGTCCCTGCTCAACAGCGCCAAAGCAATCTGCCAAGCCTGATGCCCTTCTTTCTTGCCAGAGATCAGATCCCTGACGCTTGGTGTCAGGAGATTCTCTTCGATGGCGTTGAGCAGTGGAGACAGGCTCGTAGCCTGCATTTCGCTGAGAACAAGCTCGTCGAGATTGCCGCCCGGTACGGCGAAGTGCCGCCTCCGGATGCCCAATGGCCGAAGAACGGCCCAACAGGTGCCATCCAGCACGACCTCCATTCCAACCCATCCGTTGGGAAATGCCGAACCGATTCCGTCCCGCTGATCTTCGGGAGCAAACTTGTCCTCGCCCAGGCAATAGCGCAGCAGCCTGCAGAACAAGGTCTTGCCTCCACCATGGCCGATGCCATTGTCGTCTGGCGTCCAGACGATATTCAGGCCTGGGCGTAATGAGACATCCCGCAAAGGCTGCTCTCCGGGCTTTTCCCATATCACCAGCCGCTTCACCCATAGACGTGGCTCATGCAGCTGTGTCGGCGGAGTGATGCAAAGCTGTTGCTGGAACATGTCAGGCTGCGGTTTCAATCCATCCCCCTATCTCGTCAGGCAACTCGCGAATGACACGATCGAAGTCCTGTCCTCGCGCTTGCAGGAAAGCTAGAACCATCCGGGCGCGCCCTTCGGCCCATTCGGCAGTAGGTACATCCAAGTCGGCACCTTTGGCCCAAGTTCCTGCTCCTAGATCTTCAATCAGGTAGCCACTGCCTCGGAGAAAGCGCACAGCTCTGCCCCAGGCCTGATTTGCACGCGGTATGAAGCTCAATACCGCCCCGGTGAGTGGCCTGGCTTCTTCGCCTATCAGGCGCTGCCAATCCAGAGCATCCTGCGCGTCCAGCAAAGGCGTCATTAGCCTGGGCTCAAGCGCCAAGACGACGGAGAGGCGTACATGGCGTACTGGCCATGGAGCCTTGGCAGCCTTGAGCAAGGCGGCCAGGGCCACCCCTGTCTCCGCTACTTCATCCTGTTGTGGTCGTGCCCAGATTCCATCAGGCAGGGACGCTCGATCTAGAATCTGCCTCACTGTGACTTCACTCTGGGCAGGCAATGCGTCTTCTACCTGGAAACCACGCCTGAAGGCTTCCAACACCAGACGCTGAGTACGGTACTGCTCGTAATCGCGACGGGTTTCGCCATCAACACTCGCTAGTCGAAGAGGCGTGGCTGACGCCTCCCCGTAAGCCCCGAAATCCCGTAGCTCGTTATTTCGGAGCACACGGAAAGTTTCGCTGGGATAGTCGTCACCGGCCACGTCGGCAGGATCGAGGATGTAGCGTAGTTCTTCCTCGGTCAGGCCGTAGAGTCTGGCGTAGTAAGCATCGAGTTCGGCGCGCAGAAGGGCTCGGCGTTTTGAATCCCAAGAAAAGGGGGGGCCGGTGTAGCCAAGGTCGGTAGCCCAGTCCGCTAAATCGTGGGCGGTATAGGTCAGCTCCAGTACACGCGGGACGATAAAAGCTAGATCGGTTTCGGTGTAACGGTCAGGGGGCAGGATAGGAAGCTGCTTGAAATAATAAAAGCTGTAATTCATGCCACCAACTTTCTGCCGTGCAACGAAATCAAGCGGTAAGCTGTTCAGGTTCGCAAGCAGCGCAGCATTCGCAGCAGCTTCAAATACGCCGGCAGTTACGTAGAGGAAGATGCTATCGCCAACACCAACACGAGGAATTACTGTTGCGATTGTTGTGCGGTCGTCAGTGGAGCGCGCGTTGCGACGCCAGCCCATTAACCAGCGCGGGCTGCGGCGATTCATCCAAGTGTTGAGTTCGGCGTGTAATGCGTTGTCGCGGGCATTGGAGATGGCTTGCGTGGCGATATCTTGCAGGATTCCGAGTTCATCGTCGGAGAGGGATAGGTTGCTCTCCTGCAGTGCCCATTTGGCGAATTCAGTGACGGCTTTTTTACCGGCGATTTTGTTGTGGAGCAGGGCAGTAGCGCAGGCAGGATAGTCGCGGGCCAAGGTGCGCTCCACGCGCGGGGTGGCGTGCAGTTTTTGGGCGTCGCTGTAGTTGCCGTTGGACTCGGGATTGCCGGCTTCACGGTGGAAGAGCTCAATCGCCACCCACTGGGCCAGCGCCAACCACAAAGCCTCCATCGCACTGCGCTTTGCATCCGGCGCGTCGGCTTTGTGCTCAGCCAACCAAGCCTTGCTGATGGCGCGAGGCACGCGAGCAATCTGCGCCAGCACTTCGTTCTGGTTTACGCAATAGCGCGTTATCGGTTTATATGCGGGATCGGTGTGTTCCTCCTCCGTGCAATCCTGGCTCGGCCAGTTCGCATGGACGATGCCCGCCGTTGGAATAAACGTTGCCCATCGGTGATCAAACTGGTGGATCAGCTTGCCTTCGTACAGGGGCAATAGCGGGGGCTCTGGATCGATAAACAGCCCGCTGTCACTGGTCATATTGAAAAGCCCCTGTGAGAAACGAATTCCCCAGGGGTTTGCTTCCGGTTCGATGATCTCCCCAGCTTCATTCTCGACCGCCTCGCGAATCAGTACCGGCGCTTGACGATAGAGCTTTTTGGTCAACTCGGCGTCGCGCTGGCTGCGAAAGACCGGGCAGGTGCGGGTATTGGGGTTGATCAACGCAAATTCTTGCGGAGTCAGGGTGAAGTGGCGACGGATATCGGACAAGTGGCTTACCTGGGTGGCGAAGCACACGAAACTCGCGATCTCCGCCTGGCCCAAGGTCAGCAGGCAGAACTTGTAGCTGCGATGCACACCGGGGAAGACTCCATTACTGTTCTCAAAATCAAACAGGCTGACCAGCCTGCCCGAACCTGCCACATGACCAAAAAAGTCCTTGGCGGTATCGTCAGTGGCAATACCCGTCGGCACGATAATTCCCGCGTTGCCGTGCGACACCGTACCTTGCAGGAAAGCCTCGGCAAACAACCGATAAGTATTGATTTTGCCGACCGCTGTCAGCGGGTAGCGACTGCTGGCGCGGTAGAAAAGATTGCTGGCATCAAAGCGGCGCTTTTCCTCCTGATAGTCCTGCCACAAACGGGGATGCTCTTGTTCCAGAGCCGCGATGGCCCGCTTTCTATGCTCGCCCGACAGTGATGCGATTTCGGGGGCTCTGGCTGCAAAGAACTCCTCTTCGCCCAACTGTGATACTTCCCACGGCGGATTGCCCAGCATTACGCTGAAGCCGCCCTGTTCGGCGATATGGGGAAAGGCCAGCCACCAGTGCAACACCCGAGCCTGGGCGCAGGCATGGCGGGCAGCGGCTTCCACTTCGTCGAGGGTAGGCTCGGCTTCGTTGTTGGCCACCGCCCACAGGTGGAGGGAACTGGGCAGTAGCTGACCCTCTGCCTTGGGCAGGAGGAACGCGCCCAAGTAGAGGTCGGCCAGCCGTGCCAGGCGGCTCTGCCGGGCGGCCGCGCGGGCCTGCTGCCAGTGAATCTGCTTGGTGGCTACCTGGCCCAGATCGTCATCAGTCAGTTGCTCCAGCGCGCTCGTGCGGGCGGCGAGTTGCTCCTCGCGGAACAGGTCGCCGCTTTGCAGGGCGCGCTGCCAGCTTTCGCGTTCCCGCTTGTTCTGTTTCTTCAGGGCAGTGGCCAGAGTCTTGTCATCGCCGCTCAGGGGAGTGAAGGCCGCATCTGGCAGGCCCAGGTCGAGGGTGGCCGGATCGAGGATGCCGAGGAGGGCATCGCCGCATTGCAGGTGGTGATCGAGAAAGCCCAAGGGCTTGTCGGGCGTCATGGCCTCCAGCCACAGGGACATGCGCGCCAGTTCCAGCGCCAGTGGGTTCAGATCCACGCCGTAGATGCAGTGGCCAATGACGTCGCGCAGCGCCTGACGGTAGTCATCGCCGCTGGGCGTGCCCTGGGCACGCAATTGCGCCAAGTGGTTGGCCAATCGCCTTGCAGCGGCGAGCAGAAAGTGGCCGCTGCCACAGGCCGGATCACAAACGGTAATGGACAGGAGTGCGGCCTGCGGATCGCTGGCACCCGCTATGCGTTGGCGGATGACCGGCTCCAGCGCGGAATTCAGCAACTCCTGTACCAGCGGGTCGGGCGTGTAGTAGCTGCCGCTGGTCTTGCGGGCATTCCCTTGGCTTTGCTCTGCATTGGCAAAGCGGAACACGCGGCCATCCTGGGCGACTTGGGGCACCAGCTCCAGCAGGCTTTCATAGACGCTGCCCAGCTCTTCTGGACCCATGTCACGCCAGTTGATGCGGGTGAGGCTGCCGCTGTCGGGTACCCAGGCCAGCCGATGAGTTGCGGCCAACAGGGCACTATTGCCCAGATCTGAGTCATCCAAATCAGGGCATTGATCGGTCGCGAACAAGCCGCCCAACGCTGGTAATGCCAATAGCGGCTGTCCAATGGCCAGCCCTGCAAACACCGGCTTAAGCCCCTGCCAGAGGTCGGTATGGCGATCCCAGGTACGGCGACGGCGGGTGCGTTCGCGCAGGCGACGCAGGCCGTAGCCGTCCTGATACAGCCGAATGGCTTCAGGGTCAGCTTGATCCGAGTGCAGCAGACCACGCTCTTCGATAGTCAGCAGGAAGATGAGCCTGTAGACCAGACGCAGTAGTTGTTGGAAGTAGTCGTCGGGTGTGAGTGCGCCGCTCGCCAAGCGCTGACGCAAGGTGCCATTGGCGGCTTCGGACAGGAAGCCTTGGCCCAGGGTCTTGAGCGCGTCTTCCACACCGATGCGCAGTTTCTCGCGGGCACGGGTGCCCTGCTCGCGGCTGGCGGCGTACCAGGCTTCCAGTGCGCATTGCTGCGGCAGTTGCTGGCCTTGGCCAAAGCGGCTGGCGTGGATCAGCAGCCACAGTAGCGAGAAATCGGCGAAACGCTGCTCGGTAAAGATGCGCTCCAGATCGGCTTCGACCCAGGCCGGGCGGGTCAGGCTTGCATTGTCGCGCGCCACCCGCAGCGACAAGCCATTGCTCGCGATGCCCCACAAAGTGGTGTCGGCAGCATTGAGGTAGTCCTGCAATAGGCCGAAGGCGCTGCGTTGACGCCCGCCATCTCCAAAGCGGCGATCGCGCTCTTCCAGTCGCTGGCCGTAGGGGGCAACCACCAGCGGCAACCGCCCATCACAAGCGGTAGCCGTGAGTGGATAGCTGCGCTCATCCAGGATTTGCGGCTCGACGCCTGCAACAATATCCGTGACACCGAACACTTCGCGCAGCAGCTGAATGACGAAGCGTTGTGTCAATGCATTGGCATCGCTTGCGCCCGCACAGGTGGTGGCGAAATCGTTCCAGTGCGCTTCGGCGATGCGCCAGTAACGTCCCAGCTCGTCGCGCAGATTCAGGCCCTTGGGTACTCCATAGTCCGTGGGGGTTTGGTGCGGAGCCTGCAGGGCGGCCACCTTGGCCAGCCACTCCGCCGGCAGCAGTCCGCCTTCGATGGCGATCGCGTCGAACTGCAGCACGGCATCCTTGCGACGGCTCATGCGGCACCTCCTGGCATCAGGACATAGGCAGCAATGACGTCCACCGGCTTGAGCGCGCGTACTTCATAGCGGCCCCGAGCATCGGCGGCCTCGCGCACTCGCCGGTGATCTGCCAGCAGTCTTTCGGCCCGGGCATCGGCGAGGCGTTCCAGTTGCTCTTGGCGCTGTTGCAGCGCCTCCAGCAGGTTGTGCATTTCGCGCTGACGTACCACATCCGGTAGGTTGCCTTGAGCTGGTACCTCCAGCCAGGCGAGCAATTGATCGCCCTGGATTTCGACTGGATCGGTACGGCCTTGCCAGGCCACGGGCAAGGCTTCTTCGACCAGCAGTGTCTGGTTGCGCCCCTCCCGGGTGGTGCTGATCTGGTGCCGCAGGCGTAGCAGTAGCACCGAGGTGACGGCCTGCACAGCCGGACTGCGCCAGACGCCGATCCGACCCAACATGGCCAGTTGCTGACCGTCGTGGATTTCCGCCGCCAAGGAACGCTCCAGCAGTTCGTCGGCCAGGGCGGCAATCAGCGGGTGGCTGCGATGGATGAAGCGACAGCGCGGCGCCGGCGGTTGGATGAAGTCGACGCGCAAATCGCCATCCACGCCTTCGGCCGCCAGCCGTTCCCTCAATGTTGCAGGCAAGGCGCTGATGGGCGCGGCGGCTCCTCGTGTGCGCAGCGATAATCCCGCTCCCAGGCGCGCCATAGCTTGGGTGGCAAAACGCTTGACGTCATCGCTGCCGCCAAGCACGGCACGCATGCGCTCCCATTCCGGCAGAACGTCTACAGGCCGCAAGCGGCGTTGGGCGAATACGGTGCGGTTCTTCCTGGCTTTTTCGGCTAAGTCGGTCCAGCGGACGTCGAGTGCCCGGCTTTCCTCGTAGTCATCGAAATCAAAGGAGCGTTGCGGGCCGCCCGCGCGCTCGCTGCGCAACATCACGGCTTTCATCAGCGCCTGAGTGAGAGTATGGTCGTCGTCGGGCAGTGGCACCGGCACGCCCAGTTCCTGGCGGATCTTTTCTGCCTTTCGCAGGATGACCTGCAGCACGGCACCATCCACCGGGTTATTGGCGCCATAGATCAGAGTGGCGCGCACCCTGGGGCTGGTCTGACCGAAGCGATCGACCCGGCCTTCGCGCTGCTCATGGCGCGTGGGGTTCCAGGACAGGTCGTAATGAACGACGGCATCAAGGTTTTCCTGCAGGTTGATGCCTTCGGACAAGCAGTCAGTGGCAATCAGCAGGCATCTCTCAGCTTCGCCCAGGGCATCGACACGGCGCTCCCGTTCTGCGGCCGGGAATTCGCCCGTCACCACCTCCACAGTGACGCCTCGGAATCTGCCCGCCAGATGGTTATGCAGGTAGCGGGCAGTGGCGATGTAGCGGCAAAACACTACGGGATTGAAGCCATCGTCGATAAGTTGCGTGAGATGGCTGCCGAGCAGACGCAGTTTGGGATCGCTCTCTTCACCGGCCAGCGTCTCGGCCTTGTTCAGCAGGTCGAGAAGAGCGGGATCGCCGGTGTCAGCGGCTGGCACCACATCGTCTTCGTTCAGGGCATCTTCGGTACCATCGAACAGCGGGCCGAGGATATCTTCAGGCGCCTGTTCTACCTGTTCGGCCAGCAAGCGGGTGCGCAGGGCCTGTACGGCCGCCGCCGGGCTGCTGGCGACGCAGCGCATCAGCGCCAAGGTGCCCCAGAAGCTGAGCCGTTGACTCCGCTCATTCCCATTCGCGCGTTGCACCACTTCACGGCAGTAGTCGAGCACGTCCTGAAAGAAGTCTTCCCACGGGCCACCAAGGCGATAGGTCAGCTCGGCTGTCTCGCGCTGGGGGAAGATGCTGCCGTCCTGCCATTCGTCGATGTCGGGGCGCCGCCGCTGCACGAAATGCAACGCTAACTGATCGCGCAGCCTTTCCTTGGTATCACCGCTGGCAGTCGCCAGCGCAGCGAACTCCTGTTTCAGCAGCCCCAGTAAGCTGTAGAACGTATCCTGATCGCCGCTGTGAGGGGTGGCGGTGAGCAGAACCAGGTGGCGCGCTTCGTTGGCTGCCAGTGCACGCAATAGCTCGAAGCGCAGTTGCCGGCCCTGGCCAGCGCTAACGCAGGCGTGTGCTTCGTCGACGATGACGAATTCCGGACAGGCGCGGATGAAGTCGTGACGATGGCGCTCGGACTTGATGTAGTCGAGACTGACGACGGTGACTGGGTGCACCTGGAACAACGATTCACCGACCGGGATGCCGCGCTCCAATCGGGCTGCACTGGTCGCGGTGACAGCTACCGCGTGCAGGTGAAAGCGGTCGTTGAGTTCGCGCACCCACTGTTCGACAAGGTGCGGCGGACACAAGATGGCCATACGCTGGATCTCGCCGCGATCCTGCAGCTCGCGTGCGATCAGGGCAGCTTCGATGGTCTTGCCGATCCCCACGTCGTCGGCGATCAACAGGCGCACCGGATCAAGACGCAACGCCATCAACAGCGGCACCAGTTGATAGGTACGCGGCTCTACCGCGATGTTGCCGAAGCTGCGGAAAGGGCCGGCTCCGCGACGCAGTGCCAAGCGCAGCGCATCGGAGAGCAGGATGGCTTCGCCCTGACTGCCCTCCAGCGAGGGATCGGGTGGCGGGAAGTGAGCAGATTCGATGCTGGGTTCCAGGTCAATGTGGATCAGTGCGCCGTCCTCTTCAGTGCCGGACAAGGGCCGCAAGCGCAACAATGGGGGAACGCTGCCGGGCTGCACGATCCATTCGCGCCCGCGCGCATGGATCAGGGAGCCCGGGGTGTATTGAGGGATAGACATCTCGATGGTTCTCATAGTCCCAGCAGACGGCCCAAACGCTGAAACAGCATCGGCCAGGCGTCGGCGTCGGCAGGGAAGCGGATAAAGGTGTAGCCGCGGTCTTCCCAGGTGGCCTGCAAATCGCGCGGGGTATCGGGCAGGGCGATGGCGGCGTAATGGTCCGGCCAGTGCAGCAAGGCGAGGCCTTCGATTTCCACGCTCGCCGGATGCGGGCCACTGGGCAGATGCATAGCCGCCGCCTGACGCCATTGGCCTGCCCAGCCAGACAAGGCTTCCGGCTCGGCGGGTAGAAACGGCTCGGCCTCTTGCTGCTGGGCAATGGCTTCGACCTGGGCCAGGCGCCAGAGAATGCGAACCGCCTCGATGTTGCGCCGATCGATCAGTTCGTGGTCGGGCTGGTTGTAATAGGACAGCAGGCAACGGTAGCAACCCGCGACACAGCGGGTATCCGGCTGTTCCTGGCGGCTCTCGAGGGCCGGCCATTCACCACCGTCAACCGATACGTCGTAGTGCATGATGCGTAACGCATGGCGCGCAGCCTGTTGCAGCGCCAATGGATCGTTGACCAGCCGGGTAAGCACTCCAGCGCCGCCTTCGGTCGCTTCATAGAACAGCACACCGTTGCGGTGGCGAAGATCGGGTAACGCCTCGGCCAGCAACTCGGTCTCTTCGAGTTGGAAAGCCGCTTCAATACCGCGCTTGAGTGCATGCTGCAGAGTGACGAAGGTCTGTTCGTCCCAGGCGCCGCAAGGTTGCAGCAGCAGGGCGTTCTTGTGATCCTGGACGTAAGGAACCACGCGTTGCGGCGGCAGACGATCCCCTTCGTTGGCAGTGTTGGCCGAACGGCGCTCCTCTCCCTCCCACCACCCTGTCCGAGAGTTGATGAAGAAGCCGAAGTCGTTCGGTTCTCGGCGCCGACGCAATCCCTTGTTGATGCGGGTAATGGTGGCGCCAGCACCGTAGCGTAAAGTGCATATTCCTCCGTCACCGTCTTTGGCCAGCACGGTGCGCACGTCGATGTTGCGATTGCGGATCGCCCAGCGGAAGGTGGTCTGCAGTTCAAAGGCTTGGCGCTGTCGTTCCTCGTCATTGGCGGTGATGCGTTCGGTGGGCTCTGTATCAACGTTGTCGATGCGATACAGGCTATTGATCTTCAGCGCATCCAACAGCGATTGGCCACAGGCATGGCAGTCGTTCCAATAGGATTCGAAATGCGCGGCGCCGCAGTTCGAGCAGATGCGTACCGACTGGGTACTGAGCGTGCCGCCGGCGCTGCCGGGATCATCGGACGACAATGCAATGCGAGCGCGTACCACCCTGTAGGCGCGGCCTTCGTGATACACCAAGCTGCGAGGCCCGAACTCGGAAAGTGCCAGAAAGCGTGGACGCTGGAGGAAGGTATTGCCGCCCCGCACATCGGCTCGGCCAGGGACATAGGCCATCAACGGCAGTCGCGGAAAGTTGTAGCCCGGCAGAAAGCCCTCGGTGGCGAGATAACGGTAGGTGTAGAAATCGCTGGAGAAGGAGTCTCGGCCGTGCAGGAGCAACTCGATCTGATCCGACGCCTGCCGCCAACGGCGCTTGGCGTCATCGCGCTCGCGCTTATCGGTAATGGCATAGTTGTTCAAGGTTTCATTGGCCAGGCGCTTCTGCCGTTCCGCCGAAGTGAATAGATCGCGCCAGCGATTGAAGGCACGATGGAAGGCTTCCGGTGCCGATGCAATGGCCGCCTCGGCATAGGCTTGGCAGTCGGTGAACCACGGAGCGCGCTCTGGCGTCAGGTGTTCCTCCACCATTCGCAGCACGTTGATGGCTTGCCGGGTCGCCTCGGTTGTCACCCCTTCCTGACCCAAGGCTCCGACGATGTGCGCCCGCACGGGCAGTTGCGGCACGCCAGGATCGACGATGTTGGAAATCGAGCTGTCGAGCTCCTTGCGGCTAGCGGCCAGCCAGACAGCCTGAAGATGGCTCTGAATCAGATCCTGGTTGGCCAGATCCAGCAACGGCGCTTTGACCACGCCATGCACCATGGCGGTGGGTTCACGGAAGAAATACTGATCGTGCGGGCTGCGCGCGGCGCAGTAGGTCATTACCAGCGCCGCCTGGCCACTGCGACCGGCGCGACCGGCGCGCTGCACATAGTTGGCTGGCGTGGGTGGCACATTGCGCAGGTATACGGCATTGAGCGCCGAGATGTCCACGCCCAACTCCATGGTCGGTGAGCAGAACATCAAGGGCAGGAAGCGTGTAGGCTCGCCCTGCTTGTGCGCGATATCGTGCAGTTCGCCGTCTTTCAATGCGTCTCGCTCGCTGCTGCCGAAGCGAAAGCGGCTTTCGCGTAGTGCACGCAGTTCACCATCGACCTGGGCAGTATGTTCGCGCGCTTCCAGCCCAAACAGGAAGCGATCGCATTGTCCGAGTATCGAGGCGATGGCTTGGTATTGCTGTTTGAAGAACGCGTTCGGCCGCGTGCCGGACGTGTCGCCCAGATGAAATTGCACTCGGCCGGCATTGAGCCGGAAGCCTGGCACGTTGAACAGAGTGTGTTCATCTCTGCGAATGAAACCATCCTCTTGTGCGGCGCGGATCATGGCGTTTAGCAAGGTCTGATAGTCGGCACGCCGCAAGTTGGCCGCCGCCGACTGCCCCCATACGGCCGAGTTGCGCAGACTCTTGCCCAGGACCGTCTGCAGCCCGCCGCGCAGCACCAGTTCTTCATCCTTACCGCGCAATGCGTTCGCATTGGGAGGCTGAAGAAATAGCCAGCGCCAGCCGAGCAGGCGCTCTTCCCGACCAATGCCCCATGGATTGCACAGCAAGCGCAAGGCTTCATCCTTGCGCTGCTGCAACAGGTTGGGATCGAGGGCAGCGGCATCCACCGCCAGTCCTTTGCGCATGTAATCGAAGAGGCAGCGAAAGGCCTTTTCACGGGCCAGCGGCGTCGCGTTTCGCAGCAGGTCAGGCCCTTTGTCGAAACGCACCGCCTCACTGCAGAATGCCCGCAGGCCGGAGTAGTCCACTTCCAACAATCCCAGTTCTTCCAGGTTGGGATTGGTGTAGCGCCAACCGCGACGCTGGTCAAACCAGGCTCGGTACGCAAGCACGAAGCGCAAAGCTTCCTCCGCATCAGCCAGGTTCCGGCCGACCGATTGCGGCTCCTGCATCCACTCACCACGGTGACTTGCTTCCGGGGTTTCCGTCGCACTCAGTGGCTGATCGAAGCCTAGGGCAGCACGTACGGCCGCCCCCAGCTCGCTGTCGCTCAAACCCGTTGTACCCGCCTGTACCAGCGCTCGATAGATGGCGCCGCGCAACAAGCTGACGAAGGTGAAGTCATTGAAATGGCCAGCCTGAAGCGCTGCGTCCTGGCGGTTGTCGGTGAAGCCCAGCAGTTTTCGTTTGTCGGAACTAATAGATGGCTGGCCGTGCATCCAGCGCAGCGCACTGGTAGTCAGCAACGTAGTCGCCGAGCTTCGCCCTTCCGCAGACAGTGCCGAAAGACGGTTGCCGTCCTTGCCCTGAGCGCCATGTACCGTGCGGCAACGCAGGCAGTAACGAAACTTGCCGGGCAAGAACCAGGCCTCCTGGCCTCGCCCGACTTTGCCATTGCCTTGAATCGACAGTTGCTCGGCCTCCAGGCGCTGATGAGTGCGCTTGAATCTCACCTCACCATGCCGTGTGGTCTCAATCCATGACTCGGGATAGTCCTCCACCTTGCCCGTGAATTCGATGGGATCGTTGGCGTTCAGGGGCAGCAGGAAGCCCAGCCGTTCGCCAATGGCATCCTCTTCGACTTCGGAGGCGTCCGTGTCGTCATCCCGCATTTTCGGCATATCGTCGATGTCACGGGCCAGCACCTCCCAACCTGTATCGTTCCGGCGCATCCTGACCGGATGGTACTCCTGCCCACAATCTCGGCAGAAGTGCGTGGAGTACAGCCTTTTTTGCTCGTCTCCAGGCAGAAATTGCTGTCCCTCCAACTCGACCGGACGTGTTCCAGGAGCGTCAAGGGTAGTGAACACGACGCCAGCACCGCTGATGAACTGGTGGAGACGAAAAGCGAAGAACGCTTTTTCACTGCCCCGTCCGTCGGCACTGCGCTCCTTTTCGGGCTGGGCTGCCAGCAGCAGCATGGCGCGCAGCATGGCACCCGCAGCCACCTCGTCCCGACCCGCCTCTTTGGCCAGGAGCTCGGTGGCCTTGGCAAAGGTCAGCGGATTGGCACGTACCCATTTCCCCCCTTGTTCGCGCGTGATGCCAAGGCGTGTTTCCACCCAGATGGCTAAAGGATGCTGCTGTAGCGTGGCATCATCGGCATGTGAGGGAACGCCCGCGTCAATGGCGGTGCCCAATTGCGGCCTGACCGAGTCAGCAGTTTCGGATGGCTCGGTAGCCCGTTCCAGATCTTCGGTGACAACATTGAAGGGAGATATCTGGGTTGCGAACAAAGTGGAGGCAACGGAAGCGACTTTTTGATTGCGACCTTCCTGGCTGCCGCCCGAGGCCATCGTGGCTGACGTACCGATGCACTGCAGATGCTCCGGCGCCAGCCGTTCTCGAACACGCCGCACCAACATGGCTACGTCGGCGCCTTGCCGCCCACGATAGGTATGCAGTTCATCGAGCACCAGAAACTGCAGACCGGCACAGTTGGTGATCACTCGACTGTCGGTCTCATTCTGCCGGGTCATGAGCATTTCCAGCATCATGAAGTTGGTCAGCAGAATGTCGGGGGGGTTGTCCCTGATCCGATCGCGTTCTTCCTTGCTTTCCTGGCCGGTATAGCGCGCAAAGGTTACCGGGCCATCGTTGCCAACGAACTTGATCAGCTCTTCGCGCTGACTGTTGGCCAGCGCGTTCATCGGGTAGATCACAATGGCGCGTGTTCTAGGCGCGCTATCGTGGGTCTTGGCGCGTAGCACCGCATCCACGATCGGGATGAAGAAGCACAACGACTTGCCCGAGCCGGTTCCCGTGGTCACCACGTAACTCTCGCCCCGAGCGGAGAAAGCGATCGCCTGTTCCTGGTGGGTGTAGAGGTCGATGGGAAACAATGCAGCCGTTGCCGGCAAAAGCTCGTTCGTCGCGGCAAGCTGCTGCACCGGGCGCCCTTGCCGATAGCGTGGATTGATCTGTATCAGTGGCTCCGGCCAGTAACGGCCGTCAGCATATGCCGCATGAACGCCGGTCTGAATGTCTTCCGCTCGTATGGACGTGAAGGAACGCGCAAACTTGCTGTAGTCCGCGATTAACTGGCTTCTGAGTGAGAAAACGTCCATCGTCTCGTCCTCTATTGATCTTCGTTGATCGTGCTACCGCTGCCGCCAGCGCTGACGCGCTTCCATTTCGCGCCACGCCCCTTGCCCGTTGATTCGATCAACTGCTCCGATTTCATCGCCCGCAGCACCAGCCGCACCATGTCCCGGCTTACGCCTGGGCAAGCTTCTTCAATCTCGGAAATCGAAAACGGCAGGGTGCGTCCCAGGACTTCTGTGCGCACCCGGTCGCCTTTACTACCGCGACCGCGCTCGATGGTACCGACGCGCTCCTCAAACTCGCGGTAGGCCCGTAGCAAGGCTCCCCAGAAGTAATCAAGCCACGGTTTGACATCGTGCTGCCCCTGATGCCAGCCCTGCGAGCTGGCTTCCAGCGTCTCGTAATACCCTTCCTTGGTTTCCTCGAAGATGCGTTCCAGGCTGATGTAGCGGCCCACGGCATAGTCGAAGTGGTAGAGCAGCAGCAAGGTCAGCAAGCGGGACATGCGGCCATTACCATCAGGGAAAGGGTGGATGCACAGAAAGTCGAGCATCGCCAGCGGCACCAGCACCAGGGGATCGACCAGGTGCTGATCCAGTGCGGTCGCGTAGTACCGGGCCAGATCGGCCATGGCCATGGGCGTCAGGTGCGCGGCGACCGGCTGGAAGCGCAGCCGTGACGTGCCGTCCGGATGGCGTTCGATGATGTCGTTGTTGGTGGCTTTCCAACGCCCGCCCGCCTGCGGCATATAGCGGTACAGCAGGGTGTGCAGTTGCAGCACTACGCCCTCGTTGAAGGACATGTGCGTGGCGGACTCGTGGATCAGCGCTAGAGCGTCGCGATAGCCAGCGATCTCCTGTTCCGAGCGACTCTTTGGTGTTGCGTTGCGGATAACCAGAGACTTCAACCGCGAGGGCGCGACGACAACACCTTCTAGCCGGTTGGATGACTCGGTGGACTCGACCACCGCGATCTGCCGCAGCCCCTTGAGGACTTCTGGCGACTGCGCGGCGTATAGCTGCTGCTTGCCCTGGTACTCGCCCAGTGTGCGCAACGTGGCCGCCTGGGTGCCATCGAACCGAAGCGCGGTGAGGTACTCGAGTGTGAGCGAGTGCATGAAAATGTAAGCTCAGGCTGTGTAAATGGGGTAATCATAGCCATTAAATGGGGTATTGTGTCAAAAAATACCTCATTACCATCATTTGACTACCCCGTTTCCTGAACGCAGAACAGGCAATGCAAGAAGGGGCGGAGCCTGAGTGCCAAAGAAATAGGCAATTAAGTTTCGGATTACCCCTTTTTTCTCTTGATTACCCTGTTTCCAGTGTCCAGCCCTCGGCAAAGGCAAACGGCAAGGGAACGGTACCCAAGGGACAACGGCGCTACCCAGAAAAGGGAAGGGCTGCTCCTGCCCACTAGCTACGGCAACATCCCGCCAATGCCATACCGCTGTCCTCCGCCGCACTCAGATAGTTCGCCCAGTCCTGCAACAGCGTCCGCCGCTGATCCAGCAACAGCGCCTTGTTATAGGTTGCCCGAACCTTGTTGCTTTCCACATGGGCAAGCTGCCGCTCAATCGCATCAGGCCGGTATCCGTTCTCGTTGGCCCAGGTCGAAAAGGTCGTCCGCCAGCAATGCGGCGTCGTGCCCCGGCCCAGATTCATGTCGCGCATCGCGTAGGTGAGCCGGTTGGGCGTGGTGAAGCCCTGGCCGCTCCGGTGTGGGAACAGATAGCGCTGACCTCCAGTGATGCGCTGCAAGTCTTTCAGTGCTGCAACGGCCTGCGTAGATAGCGGGCTGACATGATCTCGGCGCGCCTTCATCTTGGTCGCAGGCCTACGCCACAGTGCATCCTCAAAGTCGAACTCGTCCCATTCGGCATCAGCAGCTTCCCCAGGACGGCAAGCGGTCAGCGCAATGAGCCGCAGGCACAGCGCGGTTTCGGGGTAGCCCCTGTAGCCGCGCAAGGCCAGATGGAACGACTGAATCTGCTCGCGCACCATCGCTGCCTTACTTTCGCTGACCGGCACGCGTAGCAACCCGCGTAGGCTGGGAATTGGATTGGCCTCGACCAAACCACGCACCACCGCGAACTCAAAGATCGCCGACAGATCGCCTTTGACGTGAATGGCCGCCCAGGCACCGTGGGACTTGCAGTCCTCCAGCAGCGGGCGAATCTGCTTGACGCTAATGTCGCTCATCGGCATCCCGTCGAACTTGGGGGACAGGTACTTCCTGATGCGAGATTCTTTCGTGCGGTAGGAGCTGGGTGCGAAAACCGGCTTGATCTCGGCCAGGTACGCCTCCGCTACCTTGGCGAACGAGCTTGCACGGGCGCGCTTGCGTTCTTCCAGCGCTTCCAGGTTGCTTTGTTTGACCCGTTGCCGCTCATGGGCTGGGTGAATGCCTTGTTTGACGAGTGCACGCGCCCGTTCTCGGGCGGCGCGCGCGTCTGCAAGACTTATTTGGGGAAAGCTGCCGATGGCAAAGAGGTTCTCTTTGCCTTGCAGGCGGTATTTCCACCGCCAGAGCTTGCCGCCGGTTGGCTTGACCAGCAGGAACAAGCCCCCGCCGTCTGAAAGTTTCTAGTCTCGATCAGTCGATTTGGCCGACCTGATCTTGGCGTCGGTGAGTAGATTCTCGGGCATCGTTGGACTCCACTGCGGGGAAAAGTACCCCCACGGTTGAACACGAGTACCCCCAACGCTACCCCCGAATTTTTCAGACCTCGATGAACAATAGGAACGCTCAGCAGACCGTATTGTTTGGCAAGCCCTTGATTTGAAAGGACTCACTCAGTCCGCCGAGCGCTACTGAGCGCTCCTGAGTTCAGAAAAAATCGTCAGACGTTGATCACACGTTTAAACGTTGAACAGGAAGTTCATCACGTCGCCGTCGTGCACGACATATTCCTTCCCTTCCGCGCGCATCTTGCCGGCTTCCTTCGCGCCTTGCTCGCCCTTGTACGTGACGAAGTCGTCGAACGCGATCGTCTGTGCGCGGATGAAGCCGCGCTCGAAGTCGGTGTGGATCACGCCGGCCGCCTGCGGAGCGGTATCGCCGATATGGATCGTCCACGCGCGCACTTCCTTCACGCCCGCGGTGAAGTAGGTCTGCAGGCCGAGCAGCTTGAAGCCCGCGCGGATCACGCGGTCGAGGCCCGGCTCTTCCATGCCCATGTCGGCAAGGAACGCTTCCTTGTCCGCGTCGTCGAGATCGGCGATTTCCGCCTCGATCGCCGCGCACACGGCGACCACCGGCGCATTTTCGCTTTCCGCGTACTTGCGCACCGCCTCGAGGTGCGGGTTGTTCTCGAAGCCGTCGTCCTTCACGTTGGCGACGTACATCGCCGGCTTCGCGGTGATCAGGCAGAACGGCTTGATCAGCGCTTCTTCGTCGTCCGACAGCGCGAGGCCGCGCACCGCCTTGCCCTGGTCGAGCTGCGCGCGCACCTTTTCGAGCACCGCGACGAGCTTCGCCGCTTCCTTGTCGTTGCCCGACTTCGCCGCCTTCGAATAGCGCGTGAGCGCTTTCTCGATGGTGCCGAGGTCGGCGAGCGCGAGTTCGGTGTTGATCACTTCGATGTCGTCGATCGGGCTGACCTTGCCGGCGACGTGAATGACGTTGTCATCCTCGAAGCAGCGCACGACGTGCGTGATCGCGTCGGTTTCGCGGATGTTCGCGAGGAACTGGTTGCCGAGGCCTTCACCCTTGCTCGCGCCCGCGACGAGGCCCGCGATGTCGACGAACTCGACCACGGCCGGCACGACGCGCTCGGGGCTGATGATTTCGGCGAGCGCCTTCAGCCGCGTATCCGGCACTTCGACGATGCCGACGTTCGGCTCGATCGTGCAGAACGGGTAGTTCTCGGCGGCGATGCCGGCCTTGGTCAGCGCATTGAACAGGGTGGACTTGCCGACGTTGGGCAAGCCGACGATGCCGCATTTGAGACTCATGGAATCCTTCGGACGGGTGAGGCGGCGCGGCCGGACAGGGCACGGCGGCGCGGGAAAAAGGGCGGCCGGCGCGTGGAGCGCGGCGGGCCGACGGTCAAAGACGCTATTGTACCGTGCCGGCGCTCCGGATTCCGGGCTTGCCGCCGAACGGCCGATGCGGCGGGCCGCCGCGCCGGCGCACCGGCCTGCGATTCTGCTGATTTCCCGCAAAGTCCGGCCGCGTAAGGGTTTGGCCCCGCGGCTATAATGCCCGCCATGACTGCCCACCACTCCTTCGACGTCGCCGTGGTCGGCGGCGGGCTCGTCGGCAAGACGGCCGCGCTCGCGCTGACCCAGTCCGGCTACAAGACCGCCTTGCTCGCCCAGCCGGCCACGCCGCGCCCCGCCGATCTCGCGTTCGACACGCGCATCTACGCGCTTTCGTCCAGTTCGCAGGCGTTGCTCGAGCGGCTGCGGGTCTGGCAGGCGCTCGACCACGGCCGGCTCGCGCCGGTCTACGACATGCGCGTGTATGGCGATGCGCATGCCGAATTGCATTTCTCCGCCTACCAGGCGTCCGTGCCGCAGCTCGCGTGGATCGCCGAATCGTCGCGGGTCGAGGCGTCGCTCGACGCCGCGCTGCGGTTCCAGCCGAACCTCACGTGGTTCGACGCGCGTGCGCAGGGTTTCGACGTGCGCGACGACGCGGCCGTGCTCACGCTGTCGTCGGGGCAGGTGCTCGAAGCCGATCTCGTCGTCGGTGCCGACGGCGCGCATTCGTGGGTGCGCTCCCAAATGGGGGCCAGGGTAGAGCGACGCGACTACCGGCAAACGGGCGTCGTCGCGAACTTCAAGGCGTCGCTGCCGCACCGCGAGACGGCCTACCAGTGGTTCCACGAAGGCGAGATCGTCGCGCTGCTGCCGCTGCCGGACGGCCACGTGTCGCTGGTATGGTCCGCGCACACCGCGCATGCGGACGAACTGCTCGCACTCGATCCGGCGCAGCTCGCGGCCGAGGTCGAGCGCGTGTCGCACGGCCAGGTCGGCACGCTCGAATGCGTGACGCCGGCCGCCGGCTTTCCGCTGGCGCTGCAGACGGTCGACAAGCTGATCGCGCCGCGCGTCGCGCTGGTCGGCGATGCCGCGCACCTGATCCACCCGCTCGCCGGGCAGGGGATGAACCTCGGGCTGCGCGACGTCGCCGCGCTTGCCGACGCGATCGCGCGCAAGGAAAGCTTCCGCAACCTCGGCGATCCGGTGCTGCTGCGCCGCTACGAGCGTTCGCGCCGCGAGGACATCCGCGCGCTGATGGTCGCGACCGACGGCCTGCAGCGGCTGTTCGCGGTGCCGGGCTCGCTCGCGAAGGCGGTGCGCAACGCGGGCATGGCGTTCGTCGGCGCGCAGCCGCTCGTGAAGCGCTGGCTCGTGTCGGCCGCGCTTGGGTGATCGAACCTTCTGCAACAGCGCGGGTCGGAGACGGTTCCATAACGGCGTACACTGTGCCGTGCACTCCGATTGAGCTGAAGGAAGATTTCGATGAAAAAAACGATCCGCATCGCATCGCTGGCGCTGGCCGTCACGATGGCGACGCTGGGCTGCACCGCGCAGGCCGACCAGACCACCGACAAGCTGAAGGCCACGCTGCAAGCCCGTCTCGGCAGCGACGCGCCGATCAAGAGCGTGTCGAAATCGCCGGTTGCAGGCCTTTACGAAGTGAACCTCGGCTCGCAGATCATCTATAGCGACGCGGCAGGCGACTACGTGCTGCTCGGCGATCTCGTCGACACCAAGTCGCACAAGAACCTGACCGACGCCCGCCTGTCCGAAATCAACAAGATCGACTTCGCGAGCCTGCCGTTCGCGAATGCGATCAAGGTCGTCAAGGGCAACGGCGCCCGCAAGATCGCGGTGTTCTCCGATCCGAACTGCCCGTACTGCAAGAAGCTCGAGACGACGCTGCAGTCGGTCGACAACGTGACCGTCTACACGTTCCTGTACCCGGTGCTGTCGCCGGATTCGACCGCGAAGTCGAAGGCGATCTGGTGCGCGACCGACCGCGCGAAGACGTGGGAAAGCTGGATGCTCGACCACCGCGCGCCGTCCGGCGCCGGCACGTGCGACACCACCGCGCTCGACAAGAACCTCGCGCTCGGCCGCGGGATGAACGTCACGGGCACGCCGACGATCTTCCTGCCGGATGGCCGCCGCCTGCCGGGCGCGGTATCGGCCGACCAGCTCAACCAGGCGCTCGCCTCGAGCAAGTAACCGACTGCACGCCGGGCGCATGGCCCGGCCAGCGAGGGGCGCCCGCATGATCTGCCGGCGCCTCTCTTCGTTTTCGCCGCCGTATTCGACCGACCGATTGCCACGATGACCCAGCCGATCCGCTATTCGATTGTCCCGAAAGATCTTGCCGCGCACCTGTTCGAAGTGACGGTGACGGTTGCCGATCCCGATCCCGACGGCCAGCGCTTCTCGCTGCCGGTATGGATTCCGGGCAGCTATCTCGTGCGCGAGTTCGCGCGCAACATCGTGACGCTGCATGCGTTCAGCGACGCGGGCCGCAAGGTGCGCATCGCGAAGACCGACAAGCACACGTGGCAGGCCGCGCCCGTCAGCGGCGCGCTGACGCTGCGCTACGACGTCTATGCGTGGGACCTGTCGGTGCGCTCCGCGTATCTCGACGATTCGGGCGGCTTCTTCAACGCGACGGCCGTATTCCTGAGCGTCGCCGGCCGCGAGGCGGCGCCGTGCGAAGTCGATATCGCGAAACCGGCCGGCCCGGCGTTCCGCACGTGGCGCGTCGGCACGTCGCTGCCCGAGGCGCGCGGCACCAGGCGCTACGGTTTCGGCGCGTATCGCGCGGCGAACTACGACGAGCTGTCCGACCATCCGGTGACGATCGGCGAATTCGCGCTCGCGACGTTCGACGCGCACGGCGTGCCGCACGATATCGTGATCGCCGGGCGCGTGACGCAGCTCGACCTGGAGCGGCTGCGTACCGATCTGAAGCGCGTATGCGAAGCGCAGATCGCGCTGTTCGAGCCGAAGTCGAAGAAGGCGCCGATGGATCGCTACGTGTTCATGACGCTCGCGGTCAGCGACGGCTACGGCGGCCTCGAGCATCGTGCGTCGACCGCGCTGATCTGCAACCGGACCGACCTGCCGGTGAAGGGGCGCCCGGAAACGACGGAAGGCTATCGCACGTATCTCGGCCTCTGCAGCCACGAGTACTTCCATACGTGGAACGTGAAGCGCATCAAGCCGGCGGCGTTCGTGCCGTATGACCTCACGCGCGAGAACTACACGTCGCTGCTGTGGCTGTTCGAAGGCTTCACGTCGTATTACGACGACCTGATGCTGGTTCGCAGCGGGCTGATGTCGCAGGACGACTATTTCGCGGCGCTCGGCCGCACGATCGGCGGCGTGCTGCGCGGCACGGGCCGGCTCAAGCAGAGCGTCGCGGACAGCTCGTTCGACGCATGGATCAAGTACTACCGCCAGGACGAGAACGCGACCAACGCGATCGTCAGCTATTACACGAAGGGCTCGCTCGTCGCGCTCGCGTTCGATCTCGCGATCCGCGCACAGACGCGCAACCGGAAGTCGCTCGACGACGTGATGCGCGTGCTGTGGCAGCGCTACGGCCGCGATTTCTATCGCGGCGGCAAGCAGGCGGGCGTGGAGGAAAACGAAGTCGAGACGCTGATCGAGGAAGCGACAGGCGTCGCGCTCGGCCGCCTGTTCGCCGACGCCGTGCACGGCACGCGCGACCTGCCGCTCGCCGAACTGCTCGCGCCGTTCGGCGTGACGCTGGCCCCCGACGTCGCGCTCGGCGCGGCCGCGAAGCCGACGATCGGCGCGCGCCTGCGCGGCGGCGCGGACTGCACGTTGGCGGCGGTCTACGAAGGCGGCGCCGCGCATCGCGCGGGATTGTCGGCCGGCGACACGCTGATCGCGGTCGACGGGCTGCGCGTGACGGGCACGAACCTCGATGCGCTGCTCGCCCGCTACCGGCCGGGCGACAAGGTCGAGGTTCACGCGTTCCGCCGCGACGAGCTGCGCACCGCGAAACTGAAGCTCGACGGGCCGGACATCACGCGCTACCGGCTGACGGCGGCCGCGAAGCCGGCCGCGGCCACGAAGGCCCGCGAAGCGTGGCTGAAGGGGTAAGCGTACGAAAGCGGGTAGCGGGGCGCGATCAAGGATTGTTCTGCTGTTGCAACAATCCGTCGCCCTGAACCCGCTTTTTCGCCGTCATATGGCCACGCACAATGGCGTCACTCGCGCTACCGAAGCGCAACCCCACCCGGAGCCTGACATGACGACCATTCTGCAAATCAATTCCGCTGCGCGTTCGCAAGGCGCGCAATCCACGCTGCTGGCCAACGAACTGACGGCAAAGCTGCAACAATCGAACCCCGGCGCGAACGTCGTGGTTCGCGACCTGCTCGCCGATGCGCTGCCGCACCTCGACGAATCGGTGCTGGGTGCGTTCTTCACGCCGGCCGACCAGCGCACCGCGGAACAGAATGCGATCGTCGCGAAGAGCGATGCACTGATCGCCGAGCTGCAAGCCGCCGACATCATCGTGATCGGCGCGCCGATGTACAACTTCGGCATCTCGTCGCAACTGAAGACGTATTTCGACTGGATCGCCCGCGCAGGCGTCACGTTCCGCTACACCGAGAACGGTCCGGAAGGCCTGATCAAGGGCAAGAAGGTTCACGTCGTGACGGCCCGTGGCGGCAAGTACCTGGGTACGCCGAACGACAGCCAGACCCCGTACCTGCGCACGTTCCTCGGCTTCATCGGCCTGACCGACGTGAGCTTCATCCACGCGGAAGGCCTGAACCTCGGCCCGGACGCGCAGAGCGCCGCGCTGGCCGGTGCACGCGAAGCGATCGCCGCCGCTTAACGCGCCAAGTTAACGCGCCAGGTCGACGCGGGTGCCACGCACCCGCTGCGTCACCCGATAAAAAACGCCGCGCCCTTCACGAAAGGGACGCGGCGTTTTTGCATTCGGCCGGCGAACTCGCCGCCGAGGCCGTTACGCGAGCGTTTCGGCCACGTCCGGCAGGCGCCAGTCGATCGGTTCGCGGCCGGCATCGACCAGGTAGTCGTTCGCGAGCGCGAAATGGCGGCAACCGAGGAAGCCGCGGTGCGCGGACAACGGCGACGGATGCGGCGCCTCGAGCACGCAATGCGCGTTCGCGTCGAACAGCGCGCGCTTGGCCTGCGCATGCGCGCCCCACAGCATGAATACGAGCCCACGATGGCGGCCGGCGAGCTCGCGGATCAGCGTGTCCGTGCATTGTTCCCAGCCGCGCTTCGCATGGCTCGCGGCCGCGCCGCGCTCGACCGTCAACACGGTGTTGAGCAGCAGCACGCCCTGGCGCGCCCACGTGTCGAGGCAGCCGTGACGCGGCGTGTCGTGACCGAAGTTCGCGGCGATTTCCTTGAAGATGTTGCGCAGCGACGGCGGCGTGCGGACGGCCGGCGGCACCGAGAACGCGAGGCCGTGCGCCTGCGGCGTGCCGCGGTCGTCGCCGTGGTACGGATCCTGACCGAGGATCACGACCTTCACGTCGTCGGGATGCGTCAGGCGCAGCGCGCGGAACACGTCGGTCGGGTAGACCGTCTTGCCGGCGGCGCGCTCTTCGTCGACGAAGCGGCACAGCGGCGCGTACGCGTCGCTGTCGGTGAACGGTTTCAGCACGTCGCGCCAGACGGCCGGCAGCGCGTCGAATTGCGCGGCGAGATGCGGTACGTCGGTGGCAACGGGCCGCGGTGCCGAGGCGGCCGGGGCCGGTTCGGGCACGGCCGCCGGTGCGGCGGTTTTCTTTGCGGGTTTGCGCCGAGCGGCAGGCGGCTCGGAAGCCGCGGACGGAATATCGGCCGGTGCCGTTTCCGGCACGGGATCGTCGAACAGCGACGCCTGTTGCGGCGCGCGGGAAGTCTTGCGGGTTGCCATGCGTGATGCGTGTTTATTGCGCGCGCAGCCGGTAGCCGCGCTGCGCCTTGCTGATGTTTTCGGGAACGAGGCCCGGCAGCGCCTGCTGCAGTTCGGCGGCGAGCGTCGCGAGCGCCGTTTCCGGGCCGTCGATCAGTTCGAGTTCGATTTCGCTGATCGGTTCGCGGCGCGTTTCGTGTTCCGCCTGGACGACGATCTCGCCGAGGTCCACCGCGGCCTCGACGGTTGCGCCGCCGATGGCGATGCGCCACAGCGTACGCGAAAAATCCGTGCGGAACAGCGCATGCAGCGCGCCGGCTGCGTCATTCAGCGCGGCGGCGGCTTCCGGCACGTCGCAGGCCGCGACGAGCGCGTCGATTTCGAGCGCGTCGCCCGCGACCGGCAGTTCCCACTCGTGGCGGCTATGCAGGCCGCCTTCCGCGCTGCCGACCGTCTTGAACGTCTGCAGCCAGCCGTCCGGCGTGCGGCGCACGCGCACCGCGCTCTTCGAGCGCGCGAGCGCGAGATCGGGCGTGTCGTAATAGACGTTCGCTAGCGTGATCGCGCGACCGGGTTCACCGGTCAGCGTCTCGAAGAAGCGGCGCGCGGCATCGGCCTGGCCGGCCGGCAGCGCGAGCTTGATTTCCTGTTCGATCGCCATCAGAAGAACATCCGTGCGAGTTCCTCGCCCGGCTGCTCGGCGCGCATGAACGCCTCGCCGACGAGGAACGTGTTCACGTTCGCCGCGCGCATCGTGTCGACGTCGGTGCGCGACAGGATGCCCGATTCGGTCACGACGATGCGATCCGCCGGAATCATGTCGAGCATGTCGAGCGTGGTCTGGATCGACGTCTCGAACGTGCGCAGGTTGCGGTTGTTGATACCGAGCAGCGGCGTCTTCAGCGTCAGCGCCTGTTCCATCTCGTGGCGGTCGTGCACTTCGACCAGCACCGCGAGGCCGAGCGAGTGCGCATAGGCTTCCAGATCCTGCATCAGCGGCGTGTCGAGCGCGGCGGCGATCAGCAGGATCGCGTCGGCGCCCATCGCGCGGGCTTCGACGATCTGGTACGCGTCGACGATGAAGTCCTTGCGCAGCACCGGCAGCGTGCAGGCCGCGCGCGCTTCCTCGAGGTAGCGGACGCCGCCCTGGAAGAACTGCTCGTCGGTCAGCACCGACAGGCATGCGGCGCCGTGCGCCGCATACGAGCGTGCGATGTCGGCCGGCACGAAATGCTCGCGCAGCACGCCTTTCGACGGGCTGGCCTTCTTGATTTCGGCGATCACGGCGGCGTTGCCGGCCGCGTGCTTCGCGCGCAGCGCACCGACGAAGTCGCGCAGGTCGCGCGCGGACGCTTCGAGTTTCAGTGCCTCGAGCGGCGTGCTGCGCAGCGCCGCCGCGATTTCTTCGCGCTTGACGGCGATGATTCGGTCGAGAATGTCGCTCATAGGGGTTCCTGCTGGATTCGTAAGAGGGTCAGCGCTTGAACTGCTGCGTGAAGCGCACGAGTTCGTCGACCTTCGCGCGGGCTTTGCCGCTCGCGATCGCTTCGCGGGCGAGCTGGATGCCGTCCGCGATCGACTCGGCGATATTGGCCGCGTAGAGCGCGGTGCCCGCGTTCAGCGTGACGATCTCGCGTGCGACGCCCGGCTGGTTGTCCAGCGCGCCGAGCAGCATCGTGCGCGATTCGTCCGCATTTTCCACCTTCAGCGTGCGATTCGACACCATCTGCAGGCCGAAGTCCTCCGGATGGATCTCGTATTCGTGCACCTTGCCGTCGCGCAATTCGCCGACGAGCGTCGCGGCGCCGAGCGATACCTCGTCCATGCCGTCCTTGCCGTACACGACGAGCACGTGCTGCGCGCCGAGACGCTGCATCACGCGCACCTGGATGCCGACGAGGTCGGCGTGGAACACGCCCATCAGCTGGTTCGGCGCGCCGGCCGGATTGGTCAGCGGGCCGAGGATGTTGAAGATCGTGCGCACGCCGAGCTCGCGGCGCACGGCCGCGATGTTCTTCATCGCCGGGTGATGGTTCGGCGCGAACATGAAGCCCATGCCGGTTTCGGCGATCGATGCGGCGACCTGGTCCGACTGCAGGTCGATGTTCACGCCGAGCGCCTCGAGCACGTCGGCGCTGCCGGACTTGCTCGATACGCCGCGGTTGCCGTGCTTCGCGACCTTCGCGCCCGCGGCCGCCGTGACGAACATCGACGCGGTCGAGATGTTGAACGTGTGCGAGCCGTCGCCGCCGGTGCCGACGATGTCGACGAAATTCGAGTTGTCCTGCACCTCGACGTGGTTCGCGAATTCGCGCATCACGGTCGCGGCGGCGGCGATCTCGCCGATCGTCTCCTTCTTCACGCGCAGCCCGGTGATGATCGCGGCCGCCATCACCGGCGACAGGTCGCCGCGCATGATCAGCCGCATCAGATGCAGCATTTCGTCGTGGAAGATCTCGCGGTGCTCGATCGTGCGTTGCAGCGCTTCCTGCGGGGTAATCGTCATCGTGCGTCTCCCGTCAGGCAGCCGGTGCGGCGGCATGGGCCGCTGCGCGGTTTTGCTTCAGGAAATTCTCGAGCAGCGCATGGCCATGCTCGGACAGGATCGATTCCGGGTGGAACTGCACGCCTTCGACCGGCAGCGTCTTGTGGCGCACGCCCATGATCTCGCCGTCGTCGGTCCACGCGGACACCTCGAGGCAGTCCGGCAGCGATTCGCGCTCGATCGCGAGCGAGTGATAGCGCGTCACGTCGAAATGCTTCGGCAGATCGGCGAACACGCCGCGGCAGTCGGTTTCGATCCGGCTCACCTTGCCGTGCATGATGGTCTTCGCGCGCACGACGCGGCCGCCGAACGCTTCGCCGATCGCCTGGTGGCCGAGGCAGACGCCGAGGATCGGCTTCCGGCCCGAGAATTCGCGCAGCACGTCGAGCGTGATGCCCGCGTGCTGCGGATTGCTCGGGCCGGGCGACAGGCAGATCGTGTCGGGGTTCAGGCGCGCGATGTCGTCGAGCGTGATTTCGTCGTTGCGGTAGGTGCGCACGTCCTCGCCGAGTTCGCCGAAGTACTGGACCAGGTTGTAGGTAAACGAGTCGTAGTTGTCGATCATGAGCAGCATGGTCAGTCTCCGGTCAGAAGTCGCTATCGAGGCCGTCCTGGACCTGTTCGGCCGCACGCAGCACCGCGCGCGCCTTGTTCTCGGTCTCTTGCCATTCGGATTCGGGCACCGAGTCCGCGACGACGCCGGCCGCCGCTTGCACGTACAGGTTGCCGTTGTGGATCAGGCCCGTGCGGATCGCGATCGCGAGATCCATCTCGCCGGAGAACGACAGGTAGCCGACCGCACCGCCGTACAGCCCGCGCTTGACCGGCTCGAGCTCGTCGATCAGTTCCATCGCGCGCACCTTCGGCGCGCCGGACAGCGTGCCGGCCGGGAACGTCGCGCGCAGCACGTCGTAGTTCGTCATGCCGGGCTTCAGCTTGCCTTCGACCGAGCTGACGATGTGCTGCACGTGCGAGTACTTCTCGATCACCATCTTGTCGGTCACCTGCACCGAACCGATCTCCGCGATGCGGCCGACGTCGTTGCGCGCGAGATCGATCAGCATCACGTGCTCTGCGATTTCCTTCGGATCGTTCAGCAGCTCGGTCGCGAGTTCCGCGTCGCGCTCGGGCGTGTTGCCGCGCGGGCGCGTGCCGGCGAGCGGCCGGATCGTGACGATCTGGTCGTCGCCGCGCTTTTCCTGGCGCACCAGGATTTCCGGCGACGCGCCGACCACGTGGAAATCGCCGAAGTTGTAGTAATACATGTACGGCGACGGATTCAGCGAACGCAGCGCGCGATACAGCGACAGCGGATTGTCGCGGTACGGCTTCGTGAGTCGCTGGCCGACCTGGATCTGCATCAGCTCGCCGGCCGCGATGTATTCCTTCGCCTGGCGCACGGCGGCCAGATAGTCGTCCTTCTTGAATTCGCGGAACGTCTCGGTGCGCACGCTCGCCGACGTGACGGGCGGCTGCACGGTCGT
Source organism: Burkholderia sola (assembly GCF_905400185.1). Taxonomy (NCBI): domain Bacteria; kingdom Pseudomonadati; phylum Pseudomonadota; class Betaproteobacteria; order Burkholderiales; family Burkholderiaceae; genus Burkholderia; species Burkholderia sola. The sequence continues at coordinate 508,683 of NZ_FR989675.1, forward strand.
GCGCAGGCGCTGCTTCAGTTCGCGCAGGCGGTGTTTCGCCTTCGCATACGCTTCGGGTTGGCCCGGGTCCGCGTAGATGATCAGGTAGAGCTTGCCGGCGAGGTTGTCGATCACCGCGACTTCCTCGGTCAGCAGCAACTGGATGTCGGGCAGGCCGAGATCGTCGCGCGGCGCGGTGTTCGCGAGCTTCTTCTCGATGTAGCGCACCGCGTCGTAGCCGAAGTAGCCGGCGAGGCCGCCGCAGAACCGCGGCAGGCCCGGCCGCTGCGCGACCTTGAAGCGCGCCTGGAACGATTCGATGAACTGGAATGGGTCGCCGTCATGCGTCTCGACAACCTGGCCGTCGCGCACCACTTCCGACACGCCGTTGCGGGTGCGCACGAGCGTGCGTGCGGGCAGGCCGATGAACGAATAGCGGCCGAAACGTTCGCCGCCGACCACCGATTCGAGCAGGAACGAGTTGGCGCCCGCGCGTTCGGGCTGGGCCAGCTTCAGGTACAGGGACAGCGGTGTTTCGAGATCGGCGAGGGCTTCCGCGATCAGCGGGATGCGGTTGTAGCCTTCGTTCGCGAGCGATTGGAATTCGAGTTCGGTCATGTTCCGGTCCTGTTCGGGACGAGCGGCGCGTGCGCCAGGGATCATTTGACGCTGCGCGGGTGGCCGTCGGCGAAAGGGCGGTCGATCGAGAAGTGCCTGTTGCCGGCCGGCACTCCGGGCGTGAACGTCGCGAGCCTGCGGCCGATCCTGAACGCAAGCGTTCGGACACGGTGGAACTCGAGGTGGTGCGACGATCGGCGCGCGGATGCGCAGCGAGATAAAAAACGGCGCTGAAGACGTGCTTCAGCGTACCTCATCGAAGAGGTCAGCGCGACCAGCGACGCCAGGGCCAGGCTCCCCGGTCGATGCTGCTCAGACTCCGTTTTTTATTCAGAAACATGCGGATGGAAGAAATAATCAGACGGTTGGCCGGCCGGCGTTGTGCGCGGAAATTGCGCGAGCCGCGACCAGCAACGAATCGACTATACCATCCGAATTTATCGTTTGTATAGCTTTGCCGTGGTTGTAGCCGTACGGCACCGTCAGTGTCGCCATCCCGGCCGCGCGGCCCGCCAGCGCGTCGTTTTCCGAGTCGCCGATCGCGACCGCGGCGTCCGGCGCGACGCCGAGCGCGTCGCAGGCCGTCAGCATCGGCAGCGGATCGGGCTTCTTGCGTGCGACGCTGTCGCCGCCCAGCACGATGCCGAAGCAGCCGGCCAGCCTGTATTGCTCGAGCAGCTCGACTGCGAAGCGGTGCGGCTTATTGGTCACGCACGCGAGCCGGATGCCGGCCGCGCGCAATGCGTCGAGGCCGGCCGCCACGTCCGGATAGAGACGCGTGTGGCGACCGTTGATCTTCGCGTATTCGGTCTGGTAGATCGCCAGTGCGTCGTCGAAGCGCGCGTGCGCTTCGTCGGCCGGGAAGCGCGGTTTCAGCACGCTGTGGATCAGGTGTTCGGAGCCTTTGCCGACATAGCCGATCACTTCGTCGCGCGACGTGGCCGGCGCGCCGAGCTGCGCGAGCATCCCGTTCAGGCCGGCCGTGAAATCGTCGGCCGTGTCGACCATCGTGCCGTCGAGGTCGATCAGCGCCGCATCGATGCGCGGCGCGGCGAAGCGGATCGGCGCAGCGTCCGCGGCGGCTCCGGCCGGCGCGTGGCCGGCGAACGACGAGTCGGCCACGGCGTCAGCTCCGCTCGACGGTCGCGAGCGCCGCGCGCATCTCGTCGATCACCTTGCGATAGTCGGGCTTGCCGAAGATCGCCGAACCCGCGACGAACGTGTCCGCGCCGGCCGCCGCGATTTCCGCGATGTTGTCGGCCTTCACGCCGCCGTCGACTTCGAGCAGGATCTCGCGGCCCGTGCGTTCGGTGTACGCGTCGATGCGGGCGCGCGCCTCGCGCAGCTTGTTCAGCGTTTCCGGGATGAACGACTGGCCGCCGAAGCCGGGGTTGACCGACATCAGCAGCACGAAGTCGAGGCGATCCATCACGTGGTCGAGGTAGTTCAGCGGCGTGGCCGGATTGAACACGAGGCCGGCCTTGCAGCCATGGTCGCGGATCAGCGACAGCGTGCGGTCGATGTGGTCGGAGCCTTCCGGGTGGAAGCTGATCAGGTTCGCGCCGGCCTTCGCGAAATCGGGCACGATCCGGTCGACCGGGCGCACCATCAGGTGCACGTCGATCGGCACCTGCACGTGCGGGCGGATCGCCTCGCAGACGAGCGGGCCGATCGTCAGGTTCGGCACATAATGATTGTCCATCACGTCGAAGTGAATCCAGTCGGCGCCGGCGGCGACCACGTTGCGGACTTCTTCGCCGAGCCGTGCAAAGTCGGCCGACAGGATGCTGGGAGCGATGCGGAATTGAGTCATGACAGGGGAGCGGGGACGTTGCGGCGCAAAACCGTCATTCTACCGTCCGGCGACCCGCTGCGCGGCGGCAGGCCGTGCGGTGGCGGCCCGAATGCGCATAGAATGCCGAACCAATGCGGCGCGCCCGCGGCCCGGCCGCTCGAGTCGGCGCGCGCGGTTACCTACAGCGGACACACCATGAGTCAGTATCAGTTCACCGTTTCGGTGAAAACCAGCTACTTGCCGGAACAATCCGACCCCGATCACCGTCAATACGCATTCGCGTACACGCTGACGATCCGCAATACCGGGCAGGTCGCGGCGCAGCTGATCGCGCGTCACTGGATCATCACGGACAGCGAGAGCCACGTGCAGGAAGTGAAGGGGCTCGGCGTCGTCGGGCACCAGCCGCTGCTGCAGCCGGGCGAGCATTTCGAATACACGAGCTGGGCCGTGATCGCGACGCCGGTCGGCACGATGCGCGGCGCGTACTTCTGCGTGGCGGAGGACGGCGAGCGTTTCGAGGCGCCGGTCGACGAGTTCGCGCTGAACATGCCGCGCACGCTGCATTGAGCGTGCGGTGTGCAGTGTGCGTCAGCGCGGCTGGCGGTCGTCGCGGCGGGCCTGCTTCTTTCTGCCCGACGACGTCCACACGACGATGAAGATCAGCAGGGCAAGCGCGACGAAGGCTTCGAGCGCGAAGATGAGCATCGGATATTGGTCGAGAAAATCTGACATGGCGGTTTCCATCAAGAACGGACATTGTATGTGGTTTGGGCCCCGGCTGGCCGGGTGGATGGCCGCGGCTGCTGCGGCGGCGCTGCTCGCCGCGTGCGGCGGCGCGCCGACGCGGACCTCCGCGCTGAAGCCGCCGACCGGTGCGGCGGTCGTGCCGGGGCAGGTCGCCGCGAAGCGGCTCACGCCGGTCGCGTGGCAGCAGGTGCCGGGCTGGCAGGACGATTCGCTGATCGGCGCGACGGCCGCGCTGCGGCAGAACTGCGCGCGGCTCGCGCGCCAGCCGGCCTGGGCGCGCGCTTGCGCGGCCGCCGACCGGCTCGACGAGCTCGACGTCAGCAGCGCCCGCAGTTTCTTCGAAACGTATTTCACGCCGTTCCAGTTCGCGAATACCGACGGTACGCTCGACGGGCTCGTGACCGGCTATTACGAGCCGCTGCTGCACGGTTCGCGCGTACGCCGCGGTCCGTATCAGTACGCGCTCTATCGCTGGCCGGCCGGCTATCGCGCGGGCGCCGCGCTGCCGGCACGCGCGCAGCTCGAGCGCGCCGGCATCCTGAACGGCAACGAGCTCGTATGGGTCGACGATCCGATCGAGGCATTCTTCCTGCAGGTGCAGGGCTCGGGGCGCGTGCTGCTCGACGACGGTTCGGTGATGCGGGTCGGCTTCGGCGGCACCAACAACCAGCCGTACCGTTCGATCGGCAAGTGGCTGCTCGATCGCGGCGAGCTGACGCCCGCGCAGGCGACGATGCAGGGCATCAAGGCCTGGGCGAAGGCGAACCCGACGCGCGTCGACGCGCTGCTCGACACGAATCCGCGCTTCGTGTTCTTCCGCGACATGCCGACCAAGGAGGATGCGCCGCACGGCGGCGCCGACGGTCCGATCGGCGCGCTCGGCGTGCCGCTGACGCCGGAGCGCTCGATCGCGGTCGATCCGTCGTCGATCCCGCTCGGCACGCCGGTGTTCCTGCAGACCACGCGTCCGCTGACGAATACGCCGATGAACCGGCTCGTGTTCGCGCAGGATACGGGCTCGGCGATCAAGGGCGGCGTGCGGGCGGACTATTTCTGGGGGCTCGGCGACGACGCGGGCGACCAGGCTGGCCGGATGAAGCAGGTCGGCCGGATGTGGCTGTTGTTCCCGAATTCGTGATTGGGCGCGGCGCGGGTTGCCCGGAGGGTGGCCCGTGCACAAGATTCGGCATTCGTGGCGCGTCTCATGCGTGACGCGCATGCCGGTTTGATCGCCGGTGTGCCCATGTGATTTCGGTTCGCGTGATGCCGTGCGTGTCACGTCGAACGACGCTTTGGCGTAAAACAGCCCGATCGGCATTGGCCGACCGGGCTGTTTCGTTTGCAGGCACGGCTTCGCCGTTGCGCGGCGTGCGTGCGGCGAGTACGCGACGTTCGCGCCGGTCGCCTGCGCGGCGGGGTGACCTCAGCCCTTGCGTTTGTCGATGACGCGGCGCGCCTTGCCGACCGAGCGCTCGATGCCGTTCACGGGCAGCACGTTGATCATGGCCGTCACGCCGATCAGCGACTTGATGTCGTACGCGAGCGCCTGTTTTGCCGCCTGGATCGCCGCGGTATCGGGCGCGGTCTCCGGACAGGGCTCGACGTTGAGCGTCAACACGTCGAGCGGGCCTTCCTTCGTCAGCACGATCTGATAGTGCGGCGCGAGCGCGCGCTGCTTGAGCAACTGCTCCTCGATTTGCGTCGGGAACACGTTGACGCCGCGCACGATCATCATGTCGTCCGACCGGCCGGTGATCTTCTCCATCCGGCGCATCGTCCGGGCGGTGCCTGGCAACAGGCGCGTGAGGTCACGGGTGCGGTAGCGGACGATCGGCAGCGCTTCCTTCGTCAGCGACGTGAACACGAGCTCGCCGAGTTCGCCGTCCGGCAGCACTTCGCCGGTTTCGGGGTCGATGATTTCCGGATAGAAATGGTCTTCCCAGATGGTCGGGCCGTCCTTGGTCTCCACGCATTCGGACGCGACGCCCGGGCCCATCACTTCGGACAGCCCGTAGATGTCGACCGCGTCGATCCCCATCCGCTGTTCGATGGCGACGCGCATGTCGTTGGTCCACGGCTCCGCGCCGAAGATGCCGATGCGCAGCGAACTCTGCACGGGATCGAGGCCCTGGCGCTCGATCTCGTCGGCGATCGACAGCATGTAGCTTGGCGTGACCATGATGATGTCGGGCCGGAAGTCCTGGATCAGCTGCACCTGCTTTTCGGTCTGCCCGCCGCCGAACGGGATCACGGTGAGGCCCGCGCGTTCGGCACCGTAATGTGCGCCAAGCCCGCCCGTGAAGAGGCCATAGCCGTAGCTGACGTGCACCTTGTCGCCGCGGCGCGCACCGGCCGCGCGGATCGAGCGCGCGACGAGATTCGCCCACGTGTCGATGTCGGCGGCCGTATAGCCGACGACCGTCGGCTTGCCGGTCGTACCCGACGACGCATGGATGCGCGAGATCTGGTCCTGCGGCACCGCGAACATCCCGAACGGATAACTGTCGCGCAGGTCGCCCTTGGTCGTGAACGGGAAGCGCGACAGGTCGGCGAGCGTCTTCAGGTCGTCCGGATGCACGCCCGCTTCGTCGAACTTGCGGCGATAGACGGGCGAGTGGTCATACGCATGCCGGAGCGACCATTTGAGGCGTTCGAGCTGCAGCGCGGTCAGCTCGTCGCGTGAGGCGGTCTCGATCGGCTCGAGCGGTAGCGGGGTAGTCATGCATGTCTCCAGTGTTTGTTATGGGCGCGCCGTCGACGTCAGCGGTCTTCCGGGATGACCGTGCCCTTGATCTGGGCGGATTTGCCGCGAAACATCGCGACGGTGTCGCCTGTCTGGTTCGTGACGCGGATGTCGTAGATGCCGTGGCGGCCGGCACGCGCCTGTTCGATCGCCTCGGCCGTCAGCATGTCGTCGCCGTGCACGGGGCGCAGGAATTCGATCGAGCAGCCGGCCGCGACCGCATTCACGTTGTACGAGTTGCACGCGAACGCGAACGTCGAATCGGCGAGCGTGAAGATGATCCCGCCGTGACAGGTCTGGTGCCCGTTCAGGAATTCGGGTCGCACGCGCATCTGCAGGCGGGCGTAGCCGGCGCGGACTTCGGCGATCTCCATGCCGAACGCGCGGCTGCAGGCATCGGCGTCGTACATGGCCTGAGCGGTGGCGCGGGCGAGCGAATCGGGATCGAGCGTGGCGGTGGCGTTCGTCATGTCAATGCCCTTCGAAGCGCGGTGCGCGCTTCTCGATGAAGGCCTGCACACCTTCCGCATAGTCGTGCGACTGACCGAGCTTGCGCTGCAGGTCACGTTCCACGTCGAGTTGCTGATCGAGCGTGTTCGTGACGCTGTCCCGCATCGACTGCTTGATCGATGCGATCGCGAGCGTCGGCTGCTGCGCGAGCTGGGCGGCGAGTTGGCGGGCCGTCGCGACGAGCGCGTCGTCGTCGACCGCGCGCCAGATCAGGCCCCACTGTTCGGCCTGTTCGGCGCCGAGCTTGTCGCCGGTCAGCGCGAGCCCCAGCGCGCGTGCCATACCGATGCGTTGCGGCAGGAACCACGTGCCGCCCGAATCGGGTACGAGCCCGATCTTTACGAAGGCCTGGATGAAACTGCTCGAGCGGGCGGCGAACACGAGATCGCACGCGAGTGCGAGATTCGCGCCGGCGCCGGCCGCCGTGCCGTTGACGGCGGCGATTACCGGAATCGGCAGACGCTGCAGGCGGCGGATCAGCGGATTGAAATGCTCGTCGATCAGCGTGCCGAGGTCGGTGGACGCGCCCGGTGTGAAGTCGAGGTCGGCCAGATCCTGGCCCGCGCAAAAGCCGCGCCCCGCACCCGTCAGAATCAGCGCGCGTGCACCGGCCGCCTCGACTTCATCGAGCGCCGACTGCAGTTCGCGATGCATCGCCCGCGTGAAGCTGTTCAGCTTGTCGGGGCGGTTGAGCGTGATCGTGGCCACGCGCGCGGCCTGATCGATATCCAGCTGGATCGCCTGATAGGACATGCAGTATCTCCGTCATGACTTCGTTATAGGCGCGCGGCGCGGCGGTTACACGCGTTCGATCGCGAGCGCGATGCCCTGACCGACGCCGATACACATCGTACAGAGCGCGAAGCGGCCGCCGGTACGCTCGAGTTGATGGAGCGCCGTGGTGACGAGCCGCGCGCCCGATGCGCCGAGCGGGTGGCCAAGCGCGATCGCACCGCCGTTCGGGTTCACGCGCGGATCGTCGTCGGCGACGCCGAGCATGCGCAGCACCGCGAGACCTTGCGACGCGAACGCCTCGTTCAGTTCGATCACGTCGAACTGGTCGATCGTCATGCCGAGCTGGCGCAACAGTTTCTGCGTGGCCGGCGCGGGGCCGATGCCCATCACGCGTGGCTCGACGCCGGCGGTCGCCATGCCGATGACGCACGCGCGGCGGCGCAGGCCATGCTGGTCGGCTGCTTGCGCATTGGCGAGCAGCAGCGCGCAGGCGCCGTCGTTGACGCCCGACGCGTTGCCGGCCGTCACGGAGCCGTCCGGGCGCACGACACCCTTCAGCTTCGCGAGCGCCTCGAGCGACGTCTCGCGCGGATGCTCGTCGCGCGACACGACGATGGCGTCGCCTTTCTTCTGCGCAATCGTGACCGCGACGATTTCTTCAGCGAGCGTGCCGTCTTGCTGCGCCCGAGCGGCCTTTTGCTGGCTGCGCAGCGCGAACAGGTCCTGATCCGCGCGACTGATGTGGTAGTCGACCGCGACATTCTCGGCGGTTTCCGGCATCGAATCGACGCCGTGCAGTTGTTTCATCAACGGATTGACGAAGCGCCAGCCGATCGTCGTATCGAAGATGTCGGCCTGGCGCGCGAACGCGCTCGCCGCCTTGCCCATCACAAACGGCGCGCGCGTCATGCTCTCGACGCCGCCTGCGATCATCAGGCGCGCTTCACCTGCCTTGATCGCGCGCGCGGCCGTGCCGACCGCGTCCATCCCGGAGCCGCACAGCCGGTTCAGCGTCGTGCCCGGCACGGCGGTGGGCAGGCCCGCCAGCAGCGCCGACATGCGCGCGACGTTGCGGTTGTCCTCGCCGGCCTGGTTCGCGCAGCCGTAGATCACGTCGTCGATCGCCGCCCAGTCGACGCCGCGATTGCGCTCGATCAGCGCCTTGAGCGGCACCGCGCCGAGGTCGTCGGCGCGGACATCTTTCAAGGCGCCGCCGTAGCGGCCGATGGGAGTGCGAATCGCGTCGCAGATGTAGGCGTCTGTCATGAGCGTATCGGTGAGTGACGAACCCGCCGGGTGGCGGATTCGTTCATGGTAGAGAACATGGCGGCGTTTGCACGTCGGCCAATCGGGTTATGCCGTCCGGCCAGCTTCCGCAGGTGCCGCCTTCGGGGCAACATGGACGCGACTTTGGACCACGCGGAAGCGGTTGGCGACGAATGCCGGATCGGCCAGCGCGGCGTTGGCCGCCGGGTTCGCGCCTGTGCCGTGGAAGTCGGAGAACGCGGCCGACTGATTGACGAATACGCCGCTCGTCAGGTTGATCGACAGCGCGACCCCGCCACGCACCGCCGCGTCATGCGCGGTGTCGATGATTGCGTCGTCGGTGCTGTAGACGGAGAGGGTGAGCGCGCCATGCTCGGCGGCGATTTCACCGGCCAGATCGAGCGACTGCGCGGTCGAGTCGGTTGCGATCACGAACGAAATCGGGCCGAACCACTCCTGCGTGAATTTCTCGCGATCGGCCACGTCGAGTTGCAGTACGAGCGGCGTGCGCACGCGCGCGTCGGGGAAGGTGGGATGCTGGAGCGTCATGCTGTCCGCGAGCACGCGGCCGAGCTTGCGCGCGTCGTCGATGCGCGCGGTCACGCCGTCGTTCTGGATCGCGCCGATCAATTCGACCGAGCGTGCCGGGTCGCCGGTGAGCTTTTGCACGGCAACCGCGATCGCTTGCGCGACTTCGTCGAAGCTCGCATGGCCGTCGGCCGTCCGGATACCGTCGCGCGGCACGTAGATGTTCTGCGGCGCCGTGCACATCTGGCCCGAGTACAGCGCCAGCGAGAACGCGATGTTCTTGGCGGCGGCCTTCAGGTCGTCGGTCGAGTCGATCACGATCTGGTTGACGCCGGCTTTCTCGGTGTACACCTGCGCCTGGTGGGCATGGTGTTCGAGCCACGTGCCGTTTTGCGTGCTGCCGGTGAAGTCGATCAGCTTGATCTCGGGGCGCAGCGCGAGATCCTGGACGAGGGCGCCGTCGTTGGGTTCGGTCGCGAGGAGGGTGACCACGTTCGGATCGAACCCGGCTTCGCGCAGCACGTCGCGGGCGATCCGCACCGTGATCGCGAGCGGCAGGATCGCGCCCGGGTGCGGCTTGACGATCACGGTATTCCCGGTTGCCAGATCGGCGAACAGGCCCGGGTAGCCGTTCCAGGTGGGGAACGTGCAGCAGCCGAGCACGATGCCCGTGCCGCGCGGCACGATCGTATAGCGCTTGTGCATCGCGAGCGGCGGGTTCTTGCCTTGCGGTTTTTCCCAGTGCGCATCGGCCGGGATGCGGCGCAGTTCGTCCCACGCATAGGCGACCGCCTCGAGGGCGCGGTCCTGCGCGTGCGGGCCGCCGGCCTGGAACGCCATCATGAACGCTTGCCCGGTGGTGTGCATCACGCTGTAGGCGATTTCGAAGCTTGCACGGTTCAGGCGGGCAAGGATTTCGAGGCTGACGCCGATCCACGCGCTCGGGCCGGCTTCGCGCCACGTACGTTGCGCGGCGCCAGCGGCAGCGATCAGAGCGTCCGGCGTAGATTTCGGATACCGGATGCCCAGCGCGATGCCGTACGGTGAGCGCTCGGCGCCGACCGTGTCATCGGACGCCGGCTGGTCGAGCACGAAGGTCTTGTCGAGGTGCGACTTGAACGCGGCCTCGCCGTCCGCGCTTGCGCTTTCCCCGTACACTTTGGGGCTCGGCATTTCGGCGAACGGGCTCCAGTACCCGCGGCTCTCGATGGCGGCGAGTGCGTGTTTCAGCGTGTCTTCGTGCTTCGTGAACAGGGCATGGGTCATGGCGACAGCCTGATGAACGTTGAGAGGGATCGGATCGATTAATTAACCGACCGGTTGGTCGGAGAATGGTAGCATCAAACTATTCGCATGTGCGAGGCGTTTCTCATTTCATTGATCGAGGAGAAATAGATGGCTTACGAGAACATCCTGGTGGAGACCCGGGGGCGTGTCGGTCTGGTGACGCTGAACCGTCCGAAGGCGCTGAATGCGCTGAACGATGCGTTGATGGATGAACTGGGCGCTGCGCTGAAGGCGTTCGACGCGGACGACGATATCGGCGCCATCGTCGTGACTGGCAGCGAGAAGGCGTTCGCGGCCGGCGCGGACATCGGCATGATGGTGGCCTATTCCTATATGGATGCTTATCGGGGCGACTACATCACGCGCAACTGGGAGACGGTCCGCGAGATTCGCAAACCGATCATTGCTGCGGTGTCGGGCTTTGCGCTGGGCGGTGGTTGCGAACTCGCGATGATGTGCGACATCATCTTCGCGGCGGATACGGCCAAGTTCGGCCAGCCGGAAATCAAGCTGGGCGTCATGCCGGGTGCGGGCGGCACGCAGCGTCTGCCGCGCGCGGTATCGAAGGCGAAGGCCATGGACATGTGCCTGACCGCGCGCTTCATGGACGCCGCCGAGGCCGAACGTGCCGGGCTCGTATCGCGCGTGCTGCCAGCCGACAAGCTGCTCGACGAGGCGATTGCCGCGGCGACGACGATCGCCGAGTTTTCGCTGCCGGCGGTCATGATGGTCAAGGAGTCGGTGAACCGCGCGTACGAGACGACGCTGGCTGAAGGCGTCCACTTCGAGCGACGGTTGTTCCATTCGTTGTTCGCAACCGAAGACCAGAAGGAAGGGATGGCGGCGTTCGTCGAGAAGCGGAAGCCTGTGTTCAAACACCGCTGATCGGCCGGCGCCACGATAGGTATCCGGTGGCTGACCTATATCCGTCGTCGGCGCGATTGCCTCGCCCGGGTGCTTCAAAGCCTCCGTGCGCGCCAGCGCCCGGAGGCTTTTTCAAACTTTCTTCATAAAGGGCTTGCGCGGATGGGGGCGGATGCATAGAATCACGCCTCTTTCGCGCTAACGGAAACGCGGCGCGGAAGGAAGGGAAGCGGTGCTGTTGGGGTTCGGTCGTAGCGAGCCTTGGCGGTACAGGAAGTTGAGCCCCGCAGTCGCAACGATGTAGTGTAAAAAGTTGTTGACGAGCTGCGAAACGCGGTTCATAATCTCGCTTCTCTGCTGCTGAAAACGCAGCGCTGCCGGGAAACACGAAGTTCCTCGCAGAATGCTCTTTAAAAATTAACAGCCGATAAGTGTGGGCGCTTGATGGAAGCGAGCTGATCCTCGGATCAGATAGCGAAAGTATCAAGAGTCTCACACTAAAGTAAGTCAGGTTTATGAAGTGATTCATATTCCTGTCAGCTTTGAGTGAGCGACCGGTTCTTAACCGAACCGAAAACAGTAACAGGTTTGAACTGAAGAGTTTGATCCTGGCTCAGATTGAACGCTGGCGGCATGCCTTACACATGCAAGTCGAACGGCAGCACGGGTGCTTGCACCTGGTGGCGAGTGGCGAACGGGTGAGTAATACATCGGAACATGTCCTGTAGTGGGGGATAGCCCGGCGAAAGCCGGATTAATACCGCATACGATCTACGGATGAAAGCGGGGGACCTTCGGGCCTCGCGCTATAGGGTTGGCCGATGGCTGATTAGCTAGTTGGTGGGGTAAAGGCCTACCAAGGCGACGATCAGTAGCTGGTCTGAGAGGACGACCAGCCACACTGGGACTGAGACACGGCCCAGACTCCTACGGGAGGCAGCAGTGGGGAATTTTGGACAATGGGCGAAAGCCTGATCCAGCAATGCCGCGTGTGTGAAGAAGGCCTTCGGGTTGTAAAGCACTTTTGTCCGGAAAGAAATCCTTGGCTCTAATACAGTCGGGGGATGACGGTACCGGAAGAATAAGCACCGGCTAACTACGTGCCAGCAGCCGCGGTAATACGTAGGGTGCGAGCGTTAATCGGAATTACTGGGCGTAAAGCGTGCGCAGGCGGTTTGCTAAGACCGATGTGAAATCCCCGGGCTCAACCTGGGAACTGCATTGGTGACTGGCAGGCTAGAGTATGGCAGAGGGGGGTAGAATTCCACGTGTAGCAGTGAAATGCGTAGAGATGTGGAGGAATACCGATGGCGAAGGCAGCCCCCTGGGCCAATACTGACGCTCATGCACGAAAGCGTGGGGAGCAAACAGGATTAGATACCCTGGTAGTCCACGCCCTAAACGATGTCAACTAGTTGTTGGGGATTCATTTCCTTAGTAACGTAGCTAACGCGTGAAGTTGACCGCCTGGGGAGTACGGTCGCAAGATTAAAACTCAAAGGAATTGACGGGGACCCGCACAAGCGGTGGATGATGTGGATTAATTCGATGCAACGCGAAAAACCTTACCTACCCTTGACATGGTCGGAATCCTGCCGAGAGGTGGGAGTGCTCGAAAGAGAACCGGCGCACAGGTGCTGCATGGCTGTCGTCAGCTCGTGTCGTGAGATGTTGGGTTAAGTCCCGCAACGAGCGCAACCCTTGTCCTTAGTTGCTACGCAAGAGCACTCTAAGGAGACTGCCGGTGACAAACCGGAGGAAGGTGGGGATGACGTCAAGTCCTCATGGCCCTTATGGGTAGGGCTTCACACGTCATACAATGGTCGGAACAGAGGGTTGCCAACCCGCGAGGGGGAGCTAATCCCAGAAAACCGATCGTAGTCCGGATTGCACTCTGCAACTCGAGTGCATGAAGCTGGAATCGCTAGTAATCGCGGATCAGCATGCCGCGGTGAATACGTTCCCGGGTCTTGTACACACCGCCCGTCACACCATGGGAGTGGGTTTTACCAGAAGTGGCTAGTCTAACCGCAAGGAGGACGGTCACCACGGTAGGATTCATGACTGGGGTGAAGTCGTAACAAGGTAGCCGTATCGGAAGGTGCGGCTGGATCACCTCCTTTCCAGAGCTTCTCGCACAAGTTGAGCGCTCACGCTTATCGGCTGTAAATCAAAGACAGACTCAGGGGTCTGTAGCTCAGTCGGTTAGAGCACCGTCTTGATAAGGCGGGGGTCGTTGGTTCGAATCCAACCAGACCCACCATTGTCTGGCGGTAACACACCTGAGGCATCTGTACTCATGGGGGCATAGCTCAGCTGGGAGAGCACCTGCTTTGCAAGCAGGGGGTCGTCGGTTCGATCCCGTCTGCCTCCACCAATCTTCAATGACAAGCGTTCGAACGAAGCGTCGTGCGAGCCTTTGTCATTGGCGATTGAGCCAGTCAGAGCGGTACGAAAGTATCGGCTGTCGTTCTTTAACAATCTGGAAGAAGTAAGTAATTTGGATAGCGGAAGCGTCTCGAGATGGACGTGGAAGTTATCCGGGTTGTGATTGTATCGATGTATCTCAAGATGATTCGAACTCCATGTTCGACTCAATTGGAATACGGCACAACGCGAGAACTCAACCTGTAACGAGACAGACTCGTTATAGGGTCAAGCGAACAAGTGCATGTGGTGGATGCCTTGGCGATCACAGGCGATGAAGGACGCGGTAGCCTGCGAAAAGCTACGGGGAGCTGGCAAACGAGCTTTGATCCGTAGATGTCCGAATGGGGAAACCCGGCCCTTTTGGGTCATCCTGGACTGAATACATAGGTCCAGTGAAGCGAACGCGGTGAACTGAAACATCTAAGTAACCGCAGGAAAAGAAATCAACCGAGATTCCCAAAGTAGTGGCGAGCGAAATGGGATGAGCCTTGCACTCTTTATTTGTATTGTTAGCCGAACGCTCTGGAAAGTGCGGCCATAGCAGGTGATAGCCCTGTAGGCGAAAACAGTATGAAAGAACTAGGTGTGCGACAAGTAGGGCGGGACACGTGAAATCCTGTCTGAAGATGGGGGGACCATCCTCCAAGGCTAAATACTCGTGATCGACCGATAGTGAACCAGTACCGTGAGGGAAAGGCGAAAAGAACCCCGGGAGGGGAGTGAAATAGATCCTGAAACCGCATGCATACAAACAGTCGGAGCCTCGCAAGGGGTGACGGCGTACCTTTTGTATAATGGGTCAGCGACTTACGTTCAGTAGCAAGCTTAACCGTATAGGGCAGGCGTAGCGAAAGCGAGTCCGAATAGGGCGTTCAGTTGCTGGGCGTAGACCCGAAACCAGGTGATCTATCCATGGCCAGGATGAAGGTGCGGTAACACGTACTGGAGGTCCGAACCCACTAACGTTGAAAAGTTAGGGGATGAGCTGTGGATAGGGGTGAAAGGCTAAACAAACCTGGAAATAGCTGGTTCTCTCCGAAAACTATTTAGGTAGTGCCTCGTGTCTCACCTTCGGGGGTAGAGCACTGTCATGGTTGGGGGGTCTATTGCAGATTACCCCGCCATAGCAAACTCCGAATACCGAAGAGTGCAATCACGGGAGACAGACATCGGGTGCTAACGTCCGGTGTCAAGAGGGAAACAACCCAGACCGCCAGCTAAGGTCCCCAAATATAGCTAAGTGGGAAACGAAGTGGGAAGGCTAAAACAGTCAGGAGGTTGGCTTAGAAGCAGCCACCCTTTAAAGAAAGCGTAATAGCTCACTGATCGAGTCGTCCTGCGCGGAAGATGTAACGGGGCTAAGCTATATACCGAAGCTGCGGATGCGAGCTTGCTCGCATGGTAGGAGAGCGTTCCGTAAGCCTGCGAAGGTGCCTTGTAAAGGGTGCTGGAGGTATCGGAAGTGCGAATGCTGACATGAGTAGCGATAAAGGGGGTGAAAGGCCCCCTCGCCGTAAGCCCAAGGTTTCCTACGCAACGTTCATCGGCGTAGGGTGAGTCGGCCCCTAAGGCGAGGCAGAAATGCGTAGCTGATGGGAAGCAGGTCAATATTCCTGCACCATTGTTAGATGCGATGGGGGGACGGATCGCGGAAGGTTGTCCGGGTGTTGGAAGTCCCGGTCGCTGCATTGGAGAAGGCGCTTAGGCAAATCCGGGCGCGCAATTCAAGGGTGTGGCGCGAGCTCCTTAGGGAGCGAAGCAATTGGAAGTGGTTCCAAGAAAAGCCTCTAAGCTTCAGTCTAACGATGACCGTACCGCAAACCGACACAGGTGGGCGAGATGAGTATTCTAAGGCGCTTGAGAGAACTCGGGAGAAGGAACTCGGCAAATTGGTACCGTAACTTCGGGATAAGGTACGCCCTTGTAGCTTGACTGGCCTGCGCCAGGAGGGTGAAGGGGTTGCAATAAACTGGTGGCTGCGACTGTTTAATAAAAACACAGCACTCTGCAAACACGAAAGTGGACGTATAGGGTGTGACGCCTGCCCGGTGCCGGAAGATTAAATGATGGGGTGCAAGCTCTTGATTGAAGTCCCGGTAAACGGCGGCCGTAACTATAACGGTCCTAAGGTAGCGAAATTCCTTGTCGGGTAAGTTCCGACCTGCACGAATGGCGTAACGATGGCCACACTGTCTCCTCCCGAGACTCAGCGAAGTTGAAGTGTTTGTGATGATGCAATCTACCCGCGGCTAGACGGAAAGACCCCATGAACCTTTACTGTAGCTTTGCATTGGACTTTGAACCGATCTGTGTAGGATAGGTGGGAGGCTATGAAACCGGAACGCTAGTTTCGGTGGAGCCGTCCTTGAAATACCACCCTGGTTTGTTTGAGGTTCTAACCTTGGCCCGTGATCCGGGTCGGGGACAGTGCATGGTAGGCAGTTTGACTGGGGCGGTCTCCTCCCAAAGCGTAACGGAGGAGTACGAAGGTACGCTAGGTACGGTCGGAAATCGTGCTGATAGTGCAATGGCATAAGCGTGCTTAACTGCGAGACCGACAAGTCGAGCAGGTGCGAAAGCAGGTCATAGTGATCCGGTGGTTCTGTATGGAAGGGCCATCGCTCAACGGATAAAAGGTACTCTGGGGATAACAGGCTGATACCGCCCAAGAGTTCATATCGACGGCGGTGTTTGGCACCTCGATGTCGGCTCATCTCATCCTGGGGCTGTAGCCGGTCCCAAGGGTATGGCTGTTCGCCATTTAAAGAGGTACGTGAGCTGGGTTTAAAACGTCGTGAGACAGTTTGGTCCCTATCTGCCGTGGGCGTTGGATATTTGAAGGGGGCTGCTCCTAGTACGAGAGGACCGGAGTGGACGAACCTCTGGTGTACCGGTTGTCACGCCAGTGGCATCGCCGGGTAGCTATGTTCGGAAGAGATAACCGCTGAAAGCATCTAAGCGGGAAACTCGCCTTAAGATGAGATATCCCTGGGGACTAGATCCCCTTGAAGGGTCGTTCGAGACCAGGACGTTGATAGGTCAGGTGTGTAAGCGCAGTAATGCGTTCAGCTAACTGATACTAATTGCCCGTAAGGCTTGATCCTATAACAAGTCTGCCTTGTCGATGATCGTTAGTGCTTCAGCACTTACGAGCATCCCACGCAGAGCGTCGAGCAGCGAAGCTGATCGATGCGGCGCGCCGGTTGAAGTACCGGCGACCTGCGTAGCAAGATGAGACAAGTTGGATTCTCGTGTGTGATACACACAACTCAAGATTACTGCTTCTTCCAGGATTGGTTGCGCTGCGAAGCAACGCAACAACCCCCTTTGCCTGATGACCATAGCGAGTCGGTCCCACCCCTTCCCATCCCGAACAGGACCGTGAAACGACTCTACGCCGATGATAGTGCGGATTCCCGTGTGAAAGTAGGTAATCGTCAGGCTCCCTAAGCCAAGAACCCCCGCCCGACAAGGCGGGGGTTTTTGCATTTCGGCATTCCAAAAAGCATGTGGCGAGGCGTGACCGAGGCTACGTACGCCGGGCTCCTCTGCCGCAAATTGACCCTAGCCCGCAAAACTGTCCCATTTGGAAGTGGGGAATTCCGGCATGACGTTGTTATCGAGACCAGGAGGTCATGCCGTGAAGAAGAGCAAGTTCACCGAAGAGCAGATCGCATATGCGTTGAAGCAGGCCGAGCTGGGCACACCAGTCGCGGAGGTCTGCCGCAAGATGGGGATAAGCGACGCGACGTTTTACAACTGGCGGACGAAGTACGGCGGGCTGGCGCCTTCGGGGCTGCGCTGGCTGAAGCAGCTTGAGGAAGAAAACGCGAAGCTCAAACGCCTCGTGGCCGAACTGTCGCTGGACAAGGCCATGCTGCAGGATGTGCTGTCAAAAAAGCTCTGAAGCCTTCTCGGCGCCGTGATCTGGTCACGGACTTGATGCAGCGTTTCGGCGCAAGCCAGCGGCAGACCTGCGCGTTGTTGCAGCTGTCCCGCACGGTCTACCGTTACGAGTCGGTCGCGCGGGATCAAAGCGCGCTGGAGATGCGCATCAAGGAGATCACGGAAGTGCGGGTGCATTACGGCGCGCCCCGCGTGTACGTGATGCTTCGCCGGGAAGGCTGGCGAGATAATCATAAACGCGTCGAACGCGTGTATCGCGAATTGGGGCTTTCGTTGCGCCACAAACGACCTCGACGGAACAAGTCGGCCCGGCGCCGACAGCCAAAGCAGTTAGTAAGCGCAATCAACGAAATCTGGAGTATGGATTTCGTCGCTGACGCGCTGTTCGACGGCCGTCGCTTACGTACGCTCACGATCGTGGACAACTACACGCAGGAATGTCTGGCCATAGAGGTCGACGGCTCGTTGCGTGGCGAGCACGTTGTCGCCGCACTGGCCCGGCTTGCGCAGCATCGTCCGCTTCCCCGCTATATCAAGGCAGACAATGGCAGCGAATTTATTTCGAAGGCGCTCGACAAATGGGCGTACGAGAATGGCGTGGAGATTGACTTCTCGCGTCCTGGCAAGCCGACCGACAATGCGAAGAATGAATCCTTCAACGGACGCTTCCGGGAGGAATGCCTCAACGCACATTGGTTCTTGTCGCTCGAGGACGCCAGACGCAAAATCGAGGTCTGGCGCGAGTACTATAACGAGGCGCGTCCTCATTCTGCGCTGCAGTGGATGACACCGGCGGAATTTGCCCGCCAGTGCACCGATCGGGCCGATTCGGGCCGCCCCGAAGAGCCGGAATTTTCCAACTAAGACTGGGACGGAAATTGGGTCAGCCTCACTTCAGAGGGGGAAGGTCAAACGTCCCCACGTAAAATTTGCGAATCCCCATCTCTGCATTCAAAAACGATGAACGCCGCCACCCAGATAGCCCGGGCCGTTTGCCCGCATGATTGTCCGGACACGTGCGCAATGCGGGTGACCGTCGAGAACGGCAAGGCAATCAAGGTCACCGGCGATCCCGATCATCCGCCGACGCAGGGTGTGTTGTGTACGAAAGTCAGCAGATACGCGGATCGCGTTCATCATCCCGATCGCCTCACCGTCCCGCTCAAGCGCGTCGGCGCGAAGGGGGAAGGGCGCTTCGTGCCGATTAGCTGGAGCGAGGCATTCGACGAGATCGGGCGTCGCCTCGGTGAAATCGCCGAGCGCGCGCCGGAAGCAATCATGCCGTACAGCTATGCGGGGACGATGGGGTTCGTGCAAGGCGAGGGCATTGCCCAGCGCTTCTTCCACAAGCTCGGCGCGTCGCGGCTGGAGCGCACGATCTGCTCGGCGGCCGGCGCGGCGGGGCTGCGATACACATACGGCGGTAGTGTCGGCATGCACGTCGAGCACTTCGAGGAAAGCGAGCTGATCCTGATATGGGGCGCGAATCCGATTGCATCGAGCCTGCACTTCTGGACCCGCGCGCAGGAAGCGAAGCGTCGTGGCGCGCATCTTGTCGCGATCGACCCGTACCGTTCGCTCACCGCGGAGAAATGTCATCAGCACATTGCACTGAAGCCCGGTACCGATGGCGCGTTTGCGCTCGGCATGATGTACGTGCTGATTACCGAAAACCTGCTCGATCACGATTACATCGCCGACCACACACTCGGCTTTGACGCACTCAAGGCGCGCGCCTTGTCCTACCCGCCGGAACGCGTTGCGCAGATCTGCGGCATCGACGCATCGGAGCTGGTCGACCTTGCGCGTCGCTACGGCGCCACCCGCAAGGCATCGATTCGCCTCAACTACGGCATGCAGCGCGTTCGCGGCGGCGGCAATGCCGTGCGCGCAATCGCAAGCCTGCCGGCATTGACGGGGGCGTGGCGCGATCGGGCGGGTGGCCTGCTGCTCTCGTCGTCGGAATCGGCGCCCGTCAATCAGGCGACGCTGGTGCGTCCGGACCTGATGCCGGGTTGGCCGCACAAGCTGCCGCGCATCATCAACATGAACGCGCTCGGCGATGCGCTGCTACACCCGGGCGACGCGACGTTCGGGCCGAAAGTCGAAGCGGTGATCGTGTACAACTCGAATCCGGTGGCGGTCGCGCCGGACTCGTCGAAGGTTGCCGCGGGCTTCGCACGTGACGATTTGTTCACGGTCGTTCTCGAACACTTCAAGACGGATACGGTCGATTTCGCCGACATTGTCTTGCCGGCGACGACGCAGCTCGAACATCTGGATGTCCATAAGTCGTACGGCCATACCTACGTGATGGCCAACCTGCCGGCGATTCCGCCGGTGGGAGACGCGCGGCCGAACACGGAGATCTTTCGCGGAATCGCGCGCAGCATGGGACTCGACGAGCCCGCGCTCTATCACAGCGACGAAGAGGTCGCGCGTGCGGCGCTTCGCTGGGACGATCCGGCGCTCGACAGCGACTGGGACACGTTGAAGCGCGCAGGCTGGCTGAAGCTCAAGCTGCCGGAAGCGCCATTCGCGAACGGCGGTTTCCGCACACCCTCCGGCAAGTGCGAGTTCTACAGCCCGCGGCTCGAGCAGATGGGCATGGACCCCGTCCCTGACTATCTGCCGCCGTTCGAATCGGCCGAAGCCGCGCCCGGGCTTGCCGCACGCTATCCACTGGCGATGATTTCGCCGCCGGCCCGCCACTTCCTGAACAGCACGTTCGTGAACGTCGACAGCCTGCGTTCGACGGAAGGCGAGCCGCACCTCGACATGCATCCGTCCGACGCCCGCGCGCGCGGCATCGCAGAGGGAGACGTCGTCCGTATCTTCAACGACCGCGGATCGATGCAGGCGCTCGCGCGAGTAACCGATCGCGCGCGTGCCGGGCTCGTCGTCGGGCTGTCGATCTGGTGGAAGAAGCTGTCGCCGGACGGCAGGAACGCGAACGAGGTGACGAGCCAGGCGCTGACAGACCTGGGCAATTCGGCGACGTTTTACGATTGTCTTGTGGAAGTTGAGCGGATTTGATCGAATATCGCCGTATGATCAGACGAAATTGATATGCAAGTTCGAAGTGGACATCTAACCCTGTTGTCTCGGGGCGGGGGAGCCGTTACGATGCGTTTTAGCACGACCATTCGAAAATCTGTGAGGAGACGCGCGGTATGGATCAAATTTGGCTGAAATCGTACCCACCCGGCGTTCCAGCCGAAATTGACGCCTCTCCTTATCCGTCCGTGCCGGACCTGCTCGACGAGAGCTTCCGGCAGTACCGAGACCGTACCGCGTTCGTCTGCATGGGCAAGGGCATCACGTACGGCGAACTCGACAAGCTGTCGCGCGAGTTCGGCGCGTGGCTGCAATCCCGCGGCCTGGCTCGCGGGGCGCGCGTCGCGATCATGATGCCGAACGTGCTGCAATACCCGGTCACGATTGCCGCGGTCCTGCGTGCCGGCTACACGGTCGTCAACGTCAACCCGCTCTATACGCCGCGTGAGCTCGAGCATCAGCTGAAGGACAGCGGTGCGGAGGCGATCGTCATCCTGGAGAATTTCGCGTCGACGCTGCAGGCCGTCATCGCCAATACGGCCGTCAAGCACGTGGTCGTCGCGTCGATGGGCGACCTGCTGGGCATCAAGGGCTGGCTCGTCAATTACGTCGTGCGCAACGTGAAGAAGATGGTGCCTGCGTGGCAACTGCCGTCGTTCACGCGCTTCAAGGCCGCGCTGTCGGAGGGCGGGCGACAGGGCTTCAAATCGCAGAAAATCGGCCCCGACGACGTCGCGTTCCTGCAGTACACGGGCGGGACGACCGGCGTGGCGAAGGGCGCGACGCTGCTGCACCGGAACATCGTGTCGAACGTGCTGCAGGCCGGCGCGTGGCATCAGCCGGCTCACGACAAGTACCCGGACGTGAAACAGTTCGTGACGGTTGTCGCGCTGCCGCTGTATCACGTGTTCGCGTTGACCGTGTGCGGTTTCCTGACGATGCGCACGGGCGGGATGGGTATCCTGATCCCGAACCCGCGCGATATCGGCGGCATGATCAAGGAGTTGAAGGGCTACCAGATCTCGACGATTCCGGCCGTCAACACGCTGTACAACGCGCTGCTGAACCATCCGGAATTCGGTCAGCTCGACCTGTCGAAGCTCGTGATCGCCAACGGCGGCGGCATGGCGATCCAGGAAGGCGTCGCGAAGCGCTGGTATGAAAAGACCGGTACGGCGATCATCGAAGGATACGGGCTGTCCGAAACGTCGCCGGTGGCGACCTGCAACCCTGTGACGGCGACCGAATACAGCGGCACGATCGGCTTGCCGCTGCCGTCGACCGAAGTCGCGATCCGAGACGATGCCGGCAACGACGTCGCGCTCGGCGAGCCGGGCGAGATCTGCATCCGTGGCCCGCAGGTGATGGCCGGCTACTGGAACCGGCCCGACGAGACCGCGAAGGTCATGTTCGCGGACGGCTTCTTCAAGACGGGCGACGTCGGCGTGATGGATGCGCGCGGCTACGTGAAGATCGTCGATCGCAAGAAGGACATGATTCTCGTGTCCGGCTTCAACGTCTATCCGAACGAAGTCGAGGACGTGGTGGCGTCGCATCCGGGCGTGTTCGAGGTGGCGGCAGTTGGCGTGCCGGACGAGCATTCCGGCGAAGCCGTGAAGCTGTTCGTCGTCAAAAAGGATCCGGCGCTGACCGACAAGGACATCCTTGCCTACTGCAAGGAGCGGCTCACCGGGTACAAGCGGCCGAAGCTGGTCGAGTTCCGCACGGAGCTGCCGAAGACGAACGTCGGCAAGATCCTGCGGCGCGAACTGCGCGACGGACGTGCGTAACGCACGCAACGATGCGGTTGAACGAAACGCCCGGCCTGTGCCGGGCTTTTTGTTTGCGGCTGCGGGTGATTGACCAGGAGGCGCCTGTTTCGTGCGAGCGGCGGCGCAAGCCTCGCGTTTCGACCTGACGGCCGGGACGGCGTACCGCGACGCGCGTCTACCGCCACCCGCGGACCGATCGATTCACCGCCCGGCCACCAATCGACATCCCCGCCGCGCCAGCAAAGAAAAAGGCGCCCGAAGGCGCCTTCAATATGCTGCGGCTTGTCAGACAAGCTGATTAGAACTTGTGACGGATACCGACGCGTGCTGCGACCTGGTTGCTGGTGCTCGAACCTGCGAGACCGTTGATCGCCGCCGTTGCCTTCAGGACGTTGCCGTTCGAATCGAGCACGTTGCCCGATGCGTGCTGGTACACGCCGATCGCGTACACGTCCGTGCGCTTCGACAGGAAGTAGTCGACGCCCAGCGAGCCCTGGTGGTACTTGGCTGCCGAGTTGCCGTCGATCTTGCTGCCTTGCGTGTAGTCGTACGCGGCGCCGAGAATCAACGCCGGAGTCAACTGGTACTTGAAGTTGATTTCGCCGTTGTTGAACGTCGCGGTCTGGTTCACGAACGGGCCTGCCGAGAAGCCCTTGAACTTCGTGTTCGAGTACGTCGCGCCGATCGTCGCTGCGCCGAACGTGTACGCGCCGCCTGCACCGATGACCTGGTACGTGTTCGCGTTGTTCGCGTACGCGCCGTAGACCGGCGACGAGACCGACGACGATGCCGAGCCGTTGTTGAACATGCCGCCGAACTGGTTCGGCGTACGTGCGTTCAAGTAACCGACGCCGAGGACCAGCGGGCCGTTGTTGTAGCCTGCGCCGAGCGACCAGACCTGGTTCTTCGAGAACTGGCCTGCCTGGCCGCCGAAGCTGTACAAGCCGCCGAACGTGAGGCCGCCGTAGTTCTGGCTCGTGAACTTGACCGCGTTGTTCACGCGATACGCGTTGTTGAAGTTGTCGAGGTCGCCCGGGTGAGCGGCGATGTAGCCGCCCCACTGGTCGCCTGCCTCGAGCGGGCCGACGAAGTCGACGACGGAGTCGTACTGACGACCCAGCGTGACCGTACCGTACGGGCTCGACAGGCCGACGTAAGCCTGACGACCGAACATCAGGCCGCCCTGACCGAGCCGGCCGCTGTTCACGTCGAAACCGTTTTCGAGGGTGAAGATCGCCTTCAGGCCGCCACCGAGGTCCTCGGTGCCGCGCAGGCCGAAGCGGCTGCCTTGCATCACGCCGCTCGCCAGGCCGTACAGGTGCTTGCCGCCTGCGTTGTTGTTGAAGAGGAAGCCTTCATCGATGATGCCGTAAAGCGTCACGCTGCTTTGCGCATGAGCAGCGCCAGCGAACGCGCCCAGCGCGACGAGCGCGAGAAGCGACTTTTTCATTAGCGGATCTCCAAGAATCACTGAATTTTTTTGGCGGGGCGGATAGTTATGTTCTGTCGACGGGCCCCATCAACTTCGCAAGAAGTCGCACGTAATGTAGCAAAGCCGGTTTTTGCCACAAAGCGAAATGCTGCAGCTCAACGCCGCCATGTTTCCTTTATGCAACAATGGTTAAAATCACGGGTTAACCGCAATTTCCGCTGAATAATCAAGTCGGTTACGCAGCGGACTCGTGCCCTTGCCGCGCGCAGCGGCATCTGCAGCCAGGAGAACAGGATGGTGTTGGATGAACTGATCAGCGAATTCGATCGCGGCCTGCGATCGCTGACCGGCATTAGCCGGATGAGCCGGCCGGTGCCCGTGCCGGTCGATACGACGGACGTCGAGCTGACGCCCGCCGAGCGCACGCACGCGGCCGGCCTGATGCGCGTGAATCACGTCGGCGAGGTCTGCGCGCAGGCGCTCTACCAGGCGCAGAAGCTCACCGCGCGCACCGCGTCGGCGAAGGCGATGTTCGAGGAGGCCGCGCGCGAGGAGGAGGATCACCTCGCGTGGACCGCGCACCGCCTGAAGGAACTCGATTCGCGCCCGAGCCTGCTGAACCCGCTGTGGTATGCCGGCGCGCTCGCGATCGGTGTGGCGGCCGGCACGCTCGGCGACAAGGTCAGCCTCGGCTTCATGGCGGAGACGGAGCGGCAGGTCGAGAGCCATCTCGAAGGTCACATGTCCGAGCTGCCGGCGACCGACACCGCATCGCGCGCGATCGTCGAACAGATGCGGATCGACGAGGTGAAGCACGGCAAGGCCGCGACCGACGCCGGCGGGATCGAGCTGCCGCTACCCGCGCGGATGCTGATGCGCGCCGCGTCGAAAGTCATGACGCGCACTGCTTACTATCTCTGAGATTTGGCCGGGGTGGCGCAGGACGCCGCCCCGGTTCACCGCCCCCGATACCGTCCGCTCACTCCTCGTTTTCCCGCCCCCGAAAGCCCCGTCCGCACGCCAGTCTGGCCCGTCTTTCTCACGTATCACCTTCACAAGTTGCACTAGCTCATTCATTTATAACGGTTTTTGGAATGAGGGGTCGCATGAGCATGTGCGCGTAAGTCCTTGTTCTAACTAACAAAATTCGTCAAAAAAGCGGGCCGCTCCCTTGACCGTGCCACACCCTTCCTCTAAAGTGGGAGACAGTGTGAGAAAGTGTATTTTTGTGTGATTTAGCCGGCTGTTCCGGCTAAATTCTCAGCATTGAGCGGGTGCTTCGGTGCCCTGAACGGGAGAGCGGAAAGTGTTCCAAGGGGCGTCGGCGCTGACGCTCGATGCGAAAGGGCGGATGTCGGTGCCGGCTCGCTATCGCGAAGCGCTGCAAGGACAGGCAGAAGGACGGGTGACTGTGACCAAGCACCCGGACGGCTGCCTGTTGCTGTTTCCGCGCCCCGAATGGGAAGTGTTCCGCGCCAAGATCGCCGCGCTGCCGATGGACGCGCACTGGTGGCGGCGAATTTTTCTCGGCAATGCGATGGATGTCGATCTCGACAGCGCGGGCCGGATTCTCGTATCGCCCGAGCTGCGCATGGCAGCCGGACTGGAAAAGGAAGTCATGTTGTTGGGAATGGGTAGTCACTTCGAGCTGTGGGATTCGCAGACCTACAACGCGAAGGAGCAGGCGGCGATGGCGCAGGGCATGCCCGACGCGCTGAAGAATTTCACGTTCTGATTGCGGTGACGGAGACGCCCGCGATGGGAAATGAATTGCGGCATCGGACGGTGCTGTTGGATGAGGCGGTCGAGTCGCTCGTGACGCGGCCGGACGGCATGTATGTCGACGGCACGTTCGGGCGCGGCGGCCATAGCCGCGCGGTGCTCGCGCGGCTGGCGTCGGGCGGGCGGCTGATCGCGTTCGACAAGGATCCGAGGGCGATCGAGACGGCGCAGGGCATCGAGGATGCGCGCTTCTCGATCGTGCATGACAGCTTTGCATCGATGCGCGACGCGCTTGCGGCGCGCGGCGTCGAGAAGGTGTCGGGGGTGTTGCTGGACCTGGGCGTGTCCTCGCCGCAGGTGGACGATCCGGCGCGCGGCTTCAGTTTCCGCGCGGATGGTCCGCTGGACATGCGAATGGATCCGACGCGCGGCGAGTCGGCGGCCGAATGGCTCGCGCGGGCTTCGGTGCAGGAATTGACGGAGGTGATACGGGATTATGGGGAAGAACGGTTTGCTTTTCAGATTGCAAAGGCGCTTGTTGCTCGCCGGGCAGAGTCCGACCGTCTTGGGCCTCTCGACACCACGGGCGAGCTTGCCCAAATCGTGGGTCACGTCGTCAAAACCCGTGAGAAGGGCAAGGATCCGGCAACCCGCACCTTTCAGGCTATACGGATTCACGTCAATCAAGAGCTTGCGGACCTGCAAGTCGTACTAGACGCGGCACTGTCGTTGCTGGAGCAAGGGGGGCGGCTGGTGGTCATCAGCTTTCATTCACTCGAGGACCGGATCGTCAAGCGATTCATGCAGGCGCACGCGAGTGCGCCTGCGGTCGATCGTCGCCTGCCGATCCGCGCCGTCGACCTGCCGAGCCCGCCGCTCAAGATCATCAGCCGCCAGTTCCCGAGCGAAGCGGAAGTCGCCGCGAATCCGCGCGCCCGCTCGGCCGTGATGCGCATTGCGGAGCGCGTCACGCCATGAGCCGTCTCAATATCTTCCTGCTGATCATCGTGATGGGTTGCGCGCTGTCGGTCGTCAACTCGACGAACCAGCAACGCCAGATCTTCATCCAGCTGCAGCGCGCGCAGTCGCAGGAGCGTCAGCTCCAGCAGGACTACGCGCAGCTTCAATATCAGCAGAGCGCGCTGTCGAAGACGTCGCGCATCGAGCAGCTCGCGAACGATTCGCTGAAAATGCAGCCGATTTCGACCGGTCGCACGCAATACCTGACGCTGCCGGCGGGTGCGGCGAAGGCGATCGACGCGCCGATGGCGGCATCGGCCGACACGGCCGGCAAGGGCAACGGGGGCGCGCGATGAAGCCGTCCCCGAAGCGCCAGAACGTGAAGTTCTCGTCGAGCCCCGTGCTGGGCGTGCATTTGCCGATGTGGCGCTCGAAGCTCGTCGTGTTCCTGCTGTTCATGGCGTTCGTCGCGCTGACCGCCCGGGCGTTCTGGATCCAGGGGCCCGGCAACGCGTTCTATCAGAAGCAGGGCGAAAGCCGCTACCAGCGCACGCTCGAGCTGCCGGCCACGCGCGGCAAGATTCTCGACCGTAACGGGCTCGTGCTCGCGACGAGCTTGCCGGTGCGCGCGATCTGGGCGATTCCGGACGCGGTGCCAGACGATCTCGATACCGACAAGGTCAACCAGCTCGGCAAGCTCCTCGGCATGACGCCGAAGGAACTGCGCGTGAAGCTGTCGCAAGACAAGGGTTTCGTCTACGTGAAGCGCCAGGTGCCGATCGACGTCGCGGACAAGGTCGCCGCGCTCGACATTCCCGGCATCTATCAGCGCAACGAATACAAGCGCTTCTATCCGGAAGGCGAGATCACCGCTCACCTGATCGGTTTCACGAACGTCGAGGACGAAGGGCAGGAAGGCGTCGAACTGGGCGACCAGAAGATGTTGTCCGGCACGTCCGGCATGCGTCGCGTGATCAAGGACCGGATGGGGCACATCATCGAGGATGTCGCCGAGCAGATCCCGCCGCACAACGGCACCGACGTCGACCTGTCGATCGACAGCAAGATCCAGTACATCGCGTACGCGAACCTAAAGGCCGCCGTCGAGAAGTTCAAGGCGAAGGCCGGCGCGGCGATGGTCGTCGACGTGCGGACCGGCGAAGTGCTCGCGCTCGTCAACTACCCGACGTACAACCCGAACGACCGTTCGCGCATGACGGGCGAGCAGTTGCGCAACCGGATCATGACCGACGTGTTCGAGCCGGGCTCGATCATGAAGCCGTTCACCGTGTCGCTCGCGCTCGATCTGCATCGCGTGACGCCGAACACGCTCGTCGAGACGGGCAACGGGCACTTCGTGCTCGACGGCGCGCCGATCACCGACGACGCGGGTTTCGGCACGCTGACGGTCGGCGGCGTGATCCAGAAGTCGAGCAACATCGGCGCGACGAAGATCGCGATGACGATGCGGCCCGAGGAAATGTGGAATATGTATACGAGCATCGGCCTCGGCCAGGCGCCGAAGGTCGGGTTCCCGGGCGCGGTGGCCGGCCGACTGCGTCCGTGGAAGAGCTGGCGCCGCATCGAGCAGGCGACGATGTCGTACGGCTATGGCCTGTCGGTGTCGCTGTTCCAGCTCGCCCGCGCGTACACGGCGATCGCGCACGACGGCGAGCTGATGCCCGTGACCATTTTCAAGACCGACCCCAATCAGCCGATCGCGGGCACGCAGGTGTTCAATCCGACCACCGCGCGCGAAGTCCGCGCGATGCTCGAGACGGTGGTCGCGCCGGGCGGCACGTCGCCGGATGCGGCCGTGCCGGGCTACCGCGTCGGCGGCAAGAGCGGTACCGCATACAAACATGAAGGTCACGGCTACACGCGCAAATACCGCGCGTCGTTCGTCGGGATGGCGCCGATGCCGAATCCGCGCGTCGTGATCGCGGTGTCGGTCGACGAGCCGACTGCCGGCAGCCACTTCGGCGGCCAGGTGTCGGGCCCCGTATTCTCGGCGATCGCCGGCGACACGATGCGTGCGCTGAACGTCCCGCCGAACATGCCGATCAAGCAGCTCGTCGTGTCCGACGATTCGCCGGAATCTGCTACCGCAAAGGGCCCGCAAAAGCTGGCCGCGGGCAGCGGTGCGAAGCATATGATCGTATCCAGCACGACACGTAATTCACCAGGAGTGGTTCGATGAGCGCCGCCCGCAGTTCCCATCCGGCGCATCAGCAGATCGCAGCCGCGCTCGCGTGGTTGCGTCAGCATGTGACCCCCGCGGCGCAACTGCATGCGGACACGCGCAGCCTGAAGGCTGGCGACGTGTTCGTCGCGTATGCGGTCGACGGGGCAGATAACCGCGCGTTCATGGCCGACGCCGTCGCACGCGGTGCGGCCGCCGTACTGTATCAGCCGGAAGGGCTGAGCGCGGCACCGGCCGCGCCGGCCGTACCCGTCGCGCTCGCGGTGCCGGCGCTCGACCAGCTCGCCGGCGAGATCGCCAGCGGCTGGTACGGCGATCCGAGCGACAGCCTGCTCGCGATCGGCGTCACCGGCACGAACGGCAAGACGTCGTGCACGCAATGGATCGCCACCGCGCTGACGGCGTTGCACCAGCCGTGCGCGGTGATCGGCACCCTCGGCAGCGGGATGCCCGGCCAGCTCGTGCCGACCGGCTTCACGACGCCCGACGCGCCGCAACTTCAGCGCAGCCTTGCGCAGTTGCGCGGCGCGGGCGCGCAGGCCGTCGCGATGGAGGTGTCGTCGCACGCGCTGCACCAGGGGCGCGTGAACGGGACGGCGTTCGACATCGCGGTGTTGACGAACCTCACGCAGGATCACCTCGACTATCACGGCACGTTGGATGCGTACGAGGCGGCGAAGGCGAAGCTGTTCGCGTGGCGCGGTTTGCGCGCGGCGGTGATCAACCGCGACGACGCAGCGGGCCGTCGCCTGCTCGAGAAGCTGGCCGGCCGTGTGCGCACGATCGCGTATGGGATCGGCGACGTGCCGGCGCCCGACGCCGATCGCGAGCTGATCGCGCTCGACGTGCGCGCGACGGCGACCGGCACCGCTTTCCGCTTGCGTTCGTCGTGGGGCGACGCGGACGTCGAGGTCGGCACGCTCGGCACGTTCAACGTCAGCAACCTGCTCGCGGTACTCGGTTCGCTGCTCGCGGCCGACGTGCCGTTCGACGCGGCCCTTGGCGAAATCGAGCGGCTCGAGTCGGTCAACGGCCGGATGCAGCGGCTCGGCGGCCGGCTGCAGAACGACGAGCCGCTCGTCGTGATCGACTACGCGCATACGCCGGACGCGCTCGAAAAGACGCTCGACGCGCTGCGCCCGATCGCCGCGGCGCGCGGCGGCCGGCTCGTCTGCATGTTCGGCTGCGGCGGCGATCGCGATGCGACGAAGCGTCCGCTGATGGGCGCGATCGCGGAGCGGCTCGCCGATGAAACCGTCGTCACGAGCGACAACCCGCGCAGCGAGGATCCGCAGCGCATCATCGACCAGGTCGTCGCGGGCATGACCGCGCCCGATCGCGCACGCCGGATCGAGGATCGCGCGAGCGCGATCCTGCAGGCCGTGCGCGGCGCCGCTCGCGAGGACGTCGTCGTGCTGGCCGGCAAGGGCCACGAGGCCACGCAGGAAATCATGGGCAAGAAGCGCACGTTCTCCGATCAGGATCATGCAAGGCTCGCGCTCGCCGCGCGCGCGACGCACGGCAAGGGAGGCGCCGAATGACGATGCTCAGTCTCGGCGAAGCCGGCCGCCTGATTCCCGGCGCCACCGTCCACGGCGACGCGGGCGTCACGTTCGACCGCGTGTCGACCGATAGCCGTACGGTCGGCCCGGGCGACCTGTTCGTCGCGCTGAAGGGCGAGCGCTTCGACGCGCACGATTTCCTCGGCGACGTCGCCGCGCGCGGGGCGACCGCCGCGCTCGTCGCGCACGCGCCCGCAGGCGTCGCGATGCCGATGATCGAAGGCGGCGAAACGCGTGCCGCGCTCGGTGCGCTCGCGCACGGCTGGCGGATGCGATTCCCGCTGCCGCTGGTCGCGGTGACGGGCAGCAACGGCAAGACGACCGTCAAGGAAATGATCGCGTCGATCTTCGCGGCGGCGGTCGGCGCCGACGCGCGGCTCGCGACGGCCGGCAACCTGAACAACGACGTCGGCCTGCCGCTGACGCTGCTGCGCCTGTCGGCCGTGCATCGTCTCGCGGTGATCGAGATCGGCATGAACCACCCGGGTGAAACCGACGTCCTCGCGCGTCTGACCGCGCCGACGGTCGCGCTCGTCAACAACGCGCAGCGCGAGCACCAGGAATTCATGGCGACGGTCGAAGCCGTCGCGCTCGAACACGCGGCCGTGATCCACGCGCTGCCGCCGGACGGCGTCGCGGTGTTCCCCGCCGACGACGCGTACGCGGGCATCTGGCGCGTTGCGGCGACCGGCAACCGGATCCTCGATTTCGCGCTGCACGACGTCGAACGGCAGAACGACGCGCAGGTGGTCGGCCGCGTGCACGGCGGCGAGCTCGCGATCGACACGCCGGCGGGCGCCGTCACGGTCCGGCTGCGTGCGCTCGGCGAGCACAACGCGCGCAACGCGCTGGCAGCGACGGCCGCGGCGCTCGGCGCCGGCGTCGCGCTGTCGGCGATCCGGCAGGGGCTTGAAGCGTTCGAACCGGTCAAGGGCCGGCTGCAGGTGAAGCAGGCGAGCGTCGGCAGCCTCGCGGGCGCGACGGTCGTCGACGATACGTACAACGCGAACCCCGATTCGATGCGTGCCGCGATCGACGTGCTCGCCGCGCATCCGGCGCCGCGCGTGCTGGTGATCGGCGACATGGGCGAAGTCGGCGACGAAGGGCCGGCATTCCACCGCGAGGTCGGCGCGTACGCGCGCGAACGCGGGATCGACGCGCTGTTCGCGCTCGGCGACGCATCGCGCGACGCGTGCACCGCCTACGGCGACACGGCACGCCATTTCGGCGACGTCGACGCGCTCGTGTCGGCGCTGCTCGCGGCCGGTTACGGCGCGCAGGCGACGGTGCTCGTGAAGGGCTCGCGGTACATGAAGATGGAGCGCGTGGTCGACGCGCTGACGAACCAACCCGCGACGGGCACCGTGCCCGCCGCACACTGAGTAGAAGGAAGGAAGCATGCTGCTGGCGCTGGCGCAATGGCTGCAAGGAGACGCAAGCTTTTTGCGCTTGTTCACGTACCTCACGTTCCGGGCGGTGATGGCCACCATCACCGCGCTGGGGATCGGGCTCGTGTGCGGACCGTGGGTGATTCGCAAGCTGACGCAAATGAAGGTCGGGCAGGCCGTGCGCAAGGACGGCCCGCAGACCCACCTCGTCAAGTCCGGCACGCCGACGATGGGCGGCGTGCTGATCCTGATCGGCATCGCGGTCGCGACGCTGCTGTGGGGTGACCTGACGAACCGGTTCATCTGGATCGTGATGCTCGTCACGTTCGGCTTCGGCGTAATTGGCTGGGTCGACGATTACCGCAAGGTCGTCCACAAGGATCCGCGCGGGATGTCGTCGCGCGAGAAGTATTTCTGGCAGTCGGTGATCGGGCTGTTCGCGGCCGTCTATCTCGCGTTCAGCGTGTCCGAGGCGAACAACGTACGCGTGTTCGACCTGTTCATGGCATGGGTGAGGAGCGGCCTGTCGATGGGGCTGCCGGCGCGTGCCGACCTGATGCTGCCGTTCCTGAAGTCGATCAGCTACCCGCTCGGCGTATGGGGCTTCATCGTGTTGACCTACTTCGTGATCGTCGGCGCGAGCAACGCGGTGAACCTGACCGACGGCCTCGACGGCCTCGTGATCATGCCGGTCGTGCTGGTCGGCGCGTCGCTCGGCGTGTTCGCGTACGTGATGGGTAGCGCGGTCTATTCAAAATATTTGCTGTTCCCGCACATCCCGGGCGCGGGCGAACTGCTGATCTTCTGTTCCGCGATGGGCGGGGCCGGGCTCGCGTTCCTCTGGTACAACACGCACCCCGCGCAGGTGTTCATGGGCGACGTCGGCGCGCTGGCGCTGGGCGGCGCGCTCGGCACGGTCGCGGTGATCGTGCGCCAGGAAATCGTGCTGTTCATCATGGGCGGCATCTTCGTCGCGGAAACGCTGTCGGTGATGCTGCAGGTGTCGTGGTTCAAGTACACGAAGAAGCGTTACGGCGAAGGGCGGCGCCTGCTGAAGATGGCGCCGCTGCATCACCATTTCGAATTGTCCGGCTGGAAGGAAACGCAGGTGGTCGTGCGTTTCTGGATCATCACCCTGATGTTGTGCCTGTTCGGTCTGACCACCCTCAAGCTGCGGTAAAGGAAAGGTAACAAGGATGTCTGGCGAGATGTTTGGAGATCGGCAACGGCCGATGGTGCTCGTACTGGGGCTCGGGGAATCGGGTCTCGCGATCGCGCGATGGTGCGCGAGGCACGGGTGCCGGCTGCGCATTGCCGATACCCGCGAGGCGCCGCCGAACCTTGCCGCGCTGCAGGCCGAAGGCATCGATGCGGAGTTCGTTGGCGGGGCGTTCACGCCCGCGCTGCTCGACGGCGGCGTCGAGATCGTCGGGCTGAGCCCCGGGCTGTCGCCGCTCGAACCCGCACTCGCGGCGCTGGTCGCGGCCGCGAACGAGCGCGGTGTCGCGGTCTGGGGCGAGCTGGAATTCTTCGCGCAGGCGCTGCGCGCGCTCGGCACGAGCGGCTACCAGCCGAAGGTGCTCGCGATCACCGGCACCAACGGCAAGACCACGACCACGAGCCTCACGGGCTTGCTGTGCCACCGCTCGGGCAAGCAGGTCGCGGTCGCGGGCAACATCAGCCCGGCGATGCTCGATCGGCTCGCGAGCGCGATCGACGAAACCGCGCTGCCCGACGTCTGGGTGCTCGAACTGTCGAGCTTCCAGCTCGAGACCGCGCGCACGTTCGCGCCCGATGCGGCCGCGATCCTCAACATCACGCAGGACCACCTCGACTGGCACGGCAGCTTCGACGCGTACGCGCAGGCAAAGGGCCGGATCTTCGGCGCGACGACGACGCGCGTACTGAACCGCGACGACGCGGCCGTGATGAAGTTCGCGCCGGCAGCCGGCGCGGCCGACGCACCGCGCACGGTCACGTTCGGCCTGAACGAACCGACGCAGGACGGCGACTACGGGCTGTCGCGCGACAACGGCATCGCGTGGCTCGTGGAAGCCGTCGATCGCGACGCGCCGGATGAAGCGACGACGACCCGCCGGCGCAAGCGCGACGCGCATACGCCCGACATCGCGCAGAAGCGCCTGATGCCGGCCGACGCGCTG
The DNA here is from genome assembly GCF_905400185.1 of Burkholderia sola. Taxonomy (NCBI): domain Bacteria; kingdom Pseudomonadati; phylum Pseudomonadota; class Betaproteobacteria; order Burkholderiales; family Burkholderiaceae; genus Burkholderia; species Burkholderia sola. The sequence goes on from NZ_FR989675.1 coordinate 542,352, forward strand.
CGCATCCGCGGGCTGCACAACGCGGCGAACGCGCTGGCCGCGTTCGCGCTCGCGCGGGCGATCGACCTGCCCGCCGCGCCGCTGCTGCACGCACTGCGCGAATACCGCGGCGAAGCGCATCGCGTCGAGGTGATCGCGACGATCGACGACGTCGACTACGTCGACGACAGCAAGGGCACGAACGTCGGCGCGACGGTGGCCGCGCTCGACGGACTCGCGCAGAAGATCGTGCTGATCGCGGGCGGCGACGGCAAGGGGCAGGATTTCGCGCCGCTGGTCGCGCCGGTCGCGCGCTGGTGTCGCGCGGTGATGCTGATCGGCCGCGACGCGCCGGCGATCCGCGACACGCTCGCCGAAACGGGCGTACCGCTTTCCGACCATGCGACGCTCGAAGGCGCGGTGCACGCGGCGGCCGAGCTGGCCGAGCCGGGCGATGCGGTGCTGCTGTCGCCCGCGTGCGCGAGCCTCGACATGTTCAGGAACTACGCCCATCGCGCGGAAGTGTTCCGCGCGGCGGTGGATGAAGTCGCCATCGACAAAGGAGCGACGTCATGAGCTGGTCCGATCGCCTCGTCTCCCGTTTCAACGACCGGCGCGACACCGGCGGCAATGCCGCGGGCGGCCGCGTCGCATCGGCCACGCGCGCCGCGACGGGCGGCCTCGCGAGCGTCGTCAACGGCGTGCGTCCGAGCCGTTCGCGGATGCTCGATTTCGACTATTCGCTGCTGTGGGTCGCGATCGCGCTGCTCGGGCTCGGCGTCGTGATGGTGTATTCGGCGTCGATCGCGATGCCCGATTCGCCGAAATACGCGTCGTATCACGATTACGCGTTCCTGATGCGCCACTGCGTGTCGCTTACCGTCGCGTTCATCGCGGCGGTGGTTGCGTTCCGCGTGCCGGTGTCGACCTGGGATAAATACGCACCGCATCTGTTCCTGATCGCGCTGGTCGGCCTCGTGATCGTACTGATCCCGCACGTCGGCAAGGGCGTGAACGGTGCGCGCCGCTGGATTCCGCTCGGCATCACGAACATGCAGCCGTCGGAAATCATGAAGCTCGCGGTGACGATCTACGCGGCGAACTACACGGTGCGCAAGCAGGAATACATGCAGAGCTTCGCGAAGGGCTTCCTGCCGATGGCGTTCGCGGTCGGCCTCGTCGGCGCGCTGCTGCTGCTCGAGCCCGACATGGGCGCGTTCATGGTGGTCGCCGCGATCGCGATGGGCGTGCTGTTTCTCGGCGGCGTGAACGGCAAGCTGTTCGGCGGCCTCGTCGCGACGGCGGTCGGCACGTTCACGATGCTCGTGTGGCTGTCGCCGTGGCGTCGCGAGCGGATCTTCGCGTATCTCGATCCGTGGGACGAGCGCTACGCGCAAGGCAAGGCCTATCAGCTCACGCACTCGCTGATCGCGTTCGGCCGCGGCGAGTGGTTCGGCGTCGGCCTCGGCGGCAGCGTCGAGAAGCTGAATTACCTGCCGGAAGCGCATACCGACTTCATCCTCGCGGTGATCGGCGAGGAACTCGGCTTCGTCGGCGTGCTGGTCGTGATCCTGCTGTTCTACTGGATCGTGCGCCGTGCGTTCGAAATCGGCCGCCAGGCGCTCGCGCTCGATCGCACGTTCGCGGGCCTGATGGCGAAGGGCATCGGCATCTGGTTCGGCGCGCAGACGTTCATCAACATGGGCGTGAACCTCGGGCTGCTGCCGACCAAGGGGCTGACGCTGCCGCTCGTGAGCTACGGCGGTTCGGGCATTTTGCTGAACTGCGTCGCGCTCGCGGTGCTGCTGCGCGTGGACTACGAGAACCGGGTGCTGATGCGCGGAGGGAAGGTATGACCGCGTCGCAACGCACGCTGATGGTGATGGCAGGCGGCACCGGGGGGCACGTGTTCCCGGGGCTCGCGGTCGCGCACCGGATGGAGGCGGCGGGCTGGCGCGTCGTATGGCTCGGCAATCCGGCCGGGATGGAAGCGACGCTCGTGCCGAAGCACGGCATTGCGATGGAGTACGTGCGGTTCGGCGGGCTGCGCGGCAAGGGCCTGAAGACCAAGCTGACGCTGCCGGTCAACCTGCTGCGCGCATGCTGGCAGAGCCTCGGCGCGCTGCGCCGCGTGCGGCCGGACGTCGTGCTCGGGATGGGCGGCTACATCACGTTCCCGGCGGGCGTGATGACCGCGCTGTCGGGGCGTCCGCTCGTGCTGCACGAACAGAACTCGATCGCCGGCCTGACGAACAAGGTGCTCGCGAAACTCGCGAAGCGCGTGCTCGTCGCGTTCCCCGGCGCGCTGCCGCACGCGGAATGGACGGGTAACCCGATTCGCGCGGAACTTGCGCACACGGAACCGCCCCAAGCACGCTATGCGTCGCGCAGCGGCCCGTTGAACGTGCTGGTCGTCGGCGGCAGCCTTGGGGCCGCCGCGCTGAACGAAGTCGTGCCGCGCGCGCTGGCGCTGCTGGCGCCGGGCGAGCGCCCGCGCGTCGTGCACCAGGCGGGCGTGAAGCACATCGAAGCATTGAAGGCGAATTACGAAGCGGCCGGTTTCGCGGCCGGCGAAGACGTGCGGCTCGTGCCGTTCATCGACGACATGGCGGCCGCGTATGCGGCGGCGGATCTGGTGATCTGCCGGTCGGGCGCGATGACGGTGTCGGAGATCGCGGCGGTGGGCGTGGCGGCGCTGTTCGTGCCGTTCCCGTACGCGGTCGACGATCACCAGACGACCAACGCCGCGTTCCTCGCCGATGCGGGCGCGGCCGTGCTGGTGCAACAACGCGACCTGTCGGCGGAACTGCTCGCCGACTGGCTGCGCAGCCAGTCGCGTGCATCGCTCGCGGAGATGGCGGAACGTTCGCGCTCGCTCGCGAAGCCCGAGGCCACCGACGAAGTCGCGCGCGTGTGCGCGAAGGCGGCCGGCGCGAACCTGGAACAACTGCAATGAAACACATCGTCAAACACATTCATTTCGTCGGGATCGGCGGCGCGGGCATGAGCGGCATCGCCGAAGTGCTCGTCAACCTCGGCTACGAGGTCAGCGGCTCCGACCTGTCGCGCAATGCGGTGACCGATCGCCTCGAGGCGCTGGGCGCGCGGGTCGCGATCGGCCACGACGCGGCGAACATCGAGGGCGCGAACGCGGTCGTCGTGTCGACGGCCGTGCGCTCGGACAACCCGGAAGTGCTGGCCGCGCGCCACCAGGGCGTGCCGATCGTGCAGCGCGCGGTGATGCTGGCCGAGCTGATGCGCCTGAAGCAGGGCATCGCGATCGCCGGCACGCATGGCAAGACCACGACGACGAGCCTCGTCGCGAGCGTGCTCGCGGCGGGCGGGCTGGACCCGACCTTCGTGATCGGCGGCCGGCTGATCAGCGCCGGCGCGAACGCACGGCTCGGCACGGGCGACTTCATCGTCGCCGAGGCCGACGAGTCGGATGCGTCGTTCCTGAACCTGTATCCGGTGATCGAAGTCATCACGAACATCGATGCCGACCACATGGACACCTACGGCCACGATTTCGCGCGGCTGAAGCAGGCGTTCATCGAATTCACGCAGCGCCTGCCGTTCTACGGCAGCGCGGTCGTGTGCGTCGACGATCCGAACGTGCGGCAGATCATCCCGTTCATCTCGAAGCCGGTCGTGCGCTACGGCCTGTCGCCGGACGCGCAGGTGCGCGCGGAAGACATCGACGCGCACGACGGCCGGATGCACTTCACGGTGATCCGCGAAGGGCGTGCGCCGCTCGCGGTCGTGCTGAACATGCCGGGCCTGCACAACGTGCAGAACGCCCTCGCGGCGATCGCGATCGCGACCGATCTCGGCGTGTCGGACGACGCGATCCAGCTGGCGCTGGCGGAATTCAACGGCGTCGGCCGGCGCTTCCAGCGTTACGGCGACGTGCCGAGCGTGGACGGCGGCCAGTACACGCTGATCGACGATTACGGTCATCACCCGGTCGAGATGGCAGCGACGATCGCGGCCGCGCGCGGCGCGTTCCCGGGCCGCCGCCTCGTGCTGGCGTTCCAGCCGCACCGCTACACGCGCACGCGCGACTGCTTCGACGATTTCGTCAACGTGCTGTCGACGGTCGATGCGCTGGTGCTGACGGAAGTCTACGCGGCCGGCGAGGCCGCGATCCCGACGGCCAGCGGCGACGCGCTGTCGCGTGCGCTGCGCACGGCGGGGAAGGTCGACCCGGTGTTCGTCGCGACGGTCGACGACGTGCCGGACGCATTGGCGAAGGTCGCGCAGAACGGCGACGTGGTGATCACGATGGGCGCGGGTTCGATCGGCGGTGTGCCGGCGAAGGTCGTGCAGAACACGCAACAGAAGGGATGACATGAGCGGGATCGATCCGAAACGTTTCGGCAAGGTGGCGGTGTTGTTCGGCGGCGAATCCGCCGAGCGCGAGGTGTCGCTCACCTCTGGCCGCCTCGTGCTGCAGGGCCTGCGCGACGCAGGCGTCGACGCGCATCCGTTCGACCCGGCCGAGCGGCCGCTGTCGGCGCTGAAGGACGAAGGCTTCGTGCGCGCGTTCAACGCGCTGCACGGCGGCTACGGCGAGAACGGCCAGATCCAGGGCGCGCTCGATTTCTACGGGATCCGCTACACGGGCAGCGGCGTGCTCGGGTCGGCGCTCGGCCTCGACAAGTTCCGCACGAAGCTCGTGTGGCAGCAGACGGGCGTGCCGACACCGCCGTTCGAGACGGTGATGCGCGGTGACGACTACGCGGCGCGCGCGACGGAGATCGTCGCGAAGCTCGGCCTGCCGCTGTTCGTGAAGCCGGCGAGCGAAGGTTCGAGCGTTGCGGTGTTGAAGGTGAAGACGGCCGACGCGTTGCCCGCCGCACTGTCGGAAGCCGCGACGCACGACAAGATCGTGATCGTCGAGAAGAGCATCGAAGGCGGCGGCGAATACACCGCGTGCATCGCCGGCGATCTCGACCTGCCGCTGATCAAGATCGTGCCGGCCGGCGAGTTCTACGACTATCACGCGAAGTACGTCGCCGACGATACGCAGTACCTGATCCCGTGCGGCCTGCCGGCGGAACAGGAAGCGGAACTGAAGCGCATCGCGCGCCGCGCGTTCGACGTGCTTGGCTGCACCGACTGGGGGCGCGCGGATTTCATGGTCGACGCGGCCGGCAATGCGTATTTCCTGGAAGTGAACACGGCCCCCGGGATGACCGACCACTCGCTGCCGCCGAAGGCCGCGCGCGCGGTCGGCATCGGCTATTCGGAGCTGGTCGTGAAGGTGCTGTCGCTCACGCTCAACGACTGACGCAGGAACGGAACGACGTATGTGGAACAACGTTCGCCAACTCAACCTTGCCGCCAGCGCGCTGTACGCGCTGCTGCTGCTCGTGTTGGCGGCGGCCGGCTGCTACTGGCTGATCCAGCGCCCGACGTTCGCGCTGCGGGAGATCCGGATCGACGGCGACACCGAGCACATCAATTCGCCCACGGTGCGCGCGGGCGTGGTCGGCCGGCTGAAGGGCAATTTCTTCACGGTCGATCTCGATACGGCGCGCGCGGCGTTCGAGCAGATGCCGTGGGTGCGTCACGCGAGCGTGCGCCGGGTGTGGCCGAATGCGCTGGCTGTCACGCTCGAGGAGTACAAACCGCTCGGGACCTGGGGCAGCGATCAGTTGGTGAGCGTCGACGGCGAGCTGTTCACCGCGAACCAGGGCGAGCTGGAGCAGGAACTGCCGGCGTTCGACGGCCCGGAAGGCAGTGCGAAGGAAGTCGTCACGCGGTATCGCGACTTCGGGAAATGGTTCGCGCCGCTGAAGGCGGCGCCGGAAGAAGTGACGCTGTCGGCGCGGTACGCGTGGACGGTGAAGCTGTCGAACGGCATGCAGGTCGAGCTGGGCAAGGAACGCAACAGCGACACGCTGCATGACCGGAGCCAGCGTCTGGTCGCCGCGTGGCCGGCCGTCACGGAGCGTTGGGGCAACGACATCGAGTACGCGGACCTGCGCTATCCGAACGGATTCGCGATTCGCGCGGCAGGCATGCGGTTCCTGACCGATACCGACAAGCGCAAGAAGTAACGAGAGATCACACGCAAGAGCACTTTATGAGCAAAGACTACAAGGATCTGCTGGTTTCCCTCGACATCGGCACGTCGAAGGTGGTGGCCATCGTCGCCGAGCTGAAGGGCGAGGGTCACTACGAGGTGATCGGTCTCGGCCAGAGCGAGTCGAAGGGTCTGAAGAAAGGTGTGGTGGTCAACATCGAGGCCACCGTGCAGTCGATCCAGCGCGCGCTCGAGGAAGCCGAGCTGATGGCCGACTGCAAGATCACCAACGTGTTCACCGGGATCGCGGGCAGTCACATCCGCAGCTTCAACTCGAGCGGGATGGTCGCGATCAAGGACAAGGAAGTCACGCAGACGGACGTCGCGCGCGTGATCGAGACCGCGAAGGCGATCAACATCCCGACCGACCAGCAGGTGCTGCACATCCTCACGCAGGAATTCATCATCGACGGCCAGGAAGACGTGCGCGAGCCGATCGGGATGAGCGGCATCCGGCTGGAAGTGAAGGTGCACATCGTGACGGGCGCGGTGAGCGCCGCGCAGAACATCGTCAAGTGCGTGCGCCGCTGCGGGCTGGAAGTGAACGACCTGATCCTGCAGCCGCTCGCGTCGTCGCTGGCGGTGCTGACCGAAGACGAGAAGGATCTCGGCGTGGTGCTGGTCGACATCGGCGGCGGCACGACCGACATCGCGATCTTCGCCGAAGGCGCGATCCGCCACACGGCGGTGATTCCGATCGCTGGCGACCAGATCACGAGCGACATCGCGATGGCGCTGCGCACGCCGACGCCGGATGCGGAAGACATCAAGGTCGGCTACGGGATCGCGAAGCAGGCGCTTGCCGATCCGGACGAAATGGTGGAAGTGCCGGGCCTCGGCGAACGCGGCCCGCGCACGCTGTCGCGCCAGGCGCTCGCGGCCGTGATCGAGCCGCGCGTCGAGGAACTGTTCTCGCTCGTGCAGCAGGTCGTGCGCGAATCGGGTTATGAAGAACTCCTGAGCTCCGGCGTGGTCATTACCGGCGGCGCGTCGATGATGCCGGGCATGGTCGAGCTCGGCGAAGACATTTTCCTGAAGCCGGTGCGCATCGGTGCGCCGGAATATGCAGGCGGCCTGTCCGACGTCGTGCGCAATCCGCGCTACTCGACGGCGATGGGGCTGCTCGTCGAAGGCAGTGCGCAGCGCATGCGCGGCCGCAAGGTCGCCGTGCAGTCCGGCAACGCGGGGCAGGTGTTCTCGCGGATGAAGGAATGGTTCCTGAGCAACTTCTGAAATACCGAATCGAAATTCGCGCTGGTGCCGGCGGCTGGCGCGCGACAGGGGGTTGCCCGATCTCCTGCCGAATAACGGCCGAGTAGCAGTCATTCTCTTGACGGAGGCAACAATGGAATTCGAAATGCTGGAAACCGAGACCAACGGCACCATCATCAAGGTGGTCGGCGTTGGCGGCGCTGGCGGCAATGCCGTCCAGCACATGATCAACCGCGGCGTGCAGGGCGTCGACTTCATCGTGATGAACACGGACGCGCAGGCGCTGTCGCGTTCGCGCGCATCGTCGGTGATCCAGCTCGGCAACACGGGTCTGGGCGCCGGTGCGAAGCCGGAAATGGGTCGTGCGGCAGCGGAAGAAGCGCGCGAGCGCATCGCCGACGCACTGCGCGGCGCGCACATGGTGTTCATCACGGCCGGCATGGGTGGTGGCACGGGCACGGGCGCGGCACCGGTGGTCGCGCAGATCGCGAAGGAGATGGGCATTCTGACGGTCGGTGTCGTCAGCAAGCCGTTCGAGTTCGAGGGCGGCAAGCGCATGCGCGTCGCCGAAGCAGGCTCGCAGCAACTGGAGGATCACGTCGACTCGCTGATCGTCGTCCTGAACGACAAGCTGTTCGACGTGATGGGCGATGACGCCGAGATGGACAAGTGCTTCCAGTGCGCGGACGACGTGTTGAACAACGCGGTGGCGGGTATCGCGGAAATCATCAACGTCGACGGCCTCGTGAACGTCGACTTCGAAGACGTGAAGACAGTGATGGGCGAGCAGGGCAAGGCGATGATGGGCACGGCGACGGTTGCCGGCGTCGATCGCGCACGCCTCGCGGCGGAACAGGCCGTGGCGAGCCCGCTGCTCGAAGGCGTCGATCTGTCGGGCGCGCGCGGCGTGCTGGTCAACATCACGTCGAGCCGTTCGCTGCGCCTGTCGGAAACGCGCGAAGTGATGAACACGATCAAGAGCTACGCGGCGGAAGATGCGACGGTGATCTTCGGTGCGGTGTACGACGACGCGATGGGCGATGCACTGCGCGTGACGGTCGTGGCGACGGGGCTGGGCCGTGCGGCGAAGAAGCAGCAGTCGGCACCGATGACGCTGCTGCGCACGGGTACGGACAACCAGCCGGTCAGCGCGGTGTCGCACGGCTATGCGCCGGCGCAACACGTCAGCACGGCCGACTACGGCGCGCTCGATACGCCGGCGGTGTGGCGCAACTCGCGCGAAACCGCGGCATCGCACGTGCAGGCGCTGCAGGAGAAGGGGGTGGACACGTACGACATCCCGGCTTTCCTGCGCAAGCAGGCTGACTGACGACGCACACAGGCGAAGCCGCGGCGAAGTTGCCGCGGTAACGCCGGCGTGACGGATGCCACGGATCACGACAGGCCGCGTCGGATGCGACGCCGGGCCGGGAAACGTGCCCTCTTCGCGTGAGCGGAGCGGGATGGGCCGTGCTGTCCGCGACACGCTGAAAAACCGTATCGCTATGAGGGACCAGCCATGATTCAAGTGGGCGACGCGCTGCCCGACGCGCAATTGTTCGAGTTCATCGACGATGCGCGCGAAGGGTGCACGCTGGGGCCGAACGCCTACAGCGTGCGCGACCAGGTTGTGGGAAAGCGGGTGGTGATCTTCGGATTGCCGGGCGCGTTCACGCCGACCTGCTCGGCGCAGCATGTGCCGGGCTACGTCGAACACGCCGAGCAACTGCGCGCGGCGGGGATCGACGAGATCTGGTGCGTGTCCGTCAACGACGCATTCGTGATGGGCGCATGGGGACGTGATCTGCACACCGCGGGCAAGGTGCGCATGATGGCGGACGGCAGCGCGGCTTTCACTCATGCGCTGGGGCTGACGCAGGATTTGTCCGCGCGTGGCATGGGAATTCGTTCCCTGCGCTACGCGATGGTGATTGACGGCGGTGTGGTCAAGACGCTGGCCGTCGAGGCGCCGGGCAAGTTCGAAGTGAGCGATGCGGCGAGTGTTCTCGCGACGTTGACGTCCTGATCGTGCGGTGCGCCGTTGCCTTCCGGCAACGCTGCTCACCGGCCTCAGGGCAGTTGTAACACGGGCCGATGACCGGAAACGCCTCCGTTCCGGGCATTGGCCCGTCCCGTATCGGCGCGGGTAAACAGACGAAACAGATTGATACGCAGTTTCAAACAGCGTTGAATTGGGAATTACGCTATAATCTCGCCTATCGAATATAACTCCTGATTGATATCTTCAATCAAGACGAAGAAGACCATGTTGAAGCAGCGCACCATCAAATCCATCGTGAAGACCGTGGGTATCGGTCTCCACTCGGGCCGCAAGGTCGAACTGACGCTCCGTCCGGCTGCGCCGGGCACGGGTATCGTGTTCACGCGCGTCGACCTGCCCACGCCCGTCGATATCCCGGCCTCCGCGATGTCGATCGGCGACACGCGGCTCGCGTCGGTGCTGCAGAAGGATGGCGCGCGCGTGTCGACGGTCGAGCACCTGATGTCGGCGTGCGCCGGCCTCGGCATCGACAACCTCTATGTCGACGTGACGGCCGAGGAAATCCCGATCATGGACGGCAGCGCCGCGTCCTTCGTGTTCCTGATTCAATCCGCCGGCATCGAAGAGCAGAACGCGCCGAAGCGCTTCATCCAGGTGAAGAAGCCGGTCGAAATCCGCGATGGCGACAAGTTCGCGCGTCTCGATCCGTATTTCGGCTTCAAGCTGAAGTTCACGATCGACTTCCGTCACCCGGCCGTCGACAAGACCGGCCAGGAATTGGAGGTCGATTTCGCGAATACGTCGTACGTGCGCGAGATCGCGCGCGCGCGCACGTTCGGTTTTGCCCATGAAGTCGAAATGATGCGCGAGCTGGGTCTCGCCCGCGGCGGCAGCATGGACAACGCGATCGTGCTCGACGAGTACCGGATCCTGAACAACGACGGGCTGCGCTACGACGACGAGTTCGTGAAGCACAAGATGCTCGATGCGATCGGCGACCTCTACGTGGTCGGCCATCCGCTGCTGGCATCGTACACCGCGTACAAGTCGGGCCACGGGCTGAACAATGCGCTGCTGCGCGAGCTGCTCGCACACGAAGACGCGTACGACATCGTGACGTTCGACGATCCGCAGGCTGCGCCGAAGGGGTTCGCGTTCGACGCGCAGACGGCCTTCGCGTGACCGGCATTCGTTACCGCAAGCGATAAAAAAGCGACCCTCGGGTCGCTTTTTTGTTGGCTGGCCGCCGTTGGCGGCCGGGGCAGTCAGCGCGGTTTCGCGCCGTGCCGCGCCGCCATCCGTGCGAGCGCAGCCTGCAGCGGCGACGGTTCGAGGTGGTCGGCGAGGTCGCGCAGCGCGGCGGCGCCGGTCGACGTCATCCGCGCCTGCTTCACGTGCGGCGGCTCCGGCGCGTCCTTCGGCCGCACGCGCACGCGCAGCGTCGTCACGGGCCAGCCGCGCTTCTGGAGATCGCCGAGCAGTCGCACTTCGACTTGTCGCAGCCGGGCGGCCAGCGCATTGTGCGCGGCAAAGAGGGTCAGGGTGCCATCCTTGATGAAGCCCGGTTCGACGTGATTCGCCAGATAGTCGGGCAGGCACGCGCCGAGGTCGCGCTGCAGCGACGCGATCTGCTCGACGCCGGCGCGTAGCGCCGCGAATGCGTCGGTACGACCGAGCACTTCGGACACGGGTTGCGGGCGATAGGCGGCGAGCGGGCCGAAACGCTTGGAAAATCGGTTCATCGAGGCTTTCTTCGAGCGCGCACGCGCGCGGACGTTGCAGCCGATTGTACCCGCGCCGGCCCGCGCACGGGCGGCTTTCGCCCACGCCCACCCGGCCCCGGCGCGCAATGGCCGTCCGGCCGGAACGCAGGCGCATGCGGCCCCGCGTGCTAAAATTCGTCGTTTGAGTCCACTAATTCGCTAAGCCGCCGAGGCTCGGGCACCGGGGCGCGTACCACGCGCCGGGCGCCGGTGCTGCGACGCAGGATCCGATCCGATGACAACCGGTTTTCTCCAGAAAATTTTTGGCAGCCGCAACCAGCGGCTCGTCAAGCAATACCAAAAGACCGTCGCGACGATCAATGCGCTCGAAACGCAGATCGAGCAGCTGACGGACGACCAGTTGCGCGGCAAGACGGATGAATTCCGCCAGCGGGTCGCGGCCGGCGAGTCGCTCGACAAGCTGCTGCCCGAGGCCTTCGCGGTCTGTCGCGAGGCGAGCCGCCGCGTGCTGAAGATGCGGCACTTCGACGTGCAGATGATCGGCGGCATGGTGCTCCACTACGGCAAGATCGCGGAAATGCGCACCGGCGAGGGCAAGACGCTCGTCGCGACGCTGCCCGTGTACCTGAACGCACTGGCCGGCCGCGGCGTGCACGTCGTGACCGTCAACGATTACCTCGCGCAGCGCGACGCCGAATGGATGGCGCGCCTCTACAACTTCCTCGGTCTGTCGGTCGGCATCAACCTGTCCGGCATGGAGCACGACCAGAAGCAGCAGGCGTACGCGGCGGACATCACGTACGGCACGAACAACGAATTCGGCTTCGACTACCTGCGCGACAACATGGTCTACGAGACCGACGCGCGCGTGCAGCGGGCACTGAATTTTGCAGTCGTCGACGAAGTGGACTCGATCCTGATCGACGAAGCGCGGACGCCGCTGATCATTTCGGGCCAGGCCGAGGATCACACCGAGCTGTACGTGCGGATGAACGCACTGCCGCCGCTGCTCGAGCGCCAGATCGGCGAAGAGAAGGCCGACGGCACGGGCGTCGAGAAGCCGGGCGACTACACGCTCGACGAGAAGGCGCGCCAGGTATTCCTGACGGAATCGGGCCACGAGAAGGCCGAGCGCCTGCTCGCCGAATGGGGCCTGATCGGCGAGGGCGAGAGCCTGTACGCGCCGCAGAACATCACGCTGATGCACCACGTGTACGCCGCGCTGCGCGCCCACACGCTGTTCCACAAGGATCAGCACTACGTCGTGCAGAACGGCGAAGTGGTCATCGTCGACGAATTCACGGGCCGCCTGATGGCCGGCCGCCGCTGGTCCGACGGCCTGCACCAGGCGGTCGAGGCGAAGGAGCACGTGAAGATCCAGAGCGAGAACCAGACGCTCGCGTCGATCACGTTCCAGAACTACTTCCGGATGTACGCGAAGCTGGCCGGCATGACCGGCACCGCGGACACCGAAGCGTACGAATTCAACGAGATCTACGGCCTCGAGACGGTCGTGATCCCGACCAACCGCCCGCCGAAGCGGATCGACAAGCAGGACCAGATCTACAAGACGGCCAAGGAGCGCTACGACGCGGTGATCCGCGACATCCGCGACTGCTACGAGCGCGGCCAGCCGGTGCTGGTGGGCACGACCTCGATCGAGAACTCCGAGCTGCTGTCGCACCTGCTGAAGCAGGCCGGGCTGCCGCACGAAGTGCTGAACGCGAAGCAGCACGAGCGTGAAGCGGCGATCGTCGCGGAAGCCGGCCGTCCGAAGCGCATCACGATCGCGACCAACATGGCCGGTCGCGGTACCGACATCGTGCTCGGCGGCAACGCCGAGAAGCAGGCCGCGTTCATCGACGCCGACGACGCGATCCCGGCCGACGAAAAGGCACGCCGCATCAAGCAGCTGCATGACGAGTGGGAAACGCTGCACGAGCAGGTGAAGGCCGCGGGCGGCCTGCACATCATCGGTACCGAGCGCCACGAATCGCGCCGGATCGACAACCAGCTGCGCGGCCGTGCGGGCCGCCAGGGCGATCCGGGCTCGTCGCGCTTCTATCTGTCGCTCGACGATCCGCTGCTGCGCATCTTCGCGGGCGACCGCGTGCGCTCGATCATGGATCGCCTGAAGATGCCGGAAGGCGAGGCGATCGAGGCGGGTATCGTCACGCGGTCGATCGAATCGGCGCAGCGCAAGGTCGAAGCGCGCAACTTCGACATCCGCAAGCAGCTGCTCGAATACGACGACGTGTCGAACGACCAGCGCAAGGTGATCTACCAGCAGCGCAACGAGCTGCTCGAAGCGCACGACATCACCGAGACGATCACCGCGATGCGTCACGGCGTGATCACCGAGGTCGTCCGCCAGTTCGTGCCGGAAGGCAGCATCGAAGAGCAGTGGGACGTGCCCGAGCTCGAGGAAGCGCTGCGCAACGACTGGCAGCTCGACCTCGCGATCCAGGAAATGGTGAACGAGTCGTCGTCGATCACGGCCGAGGAGATTCTCGACGCGGTGACGACGGCCGCCGACGAGCAGTACGACGCGAAGGTCGCGCTGGTCGGCCGCGAATCGTTCAGCGCGTTCGAGCGTTCGGTGATGCTGCAGACGGTCGACCGCCTGTGGCGCGAGCACCTCGCGGCGCTCGACCACCTGCGTCAGGGCATCCATCTGCGCGGCTATGCGCAGAAGAATCCGAAGCAGGAGTACAAGCGCGAGGCGTTCGAACTGTTCGCCGCGATGCTCGACGCGATCAAGCAGGAAGTCACGCGCGTCGTGATGAACGTGCAGATCCAGTCGCCGGAGCAGCTCGAGGAGGCGGCCGAGCAGATCGAGGAGCGCGGCGGTCATCTCGAGAACGTCGAATACCAGCACGCCGACTACGCGGACGCCGGTGCGCCGGTCGCGAACGTCACGGCCGCCGCGGCGGCCACGGCGGCCACGGCGACGGCCGACATGGTCGGCAGCGCGATGACGCACAGCGGCCCCGGCGGCGAAATGCCGAAGGTCGGCCGCAACGACCCGTGCCCGTGCGGCAGCGGCAAGAAGTACAAGCAATGTCACGGGAAGCTGTCATGATCGGCGGCGGCGCGCGTCACGCGTGCCGCGTCGTTCGCAGCGTCGAGTCAGTGATGTGAGTTGTGGCGGCCCGCGTGGGGCCGCCGGTTCTTCCAATCGATGCCGGCGCATGCCGGCATTTTCCATCCGGCAGGTGTGCCCCATGGCTGTCAATTTTCCGTCGATCGATCCCGCCCAACTGCATCCCGTCGCCGGCGTCACGCTCGGCTGGGCGGAAGCGAACATCCGCAAGCCGAATCGCAAGGACGTGCTGGTCATTTCCGTCGACGAAGGCGCGACGGTCGCGGGCGTGTTCACCGAAAATCGTTTCTGCGCGGCGCCGGTCACCGTCTGCCGCGAGCACCTGGCGAAGGTCCGTGCGGGCGGCGCGGGCATCCGCGCGCTGGTCGTGAATACGGGCAATGCGAACGCGGGCACCGGCGAGCCGGGCCTCGTGAACGCACGCGAGACCTGCACGGAGCTCGCGCGTCTCGCGGGCATCGCGCCGGCGCAGGTGCTGCCGTTCTCGACCGGCGTGATCCTCGAGCCGCTACCGATCGACCGCCTGAAGGCCGGCCTGCCGGCCGCGCTCGCGAACCGCCAGGCCGCGAACTGGTTCGACGCCGCGCAGGCGATCATGACGACCGACACGCTGCCGAAGGCGACGTCGCGCCAGGTGACGATCGACGGTCACACGGTCACGCTGACGGGCATCAGCAAGGGCGCGGGCATGATCAAGCCGAACATGGCGACGATGCTCGGCTTCCTCGCGTTCGACGCGAACGTCGCGCAGCCGGTGCTCGACACGCTGGTGAAGGAAGTCGCCGACCGCTCGTTCAACTGCATCACGATCGATGGCGACACGTCGACGAACGACTCGTTCATCCTGATCGCGTCGGGCAAGAGCTCGCTGCCGGCCATCACGTCGACCGATTCGCCGGCCTATGCGGCGCTGCGCGACGCGGTGACGGAAGTCGCGCAGGTGTTGTCGCAACTGATCGTGCGCGATGGCGAAGGCGCGACGAAATTCATGACGGTGCAGGTCGAAGGCGGCAAGAGCGTCGCCGAATGCCGCCAGATCGCGTACGCGATCGGCCATTCGCCGCTCGTGAAGACGGCCTTCTACGCATCCGACCCCAACCTGGGCCGGATTCTCGCGGCGATCGGCTATGCGGGCGTCGCGGATCTCGACGTCGGCAAGATCGACCTCTATCTGGACGACGTGCTCGTCGCGAAGGCGGGCGGCCGCAACCCGGCCTACCAGGAAGAGGACGGCCAGCGCGTGATGAAGCAGAGCGAGATCACGATCCGCGTGCTGCTCGGCCGTGGCGACGCGCAGGCCACCGTCTGGACGTGCGACCTGTCGCACGATTACGTGAGCATCAACGCGGATTACCGCTCCTGATCGGGAGCGCTCGAACGACATGGACAAGCTTGAACAGTTTCTGACGCGCGCGGAAGCGCTGCTCGGCCGTCTCGAAGGAATGCTGCCGCCCGCACCGGCGGCCATCGACTGGAACGCGGCGCACGCGTTCCGCTGGCGCAAGCGCCAGGGGCGCGGCTACTTGCAGCCGGTACCGGCCGTGTCGTCGATCACGCTCGGCGACCTGCACAACATCGATCGCCAGAAAGTGCTGATCGACCAGAACACGCGGCAGTTCGTGCAGCGCAAGCCGGCCAACAACGTGCTGTTGACCGGCGCGCGCGGCACCGGCAAGTCGTCGCTGATCAAGGCGTGCTTGAATGCGTACGCGAACGACGGGCTGCGCCTGATCGAAGTCGACAAGGACGACCTGCACGATCTCGGCGACATCGTCGACCTGATCTCGCAGCGTCCGGAGCGGTTCATCGTGTTTTGCGACGACCTGTCGTTCGAGGACGGCGAATCGGGCTACAAGGCGCTGAAGGTCGCGCTGGACGGGTCGATCGCCGCGCAGTCGGACAACGTGCTGATCTACGCGACGTCGAACCGCCGCCATTTGCTGCCCGAGTACATGAGCGACAACGAGTCGTACAAGCATCTGCCGGACGGCGAGATTCATCCCGGCGAAGTCGTCGAGGAGAAGATCTCGCTGTCGGAGCGCTTCGGCCTGTGGGTCAGCTTCTATCCGTTCAAGCAGGACGACTACCTCGACATCGTCGCGCACTGGCTGCGTCACTTCGGCTGCCCGGATGCGGAGATCGAGACCGCGCGCGGCGACGCGCTCGTATGGGCGCTCGAGCGCGGCTCGCGTTCGGGCCGCGTCGCGTGGCAGTTCGCGCGGGACTGGTCGGGCCGCAAGGAGCAGGCATGAGCGCGGATCAGGCACAGGGCGCCGTGCGGGCGCCGGACGGTCGCAAGGTGACCGAAGTCGCGGTCGGCGTGATGGTGCAGCCGGACGGGCGTTATCTGCTCGCGCAGCGCCTGCCGGGCAAGCCGTATGAAGGTTACTGGGAGTTTCCGGGCGGCAAGCTGGAGGCCGGCGAAAGCGTCGAGGACGCGCTGGCGCGCGAGCTGCACGAGGAACTCGGCATTGACGTCACGGCCAGCCACCGCTGGCACACGCTCGAGCACGATTATCCGCACGCGTATGTGCGGCTCTATTTCTGCAAGGTGACGGGCTGGACGGGCGAGCCGCACAGCAAGGAAGGGCAGGCGTTCGTGTGGCAGCAACTGCCGGTCGAGGTTGCGCCGCTGTTGCCGGCGGCGCTGCCGGTGCTCGAACTGCTCGAGAAGGAAGCGGCGTCGCAATGACGCCGCGGCGGCCCGCCTGAAACGCGGGCCATATCAGCGGACGGCGGCGTCGCGCGCCGCTCAGCTGTCGCGGCGGTTGTCCGTGCCGTCTTCTTCCGACGACGGACCCTCGTCGGAGGCGCCGCCGATCCGATACTTTTCCGCGGCCCATGCGCCGAGGTCGAGCTGCTTGCAGCGGGCCGAACAGAAGGGACGGAACTTGTTTTCAGGCGTCCAGCGCACTTCGGCGCCGCACGAAGGACATT
The DNA here is from genome assembly GCF_905400185.1 of Burkholderia sola. Classification (NCBI taxonomy): domain Bacteria; kingdom Pseudomonadati; phylum Pseudomonadota; class Betaproteobacteria; order Burkholderiales; family Burkholderiaceae; genus Burkholderia; species Burkholderia sola. The sequence continues at coordinate 559,400 of NZ_FR989675.1, forward strand.
TCACAACGGTAGTCATACGAAAGCATCGATCCGGCACGTGGCCGTTACAGATTACACAGTGTCAGATGGAACGGCACGTCGATGTCCACCGCGCGCGGCCGTACATCGCCGTCCTGCATGGTGAACCGCACCCACAGCATGTATTTGTTGGCGCTCGCCTCGGGAATGACGCGCAGCTCCGGCGGCACCCGTACCTGCATCAGCTGGTAGGTGCGGCCGGACAGCATCTGCTGGTAGCTGCCCTGCATCGCCATGACCTTCGACGCCTGACCCGATTCGCGCGCGAGCCGCAGCACGATCGCCGCGGCGTCGCGCAACGGCAGCATCGGCAGGACCCACTTCGCGATGTCCTGGCGCCGCTGCTCCGCAGGCCATTGCTGCCACGCGTAGTACGACGGCAGGTCGAACTTGCAGGTACCGCCCGGAATCACCGCGCGGCTGCGGATGCTGGCGAGCCACTCGTTGTCGACGAGGTGCTGGCCGGTCTTGCCCTGCATCTGCGCGAGATTCGCGAGCGTCTGCTCGATTTCGCCGAGCACGGCCTCGAGCGCGTTCTGCTCGATGCCCGGATTGCCGCGAAAGGGGGCGAGCGTCTGGCGTTGACGTTCGAGCTCCTTCATCAGATCCGATTTCAGGTCCGCGCGGCCCGTTACCTCGGCGATTTCGAACAGCGTCGTCAGCGCGACGTGGTGTTCACGCGGGTCCTCCTGAGCCAAAAAGAACGTGAAGCGCTCGAACAGATCTTCGAGACGCAACAGCGTGCGAATTCGCTCGTTGAACGGATACTCGTAAAGAATCAAGCGCGCTCGCCTCTTGGGTAGGGATTGAAACAATGAAGGACATTCTAATGCCCCCTCTCTACCCTAGCAACGCGCCAATTTCGTACACCATCACGATTGCGCGCGATGCTCAGTGCGCGGCGGCCGCGAATTCGACATAGCGTTGGTGCAGTGCATCGACCTGCGCGGCGAGCGCGTCGGGCGTGAGCGCGTCGTTGACGATCACGTCGTCGGCCGCCGCGAGGCGGGCTTCGCGCGACGCCTGTCGCGCGATGATCGCTTCGACCTGTTCGCGCGTGAAACCGTTGCGCCGCATCACGCGCGCGATCTGCGTTTCGACCGGGCAGTCGACGACGAGCACGCGATCGCTGCGCGCCTTCCAGGTGCCCGACTCGACGAGCAGCGGCACGACGAACATTACGTACGGGCCCCGCGCTTTGCGCGCGTCGCGATCGGTCTCCGCGCGGATCAGCGGATGCGTGATCGCTTCGAGGCGCCGGCGCGCGGCGTCGTCGCTGAAGATCAGCGTGCGCATCTTCGCGCGATCGAGCGAGCCGTCGGCGGCCACGAAGTCGCGACCGAAAGCCTGCTCGATCGCGGGCATCGCGAGGCCGCCCGGCGCGGTGATGCGGTGGGCAATCAGGTCGGTATCGACGAGCGATGCGCCACGGGCGCCGAACAGGTCGGCAACGGTCGTCTTGCCGCTGCCGATGCCGCCCGTGAGTCCTACGGAAAACATGTCAGCCTCCGAGCGCCGCATAGAAAGGGGTGCCGAAAAACAGCGTGGCGACGCCGCCGGCCGCGAGGAACGGGCCGAACGGAATCGGCTCCTCGAAGCGCATGCGGCCGCGCCAGGTTGCGACGAGCCCGACGATCGCGCCGGTCACCGCCGCGAACAGCACGACCTGCGGCAGCGCGGCCCAGCCCATCCATGCGCCGAGCGCGGCAAGCAGCTTCAGGTCGCCGAAACCGATGCCCTCGATGCCGCGCAGCCATTTGAACAGCCAGTAGATCGACCACAGGAACAGGTAGCCGGCCATCGCGCCGATCACGGCCGAGCGCAGCGACGTGAAGGTGCCGCCGAGGTTCAGCACGAGCCCTGCCCACAGCAGCGGCAGCGTCATCGAGTCGGGCAGGTAGCCGGTCCGGATATCGATCGCGCTCATCGAGAGCAGCGCCGCGCACAACGCGAACGCGGCAAGCGCGGCGACGGTCGGGCCGAACGCCGCGAGCGAGCCGGCGGCGAGCCCTGCGCACGCGATCTCGACGAGCACGTAGCGGATGCCGATCGCATGGCCGCAGCGCCGGCAGCGCCCGCGCAGCATCAGGTAGCTGACGAGCGGGATGTTTTCCCACGCGCGCAATACGTGGCCGCAATGCGGGCAGGCACTGCGCGGGCGCCACAGATCGTAGCGCGGCGGATAACCGTCGTCGGGCGGGGCGCTCGCGGTGCCCGTCGCCTCGGCGATCTCGGCCTGCCATGCGCGCTGCATCATCACGGGCAACCGGTGCACGACCACGTTCAGGAAGCTGCCGATGCAAAGGCCGACGACGACCGCGAACGCATACTGCAGCGCGGGCGGCAGCATCGCCAGCGCGAGCAGCGTGCTCTCGGGCGAATCGGAAACGGCGGACAGGGGCGCGGGCGTCATGAGGCTCAAGGTTCGGACTTAAAAGGCGACAGAATCGGTTGCGATGCTACACCACGTTGCCGAGTTGAAGGATCGGCAGATACATCGCGATCACGAGACCGCCGACGAGTGCGCCCAGCACGATCACGATCAACGGTTCGCCGAGCGCCGCGAGCGCATCGAGGCGCGCGTCCAGCTGGCGTTCGCACAGCGCGGCGATGTCGGCGAGCATCGTGTCGAGCGCACCGGTTTCCTCGGCGACGGCGATCGGCTGCACGACGTCGTCCGGAAAGCAGCCGGCCGAATGCATCGCATCGGCCAGACGTACGCCGCGCAACACGCGTGCGGCGATGTGCGCGGTGGCGTGCGCGAACACCGGGTGGCCGGCCGTGCGCTCCAGCGTGGCGAACGCATCGGCGAGCGGCACGCCGGCGCCGAGCAGGGTCGCCAGCGAGCGGCACCAGCGTGCGGCAGCGTATCGCTCGAGCGCGCTGCCTGCGAGCGGAGCGCGCAGCAGGCGCCGCGCGAGCGCGTGACGCAGCGCGGCCGAGCGCCGCAGCGCGTGCCGCGCGGCAAGGCCCGTGGCGGCCGCGCCGGCCAGGAGTACGCCGCCCCACGCCGACAGCGCGGAGGACAGCGCGAGCAGCGCGCGGGTCGGCGCGGGCAGCGCGGCCCCGAAACCGTCGAAGATCTGCCGGAAGGTCGGCACGACCCACATCATCAATGCAGCGGAGATCGCGAGCCCGAACAGGATGACGGCGGCCGGATACGCGAGTGCGGCGCGCAGCTTGCGCCATTGCGCATCGGCGCGCTCGCGGTGTTCCGCGACCCGTGTCAGCACGACGCCGAGCGAACCGGACGCTTCGCCGACCTCGATCAACTGACGATACAGCGTGCCGAATTGCGATGGATAGCGTGCGAGCGCATCGGCGAAGCGCCGGCCGCCGACGATCTCGCGGGCGAGACCCGCGGCAATGCGCGGCACGCCGTCGCGCGTGCGGGTGCGCGCGAGCATCTCGAGCGACGGCGCGAGCGGCAGGCCGGCCTGCAGCAGGCTCGCGAGCTGGCGCGTGAAGCGCGTGATGTCGCGCGCGGCCGCCGTAGGCGGACGGGCCGGCCCGCGGACGTCGAGCGACAGTACCGCGATGCCGTCGCGCGCGAGCGTGGCGCGCGCGGCCGAGGCGTCGAACGCGATGACGATCCCGCGGCGTGGAGAGCCGTCGCGATGGCGGCCGCGCCATGCGAAGCGGGTTTCGCGCGGCGGCGTGCGCACGTTCACGCGGCGGGGGTGGCGGCGACGGCTTCCGCGAGGCTCGTCGTGCCGTCCATGACGCGCGCGAATGCCGCGTCGCGTAGCGTGCGCACGCCCTCGGCCGCCACGCAGTGCGCGAGTTCGCCGACGCTCGCCCGCGCGACGATGCGCTCGGCCAGCGCGGGCGAGACCGGCATCGTCTGATGCAGGCCGATGCGGCCGCGATAGCCGATCCCGTGACAGGCGGAACAGCCGCGCGCGACGAACGGCCGCCAGCCGGCCGCCAGCGCCGCCGGGTCGCAGCCGGATTCCCGCAGCGCGCGCGCCGATGCGTCCGAAGGCGCGCGGCAGTGAACGCACAGGCGCCGGACGAGGCGTTGCGCGGTGACGAGGTGCAGCGCGGCGGCGAGGTTGTACGGCGCGACGCCGATGTCGAGCAGCCGCGCGACGGCTGCCGGCGCGTCGTTCGTGTGCAGCGTCGACAACACGAGATGGCCGGTCTGCGCGGCCTTGATCGCGACGTCGGCCGTCTCCGCATCGCGAATCTCGCCGACCATGATGACGTCCGGGTCCTGTCGCAACAGCGCGCGCAGCGCCGTCGCGAACGTGAGCCCCGCCTTGTCGGCGACGCCGACCTGATTGATTCCGTCGAGCTGGATCTCGGCGGGATCCTCGACCGTGCAGACGTTGTGCGCGTCGCGATCGAGCATTTGCAGCGCGCAGTAGAGCGACAGCGTCTTGCCGCTGCCGGTCGGGCCCGTGACGAGCACGAGGCCATGCGGCGCGCGGATCGCGGCCTCCATCGCGGCCGCCTGCCGCGCATCGAAGCCGAGGTTGGCCAGCGTGAGATCGGGCGGCAGCGTTTCGAGCCGCCGCAGCACGAGCTTTTCGCCGAACAGCGTGGGCAGCGAACTGACACGATAGTCGCCGCGCGTGCCGCCGTCGATCGCGATGCGCAGCCGGCCGTCCTGCGGAAGCCGCCGCTCGGCGATGTCCATGCGCGAGAGCACCTTGATCCGCGTGACGAGCGCATCGCGCAGGTGCAGCGGCGGTCGCGCGTGTTCATGCAGCACGCCGTCGATGCGCAGACGGATGCGCCAGCCGGCTTCGAACGGCTCGACGTGGATGTCCGACGCGTCGCGCACGCGCGCCGCGTGCAGCGTGTCCGTCAGCAGCCGTACGGCGGGGGCATCGTCGAGCTGGGCCGCATCGAGTGCATGGGGCGTGTCGGCGGGCGGCGCGTCGGCGTGCGCGGGCGCCGACCGCGCGTGTAGCGACGCCGCGGAGGAAGGAAAGTGCATGTGAGCCGGCACGCTGGCCGCCAGTTGACCGTGATGCGCAGATCATCGCGCGTCGCGGCCAGCGCCGGCAGTCGGCCGTTCGGCTAGCGCTAGCCCGTTATTAGCGTGAACCGGCCCTAGCGCGAGGCGGCGCGCACGGTGCGCGTGCCGCGCGGCTTGAAGAGCTTGACGGTGCGTACTGCCTGATCGTCGCTGCGCATCACCTCGAGCATCACGTCGCCGATTTTCAGGCACACGTCGTCTTCCGGAATTTCCTCGAGGATCTCGAGTACCAGTCCGTTCAGCGTCTTCGGCCCGTCGGTCGGCAGTTTCAGGTGCAGCCAGCGGTTCAGCTCGCGCAGCGGCATGCTGGCCGACACGATGCATTCGCCGTTCTCGTCCCAGCCGCCCGCGCGTTCGCTGCGCGGCATCGACGTCGTGAATTCGCCGATCAGTTCCTCGATGATGTCCTCGGGCGTGACGAGCCCTTCGAGTTCGCCGTACTCGTTGACGACGAGCGCGGTGCGCTGCCGGGTTTCCTGGAAGAACTGGAGCTGCTGGACCACCGGCGTGCCGGACGGCACGTAGTACGGTTCGGCGAGCAGCGCGCGGAGCGTCTCGCGGTCGAAATCCTGGTTGTGCAGCCCGGTGAGCGTCTTGCGCACGTGCAGCACGCCGAGCACCTTGTCGATGTCGCCTTCGTAGACGACCAGCCGGTTGTGATAGCAGGTTTCGAGCTGATGCAGGATGTCGTCGAGCGGCGCGTAGAAGTTGAGCGACTCGATCTGGCGGCGCGGGACCATCACGTCGTCGACCGTGATGTTCTCGAGGTCGAACAGGTTGAGCAGGATGCTGCGGTGCTTGGTCGGCATGAAACTGCTCGATTCGAGCACGATGGCGCGCAGCTCGTCGGCCGACATCCGCTGGTCGCGGCCTGTCTTCGTGTTGATGCGCAGTACCCACAGCACGCCGTTCGCGAGCGCGTTGACGAACCACACGACCGGCTTGAACACGCGCATCAGCGGGGCGATCACGAGGCTCGCGGGCAGCGCGATGCGTTCGGGGAACGTCGCGCCGACGATCTTCGGTGCGATTTCCGCGAACACGATGATCAGGAACGCGACGACGCCGGTGGCGATCGACAGCGCGAGGTTGTTGCGGCCGAACGTATGGAGCGCGAGCGACGTCGTGAGGACCGGGATGATCGTGTTGAACAGGTTGTTGCCGATCAGGATCACGCTGAGCAGCAAGTCAGTGCGCGTGAGAAGCCCCTGCGTGGTTTTCGCGCCGAGTGCGCCCTGGCCGGCGAGATGCTTCAGCCGATGGCGGTTGAGCGCCATCATCGCGGTCTCGGAAATGGAAAAGAAGCTGGAACAGAGAAGAAGCAGGAAGACGGCGCCGATTTGCGCCCATAAGGGAATTTGGTCCACGCGTTGGAAAGGGCAGTGAAGGACAGGGATGGGGGAAATATAGCAGAGGCCGGCGACCGCGATGTGTCGCGCGCGACACGAGGGCCCGCGGCGGCCGGACGAAAAAAAACCGTGCACGCGGTGCACGGTTTTTTTAAATCTGGTCGGGGTGAGAGGATTCGAACCTCCGGCCTCTACGTCCCGAACGTAGCGCTCTACCAGGCTAAGCTACACCCCGATTTTTGCTCTTCTGACTTCGCCGTCTTCGTTAAGAATCGCTGCGTCGTCACAAGCAAGAACGTAACTATAACGATGTTTTTTCTAAAAGGGAATACTTTGATGAAGAAAATTTTCGAGACAACGCATCGCTTCGCGTTCGCGGCGTGTTTACGATTGCCGCGACGTCGAGTATGAGCACAACCCGAGCAGGCTTTCCTTGTAGATCGAATCGGGGAACGCGGCAATCGCCGCGGCGGCCGCCTGCGCTTCCTGGCGTGCGCATTCAAGCGTGTGATCGAGCGCGCCCGAGCGCGTGATCGCTTCGAAAATCGTGTCGAAGCGATCGGTGCCGCCGTGTTCGATCGCCTCGCGTGCGAGCGCCGACTGTTCGGGCGTGCCGCGCTCGATCAGATAGATGAGCGGCAGCGTCGGCTTGCCTTCGCGCAGGTCGTCGCCGGCATTCTTGCCCATTGCCTCGGCGGTGCCCGCATAGTCGAGCCAGTCGTCCATGATCTGGAACGCGGTGCCGATCCGGCGGCCGTATTCGGCGGCGGCGGCCTCGGTCGGCGCATCGGCGCCCGCGAGCACCGCGCCCAGGCGCGCCGACGCCTCGAACAGCTTCGCCGTCTTGTAGCGGATCACCTGCATGTAGCGCGTTTCGTCGACGTCCGCGTCGTGCATGTTGAGGAGCTGCAGCACCTCGCCTTCCGAAATGATCGTCGTCGCTTCGGACAGGATCTCCATCACGCGCATCTTGCCGACGCCGACCATCATCTCGAACGAGCGCGAGTAGAGGTAGTCGCCTACCAGCACGCTCGCCGCGTTGCCGAACAGCGCATTGGCCGTCTGGCGGCCGCGGCGCAGCTCGGATTCGTCGACGACGTCGTCATGCAGCAGCGTGGCCGTGTGGATGAACTCGACGACGGCGGCCAGCACGTGCCGCTGGTGCGACGTTTCGCCGAGCGCGCCGGCGACGAGCAGCAGCAACGCCGGACGCAGCCGCTTGCCGCCCGCGCCGATGATGTATTCGGCGATCTGGTTGATCAGCAGCACGTCGGACGCGAGGCTTTGCCGGATAACGCGATTCACCTGCTCCATGTCGCTGGTGATCGGGGCGAGCAGGTGGGCGGCGCTGAGGGTGGGGGAGGCGGTGGACGACGACATGATGATGGAATTGGGTGATGCGGCGGATTATAAGTCGAATCCGCGATATGCCGGTCTGTCAGACGTACCGGCGGCGCGATTTTGGCCGTCCGGCCGAAGCCCGCGCGCGGCAATCGTCGATCGGCTTTGACTTGGATGCTAAGCCCATGTATAATCACGTGTTTTCCGCGCGTGGTGTGCGGAAAAATTGGATCCAGAGTGAGGTTCTCAATGTACGCGGTCATAAAAACCGGCGGCAAGCAGTACAAGGTTGCCGTTGGCGAAAAACTCAAAGTAGAACAGATACCGGCTGACATTGACGCTGAAATCACGCTCGACCAGGTTCTCGCAGTGGGCGAAGGCGAATCGATTCAGTTCGGTACGCCGCTGGTCAGTGGGGCTTCCGTCAAGGCCACCGTTGTGTCGCACGGTCGTCATGCCAAGGTCACCATCTTCAAGATGCGTCGCCGGAAGCACTACCAAAAGCACGGCGGCCACCGCCAGAACTACACTGAGCTGCGCATCGACGCGATCAACGCGTAAGCGCCTCGGTAAAGGAGCAATCAGATGGCACACAAAAAGGCAGGCGGCTCTTCCCGGAACGGCCGCGACTCCGAGTCGAAACGTCTCGGCGTGAAAGTGTACGGCGGCCAGGCAATCAACGCTGGCGGCATCATCGTGCGTCAGCGCGGCACGCGCATGCACGCTGGCGAGAACGTCGGCATGGGCAAGGATCACACCCTGTTCGCGCTGGTCGACGGTCACGTCAAGTTCGCGACGAAGGGCGCGGACAAGAAGCATCTGGTCATCGTCGTCCCGGCGGCTGCCTAAGTCAGGCACCCACGGGCTTCGTAGCCGAAAGGCCCCGCAGTCTTCGCGGGGCCTTTTTTATTGGGTCGCCGCCCGCCAGTGCGGACCGGCGACCCTCGCGCAACCGGCGTCGATCGGCCGAACGGCAGATTGTTCAAGCGTGCCGGCGCGCGGCACAATAGCGGAAATACTGGGCGGAGTGACGAATGAAGTTCATTGACGAAGCACGAATCGAAGTCATCGCCGGCGACGGAGGCGATGGCAGCGCGTCGATGCGCCGCGAGAAATTCGTCCCGTTCGGCGGGCCGGACGGCGGCGACGGCGGCCGGGGCGGCAGCGTTTACGCGATCGCCGACCGCAACATCAACACGCTGATCGACTACCGTTACGCGAAGAAGCACCTCGCGCGCAACGGCGAAAACGGTCGCGGCTCGGATTGCTACGGCAAGGGCGGCGACGACGTCACGCTGCGCATGCCGGTCGGCACGATCATCAGCGACATGGAAACGGGCGAGCTGATCGCCGACCTGACCGAGCACGACCAGCAGGTGATGCTCGCGCAGGGCGGCGCCGGCGGTCTCGGCAACCTGCATTTCAAGTCGAGCACGAACCGCGCGCCGCGCCAGAAGACGGACGGCAAGCCGGGCGAGCGGCGCATGCTGAAGCTCGAGCTGAAGGTGCTCGCCGACGTCGGCCTGCTCGGCATGCCGAACGCGGGGAAGTCGACCTTCATCTCGTCGGTGTCGAATGCGAAGCCGAAGATCGCCGACTACCCGTTCACGACGCTTGCGCCGAATCTCGGCGTGGTGCGGGTCGGCCCGAGCAAGAGCTTCGTGATCGCCGATATCCCGGGGCTGATCGAAGGGGCGGCCGAAGGCGCGGGCCTCGGGCATCAATTCCTGCGTCACCTGCAGCGTACCGGCGTGCTGCTGCATCTGGTCGATCTCGCGCCGTTCGACGAAAGCGTCGATCCGGTCGCGGAAGCGACGGCGATCGTCGGCGAACTGCGCAAGTATGACGAGGCGCTCTACGAGAAGCCGCGCTGGCTCGTGCTCAACAAGCTGGACATGGTGCCGGAAGACGAGCGCGAGGCGCGCGTCGCGGATTTCCTCGACCGTTTCGGCTGGGACGGCCCGGTGTTCGAGATCTCGGCGCTGACGGGCCAGGGCTGCGAAGCACTGTGCTACGCGATCTACGACTACCTCTCCGAACATTCGGACGCGCATCGCGCGGCGGAGGCGGAGGATCTCGCGGCGGACGTGCGTTTCCGCGATGCGCCGCCGGCGAAGGGCGGCGCGGCCCCGGGCGACGACGCCTGAACGGTCAGGCGGTCAGATCACGCGCCGCGCGTGCCGCCCGGCGTCGGCGTTCCATCGCGCCCGGCGGGCCGGCATCAGATACAGGAGACAGTGCAGGATGCGTTCGATCATCGCGGATTCGAAGCGATTGGTGGTGAAAGTGGGTTCCAGCCTCGTGACCAACGACGGCAAGGGGCTCGATCATGCTGCAATCGGCCGCTGGGCAGCCCAGATCGCCGCGTTGCGTGCGCAGGGCAAGGAAGTCGTGCTCGTCAGTTCGGGCGCGATTGCCGAAGGCATGCAGCGGCTCGGCTGGAGCAAGCGGCCGCGGGAAATCGACGAGCTGCAGGCCGCTGCCGCGGTCGGCCAGATGGGGCTCGCGCAAGTCTACGAGAGCCGCTTCACCGAGCACGGCATTCGCACTGCGCAGATCCTGCTCACGCACGCCGATCTGGCGGACCGCGAGCGCTACCTGAATGCGCGCTCGACGCTGCTCACGCTGCTGCGGCTCGGCGTCGTGCCGATCATCAACGAAAACGACACGGTCGTGACCGACGAAATCAAGTTCGGCGACAACGACACGCTCGGCGCGCTCGTCGCGAACCTGATCGAAGGCGATGCGCTGATCATCCTCACCGACCAGTCGGGGCTGTTCACGGCCGATCCGCGCAAGGACCCGAATGCGACGCTCGTCGGCGAGGCCAATGCGGGCGCGCCGGAGCTCGAGGCGATGGCGGGCGGGGCCGGTTCGAGCCTCGGTCGCGGCGGGATGCTGACGAAGATCCTCGCGGCGAAGCGTGCGGCCCACAGCGGCGCGAATACCGTGATCGCGAGCGGCCGGGAGTCCGACGTGCTCGTGCGCCTGGCGGCCGGCGAGGCGATCGGCACGCAACTGATCGCCCGTACCGCGCGGATGGCGGCACGCAAGCAATGGATGGCCGACCATCTGCAGGTGCGCGGCCATGTCGTGATCGACGCGGGCGCGGTCGAGAAGCTGACGGCCGGCGGCAAGAGCCTGCTGCCGATCGGCGTGATCGACGTGCAGGGCGCGTTCGCGCGCGGCGAGGTGATCGCGTGCGTCGGCCCGGACGGGCGCGAGGTGGCGCGCGGGCTCACGAACTACAGCAGCGCGGAAACGAAGCTGATTCACCGCAAGCCGAGCGGCGAGATCGAGACCGTGCTCGGCTACATGCTGGAGCCCGAACTGATTCATCGCGACAACCTCGTGCTGGTGTGAGCGCCGGCCAAATGCCGCCGTTCAAATGAAAAAGCCCGCGCGATGCGGGCTTTTTTGTCCGGCGGGAGGGCGATGCGGACGACCCGCATCGCGTGCCGTCAGCGCAACTGCGTCATCGCGGTGCGGTGGAACCGGATGTTTTCGAGGATCTGCCGGGTCGAGCCCTGCGGCATCTTGTTCGCGCAGAAGTAGTCCTGGTAGAGCGCGGAGTGGTAGGCGTTCAGCTCGCCGTTCTCGATGCGCCGCCAGTCGTTCTCGACGGTGCGATCCCAGCCGTTGTGGTCCGAGTTCAGGCCGGCGTACTGGCGCCATTCGTAGGTGTCGCAGCGGATGCCTTCGTAGTTCACGTTGCGCGCACCGGCCGGGCTCGTGACGACGACTGCGTAGCGCACGACGCCGTCGCTGCCGACCTCGAGGGACTTCGCATCGACGAAGAACTTCAGCGGTGTGTTCTGCGACACGTTGAACGGCAGCAGATCGCCCGTTTGCGGCAGCGGCGGCAGCGTGTCGACGGCGTTTTCCTTCCAGGTTCCCTGACGGTCGAGCAGGTACACGAACTCGCTGTCATCCTTGTTGGACGGCGCTTTCGAGTTCGCGCAGCCGGCCAGGGCGGCCATCGCGGCGATCGATGCGAGCGCGAGAGCAATCGCTTTCAATATGCATTCCTCGTAAAAAAAGGGCGCGACACCAAGGTCGCGCCCGGTCATGCAGTCCGACTCGTCACTTGCCGACGATCACGTGGGGCGGCATCTCGTCGAGCGTGCTCGCTTCCACTTCGATCTCCGAACAAACCACCGATGCGTCGACAATCGTCAGCGTTTGAGCCTGTGCGCCAATGACGCGCGGATAGCGCGACACACGCGGCCCGCGCGGCTTCTCGGCTCGCTGCGCCGGGCGGCGCAGGAAGCGCGACAGTTCCGTCAGCGCCAACTGATAGACATCCCGCTTGAACTCGATCACCGCATCGAGCGGTACCCAATACTCGTTCCAGCGCCACGCATCGAACTCCGGGTGGTCGGTCGCGCGCAAGCAAATGTCGCAATCGCGTCCAACCATCCGCAGCAGGAACCAGATCTGCTTCTGGCCGCGGTAATGACCGCGTACTTCGCGTTTGATGAACTTGTCAGGCACCTCGTAACGCAACCAGTCGCGGGTGCGGCCGATTATCTTGACGTGTTCCGGATGCAGGCCCGTTTCCTCGTGCAGTTCCCGGTACATCGCCTGCATGGGGGTCTCGCCGTACTTGATCCCACCTTGAGGAAACTGCCAGGAATGCTCGCGGAGCCGCTTGCCCCAAAACACCTCGTTGCGCGCGTTCAAGAGGATGATGCCGACGTTCGGGCGAAAGCCTTCACGATCCAGCATACAACCACCTTCGAATCCTTTAAAATTGCTTTGATTATAAACAGATAACGGGCGCTGCGCACCGTGACGGAGCGAATCCGCGCGGGGCACACCGGCTGAATTGTCCCTGATTAGTCTGCTACGTCATCTGCGCCATCGTCGTTCGCGGCGCGCCGCTTTTTCACCTTGAAACTTTTTCGGGCGCCCCGCCTGGGGGCGCCGTTTTTGGAACCGTCCGCATGAAAGCTTCCCGTTTCTTTATCGGCACCCTGAAAGAGGCACCCGCCGACGCAGAGATCGTCAGCCACAAGCTGATGGTCCGCGCCGGCATGATCCGTCGCGTCGCCGGCGGCATCTACAACTACCTGCCGGTCGGCCTGCGTTCGATTCGCAAGGTCGAGGCGATCGTGCGCGAGGAAATGAACCGGGCGGGCGCCATCGAGCTGCTGATGCCGGCCGTGCAGCCGGCCGAGCTGTGGCAGGAGTCGGGCCGCTGGGAGCAGTACGGCCCCGAGCTGCTGCGCTTCAAGGACCGCAAGGACAACGATTTCGTGATCGGGCCGACGCACGAGGAAGTCGTCACCGACATCGCGCGCAACCAGATCAAGAGCTACCGGCAGATGCCGGTGAACTTCTACCAGATCCAGACGAAGTTCCGCGACGAGATCCGCCCGCGCTTCGGCGTGATGCGCGGCCGCGAATTCATCATGAAGGACGCGTATTCGTTCGACAAGGATGCGGCCGGCCTGAACGAGTCGTACCGCAAGATGTACGACGCGTACGTGCGCATCTTCACGCGCCTGGGCCTCGAGTTCCGCGCGGTCGCGGCCGACAGCGGCTCGATCGGCGGCAACTTCTCGCACGAGTTCCACGTGATCGCCGATACCGGCGAGGACGCGATCGCGTACTGCCCGACGTCCGAATTCGCGGCGAACGTCGAGGCGGCCGAAGCGCTGCCGCTGACGCCTGAGCGCGCGGCGCCGGCCGAAGCGATGGAAAAGGTCGCGACGCCCGGCAAGGCGAAGTGCGAGGCCGTCGCCGAACTGCTGGCGATCCCGCTCGAGCGCACGATCAAGTCGATCGTGCTCGCGACCGACAACGAAGGCGCCGAGCCGACCATCTGGCTCGTGATGCTGCGCGGCGATCACGACCTGAACGAGATCAAGGTGTCGAAGCTGCCGGGCCTGAAGAACCACCGCTTCGCGACCGAGCAGGAAATCGTCGAGTGGTTCGGCACGCCGCCGGGCTATCTCGGCCCGGTCGGCACGAAGAAGCCGGTGAAGGTGATCGCCGACCGTACGGTCGCGAACATGAGCGATTTCGTCGTCGGTGCGAACGAGGTCGACTATCACATCGCGGGCGTGAACTGGGGCCGCGACCTGCCGGAGCCGGACGTCGCCGACGTGCGCAACGTGAAGAAGGGCGATCCGTCGCCGGACGGCAAGGGCGCGATCGACATCTGCCGCGGCATCGAAGTCGGCCACGTGTTCCAGCTCGGCACCAAGTACTCGGAAGCGATGGGCGCGACGTTCCTCGACGAGTCGGGCAAGCCGCAGCCGATGCTGATGGGCTGCTACGGCGTGGGCATCACGCGCATTCTCGGCGCGGCGATCGAACAGAACTTCGACGACCGCGGGATCATCTGGCCCGAGTCGATCGCGCCGTTCGAGGTCGTGCTGTGCCCGATGGGCTATGACCGCAGCGACATGGTGCGCGAGACGGCCGACAAGCTGTACGCGGAACTCGTCGCGGCCGGCATCGACGTGATCCTCGACGATCGCGGCGAGCGCCCGGGCGTGATGTTTGCCGACTGGGAGCTGATCGGCGTGCCGCATCGTCTCGTGATCGGCGAGCGCGGCCTGAAGGAAGGCAAGATCGAGTACCAGGGCCGCCGCGACGCCGAAGCGACGCTGCTGCCGGCCGACACGGCCGCGGCGACGGTCGCCGAAAAGATCCGCGCCGCGCTCGCGCACTAAGCGCGGCGACCGGGGGACACGATGGAATACACGTTCCTGTCGGCCACCGTGCTCCTCGTGCTGATCACGGATCCGCTCGGCAACATCCCGCTGTTCATCACGGCGATGCGGGATGTGCCGCGCGAGCGGCGCGTGAAGCTGATCCTGCGCGAAGTGGGGATCGCGTTCGTGATCCTGCTGTTCTTCATGCTGGTCGGCGACCGCTTCCTGCGGATGATGAGCCTCACCGACCTGTCGCTGCGGCTCGGCGGCGGGATCGTGCTGTTCCTGATCGCGCTGCGGATGATCTTCCCGCATCCGGACGGCGCGCTCGGCAGCGATCCGCGCGCGGGCGGCGAGCCGTTCATCGTGCCGCTCGCGATTCCGGCGCTGGCCGGGCCGTCCGCGCTCGCGACGGTGATGCTGCTGACGTCGCAGGCGCCCGGCAAAATGCTCGAGTGGGTCGGCGCGCTGACGGTCACGATGATCGTCTGCGCGATCACGCTGGTGCTGGCCGAACGGATTCAGGCGTGGCTCGGCGAGCGGACCGTCGCCGCGTTCGAGCGGCTGATGGGGCTCGTGCTCGTCGCGATCTCGGTCGAGATGCTGCTCGCGGGCATTCGCGCGTTCGTGCACCAGTTGCAGCCGTAGCGCGGGCGGCGCGGCGGGCCGACGAAAAAAAGCGGCGCTCCGGGCAACCGGAGCGCCGCTTTCTATTTATATAGCGGACAGCGCGGCGATCAGACGTTCGCGGTCAGCGCGCGGATCGTCGGCAGGTTGCGCCAGTAGCCCTTCGCGTCCATCCCGCAGCCGAACACGTAGCGGTCCGGCACCGAGAAGCCGCAGAAGTCGGGGTGCAGCGGTTTCGCCTTCGCGAGCGTCTTCTCGCACAGCACGGCCGACATGAAGCGCTTCGCGCCCATGTCGAGGATGCGGTCGCGGATCGCGGCCATCGTCTCACCTTCGTCGAGGATGTCGTCGAGTACGAGCACGATGCGGTCCTTCACCGATTCGCGCGGCGCGACGCGCCAGTGCATCTCCGGGCTGCCCTGCGTCGTGTTGCGGTAGCGGGTCAGGTGGATGTAGTCGAATTCGAGCGGGAAATCGAGATGCGGCAGCAGCATCCCGGTAAACACCGCCGCGCCGCCCATCACCGAGAGAACGAGCGGGAACGCGTCGCCGATCTCGGCGCGGATCGCGTCGGCCATCTTCGAGATCGACGCATTGACGGCGTCGGCCGAGACGATCTCTTCGGAGTGGTCGAAAATGTGGAGGGCTTCTTCGCGGTTCATGTGTTCTGGCGGGCAGTCGGTATACAAATAAGGATGAAGCAGAACGGCAGGCGCGCGCTACGGCAAAAACCCGCGCGCCGGCCGACGGACGTAATCAGCGCATGCCGGGCATCATGCCTTTCAGGCCGCGCATCATCTTCTGCATGTTGCCGCCCTTCAGCTTCTTCATCATCGTACGCATCTGGTCGTACTGGTTCAGCATCCGGTTGACTTCCTGCACCGGCACGCCCGCGCCGGCCGCAATGCGGCGCTTGCGCGTCGCCTTGATGATTTCGGGTTTCGCGCGCTCGGCGGGCGTCATCGAGCTGATGATGCCTTCCATCCGGCGGATCGACTTCTCGGCCTGGCCCATGTCGGCGCCGGCAGCCGCCTGCTGGAATTGCGCGGGGAGTTTGTCCATCAGCGACGACAAACCGCCCATGTTCTTCATCTGCGAGATCTGCGCGCGGAAATCGTTCAAGTCGAAATCGCCGCCTTTCTTGACCTTGTCGGCGAGCTTCTGCGCGGCCTGGACATCGACGCCGCGCTGCGCTTCCTCGACGAGCGCGAGGATGTCGCCCATGCCGAGGATCCGGTTCGCCATCCGGTCGGGGTGGAACACCTCGAGGCCGTCGAGCTTCTCGGCGACGCCGACGAACTTGATCGGCTTGCCCGTGACGTGACGCACCGACAGCGCGGCGCCGCCGCGCGAATCGCCGTCGAGCTTGGTCAGCACGACGCCGGTGAGCGGCAGCGTGTCGTTGAACGCCTTCGCGGTGTTGACGGCATCCTGGCCGAGCATCGCGTCGACGACGAACAGCGTTTCGGCCGGCTTCAGCGCGCCGTGCAGCGCGGCGATTTCCTGCATCATCGCTTCGTCGATGCCGAGGCGGCCGGCCGTGTCGACGAGCAGCACGTCATGGTAGTGGCGCTTCGCCCAGTCGACGGCCGCGAGCGCGATGTCGACGGGCTTCTGGTCCGGCGTGGACGGGAAGAAGTCGGCGCCGACCTGCTCGGTCACCGTTTTCAGCTGCATGATCGCGGCCGGCCGATACACGTCGCACGACACCGTGAGCACCTTCTTCTTGTACTTCTCGCGCAGCAGCTTCGCGAGCTTGCCGACGGTCGTGGTCTTGCCCGCGCCCTGCAGGCCGGCCATCAGGACCACGGCGGGCGGTGTGACCGCGAGGTTCAGCTCGGCGGCCTTGCCTTCGTAGTCGCCGCCGATCACGGCGGTCAGTTCCTTCTGGACCACGCCGACGAGCGCCTGGCCCGGCGACAGGCTGCTGATCACTTCTTCGCCGAGCGCCTTTTCCTTGACCTTGGCGATGAATTCGCGGACGACCGGCAGCGACACGTCGGCTTCCAGCAGCGCGAGACGCACCTCGCGGAGCATCTCCTGCGTGTTCGCCTCGGTGAGCCGGGCCTCGCCGCGCAGCGTCTTGACGACGCGCGCCATCCGTTGAGTGAGATTGTCGAGCATGGGGAGCGATGGACAGTGGGGCCCGAAGGCGCGGCGGAACCGAACAAAGGGAGCCGTCGCGGGAAGGGGGCCTAGTGTAAACTTCGAACATGGATATTGTACTGTATGCCCTCACCGCATTCCTGTACGGCGGCCTCGCCGTCGCAGGCTGGCGCACGCATCGCCAGGGCGCGACGCCGCTCGTCGCGAGCGTGCCGGCCGTGCCGGTCCCTGCATCGGCCGCGTCCGGGATGAGCGGGGCCGGTCGCGCGCTGCTGTTCGCCGCGCTGCTCGCGCACGGCGTGCTGCTCCACATGACGATCTTTCCGAACGACGCGATGGTGTTCGGCTTCGCGTTCGCGCTGTCCGCGATGTTCTGGCTCGGCGCCGGCATCTACTGGATCGAGAGCTTCTTCTTCCCGCTCGACAGCCTGCGCCTGCTGGTGCTGCCGCTCGCGTGCGGCGCGTCGCTGCTGCCGCTCGTGTTCGGCGGCGTGCGGGTGCTGCCTTATGCCGCAGCGCCGCTGTTCAAGCTGCATTTCCTGATCGCGAACATCGCGTACGGCCTTTTCGCGATCGCCGCGCTGCACGCGATCCTGATGCTGATGGTCGAGCGGCGCCTGCAGTCGCTGCGGCACGGCGGGCGCGACGGCTCGACCGGCTGGATCGCGAGCTGGCTCGAAACGCTGCCGCCGCTGCTCACGCTCGAGAAGCTGCTGTTCCGCCTGATCGGCGCCGGCTTCGTGCTGCTGACGCTGACGCTCGCGTCGGGCATCCTGTTCAGCGAACAGGTCGACGCGCGCGCGTTGCGGCTCGACCACAAGACGGTGTTCGCGATCCTGTCGTGGCTGATGTTCGGCGGCCTGCTGGTCGCCCGCAAGACGTCGGGCTGGCGCGGCCGCGGCGCCGCGCGCTGGGTGCTCGTGTCGTTCGCCGCGCTGCTGCTCGCGTATGTCGGCAGCCGATTCGTGTTCGAGGTGCTGCTGCACCGCTCCGTGGTTTGACCGCAGGTTTCCGATGCGACAGATTCTTCTCCTGATCCTTCTCTTCTTCGCCGGTTCTTGGCTCGCGCGCAAGCTGCGCCACGCGCAGGAACAGGCGCAGGCGCGCACCGGCCGCGGCGCCGGTTACGACGGCGCGCCTGGTGCCGGTGCCGGTGCCGGTGGTGGCGCCGCGCGCCCGAACGGCGACGCGCGGTCGCTGCCCGAGCCGATGGTGCGTTGCGCCGAATGCGGCGTGCACGCGCCGAAGGGCGACGCCGTCGCCGCGAGCGGCGAATACTTCTGCAGCGCCGAGCATGCGCAGCGCCACGCCACGCGCGTGAACGGCCGCGACGCGCGATGAGCGACGCGCCGGTGTTGTCGGTCGACGCGAACGGCTGGGTGCGCGAAGCGCGCCATGCGCCGTCGCCGAACTTCGAGGCGCGGCCCGCGGGTGCGGCGCCGACGCTCGTGGTCGTCCACAACATCAGTCTGCCGCCCGGCGAATTCGGCGGCGACGCGATCGAGGCGCTGTTCCTGAATCGCCTCGACTGCGATGCCCACCCCTATTACCAGCGCCACCTGCGCGGCGTGCGCGTGTCCGCCCATTTCCTGATCCGCCGCGGCGGCGAACTCGTGCAGTTCGTGTCGTGCGACGAGCGCGCGTGGCACGCGGGCTCGTCCGAGTTCTTCGGCCGCACCCGCTGCAACGATTTCTCGATCGGCATCGAGCTCGAAGGCGCGGACGACGTCCCGTTCGACGATGCGCAATACGCGGTGCTCGCCGCGCTCTCCCGCGCGCTCGCCGCGCACTATCCGGTCGACGCGTTCGCGGGTCACTCGGACGTCGCGCCGGGCCGCAAGACCGACCCGGGCCCGCACTTCGATTGGCAACGCTTCGCGAGCGATGCCGGTTTTTCCGCCGAATACTTTCCTTTCCGTCAGCACTGATCGCGGGGTTTTTTGAGCGGAGAAAGTTTTTTCTCCGACCAATGCCTTGCCGTGTCTGCGCGCGAGCGATGTCAAGACCTTCGCCGCAAATTATCCGTTTGGACGTCCTCCGAATGTCCACTATACTTGGTGCCAGCTGAGCAGTTCTGTACTAGATATAGTGTGTGTCGCAGGGGAAAACCCGAGCGGCACCGGCCGGCGGGCAACGTCGGCGGACAGGGTTCTCACGGCGGCGCGTCAGGCCGGGCGGTCCGGGCGTCGCGACCAGCGCAGCGAACATCGACGGGGCAGGGTACACATGACGAAGCACACGACCGGCTGGGTTGTCGCGCATCGACCGAACCGGCTTCCCCGGCGCATCGCTCGCCTCTTACCGCTCGCGCACCGCATTGCGCAGCGTTCGTTTTAATCCGCGGTTCTCTCCGCACCATCCAACACCAGGAGCTTTGCACATGCAAACCACCGACAACGCGACGTCCCAGTACGAGAGCGCCTCGAGCCGTCCGCTCGGCGGGACCGAACAGGGCGCGAAGGCGCTCGCGCCGCAGGCCACGTTCGCCGACTACAAGGTGATCCGCCGCAACGGCAGCGTGGTGTCGTTCGAACCTTCGAAGATCGCGATCGCGGTGACCAAGGCTTTCCTGGCCGTCAATGGCGGGCAGGGCGCGGCATCGGCGCGCGTGCGCGAGCAGGTCGAACAACTGACGCACAACGTCGTTCGCGCGCTCGTGCGCAGCCGCCCGAACGGCGGTACGTTCCATATCGAAGACATCCAGGACCAGGTCGAACTCGCGCTGATGCGCGGCGGCGAGCACAACGTCGCGCGTGCGTACGTGCTGTATCGCGAGAAGCGTCACCTCGAGCGCCAGCATGCGGGCGAGGAAGCGGCGGCAGCGGGCGGCGAGTCGACCACCGGCATCAACGTCGTCGACAACGGCGTCACGCGCCCGCTCGACCTGAACGCGCTGCGCGCGCTGATCGTGTCGGCGTGCGACGGCCTCGGCGCTGCGGTTAACCCTGACCCGATCGTCGCGGAGACGGTGAAGAACCTGTACGACGGCGTGCCGATGAGCCAGGTCTACGACTCGGCGATCCTCGCGGCGCGCACGATGATCGAAAAGGACCCGGCGTACAGCCAGGTCACGGCCCGCATCCTGCTGCACACGATCCGTCGCGAGATTCTCGGCGAGGAAGTCGTGCAGGCCGAGATGTCGACCCGCTACGCCGAATACTTCCCGCAGTTCCTGAAGCGCGGCGTCGACGCCGGCCTGCTCGACGACAAGCTGCTGCAGTTCGACCTGAAGCGCCTCGGCGAAGCGCTCGACGCGAACCGCGACCTGCAGTTCGGCTACCTCGGCCTGCAGACGCTGTACGACCGCTACTTCCTGCACGTCGAAGGCACCCGCATCGAAATGCCGCAGGCATTCTTCATGCGCGTCGCGATGGGCCTGTCGCTGAACGAGATCGACCGCGAAACGCGCGCGATCGAGTTCTACAACGTGCTGTCGAGCTTCGACTTCATGAGCTCGACGCCGACGCTGTTCAACTCGGGCACGCACCGCTCGCAGCTGTCGTCGTGCTACCTGACGACGGTCGCGGACGATCTCGACGGCATCTACGAAGCGCTGAAGGAAAACGCGCTGCTGTCGA
This sequence comes from Burkholderia sola, assembly GCF_905400185.1. NCBI lineage: Bacteria > Pseudomonadati > Pseudomonadota > Betaproteobacteria > Burkholderiales > Burkholderiaceae > Burkholderia > Burkholderia sola. The sequence continues at coordinate 580,071 of NZ_FR989675.1, forward strand.
AGTTCGCCGGCGGCCTCGGCAACGACTGGACGCGCGTGCGCGCCCTCGGCTCGCATATCAAGGGCACGAACGGCAAGTCGCAAGGCGTGGTGCCGTTCCTGAAGGTCGTGAACGACACGGCCGTCGCGGTGAACCAGGGCGGCAAGCGCAAGGGCGCGGTCTGCGCGTACCTCGAATCGTGGCACCTCGACATCGAGGAGTTCCTGGAGTTGCGCAAGAACACCGGTGACGACCGTCGCCGTACGCACGACATGAACACGGCGAACTGGATTCCCGACCTGTTCATGAAGCGCGTGATGGAAGGCGCCGACTGGACGCTGTTCTCGCCGTCGACCTGCCCGGACCTGCACGACAAGTTCGGCGCCGAATTCGAGAAGGCTTACACGGCTTACGAAGACAAGGTCGCGCGCGGCGAGATCAAGCTGTTCAAGAAGATCCCGGCGCAGCAGCTGTGGCGCAAGATGCTCGGCATGCTGTTCGAGACGGGCCACCCGTGGATCACGTTCAAGGATCCGTGCAACGTGCGCTCGCCGCAGCAGCACGTCGGCGTCGTCCATTCGTCGAACCTGTGCACGGAAATCACGCTGAATACGAGCGACACCGAAATCGCGGTGTGCAACCTGGGCTCGGTGAACCTCGTCGCCCACCTGGTGAAGCAGGCCGACGGCAGCTACGCGCTCGACCACGACAAGCTCAAGCGCACGATCAGCGTCGCGATGCGCATGCTCGACAACGTGATCGACATCAACTACTACGCGGTGCCGAAGGCGCGTAACTCGAACCTGAAGCACCGCCCGGTCGGCATGGGCATCATGGGCTTCCAGGACTGCCTGCACCTGCTGCGCACGCCGTACGCGTCGCAAGAGGCGGTCGAGTTCGCCGACCGTTCGATGGAAGCCGTCTGCTACTACGCGTACTACGCGTCGACCGAGCTGGCCGAAGAGCGCGGCCGCTACTCGAGCTACCGCGGCTCGCTGTGGGATCGCGGCATCCTCCCGCAGGACACGCTGAAGCTGCTGACGGAGGCGCGCGGCGGCTACGTCGAGGTCGACACGTCGGAATCGCTCGACTGGACGACGCTGCGTTCGCGGATCGCCGCGCACGGCATGCGCAACTCGAACTGCGTCGCGATCGCGCCGACGGCGACGATCTCGAACATCATCGGCGTGTCGGCCTGTATCGAGCCGACCTTCCAGAACCTGTACGTGAAGTCGAACCTGTCGGGCGAATTCACGGTGGTGAACGAGTACCTCGTCCGCGATCTGAAGGAACGCGGCCTGTGGGACGAAGTGATGGTCGCCGACCTGAAGTATTTCGACGGCATGCTGTCGCGCATCGACCGCATCCCGGCCGACCTGCGCGCGATCTACGCGACCGCGTTCGAGGTCGACCCGACGTGGCTGGTCGAAGCGGCATCGCGTCGCCAGAAGTGGATCGACCAGGCGCAGTCGCTGAACATCTACATGGGCGGCGCGTCGGGCAAGAAGCTCGACGAGACCTACAAGCTCGCATGGCTGCGCGGCCTGAAGACGACCTACTACCTCCGCACGATGGCGGCGACGCACGTCGAGAAGTCGACGGTCGCACACGGCGCGCTGAACGCAGTGCCGACGGGCGGTGCGGGTGGCGGCTCGAGCAGCGGCGGCGCGCAAGGCGCGGCGGGCGGCTTCGGTGCGGCGGGCGGTGCGTCGTCGGGCGCGGTCAACGCGGCGCCGGCACTCGCGCCGGTCGAAGCGGATGGTCCGGTGTGCACGATGCGTCCGGGCGACCCCGGCTTCGACGAGTGCGAAGCGTGCCAGTAACGCAGTGCGCCTGACCTGAGAAGCAGGCCTGCGCGGCGCACACGACGACCGATCGAGGTTGAAGTGTGCGCCGCGCTCAACTAAAAAAATGATAAGGAATCTGTAACGCGACACCTGCGTTGCAGGCAATGACAAGCGATCGAAACATCTCCGACGGCGTCGCGTTTCGATCGGCGTTCGATGCGTCGAGCGCACCTCGCGATACACGCGCGACTCACATCGCGCGCTGCATGAACGACGATGCGTTGCTCAAAGTGTTGTATCGAGGTCGCAACGCGAATCGAAAAAAGGATTTTTCGTGAGCGAACCCTTTTATCGCTCAGGAAAAGATGGTACAAACCGTTCTAAATTGATGGTGAGAATTTATGCTCAACTGGGATGACGAGAAGACTGCCGTAACCCCCGCGAGCGGAGCGCAGCAAAACGCGATGCGCACCTCCGCCGGGATGGCTGTCGGAATGCAGGCTGCAACGCCTGCCGCCCATCAGGTCCGCGACATTTTCGAAGGCGATCTTGCGGTGCCGCCGCAAGCATCGGCTGTTCCCGCCGGCGGGTCGGAAGCGCGGGTCAATGTCGCCGACAAGCGCATCATCAACGGCCAGACTGACGTCAATCAGCTGGTGCCGTTCAAGTACAAGTGGGCGTGGGAAAAGTATCTGGCCGGTTGCGCGAACCACTGGATGCCGCAGGAAATCAACATGTCCCGCGACATCGCACTGTGGAAGGACCCGAACGGTCTGACCGAGGACGAGCGCCGCATCGTGAAGCGCAACCTCGGCTTCTTCGTGACGGCCGATTCGCTCGCGGCGAACAACATCGTGCTCGGCACGTACCGCCACATCACGGCGCCGGAGTGCCGGCAGTTCCTGCTGCGCCAGGCGTTCGAGGAAGCGATCCACACGCACGCGTACCAATACATCGTCGAATCGCTCGGCCTCGACGAAGGCGAGATCTTCAACGCGTATCACGAGGTCACGTCGATCCGCGCGAAGGACGAATTCCTGATCCCGTTCATTCATACGCTGACGGACCCGGCCTTCAAGACCGGCACGCTCGAAGCGGATCAGAAGCTGCTGAAGTCGCTGATTGTGTTCGCCTGCATCATGGAAGGCCTGTTCTTCTATGTCGGGTTTACGCAGATCCTCGCACTCGGCCGCCAGAACAAGATGACGGGTGCTGCAGAGCAATACCAGTACATCCTGCGTGACGAGTCGATGCACTGCAACTTCGGCATCGACCTGATCAACCAGATCAAGCTCGAGAACCCGCATCTGTGGACCGCGGAATTCCGCGCCGAGATCCGCGAGCTGTTCAAGCAGGCTGTCGAACTCGAATACCGCTACGCCGAGGACACGATGCCACGCGGCGTGCTGGGTTTGAACGCGTCGATGTTCAAGAGCTATCTGCGCTTCATCAGCAACCGCCGTTGCCAGCAGATCGGCCTCGACCCGCTGTATCCGAACGAGGAAAACCCGTTCCCGTGGATGAGCGAGATGATCGACCTGAAGAAGGAACGCAACTTCTTCGAGACGCGTGTGATCGAGTATCAGACGGGGGGCGCGCTGTCCTGGGAATAACCCGCAGCAGCGAACCCGTTACATGATGGAGCAGCCGGTGGCCTCTCGGCCCTGGCCCAAGGTTTAGGAGCAAGAACGCCTGATGCAAAGCATGCCCGGTGCCTTAACGGCCCAACGATACGACAGGCACTTTGCGAACCCTTCAGTGGGATGGGCAAACTTCCCTCCGGAAAAAGCGGACGGCCGTGTGGCGGTCCGCTTGATCAAGCGATTAGGGGTAGCGGCGCGAGGTGCGCCGGCTACCGACTTGATTTGGCGTGCGAGGCCATGGGGTCACGCGCGCCATACCGTATTCATTAGCGTAAGCGCGCGGTATCTGCGTACGCCGATGAATAGCCCGCTTCGAAGCGCACGTCCTGAACAGCGTCCGCGGGAAGCGGGTTTTGACGAAGGGTGTAGTTTGAACTGACTCTCATCTGAACCTGAAGGAGAACAACATGGCTACTGCCAAGAAGAAACCGGCTGCTAAGAAGGTTGCCGCCAAGAAGACCGTTGCGAAGAAGGCTGCTGCGCCGGCGAAGAAGGCCGCAGTGAAGAAGGTTGCTGCGAAGAAGGTCGCGGTGAAGAAGGTTGCCGCGAAGAAGGCAGCACCGGCGAAGAAGGCCGCTGCAAAGAAGGTCGCTGCAAAGAAGGTCGCAACGAAGAAGGTTGCAGCCAAGAAGGTCGCAGCGAAGAAGGCGGCACCGGCCAAGAAGGCCGCTGCGAAGAAGGTTGCAGCCAAGAAAGTCGCAGTGAAGAAGGTTGCTGCGAAGAAGGCGGCACCGGCGAAGAAGGCTGCCGCCAAGAAGGCCGCACCGGCGAAGAAGGCTGCTGCGAAGAAGGCTGCGCCGGCGAAGAAGGCTGCTGCCAAGAAGGCCGCGCCTGCGAAGAAGGCTGCCGCGAAGAAGGCTGCGCCCGCCAAGAAGGCTGCCCCTGCGAAGACGGCTGCCGCACCGGCGAAGAAGGCTGCTGCGCCGAAGAAGGCCGTCGTGAAGAAGGCTGCGCCGGCAACGACCGCGTCGACCGCATCGGTTGCGCCGGCATCGGGCGTGAAGACCGCGCTCAACCCGGCAGCCGCATGGCCGTTCCCGACCGGCAGCCGTCCGTAATCGCGGCTGAGCAGCATCACCCGGACACGCACGTGGTGTCCGTGGGTTGAGTAGCGCTACTCAATCAATCCCGCCATCTGGCTCAGATGGCGGGATTTTTTTCGTTCGCACGAGTCGCCGATGGGCCGCCGATGAGCTGGCCGACGCGGGCGCGGATGAAAACGGGCGGACGAAAAAAAACGCATGTGCGGCTTCGCACATGCGTTCGACCGCGGCTTGCGCCGCGCGCTGAGGATACCGGTTAGTGCGTGACGCGCGTGACGCCGCCGCTCGACAGCAGGCGTACGCGCTCGCCGGCGCGGAATGCTTCGCCGCTGGCTGCCTGCGTGATCGAGCGCAGATCGCCGTTGTCGAGGCGCACGGTAATTTCGACACCGTTCGCCGTGCTGAGGTTTTCGCCGACCGCGTTACCCGCGACCGCGCCGACGAGGCCGCCGGCGATCGCCGTCAGGATCGAGCCTTTGCCGCCGCCGATCGCGCTGCCCGCGACCGCGCCGAGCGCGCCGCCGCCGAGCGTGCCGATCGCGCTGCCGCCGCCGTCGGACTGGATGCGCACCGCACGGACGCTTTCGACCGTGCCCATGCGGACCGTCTGTTCGCGCTGCGCCTGGCCGACGCTATAGACATCCGCCGAACCGGGTGCCGTGAAGCAGCCGGCGAGAGTCAGCGTGGCCGTCAGCATGGCCGCGAGCGTGAGGGTTTTTTTCGTCAACATCTTTGCTCTCCCACAATATTCATTTGAGACTGTAACCGAACGCAGTCTCGAAGCGTGCGTCGATTTCGGCGCGCGTCAGGTCGTAAGTCTGGGGCCCTTGATGGGCGATCTTGAGGGAGCCCATCAGGCTCGCGAGGCGGCCGGTGGTTGCCCAGTCGAGGCCGTGCTCGATGCCGTACAGCAGGCCGCCCCGGAAGGCGTCGCCGCAGCCGGTCGGGTCGGCGACGCGCTCGGCCGGCACGACCGGAATCTGCTCCGCACCCTGCTTGTGGCGGATGGTCGCGCCGTGCTCGCCACGCGTGATGACGAGCGCGTCGACCCGGCTGGCGATTTCATCTTCGGACCATCCCGTCTTGTCGCTCACCAGCTTGGCCTCGTAGTCGTTGACCGCGACATAGGTCGCAAGTTCAATGCTGCGGCGCAGCGTCGCACCGTCGAACAGCGGCAGGCCCTGGCCCGGATCGAACACGAACGGCACACCGGCCTTGGCGAGCTCTTCCACGTGCTGCACCATCCCGTCGAAGCCGTCCGGACCGACGATCGCCAGCTTGATGTCCGGCGCGTCGCCCGCGTGGTTCAGGTGCGACTGCATCATCGCGCCCGGGTGGAACGCGGTGATCTGGTTGTTGTCGAGATCGGTCGTGATCATCGCTTGCGCGGTGTACGTATCGGGTAGCACGCGAACGTGATCGCGGCGCAGGCCGAGCTGGTCGAACCGATCGAGATACGGCTGCGCGTCGAACGCGCCCATCGTGGCCATGATGCGCGCATCGCCGCCGAGCAGGTGCAGCGCGTAGGCGATGTTGCCCGCGCAGCCGCCGAATTCGCGGCGCATCGTCGGCACGAGGAAGCTCAGGTTGATGAGGTGCACCTGGTCGGGCAGGATGTGCTCGCGGAACCGCCCTTCGAAGGTCATGATGGAGTCGTAGGCGATCGAGCCGCAAATCAGCGTAGCCAAGGTGTGCGTTCCTGTAGAAATGAGGGGCCCTGCGCGACAACGCCGCGCGAAGGGCGCGGCGCGGCAGGGGAAAGCGGAAGAAAGCTTACTTCAGTGCGGCGAGCGCTGCATCGTAGTTCGGCTCGTCCTTGATTTCGCCGACGAGTTCCGCATGGATCACCTTGTCCTGCGCGTCGAGCACGACCACCGCGCGTGCGGTCAGGCCGTTCAGCGGGCCGCTCGTCACGTCGACGCCGTAGGCGTTCGCGAACGCGCGGCCGGTGCGGAACGTCGATGCCGTCACGACGTTCGCGAGGCCTTCGGTCGTGCAGAAGCGCGTGGCGGCGAACGGCAGGTCGGCGGACACGACGATCACGACCGTGTTGTCGAGCGACGACGCGGCTTCGTTGAACTTGCGGGTCGACGTCGCGCAGGTCGGCGTGTCGAGGCTCGGCACGATGTTCAGCACCTTGCGCTTGCCGGCGAAGCTGGCGAGCGTCATATCGGCGAGATCCTTGCCGACCAGCTTGAAATCGGCGGCTTGCGCGCCGACGGCCGGGAATGTGCCGGCGAGATCGATCGGGTTGCCACCCAGCGTAACTTTGCTCATGTTCGTGCTCCGAAATAGCGCGCCGCTCGGGCGCGCGGGTTGAGACGGGCGCGCAAGCGCGCCGCGGCGCGTCACGGATAGAAGATCTGGACGCGGAAATTCGAGGCGGGCGTGCCGTTCGTTTCGAGGCGGACGACCATCGTCTGCGTCGTGCCGGGCGGCAGCCCGGCGTCGATCGGCGTGCCCGGGCGCACGTAGTCGCGCGGCGCGAGCACGCGGCGCACGGTGACGTGATTGGTGTCGTCGAGCAGCGTGAGTTCGAGCGACGGGTATGCGAGCGCGACGCGGTAGCGGTTCGTCAGCGGCACCTTCAGTTCGAGCTCGCGCGGGCCGTCGAGCTGGCGCAGGTCGGTCGGCTCGAGCCGCAGCCCGTCGATCGCGCGCGGCGGCGTGACCGTGCAGCCGAGCGGCGCGCACGCCTGCCGGAACCAGCCCTGCGTGACGGGCCAGTAGATCATCAGCGTCTCGCGCTGCCACCACGCCAGTTGCGCGACGAGCAGCCCGACCAGCGCGGCCGCGACGAGGCCGCCGAAAAAGCCGCCGAGCATCCCGCGTCGCTGCGGCGCGCGCGTCTCGCGCGTCTCGCGCGTGACGGCGAAGTGCGGGCGATCGTCGTCGGTCAGGGCGGCGGGGAAGGGGGCGACCGGCTGGGCGACCGGCTGGGCGACCGGTTGGACGTCGGGCTGGGCCGGCGGTTGGGTGACCGTCCGGGCGACCGGTTCATCGGTTGCCGCCGCGGTCGACGCGTTGTCGTGCCGGGTGAAGGTGCCGGGTTCCGATGCGGTCTCGGCTTCGGTGAAGGCCGGTGCGGGCGTGAACGCGAAACGGGGTTCGCGCGGCGCGCGTTCGTCGTCCGGCGCCACGAAGTGCGCGGGGACGACGGGTTCGATCGGCGCGGGTTCGACCGGTCCGGCGGCGGTTTCCGTGTCGGACGGAACGTGAGCGACGAAGCGGGGCTCGCGCGGATCGCGCTCGACGGGCGCGATGGGTACGGGCGACGGCGCGGCTTCTTCGGTTTCGTGCGGTTCGTGCCGCGTCTGCGGCGAATGCGGTTCGGCCGGTTGCTCGACGGCAGCCGAAGCATCGAGCTCGGCCGGCGACGACGCGAACGGCTCGGGCGTACCCGACAGGTGGACGACGCCCGCTTCCGTGGACGGCAGCGCGAGCGGTATCAACGGCTCGGTTCGCACGGTCTCGACGCTGTGCTGCAGCGACGGATCGACGCCGGCGTCGAGCCACGGCGCCCACATGTCCCAGCCTTCCGGCTTGTAATCGGCGCCGGTCGGCAATTCGGGCGGCGCGTCGGCGGTGAACAGCTGGGCCGGGGCGGCCTGCTGCGGATGCGCGTCGCCGCCGTGCGGCGCGGCAGCCGGCTCGGTTAATGCCGGCTCGGGCTGCGGCGCGTACTCGGGAACGAGCGATTCGGCGGCGTTGAAGACTTCGTGGCAATGGCCGCAGCGCACGAGCCCCTGATGCAGCGAGAGCTGTTCCTGCTGCAGCCGGAAGACGGTTTCGCAATGAGGGCAGCGCGTCGCAAGAAGCATGTCGAGCCGGGCGGCCTGCTGGCCAGAGTGAAGGACAGCGCTATTCTAATGGCTTTCGCGGCGCGTTCCGGCAAGGCATACCCAGCCTTCGTGTTCGCGCCAGACCGAAATGTCGACGTAGCGCGCATAAACGGCCGCGACTTCGTCCGCCTGGCGCGCGAGCACGCCCGACAGCGCGATGCGCCCGCCCGGCTTGACCTTCGATGCGAGCATCGACGCCATCAGCTTCAGCGGATTCGACAGGATGTTCGCGACGACGATGTCGAATTCGCCGTCCGGGCACGCATCGGGCAGCCCGTACGTAACTTCCGCCCGGTTGCGTTCGCTGTTCTGGCGCGCCGATTCGACTGCCTGCGGATCGATGTCGATGCCGATCACGGGGTTCGCCCCGCATTTCTTCGCGAGGATCGCGAGAATGCCCGAGCCGCAGCCGTAGTCGAGCACCGACTGACCGGGCTTCACCGACTGCTCGAGCCACTCCATGCACAGACGGGTCGTCGGATGGCTGCCGGTGCCGAATGCGAGGCCGGGGTCGAGCTCGAGGACGAGCGCATCGGGATCGGGCGCGTCGTGCCACGACGGCACGACCCAGATCCGCTCGCCGATCGGAATCGGCTCGAACTGCGACTGCGTGAGCCGCACCCAGTCCTGCTCCTCGACTTCGCGCACGACGAACTGGGGCGTCTCGGCGAGGCCGATCTCGTTCGCGGCCGCCGCGAGCAGCACGGCCGGCTCGTGATCGGCCGACAGCAGCGCGACCACGCGCGAGTGCTGCCACGCGGTGCGATCGGGCACGAGGCCCGGCTCGCCGAAGAGCGGCTGTTCGTCGGGCGTGTCGGCGTCGGCGTCCTCGACGGACACCGACAGCGCGCCGAGATCGAGCAGTGCGTCGGACAGGGCCTCCGCATGCTCGCGGGCCAGTTCGACGACGAGTTCGCGATAACTCATGCTTACGCTTCTTCCGGTGCGACCTGCTGCTTCTGCGCGAGCCGGTTTTCGAGGTAATGGATGCTGGTGCCGCCTTCGACGAACTTCGCGTCGATCATCAGCTCGCGGTGCAGCGGGATGTTGGTCTGGATGCCTTCGACGACCATTTCCGACAGCGCGATGCGCATCCGGCGGATCGCCTGCTCGCGTGTCGCGCCGTAGGTGATCAGCTTGCCGATCATCGAATCATAGTTCGGCGGCACGAAATAGCCATTGTAGGCGTGCGAATCGACGCGCACGCCGGGGCCGCCCGGCGTATGCCACGACGTGATCCGGCCCGGCGAAGGCGTGAACTTGAACGGATCTTCGGCGTTGATCCGGCATTCGATCGCATGTCCGCGGAACTGGATGTCGCGCTGGCGCAGCGTGAGCTTCTCGCCGGCCGCGATGCGGATCTGTTCCTGCACGATGTCGACGCCGGTGATCAGTTCCGATACCGGGTGCTCGACCTGCACGCGCGTGTTCATCTCGATGAAGTAGAACTCGCCGTTTTCGTACAGGAATTCGAACGTGCCCGCGCCGAGGTAGCCCATCTTCTTGCATGCGTCCGCGCAGCGATCGCCGATGCGGTCGATCAGGCGGCGCGGAATGCCGGGCGCCGGCGCTTCCTCGATCACCTTCTGGTGGCGGCGCTGCATCGAGCAGTCGCGCTCGCCGAGCCAGATCGCGTTCTTGTGCGCGTCCGACAGCACCTGGATCTCGATATGGCGCGGGTTCTCGAGAAACTTCTCCATGTACACCTGCGGGTTGCCGAACGCACGGCCGGCTTCCTCGCGGGTCATGTTGACCGCGTTGACGAGCGCGGCTTCGGTGTGCACGACCCGCATCCCGCGCCCGCCGCCGCCACCCGCCGCCTTGATGATGACCGGATAGCCGATCGCGCGCGCAATCTTGACGATCTCCTTCGGATCGTCCGGCAACGCGCCTTCCGAGCCCGGCACGCACGGCACGCCGGTCTTGATCATCGTCTGCTTCGCGGTGACCTTGTCGCCCATCATGCGGATCGTTTCCGGGCGCGGGCCGATGAACGTGAAGCCCGACTGCTCGACGCGCTCCGCGAAATCGGCGTTCTCGGACAGGAAGCCGTAGCCGGGGTGGATCGCCTCGGCGTCGGTGACTTCCGCGGCGCTGATCAGCGCCGGCATGTTCAGGTAGCTCAGGTTCGACGGGGCCGGGCCGATACAGACGGCTTCGTCGGCGAGGCGCACGTACTTGGCTTCCTTGTCGGCTTCCGAGTACACGACCACCGTCTTGACGCCGAGTTCGCGGCACGCGCGCTGGATGCGCAGCGCGATTTCACCGCGGTTGGCAATGAGGATTTTTTCAAACATAGCGAGTATTCGTCTCTTCGAGGGGCGCGCGAACGGCGCCTGGCGAGCATCTCGGCGGCGCGCGGCCGGCAGGGCCGCGCGGCGGGCTTAGCCGATCACGAAAAGCGGCTGGCCGTATTCGACGGCCTGGCCGTTCTCGACGAGGATTTCCTTGATCACGCCGGCCTTGTCCGACTCGATCTCGTTGAGCAGCTTCATCGCTTCGATGATGCAGATCGTCTGGCCTTCCTTGACCGTGTCGCCGGCCTGCACGAACGGGTCGGCGCCCGGCGACGGCGCGCGATAGAACGTGCCGACCATCGGCGACGTCACGACGTGTCCCTGCGGGACGGCCGGTGCGGCGGCTGCGCCGGCGGCCGGCGCCGCGCCGTCGGTCGGCAGCGCGGCCGACGGAGCCGGCGCGCTGACTTGCGGGGCATACCCAGCCGTCGGCTGCACGTAGACCGGCGGCGCGTTCTTGACGATGCGCACCTTGCCTTCGCCTTCCGTCACTTCCAGCTCGGAGATGCCGGATTCGGAAACGAGGTCGATCAGAGTTTTCAGCTTACGAAGATCCATCGGGAATTCCCCTTTCAATACGTGAAAGCGCCGGTGAGGGGCCGGCGCTGAATCTAGATCGCGAAATCAGCCGCGCGACGCGCCTTGCAGCTTGTCCAGCGCGTACTCGAGCGCGTACAGATAACCTTTCCAGCCGAGCCCGCAGATCACGCCTTCGGCCTGGTCGGAAAAGTAGGAGTGGTGCCTGAACGCTTCGCGGCGATGCACGTTCGACAAGTGAACCTCGACGAACGGGATGCCGACACCGGCGATCGCGTCCCGGATCGCAACGCTCGTGTGCGTATACGCGGCCGGATTGATCAGGATGAAATCGGTCTGTTCCTCCCGCGCGGCCTGGATGCGGTCGACCAGCGCGCCTTCATGGTTGCTCTGGAACGACGACAGTTCGGCGCCGGCTTCCCGGGCGCGCGCGGCAAGCGCCTGATCGATCTGCGCGAGCGTGACGCGGCCGTACACCTCCGGTTCCCGGGTGCCGAGAAGGTTCAGGTTGGGGCCGTGCAACACCAGCAATCGTGTCATGGTCGCTTCTATTTCTGCGGAATTGCGCGAACTTTAGCGCTATTTAGAGAAATTTGTCTAGTTTTGCCGAACGGCCAGGCGCGCCGGACCTGCAAGAATTACCGGCGCGGGCGCAAAGTATCCGCGAATTCACGCGAAATTGCCGCGATCGACCTGCAAATCGCCGCCAACGTGCGGGCTGCCGTTCGGACCGATTACAGTGCGTCGAGCGTCTTTTTCAGCTCGGCCGGTTGGATTTGTCCCAATTTTGTCTCGCGAATCTTGCCGGTTTCGTCGATGACGACGGTAAACGGCAGCGCGCCGGCGGTATTTCCGAAATTTCGGGCCAGATCGGCGCCTGCGTAGCCGCTGACGAAGACTGGATAGTCGACCTTCACCTTCTGCAGGAAGTTCTTCACGTTCTGCCCGGAATCGACGCCGATTCCGACGAAACGGATGCCTTTCTGCTTGTACTGATGTGACAGCGCGACGAGCTCGGGCATCTCCTCGACGCACGGGCCGCACCACGACGCCCAGAAATTGACCACAACCTTCTGGCCCTTGAAGGAAGCGAGCGACGCCGGATTGCCATCGACGCCGGTCAGCGACGACGCCCACAGCTGGTCGACCGGATTGCCGTGGGCGACCGGCGCGGCGACGGCGACACCGTCGTCGGCGCTGCCGCCGCGGAACCAGTGGCCGGCGGCGAGCCCGCCGGCGATGGCGGCGGCCGCGACCACCGCGAGCGCCAACATGCGTTTCATCATCATCGTTGAGTCAATCCGGTTCGGAAGGAGCCTGGCCTGCGTCGACGAGCGCGCGCAGCGCCGCGGCGTCCGCGCGGGCGACGCGGCCGCGCGCGTCGGCCTTCACCGCGCCGCGCAGGTCGTCGCTCGCATACAGCGCAAGATGGATGCCGATCGCATCCACGTCGCGCCGCGGGCGCCACAGGAAACTGAGCGTCTCGACGTCGCCGCGGCCCGCGAAATGCCGCGTCTCGGACACGTCGTACTGGACGTTCTGGTTCAGCAGGTAGATCGCGACGTCCTTCGGGTTGTCGGTGAAGGCCTGCAAATGGATATCCGAATGCGCGTTCGCGGTGCCGTTCAGCACGGCGCCCGTCACATAAGGATGGAACTCGGCGAGCCGGCCCATCCAGTCGAGCGCGATTTCGCGCAGGCGGCGCAGTTCGTCCGGCTGCGTGTCGCTCTGGAACAGCGCGAGGTACTCGCGCAGTTCTTCCTCGATCTGGTCGTTATCCGGCAGCCATTCTCCGGCAACGCGCGAATCGCCCAGTAACTGGCGCGCGGCCTTGCGCTTCGCGCCGGCATAGTCCTGGCCGTCCTCCGCGATCAGGCGGGCGGCGGACTGGGCGATTTCCTCGCGGACGCGCCGCGGGTCGACAAGAGGTTTGCGAGACATGATCCGGCAATCATACTCGATCGCCACGGCGCCCGAGCGCGGGTGCGGCGGCCCGCCGTCCGAGGGCGCCGGCGCCGCTCGCGCGCATCGTTCGGGCCGCCGGGCATCGCAGGCCGTCAGTTACAATACTGCTCTTTGTGTCGCGGCCAGGTCGTTGGCCGGGCGCCGGCCGCACGGCCTCGCCGGCGCGCCGCACACGCATCCTTTCCGAATCGACGGCGCCCGGCGGCGCGAAAGCATTCCTCTATGCACATCCACATTCTTGGCATCTGCGGCACCTTCATGGGCGGTCTCGCCGTACTCGCACGCGAGGCGGGCCACACGGTGACGGGTTGCGACGCGGGCGTCTATCCGCCGATGAGCACGCAGCTCGAGGCGCAGGGCATCACGCTGATCGAGGGCTACGGCGCCGAGCAGATCGACCTGAAACCGGACCTGTTCGTGATCGGCAACGTCGTCACGCGCGGCAATCCGCTGATGGAGGCAATCCTCGATCGCGGCCTGCCTTACGTGTCGGGTCCGCAGTGGCTCGGCGAGCACGTGCTCGCCGGCAAGTGGGTGCTCGCGGTCGCGGGCACGCACGGCAAGACGACCACGTCGTCGATGCTCGCATGGCTGCTGGAAGATGCCGGCCTGAACCCGGGCTTCCTGATCGGCGGCGTGCCGCTGAACTTCGGCGTGTCCGCGCGGCTCACCGATTCGAGCTTCTTCGTGATCGAAGCCGACGAGTACGACACGGCATTCTTCGACAAGCGCTCGAAGTTCGTGCACTACCGGCCGCGCACCGCGGTACTGAACAACCTCGAATTCGATCACGCCGACATCTTCCCCGATCTCGCCGCGATCGAGACGCAATTCCACCATCTCGTGCGCACCGTGCCGGGCGTCGGGCGGATCGTCACGAACGGCCGCTCGGATGCGCTCGAGCGCGTGCTCGCGCGCGGCTGCTGGAGCGAGGTCGAGCGTTTCGGCGTCGACGGCGGCTGGCAGGCGCTGCCGGCCGAGGACGGCGTGCCGGTCGACGAACGCTTCGCGGTGTATCGCCAAGCCGAGCGCGTCGGCGAAGTCGCGTGGCAGGTGCAGGGCGACCACAACCGGATGAACGCGCTCGCGGCGATCGCCGCCGCGCGCCACGTCGGCGTGCCGCCGGCGCAGGCTGCGGTTTCCCTCGCGTCGTTCCGCAACGTGAAGCGCCGCATGGAAGTGCGCGGCAGCGTGGACGGCGTGACCGTCTACGACGATTTCGCGCACCATCCGACCGCGATCGACACCACGATCGCCGGTCTTCGTGCGCGCATCGGCCGCCAGAATGCCCGCATCCTCGCCGTGCTCGAGCCGCGCTCGAACACGATGAAGCTCGGCGTGATGAAGTCGCAACTGCCGGCGAGCCTGGCCGATGCCGATCTCGTGTTCGGCTACGGCGCGCCGACCGGGCGCGATGCGCTCGGCTGGAATCTCGCCGAGGCGCTCGCGCCGCTCGGCGAGCGCGCGCGCGCATTCGACGATCTGCATCTGCTGGTGAAGGCGGTGGTCGAGGCCGCGCGTCCGGGCGACCACGTGCTCGTGATGAGCAACGGCGGCTTCGGCGGCGTGCACCAGAAGCTGCTCGACGCGCTCGGGAGCCGCCCGTGATCCTGTACCTGCACGGCTTCCGGTCGTCGCCGGAATCGCAGAAGTCGCGGCTGCTCGCCGCGCGGATGGCCGAACTCGGCCGCGCCGACGAGTGGCGGTGCCCGTCGCTGTCGGTGTCGCCGCTGGAGGCGATCGCGGTGGCGGAAGCCGAGGTCGCGGGCGCGCGCGACGTGACCGTGATCGGCAGCTCGCTCGGCGGGTATTACGCGACGTGGCTCGCCGAAAAGCATGGCTGGAAAGCCGTGCTGCTGAATCCGGCGATCGTGCCGCAGCGGGATCTGGAACAACATCTGGGCGAGCAGCCGCTGTGGCACGGCGGCGGCACGATCGTCGTCGAGCGCCGCCACCTGCACGAACTCGACGCGCTGCGCGTGCCGGCGATCACGCGCGCCGACCGCTACTATCTGTTCGCGGCGACCGGCGACGAAGTGCTCGATTACCGCGAGATGCTCGCCCATTACCCGGGCGCGAAAACCCGCGTGATCGACGGCAGCGACCACGGAATCAGCGAATTTGCCGACTATGTCGACGACGTTCTCGCGTTTTGCGACGGAAAGACGTCATAAACCGGCCATGTGCCAATCGAATTCCCATCATCATGCGGCGCCGCCGACGCGGCGCCCGGCAGTCTGAACGAGAGTACTGAGTGAACGTTTTCTTCGAGGAATCGGGCAGTTTCAAGGCGGGCAGCGTGCTGTCGCGCCAGGGCGACGCATTTCAGGTCGAGTTGCCCGGCGGGCGGCGCGCGAAGGTGCGCGCGAAAGACGTGCTGATCGAATTCGACAAGCCGGCTGCAGGCGAACTGATGCAGGAGGCCGACACGGCCGCGCAGCAGATCGATCTGGACTTCCTGTGGGAATGCGCGCCGGCCGACGAGTTCGCGTATACGGCGCTCGCCGCCGAATACTTCGGCGCGACGTACGGCCCGGTCGAGCGCGCGGCGCTGGTGCTGCGGCTGCACGGCTCGCCCGTCTATTTCCGCCGCAAGGGGCGCGGCCAGTACCAGCGCGCGCCGGAAGAGCAGCTCAAGATGGCGCTCGCGTCGCTCGAGCGCAAGCGCCAGCAGGCGCTCGTGCAGGCGCAGTATGAAGAAGAGCTGAAGGCGGGCAAGCTGCCGGAAGCGTTCGCGGGCAAGGTGCTCGGGCTGCTGACGCGGCCGGACAAGAATTCGATCGAATACAAGGCGATGGAAGCGGCGGCCGGCGCGCGCGGCGTGTCGCCGGCGCGGCTGATGCTCGACTGCGGCGGCATCGAGTCGCCGCGTGCGCTGCACGAAGCGCGCTTCCTCGCGGAATTTTTCCCGCACGGCACCGGCTTTCCGCCCGTCACGGTCGGCCCGCTGCCGGACGACCTGCCGCGCGCGAACGTCGAGGCGTTCTCGATCGACGACATCACGACGACCGAAATCGACGACGCTTTCTCGGTCGAGCACCTGGCCGACGGCCGGGTGCGGATCGGCGTGCACATCGCGGCGCCGGCGCTCGGCATCGTGCGCGGCGATCCGGTCGACGCGATCGCGCGCGCGCGCCTGTCGACCGTCTACATGCCGGGCGACAAGATCACGATGCTGCCGGACGACGTCGTCGACGTGTTCACGCTGAAAGAGGGCGATTACCGGCCGGCGCTGTCGCTGTACATCATCGTGAACCGCGACACGCAGGACATCGTCGCGAACGAGACCCGCGCCGAGCTCGTGTTCGTGAAGAACAACCTGCGCCACAACACGCTCGACGAGCTCGTCAACGAAGAGACGCTCGCGGCCGGCACCGGCGACTACCCGCACAAGGACGACATCGCCGTGCTGTGGCCGCTCGCGCAGGCGCTGTTCGAGAAGCGCCAGGTCGCGCGCGCGGGCTACGGCCTGAAGCGCGAAGTGCAGCGCAACACCGACTACAACTTCTACGTCGAAGGCGAGCACGTGACGATCACGCCGCGCCGCCGCGGCTCGCCGCTCGACCTGATCGTGTCGGAGCTCGCGATCCTCGCGAACTCGACCTGGGGCGCGTTCCTGCACGATCACACGGTGCCCGGCATCTACCGGTCCCAGCGCGGCTTCGGCGCGCCGGGCCCGAAGCGCACGCGGAT
Organism: Burkholderia sola; assembly: GCF_905400185.1. Lineage (NCBI taxonomy): Bacteria > Pseudomonadati > Pseudomonadota > Betaproteobacteria > Burkholderiales > Burkholderiaceae > Burkholderia > Burkholderia sola. The sequence continues at coordinate 596,857 of NZ_FR989675.1, forward strand.
GCAGACGACGGCCGCGCCGCACGAAGGCCTCGGCGTCGCGCAGTACGCGTGGAGCACGTCGCCGCTGCGCCGCTACGTCGACCTCGTGAACCAGTGGCAACTGCTCGCGTGCGTGCAGCACGGCGTCACCGCGAAGCTCGCCGCGCCGTTCAAGCCGAAGGACGCCGATCTCTACGCGGTCGTGCAGGGCTTCGACGATACGTACACGGCCTACGCCGACTACCAGCGCCGGATGGAGTACTTCTGGTGCCTGCGCTGGCTCAAGCAGGAGCAGAAGAAGCAGGTCGTCGCGAGCGTCGTCAAGGGCGATCTCGTGCGCCTCGAGGAAATCCCGCTGCTGCTGCACGTGCCGGGACTCGGCGTGCATGCGCGCGGCACGCGCGTGCTGCTCGACGTGATGTCGCTCGACGAACTGACGATCGAGGCGTCGGTGCGTCTGCTGAACGTGCTCGACGCGCCGACCGTGACGAGCGGCGATACGGCCGAGGCCGACGAAGAGGATGATGCCGAAGGCGGCGACGACACGCTGGTCGACGCGGAAGACGCGTCGGCGCAAACCGAGGCCGAAGCGCTGGCCGAATCGGGCGACGCGGCGGCACAGGGCGGCGAAGCCGCGAGCGGCAACGACGGCGAAGAGGGACGCGCATCATGAACGCAGTTGCGTCGACGAGCGGCACGGACCGCTATGTCGTGTTCGGCAACCCGGTGGCGCACAGCAAGTCGCCGTTCATCCACGCGCAGTTCGCCGCCCAGACCGGCGAGCCGATCGAGTACGCGCACCGGCTCGCGCCGGTCGACGGATTCGAGGCCGCCGTGCGCGCGTTCGTCGCCGAAGGCGGTCGCGGCGCGAACGTGACGGTGCCGTTCAAGCTCGACGCGCATGCGCTCGCCGACACGCTGTCGCCGCGCGCGGCGGCGGCAGGCGCGGTGAACACGCTACGCATCGACGCCGACGGCCGCCTTTACGGCGACAACACCGACGGCGTGGGCCTCGTGCGCGACATCGAAGCGAATCTCGGCGTGTCGCTCGCGGGTGCGCGCATCCTGCTGCTCGGCGCGGGCGGCGCCGCGCGCGGTGTCGTGCTGCCGCTGCTCGACCGCGCGCCGCTGTCGATCGGAATCGTCAATCGCACCGCGAGCAAGGCCGAGGCGCTCGTCGGCCAGTTCATGCAGGCCGCGCACGATGCGGGCTGCATGCTCGCGGGCGGCGGGCCCGGCGTCGTGCGGGCCGAGCCGTACGACGTGGTGATCAATGCGACGGCCGGCAGCCTCGATGCCGCGCTGCCGGAATGCGACGCGGCCGCGTTCGGCGCCGGCACGCTCGCGTACGACATGATGTACGGCGCGCAGCCGACCGTGTTCATGCAGCACGCGGCGTCGCTCGGCGCGCGCACGGCCGACGGGCTCGGGATGCTGGTCGAGCAGGCGGCCGAATCGTTCTTCATCTGGCGCGGCGTGCGGCCGGACGGCGCACCGGTGCTGGCCGCGCTGCGCCAGGCGCTCGCGGCGAGCTGAACGGAGCGCGGCACGTGGCGGCGGTGAGCGGCACGCAGCGCACGCGGACGGTGAGCATCGCGCGCTGGATCGTCTATGCGGGATCGGTGTTCGCGCTCGCGTGGCTCGCGACGCAGCTGTTCTATCTCGCGCAGATCGCGCTGTGGTCGTTCGTGAATCCCGGCTCGACCGCGTTCATGCGCACCGACGCGTGGTGGCTGTCGCGCGACACGCCGCCCGCGCAGATCCGGCACCAGTGGGTGCCGTACGACCAGATCTCGCGCAACCTGAAGCGCGCGCTGATCGCGTCCGAAGATTCGACCTTCGCGACCAACAACGGCTACGACGTCGACGCGATCCTGCAGGCGTGGGAGAAGAACAAGGCGCGCGGCAGGATCGTCGCGGGCGGCTCGACGATCACGCAGCAGCTCGCACGCAACCTGTTCCTGTCGCGCGAGAAAAGCTACATCCGCAAGGGGCAGGAGCTGATCATCACGTGGATGCTCGAAACGGTGCTCGACAAGGAGCGCATTTTCGAGATCTACCTGAATTCGGTCGAATGGGGGCGCGGCGTGTACGGCGCGGAAGCGGCCGCCCATTATTACTACAAGATTCCCGCGAGCCGGCTCGGCGCGTGGCAGTCGGCGCGTCTCGCGGTGATGCTGCCGAAGCCGCGCTGGTTCGATGCGCATCGCGGCTCGGCCTACCAGGCGCAGCGTGCGGCGATCATCGCACGCCGGATGGGCGCGGCCGAGCTGCCGCAATCCGAGTAAGCGGCGCGCCCGCGTCGCTGCGTTGTCCGTTCTGCCGTTCGCGCAGGATTGCTGCGTTGCAGCGCATTCGTGTCATCACCCTTTCGGGCCGCATCCTTTAGACGAATTCGTCTATTTCGCTTTGGCGAGCAATATCGGCGAGTGCATGTTTTTGTTGAGCGTCATCGCACGAAACGGGTGCTTTTTTAGTCGTTACCAGTAAACGCGAAAGTCGATGAAAGCGACGTGAAATGCAACGTTTCGCGAATCGAAGCATTCCTGAAAGGTGTGCGCTGCACTGCTTGCGCGCCGAATATTTCCAAATTTTTCAAAGCCGGCGGGCTCGCGTATATTGGCCGGCGCCTCGGCTCATCGGCCGCAATCGAGGCGGGGGGCGGCTTATCCGGCTGCTCGACAAAAAAACATGCGAGAAGGGACGCAACGATGCCAGCGAGCAAAGCGAAGCTGTTGTTGGGAGTGGTGTGTTCTTCGCTGATACTGACGGCCTGCAATGACGACGTGACGTCGTCGTCTGCAGCGAGCGCCGCCAATTCAGCCGACCCTGCCGGTCAGGTCGACCGCGCGTACAACGATCCAAACAGTTATTCGTCGAGCGCGAACGCGTCGCTCGATGCCTCCACCGCGGTCGAAAAGGCCGCCGTCACGCACCATCAGATCACGCTGAACGGCAAGACGATCCGGTACACGGCCACGGCCGGCCACCTCGTCGCACGCAATCCGCAGACGGGCGCGCCCGAGGCCTCGTTCTTCTACGTCGCGTACACGGCCGACAACCAGCCCGCGGCGAAGCGGCCCGTCACGTTCCTGTACAACGGCGGCCCCGGCTCGGCGTCGGTGTGGCTGCACCTCGGCTCGTTCGGCCCGCGCCGGATCCAGACCGGCGACCCGAACGCGAACGCGTCGACGTTCCCGTTCGTCGACAACCAGGAAACCCTGCTCGACACGACCGACCTCGTGTTCGTCGATGCGATCGGCACCGGCTTCTCGGAAGCGGTCGCGCCGAACACGAACCAGACGTTCTGGGGCGTCGACCAGGACGCCGGCGCGTTCCGCGATTTCGTGACGCGCTACCTGAGCGTGAACCAGCGCAACGATTCGCCGAAATACCTGTTCGGCGAATCGTACGGGACGCCGCGCACCGACGTGCTCGCGAACCTGCTCGAGACGGCCGGCGTGAAGCTCGACGGCATCGTGCTGCAGTCGTCGATCCTGAACTACAACACGAACTGCGACATGGCGAGCGACTATGTCGGCAACTCGAACAACGGCGCGAGCCCGGTGAGTTGCGCGGGCTTCGTGCCGTCGTATGGCACGGTCGGCGCGTATTACCAGCTCGACAACCCGAACCCGTCGAACCTGCCGCAGTATGCGGACCAGATGCGGCTGCTGACGGCCGGCAGCTACGCGCCCGCCGTGAACGCGTACCTCGCGAGCCATACGCCGCCGCCGCCGAATCTCGTCACGACGATGGCGAATTCGACCGGCGTGAAGCAGGCGTTGTGGAATGCGGACTTCAACGTGGTCCCGACCTTCTTCGACAACAGCTTCCAGCTGTCGCTGGTGCCGGGCACGCTGATCGGCCGCTACGACGCACGCGTGAACGTGCCCGTGTCGAGCCCGCTCGCGGCCGACGGCGATCCGTCCAGCTCGTTCATCACGAAGCCGTTCACCGACACGATCGGCAGCTACCTGCCGAACGAGCTGAAGTACACCGCGCAGTCGGCCTACTCGGTGAGCAGCAATGCGATCAACACGTGGGACTGGACGCACGACGGCCTCGCGATGCCCGACACGATCCCCGATCTGGCCGCGGCGCTGACGCTGAACCCGGCGCTGAAGGTGCTGTCGCTGAACGGCTATCACGACATCGCGACGCCGTTCTACCAGACCGAGCTCGACCTCGCGCGGCTCGGCACGCAACCGAACCTGACGATCAAGGACTATCAGGGCGGGCACATGGTCTATCTCGACGATACGTCGCGTCCGCAGGAGAAAGCCGACCTCGTGACCTTCTACAACGTGGCCGCGCACTGATTGCGCCACGCCGGCGACGGGCGCCCTCGGCGGCGCCGCTCGCCGGCAGTCGACGACCTCATTCCAGACTGGAGCCTGACATGAAGAATCGTTTCATCGTCGTTGCCGCGGCGCTCGCATGCGTCGGCGCCGCCGCATCCGTTTCCGCGTTCGCGCAGGCGAGCGACGCCGCTGCCGCACCGGCGCGTGCGCGCCAGGCGCAGCTCGGCGATCCGTACGTGCCGCCGGCCGCGCGCCACGCGACCGCCGGCACGCAGACCACCGGCGCCGCGCTGCATGCGCAGGTGGTGCGCAAGCTCGCGCGGCAGTTCAGCGCGGCCGACACGCAGAACACGGGTTCGATCACCGAGTCGCAGGCGCGCGCGGCCGGCCTCGGCTATGTCGCGAACCACTTCCGGCAGATCGACGCGGGCGGCAGCGGCCGTGTGTCGTTCGCCGACGTCCAGCGCTACATGCAGGCGCGCAGCACGAGCCAGCAGTAAGCGCGGTACGGCATGAACAAACGGGGGCGGAACCTGCGACACGGCAGGTCCCGCCCCCGTATGCATGGCGCGGCCGGCGCAGCGAGCCCGCTGCCTATCCCGCCTGAATTCTCATTATCTGGACAACGCACTCAAATATTGGAGACGAGTGCGTGCGCTCCTACAATCCGAAGCACATCGACAGCTTCGGACCCACGCATCGCGCGGCGCCCGTCGCACACGGAGACACCTTCCATGAAGTTCGCCGGGCGCTTTACTCGGTGCATCGACCGCCGCCACGCCGCCGCACCGGACGCAGTTCCGGCGCCGCGCGAGCGGCTTCACCGATTCCGTTGAAGACGCCCCGTTCCATGACCAAGATGCCAGACTCTCTTGCCCTCGACGCCCGGCGTGCGATGCCGGCCGAACCGTCGCTGACCGACAGCATCGGCGCGACCAGCACGCCGCTCGACCTCGCCGCGCAGCAGGCCGGCACGCAGACGCTGCTGCGCGGCCTCGCGATCCTCGAGGCGATCGCGAACGGTGCGCGCGACATGCGCGCGATCGGCGCCGCGCTCGGCACGACGCGCAGCACGACGCACCGTCTCGTCAGCAGCCTCGTGCAGGCGCGCTATCTGCGCCAGGTGCAGGGCGGCTACCTGCTCGGCCCGAAGCTGATCGAGCTCGGCACGATCGCGCTCGAGCAGATGCCGCTGACCGCGGTGGCGCGCCCGCATCTGGAAGCACTCGCGGAAGCGACGCTCGACACGATCCATCTCGGCGTGCGCGACGGCGACGACGTGCTGTACATCGACAAGATTCCCGGCACGCGCGGCCTTGAGATGCGCTCGCGCGTCGGCCACCGGATGCCGCTCGCGTCGACCGGCATCGGCAAGGCGATGATGCTCGACCTCGATCCGGATCTGTGGCGCTCGCTGTTCGAAGCCGCGCGGCGCGCGCTGGCCGGCGTCAACTTCAAGCCCGACAACCGGCCCGAGACGAGCGCGTTCCTGCAGCGCATGGCCCATTACGCGGCCGGCGGCTATACGTTCGATCTCGAGGAAAACGAGGCGTCGATCCGCTGCGTGGCCGCGCCGATCCGCGACGCATCGGGTGCGATCGTCGCGGCGGTGTCGGTCGCGAGCACGATTCCGTACATGCCGCACGACCGCATGGACGAACTGATTCCGCTCGTGCAGCGCGAAGCGCGAGCCATTTCCGCGGAGCTGGGCTGGAGCCCGCCGCAGGGTACCCGCAGGATCAAACGATGACGACTTCGACCCGGCCCGTTCCGGATGCCAGTTCCGCCTCCCCGTCGCTGATCGCGCTCGACTGGGGCACCACGTCGCTGCGCGCGTATCTGTACGACGCGCACGGCGTGCCGATCGACACGCGCAGCCGGGCGGCCGGCGTGATGCACGTGCCGGGCGGCGGCGCGCGTGCGTTCGACGCGGTGTTCGAGGAAGCGTGCGGCGACTGGCTCGACCGCACGCCCGGCCTGCCGGTGCTCGCCGCCGGGATGGTCGGCAGCGCGCAGGGCTGGCGCGAAGCGCCGTACGTCGCGGTGCCGGCCGGCGCCGACGCGCTCGTCGCAGGTCTCATCACCGTGACGACGGCGCGCGGCACGACGGTTTCGATCGTGCCGGGCGTGATCGCGACGGGCGAATTGCCCGACGTGATGCGCGGCGAAGAAACGCAGATCGTCGGCGCGCTTGCGAGCGATCCCACGCTTGGCGCTGATCGTTCAGGGGTACTGATCGGCCTGCCGGGCACGCATGCGAAATGGGCGTGGGTGAAGGACGGCCTGATCGAACGCTTCCAGACCTTCATGACCGGCGAGCTGTTCGCGGTATTGCGCGACCACACGATCCTCGGCCGCACGATGCGCGCGGGCGAATCACCCGATCGCGCGGCGTTCTTGCGCGGCGTGGCAGTCGCCCGCGGCGCGCAGCGCACGGGCCTGCTCGCGACGATTTTCAGCACGCGCACGCTGGGGCTGACCGACCGGCTCGCCCCCGATGCGCAGGGCGACTATCTGTCCGGCTTGCTGATCGGCCATGAGCTGAACGCGCTCGACGCGATGCTCGCGGAGCGCGGCATCGCGCTCGCGGACCAGCCGCTGCTGCTGATCGGCGACGACGCTTTGTGTTCGCGCTACGTCGATGCGCTCCGGGTATTCGGCCATATGCATGCGCGTGTCGCCCCGCATGCGACCGAGCGCGGCCTGTGGCGGATCGCGTCGCGCGCCGGGCTCGTGCGCGCGGACGGCGAGCCCGTCTGTGCCGACCAGTGAACTGCTTGAAGAGGAATTGCCGATGCCGTCCGACCTGACCTTGCCCGCACCGTACATGCCCCACGCCGCATTGATGCGTGCGTTCGACGCGTGTCCGCTGATCGCGATCATGCGCGGCATCACGCCTGCCGAAGCGGCCGACCATGGCCGTGCGCTGTACGAAGCCGGCTTCCGGATCGTCGAGGTGCCGCTCAACTCGCCGGAGCCGTTCGACAGCATCGCGGCGCTGCGGCGTGCGCTGCCCGACGACATGATCGTCGGCGCGGGCACCGTGCTGCGCGCCGAGTACGTCGACCGCGTGCAGGACGCGGGCGGCGCGCTGATCGTGATGCCGCACAGCGACGCGGCCGTGATCCGCCGCGCGCGCGAGCGCGGGCTCGCGAGCGCGCCGGGCGTCGCGACGCCGACCGAAGCGTTCGCGGCGCTGACGAACGGCGCCGACGTGCTGAAGATGTTCCCGGCCGAGCAGCTCGGCGTGACGGTCGTGAAGGCCTGGCGCGCGGTGATCGACCGCGCGGTGCCGCTGATTCCGGTCGGCGGGATCGCGCCGGACAACATGCAGCCGTTCCTCGACGCCGGCGCGAACGGCTTCGGGCTCGGCTCGGCGCTGTACCGCCCCGGCCAGTCGGCGGACACGACCGCGGCGAATGCGCGCGCGTTCCAGGCCGGCTTGCGCGTCGCGCGCGGCGGAGACGCATGATGGGCCGCCTCGCGGGCAAGGTCGCGATGGTGACGGGTGCGGGCCGTGGCATCGGCGCCGCGATCGCGCGTGCGTTCGTGCGCGAAGGCGCGGCCGTCGCGCTCGTCGATCTCGACTTCCCGCAGGCGCAGCACACGGCCGCCGCGATCGCACGCGAATGCGACGGCGCGCGCGTGCTGCCGCTGCAGGCGGACGTCGCGCGGCAGCAGGCGGTGCGCGACGCGCTCGCGCAGACGGAAGCGGCGTTCGGCCCGCTCGACGTGCTCGTGAACAACGCGGGCATCAACGTCTTCGCCGATCCGCTGACGATGACCGACGACGATTGGCGCCGCTGCTTCGCGGTCGATCTCGACGGCGTGTGGCACGGCTGCCGCGCGGCGCTGGAGGGCATGGTCGAGCGCGGTCGCGGCAGCATCGTGAACATCGCGTCGACGCATGCATTCAGGATCATCCCGGGCTGCTTTCCGTACCCGGTCGCGAAGCACGGCGTGCTCGGCTTGACGCGTGCGCTCGGCATCGAATACGCGGCGCGCAACGTACGCGTGAACGCGATCGCGCCGGGCTACATCGAGACGCAACTGACGCGCGACTGGTGGGACGCGCAACCCGATCCGGCCGCCGCGCGCGCCGAGACGCTCGCGCTGCAGCCGATGAAGCGCATCGGAAAACCGGAGGAGGTCGCGATGACGGCCGTGTTCCTCGCGTCCGACGAGGCGCCGTTCATCAATGCCGCGTGCATCACCGTCGATGGCGGGCGCGCGGCGCTGTATCACGACTGACACGATTGACGCAACGATTCGAAAGACCGCACGTGCGACGGCCGCGCGCACGCTGCGTCGAAACCAACAAGCGGCTGCATCCTGTTCGATGAAAACAAGGAGACACTGGAGATGAAACGCAGAACGTTCGTAACGCTGGCCGCCGCGGCCGCGGTGGTGATGGGCAGCCCGGTCGCGCACGCGGCCGACCCGGTCAAGATCGGCTTCCTGGTGAAGCAGCCGGAAGAGCCGTGGTTCCAGGACGAGTGGAAATTCGCCGAGATCGCCGCGAAGCAGAAGGGCTTCACGCTCGTGAAGATCGGCGCGCCGTCCGGCGAGAAGGTGATGAGCGCGATCGACAACCTGTCCGCGCAGAAGGCGCAGGGCTTCATCATCTGCACGCCCGACGTGAAGCTCGGGCCGGGCATCGTCGCGAAGGCGAAGTCGCACAACCTGAAGATGATGACGGTCGACGACCGCCTCGTCGACGGCGCGGGCAAGCCGATCGACGCGGTGCCGCACATGGGAATTTCCGCGTACAACATCGGCAAGCAGGTCGGCGACGGCATCGCGGCCGAGATCAAGAAGCGCGGCTGGGACATGAAGGACGTCGGCGCGATCGACATCACCTACGAGCAGCTGCCGACCGCGCACGACCGCACGAGCGGCGCGACCGACGCGCTGGTCGCCGCCGGCTTCCCGAAGGCGAACGTGATCGCGGCGCCGCAGGCGAAGACCGACACCGAGAACGCGTTCAACGCGGCGAACATCGCGCTGACCAAGAACCCGCAGTTCAAGCACTGGGTCGCGTACGGCCTGAACGACGAGGCCGTGCTCGGCGCGGTGCGCGCGGCCGAAGGGCGCGGCTTCAAGGCCGACAACATGATCGGCATCGGTATCGGCGGTTCCGATTCGGCGTTGAACGAGTTCAAGAAGCCGCAGCCGACGGGCTTCTACGGCACCGTGATCATCAGCCCGAAGCGCCACGGCGAGGAAACCTCGGACCTGATGTACACGTGGATCACGCAGGGCAAGGCGCCGCCGCCGTTGACGCTGACGACGGGCATGCTCGCGACGCGCGACAACGTGTCGAAGGTGCGCGAGGAGATGGGGCTCGCGTCGAAGTAAGCGGCCCGCCGGCTGCCGCGGCGACGCGGCGGCCGGCGGTCGATGGATCTGGAAGTGGGGAGACGACGTGTCAGCGGCACTGCGTTTTGACAATATCGGCAAGGTATTTCCCGGCGTGCGCGCACTCGACGGCATTTCGTTCGACGTGCATGCGGGCGAGGTGCATGGCCTGATGGGCGAGAACGGCGCCGGCAAGTCGACGCTGTTGAAGATTCTCGGCGGCGAATATCAGCCCGATGCGGGCAGCGTGCTGGTCGACGGCCAGCCCGTGCAGTTCGCGAATGCGGCCGCGTCGATCGCGGCCGGCATCGCGGTGATTCACCAGGAATTGCAGTACGTGCCCGACCTGACGGTCGCGGAGAACCTGTTGCTCGGCCGCCTGCCGAATGCGTTCGGCTGGGTCAGGAAGCGCGAGGCGAAGCGTTACGTGCGCGAGCGGCTCGCCGAGATGGGCGTGGACCTCGATCCCGACGCGCGGCTCGGGCGGCTGTCGATCGCGCAGCGACAGATGGTCGAGATTTGCAAGGCGCTGATGCGCAATGCGCGCGTGATCGCGCTCGACGAACCGACGAGCTCGCTGTCGCATCGCGAGACGGAAGTGCTGTTCAAGCTGGTCGACGACCTGCGCGCGCAGGGCCGTGCGCTGATCTACATCTCGCACCGGATGGACGAGATCTACCGGCTGTGCGACGCGTGCACGATCTTTCGCGACGGGCGCAAGATCGCGTCGCACGAAGCGCTGGCCGACGTGCCGCGCGAGCGGCTGGTCGCCGAGATGGTCGGGCGCGAGATCGCGGACATCTACCATTACGCGCCGCGCGCGCTCGGCGACGTGCGGTTCTCCGCCGAAGGCGTCGACGGCCCGGCATTGCGCGAACCCGCGAGCTTCTCGGTGCGCGCGGGCGAGATCGTCGGCTTCTTCGGGCTCGTCGGCGCGGGCCGCAGCGAACTGATGCGGCTCGTGTACGGCGCGGACCGCCGGCGCGCGGGCGTGCTGACGCTCGACGGCAAGCGCATCGACGTGAAGCGCACCGGCGACGCGATCCGCCACGGCATCGTGCTGTGCCCCGAGGACCGCAAGGAAGAAGGGATCATCGCGATCGCGTCGGTCGCCGAGAACATCAACATCAGCTGCCGCCGCCATTCGTTGCGCGCGGGGCTGTTTATCAACGGCAAGACCGAAAGCGCGACGGCCGACCGCTTCATCCAGCGGCTGAAGATCAAGACGCCGAACCGGCGGCAGAAGATCCGCTTCCTGTCGGGCGGCAACCAGCAGAAGGCGATCCTGTCGCGCTGGCTCGCGGAGCCCGACCTGAAGGTCGTGATCCTCGACGAGCCGACGCGCGGGATCGACGTCGGCGCGAAGCACGAGATCTACGACGTGATCTACCGGCTCGCGGAGCGCGGCTGCGCGATCGTGATGGTGTCGTCGGAACTGCCGGAAGTGCTCGGCGTGTCCGACCGCATCGTCGTGATGCGCGAAGGCCGGATCGCCGGCGAGCTGCCGCGCGCCGACGCGAACGAGCACGCGGTACTGAACCTCGCGCTGCCGCAGACGAGCGCGGTCGAGGCAGCCTGACGCGGCCGGCTACGTCCGGACAACCCCGGGACATTCGAATCGAACACGCGCGGCGCGGGTCGCGCGATGCAGGAGCAGGAGACACACCATGCAAGCCAACGAAAACCTTGCCAGCGCCGCAGTGAAGTCGGCCGACGTGCTGGTGCCGCAGCAGAGCGACCGCCAGAAGTGGTGGCAGCATCTGACCGAATACAGCCTGATCGCGATCTTCGCGGTGATGTTCATCACGATGTCGCTGACCGTCGATCACTTCTTCTCGATCGACAACATGCTCGGCCTCGCGCTGTCGATCTCGCAGATCGGCATGGTCGCGTGCACGATGATGTTCTGTCTCGCGTCGCGCGACTTCGACCTGTCGATCGGCTCGACCGTCGCGTTCTCGGGCGTGCTGTGCGCGATGGTGCTGAACGCAACCGACAACACGTTCGTCGCGATCATCGCGGCGGTCGCGGCCGGCGCCGCGATCGGCTTCGTGAACGGCGCGGTGATCGCGTATCTGCGCATCAACGCGCTGATCACGACGCTCGCGACGATGGAGATCGTGCGCGGGCTCGGCTTCATCGTGTCGAAGGGGCAGGCGGTCGGCGTGTCGTCGGATACGTTCATCGCGCTCGGCGGGCTGTCGATGTTCGGCGTGTCGCTGCCGATCTGGGTCACGCTGCTGTGCTTCATCGGCTTCGGCGTGCTGCTGAACCAGACCGTCTATGGCCGCAACACGCTCGCGATCGGCGGCAACCCGGAAGCGTCGCGGCTCGCGGGGATCAACGTCGAACGCACGCGCGTGTACATCTTCCTGATCCAGGGCGCGGTGACCGCGCTCGCGGGCGTGATTCTCGCGTCGCGCATCACGTCGGGCCAGCCGAACGCCGCGCAAGGCTTCGAGCTGAACGTGATCTCCGCGTGCGTGCTCGGCGGCGTGTCGCTGATGGGCGGCCGCGCGACGATCTCGGGCGTCGTGATCGGCGTGCTGATCATGGGCACCGTGGAGAACGTGATGAACCTGCTGAACATCGACGCGTTCTACCAGTACCTGGTGCGCGGCGCGATCCTGCTCGCGGCCGTGCTGCTCGACCAGCTGAAGAACCGCGGCGTACGCGACTGACCGACCTGTTTCCACGGAGACGATCCGCATGACCATCGATACATCAGTGCACGGCGCGAACACGGCGGCGAGCGACGCGCGCTTCGCGCGCTACCCGAGCCTCGAGGATCGCGCGGTGCTGATCACGGGCGGCGCGACCGGCATCGGCGCGTCGTTCGTCGAGCACTTCGCCGAACAGGGCGCGCGCGTCGCGTTCGTCGACCTCGACGCGGCGGCCGGCGCCGCGCTGGCCGAACGCCTCGCGCACGTACGCCATGCGCCGCTGTTCCTGTCCTGCGACCTGACCGACATCGACGCGCTGCGCCGCGCGATCGACGCGATCCGCGCACGCATCGGCGCGATCGCGGTGCTCGTGAACAACGCGGCGAACGACACGCGCCACACGATCGGCGACGTGACGCCCGCGTCGTTCGACGCGGGCATCGCGGTGAACCTGCGTCACCAGTTCTTCGCCGCACAGGCGGTGATCGACGACATGAAGCGGCAGGGCGGCGGCGCGATCATCAATCTCGGCTCGATCAGCTGGATGCTGAAGAACGGCGGCTATCCCGTCTACGTGATGGCGAAGGCGGCCGTGCAGGGCCTGACGCGCGGCCTCGCGCGCGATCTCGGCCCGTTCGGCATCCGCGTGAATTCGCTGGTGCCCGGCTGGGTGATGACCGACAAGCAGCGCCGGCTGTGGCTCGACGACGCGGGCCGGGCGGCGATCAAGGCCGGCCAGTGCATCGACGCCGAACTGCTGCCGGCCGATCTCGCGCGGATGGCGCTGTTTCTCGCGGCCGACGACAGCCGGATGATCACCGCGCAGGACGTGATCGTCGACGGCGGCTGGGCCTGACCGCTCGCACGACCTGCATCGTTTCTTCGACGAAGGAAAGGAGCTCACCATGACCGCCACGTCCTCGCGCGCATCGTCGTCCACCAGCCAGTCGCGCCGCGCGCGCCTGGCGGCGGCCGCCCAGCCGGTCAGCCCCGGCCCGCAGACGGCCGTGTTCGCGCAGGGCGTCGGCGCCGCGCATGCGGCGGTCGTCACGCTGTCGAACGCATCGCTGCGGCTCGACGTGCTGCCGCACCTCGGCGGCGGCATCGCGCGCTTCGACTGGCGCGGCGACAACGGCGTGCTGATGCCGGTGTTCCGCCGGTGCGAGCACCCGGAGACGGCGACGGACCCGAACGAGCTCGCGTGCTATCCGCTGCTGCCGTACTCGAACCGGATCGGCGACGGGCGCTTCGAATGCGACGGGCGCAAGGTCGCGGTGCCGCGCAACCGCCGCGACGAGCCGCTGCCGATCCATGGCGACGGCTGGCTCGCGCCGTGGCAGGTGGACGATGCGACCGACACGTCGCTGCAACTGTCGCTCGACCGCGCCGCCGGCGCGCCGTACGCGTTCCGCGCGATCCAGTCGTTCGAACTCGACGACGCGACGCTGTCGATCGCGCTGACGATCGAGAACGCGGGCCGCGCGCGGCTGCCGTTCGGGCTCGGCGTGCATCCGTTCCTCGTGCGCGATGCGGCGACCGAACTCGCCGCGGCGGCGGGCGGGCTGTGGTTGTCGGGCGCCGATTTCCTGCCGGTGCGGCACGTCAGCGTGCCGCCGGCCTGGCAGTTCGGCGTCGCGTATCCGCTGCCGGCCACGCTCGTCAATCACGCGTTCACCGGCTGGGGCGGCCACGCGACGGTGAGCTGGCCGCGCCGCCGCCTGTCGCTGACCGTCGCGGCCGACGCCGACGCGTACGTGCTCTATACGCCGCCGGGCGCGGATTTCTTCTGCTTCGAGCCGGTCGATCATCCGATCAATGCGGTGAACCTGCCGGGCGGCGCGACCGCGCACGGGATGACGCTGCTCGCGCCCGGCGAGGGGCTCACGCGGCGTTTCGCGTTCACCGTCGGACGCACCGATGTGCGCAGCCATGCCGCGACACGCGAGGGACACCGGCGACGCGGGTAAAATACGCGGTCTACCAACGGTTTGCCGCGAGTATCCGCCATGTCTTCCCCGCTTACTTTCATTGAATCGCTGCGCGCCGCGTGGCAGCGCACGAATTCGCTGCTGTGCGTCGGCCTCGATCCCGAGCCGTCGCGCTTTCCCGTGCAGTTCGACGGCCAGCCCGACGCGATCTTCGAGTTCTGCCGGCAGATCGTCGACGCGACCGCGCAGTACGCGAGCGCGTTCAAGCCGCAGATCGCGTACTTCGCCGCGCATCGCGCGGAAGACCAGCTCGAGCGGCTGATCGCGCATATCCATCTCCAGCATCCGGGCCTGCCCGTGATCCTCGACGCGAAGCGCGGCGACATCGGCAGCACGGCCGAGCAGTACGCGCGCGAAGCGTTCGAGCGCTATCGCGCGGACGCCGTCACGGTGAACCCGTACATGGGCTACGACTCGGTCGAGCCGTACTTCGAGCATGAAGGCAAGGGCGTGATCGTGCTGTGCCGCACGTCGAACCCGGGCGGGTCCGACCTGCAGTTCCTCGATACGAACGGGCGGCCGCTGTACCAGGTCGTGGCCGATCTCGCGGCGAACAAGTGGAACGCGAGGAACGGCCAGCTCGGCCTCGTGGTCGGCGCGACGTTCCCGAAGGAAATCGAGATCGTGCGCGGGATCGTCGGCGACATGCCGCTGTTGATCCCCGGCATCGGCGCGCAGGGCGGCGACGTGCAGGCGACCGTCAACGCGGGCCGCACGGCCGACGGCACCGGGATGATGATCAACTCGTCGCGCGCGATCCTGTACGCGAGCAAGGGCGAGGATTTCGCTGAAGCCGCGGCGCTTGCCGCGCAGAAGACGCGCGACACGATCAACGCGCATCGCTGAAATACCGGCCGCCCGCCCCGGGCGGCCTTCGACCGCCGCGCCCGCGTCCGCGGGCCGCGCGCGTTCATCGCGTGTTCGCCGTCCTGGCGCACGCGAACAACTTCCCGTCGCTTCCGTATCGCATGCGCGCAATTTAGTCGCGCGATGCTGCCGGTTGTCACCAATCCGTCACAAAAATGTCAAGAAAAGGAGCGACGCCATGCCCAAGCTGTTCCGCCGTCTTCTGAGCGCGTTCGCCGCGTCGCTATGCATGACGTTCGCCCATGCGGCGGATCTGTCGCACTGGCCAGCCGACAGCGCGAAGGCGCTGAACGCGATGATCGCCGCGCACGCGAACCGCGGCGACTACGCGGTGTTCGACGCCGACAACACGACCTACCGCTATGACCTCGAGGAAGCGCTGCTGCCGTATCTCGAGAACCATGGGGTGCTGACGCGCGATTCGCTCGATCCGTCGCTGAAGCTGATCCCGTTCAAGGATTCCGCCGACTACCGGGAATCGCTGACGAGCTACTACTACCGGCTCTGCGAGATCGACGATCTGGTCTGCTATCCGTGGATCGCGCAGGCGTTTGCCGGGCAGTCGCTCGCCGACCTGAAGCGCCACATCGACGCGATGCTCGCCGACGGCAAGCCGATTCCGATCCGCTACTGGCAGGGCGACAAGGTGGTCGACGGCACGGTGAACCCGCCGCGCTTCTTCCGCGGGATGCAGGAGCTGTACAACGCGCTGCGCGAGAACGGGATCGACGTCTACGTGATGACGGCCGCGCACGAGGAGCTCGCGCGGCTCGTGCTGGCCGACCCGAAGTACGGCTACAACGTGAAGCCGCAGAACGTGATCGGCGTGACGACGCTGCTGCGCAACCCGGCGACCGGCGCGCTGACGACGTCGCGGCTGCAGATCAAGGCCGGCAAGTACGACGAGGCTGCGAACCGCAATCTCGTGATCACGCCGTTCCTGATGAACCCGATGACGTGGTACGAAGGCAAGCTCGGTTCGATCGTCGGCTGGATCGACCAGTGGAAGAAGCCGGTGCTCGTCGCGGGCGACACGCCGACGTCCGACGGCTACATGCTGCTGAACGCGACCGACGTCGCGCGCGGCGGCGTGCGCGTGTGGGTCAACAAGAAGGACAAGCAGATGACGCAGATCCGCGCGTGGTCGGACGAATCGGCCGCGAAGCAGAAGGCGCTCGGGCTGCCGGTGACGGCGGACAAGAACTGGATCGTCGTGAAGCCCGACGCGATCCAGTAAGCGAGTAGAGCGGGCGCGGCACGCGCGCCCCGCCCGGTCAGCGTTCGCGCTCGTCGAGCAGCTTCAGCAGCCCGCGCAGCGCATGCGCGGCCGCCTGCGTGCGGATCTGTTCGCGATCGCCCTTGAACACGAGCGTCTCGACGTCGGTATGCAGCCGGTTGCTCCAGCCGAACGACACGGTGCCGACCGGCTTGTTCTCGCTGCCGCCGCCCGGGCCCGCGATGCCGGTGACGGACAGCGCGACCTGCGCGCGGCTGTTGCGCAGCGCGCCTTCGGCCATCGCGCGCGCGACGGGCTCGCTGACCGCGCCGTGCTTGTCGATCAGGTCGGCCGGCACGCCGATCATCTCGATCTTGGCCTGGTTCGAATACGTGACGAAGCCGCGCTCGAACCACTGGCTGCTCCCGGAAATATCGGTGATCGCCGCGGCGATCATGCCGCCGGTGCAGGATTCGGCGGTGGCGAGCGTCAGGTGCTCGTCACGCAGCTTGTTGCCTGCGCGGATCGCAAGCTGATGGACGACGGAATCGGTTGGCATGCGCGTCGGGAAACGGGAGTCGGGAAATCGGTCAGCCGGCGACGGAGCGCCACAGCGCGATCACCAGCAGCGTCATGAACGCGGCGACGAGGTCGTCGACCATGATGCCGAGCCCGCCTTTCAGGCGGCGGTCGAAGTAGCGGATCGGCGGCGGCTTGAGCATGTCGAAGAAGCGGAACGCGACGAACGCCCACAGCTGGCCGACGAAGGTCGCGGGCGTGACGAACAGCATCACGAGCCAGATCGCGACGATCTCGTCCCAGACGACGGCGCCCGGATCGGACACGCCGGCCTTCTTCGCGGTGAAACCGGTGACCCAGGTGCCGGCCACGAAGCCGACGGCGATCAGCGCCCACCATTCGGGCACCGTCAGGTAGCGGTTGAGCACGACGAACGTGAGCCAGCCGAACAGCGAGCCGAACGTGCCGGGCATGATCGGCGCGAGCCCGCTGCCGAAGCCGAGCGACACGATATGCGCCGGGTGCGACAGCATGAAGCGGGCCGTCGTGCGGGTCGGCGCGGGCGGCGCGGCGCCGGGCTCGGCCGCGGCGTGCGCGGGCGTCGGATCAGTCTGCATGGAAGTGGTCGAAACCGTGCAACGTGAGAGCGAGGGGCGCGCCGGCGGCGTCGCGCCACGCGATGGCGGGTTGCGCCGATGGCGCGGACAACGCGCGTATTGTACCGATTCGCGTGACCGGCACGCCGGCCGTGGCGCCCGCCGCTTCGACCGCTGCGCGGGCCGCGACCGGCGCCGTGAAGCACAGTTCGTAGTCGTCGCCGCCGGCCAGCGTGCAGCGGCGCTGCACGTCGGCCGGCAGCGTCGCGAGCGCGGCCGAGCGCGGCACCGCGTCGGCGTCGATCTCGGCGCGCACGTTCGAGCGCGTCAGGATGTGCTGGAGGTCGCCGGCGAGGCCGTCCGACAGGTCGAGCGCCGCATGCGCGACGCCCGCGAGCGCGAGCCCCAGCGCGACGCGCGGCTCCGGACGCTCGAGCGCGCGCCGGAATGCGGCGGCTTCTTCCGCGCCGGCCGTCCATTCGCCGCGGGCGACGCCGAGGCCCGCGCGTGCATCGCCGAGCGTGCCGGACACCCATACGTCGTCGCCGTCGCGCGCGGCATCGCGCCGCAGCGCCGCGTCGGGCGCGACTTCGCCGAACACGGTCACGCACAGGTTCAGCGGCCCGCTCGTCGTGTCGCCGCCGATCAGCTCGCAACCGTAGCGCTCGGCCAGCGCGAACAGGCCGTCGCTGAACGCCTCGAGCCACGCCGCGTCGGCGCGCGGCAGCGCGCACGCGAGCGTGAACGCCCGCGGCGCGGCGCCCATCGCCGCGAGGTCCGACAGGTTGACCGCGAGCGTCTTGTGGCCGAGCGCGTCCGGCGCGACATCGGGGAAGAAGTGGCGGCCTTCCACCAGCATGTCCGTCGAAATGGCCAGCAATTTCCCGGATCGGGGCGCGATCAGCGCGCAATCGTCGCCGATGCCGAGCGTCGACGCGCGGGCGCCCTGCGCGGCGCGGCGCGTGAAGAAGCGTTCGATCAGCGAGAACTCGGAGAGGGCGGCTGGCACGGCGGGCGATCCGAAACGGTTGAAGGAACGGCATTGTACGAGGCGGGCGGCGGCGCGCCTGTACTGTCCAGTTCATTTTTGTCGCGGCTGTCGCACCCGAATCGCCGGTCTGGCGGCCGATGATTGGCGCTACAATGCCGTCGAACAGTTATTCTAATCCGCCCGTCACGAGACACATGTCCACCCAAGCCTCCTCCAAAGCCAAGCTCCGCGAAGCCGCGCTCGACTATCACGAATTTCCGACCCCCGGCAAAATCGCGATCGCCCCGACCAAGCAGATGATCAACCAGCGCGACCTCGCGCTCGCGTATTCGCCGGGCGTGGCGTACGCGTGCGAGGAGATCGTCGAGAATCCGCTGAACGCGGCGCGCTTCACCGCGCGCAGCAACCTGGTCGGCGTCGTGACGAACGGCACGGCGGTGCTCGGTCTCGGCAACATCGGCCCGCTCGCGTCGAAGCCGGTGATGGAAGGCAAGGCCGTGCTGTTCAAGAAGTTCGCGGGCATCGACGTGTTCGACATCGAGCTGAACGAGTCGGACCCGCACAAGCTCGTCGACGTGATCGCCGCGCTGGAGCCGACCTTCGGCGGGATCAACCTCGAAGACATCAAGGCGCCGGACTGCTTCATCGTCGAGCGCGAAGCGCGCAAGCGGATGAAGATCCCGGTGTTCCACGACGACCAGCACGGCACCGCGATCGTCGTGGCCGCGGCCGTCACGAACGGGCTGAAGGTCGTCAACAAGGACATCAAGAAGGTCAAGCTCGTCGCATCCGGCGCGGGCGCGGCCGCGCTCGCGTGTCTGGACCTGCTGGTCGACATCGGGCTGCCGCTCGAGAACATCACGGTGACGGACCTGGCCGGCGTGGTCTACAAGGGCCGCACCGAGCTGATGGATCCGGACAAGGAGCGTTTCGCGCGCGAAACCGACGCCCGCACGCTGGCCGAAGTGATCGACGGCGCGGACATCTTCCTCGGCCTGTCGGCCGCGGGCGTGCTGAAGCAGGAGATGGTGAAGGGCATGGCCGAGCGCCCGCTGATCCTCGCGCTCGCGAACCCGACGCCGGAAATCCTGCCGGAAGCGGCGCTCGAAGTGCGCCCCGACGCGATTCTCGCGACCGGCCGCACCGACTACCCGAACCAGGTCAACAACGTCCTGTGCTTCCCGTTCATCTTCCGCGGCGCGCTCGACGTCGGCGCGACGACGATCACGCGTGAAATGGAGATCGCGGCCGTCAATGCGATCGCCGAACTCGCGCAGCACGAGCAGAGCGACATCGTCGCGACCGCGTACGGTATCCAGGATCTGTCGTTCGGGCCCGAATACCTGATTCCGAAGCCGTTCGATCCGCGCCTGATCGTGAAGATCGCGCCGGCCGTCGCGCAGGCCGCGATGGACGGCGGCGTCGCGACGCGCCCGATCGAGGACATGGACGCGTACAAGCAGCATCTGCAGCAGTTCGTGTATCACAGCGGCACGACGATGAAGCCGATCTTCCAGATCGCGCGCGCCGCGCCGGAAGAGAAGAAGCGCGTCGTGTTCGCGGAAGGCGAAGAAGAGCGCGTGTTGCGCGCCGTTCAGATCATCGTCGACGAAAAACTCGCGAAGCCGATCCTGATCGGCCGTCCGTCGGTGATCGAGCACCGTATCCAGCGCTACGGCCTGCGCCTGAATCCGGGCGTCGACTTCACGGTCGTCAACACCGAGCACGACGAGCGCTATCGCGACTTCTGGCAGACGTATCACAAGCTGATGGCGCGCAAGGGCATCAGCGAGCAGCTCGCGCGCGTCGAGATGCGCCGCCGCACGACGCTGATCGGCTCGATGCTGGTGAAGAAGGGCGAAGCGGACGGGATGATTTGCGGCACGATCAGCACCACGCACCGCCATCTGCACTTCATCGACCAGGTGATCGGCAAGCGCCCGGGCTGCAGCGTGTACGCGGCGATGAACGGCCTCGTGCTGCCCGGCCGCCAGATTTTCCTCGTGGATACGCACGTGAACGTCGATCCGACCCCTGAGGAACTGGCCGAAATCACGATCATGGCCGCGGAAGAAGTGCGCCGCTTCGGCATCGAGCCGAAGGTCGCGCTGCTGTCGCATTCGAATTTCGGCACGAGCAACGCCCCTTCGGCGAAGAAGATGCGCGATACGCTCGCGATCCTGCAGGAAACCGCGCCGGAGCTGAAGGTGGACGGCGAAATGCACGGCGACGTCGCGCTCGACGCGGCGCTGCGCAAGGAAATCCTGCCGGAATCGACGCTGGAAGGCGACGCGAACCTGCTGATCCTGCCGAACATCGACGCCGCGAATATCGCGTACAACCTGCTGAAGACGGCCGCGGGCAACAACATCGCGATCGGGCCGATTCTGCTGGGCGCCGCGGAGCCCGTGCACGTGCTGACCGAATCGGCGACCGTTCGTCGCATCGTCAACATGGCGGCGCTGCTGGTCGCCGACGTCAACGCCGCACGCTGAGCCGGAACGAACCCGCGGCGTCGGTCGAACCGGCGTCCCGGGTCGGGCGAAATTGTAAACAAAGGCAAAAAGAGGCGTGCCCGCAAGGGGCACGCCGCGGGTAGGGCGCAACCGCGCTTCCCATAAAGCAACAGCAGCATCTCTCCACTCCGGGTAGCGAGTGTGGCAAGGAGGCAGGGTCTTGCCATACGAGCGATGCCGCCCGCATTTTATCTCATGTAAGATAAATGTAGTGTAATTTCGGTAAGAAATACGGAATCTCGAGTGCCGAGAGGCTTTCGATTCCCAAACGGACATTGATTCGCGCGGCCAATAACGCTACGCTAACGCCTTTGTTGGTCGTCAACTACTTGATTTAACAGCGGGAACCCTGGTTCATGGCACGCAAGTGGCTCCGCAACGGCGCGCTCGCGTCCGTCTTCGCGATGTTCGCGATGGGTATCGTCGGCACGCCGACGGGCAGTCTGGTTTCCGCCGCTTACGCACGGGAGGCCGTTCCGGCCGACGTGGCCGCGAGCGGGCTCGATACGATCCCGACCGCCCGTCTTCCGCGCGAGGCCGTGACCACGCTGGGCCTGATCGGCGCCGGCGGCCCCTATCCGTACGAGAAGGACGGCGTCGTGTTCGGCAACCGCGAGCGGATCCTGCCGAAGGCGAAGCGCGGCTACTACCATGAGTACACGGTGCCGACACCGCGTGCGCGCAATCGCGGCGCGCGCCGGATCGTCTGTGGCGGGCCGTTGCGCCGGATCGACAACTGTTATTACACGGGCGACCACTACACCAGTTTTAAACGTATTGTTGAATGACTTCGGGACGAATGGCATGAGCGACTCCATCTACGCGCACGATACGGCGGCGGCGGAACTGTTCGCGGCCGGCGACGGCAATCTGTTTCAGCGTGTGATTCAGTTGCACGCGGCGGCGCAGGCCGGCGGCACGCCGGAGCAACAGGAAGCCGAGCCCGGGCTTTCATCGAACGAGGAGCCTATGAGCCTTTTCACGACCGTGCGACCCAATCTCGTGCAGTCGATCCGCGCGTTCCGCGTGCAGGATCTCGCCGACGAAGCCGGTCGGCTCGGCCAGCATTTCCTGTATGCGTATTGCGGCGCCGCGCAGTCGAAGCAGGAAGTGATGGAAACGATCGCGACCTCGTTCCTGTTTCCGAAGCATTTCGGGAAGAACTACGACGCGCTGTACGACTGCCTCACCGACCTCGTCGCGAAGGCCGGCGCGCAGCCCGGTTTCGTGATCGTCCTCGAAGGGCTGCCGATCGCGCAGAAATTCGACAAGGAAGGGCGCGAAACGCTGCTCGACGTGTTCCGCGAGGCGGCCGAATTCTGGGCCGAGCGCAAGGTCGCGTTCCGCGTGTTCTACTCGTTCGCGTAAGCGCACGGTCGGCCCGCGCGGCCGATTCGGTAACAAGCCCGCTTCGAGCGGGCTTTTTTGCGTGTGCGATTCGCGCTCGGCTGCATGGCGCGGCGCGCTGACGCGCTTTACCACCCGCCCCAGCGCGCCGCCAACGCCGCGAGCACGGCCGCGCCGGCCGTCTCGGTACGCAGCACGCGCGGCCCGAGCGACAGCGCGGTGAACCCCCGTGCGCGGGCTGCATTTTCCTCGTCGGGCGACAGCCCGCCTTCGGGCCCGATCAGCAGCGTGACGGCCGCCGCGGGCGGCGCGTCGGGCAGCGACGCGAACGGGATGCTCGCGCGCGGGGACAGCAGCAGCCGCAGCTCGCCGTCGGCCGGCGCGGCCTGCAGCGCATCGAGCCATGCGTGGAAGCCGGCCACCGGTGCGACGTCGGGCACGCGGTTGCGTCCGCATTGCTCGCACGACGCGCGTACGACGCCGCGCCAGTGCGCGACGCGCTTGTCCGCCCGTTCGCCGGACAGCTTCACGACGCCGCGCGCGGTCGACAGCGGCACGACCGCCGCGACGCCGAGCTCGACGGCCTTCTCGATCACCCAGTCCATCTTGTCGCCGCCGGCGATCCCCTGCGCGAGCGTCACGCGATAGGGCGGCTCGGCCTCGACGGGTTCGAACCTATCGACCTGCACGAGCGCGCTGCGCTTGTCGACCTCGACGAGCCGTGCGTGGTACTGGCCGCCCGTGCCGTCGAACAACGCCAGCACGTCGCCCGGCTGCAGGCGCAGCACCTGCACGTGGCGCGCGACGTCGGCCGGCAATGCGAGCGTGGCGTCGGCGCGCAGCGCGACATCGACGAAAAAGCGCGGCACGGCCGCGGTGGTGGTGGCTTCGTTCATGCGTGTGGCGGTTTCGGTCATGCGTCGAGACGGCACCCGAGCGCCCAGCGGTAGCCGTCGAGATCCTCGATCTGCGCGAACCGGTCGCCCCAGAACTGGTCCTGCGGCGCGCTCAGCGATTTCGCGCCCGCATCGAGCGCGCGCTGCCAGGTGGCGTCGACGTCGTCGACATACAGATAGAACGATTGCGGCGCGGTGGCGTTCGCGTGCTTCGGCGTGAGCGCGGGCGAACCGAACGCGCCTTCGGGCGCGAACATCACGATCAGCTGGCCGCGATAGGCCATCTCGACGTGCATGATCGCGCCGTCCTCGTCGTGCACGTCGCGTACGGTGAAGCCGAATGCGGCCTTGAAGAACTCGATGGCCGCGCGCGCGTTGCGTACGGCCAGGTAGGGCGTCAACCAAGGCACGTTGGCCGGACGTGGATCGGTCATGAAAATCTCCTGTTGCTCGGTGTCGGCGCGTCGGCGCCTGCGCCGGTCTCATGCTGGAGCAGCGGAACGGTGCGGCCGTCCTGATGTTCAGCGGCGAACGCCCAGTGTATCGCGCAGTGCGCGCGGCAGGGTAAAGAGGGACGCATGCAGCCGCGCATCGTAATAGCGCAAGCCGCCGACGCGGCGGGCCGCGAGCCGTTCGTCGACGTCGTGCGCGAACAGTGCCGCCGCGTCGAGCGTGTCGCTCGCGATCGCCATCAGCCACTGCGAGCCGTACAGCGGCACGTGCGCGGACAGCAGATCGACGACCGCGAAGCGCGCGCGCAGGTCGTCGAGCAGCGCGGCGATGCGCGTGGCATGGAACACCGGCGAGCCGAGATGCATCGAGATCACGCCGCGCGGCGTCAGGATCCGCTTGAGCCGTGCGTAGAAGTCGCGCGTGTAGAGGCCGGCCGCCGGCGAATCGGGCGGCGTGAGGTCGAACACGACGAGATCGAAATGTTCGACCGTCGACTCGACGAAATGCGCGGCGTCGCCGATCACGACCTCGACGCGCGGGTCGTCGAGCGCGCCCTGGTGCACGTCGTCGAGATAGCGGCGCGCCATCCCGACCACCTCGTCGTCGAGTTCGGCGATCACGATCCGCTCGATGCACGCGTGCTTGAGCAACTGGCGCGCGGCGCCGCCGTCGCCGCCGCCGAGCACGAGCGCCTTCCTCGGGCACGGATGCGCGAGCGCGGCCGGGTGCGTCATGCACTCGTGATAGACGAACTCGTCGCCGACCGACGTCATCGGCCGGCCGTCCAGCGTGAACAGCCGGCCGAGCTGCGGCGTTTCCCAGACTTCGATCTGCTGGTGCGCGGACGCGACGTGCGCGAGCCGCCGCGCATTCGGGAAGCCGTAGGTGGCGTCGGGCGTCGGGTGAAAGAGAAGGGTGGTGCTCACGGGCGGGCCGCTGGGGCAGGCAGTTCCGACGCCTGAATTATAGGAGGCGGGCGGTTCGACGGAAAACCGTGCCGGAACACTACGCGCCGACAAGGGAAATGTCGGCCCATCTGTTAAAATGACGAGCTTTGCAGCCCCGTCCGTTGGCTCCGTCCGCTTCGCGTCCGTCAGGCGCCGCACCGCGCGCCGGGAACGATTGACGCTCGAGCTTCCGGATGCCGCCGTGCCCCCGTTTCCTCGACTCGTTCTCCGGACTCGACATGACGACTTCGTCTCCCGCCTCCACCACCCTGATGGCCAACGCGATCCGTGCGCTCGCGATGGACGCCGTCCAGCAAGCGAACTCCGGCCACCCCGGCATGCCGATGGGCATGGCCGAAATCGGCGTCGCGCTGTGGTCGCGCCATCTGAAGCACAACCCGACGAACCCGCACTGGGCCGACCGCGACCGTTTCGTGCTGTCGAACGGCCATGGCTCGATGCTGCTGTACTCGCTGCTGCACCTGACCGGCTACGACCTGCCGATCGAAGAGCTGAAGAACTTCCGCCAGCTGCACTCGAAGACGCCGGGCCACCCGGAATACGGGATCACGCCGGGCGTCGAGACGACCACCGGCCCGCTCGGCCAGGGTCTCGCGAACGCGGTCGGCATGGCGCTCGGCGAAGCGCTGATGGCCGACGAGTTCAACCGTGACGGCGCGAAGATCGTCGATCACCACACGTACGTGTTCCTCGGCGACGGCTGCCTGATGGAGGGCATCTCGCACGAAGCCTGCTCGCTCGCGGGCACGCTGAAGCTGAACAAGCTGATCGCGCTGTACGACGACAACGGCATCTCGATCGACGGCGACGTCGTGAACTGGTTCCACGACGACACGCCGAAGCGCTTCGAAGCGTACGGCTGGAACGTGATCCCGAACGTGAACGGCCACGACGTCGATGTGGTCGACGCAGCCATCGCGAAGGCGAAGCTGTCGGACAAGCCGACGCTGATCTGCTGCAAGACGGTGATCGGCAAGGGCGCGGCGACCAAGGCCGGCGGCCACGACGTGCATGGCGCTGCGCTCGGCGCGGAAGAAATCGCGAAGACGCGCGAAGCACTTGGCTGGAAGTGGGAGCCGTTCGTGATTCCGCAGGAAGTCTACGCGGCATGGGA
The DNA here is from genome assembly GCF_905400185.1 of Burkholderia sola. NCBI lineage: Bacteria > Pseudomonadati > Pseudomonadota > Betaproteobacteria > Burkholderiales > Burkholderiaceae > Burkholderia > Burkholderia sola. Next base: position 622,632 of record NZ_FR989675.1, read on the forward strand.
CGCGAAGGAAGCCGGCAAGCGCGCCGAGTCCGAATGGGACGCGACGTTCGCGGCCTATCGCGCGAAGTTCCCGGCAGAAGCCGCCGAATTCGAGCGCCGGATGGCGAACAAGCTGCCGGCCGACTGGGCCGAGAAGGCTGCCGCGATCATCGCCGGCGCGAACGAGCGCGCCGAGACGGTCGCGACCCGCAAGGCGTCGCAGCAGGCGATCGAAGGCCTCGCTGCCGCGCTGCCCGAGCTGCTCGGCGGCTCGGCCGACCTGACCGGCTCGAACCTGACCAACTGGAAGGCGTCGAAGGCGGTGCGCGCGAATCCGGAAGGCGCGGGCGTGCTGCTCGGCAACCACATCAACTACGGCGTGCGCGAATTCGGCATGAGCGCCGCGATCAACGGCCTCGCGCTGCACGGCGGCCACAAGCCGTTCGGCGGCACGTTCCTGACGTTCTCCGACTATAGCCGCAACGCGCTGCGCGTGGCCGCGCTGATGAAGGTGCCGTCGATCTTCGTGTTCACGCACGATTCGATCGGCCTCGGCGAGGACGGCCCGACGCACCAGTCGATCGAGCACGTGTCGAGCCTGCGCCTGATCCCGAACCACGACGTCTGGCGTCCGGCCGATACGGTCGAGACGGCCGTCGCATGGACCCACGCGGTCGCCGCCGACCGTCCGTCGAGCCTGATCTTCAGCCGCCAGAACCTCGCGTTCAACCCGCGTACCGATGCGCAGATCGCCAACATCGAGAAGGGCGGCTACGTGCTGAAGGACTGGGATGAAGAGATCGTCGCGCGCAAGATCATCCTGATCGCGACGGGCTCGGAAGTCGAACTCGCGATGAAGGCCGTCGAACCGCTCGCGCAGCAGGGCATCGCGGCGCGCGTCGTGTCGATGCCGTCGACCAACGTGTTCGATCGCCAGGACGCCGAATACCGCGAACGCGTGCTGCCGCACGGCGTGCGCCGCGTCGCGATCGAAGCGGGCGTGACGAGCTTCTGGCACAAGTACGTCGGCCTCGAAGGCGGCGTCGTCGGGATCGACACGTTCGGCGAATCGGCGCCGGCCGGCGTGCTGTTCAAGTACTTCGGCTTCACCGTCGAGCACGTCGTCGAGACGGCCAAGGCCGTGCTGGCCTAAAAGCCTACGCGGCGCGCGCCACCCGTTGCGCGCGTCGCACCGTGAAGCTGCACGAAACGAATTTTTTCAGCCATCAGGAGATAACCATGACGATTCGCGTCGCAATCAACGGCTACGGCCGTATCGGCCGCAACACGCTGCGCGCGTTCTATGAAAACGGCAAGAAGCACGATCTCGAGATCGTCGCGATCAACGACCTGGGCGATGCGAAGACCAACGCGCACCTGACCCAGTACGACACCGCGCACGGCAAGTTTCCGGGCGAAGTGTCGGTCGACGGCGACTACCTCGTCGTGAACGGCGACAAGATCCGCGTGCTGGCGAACCGCAACCCGGCCGAACTGCCGTGGGGCGAGCTGGGCGTCGACGTCGTGATGGAATGCACGGGCTTCTTCACGACGAAGGAAAAGGCGAGCGCGCACCTGAAGGGCGGTGCGAAGAAGGTGATCATCTCGGCGCCGGGCGGCAAGGACGTCGACGCGACGATCGTCTACGGCGTGAACCACGACGTGCTGAAGGCCGAGCACACGGTCATCTCGAACGCATCGTGCACGACGAACTGCCTCGCGCCGCTCGTCAAGCCGCTGAACGACAAGATCGGCCTCGAAACCGGCCTGATGACGACGATCCACGCGTACACGAACGACCAGGTGCTGACGGACGTCTATCACGAAGACCTGCGCCGCGCGCGTTCGGCGACGCACAGCCAGATCCCGACGAAGACGGGGGCGGCATCGGCCGTCGGCCTCGTGCTGCCGGAACTGAACGGCAAGCTCGACGGTTACGCAATCCGCGTCCCGACGATCAACGTGTCGATCGTCGACCTGTCGTTCATCGCGAAGCGCGACACGACGGTCGAGGAAGTCAACGCGATCATGAAGGAAGCATCGGAAGGCGCGCTGAAGGGCATCCTCGGCTACAACGACGCACCGCTGGTGTCGATCGACTTCAACCACAACCCGGCTTCGTCGACGTTCGACGCGACGCTGACCAAGGTGTCGGGCCGCCTCGTGAAGGTGTCGAGCTGGTACGACAACGAGTGGGGTTTCTCGAACCGCATGCTCGATACGGCAATCGCATTCGCGAACGCGAAGTAATCGCGTACGTCGCTCGGCCGCTGGAAGGCGGCCGGCGTGGCGAACGAACCCGGCCCGGAGTTTTCCGGCCGGGTTTTTTATTGCCCGGCGTTCGCCGTCACGTGCTCGATCGCATCGACGAAAGCCCGTTTGAGCGGGCTGTCGAGATCGGCCCACGCGAGGCCGATGCCGCTGCGGTGACCGGCCAGATCGAGTGGCCGCGCGAGCACGTTCGGCGGCAGCGCGCTCGCCGCCTGCGCCGGGATCAGCCCGATCCCCATTCCCGCCGCGACGAGCGCGAGCATCGTCGTGAATTCGCCGAAGTCCTGCGCAATCTCGAGCGTCGTGCCTGCACGGCTCAGCGCGAGCAGCATGTCGTCGTGAAAGCCAGGCGCATAGCGGCGTGCGAGCACGAACGCGGGGTGGCCGCGCAGGTCGGCCGGCGCGATCGCATCGCGCGCGGCCAGCGGATGGTCGAGCGGCAGCGCGACGACGAACCCTTCCTCGAGCACCACGCGCGTGTCGATGCCCGCATACGCGGCCGGCAGCCGGATCATCCCGAAGTCGATCCGCCGGTCGCGTAGCGCGGCGATCTGGTCGGGCGTCGGCATGTCCTTCAGTTCGAGCGCGATCGACGGATAGCGTTCGCGCATCGTGCGCAGCACGGCCGGCAGCAGCGCCGGCAACACCGACGACACGAACGCGATCCGCAGCGTGCCGATTTCGCCGCGGCTCGACAGCCGCGCCATCTGTTCCGCGCGCGCGGCCTGCTGTAGCGTTGCCCGCGCTTCGGGCAGGAACACGCGCCCGGTGTCGCTCAGCTCGACCTTGTGCCGGTCGCGCTCGAACAGGCGCGCGCCGAGTTCCGCCTCGAGCGCCTTGATCTGCATGCTCAGCGCGGGCTGCACGATGCACAGGCGCTGCGCGGCGCGCCCGAAATGCAGGTCTTCCGCGAGCGTGACGAACGCGCGCAATTGCTTGAGTTCCATGGGGCGGCGGGCACGAGAGAGTGGTAATCAATTTTCATGATAACCGGATCAAAAAAGACCATTGGCGCGGACCCGGCCGGCGGTCGAAGATACCGTCAACGCGAGACCGGCCGCGACGGGCAGCCGGCTCGACTGGCACGAGGAGACATCCATGACTCACGCGCTTGACCGGTTCCGCCTCGACGGCCGCCGCGCGCTGATTACCGGCTCCGGCCGCGGGATCGGGCTGACGCTCGCCCGTGGGCTCGCGGAAGCCGGCGCGGCAATCGTCATCAACGATCGCAATGAAGAGAAGGCCGCGACGCTCGCGCGCCAGTTTCGCGATGAAGGCTTCGCGGCCGACCATGCGGTGTTCGACGTGGCTGAGCACGCGCAGGTACGCGCGGCGGTCGACGATTTCGAGGCGCGCGTCGGCGCGATCGACATTCTCGTGAACAACGCGGGCATCCAGCGTCGCGCGCCGCTCGACGCCTTCGACCCGGCCGACTGGCATGCGCTGATGCGCGTGAATCTCGACGGCGTGTTCAACGTCGCGCAGGCGGTCGCGCGGCACATGATCGCGCGCGGCCGCGGCAAGATCATCAACATCTGCTCGGTGCAGAGCGAGCTCGCGCGGCCGACGATCGCGCCGTATGCGGCGACCAAGGGCGCGGTGCGGATGCTGACCAAAGGGATGTGCGCGGACTGGGCGCGCCACGGGATCCAGGCGAACGGCCTTGCACCCGGCTATTTCGAAACCGAACTGAATCGCGCGCTGGTCGACGACGCGGCGTTTTCGGACTGGCTGTGCAAGCGCACGCCGGCCGGCCGCTGGGGGCAGGTCGACGAGCTGTGCGGCGCGGCGATCTTCCTCGCGTCGGCCGCATCCGATTTCGTGAACGGGCAGACGCTGTTCGTCGACGGCGGGCTGACGAGTGCGGTCTGACAAGGAGAATGTCGTGCGTATGCGTTGCATGTGTGTGGTGATCCACGGGCCGAACGACCTGCGGGTCGAGGAGCAGGACGCGGGCGAGATCGGCCCGGGCCAGGTGCGCGTCGACGTCGCGATGGGCGGCATCTGCGGCTCCGACCTCCATTACTTTCGGCATGGCGGCTTCGGCGCGATCCGGCTGCGGCAGCCGATGGTGCTCGGCCACGAGGTCGCCGGCACGGTCGCGGAAGTGGCGCCGGACGTGACGTCGGTGAAGGTCGGCGATCGCGTCGCGGTCAATCCGAGCCGGCCGTGCGGCGCATGCCGCTACTGTCTCGAAGGGCTGCCGAACCAGTGTCTCGACATGCGCTTCTACGGCAGTGCGATGCGGATGCCGCACGTGCAGGGCGCGTTCCGCAATGCGCTCGTGTGCGACGCGGTGCAATGCGTGAAGGTCGCCGATCACGTGCCGCTGTCGCTCGCGGCGCTGGCCGAGCCGTTCGCGGTCGGGCTGCACGCGGTGTCGCGCGCGGGCCCGCTGATCGGCAAGCGCGTGCTCGTGTCGGGTTGCGGGCCGATCGGCGTGCTGGCGGTCGCGGCGGCGCGCGTGCACGGCGCGGCGGAGATCGTCGCGACGGATGTCGTCGAAGCGCCGCTGGCGGTGGCGAGCGCGCTCGGCGCGGACCGCACGATCAATGCGGCGGCCGATACCGGCTGGGTCGAGCGCTACAGCGCCGACAAGGGCACGTTCGACGTGATGATCGAGTGTTCGGGCAATGCGCGCGCGCTGCGTGATGGGCTCGACGTGATGCGTCCGCGCGGTGTCGTCGTGCAGCTCGGGCTCGGCGGCGACGTGAGCCTGCCGCAGAATGTGGTGGTCGCGAAGGAGCTGTCGATCTGCGGCTCGTTCCGCTTTCACACGGAATTCGCGCTCGCGGTGCAACTGATCAACGCGGGGCGCGTCGACCTGCGGCCGGCCGTCACGCGCGTGTTCCCGATGCGCGACGCGAACCTCGCGTTCGAACTGGCAGGCGATCGCCAACGTGCGATGAAGGTGCTGATCGATTTCGCGAACGAGGCCGCGTGACGGTGCGGCGTTAGCGTCGCGACGGCAGCGGCGCCCTTTGCAAAAAAGGCACGCCCGCGATGCGCGGCGCGTGCCTTTTTCGTCGTGCGGCGGAAACGGATCGCCGGCCCGCCGCATGACTGCGTGACCGGCCGCGTGCCAACGCGGCGCGGGAGGATTACGCGCCGGGCGTCGGGAAGAACACGCCTGCGCGCTGCGCGGCGTTCGCGATGTGCGTTTCGATCGCGGTGCCGGCGGCGGCCGCATCGCGCGCGATCAGCGCGTCGACGATCGCGCGGTGCTCGTGCCACGTCGACAGCAGCAACTCGCGCCGGTAGAACGGCATGCGCTGGCTTTCCTTCATGATGTCCGCGCTGCTGCGCAGGATCGACTCGATCGCCGCATTCCCGGCCAGATGGATGATCCGCATGTGGAAGTCGAAGTCGAGCCGCGATGCCTCGTCGAGCGCGCTTTCGGTCAGCGCGACGTGCAGGTCGGCGAGGTTGTCCTCGAACCACGCGATGTCATCGTCGCTGACGACGTGCGCGGCCATCCGTGCGGCGAAGCCTTCGAGCGCATAGCGCATCTGGTACGTATCGGGCGGCGACGACTGCTCGGCGAATTGCCACGGATGCGCGGCCGACGCCTGCGCGCTTTCGACGTACACGCCCTTGCCCGCGCGGATGCGCAGCATCCCGAGCGCCTCGAGCGTCGACAGCGCCTCGCGCAGCGACGCGCGGCTGATCTCCAGCTCCTCGGAGAGCTGGCGCTGGGCCGGCAGCAGGCTGCCGACCGGATACACGCCTGCCTCGATCCGGTCGCGGATCGTCGCGATGGCGGCGTCGGTCACGGTGTGCGGAACGTTCTTCATGATATGAGTGATGGCCGGTCTGACCAGCATTGTAATCCGCACGCGCTCGGCGCATGGGCGGCCTACGGGTAAGCCACGATCAAGCCGACTCCGGCGCGTTCCGGCCCCGCTGGAGGGGCGGGAAATCCCTATTTTGTTCGTCCTTGACGCGACTATATCGGCTTCCTACTATCCACCATAACATCACTGGTCTTACCAGTATGAACAGACGAAACTGCAACCGTTGGATCGGGAGAGCGCCGTGTCGAAATTCCTCAATTCGCTGTTTGGCCGGGTAGTCGTCGCATTGATACTAGGGGTCGCGCTCGGCGCGTTCTTCCCGCATTTCGCCGAGTCGCTGCGTCCGCTCGGCGACGGCTTCCTGAAGCTGATCAAGATGGTCATCGGCCCGATCGTGTTCTGCGTCGTGGTCAGCGGGATGGCCAATGCGGGCGACCTGAAGAAGGTCGGCCGGGTCGGCCTGAAGGCCGTCGTCTACTTCGAGGTGATGACGACGCTCGCGCTCGGCATCGGGCTCGTCCTCGCCTGGGTCACGCGCCCGGGCGTCGGGATGAACATCGACCTGCGCTCGCTCGACGCGGCGTCGCTGTCGACGTACGCGAAGAACGCCGAAAGCCTGAAGGACACGGCCGGCTATCTGATGAAGATCATCCCCGACACCGCGATCGACGCGTTCGCGAAGGGCGACATCCTGCAGATCCTCGTGTTCGCGGTGCTGTTCGGCTCCGCGCTGTCGCTGCTCGGCGACAAGGCGCAGCGCGTCAATTCGCTGATCGAGGAACTGTCGCACGTGTTCTTCAAGATCATCGGCTTCATCATCAAGCTCGCGCCGCTCGGCGTGCTCGGCGCGATCGCGTTCACGACCGGCAAGTACGGCGTCGCGTCGCTCAAGCAGCTCGGCTACCTCGTCGCGGTGTTCTACCTGAGCTGCTTCGTGTTCGTCACGGTCGTGCTCGGCGTGGTGATGCGGCTCGCGGGCTTCTCGGTGTTCAAGCTGATCCGCTACCTGCGCGAGGAACTGTCGATCGTGCTCGGCACGGCGTCGTCGGATGCGGTGCTGCCGCAGGTGATGAGCAAGCTCGAATACATGGGCATCAAGGATTCGACGGTCGGCCTCGTGATCCCGACCGGCTATTCGTTCAACCTCGACGGCTTCTCGATCTACCTGACGCTCGCGGTGCTGTTCATCGCGCAGGCCACCAACACGCCGCTGTCCACGCACGACCTGATCGTCGTGCTGCTCGTGTCGCTCGTCACGTCGAAGGGCGCGCACGGCATCCCCGGCTCGGCGATCGTGATTCTCGCGGCGACGCTGTCGGCGATTCCCGCGATTCCGGTGCTCGGCCTCGTGCTGATCCTGCCGGTCGACTGGTTCGTCGGCATCGCCCGCGCGCTGACCAACCTGATCGGCAACTGCGTCGCGACGGTGGTCGTCGCGGTGTGGGAGAACGACATCGACCGCGCTCGGGCGACGCGCGTGCTGAACCGCGAGCTGCGCTACGTGGCCGACGCGCCGGGCGCCGCCGCACCGGTCGCCGGCGATCAGGCCCACGCGCTCTGAACACCGCTCTCGCGCGGCGCGGCTTCCCCGGCCGCACCGCGCGACCGACCTTCATGCGACCGGCGCGCTGACGCGCCGGCGCCTCTCAAAATAATGGAGACGACATGGCAGCCCCCATCCTCGATCCGAACGCGCCGGCTTTCACGCGGCGCTACATGAACCTCGCCGACCCGCGCCTGGGCGCGCAGGCGCTCTTCGCCAGCGACGAATTCTTCGCGCCGAAGGAGCGGATGCTCAATCCCGAGCCGGCCGTGTTCATTCCCGGCAAGTACGACGACCACGGCAAGTGGATGGACGGCTGGGAAACGCGCCGCAAGCGTACGACCGGCCACGACTTCTGCGTGGTGCGTCTCGCGCGGCCGGGCGTGATTTATGGCGTCGATCTCGATACGAGCCACTTCACCGGCAACTTCCCGCCGGCCGCGTCGATCGACGCGTGCGCGGTGGACGGCGACACGCCGCCGGACGACGCCGAGTGGCGCACGATCGTCCCCGCGACGACGCTGCAGGGCAATTCGCATCACTACGTGAGCGTCGACGATGCGCGGCCGGTCACGCACCTGCGTGTGAACCTGTATCCGGACGGCGGGCTCGCGCGGCTGCGCGTGTACGGCCAGCCGCAGCGCGACTGGCGCCACGTGCCGGCGGGCGAGCTCGTCGATCTCGCGGCGATCGAGAACGGCGGCTATCTGGTGGCCGCGAACAACCAGCACTTCGGCCCGGCCTCGCAGATGCTGATGCCGGGGCGCGGCGCGAACATGGGCGACGGCTGGGAAACGCGGCGCCGCCGCGAGCCGGGCAACGACTGGGCGATCGTCGCGCTCGCGCGGCCGGGCATCATCCGGCGCGTCGAGGTCGACACGGCGTTCTTCAAGGGCAATTTCCCCGACCGCTGCTCGCTGCAGGCCGCGCACGTGACGGGCGGCACCGACGATTCGCTCGTCACGCAGGCGATGTTCTGGGCCGAACTGCTCGGCGAGCAGAAGCTGCAGATGGACCACGTGCACACGTTCGATCAGCTCGCGGCGCTCGGCCCCGTCACGCACGTGCGGTTCAACATCTTCCCGGACGGCGGCGTGTCGCGCCTGCGTCTGTGGGGCGAGCCGGCTTGAAGGAGGGCAGCGGCATGAGCGGAACTCCGATCCTGCGCGTCGAGCGCCTGACCCGCGAAGCGTTCGCGCCGTTCGGCGACGTGATCGCGCTCGAAGGCGCGCGGCATTTCCCGATCAACGGCGGCACGACCGAGCGCTTTCACGATCTCGCGACGATCGACGTGTGCGCGGACGGCGGCCGGCCGCTCGTCAGCGTGTTTCGTGCGCAGCCGCGCGCGCTGCCGGTCGCGGTCACGCTGATGGAGCGCCACCCGCACGGCAGCCAGGCATTCATCCCGCTCGCGGCGGTGTCGCGCTACGCGATCGTCGTCGCGCCGGCCGGCGAATTCCGGCCCGACGCGATGCGCGCGTTCCTGGCCGAGGGCTGGCAGGGCGTCAATTATGCGAAGGGCGTCTGGCACCATCCGCTGCTCGCGCTCGATGCGGTCAGCGATTTCGTGATCGTCGATCGTGGCGGCCCGCAGCCGAACTGCGACGAGATCCCGCTGGAACGCGCGTGGGCGCTCGATTTCGAGCCGGCCTGCGCGCGCGCCGAAGGGCTTTCGTAAGCATGCCGGGCGCGCGGCACGCGCGCCGAAAAAGCACACGGCCCGGGCGGCGAGATGCCGGCCGGGCCGTGCCGTGTGCGGGTGGCGCGATTCAGTGCTTGCGGTGCGGGCAGTTCTCGGTCGTGCACGAACCGTACATCGCGAGCGAGTGCTCCTGGAGCCGGAAGCCGCGCTCCTTCGCGATTGCCTGCTGGCGGCTCTCGATCTCGGCGTCGAAGAATTCCTCGACGCGGCCGCAATCGAGGCACACGAGGTGGTCGTGGTGCGAACCTTCGTTCAGCTCGAACACCGCCTTGCCGGACTCGAAGTTGCTGCGCGACAGCAGGCCGGCCTGCTCGAACTGCGTGAGCACGCGATAGACGGTGGCGAGCCCGATGTCGAGCTGCTCGTTGAGCAGGTTGCGGTAGACGTCTTCGGCCGTCAGGTGGCGCACGGGGCTCTGCTGGAAGATCTCGAGAATCTTGAGGCGCGGTAGGGTGGCCTTTAGCCCGATATTCTTGAGATCCGTCGGATTGGTCATGGCTAGGCATCCCTAGAGTACAATGCAGGGCTTCAATGTTACCGGCTTTTCGCCGTTCCAGATATACGCGCGGCCTGCACGCGGGCCAGCACGGTGAAGGAAATGATCCCAGAATCGCTTTCGCACTTTCAGAGGAGTCGCATGCGGAGTGCCATCATCGCTGCCGCCGCCGTCGTCGCGCTGGCGGGTTGTTCGTCGTACGACAGCGTGACGCAGCGCATCGCGCAGAGCATCACGCCGTATCGGATCACCGTCGTGCAGGGCAACTTCGTGTCGCAGGAGAAGGCCGCCCAGTTGCAGGTCGGCATGACGCGCGAGCAAGTCCGCGCGCTGCTCGGCACGCCGCTGCTCGCGGACATGTTCCACGCGGATCGCTGGGATTACCTCTTTTACTTCAAGCGCGGCTCGACGTCGATCGTCCAGCAGCGCGACCTCGTGGTGACCTTCGCGGGCGATCGCGTCGCCAGCTGGACCGGCGCCGACAACCTGCCGTCCGAGCTCGACCTGCTGGCCGACATCGACGGCGACCGCGGCGGCAAGAAGGCGAAGGCCGCTGCCGCGGCGAAGAAGGCGTCCGAAGCCGCTGCGGCCGCGAGCGCCGCGCAGGCTGCCGCTGCCGCGAGCCCGGCTACCGAGCCGGCGCCGGGCGCGGTGGTCGACCAGGATGCGAACGCCCAGGCGGCGCGCGCGGCGAACCGTGCGACCAACCAGGTGTCGGGGCAGGGTTCGGGGTCGCGCCGGTTCACGCCGGCCGCGCAGGCCTCGGGCGGCGCGCCGGTGCCGGGCGGCCAGCCGCCGGGCGCCGCGCCGGCGATCCAGCCGCAGTTCCAGTTCCATCGTCCGCCGCAGCCGAACGCGACGAACGAAGCGGCGCCGCCGGTCGGCCCGCAAGGCTCGGACAACCTGCAGAACCAGCCGCTCACCGCCCCGGCGCAGTAAGCGGCCGGCCTGCGGAAACGGGGCGGCATGCGCCGCCCGCCTTTAGACCTGTCGTGTAGAAAGCCATGAAGATTGCGATTGCCGGCGCATCGGGCCGAATGGGCCGGATGCTGATCGAAGCCGTTCTCAACGATGCCGACGCGCAGCTCGTCGGCGCGCTCGACCGCGCCGGTTCGCCGTTCCTCGGCCAGGACGCCGGTGCGTTCCTCGGCAAGGACACCGGCGTCAAGCTGACCGACGACCTCGACGCCGTGTTCGCACAGGCCGACTATCTGATCGATTTCACGCGTCCGGAAGGCACGATGGCCCACATCGAGGCCGCGCTGCGCCACGACGTGAAGCTCGTGATCGGCACGACCGGTTTCACCGCCGAGCAGAAGGCCGAGTTGCAGGCCGCGGCGGGCAAGATCGGCATCGTGTTCGCGGCGAACATGAGCGTCGGCGTGAACGTCACGCTGAAGCTGCTCGAATTCGCGGCGCAGCATTTCTCGCACGGCTACGACATCGAGATCATCGAAGCGCATCACCGCCACAAGGTCGATGCGCCGTCGGGCACCGCGCTGATGATGGGCGAGGCCGTCGCCGGCGCGCTCGGCCGCTCGCTCGACGACTGCGCGGTGTACGGCCGCCACGGCGTGACCGGCGAACGCGATCCGTCGTCGATCGGCTTTGCCGCGGTGCGCGGCGGCGACATCGTCGGCGACCACACCGTGCTGTTCGCCGGGATCGGCGAGCGCATCGAGATCACGCACAAGTCGTCGAGCCGCGTGTCGTACGCGCAGGGCGCGTTGCGTGCGGTCCGCTTCCTGTCGGCGCGCGACGCCGGCCTGTTCGACATGCAGGACGTGCTCGGCCTGCGCTGACCCGCGAGGAAACTCCGATGGCGATTCCCACCGGCGTTGTCCACTACCTCGAAAGCGGCGATGCGATCACGCACGCCGTCTCCTATGTGCTGCTGGCGATGTCCGTCGCCAGCTGGTGCTTCCTCTTGATGAAAGCCTGGCTCCTGGTCCGCGCGAAGCGGCAGGGGTCGCGCGCGCTCGCCGCGTTCTGGCGCGCGCCATCGCTCGATGCCGGCATCGCCGCGCTGGCCGGCGCCGATCGCGAGCGCGTGTTCGTGCCGCTCGCCGAAGCCGCGCGCGACGCGGCCGACGACCACGACCCGGCCGCGCTGGCCGCGCGCGTCGAGCGCGGCGAACGCGTGCTGCGCGCGTTGCGTCATGCGATGCTGCGCTCGCAGCGGCGCCTCGAATTCGGCCAGGTGCTGCTCGCGTCGATCGGCAGCACCGCGCCGTTCGTCGGGCTGCTCGGCACCGTGTGGGGCATCTATCACGCGCTCGGCAGCATCGCCGCGAGCGGGCAGGCGCAGATCGAGAACGTCGCGGGGCCGGTCGGCGAGGCGCTGATCATGACCGCGTTCGGGCTGGTCGTCGCGATTCCCGCGGTGCTCGCGTACAACATCCTCGGCCGGCTCGTCCGGCAGCTCGCCGAGGAACTCGACGGCTTCGCACGCGATCTGCACGTATTCGTGTGCGCGCAGGGCGCCTGACGCGCCGGCTCCGGAGGAACGACCATGGCATTCGGCGGGCTCGAGCACCACAAGACGTCCGCGCCGATGGCGGAGATCAACATGACGCCGCTGATCGACGTGATGCTCGTGCTGCTCGTCATCTTCATCATCACCGCGCCGCTGATGACGCACGCGATCCGGCTCGACCTGCCGAAGGTCGCGGCGAGCGTCGCGCGCGACACGCCGCAATCCGTCACGCTGTCGATCGACGACGCGGGCAAGCTCTACTGGGACGACGCGCCCGTGGCGCTCGACGCGCTGCCCGCGCGGTTCCGGGCCGCCGCCGCGGGCGCCGCGCCGCCCGAGTTGCGGCTGCGCGCGTCGCGCGCGACGCGCTACGACGTGATCGCGCAGGTGATGGGCGCCGCGCAGGCCGCGGGCCTCACGCGGATCGGCTTCGTGACCGACGTGCCGCCGGCCGGGAGCGCCGCCGCGCCGGCCGCCGCGGGCGCGAAACCCTGATACGCCGCCCTGCGGGCGCAAAGGCACGTTCCGCTGTTTGGAAAAATTCATTCGCGGGGCCAGCGCAAGCCCGTTATTAGCGTGAACAGGCCCTAGCCCGCGAGACCGGCCGTGCGGGCCCGCCCGGGCGGTATAATCGACGTTTTTCCCGGCCCGGAACCGGTCAGCCCGTTCCCGCGCCGGGCACGCACGATTTTCGATCCAATCCTGCGCGCGAGCCGTCGCGCCGCTTAAAGCCTAGCCCGAACCACACCATGCACGAGAGATACGTACCCGCCGACGTCGAAGCCGCCGCCCAGGGCGACTGGCGCGCAGCCGATGCCTACAAGACGAAGGAAGATTCGCAGAAGCCGAAGTTCTACTGCGTGTCGATGCTGCCGTACCCGTCCGGCAAGCTGCACATGGGTCACGTGCGCAACTACACGATCAACGACGTGATGTACCGCTATCTGCGGATGAACGGCTACAACACGCTGATGCCGATGGGCTGGGATGCGTTCGGGATGCCGGCCGAGAACGCCGCGATGGCGAACGGCGTGCCGCCCGCGAAGTGGACCTACGACAACATCGACTACATGAAGGGCCAGATGCAGTCGATGGGCCTCGCGATCGACTGGTCGCGCGAAATCGCGACGTGCAAGCCCGAGTACTACAAGTGGAACCAGTGGCTGTTCCTGAAGATGCTCGAGAAGGGCATCGCGTACAAGAAGACGGGCACCGTGAACTGGGACCCGGTCGACCAGACCGTGCTCGCGAACGAGCAGGTGATCGACGGCCGCGGCTGGCGCTCGGGCGCGCTCGTCGAGAAGCGCGAGATCCCGATGTACTACCTGCGCATCACGCAGTACGCGGATGAGCTGCTGAACGATCTCGACGGCCTCGGCTGGCCCGAGCGCGTGAAGATCATGCAGCAGAACTGGATCGGCAAGAGCTTCGGCGTGAACTTCGGTTTCCCGTACGAACTCGACGGCGAGCAGAAGCTGCTGCGCGTGTTCACGACGCGCGCCGACACGATCATGGGCGTCACGTTCTGCGCGATCGCGGCCGAGCACCCGCTCGCCACGCGCCTCGCGCAGGACAAGCCGGAACTGCTCGCGTTCATCGAGGAATGCAAGCGCGGCGGCGTGGCCGAAGCCGACGTCGCGACGATGGAGAAGAAGGGCGTTGCGACCGGCTTCTCGGTCAAGCACCCGCTGACCGGCGAGCCGGTCGAGGTGTGGATCGGCAACTACGTGCTGATGAGCTATGGCGAAGGCGCGGTGATGGGCGTGCCGGGCCACGACGAGCGCGATTTCGCGTTCGCGAAGAAATACGATTTGCCGATCAAGCAGGTGATCGCGAGCGAAGGGCAGACGTACTCGCTCGACGCATGGCAGGAGTGGTACGGCGACAAGGACACCGCGGTCTGCGTGAACAGCGGCAAGTACGACGGCCTGCGCTACGCGGACGCGGTCGACGCGGTCGCGGCCGACCTGAACGCCGGCGGCTTCGGCGACAAGCAGGTCACGTGGCGCCTGCGCGACTGGGGCGTGTCGCGCCAGCGCTACTGGGGCACGCCGATCCCGATCATCCACTGCCCGTCGTGCGGCGACGTGCCGGTGCCGGAGCAGGACCTGCCCGTCGTGCTGCCGGAAGACCTCGTGCCGGACGGCTCGGGCAACCCGCTCGCGAAGTCCGAAGCGTTCCTGAACTGCACGTGCCCGAAGTGCGGCGCGGCCGCGAAGCGCGAAACCGACACGATGGATACCTTCGTCGATTCGTCGTGGTACTTCTCGCGCTACACGGCGCCGGACGCCGAGACGATGGTCGACGCGCGCACCGATTACTGGATGCCGATGGATCAATACATCGGCGGCATCGAGCACGCGATCCTGCACCTGCTGTATTCGCGCTTCTGGACCAAGGTGATGCGCGATCTCGGCCTCGTGAAGTTCGGCGAGCCGGCGAAGAACCTGCTCACGCAGGGGATGGTGCTGAACGAGACGTACTACCGCGAGGACGCGGCGGGCAAGAAGACCTGGTACAACCCGCTCGACGTGACGGTCACGCACGACGACAAGGGTCGCCCGGTCGGCGCGACGCTGAATGCGGACGGTCAGCCGGTCGTGCTCGGCGGCATCGAGAAGATGTCGAAGTCGAAGAACAACGGCGTCGATCCGCAGCTGCTGATCGACCAGTACGGCGCCGATACCGCGCGCCTGTTCACGATGTTCGCCGCGCCGCCGGAGCAGCAGCTCGAGTGGTCGGGCGCGGGCGTTGAAGGCGCGAGCCGCTTCCTGCGCCGCGTATGGAGCTTCGGCGCCGGCAATCGTGAAGCGCTTGCCGCCCGCGCCGGTTTCGACGCGGCGACGCTCGGCGACGCCGACAAGGCGCTGCGCCGCGAGATCTACAGCGTGCTGAAGCAGGCCGACTTCGACTACCAGCGCCTGCAGTACAACACGGTCGTGTCGGCCGCGATGAAGATGCTGAACGCGATCGACGGCGCGAAGGGCGCGACGCCCGCCGTGCTGCGCGAGACGTACGGCGTGCTGCTGCGCGTGTTGTACCCGGTCGTGCCGCACGTCACGTTCGAGCTGTGGAAGGCGCTCGGCTACGCGGACGAATTCGGCCCGCTGCTCGATGCACCGTGGCCGAAGGTCGACGAGGCCGCACTCGAGCAGGCCGAGATCGAACTCGTGCTGCAGGTGAACGGCAAGGTGCGCGGCGCGCTGAAGGTCGCGAAGGACGCGAGCCGCGACGCGATCGAAGCAGCGGCGGTGGCCGACGAGGCATTCGCGAAATTCAGCGACGGCAAGCCGGCGAAGAAGATCGTCGTCGTGCCGGGCCGCCTCGTGAACATCGTCGTCTGACGGCCGCCGGCCGTCGGACGTACCCAGAAGGAGCGAAGGTGATCCGCAGATCGTTTTTGATGCTCGTCGGCAGCGCGGTCGTGCTGTCGGCATGCGGTTTCCAGTTGCGCGGCCAGCAGGACTACGCGTTCAAGCACCTGTTCGTGGCCGGTGCGCCGGCGTCCGTCGGGGCGCGGCTCACGCGCCTCGTCGAGGCCGGCAGCGACACGAAGATCGTCAAGTCGCCGGACGACGCCGACGCCGTGCTGCGCATGTGGGAGTCGCGTGGCCAGAACACGCTGACGCTCAACAAGTACGGCTCCGCGCAGGAATACGCGCTGTTCTACACGCTGAACTACACGCTGACGAGCAAGGACGGCACCGTGCTGATCCCGCCGAGCGCGATCGCGCTGAACCGCGCGATGACGTACAGCGACCAGTACACGAACGCGAAGGCGCAGGAAGCCGACATCCTGTACGGCGACATGCAGAACGACGCGGTCGACCAGTTGATGCGGCGTCTCGCGATCGTCCATTCGCTGACGCCGGCGCCGGAGGACGTGGTGCCGGGCGTGGCGCCGCGCGCGCCGCTGCCGCCGCCGCCGCTCTGATCGCGGGCGCACGCAGCGATGCAATTGCGACTTGATGCGCTGGAGCCGCACCTCGCGAAGGGGTTGGCCGGGCTCTATACCGTCTACGGCGACGAGCCGCTGCTCGCGCAGGAAGCGTGCGACCGCATTCGTGCGGCCGCGCGCGCGGCCGGCTTCACCGAGCGTTCGGTGCATACGGTCGAGCGCGGCTTCGACTGGAGCGTGCTGCTCGGCGCGACCCAGGCAATGTCGCTGTTCGGCGAGCGCCAGCTGATCGAGCTGCGCATTCCGTCGGGCAAGCCCGGCAAGGAAGGCGCCGATGCGCTGAAGATGCTCGCGGCCACGCCCAATCCCGATGCGCTGATGCTCGTCACGTTGCCGCGCCTCGACGCGGCCACGCAGAAATCCGCGTGGTTTACCGCGCTGCAGAACGGCGGCGTCGCGCTGAAGATCGATCCGGTCGACCGCGCGCAACTGCCGAACTGGATCGGCCAGCGCCTGTCGATGCAGGGCCAGCGCGTCGCGTCCGGCGACGACGGGCGCCGCGCGCTGCAGTTCATCGCGGAGCGCGTCGAGGGCAACCTGCTCGCCGCGCACCAGGAAATCCAGAAGCTCGGGCTGCTGTATCCGCAAGGCGCGCTGTCGTTCGAGCAGGTGCACGACGCGGTGTTGAACGTCGCGCGCTACGATGTGTTCAAGCTCAACGAAGCGATGCTCGCCGGCGACGCCGCGCGGCTCGCGCGGATGATCGACGGGCTGAAGGGCGAGGGCGAGGCGATCGTGCTCGTGATGTGGGCCGTCGTTGAGGAACTGCGCACGCTGCTGCGGATCAAGCGCGGCACGACGGCCGGCAAGCCGCTCGCGACGCTGCTGCGCGAGAACCGCGTGTGGGGGCCGCGCGAGCGGCTGATCGCGCCCGCGCTGAACCGCGTGTCGGAAGCGGTGCTCGAAAAGGCGCTCGCGTTCGCCGCGAAGCTCGACCGGCAGGTCAAGGGGCTCACGGCTGTCACGCCGGGCCGCCGCACGCAGGACGAACCGCCGCCCGACCCGTGGGACGGGCTGTTCCAGCTCGCGATGACGGTCGCGGGCGCCCGCGGCGAGCGACCGCCGACCGCGGGTCGCGTGCGACGCTAAGTCCCGTTCGGGCCTTCAGCGCGCGCTGCGCAACCCGCTTACAATGCTTCGATGACCGGGGCGCCGCCCTGCGCGGCGCGGTCTTGCGGCCGTTACCCCGCCCGGATGGTCGTCCCGGATAGCCGTCCCCGCTTCCCCCACGAATTCATGCCGCTCCGCGCGGCTCGCTTCTCGAGTCACACGATGGATATCGATCAGTACATGACCGACCTGGGCCGTCGCGCCCGGCACGCCTCCCGCGCGATGGCGCGCGCCAGCACGGCCGCGAAGAACGCGGCGCTCGACGCCGTGGCCCGCGCGATCGAACGCGACGCGCAGGCGCTGAAGGACGCGAATGCACGCGACGTCGCCCGCGCCCGTGAAAAGGGGCTCGATGCGGCGTTCGTCGACCGCCTGACGCTGTCGGACAAGGCGTTGAACACGATGATCGAAGGGCTGCGTCAGGTTGCGTCGCTGGCCGATCCGATCGGCGAGATCGGCAACCTGAAGTTCCGCCCGAGCGGGATCCAGGTCGGCCAGATGCGCGTGCCGCTCGGCGTGATCGGCATCATCTACGAATCGCGCCCGAACGTGACGATCGACGCGGCCGCGCTGTGCCTGAAGTCGGGCAACGCGACGATCCTGCGCGGCGGCTCCGAAGCGCTCGAGTCGAACGCGGCGCTCGCGAAGCTGATCGGCGAAGGGCTCGAGGCGGCAGGCCTCCCTCAGGACGCGGTGCAGGTCGTCGCGACGGCCGATCGCGCGGCGGTCGGCAAGCTGATCACGATGACCGAATTCGTCGACGTGATTGTGCCGCGCGGCGGCAAGAGCCTGATCGAACGGCTGATCAACGAGGCACGCGTGCCGATGATCAAGCACCTCGACGGCATCTGCCACGTGTACGTCGACGATCGCGCCGATCTCGACAAGGCGCTGACCGTCTGCGACAACGCGAAGACGCACCGCTACGGCACCTGCAACACGATGGAGACGCTGCTCGTGTCGAGCGGCATCGCCGCGAAGCTGCTGCCGCCGCTCGGCAAGCTGTATCGCGACAAGCAGGTCGAACTGCGCGTCGACGCGGCCGCGCGCGCGGTGCTCGCCGATGCGGGCGTCGGCCCGCTCGTCGACGCGACCGAAGAAGACTGGCACACCGAATATCTGGCGCCGGTGCTTGCGATCAAGGTCGTCGACGGGCTCGACGCCGCGATCGAGCACATCAACCATTACGGCTCGCATCACACGGATGCGATCGTCACCGAGGATCACGACCGCGCGATGCGCTTCCTGCGCGAAGTCGATTCGGCGAGCGTGATGGTCAACGCGTCGACACGCTTCGCGGACGGTTTCGAATTCGGCCTCGGCGCGGAAATCGGCATCTCGAACGACAAGCTGCACGCACGCGGCCCCGTCGGCCTGGAAGGGCTGACGTCGCTGAAGTACGTCGTGCTCGGGCACGGCGAAGGTCGTCAGTAAGTCAACCGCGAGGCGCACAATCGATGGCAATGCTCTGGGTCAAGACGTTCCATATCGTTCTGATCGCCGCGTGGTTCGCGGGGCTGTTCTACCTGCCGCGCATCTACGTGAACCTGGCCATGGAGACCGATCCGGCCGCGGTGCGGCGCCTGCTGCTGATGGCGCGCAAGCTGTTCCGTTTCATGACGATGATCGCGGTGCCGGCGCTCGCGTGCGGGCTGTGGCTGTGGCTCGTGATCGGCATCGGCCAGGGGCAGGGCTGGATCCATGCGAAGGTGACGGTCGTGTTGCTGCTGATCGTCTATCACGCGTATTGCGGGCATCTGCTGAAAGTGTTCGAGCGAGGCGAGAACCGCCGCACCGACAGGTGGTATCGCGTATTCAACGAGCTGCCGGTGCTCGGCATGCTCGCGGCGGTCGCGCTGGTCGTGATCAAACCGTTCTGAGCGGCGCGGCCGGCGAGTCCGTCGCCGCCGAATCATGCGCAACGGCGCCCCTCGGGGCGCCGTCGTTCGTTTACGCTCGGCGTTCCGCGACGACTAGTCCTTCGTCGGGTCGTCGATCCGGCGTCGCGTGATCGCTTCCTTCGCGCGGCCGACGCGCTCCATCAGCGCCGGCCCGCGCGACAGCGCGACGCCGACCGCGAGGATGTCGCCGATCGCGAGATGCGACATCCGCGACGTCATCGGCGAGAACACGTCCGTTTCCTCGGCGACGTTCGACGCGAGGCTGACCGTCGCGAGCTTCGCGAGCGGCGAATGGCTCTGCGTGATCGCGACGACTTTCGCGCCGCATGCGAGCGCGGAGCGCGCGGCGTCGACGATGTCGCGCGTGCGGCCGGTGTTCGAGATCGCGACGACGACGTCGTGCGGGCCGAGCAGCGCCGACGACATCGAGAACGTGTGCGGGTCCGAATACGCGACGCTCGGCACGCCGAGCCGGAAGAACTTGTGCTGGATGTCCTGCGCGGCGATGCCCGAGCCGCCGGCGCCGTAGAACTCGATGCGCGACGCGTTCGACAGCAGCGCGATCGCGTCGGCGACGCTGCCCGCCGACAGGCTGTTGCGCACCTCGATCAGCGCGCCGATCGTGCGGTCGAACACCTTGCCGATGATGCCGGGCGCCGGCTCGTCGGGCTCGACGTCGCGGTACACCGACGACACGCCCGGCGCGACGCTCTGCGCGAGCCGGATCTTGAATTCGCGGAAGCCGCTGCAGCCGAGCGCCTGGCAGAAGCGCGCGATGGTCGGCTGGCTGACGCCCGCGCGGGTCGACAGCTCGGTCATCGCGAGGTCGAGCACCTCGCGCGGCGCGGCGAGGATGTAGTCGGCGAGCTTGCGCTCGGACGGGCGCAACTCGGCGCGGATCGCTTCAATGCGAGGCAGCATGGGACGGCACGTGGAAATCGGGTTCGGATGAGCGAGTGTATCGCACTCCAATTGTAGAAAATCTACATGAAAATACTAGCGCAATTGCAGCGGTTCGGATGCGAGTTCAGCAGGGGGAATTAGGGTTTTCACTGATTAAAGCCTTGCTGGTGGCGGGAATAAGGGTTGCGAGCCAACCGATCCGCATTGCGTGCTTGTAGTTTTTCTACTAGACTTGCTTCGTTCGATCGACGAAGCTCGACCGTCCCCACGATTCCAACCGCCGGTGTCGGCCGGCATACAGGAGCGCCCAGCATGACGTCGCTGCACCCCACTCTGGCGAAGGTCACCGAACGCGTGATCGCCCGCAGCCAATCGACCCGTTCCGCCTATCTGCAGCGCATCGACGGCGCGCAAGGCAAGTTCCCGGCACGCGGCGCGCTGTCGTGCGCGAACCTCGCGCACGGCTTCGCGGGCCTCGAGGGTAACGACAAGTTCTCGATCAAGGCGATTCGCGAGCCGAACATCGGCATCGTGTCCTCGTACAACGAGATGCTGTCCGCGCACGCGCCGTACAAGGATTTCCCCGAGATCATCAAGGCGGCCGCGCGCGAGAACGGCGGGGTCGCGCAGTTCGCGGGCGGCGTGCCGGCGATGTGCGACGGCGTCACGCAGGGCAACCCGGGGATGGAGCTGTCGCTGTTCTCGCGCGAGGCGATCGCGATGGGCACGGCGATCGCGCTCACGCACAACATGTTCGATGCCGCGCTCTGCCTCGGCATCTGCGACAAGATCGTGCCGGGCCTCTTGATCGGCGCGCTGCAGTTCGGCCATCTGCCGACGATCTTCGTGCCGGCCGGCCCGATGACGAGCGGCCTGTCGAACGACGACAAGGCGAAGATCCGCCAGCAGTTCGCGACCGGCCAGGTCGGCCGCGACGCGCTGCTCGAAGCCGAATCGGCCGCGTATCACGGCCACGGCACCTGCACGTTCTACGGCACCGCGAACAGCAACCAGATGCTGATGGAGCTGATGGGGCTGCACCTGCCGGGCTCGGCATTCGTTCATCCGCACACGCCGCTGCGCACCGCGCTGACGGCCGAGGCCGCGCGCCGCGTGCTCGACCTGACCGTCGAGCGCGGCCAGTACACGCCGATCGGCCATGTGATCGACGAAAAGGCGATCGTCAACGGGATCGTCGCGCTGCTCGCGACGGGCGGCTCGACCAACCACACGCTGCACCTCGTCGCGATCGCGCGCGCGGCCGGCATCCTGATCGACTGGAACGATTTCGACGAGCTGTCGGCAGTCGTGCCGCTGCTCGCGAAGATCTACCCGAACGGCAAGGCCGACGTGAACCATTTCCACGCGGCGGGCGGTGTCGCGTTCCTGGTGCGCAACCTGCTCGAAGGCGGGCTGCTGCACGAGGACGTGACGACGGTCGCCGGCAAGGGGCTTGCGCACTACACGAAGGAGCCGAAGCTGATCGACGGCAAGCTGACGTGGGTCGACGGCGCGGCCGAGAGCCACGACACGAAGGTGCTGCGCGGCATTCGCGACCCGTTCCAGCCGGACGGCGGCCTGCGCCTGATGCAGGGCCGGCTCGGCCGCGGCGTGATCAAGATCTCGGCGGTCGCGCCCGAGCACCGCAAGGTGAAGGCGCCGGCGATCGTGTTCGACTCGCAGGAAGCCGTGCAGGCCGCGTTCGATCGCGGCGAGCTGAAGCGCGACTTCGTCGCGGTGGTGCGCTTCCAGGGCGCGCGCGCGAACGGCATGCCCGAACTGCACCGTTTGACGCCGCTGCTCGGCGTGCTGCAGGATCAGGGCTTCCACGTCGCGCTGGTCACCGACGGCCGCATGTCGGGCGCGTCGGGCAAGGTGCCGGCCGTGATCCACGTGTCGCCGGAGGCGCTGCTGGCCGGCCCGATCGGCAAGGTGAAGACGGGCGACATGCTCGTGATCGACGCGGAAGCCGGCGTGCTCGACATCGAGGTCGACGACGCCGAATGGCACGCGCGCCCGGTCGCGCAGCCGCAGCACCAGGCCGAGAACGAAGTCGGCTTCGGCCGCGAACTGTTCGGCGTGTTTCGCGCGGCGGCCGCGCCGGCCGAGCAGGGCGCATCGGTTTTCGGGACGCTGGTCGGCGAAACGGCCGCCAGCGTCGCCGCATGAATTTCTAGGAGCCAATTCAATGAAGACGATTGCTGAAATCGTGAAGCTGGGCCCGGTCATTCCGGTGCTCGCATTCGACTCGGTCGAGCAGGGCGAAAACGTGTCGCGCGCATTGCACGCGGGCGGCGTGAAGGTGCTCGAGATCACGCTGCGCACGCCGGCGGGCCTCGAGGCGATCCAGCGCGCGAGCCAGCTCGCGGACGACATCGTCGTCGGCGTGGGCACGATCACGAAGCCCGAGCACTGCGCGCAGGCGAAGCGCGCGGGCGCGACGTTCGGCGTGTCGCCGGGCCTGACGAAGGAGCTGCACCTCGCGTCGCTCGACGCGGGCCTGCCGCTGCTGCCGGGCGTGATGACGCCGAGCGACATCATCCAGGCACTCGAATTCGGCTACGACATCGTGAAGTTCTTCCCCGCGCAGCAGGCGGGCGGCGTGCCGATGCTGCAGGCGTTCCACGGCCCGTTCCCGGCGCTGAAGTTCTGCCCGACGGGCGGCATCACGGTCGATACCGCGCCGAACTTCCTGAAACTGCCGAACGTCGTGTGCGTCGGCGGCTCGTGGCTCACGCCGAAGGCCGCGCTCGCCGCGCAGGATTGGGCCGAAGTCACGCGCCTCGCGCAAGCGGCGAGCCAGCTTCCCCGTTAAGACTTGTGCCAAATGACGGTTTGGCCCTCGGAAAGCAAGCGTTAGTGCTTGTTTTACCGAGGGTTTTTGCTGATGGAACCGGTTCTATCCGCGGATCGCAAAGATAAGTAAAATTCAGCGTCCTGACGGGGGGGTACCCCCGTGTTTCGGAGACCTGCATAGCCGGGCATACTCGCAACGACTCGCCCGGTTCGAACAATTCTAGGAGGAGTGCCACATGGGGGCCGTCCAAGGCAGCATGCTGCTCGTATTCACGCTGATCGCGATTGCCGCGCTGATCCTGATGATCGCGCGCTACAAGATCTACCCGTTCCTGGTGCTGATCATCGTTTCGCTCGGCCTCGGCCTCGTCGTCGGCATGCCGATGGACAAGATCGTCAAGTCGTTCGAAACCGGTACCGGCGGCACGCTCGGCCACATCGCGATCGTCGTCGGCCTCGGCACGATGCTCGGCAAGATGATGGCCGAATCGGGCGGCGCCGAGCGGATCGCGACCACGCTGATCGACTGGTTCGGTGAAAAGAACATCCACTGGGCGATGATGTTCGTCGCGATCATCGTCGGCCTGCCGGTGTTCTTCGAAGTCGGCTTCGTGCTGCTGATCCCGATCGCGTTCAACGTCGCGAAGCGCACCGGCAAGTCGCTGCTCGTCGTCGGCCTGCCGATGGTGGCCGGCCTGTCGGTGGTGCACGGGCTGATCCCGCCGCATCCGGCCGCGCTGCTGGCCGTCCAGCAATACGGCGCCGATATCGGCAAGACGATCGCGTTCGGCCTCGTCGTCGGCGTGCCGACCGCGATCATCGCGGGCCCGCTGTTCGCGCTGATGATCTCGAAGTTCGTGAAGCTGCCGGAAAACAACCCGCTCGCATCGCAATTCGTCGATTCGCGCACGGATGGCGGCAAGCGCGAACTGCCGAGCTTCGGCATCACGCTGTTCACGATCCTGCTGCCCGTCGTGCTGATGCTCGTCGGCAGCTGGGCCGACCTCGTGTTCACGCCGAAGTCGCTGCCGAACAACCTGCTGCGTTTTGCCGGCAACTCGGACGTCGCGCTGCTGATCGCCGTGCTCGTGAGCTTCTGGACCTTCGGCGCGAAGCAGGGCTTCAACCGCGACCAGATCCAGAAATTCTGCGGCGAGTGCCTGGCGCCGATCGCCGGCATCACGCTGATCGTCGGCGCGGGCGGCGGCTTCGGCGGCGTCCTGCGCGACAGCGGGATCTCGCAACAGATCGTCGAGACCGCGAAGCACGCGCATCTGTCGCCGCTGCTGCTCGGGTGGTTCGTCGCGGCGCTGATGCGTCTCGCGACGGGTTCGGCGACGGTCGCGATGACGACGGCCTGCGGCATCGTCGCACCGATCGCGGCGGCGTCGGGCGCGGCGGTCCGGCCTGAGCTGCTGGTGCTCGCGACGGGCTCGGGCTCGCTGATCTTCTCGCACGTGAACGACGGCGGCTTCTGGCTGATCAAGGAATATTTCGGGATGACGGTCGGCCAGACGTTCAAGACCTGGTCGCTGCTTGAAACCATCATCTCGGTGCTCGGTCTGAGCTTTACGCTGTTGCTGAGCGTGGTTCTGTAACAAGGGGTAGTCAATGATTCTGATCGCAATGGGCGTGTCGGGCGCGGGCAAGTCGCGAATCGGCGAAATGCTGGCGGAACGCCTGTCGTGCAGCTATACCGATGGCGACGCGTTTCACAGCGCGGCCAACAAGGAAAAGATGCACCACGGCATTCCGCTGACCGATGAAGACCGCTGGCCGTGGCTGCGCACGATCCGCGCGGCCATCGAGGAAAAGCAGCACGCGGGCGAAACCGCCGTGTTCACGTGCTCGTCGCTGAAGCGGTCGTACCGCGACGTGCTGCGCGGCACCGACACCGACGTGCGGTTCGTGTATCTGAAGGGGTCGTTCGAGGTGCTGCAGGAACGCCTGAAGAGCCGCACCGGCCATTTCTTCGATCCGTCGCTGCTGAAGAGCCAGCTCGACACGCTCGAGGAGCCGGGCCCGGACGAGGCGATCGAGGTCAGCATCGAGCTGACGCCCGAGCAGATCGTCGATCAGGTCATGCTGAAGATCGGCCTCGCGCATCAGCGCTGAGCGCGGTTCGCGGCCATCGTCATCGAAAAGGCGCCTTCGGGCGCTTTTTTCGTTGGCGGGGCGGACGCCGGTCAGGCCGTGCGCGAGCGTTGGGCTATGCCGTCAAGCAGCACGTCGAGCATCGTGTCATGGACGGCCGCCGGATCGAGCTGCGCATAGAGCGGCGCGGCCGACTTGACGAGCGGATGCGCGGCGTCGGACAGCGCGTGCATTTCCGCGAGCTCGACGTCGTTCGCGGGCCGTGTGAGGCCGCCCGCTTCGGCAGCGGCCAGCCCGATCACGCTCGCGTACCAGCCGACGCATACCGACGGCAGCGCCGCGCGCGGGATGCCGGCGTCGGTCAGCGCGCGATGCACGGCCTCGATGTGCGCGAGGTCGGCCGGGCCGGTGCTCATGTGCCGCTGCAGCAGCGCGAATGCGGCCGGGTAGCGCAGCGCGAGCGCGCGGTACTGGCGCGCGAGGTCGCGCAGCCGTTCGCGCCACGGCAGTGACGGATCGACCGGCACGAGCGAGCGCGACAGCGCATTCGCGATCGCGCGGCTCAGGCCGTCCTTCGACTTGAAGTGATACAGCACGCTCATCGGGTCGCAGCCGACCGATTGCGCGAGCTTGCGCACGCTGAACGCGGCTTCGCCGACGTCTTCGAGCAGCGCGAGCGCGGCCGCGACGAGCGCGTCCTTGTCGAGGCCGCGCGGCCCCTGGGCGGGTTTGTCTTTCATCGACGCAGGCTGGCACGCCGGCACGGCACCGGCTGTAAACTTGACGAAAGCTTATTCTACACTGTAGAATTATTTCTGCGGTGTAGAAATTGGGTGTCCCGGCACCTTTCAATACGTGCTTTCGCACAGTCCGGGATCCAGGCGGCACGAGCGTGCCGCCGTCAACACGGGCCATCGCGCCCCTTTTCTCGTTGACACCCATGTGGAACCGGCTGCCCCACCCGCGAAGCCTCGAAGCAACGAGGCCCTTCGACAGGCGGCCCAAGACCATGCAAGTGCAATCATGACGTCCAACAACAGGCCCTTGATCCAGGGCGAATCGCGTTTCGAGCAAACGCAACTGAATATCGAAAAAGACAACTGGAACTGGTGCGATCCGGCCCGCCACGACGGCGAACGGCCGGCCAACTGGTACGAGGCGTCGTTGTCGCGCCATGAAAACAGCGCGCCGCTGGCGCGCGACGCCGTCTGCGACGTGCTCGTGATCGGCGCCGGCTTGCTCGGCGCATCGGCCGCCCTGCATCTCGCGGAAGCGGGCGTCGACACGATCCTCGTCGACAAGCATCACGTCGGCTCGGCCGCGTCGGGCCGCAACGGCGGGCAACTGACGCCCGGCCTTGCGCGCTGGGAAGCCGCCGACATGATCGACTACCTATCGCACGACGATGCGAAACGGCTGTGGCGCTTCGCGTCGGCCGAGTCGATGGACCTGATCGACGAAATCGGCGCGCGTTACGCGCTCGATCTCGATCGCAAGCGCGGCCACGTCACGGCGGCGGTTCACCCCGGCCACATGAGCGCGCTGCTCGACGGCGCGGATGCGCGACGCCATCTCGGCGACGCGGGCGTGACGCTCGTCGGCCGCCATCAGCTGCACGACGAATACGTGCGCTCGGGGCTGTATCACGGCGCGGCGATCGACGCGATCGGCGGGCAGATTCATCCGCTCGCGCTGGTGCGCGGCCTCGTGCACGGCTTCCGGCTGAACGGCGGTGCGCTGTACGAGGGCACCGAGGTGCTCGAACTCGACGAGACGCCCGCGGGCGTCGTCGCGACGACGCCGGGCGGCACGATTACCGCGCGCCGCGGCGTCGTGCTCGCGCTGCACAACACGACGTTCCGTTTGCTCGACGACGGCGCGGCGACCACCGTGCCGTTCTTCACGTACGTGAGCGTGACGGCGCCGCTCGACGTCGACGTCGCGACGCTGATGCCGGCCGGCATGCCGGTGTACGACACGCAGTTCCAGATCGACTACTACCGGCCGGTGCGCGGCAACCGCCTGCTGTTCGGCGGGCAAGGCACCGGCAGCTGCTGGGCGCAGCCCGACGTCAACGCGTATCTGCTGACACGGCTGAACACGGTGTTTCCGCAGCACGACGGCCGCTTCGCGCTCGACTACTGCTGGAGCGGCGTCAGCGACTTCACGCTGAACGGCGCGACCGACAGCCGCAAGACCGACGGCCGCGTGCCGATGTACATGGTGCAGGGCTGGAGCGGGCACGGCGTCGCCCAGACGGTGCGGATCGGCAAGGCGATCTGCGACGATTTCGTCGGCCGCAACGACGACTTCTCGATGCTCACGGGCATCGACCATCGTGCGATTCCGCTCGGCCGGCAGCTGTCGCCGATCGCGATTCCCGCCGCGAAGGCCGCGATGAGCGTGATGAGCGCGCTGAACCCGGGGCGGATGATCTCGTTCTGACCGGCTGCTGCAGGCAATAAAAAGCCCGATGCGAATCGCTTCGCATCGGGCTTTTTTGCGTCAGGCGACGGCGGCGCTTACGCGATCCGCTTCGCGAGTTCGACGGCCTTGCCGATGTACGACGCGGGCGTCATCGCGAGCAGGCGATCCTTCGCGTCCTGCGGGATCGCCAGCGTGCCGACGAATTCCTGCAGCGCTTCGCGCGTGATGCCCTTGCCGCGCGTCAGTTCCTTCAACTGCTCGTACGGGTTCTCGATGCCGTAGCGGCGCATCACCGTCTGCACCGGCTCCGCGAGCACTTCCCAGCAGTTGTCGAGATCTTCGTTCAGGCGCTGCGGGTTCACTTCGAGCTTGTCGAGGCCGCGGATCAGCGAATCGTACGCGAGCAGCGAGTAGCCGAGCGCGACGCCCATGTTGCGCAGCACCGTCGAGTCGGTCAGGTCGCGCTGCCAGCGCGACACCGGCAGCTTGTCGGCGAGGTGGCGCAGCGTCGCGTTCGCGAGGCCGAGGTTGCCTTCCGAGTTCTCGAAGTCGATCGGGTTGACCTTGTGCGGCATCGTCGACGAGCCAATCTCGCCGGCCTTCGTCTTCTGCTTGAAGTAGCCGACCGAGATGTAGCCCCACACGTCGCGGTCGAGGTCGAGCAGGATCGTGTTCGCGCGCGCCACGGCGTCGAACAGTTCGGCCATGTAGTCGTGCGGCTCGATCTGGATCGTGTACGGGTTGAACGTGAGCTTCAGGCGGTTTTCGATCACGTCGCGCGAGAACGCTTCCCAGTCGAATTCCGGATACGCGGACAGGTGCGCGTTGAAGTTGCCGACCGCGCCGTTCATCTTGCCGAGGATCTCGACCTTCTCGATGCGCGCGATCGCGCGGGCGAGGCGCGCGGCGACGTTCGCGAGTTCCTTGCCGAGCGTCGTCGGGCTGGCCGGCTGGCCGTGCGTGCGCGACAGCATCGGCTGTTCCGCGTGCGCGTGCGCGAGCGCGACGAGGCGCTGGTAGACCGTGCGCAGCGCCGGCAGGATCACGTGTTCGCGCGCGCCGGCGAGCATCATCCCGTGCGACGTGTTGTTGATGTCCTCGGAGGTGCACGCGAAGTGAATGAATTCGCTCGCCTTCTCGAGTTCGGCCTGGCCCTTCACCGATTCCTTCAGCCAGTATTCGACGGCCTTCACGTCGTGGTTCGTCACGCGCTCGATTTCCTTGATGCGTGCGGCGTCGTGCGCGGTGAAGCGCTCGGCGAGCTGCAGCAGGAACTGCTCGGAGGCTTCCGAGAAGCGCGGGACTTCCGCGAAGCCGGCGCGCGACAGCGCGATCAGCCAGTGCACCTCGACGGTGACGCGGTGGCGCATGAAGGCGGCTTCGGAGAGCCAGTCGCGCAGCGCTTCGGTCTTGCTGGCGTAGCGGCCGTCGATGGGCGAGAGCGCGGTGAGGGCGAAAAGCGTATCGGGACGAGTGTCGGACATGATCGGGCAGGGCCTTTTGGGGCCGGGGCGAACGAGGGGAGGAGAATCCGGCATTTTACCATCGGCGCGCGTCGATTCCGGCCGAACCGGTCCGGCCGCGCGCGCCGCCGGCGAGCGATGCCCGGGCGGCACGCGAATGGCGTGTCGGCAGGCGCCCCCGCGGGCTCGCCGGGCTGTCCGCCAAGCCGCCGGCCGGGCCCGCCCGCCGGTAGAATGCAGGCTTCTTCCCGACCGCCGCCCGCCGCGCCCGCCTGCATGGAACTGAAATGGCTCGAAGACTTCGTCTCGCTCGCGGAGACGCGCAGCTTTAGCCGGTCCGCCGAGCTGCGGCACGTGTCGCAGCCGGCGTTCTCGCGGCGCATCCAGGCGCTCGAGGCATGGCTCGCGACCGAGCTGATCGATCGTTCGGTCTATCCGACGCGGCTCACGCAGGCCGGGCAGATCTTCTACGAGCAGGCGCTGACGATGCTGTCGCAGGCGCACGAGGCGCGCACGCTGCTGCGCGGCCACGTCGGCGCGCCGGTGCCGACGATCGAATTCGCGGTGCCGCACACGCTGTCGCTCACGTATTTCCCGCGCTGGCTCGAGCGGATCGAGGCGAAGATGGGCCAGGTCCACACGCGGCTGCGCGCGCTGAACGTGCACGACGCGGTGCTGTCGCTCGTCGAAGGCGGCTGCGACCTCGTGATGGGCTACCACCACCCGAGCCACCCGGTCGCGCTCGACCCGGCGCGCTACGACATGCTCGTCCTCGGCAGCGAGCCGATCAGCCCGTTCTCCGCGCCCGGCCGCGCGGGCCGGCCGCGCCATACGCTGCCGGGCACGGCCGACGCGCGCGTGCCGTACCTGTCGTATACGCCGAACGCGTATCTCGGCCGGATGACCGAAGTCATCATCGCGAACGCGCCGACGCGGCTGTTCCTCGATCGCGTGTACGAAACCGACATGGCCGAAGGGCTGAAGGCGATGGCGCTCGCGGGCCACGGCGTCGCGTTCCTGCCGCACAGCGCGGTCGACGATGCGGTCGCGGGCGGCCGGCTGATCCGCCTCGACCGGTCGGCGCGCGGCGGCGCGCATCCGTTCACGCTGACGATGGAGATCCGGCTGTACTGCGACAAGCTCGCGCTGCAGGGCGACGATCCGCGGCAGAAGCTCGTGCGCGCGCTGTGGGACGTCGTGCGCGACGAACTGCGCGAGACCACCGGCGATACTGCCGGTTAACCGCCGGCGGTTAATCCGGCCGATTGGCCCGGTCGGCTGACGGCGGCCTTGCACCGCCTGTCGGACGGCTGTCCCGCGGCCGGCTCGCGCCTGTCCAATCCGTTTTTCCACGAACGCGATGCACGGCCGATCGCGGGCGTTCTTGCGCGAATCGACCGCGGATTTGCAAAAAATCGCGATCATGCAAGAAACGCATAATCGAATAAACAAACGGCATTGGATAAAAAAAACGGCTTTTTCGACAATGTGCGCAATCCGTTGAACGTTGGAGCTTCCATGTCTTCGCAACAGCAGTCCATCCCGTCCTACCTGCACGCCGACGATCTCGGCCCGTGGGGCAACTACCTTCAGCAGGTCGATCGCGTCGCGCCGTACCTCGGTTCGCTGTCGCGCTGGCTCGAAACGCTGAAGCGTCCGAAGCGCATCCTGATCGTCGACTGCCCGATCGAGCTCGACAACGGCACCGTCGCGCACTTCGAAGGCTATCGCGTGCAGCACAACGTGTCGCGCGGCCCGGGCAAGGGCGGCGTGCGCTACCACCAGGACGTGACGCTGTCGGAAGTGATGGCGCTGTCCGCATGGATGTCGGTGAAGAACGCGGCCGTGAACGTGCCGTACGGCGGTGCGAAGGGCGGCATCCGCGTCGACCCGCGCAAGCTGTCGCGTGGCGAGCTCGAGCGCGTGACGCGCCGCTACACCAGCGAAATCGGCATCATCATCGGGCCGAACACCGACATTCCGGCGCCGGACGTCAACACCAACGAACAGGTGATGGCGTGGATGATGGACACGTACTCGATGAACCAGGGCCAGACGTCGACCGGCGTCGTGACCGGCAAGCCGATCGCGCTCGGCGGTTCGCTCGGCCGCAAGGAAGCGACGGGCCGCGGCGTGTTCGTCGTCGGCTGCGAAGCGGCGAAGAAGAAGGGCCTCGAGATCGAAGGCGCGCGCATCGCGGTGCAGGGCTTCGGCAACGTCGGCGGCATCGCGGCGAAGCTGTTCCAGGAAGCGGGCTCGAAGGTGATCGCGGTGCAGGATCACACGGGCACGATCTACCAGCCGGCCGGCCTCGATTCGAACAAGCTGCTCGACCACGTCGCACGCACGGGCGGCGTCGCGGGCTTCGAAGGCGCCGAGCCGATGCCGAACGACGAGTTCTGGACGGTCGAGACCGACATCCTGATCCCGGCGGCGCTGGAAAACCAGATCACCGAGAAGAACGCGGCGAAGATCCGCACGAAGATCATCGTCGAAGGCGCGAACGGCCCGACGACGACCGCGGCGGACGACATCCTGAGCGCGAACGGCGTGCTCGTGATCCCCGACGTGATCGCGAACGCCGGTGGCGTGACCGTATCGTACTTCGAGTGGGTGCAGGATTTCTCGAGCTTCTTCTGGACGGAAGACGAGATCAACCATCGTCTCGAGCGCGTGATGCGCGAAGCGTTCGCCGGCGTGTGGGCGGTCGCGGAAGAGCACAAGGTGACGGTGCGTACGGCGGCGTTCATCGTCGCGTGCAAGCGCATCCTGATGGCGCGCGAAATGCGCGGCCTCTACCCCTGACCGGGCGTCCCTAACCGGGCGTCCCTGATCATCGACCATGAAAGATTCATGACGCAATCCACCCGATTGCGGATGTGAACCCTCGCGGGCGGTGCCGAATCCGGCACCGCCCGCGCGCGCATCTGGCGCGCCCGGAGCCGGGAGGACGGCTTCGCACAGGGCGATTCGTAGTGCGGTAAACAACCAGTACTTTCAAAAATATTACTTTGATACACTGGCGCGGGTTTTAGCCAAGGAGATGACCAAAATGAAATACCACAAGGCAGTCCTGATGGCCGCGGCGCTGTGCGCGTTCGCAAGCGGCGCGCATGCTCAGGAGACTGGCACGCTGAAGAAGATCAAGGACACGGGCGTGATCGCGCTGGGCCACCGCGAATCGTCGATTCCGTTCTCCTACTACGACCAGAACCAGCAGGTGGTCGGCTATTCGCGCGAGTTCCAGCTGAAGATCGTGGACGCGGTGAAGAAGAAGCTGAGCCTGCCGAACCTGCAGGTGAAGAACATCCCCGTCACGTCGCAGAACCGCATCCCGCTCGTGCAGAACGGCACGGTCGACATCGAGTGCGGCTCGACGACCAACAACCTCGAGCGTCAGCAGCAAGCCGCGTTCTCCGACACGATTTTCGTGATCGGCACGCGCCTGATGACGAAGAAGGATTCGGGCGTCAAGGATTTCGCCGACCTGAAGGGCAAGACGGTCGTGACGACCGCCGGCACGACGTCGGAGCGCCTGCTGCGCAAGATGAACAACGACAAGCAGCTCGGCATGAACATCATCAG
Organism: Burkholderia sola; assembly: GCF_905400185.1. Classification (NCBI taxonomy): domain Bacteria; kingdom Pseudomonadati; phylum Pseudomonadota; class Betaproteobacteria; order Burkholderiales; family Burkholderiaceae; genus Burkholderia; species Burkholderia sola. The sequence goes on from NZ_FR989675.1 coordinate 655,130, forward strand.
CGCGAAGGATCACGGCGATTCGTTCAACACGCTGGAATCGGGCCGCGCGGTCGCATTCATGATGGATGACGCGCTGCTCGCGGGCGAGCGCGCGAAGGCGAAGCAGCCGGGCGAATGGGTGATCGTCGGCACGCCGCAATCGGAAGAGGCTTACGGCTGCATGATGCGCAAGGGCGACGCCGACTTCAAGAAGGTCGTCGACGACGCGATCTCGCAAGTCGAGAAGTCGGGCGAAGCCGCGAAGATCTACGCGAAGTGGTTCGAGAACCCGATCCCGCCGAAGGGGCTGAACCTGAACTTCCCGCTGTCCGAGTCGATGAAGAAGCTGTACGCGAACCCGAACGACAAGGCGCTCGACTGACCGCACGGCCGTTGATGCAGAAATGACGCTAATGAGACGGAAGAGGCCACGCTTCTTCCGTTTCTTTTTGCTGGAGTCTTGCCCATGTCTTACCACTGGAACTGGGGCATCTTTCTGAGCCCCGTGTCGACCGGCGAGCCGACGACTTATTTCGGATGGCTGATGTCCGGCTTCTGGGTGACGATCGAAGTGTCGCTCGTCGCCTGGGTCATCGCGCTGATCGTCGGGTCGCTGTTCGGTGTGCTGCGCACCGTGCCGAACAAGTGGCTCGCCGCGATCGGCACCGTGTACGTGTCGATTTTCCGGAACATTCCGCTGATCGTGCAGTTCTTCGTCTGGTATCTCGTGATACCCGAGTTGCTGCCCGCCTCGATCGGCACCTGGATCAAGCAGTTGCCGCCCGGCACGCAGTTCTTTACCGCGTCGATCGTCTGTCTCGGCCTGTTCACCGGCGCGCGCGTGTGCGAACAGGTGCGCTCGGGGATCAACGCGCTGCCGAAGGGCCAGCGCGCGGCCGGTCTCGCGATGGGTTTCACGCAATGGCAGACGTACCGCTACGTGCTGCTGCCCGTGGCATACCGGATCATCGTGCCGCCGCTCACGTCGGAATTCCTGAACATCTTCAAGAACTCCGCCGTCGCGTCGACGATCGGCCTGCTCGACCTGTCCGCGCAGGCGCGCCAGCTCGTCGACTACACCGCGCAGACCTACGAGTCGTTCATCGCCGTGACGCTCGCGTACGTGGTCATCAACCTCGTCGTGATGGCGTTCATGCGCTGGATCGAAGGCCGTACGCGGCTGCCCGGCTACATCGGAGGCAAGTGATGCATCAGTTCGACTGGAGTAGTATTCCCGGCGCGCTGCCGACGCTGTGGTCCGGTGCGATCGTCACGTTCAAGATCACGCTGATCGCGATCGTGGTCGGCATCGTCTGGGGCACGCTGCTGGCGCTGCTGCGGCTGTCCGGCGTGAAGCCGCTCGCGTGGTTCGCGAAAGCGTACGTGACGGTGTTCCGCTCGATCCCGCTCGTGATGGTGCTGCTGTGGTTCTTCCTGATCGTGCCGCAGTTGCTGCAGGGCGTGCTCGGGCTGTCGCCGACGATCGACATCCGCCTTGCGTCGGCGATGGTCGCGTTCTCGCTGTTCGAAGCCGCGTATTATTCCGAGATCATCCGCGCCGGCATCCAGGCGGTGCCGCGCGGGCAGGTGAACGCCGCGTTCGCGCTCGGCATGAACTACGCGCAGGCGATGCGCCTCGTGATCCTGCCGCAGGCGTTCCGCGCAATGGTGCCGCTGCTGCTCACGCAGGCGATCGTCCTGTTCCAGGATACGTCGCTCGTGTACGTGATCAGTCTCGCGGACTTCTTCCGCACGGCCGCCAACATCGGCGATCGCGACGGCACGACCGTCGAGATGGTCCTGTTCGCCGGCGCATGCTATTTCGTGATTTGCTCGTTGGCGTCTGCTCTCGTCAAGGGTCTCCAGAAAAAGGTCACAAGATGATTTCCATCAAGAACGTTTCGAAGTGGTACGGCCAGTTTCAGGTCCTCTCCGAATGCACGACCGAGGTCAAGAAAGGCGAAGTGGTCGTCGTGTGCGGCCCGTCGGGCTCCGGCAAGTCGACGCTGATCAAGACCGTGAACGGCCTCGAGCCGTTCCAGCAGGGCGAGATCCTCGTGAACGGCCAGTCGGTCGGCGACAAGAAGACGAACCTGTCGAAGCTGCGCTCGAAGGTCGGGATGGTGTTCCAGCATTTCGAACTGTTCCCGCACCTGTCGATCACCGAGAACCTGACGCTCGCGCAGATCAAGGTGCTCGGCCGCGGCAAGGACGAAGCGAACGAGAAGGGCATGAAGCTGCTCGATCGCGTCGGCCTGAAGGCGCATGCGCACAAGTTTCCCGGCCAGCTGTCGGGCGGCCAGCAACAGCGTGTCGCGATCGCGCGCGCGCTGTCGATGGACCCGATCGCGATGCTGTTCGACGAGCCGACGTCCGCGCTCGATCCGGAGATGATCAACGAAGTGCTCGACGTGATGGTCGAACTCGCGCAGGAAGGGATGACGATGATGGTCGTCACGCACGAGATGGGCTTCGCGAAGAAGGTCGCGCACCGCGTGATCTTCATGGACAAGGGCGCGATCGTCGAGGACGACCGCAAGGACGATTTCTTCTCGAATCCGAAATCGGAACGCGCGAAGGACTTCCTCGCGAAGATCCTGCACTGAGCGTTCGCGCGTTTTCGCGCGCACCCATGCGAAAACCGCCCGGCAGGCCGCCGGGCGGTTTTTTTTCGTCCGCCGCCGGGCGTTACCAGCTGTACCGGTAGCCGACCTGCCCGACGATCCCGCGCCGGTAATCGCCGCCGATGTTGCGCGCGATCTTCGCGTTCGCGTACAGCTCGCCCGACTTGCCGAAGCCGGCGGTCACGCCGACGCCGAGCTCGTACCAGGTGCGTCCGAGATGCGTCGCGAACGGCGTGCCGCCGACGACGGTCTGCCCCGGCGACAGGAAGTCGTGCAGCACGTCGGCCGTGAAGTACGGCGTCGCGGCGCTGCCGCCCGCGCTCGACTGGAGGTTCGGCCGGAAGATGCGCACGCCGACGCGACCGCGCAGCGCATTCGTCGTCGTACCCGACACGGCCGACACGTTGTCGTTGAACCCGTTCAGCTTCAGGTACTGGTACATCAGTTGCGCCTGCGGCTCGACCGCGACCGGCAACGCGCCGATCGCGAACGGCTTGCCGACTTCCTGCGACAGCGCGACGCCGAAGCCGTTCTGCGACGCTTCGTTGCCGTAGCTGTCGCGATAGCGGTTGCCGTAGTGCGTGACCTGCCCGATGCTGTCGAAGTAGGTGCCGTCCGGCAGGTAGCGCGTCCAGTAGCCGCCGACGCTCTGCGCGTGCATCTCGACCGAGCCGGTCGACGTCGACAGGTTGGGCGAGCCCGCGCGCGCCATGTCGCTGAAGCTCGCGTTCGACACGCCGATGCTGGCCGTCACGCCCGCATGCGTGCTGCCGGCGCCGTTCGGCGCCTGGTCGACAGTCCAGTCCTTGCCGAACTGCGCGAAGAACGTGCGTTCGTCGGCCGAGAAACGGCCCGCGTTCGCATCGAGGCTCTGGCCGCCGATGCGCCCCCACACGCCGTCGCGATTGCCGGGCTGCTGCTGCTCGACGTTGTAGATGTCGCCCACGCGTTCGTGCAGCTTGCCGAGCGTCGAGAAGCCGTAGTCGGCGTTCAGCAGCGGCGTCATCGCGTAGCCGGAAACGCCCGGACGATACGCGAGCGTACCGCCGTTGCCGTTGATGCCGCCGTCGCCGCCGCCGGACGGGTGGATCGGGTCGCCGGGGTCGGTCGGGTCGAGCTGCGAACGCAGGTACCAGCCGTTCGCATCGCCTTGCCCGCCGCGATAGAGCCGGTACTCGTACGCGCCCGCTTGCACCGGGCCCGCGAGATGGAACGCCGACGCGGCGGTCGTACCGCCGTTGGCCGTGACGACCACCGGAATCCCGTCGCCGGTCGTCTGCGCGCCGGTGCCGGCCGTGTTGGCGATCTTCAGGCCGGTCGTGCCGCTCGCCGCGCCGCCGTTCACGATCAGCCGGTCGGTCGGCGACGCGTCGGCGCCGAGATACGTATTCAGCGCGATCATGCCGCCGTTGCCGACGTAGCCGCCCGTTGTCAGCGTCTTGTAGCTGCCGGTCAGCGTCGGCGAGCCGGTCGGCGCGGCGAATGCGACGAGGCCCGCGTTGTTCAGGCTGCTCAGCACCGAGCTGCCCGTCATGCGCCACGTGCTCGTGCCGTCGACCGTCAGCGCGACCGGGTCGATCTTCCCGGTCAGCGTCGTGCCGTTCGCGAGGAACACGTTGCCGGTGCTCGACGCGTCGGAAACGATGTCGCCCGCGAGGTTCACCGCCGATGCATTGAACGTCACGTTGCTGCCGTTCGCGAGGTTCAGCAGCGTGCCGTTGCCGGCCGTCACGACCGTACCGTTGCGCACCGCGATGTCGGCCATGCCGCCGCGCGCGGCGAAGGCCGGCCCGGTGGCGGACGTCACGCTGCCGCCGTCGACGAGCACCGAGCTGGTCGCGCCGTTCGCGAGCGTGTCCGACGTCAGTACGCCGGCCGTCGCGCCCGTGAGCGCCGTGCCCGTCAATGCGAGCACGCCGCCGCTGTTCGCGGTTGCGCCGTTGCCGGCGGCGCTGGCGAGCGCCGACCCCGTATCGGCGATGCGGCCGCCGTTTTGCGCGACGACGCCGTCGGCCGCAGCACCCGATGCGGAAATCTTCGCGCCCGACAGCAGGGCCGTCGCGCCGCCGTCCATGACGATTGCATGGGCGTTCGTGCCGGTCGTCGCGACGGTCGTTCCGTTGGCCGCGAGCGTGGAATCGGCCCCCGACACGAACAGGCCGCGCGCGTCGGCGCCGCTCGTGCGGACGACCGCGGCCGCATCGGCCGCGATGTGCGCGCCGGCGCCGGTCGACGTGACGCCGGCGGCGCCGTTGCCGGTCGTCGCGATCTGCGTGCCGGACAGCGCGATCGTTGCATTCGCACCGAGGTTGCGGATCCCGCTGCCCGAGCCGCCGACCGCGATCGACGTCGCGCTGGCCGCGATGCCGCCGCCGGTGACCGTCGCGTCGATCAGCACGCCGTCGGCGCTGCCGTTCGCGATGACGGTGCCGGCGCCCGACAGCGCGACCGATGCGCCGGCGCCCGTCAGGCGTATGCCCGCGACGCCGTCGTCGGCTTCGATGGAACCCGCGTTCGCGAGCGTGGCCGACGCACCCTGCACGAGCGCGCCGGTGCCGTTGGCGACGCGGATCGTCGACGCGTTGTTCACCGTGCCCAGCGTGCCGGCCACGACGCCTGTCGAGCCCGCGCCGGTCAGCAGCACCGTGCTGCGGTTCTCGAGCGTGCCGAGGTTCTGCGCGATGAAACCGGTCACGCCGGCGGTCGACGACGTGACGGCGGCGTCGTTGGTCAGCGTCGTCGCGACCGGCGCGCCGGCGTTCGCGCCGGCGAGGTCGTGCGCCTGGCCGTCGACGATGCCCGCGGTCGCGCCGGCCGCGTTCAGGTCGATCGTCGCACCCGCGTCGATCGTGCCCTTCGCGCCGCCTTCCACGGCGATCGCGACGCCGTTCGCGCCGTTGACGTGGTAGACCGCGTTGCCGGTCGACAGCGTGGTGCCGGCGTCGGTCGCGAGTACGCCGCGCGAGCGCTGGCCGTTGACGTCGGTCGTCAGCGTGCCGGCCGCCGACGCGCCCGTGTAGGCCGCGCCGCCCGCGACGCGGAACAGCGTCGAGTCGTCGGTGTCGACGCTCAGGTGCTGCGCGGCGACGTTGATTTTCGAGCCCGCGCCGTATGCGTAGAAGCCGATCTGGTTCGTGCCGGACATGAAGGCCGGCACCGCGTTCGCGCCGACGTCGATCGTCGCGCCCGAGCGTGCGTGCACGCCGATCGCGCCGGTGCCGGTCAGGTTCAGCGCACCGTCGAGCGTGGCCATCGCGAGCGGCCCTTCGGCCCAGACGCCGTAGTTGCGCGTGTCCGACGCGGGGTCGAGGCCGCCGGCCACGTCGATCGTGCCGGTCGACGTCGCAGTCGTCGCGTGCGTGCCGGTGCCGACGACCATGATGCCGATGCCGTTCACGCCATTCAGCGTGATCGTGCCCGTATTGGTCACGGTCGCGGCGGTGTCGGCCGCGAGCATGCCGACGTTCGCGAGCGGCGTGCCGGGCGCGGCGCCGTTGACGACGATCGCGCCCGCGTTCGTTAGCGTGCCGGCGCTCGAGCCGATGCTCGCCAGCGCGGCGCCGTTCTGCGTCTGCGAGCCGATCACGATCGTGCCGAGGTTGCTCGCGCTGCCCGACGCGCCGAGCAGGATGCCGTACGCGTGCGCGGACAGCGCGACGTCGTTTGCCGCCTGACCGGGCGCGTACTGCGCGGCGCGGCCCAGATAGATCGTGCCGCCTGCTTCGTTCGTGAAGCTGCCGCCGGCGACGAGGCCGCCGATCACCTGGCTGTCGAGCGTCGTCGCGTTGACGCCGACGTTGATCGTGCCGGCGTTCGTCGCGCGTGCGCCGTCCGTCGCGGCCACCGCGTAGTTCTGCAGGTCGGGGCGGTTGCCGTCGAGCGTCCATGCGCCGACGTTCATCACGCCGTTGTTCGCGAACGTGGTGCCCGCGCCGCTCGCGTACACGCCGTTGCCCTCGGTGTACGCGTGGAAGCCGAAATTGTCGGGTGGCGTGCTGCCGCTCGTGTCGACGTTGTTGCCGGACGCGTAGCCGGACGAGATCGCGCCGTTGTTGACGCCGCTCGCGCCGCTCAGGAGGCGCACCAGCGTGAAGTCGCCCGACAAGCGCCCGTCGTTGACGAAGTGCGCGCCGTTTTCCGCGAGCACGGCCGAGCTCGATTCGATCGTGTTGGTGCCGCGGAAGTCGATCTGGCCGTCCTTGCCGATGTGCAGCGTCGCGTTCGCGCCCGTGCCGTGCATCACCGACAGGTGATCGATCGGCAGCGTGTTCTTGTCGCCGGCGGACACGTTGTTCGCGTACTGGAAGGTTTGCTGCGAGAACGTGACGGCCTGGCCGAACGCGGTGTCGTAGGCGGCCTGCGAGCCGAGCGCGCCGCTCTGGACCGAGCGCACCAGAAAGTCGTTGTACGCAGCGAGCGATGCGGCGTCGGTGACGGTCCAGCGACTGCCGTCGAACGCGGTGAAGGTGCCCGCGTAGGCCGGCACGTCGAGCTGGAGCTGGCCGACCGGGCCGCCGCTGGCGAGATAGTCGCCGGTGCCGAGCCAGATCTGGTTGCGGGAATTCCAGTTGACGACGCTCTTTGCCGCACCGGTGCCGTCCGCAAAGGTCAGGTCGGTCTGCTTCGGTGCGATCGAGATTCCATTGCCGGTCGCGTCTGGCGCATCCGCGGCATTGCCGATCGACACGTTCAGCGTGCCGCCGGTGCTGTCGACGGTGCCGATCCGCGTATTCACGTACTGGCCGCCGTTCACGTCGTGGTAAACGGGCACGGTGGTCGAGCCGGCCGTGGATGCGGTGAATTCGGCGGAGTTGTAGGTGGCGACCGACGTGTGGGTGGCCGTGATCGAGTCGGGCGTGCTGACGCTTTGCGTCTTGCCGCCGAGCGAGACCAGCGGCTGGTTCGGGTTGCCCGACACGAGGGTCGCGCTGCCGAGCGGCGTCAGCGTATAGCCGGGGTCGCCGGGGACGCCCGTCCATGCGCCTGCCACGCCGATCGTTTCGCCGCCCGACACGATCGTGGCGCCGGCCAGGTTGTCGTTGACGGTCGGGCTGAAACTGCCGAGTGCGCAGGTGCCGCCGCTCGCGACGGTCGCGCCGTCGCCGCACGTCGACGCGTGCGCCACGCCGGCCGACAGCGCGGCCAGCGCGGCCCCGAGCGCCGCGACGCGCCGCGGCGAGCGGCCTGCCGGGTGGTGCGCCACCTTGTGCGCGGTGCGGCGGCTCGAACCCGATTCGCTGCCCGAACGCTTGCCGCGCGCCCGAGCCGTTTCCGCCACCGCGACCCAGCAGCCGGCGGCGTCGCTCCATATCGATCGAAATGAGTGATTCACGACATACCCCTCTTTCTTCTTTTGACGTGGCATTCGCCGCGATTCGGCGAATTCGCATTCCGCGGTGGGGAAATGATCCGAAGGGGCGTGCGGCGGCTGTGGCTGCGTGTCGCGCCAATCGTGTTTCGTTACACCGAGGATGGGGCGAGTCTACTGATTCGGGCAGTCGCCGATTATCGAGAAAGGGGAAACTGTAATGATTCGAACCGTAATGCGTGGTATTTTTGATTTGTGTGGTTGATCGAACCGAAAGCCGTGGTGGTGGCGGGCTTGAGGGGTTTTGTTAAAGGCTGGCAGGACTGCTGGAGTCGGTGGGATAGCGCACGGTTTCGGCGGATGACGCGCGATAAAATGCGGGCCCGGAATTTTTGTTTTAATTGGCGGTTATTTTATCCGCTTCATCTTTTACTTATTTTCACTTGTAAATTAATAAAATCAAGCGAATGTTGCGTGACGTCGATTCGTTGCGCCGGGTGGTGGCCGAAATGAAACCGTATTGGCCGGAGCCGGGCGATTTGCGTCGATGACGGGCGTCGTCGGACGCATCGTACGACGCACGCGGCAAGCAGGAAGCGAGCAGAAAGCGGACGCGGCCGATGCCGCACTTCAGAAATCGATCGCGTCGTCGGCATCGCCGTCGGCCGCGGTGGCGAGCGCTTCGCGCACCACCGTGCGCGGTGCGGACGCCGACGCGTCGAGCGACGGGTTGCGCAGCTTCTCGAGCACGCGCGCGGGCACCGGAATCTGCATCCGCGCGGCGACGTCGCCGCACTGGAACATGATCAACTCGCCCGGCTCGAATGCGGTCCAGACTTCGTTGTCGGTGAGCGGCTGCGTCGCGATCACCGCGACGCGATCCTCGGGCGTCGTGTATTTCGCGAAGTCGATCGACAGGTCTTCGTCGACGAGATGCGCGGTCGAGAACGGCCAGCGCCGCACGAGGTAGTGCAGCCGCGTCGAGCAGTGCGCGAAGAGCGCCTGGCCGTTCGACATCAGGAAATTGAACACGCCGTGATCGGTGATGCCGCGCGTCAGTTCGCCGACCCGCTCGAACAGCTCGGGCAGCGGCGGCTGCGCGCCGGGAAAGGCTTCGCGCAGCCCCTGCATCAGCACGCAGAACGCCTGTTCGCTGTCGGTCGTGCCGACCGGATGGTAGACGCTGCCGTCCATGTCCGGTGCGTAGTCCTGCAGGTCGCCGTTATGCGCGAAGATCCAGTGCCGGCCCCACAGCTCGCGCATGAACGGATGGCTGTTCTCGAGCAGGATGTGCCCTTGCGTCGCCTTGCGGATGTGCGCGATCGTGTTCTTGGACTTGATCGGGTAGCGCTTCACCATTTCGGCGATCGGCGACGTGGCCGAGGCCTGGTGATCGATGAAGAGGCGGCAGGCCTTGTCTTCGAAGAACGCGATGCCCCAGCCGTCGGCATGGTGATCGGTGAGCCCACCCCGGGCCGCGAAACCTGTGAAGGAGAATGTGACGTCCGTCGGCGCGGCGCAGTTCATTCCAAGGAGTTGGCACATTTTACGTGGGGCGGCAGGCTGAAGCGGGGGTAACGAACCGGGCGAACCCCGGTACAATGCGGCTTCTAGCATATCACCGAGCCCTGAGCGGTAAAAAGCGGATTCCGCTGGCCAAAGGCCCCGTGTTGCGGTTTGCCGTCAATCGGCCCGTGCACGCGCGTTCCGGCCCCGCCGCTCGCAAGCCCGTTCCTCACGACGCCTCCTATGACTGCCTCGAACGCTTCCTCCCCGGCGACGCTTTCGCTCGCCCGTCCCGACGACTGGCACCTGCACCTTCGCGACGGCGACATGCTCGCCGCCGTGCTGCCGCACACCGCCCGCCAGTTCGGCCGCGCCATCGTCATGCCGAACCTGAAGCCGCCGGTCACGACCACCGCGCAGGCGCAGGCCTATCGCGCGCGCATCCTCGGCGCACTGCCGGCCGGGATGACGTTCGAACCGCTGATGACGCTGTACCTGACCGACAACACGCCGCCCGACGAAATCCGCCGCGCCCGCGAAAGCGGCTTCGTGCACGGCGTGAAGCTGTATCCGGCAGGCGCGACGACGAATTCCGACCATGGCGTCACCGATCTCGCGAAATGCGCGAAGACGCTCGAGGCGATGCAGGAAACCGGCATGCCGCTGCTCGTGCACGGCGAGGTGACCGATGCGTCGATCGACCTGTTCGACCGCGAAAAGGTGTTCATCGACCGCGTGATGACGCCGCTGCGCCGCGATTTCCCGGGGCTGAAGGTCGTGTTCGAGCACATCACGACGAAGGACGCGGCCGACTACGTGCGCGATGCGGACGCGGCGCCCGGTCTGCTCGGCGCGACGATCACCGCGCATCACCTGCTGTACAACCGCAACGCGCTGTTCGTCGGCGGGATTCGCCCGCATTACTACTGCCTGCCGGTGCTCAAGCGCGAGACGCATCGCGTGGCGCTGGTCGAGGCCGCGACGTCGGGCAACCCGCGCTTCTTCCTCGGCACCGACAGCGCGCCGCATGCGCGCGGCGCGAAGGAAACCGCGTGCGGCTGCGCGGGCTGCTACACGGCGCTGCACGCGCTCGAACTGTACGCGGAAGCATTCGACACCGCCGGCGCGCTCGACAAGCTGGAAGGGTTCGCGAGCTTCTTCGGCGCCGATTTCTACGGGCTGCCGCGCAGCGCCGAGACGGTCACGCTGCGCCGCGAGGCGTGGGAGCTGCCGCGCGAGATCTTCGCGGGCGATACGCCGGTCGTGCCGCTGCGCGGTGGCGAGGCGATCGGCTGGAAACTCGCGTGAGCGGCGTGCCGCCGCGCGAACCCGGTCGCGTCGATCCGGCCGTGTTTCGCCGTGGCGGTGGCTCGCGCGCTGCCGACCGCGGCGCGCAGTGCTAGAATGCGCGTTGCAAAGCAGGCCAGGCAGTCGCGGCCTCGCCGCCTTCGGGCGCGCGGGGGCGAGGAAAGTCCGGACTCCACAGGGCAGGGTGATGGCTAACGGCCATCCGTGGCGACACGCGGAACAGGGCAACAGAAAGCAAACCGCCGATGGCCCGGCGCAAGCCGGGATCAGGTAAGGGTGAAACGGTGCGGTAAGAGCGCACCGCGGCGACGGCGACGTTCGCCGGCACGGTAACCTCCACCCGGAGCAATTCCAAGTAGGCAGGCGCGCATTTTCGGATGCAGGACGGGGCCCCCGTCTCGTCTGCGGGTAGGAAGCTTGAGCGCGTCAGCAATGGCGCGCCTAGAGGAATGGCTGCCACGCGTTGCGCGCTTCGGCGCGCGGCGTGCACAGAATCCGGCTTATCGGCCTGCTTTGCCGCTCGAATGCGAAAGGGCCGGCGCTCCCTGCGGAGCGCCGGCCCTTTTTTCATGCGCGCGCCGCGCGATCAGGCGGCGACGATGTCGAACGAATGCGTGAGTTCGGCCGTTTTCGCGATCATGATCGACGCGGAGCAATACTTGTCGTGCGACAGGTTGATCGCGCGTTCGACCGTGGCCGGGTTCAGGTTGCGGCCGGTGACCGTGAAGTGGAAGTGCACCTTCGTGAACACCTTCGGATCTTCGCTCGCGCGCTCGGCCTTCAGCGTGACCGAGCAGCCGCTCACTTCCTGGCGGCTCTTCTTCAGGATCAGCACGACGTCATAAGCCGTGCAGCCGCCGGTGCCGAGCAGCACCATCTCCATCGGACGCGGCGCGAGGTTGTGGCCGCCGCCTTCGGGCGCGCCGTCCATCGTGACGAGATGCCCGCTGCCGGTCTCGGCGGAAAACGCCATGCCGTCCTGGCCCATCCAGCTTACTTTGCATTCCATGCTTGCGCTCCAGCGTTGCCTGATTCGGATTCGATCCGGCATTGTAGCCCGCGGCGCAACGGTCGGCTGATGCGCTGCAAGACGAGCAATGCCGGCGCCGAGCGAGCGGCGCGGCGAGCGGTGATTTCCCTGCTGAATTTAGGGGTTTTGCTCTAGATGCGGGCGGTTTGAAGTCGTGCGTGACGCGCTTATATGCTTGATTTTGAATGGAAATTCATTTGCGTAAGCTTTTCGACTGGCATCCCATATCGTGGGAGTTGATTTCGCAATGCAAATTTTCTTGTGGACTCGGTCGGGCATTCGTATAATGACTCTCATTGGTTGTCGCGCTGCGGCAACCTCCGAATGTCTCCTCCACCCTCCTCCTGAGGTGGATTAAGCCCGAACCAGCCGTTCGGGCTTTTTTTCGTCCCATGCAAACATCGGCGCGCGGCTTGCGCGCGTCGGCACCGTCACGCGGGCTGCCGCGCGGCCGGCTGCGACGTCGCGTCCGGCGGCGTGCCGCGCGAGTCGGCCTCCGGCGCCGGTGCAGGGGCGGCCGACGCGTGGCCGCGTGCGCAGAAGTGGCGGACGCGTTCGCGCACCGCGCGCAGGCGCACGATGCGGTCTTCGGCATGGGCGGTTCGGGCTTCGGCGATGCGTGCATCGAGCGCGTCGAGCTTGGCTTCGCAGCCGGACGCGGCGACGGCGGGCGCCGCGGCGGCCAGCAGCGCGGCCGCGAGGAAGGGCGTAAGTCGTTGTTTCATCATGCTGGTTTGTTGTTTTTCGGGTTTGGCCGGTCTGGCGCGGCAAGGTCATGTGCCGCACGTCGATGGGTGCCGCCGCAGGCGCTCGGTTCGCCTGGCTTGTCGGGGCACGACCGGATTTTGGCCCATTTCGGCCGCCGCGAACACGGGGCGTGGATTCTCTTTGACCACGCAGCCGTATTTCCTTTATAATTCAGGGCTTTTCCGCATTCATGCCCACGGAAAAAGAACAGGGAGAGCCTGCACCGCGCCTCGAAGCGCACACAGACAAGCAGGAAGAACACATCGGGCAAAGCATTTTTTTTGGATCGATCATGAAGACGTTTTCCGCAAAAGCCCATGAGGTGACGCGCGAATGGTACGTGATTGACGCGACGGATAAGGTTCTCGGCCGTGTTGCCAGCGAAGTGGCACGCCGTCTGCGCGGCAAGCACAAGCCTGAGTTCACCCCGCACGTCGACACTGGTGATTTCATCATCATCATCAACGCGAGCAAGTTGAAGGTCACGGGCAACAAGACGCTGGACAAGAAGTACTACCGTCACTCGGGCTACCCGGGCGGTATCTATGAAACGACGTTCGGCAAGATGCAAGAGCGCTTCCCGGGCCGCGCGCTCGAGAAGGCGGTCAAGGGCATGCTGCCGAAGGGCCCGCTCGGCTACGCGATGATCAAGAAGCTGAAGGTCTACGCAGAAGCGACGCATCCGCACTCGGCTCAACAGCCGAAGGCGCTCGAGATCTAAGGGGACCCACATGATCGGTAACTGGAACTACGGTACGGGCCGCCGCAAGAGCGCAGTCGCACGTGTCTTCATCAAGGCTGGCAAGGGCGACATCATCGTCAACGGCAAGCCCATCGCTGACTACTTCTCGCGCGAAACGTCGCTGATGATCGTGCGTCAACCGCTGGAACTCACGAACCACGGCCAGACGTTCGACATCAAGGTGAACGTCAACGGCGGCGGCGAAACGGGTCAGGCAGGCGCAGTGCGCCACGGCATCACCCGTGCACTGATCGACTACGATGCGACGCTCAAGCCGTCGCTGTCGAGCGCAGGCTTCGTCACGCGCGATGCGCGTGAAGTCGAGCGTAAGAAGGTCGGTCTGCGCAAGGCACGCCGCGCAAAGCAGTTCTCGAAGCGTTAATTCCGCTTCATGGCCTCGCCGCCTTCGGGCGGCGTCCGCCGGAAAAACCGCCAGCTTTCACGCTGGCGGTTTTTTTATGTCCGCTTCCGGGCCGCTGCGGCGGCCCCCGCGCGGGCGCGTTTGATGAAATCGACAAGAACCTATTGATTTCATGGACTTCAGCACGATCTTCTGATCGGCCCTACAATAGCGGCTAAAGCTTTTTGGAGAGTTCGAATGAACGCTGTTACCGAATCCGCAGCAACGACGACCGATATGCCGCTGCCGTTCGTCTTCACCGACGCCGCGGCCGACAAGGTCAAGCAACTGATCGACGAAGAGGGCAATCCCGACCTCAAGCTGCGCGTGTTCGTGCAGGGTGGCGGCTGCTCCGGCTTCCAGTATGGCTTCACGTTCGACGAGGAAGTCAACGAGGACGACACCGTGATGAACAAGAACGGCGTCCAGCTCCTGATCGACTCGATGAGCTACCAGTACCTGGTCGGCGCCGAGATCGACTACAAGGACGACCTCAACGGCGCCCAGTTCGTGATCAAGAACCCGAACGCGACCACCACCTGCGGGTGCGGTTCGTCGTTCTCGGTCTGAGCGCACGGCAGATCCGCGCCGGTTCTGCCGGAATGAAAAACGGGGCTTCATGCCCCGTTTTTTTATACACGCCCGCCTTGTCGCGCTCGCCGCGCGGCGAGTGTCGCATCAGCGCGGATAGAGCGCGCCGAGCACGCGGTTGCCGGCTGCGCCGGTGACCGTCGCGAGATTGCCGGGCTGGCGCGCGGTGAAGCGGTACGCGAGCCACGCGAACGCGAGCGCTTCGACCTGCTGCGGCGGCACGCCGAGCGCGGCCGTCGTGTCGACGGTGGCCGGCACGCCGGCCTCCCGCAGCGCGTGCCGGAGCCCATCGAGCAACACCGGGTTGCGTGCGCCGCCGCCGCATACGAACACGGCCTTGCAGCCCGGTGCGTGCTGCGCGATGTCGCGCGCTACCGACACGGCGGTGAGCGCGGTGAGCGTGGCTTGCACGTCCTCCGGCGCAACCTGCGCGAATGCGGCGAGCTTCGTATCGAGCCACGCGGGATTGAACAGGTCGCGTCCGGTGCTTTTCGGCGGCGGCGCGGTGAAATACGGTTCGTCGAGCAACGTGTCGAGCAGCGGCGCGTGGACGGTGCCGCGTGCGGCGAACTTGCCGCCGTCGTCGTACGGCTTGCCCAGATGGCGGGTCGCCCACGCATCGATCAGCGCATTCGCCGGGCCGCAGTCGAAGCCGCGCACGTCGCCGCCCGCGTTGGGCAGGATCGTGATGTTGCTGATTCCGCCGAGATTGCAGACGACCCGCGTTTCGCCCGGCGCGCCGAACACCGTCGCATGGAACGCCGGCGCGAGCGGCGCGCCGTGGCCGCCGGCGGCCACGTCGCGGCTGCGGAAATCGGCGATCACGTCGACCTGGGTCAGCTCGGCGAGCAGCGCCGGATTGTTGAGCTGGCGCGTATAGCCGCGCTCGGGGCGATGGCGCACCGTCTGGCCGTGCACGCCGATCGCGCGGATCTCGTCGCGCGACAGCCCGGCCGTGCGCTGCAATTCGTGGCAGCACACCGCATAGCGCGTGACGAGCGCATTCGCCGCGAGCGATTCGCGGTCGATCTCGTTGTCGCCGGGCTGCTGCAGCGCGAACAGCGCGTCGCGCAGCGATTGCGCGAAGCCGACGAACGCTTCCGCGAGCACGACCGGCGCGCGGCCGGCCTCGAAACGCACGGCGACGCCGTCGACGCCGTCCATGCTGGTTCCAGACATCAGCCCGAAGTAGATGCCGTCTGCCGGATCGGCATGCTGCGGCGGTCGTTGCGGCACGTTGGGTTCTCCTGGATCGTGCGGCGCGGGCCGGTCCCGCGCGCCTTGCGCCCGATTATCCGCGCAACGTGACGCGTCGTTAAGCGATGCGCGCGCAAGTTATGGGAAAATCCCTGTTTTTGCGACATTCTTCCTGGCACCGATGAGCACCGAACCCAGTTCCAAGCCCGTTTTCCCGATCACCGACGAAGTCCGGCATGCGCTCGCCGTCACGAAGCGCGGCGTCGACGAGCTGCTGATCGAGGAAGAGTTCGCGCAGAAGCTCGCGCGCAGCGCAGCCACCGGCACGCCGCTTCGCATCAAGCTCGGGCTCGATCCGACCGCACCGGACATCCACATCGGCCATACGGTCGTGCTGAACAAGATGCGCCAGCTGCAGGACCTCGGCCATACGGTGATCTTCCTGATCGGCGATTTCACGTCGCTGATCGGCGACCCGTCGGGCCGCAACGCGACGCGTCCGCCGCTCACGCGCGAGCAGATCGAATCGAACGCGAAGACCTACTTCGAGCAGGCCGCGCTCGTGCTCGATCGCGACAAGACCGAGATCCGCTACAACAGCGAATGGTCGATGCCGCTCGGCGCGGACGGGATGATCAAGCTCGCGTCGCGCTACACGGTCGCGCGGATCCTCGAGCGCGAGGATTTCACGAAGCGCTTCCAGGGCGGCGTGCCGATCTCGATCCACGAATTCCTGTACCCGCTGATGCAGGGCTACGATTCGGTCGCGCTGAACGCCGATCTCGAACTCGGCGGCACCGACCAGAAGTTCAACCTGCTGGTCGGCCGCGAACTGCAGAAGCAGTACGGCCAGGAACAGCAGTGCATCCTGACGATGCCGCTGCTCGAAGGCCTCGACGGCGTCGAGAAGATGTCGAAGTCGAAGGGCAACTACGTCGGCATCAGCGAGAAGCCGACCGACATGTTCGGCAAGCTGATGAGCATCTCGGACACGCTGATGTGGCGTTACTTCGAGCTGCTGTCGTTCCGCAGCCTCGATGAAATCGCCGGCTTCAAGCGCGACGCCGAAGGCGGCCGCAACCCGCGCGACTTCAAGGTGCTGCTCGCGCAGGAAATCGTCGCGCGATTCCATTCGCAGGCCGACGCAGAGCGCGCGCTCGAGGACTTCAACCACCGCGCGAAGGGCGGCGTGCCGGACGACATTCCGTCCGTCACGCTGGCCGGCGCGCCGCTCGCGATCGGTCAGTTGCTGAAACAGGCCGGCCTCGTGCCGTCGACGAGCGAAGCGCTGCGCAACATCGATCAGGGCGGCGTGAAGATCGACCGCGCGACCGTGTCCGACAAGGGCCTGAAGGTCGAGGCCGGCGAATTCGTCGTGCAGGTCGGCAAGCGCCGCTTCGCACGCGTCACGCTGACCGCATGATCGCGCTGATCCAGCGCGTGACGCGCGCCGACGTGCGCGTCGGCGGCCGCACGACCGGCGAGATCGGCGCGGGGCTGCTCGCGCTGGTCTGCGCGGAGCGCGGCGATACCGAGGCCGCGGCCGACAAGCTGCTCGCGAAGCTGCTCGGCTACCGCGTGTTCAGCGACGCAGCCGGCAAGATGAACCTGCCGGTATCGAACATCGACGGCGAAGGCCGCGCGGGCGGCCTGCTGCTCGTGTCGCAGTTCACGCTCGCGGCCGATACGAACAGCGGGCTGCGTCCGAGCTTCACGCCCGCCGCGCCGCCCGACGAAGGCGCGCGGCTGTTCGACTATTTCGTCGCGGCCGCGCGGGCGCGCCATCCCGTCGTCGAGACGGGCGAGTTCGGCGCCGACATGCAGGTGTCGCTGGTCAACGACGGCCCCGTGACGTTCTGGCTGCAAGTGCGGCCCTGATTCTTCCCCGGAGGCGCGCCGCGATGGCCACCACGCAGATTCTTTTCATCCGCCATGGCGAGACGGCCTGGAACCGCATCAAGCGCATCCAGGGGCACATCGACATCCCGTTGGCCGATACGGGGCTCGCGCAGGCGCAGCGGCTGGCGGCGCGGCTCGGGCGCGACGCGCGCGACGGCGCGCGGATCGACGCGGTGTATTCGAGCGACCTGATGCGCGCGCAACAGACCGCCCAACCGTTTGCCGATGTGCTCGGGCTGCCGCTGCTGCTGCGCGAAGGGTTGCGCGAACGCTCGTACGGCGCATTCCAGGGGCACGACAGCACCGAGATCGAGGCGCTGTTTCCGGATGCATATGCGGCGTGGCAGACGCGCGATCCCGGCTTCGCGCCGGAGGGCGGCGAGTCGCAGCGCGAGTTTTATCACCGCGTGCTGCATGCGCTCGAACCGATCGTCGCCGCGCATCCGGGCGGCCGGATCGCGTGCGTCGCGCACGGCGGCGTGCTCGATTGCGTGTATCGCTTCGCGAACGGGATCGAGCTGTCGGCGCCGCGCAACTATCAGTTGCTCAATACCAGCATCAACGTCGTCGATTACGTGGATGGCCGCGCGCAGGTCGTGCAGTGGGCCGACGTGTCGCATCTCGAAGCCGCGAGCGACGATGACGACGGGTACCGCAAGGTGCTTTGAGCACGCGGGGCCCGTCCGGCATGGCATGGCATGGCCGGGCCGGGCCGGGGCTCCCTTCCTTCCGGCGTGACGCTTACTGCGGCAGCCCGTGGCGCGTCTTGTAGTCGAGCGCGTACGCGATCTTGCCGGGCTTGTCGGCCGTGATCGGCTGGCGCAGCTTGTCGAATTCCCCCTTGCTGTATTTCTTCCCGCCGTTGATCGCATCGGCGCGCCCGAGGTCGGCGCCCGTCTTGCCGTCGATCACGGGGTCCGTGGCCGCGACCATCCGCGTCGACGCATTCCAGACCGCATTCAGATAGCCCGTGTCGGCCTTTGCCGGATCGGGATCGGTTGCGCCGGGCCGCGTCAGGTCGTAGCCGGCCAGCGCGAACGTGTCCGGCTGCGCGCGCAGCCAGTCGGCCCAGTAGAACTCGAGGTAGTCGGTCGCTTGTGCGGGTTTGCCGTAACCGATGTCGCGCGTGAAATAGACGAGTGATCGATAGCGGTCGTTCGTCATCCCGAGTGTCAGGCCGAGGCCGGTCGGCAGTTGCGCGGTCGTGATCGGCTTGCCTTCGCCGTTCTTCAGGCGCAGATAGCCGCGGCTTTGCATCTGCTGCCAGAACACGTCGCCCGAGTAGTCGCCGAGGTTGTCCTTGACGACGACGTGCACGTGCAGCGCCGGGCCGCCGTCGGGCGTCTCGTAGTAAGTCGACAGGCCGTGGTGGCCGTCCGTCAGGTACAGCGCATCGCCGTTCGGGCCGATCACGACGGGGTTCAGCACCGAGCGGTCTCGAGCGTTCGCGTCGGTCGTCGCGCACCTGTAGCTGGCCGGCTCGCGCAGCGACGATCGGGCCGTGTAGCCGCTCGATGCGACGCCGCCGAGGCCTTCGTCCGCGCAGAAGTCGTTGAACTTCTTGTCGGGCTGCCGTTCGTAGCGGCCGAGCTTGTAGTAGATCTGGTCGTAGCCGATCGCTCCCTGCGTCGGATGGAGATCGCCGAGCGTCACGTCGATCAGGTCGCCGGCGCGGGCGGCTTTCCACCTGCCCGGTTGCGGCCGGGTGGTCGCGGGCGGCGTGGGGGCCGGTGCGGTCGTCGTGCCGCCGGACGGCGGTTGTGCGTCCATGCGCGCGACGGCGGCGACATCGTCGCCTCCGCACGCGGCGAGGGCGAAGACGGTGGACAGGCTGGCGGCAACGGCGAAACGGATCGGCAGGCGTGGCATCGCGGGCATCGGGCGTCGGTCGGGTGGGCGGGCGGGACTTCGCGCGGGTCAGTGGGCGTCGGCGACGAGCAGACGTGCGACCGTGCGCGGGTGCAAGCCCGTCAGCTTGCCACAGCTATTTGACAGTCAATTGAAATGATCGGAACAAGCGGACCGTCAGACAGACGGGGTGCCGTCGGACGGGGAGGCCGTCGCGCGGCGGCGCGCACGCTTCGACGCGCCGTTCACGAGCGCCCAGCGCAGCACGGGCGCAACCGCGCGTATGCCGGGCCGGACCAGCGCACGCCGCAACGGCGCGAACGTCGACACGCCGAGCATGCGCTGCGCCCACGGCGGCAGCAGGTCGATCCCGGCATGCATCATGAGCGACGCGGCCGGCCGCAGCGCGGGCTTCGCGACCGGCACGTTCAGCAGGATGGACATTACTTCGAAGGTGCGCGGCCCGGCCTCGAGCTCGGGCTGCATGCGCGCGAGATACGCGGTCACCTCGGCGCGTGAACGGGGCACCTCGTGTGCGCCGAGCAACTCGGCGATCAGCGCCGTCTCCGCGTAATAGCGGTCCTGCAGTTCGCCCGACAGCGCCGGATTCACGTAACGCAGATGCGCGGCGAGGAAGCTCGACACTTCCGCGACATGCACCCAGGTCAGCAACGCGGGATCGTCGGCGCGGTACGGCCGGCCGTCCGGTGCGCTGCCCGAGACGCGCGCATGGATCGTTTTCACACGCTCGATCAGCGCGAGCGCGTCCGCGCGGCTGCCGAACGTCGTCCCCGTGATGAACGTGGCGGTGCGCCGCAAGCGGCCGAAGATGTCGGTGCGGAACGACGAATGATCCCAGACGCCCGCGAGTGCGAGCGGGTGGAGCGCCTGCAGCAGCAGCGCGGCGATGCCGCCCGTCATCATCGACGTGAAATCGGCATGCACGCGCCAGCACACGGCGTCGGGGCCGAACAGCCCGGGGTCGCCCGGCGGCGAAGAGAGATCGATCGACGGACCGCCGCCGCCGGCCGTCAGGTGCGTGATGCCGGCCACGAGCCGCTTGCGGATCGGCTCCGCCCAGCGCGGGCCCGGCACGGTGGTGGGGTGGCGGCTGGGCGGCGTCGTCATGGCGGGTGCGGCTCGGGCGACGGATTACTTCCCGTCCGGGGTATCCCACTCGTCGCGTTCGGTGCGGCGGGCATCGGGCACCGACAGCCCGAAGTGGCGATACGTGAGCAGCGTCGCGACGCGCCCGCGTGGCGTGCGCTGCAGGAAGCCCTGCTGGATCAGGTACGGTTCGAGCACGTCCTCGATCGTGTCGCGCTCCTCGCCGATCGCCGCCGCGAGGTTGTCGATGCCGACCGGGCCGCCGTCGAACTTGTACAGGATCGCTTCGAGCAGCTTGCGGTCCATCAGGTCGAAGCCGACCGGATCGACGTCGAGCATCGCGAGCGCGGCATCGGCAACGGCCGCGGTGATCTGGCCGTCGGCCTTCACTTCCGCGAAGTCGCGCACGCGGCGCAGCAGCCGGTTCGCGATCCGCGGCGTGCCGCGCGCGCGCTTCGCGATTTCCAGCGCGCCGTTCGGATCGATCTGCGCATTCAGCAGCGACGCCGAGCGCCGCACGATGCGCGACAGTTGATCGGCGTCGTAGAACTCGAGGCGCGCGACGATCCCGAAACGGTCGCGCAGCGGGTTGGTGAGCATCCCGGCACGGGTGGTCGCGCCGACCAGCGTGAACGGCTGCAGGTCGAGCTTCACGCTGCGCGCGGCCGGGCCTTCGCCGATCATGATGTCGATCTGGTAATCCTCGAGCGCCGGATACAGGATTTCCTCGACGACCGGCGACAGCCGGTGGATTTCGTCGATGAACAGCACGTCGTTCGCTTCGAGGTTCGTCAGCAGCGCGGCGAGATCACCCGCGCGCTCGAGCACGGGGCCCGACGTCTGGCGCAGGTTCACGCCCATCTCGCGCGCGATGATGTGGGCGAGCGTTGTCTTGCCGAGACCCGGCGGCCCGAACAGCAGCACGTGGTCGAGCGGCTCGGCGCGGCGCTTCGCGGCTTCGATGAAGATCTCGAGCTGGCCGCGCACCTTTTCCTGGCCGACGTAGTCGTCGAGCTGGCGCGGCCGCAACGCACGTTCGAACACCTCCTCGTGCGACGAGGTGGGCGTGGCGGCGATGATCCGCTGCTCGGTGGCGAGTTTGTCGGTTTCAATCATGCGGCCATTGTACCGCGCGACGAAGCACGGGCCACCTGGCCGAACGGCCGACTGGCGAGCGTCGCGCGGCGGCGCGACACTGGCTTCGACGGCCGGATCGAACGCGCGTTATGCCTTCGACAATGCCTTCAGCGCGAGCTTGATGCCTTCGGACACGCCGGTGCCGGCCGGCACGTTCTTGATCGCGGCCAGGCCTTCCTTTTCGGAGTAGCCGAGCGCGAGCAGCGCGTTGAGGATGTCGGTCGCATGGTCGGACGGCGACGCGGCGCCGGCGAGCGCGCCGAGGTCGGCGCCGAGCTTGCCCTTCAGTTCGAGCAGCAGGCGCTCGGCCGTCTTCTTGCCGATGCCGGGCAGCCGCGTGAGGCGGGCGGCGTCCTGCATCGTCACGGCCTGCGCGAGCTCCTGCACGCTCATGCCGGACAGCACGGCGAGCGCCATGCGCGCGCCGATGCCGGTGATCTTCAGCAGCTCGCGGAAGGTCGTGCGCTCCTGCGGCGTCAGGAAGCCGTACAGCAGGTGCGCGTCCTCGCGGACGATCTGCTGCGTGAGCAGCACGATGCGTTCGCCCGTTTGCGGCAGGTTGTAGAAGGTGCTCATCGGCACGTCGATTTCGTAGCCGACGCCGTTGCAGTCGACGAGCAGATGAGGCGGGTTCTTTTCGAGCAGGATGCCGGCGATGCGACCGATCATGGAGGACGGGATGCGAGGAAGAAAGCGCGAGTGTAGCGCACGCGCGGCGCAATGCCGATGGGCGCGGCCGTCAGGCCGAAGCGGCGCGTGTCGCGGGTGTGTCGGGCGTGGGTAGAACGGTGAAGGTGGTCAACGCAGCCAACGCAGCCAACGCAGTCGAGCCGACGTACGTGCCGCGGCGCACGACCGGCGTCAGCCGACCAGCCGGCCGCGCCGCACGCGCAGCCCTTTCTGCGCGAGCGCCGGCGCGAGGCCGCCCAGCGTGCTGAGCGTGTCGCCGCCGTGCGCGTGGCAGATCGCCATGCCGAGCGCGTCGGCGGCGTCGGAGCCCGGCTGGCCGGACAGGTTGAGCAGCCGCGTGACCATTTCCTGCATCTGCGTCTTGGTCGCGCGGCCGTAGCCGACCACCGCCTGCTTGAGCTGCAGCGCCGTGTATTCGGCGACAGGCAGCCCGCCCGCGACGAGCCCGCAGATCGCGGCGCCGCGCGCCTGGCCGAGCAGCAGCGTCGACTGCGGGTTCACGTTGACGAACACCTTTTCGATCGCGGCCTGGTCGGGCGCGTGTTCGCGCACGATCGTCGAGACGCCCTGGAAGATCGTGCCGAGCCGGGTGGCCAGGTCGGCCGTCGGCGTGCGGATCACGCCGCTCGTGACATAGGCGAGCCGGTGGCCGCTGACGTCGATGACGCCGAAGCCGGTGACGCGCAGGCCGGGGTCGATGCCGAGAATTCGCATGAGTGAGGAGAGTGGCGTGATGCAGCGATACTACAACGAATGGTGCGGCAAGCCGATCGCCCGGTCGTGCGCGACGGCGCCGCGCAATAAAAAACCCGGCGGGAGTGATGCCGCCGGGTTCCCGTGCAGCGGCCGCGCGGGCCGCATGCGGCGATCAGTGACGGAAGTGGCGCACGCCCGTCAGGACCATCGCGATGCCGTGCTCGTCGGCCGCCGCGATCACTTCGTCGTCGCGCATCGAGCCGCCCGGCTGGATCACGCAGGTCGCGCCGGCCGCCACGACGACGTCGAGGCCGTCACGGAACGGGAAGAACGCATCCGACGCGACGGCCGAACCGGCGAGCGTGAGGCCCGCGTTCTGCGCCTTGATGCTCGCGATGCGCGCGGAATCGACGCGGCTCATCTGACCGGCGCCGACGCCGAGCGTCATGCCGTTGCCGCAGAACACGATCGCGTTCGACTTCACGTACTTCGCGACGCGCCAGGCGAACAGCAGGTCGTCCATTTCCTTCGCGGTCGGCTGGCGCTTCGTGACGACGCGCAACTCGCTCGGCTGCACGTTGCGCGAATCGAGCGACTGCACGAGCAGGCCGCCGCCCACGCGCTTCAGGTCGAATGCGTTATGGCCGTCGCCCAGTGCGATCTCGAGCAGGCGCACGTTCTGCTTCGCGGCGAACACCTGCTTCGCGGCGTCCGTGAACGACGGCGCGATCAGCACTTCGACGAACTGCTTCGCCACCGCTTGCGCGGCCGCTTCGTCGACTTCGCGGTTGAACGCGATGATGCCGCCGAACGCGGAGGTCGGATCGGTCTGGAACGCCTTCGCATACGCGTCGGCCGAGTCGTTGCCGACCGCGACGCCGCACGGGTTCGCATGCTTGATGATCACGCAGGCCGGCGCGTCGAACGTCTTCACGCATTCCCACGCCGCGTCCGAATCCGCGATGTTGTTGTACGACAGTTCCTTGCCCTGCAGCTGGCGGTAGTTCGCCAGCGCACCGGCCGGCGTCGCGAGGTCGCGGTAGAACGCCGCGCTCTGGTGCGGATTCTCGCCGTAGCGCAGGTCCTGCACCTTGTCGAACGCCATGTTGAGCGTGGCCGGATACGCGCTGCGCGATGCGTGCTGCAGCTCGTCGGTCAGGCTCGTCAGGTAGTTCGTGATCGCGCCGTCGTATTGCGCGGTGTGCGCGAACACCTTCGTCGCGAGACGGAAGTTGGTCGGGTAGCCGATGGTGTTGCCGTTCGCCTTCATTTCATCGAGCACGACCGCGTAGTCGGCCGGGTCGACGACGACCGTGACGTCGCGGTGGTTCTTCGCGGCCGAGCGCAGCATCGTCGGGCCGCCGATGTCGATGTTCTCGATCGCGTCGGCGAGCGTGCAGTCGTCCTTCGCGATCGTCGCGACGAACGGATACAGGTTCACGACCAGCAGGTCGATCGTCGGGATGCCGTGCTGTTCCAGCGCCTGCATGTGCTCGGGCAGGTCGCGGCGGGCGAGGATGCCGCCGTGCACCTTCGGGTGCAGCGTCTTCACGCGCCCATCGAGCATTTCCGGGAAGCCGGTGTAATCGGCCACTTCGGTCACGGGCAGGCCGGCGTCGGCGAGGAGTTTCGCGGTGCCGCCCGTCGACAGCAGCTTGACGCCGAGGTCGGACAGCGACTTCGCGAAGTCGACGATGCCGGTCTTGTCGGAAACGGAAATGAGCGCTTGCTTGATCATGATGGAACCACCAATAGCCAGGGAAACGGGGACGGGACGGCCGCCTACAGCAGGCCGTGCTGCTGCAGCTTCTTGCGCAGCGTATTGCGATTGATGCCGAGGTACTCGGCGGCGAGCGACTGGTTGCCGCCGGCCTGGTCGAGCACGACCTCGAGCATCGGCTTTTCGACGCAGGACATCACCATTTCATAGACGTCGTGCGGATTGGAGCCGTCTAGATCCCGGAAATACACGTCCAGGCTCTCGCGGACACATTGTTCGATGTTGTGCTTGCTCATGCTGCTAACTGGTTATGGTCGTCCGACTCGCCCTGGCTGTTTTCCGCATCGTCATCGACGTAGACGAGGTGGTCCGACAGCGCCTTTTGCGCCTCGAAGAATGCATTGACGGCGGCGAGCTGCTCGCGGGTGGAATCGAGCGTGTTCATTCGGTGCCGGAACCCGTTGGCACCGGAAAGGCCGCGAGTGTACCAGCCGATGTGCTTGCGCGCAGTACGGACCCCGGTGAATTCGCCATAGAAAGCGTAGTGGTCTTCCAGGTGTTCGTTCATCACATGCTGGATCTCGTCGATCCGCGGCGGGGGCAGCAGCTCGCCGGTTTGCAGGAAATGATCGATTTCGCGGAACAGCCACGGCCGGCCTTGCGCGGCGCGACCGATCATCAGCGCGTCGGCGCCGGTTGCATCGAGCACGGCCTTCGCCTTGGCGGGCGACGTGATGTCGCCGTTCGCGACGACCGGAATGCGTACGGCCGCCTTCACGGCCGCGATGGTGTCGTATTCGGCGTCGCCGCGGTACAGGTCGGCGCGCGTGCGGCCGTGCACGGTGAGCATCGAGATGCCGGCCGCCTCGGCCAGGCGCGCGACCGTGATCGCGTTCTTGTGCTCGCGGTCCCAGCCGGTGCGGATCTTCAGCGTCACGGGCACCGCGTCGGGCCCGGTGCCGACCGCCGCGACGACGGCCTCGACGATCCGCTGCACGAGCGGCTCGTTCTGCAGCAGCGCGGAGCCGGCCGCGACGTTGCAGACCTTCTTCGCCGGGCAGCCCATGTTGATGTCGATGATCTGTGCGCCGTTGTCGACGTTGTAGCGGGCCGCTTCGGCCATCATCGCCGGATCGGCGCCGGCGATCTGCACCGCGATCGGCTCGACTTCGCCTTCGTGGTTCGCGCGCCGCATCGTCTTCGCGCTTTTCCACAGCTGCGCGTTGGACGCGACCATCTCGGACACGGCGTAACCGGCCCCCAGCCGTTTGCACAGCTGGCGGAACGGACGATCCGTCACCCCGGCCATCGGGGCGACGAACAGGTTGTTACGCAATACGTGAGGGCCGATAACGGGCATCGCAATGGCGCCGCCCGCGACACGCGCGGGCAGGGGAAGGGAAGACGGAAAACGGGCATTTTACCGTATTCCCATGCCCCGCCGATTTGACCCGGTTTGCCTGGATTGCCCGGAGAGGCTGCGCGGCGCGCCGCGCGTCAGTTGCGCTGGCCGAACATCATCTGGCGCGCGATCGCCTTCTTGAGCGGCGGCACGAATTCGAGCGCGGTGAGCGCCGCGCCGCGCAGCAGCGGAAGCGGGCCCGAGTCGATCGTAAACAGCCGCGCCAGCGTGTCGGTCGCGCCGATCGTGAAGCGCCGGTCGAGCGCGCGGCGCGCGTTGAAGGCCGCGAGCGCGGTCGCTTCGAAGCCTTGCGCGGACAGCGTGTCGACGAGCGTGTGCGCATCGCGCAGCCCGAGGTTGAGCCCCTGGCCCGCCACCGGGTGCAGCGTCTGCGCGGCATTGCCGACGACCGCGACGCGGCCGCTGACGAGCGTCTGCGCGGCGTTCAGGCCGAGCGGGAACGACGCGCGCCCGGCGATCGCGACGAATTCGCCCATGCGTTCGCCGAACACGCTGCCGAGCTCGTGCAGGAACGCGTCGTCGGGCAGCGCGGCACGTCGCGCGGCTTCGTCGGGCGTGCAGCACCACACGAGCGAATACTCGGCCTGGCGCGGCCCGCCGAGCGGCAGCAGCGCGAGCGGGCCTTCGTGCGTGAAGCGTTCCCACGCGACGTTCGGGCGCGGCGCCGAGACCGTGACCGTGCCGACGAGCGCGGTCTGTCCGTAGTCGCGGCGATGCTTGCCTGCGTCGGCCTGCTGTTCGTGGAACAGCCCGCCTTCGGCATTGATGACGAGGCGCGCGCGCAGCGAGCGCTGGCCTTGCGGGCCGTCGAGCGTCAGCGTGACGCCGTCGGCGTCCTGCTGCGGCGCGCGTGCGGTGGTCGACGTGAGCCAGTCGACGCGCGTGCCGCGCACGGCGCCCGCGAGCGCCTGCACGATCGAGCCGTAGCGCACGACGTAGCCGAGCGCGGCGAGCGCGTGTTCGTCGCGGTCGATCAGCGTGCGGCCGAAATGGCCGCGCTGCGATACGTGGATATGTTCGATCGGCGTGGCGTCGGCCGGCCACGCGAGCGTGTCGAGCAGCACGCGGCTGCCGTGCGACACGGCGATCGCGCGCGGGTCGTTTGCGCTCGCGGCCGGTTTGCGCGCATCGATCAGCGCGATCGATGCATGCTGCGTCGCGCTGCGGCGCGCGAGCCAGCCGGCGAGCGCGAGCCCGACGGGGCCCGCGCCGACGATGGCGAGGTCGTAATCCGGCGTGGCCGGCGAGGAAGCGGTCGTCATCTTGATTCGTGAAACGGAGGGAACGGTCGGCGGCCGGTCATGCGCCCGCGCGCATCAGCGCCTCGATCTCGTCCGCCGCGACCGGCACGCCGCGCGTGATCAGTTCGCAGCCGTGCTCGCGCACGATCGCGTCGTCCTCGATGCGGATGCCGATGTTCCAGTACTCGGGCGGCACGTCGTCGGCCGCGCGCACGTACAGGCCGGGCTCGACGGTCAGCGTCATGCCCGGCCTCAGCGTGCGCCACGGCAGCGCGCCGTTCGCGTCGCGTTCGGCGAGCCGCTCGCGGTAGTCGCCGCAGTCGTGCACGTCCATGCCGAGCCAGTGGCCGGTGCGATGCATGTAGAAGCGCGTGTAGGCGCGCTCGGCGATCACGTCGTCGACGCTCGAGAAGCGCGTTTTCGGGATGATGCCGGTGTCGAGCAGCCCTTGCGCAAGCACGCGTACGGCCGCGTCGTGCGGCGCCTCGAACGGCACGCCCGCGCGCGTCGCGTCGATCGCCGCCTGCTGCGCGGCGAGCACGATGTCGTACAGCGTGCGCTGCGCGGGCGAGAAGCGGCCGTTGGCCGGGAACGTGCGCGTGATGTCCGATGCATAGCCGTCGAGTTCGCACGCGGCGTCGATCAGGATCAGGTCGCCGTCCCGCGATGCCGTGTTGCCGGCCGGGTAGTGCAGCACGCACGCATTCGCGCCGGCCGCGACGATCGACCCGTACGCGGGCGCCTGCGCGCCGTGCTTGCGGAACAGGTACAGCAGCTCGGCTTCGAGCTCGTATTCGCGGATGCCCGGGCGGCACACCTGCATCGCGCGGCGGTGCGCGAGCGCGGAGATGTGCGCGGCGCGCGTCATGATCGCGAGTTCGTGTTCGTCCTTCACGAGCCGCATGTCGTCGAGCAGCGGCGTGAGGTCGAGCAGCGCGTCCGGCGCGGCGACGCCCGTGCGCGCCTGCGCACGCACCGCGTCGATCCAGCCGGCGAGCTGGCGCTCGAACTCGGCCGACGCGCCGAACCGGTAGTGCACGGTGCCCGCGTCGGCGAGCAGGCGCGGCATTTCGGTGTCGATCACGTCGGTCGCGAACGCCGCATCGAAGCCGAACGCGTCGCGCGCGGCGTCGGGACCGTAGTGAAAGCCTTCCCAGGTCTCGCGGTCGACGTTCTTGGCGCGGCAGAACAGGATCGATTCCGGCGCACCGTGCGGCGCGGCCGCGTTCAGCACGAGCACGGCATCCGGCTCGGTGAAGCCCGTCAGGTAATGGAAGTAGCTGTCGAACCGGTACGGGTAGGCCGTATCGCGGTTGCGCAGCATTTCCGGCGCGGTGGGGACGATGGCGACGCCGCCGCCCGCGGCACGCAGTGCGGCAAGCACGCGTTCACGGCGCTGGCGGTAGACGTCGACGGCGATGGCGGTATCGAGGGGCGCATTCATCGTTGGATTGTAGCGCCGCCGGGCGCCGCGCGTCAGGGCCGCGGCTGCAAGGCCCGCCCGGCGGGGCTCGGCGGCGGCTGTTGCAAACCTTCCACAGGCCGGACCGGCGATTTTCTGCCCGGCCGCGCGAGCCGGTTATGATCGACGACAACGTATACTCTCGGCGGTTCCCTTAAAAAGGCAGATGATGAAATTAATCGGTTCGCTCAGCAGCCCGTACGTCCGAAAGGCGCGGATCGTGCTTGCTGAAAAGAAGATCGACTACAAGCTGGAGCTCGAGAACGTGTGGGCGCCGGACACGAACATCCATGCATCGAACCCGCTCGGCAAGGTCCCGTGCCTGGTGATGGAGGATGGCGCCGCGGTGTTCGATTCCCGTGTGATCTGCGAATACGTCGATACGCTGTCGCCGGTCGGCAAGCTGATTCCGCCGTCGGGCCGCGAGCGCGTCGAAGTGCGCTGCTGGGAAGCGCTGGGCGACGGCGTGCTCGACGCAGCCGTCGCGATCCGTCTCGAACACACGATGCGCGACGAAGCGCAGCGCAGCGCGAGCTGGATCGCGCGCCAGCAACGCAAGATCGACGACGCGCTCGTCGCGATGTCGCAGGGTCTCGGCGGCAAGACGTGGTGCGTCGGCAATCATTACACGCTCGCCGACATCGCGCTCGGCTGCGCGCTCGGCTATCTCGACTTCCGGATGCCCGAGCTCAACTGGCGCGATCGCCACCCGAACCTCGACAAGCACTTCGTGAAGCTGCAGCAGCGACAGTCGTTCGCCGATACGCTGCCGCAGAGCTGAGCCGCGGCCCGGTCTTCACGCATTCGGCAGACGAAAGAAAAGCGCCCCGCGGGGCGCTTTTCTTTTTGCGGCGCAGGCCGCCCGCCGCCGGAGCGGGCTGGCCGCTTGCGTCACTCGATCGACGCGTACACGGCTTCGCCGAGCGTGAACGAATCGCTGCGCGCGATCGGCCACCACTTGTCGTACAGCGAGAAGCCGCAGGTGTGGCCGTCGAGCAGCGCACCGGGTTTCAGGTACTTCAGCAGTTGCGACATCAGCCGCACCTCGTGCGGCGCGACCCGCTGCACGATGTGGTGCGCGCGCAGTTCGGACGGATGCGCGAGGCCGGCCGCCTGCACGAGTTCCTGCAGCGCATGCAGCGTATTGCGGTGGAAGTTGTACACGCGCTCGGCCTTGTCGGGCACGACGAGCGCGCGCTGGCGCACCGGGTCCTGCGTCGCGACGCCGGTCGGGCAGCGGTCGGTGTGGCAGTGCTGCGCCTGGATGCAGCCGACCGCGAACATGAAGCCGCGGGCCGAGTTCACCCAGTCCGCGCCGATCGCGAGCGTGCGCGCGATGTCGAACGCGGTGATGATCTTGCCGCTCGCGCCGAGCTTCACGCGGTCGCGCACGCCGATTCCGACGAGCGTGTTGTGCACGAGCAGCAGCCCTTCCTGCAGCGGCACGCCGACGTGGTCGGTGAATTCGAGCGGCGCCGCGCCCGTGCCGCCTTCCGCGCCGTCGACGACGATGAAGTCGGGCACGATGCCGGTCTCGAGCATCGCTTTCGCGATCCCGAAGAATTCCCACGGATGGCCGATGCACAGCTTGAAGCCGGTCGGCTTGCCGCCGGACAGCGTGCGCAGCCGCTCGACGAATTCGAGCAGCCCGCGCGGCGTCGAGAATTCCGAGTGCGTCGCGGGCGAGATGCAGTCCTTGCCCATCGGCACGCCGCGCGTCTCGGCGATTTCCGGCGTGATCTTCGCGGCCGGCAGCACGCCGCCGTGGCCCGGCTTCGCGCCCTGCGACAGCTTCACCTCGATCATCCTGACCTGCGGATCGGCGGCCTGCTTCGCGAACTTGTCGGGGTTGAACGTGCCGTCGTCGTTGCGGCAGCCGAAGTAGCCGGACGCGATTTCCCAGATGATGTCGCCGCCGTGCTCGCGGTGGTACTTCGACAGCGAGCCTTCGCCGGTGTCGTGCGCGAAGCCGCCTTTCTTCGCGCCGAGGTTCAGCGAGCGGATCGCGTTCGCGGACAGCGAGCCGAAGCTCATCGCCGAGATGTTGAAGATCGAAATGTCGTACGGTTGCGCGCGATTCGCGCCGACGCGGATGCGGAAATCGTGGTTCGGCAGCTTCGTCGGCGCGAGCGAATGGCTGATCCATTCGTGCGCGACGGCCTTCACGTTCAGCTCGGTGCCGTACGGACGGTTGTCGGCGACGTTCTTCGCGCGCTGGTAGACGAGGCTGCGCTGCGCGCGCGAGAACGGTTTTTCGTCGGTGTCGTCCTCGACGAAGTACTGGCGGATTTCAGGTCGGATGAACTCGAACAGGAAGCGGAAGTGGCCCCAGAGCGGGTAGTTCCGCAGGATCGCGTGGCGGTCCTGGTTCAGGTCGTACAGGCCGAGCGCGACGAGGGCGATGGGGATGGCGATCCACAGCCAGGAGAGTGCGTGGACCGACGCGAGGACGGCCGCCGCGACGAGCAGCAGCACGGCACACCACATCGCGAGGTAGCGTCTTGAAAGCATGGGGACTCCGTAAGAATTCTGGAATGCCGCCATGCGTACGCTGCGAAGGCGGCGCGCCGGCCGCGGCGGAATCGTGTTCCGCCGGGCGCGGCGTGCCGCAAGTCTAAACCGAATGGGTGTCAGCGTGCATCGGCGAGCGCCGGGGCCTGGCCGCCCGCCGCAGCCTGACCGGGCTGGCCGGTGCCCGCGGATTCGATGATGCCGCCGCCGAGGCAGATCTCGCCGTCATACAGCACGGCCGACTGGCCGGGCGTGACCGCCCACTGCGCGTCGTCGAACGCGAGCGAGAAGCGCGCTTCGCCTGCCGGGCCGGCGGCCGCAGTGCCGAATGCGCACGCCGCATCGGCCTGCCGGTAGCGCGTCTTCGCGCCGCACGAAAAGCCGTCGGCCGGCGGCTCGCCGGCGACCCAGCTCACGTTGCCTGCGACCAGTTCGCGCGACAGCAGCCACGGATGGTCGTGGCCCTGCACGACGTACAGCGCGTTCGACGCGATGTCCTTCGCGGCGACGAACCACGGCTCGCCGTTGCCGCTCTTGCTGCCGCCGAGGCCGATGCCCTTGCGCTGGCCGAACGTGTAGAACGCGAGGCCGATGTGCTCGCCGACCACCTTGCCGTCGGGCGTCTTCATCGGGCCGGGTTTCGTCGGCAGATAGCGGTTCAGGAAATCGCGGAACGGCCGCTCGCCGATGAAGCAGATGCCGGTCGAATCCTTCTTCTTCGCGTTTGGCAGCCCGATCTGCGCGGCGATCTCGCGCACCTTCGTCTTCGGGATCTCGCCGAGCGGGAACATCGTCTTCGACAGTTGCGCCTGGTTCAGCCGGTGCAGGAAGTACGACTGGTCCTTCGTATGATCGAATGCCTTCAGCAGTTCGAAACGCCCGTCGCGCTCGCGCACGCGCGCGTAGTGACCGGTCGCGATCATTTCCGCATCGAGCGACATCGCGTGGTCGAGGAACGCCTTGAACTTGATCTCGGCGTTACACAGCACGTCGGGGTTCGGCGTGCGGCCGGCCGAGTATTCGCGCAGGAACTCCGCGAACACGCGGTCCTTGTATTCCGCGGCGAAGTTGACGGCTTCCACGTCGATGCCGATCAGGTCGGCCACCGACACGACGTCGATCCAGTCCTGGCGCGTCGAGCAGTATTCGCCGTCGTCGTCGTCTTCCCAGTTCTTCATGAACAGGCCGACCACGTCGTAGCCCTGTTCCTTCAGCAGCCACGCGGTCACCGACGAGTCGACGCCGCCCGACATGCCCACCACTACACGACGCTTGCTCATTTGCTGACCGCCTGACGTTCGAATGCCTCGGGGCGCGGCGCGACCGAATGCGTGTGCACGAAATCGAGCGGAATGCGCCGCCCGGCGAGGTAGTCGTCGACGCAGCGCATCACCGCGGGCGAACGATGGCGCTCGCTGCAGGCGCGCAGTTCATCGGACGTCATCCACAGCGTGCGGACGATGCCGTCGTCGAGCGCATGGCCCGCGACCGGTTCGCCGGCCGTGCCGCAGAACGTGAAGCGCAGGTAGGTCGCGCCGGCGCTGCCGGGGCGATCGTAGTGCGCGAGATAGACGCCGACGAGCGCGTCGGGCGTGAACGGGTGCGCGGTTTCCTCGAGCGTTTCGCGGATCACGGCGTCGGCCAGCGTCTCGCCGGCTTCGAGGTGACCGGCCGGCTGGTTGATGCGCAGGCCCGTCGAGGTTTCTTCCTCGATCACGAGAAAGCGGCCGGCGCGCTCGACCAGCGCGGCGACCGTCACATGCGGGGTCCAGATTTCGGGTTTCATGGTTCGGCATTTTACCGGTTGCGCCCGAACGCTGCCGGCCGTTTCCGGCCGGGCCGCCCGCGGCCGGTCGCGCGTTAGTCGATCCGACCCTCGCAGATCGTCCGTCCCGGCGATGCATGACGGCAGCGACCAGACTCATGTCGCATTCGAGCACGGTCGTGCGCAAAGTGCTGGCGGGGCCATCGCTTTCGGTTAAAGTGCAGCGTGAACGCCGTTGCTCGTGAGCCGGTAAGTCAGCCTGTCCGGCTCGTTGTGCAGTAAAGATCGCAAGAAAAGAAATACTGACAATGACTGGAGGAACTGACGATGCATATTGGAGTGCCTGCTGAAACGCGGGCCAACGAGGCGCGCGTGGCCGCGACGCCGGAAACCGTGAAGAAATACGCGGCGGCCGGCCATCGGGTCAGTATCGCGAAAGGGGCCGGCAGCGCCGCCAGCTATCCCGACGAAGCCTATGTGGCCGCCGGCGCCGAATTGACCGACCAGTCGGCCGCTTTTGCCGCCGATCTCGTGCTGAAGGTCCAGGCGCCGACCGACACCGAGCTGCCGTTGCTCAAGCGCGGCGCCGTGCTGGTCGGGATGCTCGATCCGTTCAACGGCGAGCAGGCGGCGCAGCTCGCCGCGGCCGGCGTGACCGGCTTCGCGCTCGAGGCCGCACCGCGCACGACGCGCGCGCAGAGTCTCGACGTGCTGTCGTCGCAGGCGAACATCGCCGGCTACAAGGCCGTGCTGGTGGCCGCGTCGCTGTATCCGCGCTTCATGCCGATGCTGATGACGGCCGCGGGCACCGTGAAAGCGGCGCGCGTGCTGATTCTCGGCGCGGGCGTCGCGGGCCTGCAGGCGATCGCGACCGCGAAGCGGCTGGGCGCGGTGATCGAGGCGTCCGACGTGCGGCCGGCCGTGAAGGAGCAGATCGAGTCGCTCGGCGCGAAATTCCTCGACGTCCCGTTCGAAACCGACGAAGAGCGCGAAGCCGCGCAGGGTGTCGGCGGCTACGCGCGCCCGATGCCGCCGTCGTGGCTCGCCCGCCAGGCCGCGCTCGTGCACGAGCGCGCGAAGCAGGCCGACATCGTGATCACGACCGCGCTGATTCCCGGCCGCCCGGCGCCGACGCTGATCTCGGTCGACACCGCGCAATCGATGAAGCCCGGCTCGGTGCTCGTCGATCTCGCGGCCGGCCGCGGTCCGGACATCGACGGCCGTAAGGGCGGCAACTGCCCGCTGACCGTCGCCGACCAGGTGATCGTGCACCACGGCGTGACGATCGCCGGCTACACGAACCTCGCGTCGATGGTCGCGTCGGACGCATCGGCGCTGTACGCGCGCAACCTGCTCGACTTCATGAAGCTGATCGTCACGAAGGAAGGCACGCTGAACATCGACCTGACCGACGACATCGTCGCCGCGACGCTGCTGTGCCGCGACGGCGAAGTCACCCGCAAATAACGGAGGAGACCATGGAAGTCATCAATCACACGGTGATCAACGTGATCATCTTCGTGCTGGCGGTGTACGTCGGCTACCACGTCGTCTGGAACGTCACGCCGGCGCTGCATACGCCGCTGATGGCCGTGACCAATGCGATCTCGGCGATCGTGATCGTCGGCGCGATGCTCGCGGCGGCGCTCACCGTCGGCGCGACCGGCAAGTTCTTCGGCACGCTCGCGGTCGCGCTCGCGGCCGTCAACGTGTTCGGCGGCTTCCTCGTGACGAGGCGCATGCTCGAGATGTTCCGCAAGAAGGAGCCCAAGCGTGTCGAGGGCGGCAAGGAGGGCGCGCGATGAGCATGAACGTCGTTACGCTGCTGTACCTCGTCGCGTCGGTGTGCTTCATCCAGGCGCTGAAGGGGCTGTCGAACCCGAAGAGCGCGCGGCGCGGCAACCTGTTCGGGATGGTCGGGATGGCCATCGCGATCCTCACGACGATCGCGCTGATCGTCAAGCAGGCCGCGTGGCTCGGCGCGAACCTGCCGCTCGGCCTCGCGCTCGTGCTCGGCGCGCTGATCGTCGGCGGGGGCGTCGGCGCATTCGTCGCCGCGCGCGTCGAGATGACGAAGATGCCGGAACTCGTCGCGGCGATGCACTCGCTGATCGGTCTCGCGGCCGTGTGCATCGCGTATGCGGTGGTGTCGGAGCCGGAAGCGTTCGGGCTCGTGCCGCAGGACGCGGTGTCGTCGAGCTTCATCCCGTACGGCAACCGCGTCGAGCTGTTCATCGGCACGTTCGTCGGCGCGATCACGTTCTCCGGTTCGGTGATCGCGTTCGGCAAGCTGTCGGGCAAGTACAAGTTCCGGCTGTTCCAGGGCGCGCCGGTCGTGTACGCGGGCCAGCACCTGATCAACCTGATGCTCGCGATCGCGATGCTCGGCTTCGGCATCCTGTTCTTCATCACGCAGGCGTGGCTGCCGTTCATCATCATGACGGCGATCGCGTTCGTGCTCGGCGTGCTGATCATCATCCCGATCGGCGGCGCGGACATGCCGGTGGTCGTGTCGATGCTGAACTCGTACTCGGGCTGGGCCGCGGCCGGCATCGGCTTCTCGCTGAACAACGCGATGCTGATCATCGCCGGTTCGCTGGTCGGCTCGTCGGGCGCGATCCTGTCGTACATCATGTGCCACGCGATGAACCGCTCGTTCTTCAACGTGATCCTCGGCGGGTTCGGCGGCGAAGCGGCGGCCGGCGGCGCGGCGGGCGCGCAGGAGCAGCGGCCGGTGAAGTCGGGTTCGGCCGACGATGCGTCGTTCATGCTCGGCAACGCGGAAACGGTCGTGATCGTGCCGGGCTACGGGCTCGCCGTCGCCCGCGCGCAGCACGCGCTGAAGGAGCTGACCGACAAGCTGATCGAGAAGGGGATCGACGTGAAGTACGCGATCCACCCGGTCGCCGGGCGGATGCCGGGCCACATGAACGTGCTGCTCGCGGAAGCGGAGGTGCCGTACGAGATCGTGCACGAGATGGAGGACATCAACGGCGAATTCGGCCAGGTGGACGTGGTGCTCGTGCTCGGCGCGAACGACGTCGTGAACCCGGCCGCGAAGACCGATCCGAAATCGCCGATCGCGGGGATGCCGATCATCGAGGCGTACAAGGCGCGCACGGTGATCGTCAACAAGCGCTCGATGGCGGCCGGCTACGCGGGCCTCGACAACGACCTGTTCTACATGGACAAGACGATGATGGTGTTCGGCGATGCGAAGAAGGTCATCGAGGACATGGTGAAGGCCGTCGAGTAACGCTCGCCCCGACACGCGTCGCCTGCTTCGATGCGCGGGCGCCGCGCCCCGGACAGGCCCGGCCGGCGCACGCCAGCCGGGTTTTTTTCATGGTGCGACCAGACGTGCGACGCAGGCGGCGATCGCGTCGCGCACGCGCACGATCGCCGGGTCGCGCTGCGTGCTCGTGCGCCAGCCGATCTCGACCGGATAGCGCGGCAGGTCGACCGGGCACGCGAGCGCACGCAGCGACGTCGCTTGCGCGATCGCATGCGCCGCATGCGCGGGGATCGTCGCGACCGCGTCGGAGCCGGCGAGCAGGTACGGCAGCGCGGCGAAATGCGTGGTCGACGCCGCGACGCGCCGCTTGTGACCGAGCGCGGCCAGCACCTCGTCGACGATCCCGATCACGCCGCCCGACGACACGAGCAGGTGGTCGCGTCGCAGGAACTCGGCGAGCGTCAGTGTGCGCGGCGCCCGCGCGCGGCCGGCCGGATCGATCAGGCACGCATAGCCGCCGGTGGCGACCGCGCGCCGGCTGAGCCCGTTCGCCGAGAATCCGCCCGACGCGATCGCGACGTCGACGCCGTGCCGCAGCAACGCGTCGCCGGCGATGCCGCTGTGTGTCTGCCGGAAGATCAGCCGGATGCCGGCCGCTTCGCGCGCGACCGCATCGATCAGCGCGCGCCCGAGCGCGATCTCGAAATCGTCGGACAGACCGACCGAGATCGTGCGGCCGACGCGGTCGCCGCCGTCGGCCGCGATCGCGAGGCTTTCGCGGCAGCGGTCGAGCGCATCGGACAGGATCGGCTTCAGTTCATCCGCGCGCGGCGTCGGCGCGAGCCCGCGGCCGGTGCGCACGAACAGCGGATCGGCATAGATCACGCGCAGCCGGCCAAGCGCCGCGCTGACCGCCGACTGCGTGAGATCGAGCCGCAGCGCCGCGCGGCTCGCGCCGCCTTCCTCGTACAGCGCCTCGAACACCTTCAGCAGGTTCAGGTCGAGGTCGGCGATATCATCTGCATTCATGACACATATCGTTCTATCGATTTGATCGATGACATCTTATCGATAAAGATGGCGCCATCCCACTCATCGGAGACGCCTATATGTCCACCTCAGTCATCGCCGCGCTGCAGATCGGCGCATCGCCCGCCGGCACGCGCGCCACGCTCGACACGATTCTCGGCTACGAAAGCGCGATCCGCGACAGCGGCGCGTCGCTGGTCGTGCTGCCCGAGGCCGTGCTCGGCGGCTATCCGAAAGGCGAGATCTTCGGCACGCGGCTCGGCTACCGGCTGCCCGAAGGGCGCGACGCGTATGCGCGCTACGCCGCGCAGGCGATCGACGTGCCGGGACCGGAAACCGACGAGCTGGCCGCGCTGTCGCAGCGCACGGGCGCGAGCCTCGTGGTCGGCGTGATCGAGCGCGGCGGGAGCACGCTGTACTGCACGGCGCTGTTCTTCGATCCGCGCGACGGGCTCGTCGCGAAGCACCGCAAGCTGATGCCGACCGGCACCGAGCGGCTGATCTGGGGGCAGGGCGACGGCTCGACGCTGCCGGTCGTCGACACCGCCGCCGGCCGCGCGGGCGCCGCGATCTGCTGGGAGAACCACATGCCGCTGCTGCGCTGCGCGATGTACGCGAAAGGCGTGCAGATCTGGTGCGCGCCGACCGTCGACGAGCGCGACGTATGGCAGAGCTCGATGCGGCACATCGCGCACGAGGGGCGCTGCTTCGTCGTGAGCGCGTGCCAGGTACAGCCGTCGCCGCGCGCGCTCGGCATCGACGTGCCGGGCTGGGACCCGGAGCGGCCGCTGATCCGCGGCGGCAGCGTGATCGTCGGGCCGCTTGGAGACCTGCTGACCGAGCCGCTGATCGGCGAGGCCGGGCTCGTGA
The DNA here is from genome assembly GCF_905400185.1 of Burkholderia sola. Taxonomy (NCBI): domain Bacteria; kingdom Pseudomonadati; phylum Pseudomonadota; class Betaproteobacteria; order Burkholderiales; family Burkholderiaceae; genus Burkholderia; species Burkholderia sola. The sequence goes on from NZ_FR989675.1 coordinate 693,195, forward strand.
CCGCGCACGTCGACACCGACGAGCTCGTGAAGGCGCGCTACGACTTCGACGTCGTCGGCCACTACGCGCGTGCGGACGTGTTTTCGCTGCACGTCGACGAGCGGCCGAAGCGGCCGGTGGTGTTCGGCGGGTAACGCAAGCGGGGCCGGGCGCCACCTGGCGCCCGGCAAACGAAGGGGCGGCGGCGTGCGCCCGCCGCCTTGCCGCGTCAGCGCATCGGTGCTTCCGCGATCCGCATGTAGTCGGCGATGCGCCGGCCTTCCATGTCCGGAAACTGCTCGTGCACGGTGATGTCGCCCATCCGCGCGATGTCGAAGGTGCGGAAATCGTCGCGCAGCTCGCACCACGCGCCGATCGTCCAGCGCCCGCCCCAGTAGACGAGCCCGAGCGGCCACACGCGGCGCTGCGAATGCGCGCCGAGCCGGTCGCGATAGTCGAAGCTGACGATGTGGCGCGTGTCGATCGCCTGGTGGATCGCGTCGACCTTCGCGCAAAACGTCTCGTCGATGTGGAACGACGGCGCGAATACGGGCAGCCGGTCGAGCGCGGTGCGCTTGTCGGCCGGCATCGCCGACGCGATCTTCGCGAGCGCCGAGCGCGCGCCGCTCGCGAAGCGTGCACCGCCCCAGGTCTCGAGCATGCGCGCGCCGGTGGCGAGCGCCGCCAGCTCCTCGGCCGTGAACGTGAGCGGCGGCAGGCTCGCGTTGCGGTTCAGCCGGTAGCCAATGCCGGCTTCCCCTTCGATCGGCACCCCTGACAGTTGCAGGTCGCGCACGTCGCGATAGACCGTGCGCGGCGACACCGACAGCCAGTCGGCCAGTTGCTGCGCGGTCGTGAGACGACGCCCGCGCAACAGCTCGGCGATCTGGAACAGGCGGTCGGCACGGCGGGTCATGACAGCACCTCGATTCCTCGGGCGACGGGGACTTCGCGATGATAGCGCCGCGCCGGCCCGCTGACCGCTGCGCTCAGTGGCATTTCGGCGCGTGCAGGCCGACGCGGTTGCCTTCCGTGTCGATCAGATAGCCGACGTAGCCGTAGTTGTTCGGCAGCTCGACGACCGAGCCCTGCACGACGCCGCCCGCGCGCTTCGCGCGTTCGAGCGCCGCGACGACCGATTCGCCGGCGTTCAGGTAGACGAGCACGCCGTTCGCGCTCGGCTTGATCTGCTGCGGATCGAACACGATGCTGCCGCCGGTGCTCGACGCGTCGCGATCGAACGTCGCCATCGGCACGCCGCCGATGACCGCGCGCTGCAACGTGGTTTGCAGCACGGTTTCGTAGAAGCGGATCGCGCGATCGAAATCGAGGGACGGAATGTCGAACCACGCGATCGCGCGTTCCGGGGTGGCAGTGGCAGTTGCAGACGTCATGACGAGCTCCTTGTTGTTCGGGTTCTTGATGGAAACCAGCCTTGCATTGCGCCGGGATTGCAGTGTGGCGGGGGGCTGCTGACAGCGTGCTGTCAGTAGTCATGGCGGTGCTGACAAAAGGCGGCGGTGGCGTCCGGTCGTGCGGGAGCGCCCGCGCGGATGGGAGGCGGCAGGGACGTGCAGGACGGCGGCGTAAAGAAAAACGCCCGGCGGGTGCCGGGCGTCGTCTGGGTGTCAGCAGGCGGCCGCAGCGGCCGGTTCGCGTGTCAGGCGTCGCCTTCCGGCGCGGCCGGGCGTGCCTTCACGCTGCCGGCGATCAGGTCGAAGCGGAACAGTCGGCATTCGAGCGCGCCGTTGAACAGCGGCGTCTTCGCCGATTCGCGCAGCCGCAACTGGCCCGGCAGCGAACGGTCGGACGTCAGCAGGAACGCCTGCCAGCCGGTGAAGCGCTGCTTCAGCGCATCGCCGAGCGCGTTGAAGAACTCGCTGTCCGGCGCGTCGGTGTGCGTGCGCCGGAATGCGTCGTCGTTGCCGCGGTTGCGGCCGGTTTCGCGCACCTCGCCGCGCGCACTGCGGCCGCGCACTTCGATCCGCTCGCCGTACGGCGGGTTCGCGAGGAGGATGCCCGGCCCGTCGCACGGCGGCGTCATCCCGCGCGCGTCGACCTGCTTGAGCCACACCGACGGCACGCCGGCGCGCTCGAGGTTCGCGCGCGCCTTCTCGAGCATGTCGCCGGAAATGTCGCTGCCGTACACGCCGAGCGCGTCGCCGCGCTTGGCCCGTGCCGCGCGCTTCGCGTCGAGCGCCGGAACCTTCAGCCCCTGCCACGCGGTGATGTCGTACTGCTTGAGCTTTTCGAAGCCGAACCGGCGTTCGACGCCGGGCGCCACGCCGAGCGCGATCTGCGCGGCTTCCGCGAGGAACGTGCCGCTGCCGCACATCGGGTCGTACAGCGCGGTGCCGGGCGTCCAGCCCGTCAGGCGCAGGATGCCGGCCGCGAGGTTCTCGCGCAGCGGCGCCGCACCCTTGTCGAGACGCCAGCCGCGCTTGAACAGCGGCTCGCCCGACGTGTCGAGGTACAGCGTGCATTCGTTGACGGTCAGGAACGCGAACACGCGCACGTCCGGCGCCCCGGTGTCGATGCTCGGGCGCGAACCGGTTTTCTCGCGCATCCGGTCGCAGATCGCATCCTTCACGCGCAGCGTCGTGAATTCGAGGCTTTTCAGCGGCGACTTGATCGCGGTGATGTCGATGCGCAGCGTCTGCGTCGACGCGAACCAGCGTTCCCACGGCTGCTCGAGCGCGAGCGCGTAGACGTCCTGCTCGTTGCGGTACGGGCCGTGCGCGATCTTCAGCAGGATCCGGCTCGCGATCCGCGAATGGAGGTTCGCGGCCATGCCGGCGGCCCAGCCGCCGCTGAAATGGACGCCGCCCGGCACCTGCGCGCCCGCGGTGAACGGCGCGCCGTTCAGGTGGCGGCCGGCGATTTCGGCCAGCTCGGCGGCAAGCGCCGCTTCGAGGCCGCGCGGGCAGGGGGCGAAGAATTCGAACAGGGTGGGCGAGGACATAAGGCGGGTGAGGACGTGCAAAAGTCCACTATTGTACGCGGCGCGGGCGACCGGGGCCGGCGTTTCGGCGCGGCGGCGCCGGCGCGGCCGCCGCTCGCGCGTGCCGGGCGGGCCGGGAAGGCGGCGAGGGGCGGCCGGGCACGCGCCGCCGCGCCGCCGCAGCTCAGTGCGCGCCCGGCTGGCCGGCGCGCGCGGCGGGGTGGGCCGCCGGCCAGAGCAGCGCGAGCGGATTCGACAGCACCGTGCGGACGATCGCGGCGACGAGCGCGCGCACCTTGGTCGGGCGCAGGCTGCGCGAGCGCACGGCCATCGTGAACGCGAGCGCGAAGCTCACGAGCACGTTGAGGATCGCCATGCTCAGCACGCCCGCGCCGGCCCACCACAGCTCGGGCGTGCCGAGCGCACCCTTGCCCAGCACGCCGAGCGCGACCCCGATCGAGCCGGCCGACAGCGTCACGTGCCGCACCTCGAACGGGAACATGAACACGGTGACGATCGCCGGGACGAGGCCGAGCATCAGGCCGAGGCCGACGTTCGCGACCACGCCCGCGACGTTCGACCGGCAGAAGTGCGCGAGCTTCGCGGCGCCGGCCGCGCCGAGTGTCAGGCGCAGCCGGCGGTTGTACGTGAGCGCGTCGCCGACCCGATGCAGCACGAACCAGTTGTCGGCCCAGCCCGCGAGCAGGCTCGACGCCCACAGCAGCACGCCGGTGAGCGCCGCATAGAACGGCGTCGGGCCCAGCAGCGAGAACGAGTGCAGCGTCGCGTGCGCCTTCTCCGGCGAGATCAGGTTCGCGTGCAGCACGTTGCTTGCGAACAACTGCACGAGCAGGCACACCGGCAGCACGACGAGCACGTTGCCGGAAATCGCGGCCGCCTGCGTGCGGATCAGCGCGATCACCGACCCGACGAACGCCTTCACGCCTTCGTCGTGGCCGGTGTCGTCGAGCTCGCGCGCGAGCGTCGGCGCGGTCATCGCGGGCTGCTTGGTCGCGAGCGTGAAGTGCAGGAAGTGCATCAGCATGAAGCTGGCCGCGTAGTTGACGCCCGCGAGCAGCCCTTCGAGCATCGACTGCAGGTGCGCGCCCGTGATCGCGAACTTCACGCACACGGTCGCGACGGTGACGAGGCCGCCGCCCGCGGCCATCCGCAGCATCTTCAGGTACTCGGCGCGGCCGCGCGAAATGTAGTGCTCGCCGGTGTCCGCGTTGGTCTCGACGAGCTTGCGCGCGAACAGCGAGAAGTTGCTGCGCACCAGATGCGCGACGCTCTGGCTGCTCTGGTTCGCGTCGACGAGTTCGGCGGTCAGGTGCGCCATCCCGCGCAGGTCGTCGCGCGCCATCCACGCGTTCAGCAGCATTTCCGCGCGCAGGATGCGCATGCGCATCCGCTCGACCTGGAACACGATGTCGACCGACACGCCGTTGCGGTACAGGTGCGCGAACACGTCGTCGACGGCGATCCGGCATTCGTCGAGCAGCACGCGCAGGTAGTTCACCTCGTGCAGCAGCTTGCTCGGGTCGCCGCCGTCCTCGACGGCCGCGTGCGCGGTCTCGACCGCGAGCATCGCCCGCGTGAGGCGGTAGAACGGCTGCGATTCGAGCGGCTGGCGTTCCAGCGGCTTGCGCGCGTCGTCGTCGGACAGCCGGCTGCGCACCGTCTGCGACAGGCCGGTCGAGCTGATCTGGCAGGTCAGGTTGTGCAGCGCGGCCAGCAGGTCGCGCGAGAACGAGCCGGGCTCGTGGCGCTCTTCGTCGGTGACGTCGAACGAGATCAGCTCGGCGATGCGCGCGAGCAGGTCGTCGGGCAGCGCGTCGATCCATTTCGCGTCCTCGGGCGTCGGGAACATCAGCGTGAACAGCGCCGACAGCTCGCGGCGGTTCGGCGCGGGCGGGATCAGCGACGAGTCGATCCGCTCGAACAGCGCGCCGAAGAAGCCCGAATGCACGGGCATGCCGGCATCGCACAGCAGCGAGATGCCGTCGCACTCGCGCAGGATGCCGCGCAGGATGCGCGCCGCGTGCGCTTTCCACGCGGGGTTGCGATCGAGTACGTGGAACAGGTAGCGCAGCCGCGCATGGGCCGGATACGCGCGGGTGTCGGCGTCGCGCTCGGCCGGCGCGTCCTGCACGGTGCCGTTGCGGCGCAGCCAGTGCGCGAGCTCGATCAGCCATTCGCTGCGCTCGGCGTACGACGCGTCGGCATCGGCATTGGCGAGCAGCGCATCGAGCTGGTGACCGGCATTGCGCGACGCGCGCCACTTCTTGATCAGGGTCGTCAGGGAACGAAACATAAACGGAATAGCGAAAGCCCGGGACGGGCGGGTTCGGGATGCCGGCCGGGGAAACGGCGCGGCGCCGGTGAGAACGGGTAAGACGGGGCCGGTGGCCGGACGATGCGCGGCAACCCGCGATGCGGCTGCCCCGCCGCGGTGCACGCGGTTCGCGTGCGGGCGCCGGGAGGCACGGCGGTCGGGTCGAACGCGGCCCGGCGCCGCTGACTGGCGCGCACGACGAACGGCGCGAGCCTGAAAGTGCGTAGGATCGTCAATCGGGCCGGAAAACGCAAGCCGACCGCATTGCATGGCGCGGGTTCCGGCGGCTTTTGACAAAGAATGTCATGGCCGTCCGGCCGATGCGCGCGGTGCGCGAGGCCGGCTGCGGCGGCGTGCTGCCCGCGTTCGGCTTTCCGCGTGTGCGACTGGATGCGCCGCGCGATTCGACACCGCGCACGCGAACGCCGTGTCGAACGTCCACCTGCGCGCCGTCGCGTTCGCTTATGCGCCGGACTTGCCCGTCGCGCCGGCGTCGCCGCCGGCCGTCGGGTTGGCCGGGCACGGCACGACCGGCGCGGCGGCCGTCTTGCCGCCGGGCGCGGCCGCCGCGCCGCGGCGGGCGGCCATCGCGCGCACGGCGTCCGCGGCCTGCGCGGCAATCACGTCGAGCGCGCGCCGGTGGCCGGCGACGAGCGCGTCGTAGCCGTCCGCGACCGGTTCCGCGACGCTCGTGCGGCAGGTCATCACGGCCTGCGAGGCCAGCGAGCGCACGCTCCAGACGGCGTCGATCGCCGCGCGCTTGCCCGGCCACGACTCGAAGCGCTGCACGTTCACGCTGATGCGGTACACGGGCACGCCGGCCGGATACGCGGAATTCGCGACGTCGATCGTGCCCAGCTGCGCGGCCAGATCGTCCGACAGCGCGCGGCGGATCTCGTCGGCGGGCGGCGACGCCCAGCGTTCCTGCTCGAGCACGTCGACCTGCGCGGCGTTCTTCTGCACGACCAGCTGGCTCTTCGCGACCTGCTCGGGCACGCCGACCGACGGCACCTCGATCAGGAACGCCGGGTTGGCCGGTGCGGTGCGCAGCGGCGCCGCGGCGTCGGCCGGGCTGAGCGTGTAGAACCGCGCGGGCGGCGAGCTGCACGCGGCGAGCGCGAGTGCGGCGAAGACTGCCGCCGCGCCGCTCGCGAAACCGTTCACGCGTGTCGTCATTGTTTATCTCCTGGCTTGCCCTTGAGCAGCGATTCGGGGTGGCGCTCCAGATAATCGGCGAGCGCGTTCAGCGATTGCAGCGTGCGCGTGAGCTCCTTCAGCGCGCCGCGCACGTCGGACTGCAGCGGCGAATCCTGCTGCAGCGTCGCTTCGGCGGTCGAGAAGGTCTGCTTCGCGGCCGACAGCGTGTCGCGCGCTTCCGGCGCGACCTGCGTGTCGAGCTGCTTGAACAGCTTGTCGGCGTTCGACAGCGCGCTGTTCAGGTTCGCGCCGATCTGGTCGAACGGCACCTTGTCGAGCTTCTTCGCGATGTCGGCGACCTGCAGCTGCAACTCGTCGAGCGTGTTCGGCACGGTCGGCAGCTCGAGCGGCTGGCGGGCCGTGTCGATCTTCACGGCCGGCGCCTTCGGGAAGAAGTCGAGTGCGACGTACAGCTGGCTCGTCAGCAGGTTGCCGGTGCGCAGCTGGCCGCGCAGCCCGTGCTGGACGAGCCGCTCGACGATCTCGCGCCGCGCCGGTTCGCCCTTGCTCTCGATCGTCTCGCGGAAGCGACGGCCGAGGCGTTCCGGATACACGTTGATCGTCACCGGCATCAGGAAGTTCTTCGTCTTCGGATCGAAGTCGATGCCGATGTTCGTCACTTCGCCGAGCACGATGCCGCGGAAATCGACCGGCGCGCCGACGGCGAGCCCGCGCAGCGACTGGTTGAAGTTCATCACGACCTGCAGCGGCTGGCCGTCCGGGTCGCGCATCGCGTCGCCCTCGTCGGAGCCGAGACGGAACGTCGTGTTGTTCGGCGCGGTCGTGCCGGTGCCCTGGTTCGGCGGCGTCTGGAACGCGATGCCGCCGAGGATCACGGTCGCGAGCGACTGCGTGTTCAGCTTCAGGCCGCTCGAATCGAGCCGCAGATCGACGCCGCTCGCCTGCCACCAGCGCGTGTTCAGCCCGACGTACTGGTCGTACGGCGCATTGACGAACACGTTGAACGTCACGCCGGTGCCGTCCTTGTCGAGCGAGAAGCCGACCACCTGGCCGACCTGCACGCGGCGGTAGTAGACCGGCGAGCCGATGTCGACCGAGCCGAGCGAATCGCCGCGCAGCACGTACTGCGTGCCTTTCTGGTCGCCCGTGACGGCGGGGGGCGTCTCGAGGCCGGTGAAGTCGGTCAGCGTGTCCTGGCCGTGACCCGCGTCGACGCCGATGTACGCGCCGGACAGCAGCGTGCCGAGCCCCGACACGCCGGTCGCACCGACGCGCGGCCGCACGATCCAGAAGCGCGAGCCCTTGACCGCGAAATCCTCGGCCTCCTTCTTGAGCTGCACCTGGACCAGCACGCGCGACAGGTCTTTCGACAGCTTGATCGTCTTGACCGTGCCGATCTCGACGTCCTTGTACTTGACCTGGGTCTTGCCCGGCTCGAGCCCTTCGGCGCTATGGAAGCTGATCGTGATTTCCGGGCCGCGCTCGCGCACGGACTTGATCACGAGGCCGATGCCGATCAGCGCGGCGATCAGCGGCACGAGCCAGACGAGCGACGGCAGCCAGCCGCTTTTCGTCGAGATCGTCGGATCGGGCGGCCGGGGCGCGTCGTGCTGCGGGCCTTGTGGACTATTCATGGTGATTCCCTGAGGTTTCGACTGGATCCCAGATCAGGCGGGGATCGAACTGCATCGACGCCAGCATCGTCAGGATCACGACCGAGCCGAACGCGAGCGCGCCGGGGCCGGCCGTGATGACGGCGAGCGAACGGAAATGGACGAGCGCGACGGTCAGCGTCACGACGAAGATGTCGAGCATCGACCAGCGGCCGATGCGCTCGACGATCCGGTAGAGGCGCGTGCGCTGCAGCGGCCGCCACGCGGCGCGGCGCTGCGCGCTGGTGACGAGGATCGTCAGCACACCGAGCTTGAGCATCGGCACGAGGATGCTGGCGACGAACACGACGACGGCGAGCGGCCAGTCCCCGGACGTCCAGAAATAGATGACGCCGCTCATGATCGTGTCCTGCTGCGACCCGACGATCGACGACGTGCGCATGATCGGCAGCAGGTTCGCCGGAATGTAGAGGATCGCGGCTGCGAGCAGCAGCGCCCACGTGCGCATGATGCTGTTCGGTGTGCGCACGTGCAGCGCGCTGCCGCAGCGCGCGCAATGCGCGTGCGGCTGGTCGATCGTCTGCACGAGCCCGCACGCGTGGCAGCTGGCATAGCCCTCGCGGGCGGCGGTCGGCGTGGGGCGCGTCATCGGCGGGGCGCGTCCGGCAGCGGCGCGGCGGGGTCGGGCCGCCCGGGCGTGCGGCCGGCGCGCAGGTCGTCGGCGATGTCCCACACCGTGCGCGGGTCGAACATCAGCACGACGGCGGTCATCAGCGTGAGCGCGCCGAACGCGAACAGCGCCGCGTCGGGCACGACGCGCGCGAGGCTCACCATCTTCACGATCGTGACCACGATGCCGAGCATGAACACCTCGATCATCCCCCACGGCCGCACGAACTGGATCGTGCGCAGCACGAGGTTGAGGCCGGGCGGCACGACGCCGCGGCGGAGCGGCAGCAGCACGTAAAGCAGCGCGGCCATCTCGACGAGCGGGAACAGCACGGTTGAGCAGAACACCATCACGCCGACGATCGCCATGTCCTGATGCCACAGCGTGTCGATCGCGCCGATCAGCGTCGTCTGTACGCGCGTGCCGTTCAGGTCCATTTCGAGGATCGGGAACGTCTGCGCGATGATGAACGTGACGAGCGCCGCGACCGCCAGCGCGGTGATGCGCTCGATCTGCGTGGTGCTGTTGCGATAGAGCAGCGCGTCGCAGCGCGGACAGCGCGCGATCTCGCGGCCGGCGAGGCGCGGTTTATGCAACAGTGCGTCGCATTCGTGGCAGGCAATCAGGTCGTATCGTTGCATGGAAAAGGCGGTGTCGCGACGGCCGGGGGAACGCGTCGACGGGGCCGGAACCCGCGCCAATCTTACCAAAAGGGCTTTTTCGGTGGGTCAAGGATCGTGAGTTGCGTGACCGGTCGGTAACATGGCGGGAAGCCGTCAGCCGGCTGGCGCGCCTGTCCTCAGAGTCCGCGCGCGTCAAAAGGTTGCGGTAGCATGGCGCCCTTGACGTGCGTCGGACGAATTGACCGGCGCAGCCGTTCGCTGAACTGAGGAACCCAAGATGGCATCGAAATCGCCGCCGGCCGTGCCGGCACGCTACGCGCACACCGCGATCGCACTGCACTGGCTGATCGCGCTGCTGATCGTCTGCGGCTTCGCGCTCGGCTGGGTGATGACGGACATCCCCGGCTTCACGCCGACCAAGCTGAAGTATTTCTCGTGGCACAAGTGGATCGGCGTGACGGTGTTCGCGCTGGCCGTCGTGCGCATGCTGTGGCGGGCGACCCACGTGCCGCCGCCGCTGCCGGGCAACACGCCGGCGTGGCAGCGCGCGGCGTCGCACGGCGTGCACATGCTGTTGTACGTGCTGATGATCGCGATCCCGGCGACGGGCTACCTGTATAGCTCGGCGTCGAACATCCCGGTCGTCTATCTCGGCATCGTGCCGCTGCCGCGCCTGATCGACCCCGATCCGGTGCTCAAGGAAACCTTCAAGACGCTGCACGTCTCTTTGAATTACATTCTGCTTGCGCTCGTCGCGATGCACGTGCTCGCGGCGCTCAAGCACCAGCTGTTGGACCGCGACGGCCTGTTGTCGCGCATGCTTCCCTTTGCCAAATGAAGGATCCCATGAAAGTGTCTTTCTCCCGCTCCATGCTGACCGCGTTCGCCGCGGCGGCGTTTGTCGCGTCGGGCGCGGCGCATGCCGACGTCGATCTCGCGAAGAGCAAGGTGTCCGCCGTGTCGAAGCAGATGAACGTGCCGACCGAAGGCGCGTTCAAGAAGTTTTCCGCGCAGGTGAAGTTCGACCCGGCGAAAGCGGCGCAGGGCAGCGCGCAAATGACGATCGACGTCGCGAGCTTCGACCTCGGCGACAAGATGTACAACGACCAGGTCGCCGGCAAGGACTGGTTCGACGCGAAGACCTATCCGCAGGCGACCTTCGTGTCGTCGGCGATCGCGCCGGCCGGCGGCAACAAGTACAACGTGACCGGCAAGCTGACGATCAAGGGCAAGGCCGAGACCGTCACGGTGCCCGTCACGGTCGCGCAGAACGGCGCGACGCAGACGTTCGACGGCGTACTGCCGATCAAGCGTTCGGCCTTCAACGTCGGCACCGGCGAGTGGAAGGACACGTCGATCGTCGCGGACGAAGTGCAGATCAAGTTCCATCTCGTTGCCACGAAGTAAGCGGCGGGTTGCCGCGTCAACTGAATGCCGCGCGAGGGCGCGGCGCCGTTCCCAGGAGAAAAAGTTTGAAAAAGCATCTGATCATCGCCGCCGGCGCGCTGGCCGCTTCGCTGTCGTTCTCGGCCTTCGCCGAAAGCGCGACCTACCAGTTCGACCCGAGCCACACGTACCCGAGCTTCGAGGCTGACCACTTCGGCGGCCTGTCGGTCTGGCGCGGCAAGTTCGACAAGTCGAGCGGCACCGTGACGCTCGATCGCGCGGCGAAGACCGGCACGGTCGACGTGACGACCGACATCGCGTCGATCCACACGGGCAGCGCGAAGCTCGACGAGCACCTGCAGACGGCCGAATTCTTCGATGCGGCGAAGTTCCCGCAGGCGAACTACAAGGGCACGATCAAGTTCGACGGCGACAAGCCGGTGTCGGTGGTCGGCAACCTGACGCTGCATGGCGTCACGAAGCCGCTGACGCTGAAGATCGATTCGTTCAAGTGCATGCCGCACCCGATGCTCAAGCGTGAAGTGTGCGGCGTCGACGCGGTCGGCGAATTCAGCCGCGACGATTTCGGCCTCGACTACGGCAAGCAGTACGGCTTCAAGATGAAGACGAAGCTGCTGATCACGGCCGAAGCGGTCAAGCAGCAGTAAGATTTGCCGGCGAGGCCGGCCGTCGCGCCGGCCGCCGCGGGCCAACCGCCGCGCTCCCGTTACCGGGGCGCGGCGGTTTTTTTTGCGCGCCTATAATCGCCCGAGCGCCGCATGTGGCCAAGCGGATCGCGCAGCGCCGGGCAGGCCGACGGCGCGACGGCGGCCGCCCCGAACAGAACGTACAACGACAAGGAGATCGCCGATGCATGCCGTCACGCAGTCCAGCTCCATTGCCTCGTCGCCGCGCGTGTGGCGCGCGGTGGTCGCCGCATCGATCGGCAACGCGCTCGAGTGGTTCGATCTCGTCGTCTACGGCTTTTTCGCGGTGACGATCTCGAAGCTGTTCTTCCCGGCCGGCAGCGACACCGTGTCGCTGCTGCTCACGCTCGGCACGTTCGGCGTGTCGTTCTTCATGCGGCCGCTCGGCGCGATCGTGCTGGGCGCATACGCCGATCGCGCGGGTCGCAAGGCCGCGCTCACGCTGTCGATCCTGCTGATGATGGCCGGTACGCTCGTGATCGCGGTGCTGCCGACTTACCAGACGATCGGCGTCGCGGCGCCGCTGATCCTCGTCGCCGCGCGGCTGATGCAGGGCTTCTCGGCGGGCGGCGAGTTCGGCAGCGCGACCGCGTTCCTCGCCGAGCATGTGCCGGGCCGGCGCGGTTTCTTCGCGAGCTGGCAGGTCGCGAGCCAGGGGCTCACGACGCTGCTCGCCGCGGGCTTTGGCACCGTGCTGAACGCGCAACTCACGGCCGACCAGATGGCGTCGTGGGGCTGGCGCGTGCCGTTCTTCTTCGGTCTGTTGCTCGGGCCGGTCGCGTACTACATCCGCACCAAGGTCGACGAGACGCCCGAATTCCTCGCGGCCGAAGGCACCGCGAACCCGCTGCGCGATACGTTCGCGACGCACAAGGCGCGTCTCGTGGCCGCGATGGGCGTGGTCGTGCTCGGCACCGTCGCGACCTATCTCGTGCTGTTCATGCCGACCTACGGCGTGAAGCAGCTCGGCCTCGCGCCGTCCGCCGCATTTGCGGCGATTCTCGTCGTCGGCGTGATCCAGATGGCGTTCGCGCCGCTCGTCGGCCACTGGTCGGATCGTTACGGCCGCGTGCGCGTGATGATCGCGCCGGCCGTCGGCATTCTCATGCTGATCTACCCGGCGTTCGCGTATCTCGTCGCGCATCCGGGCTTCGGCACGCTGATCGCGCTGCAGGTGCTGCTCGCGTTCCTGATGACCGGCTACTTCGCGGCGCTGCCGGGGCTGTTGTCCGAAGTGTTCCCGGTGCAGACGCGCACGACCGGGATGTCGCTCGCGTACAACGTCGCGGTGACGATCTTCGGCGGCTTCGGGCCGTTCATCATCGCGTGGCTGATCCGCGAGACGGGGATGAAGACCGCGCCGAGCTTCTACCTGATGTTCGCGGCCGTGCTGAGCCTCGCGGCGCTGGTCGTGCTGCGGCGGCGGTTCGGGTTTCGGTGAAACGGGGCGGGCGGCGCGTCAGTTGTCGCCGCGCTCGCATACCGGCTGCGCCGGCATCAATTGCGCGGGCGCGGCGATGGTCCGCACCGGGCGGCCGGCGAGCGCATTGAGCGCCTGCCGGAGCTGCCAGTCGGCGGCCGTGCCGAAGGCGCGCTGCGGCAGCGCCGCGCTCCTTGCCGTATCGACCTTCGCGCGCACGCGCTCGTCGCGCCGCCTCTGCCGCGCCTTGCGCACCTGCGCGAACGGATCGGGCGCTTGCCGGTCCGCGTACGGCGCGCGCGAGAGATCGACTTCGCGATACCACAGCAACACGCCGTCGACGTCCGCATCTTGGCGCGGCGGCACGAGCCAGTTCGGTACGACGCCGTAACCATCCATCGGGCAGCCGTTCGGCCGCAGGTTGCGCGCGAACGTGAAATTCAGGCGCGTGCCGTCGATCAGGTCGACGCCCGTCTGCGCGAGCCCTTTCCCGTAGGTCGGCATGCCGAGCAGTTGCGCGCGGCCGAGATCCTTCAGCGCCGCCGCGGTTGCTTCGGCGGCCGACGCGCTCTGCCCGTCGACGAGCACGACGAGCGGCACGGTGCGCCACCAGTCGTCGGCCTGCAGCGGCGCGAGCGGATCCTGCCCGCGCATGACGGGCAGTTCGTAGTCGGGCCAGTTGGTCGTGTAGCGGCGGCGGTGCGTGCCGTCGCGCTCGACCGTCACCATCGCGGTGCGGTCGCGTCCCGCGAACAGCGCGGTGATGCCGATCGCCGCATTGAGCGCGCCGCCGCCGTTGATGCGCAGGTCGAGGATCAGCTGTTTCACCGGCGGGCCCGCGCGGCGCGCGGCCTGCACCGCGTCGATATAGTCGCCGACCGCCGGCTCCGGGAAGCTCGACAGCCGCGTGTACAGGACGTCGCCGTCGAGCCGCTTCGCGGTCGCCGGATGCGGTTTGACGATCGCGCGCACGGGCGCGAAGCTCAGCACCGCATGCGTCGGGCCGCGCTGCACCGTGAGCTTCAGCGGCACGCCCGCGTCGCCCTTCGTGAGCTTCGGCAGCGCGCTGCCGTCGAGGCCGACGACGCTCTTGTCGTTCATCGCGACGACGAGATCGTCGGGCCGCACGCCGGCCTTTTCGGCCGGCGCATCGGGAATCACGTCGATGATGTGCAGCCCGTCGGGCCGCGTCTCGAACACGATCCCGATGCCCGGCGTGCCGTCGCGCGCGCGCCGCTCGTCGTCGCGCCGTTCCTGCTCTTCCTTCGCGTTGAAGAAGCGCGCGTACGGCAGCGTCTTGATGCCTTCGTGGGTGGCGGCGTCGAGTAGCGCGCCGATGTCGACGTCGGTCAGGTGTTGCCGCTTCAGCACTTCGACGGCCGCCTTCAGTTCGCAGAGTTGCCGCTCCCAGTCGGGCGGGCAGGGCGACGGCGGTTGGGTGGCGGGCACCGAAGCGGCGGCGGGTGAAGCGGCAGGCAGCGAAGCGGCGGGCGGCGCGGATGCCGGTTGCGCACCGACGAGCGGCGCATACGGGAACGTGGCCGCGGCGGCTGCGCAGACGATGAGGCGACGAACGACAGGCATGGGAAGCATCATCGGAACCGCACGTTCGGACGGGTGACGAGGGGGCTTGCCCGGTTCACGCGCGCGGCCGGCATGCGGCGGGGCAGGGCGGTGACGATTGTAGCCGACGCTCGCGACGGCGCCGATCGAGCCGTTTGCGTGCCGCATGGCGGCGGCCCGCCCATAAAAAAACCGGCCCAAACGGGCCGGTTTTGCTTCGATGCCGAAACGGCGTGGCGCTCAAACCTGCGCGCCCGCGTTCGGATCGTCCGGATCGTGCGCGGTCTTCTTGTCCTTGATCAGGTCTTCGCGCTTGATGCCGAGCCACATCGCGAGCGAGCCCGCGACGAACACCGACGAGTAGATGCCGAACATGATGCCGACCGTCAGCGCGAGCGCGAAGTAGTGCAGCGTCGGGCCGCCGAAGAAGAACATCGACAGCACCATCATTTCCGTCGACGTGTGCGTGATGATCGTGCGCGACATCGTGGTCGTGATCGCGTGGTTGATCACTTCCTGCACGCTCATCTTGCGTTCGCGGCGGAACGTTTCCCGGATCCGGTCGAAGATGACGACCGACTCGTTGACCGAGTAGCCGAGCACCGCGAGGATCGCCGCGAGCACCGCCAGCGAGAACTCCCACTGGAAGAACGCGAAGAAGCCGAGAATGATCACGACGTCGTGCAGGTTGGCGATGATGCCCGCCACCGCGTACTTCCATTCGAAGCGGAACGACAGGTAGATCACGATGCCGATCACGACGCACGCGAGCGCGAGCAGCCCGTCGGTCGCGAGCTCGCGGCCGACCTGCGGGCCGACGAACTCGACGCGCTGCAGCGTGACGTCCGGGCTCTGCGCCTTCAGCGCGCCCATCACCTGGTCGCTCTGCTGCGCGGACGTGAGGCCTTCCTTCAGCTGCAGGCGGATCAGCACGTTGCGCGACGTGCCGAAGTTCTGCACCTGCGCGTCGGCGTAGCCGAGCTTGCCGAGCGTCGCGCGCACGGGCTCGAGCTCCGCGGCCTGCTGGTACTGCACCTCGATCACCGTCCCGCCAGTGAATTCGACGGACAGGTGCAGCCCGCGGTGGAACAGGAAGAACACGGCGGCGAGGAACGTGACCAGCGAGATCACGTTGAACACCAGCGCGTGCCGCATGAACGGAATGTCTTTACGGATGCGGAAAAATTCCATGGCTTCGTCTCCGGGGCCTTATTGGGTCGAGCCCGGTTTCTTCGGCGACACGCGTTGCTGCGCGCGGTTGCGCAACTGCGGCTTGCCGGCGCGCGGCACGTTGCCCTTCGCCGGGGCGGCGAGCTTCGCGGCGCGCGCGGTGTCGGTCGATTCGTCCGCGTCGGTGAACGACGCGGCGGCCGCCGCGCCTTCCGGCTTCCACACCTGGCCGATCGCGAGCGACTTCAGTTTCTTGCGGCCGCCGTACCAGAGGTTGACGATCCCGCGCGAGAAGAACACCGCGGAGAACATCGACGTCAGGATGCCGAGGCAGTGCACGATCGCGAACGCGCGAACCGGGCCCGAGCCGAACGCGAGCAGCGCGAGGCCGGCGATCAGCGTCGTGACGTTCGAGTCGAGAATCGTCGCCCATGCATGCGCGTAGCCGGCCTGGATCGCGAGCTGCGGCGGCTGGCCGGCGCGCAGTTCTTCACGCACGCGCTCGTTGATCAGCACGTTCGAGTCGATCGCCATACCGAGCGCGAGCGCGATGGCCGCGATACCGGGCAGCGTCAGCGTCGCCTGCATCAGCGACAGCACGGCGACGAGCAGCAGCAGGTTCACCGACAGGCCGATCACCGACACCACGCCGAACAGCATGTAGTACGCGATCATGAACACGGCGATCGCGCAGAAGCCCCAGATCACCGAGTGGATGCCCATCTTGATGTTGTCCGCGCCGAGGCTCGGGCCGATCGTGCGTTCCTCGATGATGTCCATCGGCGCGGCGAGCGAACCGGCGCGCAGTAGCAGCGCGAGGTCGGCCGCGGCCTGCGGCGTCGGTTGGCCCGTGATCTGGAAGCGGTCGCCGAGTTCGGACTGGATCGTCGCGACCGTCAACACTTCGCCCTTGCCCTTCTCGAACAGCACCATCGCCATCGGCTTGCCGATGTTCTCGCGCGACACCGTGCGCACCGCGCGGCCACCCGCGGAATCGAGGCGGATGTTGACCGACGGACGCTGGTGTTCGTCGAAGCCGGCCGATGCGTCGATGATGCGGTCGCCGGTGAAGATCACGTCCTTCTTCAGCAGCACGGGCGCCTGGTTGCCTTGCGTGAACAGCTCCTCGCCCGGCGGCACGGGGTCGTTCGGGTTCGGGTGCGTGTTGATCGGGTCGGCGAGGCGCGCCTCGAGCGTCGCGGTGCGGCCGATGATGTCCTTCGCCTTCGCGGTGTCCTGCACGCCCGGCAGTTCGACGACGATGCGGTCGCTGCCTTGCTGCTGCAGGATCGGCTCGGACACGCCGAGCTCGTTCACGCGGTTGTGGAGCGTCGTCAGGTTCTGCTTGAGCGCGGCGTCCTCGACGGCCTTCTGCACGGCCGGCGTGAACGTGCCGACGACTTGCGTGCCGCCGCCGCCGGGCTGGGTCGCCCATTGCAGCTCGGTGATCGACGCGGCGAGCGCCTTGCGGGCGTCTTCCGCCGTCTGCGCGTCGCTGAAGTTGACGACCACGGACTGCTCGACGCGGCTCACGCCGCCGTCGCGGATGTTCTTGTCGCGCAGCAGCGTGCGCGCGTCGGACGCGTCGGAGTCGAGCTTCTTCGTGAGCGCGCCCGTCATGTCGACCTGGAGCAGGAAGTGCACACCGCCGCGCAGGTCGAGGCCGAGATACATCGGCAGCGCGTGCAGCGCGGTCAGCCAGCGCGGCGACGCGCTCTGCAGGTTCAGTGCGACGACGTACTGCGGATCGTTCGGGTCGGTGTTCAGCGATTTCTGCAGCAGGTCCTTGACGCGCAGCTGCGTATCGGTGTCCTTCAGGCGCACGCGGATGTTCGCGCCGGTCGCCGTGTTCTCGAAGGTGATGTCGTCCGGCTTGATCTGCGCGGACGCGAGCGCCGATTCGACCTGGGTCAGCGTGGTCGAGTCGAGCTTGACCGTGGCCTTGCCGCTCGACACCTGCACCGCCGGCGCTTCGCCGAAGAAGTTGGGCAATGTGTACAGAAGGCCGATGGCGAGCGCCACGACCATCACGACATATTTCCAGAGTGGGTAACGATTCATGAGGGGGCCGAACGGGTGGTTGGCGTGAAAGCGTCGCGTCCGGCGCCGCGGCGGCCCGCTCTCTCAGGCGGGCACGTCGCGGGGAGCCGGACGCTCGGTGTAAGCCTTACAGCGACTTGATCGTGCCCTTCGGCAGAATGGTCGTGACGGCAGCCTTCTGCACGGTGATTTCGGTGCCTTCGGCGATTTCGACGCCGATGTAGCCTTCGGTGACCTTCGTCACCTTGCCGACGAGGCCGCCGCTCGTGACGACTTCGTCGCCCTTCGCCATGGCCGCGAGCATGTTGCGGTGTTCCTTCTGGCGCTTCATCTGCGGACGAATCATGATGAAGTACAGCACCGCGAACATCAGGATGAGCGGCAGGAAGCTCATCAGGCTCGATTCGGCGCCACCGGCACCTTGCGCGAAGGCATTGGAAATGAACGGCACGTTGGTCTCTCCGTAGGGGAAGATCGAAAAATAAGCCGGTTATTCTACCACCGGCCCCATGCGCAAACGGCGCAGCAAATGCGCTTGCGGATCAAGCTGTTAAAGCATGATCCGATACCGTTGCGACTTGTCTGGAAAGGCAATTGTAATGTTTGGCGGCCCCGTCCGGCGGTTGGATCGGGTTTTTTGGTGCGTGTCCCATTGGATATGGCTTTCTTTTAGGTCGTGTCCTATGGGGCGGCCCGTCAGTCGACCCCTCTGGCCCGATCCTCCGCGAAACGCTGCCGGAATGCGTCGAACGTATGCGTCTCGATCGCGTCGCGGATCTCGCTCATCAGCTGCAGGTAGTAGTGCAGGTTGTGGATCGTGTTCAGCTGTGCGCCGAGGATCTCGCCGACCCGGTGCAGGTGATGCAGGTAGCCGCGCGAGAAATTCTGGCAGGTGTAGCACGAGCAGGTCGAATCGAGCGGCTTCAGCGAATTCTTGTGCGTTGCGTTGCGGATCTTCACGTCGCCGAAGCGCGTGAAGAGCCAGCCGTTGCGCGCGTTGCGGGTCGGCATCACGCAGTCGAACATGTCGATGCCGTTCGCGACGCCCTCGACCAGGTCCTCCGGCGTGCCGACGCCCATCAGGTAGTGCGGCTTGTTGGCCGGCAGCTTCGGGCCCACGTGGCGCAGCACGCGCATCATGTCTTCCTTCGGCTCGCCCACCGACAGCCCGCCGATCGCGAGGCCGTGGAAACCGAGTTCGGCGAGGCCCGCGAGCGATTCGTCGCGCAGGTCCTCGAACATCCCGCCCTGGACGATCCCGAACAGCGCGTTCGGGTTGCCGAGCCGGTCGAATTCGTCGAGCGAGCGCTTCGCCCAGCGCAGCGACATGCGCATCGAGTCGGCCGCTTCCTTGTGCGTGGTCGGCACGCCGTTGGTCGCGTACGGCGTGCATTCGTCGAACTGCATCACGATGTCCGAGTTCAGCACCTTCTGGATCTGCATCGACACTTCCGGCGACAGGAACAGCTTGTCGCCGTTGATCGGCGACGCGAACGTGACGCCGTCCTCGGTGATCTTGCGCAGGTCGCCGAGCGAGAACACCTGGAAGCCGCCCGAGTCGGTCAGGATCGGCTTGTTCCAGCCCATGAAGCCGTGCAGGCCGCCGTGCGCGTCGATCGTGTCGAGGCCCGGGCGCAGCCACAGGTGGAACGTGTTGCCGAGGATGATCTGGGCCTTGATCTCGTGCAGCTCGCGCGGCTGGATCGCCTTCACGGTGCCGTACGTGCCGACCGGCATGAAGATGGGCGTCTCGACCGTGCCGTGATTGAGCTTCACGCGGCCGCGGCGCGCGTGGCCGTCGGTCGTCAGCAATTCGAATTCGAGCCCGTTGGCCGGGCGGTCCTGCACGGGGGCGTGCGTATCGTGGGATGAACCTTCGGTCATCGTGTTGTTCTCCTCGCTACCGGAAAAAGCTCTGCATGGGACCGGAGTATGCGCTGAAGCGCTGACTCCGGATCGCAAGCCCGGCGCATGTTGGAAACGCCGCCGGGAATCCGGTGGCGGGAAAAAGCGGGTGCGCGCCAGAGTAGCGCACGCAACGCAAAAAAGGGCGCGGTGGCCGTGCGACGCGCTGGCCGTCGTGCGCATCAAGCCCATGCTGCGGACTGCGCTTACGCGCCCGACGTCTCCGGCGTGTCGCGCCGCGTGAGCAGCATCGCGTCGCCGTAGCTGAAGAACCGGTAGCGTTCGGCGATCGCGTGCCGGTACGCGGCGCGGATCGTCTCGACGCCCGCGAACGCGGACACCAGCATCAGCAGCGTCGATTTCGGCAGGTGGAAATTCGTGACGAGCCGGTCGACCACGCGGAAACGGTAGCCGGGCGTGATGAAGATGTCGGTTTCGGCCTGCGTCGCCGCGAGCGCGCGGCCCGCTTCGTCGGCACTGCGCGCCGCGGCTTCGAGCGCGCGCATCGACGTCGTGCCGACCGCGA
Source organism: Burkholderia sola (assembly GCF_905400185.1). NCBI lineage: Bacteria > Pseudomonadati > Pseudomonadota > Betaproteobacteria > Burkholderiales > Burkholderiaceae > Burkholderia > Burkholderia sola. The sequence goes on from NZ_FR989675.1 coordinate 713,231, forward strand.
TCACGTTGCCGCCGCGTGCGCGGGTCGCGGCGATCCTGTCGACGAGCGACTGCGGCAGGTCGTACCACTCGCTGTGCATCTTGTGCTCGGCGATGTTGTCGACGCGCACCGGCTGGAACGTGCCGGCGCCGACGTGCAGCGTCAGCGTCGCGCGCTCGACGCCCATCGCGTCGAGCTTCTCCAGCAGCGGCTGATCGAAATGCAGCCCGGCCGTAGGCGCTGCGACCGCGCCCGGATTGCTCGCGTAGACAGTCTGGTAGCGCGTTTCGTCGGTCGCGTCGGGATCGTGCTCGATATACGGCGGCAGCGGCAGGCGGCCGTACTGTTCGATCAGGTCCAGGCACGGCGCGGGGAAGTGCAGCGTGAAGAACGGCTCGACGCGCTCGCCGACCGTCACGTCGAACGCGTCGGCCAGACGCAGCGTCGTGCCGGCGCCCGGCGACTTGCTCGCGCGGATCTGCGCGAGCGCCGTGTGCGTGCCGGTCACGCGCTCGATCAGTACCTCGATCTTGCCGCCGCTGGCCTTCTGGCCGAAGAAACGCGCCTTCAGCACCTTGGTATCGTTGAACACGAGCAGGTCGCCGGGCGCGATGCACGCCGGCAGCTCGGCGAAATGGCGGTCGACGAGGCGTGCGGGCTCGACGGTGCGATCCACCTCGAGCAGGCGGCTCGCGGTGCGATCGGGCAGCGCGGTTTGTGCAATCAGCTCGGGCGGCAGATTGAAATCGAAATCGGAAAGCGTGAACATGCGGGCTGGTTCGAAGCGGCCGGCGGGCGTCGCCGGCAGGGCGGAAACGCGTAATTGGGGCGCGCGAGCCGCTATGATGACGGGATGCGCGGCCTGGCCGGCGTCGTTCGTTCGGACGACGTGAAAGCCGCTATTGTACTTGCCTTGCGAAGCACCCAGACGATCCGATGCCTGTGTCACCACGCCGTTCCCCCGCTGCCGTTGCCGATTCCGCCGATCCGTTCGACGCGGACGATGCCGCCACGCCCGCGCCGGCCGCATCGGGCCCCGGCGCGCGCCGCACCGGCCCGAAGCGCGGCGCCGACGGCCGGCTCGCGCAGCCCGCGGCCGCCGCGCCCGACGCCGACGGCGCCGCCGCGAGCGACGAAGCCGGCGCGGCCGGTGCGAAGCGCAAGAAAAAGGCAGTCGCCGACAAGCCCGTGAAAACCGCCGACAAGCTCGCGAAGCTCGGCCTCACGCGTTCGATCGATCTCGTGCTGCACCTGCCGATGCGCTACGAGGACGAGACCACGCTCACGCCGATCGGCGAGTTGCTGCCGGGCGGCATCGCGCAGACCGAAGGTGTCGTGTTCGACAACGAGGTCGCGTATCGGCCGCGCCGCCAGCTCGTCGTGAAGATCCAGGACGACGACGGCGAGCAGCTCGTGCTGCGCTTCCTGAATTTCTACGGGTCGCAGGTCAAGCAGATGGCCGTCGGCCAGCGGCTGCGCGTGCGCGGCGACGTGCGCGGCGGCTTCTTCGGGATGGAAATGGTGCATCCGGCCGTGCGCGTCGTCGAAGCCGACGCACCGCTGCCGCAGGTGCTCACGCCCGTCTATCCGAGTACGGCCGGCGTGTCGCAGGCGTATCTGCGCAAGGCGATCGAGAACGCGGTCGAACGCACGCCGCTGCCCGAACTGCTGCCGCCCGAGATCCAGCGCGATTACCTGAAGCCGCTCGACGTGCCGTCGCTCGAGCAGGCCGTGCGCATCCTGCACCACCCGCGCGTCGATTCGGACGAAGCCGCGCTGATGGACGGCTCGCATCCTGCGTGGACGCGCATCAAGTTCGAGGAGCTGCTCGCGCAGCAGCTGTCGCTGAAGCGGGCGCACGAGGAGCGCCGCACGCGCGCCGCGCCCGCGATGCCGCGCCGCACCGCGACCGATGCCGACGCACTGACCACGCGCTTTTACGCGGCGCTGCCGTTCACGCTGACGGGCGCGCAGGCGCGCGTCGTCGACGAGATCGCGCACGACCTCACGCTCGCGCACCCGATGCAGCGGCTGCTGCAGGGCGACGTCGGCAGCGGCAAGACGGTCGTCGCGGCGCTGGCCGCCACGCAGGCGATCGACGCCGGCTACCAGGCCGCGCTGATGGCCCCGACCGAAATCCTCGCGGAACAGCACGCGCGCAAGCTGCGCGCATGGCTCGAGCCGCTCGGCGTCACGGTGGCGTGGCTCGCGGGCAGCCTGAAAGCGAAGGAGAAACGCGCGGCGATCGAGGCGGCCGCGCTCGGCACCGCGCAGCTCGTGATCGGCACGCACGCGATCATCCAGGACACGGTCGAATTCGCGCGGCTCGGCCTCGTGATCGTCGACGAGCAGCACCGCTTCGGCGTCGAGCAGCGTCTCGCGCTGCGCGCGAAGGCCGCGAATGCGGCCAACGGCGCGCGCGACTTCCAGCCGCACCAGCTGATGATGTCGGCCACGCCGATTCCGCGCACGCTCGCGATGACGTACTACGCGGATCTCGAGGTGTCGACGATCGACGAGCTGCCGCCGGGTCGCACGCCGGTGCTGACGCGGCTGGTGGGCGACGCGCGGCGCGACGAGGTGATCGCCCGCGTGCGCGAGGCCGCGCTGACCGGGCGCCAGGTGTACTGGGTGTGCCCGCTGATCGAGGAGAGCGAGACGCTGCAACTGCAGACGGCCGTCGAAACCTACGAGACGCTGGCCGCGGCGCTGCCCGAGTTGAAGGTCGGCCTCGTGCATGGCCGGCTGTCGCCGGCCGACAAGGCGGCCGTGATGGACGCGTTCACGCGCAACGAAGTGCAGCTGCTGGTCGCGACGACCGTGATCGAGGTCGGCGTCGACGTGCCGAACGCGTCGCTGATGGTCATCGAGCACGCCGAGCGTTTCGGCCTCGCGCAGCTGCACCAGTTGCGCGGCCGCGTCGGGCGCGGCACCGCGGCGTCGGTGTGCGTGCTGCTGTACACCGGGCCGCTGTCGATCGCGGGCCGCGAGCGGTTGAAGACGATGCGCGAGACGACCGACGGCTTCGAGATCGCGCGGCGCGACCTCGAAATCCGCGGCCCCGGCGAATTCCTCGGCGCGCGCCAGTCGGGCGCGGCGATGCTGCGCTTCGCGAACCTCGAGACCGACGGCTGGCTGATCGATCCGGCCCGCGAGGCCGCCGCGCGGCTGATTGCCGCGTATCCGGAGGTCGTCACCCAGCATCTCGCGCGCTGGCTCGGCGCGCGCGAGCAGTACCTGAAAGCCTGATCGACCGGCCCTGGGGCCGGATCGAAAGCCGCCACGAAAGCCGCCACTCGACGCATCGCGATGCAGAGAAACTTGGCGAACCGGTGCCAACCGGTGTATAAATTAAACCTATCGCCTGTATATCCCTGATTGACCCACAATGACCCTGACTGAATTGAAGTACATCGTCGCGGTCGCGCGCGAGCGGCATTTCGGCCGCGCGGCCGAAGCGTGCTTCGTGAGCCAGCCGACGCTGTCGGTGGCGATCAAGAAGCTCGAAGACGAGCTCAACGTGCAGATTTTCGAGCGCGGCGCGAGCGAAGTGAGCGTGACGCCGATCGGCGACCAGATCGTCACCCAGGCGCAGCGCGTGCTCGAGCAGACCTTCGCGATCAAGGAGATCGCGAAGCAGGGCAAGGACCCGCTCGTCGGCCCGTTCCGCCTCGGCGTGATCTACACGATCGGGCCGTACCTGCTGCCGACGCTCGTCAAGCAGATGATCCACCGTGTTCCGCAGATGCCGCTGATGCTGCAGGAGAACTACACGCTGAAGCTGCTCGAACTGCTGAAGCAGGGCGAGATCGACGCCGCGATCATGGCGCTGCCGTTCCCCGAAACCGGCCTGATGGTGCGGCCGTTGTACGACGAGCCGTTCGTCGTCGCGCTGCCGGCCGGCCATCCGTGGGAGAAGCGCGACGAAATCGACGCCGAGGACCTGAAGCAGGAAACCATGCTGCTGCTCGGCAACGGCCACTGCTTCCGCGATCACGTGCTCGGCGTGTGCCCGGAACTGATGCGCTTCTCGCAGACGGCCGACGGCATCCAGAAGACCTTCGAGGGCTCGTCGCTCGAAACCATTCGCCACATGGTCGCGAGCGGCGTCGGCATCACCGTGCTGCCGCGGATGTCGGTCGCCGAGGTCGGCCCGCGCGCGAACGGGCCCGACGCCGAGCTGTTGTCGTACGTGCCGTTCAACGAACCGGTGCCCGACCGCCGCGTGGTGCTCGTGTGGCGCAAGAGCTTCACACGGATGCCCGCGATCGACGCGATCAGCGACGCGATCGCCGCGTGCGAGTTGCCGGGTGTCGCGAAGCTCGACATGCCGGCCACGATGAACTGACGCGTTGGCGCAGGCGTGTGTGGCAGCGTGATGAACGGGGTCGTGCGACCCCGTTTATTTTTCCCTATCGCATAGATGAAATTTATCAAATTCAAATAATTGATAGATATAGATAGAATCCTCTCCATGGATCGGCGTCGCGCCGACGTTCGGGATGCAGGTTGAATGCAAGCGTCAAAGGAGGATGTCATGATGCGGTCGGTATTGCAGCACGCGCAGCGGAACACCCCGTCGCGCGACACGGTCGTACATCGCGCCAGGGCGGCGGTTCGCAGCCTGCGCCCGATTGCGTTCGCATACCTGGCGGACCGTGTGTATGGCGGATGAGTGCCGCCGCACGCCGGTCCTGTGTTCCCCCGATTCACCCGCCGTCGAGCCATGAGGAAGCATTGCATGTCCGATACCCGACAAGCCGGCCGCCTCGCCGGCACGACGCGTGCCGGCAGCCCCTTCCGCGAGCGCCCCGCCTGCGGCGCGTGGCAACGGGAATGCGTGTCGCAGGCCGCGCGCGACATCCCGTAGTACGACAGGAGGAACCGCCTGTTCCGTTTCATCCCCCCGCAATGCTCCACGAACCGCGCCCGGCACGTGGGGGCCTACGAGCAAGACAAGGAGAAAAAGCATGTCGAACGAAACGAAGTGCCCGTTCAACCACACCGCAGGCAGCGGCACGACGAACAAGGACTGGTGGCCGAATCAGCTGAACCTCAACGTCCTGCATCGGCATTCGGCGCTATCCGATCCGATGGACCCCGATTTCGACTACGCGGAAGCGTTCAAGAAGCTCGATCTCGCCGCGGTGAAGCAGGACCTGCACGCGCTGATGACGACGTCGCAGGACTGGTGGCCGGCCGACTTCGGCCACTACGGCGGCCTGTTCGTGCGCATGGCATGGCATAGCGCCGGCACGTACCGCACGGCCGACGGCCGCGGCGGCGCGGGCGGCGGGCAGCAGCGCTTCGCGCCGCTCAACAGCTGGCCGGACAACGTGAGCCTCGACAAGGCGCGCCGCCTGCTGTGGCCGATCAAGCAGAAGTACGGCCGCAACATCTCGTGGGCCGACCTGCTGATCCTGACCGGCAACGTCGCGCTCGAATCGATGGGCTTCAAGACGTTCGGCTATGCGGGCGGCCGCGCCGACACGTGGGAACCGGACGACGTCTACTGGGGTTCGGAAAAGATCTGGCTGGAACTGAGCGGCGGCCCGAACAGCCGCTACACGGGCAAGCGCGAGCTCGAAAACCCGCTCGCCGCGGTGCAGATGGGCCTGATCTACGTGAACCCGGAAGGCCCGGACGGCAACCCGGACCCGGTCGCCGCCGCGCACGACATCCGCGAGACGTTCGCGCGGATGGCGATGAACGACGAGGAAACGGTCGCGCTGATCGCGGGCGGCCACACGTTCGGCAAGACGCACGGCGCCGGCCCGGCGTCGAACGTCGGCCCCGAGCCGGAAGCCGCGGGCATCGAGCAGCAGGGCCTTGGCTGGAAGAGCACGTTCGGCACGGGCAAGGGCAAGGACACGATCACGAGCGGCCTCGAAGTCACGTGGACGTCGACGCCGACGCAGTGGAGCAACGACTTCTTCAAGCACCTGTTCAGCTACGAGTGGGAGCTCACGAAGAGCCCGGCCGGCGCGCACCAGTGGGTCGCGAAGGATGCCGGCGAAGTGATTCCCGATGCGTACGACGCGTCGAAGAAGCATCGTCCGACGATGCTGACGACCGACCTGTCGCTGCGTTTCGACCCGGCCTACGAAAAGATCTCGCGCCGCTTCTACGAGAATCCGGCCGAATTCGCCGACGCGTTCGCACGCGCGTGGTTCAAGCTCACGCACCGCGACATGGGCCCGCGTTCCCGTTACCTCGGCCCGGACGTGCCGGCGGAACACCTGCTGTGGCAGGACCCGGTCCCGGCCGTCGATCACCCGCTGATCGACGCCGCCGACGTCGCCGCGCTGAAGGCGAAGGTGCTGGCCACGGGCCTGTCCGTGTCGCAGCTCGTGTCGACCGCATGGGCGTCGGCGGCGACGTTCCGCGGCTCGGACAAGCGCGGCGGCGCGAACGGTGCGCGCATCCGCCTCGCGCCGCAGAAGGACTGGGAAGTGAACCAGCCGGCGGCGCTCGCGGCGGTGCTCGAAACGCTCGAAGGCGTGCAGAAGGCGTTCAACGATGCGCAGACGGGCGGCAAGAAGGTGTCGCTGGCCGACCTGATCGTGCTGGCCGGTGCGGCCGGCGTCGAGCAGGCGGCGAAGCACGCCGGTGTCGCGATTACGGTGCCGTTCGCACCGGGCCGCACGGATGCGTCGCAGGAAGAAACCGACGTCGAAGCGATGGCCGTGCTCGAGCCGGTGGCGGACGGGTTCCGCAACTACCTGAAGCATGCGTACAAGACGCCGGCCGAGGCGCTGCTGGTCGACAAGGCCCAGTTGCTGACGCTGAGCGCGCCGGAGATGACGGTGCTCGTCGGCGGCCTGCGCGTGCTCGGCGCGAATGCCGGCGGCGCGAAGCATGGCGTGTTCACCGATCGTCCGGAAACGCTGACGAACGACTTCTTCGTGAACCTGCTCGACATGGGCACGGAATGGAAGCCGGTATCGGCAGCGAACGACGTGTTCGAAGGGCGCGACCGCGCGACGGGTGCGGTCAAGTGGACGGGCACGCGCGTCGACCTGATCTTCGGCTCGCACTCGCAGTTGCGCGCGCTGGCCGAGGTGTACGGCAGCGCGGATGCGAAGGAGAAGTTCGCGCGGGATTTCGTGGCGGCCTGGAACAAGGTGATGAACCTCGACCGCTTCGACCTCGCATGAACCCGGCCGCGTGCTGATGCAGTCACGCAGTCATGCAGCAACGTGAAACGGCCGGTCCAGCGACCGGCCGTTTCTTCTCTGAACGATGTCTTGTCAAAGGAGTGACGACCATGACGCAAATGATGCTCAACGTGCGCGCGGCCGCGTCGCCCATTCTGCGCTCGCCGGCGGAGCTGGCGCGCTACGGGGTCGGCTTCGCGATCGTCGTCGGCGGGGCGGCGGAGCTGGCCGCGCAGGCGCTGCATGCGCTCGCGTAGTGCGACGCCCGATTCGCGACGCTAGAATGGCGAGTCGCGAACGCATGCCGCGCGACACGGCATGCGGATTGCTCGACGCATTTTCGCCGGTTCAACATGTCGAATGAGGAGTCCCGAAGATGGCCAAGAAAGGCAACGCCACGCAGATCAACATCGGTATCAGCGACAAGGACCGCAAGAACATCGCGGACGGCCTGTCGCGCCTGCTCGCCGATACGTTTTCGCTGTACCTGAAGACCCACAATTTCCACTGGAACGTGACCGGACCGATGTTCAACACGCTGCACCTGATGTTCGAGGAGCAGTACAACGAACTGTGGCTCGCGGTCGATTCCGTCGCCGAGCGCATTCGCACGCTGGGCGTCGTCGCGCCCGGCACGTTCGGCGAATTCGCGAAACTGTCGTCGGTGCCGGAAGCGAAGGGCGTGCCGGCCGCCGAGGACATGATTCGCCAGCTCGTCGAAGGGCACGAGGCGGTCGTGCGCACCGCGCGCGACATCTTCCCGATCGCCGACGCGGCGAGCGACGAGCCGACCGCCGATCTGCTGACCCAGCGCCTGCAGACGCATGAAAAGACCGCATGGATGCTGCGGTCGCTGCTTGCATAAGCCCGGCGCGGCCGGGGGCGGCAGGCTGGCCCAATCCGGGGCGGCCTGGAATCTGGCCCCTGAATGATGCGCACAGCGGCACGGCCGCGCGCAGCGGGCCGCGGCGGCCAGCCGGCCCGCCACGACCGCCGGCCGCGGGCCGCGCCGACATGACGCGGAGCACCGGTCGGCTCTAAAATGCCGGGATTCTCTTCCCGGTGCTTCGCCATGCTTGCCCGCTTTCCCCTGTATCTGCGGCTCGTCCGGATGGACAAGCCGATCGGCAGCCTGCTGCTGCTGTGGCCGACGCTCAACGCGCTGTGGATCGCGTCGGACGGCCACCCGCGCTGGCCGCTGCTCGTGATCTTCACGCTCGGCACGCTGCTGATGCGCTCGGCCGGCTGCGCGATGAACGACTACGCCGACCGCGATTTCGACCGCCACGTGAAGCGCACGGCCGACCGGCCGCTGACGTCGGGGAAGATCCGCGCATGGGAAGCCGTCGCGATCGCGGTCGGGCTGTCGTTCATCGCGTTCCTGCTGATCCTGCCGCTCAATACGCTGACGAAGGAATTGTCGGTCGTCGCGCTGTTCGTCGCCGGCTCCTATCCGTTCATGAAGCGCTTCTTCGCGATTCCGCAGGCGTATCTCGGCATCGCGTTCGGCTTCGGCATCCCGATGGCGTTCGCGGCCGTGCAGGACACGGTGCCGATGCTGGCGTGGGTGATGCTGGTCGCGAACATCTTCTGGTCGGTCGCGTACGACACTGAATATGCGATGGTCGATCGCGACGACGACATCAAGATCGGCATCCGCACGTCCGCGCTGACGTTCGGCCGTTTCGACGTCGCGGCCGTGATGGCGTGCTACGCGGCGACGCTCGGCATCTACGTGTGGATCGGCGTGACGCTCGGCTTCGGCCTCGCGTACTGGGCGGGCTGGGCGGCGGCGGTCGGTTGCGCGCTGTATCACTACACGCTGATCAAGGATCGCGAACGGATGCCGTGCTTCGCGGCGTTCCGCCACAACAACTGGCTCGGCGGTGTGCTGTTCGCCGGCATCGCCGTGCATTACCTGCTGGCCGGCAACTGACCGACACTGCGCGCGTCTTTTCGCGCGGTGCCAACGAAAAAGCGACCCGACGGTCGCTTTTTTTACGTCCGGCGCCGGCCAAACCGGCGCCGCTGTCGCGCTTACGCGCGGCCGAGCTCGTCGCCCATTTCCTTCGCCCGCGCTTCGGCCGCGAGCGCGCCGCGCACGATCGCTTCCTTCACGGCCTGCGCGTCGAACGCCGCGAGCGCGGCGGCGGTCGTGCCGCCCTTCGACGTCACGCGTTCGCGCAGCACGCTCGCCGGTTCGCCCGATTGCGCGGCGAGCTGCGCGGCGCCCGTGAACGTCGCGACCGCGAGCGCGCGGCCCTGCTCGTCGTTCATGCCGAGACGGCGCGCGGCTTCCTGCAGCGCTTCGATGAAATAGAACACGTACGCGGGGCCGCTGCCCGAAATCGCGGTGACCGCGTCGAGCCGCGCTTCGTCGTCGAACCACACGATCTCGCCGACCGCGCCGAGCACGTCCGACGCGAGTTCGCGGCCGGCCGCGTCGACGCCCGGCAGCGCGGCGAGGCCCGTCACGCCCATGCCGACCAGCGCGGGCGTGTTCGGCATCGTGCGCACGACGCGCGCGTAGCCGCCGAGCCAGCGGGCGAGATCCGTGCCGCGGATGCCGGCCGCGATGCTGATCACGAGCTGCGACTTCAGGTGCGGTGCGAGCGCCTGCGCGACGTCGTGCAGCACCTGCGGCTTCACCGCGAGCACGATCGCGTCGTAGTCGGCGAGCGTCGCGTCGACGGCCGCGCCGGTACGGATGCCGAACTGCTGCGCGGCGCGCGCGCGGACGTCCTCGTTGACGTCGATGGCGTACAGGCCGTCCGCGGCGACGCCGCGCTTGATCAGGCCGCCGATCAGGGCCGCGGCCATGTTGCCGCCGCCGATGAATGCGATTTTCATGATGTCGGGAATGAGCGAGTGAGTGGACGGAAAGGCGGAAAAGAGCGCGGCGCTCAGTGCGCGTAATCGCGCGCGCCGAAGATCGCGGTGCCGACGCGCACGATCGTCGCGCCTTCGAGCACCGCAGCGTCGAGATCGGCGGACATGCCCATCGACAGCGTGTCGAGCGGCAGGCCGTCGGCGCGCAACGCGTCGAACAACGCGCGCAGCGCGCGATGCGGCGCGCGTTGCGCGTCGGTGTCGCCGGCCGGTTCGGGAATCGCCATCAGGCCGCGCAGCCGCAGCGACGGCAGCGCGGCGACCGCACGTGCGACCTCGGCCACGTCGGCCGGCGCGACGCCGCTCTTCGACGCCTCGCCGCTGATGTTCACCTGCACGCACACGTTCAGCGGCGGCAGATGCGCGGGGCGCTGTTCCGACAGGCGCTGCGCGATCTTCAGCCGGTCGACCGAATGGACCCAGTCGAAGCGCTCGGCGACGGCGCGCGTCTTGTTCGATTGCAGCGGCCCGATGAAATGCCATTCGAGGCTCGCGCGCAAGTCGGCGAGCGCGTCGATCTTGTCGATCGATTCCTGCACGTAGTTTTCGCCGAACGCACGCTGCCCGGCCGCATGCGCGGCGCGCACGTCGTCGGCCGGAAACGTCTTCGACACGGCGAGCAGCGAGACGGTGGCGGGATCGCGGCCGGCCGCGCGGGCGGCGTCGGCGATGCGGCGGTGAACGGAGTCGAGGCGGGCGGCGAGATCGGACATGGCGAGCACGAAAGCAGGCACGGAAGCGGACATGAAGCCGATGCGCGGCGACACGCGGCGCATCGATCCGCTCATTATACGGACGCCGCGCGCCCGCCCGTTATCGGCGTGAACAGCCTCTAGCCGTACAGCAAATGCTCGACGAGCTGGACCCAATGAGCGACCGGCACCTGCGTGCCGCTCTGCAGATGCGCGATGCAGCCGATGTTGCCGGACACGATCATCTGCGGTTCGAGCGCCTGCAGCTTCAGCAGCTTCTGCTTGCGCAACCGGTACGACAGCGACGGCTGCGTCAGCGAGTAGGTGCCGGCCGAGCCGCAGCACAGGTGGCTGTCGGCCGGCAGCCGCACGTCGATGCCGAGCGTCTCCAGCAGGCGCTCGACCTTGCCGCGCGACTGCTGGCCGTGCTGCAGCGTGCACGGCGGGTGGTACGCGACCGTATGGATCGCGCGGCGCCGCGCGATCGTCGCGAGTTCGGCCTCGAACGCGAGCAGCACGTCGGAGATGTCGCGCGTCAGCGACACGATGCGCTGCGCCTTTTCCGCGTAGGCCGGATCGTCGCGCAGCAGGTGCGCGTATTCGAGCACCGTCGCGCCGCAGCCCGACGCGTTCATCACGATCGTCTCGACGCCCTGTTCGACGTGCGGCCACCACGCGTCGATGTTGCGGCGTGCGTCGTCGAGCGCTTCGTCGTGATAGTTCAGGTGCAGGCGGATCGCGCCGCAGCAGCCCGCGTCGGGCGCGACGACCGTCTCGATGCCGAGCGCGTCGAGCACGCGCGCGGTCGCGATGTTGATGTTCGGCAGCATCGACGGCTGCACGCAGCCGCCGAGCATCAGCATCTTGCGCGTATGCGTGCGATGCGGCCATTCGAGCAGCCGCGTGCGCGGCGGCACCTTGTCGCGCAGCCGCTTCGGCAGCAGCGGCCGCACGTGCTGGCCGAGCCGCATCACCGGCGAGAACAGCGCGGCGTTCGGCACGACGCTCGCGAGTACGCGGCGCATCAGCCGCTGCTGCGCCGGGCGCTCCACCTGCGCCTCGACGTGCTTGCGGCCGATCTCGACGAGCCGGCCGTACTGGACGCCGGACGGGCAGGTCGTCTCGCAGCTGCGGCACGTGAGGCAGCGGTCGAGGTGCTGTTGCGTGCTGCGCGTGACGGCCGCGCCTTCGACCATCTGCTTGATCAGGTAGATGCGGCCGCGCGGGCCGTCGAGTTCGTCGCCGAGCAGTTGATAGGTCGGGCAGGTCGCGGTGCAGAACCCGCAGTGCACGCACTTGCGCAGGATCGCGTCGGCCTCGTCGCCGTCGGGCGTGTTGCGGATGAAATCGGCGAGATTCGTTTGCATCGATCCCTCAGAGATCAGGGTACAGCCGGCCGCGATTGAAGATGCGCGCGGGATCGAATGCGCTTTTCAGCCCGCGGTGGATCTTCATCATCGGCGCGGGCAGCGGCGTGAACACGCCCGCGCTGCGGTCGTAGGTATCGCCCGCGCGGAACAGCGTCGCATGGCCGCCGGCCTGCTTCGCGCTCATGCGCACGGTCTGCGCGTCGGCGTCGGTGATCCACCAGCGCTGCGCGCCGCCCCATTCCATCAACTGGGTGCCGGGCAGGTGCATCGGTTCGGTGATCGACGGCAGCGACAGGCGCCACAGCGCGTAGCCGGGCGGGATGCCGTTGAAGAACGGGTCGGTGTGCTCGCGCAGGCCGGCCCAGAAGCGCTCGGCCTCGACCGCGTCGACGACTTCGCCGCCGAGCAGCGTTTTCGCGGATTTGACGGCGGCTTCCGCGCCCGACAGGCGCAGCACGAGCGTGCCGTTGCGCCACGCGCTCGCGCTGACCGGCAACGGATGACCGCCCCATTCGTTGAGCTTGCGCACCGCGTCGGTCGCGGTCATCTCGAACTTCAGCGTGACCTCGGCGACAGGCATCGGCAGTACCTTGATCGACAGGTCGAGCATCAGCCCGAGCGTGCCGAGCGCGCCGGCCATCAGCCGCGACACGTCGTAGCCGGCGACGTTCTTCACGACCTGCCCGCCGAAGCGCAGCATGTCGCCGCGGCCGTTCATCAGCGTGACGCCGAGCACGAAATCGCGCGGTGCGCCGCAGGTGGCGCGGCGCGGGCCCGCGAGGCCGGCCGCGACGCAGCCGCCGACGGTGGCCGCGCGGCCGAAATGCGGCGGCTCGAACGGCAGCATCTGGCCGCACTCGGCGAGGACGGTTTCAAGCTGCGCGAGCGGCGTGCCCGCGCGGACCGTGACGACGAGCTCGGCCGGGTCGTACGACACGATGCCCTGAAACGCGCGCGTGTCGAGTATTTCGCCGTCGAGCGCCTGGCCGTACCAGTCCTTGGTGCCGCCGCCGCGAATCCGCAGCGGCCGGCCGTCGGCACTGGCCGCGCGAACGCGCTCGGCCCATCCGGCGACGATGTCGTCCTCTTCCATGTTCTGTTGCTGCCTCGACTTGTTGTTCGGTCGATTGTACCGGGGTGGCGCGATTCCACATCGCGACTATCCCTAAGCCCCGTCTCGCGTGCGGCATGCCGGCGCCGGCGCGCGACCGCGCCGCGCGGGCGCGGCAGAGCCCCGCACCGCGGCCGCCGGTGCGGAGCCGCGACGCGTGCGCCGTTCAGAAACGCGGCAGGTCGGGGTGCGGCAGCAGCCCGCCGCGCACGTGCTGGCGACCGTATTCGGCGCAGCGCGCGCGGGTCGGGATGCCCTTGTCCGGGTTCAGCAGCCCGGCCGGATCGAATGCGCGCTTGACCGCGAAGAACGCATCGCGCTCCTGCGGCGAGAACTGCACGCACATCGAATTGAGTTTTTCGATGCCGACGCCGTGCTCGCCCGTCACGCTGCCGCCGAATTCCACGCAGCATTCGAGGATTTCCGCGCCGAACTGCTCGGCGCGGTGCAGCTCGTCCGGATCGTTCGCGTTGTACAGGATCAGCGGATGCATGTTGCCGTCGCCCGCATGGAACACGTTGATGCAACGCAGCCCGTAGCGCGTTTCGAGTTGCTCGATGCGCGCGAGCAGCGGGCCGATCGCGCGGCGCGGCACGGTGCCGTCCATGCAGTAATAGTCGGCGGAAATGCGGCCGGCGGCCGGGAACGCGTTCTTGCGGCCCGACCAGTAGCGCAGCCGCTCGTGTTCGTTGCGCGACACCTGGATGCGCGTCGCGCCGTGTTCGCGCAGCACGGCGGTCATCCGCACGATCTCCTCGGCGACTTCTTCCGGCGTGCCGTCCGATTCGCACAGCAGGATCGCCTTCGCGTCGAGGTCGTAGCCCGCGTGCGTGAACGCCTCGACGGCTTGCGTGGCCGGCTTGTCCATCATCTCGAGCCCGGCCGGGATGATGCCCGACGCGATGATCGCCGCTACCGCCTCGCCGCCCTTGACGACGTCGTCGAAGCTCGCCATCACGAGCTGCGCGGTCTGCGGCTTCGGGATCAGCCGCACCGTGACCTCGGTGACGATCGCGAACATCCCTTCGCTGCCGATCATCACCGCGAGCAGGTCGAGGCCTGGCATGTCGAGCGCGAGCGAGCCGAATTCGACGACCTCGCCGTCGATCGTCACCGCGCGCACGCGCATCACGTTGTGCACGGTCAGCCCGTATTTCAGGCAGTGGACGCCGCCCGAGTTTTCCGCGACGTTGCCGCCGATCGTGCACGCGATCTGCGACGACGGATCGGGCGCGTAATACAGGCCGTACGGCGCGGCCGCTTCCGAGATCGCGAGGTTGCGCACGCCGGGCTGCACGGTCGCGGTGCGGGCGTACGGGTCGACTTCGACGATGCGCGTGAAGCGCGCGAGCGACAGCACGACGCCGAGCGCGATCGGCAGCGCGCCGCCCGACAGGCTCGTACCGGCGCCGCGCGGCACGATCGGCACTTCCATGCGGCGGCAGATCTGCACGATCCGCTGCACCTGCGATTCCGTCTCGGGCAACGCGACCGCGAGCGGCAGCCGGCGGTAGGCGGACAGGCCGTCGCATTCGTACGGCGCCGTGTCCTCGTCGCGGTACAGCAGGCAGTGCGTCGGCAGCACGGCCATCAGCGCCTGCACGACTTCGCGCTGGCGCTGCGCGCGTGCGGCGCTCGACAGTTCGACGGGAGCGTTCATGAGGTCTCCAGCGTGGGGCGCGATGTCGCGCCGCCGGGTCAGCACGTGAAAATCTTGCCCGGATTCATCAGGTTGCGCGGATCGAGCGCGAGCTTGATCGCGCGCATCGTGTCGATCGCGTTGTCGCCGTGCTCCTGCGGCAGGAAGCGCATCTTGTGCAGCCCGACGCCGTGCTCGCCCGTGCAGGTGCCTCCCAGCCGCAGCGCGCGCTCGACGATCCGGTCGTTGATGCGTTCGGCTTCGGCGAGCTCCTCGGGCTTGTCGGGATCGATCAGGATCGCGACGTGGAAATTGCCGTCGCCGACGTGGCCGACGATCGGGCAGGGCAGCGACGACGCGCGCAGGTCGACCTCGGTTTCCTCGACGCACGCGGCGAGCTGCGAGATCGGCACGCACACGTCGGTCGTTACCGCACGGCAGCCGGGTTTCAACTGCAGCATCGCGAAGTACGCGTTGTGGCGCGCGGACCAGAGCCGCGTGCGATCCTCGGGGCGCGTCGCCCATTCGAAGCCCTGGCCGGCGTTCTGGCCGGCGAGCGCCTGCACGAGTTCGGCCTGTTCCTTCACGCCGGCGTCGGTGCCGTGGAATTCGAAGAACAGCGTCGGCGCTTCGGCCAGCGTCAGGTTCGAGTGACGGTTGATCGAGCGCACGGCCAGCGCGTCGACGAATTCGACGCGCGCGATCGGCACGCCGATCTGGATCGTCTCGATCACGGTGCGCACCGCGTCGCCCATCGTCGGGAACGTGCAGATCGCGGCCGATACGGCTTCGGGCAGCGGGTGCAGGCGCAGCGTGATCTCGGTGATCACGCCGAGCGTGCCTTCGGACCCGACGAACAGGCGCGTGAGGTCGTAGCCGGCCGACGACTTGCGTGCGCGCGAACCGGTTTTGACCATGCGGCCGTCCGCGAGCACCGCGGTGAGGCCGAGCACGTTCTCGCGCATCGTGCCGTAGCGCACGGCATTGGTGCCGGATGCGCGGGTCGCGGTCATCCCGCCGATGCTGGCGTCGGCGCCCGGGTCGATCGGGAAGAACAGGCCGGTGTCGCGCAGCGCTTCGTTGAGCGCCTTGCGCGTGATGCCCGGCTCGACCGTCACGGTCAGGTCTTCGGCGTTGATCGACAGCACGCGGTTCATTTCCGACAGGTCGAGCGACACGCCGCCGCGCACCGCGAGCAGGTGGCCTTCGAGCGACGAGCCGGCGCCGTACGGGATCAGCGGCACGCTGTAGAGCGAGCACAGCGACACGACTTCGCGCACGTCGTCGGTGCTGCGCGCGAACACGACGGCGTCGGGCAGTTGCGGATCGAACGGGGATTCGTCGCAGCCGTGATGGGCGCGGACTGCGTCGGCGGTCGACACGCGCTCGCCGAAGGCGGCGCGCAGCGCATCGAGCATGGCGGGGGGCAGCGGGCGGCGCGTGGCGGCCGGCGGGGCAGGGTGGTTCACGAATGTCTCCTGACTGCTTGTCATACTGTCGGCCCATTCTACGCTGTAACGCCTGCTGCGCCTCCCGCCGCGGGCTGCGATAATCGCGTTCCAGCCAACCGGGCCGCGTCGCGGCCGCGCACGAGAGGACATTCGCATGGGCAACCGCTTGAGCAAGATCGCGACGCGCACGGGCGACGACGGCACCACCGGCCTCGGCGACGGACGGCGCATCGGCAAGGACGACGCGCGGATCGCCGCGATCGGCGACGTCGACGAACTGAACTCGAATCTCGGCGTGCTGCTGGCCGAGCCGCTGCCGGACGACGTGCGCACCGCGCTCGTCACGATCCAGCACGACCTGTTCGATCTCGGCGGCGAGCTGTGCATCCCCGGCCACGCGGTGCTCGACGACACGCATCTCGCGCGCCTCGACCAGTGGCTCGCCGATTACAACGCGACGCTGCCGCCGCTGAAGGAATTCATCCTGCCGGCCGGCTCGCGCGCGGCGTCGCTCGCACACGTGTGCCGAACCGTGTGCCGACGCGCGGAGCGCTCGATCGTCGCGCTCGGCCGCACCGATACGCTGAATGATGCGCCGCGGCGTTACGTGAACCGGCTGTCCGACCTGCTGTTCGTACTGGCGCGCGTGCTGAACCGCGCCGGCGGCGGCGCCGACGTGCTGTGGGAGCGCGAGCGCGTCCGCTAACGCGCCATCCCGCTTTTTGCGCACTGCGACAATTTGCCCGAGGGGCGCCTGTTTTTAAACATGTATCGTATGTGCATGTTTAACGGAGAACGAACATGACCCACATCACCGCTGACCAGATGGCCCGTGTGAAGGCCACCGCCCCCGTCCTCGCCGAGCACGGCGCGACGATCACGAAGCATTTCTATCAGCGCATGTTCGCGCGTCATCCGGAACTGAAGAACCTGTTCAACCAGACGCACCAGAAGACCGGCAGCCAGCCGGAGACGCTCGCGAAGGCCGTCTATGCGTATGCGGCGAACATCGACAACCTCGGCGCGCTGGGCGGCGCGGTGTCGCGCATCTCGCACAAGCACGCGAGCCTGAACATCCGCCCCGAGCATTACCCGATCGTCGGCGAGAACCTGCTCGCGTCCATCGTCGAGGTGCTCGGCGATGCAGTCGATGCGGATACGCTCGAAGCGTGGCGCGTCGCGTACGGCCAGCTCGCGCAGATCCTGATCGGCGCCGAGGCCGATCTTTACGCAGGCGCCGCATGGAGCGGCTTCCGCCCGTTCCAGGTCGCGCGCAAGGTGCGTGAAAGCGACGAAATCACGTCGTTCTACCTGACGCCCGCCGATGGCGGCGGCGCGCCGACCTTCGAGCCCGGCCAGTACATCACGGTGAAGCGCTTCGTCGGCGATCTCGGCGTCGACCAGCCGCGCCAGTACAGCCTGTCCGACGCGCCGCACGGCAAATGGCTGCGCATCTCGGTGAAGCGCGAGGCCGGCAAGGCCGACGCGATCCCGGCCGGCAAGGTGTCGACGCTGATGCATGATGGCGTGGAGGAGGGCGCGATCGTCGAGGTGACCGCGCCGATGGGCGACTTCTCGCTGAAGCGCGACGTGGATACGCCGGTCGTGCTGATCTCGGGCGGCGTCGGCATCACGCCGATGATGTCGATGGCGTCGACACTGATCGCCGAAGGCAGCCCGCGCGACGTGCGGTTCGTCCATGCATGCCGTTCGGGCGCGGTGCACGCGTTCCGCGACTGGCTGAACGACACGGCGCGCGAGCACGCGAACGTGAAGCGCACGGTGCTGTATGAGCTGGTCGGCCCGAACGATCGCGCCGGCATCGATCACGACCTCGAAGGGCGCCTCACGCCGGAGCGTGTGCAGCAGTACGCGCTGGTGCCGGACGCGGACTACTACATCTGCGGGCCGATCGCGTTCATGAAGGCGCAGCGCGATGCGCTCGTCGCGCTCGGCGTCGCGCCGGAACGCGTGAACACCGAGATCTTCGGGTCGGGCGCGCTCGAATGAGGATCTGACGGCCGGTTGCGGCCGAGGCAACGACGAAATGACAAAGCCCGGCGCGAGCCGGGCTTTTTACTTGCGGCGCCGTACGAAATTGCGGCGCGCCTTCAGCCGCCCAGCGCGCGACGTGCGTATCGAGCGGCACGTTCACGGCGCGAGCCCTTGGTCCGGGCTGGCATCGAAGTCCGCGGCGATCGATTCATCGCCGGTATTGAATGCGTCGACGCTTGTCGGGATGTTCAATCCGGCAAGCAACTGACGGGCTGCACCGATCCGCTTCGGCGCGGTGTACGGAACGATCCGGGCGACCGGATGACGATTGCGGGCGATCACGACTTCGGCTTCGCGCCCCGATTCAAGCGCCTCCACGAGGCTGGAAAGCCGCGACTTCGCATCGCGCAGGTTGACGGTCGACATGGTCGATCCTCTGGCTGGCTAGGTAATGTTAGCTAGTCTGGCAGAGCAACCCGCCGACCGCACGCTGGCCGTATGGCCAACTCGCCGTCAGGCGGGGCCATACGGTCAGCCTGTCGGCGTCCTTCAGTTGCCGCTGCCGCGCGCGACGCGCCGCGCCTTCACCGATTCCGCGAGGCCTTCGAGCACCTTCACGCTGTCGTCCCACGCGATGCACGCATCGGTGATGCTCTGGCCGTAGGTCAGCGCGCAACCTTCCTTCAGGTCCTGGCGACCCTCGACGAGGTGCGACTCGATCATCACGCCGACGATGCGCTCGTCGCCGGCCGCGATCTGGCGGCCGATGTCCGCGCACACCGGGATCTGGTTCTCGTGCTTCTTCGAGCTGTTCGCGTGGCTCGCGTCGATCATCAGGCGCGCGGCGAGGCCGGCCTTGCCGATGTCCGCGCAGGCCGCGTTCACGCTGTCCGCGTCGTAGTTCGGCGTCTTGCCGCCGCGCAGGATCACGTGGCAGTCTTCGTTGCCGGCCGTCGACACGATCGCCGAATGGCCGCCCTTCGTCACGGACAGGAAATGGTGCGGCTGCGACGCGGCCTTGATCGCGTCGACGGCGATCTTCACGTTGCCGTCGGTGCCGTTCTTGAAGCCGACCGGGCACGACAGCCCCGATGCCAGCTCGCGGTGCACCTGCGACTCGGTCGTGCGCGCGCCGATCGCGCCCCACGAGATCAGGTCGGCGATGTACTGCGGGCTGATCATGTCCAGGTATTCGGTCGCGGCCGGCAGCCCCATTTCGTTGATCTGCAGCAGCAGCTCGCGCGCGGTGCGCAGCCCTTCGTTGATCTTGAAGCTGTTGTCGAGGTGCGGATCGTTGATGAGCCCCTTCCAGCCGACCGTCGTGCGCGGCTTCTCGAAGTACACGCGCATCACGATTTCCAGCTCGCCGTTGAAGCGTTCGCGTTCCTTCACGAGCCGGCCCGCGTATTCGATCGCCGCCTTCGTGTCGTGGATCGAGCACGGCCCGATCACGACGATCAGCCGGTCGTCCATCCCGTGCAGGATGCGGTGCATCGACTGGCGCGAGTGGTAGATCAGCTCGGACGCGGCTTCGGAGCACGCGAATTCGCGGATCAGGTGGGCGGGCGGCGTCAGTTCCTTGAGTTCGCGAATGCGGACGTCGTCGGTGTTGTGCGGGGGCATGCTGTTTCTCCTCATTTTCCGGGGCGCCGTTCGGTCAGTGCGCGTGCGGCAGATTCATCAATTCGGGCAATTCAGTGGTTTCGGTCGGGGCCGCGGGACCGCTGCGGCGGCGACCGGCTGACGAAGGGCGAAAAAAAACCGCCGGGTTCGCCGGCGGTTTTTTCGGGAATTTCGGTTGCGCTTTACGCGCCATCAACCCTCTCGATCCGCCAGCGGTCTGAGATACCAAAAAAAGTAAAAGTAAAACTTGGCGGACATGACGGAAATTCGGCTCGTCAAAAAAGTTGATTCGGAATTTATACCCGGTCCCTGCGTGGTTGGCAACCGGGGTCGTTCAAAAATGCGGACAATCCGCGCGTTTTCGTCAAAATGCGCGGATTGTCTGCGCCGCGATGCGGTTATGCCGTACCGCCGACCGTCATCTTGTCGATCCGCAGGGTCGGCTGGCCGACGCCGACCGGCACGCTCTGGCCTTCCTTGCCGCATACGCCGACGCCCGTGTCGAGCGACATGTCGTTGCCGATCATGCTCACGTACTTCAGCGATTCCGGGCCGCTGCCGATCAGCGTCGCGCCCTTCACCGGGTAGGTGACCTTGCCGTTCTCGATCATGTACGCCTCGGACGCCGAGAACACGAACTTGCCGTTCGTGATGTCGACCTGGCCGCCGCCGAAGTTCACCGCGTACAGGCCGTTCTTCACCGACGCGATGATTTCCTGCGGATCCTTGTCGCCGTTCAGCATGTACGTGTTCGTCATGCGCGGCATCGGCAGCGCCGCGTACGACTCGCGCCGCGCGTTGCCGGTGACCGGCATCTTCATCAGGCGCGCGTTCAGCGTGTCCTGGATGTAGCCCTTCAGGATGCCGTCTTCGATCAGCGTCGTGCACTGCGTCGGATTGCCTTCGTCGTCGATGTTCAGCGAGCCGCGGCGGTTCGGCAGCGTGCCGTCGTCGACGACGGTCACGCCCTTCGCGGCGACCTGCTCGCCGATCCGGCCCGCGAACGCGGACGAGCCCTTGCGGTTGAAGTCGCCCTCGAGCCCGTGGCCGATCGCCTCGTGCAGCAGCACGCCCGGCCAGCCCGGCCCGAGCACGACCGTCATCGCGCCG
The DNA here is from genome assembly GCF_905400185.1 of Burkholderia sola. Classification (NCBI taxonomy): domain Bacteria; kingdom Pseudomonadati; phylum Pseudomonadota; class Betaproteobacteria; order Burkholderiales; family Burkholderiaceae; genus Burkholderia; species Burkholderia sola. The sequence goes on from NZ_FR989675.1 coordinate 734,247, forward strand.
GCCGGCGCGGGGCGTGCGTCGAGGTTCACGAGCGCCGCGTGCACGGCGTCGTCGACGTAGCGCGACAGGATCTCATCGGTGAAGTAGCCGTAGTCGAAGCGGCCGCCGCCGCCGCCGGAGCCGATCTCGCGGCGGCCGTTCTGTTCGGCGATCACCGTGACCGATACGCGCACGAGCGGCCGGATGTCGGCCGCGAGCGCGCCGTCGCTGCGCGCGACCAGCACGACGTCGTATTCGCCGGCGAGGCCCGCCATCACCTGCGTGACGCGCGGGTCGCGGCCGCGCGCCATCTGCTCGATGCGCTCGAGCAGCTTGACCTTGGCCGTCGCGTCGAGCGACGCGAGCGGATCGGACGGCAGGTACAGGTCGCGGCCCGAGATGCCGGTCAGCGACGACGCGGCCTTGATTTTCTGGCGGCCGCCGCCGGCCGCCGCGATCGCCTTGGTCGCGGCGGCGGCTTGCGCGATCGCTTCGGGCGACAGGTCGTCCGAGTACGCGAACGCGGTGCGGTCGCCCGCGACCGCGCGCACGCCGACGCCCTGGTCGATGCTGAAGCTGCCCGATTTGACGATGCCTTCCTCGAGGCTCCACGCTTCGCTGCGGGTCGCCTGGAAGTACAGGTCCGCGTAGTCGACGCGATGCGTGAAGATGTCGGCGATCGTGCGCGTGAGCAGGCTTTCGTCGAGGCCGTACGGCGTGAGCAGGATGTCCTTCGCCAGCGCGAGGTTGCGGATGCCGGGTTCGATGATGTTCATGCGGATATCGGGGTTCTCAAAAAGTTGTCGGGTGCTGCCGGGCAGATGATGGGCCGCGCGGCGTTTCAAGCGGTGCGGCGGATTCAGCTCAGCACGCGGTGCCGCCACGCGGGCAGGCTCTGGCGTACGTCGGCGATGCGTTGCGGATCGATCGCGCCGAGCACGACGCTCGCGCCCTCGTCGCGCACCGCGACGATCTCGCCCCACGGGTCGATCAGCATGCTGTGGCCCCACGTGCGCCGGCCGTTCTCGTGCTTGCCGCCCTGCGCGGCCGCGAGCACGTAGCACTGGTTCTCGACGGCCCGCGCGCGCAGCAGCGTTTCCCAGTGCGCGCGGCCCGTCGTATACGTAAAAGCCGACGGCACGACCATCAGCGCGCAGTCGCCCATGCGGCGATACAGCTCCGGAAAGCGGAGATCGTAACAGACCGACAGGCCGACCTGCCCGAACGGGGCGTCGAACGCGACGACCGTGTCGCCCGCGCGGATCGTGCGCGCCTCGTCGAACGATTCGTCGCCTTTCTCGAAGTTGAACAGGTGGATCTTGTCGTAGCGCGCGGCCTCGTTGCCGGACGGATCGAACACGAGCGTCGTGTTCAGCACGCGGTCGGGTTCCGGCGCCTTCAGCGGCAGCGTGCCGCCGATCACCCAGATGCCGTGGCGGCGCGCGGCGTCGGCGAGGAATTGCTGGATCGGGCCGTCCCGGTACGGTTCGGCGAGCGTGAGCTTGTCGGTGTCGCGGTGGCCCATGAAGCAGAAATATTCGGGCAGCAGCACGAGCTGCGCGCCTTCGCCGGCGGCTTCCGCGATCAGGCGGCGCGCTTCGGCGAGATTGCGGGTGACGTCCGGCGCGCTCACCATCTGCAGCGCGGCGACCTGGAAGGGCGTGGCGGAACGGGCGTGGTCGGTCATCGCGGAATCGGTTGCGTCATAAATGGGGTGCGGCCCGGGCCCCTGCGGTTCGATGTGCGCTCAATGGCTCGATGCATCGGCCGGACCGTGATTCATCTTACCCCGATCGCTCCGCACCCGCTCGATGTGCGGGTGCGCCCACGAGCCGGTGATCGCGTAGTCGAGCGCGAACGCGTGCGACAGCGTCTCGGACAGCGCGTAGTTCGCGGCCAGCACGCCGATGCCGAGCAGCGGATTGATGACGGCGGCCCCGATCGCGGCCGCGCCCGCGCTGATCTTCGGCGCGACGTGCGCATGCAGATCCTGCGTCTCGGCGCCGAGATCGACCGCGCCGCGCACGGTGACGTTCGCGGGGCCCGTCATCATCGAGAAGTCGTCGGTGCGCGCGATCCCGTTCGAAATCCGGCCGGTACCGGCGATCTTGTCGAACGGCAGCCCCTTGCCGACCACGTCGCGGAAGTTCAGCGTCAGGAAGCGCGCGAGGCTCTGCAGGCTCAGCACGCCGAGCAGTTTGGCCGCGCCCGGGTCGACCTTCAGGATCTTCCCGTGCTCCAGGTCGACCGCGACCTGGCCGCCGAGCGACGGAAAGTCGAGCGCGGTCGGGCCGCCGCGCCAGCCGACCTTGCCCGTGACCGAGCCGTGACCGTCCGCGAGCGTGCGCGGCAGGCCGACGCGGTCGAGCAGCGCGCCCGCGTTGTCGATGTCGAGCTTGAAGTCGAACACGGTGCGGCGCGGCGCATCGATTTCGTCGGCGCCGCGGGCGAGCGCGCGGCGCGACGTGCGCCAGTTGCCGGTGGCCGTCAGCTTCGCGGCCGGGTTCGACAGCTCCAGCTTGTCGAGCTGCCACACGGGCGTGCCGTCCTCGTCGATGTTGCGCGCGTTGACGACGAGCCGGCCGATGTCGTGATCGCGCGCGACGACCTGGTCGACGATCAGGTCGATCGACGGCATCGGGCGGTCGGTCGGCGTCGGCAGGTTCATCGCACGGCCGACGAGGTCGTGCTCCGCACGCTGCGGCACGACGAGCTTCGCGAGCCGCGCGTTGAGCACGCCCGCGCCGTTGTGACCGCCGCCCGGCGCCCACGACAGGTAGCCCGACACCTGGTTCGACGCGATGTTCGCCTGCCACAGGTCGTCGACGTGCGACGCGCCGACGATCACGTTTTCCCAGTTGCGCTTGAGCAGCTTCAGCGTGCCGAAATGGAACGCGAAGCGCTTCGGCGCGAAGCTCGCGAAATCGACGCGCGGTGCCGCCTGCGGTTCCGGCGCGCGCGGCGTGTCGGGCTTCAGCGTGTGGGCGAGGGCGAGCCACGCGTCGGCGTCCAGCTCGTTGACGTCGACGGCCGCGCTCACGCCGTCCTGCGGCATGTCGGGCATCCGGTGGATGCCCATCGCGCCGCGTACCGCGCGCAGCGGCTGGCCGCGCGTCGCGTCGAGCAGGTAGGTCGCGGTCACGGGGCCGAGCGTCAGGTCGGCGTGTTCGAGGCGTTTGCCGTCCGCCTGCGGCGCCGGCTGCAGCGTGAAGCGGAACGGCATCGGCGTGCCGGCCGGTTTCGCGAACGGCGCCGGGAAGTTCAGCGCCACGCCCGTCAGGTCGGATTGCGCGCTGACGTCGGGCAGGCGGCCCGGCGCGCCGCGCACCGCGACCTTGTACGGCGCGTCGCCGACCACGTGTTCGAGCAGCGCGGCGGCCGCGCCGTGCAGGTTCAGGCCGCGCGCGGCGTCGAGCGCGAGCCGGCCGTCGACGTCCACCGCGTACGGGCCGTGCGACCGGAAGGTGCCGTTCGCGCGCACCGGGCCGCCGAGGAAGCGCCCCGACAGGTCGTGCAGCGATGCGCCGGCCTCGGTGAAGCGGACGCTGCCGCGCAGGGCCGACAGCGGCGGCACGCCGCGGGTCGACAGCGTGTTGCCGCCGAACGCGAGCGCGCCTTCGACGTGCGTGTGCGGATGGGGGACGTGCTGCGGAATCGTGATCTTGAGCGCGAGCGACGCGGGGCCCTGCGCGTCGATCCGCTGGCCGATATGGTTGCTCATCGTGCCGAGCGAGCTGTTGTCCGCATAGTCGATCAGGTCGGCGAGCGGGCCTTGCGCATGGCCGTCGATGATCAGCGGCGAGTGCGACGGATTGCCGAGATCGTCGATGCGGCCCGCGACCTTCGTCAGCGTGACGCGCTTGTAACGCGCGCGCGCGATGTCGAAGCGCAGCTTGTTCTGCGCGAGCTCGAACACGCCGTCGATCCCGTCGAGCGCCGGCCAGACGCTCGGCGTGCCGTTCGCGAGCTTGCGCGGCGGGTACGGCGTCGGCTCGAAGCGGCCGCCGGTGAACGGCGCGACGATGTGGAACACGCCGGCGTCCGGCTCGTGTTCGAACGGGAATTTCTCGAGCGGGCCGCGCGCGACGATCGACGCGCCCTTGGTCACGTTGCCGTCCTGCAGTGCGTGGCCGAGATAGTCGCGCAGGTGCTCGGACATCCCGGTCGGCAGGTAGCGCGGAATGCGCGCGACCGATGCGCGCGCGAAATCGGCGCGCAGGTCGAGCGAGCCGCGGCCGTGGCCGGGATTCGTGTACGAGCCCGACACCGCGATTTCGGCGTCGGGGTTCGACACGAACAGGTCGGGCAGCGACACGTCGACGCGCGCGTGCTTGTCGCCCGGCGCGGGCGTGATCGTCCATTTGGCGTTGCCGCGCAGCCGGTCGAACGTCAGGCGCGGCTCGTCGAACTCGCCGGGCACGGTGACGGCCGCGTGGACCGTGTCGAAATGCGCGGCGCCGCCCGTCTCGTTCGCATCGACGCGGCCCCACAGGTTCTCGACGCCCGGCCAGCCGGCGCGCGGGTGACCGCGCGGCGAGAGCCCGGGCGGCGGCTCCTGCGCGGCGAAGCTGATGCCTTGCAGATCGCCGAGGAAGCGGTAGCGGACGATCGGCGCGGCACCCATGCGCCGCTCCTCGTCGGCGAGATCGGCGCGCGCGGGTTTCGCGCGCTCCACCTCGATGTGATAGTTCGACACCATCCCGCGCGGGTCGATCTTGATCAGCTCGTTGCGCAGGCGCGCCGGCAGCGGCAGCCCGCGGATGAATTCGCTGAGGATGCCGAGATCGACGCGGTCGCCGACCACGCTGAGCAGTTGCCCCTGGTTCGCGGTCGGCACGCGGTAGCGCGCCGTCAGCGTCGACAGCGCGAGCGAGCGGGCGAGCGGCGTGCCGTCCGGCAGCGGCGGCTGGCCGAGCTCTGCATTGAAGCGCGTCAGGTGCAGCGTGTAGTCGTGGCCCGCATCGAGCACCACGTCCCAGCCGAAGCCGACCGTCGGCACGTCGAGCCGCGGCTGCGTCGGGCGCACGCGCAGCGCGACGTCGGCGCCTTGCAGGTCGCCGCCCGCCGAGCGCAGATGGCCGTCGCCGAAGGTCGCCCAGATCGCGTTGTCGATCCGGCCCGCGTGGATCGTGAGCGGCACGTCGAGATAGCGCGTGAGCGTCTGCAGGTCGACGGGGCCGGTCGACAGGTACGCGTCGCCGGTCCAGTTCGCCGGCTTGCCGATCGGCGCGAGCGGCTTGTGCTTGAAGCGTGCGCGGAAATCGAGCGGGCCGAGCAGCAGCGTACCGTTCGCGGGCGCCTGCAGCGCGGCCTTGTGCACGCGGCCGTCGTTCAGCACCGCGAGCCGAATGCCCGCCAGCACGAGCTCCGGCGCGTCGTGCCGCGCGTCGCGCCAGCGCAGCGTGCCGCCGCGCAGCACGATCGCCTCCTGCTTCAGCAGCCAGGTGCCGAACGTGTCGTTGCCGCCGTGGGTGGTGGCCACGCCGACCCCCGCGACGCTCAGCGAGCCGTCGGCCGCCCGCGCGACGACGAGGTCGGGCTGGTCGACGATCAGGCTCGACAGCGCGGGCGACAGCCGCAGCAGCGACATCCACGACAGCGCGGCCGTCGCGTGCGGCACCGACAGCGCAACCTTGCCGTCGCGGCCGCGGATCGTCAGGTTCGTGAGTTCGACGCCCGGCTGCATGCCGGACCAGTTCGGAGAAAGCTTGCCGATCGAAAGCTGCGCGTGGAGCTTGTCGGACACCGCGCGCTCGATGCGCGGGCGGAATTCGTCGATGCGGGGCAGCAGCACGTAGCGCAGCCCGAGGAACGCGCCGGACGCGACGAAGTAGGTGCCGATCCCGACTGCCAGCGTCACCCTGAACACGCGACGCAGGACCGGATGATCGTGCTTCGGAGGTCCCGCTTCGGGCGCAGCTACGGCGGATTCCTGACGGTCGGACATGCGGCGGACGGGCGGCGATATGGTAGTTTTGCAGACTGACGTTGAAATGTATCACACGGGTTCGTGCCGGCGGCCGTTGGAGGCAGCACGGCACGGGCTTTCCGGCGCGCGGTGTCGCGACGGGCGCACGCGCGTCCGGCGGCGCCGCGCCGAGTCCATGGGGCCGGCGGCAGCGGGGCGCGCATGCGCCGGCCCGCTGCCGCCGGCCTTTTCGCCAGGCCCGCTTCTCGATGACCGACGCTTCCGCCCTGATCAGCACGTCCTATTCCCGCTACCTTGCCCGCGCGGCGGCCGCGCGGCCCGCGCTGGCCGAGCAGATCGCCGCGTGGGCGGCCGCGCCGCTCGGCCGCGCGCAGCTCGACGCGCGCCTCACCGCGCTGCTCGCGACGCCCGCCGGCACCGCCGCGGCGGGCGACGAGCAACTGAAGCGCGCGCTGCGGCAGTTGCGCGCCGAGGCGTTCGGCGCGGTCGCGGAGCGCGACCTGCGCGGGCTGGCGGACGTCGCCGAGGTCACGGGCGCGATGACCGATCTCGCCGAAGTGGCCGTGCAGCGCTCGCTCGCGCTGCTGTCGGCCGAACTCGAGGCGCAGTACGGCGAGCCGCGCGGCGCCGACGGCCAGCGCGTCGTGCTCGGCGTGGTCGGGATGGGCAAGCTCGGCGGCCGCGAGCTGAACGTGTCGTCGGACATCGACCTGATCTTCGTGTACGAGGACGACGGCGAGACCACCGGCGGCGCGCGCTCGCCGCTATCCACCCAGGAGTACTTCACGCGGCTCGGCCGGCGCCTGATCGGCGTGCTGTCCGAGGTCACGGCCGACGGCTACGTGTTTCGCGTCGACATGCGGCTGCGTCCGAACGGCGATTCGGGGCCGCTCGTCTGCAGCGTCGGCATGCTCGAGGAATATTTCTACGTGCAGGGGCGCGAGTGGGAGCGCTATGCGTGGATCAAGGGGCGGCTCGTGTCGGAAGGCGACAGCGACGCGGCGCAGCGGCTCGCGGCGCAGCTCGAATCGATCGTCAAGCCGTTCGTCTACCGTCGCTATCTCGATTTCGGCGTGATCGGCGCGATCCGTTCGCTGCATCAGCAGATCCGGCACGAAGCCGCGCGCCGCGCGTCGATGCGGCCCGACAAGGCCGACGACATCAAGCTCGGGCGCGGCGGGATCCGCGAGATCGAGTTCAGCGCGCAGGTGTTCCAGTTGATCCGCGGCGGCCAGGATGCGGGCTTCCGCGTGCGGCCGACGCTCGCGGTGCTGCGGCATGCGCAGGCGCGCGGGCTGATCGGCGACGACGTGCGCGCGCGCCTGGCCGATGCTTATAACTTCCTGCGCACGCTCGAACATCGGCTGCAGTACCGCAACGACGCGCAGACGCACGCGATGCCGGTCGAGCCCGACGAGCGCGCGGCGCTGGCCGCGTCGCTCGGTTTCGCCGACTACGCGGCGCTGATGACGGTGCTGGACGGCCACCGCACGTTCGTCGAAGCCCAGTTCGACCAGATTTTTGCCGACAAGGCGAATGGCGGGCCCTGCGCGGCCGGCGACGACACGGCGGCCGCGTGGATCTGGAGCGGCGCGCTGGCCGACGACGGCGAGGACGACGCGCTGGTCGCGCGCCTCGACGGCCTGGGCTTCGCCGATCCGGCCGCGGTGCTCGCGCGGCTGCGCGCGATCTGGCAATCGTCGCGCTACACCGGGTTGCCGGAAAAGAGCCGGCAGCGCTTCGACAGCGTCGCGCAGCGGGCGCTCGACGCCGCGCCGAAGATCGACGCCGCGCGCCGCGACGACACGATCGTGCGCCTGTTCGACCTGCTCGAGACGGTCAGCCGGCGCGGCGTCTATCTCGCGCTGCTGACCGAATATCCGGCCGCGCTCGACCGCGTGCTGTCGGTGCTCGGCGCGACGCGCTGGGGCGGCGGCTACCTGATCCGCCACCCGCAGCTGCTCGACGAACTGCTCGACGACGAGGCGATCGCGAGCCCGTTCGACTGGCCCGCGTTCAAGGATGCGCTGCGCGCGCGGCTCGCGGCCGCCGACGGCCCCGAGCAGCAGATGGACCTGCTGCGCCACGCGCAGCACGCGGAGGTGTTCCGGATCCTGCTGATCGACCTGGCCGGGCAACTGTCGGTCGAGCACGTGAGCGACCGGCTGTCCGAACTGGCCGACGCGGTGCTCGACGTGACGATCGAGGTCGTGTGGTCGCAGCTCGCGAAGCGCCACCGCGACGTGCCGAAGTTCGCGGTGATCGCATACGGCAAGCTGGGCGGCAAGGAGCTCGGCTATGCGTCGGATCTCGACCTGATCTTCCTGTACGACGACCCGGACGAGCGTTCGGCGGACGTCTACACCACGTTTACACGGCGCCTGATCACGTGGCTCACGACCGCGACCGGCGCGGGCGCGCTGTTCGACATCGACCTGCGGCTGCGGCCGAACGGCGAGGCCGGGCTGCTCGTCACCGATCTCGATGCGTTCCGCCGCTATCAGCTGCGCGAGGGCGATGCGGCGAACACCGCGTGGGTGTGGGAGCACCAGGCGCTGACGCGCGCCCGCTACAGCGCGGGCGACGCGCAGATCGGCGCGGATTTCGAGGCGATCCGCCAGCAGGTGCTGACGACGCCGCGCGACGGGGCCGTACTCGCGAAGGAGATCGTCGACATGCGCGGCAAGGTGTTCGCCGGCCATCCGAACCACACCGAGCTGTTCGACCTGAAGCACGACCGCGGCGGGATGGTCGACATCGAGTTCATCGTCCAGTACTGGGTGCTGCTGCATGCGTCGAGCGACGCCGAGCTGATCCGCAATACCGGCAACATCGCGCTGCTGCGCGAGGTCGCGCGCTTCGGGCTGATGGGCGAGGACGAGGCCGAGCGCGTCGGCGCGGCGTACCGCACGTACCGGAAGCTGCAGCACAAGCTGCGGCTCGACGGGATGGAGAAGGCGCGCGTCGATCCGGCCGTGGTGGCGGACGAGCGGGCGGCCGTGACGGCGCTGTGGGCGCGCGTGTTCGGCGGCGCTTGACGGTTGTGTAGCGACGGTCGTGTAGACGGGCGGCCGGCACGGCGCCGGCTGCCGTGCGGGGCGGCCGGTCCGGCCGTGTTGAGAATCGTTTGAGATTGTTTGAGCGGCAGCGCCCGGATCGAAAGAATGCGGGCTTTCCGTTCAACCGGCGCCGCGCGCCCTCAACGATCCCGTACCATCTTGAAACCGTTTCGCCTTGCCTTCGCCACGACGGCGCTGTCCGCGGCTGCCGCCGGACTGTTCTCCGCTTCCGCCCATGCCGCCGAGCCGGCTTCCACGACCCTCACGAACCTGTCGCGCGGCGACGGCCAGTGCCTCGCGTGGCGGCCGGCCGACAACGCGGCAGTGTTCGCCGCGTGCGACGGCGGCGCCGCGCAGGACTGGACCTTCGAGCCGCGCGACGGTTTCCAGCGCATCGTCAACACCGGCGCGAGCGCCGCGCGCGGCACGAAGATGTGCCTGCACGCGGCCGCCGGCGATACCGGCATGGGGCGCGTGGCGGTTGGCGTCTGCAGCGAGGGCGACCAGACGATGCGCGACTGGCGGCCGGACCGCGGCCTGGACGGGCAAGTGGTGTTCGGCAACCGGTACCGGGTCAATACCGGCCGGACGGCCGAGGTGCTGGCCCCGCGCGACGGCGGCGCCGGCGTCGCGACGCAGAACCTGCGCGGCCAGCCGTCGTCGATCTGGAAGTCGGCCGTGTCGATCGCGCCGTCGCAGCGCCCGCTGCTCGGCGACAAGTCCGTGCTGCTGATGGTGACGCACTTCAACGACTCGAAGCCGGCCGATAGCGAGGTCGTGCGCAAGGCGGTGTTCGGCGACGGCGACGATCATTCGTCGCTGCGGCGCTATCTCGAGGTTGCGTCGCGCGGCAAGCTGACGCTGCATGGGCAGACGCTCGACAGCGTGAATCTCGGCGAGCGGCCCGCCATCTGCGATTCGGGCGCGATCCGCACGGCCGCGCGCAATGCAGCGCTCGCGCGCGGCGTGAATCCGGACAAGTTCAACTACCTGTTCGTCGACCTGCCGAGAATGAGCAGTTGCAACTGGGGCGGCCTCGCCGCGACGCCGGGCAACTGGATCCTGTCGAACGCGAGCGGCCACGGCTACTGGATGTGGTCGCACGAATTCGGGCACAACCTCGGCGCCAAGCATCCGGGCTCGCTCGTCGATTGCCCGACGCCGGGCGGCACGGTCGAGGTCGGCGGCGCATGCCGCGCCGGCAAGATCGACGACCCGGCCGACACGATGGGCGGCGGCGGCCGGCGCCTGTATCCGGCGAGCTATCAGCTGTTCGCCGGCTGGCTCGGCGCGGCCGACGTGCCGGAGATCCACGCGGACGGCACCTACCGGCTCGCGCCGCTGTGGGGCGATGTGCCGGGTGCGAAGGCGTACCGCATCGCGCGCGCCGACGGTTCGACGCTGTGGCTCGAGTTTCGTCAGCCGCAGCGCGGCTTCGACGACTGGAAGTCGGACGATCCGTTCGTCAACGGCGTGATCGTGCGGACCGTCGCGCATGGCGGCAACGTCGTGACGAACACGCTGGTCGATGCGATGCCCGGCAGCCCGTCGGGGATGAAGGACGCGCCGCTGATGCCGGGCCACGCGTTGCACGACACGCTGTCGGGCAAGATCATCACCGTCAAATCGGTCGGGCCCGACGGCGCCGTGGTCGACGTGACGAACGACGGCCTGCTGTTGCCGCGGGCCGTGGTGACCGGCCCGCAGCACGCGGCCGCGGGCGCGGCGGTCGTGCTGTCGGGCGCCGCGTCGGCCGGCGAGTCGTTGCGCCATGCGTGGACGGTGCCGGCCGGCATCGACGCACGGCCGGACGGCGCGGAACTGCGCTTCGTCGCGCCGACGCTCGAACAGGACCGCGAGTTCGCGTTCGAGCTGACCGTGAGCAATAAAGACGGCTATACGGCGCGGGCCACCCACGTCGTCAAGGTGAAGGCGCAGGAGATCGTCGCGCCGCCGCGCGCGGCGATCAGCGGGCCGGCGTCGGTCGACGGCGGCGCGACCGTCACGCTGTCCGGCGCGTCGTCGACGGGCAAGGGGCTGACGTATGCGTGGACGGGGCCGGCTGGGGTGTCGATCGTCCAGAACGGCGCGAGCGCGACGTTTACCGCGCCGAAGGCGGCCGACGAGCGTCGCTACGCGTTCAGGCTGGTGGTGACCGATGTACAGGGCCGCCACGCGAACGCGGCGCACGACGTGACCGTGCGCGCGTCGGCGGGCGAGGGCGCAGCCGCGTGGGATCCGAAGAAGACTTACGCGACGCCGTGCCACGAGGTCAGCCATGCGGGCAAGACCTGGCTCAACGGCTGGTGGGTGCTCGGCGACGTGCCGGGGACGGGCGGCGAGTGGGCGGCATGGCGCGAGAAGGGTGTCGCGAACATGCATGCGATGTGCAAGAGCACGTAAGCGCGGCCGCGGCCGCGGTGCGGGCAGCCGTGACGGTGGACGCCGCGGGGTTTGCTGTCATACGCTGCCATGCGCCGCCTCCCGCGGCAACCGGCAGCAGCGCGGCGTCGCGCGGACGCCGCGCGACGCTTCGGCGGGCCGCACGCTTGCGAGCCGGTCAGGCCGCCAGCATTTCCTTCGCGTGCTTGCGCGTGGTGGCCGTGATTTCGAGCCCGCCGAGCATCCGCGCGACTTCCTCGACGCGGCTCGCCTTGTCGAGCGCGACGACCGACGACACCGTGCCGCCGCGCTCGTCGGCGCCTTTCGCCACCTGGAAATGATGGTCGCCGCGCGCGGCGACCTGCGGCAGGTGCGTCACGCACAGCACCTGGCGGTCGCGCCCGAGCTGGTGCAGCAGGCGCCCGACCACTTCGGCGACGCCGCCGCCGATCCCCGTATCGACTTCGTCGAAGATCAGCGTCGGCGTCGGGCTCGCCGCGCTGGCGATCACCGCGAGCGCGAGGCTGATCCGCGCGAGCTCGCCGCCCGACGCGACTTTCGCGAGCGGCCGCAGCGGCACGCCCGGGTGCCCGGCCACGCGGAATTCGACCTGTTCGAGCCCGTGCGGGCCGCCGTCGGCGAGCGGTACGAGCGCGACTTCGAAGCTGCCGCCCGCCATCGACAGTTCCTGCATGCCGGCCGTGACGGCCGTGCCGAGCGCCTTGGCAGCCTGCACGCGCGCCTTCGACAGGCGTTTGGCGTCGGCGAGATAGGCTTCCCGCGCCTTCGCCTGCGCGGCTTCGAGCGCGCCGAGATCGGCGGCCGCGTCGAGCGCGGCGAGCTGCGCGCGGCGGGCCGCATGCTCCTCATGAAGCGTGTCGGGCGGCAGCCGGAACTTGCGGGCGGTCGAGTGCAGCGCGTCGAGCCGGGTTTCGACCTGCGCGAGCCGCTCCGGGTCGAGATCGACGCGCTGCGCATAGTGCGACAGCGAATAGACGGCTTCCTGCAACTGGATCTCGGCCGGCTCCAGCGACGCGAGCGCATCGCCGAGCGCGGTGTCGTAGTCGGCCAGGCTGCGCAGCTTCGACACGATCGCGCCGAGCTGCGCGAGCATCGCGTCGTCGGATTCGGACAGCGCGTTGAGCGCGCCGCGCACGCCTTCGATCAGGTTCGCCGAATGCGACAGGCGCTTGTGTTCGTTGCTGACTTCGTCCCATTCGCCGGCTTGCGGCGCGAGCTTGTCGAGTTCGGCGAGCTGCCACGCGAGCTTTTCGCGTTCGAGCTGCAGTTCGCGCTCGTGCGCCTTCGCGGCGTCGATCGCCTGCGTCGCGTCGCGCCACACGCGCCACGCGCGCGCGACGTTCGCGGCATCGGCGACGAGCCCCGCGTGCGTGTCGAACAGCTCGCGCTGCGCGTCGGGCCGCATCAGCAGCTGGTGCGCGTGCTGGCCGTGGATGTCGACGAGCATCTCGCCGAGTTCGCGCAGTTGCGCGAGCGTCGCGCTGGTGCCGTTGATGAAGGCACGCGAACGGCCGTTCGCGTCGATCACGCGGCGCAGCATCACGGTGTCCTCGGCGTCGAACGCGTGTTCGTCCAGCCAGCGCGCGACGCGGTCGTGCGGCGTGAATTCGGCGGTGATGTCGGCGCGGCCGCACCCGGTGCGCACGACGCTCGCGTCGGCGCGTTCGCCGAGCGCGAGGGCCAGCGCGTCGATCAGGATCGATTTGCCGGCGCCGGTTTCGCCGGAAAAGACGGAAAAGCCGCTGTCGAATTCGAGATCGAGCGCGGCGACGATGACGAAGTCGCGGATCGAGAGGTGGCGGAGCATGGTGTCGGGGGCAGCGGCGTCAGGACGCCTTGTCGTCTTCGTTCGATGCGTGTTCGTTCCAGTGCAGCTTCTTGCGCAGCGTCGTGAAGTAGCTATAGCCGATCGGGTGCAGGAACGGCACCGTGTGCTTCGAGCGGCGCACCTCGATCGTGTCGTTCAGTTCGAGCGACGTGAACGACTGCATGTCGAAGTTCACGTTGACGTCGCGGCCGCCGACGATCTGGATCGCGATCTTCGAATCGTCGGGCAGCACGATCGGCCGGTTCGACAGCGCGTGCGGCGCGATCGGCACGAGCACGATGCCCGCCAGCTGCGGATGGAGGATCGGGCCGGCCGACGACAGCGCATACGCGGTCGAGCCGGTGGGCGTCGCGACGATCAGGCCGTCCGAACGCTGGTTGTACATGTAGCGGCCATCGACCGACGCGCGCAGCTCGACCATCCCGGAGAAGCCGCTGCGGTTCACGACGACGTCGTTGAACGCGAGCGCGTGGTAGATCGGTTCGCCGTCGCGCATGATCCGCGCCTCGAGCAGCGAGCGCTCCTCGCGCTCGAACTTGCCGGCCAGCAGCACGGGGACGAGCGCGTGCATGTCGGATGCCGCGATGTCGGTGATGAAGCCGAGCCGGCCGTGGTTGATCCCGATCAGCGGGGTCCGGTATGGCGCGAGCTGGCGGCCGATGCCGAGCATCGTGCCGTCGCCGCCGAGCACGATCGCCACGTCCGCTCGCGCCCCAATTTCGGCCGGGGTGAGCGCCGGGTAGCCGGCGATGCCGATTTCGCGCGCGGTATCGCCTTCGAAGACGACCTCGAAGCCGAGCCTGGCGATGCTGTCCGCCAGCGTGGCGAGCGGTTCGGCGATGCCGGGCGTGTTGCTCCGGCCGACGAGCGCGACAGTACTGAACTGATTACCGGTTTTCATGCCGGCATTACACCATAGCTCGTGGACGAAAAGAACCGGCTGTACGCCGACGGGGCCGGATCGGGCCGGCCCGCGCAACGGTAGTTGACGCCACTCGCCGCGGTGGCGCGGTTGCGCTAAAATTTTCCACCATGCTAGATCCTCGCGCACGAACCCTCCTGAAAACCCTGATCGAACGGTATATCGCCGACGGTCAGCCGGTCGGCTCGCGCACGTTGTCCCGTTACTCCGGGCTCGAGCTGAGCCCGGCGACGATCCGCAACGTGATGTCCGACCTGGAGGAGCTCGGCCTCGTGTCGAGCCCGCACACGTCGGCCGGCCGCGTGCCGACGCCGCGCGGCTACCGGCTGTTCGTCGATACGATGCTGACGGTCGAGGCGCCGATCGACGCCGAGGCCGTCGCGCGCCAGGTGCAGAACACGCTGCAGGCGGGCGAACCGCAGCAGCGGGTGGTCGCCGCCGCCGCGAGCGTGCTGTCGAACCTGTCGCAGTTCGCGGGCGTCGTGCTGACGCCGCGCCGCAGTCACGTGTTCAAGCAGATCGAGTTCATGCGCCTGTCCGACAAGCGCATCCTGCTGATCATCGTCACGCCCGAGGGCGACGTGCAGAACCGCATGCTCGCGACGCCGCGCGACTATTCGCCGTCGCAGCTGACCGAGGCGTCCAACTACATCAACGCGCATTTCGCCGGCCTGTCGTTCGACGAGGTGCGCCGCCGCCTGCGCGACGAGATCGACCAGCTGCGCGGCGACATGACGACGCTGATGCACGCGGCCGTGACGGCCAGCACCGAGGTGCCCGACACCGAGGACACCGTGCTGATTTCCGGCGAGCGCAACCTGCTCGAAGTGGCGGATCTTTCGTCCGACATGGCGCGGCTGCGCAAGTTGTTCGACGTATTCGACCAAAAGACGGGCCTCCTGCAGTTGCTCGACGTGTCGAGCCACGCCCAGGGCGTGCAGATCTTCATCGGCGGCGAATCGACGCTCGTGCCGATCGAGGAAATGAGCGTCGTCACCGCGCCGTACGAGGTGAACGGGCAGATCGTCGGCACGCTCGGCGTGATCGGCCCGACCCGGATGGCGTACAACCGCGTGATTCCGATCGTCGACATCACCGCGCGGCTGCTGTCGCTCACGCTGAGCCAGCAGTAGCTGCGGCAGCCGACGCCGTCCCGCCATCGTGCCGAGGCGCCGTGCGCGCCGCCAGTCGGCCGAACGGCCAGCCGACCCGAGCGGGACGGCCCGCTATAATTGAGGGCCGTCCGGTCCCGTGCCCCGAGCACGTTCTTGCCCATGCGTTTCGATCTTGAGCCGCCTTCGAGCGTCGCGGCCGCCCATCGCGTCGGTGTGCTGCTGATCAATCTCGGCACGCCCGACGCGCCCACGCCGCGCGCGGTGCGGCGCTACCTGGCCGAATTCCTGTCGGATCCGCGGGTCGTCGAAATCCCGCAGGCCGTCTGGCAGGTGCTGCTGCGCACGGTGATCCTGCCGCTGCGCGGCCGTGCGTCCGCGAAGAAATACGCGGCCGTCTGGATGCCCGAGGGTTCGCCGCTGCGCGTGTATACCGAGCGCCAGACCGACAGCGTGCGGCACCTGCTCGTGTCGAACGGCTATCACGTGATGGTCGACTACGCGATGCGCTACGGCAGCCCGAACCTTGCGCACGCGCTCGCGCAGTTCAAGCGCGCGGGCGTCGAGCGCGTGCTGCTGATGCCGATGTATCCGCAATACTCGGCGTCGACCACGGCCACCGCGTTCGATGCCGCGTTCGCCGCGCTCGCGCGCATGCGCAATCAGCCGGAAGTGCGCACGGTGCGGCACTACGCCGACCATCCGGCCTATATCCATGCGCTGGCCGAGCAGGTTCGGCAGTACTGGACGCAACACGGCCGGCCCGATTTCGCGGCCGGCGACAAACTCGTGCTGAGTTTCCACGGCGTGCCGAAGCGCACGCTCGATCTCGGCGACCCGTATCACGAGCAGTGCCAGCAGACGGGCGCGTTGCTGATGGCCGCGCTCGGGCTGTCGGGCACCGAATGCCGCATCACGTTCCAGTCGCGCTTCGGCAAGGCCGAATGGCTGCAGCCGTACACCGCGCCGACGCTGCGCGAGTTCGGCGAGGCCGGCGTGCGGCGGGCCGACGTGTTCTGTCCCGGCTTCACGGCCGATTGCCTGGAGACGATCGAGGAAATCGGCATGGAAGTGCGCGACGAATTCCTCGCCGGCGGCGGCAAGACCTTCCACCGGATTCCGTGCCTGAACGGCGCGTCGGCGTGGATCGGCGCGCTCGGCGAAATCGTCGCGGAGAATCTGCAGGGCTGGCCGGTCAAGGCCGCGCAGCCCGAAACGGTAGGCTGAGATGGAACGATCCCCACGCTCGCTACGTTCGCTGCTTTCCGACGGGGCGATAAGCCGGCCGGCTACGCAGGCGCAGACCGATGCCCGGCGAATTCCCTGCTACGCCCTCCTTGGGGCGACCCGGCGGAGGCCGACATGAACTACAAGATTTCCACGGAGCCGGGCGCGAAGCTGCGCATCGACAAATGGCTGTGGGCGGCCCGGTTCTTCAAGACGCGCTCGCTCGCGACCGATGCGGTCGACAAGGGACACGTGAAGATCGGCGGCGCGGCGGTGAAGCCGGCGAAGGACGTGCGGGTGGGCGACGAGGTCGAGATTGCGATCGACGGCATCGTCTGGCACATTGCCGTGCTGGGCGTGTGCGACGTGCGCGGGCCCGCGAGCGTCGCGCAGACGCTCTACGCGGAGACGGAAGCGGGACGGGCCGCGCGGCTTGCCGAACTGGAGCGGCGCCGCACGTATCGCGAGCCGGCGGCCGAACTGCACGGCCGGCCGACGAAACGCGACCGGCGCATCATCGACAGATTCTCTGGTGGGAGCTGAACATCTGGTCGAACGTCGCCCGCGCGCTTCCGTATTCGGTCGTGCGATCGGTGACGGCTCCCGACAGGCAGATGGTGGTGGTGCCGGCGATGAGTACCAGCGCGACCACCGATATCGCAAAGGTCAGTTTCACGGTACTCCCCTCGAGAACAAGGGTGAAAACGGCGCCAGGTGGATGTCACGCGACGGTCAGCTAGGGGTAAACACGCTTTCCGACGCTTGAATGGAGTGTAGTGCAGCCGGCCTGTGCGGAGCTAGTACTTGCCGGGTAAGCGTTGTTACAGGCCGTTTCGCCCGATCCGGCGGACTATGCGACGCCTGCACCCGGAAAACGCCCGGTTGTTTCGCGGCATTGGCGAATGCTGGCGAATGACCCTCTTGAAACCGTAGTTTTCGCCCTTATTTGCACCAGTAATGTGCGGTGCCGCCGGGTATACGTCCGGCGGTCGCCGATTTGGCTTCAACCTCTAATCGACTTTCAGCGACATGGAAAACACGCAAGAGAATCCGGCTACCCAATCGGCCGAAGACATCGGCAGCGAGAAGCAGGCGGCGCAAGGCGCCGCACCCGCCGCCGAAGCTGCCGACGCGGCGCTCGCGGAGGCTCAAGCCAAGGTCGCCGAGCTTCAGGAAAGCTTCCTGCGGGCGAAGGCCGAGACCGAGAACGTGCGCCGCCGCGCGCAGGACGACGTGTCGAAGGCGCACAAGTTCGCGATCGAAAGCTTCGCGGAACACCTGCTGCCCGTGCTGGACAGCCTGGAAGCGGCCGTCGGCGACACCTCCGGCGACATCGCGAAGGTGCGCGAAGGCGTCGAGCTGACGCTGCGCCAGCTGACGAGCGCGCTCGAGAAGGGCCGCGTCGTCGCGATCAACCCGGTCGGCGAGAAGTTCGATCCGCATCAGCACCAGGCCATTTCGATGGTGCCGGCCGAGCAGGAGCCGAACACCGTCGTCACGGTGCTGCAAAAGGGCTACATGATCGCCGACCGCGTGCTGCGCCCGGCGCTCGTCACCGTCGCGCAGCCGAAGTAAGGCAGCGGAGATGGTGCCCGCCGGCGTCGATCCGGCCGCGTTCGACGCGTTCGACATGCAGGCGCTCGACGCCGGCACGTTTGACGCGGCCATCGACGGCGCGGGCGATGCGCTGGCCGTGGTGTTCTTCTGGGGCGTCGACTGCTTCAACTGCGAGATCGCGAAGAAGGCGATGCTCGCGCAGCCCGACGCGATCCTCGCGCTGGACCTGAAGTGGTTCCATTGCAACGTGTACGAACATCATCAGCTGGGGCGCCGCTTCGGATTGCACGGCGTGCCGACGTGGTTCTTCTTCCATCGCGGCAAGCGGCTGGGCCGCGCGACGGGCTGGCATGGCCTCGCCCAGTTCCAGGCGGCCGTCGCGGCGGCACGCGCGAAGATCGTGTCGGGCGGCGATTCGTCGGGTGCGATCCGCTAGCCGGCGGCGATTGAAAAAATTTAATATCCGCATCGCTCGTCGGGTCTTGAAAACGGATCGGACGGACGCATTTCGGGAACAGAGTTGAATTCTGGCGTGCGAAACCGCCCAAAACGCGGGGTTTCGTGCAGCAAACAAGCATTTCTGGAGATTAGGAAAAAATGGGAAAGATCATCGGTATTGACCTCGGCACCACGAACTCGTGCGTCGCGATCATGGAAGGCAACCAGGTCAAGGTCATCGAGAACTCGGAAGGCACGCGCACCACGCCGTCGATCATCGCGTACATGGACGACAACGAAGTGCTGGTCGGCGCGCCGGCCAAGCGTCAGTCGGTGACCAACCCGAAGAACACGCTGTTCGCGGTGAAGCGCCTGATCGGCCGCCGCTTCGAAGAGAAGGAAGTCCAGAAGGACATCGGCCTGATGCCGTACTCGATCATCAAGGCCGACAACGGCGATGCATGGGTCGAAGCGCACGGCGAAAAGCTCGCGCCGCCGCAGGTGTCGGCCGAAGTGCTGCGCAAGATGAAGAAGACGGCCGAAGACTACCTCGGCGAGCCGGTCACGGAAGCCGTGATCACGGTGCCGGCGTACTTCAACGACAGCCAGCGCCAGGCGACCAAGGACGCCGGACGCATCGCGGGCCTCGAAGTCAAGCGGATCATCAACGAGCCGACGGCGGCCGCACTCGCGTTCGGTCTCGACAAGGTCGAGAAGGGCGACCGCAAGATCGCCGTGTATGACCTCGGCGGCGGCACGTTCGACGTGTCGATCATCGAGATCGCGGACGTCGACGGCGAAATGCAGTTCGAAGTGCTGTCGACCAACGGCGACACGTTCCTCGGCGGCGAAGACTTCGACCAGCGCATCATCGATTACATCATCGGCGAGTTCAAGAAGGAGCAGGGCGTCGACCTGTCGAAGGACGTGCTCGCGCTGCAGCGCCTGAAGGAAGCCGCCGAAAAGGCGAAGATCGAGCTGTCGTCGGGACAGCAGACCGAAATCAACCTGCCGTACATCACGGCGGACGCGTCGGGTCCGAAGCACTTGAACCTGAAGATCACCCGCGCGAAGCTGGAAGCGCTGGTGGAAGACCTCGTCGAGCGCACGATCGAACCGTGCCGCATCGCGATCAAGGACGCAGGCGTCAAGGTGTCGGACATCGACGACGTGATCCTGGTCGGCGGCCAGACGCGCATGCCGAAGGTCATGGAGAAGGTGAAGGAGTTCTTCGGCAAGGATCCGCGCCGTGACGTGAACCCGGACGAAGCCGTCGCGGTCGGCGCGGCGATCCAGGGCCAGGTGCTGTCGGGCGACCGCAAGGACGTGCTGCTGCTCGACGTGACCCCGCTGTCGCTCGGTATCGAGACGCTCGGCGGCGTGATGACGAAGATGATCAACAAGAACACCACGATCCCGACGAAGCACGCGCAAGTGTATTCGACGGCGGACGACAACCAGGGCGCCGTGACGATCAAGGTGTTCCAGGGCGAACGCGAAATGGCGGCGGGCAACAAGCTGCTCGGCGAGTTCAACCTCGAAGGCATCCCGCCGGCACCGCGCGGCGTGCCGCAGATCGAAGTGACCTTCGACATCGACGCGAACGGCATCCTGCACGTCGGCGCGAAGGACAAGGCGACCGGCAAGGAAAACAAGATCACGATCAAGGCGAACTCGGGCCTGTCCGAGGCTGAAATCGACCAGATGATCAAGGACGCGGAAGCGAACGCAGCGGAAGACCACAAGCTGCGCGAGCTGGCCGATTCGCGCAACCAGGGCGACGCGCTGGTCCACAGCACGAAGAAGGCGCTGACCGAGTACGGCGACAAGCTGGACGCGGGCGAGAAGGAAGCGATCGAAGCGGCGCTGAAGTCGCTCGAGGACGCGCTGAAGGACACGTCGGCCGACAAGGCGGCGCTCGACGCGAAGGTCGAGGAGCTCGGCAAGGTCTCGCAGAAGCTCGGCGAGAAGATGTACGCCGACATGCAGGCCCAGCAGGCGGGTGCGGCCGGCGCGGCCGGTGCGACGGAAGGCGCGGCTCATGCGGGTGGTGCGCAACAGGCTGCCGACGACGTCGTCGACGCCGAGTTCAAGGAAGTGAAGAAAGACTAAGCCGGGTTGCCATGGCACCGCACGCCGCGCGCGACACGCGCGCGGCGCGGCTGAACAGCGGTCTGTCTTTCCTTCCGGATGGCCGGATCGACTCCACGCCTGGCGGGCTTCGCGGCCCTCCGGGCACATTTGTTTTTTGGCGGGTGCTGCGCGAGCCGTCCGCGGACGGTGCAGCGCCAGACGAGTCGAGAGACTTTACTGCGGGCGAAAGGAGCCGCCGCGTGCGCGATGCGCGGCGGCACAGTGAATCGATATGGCGAAACGGGATTACTACGAGGTTCTGGGCGTCGCGAAGAATGCGAGCGACGACGAAATCAAGAAGGCATATCGCAAGCTTGCGATGAAGTACCACCCTGACCGCAATCCGGACAGCAAGGATGCGGAAGAGCATTTCAAGGAGGCGAAGGAAGCCTATGAAATGCTGTCGGATGGTCAGAAGCGGGCCGCGTACGACCAGTACGGCCACGCGGGCGTCGATCCGAACATGGGCGGTGCGGGTGCACAGGGCTTCGGCGGCTTCGCGGATGCGTTCGGCGACATCTTCGGCGACATCTTTGGCCAAGCCGCGGGCGGCGCCGCGCGCGGCGGCCGCGGCGGCCCGCAGGTGTATCGCGGTGCCGACCTGCGCTACAGCATGGAAATCACGCTCGAGCAGGCCGCGCACGGCTACGACACGCAGATTCGCGTGCCGAGCTGGGTGTCGTGCGAAGTCTGCCACGGGTCGGGCGCGAAGCCCGGCACGAAGCCGGAAACCTGCCCGACCTGTCACGGCCAAGGCACGGTGCGCATGTCGCAGGGTTTTTTCAGCATCCAGCAGACCTGCCCGAAGTGCCATGGCACGGGTACCTACATCCCCGAGCCGTGCGCGCATTGCCACGGGTCGGGCAAGGTGAAGGAAACCAAGACGCTCGAAGTGAAGATCCCGGCCGGGATCGACGACGGGATGCGGATCCGCTCGGCCGGCAACGGCGAGCCGGGCATCAACGGCGGGCCGCCGGGCGACCTGTACGTCGAGATCCACATCAAACCGCACTCGGTGTTCGAGCGCGACGGCGACGATCTCCACTGCCAGATGCCGATCCCGTTCACGACCGCCGCACTCGGCGGCGAGATCGAGGTGCCGACGCTGGCCGGCCGTGCGTCGTTCCCGGTGCCGGAAGGCACGCAGTCGGGCAAGACGTTCCGCCTGCGCGGCAAGGGCATCAAGGGGCTGCGCTCGAGCATCGCGGGCGATCTGTACGTGCACGTGCAGGTCGAGACGCCCGTGAAGCTGACCGACACCCAGCGCGACCTGCTCAAGCAGTTCGAGAAGTCGCTGGCCGAGGGCGGCGCGCGTCACAGCCCGCAGAGCAAGAGCTGGTTCGACCGTGTGAAGAGCTTCTTCGAGTAATGGCATGACTGAAGGCAACGAGAGCGCGTCGTTCGCGCTCTTGGACGATTGCGACTCGACCGCGTCCGCGCGGTCGAGTCGTTTGTATTCGGGCTTCGTGCACGAACGCGTGTGCACGGACCCGGCGCAGCTCGACGCGATCGATGCGGCGGTGGCGCAGGATCTGCGCGACGGGCTGCATGCGGTCGTCGTCGGCGATTACGAATTCGGACGCAACCTGCAACGAGCGCAGCCGGGCGATGCCCCGCTGCGCTTTTTGCTGTATGCGCGCTGCGAGCGCCTGTCGCGCGACGAAGTCGACGCGTGGCTCGTGCAGCAGGACGGCGGCGGTACGCCGTCGATCGCGGGCGTCGCGCATGTCGCGAAGAGCGTGTCGCGCGATGCGTTCGACGCGGCGATCGCCGCGGTGCACGACGCGCTGCGTGCGGGCGATTCGTATCAGGTCAATTACACGTACCGGCTGAATTTCGATGTGTTCGGCACGCCGCTCGCGCTGTACCGGCGGCTGCGCGCGCGCCAGCCGGTGCGGTACGGCGCGCTGATCGCGCTGCCCGACGGCGCATGGGTCGTATCGTGCTCGCCGGAGCTGTTCGTCGAGAAGCACGGCGATGTACTGCGTGCGCGGCCGATGAAGGGCACCGCACCGCGTTCGGCCGATCCGCGCGAAGATGCGGCCGCCGCCGCGTTCCTCGCGAACGATCCGAAGAACCGCGCGGAAAACGTGATGATCGTCGACCTGCTGCGCAACGACGTGTCGCGGATCGCGCGCACGGGCAGCGTCAAGGTGCCGGCGCTGTTCTCGGTCGAGCCGTATGCGTCGGTGTGGCAGATGACGTCGACGGTCGAGGCCGGCTGGCGCGACGGCACGACGTTCGCGCAGATGCTGCGCGCGCTGTTCCCTTGCGGATCGATCACGGGCGCGCCGAAGTACAAGACGATGCAGTTGATCGACGCGATCGAGTCGACGCCGCGCGGGCTCTATACCGGCGCGATCGGCTGGCTCGATGCGCCGAAGGAAGACGCGGGCGATGCAACGCCCGACGGCGCGGCCGGTTGCGGCGATTTCTGCCTGTCGGTCGCGATTCGGACGCTGACGCTGGATGCGGACGGCGCTAGCAATGACACGGACGGCACGGGTACCGCCACCGCGGCAGCCGGCCGGCGACGCGGCACGATGGGCGTCGGCGCGGGCATCGTGCTCGACAGCGTCGCGGCCGACGAATATGCGGAGTGCCAATTGAAAGCACGATTCCTGACGGACGCCGACCCCGGCCTCCAGTTGTTCGAAACGACGGCCGCCACGCGAACGGACGGCATCCGCCATCTCGATCGCCATCTCGCGCGGCTGCAACGCAGCGCGGACGCATTCGGCTTCCGTTTCGACGCTGACGCGCTACGCCGGGAGATCGACGCACGCTGCGCGGCGCTCGACGGCGACGGCGCGTACCGGATGAAGCTCGCGCTGGCGAAGGACGGCACGATCGAGATCATCGCGGCGCCGCTCAAGCCGCTGCCGGCGGGGCCGGTCGGCGTGCTGCTGGCAGCCGAGCATGGCTTCGCGCCGACGCGCACCGACGACGCGCTGCTGCTGCACAAGACCACGCGCCGCGCCGAATACGACCGCGCGTGGCAGGCGGCGGAGGCGCTCGGCGGGTTCGACATGCTGTTCGTCAACGAGCGTGGCGAGGTGACGGAAGGCGGGCGCTCGAACGTGTTCGTGAAACTAAATGGTGTGTGGGTGACGCCACCGTTGTCGTGCGGCGTGCTGCCGGGCGTGATGCGCGGTGTGCTACTCGACGATCCGGCAGTAGGCGCCAAAGAGCGTGTGCTGACGCTCGACGATGTGCTGAACGCCGACGAGCTGATGATCTGCAATGCGTTGCGCGGGCCGATGGCAGCGCGGCTGATTCACGGCTGCGCACCGGCCTGAACGCGAATTACTTCTGCGGCGTACATTGCCAGCTTTGCACGACGGCGTGATCGGCTCGGGTAGCGGTCGTTCTCGAAAGTTGCAATGACGGTTCCGACGCGGATACTCCGGTCGCCGCCTGCTTTTTTTTCGGTCGCCAGATGGCGGTAGGGCCGACGGAAGTATAGATCGTGACCAGCGCGACGCCCTCACCATCGCCTGCCAGCTTTGGCCCGACGAGTTCAGCCGCCTTTTCATACACATGAGCCATCTTTTGCCGCTCCTTCGATTGACGAAGGTTCGATGGTCGCCGCGACGAAGGCGTGTAGAAATAGGACGAGTTATAAAATACGCGTTGTCCGGTCATGCAGTACGAGAAACGGCGTACTGCATTGCCGGTCAGCTCAGCGAGTGTGCTGCAGCGAACGCCGGCAGTGCGCCATGGCGCTGCCGGCCCACTCAGAACGAGTGTTCCGGGCCCGGAAACGACCGATCCTTCACCGCGCTCACATAGGCTTCGACGGCCGCCTGAATGGTCGGCTGCCCGTGCATGAAATCCTTCACGAAGCGCGGCCGCTTGCCGGGAAACACGCCGAGCATGTCGTGCAGCACGAGCACCTGCCCCGAGCAGTCGGCGCCGGCGCCGATGCCGATCGTCGGGATCTTCAGCATGTGCGTGACTTCGGCCGCGACGAGCGTCGGTACCGCTTCGAGCACGACGAGCTGCGCACCGGCATCCTCGATCGCGCGCGCGTCGCGCAGCAATTGCGCGGCGCCGGCTTCGGTCTTGCCCTGCACCTTGAAGCCGCCGAACGCATGCACCGACTGCGGCGTGAGGCCGAGGTGCGCGCACACGGGCACCGAGCGTTCGACGAGGAAGCGGATCGTATCGGCGAGCCATTCGCCGCCTTCGAGCTTGACCATCTGCGCGCCCGCGCGCATCAGCTTGACCGCGTTCGCGAACGCGTCGGCCGGCGTCCCGTACGTGCCGAACGGCAGATCGGCGACGACGAGCGCGCGCGGCTGCGCCCGGGCGACACAGGCGGTGTGGTACGCGATGTCGTCGATCGACACGGGCAGCGTGGTCGAGTGGCCCTGCAGCACGTTGCCGAGCGAATCGCCGATCAGCAGCACGTCGGTGCCGGCGCGATCGAGCAGCGCGGAAAAGCTCGCGTCGTAGCACGTGAGCATCGCGATCTTCTCGCCGGCGTCGCGCATTGCCTGCAGCTTGGGGACCGTCACGGCAGGCCGGCTCGATTCCTGGAGATAGGTCATGGGAAATCCGGGTCGGTGGTGAGAAACGACAGGCGAGGACGCGTCAGCGCGTCGTCTCGCCCTTGACGAAGAATTCCTTGCGGCCGCGCATCGTCTCGATGCGCTCGACCAGCAGGGCGAGATCTTCGGGGGAATCCAGCGGGTTCAGGTGTTCGGCTGCGACCGTCAGCACCGGCGTGCGGTCGTAGTGGTAGAAGAATTCGTTGTACGCGTCGACGAGCGAGCGCAGGTACGCGTCGCTGATCTGCAGCTCCATCGGCGTTCCGCGCTTCTGGATGCGCGAGAACAGCACTTCGGGGCTGGCCTGCAGATAGACGACGAGATCGGGCGACGGCGCCTGCGGCACGTCGACGTGCGTGGCGACCGAGCGATACAGCTGCCACTCGTCTTCCGGCAGGTTCAGCCGCGCGAAGATGTCGTTCTTCTGCGGCATGAAATCGGCGATGACGGGGCGGCCCGTGTCGAGCGCACCGATCAGCTCGCGCGCCTGCTGCGCGCGCTGCAGCGCGAACGACAGCTGGACGGGCAACGCGTAGCGCGCGGTGTCGCGATAGAAGCGTTCGAGGAACGGGTTGTCCTGCGGGCGCTCGAGCAGCGTCTGCATCGACCAGCGCTCGCCGAGCAGCCGCGCGAGCGTCGTCTTGCCGACGCCGATCGGGCCTTCGATCACGAGATAGCGGTGCGGGGCGCGCAGGTCGGGCGCGGTGACGGTCAGCGGAGTCGAGTTCATCGGCAGCGGGTCTTGTCGGCGTCTTCGCCGGCAGCGAGCGCCTTTTGCATCGGGCACTGGCAGGTTTGCACCTTTTCGACGCGCTGATCCGCGACGGCGGCGAGAAAGGCGTCGGCACGGCCGCGCGCGGGGATGTCGAGCGCCGGCTCGATCTCGACGAGCGGCACGAGCGCGAACGCGCGGTCGGTGAGGCGCGGGTGCGGGACGATCAGGTCGGGTTCGTCGATCGAATCGGCGCCGAACAGCAGGATGTCGAGGTCGAGCGTGCGCGGCGCATTGCGATACGGGCGCTCGCGGCCGAAGTGATGTTCGATCTTCTGGCAGAGCGCGAGCAGCTCGCGGGCCGACAGCGTCGTGTCGAGCTTGACGACGCAGTTGTAGTAGTCGTCGCCGCCCGCTTCGAACGGCGCCGTGCGATACAGGCTCGATTTGCCGAGGATCGAGATGGTGCGCTGCTGCGCGAGGCACACCACCGCGTCCTTCAGGGTCTGGCGCGCATCGCCGAGATTCGCCCCCAGTCCGATATATGCAACCGTCATGGCATCACTTCCTACGTCGTTCGCCGGCGCGCGCGTCAGTCGTCGGAACCGCTCGCGGTATCTGGCGCCTGCTCGGCGGCACCTTCGCCCTGCTGGCGGTTTCGCGCACCGCCGCGGCGGCGCCGCTTGCGGGGCGATTTTTCCTTCGAGCCGCCCTGCGTGAGCAATGCCTCGCGAGCGGCCGCGTCGCCTTCGATGAAATCCGTCCACCACTGTCCGACTTCCGTCTCGAGCTCGCCGGATTCGCAGCGTAACAGGAGGAAATCATACCCCGCTCTAAACCTTTGGTGTTCCAGCAGCCGCATCGCGCTGCGGCCCGAGCGTTTCTCCAGGCGCAGCTGCAGGCCCCAGATCTCGCGCATGTCGGCCGAGTAGCGCTTGTGGATCGCAAGTTTCTCGGTCTGCATGTCGAGCACGTCGTCCATCGCGCGATGGAGCGCCGGCACCGGGATTTCGCCCGCCGCCGTGTATTGCTCGAAGCGCTGGCGCATGTCGTGCCACAGCAGCGTCGCGAACAGGAAGCCCGGCGACACCGGTTTGCCGGCGCGCACGCGCGCGTCGGTGTTGTTCAGCGCGAGCGTGATGAACTTCTCGCCCTGCGGCTGTTCGAGCACGACGTCGAGCAGCGGCAGCAGTCCGTGGTGCAGCCCTTCCTTGCGCAGCCGCTGCAGGCACGCGAGCGCGTGGCCCGACAGCAGCAGCTTCAGCATTTCGTCGAACAGGCGCGCGGCGGGCACGTTGTTGATCAGGTCGGCGAGCGCGTGGATCGGCTCGCGCGTATGCGGCTCGATCTCGAAATCGAGCTTCGCCGCGAAGCGCACGACGCGCAGCATCCGCACCGGATCCTCGCGAAAGCGCGTGGCCGGATCGCCGATCATCCGCAGCAGGCGGGCGCGTACGTCGGCCATCCCGTCGTGATAGTCGAGCACCGTCTGCGTCGACGGGTCGTAGTACATCGCGTTGATCGTGAAGTCGCGGCGCGCGGCGTCCTCGTGCTGCTCGCCCCACACGTTGTCGCGCAGCACGCGGCCGCTCGCATCGACCGCGTGCGTGCGGCGATCGAGTTCGTCGCGCTTCAGGCGCCTCGGCGGCTCGGCCGTGGCCGCCGCCGCGGCCGCCTCGGGCGGTGCGTCGACCAGCGCGCGGAACGTCGAGACCTCGATCAGTTCCTGGCCGAACTGCACGTGGACGATCTGGAAGCGGCGGCCGATCAGGCGCGCGCGGCGGAACAGGCGCTGCACCTCGGTCGGCGTCGCGTCGGTCGCGACGTCGAAGTCTTTCGGCGCGATGCCGAGCAGCAGGTCGCGCACCGCGCCGCCGACGATGAACGCGCGGAAACCCGCCTGCTGCAGCGTGTCGGTCACGCGCACCGCGTTCTTCGAGATCAGCGCCGGGTTGATACCGTGCACGCTGGCCGGCACGACGGTCGGCTCATGGTTGCTGCGCGGTTTCTTCGCGCCGCCGCCGCGGGCGCCCTTCGGCGCGCGCGGGGCAGCAGGGGCCGCTTCGTCGGCCGGGGCCGCCGCGGGGGACGTTTGCTCGGTTTCGTCCTGGCCGAGCAGCTTTCGAATGAATTTTTTGATCACGACGTTCAGAAGAGATCGAGGATACGCCAGCCGCGGGTGCTTGCATGCGCACGCAGCGTGTCGTCAGGGTTGGTCGCGATCGGGTCGGTGACTTTCTCGAGCAGCGGGATGTCGTTGTGCGAGTCGCTGTAGAAGTAGCTGTGTTCGAAGTCGTCCCAGTGCTTGCCGAGCGACGCGAGCCATGCTTCGGTGCGCACGATCTTGCCTTCGCGATAGCTCGGCGTGCCGGTCGGTCGGCCCGTGTACGGCGAATCGGGATGCCCGTCGGTCGTTTCGACCTCGCACGCGATCAGCGTGTCGACGCCGAACGCGGTCGCGATCGGGCGCGTGATGAATGCGTTGGTCGCGGTCACGACGCAGCACAGGTCGCCCGCATCGAGGTGCTTGCGTACCAGTTCGAGCGCGGCGGGCGTCATCGCGGGGCGGATCACCTCGTGCATGTACTGCTCGTGCCACTCGGCGAGTTGCGCGCGCGAATACTTCGCGAGCGGCGTGAGCATCGCGCACAGGTACGCATGGATGTCGAGCTGGCCGGCCTTGTAGTCGGCGAAGAACTGGTCGTTCTGACGCGAGAAGCTTTCCGCGTCGACGATGCCGAGCTTCACCATGAAGCGACCCCATTCGTGGTCGCTATCGGTCGGGATCAGCGTGTGATCGAGGTCAAAGAGTGCCAGATTAGTCATGGAAGCGCATTTTACTCGAAGCGGTTCGGGCCCGTGCCCGGTGGTGTGATGTCGTCGCCGGGACGCGCGAGCATCCGGCGCAGCAGCGGCAGCGTGACCGCGCGTTTCTGCTCGAGCGAGAAGCGGTCGAGCGCGTCGAGCAACGCCATCAGGCTCGGCATGTCGCGGCGGAAATGGGTCAGCAGGTACGCGGCGATGTCGTCGGTGAGCGCGATCCCGCGTTCCTTCGCGGCGAGCTTGAGCACTGCGATCTTGCCTGCGTCGGACGGCGGCGACAGATGGAACACGAGCCCCCACCCGAGGCGCGTGCGCAGATCCTCGCGCACGTCGAGCGCGAGCGGCGCCGCCGGGCCCGCCGCGACGAACGCGCTCGACGGATGCGCGCGCACTTCGTTGAACAGGTTGAACAGCGCGACCTGCTGCGTGTCGCTCATCCGGTCGCAGTCGTCGATCGCGTAGATGCCGATGCGCGGGTCGAACGTGAAGGCGCCGAGCGGGCTCTGCGGCGTCAGGTAGCGCGCATAGCCGTACGACGCGTCGCTCACGAGCGCCTGCAGCAGATGGGTGCGGCCGCTGCCGGGCTCGCCCCAGATATAGAACGACCGGTCCGGCACAGGGCCGGCCGCGAGCGCGAGATCGAGCTTCTGCAGGCGCGAGACGAGCTCGTCGTTCTCCTCGTTCATGATGAAGTTGTCGAACGTGGCGGGCGGCGGCGTGCCGAGATCGAGCGTCAGTTGACGGGACACAGCAGTCACAATGCGGATCGGTTGAAAAAACGCGTGCCGTACGCCGGGCACGCGCGGGGGAAGGCGCCTCGGCTGGCTTCACGCGCGACCGTACGCACGGCGGCGCGGCGCGGGTTTCGGCGCGCTTCGCCCGGCGATGAAAACGGGGACGTGTCGACCAAGATGCAATCCCTGACGATTCGGTGCTGGGAATTCCGGCCAATGGGCCGGCTTCGGGTAAAATCGCATTTTACCGACCTTCTCGCATTCCCCCATGAATCCTCCGAAATCCGCTCCCGACGCTCAAGGTCTGTCCTATCGCGACGCAGGTGTCGACATCGACGCAGGCGACGCGCTCATCGACAAGATCAAGCCTTTTGCGAAGAAAACCCTGCGCGACGGCGTGCTCGGCGGCATCGGCGGGTTCGGCGCGCTGTTCGAAGTGCCGAAGAAGTACCAGGAGCCCGTGCTCGTGTCGGGCACCGACGGCGTCGGCACCAAGCTCAAGCTGGCCTTTCATCTGAACAAACACGACACCGTCGGCCAGGATCTCGTCGCGATGAGCGTGAACGACATCCTCGTGCAGGGCGCCGAGCCGCTGTTCTTCCTCGACTACTTCGCATGCGGCAAGCTCGACGTCGATACGGCCGCCACTGTCGTCAAGGGCATCGCGCACGGCTGTGAACTGTCGGGCTGCGCGCTGATCGGCGGTGAAACGGCCGAAATGCCGGGCATGTACCCGGACGGCGAATACGACCTGGCCGGCTTCGCGGTCGGCGCGGTCGAGAAGAGCAAGATCATCGACGGCAGCACGATCGCCGAAGGCGACGTGGTGCTGGGCCTCGCATCGAGCGGCATCCACTCGAACGGCTTCTCGCTCGTGCGCAAGATCATCGAGCGCGCGAATCCGGACCTGTCGGCCGATTTCCACGGCCGCTCGCTGGCCGATACGCTGATGGCGCCGACGCGCATCTACGTGAAGCCGCTGCTCGCGCTGATGCAGAAGCTGTCGGTGAAGGGCATGGCGCACATCACCGGTGGCGGCCTCGTCGAGAACATCCCGCGCGTGCTGCGCGAAGGCCTCACCGCCGAGCTCGACCAGAACGCATGGCCGTTGCCGCCGCTGTTCAAGTGGCTGCAGGAGCACGGCGGCGTCGCCGACGCGGAAATGCACCGCGTATTCAACTGCGGGATCGGGATGGCCGTGATCGTCTCGGCGGCCGATGCCGACGCAGCGATCGCCGACCTGACCGCCGCCGGCGAACAGGTGTGGAAGATCGGCACCGTGCGGGCGACCCGCGAAGGCGAGGCGCAGACGGTCGTGGTCTGACGTACCGCAGGCAGATGCAGTAGGAAAAGCCGCCCGGAGTCGATCCGGGCGGTTTTTTTTCGGGCGCCGCGTGGCGGTCGGACGCGCGTCGACGCTTACGCGGACGCTCGCGGCGCGCTCGCCGGCCGCGCGCCGGCCAGCAACGGCGGCACGAACAGGTACAGCAGCGCGGCCGCGGCCCACACGAGGCCCGGCCACGTCGCACGCGTCGCCGCGTAGGTCGCGGTGACGACCAGCGGCCCCGCGACGCCGATCAGGCTCGCCACGCTCGCCAGCGTGCCCTGCAGTTCGCCCTGGCGTGCATCGTCGACCTGCCGCGCGAGCATCGCCTGCAACGCCGGCAGCGTCATGCCGCCGGCCGCGAACAGCGGCAGCAGCGCGAACGGCACCCATGTGGCGGTCGCGAACGCGATGACGGCCAGCCCGAGCGCATCGCCTGCAAGACCCAACGCGAGCGCGCGCCGCTCGCCGAGCCGCGCGATCAGCGGCCCGATCGCGAATGCCTGAGCGAGCGCGTGGCACGCGCCGTAACCGGCGAGCGACAGCCCCGCGACCGGCGTCGACCAGCCGAAATGTTCCTGGCCGTACAGGATCCACAGCGTCGCGGGCGCCTGCGACACCAGCGCGACGATCACGTAGATGCCGACCAGCGGCGCGAGCGCGGGCGCACCGCTCAGCCGTCGCAGGCTCGCGAACGGATTGAGCGCGCTGGCCGTCCGGCCTTCGCGGGCCGAACGCGGCCGCGATTCCGGCAGTACGCGCCATACGAGCACGAGATTCAGCGCATTGAGCAACGCGGCCGCGACGAACGGCGCACGCAGGTGCAGCGCGCCGAGCAGCCCGCCGATCAGCGGGCCGGCGATGAAGCCGATGCCCATCATCGCGCCGAGCTGGCCGAAGCGCCGTGCGCGGTCGGGCTCGGCCGTCACGTCGGTCACGTACGCGGTCGCGACCGCGACGTTCGCGCCGCTGATGCCCGCGATCAGCCGGCCGACGTACAGCCACGCGAGTGTCGGCGCGAGCGCCATCAGCAGATAGTCGAGCGCGGCGCCCGCGAGCGATGCGAGCAGCACCGGGCGGCGGCCGAAACGGTCGCTCAGCGTGCCGAGCAGCGGCGCACACAGGAACTGCGCGAACGCGTACAGCGCGAGCAGGATGCCGTAGTGGGTGTCGGTGCTGCCCGCGGCGGCGAGCGAACGCAGCAGCCCGGGCAGGATCGGCATCACGATCCCGACGCCGATCGCGTCGAGCAGGACCGTGGCCAGGATGGCAATAAGGGACGGATTCAAGGGTATCACTCTATCGATGATAGAGTGCGAAGTATTCCACAGTTTCCCTATCGGTGATAGAGATGAAGGACACAGGCGCGCGGCTGACGCGCGACACGGTATTGCGCGCGGCGCTCGATTTGCTGAATGAGGTGGGGATCGACGGGCTGTCGACGCGGCGGCTCGCCGAACGGCTCGGCGTGCAGTCGCCGACGCTGTACTGGCATTTCAGGAACAAGGCCGAGCTGCTCGACGCGATGGCCGAGGCGATCATGCTCGAGCGTCACGGCGCGTCGCTGCCGCGGCCGGGCGACGTGTGGGATGCGTGGCTCGCGGAGAATGCGCGCAGTTTCCGCCGCGCGCTGCTGGCCTACCGCGACGGCGCGCGCCTGCACGCCGGCACGCGGCCGCGCGCGCTGCATTTCAGCTCGATCGAACGCAAGGTCGCGCTGCTGGGCGACGCGGGGTTCGCGCCGGACGAGGCGGTCGACGTGATGGTCGCGATCGGCCGCTTCGTGGTCGGATGGGTGCTGGAAGAGCAGGCGGGGCCGGGGGCAGGTGCCGATGCGCCGCTGCCGGATGCGGCCGAGTATCCGTTGTTCGCGAAAGGCTGGGCCGCGCTGCGCGAGCGCAGCGACGACGAAGCGTTCGAGCGCGGTATCGCGTGGATCGTCGACGGCGCCCGCGCGCGCCTGGCGGCGCGTCAGGCCGGCTGAGTGGTCAGCCCGGCGTGCGACCGTCCAGGACGCGTTCAAGCGCGTCGAGCGCGCGGGCCGTCGAATCCGGCGCGATGCAATCGACGACGATCCGCTCCGGCATCGCGCGCAGCCACGTGATCTGGCGCTTGCAAAGCTGACGTGTCGCGAAGATGCCCTTGTCGCGCATCGTCCGGTAGTCGGTGTCGCCGTCGAGGAATTCCCATGCTTGCCGGTAGCCGACGCAACGCATCGACGGCAGGTCGGGATGGAGATCGTCGCGGCGGCGCAGCCGTTCGACTTCGTCGATGAAGCCCGCGTCGAGCATCGCGTCGAAGCGCTGCGCGATCCGCGCGTGCAGTACCGCGCGGTCCGACGGCTCGAGCGCGACCGGCACGAAGCGGTATGCGGCGGCCGCATCGTCCGTGCGGCGTGGCGCGGCGAGCAGCGCCGACATCGGCTGCCCGCTCAACATGAAGATTTCGAGCGCACGCTGGATCCGCTGCGAATCGTTCGGCGCAAGCCGCGCGGCCGTGTCGGGGTCGACCTGCGCGAGCCGCGCGTGCAGCGCGGGCCAGCCATCGCGCGCGGCGTCGGCGTCGAGTGCCGCGCGGACCTCCGGATCGGCGCCCGGCAGGTCGTTGAGCCCTTGCGTCAGCGCCTTGTAGTACAGCATCGTGCCGCCCGCGAGCAACGGCGTGCGGCCGCGCGCGACGATCTCGCCGATCAGGCGCAGCGTGTCCGCGCGGAATTCCGCAGCCGAATACGCGTCGGCCGGGTCGATGATGTCGATCAGGTGATGCGGCACGCGCGCGCGCTCGTCGCGCGACGGTTTCGCGGTACCGATATCCATGTCGCGGTAGACGAGCGCCGAATCGACGCTGACGATCTCGATCGGGCGGCGCGCGGCGAGCGCCAGCGCCGCGGCGGTCTTCCCCGAAGCGGTGGGGCCGAGCAGGCAGGCGATCGTCGTCGGACGGGAGGGCGAAGCAGCGCTCATTGCCCGCGCATGAAGAGACGGTCGAGATCGTTCAGCGTGAGCTGATACCAGGTCGGCCGGCCGTGATTGCACTGGTCCGCGCGCTCGGTCGCCTCCATCTGGCGCAGCAGCGCGTTCATTTCGTCGAGCGTCAGGCGCCGGTTCGCGCGCACCGCGTGATGGCACGCGAGCGTGCCGAGCAGTTCGTGCTGGCGCTCGGTGAGCACGCGCGAGCCGCCGAACGCGTGCAGGTCGGCGAGCACCGCGCGCGCCAGCGATTGCAGGTCGGCGTCCTTCAGCAGCGCCGGCACCGCGCGGATCGCGAGCGTCGTCGGCGACAGCACCGCAAGGTCGAAGCCGAGCGATTCGAGCGTGTCGCGTTCTTCCTCGACCGTGCCGATCTCGACCGGCGTGGCCGTCATCGAGATCGGCAGCAGCAGCGACTGCACGGCGACCGTGCGGTCGGCGAGCGCGTTCTTGAACTGCTCGTACAGGATCCGCTCGTGCGCCGCGTGCATGTCGACGATCACGAGGCCGTATGCGTTCTGTGCCAGCACGTAGATCCCGTGGATCTGGCCGAGCGCGAAGCCGAGCGGCTGGTCGTCGTGCGCGCCGGCCGCGAGCGGCGACGCGGCGAAGCCCGGCAGCGGCGCGACCGGTGTGTCGGCCGGATCGGCCGCATCGCGGGCGATGAGCGTCGTGCCGTCCGGCGTGCCCGCGCCGCTGTCCTTGCGGCCGAACAGCGCGTCGTAGAGCGCGAGCGGCTGCGCGACGGGCAGCGTGCCTTGCGTCATCCGCGCCTGACGCATCCACGTGTTGCCGGACGACGATGACGATGACGATGACGACGACGAGAAGCCGCTGCCGCCGATTCCGCCGCTGCCGCCTGTCGCGTGGCCCGGGCTTTGGCCGAGCGGCGTGTCGAGGAACGACGACGGCCCGCGCGGCGCGGGTTCGAGATGCGCGGCATGGCCGCCCGCCGTGGTTTCCGGCGACGCGCCCGCATGGCGCGCGAGCGCCCGCTGGACCGCATGGAACACGTACTGGTGGATCGAGCGCGAATCGCGGAACCGCACTTCGATCTTCGACGGATGCACGTTCACGTCGACGGCTTCGGGCGGCAGGTCGAGGAACAGCACGTACGACGGATAGCGGTCGCCGTGCAGCACGTCCTCGTAGGCCGCACGCACCGCGTGCGTCAGCAGCTTGTCGCGCACGAAGCGGCCGTTCACGAAGAAATACTGCTGGTCGGCGCGCCCGCGGCTCGCGGTCGGCAAGCCGGCGCAGCCGTACACGGCGAGCGGGCCGGCCTGCTCGTCGAGCGGCAGGTGCGCGGTCGCGAAGCTGTCGCCGAGAATCTTCGCGACGCGCTGCGCGGGCTCGGTCGCATTCCAGTGCTCGACGGCCTTGCCGTTGTGCAGCACCGAGATCGCGACGTCCGGCCGCGCGAGCGCCGCGCGGCGGATCATTTCCAGGCAGTGGCCGAATTCGGTCTGCTCGCTCTTCAGGAACTTGCGTCGCGCGGGCGTGTTGAAGTACAGCTCGCGCACCTCGATCGTCGTGCCGATCGAGCCGGCGGCGGGCGACAGCACGCCCGTCTGCGCGTCGATCTTCATCGCGTGCGCGGCATCGGCCGTCCGGCTCGTGATCGACATCTCGGCGACCGACGCGATCGACGCGAGCGCTTCGCCGCGAAAACCGAGCGTCGCGACCGCCTCGAGCTCCTCGAGCGAGCGGATCTTGCTGGTCGCGTGGCGCATCAGCGCGAGCGCCAGTTCGTCCGGCGGAATCCCGCAGCCGTCGTCGGTGATCGAGATGCGCTTGACGCCGCCTTCTTCCAGCACGATGCGCAGCGTCGTTGCGCCGGCATCCATTGCGTTCTCGAGCAGTTCCTTGACGACCGACGCCGGGCGTTCGACGACTTCGCCGGCGGCGATCTGGCTGATCAGCTGGTCGGGCAGGGGCTGGATCGCGCGCAGCGGGCGCGCGGCGGGGGCGGGCGCGGCGCCCGCGGCCGTTTCGGTGATATCGGACATGGCCGAATTATAGCGAGGCCGCGAACGCATGCCGGGGCGGCCGACCGTTACGTTTTTTCACGGAGCCTTAAGGTAGTTTCGGTATCATCACCCCGTTGCACGCGCCGCCTTGGCTGGCGGCCGCCTCGGCCATGTCTGGCCTGTTCCGGCCGTTCCGGCCCCATCGCCTTCGAGGAATCGCATTTGGATACGCTGCTTCATTTCGTCAACCTTGTCCTGCATATCGACGCTTTCCTCGGCGATTTCATCCGGCAGTACGGTGCGTGGGTCTATCTCGTGCTGTTTCTGATCGTGTTCTGCGAGACGGGCCTCGTCGTGTTCCCGTTCCTGCCCGGCGATTCGCTGCTGTTCATCGGCGGCGCGTTCGCGGCGACGGGCGAAATGAACGTCGGCGCGCTGATCGTGCTGCTGCTCGTCGCGGCGATTACCGGCAACACCGTGAACTACCTGATCGGCCGCTGGGTCGGCCCGAAGGTGTTCAATACGCATATCCCGGTGCTCGAGCGCTTCCTCGATCGCGCCGCGCTACAGAAGACCCACTCGTTCTACGACAAGCACGGCGGCAAGACGATCGTGCTCGCGCGCTTCATTCCGGTCGTGCGCACGTTCGCGCCGTTCGTCGCGGGGGCGTCGTCGATGAGCGTCGGGCGCTTCCAGTTGTTCAACGTGATCGGCGCGCTGGTGTGGGTGCTGCTGCTCGTGCTGCTCGGTTATTTCTTCGGCAACATCCCGTTCGTCCGCCAGTACCTGAACGTGATCGTGCTGGTCGGGATCGGCGCGGCAATCGTGCCGGTCGCGCTCGGCGCGGTATGGAAGCTCGTGCGCGGGCGACGCTCGGACGGGACGCCGAAGGCGGGCGGGCGCTGACGCGGCGCGCTTCGGCGCAATGAAAAAGCGTGGCAGTTTACGGCTGCCACGCTTTTTTTTTCGTCCGTGCGGTTCGGCCGCTGCTTTCGTCACGCGTTGCGTTGCGAGACCGGCGTTTCGGGCGTCGGATAGCCGGCTTCGCGGAACGTGTCGAGAATCACGCGGTGGGTGTCGCAGTACACCTGCCAGTAGTTCTCCGGCTGAGTCGACGGGCGCACGAACAGCAGCGGGCCTTCCGGCGTGAACTGCAGCACGCCGACGTCCGGCGCCGGTACCTTCAGCACGTTCGGAACCAGCTGGATCTGCGTCTTCAGGCGGTTGATCGCATCGGCCGCGTCGACGCTGTGCGCGATCTTCGCGGTCAGGTCGACGCGGCGGTGCGGCGTCGCGCTGTAGTTCGCGATGTTGTCCGAGAAGATCTTGTTGTTGCCGACGATCGTCACGATGTTGTCGGCGGTGATGATCGTCGTGCCGAACAGGCCGAGCTCCTTCACGGTGCCCGTGACGCCGCCCGCGCTGATTACGTCGCCGATCTTGAACGGGCGCAGCACCTGCATGAACACGCCGGCGGCGAAATGCGCGAGCAGGCCGCCCCAGGCGGTGCCGATCGCGAGACCGAGGCCGGCGAGCAGCGCGGCGAACGAGGTCGTCTGTACGCCGAAGATCTGCAGGATCGCGAGGATCAGCAGGATCGTCAGCAGCACGCCGACGACGGAGGTCAGGTAGTCGGTGAGCGTCGGGTCGACCTTGCCGCTGCGGCGAACGACCTTGCCGAGCAGGCGGGTACCGATGCGGATCGCCCAGCGGCCGACGAACCACAACACGATCGCGGCGAGGAGGTTGAGGCCGAAGTCGAGGCCGCGGGTCATCAGGAATTGCTGGGCGGTGGCGAGATCGATCACGCGTTCTCCGAAGTCGAGGGTAAAAGGGCGGCGCATGCGCCGGAATGGGAGGCGCTTTTATAACCTGACCTGTGAAGCGCGGGCAACCGGGCTGACATTGGTTGACGTAATGAAAAGCGGGCAGGACGTGGGTGCGTGCCGCCCGTTCGAGGTCCGGCCTGTCGTGGCGCGCGCCGGTGTAGCGTCGCTCACCGCGCTGCGCGCCCGTAGGTGTCCTCGAAGCGGACGATGTCGTCTTCGCCGAGATATGCGCCCGACTGGACTTCGATCGGTTCGAGCGGAATCGTGCTGGGGTTCGTCAGCCGGTGGGTCGCGCCGAGCGGGATGTAGGTCGACTGGTTTTCGGTCAGGTCGCGCCGCGGTGGCCGACGATGGCGCGATGTTCGCGGCGATGGAGGTTCACGACGGGCAGCGGACGACGGTCGACGACGTGCATCAGCCGTTCAACGGCAATTTCTGCATGATCGCGTGCACGCATTCCCGCGGACCTGCTTCGCCCGTGCGGACGTGCACGTCGGGCGATACCGGTTTTTCATAGGTCGATTCGATGCCGGTGAACTGCCGAAGCGTCCCTTGCCTTGCCCGCGCATAGAGCCCTTTGGGGTCGCGCGCTTCCGCCACATCCAGCGCAACGTCGACGAAGACTTCGAAAAACATGCCCTGCGGGAAGCGGGCGCGCGCTTTGGCGCGTGCGTCCCGAAACGGCGAGATCAGCGCAACGATGACGACGAGCCCGGCAGCCACCATCAGGCGCGCGACCTCGGCCGTCCGACGAATGTTCTCGTGGCGGTCTGCGTCGCTGAATCCGAGATCCTGGTTCAATCCTTCGCGAAGCTGGTCGCCGTCCAGCAGAAAAGTCCGAAGGCCGTGTGCATCGAGCTGTTCCTTCAGAAGATTCGACAGCGTCGATTTACCGGCACCGGACACCCCGGTGAGCCATACCACGAACGCATGGTCCTGCTTCATGCTGGAAAGCACGGATTGATTGCCCGTCGACATGACAGGGCGGGAATTGGAGCGATCTTGCGTCATCTCGGATTCGATGTGCCGGTAACGGCGTCGTACATTATTGATGCGAATTCATTCGTCGCCGAATTGTAACGGCGCCTTTAAAAATTGGTAAGTTGAATATTTTGATCGGGAATAAGCGCTTGCCTTCAAGCGGCGCGATGGTGTGCGCACCGCGTCCGTCCGGTAATGATTGCCGGCCCGTTGTAATGATTCGAAATAATGTGCGTGGTCGACAGGGTTCTCGACCGCATGTCGATTTATCGACCTGGATTCGGGGGTCGACATGAAGTCACAAGGGCATTAATTTTTTATTCGGCGAAATATCGCAATAGCCAGCACGGGCTGCTTTGTGATGCGTCTCTGTCACTTATTATCGAATTGGGGAATTATCCGAGGGCATGTTTTCCGACCTTATTTGCCGGGCGACGATTGGCGTCCCTTCCGATTGCGTCGGCAGCACCGAGCGCCGGCCCCGTTGAAAGCCGGATCGCCGCGATTGCCCTGTCGCGCTGAAGTATCGGCTACCTGAATACGCTGGATTTCGTCAGGACTGCGGCACGTCATTTGTGCCGCGGCCCGAACGGCCGCTGCTGCACATCGGCGCCGTGCGCGACGATCGCCATGCCCTCCGGCACTTCCTCCCACGCGCCGCGCAGGTCGACGAGCGGCTCCGACACGACCATGAACGCATCGTCGCCGGCTTCCGCGATGCGCGGGTTATGCGGATACAGCGCGTGCAGGTGCTTGAACGACGTGCTGTGGAACAGCGAGCGCGATTGCCGTTCGCTCGAATAGCGCGCCGCGACGATCCGTTCGCCGTCGGTCGCGCAGATCGTCATGTTGAGCGGATCGGCGACGCGATGCCGCGCGGCGGTTTCCTCCACCACGCCGACCATCCGTTCGAGCGCCGGCAGCGGCGCCTGCTCGAGACCGTACGTCAGCGCGAGGCGGAACATCAGTTCGGAGTCGGTCGAGCCTTCGAGCGTCGGGAACAGCGCGGGATCGACCTTCATCGTCAGGTCGCGGCGCAGCTTGTGGAAGTCGCGGATCAGCCCGTTGTGCGCGAACAGCCAGCGGCCGTGGCGGAACGGATGGCAGTTGGTTTCCTGCACGGGCGTGTCGGTCGCCGCGCGAATGTGCGCGATGAACATCGGCGAGCGGATCGCACGCGCGGCCTCGCGCAGGTTGCGGTCGTTCCAGGCGGGATGCACGGAGCGATAGCGGAACGGAAGTTCGTCGGGATGCCCGTACCAGCCGATGCCGAAGCCGTCGCCGTTGGTGGTCGTCGCGCCCAGCTCCGAATGCAGGCTCTGGTCGATCAGCGAATGCTTCGCGCGGAACAGCACGGTTTCCAGATGGATCGGATTACCCGTATAAGCGAGCCAGCGGCACATGGAGCGCTCCTTCACGATGTATCGTTCGCGCATGGTAGCCGACTCCGCGACGCTTACGCGTCCACGCGAGTCGCCACATTCGTCACACATGGCAGGCCCATACGCGCGATGCGCAATCGCCCAGCCGGCGGCCGGGCGCCACGCAGCGCACGCAACAATGAATGGGGTGCGGCACGACGATCGTGCCGCACCGCGCTGGCTCAGTCGCCGAGCGCGTCCATCACGCGCGCCGAATAGACGAGCGCCGCGCCCGCATTCAACGCGATCGCGACGCCGAGCGCTTCCGCCACTTCCTCCTTGGTCGCGCCATGCTTGGCCGCTTCGGCCGTATGCACGGCGATACAGCCGTCGCAGCGCGTCGTGACGGCCACCGCGAGCGCGATCAGCTCGCGCGTTTTCGCGTCGAGATGGCCCGTCTTGGCGCCGGCGCCGGCCAGCGCCTGGTAGCCGGCCAGCGTATCGGGCGACAGCTTGGCGATGTCGCCGATACGCGTCGAGAGTTCCTTCCGGTATTCGTTCCAGTTCAGCATGATGCGTCCTTGTCGAGAAGAGTGAGGAGGGCGGCGGGCGCCGCGATCTCGGGCGATGCAACGCTATTCTGATCGCTGTCGAGGAGAGTGTGGATACGTCAGGGTGTCAATTTTCAGCGCAATCGTCTCACGGATGCATTGCATCAACCGCGGCTCGCGCTTGCGGCGAATGCGCGGCGGGGCCGTCGTGACGCGCGCCAAAGCTGCTACCATGCGCAAAACGCAGGTCAATGACAACGATTTCGAACAACAAGAAAGAGAGGGCAACGCAATGAACCAGACCACCATCCAGCAGCCGTCGTTCGCGTTCGTGGCCGCATCGTGGGCCGCGCTGATCGCCGGTTTCGCGGCCTTCCTGATCGGGCTCTGGAACGCCGGCATGCAGCTCAACGAGAAGGGTTACTACTTCACCGTGCTGGTGTTCGGCCTCTATGCGGCGATCTCGCTGCAGAAGAGCGTGCGCGACCGCGCCGAAGGCATTCCCGTCACCGGCATCTACTACGGTCTCAGCTGGATCGCGCTGCTGCTGTCGATCGCGCTCCTGATCGTCGGTCTCTTCAACGCGACGCTGCAATTGAGCGAAAAGGGCTTTTACGCGATGTCGTTCGTGCTCGCGCTGTTCGGCTCGGTGGCCGTGCAGAAGAACACGCGCGACTTGCAGAACGCGAAGCCGCGCTATACCGACGCCGATTCCGCGCCGTCGATCCAGGAGTGACGGCACGCGCAGCGGGCGCCCGCCGAGGCCGCCCGCTGCGCGACGATGTCCGCGCCGCCCGCATTCGCCGGCGTGCCGCAGACCCGCCGTCCTTTCGTTTTGTCCATGCCGTCGCGCATGACGATGGAGATATTCCGGATGCCGAACCTGACCGACACCGCAGCGCGGACGCACGCGACCGCCCGTTCCGTAGCCGCGCGGGCCGCGCTTGTGCTGGAGACCAACAACCTGCGCGGCGGCGCGGGCCTTGCGCAGGCCGTCGGCAGCCTGAAACGCCTGGTGGCGGCGCTGTCGAAACAGACCGTGCCGCCGGCCGCCCTTGCGCAATGGATCATCACGCACGACGGCCTGCCCGCCGACGCGTGCGCGGAAATCGCCGCGCTGGCCGACCGCCCGATCGACTTCGTCGAGATCGGCGCGAGCACCGGCTACTACGATGCGAAGAACGACGGCTTCGATCGCGTCGATGCCGATCGCTGCGACATCGTCGTATTCGGCGATGCCGATTGCCGGCCGGCCGACGACTGGCTCGAGCACCTGCTCGCGCCGTTCGCGCGCGACGCGGGCGACGCGCCCGTCGCGGTGGCGGGGCGGACCAGCTACGCGCCCAACGTGCTCGGCATCGCGCTGACGTCGATCGATTTCATGTATTTCCCGAGCCCGCTGCGTGATGGCGCGACGCGCAACTTCTACGCGAACAACGTCGCGTTCCGGCGTGACGTGTTCGCGCAGTTCCGCTACGAGCCGCTCGACGGCGTCTATCGCGCGCATTGCCAGGTGATGGGGCTGCGGATGCAGGCGGCCGGCGTGGCCGTCGAATTCGCGCCGGCCGCGCATACCGAGCATCGGCTGCCGGACACGCATCGCGAGTCGCTGAAGCTGCGCTGGATGCGCGGCGAGGACAGCGTCGGGTTGACGCCGTATCTCGTGCACGCGTACCTGCCGCGTCGATGGCAGTGGCTCGGCCGCAGCGGCCCGCTCGGCCCGTTCTGCGTGATGGCGATGCGGCTCGGCTACAGCCTGCGCGCGCTCGATCGCCAGCAGTTGCCGCGACTGGGCGCCGCGCGCTATCTCGCGGCTGCCGGCGTCACGATCGCCGCGTCCGCCGTCGATACGCTCGGCGCGCTCGCGCGCGGTTTCGGGCTCACGGGACGCGCATCGACCCGGCGCGATCTCGATGCGCTGTCCTATCACCGTCATTGAAACGGCGCCGCGCCTCGCGGCCACGACACTTCGACATCCTGATTCTGTTCCGACGACGACCATGCCCTCACTCGCCACTCGCATTGCCTGTCTCGCCCTGCTTGCCGCCAGCGTCGGCGCCAATGCCGCACCGGTCGATCGTGCGGGGCGCGGGATTTATCACTTCATGTCGCGAAGCGGCTGCCCGTTCGCGAATGCGGCCGCGTCGGACTGCAATCGCATCGCGCTCGATGCGCCCGACGGTCACGCGAGCATTGACACCGATGCGCATGCGATCGTCTTCTCGAGCGATGCGAACCGCCGCACGAAGGACGTGTTCGGCGACGTGCTGCTGCAAGGCACGGGCGTCGATGCCG
This sequence comes from Burkholderia sola, assembly GCF_905400185.1. Classification (NCBI taxonomy): domain Bacteria; kingdom Pseudomonadati; phylum Pseudomonadota; class Betaproteobacteria; order Burkholderiales; family Burkholderiaceae; genus Burkholderia; species Burkholderia sola. The sequence continues at coordinate 776,936 of NZ_FR989675.1, forward strand.
ACGGGCGGCGCGTGCCGTTGAGCGTGCACGTTCTGCTGCGTCGCGACGGCCGGAAATGGGACCGCGACGTGTACGTCCATGCGCCCGTGCACGGCTCGTTCACCGATGTGCGGATCGATCCGTATCGTGTGCGCGTGAAGGACGGCGATCGTGAGCGCGACGTGCTCACGCCGGACGAAACGCTTGCGCTGTTCGCGCATCCGTCGCTCGCTTCGCGGCTGGCGCGCCATCTTGTGAAGGTGAGTGCGACCGATCCGAAGCAGCCGCTGGCGGACGACATCACGATCGCGCTCGGTGTCGGCGGCCTGACGAAGGCGGTCGCGCGCGCGAGCTTCACGTCGAACGCGCCGCACGATGCCGACGTCGATCGCGCGCTCGCGTCCGGCACGTGGTCGATCCGCTTCGACGCGCTGAGCAATCGCATTCCGGTGTGGGTCGCACAGCGCGAGCTGTTCCTGTTCGGCCTCGATGGCAGCGCACTCGTGAAGGACGTGCGCGAGCGCGGCTTTCGGAAGAACGACCGGATCGAGTTCGGCGCGCGCGACGGCAGCGGCTATCTGCGCGTGAATGGCCGCGAGGAAGCGTTCGCGGGCGCGGCAGCCTCTGCGCATGCGTTCATGCAGGAAAGCTTCGTCGGCCTGATCCTCGGCTGGCGTCGCGATCCGGCGGCTGCCGCGACGCCATCTTCATCCGCGCGGGGCGAGCCGGCATGACCGCGGCAAGCGAATTGCCGGTGTCGTCGCAGGCCGGGCACGGCGAGCGCTTCGATTGTCTCGATGCGCCCGTGCCACGCGGTACGGCGCGGATGCGCGCGTATCTCGTCGATCGCATCAAGCGGGCGGCGATCCGGCAACTGCATCGCAGCATGCATGGCGAGCGCTGGATGCTGCGCATGTACCTGATCGGCGAAGAAGCGACCGAGTGCGCGCTGCATGAGGACTGGACCGGACAGCCGCCGGACTGGCTCGCGCCGCGCATCGACCAGCATCTCGCGGACGAGCGCCGCCACGCGGCCGCATTTGCCGATGCGTTGCGCCGGCGCGGCGTCGACGTGTCGACCGGCCCGCACGAACCCGACTGGCTGAGCCGGCGCAAGATCGTGCGATGGCGGCGTCTGGCGCAGCGCTACGCGCCGCATTTCGCGCAAGGCGTACTCGTGCCCGCGTATGCGACCGGCCTGTGCGCGGAACAGATGGCAATGCGCGTGCTCGCGCGCCACTGCGCGACGATCGGCGACACGCATCCGCTGTATCCGTTGCTGTCGCGCGTGCTCGCCGACGAGACGCGCCACGTCCGGCTTTGCGCCGATACGCTGCGCCGCCTCGTCGAGCCGTCCGAGGCCGCGTCGCTCGCCGCGTTGCTGGACGAGATCCGCGCGATCGAAGCCGGTTTCGGCGTGACGGGCGCGCTGGCGATGGTCGCGGCCGGCTGGCTCCAGTCGCTTCGTCCGCGCGCATGATGCCGCGCATCGTCTATCTCGCGACCGCCGACGCGCGCGGCCATCTGATGCGCGCGCAACTGCTCGTGCATGCGTTGCGCGCGGCCGGCGCGCAGGTCGACGTGCTGACGACGTCCGACGCCGGGCAGGCATTTCTCGCCGCGTTCGGCATCGACGCGGACGTGTTGTCGCGGCACTACGCGGTGCAGTTCGACGAGCGGCAGAACATGCTGCGCGACGCGACCGATCGCAATGTCGCGCACTACGTGTTCAGGCCGACCCGCATGCTGCGCGACATCGTGCGGCTGCGTGCGATCGTTCGCGATGCGGATCTCGTGGTCAACGACTCGTTTCATCCGGCGCTGCTGTTCATGGGGGCGGTGCCGGGCTGGCGGCGTCGCGTCGTCCACGTGTATGGCGGCAGCCTGCGCCGCGCGTTGACCGCGAATTTCGATGCACGACTGCCGCGCGTGCTGGCGCGCGCTTTCGCGCGGATCGTCGACTGGCAGATCGATGCGGCGCTGGGCCGTATCGAGCACGATTTCGCGTACGGCTTCGCCGACGATGCGCCGCGCTCGCACCGGCATCGCCGGCTGCCGACGCCGGTGCCGATCGTCGCCGAACGGCCGGCGCACGAACGCGTTGCGGCGGCCGTTTATCTGAATCCGCACTTTCGCGACGTCGCGCTCGCCGATGCGTTGTCGGCCGGCATGCGCGACGCGGGGCTCGCCGCCCACCGCGTGGGCGAGGGCTACGCCGGACACGACGGCTGGACCGGCGTCGACGCCGACTGGCCGACGCGCGCCGCGCATGCGCCGTTGATCGTATCGGCGCCCGGCATGGCCGCGTTGTCGATTGCGCGCGTGTATCGCCGTCCGATCCTGCTCGTGCAGACCGATCAGCCCGAACAGGCGAGCAACGCCGCGCGCGCGGCACGGCTGCAACTCGTGCACCGCGTGGTCACATGGCGGGGCGATGCGGCGGCATTCCGGCGCGAGGTCGGGCAGGCGTCGATCGAACTGATGCGCGATCCCGGTACGCCGGCGGGGACGCGAGCGGGCCGCGAGCATGCGCGTGCGCGTGTCGACGCGTGGACATCGCACCTCCTCGCGCTGGGTCCGCATGCGCGAGCGGCCGACGCGGCAACCCGATGCGAGGCACCAGCGCCGCGATGAATACGCGCATGTTTCAGGACGATCGCCGGCCCGATGTCCGGCAGATGCTGGCCGCGACATTCGGCCTGGTCGCGGGCCTCGCGATCTTCTTTCTGCTGGAGCGCGGCGTCACGCCGCGCTACGTGCTGGCCACGGCGATCGATGCGCGGATTCCGTTCATCGCATGGTCGTGGTTCGTCTATGTCGCGTTCTTTCCGTTCGTGATTGCGCTCGCCGCGTACGCGCGACCGTCCGCGTTCGCCGCGTTCAGGGACGCCGTGCTGATCGCGTTCGTGCTCGGCGTGGCCTGCTTCCTGATGTTTCCGGAAGCCGTGCCGCGGCCCGACATCGCCGAGATCGGCAATGCATTCGTGCGTCGGCGTCTGGCGCGCATGTGGGCGCTCGATCTTGCGGCCAACGGCTTCCCGAGCCTGCATGTCGCGGTGACGTGTCTCGCGTGCCGGATGCTGGTGGACCGGCGCCGGATCGTCGCGGCGGCGATCGGGCTGCTGATCTGCGCGTCGACGCTGACGCTCAAGCAGCATACGGTCGCGGACGTGCTGGGCGGGTTCGTGCTCGCGGCGGTCAGTGCGCTGTGGGTCGAGCGGCGTTTGCCGCGCAGGAGGCTCGCATGACGGAGGCGCACGTTCACCGCGCCGGACCGAACGTCGGGCTCGCCCGGTTCGTGCCCGATCCGGGGCTGTTTCGCGTGAGCGCGGCGCGTGTCGGCATGGCGCTGGCGGGTGACTGGCTGATGATTGCCGCCGCGTTTGCCGCTGCGATCGCGTTTGCGCATCCGCTGGCCTACGCGTGCGCGGCGATCGTGATCGCGCGCAGCCAGCTCGCGCTCGCGGTCATGATGCACGAAGGGGCGCACGGGTTGCTTGCACGGAACCGGCGCGTCAACGACGTGCTCGGGCAACTGCTCGCGGCCGGCCCGCTATGGCTGTCGCTGCGCACGTATCGGGCGGGCCATCTGAAGCACCATCGCGCGCCGATGCAAGCGGACGACCCCGTCGCGCTGCTGTTCGGCGTGCACGACTATCCGGCGACGCGCGGGCGATTGATCGTCCGCCTGCTCGCGTATGCGTGCGGCGTCGGCTACGTGACGAGCGTCGTGAAGCTCGCGCGCGGCGCGTTCGCGCATGCGTTGCCGAAGGTCGAAAAATCGCGTGCGTATGCGGCGTGGGAGATCGCGTCGATGCTGGCCGGCAACGGCGCGCTGTTCGGCGCGCTCGCGCTGGCCGGACATCCGCTGCTGTACGTCGCGTTGTGGATCGTGCCGTCCGTCACCTTGTTGCCGTTCGCCGGGCAGGTGCGCGCGATCTTCGAGCACGCGGGGTTGCCGGCCGGCGCCGATCAAAGCCGCAACGCACGCACGATCGTCCGGCGTTCATGGCAGACGTTCCTGTTCGGCCCGCATGCGATTCATTTCCATATCGAACATCATCTGTTCACGCGGATGCCGTTCCATAACTTGCCGGTCGTGCATCGGCAACTCGCGCAATTGCGGTTGCTGCCCGACGGCAATCTGTATGCCGGATATGGTGCGGTACTGCGGGACGTGAGTGCGCGGTGATCGGTCGGGCTCAGGTTGCGCGCGGCCGAGTGTGTGACGAGCATCGTCGGGAATTCTGCTCGAACGGTGCGGCGACAGACGCAAAAAAGCCTCCGCGAGGGAGGCTTTTTTACACTATCAAAGATAGTTGGTAGGGTGGGAGGGACTCGAACCCTCGACTCTCTGATTAAAAGTCAGATACTCTAACCAACTGAGTTACCACCCCACGTTCTTGAAACCTGTCGGTTCGTTGCTTCAACAACCTGGGCAACGACCTAAAGAGCAAAAGATTATAGCGACGGGTTACAGGGCTGTCAACAACCCGTCACGATAATTATTTGATGGTTTCGAGCTTGCCCTGCGCCGTCTGCGCCGCGTTCGAGCCGGCGTACTGCGACACGACCTGCTCGAACGTCTTCTTCGCGGCCGCCTTCTGGCCTTGTTCGAGCTGGTTCGTGCCGATCGCCACGAGGGCGTCGGCCGCGCGCGGGTGTTGCGGGAACTTGCTGACGATCCCTTGCCACGTCGCGGTCGAACCACGGTAGTCGCGCAGCGCGTATTGCGCGTTGCCGTACCAGTACTGCGCGGTCGGCTGATAGGGGCTCTGCGGATACTTCGCGATGAACGCGCGGAACGAAGCCGCCGCCGCCTTGAAGTTGCCGTTGCGGAACTGCTGCTGCGCCGCGCTGAGCGCATCCGTTTCACCCGGCTGCACGGTGCCTTCGACACCGTCGATCGTCGCCTGCTGCGGCTCGAACTTCTTGAGCCGCGTGTCGAGATCCTGGTAGTACTCCTTCTGCTGCCGCTCGAGCGTCGTCAGCCGGTTCGTCAGATCCTCGTTCTCGCCGCGCAGCGTCGCGACCTGCTGGTTCAGCTGGTCGATACGGCCGGATTGATCGAGGATCGTACGCTGGGCGGCCGACAACTGGCTCGACAGGTTGTCGCTCTTGCTGCGCAGATCGAGCACGGCACGGCGCGCTTCGTTGTCGTCGAACATGCCGGCGTGCGCCGGCGCGGCCGACCACGCCGCGCCCGCGACGCAGAATGCTGCGGCAACGCGCAGCCAGGTTGAACGGTGCGTCATACGGCGATTCTTCCGTTACTTACTGTTGGTAGACGAGGTCGGCGCGACGGTTCTGCGCCCACGATGCTTCGTCGTGACCCGTTGCCTGCGGCTTTTCCTTGCCGAGGCTCACGGCTTCCATTTGCGAGTCGTTCACGCCGAGCAGGGCCATCGCACGGCGGACGGCTTCCGCACGCTTCTGGCCCAGCGCGAGGTTGTACTCGCTCGTGCCGCGTTCGTCGGTGTTGCCCTGGATCAGCACGTGGCGCTGCGGGTGGCTCTTCAGGTACTGCGCGTGCTGCTGCATCAGCGGCTGGTACTCGTCCTTCACCGAATAGCTGTCGAAGTCGAAGTAGATGCTGCGCTTCGCGAGCGGGCTGTTCGGGTCGTTCAGCGGATCGACGTTCACTTGCGCGACGTTGTCGGCGCTCGGCTGCGTGCCGATTGCGCCCGCGTTGTTCGCCTTGTCGTCGAGCTTCACGCCCGACTTGCACGCTGCAAGCGCGCTGATCATCATCACGGCCAGGGCCAGACGAGCTTTATTCGACATCATGGTTACTCTCCTTGTGGTCATTGCATGAAGGGCCCCCACGACGGCTCGCGAACGGAGCCGCCCTGGACGGACAGGATCTGCGGCGGCGCGCTGCCGTCGGAGGGCACTGCAGCCAGCACGTTGCGGCCACCCGACTGGGTGGCGTACAGAAGGTACTGGCCGTTTGCCGCGAAGCTCGGCGATTCGTCGCGATTGGTATTCGTGATGGCGTTCGCCGCGCCACTCTGCAGATCCTGAACGTACAGCTTGAAGCCCCCACCCGTGCGGGAGATGTAAGCGAGCAGCTTGCCGTCCGGGCTCACGCGCGGGCTCGTGTTGTAGCTGCCGGTGAAGGTCACGCGCTGCGCGGCGCCGGCGCTCTCACCCTGTGCAGGCATCCGGTAGATTTGCGGCGCACCGCCGCGGTCGCTCGTGAAGTAGATCCAGCGGCCGTCCGGCGAGTAGAACGGCTCGGTGTCGATCGAGCTGCTCTGCGTGAGACGGCGCAGGCCGCCGCCGTTCGCGTTGACCGTATAGATTTGCGTATTGCCCGTCAGCGACAGCGCGACGGCGAGCGTGTTGCTGTCCGGCGACCACGCCGGTGCGCTGTTGTTGCCCTTCTGGTCGGAGACCATGTAGCGGCGGCCGGTCGGCAGGTCGTGGATGTAGACGATCGGCTTCTTGCGCTCGAACGACACGTACGCGACCTTCGTGCCGCTCGGCGACCACGCCGGCGAGATGATCGGTTCGGTGCTCGACAGCGCGATGCGCGCGTTCTGGCCGTCCGAATCCGAAATCTGCAACTGGTAGCGGTTGCCGGTCTTGATCACGTACGATAGGCGCGTGGCGAACACGCCGCGCACGCCGAGCAGCTTCTGGTAGATGTAGTCGGCGATCTTGTGGCCGGCCGTGCGCAGCGTGGTGTCGGTGGCCGTCAGCGACAGGCCGCCGAGGCTTTGCTGCTTCACGGTGTCGTACAGGATGAAGTTGACCTTGTACTGGCCGTTCGCGTCGCGGTTCACGCTGCCGGCGACGAACGCATTCGCGCCCTTGGCCTTCCATGCGCCGAGATCGACCGATGCGGTCTCGGGCACGGGCGTGCTGCCGGCGTCGATGTTGGTGAATTTGCCGCTGCGGGCGAGGTCGGCGCGCACGATCGACGTGACCTGCTGCGGCAGGTTCGCCTCGTTCGTGAAATTCGCGGTGGCAATGGGGAACTGGGTCGACCCGACGCCGGTGATCAGCACGTTGACCTGGGCGTTAGCGGCGCTGCCCGCCGTGATCAGACACGAGGCCACGAGTGCCCTGAAACCTAGCTTTGTCATCAAACTCATGCTTCTTGCTTCCCGTATGGCTTGGATCGCTGCGCAACCGCAGAGACAGTAAAAATACCCGATTCGTTCCCGTCCGACAGCGACGCCCGGAGTGTAAGCGCATTTCGTTTCACTCCGCTGCCTTGAAGGTAATCGTAATGTCGGACGGGGTCCGACCGTTAGAATCGGGCGGCAACGGGACCGATGCGTGGATCGCATTGACCACGGCTTGATCCCACCCCGAATTCCCGCTCGAGCGGGAGACCGATGCGCTCAATACGTCACCGGACGGCGTGCACCGAATCTTGACGACGGTGGTCAGGCCTGCCCGTTCGCCGCCCCAAACGATGTTCGGCTTGACGCGGCGGCGCACCTTGTCGGCATAGCCGGGCGTCGCGGCATTGCCGCCGGAGCCCGTGCCGGTGCCGCTTTTCGCGAGGCCGTCGCCACCGCCTTCGCCGGCGCCCGACAGCCCCTGCATCTGCGCGAGGCGCGCGCTGCGCTCGCGGTCCAGCTTCGCGTTCGCCGCCGCATTGGCCTTCGCGCGCGCCGCGGCTTCGGCCTTCGCCTTGGCCTGGGCTTCCGCCTTGGCCTTCGCGGCTGCGTCGGCTTTCGCCTTCGCCGCCTGCTGCGCTTCGAGCTGCGCCTGCTTTTGCTGCTGGAGTTTCTGCTGTTCGAGCTTCTGCTGCTCGGCGAGCTGCTGTTGCTTGAGCTTGTCGGCCTGCTTCTGTTTGTCGCGTTCCGCGGCTTTCTGGGCGGCGAGCGCGGCGGCCTGTTGCGCGGCGAGCTGCGCGCGCCGGGCTTCCTCTTCCTGCTGGGCCTTCAGTTGCTGCGCGCGGCGCTGCTGCTCGAGCTGCGCCGCGCGCGCGGCCGCTTCCTGCTGACGCTTCTTCTGCTGCAGCGCGATGTCGGCCTGCTCGTCGCGCACCGGCGGAGGGGGCGGAGCGACCTTCGCGGGCGGCGTGGGCGTGACGACGGGCCGCGGCGCGGGGACGTCGGGCACTTCGGTCCACAGCTCGGCCTCGGCGCCGGCCGGCGTACTGTTCTGCCACTGCACGCCGTGATAGAGGAACAGCGCGAGCAGCACGTGCATCAGCGCGGCGAGCGCGAACGCGCGCCACGTCCCGCGCTCCCGGGGAGGCTGGAGCGGGTAGGCGGACCTGCGCGTGGATTGCTGCCGGTTCATTGCGATTTGACGAGGAGGCCGACGCGCTTGACGCCGCGCGCCTTCAGATCGGACATCACGGTCATGACGGCATCGTACTGCACGGTCTTGTCGGCTGCGATCACGACCGGCTGGTCAGGGTGATCGGCCTGCCGGGCCGTGATGAAGCTGTCGAGCTCGGCCTTCGTCATCGTGTCTTCCTGGGTCGCGCCCGAGTCGCCCTTGTACTTGACGCTCATCGTGCGGTCGGCCTTGATGTTGACGACGACGGGCGGCGTCTGCTCCTGCGGCGCGGCATTGCCGACGGTCGGCAGGTTGATGATCGACGGCGCGACGAGCGGTGCGGTGACCATGAAGATCACGAGCAGCACCAGCATCACGTCGATGTACGGCACGACGTTGATGTCGGCCATCGCGCGGCGCGAGCGGCCGCCGCGCATGCTGGATCGAATGGGACTTCCTGCCATGGCGCGCTCCTTACTGGGCCTGACGCTGCAGGATGTTCGAGAACTCTTCGATGAAGGTCTCGAAGCGGATCGCGAGGCGGTCGATGTCGTGCGCGTAGCGGTTGTACGCGACCACCGCCGGAATCGCGGCGAACAGGCCGATCGCGGTGGCGACGAGCGCCTCGGCGATGCCCGGCGCGACATTCGCGAGCGTGGCCTGCTGCACGTTCGCGAGGCCGCGGAACGAATTCATGATCCCCCAGACCGTGCCGAACAGACCGATGTACGGGCTGACCGAGCCGACCGACGCGAGGAACGCGAGATTGGCTTCGAGCACGTCCATTTCACGCTGGAACGACGCGCGCATCGCGCGGCGCGCACCGTCGAGCACGAGGCCCGGATCGCTGAGGCGCTTTTCCTTCGCCTTCAGGAATTCGCGCATCCCGGATTCGAAGATCCGCTCGAGCGCACCGATCGTGTGGCGGTTGTTGGCCGCGCTTTGATACAGCGCCTGCAGGTCGCCGCCCGACCAGAAATCCTTCTCGAAGCGTTCGGTCTGCGCGCGCGCGCGGCGGATCGCGAACCACTTGCGGAAGATGAAGGTCCACGACATCAGCGACAGCAGCAGCAGCAGCCCCATCACGGCCTGGGCCAGCACGCTCGCGTTGAGGACGAGGGAAATGATCGACAGGTCTTGAACAGTATTCATAGAGGTTTGAGTAACGTCCCTTCGGGAGTGCCCGGCAAGGGCGTCCGGTGTGCGTGCGGCGCGGCGCGCCGGCGAGGCCTGACGCCGAACCTTGCTTAGTATCGAATCAGAACGGCAAGTTCATAGGCTGTGTCTAAACGGCGCTCATGCGAGCTTCGTTGACAAACCAGTCTGCCCCGCGTCGATGACGGGCCCGCGTTGCAGCGCGTCGAGCACGGCCGGCGGGATGGCCGCGGGCCGGATGCCGTGACGGTCGACGCAGCCGAGGCGGATCTGCCCGGCCACGAGCAGCGTGTCGCCGCACCAGGCTTCCTGCGTGAATTCCACCGATGCGCGACCGATGCGTCCGGGGCGGCTCGTGATCGTCAGCGTGTCGTCGAGTCGCGCCGGCGCGCGGTAGTCGAGCGACGTGCTGCGCACGATGAAGATCGCATCGGTCTCGTCGGAGAGCCGACGCTGGTCGACGCCGCATGCGCGAAGCCACTCGGTGCGGGCGCGCTCGAAGAACTTCAGGTAGTTGGCATAGAAGACGATGCCGCCTGCATCGGTATCCTCGTAGTACACGCGCACCGGCCAGGTAAAGCCGGACGGCGCTTCCGGGGAGCGGGTAGGCTGAGTCATGGCGCGCATTCTACCGGAAGGCAAAGATGGGATTCGTAACCGATTCGTAACGGAATGTAGTGCGTCGTGGCACACCGCGGGCCGGCCGGAGCCGGGCCCGCGGCTGCGGGCGACGTGTCAGCCGCGATGGACCGTGAGGCCGGCCGGGGCTTGCGCGACCGGCATCATCTCGATCGTATTGATGTTGACGTGCGCGGGGCGCGTGGCGATCCAGTAGATCGTGTCGGCGATGTCTTCGGCCGTGAGCGGCTGGACGTTCTGATAGACGTTCGCCGCTTTTGCATCGTCGCCGCGGAAGCGGACGTTCGAGAATTCCGTGCCGCCGCACAGCCCCGGCTCGATGTCGGTTACGCGCAACGGCGTGCCGATCAGGTCGGTGCGCAGGTTCAGGCTGAATTGTCTGACGAAAGCCTTGGTCGCGCCGTATACATTCCCGCCCGGATACGGATAGGTGCCGGCCACCGAGCCCAGATTGAAGATATGGCCGCGACCGCGCGCGATCATGCCGGGCAGCAACGCGTGCGTGACGGTCACGAGGCCCGAGCAGTTCGTGTCGATCATGGTCTGCCACTCGTCGAGGCTCGCCTTCTGGGCCGGCTCGACGCCGAGCGCGAGGCCGGCGTTGTTGACGAGCACGTCGAGCGCGGCGAATTCGGCGGGGAGGGCGGCCGGCACGGCTTCGACGGCCGCGCGGTCGCGCACGTCGAGCTCGAACGGCAGCAGCGCGTCGCCGAGTTCGGCCGCGAGCGCGTCGAGACGATCCTTGCGGCGTGCGGTGGCGACGACGCGATGGCCGCCCTTGACGAAGGCGCGGGAGATGGCGGCGCCGAAGCCGGCGGACGCCCCTGTGACGAACACGATCATTGCTGCTCCTGGTCGGTAACGGAATAGCGGGTGGAATCCCGCAAGCCTACTGAGAATGCCGCACCGCGGCAAGACGGCGAAGCGTTCCGGCACGGGCGCGTAGAGTCCGGCCCTCATTGTTTGGAGGCCACTGCCGTGCGGTTGCCTATTCATGACGCATCCAATACACTAATGCGCTCATCACCCCTGCGTGACTGGCGATAGAACCCTTCGGGTTCAAGGTGGAGCATCCCACCGTGAAGCGCGGGGCGCCGTTTTTGCCGTTCGCCTGGGCAGCCGTTGTGCGCCGTCGCGTGCATCGCCGGTGGCTGTCCTGCCTCGCGTCATACGGATTCTTCCGCCACGTCGAGCTGGTCTCGCCAGCAGCGCACCGTACTCGGCCGCTCCGGTCAACCTGTACACACTTAACGGAAACCGTATGTTTGACAGAGCCCAAAGCACCATTGCGAACGTCGATCCCGAAATCTTTGCAGCGATCGAGCAGGAAAACCGCCGCCAGGAAGATCACATCGAACTGATCGCGTCGGAAAACTACACGAGCCCGGCCGTGATGGCCGCACAAGGCTCGCAGCTCACGAACAAGTACGCGGAAGGGTATCCGGGCAAGCGCTACTACGGCGGCTGCGAGTACGTCGACGTGGTCGAGCAGCTGGCGATCGACCGTGTGAAGCAACTGTTCGGCGCGGAAGCCGCGAACGTGCAGCCGAACTCGGGTTCGCAGGCGAACCAGGGCGTGTTCTTCGCGATGCTCAAGCCGGGCGACACGATCATGGGCATGAGCCTCGCGCATGGCGGCCACCTGACGCACGGCTCGCCGGTGAACATGTCGGGCAAGTGGTTCAACGTGGTGAGCTACGGCCTGAACGAAAACGAAGACATCGACTACGAAGCGGCCGAGCAACTCGCGCAGGAACACAAGCCGAAGCTGATCGTCGCGGGTGCGTCGGCGTTTGCGCTGAAGATCGACTTCGAGCGTCTGGCGAAGATCGCGAAGTCGGTGGGCGCGTACCTGATGGTCGACATGGCACACTACGCTGGCCTGATCGCGGCGGGCGTGTATCCGAACCCGGTGCCGCACGCGGATTTCGTGACGACGACGACGCACAAGAGCCTGCGCGGCCCGCGCGGCGGCGTGATCCTGATGAAGGCCGAGTACGAGAAGCCGATCAACTCGGCGATCTTCCCGGGGATCCAGGGCGGCCCGCTGATGCACGTGATCGCGGCGAAGGCCGTGGCGTTCAAGGAAGCGCTGTCGCCTGAGTTCAAGGAATATCAGCAGAAGGTGGTCGAGAATGCACGCGTGCTGGCCGAAACGCTGGTCAAGCGCGGGCTGCGGATCGTGTCGGGCCGCACGGAAAGCCACGTGATGCTGGTCGACCTGCGCGCGAAGCACATCACGGGCAAGGCAGCGGAAGCGGCGCTCGGCGCGGCGCACATCACGGTGAACAAGAACGCGATCCCGAACGACCCGGAAAAGCCGTTCGTGACGAGCGGCGTGCGCCTGGGTTCGCCGGCGATGACGACGCGCGGTTTCGGGCCGGCGGAAGCCGAGCAGGTGGGTAACCTGATTGCCGACGTGCTCGAGAATCCGGAAGACGCAGCGACGATCGAACGCGTGCGCGCGCAGGTCGCCGAGCTGACCAAGCGTTTCCCGGTCTATCGCTGATCGCCGATGCGCTGCCCGTTCTGCCGGCATGACGACACGCAGGTCGTGGACTCGCGCGTGTCCGAAGATGGCGCCGCGATTCGGCGGCGCCGGCGCTGCTCGGCTTGCGACAAGCGTTTCACGACGTACGAGCGGGTCGAGTTGTCCCTGCCGTTCGTCGTGAAGAAGGACGGCAGCCGCACGGAATTCGACCGTCGCAAGATCGTCGCCAGCATGCAACTCGCGCTGCGCAAGCGACCGGTTGCCGCCGACGCGATCGACGCGGCGGTCGCCCGCATCGAGTATCAACTGCTCGCGACTGGCGAGCGCGAAGTGCGTAGCGAGAAGCTGGGCGAACTCGTGATGAACGAGTTGCGCGGCCTCGATACGATCGCCTATGTGCGCTTCGCATCGGTGTATCGCCAGTTCGAGGACGTTTCCGAATTTGCCGACGTGATCGAAGAGTTCCGTCGCGCCTCTCCCGCCAAGACCCCACGTAAGCGCTGACGCGCTGCGTTCGTTCATCGTCTGCTCCATTGGTTCGATTTGCGCCGATTGTGTCGGTTGCGATCGCATGTCGCCAGTCGGCCGTTCGGCCAATGGCGCACATCCGCACGCGCCGCTACAGTCGTCGCATCACCGTGGCGGAGGACGATTGCGATGGAACCGGGCGCTCAACCCTTTAAGAATGTGGTGCAACGGTCGGGCGGATTCACGCTCGTCGAGCTGATGGTCGCCATGTCGCTGGCAGCGGGGCTCGCGCTCTATGCGGTGCCCACGTTCGACCAGTGGCGCATGCGCGAACGCGTGGATGCCCGTTCGCGCGCGCTGCTCGGTGCGCTGTCGTTTGCGCGTGCCGAGGCAACGCGTCTCGGCGCGCGCGTCACGCTGTGCCGCGCCGGGCGCAACGGCGCCTGTCTGCGTGCCGGTGAGCAATGCGATCCGGCCGAATGGTCGTGCGACTGGATCGTCAGCGGGCAAGTCGACGGGCAGTCGCGTGTGCTGCGACGCTACCCGCGCGATGCCGAAGTGGCCGTCGCGGGCGCCGCGCATGAGCTCGCATTTGCGCCGCCGGTCGGTCAGTCGATCGGCGGCATCCGGCGTTTCGAGGTGCGTCCACGGCGCAGCGTGTCCGGCGCCGACGACGCGCGCGCGTCGCGTTGCGTGCGGATTGCGGCAGGCGGTCGCGCGCGGCTGGTCGCCGGCCGCTGCGACGCGGCGTGATCGCGATGCGCAATGCCATGCGAGGGACGTCGTTGATCGAGGCGACGCTGGCCATCGCGCTGCTCGCCACCGTGATGCTCGCAGTGGCCGGCAGCCAGCTCGCGATGGCGCGTGCGCAGCGCGCGACGATCTGGCGCGAACGCGCGCTGTGGCTGGCCGATGCGCGTATCGAGCGTCTGCATGCTCCCGCGGCGGCCGGCGACGGTCTCGCGGCGCTCGCGGCCGCCTCGTTGCCGGGCGGTGCGATGATGCTCGACGGCGGGCCGGGCGGTGTGCGCTACGCGATTGTCCGCTGGCTGGGCGGCGATGGACGCGCGTCGGCGCGCTGCGATGGCGCGGGAATGTCGACGCGGCCGCCGTCGTGTGTCCGCATTCCATTTCGCGAGCGGGCGGGCGATGAACGCTGATCGCCGTACGCGTGGCCATACGCTGCTCGAAGTGCTGATCGCGATGACCGTCGGGCTCCTCGTGCTCGCGGCGGCCGGTGCGCTGTACCACGCGCAGCGCATTGCGCAGCGGCGCGCGGAAGACGGGTTCAGGATGCGCGACGCGGCAGCGACCGCGCTGATGCTGATCGGTCAGCAGATCCAGATGGCAGGATTCCTGCCGCTCGATGCACAAGCGCCATCGTCGTTGCCGCCGGTGTTCGGGTGTTCGGCGGCGCGCGTGCGGGGTAGCGGCGCACAGGTGCGCTGCGAGCCCGTGCGCCTGTCGTCGGACGCGTTGCTGGTCCGGTATGTCGGCGATGCGGTATCGACGTGGACGACGGTGAACGACCAGACGTCGGATTGCCTCGGGCAGGGTGTCGGCGAGCCGGGCGAAGCTGCGCCGGTGGAGAATCGCTTCGATGCGCATGTCAGCCCGTCGACGGGCGAGCCCGAACTGTATTGCGAAGGAAGCGGCCGTCCGGGCACGCCGCAGCCTGTCGCGGCGGGAATCGATCAGTTGCGCCTGCGCTATTTGCGTCGCGGCGCCACGCAGTTCGTCGACGCCGATGCGATGCGTGCGGACGACTGGCGCGAGGTCGTGGCCGTGCATGTCTGCGTGCGGGCGCGCGGCGAGCCGATGCGCGAACCGACGCCGCATATCGACTGCGACGGCCGCGCCGCCGTTGCATCGGACGGCCGCGCACGTTTGACGGTCGATCGCATCGTCGCGTTGCGGAACGTCGCGCTCGCACCCGACGCTGCGTTGCATGATGCAACCCGAGCAAGCGAGGTGGCGCGATGAGCGGCGCAGCACAGTGCGTGCGGGACGACGTCTCGCGATACATCGAGAGAGGCCACGCGCCCGAGCGCACCGTCGCGAGCGGAGGCGACCCGCAGCAGGCCGCATGCGTCGGCGTTCAGGCGATGACCCCGCGCGAGCCCCATATGCGTTTCCGGCCCGCTCGCCGCGCGTGGCGTCGCGATGCAGGCCTTGCATTGCCCGCGGTGATCGCGGTCGGCGCAGCAGTCGCGGCACTGACCGGCACATGGTTCGACGCCGCATTGACGGAGTCGCGCCGCACCCGTGCGTTGTCGGATCGGCTGATCGCATTCCACGCGGCCGATGCCGCGCTGGCCGCGTGCACCGCGCGATTGCTGCGCGGCTCGGCACCGTACGTGAACGAAAGCGACTCGCATGCGGAGCCCGATGCCTGGCGGCGCATGCCGCCGCTGGCGGCTGCCGAAGCGTTCGCGCCTTTCGCCGAATGGCCGATGGCCGCACGACCGCCGCGATGCCTGATCGAGGCGTGGCGGCGTCCGTCAGCGCAGGCCGGCGACCGCGCTTACCTTGTCACCGCGCGTGGCGTCGGCGCGCACGCGTCGAGCGCCGTGTGGCTGCAACACCAGGTCGCGATACGCGACGGCCACGTCGTCGTGCTGCGCTGGCGTCGTGTCGCGGCGGTGCTTCGATGAACGGCCGCCTGCCGCTGTGCCGAGCGGCCGGCTTCACGCTGATCGAGCTGATGATCGTGCTCGCGATCGTCGCGGTGCTGGCCGGGTGGGGTATCCCGTCGTATCGCGAGCATGTCGTGCGGGTTCACCGCGCGTCGGCGGTGTCCGCGCTGTACCGTGCGGCCCAATATCTTGAAACGCTGGACGGCGCGCCGCCCGCGGCGTTGCCGGACGCGCTCGCGCAGGCGCCGCCGGACGGGCATGCCGTGTATCGATTGACGCTCGGGCGGCCGGATGGCGACGACTCGCCGGTGAGCTACGAACTGGCGGCGACGCCGCTCGACACCGGGCCGATGCGCGACGATGCATGCGGCACGTTCACGCTGCGCTCGGACGGGACGAAAGGCAATGCAGGAAGCGAAGGTGTCGACGAATCGGGCGCTGTCTGCTGGGGCCTGCGCTGAGTTCGCCAGGAGGGTGCGCAGCGGCGCACGGCCGCGCGCGGGATGCCGACGGTCAGTCGTCGCGTGGGTCGAGCCCGCGCTCGTCGCGGGACTGCTTCCAGATCCGGTAGACCTCCCATGCGGCGAAGCCGAGCGTGCCCCACTTCAACGCGGGGCCCGTGCTCGCGCGCAGCAGCGAGCGAACGGGTTTCGCCAGCACGAGCGATGCGAGCGAACTCAGCATCGGATACTGGTTGACGAGTTGGCCGAGGCTTGCGTTCAGGTTCTTGGCCGACTGGCCGAACCTGCTGGTCGACAACCCGGGGATGAACACCTTGAGCCAGCTGAAGCGCGTGACGGCGTGGCGCATTTCGGCGGCGGCCTCCGCAAATTCGAGCCGCTCGACTTCGGATCGCAGGATCAGCAATTCCTTGCGGAGCGCGCGGTGCTGCGACGCGCTCCAGTTCGATCGCGACGAATGGGAGCGGGAGGGATTGCCCGTGATGTTCTGGCTCATGGCGCGTCGGCGAAGTAGGTGGAAGGGACGAGCGCGAGGGCGCTCACGGCTTGCCGCGGAACAGGTCGCGGTCTTTCTCGAGCTCGGCGAGCGTCGCCTCGAATACGGTCGGCGCGTCGCGCAGGCCCGAGCGCGCCTTCAGCGCGCATGCGATGCCGCCAATGGCATACAGCGCGGTGATCGCGGCGAGCGCCTGCCAGCGGTAGGTATCCCAGAACGCGATCGCGATCAACACGGTCAGGCTGATGAGCGCCATCGTCGCGAGCATCATCGCGGCGAGGCCGAGGAACAGCACGCCCATCAGGCGTTCCTTCTCCTCGGCAAGCTCGATGCCCACCAGTTCGAGGCGCGTCTGCAGAAGGCCGATCGCGGAGCCGACGAGGCGGCGCAGCGGTCCTTGACCGGACGGCTGCGAGGAGGTGTCTGTCGTCATGGATGAGAGGCTTGCGCGTGCACTAAGCAGCTAGGACCAAGCCGGCCGGCGCAGGCCGGCTGGCTTCGACGCCCGCGGGCCGCGCGACGCGGCCCGCGGGACGAAACGGCGCAGAGCGCGTTACTTGCGGTTGATCAGCAAGCCGATCAGCACGCCGACGCCGGCGGCCACGCCGATCGACGTCCACGGATGCTCGTGCACGTAGTCGTCGGTCGCGCGCGCGGCCTTCTTGCCTTTCTCGACCACCACGACCTGGACGTCGGCAGCCTTTTCCTTGGCCTGCTTCAGGCGAGACATGGCCTTCTCGCGCAGCTCGGCCGCACGGTCGCCCGTGCTGCTCGCTGCTTGCTTGAGCAGGTCTTCGGCGTCCGAGAGAACGGTTTTGATATCCGACATCAGTTTCTCCTTGTTGATTTCCGACATTGCAACTCCCTTCGTGCTGTCATGCTGCAGGTTCACATCGTAGCGAAACCCCTGCCTGCTGGCGAGCCGGGAAGACACACGGCGGCCGCGCAAGACTGCATGGTAAACGACTTGTAATCATGAACAGAGCGACAAAGGATTGAAAAGTTTCCCTTGCCGCCCACCGTCCTGCCACGACGCCGGGTAAAAATGACAAAAAAGTATGAATATCAAACGGAATATTCGTTCGCACGACCCATGGCTTCCCGTAAGCTGATGGACTGCCCCGCGCTGTCCGGCGCGCGGTTTCAACCAGCATCGTTCGAGGAGGGAACATCATGAGTCTGCGTCTTGGTGACATCGCACCGGATTTCGAGCAGGAATCGAGCCTGGGCACCATCAAGTTTCACGAGTGGCTCGGCAACAGCTGGGGCGTGCTGTTCTCCCATCCGGCCGACTACACGCCGGTGTGCACGACCGAACTCGGGCTGACCTCGAAGCTGAAGGGCGAATTCGAGAAACGCAACGTGAAGGTGATCGCGCTGTCGGTCGACGGCGTCGAATCGCACAAGGGCTGGATCAACGACATCAACGAAACGCAGTCGACGGTCGTGGGCTTCCCGATCATCGCCGACGCGGACCGCAAGGTGTCGCAGCTGTACGACATGATTCACCCGAACGCGAACGAAACGCTGACGGTGCGTTCGCTGTTCGTGATCGACCCGAACAAGAAGGTGCGGCTCACGATCACCTATCCGGCCAGCACGGGGCGCAACTTCGACGAAGTGCTGCGCGTGATCGATTCGCTGCAACTGACCGACAATTACAAGGTCGCGACGCCCGGCAACTGGAAGGATGGCGATGACGTCGTGATCGTGCCGTCGCTGCAGGATCCTGAAGAGCTGAAGAAACGCTTCCCGAAGGGCTTCAACGCGGTGCGTCCGTATCTGCGCCTGACGCCGCAGCCGAACAAGTAAGCATCGGCGGCCCGGAGCCGCGGCTCCGATGACATAAGGCCCGCCCGGCAGCGATGCCGGGCGGGCCTTTTACCTGGCGGCGCGTGCGCGGCATCGCCGCCGTCCGCGTGATGGCCGGATCGTCAGAAGAATGCCTGGATGCCCGTCTGCGCGCGGCCGAGGATCAGCGCGTGGATATCGTGCGTGCCTTCGTACGTGTTGACCACTTCGAGGTTCACGAGATGGCGGGCGACGCCGAATTCGTCGGAGATGCCGTTGCCGCCGAGCATGTCGCGCGCGAGCCGCGCGATGTCGAGCGCCTTGCCGCATGAATTGCGCTTCATGATCGACGTGATCTCGACGGCCGCCGTGCCTTCGTCCTTCATCCGGCCGAGGCGCAGCACGCCTTGCAGGCCGAGCGTGATTTCGGTCTGCATGTCGGCGAGCTTCTTCTGGATCAACTGGTTCGCGGCGAGCGGCCGGCCGAACTGCTGGCGGTCGAGCACGTACTGGCGCGCGGTGTGCCAGCAGGACTCGGCCGCGCCGAGCGCACCCCATGCGATCCCGTAGCGCGCCGAGTTCAGGCAGGTGAACGGGCCGCGCAGGCCGCTCACGTTCGGCATCAGGTTCTCTTCGGGCACGAACACCTCGTCGAGGACGATCTCGCCGGTGATCGACGCGCGCAGCCCGACCTTGCCGTGGATCGCCGGCGCCGACAGGCCCTTCCAGCCCTTCTCCAGGATGAAGCCGCGGATCGCGTCCTTGCCGTTCTCTTCCAGCTTCGCCCACACGACGAACACGTCGGCGATCGGCGAGTTGGTGATCCACATCTTCGCGCCGGACAGCGAGTAGCCGCCCGGCACCTTCTTCGCGCGCGTGACCATGCTGCCCGGATCGGAGCCATGGTTCGGCTCGGTCAGGCCGAAGCAGCCGATCCATTCGCCGGTCGCGAGCTTCGGCAGGTATTTCTGCTTCTGCGCGTCGGAGCCGAATTCGAAGATCGGCACCATCACGAGCGACGACTGCACCGACATCATCGACCGGTAGCCCGAATCGACGCGCTCGACTTCGCGCGCGATCAGCCCGTAGCTCACGTAGTTGAGGCCGGGGCCGCCGTATTCCTCGGGAATCGTCGGGCCGAGCAGGCCGACCTCGCCCATTTCGCGAAAGATGGCCGCGTCGGTGCGTTCGTGGCGGAACGCTTCGGTGACGCGCGGCGCGAGCTTGTCCTGTGCGTACGCTTGCGCGGCATCGCGGACCATCCGCTCTTCTTCGGTCAGTTGCTGGTCGAGCAGCAGCGGATCGTCCCAATGAAAAGTTGCAGCACTCATCGTCTCATCTCCTGTCGGCCCGAGTTAGCGCTTCAGCGCTTACTCGGGCCCCATGCTTTGCGGTCGGCCCGAGTTGGCGCTTCGGCGCTTGCTCCGGGCTGATACCTGAAGTTCGCTTGACTTGCGTTCCGCTATGCGGAACAATGTTTTGCAAATCGACCTCAGTGTAGCACCGGATGACACTTTCAACCATCGACGACACCCCCATCGACGAGCGCAAGTTCGTCGTCGCGCTCGCGCGCGGGCTCGACCTGCTGCGCGCCTTCCGGCCCGGCGAGACGATGCTGGGCAACCGCGATTTCGCGGAACGCACGGGCCTGCCGAAGGCGACGGTGAACCGGCTCGCCTATACGCTGACCGTGCTCGGCTATCTGCGCTACGACGAGACGCTCGGAAAGTATGCGCTGGACGCCGGCGTGTTGTCGCTCGGCTACGCGCTGCTGTCGGGCTCGGGGACGATCGATCTCGCGCGGCCGCACATGCAGGCGCTCGCGCGCGAAATCGGCGCGGCCGTGTCGCTCGGCTGCCGCGACGGGCTCGACATGATCTATCTGGAGACGATCCGCAGCGAGACCGCGCTGACGCTCGGGCTCGCGCCCGGCTCGCGGCTGTCGATGCTGACGAGCTCGATGGGGCGCGCATACCTGGCCGTGCAGCCGGAGGACGTGCGCCGCGCGCTCTATGCCGAACTGCATCGCGCGGCCGGCGGCGCGGCCGACGCCGATGCACTCGTCGTGGCCGCGCAGCACGCGGTGGCCGAGTTCTCCGAAGGCGGATGCTGCTATTCGTTCCGCGCGTGGCATACGGACGTGAACGCGGCGGCCGTCCCATTTCGCGAGCCGCGCGAGGGGCGCTGGCTGATCCTGAGCTGCAGCGGCCCCGCATCGTCGATGGACGAGGACGTGTTTCGCATGCAGGTCGGGCCGCGACTGAAGGCGCTCGCGCAGCGGCTCGGGCAGACGGTCTGAGCAACCATCGCGCGGGTGTTGCCGTCGCGCGCCAACCGGTTTGTTCGCGGCGAGTGCGGGGAGCGGACGCGTTGCCGTCGCGTATTGCGTGACGGGCGAACCGCGCTCATCATCGTTCGCCTGCTTCCCGACGACGAGGCCTGCCATGGCGCACCCCGAACCGATGGAAGGCGGATGCGCGTGCGGCGCGATCCGCTACCGTATCGCCGACGTTCCGACCGATGCCGGCTTTTGCCACTGCCGGCTCTGCCAGCGCACGACCGGCGCGGCGGTCGTCGCATCGGCATCGGTGCCGATCGACGCATTCGAATACCTGCAGGGCGAACCGGCCGTCTACGCGTCGAGCGCATGGGGCGAGCGGCGCTTCTGCGGCCGTTGCGGCGCGCAGCTCGAATACCGGCGCGCCGACGCGCCGCGGACGGTCGAGATCAATTACGCGACGCTCGACGAGCCGTCGCGGCTGCGTCCGGCGTGGCACGTCTGGTACGGCGACCGTTTCCCGGGCATCGGGATCGACGACGATCTACCGAAGTACGACGACGGTGGTAGAGAATAGGCCGCACATCGGTGTCGAGCGCGCGCACAAGCGCCTTCGACCTTTCTGCGTGAACGAACGAACAAGGAACTGGCCGCCGCGCCACGTTACGTGCTGAAACCCGGTTCCCTGAGCAACACGACACCGGAGTCCGCCATCCGGCGTGCCGCTCCCGGGCGCCTTCCCCGCCGATCCCTCAGACCGTCACGACCTTCGCGAACACCGGCCCCTGCATGAACCGCACGTCGTGCTGGCGCAGCAGCTCGCACTGCGTCTCGTCGATGACGCCGTCGAAGATCAGCGGAATCCGCACGCGCTGCGCATAGGCGACGAGCGCCTTGACCATCCCGTCGCGCAATGCGATTCCCGCATCCATCTTGATGTAGTCGGGGCGCGCCATATCCGATTCGACCGCGAGGATGCGGCCGGGGTCGGGCAGCTTGTCCGCGACCTTGAAACCGTGATGCTGGTAGCTGCGCGTCAGGTAGCCGAGGAACGTCTTGTGGGCGACCGCGACCGCCGGCAGCTCGATCACGATCCGCTCGGTCGGCAGCCCGAAGCGCTGCAGCACCGACGAGAAATGCTTGCCGTGGTCGTACTTCACGCTCTTGAGCAGCCGCTCGTGCACGCGCAGGAACAGCAGCCCGTGGCGCTGCGCGCCGAAGAAATTGATCGCGTGCAGCGCGCGCGACAGGCGGTCGATCGCGACCAGCGTCTGGTCGTCGACGGCCGCGTCGACCGGATCGTGCTGCGCGCCGGTGACGAGCGTGACGGCCTGAAAGCCGAGCTCGTCGCCGTAGCGCTCGATCGCGTCGGCGAACGACGTCGATTGCGGCGAGCCGGGCATCGTCACGTCGTAGATCGGCTCGTACGCGCTGGCGAGCGTGCGCTCGGGCAGGTTCGCGCACGCGGTCCCGCCTTCTGCAAGCGCGAGGTGCTCCCGCAGATACGGCAGTTGCCCGGCACGGGTGACCAGCTCGGGGATGGTAGGCGGAATCATCGGCGTGAAAAGGAAAAATGGCGGCCGAAAGGGCCGCCTCGTTGACTTGATATTAGCAGTGCGCGCCGCGCTCGGCTTGCCGTTTCACTCATATGGTTATCCCGTTCCCGAGCGCGCGATCAGGGTTTACGTTGATTTCACTATTCGTAATTGGTTTTACTATTCGTAAATCCAGGATTTGTCGCCGATCAAGAAACGCGGCAGGCAGGCGCCGAGAAACGGCGCCGTTCAAGAATCAACAGGAGCAAGGAGCGAGACGTGGCGGTTGACAGGACAGGCGGGCGCACGCGCCGGCGGCAGACGGACGGGACGACGGGCGCGGCGGTGCGCGCACGGCGCGGTTGACGCGCGGATGGCGACCATGAGCATCGATTACCAGACGCTGAAATTCGAGTACCGCGCCCGCGTGCACGACGCGGCCGTCCACCCGGTGATCGTCGTCGGCGCGGGCCCGGTGGGCCTCGCGGCCGCGATCGATCTCGCTCAGCACGGCGTGCCGGTCGTGCTGCTCGACGACGACGACACGCTGTCGACCGGCTCGCGCGCGATTTGCTTCGCGAAGCGCACGCTCGAGATCTTCGACCGGCTCGGCTGCGGCGAGCGCTTCGTCGACAAGGGCGTGAGCTGGCACGTCGGCAAGGTGTTCCTGCAGGACGAGCAGCTTTACGCGTTCGACCTGCTGCCCGAGGAAGGGCATGCGCGCCCGGCGTTCATCAACCTGCAGCAGTACTACGTCGAAGGCTATCTGGCCGATCGCGCGTTCGAACTGCCGAACATCGACATCCGCTGGAAGCACAAGGTGACGGGCGTCGACCAGTCGGCCGAACACGCGGTGCTGACGATCGAGACGCCGGACGGCGTCGCGACGCTGCGCGCGCAGTACGTGATCGCGGCCGACGGCTCGCGCAGCCCGATGCGCACGATGATGGGCCTGGAAAGCCGCGGCCGCACGTTCAAGGACCGCTTCCTGATCGCCGACGTGAAGATGAAGGCGGAGTTTCCGACCGAGCGATGGTTCTGGTTCGATCCGCCGTTTCACCGCAACCAGTCGGTGCTGCTGCATCGCCAGCCGGACAACGTGTGGCGCATCGACTTCCAGCTCGGCTGGGATGCCGATCCGGTCGCCGAGAAGCAGCCGGAGCGCGTGATTCCGCGCGTGCGGGCGCTGCTCGGCCCGGATGTCGAGTTCGAGCTCGAGTGGGTGAGCGTCTACACGTTCCGCTGCCAGCGGATGGACACGTTCCGCCACGGCCGCGTGCTGTTCGCGGGCGATTCCGCGCACGGCGTGTCGCCGTTCGGCGCGCGCGGCGCGAACAGCGGCGTGCAGGATGCGGACAACCTCGCGTGGAAGCTGAAGCTGGTGCTCGACGGCCGTGCACACGATCGCCTGCTCGACACCTATGCAAGCGAGCGCGAGTTCGCGGCCGACGAGAACATCCGCAACTCGACGCGCTCGACCGACTTCATCACGCCGAAGAGCACGGTGTCGCGCGTGTTCCGCGATGCGACGCTGAAGCTTGCGCGCGACTGCGAGTTCGCGCGCAAGCTGGTGAACAGCGGGCGCCTGTCGGTGCCGGCCGTGCTGGCCGATTCGCCGCTCAACACGCCGGACCGCAACGGCGACACGTTTGCAGGCGCGATGCGGCCGGGCGCGGCGGCGGCCGATGCGCCGGTGCGCGTGCAGGGTGCGCCGGGCTGGCTGCTGCAGCATCTGTGCGGTGGCTTTACCGGCGTGCTGTTCGGCTTGCCGGGCGACGCGGCCGCGCTCGCGCAGGCCGTCGACGGCCTCGCGCTGCCGGTGCGGCCGGTCCTCGTCGTGCCGGCCGGGCACGCGCAGCCGGTGGCCGGCATCGACGTCGTGGAGGACGTCGACGGCCTCGCCGCGCGGCGCTACGACGCGCAGCCCGGCACGTTCTACCTGCTGCGTCCCGACCAGCACGTGTGCGCACGCACGCGCACGCTCGACCGTCAGGCGATCGCCGACGCACTGGCGCGCGCGACCTGCGCATGCTGAATACGATAAAGACACCGGAGACACCGTCATGCCCCCACTCGACACCCGCCCGCGCCTGGCCGACCCCGACGCGTTCTACGAAGCGCTGATCGACATGCATCGCGACCTGTCGGATGCCGACAGCCAGCTCGTCAACGCGAAGCTGATCCTGCTGCTCGCGAACCAGGTCGGCGACGCCGACGTGCTGCGCGAAGCGATGGCGCTCGCGCGCCAGGGCGTGACGCCGCCCGTGCATCCGGCCGCCGAGGTCGAGCAATGAGCGCGGCGGCCGATACGCGCGTGCTCGAAGTCGAGCGCGTGATCGACGAGACCCATCGCCCGGGCTTTCACGCGATGCTGCTCGCGCTGTGCGGGCTGTGCCTCGTGATCGACGGTTTCGATGCGCAGGCGATGGGCTACGTCGCGCCGAGCGTGATCGCCGAATGGGGCGTGCCGAAGCAGGCGCTCGGCCCCGTGTTCAGCGCGAGCCTGTTCGGGATGCTGCTCGGCGCGCTCGGGCTGTCGGTGCTGGCCGACCGGATCGGGCGGCGCCCGGTGCTGATCGGCTCGACGCTGTTCTTCGCGGTGACGATGCTCGCGACGCCGTTCGCGAGCTCGATCCCCGTGCTGATGGCGCTGCGCTTCGTCACGGGCCTCGGCCTCGGCTGCATCATGCCGAACGCGATGGCGCTGGTCGGCGAGTTCAGCCCCGCCACGCATCGCGTGAAGCGGATGATGATCGTGTCGTGCGGCTTCACGCTCGGCGCGGCGATCGGCGGCTTCATCAGCGCGGCGCTGATTCCGGCGCTCGGCTGGCGTTCGGTGTTTTTCGTCGGCGGCGCGGTGCCGCTCGTGCTGACGATCGCGATGGTCGCGCGGCTGCCCGAATCGCTGCAGTTCCTGGTGCTGAAAGGGCGCGTCGCGCAGGCGCGCGACTGGCTCGCACGGTTCGCGCCGCAAGCCGGCATCGATGCGAATACGCGGCTCGTCGTGCGTGAACGTGCAGCGAGCGGTGCGCCGGTGGCCGAGCTGTTCCGCCATGGCCGCCTGCCGGTCACGCTGCTGCTGTGGTCGATCAGCTTCATGAACCTGATCGACCTGTACTTCCTGTCGAACTGGCTGCCGACCGTGATGCGCGAAGCCGGCTATTCGCCGGGCACGGCGGTGATCGTCGGCACGGTGCTGCAGACGGGCGGCGTGATCGGCACGCTGTCGCTCGGCTGGTTCATCGAACGTTACGGCTTCGTGCGCGTGCTGTTCGCCTGCTTCGCGTGCGCGGCCGTGTCGGTGGGACTGATCGGCTCGGTCGCGCATGCGTTGCCGTGGCTGCTGGTGGTCGTGTTCGCGGGCGGCTTCTGCGTGGTCGGCGGACAGCCGGCCGTGAACGCGCTCGCGGGCCAGTATTACCCGACGTCGCTGCGCTCGACGGGCATCGGCTGGAGCCTCGGCATCGGCCGGATCGGCTCGGTGCTCGGGCCGCTCGTCGGCGGACAACTGATTGCGCTCAACTGGTCCAACGGCGCGCTGTTCCACGCGGCCGCGGTGCCGGTGCTGTGCTCGGCGCTGTTCGTGCTGGGCCTGGCCGGTGTGACGCGGCGCAACGGCGCGCTGGCGCCGAACGCCGCGATGAATTGATGGAGAAAGGAAAACGATGACGCTTGACCTGTCGAAACCGGCGACCGCCGGCTACCTGAGCGGTTTCGCGAACGAATTCGCGACCGAGGCGCTGCCCGGCGCGCTGCCGCACGGCCGCAACTCGCCGCAGCGCGCGCCGTACGGGCTGTACGCGGAGCAACTGTCGGGCACCGCGTTCACCGCGCCGCGCGGCCACAACCGCCGTTCGTGGCTGTACCGGGTCCGTCCGGCCGCCGTGCACCGACCGTTCGAGCCGTACGCGGGCACGCAGCGGCTCGTGTCGGAATTCGGCGATTCGACCGACGTGCCGCCGACGCCGCCAAACCAGCTGCGCTGGGATCCGCTGCCGATGCCGGTCGAGCCGACCGATTTCGTCGATGGCCTCGTGACGATGGCCGGCAACGGGTCGGCCGCGGCGATGAACGGCTGCGCGATCCACCTGTATGCGGCCAACCGGTCGATGCAGGACCGCTTCTTCTACAGCGCGGACGGCGAGCTGCTGATCGTGCCGCAGCAGGGGCGGCTCTTCATCGCGACCGAGTTCGGCCGGCTCGACGTCGAGCCGTTCGAGATCGCGGTGATTCCGCGCGGCGTGCGTTTTGCCGTCGCGCTGCCGGATGGCGACGCGCGCGGCTACATCTGCGAAAACTTCGGCGCGCTGCTGCGCCTCCCGGATCTCGGCCCGATCGGCTCGAACGGGCTCGCGAACCCGCGCGACTTCCTGACGCCGCAGGCCGCGTACGAGGATCGCGAAGGCGCGTTCGAGTTGATCGCGAAGCTGAACGGCCGGTTGTGGCGCGCGGACATCGGCCATTCGCCGCTCGACGTCGTCGCGTGGCACGGCAACTACGCGCCGTATAAATACGACCTGCGCCTGTTCAACACGATCGGCTCGATCAGCTTCGACCATCCCGATCCGTCGATCTTCCTCGTGCTGCAGTCACAGAGCGACACGCCGGGCGTCGACACGATCGATTTCGTGATCTTCCCGCCGCGCTGGCTCGCGGCCGAGGATACGTTCCGCCCGCCCTGGTTCCACCGCAACGTCGCGAGCGAGTTCATGGGGCTCGTGCACGGCGCGTACGACGCGAAGGCCGAGGGCTTCGTGCCGGGCGGCGCGAGCCTGCACAACTGCATGTCGGGCCACGGGCCCGATGCGGACACGTTCGAGAAGGCGTCGGCGAGCGACACGACGAAGCCGCACAAGGTCGACGCGACGATGGCGTTCATGTTCGAAACCCGCACGCTGATCCGGCCGACGCGCTACGCGCTCGACACCGCGCAGCTGCAGGCCGACTACTTCGAATGCTGGCAAGGCATCAAGAAACACTTCAATCCGGAGCAAAAGTGAGCGATACCCAAGACTGGCGCGCGACGCTCGACCCGGCTCGCAAGAGCTGGATCGATACCGCGAACGATCCCGCCTGCGATTTCCCGATCCAGAACCTGCCGTTCGGGATCTTCAGCGATGCGAAGCAGGGCGCGCGCCGTGCGGGCGTCGCGCTCGGCGACCAGATCGTCGATCTCGCGGCGCTCGCGCGTGCGGGCCTCGTGACGCTGCCGGCCGGCGCCGATGTATTTGCCGCGCCGACGCTCAACGCGTTCATCGCGCTCGGCCGCGACGCGTGGCGCAGCGTGCGCGTGCAGCTGTCGGCGCTGTTCTCGCGCGACAACGCGACGCTGCGTGACGATGCGGCGCTGCGCGCGCAGGTGCTCGTCGCGCAGCGCGACGCGACGCTGCATCTGCCGGTCGACATCCCCGGCTACACCGATTTCTATTCGTCGAAGGAGCATGCGACCAACGTCGGCTCGATGTTCCGCGATCCGAAGAACGCGCTGCTGCCGAACTGGTCGGAGATGCCGATCGGCTACAACGGCCGCGCGTCGTCGGTGGTCGTGAGCGGCACGCCGGTGCGGCGCCCGAACGGGCAACTGAAGCTGCCCGACCAGGAGCGTCCGGTGTTCGGCGCGTGCCGCAAGCTCGACATCGAACTGGAAACGGGCTTCATCGTCGGCAAGAACAACGCGCTCGGCGAGCCGATCGCGTGCGAGGACGCGGAAGCGCATATCTTCGGGATGGTGCTGCTGAACGACTGGAGCGCGCGCGACATTCAGCAGTGGGAATACGTGCCGCTCGGCCCGTTCAACTCGAAGGGGTTCGCGACGACGATCTCGCCGTGGATCGTCACGCTCGACGCGCTCGAACCGTTCCGCGTCGCGCAGCCGGAGCAGTCGCCGCAGCCGCTCGCGTATTTGCGGCATGCGGGCAAGCATGCGTTCGATATCGCGCTGGAAGTGACGCTGCGGGCGGAGGGCGCGGCCGACGCGACGTCGATCTGCCGCACGAACTTCAGGCACATGTACTGGACGATGGCGCAGCAGCTTGCGCATCACACGGTCGCCGGCTGCAACACGCGCGTGGGTGACCTGATGGGTTCGGGCACGATCAGCGGGCCGACCAAGGATTCGTTCGGCAGCCTGCTCGAACTGACGTGGAACGGCAAGGAGCCGGTCGCGCTGAACGGCGGCGGCAGCCGCACGTTCATCGAGGACGGCGATGAGCTTACGCTCGCCGGCTGGTGCCAGGGCGACGGCTATCGCGTCGGCTTCGGCGCGTGTGTAGGCAGGATTTTGCCGGCGCGCGGCGCGTGACGGATCGCAGCGCCGGACGTTACGTGTAGGCTACGCGTCGTCCGGAAGGACAGGGCGGCCCGCGTTGCGCGGGCCGTTTTTCGTTGACCGCGGGACGGGCACGAGCGGGCCGAGGCGTATCGGTGCATGGTGCTGCGCGCCAACGCCAACGCCAACGCCAATTTGCATCAGACCGCGCGCTGCACCGCTGCGCGTCCCTCCCACAACGCGGCCGCAACGAACGCGGCCACGCACGCGACCAGCACGCCGACCAGCGCGTTGCTGCCCAGTTGCTCCATCAACGCGCCGGCCACCAGCGGGCCGCCGAAGCTCGCGGCGCTCCACGACGCCGACACGAGCGAGCTCGCGGTGACGAGCGCCGCCCCGCGGAAACGCTCGCCGCACGCGACGAGCGACAGCGTGTAGATGCTGCCGGCCGCCGCGCCGAGCACGAACAGCAGCGGCCAGCACAGCCACGGATTCGCGATCACGAACGGCAGTAGCGGCAGGCCGGCCAGCACGATCCAGCCCGCGCCGAGGTGCACGCGTTCGCGGCCGAGCTTGTCCGCGAGCCAGCCAATCGGGAACTGCATCGCGGTATCGCCGAACAGCATGATCGACGCGAGCAGCACGGCGGTCGCGCTCGCGACGCCGTGATCCATCGCATAGAGCGGCAGCAGCGACAGCGCGAGCGTGTCGAACAGCGCGAAGAAGCCGGTGCCGATGATCAGCGCGGGCATGCGCGGCAGCACGTCGAGCCAGCGGCCGTGCGCTTCGTGATGCGCGTCGTCGCCGGCGAGCGGCGCACGGCGGATCGTCGCGAGCGTCGGCAGCGCAAGCAGGAACAGCGCGCCGCACAGCGCGAAGCGGAGGCTCGTCGCGCCGGCGATCTGGCTGACGAGCACGGGGCCGGCCATCTGGAACAGCGTGAAATTGGTCGCGTAGATCGCGACCACGCGGCCGCGCGTCGAATCCTCGGCGAGCTGGTTGACCCACGCTTCGCCGATCGTGAACAGCAGCATCAGCGCGGCGCCGCACAGCACGCGCAGCACGCCCCACAGGATCAGGTTCGACGTGAACTGCATCAGCGCGGTGGCGGCCGCGAGCAGCACGACCGACACGACGATCGCGCGGCGCGCACCGATGTGCCGCGCGAGCGCGGTGACGAACGGGACGACCGCGAGGCCGCCGAGGGCCTGCGCGGCGGTCAGCATGCCGACGACGTGGGTGCCGTGCCCGGCTTCGGTCAGTGCAAGTGCGGTGAGCGGCAGTGTGGCGCCGGTGCCGAGGCCGACGACCGCGACGCTCAGGATCAGCGCGAGGAAATCGCGATTGAGAATGGCTTTCATCGGCCGCGATGCTACACCGCGACCGGTGAAAGGTCCATGAAGGCCGTCAGGTTCGGATGGCGTTGTGTCCGCAACGATCTCAGCAGGGTTGCGTCACACGTATTCGGTCGGCACGACCACCGGCCGGCGTTCGAGCGACGCCGACCACAGCGTGAGCGCGAGCGCCGCGACGGCCATCGCGACGCCGACCCACGGCAGGCTCACGAGCGACACGCCGGAGCCGATCGCCATCCCGCCGAGCCATGCGCCGGTCGCGTTGCCGAGGTTGAACGCGCCCTGGTTCAGCGTCGACGCGAGGTTCGGCGCGTCGCTCGCGCGATCGACGATCATGATCTGCAGCGGCGGCACGATCGCGAACGCGAGGATG
This sequence comes from Burkholderia sola, assembly GCF_905400185.1. NCBI lineage: Bacteria > Pseudomonadati > Pseudomonadota > Betaproteobacteria > Burkholderiales > Burkholderiaceae > Burkholderia > Burkholderia sola. The sequence goes on from NZ_FR989675.1 coordinate 807,108, forward strand.
CCCCACACGAAAACCGTCGCGAGCGCGGCGAACGGCAGATGCATCGTGCCGGCGAACAGCGCGAGGACGATGCCGATCAGCGCGAGCGTCGCGATCAGCGACGGCATCCGGCGCCAGTCGGCGAGCTTGCCGCCGAGCGTGCCGCCGACCGTCAGGCCGAGTCCGAACAGCAGCAGCACGTAGGTGACCTGATGCGGCGAGAAGCCGGTCACGTCCTCGAGGATCGGCGCGATGTACGTGAACACGCTGAACAGGCTCGCGGACGCGAGCACGCTGATGCCGAGCACCATCAGCACCTGCGGGTGCTTCAGCACGCTGAATTCGCGCGTGATGCTGGTGTCGGGCATCGCGAGGTTTTTCGGCAGGCACACCGCGAGCACGGCGGCCGCGGCGATGCCGATGCCGGTGACGGCCCAGAACGTCGCGCGCCAGCCGAACGCCTGGCCGAGCGCGGTGCCGAGCGGCACGCCGAGCACGTTCGCGAGCGTGAGGCCGGTGAACATCAGCGCGATCGCCTGCGCGCGGCGGTTCGGCGCGACGAGGTTGCTCGCGACCACCGAACCGATGCCGAAGAACGCCCCGTGGCAAAACGCGGTGACGACGCGCGCGGCCATCAGCACCGCGTAGCCGGGCGCGATCGCGCAGAACAGGTTGCCGGCGATGAACAGTCCGATCAGCCCCATCAGCGCACGCTTGCGCGGCATCTTCGCGGTGACGATCGCGAGGATCGGCGCGCCGATCGTCACGCCGAGCGCGTAGCCCGACACGAGCATCCCGGCGGCCGGGATCGACACGCCGAGGTCGCGCGCGACATTGGGCAGCAGCCCCATGATCACGAATTCGGTGGTACCGATTCCAAATGCGGCGACGGCAAGGGCGAAAAGAGGCAGGGGCATCGCGGTAGGCTCGGGAAAGGATGCCGCTCGAGCCGGGCGCGGGATGCGCGGGACGGGCGGTCGATGAGGCGAGAGTCAGCCGCGATTCTACTTCAGTGAAAACCCTGATGCTTGGGGCCAAAATGGGTGTTGCCGGCGTGCGACGGGGCGGCGCGCAGGGTGCTCACAGTGTGGGATCGACGGCGATTCAGCAGCGAGGCGACGGCTGCGGCCGAATGTGGATCAGGCGATGCGTTCGGGCGACCCGTCGGCCATCGCATCCGATGGTTTTTTCTTTTCAGTCTCGACTGGCGCCGCCGCCGATCCGGCCCCGTCGATCGCCGCCGGCTCGTCCCAGCCGTTCTCGAACAGGCATGCTTCGATCGGCATCCGCGCGGCCCAGCGTTCTTCTTCGAGCATCGGCTTCGCGTAGAACGCGTCGACGTGCCCGACGCAGAGCACGGCGATCGGCTTCGCGCCGTCGGGCATCCGCAGCAGCGTGCGCAGCGCATCGACGTCGAACAACGACACCCAGCCCATCCCGAGCCCTTCGGCGCGCGCCGCGAGCCACATGTTCTGGATCGCGCACGCGGCGGAGGCCAGATCCATCTCCGGCAGCGTGCGGCGGCCGAACACGTGGCGTTCGCGGCCGTCGGCGAGCGCGACGACCAGCAACTCGCCGCATTCGCGCACACCTTCGACCTTCAGCCGCATGAATTCGTCCTGGCGCTCGCCGAGTGCGTCGGCGGTCGCGCGGCGCTCGGCGTCGACCAGCGCATGAATGGCGGTGCGCAAGGCGGGATCGGTGATGCGGATGAAGCGCCACGGCTGCATGAAGCCCACGCTCGGCGCGTGGTGCGCCGCGCGCAGCAGCCGCGCGAGCACGGCCGGATCGACGGGCGCCGGCGTGAAGTGACGCATGTCGCGCCGTTCGAAGATGGCGCGGTAGACAGCGGCGAGGTCGGAGTCGTCGAAACGCATGAGCGGACAAGGCAGGGAAGGACGTCGGCGCAACGATAGCAGACCGCGCGCTCGAAACGTTACTTCAACCGAAACAATGCGCTGAATTGTGGACGAAGGTGAGTGCGCTTCGCGGCGCGAGGCGTAAGCAAACGATTGCGAATGCGCCGCAAGCCCTCAAATGGGCGGTTTTTCAGCGATTTGCAATTACGACGTTCTGCGGCGTCCGCGCATGCCACGCCTCGATGTTCAGCAGCGTCGTGTGCGCGATCTCGGCCAGCGCCTCGCGCGTGAAGAACGCCTGGTGCGACGTGACGATCACGTTCGGGAACGTCAGCAGGCGCGCGAGCACGTCGTCCTGCAGCGGCAGGTCCGAGTGATCCTCGAAGAACAGCCCGCTTTCCTCCTCGTACACGTCCAGCCCGAGATGGCCGAGCTGGCCGCTCTTGAGCGCGTCGATCAGCGCCTGCGCATCGACGAGGCCGCCGCGCCCCGTGTTGATCAGCATCGCGCCGTGCTTCATCCGCGCGAGCGTGCGTTCGTTGATCAGGTGGTGCGTCGACGGCAGCAGCGGGCAATGCAGGCTGACGATGTCGGCGTGATGCAGCAGCTCGTCGAGTTCGACGTAGCGCGCGCCGAACGCGATCAGCTCGTCGTCGTACGGCGGCACCGAGTGCGCGAGCACGTGCATCCCGAAGCCCATCATGATCTTCGCGAACACGCTGCCGATGATGCCGGTGCCGATCACGCCGACGGTCTTGCCGTGGAGGTCGAAGCCGAGCAGGCCGTTCAGCGAGAAATCGCCTTCGCGCGTGCGCGCGACCGCGCGCGGCAGGCGGCGGTTGAGCGCGAGGATCAGCGCGACCGCGTGCTCGGCCACCGCGTGCGGCGAATACGCGGGCACGCGCACGACCGTGATGCCGAGCCGTTCGGCGGCGGCGAGGTCGACGTGGTTGAAGCCCGCCGAGCGCAGCGCGATCAGCCGCGTGCCGCCGTCGGCGAGCCGTTCGAGCACGGCCGCGTCGACGGTGTCGTTGACGAACGGGCAGACGACGTCATAGCCGTGCGCGAGGATCGCCGTTTCCGCGTCGAGGTGCGACGGCTGGAAGTGCAGCCGATAGCCGAACTGCCGGTTGGCGGCGGTGAACGAATCGTCGTCGTACTGCCGGCTGCTGAACAGGATCACGCGCACGCTGCACCTCCGATGGCTGACGCGCGCAGTTTACTGCAGGCCCGTGACGATGTCGGAGCGTTCGGGGCCGCGCACCGGCCGCAGGAAGTCGTAGTCCGTCTGCCCGCGGGCGGCCGGCGCGCCGAAGTGCTCGAGCGCGTGCTCGACGAAGCTGCGCGTCCGGGCCGGCACGTACTGGCGGTTCGGATAGACGAGCGACAACTGCGCGTCGGGATCGTCGATCCGGTAGCCGGCCATCAGCCGCACGAGCGTGCCGTGGTTGAGCGCGTCGGCCACGCACGGCTCGGGCAGCACCGCGATGCCGGCACCGGCCACGGCCGCCGCCTGCACGAGCGCGAGCTGATTGACCGTGCAGGCCGGGCGCACCGTGACCGTATGGGCGACGCCGTCGTGACCGACGAGTTGCCACGTCGGCGCGTGCTGGTGCGCCGCGAGCGTGACCCAGTCGTGGCCCGGCAGGTCGTCGGGCACGCGCGGCTCGCCGCGGCGGTCGAGATACGCGGGCGCCGCGCACGCGACGAACGGGTTCGGCGCGAGCGCATGGCCGATCAGCGACGGGTTGCCGTCGAGCCGGGTGCCCGTGACGATGCCGACGTCGTAGCCCGAATCGAGCACGTCGAGCGGCCCTTCGGCGACGGTCAGCTGCACGCGCAGCTCCGGGTAGCGGTGCCGGAAGCTGCTGACGAGCGGCGTCAGCGCGAGCGGCGACAGCAGCCCCGACGCGACGACGCGCAGCGTGCCGGCCGGTTCGCGCACGGCATGCGCGACGGACGATTCGAGGTGGTCGAATTCCTCGAGCAACGCACGGCAACCGTCGAGGTAGCGTACGCCGGCCTCGGTAAGCGACAGGTTGCGCGTGGTGCGATGGATCAGCCGTGTGTTCAGGTGGCCCTCGAGCATCGCGATCGAACGCGTGACGAGCGCATTGGACACGCCGAGATGGTGCGCCGCGCGCCGGAAGCTTTGCTGCTCGGCGACGCAGACGAATACACGCATGGTCTGAATCTGGTTCATGGCTTGCGTATTTCTGGCCCGGTTGATTGATTTTGGTTGTGATTTATCGCCGCGCAACGTCGAAAGCGCATCGCGCGGCCCCAGCTCTCCCTCGTCTCGAAAATAGAATTTTCGATTCCGCAGATGATTGTTCAATAAAGAACAGATATCCGTCAACCTGAGAAAACGGGCGGCTTGCGTAAAATCGAAATCGCGAGTACCCGTTTAACGCTGCAATGCAGCAAGCGCGGGGCGGCAAAACCGGCATGGTATTGGAGTATGCGCGGTTTCTTGAAAAATATCTTTTTTAATCAGTATGTTGGGAGAAATTTTGGCAGCCCGTGGCGCAGCGCTTTCGGCGTCGTTCCCCAATACATGCTGCAATAGTGGATGTTTTTTCCACGTTCGGATTTTGTGTATCGCATTCGTTCCGCGATTTGTATCAGGTGGTCGGTACATTTCGTTCCATCCGCGAATGAGGCTGAACTGCCGTTTTCGACGAATCATCTCGATATTGGCGGAGAAAATCGTGCGTTCGGAACCCCGAGTGGAACCGTTTCGCGGCCGGCAGGCAATCCCTTTTCAATCCGGCCAGCCATCGCGGGCGCGGTGTGCGGCCGGCTGGCCCGGTCCGGCGACCGGGCCACCGTCGCGCTGTCCGGACGTGCGCGCCTCTTGCGCGAGGCGGCGGAACACGGAATGATCGATGAGTTGGCCGCGCCGTGCTACGGGCGTCCGGGCACTTCCTTTCCTCATCCTTTTCCAGCCATGTCCATCGATTATTCGCCGATTCCCTGTCCCGTCGTCGTGCCGCTCGACGCGATCCTGCCCGAAGAACCGCTGCTGATGATGGGAGCCGGCCCGGTGCCGATCCCGGCCGCGGTGGCCAAGGCGAACACGATCGTGATCAACCACCTCGGCGCGACGATGGCGAAGATCATCGAGCAGGTGAAGGAGATGGCGCGCTACGTGTTCCAGACCCGCACGAAGTGGGTGCTCGGCGTCGCGGGCCCGGGCTCGGCCGCGATGGAAATGGCGATCTCGAACCTCGCCTGGCGCGGCACGCGCGTGCTGTCGATCCGCAACGGCTTCTTCAGCGCGCGGATGGCCGAGATGGCCACGCGCGTCGGCGCCGACGTCGCGACGCTCGAAGTGGCCGACCGCGCGGTCGCGAGCCTCGACGAGATCGCCGACGCGATCGCCCGCGAGCAGCCCGAAATCGTCACGATCGTGCAGGGCGAGACGTCGAACACCGTCTGGAACCGCGACCTGCGCGACATCGCCGCGCTCGCGAAGGCGGCCGGCGCGCTGGTGGTCGTCGACGCGGTGTGCACGCTGTCGACGATGCCGCTCGAGATGGATGCGTGGGGCATCGACGCGGTGATCACCGGCGGCCAGAAGGGGCTGTCGTCGATCCCCGGCGTGTCGCTGATCGCGTTCTCCGATGCCGCGTGGGACCGCATGAAGCATCGCCCCGAGCCGAACGCGCACTGGTGCCTCGACATGGCGCTCGCGGAGAACTTCTGGCACAACGCCGGCTATCACTACACGGCGCCCGTGTCGGGCGTGCTCGCGCTGCACGAGGCGCTGCGGCTCGTCTGCGCGGAGACGCTCGAAAGCCGCTTCGCGCGCCACCTGCGCTGCTCGCTGGCGCTGCAGGCGGGCGTCGAATCGATGGGGCTCAAGCTCTATGCGCCGAAGGACTGCCGGCTCAATTCGGTGGTCGGGATCGAGACGCCCGAGGGGCTCACGCCCGGGATGGTCTGCGGCCATATCTCGAAGCAGTACCAGGTCGAGATCTCCGGCTCGTTCGGCTTGCCGATCGTGCGGATCGGGCAGATGGGCGAGCAGTGCCGCGAACACAACCTGTTCCGCACGCTGCATGCGTTCGGCCGCACGATGGTCGACCTGAAGGTGCCGGTCGACCTGCCGGCCGGCGTCGCGGCGCTCGAACAGGAACTGTCGCGGCGCGGCGCGTAAGCGGGAGCAGCGAGGAAACGAGGAAGCGGGCCGCGCTCAGCGGCCCTGCATCGCGCGCCGGTACGTATTCGGCGTCGTGCCGTGCGCGTCGCGAAAGCGATGGCTGAAGTGGCCGGCGTTCGCGTAGCCGCAGTCGGCCGCGATCTGCGCGAGCGGCAGCGCCGTCGTGCGCAGCAGCTCGCGGGCGCGGGCAAGCCGTTGCTCGGCCACCCATGCGTGCGGCGCGCGGCCGAACGACAGCCGGAACATCCGCGAGAAATGGTATTCGGACAGCGCGGCAACCTCGGCGAGTTCGCCGAGCGTCAGCGGCTGCGTGAGATACGTGTCGATGTAGTCGCGCACGCGGCGGCGCACGGCCGGCGCGAGCCCGCCGCGGAACGACGTGTCGGTGCGCGTCGTGCTCTGCCCGCGCAGCAGCAGGCTCAGCACGTCGTGCGCGGTCTCGTTCACGCGCAGCCGGTCGTCCGCATCGTCCCAGCCGTCGAGCGCGAGCGAGCGCAGCAGCGCCGCGACGCGCGCATCCTCGAAATAGGTGCGATCGGCGAGCTTCAGCTCGCGCGGTTCGCGATCGAGCTCGCGGATCGCGCGCTGCGTGAAGTGCTCGGGCAGGAAATACAGGTGGATGAAATGCATTTCGCCGCGCACCCACCAGCGCGATTCGTGGTCACCCGGCAACGCGCACAGCAGGCTCGGCGCGCCGTAGCGCGGCACGCGCTGGCGCTCGGTCCGGTAGCCGCCGTCGAGGTAGCACGACAGCGTGTGGTGGCCGGGCTGCTCGTAGACCGTCTCGCTTTCGTCGGTGATCCGCGTCCATTCGGCGATCGCGAGGTGGTCGCCGAGCCACGCGAAGCGCTCGAGCGTCGCGTTCGCGTCGGCGAGCGTGCGGCACACCGACTGCAGGCCGAACGGCAGATCGCCGCCAGCCAGGGCGGTGGTGCGGTCGACGGGCGGGGCGCAGAGGGAGAGACTCATGATGGGCCGAGTATAAGCGGGCGCGCGGCGCCGCGTGCGGCGTCCCGAAAAAGACCGCAATTCCGGACAATCGGCGCGCGCGGGGCGACGGCATAGTCGGGATCCCGATTCACCCGATTGTCAGGAACGCCGCCATGAACCTGTCGCTTTATTTCGTCACCGTGCTGATCTGGGGCACCACCTGGATCGCGATCAAGTGGCAGCTCGGCTCGGTGCCGCCGCCCGTGTCGATCGCGTGGCGCTTCTGGCTCGCGGCCGCCGTGCTGTTCGCGCTGCTGCGCGTGATGCGCCGCCCGGTGCGCCCCCCGCGCGAAGCGTGGCGCTTTCTCGTCGCGCAGGGCTTCGCGCTGTTCTGCCTGAATTTCCTGTGTTTCTACTATGCGGAGCAGGTCGTGCCGAGCGGGCTCGTCGCGGTGATCTTCTCGACCGCGCCGCTGCTGAACTCGATCAACGGCCGGCTGTTCATGGGCCGCCCGCTGCGGCCGTCGGCGATCGCCGGCGCGCTGCTCGGCCTGACCGGCATCGCGTGCCTGTTCTGGCAGCAGATGGCTGGCCATCTCGACGACCACGCGACGTGGACGGGGCTCGCGATCGCGTTCGCCGGCACGATGTGCTTCTCGGCAGGCAACCTGCTGTCGAGCCGGATGCAGTCGATGGGGCTGCACCCGCTCGCGACCAACGGCTGGGCGATGCTGATCGGCGCGGCGATCCTGACCGTCGGCGCCGCGGTGGCCGGGATGCCGTTCACGCTCGACACGAGCCCGCGCTATCTCGGCGCGCTCGCGTACCTCGCCGTGCCGGGCTCGGTGATCGGTTTCACCGCGTACCTGACGCTCGTCGGCCGGATCGGGCCGGAGCGCGCCGCGTACTGCACGGTGCTGTTCCCGATCGTCGCGCTGGCCGTGTCGACGGTGTTCGAGGGCTACCAGTGGTCGCCCCTCGCGGTGATCGGGCTGCTGCTCGTGGTGGCCGGCAATCTCGTCGCGTTCGACCTCACGCGGCGGTTGTTTCTGCGGACGGCGTGACGGCGTTCGCGGCTGCGCGAACCCGCGATCGAGGAAACCGGCGAACGGTTGATTTGGTTGACACGGTTGACTTGGTTTCGATTCAAGGCTACGCTCGATCATTCCGGTCGTGACGGGAGGTGATGATGATTGCGCGGGCTCATACGCTGGAAGGAACGGCCGTCGTTCTTGATGTCGAGACGGAGGAAGCGCTGCGCAGCGCCGTCGGCGCGGCGACCATGCTCGGCCCCGATCGCGCGCGGGCGCTGCTCAGCCTGTCCGACGAGCAATTGGGGCACCTGTTCAAGGTCGGCATCGCGCAGGTCATCGATCTGGCCGGCACGATCACGTTCGGCATCGCCGCTGCGGCGACGCGCGACAGGCCGGCCCGCGGGAAGAAGCGGGCGGCGGCAGTCGCCGCCGCCGATCCGGAGCGGCAGGTGCAGGCCGAACGGCGCATGCTGGTCGCCGACGGCAAGCTGCTGCCCGCCGCGCAGACATGGGCCGGCCTCGGCATGACGCGGCAGGCGCTCAGCAAGGCCGTGGCGTCCGGCCGGATCTTCACGGTCGATGTCGGCGCCGCACAGTACTACCCGGCCTTCTACCTGGCGGGAGATATCGATCGGAAGACGTTGGGCCGGGTGACCCAATGTCTGGGCGGTTTGCCGGGATGGAGCAAATGGCAGTTCTTCACGACGCCGAAGGCATCGCTGGGCAACGTCACGCCGCTCGTCGCGCTGTCGCGCGGGAAGGTGGGTGAAGTCGAGCGCGCCGCCACGGCGTTCGCCGAGCGCTAGGCGGCCCGTTTGCTGACGGCGCCAGGAGCACATTTCGCGAGCGCGACACTGGTGACTCGCGAAGTTGCGCCGACGGCGCTGCTGCGCATCTCGCGATTCGCGACGGGCGAGCCGTACTTCGGCAAGTCGGGCGGCAACCGCTTCGACGATCCACGCAAGCGACGGCGGTACGGCACCAGCTATTTCGGCTTCGATCTGCATTGCGCATTCGCCGAGACGGTGCTGCACGACGAAGTCGCCGATCTGGCGCTGGGCGGTTTCCCGCTCGTGACGACCGAACTCGATCGCTACGTCCTTTCGTTTGGCGGCGCGCCGCTGACCGTCGCCGTCCTGCACGGCTTGCCACTGAAGAATCTCGGGGGTGACGGCGCGTTGTCGACCATCGCACCGTACGACGTTCCGCAACAGTGGTCGCTTGCCGTCCACCGGCATCCCCGTCGCGTCGACGGGTTTTTATACATGTCGCGCCATCTCAACACGTCGGAAGCGCTCGTGCTGTTCGATCGTGCGGAGCCGAAGCTCTCGCTCGGTCGCGCCGTTTCGTTCAGGCGTCATCCCGATGCGGCCCGCGTATTGCGGGACTTCAACGTACTGCTGCGTTGACGCGTGTGGCGCGTGACCCACGCGCCAACGCGCGCATCCCTCTCACGCCGCCGCGCCGCTCCCCGCCACGCGCGCCTGCCGCTGGTACAGCACCATCGACAGCGCGACGCCCGCGGCCGCGGCCACCGCCGCGAACAGGAACACCTGCGGATAGCCGAACGCACCGGCCACATAGCCGGCGAGCGGGCCGGTCATGCCGAGCGACAGGTCGAGGAACACCGAATACGCGGACAGCGCCGCGCCGCGGCTCGCGGGCGGCACCAGCGCGACGGCCTCGACGCCGAGCGCCGGGAAGATCAGCGCGAAGCCGAAGCCCGTCAGCGCCGCGCCGACGAGCGCGACGTGCGGCACCGGCGCGAGCCACAGCAGCAAAAGGCCCGCGGATTCGAACGCGAACGACACGATCGCGACGCGGAAGCCGCCGTAGGTCTTGATCGTGTTCGCGAACAACAGGCGCGCGCCGATGAACAGCGTGCCGAACACGGTCAGCGACAGCGCGGCGTTCGGCCAGTGGCGCGCCGCGTAGTACAGCGTGACGAACGTCGCGATCGAGCCGAAGCCGGCCGAACCGAGCGCGAGGCCGAGGCCGTGCGGCAGCACGCGCGTGAACACGCTCGCATACGACATCCGTTCGCCGTGCACGAGCGGCACCGGCGCGATCGGGCGAGCGAGGGTGAAGCCGAGCGCGGCGAGCGCGATCACGATCACGCCGATCAGCGCCGGATTCAGCGTATGCGCGATCGCGACGCCGACCGGCGCGCCGAGCGCGAGCGCGCCGTAGGTCGCGATGCCGTTCCACGAGATCACCTTCGCGTTGTGCGCGACGCCGACCCGGCCGATGCCCCACAGGATCGCGCCGGTGCCGCACAGGCTTTCGCCGACGCCGAGCACGAGCCGGCTCGCGACCAGCAGCACGAGGCTCGCGACCGGCCAGTGCGCGAGCAGCAGCGCGACCAGCAGCAGCACGCCCGACACGCCGCAGCCGACCAGCCCGCGCAGCACCGTCTGCTTCGGCCCGAGCGTATCGGCGAGGCGCCCGGCGAGCGGCCGCGACGCGAGCGTCGCGAAATACTGGACGCTGATCGCCCCGCCCGCGACGATCGCGGAAAAGCCGAGGTCGTCGTGGACGAAGCCGGGCAGCACCGCGAGCGGCAGGCCGATGGTCAGGTAGCAGATGAACGTGAAGCAGACGACGGACACGATTTGCAGCGTGACCGCAAACCCGCTGCGCGGCGGTGTGGCGGAATCGGATGACATGGGGTCGGAACGAATGGCGGAGCCAACGGAAAACGGCGGAAAAGGGAATCGGGATTTTCCCATGGAACCGGTTTTCACGCAGGTACCGCTTAGTTAACTGCGCCCCGTTCGTAGAGAGGACCGCCGGTCACGGGGGCAGGGATGGACGGAGCGCCCCGTCCGGCAAGGGCGTCAGCCGGCCGGGCGCGCATATCGCGGCAGTTATATGAGCCGCATGCGTGATGGGCTATGGGTTGCGGAATTTGACGGTGATAGCGTGCAAACTGTCGGAAAAACGTCGGTCGAGCGCTCCGCGCAGGCCGCCTTGCCCCCCATTTGAAGAAACACCGAGACATGAGTGAGCCGATCCGCTTCTACCATCGTCACGCGATCCGCGAAGTCAGCGGCGCGGACGTGACCCGCACCGTGCTGCAATACCTGCGCGAGGACGCGCATTGCACCGGCACCAAGGAAGGCTGCGCGGAAGGCGACTGCGGCGCGTGCACGGTCGTCGTCGGCGAGCTGACCGACGCCGGCGCGGTCGAGTTCAAGGCCGTCAACGCATGCATCCAGTTCCTGCCGACGCTCGACGGCAAGGCGCTGCTCACGGTCGAGGACCTGCGCCGGCCGGACGGTTCGCTGCACCCGGTGCAGCAGGCGATGGTCGATTGCCACGGGTCGCAGTGCGGCTTCTGCACGCCCGGCTTCGTGATGTCGATGTGGGCGCTGTACGAGAAGCACGGCCACGAAGGCTGCGGCAGCGCGTGCGCGAAGGCGAAGGACGTGCCGACGCGCACCGAGATCGCCGATGCGCTGACGGGCAACCTGTGCCGCTGTACCGGCTATCGCCCGATCGTCGATGCGGCGGTGCGGATGTTCGATGCGAGCGGCGAAGGCGCGACCGGCGAAGCCGCGCCGCAGCCGGCCGCGCCGGTCGACACGGCCGCGCTCGCCCGCACGCTCGCATCGCTCAAGCGCGACGACACGTTCGACTACGCGACGGTCAACGGCGCGCGCTTCGCGGCGCCGCGCACGCTCGACGCGCTGGCCGCGCTGAAGGCCGAGCGTCCCGACGCGCGCATTCTCGCGGGCAGCACCGACATCGGCCTGTGGGTCACCAAGCAGATGCGCCGCCTCGACGACCTGATCTACGTCGGCCAGATCGCCGAACTGCAGCAGGTCGTGCACGGCGACGACTGGATCGGGATCGGCGCGGGCGTGACGGTCGAAAAGGCCTATGCGGCGCTGGCCGGCACGTATCCGGAACTGACCGAGATGTGGAAGCGCTTCGCGTCGCTGCCGATCCGCAACGCGGGCACGCTCGGCGGCAACGTCGCGAACGGCTCGCCGATCGGCGATTCGATGCCGGGCCTGATCGCGCTCGGCGCACGCGTCGTGCTGCGCGGCGGCGACATGGTGCGCGAGCTGCCGCTCGAGGCGCTGTACACCGGTTATCAACAAAAGGACCTGGCGCCGCACGAATTCGTCGTCGGCGTGAAGGTGCCGACCCGCACCGGCGCCCGTGCAAAGCTGCAGTTCCGCACGTACAAGCTGTCGAAGCGGTTCGATTCGGACATCTCGGCCGTGTGCGCGGCGTTCGCGTTCATCGCGGACGGCGACAGGATCCGCGAGCCGCGCATCGCGTTCGGCGGGATGGCCGCGACGCCGAAGCGCGCGGCCCATACGGAAGCCGTGCTCGACGGCGCGCAGTGGCACGAAGCCACCGCGCAGGCCGCGATGCAGGCGCTCGAGCGCGACTACCAGCCGCTGTCCGACATGCGCGCAACCAGCACGTATCGCCTCGATACCGCGAAGAACCTGATGTTCCGATTCTGGCTGGAGACGCGCCCGCACGACCCGCTGCCGCCGCAGGCGCTGAACGTGCGCGAAGTGGCCGCCGAAGCAGGCGCTGAAGTTGCCGACGACGCGGCACGCGTCTGACGACGGAGAACACCGAACATGAACCAGCAAGCAGAACCGTTCCTGAGCACCCTCGACCCGCAGGCCGACGCCGCGCAGGTGCACGTGTCGCGTGCGCACGAATCCGCCCACCTGCACGTGAGCGGCCGCGCGACCTATACCGACGACATCCCGCTCGTCGCCGGCACGCTGCACGCGGCGCTCGGGTTGTCCGCGAAGCCGCACGCGAAGATCGTGTCGATGAACTTCGACGCGGTGCGCGCGACGCCGGGCGTGGTCGCCGTGTTCACGGCCGACGACATCCCGGGCGTCAACGATTGCGGCCCGATCATCCACGACGATCCGGTGCTCGCGAACGGCATCGTGCAGTTCGTCGGCCAGCCGATGTTCATCGTCGTCGCGACGTCGCATGAAACCGCGCGGCTCGCCGCGCGGCGCGCGCAGGTCGACTACGAGGAACTGCCCGCGATCCTGACCGCGCAGGAAGCGCGCAAGGCCGAAACCTACGTGATTCCGCCGCTGAAGCTCGCGCGCGGCGACGCGGCCGCGCGGCTCGCCGCCGCGCCGCACCGCGAGTCGGGCGAGATGCTGCTTGGCGGCCAGGAGCAGTTCTACCTGGAAGGGCAGATCGCGTACGCGGTGCCGAAGGACGACGACGGGATGCACGTGTACTGCTCGACGCAGCACCCGAGCGAGATGCAGCACCTGGTCGCGCACGTGCTCGGCGTCGCGTCGCACAACGTGCTGGTCGAATGCCGCCGGATGGGCGGCGGCTTCGGCGGCAAGGAATCGCAGTCGGGCCTGTTCGCATGCTGCGCGGCGCTCGCCGCATGGAAGCTGCTGTGCCCGGTGAAGCTGCGTCCGGACCGCGACGACGACATGATGATCACCGGCAAGCGGCACGACTTCCATTACCGCTTCGACGTCGGCTACGACGACGACGGCCGCATCGACGGCGTCGCGCTCGACATGACGTCGCGCTGCGGCTTCTCGGCCGACCTGTCGGGCCCGGTGATGACGCGCGCGGTGTGCCACTTCGACAACGCGTACTGGCTCGGCGACGTCGACATCGCCGGCTACTGCGGCAAGACCAACACGCAGTCGAACACCGCGTTCCGCGGCTTCGGCGGCCCGCAGGGCGCGTTCGCGATCGAAACCATCCTCGACGACATCGCGCGTTCGCTTGGCCGCGATCCGCTCGACGTCCGCTACGCGAACCTGTACGGCAAGACCGAACGGAACGTGACGCCGTACGGGCAGACCGTCGAGGACAACGTGCTGCACGAATTGCTCGGCGAACTCGAGACGACGAGCGACTACCGCGCGCGGCGCGCGGGCGTGCGCGCCTTCAACGCCCGCAACACGGTGCTGAAGAAAGGCATCGCGCTCACGCCGGTGAAATTCGGCATCGCGTTCAACGTCACGCACTTCAACCAGGCCGGCGCGCTCGTGCACATCTACACCGACGGCTCGGTGCTCGTGAACCACGGCGGCACGGAGATGGGGCAGGGGCTCAACACGAAGGTCGCGCAGGTCGTCGCGCACGAACTCGGCATCCGCTTCGGCCGGATCCGCGTGACCGCGACCGACACGAGCAAGGTCGCGAACACGTCCGCGACCGCCGCGTCGACGGGCTCCGACCTGAACGGCAAGGCCGCGCAGGACGCGGCGCGCCAGTTGCGCGAGCGGCTCGCGGCGTTCGCGGCGAAGCAGTTCGGCGACGGCAACGTCGAGGCGGCCGACGTGAAGTTCGGCAACGACGTCGTGTGGGTCGGCGGCCATGGCGTGCCGTTCGGCGAGGTGGTCGCGAAGGCGTATCTCGCGCGCGTGCAGCTGTGGTCCGACGGGTTTTATGCGACGCCGAAGCTGCACTGGGATCAATCGAAGCTGCAGGGCCGGCCGTTCTACTACTACTCGTACGGCGCGGCCGTGTCGGAAGTCGTGGTCGACACGCTGACGGGCGAGATGCGCACGCTGCGCGTCGATGCGCTGCACGACGTCGGCGCGTCGCTGAACCCGGCGCTCGACATCGGCCAGGTCGAAGGCGCGTTCATCCAGGGGATGGGCTGGTTGACGACCGAGGAGCTGTGGTGGAACGCGGGCGGCAAGCTGATGACGCATGCGCCGTCCACGTACAAGATCCCGACGGTGAACGACACGCCGCCCGAGTTCAACGTGCGGCTGTTCCAGAACCGCAACGTCGAGGACAGCATCCACCGCTCGAAGGCCGTCGGCGAGCCGCCGCTGCTGCTGCCGTTCTCGGTGTTCTTCGCGGTGCGCGATGCGGTGGCCGCGGTCGGCGACTACCAGGTGAATCCGCCGCTCGACGCGCCGGCCACGGGCGAGTCGATCCTGCGCGCGATCGGCGCGGTGCGTGCGGCGAGCGCGAGCCGGGCAGGTTGAGATGAAACGCTCTTTGCGCTTGCTTCGTTCGTTGCTCGCTCACGGCGGCACGACCCGACGGAGGCCGGCATGAACGGCCCCGCTCGTTCGCCGCGTGCCGCGTCGCAGGCGTCCGCCGCCGGATGCGACGGCGCGTGCGGCAGCGCGTCGTCGCAACGACAGCCGTTCGCGCCCGGCTCCGGCCAGCGCAACCGCGTGACCGCAGCACCGCCGCCGATGCACATCGTGCTGTTCGGCGCGGGGCACGTCGGCCACGCGCTCGTCACGCTGCTCGGCGCGCTGCCGTGCGTCGTGCAGTGGGTCGACACGCGCGACGAGCTGTTCCCGGACGAATGTCCGCCGAACGTGCAGCCGGAGCCGACCGACACGCCGGAGGCCGTCGTCGACGCGGCGCCGCCCGGCGCGTACTTCCTCGTGATGACGCACAACCACGCGCTCGACTTCGCGCTCGCCGCGCAGATCATGCGGCGGCGCGACTACGCGTACTTCGGAATGATCGGCTCGCGCACCAAGCGCGTGAAGTTCGAGCGCCGGCTCGCCGCGCGCGGCGTCGATCCGGCGCGGCTCGTCGAGATGGTGTGCCCGATCGGCGTCGCGGGCATCGTCGACAAGGCACCGGGCGCGATCGCGGTGGCCGTCTGCGCGGAGCTGCTGCAGGCCCGCTCGGGCATGCCGGTGGCCAATGCGAAGGCGGCCGCGGCCGGGCGCGCACGCGACGACCTGTCCTGCGCGCGCTAAAACGCGCGGTAAAACGGTCATGCCGCGCGGCTGGCGCACGACCGCGCGTTTTTGCCTACACTGCACGACAACGCGCGGCAGCGGGCCGCGCTTCACGTCACCGTGCACGCCCCATGTCCGATCACTCCGTCTATCTCGACGCGCTCGATGCGAGCCTCGTCGCCATCGAGCGCTGGCTGTCCGGCGTCGATACCGCGCCGGCGGCGCTCGATGCGCTGCTCGCCGCGTTTTCCGTCGACTTCACGATGATCCTGACCGACGGCCGCGTGGTCGACCATGACGGCATGCGCGCGCTGTTCGCGAAGCTGGCCGGCGCGAAGCCGGGGCTGCACATCGCGCTGTCGGAGATCCGCGTGCTCGCGGCCGATGCAGCGCATGCGGTGGTCACCTATCTCGAAACGCAGCATGCGGCAGCGGGCGAACTGCCGGCGCGCCGCGCGACCGCCGTGTTCGCGCGCGACGCGGCGGGCGTCGTGCGCTGGACTCATCTGCAGGAAACCTTCTGCACGGCCTGAGCGGCCGCGCTGCCTGACCACTCCGCGCCGCGCTTTGGCCGCGCGTCAGCGCTTGCGCGTGCGGGCGACCGTCAGTTCGTCGGACACGCTCTGCATCAGCGCGCACAGCCACGCGATGTCGGTCGGCCGATCGGGTTGCGGGTGCGTGAGCAGGTAGCTCTTGATGCGCGGGAACGGCACGGGCGGCGTGACGACGACGAGCGGCAGCAGTTGCGCATAGTGCGTCGCGAAGCGGCGCGTCGTCGTGAAGATCAGGTCCGACTGCAGCAGCACCTGCGGCACGATCCCGAAATACGGCAGCGTCGTCACGATGCGCCGCGTGAGGCGTGCGCGCGCGAGGCCGATCTCGATCGCGTTGCGCTTGTCGCCGGTGTACGGCGTCGGCGCGACGTGCGCGGCCGACGCATACGCGTCGCGCGTGAGCGGTTCGCGGGCGAGCGGATGCGCGTCGCGCATCAGGCACACGATCGTGTCGGAGAACAGGTCCTGGCGCGCGAACTGCGGGTCGGGCTTCGGCCAGTTGCCGATCACGAGATCGAGCGCACCCGATTGGAGCGCGCCCGCGTGGTCGAGCGCGGGATTCAGCGAATCGATTTCCAGATGCGCATGCGGCGCCGCGTCGCGAAAGCGCTCGATCAGCGTCGGCATGAAGAAATCGTTCAGGTAGTCGGGTGCGGCGACGCGGAATGTGCGCCGCGCGGACGACGGATCGAAGTCGCCGTGCGGCGTCGCGATGAAGTCGACCTCGCGCAGCGCGCGCGACGCGGCTTCGAGCAGCGACGCGCCGTATTCGGTCGGCACCATGCCGGATTTGCCGCGCACGAGGATCGGGTCGTTCAGCGTCTCGCGCAGCTTGCGCAGCGCGGTGCTGATCGCGGGCTGGGTCTGGTTCAGCCGCAGCGCGGCCTGCGTGACGCTGCGCTCGAGCAACAGCGTGCGCAATACGCGCACGAGCCAGATGTCGAGCGAGGCGGTACGGTCGTCGTCGTCCATTGGTGGGGGGTGATTCAGGGGACGCGTAACCTTACCGCAGCCGCGCGTTGCCGTGCGTGATACCGGCCATCACGCACCCCATCACGCGCGGCCCTTCGGCAGCGTGCTGATCCGCTTGACCTCGCGCGATTCGAGCCAGTTCGGCGTGCGCGCGCAGTACAGCACCATCGGCAGCGCGTCCTCGCCCCAGAACAGCTGCTTGTTCATCCAGAAGGTGGGCACGCCGAACACGCCGAGCGCGATCGCATCGGCCGTGTTGCGGGCCAGCTGCGCGGCGGTTTCCTCGAATTCGATCAGCTCGTCGCCGTGGCTCACGCCGACGCGTTCGCACAGCGCCGCGAAGCCGTCCGGCGTCGATGGATCGTTGCCTTCTCGCCAGACGAAGCGGAACATTTCCAGCACCGTCACGATATCGGCGCGCAGCGCGATCGCGAGGCGCAGCACCTTGTCGGAATCGAATGGATGCGCGGGCGGCATCTTGAAGCGGATGCCGAGCTGTTCCGCGCGAAACAGCGCGTGACGGTACGTGAACACGCGCTTGGCCGGCACGTCGGCGCTCGGGCGCTGGCCCCAGTGGCGCTGCAGGTCGGGCAGCGATACGGCGACGGGGTTGAACGGCACGTCCGGCCATTTGTCGTGCTGCTCGAGCAGCAGATACGAGAACGGCGACACGAAGTCGAAGAACCAGGCGGGTTGGGCGGTATCGAGGCCGGTTGTCATGTCGTTCTCCAGAAGGGGGGGCGTGCGGCGCCTGGCGGCGGCCTCCATGTTACGCGGCAGCGCGCGCATGCAGCAATGATCGCGGATCGTTCGCTCACGCGGAACCGGGAGTCGCCCGGGGGCCATCGCCGGCCGGCGGCGGGCCGGTTTCCGCGCGCGCCGGCGAATTGCCGGCGCCGGGCGGGCCCGCCGGCGCATCCTGGTCGTGCGCGGTGAGCCGTTCGCGCACGAAGCCGATGTGCTCGCGCAGCACGTAGAACTGCCCGGCGTACGCGAGCGGCATCTTCATCCGGTTCACGGCTTCCTCGATGTCGTCGAGCTCGTCGAGCAACTGCACGCGCTCCTCGGCCGTATGTTCGCCGAGCGCGCGGCGCTCGAGCGCGATCAGCGCGCCGTACCAGCGGTAGATGCGCGAGCGCACGCGCCAGCCGTACAGCGACGGCACGAGCCGCAGCCCGGGGATCAGCACGACGATCAGCGGCACGACCACGACCAGCAGCCGGTCGACGAGGCTCGCGACCCAGAACGGCAGCCGCCGGTACAGGAAGCTCTTGCCCGACTTGTAGTAGCGGGCGGCGTCGTCGGACAGCGGAAAGCCGCGCGTGACGGACGACGGGAATTCGCCCGCGTGCTGCAGGATCGTCGCGTGGCCGTGCACTTCGCGCGCGGCCTCGATCAGCAGGTCGGACAGCGCCGGGTGCAGCGAGTCGCGCGCGACGAGTTCGATCGTCGGCGCGACCGTGTGGATGTCGGCCGGCGGCAGGTTGCGGCCGAGATCGTAGACGCCCATCGGCAGCGTGATCGCGGTCAGATACGGAAAGCGCCGCGCGTACGCCTCGGCCTGCGTGAACGAATATACGTGCACGCCGGGCGCGCGGAACAGCTTTGCCATCACCGGGATCTGCGTCGAGTCGCCGGACAGGAACGCGGCGTCGATCTTGCCGTCGAGCAGCGCGGTCGCGGCGTCCTCGCCGGCGGTCGGCAGCAACTCGGTCGGGCCGCCCGGCACGATGCCGTTCATCTTCAGCAGCGCGAGGCTCAGTTCGCGCGCGCCGCTGCCTTCGGCGCCGAGCGCGAGCCGCTTGCCCTTGAAATCGGACAGGCGCGCGACGACCGGGCCGCGGTACATGATCGCGAGCGGCACGTAGCCGATGCTGCCGAGCGACACCAGATGCTCGTCGCGCTCCTTCGGGCCGATGCCGCTCTGCACGAAGCCGACGTCGACCGGCGCGTTCGGGTTCGACAGCCGCGCGAGGTTCTGCGCGGAACCTTCGGACGATTGAACGTCGAGCGTGACGCCGTTTTTCGCGAGGATCGTCTTGTATTTCTGCGCGGCGTTCCAGTACGTGCTGCCGGGCGGCCCGGCCGAGATCACGAGCGTGGACGGCGGCGCCGGCTGGATCAGCTTGACCGCGAGCCAGACGGCCGCGCCGGCGAGCAGCACGGTCGGGCCGATCGACAGCGCGAGGTCGCGCCACGACACGGCGACGAAGCGGGCGAGGATGCGGCGCGGCGGGCGGGGACGGGCAGGCTTCATGGGATCGGCGGATGACGCTGGCGTGACGCATCGGTGACGGTCGTCGCGGGACGATGCGGATTCTCGCGGCGATGGTACCCGGTTTCCCTGCGCCTGCGCGAGTCGGGGCGGTATTGCACCGCGGCGCCGCGACGGCGGCGGGCATCCCGGCGTCAAAAGCTTTGCGCTTCGGCGGGCGCTGGATTACATTGTGCGACGCAGCCGCGCCCGATTCGCGCGCGACCCGGCACGTCATGAGGCCGGGCGCGTCCGGCCGGCGGCTGCCCGGCCCGACCGGCCCGCTTTTGCGTGCGCCGGCCGCCGGCCCGTGACGCCTCTCTCGTATCGCCGTGGAAAACACCGGCTGTCCCGCCCGTTCGCGCGCGGGCCGGCTGTTTTTGGGGGTATCCGGCCGTACTGTGCACGGCCGTTCCGGAGTGATAAGGAGATAGCATGAAGTCGATCGTGTTGAGAGCGTTGGGCGTCGCCGCCGTGGCGGCCTGTCTGTCGGGCAGCGTATATGCGCAGTCGAGCGACGCAGCGGCAACGGAAGCGCCGGCGGCCGCGACGAGCGCGCCGAAAGCCGCCGCGAAAACCGCGAAGAAGGCGAACCGCAAGCTCGGCTATGCGGTGCGCAAGGCCATTACGAAGGCAGGCGGCATCGACGTGGCGAACCTCGTCGTGCGCTCGAAGGGCGGCGCGATCACGCTGGAGGGCACGGTGCCCGACCAGGCTCAGATCGACAAGGCGGAAGAGGCGGCGAAGGGCGTGAGCGGTGTGACGTCGGTCACGAACAAGCTGACGGTTCAGCAGCAGTAACGCCGGGCGGCGGCGCGCGAGCGCCGCGCGCGCCCGTTTCAGGCGGGCCCCGGCATGCCGGGGCCCGTTTGCGCTTCAGGGGGCCGACAGCCGCGCGCGGCGCGGCGACGGACCGATAACGATATCGAGGGGGCGGCGATGACGAAGTTCGGGTGGGGCAAGCGGGTGGTGTGGGGGGCGGCGCTGGCCGCGGTCGCGATGCTCGGCGCCTGCAACGGCGACGAGTCGGCCGAGCGCAACCGGTTGCCCGGCTTCGTGTCCGGCAGCGTGCGCACGACGGCCTACGACGGCGCGAGCGACGACCTGCTGACGGCCGGCCTCGGCAAGACGGGCCTCGCGGCGGCGACCGCGCCGGGCTTCGCTAACCCGTCGCGGCCGACGAGCGCCGAATTGCGCCGCCTCGCGATCTGGTCGAACTACCGCGCGCTCGTCGACATGAGCGCGAACGGCGGCTACGGCCGCTTCTGGGGGCCGAACGTCGACCTCGACGGCAACGACACGCTCGGTGAAGGCAAGATCCCCGGCACCGAATATCTCGCGTATGCCGACGACGGCAGCGGCGCCAAGAACGTGACGCTGCTCGTGCAGGTGCCTGCCAGCTTCAATCCCGCGCAGCCCTGCATCGTCACCGCGACGTCGTCCGGCTCGCGCGGCGTGTACGGCGCGATTTCCGCGGCCGGCGAATGGGCGCTCAAGCGCGGCTGCGCGGTCGCCTACAACGACAAGGGCGGCGGCAACGGCGCGCACGAACTCGGTTCCGACGCCGTCACGCTGATCGACGGCACGCTCGCCGACGCGGTGCTGGCCGGCACCGCGAGCCTGTTCACCGCGAACGTGACGAGCGGCGATCTCGCCGCGTTCAACGGCCGCTTCCCGAACCGCTATGCGTTCAAGCACGCGCATTCGCAACAGAATCCGGAACAGGACTGGGGGCGCGTGACGCTGCAGGCGGTCGAATTCGCATACTGGGCGCTCAACGAGCAGTTCGGCCCGCTGATCGACGGCACGCATCACGCCGTGCGCTATCGCGCGGGCGACATCACGACGATCGCCGCGTCGGTCAGCAACGGCGGCGGCGCGTCGCTCGCGGCGGCCGAGCAGGACAGCCGCGGCTGGATTACCGCGGTCGTGGTCGGCGAGCCGCAAATCAACGTGCGGATGGCGCCGAATGCGGTCGTCCGGACGGGCGGCCAGCCGGCGCCGTCGTTCGGCCGGCCGCTGGCCGATTACGCGACGCTCGCGAACCTGCTGGAACCGTGCGCGGCCGCGTCGGCGTCGCTCGCCGGCGCGCCGTACCTGAGCGCGCTGCCGTCCGCGACCACGCAGTCGATCCGCACGCAGCGCTGCGCAACGCTCGCCGCGGCCGGGCTGGTGGCGGGCGCCGACACGCAGAGCCAGGCGGCCGACGCGCTCGCGCAGCTCCATGCGGCCGGCTATCTGGCCGATTCCGACCTGTTGCAGGCGGCGATGTGGGATTCGCAGGCGATTCCCGCGATCGCGGTCACCTATGCGAACGCGTACACGCGCTCGCGCGTCACCGACAACCTGTGCAACTTCAGCTTCGCGACGACGAACGCGGCGACGGGCGCGGTCGCGGCGCCCGCCGCGTCGCCGATGCCGGCCGTGTTCGGCATCGGCAACGGCGTGCCGCCGACGGCCGGCATCAATCTCGTGTTCAACAACGGCGCGGGCGTCGACCACCGGCTCGCGACGCCCGATGCGAGCTTCGCGGGCGCGCTGTGCCTGCGCCAGCTGTGGACGAACGGGATGCTCGGGATGCCCGCGAACGTCGACGCGGTGCGCGTGAACGCGAACCTGCACGGCAAGCCGGCGATCATCGTGCAAGGCCGCAGCGACGCGCTCGTGCCCGTGAACCACGCGTCGCGCGCGTACGTCGCGCAGAACGGCATCAGCGAAGCCGGGCGCAGCCAGCTGGTGTTCTACGAAGTGACGAACGGCCAGCACTTCGACGCGTTCCTGTCGGTGCCGGGCTTCGACACGCGCTTCGTGCCGGTTCACTACTACAACGTGCAGGCGCTGAACCTGATGTGGAAGCGCCTGAAGAACGGCGCGCCGCTGCCGCCGTCGCAGGTGATCCGCACGGTGCCGCGCGGCGGCACGCCGGGCGCCGCGCCCGCGCTGACGAGCGCGAACCTGCCGCCGATCTCGGCCGCGCCGGGCGCGAACGCGATTTCCGTCGGCGTCGGCACGATCGACGTGCCGCTCTGACGGCGCCCGTCACGCGCCTCCAGCAAGCCGGACAGCCGTCCGGCTTTTTTTATGGGCGTTTCTGGAATCGGTCCCGGACTGCCTTTTATCGGAATGGCGAGCGCTGTAACAAATTCTTACTTTACGGCGATAAATCCGGAACCTATTATGCGCCGGTATTTTCACTTAATTTAATAAATCGGATTGCGAGCATATTCCTTTCCATTTAGTTAATCGTTCCTTTCGATTTTATTCAATCGGATCGAGTCGCGATTGGTCGCGGTTTCGCGATTAATCGGTATCTCGCCGATGGGGATCGTTTGTCTGGTCGAAGTGAAGACGCTTTGCTGAGCGGGCTTTGCGAGGCGTCCTTTTGTCCGTCGCTTTCGTTATGCGTGCGAATCCGCGGAATGAATCCGTATTGCGGTGAATCATCGAATTATCGTTGCCAATGGAGTTTATGCCATTGTGCGGTTGCAAAAAAAGGTGGGGTAAATCGTGCCGATCGGTATTCGCCGATCCGGTAAAAAACTCGGAGTGCGTCGCATAACGAATGCATTCCCGGTGCGGAGCGCCGGCGCAAATGATCCCTTGCGACCGGCGGTATTTATCGTTCTGTTCGAGAGGCAATAATGACGACACGCAAGTCCTTGAAAGACGGTTTCGCGCTATTCGGAACGACCTTGAGCGTACCGCTCGCCGCCGCGGCGGCCGCGGCGCTGCTCGTCACGGGGTGCGGCGGCGACGATGGGCCGAGCCCGGCTGCGTCGGCCGCCACCGCGGCCGCGACGTCCAGCGGCGGCACGTCGGCCACCACCGACGCAACGGCCGCCACCGCGGCCGACCAGCCGTACGTCGACACCGACGTGTACGGCACCGGGCCGAACGATGCGGTCACGGATTCGACGGAAGGCGCGGCGGTCGTGCACCGCCAGGTCGCGATCGGCGGCAAGACGATCCAGTACACGGCCACCACCGGCCACCTGACGACGATCGATCCGGTCACGTCGGCGCCGAACGCGAAGATGTTCTACGTCGCGTACACGCAGGACAATCCCGACCCGTCGAAGCCGCGCCCGGTCACGTTCTTCTACAACGGCGGCCCGGGCTCGTCGTCGGTCTACCTGCTGCTCGGCTCGTACGGGCCGAAGCGCCTGCAGTCGTCGTTCCCGAACTTCACGCCGCCCGCGCCGTACAAGCTGCTCGACAATCCGGACAGCCTGCTCGACCGCACCGACCTCGTGTTCATCAACCCGGTCGGCACCGGCTACTCGACGGCGATCGCGCCGGCGAAGAACAAGGACTTCTGGGGCACCGACCAGGATGCGCGCTCGATCGACCGCTTCATCCAGCGCTACCTGACCAAGTACTCGCGCTGGAATTCGCCGAAGTTCCTGTACGGCGAGTCGTACGGCACCGCGCGCAGCGCGGTCGTGTCGTGGGTGCTGCACGAGGACGGCATCGATCTGAACGGGATCACGCTGCAGTCGTCGATCCTCGACTATGCGAACGCGCTGTCCGCGCCGGGCACGTTCCCGACGCTCGCGGCCGATGCGTTCTACTGGAAGAAGACGACGCTCAACCCGACGCCGACCGATCTCGACGCGTACATGGTGCAGGCCCGCCACTACGCGGACAACACGCTCGCGCCGCTTGCGCAGAAGCCGAATCCGCAGGACGGCGGCTTCGTGAACGTGCGGCTGAACCTGAAGCTGCAGACCGCTCAGCAGATGGGCGCGTACATCGGCACGGACCCGACGTCGCTGATCCAGACCTTCGGCAACCCGGCCGCGCTCGGCAACGTGCCGTCGTCGGACGACAACCCGCCGTACACGTTCTTCCTGACGCTCGTGCCGGGCACGCAGATCGGCCAGTACGACGGTCGCGCGAACTTCACGGGCAAGGGCATCGCGCCGTACATCCTGCCGAACTCGGGCAGCAACGATCCGTCGATCACGAACGTCGGCGGCGCGTACACGGTGCTGTGGAACAGCTACATCAACACCGATCTCAAGTACACGTCGACGTCGTCGTTCGTGGACCTGAACGACCAGGTCTTCAACAACTGGGACTTCAGCCACACGGACCCGACCGGCGCGAACAAGGGTGGCGGCAACACGCTGTACACGGCCGGCGACCTGGCGTCGACGATGAGCGTGAACCCGGACCTGAAGGTGCTGTCGGCGAACGGCTATTTCGACGCCGTCACGCCGTTCCACCAGACGGAGCTGACGCTCGCGCAGATGCCGCTCGATCCGACGCTCAAGGCGCAGAACCTGACGATCAAGAACTACCCGTCGGGCCACATGATCTATCTGAACGACGCGTCGCGGACCGCGCTGAAGGGTGATCTCGCCAACTTCTACGACGGCATCCTCGCGAACCGTACTGCGCTGCAACGCGTGCTGAAGCTGCAGGCGCGCACGCAGCAGATGAAGCAGCAGAAACTGCAGCAGCAGGGGCAGTAAGTGTTGCGGGCGGCGGGCGCCGCCCGCCGCGGCGGAAAAGTGCACGCGCGCGTGCGTCCCGATGTGGCGGGTCGTGTACGTTGATGGTGTGGCTGTCGTTCCACAAGATGCCCCCGAGAGTCGTGGACTCCGGGGGCATCTTTTTGTGTCGGAGGGGGTATCGCCCCGGAAGTCGAAGGTGATGGCTTCCTTAATCCTCAAAACAGGGATGAAAAGCCCTCTATTGAGGATCGGCATGCGCCGACGGTGGCGTTTGTCACCAGACGCGAGGCGTTGCTTACGCCAGCACGAGCCGCACGCCCACCGCCACCAGGGTCGACGCGAGCAGGTTGCGCAGCAGCCGCTCGGGCGCGCGCGCCGACAGCAGGCTGCCGATCACGATGCCGGGCAGCGAACCGAGCAGCAGCGACAGCAGCATCGACCAGTCGACGGAGCCGAGCAGCCAGTGGCCCATGCCCGCGACCAGCGTGAGCGGCACCGCATGCGCGATGTCGGAACCGACGATGCGGGTCGTCGCCAGCAGCGGATACAGCAGCAGGAGCACGGTCACGCCGATCGCGCCGGCGCCGACCGACGTCATCGACACGAGCACGCCCAGCACGGCGCCCGTCAGCACGGTCGACCACAGCGTGCGCGCGGGGCTCGGCGCGAGCGGGTTGCGCGCGGCGAATGCCGTGAGCTGCGGGCGGAAGATCAGCGCGAGCGACGTGAGCAGCAGCGCGACCCCGAGCACGAGCTGGATCATCCGCGCGGTACCCGGCGTGTTCATCCCGTGCGTGTGCAGCCACCACAGCGTGAGCGCCGCGGCCGGTACGCTGCCCACCGCGAGCCGGCCCGTGATGCGCCAGTCGACCGAGCCCTTCAGGCCGTGGACGAGCGTGCCGGTGGCCTTGGTCGCGGCCGCGTACAGCAGGTCCGTGCCCACGGCCGTCGCCGGGTGGACGCCGAACAGCAGCACGAGGATCGGCGTCATCAACGAACCGCCGCCGACGCCCGTCAGGCCGACGAGAATGCCGACGAACAGGCCGGACAGCGAGTACAGCAGATCGATATGGGGAAGCGACATCGGAGGCAGGCGGTTAGGTGGCGTTCGGCGGCGGCGCGCGGCCGCGGCGCTGCGCGCGCGTCAAAGTCCGCCATTGTCGCAAAAGTGGCGCGTCAATGTACGACTGCGTTAAAAATCGGCCGGGAAGGTCTGCACCGCAGGCGGCCGGCGGGACGTAAAACGGGCGTTTGAATGGGGCGCGACCGACGATGACGACCGGTCTGAAAGCGATGACGAACCGGGGCCGGCGCCGTGTATCCGGGCGCGCATAAAAAGGGCGCGACAGTGCGCGCCCCGACTCGATGCCGGTTCCGGGCCGCCCATCGACGGTCAGTGCATCGCGGGCCCGGCACCTTCGACCGCGCGTGGCGGCCGGATGCGCAGCGCGAAACCGGTCAGCGCGGCCACGGCCGCAAACGCCGCGCCGAACGCGAAGGCCGCGTGGTAGCCGCCGTTCAGTGCGTCGAGCGGCGCCGCTTGCGCTGCCGCGAGCGCATCGGTGCGTGCGCCGGCGAGACTCGCGAGGACCGCGAGCCCGAGCGCGCCGCCCATCATGAACGCGGTGTTGACGATCCCCGACGCGAGCCCGGAATCGGCCGGATCGACGTCGTTCATCGCGGCGAGCAGCACCGGATTGAACGCGACGCCTGCACCAATGCCCAGCAGCGTCATGCCGGGCAGCACATGCCACACGAAACCGCCGTCGACCGGCGCGCGCGAGAACAGCGCAAGGCCGCACGCCGCGATCAGCAGGCCGGCGGCGATCGGGCCGCGGATCCCGAAGCGCATCACGATCCGCGCCGACAGCCCGAGCGAGAACGCCGCCATGATCAGGTTCGCCGGCAGGAACGCGAGGCCGACCTGCAGCGGCCCGTAGCCGAGCACGCGCTGCATGTACAGCGCGGACAGGAAGAACCACGCGAACATCGCGGCCGCCCACAGCACGGCGATCGCGTTTGCGAGCGCGACGTTGCGCGCGGCGAACAGCGTAAGCGGCATCAGCGGGTGCGCGGCGCGCGACTCGATCGCGATGAACAGCGCGAGCAGCACGACGGCCGCGCCGATCAACGCGACGGTCTGCGTCGACAGCCAGCCGGCCTCGTTGCCGCCGACGATTCCGTAGACGGCCAGCATCAGCGATGCCGTCACCGTGATCGCGCCCGCCACGTCGAGCCGCGCGGTGCCGGCCGCCGTACGCGTGCGCGGCAGCAGCGCGGCGCACATCGCGTAGACCGCGACGCCGATCGGCAGGTTGACGAGGAAGATCCAGTGCCACGACAGCGAGCTCGTCAGCAGCCCGCCGAGCAGCACGCCGATGCTGCCGCCGCCCGCGCACACGAAGCCGTAGACGCCCATCGCGCGAGCGCGTTCGCCGGGCTCGGTGAACAGGTTCATGATCAGCGACAGCGAGACGGCCGACACGACCGCGCCGCCGAGCCCCTGCACCGCGCGCGCGGCGATCAGCATCGCCTGCGATTGCGCGAGCCCGCAGGCGAGCGACGCGAGCGTGAACACGACGAGGCCCGCGAGAAACATGCGCCGCTGGCCGTACAGGTCGCCGAGCCGGCCGCCGAGCAGCAGGCAGCCGCCGAATGTCAGGAGGTAGGCATTGACGACCCACACGAGGGCCGTTTCGGTGAAGTGGAGATCGGTGCTGATCGACGGCAGCGCAACGTTCACGATCGTGCTGTCGAGCACGATCATCAGCACGCCGAGGCAGAGCACGATCAGCGCGTACCAGCGCTTCTCGCCGTGAATCCCGTGGGTCATGGGCTCGCAGCCTTCTATTCGTTATATGGAAGGATGCATTGTAGATGCCACCGGCGCGGGTTTCCTGTCGGTTTGTGGCAGGAGCGTCGCGTAGCGGCGGGTGTGGCCCGGCGCGCGTGAAGCGGGATGTTGCGTTACGCGCGCGCCGGCAGTTCGCAGCCGTCCGGGCCGCAGGCGGCCGCGTCGTCGCCGTCGAGTTCGACGACGCCGTCGCGCCACGCGTGGTCGAGCGCTTGCGCGAACGCGTCGGCCGGCTGCGCGCCCGATACGGCGTAGCGGCCGCCGAACACGAACAGCGGCACGCCGCGCCCGCCGATCTGCGCGGCGCGCGCGATGTCGGCCTCGACTTCGTCGCGGTACGCGTCGCTGTGCAGCACCGCTTCGACGGCCGAGCGCTCGAGCCCGGCTTCGACCGCGAATTCGGTCAGCGCGGCATGATCGAACAGCGAGCCGTGCTCGCAGAAATACGCGCGATACAGGCGCTCGGTCAGCGCATGCGCGCGGCCCGACGCGTGCGCGAGCTTCACGAGCCGGTGGCCGTCGAGCGTGTCGCCGACGAGCGTGCCGGGCAGGTCGTAGCGCAGCCCGACGCTCGCGGCCGCCTCGGTTACCTGGCGCAGCATCTGGTCGACCTGTGCGGGCGCCATCCGGTATTTGCCTGCGAGCATCGCCTCGACCGGCTCGACGGGGTGGCCCGGCATCAGCCGGTACGCGCGCAGCGCGACGTCGACGCGGTCGGCGTGCGCGAACGCGGCCAGCGCCTCGTCGAAACGGCGCTTGCCGATCCAGCACCATGGGCAGATCAGGTCGGACCAGATTTCGACGGTCAGGGTCGGGCGGGCGGTCGGGGCGGGAGCGGTCGTCATGGCGGTTGGAGCGGTCAAAAATGTAACTGTGACTATATCACTTTATGCTCCCGGGCTCCGTGGTCCGTAGGCCCGTGCGGCATGCAGCCGCGCCCGCGTATCGCGAAGCTTCGACGCGGAAACGGTCGTCCGATGCCGATGGCCGGGTCCGATCGTCATTGCGGCCGCCGCTGCGCGCTCAGGCGTCGCCCGTTTCCTTCAGATGCTTCAGATGCTTGTAGACCGTCGCGCGCCCCATCCCGAGCACGTTCGCGACGTAGTTCGCCGCGCTCTTGCCGCGAAACGCGCCTTCCGCGTACAGCGCCTCGACGAGTTCGCGCCGGTGCTCGCGCGTGAGCCCGTTCAGCCCGACCTGCCGCTCGCGCAGCCAGCCGTGCAGGAACGTATTGATGCGCTCCTGCCAGTCGTCGCGGAACAGCTCGTCGGGCTGCGCGACGACGCCCGCGCCCTTGATGAACAGGTCGAGCGTCGCGCGCATCTCGTCGAACACCGCGATGTTGAAGTTGATGCACATCATCCCGGCCGGGCGGCCTTCGTCGTCGAACAGCACGTTGCTCACGCAGCGCATCCGCCGGCCGTCCCAGTTCAGCTTCTCGTACGGGCCGATCACGCGCTCGCGCGCCGAATGATCGATTTCCTCGAGCGCGGAATCGTCGCCGACCTCGCGCTTCGACAGGTTGTTCGCCAGATACAGCACCGTCTGGTCGTGCAGGTCGTGGATCACGACTTCCGCGTACGGGAAGAACAGCGCGGCGATACCGTCGGCGATCGGCGCATAGCGGGTGAGCAGCAGGTCTTTGACGGGAGATTTCTTCTTGCGCATCGGTATCGCGATCTCGGGTGGGCGGGAGCCGGGCAGCGTGTCGGGCCGGCGGGCCGGCGCACCGTCGGCCGGCATGCCCGTGCGCCCGCGCGCGGCCGCCGCGGCGGTTGCGCCATTGTATCGGCCCCGCGCGCGCGGGGCGCTCATCCGCGCGTCAGATGCGTGTACAGCGCGTGCGCGATCGCGATGTCCTCGAGCCCGAGGCCGATCGAGCGGAAGAATGCGTGACGCGTGCGCGACGGCGCCGCGCAGGTGCCGGCGACGAGCGCGGGCAGGTCGCCGGCGATCCGGCCGGCATCCCAGCCGTGCTCGGCCGCCGCGATCTGCATCTCGCCGGCGCTCGCGGGCGTCGTGTGCCGGTAGTCGCAGTAGACGTCCATGTCCGGCAGCCACGCGGGCGGGATTTCGTGTGCGCGCGCGACGTTCGTGCTGATCGACGTGACGAGCGCGGCGCGCGTGAGCATCCCGTCGCCGAGCACGGGCGTGCCCGACGACGTGCACAGCATCACCACGTCCGCGTCGCGTACGCACGCCTCGACGCTTGCCGCCGCGCGTGCGCGCGGGTCGAGCGCGGCGAGGCTCGCCTGCAGTGCCGTATCGCCGGCCAGCGCGGGCGAGTACACGCGGATCGTGTCCCAGTCGCGCAGCGCCGCCGTGTGCCGCAGGTGCGCGAGGCCGACCGCGCCCGCGCCGACGATCGCCAGATGACGCGCGTTGCGCGGCGCGAGGCAGTCGACCGCGAGCGCCGTCGTGCCGGCCGTGCGTTCGACGGTCAGCAGCCCGGCGTCGCACCACATCAGCGGCTGGCCGGTTTGCATCGACATCAATGCGGTCCATGCGGTGACGATGGGTTTGCCGTCTGTCACGACATACGGCGACAGCTTCGCGCCGAATACCTGCTGGTCGGCGAGCGCGCCGAGATACGTGATGAAGTCGCCGGCCTGGTCGGGAAACGGCGTGAGCGTCTGCGGCGGCTGCACCGCGCGCGCCGCGGCGAGCGACGCGAACATGCGGCGCAGCGTGCCGAGCACGTCGAGCGACGGCAGCGCCGCGCGCACCGCGGCTTCGTCGACGGTCAGCGGCAGGCTGGGGCGGGGTTGCGTCATCGGGACATCTCCGGTGCGGGCTGGACAGAAAGTCTCGAAAGACGGTGTCCGGCGGGGTTCGTTGTGGACTAAAAGTCTAATATAGACAAACGAAATCGGGATAATTTTTCTTTTCGAGACGTCGTGGCGGTGCTGGGATCATGAAAAATGCCACGGAATCAACGATGTTTTGGCTCGGGCGACGAAATTTCGGCGTCGAGCAACACGACGATCTCCTCGTATCCCCTATAGTCTATAGTAGACTTTGAGTCTATATTTCGCATGCAGAGCCCGACACGTCGCCATGCGGCGGCGGCCTGCGCCGAATCCCGACCCGGCGTCCGACCGAGGCGTCGTGCGACCGATCTTCATCGCCTCACTCCAGAACAGAAGGACCGTCATGAACTGGAAACTTTCCCTCTGCGCCGCTGCGGCGGTCGCGTGCGCGGCCGTCACGGCCCATGCGGAACAGACCACGTTGCGCTTCGGGATCGAAGCCGCCTATCCGCCGTTCGAGAGCAAGACGCCGGCTGGTCAGCTGCAGGGTTTCGACGTCGACGTCGGCAATGCGGTATGCGCGAAGCTGAACATGAAGTGCGTGTGGGTCGAGAACGCGTTCGACGGGCTGATCCCGGCGCTGCAGGCGCGCAAGTTCGACGCGATCAACTCGGCGATGAACATCACCGCGAAGCGCAAGCAAAGCATCGACTTCACGCCGGCGATCTACGTGGTGCCGATCGTGATGGTCGCGAAGCACGGCTCGCCGCTGAAGCCCGACGTCGCGAGCCTGCGCGGCAAGCACGTCGGCGTGCTGCAGGGCTCGTCGCAGGAGGATTTCCTGAAGGCGCACTGGGCCAATGCGGGCGTGGACGTCGTGTCGTACCCGGATCAGGACCAGATCTACGCCGATCTCGTCGCGGGGCGTCTCGACGCGGCCGTGCAGGAAGCGCAGACCGCGCAGGACGGCTTCCTCGACAAGCCGGCCGGCCGCGACTACCGGATCGTCGGCGAGCCGCTGAAGGATCCGGCGACGCTCGGCGAAGGCACCGGCTTCGGGATGCGCAAGAACGACAAGGCGCTGCAGGCGAAGATCGTCGGTGCGCTCGATGCGCTGAAGAAGGACGGCACGCTGAGCGCGCTGTCGCAGAAGTACTTCAAACGCGACATCATCGCGAAGTAAGCGCCGCCGCGTGCCGCCCGCCGGGCCGGCGCACGGCGCATCCCATCTCGACGCAGTGCGGGGGACCATGGATTTCGACGTCATCGTTCTGGGGGCCGGCATCGTCGGCGTGTCGTCGGCGCTGCATCTGCAGGATCGCGGGCTGCGCGTCGCGCTCGTCGACCGGCGCGCGCCCGGCGAGGAAACCAGCCACGGCAATGCGGGGCTGATCGAGCGCTCGTCGGTCGTGCCGTATGCGTTTCCGCGCCGGCTCGGCACGCTGCTGCGCTACGCGCGCAACCGTTCGGTCGATCTCTATTGGGATTACCGCGCGCTACCTGCGTATGCGGGCTGGCTCGCGCGCTTCTGGCGCGAATCGTCGCCGCAGCGGCTCGCGGCCGCCGCGCGCGACCTGCTGCCGCTCGTCGCGGCGAGCGTCGTCGAGCACGATGCGCTGCTCGCACGCACCGACGCGCAGCCGCTCGTGCACGACGGCGGATGGATCGAGGCGTTCCGTTCACCGGGGCTGTTCGACGCGGAAGCGCGCGCGCAGCAGCAGGTCGCCGCCGCGCACGGGTTGCGGATGACCGTGCTCGACGCGCATGCGCTGCGCGCGCGAGAGCCCGGTATCGGCGACGCCTTCTGCGGCGCCTTCCACTGGCAGGATCCGAAGACCGTGTCGAGCCCGGGCGGGCTGACCAAGGCCTATGCGCGGCTGTTCGAGCGCGACGGCGGCACGTTCGTGCACGGCGACGCGACGACGCTCGTGCAGGTCGATGACGGCTGGCAGGTCCGATCCGAACACGGGCCGATCTCGGCGCGCTCGGCCGTGGTCGCGCTCGGGCCGTGGTCCGATCAGGTGTTCGCGCCGCTCGGCTACCGGATTCCGCTGCGCGCGAAGCGCGGCTATCACATGCATTACCGGCCGACGCGCACGCCGCTGAACGTGCCCGTGTGCGATACCGAGGCCGGTTTCGTCGTCGCGCCGATGGAAGGCGGCCGCCTGCGGCTGACGACGGGCGTCGAGATCGCGCCGCGTGATGCGCCGCCGACCGGCGTGCAACTCGCGCGTGCCGAACCGCTGGCGCGCGACGCGTTCGGCATCGGCGAGCGGCTCGATCCGGAACCGTGGCTCGGGATGCGGCCGTGCACGCCCGACATGCGTCCGGTGATCGGGCCCGCGCCGCGCCATCGCCATTTGTGGTTCGCGTTCGGCCACTGCCATCACGGGCTCACGCTTGGGCCCGCGACCGGCCGCCTGCTCGCCGAAATGATGACGGGCGCGCCGACCTATATCGATCCGCATCCGTATCGGCCCGCACGCTTCAGTTGAACCGGCCGCGCGCAGTTGCGGCGTCGGTCGCCGGCACGCGCCGATGGCAATGCGCGTATTTCACGGTTTTTCGTTCTGCTGCCCGGGTGGTCGAAATCCGCGCCGTCGAAAATGATCTGCCAATCGACAAGAAGGACATTCAGGCTTCCCGCGTGCTTTCGTCGCATGAATGATCGCCACCACTCGTCGCGCCGCCGCATGGAATAACCGGCCGCCGCCGTCCGTTTACATACCGAGTTCCGGCACAGCCGGCCGGCGGGATAATGATCGCGACGCAGCCGATCGTCCCGTTCGGCGGCACCGTGTCGCGACACGACGCCAAGGAGAACGGGAATGAAACGGATGCTCTTCGCTGCCGCGCTGACGGTGGCGATCGTGCGGCCGGCGGCCGCGGAACCGCCCCAGGTCGGCGACGGGAAACTGGTCGACGAAGCGCACATGACGCTGTACGTGTTCGATCGCGATGCGCCGGGCAAGAGCATGTGCGACGGCACATGCGCAGCGAACTGGCCGCCCGCGCTCGCCGACGCGTACGACAGGGCGTCGGGTGCGCTGAGCCTCGTCGCCCGCGACGACGGCAAAAAGCAATGGGCATACCGCGGCCGCCCGCTGTATCGCTGGAAGATGGACCGCAAGGCCGGCGACGCGGGCGGCGATGGAATCGGCGGCATGTGGCACGTCGCGCGGCCGTGACCGTGACCGCGCGGCGACGCGCGAGGCGCCCCGATGAGCTATGAATCGGACCTGCTGGTATGGCTTCCGCATCTCACGCGCTATGCGCGTGCGCTGACGGGCGAGCGCGCATGGGCCGACGATCTCGTGCAGGACACGCTCGAGCGTGCGCTGAACCGGCCGCCGCGCGACGGCGGCAACCTGCGCGCATGGTTACTGACGCTGCTGCGGCACCGCTTCATCGACCAGTTGCGCGCGCGGCACGAGATCGCGGTCGACGACGCGACGGCGCCGTGGCAGACGATGGCCGCGCCGGTCGGCGAGGTCGGCGGGCTGGAGTTGCGCGACGTGCAGCGTGCGCTGTACCGGCTGCCGGTCGAACAGCGCGAGGTGCTGCTGCTGGTCGCGCTGGAGGAGTTGAGCTATCGCGATGCCGCGCAGGTGCTCGGCGTGCCGGTGGGCACGGTGATGTCGCGGCTCGCGCGGGCGCGCGCGCACATGCGCGCGTTGCTGTCGGACGCGCCGTCGACGCACGGCACGGCCACGTTACGGGTGATCGGGAAGCCATGATGGACGATCCGCGCAAGCCTTCGAACGAGCAGGGAGACGATGCGTCGGCGCAACTGCTGTCCGCGCTGCTGGACGGCGAACTGTCCGGGCACGAGCGGCGCGAGGTGCTCGCGCGCCTGCAGGCCGATCCGCACGAAGCCGAACGATTCGCGCATTACCGCGCGCAGCGCGATGCGCTGAAGGCGCTGTTCCCGTTGCCGGGCGCGGCGCCCGCGTTGTTCGTGCAGCGCCGCGCGCCGCGCTGGCGCGCGGTCGCGCATGCGTTCGCGGGGCTGGCGGCCGGGCTGCTGATCGGTGTCGCGCTGCATGCGGGCTGGGCGGCATTCGGCCGCGAACCGGCGTTCGCCGCGCGCGCCGATGTCGCCTACGCGGTGTACGCGGCCGACCGCGAGCATCCGGTGGAAGTCGGCGCGAACGATCCCGAGCGTCTCGCCGCGTGGTTGTCGGCGCGCGTCGGCCGGCCGGTGCGCGCGCCGTCGCTCGACGAATACGGTTACGCGCTGCTGGGCGGCCGGTTGCTGCCCGGCGACGCGGGGCCGGCCGCGCAGCTCATGTACCAGCGCGCGGACGGTGCGCGCGTGACGCTGTACATGACCGCATACGATGCGCGGCGTCTCGCGCCGCGCGCGCTGTCGGCGAACGGCCGCTACACGTATTTCTGGTCGGATCGCGGCATGGGTTATGCGCTGTCCGGCCGTGGCGACGAACGGCGTCTGCGCGAGCTCGCGATCGACGCATGCGGTGCGCTGGGCGGGCCGACCGACGCGTGGAAGGGCTGACGCGCGGCGCCCGCAGGGAGCAGGCGATGAAGATGGCGACGATGAAGGGGCTCGTACTGGCGGTGTTCGCCGCGGGCACGGTGCTTGCGCACGCGGATGCCGACACGCCCCTGCGCGTGCCGATCGACGCGGACGGCGTGCAGCGCGTGACGATCGTCGGCGGCAGCTATTTCTTCCGGCCGAATCACGTGATCGTCCGTGCGCACGCGCCGGTCGAACTCACCGTGTCGGCCGAGCCCGGCGTGGTGCCGCACAGCTTCGAGATCGACGCGCCGCAGGCCGGCATCGAGGTACGCACCGAGCTCGGCACGACGCCGAAGACGTTTCGTTTCACGCCGGTGCAGCCGGGGCGATTCGCCTACTATTGCACGCACCGGCTGCTGTTTTTCAGTAGCCATCGCGAGCGCGGGATGGAAGGCGTGCTCGAAGTCGAGGCGGCGCCGTGATCGCCGCGTTGCTGGCCGCGAGCCTGATAGGAGCGAGCATGACAGCCGATCCCGTGACCGTCGCGCAGGCGCATTTCGACCACGTCCGCTCGTACCGCGCGACGATCCGCTCGTCGGCGCGCGACGGCGAGCGCACCGAAATCCGCTACGCGTACCTGAAACCGGGCTTCGTCCGGATGGATTTCGTGTCGCCGCATCGCGGCGCGGTGCTCGCGTACGATCCCGGCGACGGCAAGGTCAGGCTGCGCCCGTTCGGCACGCATGCGCCGCCCGCGCTGACGCTGTCGCCGTCCAATCCGCTCGTGCGCGACCGCACCGGCCACCGGGTCGACCGCTCGGACGTCGGCGAACTGCTGCGCAACGTACATGCGCTGCAGCAGGGCGGTGCGACGGTGACCGAAGGCAAGGAGGCCGTCGGCGGCCGGACCGCGCAGCGCGTGCTGGTCACGGGCGCACCCGCGCACGCGATCGACGGCGTGCATCGCTACCGGTTGTGGCTCGACGCCGCGGACGGTTTTCCGCTGAAGGTCGTCAGCTATGCGGGCGACGACGACGTGCCGCTCGAAACCGTGACGCTCGACGACGTGGAGATCGACGTCGCGTTTCCCGAGCGTTTCTTCGCGCCCTGACGGCGCGCCGATCCGCGTTCCTGAACGCGCATGCCGGAGGCTGCATGGCGGAGTACCGGTTTTCGACGACCTGGCGGGTGGATGCGCCGCTCGCGGCGGTCTGGGACGCGATCTACCAGGTCGATCGCTGGCCCGACTGGTGGAAGGGCGCCGTGCGCACCGTCGAGCTCGAGCCTGGCGACGCGCGCGGCGTCGGCGCGTTGCACCGGTATACGTGGAAGGGAGCGCTGCCGTACCGGCTGACCTTCGACATGCGCGTGCGGCGCGTCGAGCGGCCGCATGCGCTCGAAGGCCATGCGAGCGGTGCGATCGAGGGCGACGGCTGCTGGTCGTTCGCCGCCGACGGCGCGCGCACCGTCGTGCGCTACGACTGGCACATCCGCACGCGCGGCTGGATGAACTGGCTGGAGCCGCTCGCGCGGCCGCTGTTCCGGTGGAACCACGACGTCGTGATGCGCGAAGGCGCGAAGGGGCTCGCGCGGCGGCTGGGCGCGACCGTCGAGACGGACGGCCGGACCTTCCGGCCGTTGTCCGGCGCGGACTGCGCCGACGCGTGAAATCGGCCCGGCGACGCCGGCGAGCGAGCACGGCGCGGCAGACGAAATCGGCGTCGCGCGGTTTTTTCGATGCGATGTCACCGGTCCCGGGAACTCCGGGCTTACCCGGTGTCCAAACGGGGCTGGATGGGATCAGCGGGCCGCATGGGCCCGCCTGTCGGGTCGGTTGCATTCGATATGGCATTGTTTTAAAAGGGGTTTTTGTTGTTTTCGTGGGTTTTTCCCGCCGCGTCGCCGCCCCGAAAATTCCTCCGGTTTCCCTTCTTGAATTTGTCAAAACCCGTCCATATAATTAGCACTCGCTGCACGAGAGTGCTAACAATTCTCTGCCGGGCGCCACGCCGGGCAGTTTCCCTAAGCGTTCTTCAATCTCAGTCAAGAGAGGAGTGAATATGAACCTTCGTCCTTTGCACGATCGCGTGATCGTCAAGCGCCTGGATCAGGAAACCAAGACCGCCTCGGGCATCGTGATCCCCGACGCCGCTGCTGAAAAGCCGGATCAGGGCGAAGTCCTGGCCATCGGCCCGGGCAAGCGCGACGACAAGGGCGCCCCGATCGCGCTCGACGTGAAGGTCGGCGATCGTGTCCTGTTCGGCAAGTACGCAGGTCAGACCGTGAAGGTCGACGGCCAGGAACTGCTGGTCATGCGCGAAGAAGACATCATGGCCGTGGTCAACGCCAAGTAAGCGTCCTCCGACGGTACATATTCCCAAGAATTCAAGGAGTTAGAAGATGGCAGCTAAAGACGTCGTATTCGGCGATTCCGCCCGTTCGAAGATGGTCGAAGGCGTGAACATTCTCGCCAACGCAGTCAAGGTCACGCTGGGTCCGAAGGGCCGCAACGTCGTGCTCGAGCGCAGCTTCGGCGGCCCGACGGTCACCAAGGACGGTGTGTCGGTCGCGAAGGAAATCGAGCTGAAGGACAAGCTCCAGAACATGGGCGCGCAAATGGTCAAGGAAGTCGCTTCCAAGACCAGCGACAACGCAGGCGACGGCACGACGACGGCAACCGTCCTCGCGCAATCGATCGTTCGCGAAGGCATGAAGTACGTCGCATCGGGCATGAACCCGATGGACCTGAAGCGCGGCATCGACAAGGCAGTCGCAGCGGCTGTCGAAGAGCTGAAGAAGATCAGCAAGCCGTGCACGACCAACAAGGAAATCGCACAGGTCGGCTCGATCTCGGCGAACAGCGACTCGTCGATCGGCGATCGCATCGCTGAAGCGATGGACAAGGTCGGCAAGGAAGGCGTGATCACCGTCGAAGACGGCAAGTCGCTGGCCGACGAGCTCGACGTCGTCGAAGGCATGCAATTCGACCGCGGCTACCTGTCGCCGTACTTCATCAACAACCCGGACAAGCAAGTCGCCGTCCTCGACAACCCGTTCGTGCTGCTGCACGACAAGAAGGTGTCGAACATCCGTGATCTGCTGCCGGTGCTCGAGCAAGTCGCGAAGGCTGGCCGTCCGCTGCTGATCATCGCTGAAGACGTCGAAGGCGAGGCACTGGCCACGCTGGTCGTCAACAACATCCGCGGCATCCTGAAGACCGTTGCGGTCAAGGCGCCGGGCTTCGGCGATCGTCGCAAGGCAATGCTGGAAGACATCGCGATCCTGACCGGCGGTCAAGTCGTCGCGGAAGAAACCGGCCTGACGCTCGAGAAGGCAACGCTGGCAGAACTGGGCCAGGCGAAGCGCATCGAAGTGGGCAAGGAAAACACGACGATCATCGACGGCGCAGGCGAAGCCGTGAACATCGAAGCACGCGTGAAGCAAGTGCGCGCGCAAATCGAAGAAGCGACGTCGGACTACGACCGTGAAAAGCTGCAAGAGCGCGTGGCCAAGCTGGCAGGCGGCGTTGCGGTGATCAAGGTCGGTGCTGCGACCGAAGTCGAAATGAAGGAAAAGAAGGCACGTGTCGAAGACGCACTGCACGCGACGCGCGCAGCTGTGGAAGAAGGCATCGTTGCAGGTGGCGGCGTTGCGCTGATCCGCGCACGCACCGCGATCGCAGGCCTGACCGGCGCGAACGCCGACCAGAACGCCGGCATCAAGATCGTGCTGCGCGCAATGGAAGAGCCGCTGCGCCAGATCGTCACGAACGGCGGCGAAGAAGCCAGCGTCGTCGTGGCGGCGGTTGCTGCAGGCAAGGGCAACTACGGCTACAACGCAGCAACGGGCGAGTACGTCGACATGGTTGAAGCCGGCGTCGTCGACCCGACCAAGGTCACGCGCACCGCACTGCAGAACGCAGCTTCGGTTGCAGGCCTGCTGCTGACGACGGACGCAGCTGTCGCAGAACTGCCGAAGGAAGATGCACCGATGCCGGGCGGCATGCCGGGCGGCATGGGCGGCATGGGCATGGACATGTAATCGACTTCGGTCGATTGTCCGGAGCGCGCAGCGATGCGCGTTCCAGCCAAAAGAAAAGACCCGCAGCGATGCGGGTCTTTTTTTATATGTGCGTGTCGGCGCGATTGGAATCAGAAGCCCGGCAGATAGCACGAAGCGTCGTCGTCTTCATCGTGAAGGCCGTAGCTGCATGCGAACGGGTCGTGCCAGCCGTTATGGCGACCGTTGTAGAGATAGACCGTGTTGCCGTTCGATGCCCATGTCAGTGACGCGGTGCCGCTGGAGTAAACACGCCACCTTCCCGAACTGCCGTCCGGGAACGATACGGTGCCGCTCGAATGGCAGGGCGAGTAGTAATCGTGTGCCACGAACCTGCCGTCAATCGGCGCTGCTCTGGAAAAGAAGCGCTTCAGCTGGTCGACGGTCGGTGTGAAGTTTCTGCATGCATCCGTTGTACGCGGATCGTCCGGGGTCGAAGTCTGGCCGGAGTGCTCGACCGTCACGGCCTTCACCCCTCTGGCCTGACAGACGGTGATCGGGACGCACAACGCAACCGCGGCGACACATCTGGCTAGAACCATCATGTCATTCCCACCGTGCAGTGCTTGCTTCGGTGGCGTTCTTGCGTCCGACTTCCGGGTGCCGATACACCTCTCGCATCTCGACGTTCAGCGTTTCAGACAATTCGCGAACCAGCCATTTGAGCGATGCATTCTGTTCGGTTGTGACGCTTTCATAGATGGGTTCCGCGGTTTTCTCGTCGGGGTAGTACATGCCGACAAGTTCGATTCCTATTGCGTCCGAGTTGGACGGGTAGCGGTCCGGAAATGCCTTCCGGGATTCATGGCGATGGAATGCCGTTGGACCGGCTTGGTACGCGCGCCGTGCCGCTCGGAGGTCTGCGGTCGAGCAGTTAGTGTGGTGATACAACGTGACTGTAATTTACCGATGTGATTGGTCATCCTGTGCAGGGAGGCGGTCTGATAGATCATGCCATCTTTGTCGATCAGGAAATGGGCGCCGTTCGGGACGTGCGCGGTATTGCTATAGCTATTGAATGTACTGGAGACGGTGGCGCCCCCGGTTTGATGGACGACGATTCCGTTCAGGTGCTCCATCGACCCTCGTTCGATGGACGAGTATATTTTGACGATCACGCGTTCCGCGTCGACGTGGCCCTGCTTTGAAATGAAAAGCACGACTCCTCCAATTCTCAAGTCGCTTTGCCGGTTTTGACGTCGTATCCTGCCGCGACCGTTCCGCCGCTCCCGCCTTGCGCGTTCTGAACGACATACTCCTGCCGGATATGGGCGAATGAGAGTTGGACTTCCTCCCGGGGCCGCGCCATGTTGAAATTGGCGACTGAATTGATCCGTGTGATGACGACATCATCCAGCGTGATCTTCAGGTACTCGAGTGGCATGCAGCCGGCCTTGCGCGCGACAAGAACGGCGTTCTCGATATGATTCCCTTTTAGGCAATGCAGCATGAGGATCGGTGATGCGCGATCGACATAATGCTCGATGGTCAGATCGTTGGCCGTGCATTCGGCTTCAATGCTGCCGGCCCCTGAGCGTGTGGACGATGGCTGATCGGCGGACCAGTCCCACGCCAATACCTCGATCTCGTCAGGATGCGACGCATCTCGAGATTCGCCTTTGATGCCGGCCAGTTTCAGGAAAATGTCTTGCGCCATCGCATGCTCCTTTGTATCGGTCACATTGAGTGAAATGGACCGTAGCATTGAGCTTGGTGGTCAATCTATTGGACCGGTTCGATTTTCGGCGCAATTGGACGTTGAAAAGTACGACGCCAATTTATCGTTGGTCGAAAGTCGCCAGAGTAGGACGGGCGCGAACGCGGATTCGGCCGCGATGATTGAGCGGCTGCGATTGCGCGGGCCGACGCGCTGGTCGGGAAAACGAAGATTCGGAGGGTGTCGCGCCGAGCCGGCAGCCGATGGCGATGGTTTTGCATGCATCGGCGTCGATTTGCCGATGCGGGAGGTGTGCTGCCGAGACGACGAGAAGGGCGGCCGGCGTTTGATTGCGTGAACCCCGCCGCCCCGACGACTCAATGCCGATGCGATGTCCTCGGCACCAGGTCGGCCTTCACGGCCGGCGGCGTGTCCGACTCGTCGTTGCTGCGCGCCCAGAAGAACCGGTCGGGCAGGTACGCGCCCATGCCGGGCCGGAACGCGTCGCGCACGGCCTGGTACAGGTATTCCTGCGCCTCGCGCACGGCTTCCGGCGGCTCCTGGCCGTTCGCGAGCAGCGCCGCGATGGCCGCGCCGAGCGTATCGGTGATGCCCATCAGCCGGTGCGGCGAGCGATCCCACATGTCTTCGCGAAGCTGGCCTTCCTCGCCGTACAGCGTATTGACGAGCCGGTGCGAGCCCGTTTCCGACGACAGGATGTATTCGCAGCCCTGCGACAGCAGGTGCGACACGGCCGCGTCGAGATTCGGCGCCTCGGCATCGCCGTCCGGCTGCGCGAGCGCGATCAGTGTCGCGTGGTCGGCCACCAATAACGTGGTTTGCGGTGCCAGCAGGTCGGCGATCGACTCGCGCAGGTCGTCGGCGGCGAGGACGTGTTCGTCGTCGAGCGTGAAGTCCGGTGCGAGCACGAGCGGCACGCCGTCGTAGTCGGCGACGACTTCGGCGATCGCGCTCACGACTTCCGCACGCGTCGCCGCGCCGATCTTGAACGCGGCAACCGGCATGTCCTCGAGCAGCATGCGCGCCTGCGCGGCGACGACGTCGGGATCGAGGCCCGTGACTTCATCGCAGGCGGCCGAGTCGCGCACGGTATAGCCGGTCAGGACGGACACGCCGTGACAGCCCATGCTCGCCAGGGTCATCAGATCGGCTTGGAGGCCGGAGCCGCCGGTGGGATCGGACAGGCCGAAGGTGAGGACGATCGGAGGGGCGTTGCTGGACATGTAAAAATGGGGCAAGAGAAAAACGGACAAGCGACGGAGATGCGGACGGCGAGGCGAATGGGCTTGTTTGGCCCTGTGTTGCCCGGCAGGCCGCACTTTTCAACCATTATGCGGTGGAATCCGGCCGGTACGACGGATTTTTTAGCGCAGCGCAACGTAGTTGCCGTCCTCCAGCGCGATTGCTAGGCAGTCCGGCCCCGACACGGTACCATCATGGCTCCCGAATTTACCGACTTTTCCCCGACGCGGCTTAAGATGGAATACAAGAGCTGGATGTGCCTGATTTGTGGCTGGATTTACGACGAAGAAGCCGGGCTGCCGGAAGAGGGCATTGCCCCGGGCACGCGCTGGGAAGACGTCCCGATCAACTGGACGTGTCCCGAATGCGGCGCCCGCAAGGAAGACTTCGAGATGGTCCAGATCTGATCGGACCGCTGGCCCACGGACACCCCGCTCAGGCCTCGCACCGGCCCGGCGCTTGCGCGCCGCGGTTCGCGCGAGCGACTTGACGATGACAGGCGCGCGTGTCCATGACGTCCGATCCGGCGAACGTTCCCCACCCTGACGCATTGCCCAACCCGCGCGGCGGCGCCGTACGCGCGGCCGACGCGTGGCTGGCGGCGGCCGCCGACGCATTCGAGCGGCGCGACGACGCCGCGGCGCCGCTGGCGGCGGCCGCGGCCGTGCTCGCGGAAGCCGGCTGGCTGCCGGCCGCGCGTTTTGCCGGGCAACTGTCGGCCGCCGTGCCGCTCGTCGCCACCGAGCCGACTTCGGCCGGCTGGCGCGCGGCGCTGCACGATTTTCGTGCGGCCGTCGGCCGCCACAACCTGCGCGAGCTCGCGTGCTCGCCGGTTCTCTTCGAGCATTTCCGTGCGTTACGTGCGCAAAGCGCCGCCGACCTGCGCGCGAACACGCCGCTCGATGCGCTCGCGCTGGTCGGCCGGGCGGTGCCGCCTGCCACGCTGCGTGCGCTACCCGATGCCTTCGCGCCCCGGATTCGCGCCCGCTACGAGCAGGCGCTGCTCGACGTGCTGCGTGCCGAGCACGGCGTGCCGGGCGCGGCGCTCGACGAAGTCGACGCGATGCTGGCCGCGCTCACCGACGACGGGCCGTACGATTTCTGGCGGCTCGCGGCCGCGTGCGTGCGGACGCTGCGCGCAAGCGGCGCACCCGAGCTGAAGCGCTTTCTCGCGCGGATCAACCTGCTGCTCGGCGAACACGCGCAGGGCCGGCGCAGCGCGCCGCCCGAGCTGGTGCGCGAGACGGTGGCGCTGCTGTGGCGCGATTTCGCGCTGTTCGGCGCCGCCGCCGAGGACGTCGCGCTCGTCGACGTGCTGCACGACTACGGATTGACGGTCGACTGGCACGTCGCCGGCACGCCCGCCTCCGAAGCATTGTGGGAGGCCGATGCGGCGCGGGCCGAGCACGAT
Source organism: Burkholderia sola (assembly GCF_905400185.1). Lineage (NCBI taxonomy): Bacteria > Pseudomonadati > Pseudomonadota > Betaproteobacteria > Burkholderiales > Burkholderiaceae > Burkholderia > Burkholderia sola. Next base: position 850,476 of record NZ_FR989675.1, read on the forward strand.
GCGGTCGCCGCCGCCGCGCCCACCCGTGCGCTCGGCGTCGTGACCGTCAACGCGCATGCCTATGAGGATTTCCTGCAGACCGCCGATGCGTCGATGGCCGACCTGGCGGCCAACCCGGCCACCGCCGACGCCGGCGCCGCATGGCACGCGTCCGCCGCCGCCTACCGGGTCGGCACGGCCGCGTGCGCGCTCGGGCTCGGCCACGCGGCGCTGCTGGCCGACACGCTGGGCCTCGCGTGGCGCCGTGCAGCCCACGGCGTGCCGCTCGCCGACGGCGGCCTCGATGCGCACCGCCACGCGTCCGACATGCTGCGTGCGGCGCTCCTGAAGATCGCGGCCGGCGTCGCGCCGCCGGATCTCACGGCGGCGTCCGAAGCGCTCGGCACGGCCCTCGGCCGGACCTGACGAACAAGGGGACGGACACGCGACGGCAGCCCTTGTCGCACGGGCCTGCAACACGCTGCCGACAGCGCCCGCGCGCGTGTTAGAGTGCCGTGTGATCCGCGTGCGCCGTTGCCAGCGCGGCGCGGCGTTGCTTGTTGATCGCGGCCCGGTCAGGTCGCGGCGTCTTTGCTAAAATTCAAACCATGTCAAAGCCTTCCGATCGCATCAATCTCACCAACCAGTTCCTGATCGCCATGCCGAACATGGCCGATCCGACGTTCTCGGGAACGGTGATCTATCTTTGCGATCACAGCGAGCGCGGTGCGCTCGGCCTCGTCATCAATCGTCCTACCGACATCGACCTCGAATCGCTGTTCAACCGCATCGACCTGAAGCTCGACATCGAGCCGCTGCTGCACATTCCCGTGTACTTCGGCGGCCCCGTCCAGACCGAGCGCGGCTTCGTGCTGCACGAGCCGGTCGAGGGCGCGAGCTACAACTCGTCGATGTCCGTCGACGGCGGGCTCGAGATGACGACGTCGAAGGACGTGCTCGAGGCGGTCGCGACGGGCACCGGCCCGAAACGCTTCCTGCTGACGCTCGGCCATGCAGGCTGGGGCGCCGGCCAGCTCGAGGAAGAAATTTCCCGCAACGGCTGGCTGACGGTCGCCGCCGATCCGCGCATCGTGTTCGACACGCCGGCCGAAGAGCGCTTCGAAGCCGCACTGGGCCTGCTCGGCGTCAGCTCGTCGATGCTGTCCGGCGAAGCAGGGCACGCATGAGTGGCGCGAGCGCGCGCGATGCGACGCTCCTGGCGTTCGACTACGGCGAAAAACGGATCGGCGTCGCGATCGGCAACGCGCTGACGCGCTCGGCCCGCGCGCTCGTCGTGATCCAGAACCTGAACCGCGAGCACCGCTTCAAGGCGGTCGGCGACTTGCTGGCCGAATGGCGGCCGGACGCGCTCGTCGTGGGGCTGCCGATGCATCCGGACGGCACGCCGCACGACATGACGCAGCAGGCGAAGCGTTTCGGCAACCAGCTGAACGGCCGCTTCGGGCTGCCCGTCACGTGGGTCGACGAGCGCTATTCGTCGGTCGAGGCCGAGGCCGGGCTGCGCGAGCGCAACGTGCGCGGCCGCGCCCGCACCGACATGCTCGATGCCGAAGCCGCGCGCGTCATCCTTCAACAGTATCTCGATCAATTGTCCGACCATGAGCACCATTGACGCCGAGGCGCTTTACCGCGTCCTGCTCGACCAGATCCGCGCAGCCTACGGCACGGCGTTCGCCGAACCGGGCGGCCCGCGGCTCGCCGGCATTTACAGCGGCGGCGCGTGGCTCGCCGAGCGCCTCGCGCGCGATCTCGGCGCTCAGGCGTTCGGCGTCGTCAACGTCGCGCTGCACCGCGACGACTACGCGAAGAAGGGGCTGCACAGCCAGGCCAGCCCGACGTCGCTGCCGTTCGAGATCGACGGCGCGCGCATCGTGCTCGTCGACGACGTGCTGTACACCGGGCGCACCGTGCGCGCGGCGCTCAACGAGTTGTTCGACTACGGCCGTCCGGCCGCGGTCGAGCTCGCGGTGCTCGCCGATCGCGGCGGCCGCGAGCTGCCGGTCGCCGCACGCTTCGCGGGCGGCACGCTCGACGTGCCGGCCGACGCGACGCTCGTGCTCGCGCGCGACGATGCGGGCTTCACGCTGCGCGTCGAATCGCACGGCGCCTGAACGACACGCGAACCGTATCCCGGGCCGCCGGTTTGCACTGCGGCCCGTTTGCATAGTTGGAATCACGCACACCATGACCACCGACACCACTGGCCGCACCGGCAATCCCGCGGCGGCCGCGAGCCCCGACCGGTTCCGCTACGGTTTCCTGAAGGGCAACCCGCAGCTCACGAAAAACGGCGAGCTGAAGCACCTGCTGTCGATCGAGGGCCTGCCGCGCTCGATCGTCAATCACATCCTCGATACGGCCGAGCAGTTCGTCAGCGTGACGGACCGTGAAGTGAAGAAGGTGCCGCTGCTGCGCGGCAAGTCCGTGTTCAACCTGTTCTTCGAGAATTCGACGCGCACGCGCACGACCTTCGAGATCGCCGCGACGCGCCTGTCGGCCGACGTGCTGAACCTGAACATCAATGCGTCGTCGACGAGCAAGGGCGAATCGCTGCTCGACACGATCAACAACCTGTCGGCGATGCATGCCGACCTGTTCGTCGTGCGTCACGCATCGAGCGGCGCGCCGTACCTGATCGCCGAGCACTGTGCGCCGCACGTGCACGTGATCAACGCCGGCGACGGCCGCCATGCGCATCCGACGCAGGGCCTGCTCGACATGTACACGATCCGTCACTACAAGCGCGACTTCACGAAGCTGCGCGTGGCGATCGTCGGCGACATCCTGCATTCGCGCGTCGCGCGCTCCGACATCCACGCGCTCACCACGCTTGGCGTGCCGGAAGTGCGCGCGATCGGCCCGCGTACGCTGCTGCCGGGCGGCCTCGAGCAGATGGGCGTGAAGGTGTTCCACAACCTCGACGAGGGGCTGAAGGGCGTCGACGTGATCATCATGCTGCGCCTGCAGAACGAACGGATGAGCGGCGCGCTGCTGCCGTCCGCGCAGGAGTACTTCAAGACGTGGGGCCTGACGCCCGAGCGCCTCGCGCTCGCCGCGCCCGACGCGATCGTGATGCACCCGGGCCCGATGAACCGCGGCGTCGAGATCGATTCGCAGGTCGCCGACGGTCCGCAATCGGTGATCCTCAACCAGGTCACGTTCGGCATCGCCGTGCGCATGGCGGTGATGGGCATCGTCGCCGGCAACAGCGACTGAGCCCGCTTTCGCGCGTCCTCATTCAGGCATTCAACGCAATCAACGTATTCACAGACAGCGCATGAAGATTCATATCCAAGGCGGCACGCTGATCGACCCGGTCGCCGGCACCGAACGGCAGGCCGACGTATTCGTCGCGGACGGCAAGATCGCCGCGCTGGGCAGCGCGCCGGCCGGTTTCAACGCGGACAAGACGATCGACGCATCGGGCCTGATCGTCGCGCCCGGCCTCGTCGACCTGTGCGCGCGGCTGCGCGAGCCCGGCTACGAGCACAAGGCGACGCTCGCGTCCGAGATGGCCGCGGCCGTCGCGGGCGGCGTCACGACCCTCGTGTGCCCGCCGGACACCGATCCCGTGCTCGACGAGCCGGGCCTCGTCGAGATGCTCAAGTTCCGCGCGCGCAACCTGCACCAGGCGAACGTGCATCCGCTCGGCGCGCTGACGGTCGGCCTCAAGGGTGAAGTGATCACCGAGATGGTCGCGCTGACCGAATCCGGCTGCGTCGGCTTCACGCATGCGAACGTGCCGGTGCGCGACACGCAGGTGCTGCTGCGCGCGCTGCAGTACGCAAGCACTTACGGCTACACGACGTGGCTGCGTCCGCTCGACGCGTTCATCGGCCGCGGCGGCGTGGCCGCGAGCGGCGCGCTCGCGTCGCGGCTCGGGCTGTCCGGCGTGCCGGTCGCGGCCGAGACGATCGCGCTGCACACGATTTTCGAACTGATGCGCGTGACGGGCGCGCGCGTGCACCTCGCGCGGCTGTCGTCGGCGGCCGGGCTTGCGCTCGTACGTGAAGCGAAGGCCGAGGGGCTGCCCGTGACCTGCGACGTCGGCGTGAACCACGTCCACCTGATCGACGTCGACATCGGCTACTTCGATTCGCAGTTCCGGCTCGATCCGCCGCTGCGCAGCGAGCGCGACCGCGAAGCGATCCGCGTGGCGCTCGCCGACGGCACGATCGACGCGATTTGCTCCGACCACACGCCGGTCGACGACGACGAGAAGCTGCTGCCGTTCGGCGAAGCGACGCCGGGCGCGACGGGGCTCGAGCTGCTGCTGTCGCTGACGCTGAAGTGGGCGGACGAGACGCGCACGCCGCTCGCGCAGGCGCTGCGCCGCATCACGTCCGCGCCGGCCGACGTGCTGCAACTGCCGGCGGGGCGCCTCGCCGAAGGCGGTGCGGCCGACCTGTGCGTGTTCGATCCGCGCGCGCACTGGCGCGTCGAGCCGCGAGCGCTGAAGAGCCAGGGCCACAACTCGCCGTTCCTCGGCTACGAACTGCCGGCCACCGTGCGCGCGACGCTCGTGGCCGGGCAGGTCGCGTTCGAGCGCCACTGAACCACGCCGGATCCTCGCCATGACCGCTCTTCGCAAGCTGCGTCTCGTCTTTCATCTGCTGCGCGGCATGGCGATCGTCGCGCTGCGTTTTTCGCACGTCACGCCCGCGCGCCGCGCGGAGCTGATACGCCGCTGGTCGGTCAAGATGCTGCGCATCTGCGGGATGCGCCTCGTCGTCCACAACGACGGCGCGCGGCTCGACGCGAGCGCGCTCGTCGTGGGCAATCACGTGTCGTGGCTCGACATCTATGCGGTCAACGCGTGGCGGCCGACGCCGTTCGTGTCGAAGGCGGAGGTGCGGCAGTGGCCGGTCGTCGGCTGGCTCGCCGAGAAGCTCGACACCGTGTTCCTGCAGCGCGAGAAGCGCACCGAGGCGATGCGGATCATGCACGAGATGGCCGAGCGCCTGCGCACCGGCGGTGTGATGTGCGTGTTTCCGGAAGGGACGACGTCCGACGGCCAGGATCTGCTGCCATTTCATGCGAACCTGTTCCAGGCCGCGGTATCGGCCGGCTGCGCGGTGCAGCCGATCTGCCTGATGTACGAGGACGCGCACGGGCGGCAGTCGGTCGCGCCGGCCTATACGGGCGAGTTGTCGCTCGGCAAGTCGCTCGACATGGTGCTGCGCGGCGGGCCGCTCGTCGCGCATCTGTACGTGTGCGAGCCGATCGCGCCGGGCGGCGACCGGCGGGCGACGTCCGCGGCGGCGCGCGACGCGATCGCCGCCGCGCTGGCGACGCTGCAGGAGAAGGTCGGCAAGCCGACGGCCGAGTCGCTCGCCGAGTTGCAGAAGCATGCGTATCCGGCGACTGAACTCGGCGCAGACGCGGCGGGCGATGCTGCAGCCGACGCACCCGTGCCGGGGCGCGAGGGCTGATGCACCGGCGGGCGCGTGAATCAGCCTGCCGTCACTCGCCGCCCGGCGAGCGGCACGCTTCGCACTGCACCTGCGTGACCGTGCGCTGTGCCGGATCGGCCGTCAGCCGTACGGCCGACAACTGGTTTCCCCATACGCATCCCGAATCGAGCGCGACGACGTTGTCGCGCAGCATCAGGCCGAGCGCGGCCCAGTGTCCGAACACGACCGTCACGTCCGCGGTGCGGCGCCCCGGCACGTCGAACCACGGCAGGTAGCCGGGCGGCGCACTGTCGGGGCCGCCGTTCGCCTTGAACTCCATCGCGCCGTCGGGCGTGCAGAAGCGCAGGCGCGTGAACGCGTTGAACGCGACACGCATCCGGTCGCGCTTTTTCAGGTTCGGGTTCCATTGGTTGGGTTCGTTGCCGTACAGGCCTTGCAGCGTGTCGCGCCAGTCGGGGGCGCGGAGTGCGAGCTGCAGCTCGTCCGCGAGTTCGAGCGCGAGCGTGGCGTCCCATTGCGGTAGCACGCCCGCGTGGACAAGCAGCTTTCCGTCTTCGACATGCACGAACGGGCGGTGGCGCACCCAGTCGAGCAGGGCTTCGGCGTCGGGGGCGTCGAGGATCTCGCCGATCGTGTCGCCGGGGCGTTCGGTGCGCAGGCCGGCGGAAACCGCGAGCAGGTGAAGGTCGTGATTGCCGAGCACGACGGTCGCGCGTGGGCCGAGATCGACGACCGCGCGCAGCGCGGCGAGGGAGCCCGGGCCGCGGTTGACGACGTCGCCGGCGATCCAGAGGGGCGTGTCGGCGGGGGGCGCGAGCTTGTCGAGCAGCGACTGGAAAGCGGAATGGCAGCCTTGGATGTCGCCGATGGCGATGGGGGGGGAGGTCATGTAGGGCGAGTCCTGCGGTTTTCCAATAAATAAGAAAAATAATTTGTATTATCCGGCGTCATAAAAAATGAATTTCTGGAAATGGCATGAATTTGGCAAGAAATTTTGTTCCCGCCAAGGGTGCGGAGCGCTGTATCAAGTTGTTAGCGGCATGGCTTTTGCGGCGGGCGGCTCCCTATAATTGTCCTTTTCCCGAACAAAATTAGCATTTCATGACTTTGGCGACCATGTTGACCGGTTAAAATTCCCGGTTTGATGTGGCGACCATCGCCAAGTGCTTCGAATTTTGACGCGGCGACCGCCTGAAGGTGCTCGCCGCGCATTACTACAGAGGGAGTGTCATGATTCTGGTTACGGGCGGCGCAGGGTTTATCGGTGCCAACTTCGTACTCGACTGGCTGCGCGATTCCGACGAAGCGGTGCTCAATGTCGACAAGCTCACCTATGCCGGCAACCTCCGCACGCTGCAATCGCTGGACGGCAATCCGAAGCATGTGTTCGCCCGCGTCGACATCTGCGATCGTACCGCGCTCGACGCGCTGTTCGCCGAGCACAAGCCGCGCGCGGTGCTGCACTTCGCCGCCGAAAGCCACGTCGACCGCTCGATCCACGGCCCGGCCGATTTCGTACAGACTAACGTCGTCGGCACGTTCACGCTGCTGGAAGCCGCCCGCCAGTACTGGAACGGCCTGAACGACGCCGACAAGGCCGCGTTCCGCTTCCTGCACGTGTCGACCGACGAGGTGTTCGGTTCACTGTCGGCCACCGACCCGCAATTCTCCGAGACGACGCCTTACGCGCCGAACAGCCCGTATTCCGCGACGAAGGCGGGCTCCGACCATCTGGTGCGCGCGTATCACCATACGTACGGTCTGCCGGTACTCACGACGAACTGTTCGAACAACTACGGCCCGTACCAGTTCCCCGAAAAGCTGATTCCGCTCATGATCGCGAATGCGCTCGCGGGCAAGCCGCTGCCGGTGTATGGCGACGGTCAGAACGTGCGCGACTGGCTGTATGTCGGCGACCACTGCAGCGCGATCCGCGAAGTGCTCGCGCGCGGCGTGCCGGGCGAGACGTACAACGTCGGCGGCTGGAACGAGAAGAAGAATCTCGAAGTCGTGCATACGCTGTGCGACCTGCTCGATAAGGCGCGCCCGAAGGCAGCAGGTTCGTACCGTGACCAGATCACCTATGTCACCGACCGGCCCGGCCACGATCGCCGCTACGCGATCGATGCGCGCAAGCTCGAACGCGAGCTTGGCTGGAAGCCAGCGGAAACGTTCGAGACCGGCCTCGCGAAGACCGTCGACTGGTATCTCGGCAACCAGGTGTGGGCCGACGAAGTCGCGTCGGGCGAGTACCGCAAGTGGGTCGAAACGAACTACGCGAAACGCACCTGAGGAGAGAAGCGATGGCACGTAAAGGCATCATTCTCGCCGGCGGTTCCGGCACCCGGCTGTATCCCATCACGCACGTCGTATCGAAGCAGCTTCTGCCGGTGTACGACAAGCCGATGATCTACTACCCGCTGTCGACGCTGATGATCGCGGGCATTCGCGATGTGCTGATCATCTCGACGCCGCAGGACACACCGCGCTTCGAGTCGATGCTCGGCGACGGCAGCCAGTGGGGGATGAACATCCAGTACGCGGTGCAGCCATCGCCTGACGGGCTCGCGCAAGCATTCATCATCGGCAAGGAATTCGTCGGCAACGATCCGTCGGCGCTGATTCTCGGCGACAACATCTTCTACGGGCACGACCTCGCGAAGCAGCTCGAGCGCGCGCATGCGCAGGAGACGGGCGCGACGGTGTTCGCGTATCACGTGCATGATCCGGAACGTTACGGCGTCGTCGAATTCGACAAGTCGTTCCGTGCGCTGTCGATCGAGGAGAAGCCCGCGAAGCCGCGTTCGAATTACGCGGTGACGGGCCTGTACTTCTACGATAACCGTGTGTGCGACATCGCGGCCGACATCAAGCCGTCGCCGCGAGGCGAGCTGGAAATCACCGACGTCAATTCGCGGTACCTGAAGGATGGCGCGCTCAACGTCGAGATCATGGGGCGTGGCTATGCGTGGCTCGATACTGGCACGCACGATTCGCTGATCGAGGCGGCCAGCTTCATCGCGACGCTGCAGAAGCGGCAGGGTCTCGTGGTCGCATGTCCGGAAGAGATCGCCTATCGCCGCAACTGGATCGACGCGGAGCAAGTGCTGAAGCTGGCACAGCCGCTCGCGAAGAACGCATACGGTCAGTACCTGAAGAACATTCTTACGGATCAAGTCGCATGGCCATCCAAGTAACGGCGACGGCGCTGCCCGAAGTCAAGATCATCGAGCCGAAGGTGTTCGGCGACGCACGCGGGTTTTTCTACGAGAGCTTCAACGGGAAGGAATTCGCCGAGCACGTCGCACCCAGCGTCGAATTCGTGCAGGACAACCATTCGCGGTCGTCGAAGGGCGTGCTGCGCGGGTTGCATTATCAGATCCAGCATGCGCAGGGTAAGCTCGTGCGCGTAGTCGAAGGCGAAGTGTTCGATGTCGCCGTCGACATTCGCAAGGATTCGCCGAACTTCGGCAAGTGGGTGGGTGTAGTGCTGTCGAACGACAACCACCGGCAACTGTGGGTGCCGCCTGGTTTTGCGCACGGGTTCGTCGTGCTGTCGGAGGCCGCGCAGTTCCTCTACAAGACGACCGACTACTGGTTCCCCGAGCACGAGCGCAGCATCGTGTGGAACGACCCAGAGATCGGGATCGAGTGGCCGATCGATTTCGAGCCGCTCCTGGCGGCGAAGGATGCGGCCGGCAAGCGTTTGAGCGAAGCTGAAGTTTATGCGTGAGGTGGGTGTGACTCCTGAACCGACGATCCTCGTGACGGGTGTGAATGGCCAAGTCGGGTTCGAACTGCTGCGCTCGCTGCAAGGCCTTGGCCGCGTGGTGGCATGCGACCGCTCGATGCTCGATCTGTCCGATCTCGATCGGGTGCGCGGCGTTGTACGTGAGCTGAAGCCGTCGATCATCGTGAATCCGGCCGCCTATACGGCCGTCGACAAGGCCGAAATGGACATCGACGCAGCGCGTCGCCTGAATGCCGACGTGCCGCGCGTACTGGCCGAAGAGGCGGCGCGTAGCGGCGCGGCACTCATTCACTACTCGACCGATTATGTGTTCGACGGAGTGAAGCCGGGTGAGTATTGCGAGATCGATCTCCCGGATCCGCAAAATGTCTACGGTGTGACCAAGCTTGAAGGCGAAGCGGCGATCACCTCGTCTGGATGCCGGCATCTCATTTTGCGCACCAGTTGGGTATATGGTGCGCGTGGACATAATTTTTTGCTGACGATGCTTCGTTTGGGCGCAGAACGCTCCGAATTGAAAGTCGTTGCGGATCAAATGGGCGCGCCGACCTGGAGTCACGCCATCGCGACGGCGACGTCGCATGTGATTGCCCAGACGCGCGGTGCCTTGGATGCGGCCGAATGGTGGGACGCACGTTCCGGAACTTACCATCTGACAGCTGGCGGCGACACGTCGTGGTATGGATTCGCATCTGCGATTTTCGAGTTGGCGAATCTTCCGAAGCGGCCGATCGTATTGCCGATTCCCGCTGCCGACTATCCGACGCCGGCGAAGCGGCCATCGAATTCGAGGCTGTCCAACGCTAAGCTGGGGCAGGTTTTTGGTGTGGCCCTGCCGCACTGGCGTGAATCTCTCGGGCTTTGCCTGGCTGGTATGCAGAAGACGTGATCGTTTCTGCAATGTGAGTGGTCGCATGCGCGTGTAGTGCGGGGCGGATGCGGCTGATGTCCGCGGCATCGTACGTCGACCGAAGCGCGTTGATCGTCAATGCAATACGAGGAACATGTGAGCTTGTTGCCGATTATTCTTTGCGGTGGTGCCGGGTCAAGACTTTGGCCCGTGTCTCGTGAATCGCATCCCAAACCGTTCATTCGGCTTGCCGACGGCGAAAGCCTGTTGCAAAAGGCCTTCTTGCGGGCGGCTGGGCTGCCAGGCGTCGATGAAGTGCTCACAGTCACCAATCGCGACCTTTTCTTCAAGACCGAGGATGAGTATCGGGAAGTCAATGCGACCGGATTGGCGACCTCGTTCGTTCTCGAACCTGTTGGCCGAAACACGGCTGCCGCGATCGCCGCGGCAACCGTTTATGCTGCCGCGGCACAGGGTGAACAGGTCGTGATGCTCGTGCTCGCGGCGGATCACCTGATCAACGACACAACCGCGTTTGCGGACGCAGTCGAGAAGGCGTCGGTGCTGGCCAAGGGCGGCCGGCTCGTCACGTTCGGGATACAGCCCGACAGCCCGGAAACCGCATATGGATATATCGAGGCGGATGGAACTGACATCGTGCGTTTCGTCGAGAAGCCCGATCTGGCCCATGCGCAGCAGTATCTCGAGTCCGGGCGGTTTCTGTGGAATTCCGGGATGTTTTGTTTTACGGCGGGAACGATGCTGCGAGAGCTTGCTGAGCATTGCCCCGACATCCTTGATGCCGTGAAAGCATGTATCGATGCGTCACCGTCGTCGTCGAGTGCCGGCGGCGGGGTGCAGATTCGTCTCGAGCCGAATAGTTTCGGTGCTGTTCCTGATGTTTCCGTGGATTATGCAGTGATGGAGAAGTGCCGGCAGGGGTCGGTGGTGCCGTGTTCTATCGGCTGGAGTGACGTCGGATCATGGACGGCACTGGGTGATCTTGCGACTCCGGACGAGCACGGCAATCGCGTAGAAGGCGAAGCCCTGCTCGTCGATGTCAGGAACAGTTATCTGCAGAGTTCCGAGCGTTTGATTGGTGCGGTCGGCGTTGAGAATCTGATCGTGATCGATACACCCGACGCGTTGCTGATTGCAACGCGCAGTCGCGCGCAGGACGTAAAGCAGATCTATGCGGAACTCAAAGCGACTGGTCACGAGGCGTACAAGGTACATCGAACGGTGCATCGCCCATGGGGAACGTACACAGTGCTTGAAGAGGGGCCTCGATTCAAGATCAAGCGCATTGTCGTGAAGTCTGGCGCAAGCCTCAGCCTTCAAATGCATCATCATCGTAGCGAGCACTGGATCGTCGTGTCCGGAATGGCGAAGGTCGTCAATGGTGATGACGCGTTTTTCGTGTCGACCAACGAGTCCACTTACATCCCAGCTGGCCACAAGCACCGGCTGGAGAATCCCGGGGTGGTCGACTTGGTCATGATCGAAGTTCAGAGTGGCGAATATTTGGGCGAAGACGATATCGTCCGCTTCGAGGATAACTACGGGCGAACATGACGCGATGGCTGGCCAGGGCATGGCGAATTTTCGCGTTGCCGAAGCGGTCCGGTGTCACCGATTGCGAAATGGTCGTGTCAAAGTGCATTGGAATCGCAGGATGGCGAACATGACCATTTCGCACGATGCTAGTCCCGTAGACGTAGCAATCTTATGAGCAATACACAAAATCGATCGCCGAACACCGGAGCGGTTATCGTTTTTTTTCATCCGGACGCGGCGTGTGTTGCGCGCGCCAACCGGTTGGCCGAGTCGATGCACTGCGTGGTGGTCGACAATACGCCGGAAGTGCTTGATCGCCGCGCACTCGGGCTGACCGACTCGATTGAATACATTTCCAACGGGTGGAACGCCGGAATTGCGATGGCGTTCAATCAGGGTGTCGGTGCGCTGATTCAGACAGGCTGTGATGTCGCGTTGCTGTTTGATCAGGACAGTGAGCCGCCCCAGTCCTTGCTCACAGATCTGCCGCAACTGATCGTCCGGGCCCGCGAGTCGGGGAGCCGCGTTGCGCTGGTCGGTCCGGCTTACGAGGATCGCCGTCTGCGCGGTGTGGCACCCTTTGTCCGGTTTGGATGGGGGAGGCTTCAACGTATACCACCGGTCGGCGACGTACCCATCGACGTTGACTTCCTTATTTCGTCCGGATCCTGCATCAACCTTGAATGCTGGAAGGACGTTGGCGCAATGGATGAGTCGCTATTCATCGATTTCGTCGATCTCGAATGGTGCATTCGCGCCAAGCAGCGCGGCTATCAGGTCTGGGGGATTCCGTGGTTGCGGATGAGTCACGAACTCGGAGGCGAGCCTGTTCAAGTATTGGGACGTCGTTATCCTATGCACGGGCCTATCCGCCACTATTATCAGTTTAGAAATGTAATCGCATTGATGAAGCGTGCATCGATGCCATTGAAATGGAAATCGACAGAACTCGTGAAGTTGCCATTTCGGGTCCTGATCTATTGTTTTTTTCCGGAGCGACGTGGCGAGCATCTCGCGATGGTATGGCGCGGAATCCGAGATGGTTTGCGCGGGCGACTCGGACCTTATTCCGATAGCGTTCGATGAAAATTTAGGAGGGGCGCCAGGTTGGTTTGAAAGCGGGGCAGTTAGAGGCGAGATAATTACAAATTGATGGATCAGGTAGGGGCTGGAGATAGGTATTAACCCCACTTCCTTTCATGATTATAATCATATGTAATATATTGTAAGATCGTGGCACCCGGCCTTCAGTCAGTGATACATCAAATTTGCCACGGCTATGACGATAGAAGTCTACCCAAACCGTCTACCTGAGAGAGATGAGTATGGAGCCGACGCAAATTGTCCGCGGATATTGCCACGTCTGCGGATCGCAAGCCATTTTCAAATCGTACGAGCCGGTCAATTTTCCCTGCAAGCGTAATTCATTCCTCTGCGAACACTGTGGATCATCCGCAAGAAATCGGCATCTTGCGAAGTCGATTCTTGATTTGTGGTTAAGTGGTGATTCTCGTGCGTCGCTGAGGAAATTTGCGAGAAAATTCCGCGGAACGATCTATATAGCAAGTACCTCAGGTGCTGTCGCCGAATCTCTGGCACCCCTTGGAGAGCGTCTCGTTGCCAGTGAATACATCGACGGTGCTGCTTCGGGAGAGTGTCGTAATGGAGTGCTGTGCGAGGATATCCAGGCGACATCGTTCGACGACGGCTCATTTGATCTCGTCATCACTGAGGATGTCCTGGAACACGTCCCCTCCCCTGAAATGGCATTTGCCGAGATTAGACGCATTTTGAAGCCTGGTGGGTATCATGTTTCGACTATACCAGTTAAATGGCATCTTGCTAAAAGTGAACCTCGGGCCATAATCGAGAATGGGGTAATTATTCATTTGCAGGAGCCCGAGTTTCATCTCGATCCGACCAGGGCGGAAGGAATATTGGCTTTTACCGACTACGGGCAGGATATTGTCGCACGGTACTGCAGCATCATCGGCAAGTCGGAGATGTTGGCGGCCCATGGCGATCTTGGTATGGAGCGCGCATACGCAATCTATAACAACTGGGTCTTCTTGTCGCAGCGGCACGGGGTATCATCCCTACCAGCATCTGCATGGACAAGGTTGGTCAGTCGATGGATATGAAACTGACCAAAATCGAACATCGAATTTAAAACGGCTGAATCGACGGTGTTCGGCGACAACATTGTCGATGTTGTCGTTCCCGAGGTAGCCGTTGCTTTTTGTATCCGGAGCGGGAAGGGGGCAGCGCCGGCCTGCTCCATCATGTCGCATGCGCTTCACGTAAGCAGACTTCGACTTACTCAAGCGTTCCGATGCGCGGAGGATTGGCCAGCGTGAACGGCAATACGTCCACGGCGAGGGAGAGATTCGGGTTGTATGCCGGGTCGCGGTTCAGTGCGGTACCCCATCGCTCTTCCATTCGACGCACCTCACCCACGAAGCGCTCGTATTTGTCTGCCGCCATGTCGGAACCGCGTGTTGCCGATTCGTAGTGGTACAACTCGGCGAACGGCGTCCAGACGTTTCGATAACCTGCGTCTCGCACCCGCAAGCAGAAGTCCACGTCATTGAAGGCGACGGCAAATGATTCGTCCAGGCCGCGTACTTCGTCATATATCCGTTTGCTGACAAGCAGGCATGCTGCCGTGACTGCAGACATGTCTTGCACGGATACTGCACGGTTGAAGTAGCCGAAATTGCCTCGCTTGAGCATGTGGTGCATATGGCCGGCGATACCGCCCAGTCCCAGCAGCACACCACCATGCTGAAGTGAATTGTCCGGATACCACAGGGCAGCACCGACGGCGCCGATGCCTGGTTGCAATGCGATGCCGATCATTTCATCGAGCCAGTCAGGCGAGATGACTTCGGTATCGTTGTTCAGCAGGCATACGAAACTGCCGGTCGCTGCTGCTACGGCGGTATTGTTCAGCGCGGAAAAATTGAACGGCGAGTCGTCCCGGATGATCCTGACGTTTGGGCGAAGCAATATCTCCTCGAAATAGGCGAGGGTCGCCTCGTCGGTACTGCCATTGTCGACGACGATGATTTCGTAGTTCGGGTATACCGTACGCCTGACGATGCTCTCGATGCATTGTCGGAGCAACGCGATGCCGTCTCTCGTCGGGATGATGATGGACACCTTGGGGGCAGGGGAAGGTACTGTATACCTCACTCGGAAAACCGGCAACTCGCCGAAAGGCTGTTCCACGGTTGCAGCGATGCCGGAGCGCACGAGATGATCTTCAATGGCGCGCTGCGCCGCCGTTGACGCATAGGGCTTGGCCTGACTCGTGCCTGCTGTGCTGCTGGCCGTGATGCGCCAGTGATAGAGCACATGAGGTATGTGAACGACGCTGTCGTCCCCGGCAATTTCGACGCACCGAAGCGCGAGATCGTAGTCCTGGCTTCCTTCGAACCCGAGCCGAAAGCCACCCGCTTGCCTTACCAGCGCGGTTTCGATGACGCCAAGGTGCGAGAACAGATTCTGCGTACGGAACAACGCAGGATTCCAATCGCATTTGAAGTATGGGGCCGTCCGCTGCCCATGCTCGTTCAGTTTGTCCTCGTCGCTGTAAAGCATGCGCGCGCGAGGGTAGCGATTGATGTATCGCGCAACGATAAACAGTGCGTGAGGAGGGAGGATGTCGTCGTGATCCAACAGAGCGACGAATTCACCGGTAGCCATCGCAAGGGCGCTATTGCTGGCTTCGGAGATATGGCCATTTTCGGGACGGAATACCAGCCGGATTCGGGAATCCTGAGACTGATAGCGTGTCAGGATTTCCCGCGTAGTCCTGTCCGACGATGCATCGTCGGCGATACAGAGTTCCCAGAATGGGTAGATCTGCTCCTGCACGGAATGGATCATTGCCTCGAGGTGCAACGGATTGCTGTTGTACGTCGGGACGACGATTGAAATCAGCGGCCGACGTTCGAACGACTGCAGCGCGCTTTCGGCGGCCGCACGTTCCGCGTCGCCAAATCGATCGAATTTGTTGATCCAATCGTGATAGACCTCGTCGGGCGGGGGGGCGTCGGCGAATCCTCCGCCATCACGGAGGCGCCTGGACCGAGCAAGGATTCCCTGGAGACCTTCCCGCTTAAGCATGGCCGCGTAGTGCCCGAGCGCACTCGGCAGGCTACCGCGGACGACCGCTTGGCGTCGGATCGTTGCCGCAACGACGCTGGCCATTCGGATTGCAGACGTCACTTGTCGAAGTGGCGACGTCAGACGCCATGAGAGCGACGCGTGGATGTTTCGCAGTTCATCCTCGAGCCGGATTCGATCGGCTTCCGCATTCGCGCGCAGGACATTTTCCTTGCGCAAGCCCGCGAGCTCACGCTCCAGTTCGATAACGCGCCGCGCCAATGCGCTGCCCTCGACGTCGTCACGGGGCGGGGCATCGTGCTGTGTCGAATCGTGTGAGGCGCGGTGTTGGCCGGAAGTCATATAGGTAGTAAATCAGGGCCCAGTCGGTGTGGGTTGATCGAGTTCTTAAACAGACTGATGCGTGTTACGCGGTTTCGCGAACAAAGAGTTCGATGCGATTCATAGGAACGCCGACGAGCCCGGAAGCGACACGAGCAGATTCCGATTTCACGATGATGGCGTCGTGAACGCAGTCGAGTACGCGAATGCGGTTGTCGGAAGGTGCCGCTGCCAGCACGGTGAACGCATAGTCTCCCGGCGGAAGAATCGGCATGTCGAAGCGAAACTCTGCAACGACGTGGTTTCCGTCCGGAGACGACGAACCGGCTTCTCGGAGCGCGAATACGCTGTCGTCACCAAATAGCGGCTGCCCGAGTCGGTCCTTGACGAAGAATGCAATGTACGGCGCGCCGGATTCGGTCCGACGGAAGCGAATCCGAAGCGAAACGCGTTCGCCGCCCGTGATCCAAGTAACGGGAGTGCCTTTCGTGTTGGTGAGGGTCGTGGATTCAATCAGTATCGAGTCACGTTGCGCTGGAAGATCATGCGGATCCAGATCGATGCTCGGCAGCGCCGGCAGCGTCTCGATCGTGGTGCGCGGGAATTCGCTTCGCTGATCTGCGCGCGGCTCATTGCCGAAGGCAGTCACGTCGAATTTCTTGGTGTCGGATTCAGCACGAGACACGCCGTCATCGCCGGGTTTCCGATAAAACGCCTCGAAGTAGTTCATGCAGACGGTTTTCGCACTTCCCGACTCCCGCATCACACCTCGATCCAGCCAGATGACCCGGTCGCACAGGCTGCGGATGGCGGATGAATCATGGCTGACGAACAAAACCGTCCCGGTCTGTTGAAAGCGCCGCAGGAAGCGCATGCATTTTTGCGTAAAGAATGCGTCGCCCACAGCTAGCGCCTCGTCGATGACCAGGATGTCGGCATCGACGTGTGCGATGACCGCGAACGCGAGCCGGACGAACATGCCGCTCGAGTAAGTCTTGACGGGTTGATCGATGAAATGACCGATATCGGCGAATGCAATGATCTCGTCGACGCGAGAATCGATTTGTTCGCGCGTCAGGCCGTGCAATTGGCCGTTGATATAGATATTTTCCCGGCCGGAGTATTCGGCATCGAACCCGGAACCCAGTTCGAGCAGCGCTGCAATGCGCCCCCGGGTTTCCACCGCGCCGTTCGTAGGGGCAAGTGTGCCGCAGATGATTTGCAGTAATGTACTCTTGCCGGACCCGTTTCGGCCAATGATGCCAACCGTTTCTCCGCGCGTAATCTCGAAGTCAACATCTTTGAGTGCCCAGAACATCCGCGCGCACCCCTGTGCACGTTGGCGCAGCGATTCGCGCAAGGTCGGGATCGGCGCAAGTCCACCCAGCAAGCTGAGTACGCTACGTTTCAGACGGTCGGACGGTTTACGATAGGACTCGAATCCTTTCGCGAGCGACGCAGCGCGGATGACAACATCAGATGACATCGGCAAAACCCCGGCGCGTCTTCTGGAACCATGCGAAGCCGATCCACGCAACGGCGATGGCCATGATCGAATAGATGGACCATCTATTCCAGTCGATCATATGTCCCCAGATGAGAACGTCACGGCCCTGTTCGATGGGATAGGTCATCGGATTCAGATAGACGAAGCCGCGGAACTGTTCCGGGAGCGAAGACACTGGAAAGAACACGGGCGAGAGGAACATCATCGCGGTGATGACGATCCCCACGGTTTGTCCGATGTCGCGGAGATAGACGCCGGTGGCGGACAGGATCCAGCTCACGCCCATGATGAATACGCAGAGCGGTGCGAGTACGATGGGGAACAAAACCGCAGTCAACGGCACGCTACCGACGACGGCCCATTCGGCCACCAGCAGGATGCAGACGCTCACGCTAAGGTGAAACAGCGCCGATAACAACGTCACGCAAGGCAGGATCTCAAGCGGAAAGACGATCTTCTTGACGAAGTTGGAGTGGGAGAGAATTTGCCCCGGTGCCCTGTTTACGCATTCGGAAAACAGGTTGAACACGATCATTCCGGCGAACAGCACCACGGCGAATTCGCCCTTTGATGCTGCGTGCGACGCGTCGTTCCAGCGTGACTTGAACACTTCGCTGAAGACGAATGTATAGACGCTCAGCATCATGAGGGGAGTGAGCAGCGACCAGAAGATGCCTAGAAAGGACCCCTTGTAACGTCCCACGGCGTCGCGGCGCGCGAGATCGAGCATCAGGCGGCGATTTTTCACCAGTGAAGCGGCGAGAGATCGCGGCGAAAGACTAAAGCTTTGCATAAGTTCGACGACAAGGTCAGCGGGTGTGGTACGACACAGGGAGCCGGCGGGAAAGCGGTTCCGTGCAGCCGCGATTCGATGACTGCAGGCGGACGTCAGGCCGGTACAGCACCTGCAATCCAGTGCTTTGCTTGGCCCTGAGGCCATTATGGTGCATGCGAATTATCGCATAGTGGTTCATCTGCGGACCAACGGCGCGTCCGTTGCGACGTGTGTCGAAGTGTAAATGTCGCAAGCAATCCCGGAGGCGTGTGCGGGGCTGCGGATCGGCATCGATCGTTGGCATTGCTGGTCGCAAGCCGAATCCGAATGGAATTTTGGGCCCGGGGCACGCCTCGCCGGGGCTTTTGAGACCTGTTTTCCATATTATGAAATGGTGCGTCGTGGTACGATTCGTCGTTTACCATCCGCGACAGATGGCACATCACTGGATCGATCCATCGATCGCAATCCATAGGTTGGCATCGTGTCCGGAGGGGATGCGAAGAATGAATTCATATGTCTGACAATATCGCGATCGAATCTCACGGCATCAGCAAGGGTTTTGAGTCCTACGAGCGACCCGGCGACCGGTTGAAGAGAGGAGTGCTGGGTGCTATTGCGCGACTTGCGCAAGGCCCGGCGACGCGACAAGTGAAGCACCGGCAAGCTGAAACACAGTCGAACGTATTTTGGGCCCTTCATGACGTGAGTTTCTCCGTCGCGGCCGGAGAAACCGTCGGCATCGTGGGACGGAACGGATCGGGCAAGAGCACCTTGCTTCAGATCGTCTGTGGCACGCTGGCCCCAACCAGCGGGGATATCGCTGTGCGCGGCAAGGTTGCCGCGTTGCTCGAACTCGGCTCCGGCTTCGACGTCGAGTACACCGGTCGCGAAAACATCTATCTGAATGCGCAACTATACGGGCTATCCCGTCAGCAGATCGACGATCGCTACGAGTCGATCGTCGATTTCGCGGACATTGGCGAGTTTATCGATCAGCCCGTCAAGACCTACTCGAGCGGCATGTTCGTCCGTCTTGCGTTCGCGGTCATCGCGCATGTCGATGCGGACATCCTGGTGATCGACGAGGCGCTGGCGGTTGGCGACGCATTTTTCAATCAGAAGTGCTTTCGTTTCCTGCACGAATTCAAGCAGCACGGGACCATCCTGTTCGTCAGTCACGATACGTCGACAATCAGAAAGCTTTGCTCGCGCGTCATCTGGATCGACAGCGGGCGGATTGTTGCGCAGGGAAAACCGGCGGATGTCTGTGCGGCGTATCTGGAGGCGCGCTACAGCACGACCGGAGCAGCATCCATGGCGGTGCCAATGGAGATCGAGCGTCACGACAGCGCAGTTGATTTCCGTCGTCAACGCTTCAACGCCTCCTCGTTTCGCAACGACATCCAGGTGCTGGCGTTCAATCATCAGTCGCAGGCTTTTGGCGAAGGGGGCGCGCGAATCGTCGACGTTGCATTCTTCGACGATCAGGGGCGCAGGCTCGAATGGATCGTCGGTGGCGAAACGATTACGCTGCGCGTGACAATTGAAATCGACGAGCCGCTGCTTTCCCCCATCGTCGGTTTCTACCTGAAGAACGAGCGAGGTCAGGAACTGACGGGAGACAACACGTTCGCAACCTTCGCCGAGCGCCCCGTATCATGCGACGCGGGCGACGCGCTATGCGCGGAGTTCACCTTCATCATGCCGGTACTGCCGGTGGGTGCTTTCTCGATCAACGTCGCGATTGCGGAGGGCACGCAATACGATCACGTTCAGCATCACTGGATCCACGACGCGTTACCGCTTCGCGTGCACGCATCCCGCGTGAGACACGCGCTCGTGGGCGTTCCGATGGTGCATGCCGGACTGTCCGAAGAGATGTAGCGCGGAACGGATTTGATCCACAGGCATGAGCAAAATCTCCCGGCATGAAGTTGTCGTCACGTGTTCGGCGAGATTACTTACAAGATTTTTGCAAGTTTGCAGAGCAGGATTCTCAAATGACCAAGCAAGAGCGAATTTTTCGATTCAAAGCGTCGGAAGATGATCACTCGTTCACGGGTGAACGATATCTTCCGGGCGTTGCGGGGCCGATTCAGTACGAGCACTACCATCGGTATCTTTTCTCGACGGCGATCTGCGCAGGCAAGGACGTGCTCGATATCGCCTCGGGGGAGGGCTATGGCTCTGCCTTGCTCGCGCAGGCGGCGCGCTCGGTGATCGGTGTCGATGTCGACCCGCAAGCAGTCGAAAATGCGAAGGGCCGCTATGGTGACGTACCGAACCTCCGGTTCGAATGGGGTAGCGCCACGCAGATTCCTCTTGCCGACGCATCGGTCGACATCCTCAACTCCTACGAGACGCTCGAGCATTTTCGCGAGCATGAGGCGTTCATGCGCGAGGCGCGTCGGGTACTGAAGCCGGGCGGCATCATGATCATTTCGACGCCGAACCGTCCGATCTATTCGCCGCCCGGATCGCCCCCCAATGAATACCATGTGCGCGAACTCGATCGCGAGGAATTCGTCCAGTGGCTCAAGAGCGGGTTTCAGAATTTCGTCCTTTATGAACAGAAGCCGCTTGCCGGATCGCTGCTCCAGAAGGAGGGGCGCAGCGGTGAGCGTCGCATCAACTGCTGGTCCGAACGCGACGTGGGCGAGTATCGCGAGACGGCGGACGTTCTCGATCCCGTGTACTTCATTGCGATTGCGTCCGACGGTCCGATACCGGAAATGGACGACAATCTACTTGATGGTGGTGTGTCGTTCACACGTTACGACCAGGCGCGCAACGCGCATATCGGTGCCCAAGCGGCTGAAATTGTCCGCCTGACGACGGAGACCATGGCGCGTGGCGATGAAATCGGCCGTCTGACGGCCGAGGTAGTGCGGCTGACCGACGAAGTTCTCCGGCGTGATGAAGAGATCGGCAAGTTGACGGTCGAGACCGTGCGCTTGAACGACGTCATCATCGCGAACAATGCTGATATCGGCAGCCTGAAAGCCGAAGTCGATCGGTTGACTCGGACGGTTTCTGCGCTTACCGAGACGGCCGAGCGTCGCGACGAAGCGATGACGACCTCGCGCAAGGTCCTTGAATCTCTCGACGTGCAGAACAACACGTCGACTGTTCTTGCTGCTCGGGTCGACGAGTTGACCGACCAGTTGAAGCATGCGGAGGGCGTGCTCGGCACACAGGCTCAGGACAGCGACGGCAGGCGCGAGAACGATCCGTCGATGGTTGCATTGTTGACCGAGAACGAGAGCCTTCGGCGGCAGTTGAAGCAGATCACGAATTCCACTTCCTGGCGCGTGACGAAACCGCTTCGTTATGCCGCCCGCCGTATCCGCGCAAATCAGCAGGGTGCTAGCGCGACGCCGGCTTCGCGTCCCGCAGTAACGGCGGGGCTGCCCACATCGATCGCCGAGGTCGATGGGTTGTCGTCGTTGCCGCTTCGCCCATTCGAGCAGGCGTCGGCGCCGCGAGCGACGATCGTCGTGCTGCAATCGCAAGGCGGCGCGGCGATCCGCGAATGCCTTGCGGCCCTGAGCCACCATACGACATCCGTCGCGTACCAGATATTCGTGGTTGGCGAGATCGATGCGAAGCTGGTGACGGAGAGCGGTGTCCGTATCATCGACGATCGTCATGCGGCCCAGTCGATATCCGAGCTGGTCAAGCATGTCGGTGATTTGTCCGCGAGTGAATTCGTCGTCCTGATGTCGGACGTATTGCTGGCGCGTCCGGGATGGCTGGCGGCGATCGATGAAGCGTTCGAACGCTTCGCTGACGCGTCGGCGGTCTCAGCGATCATCTTGGAAAGGAACGGAACGGTGCACGCCGCTGGCGGCGTAATCGATGCTGGTGCGCATCTCCTTGCCGCGCATGCGGGCGTCAACAGCGATAACGTCGATATCCAGAATGTGACTGAGATCAAGGCGGCGAGCCCCGGATTCATCGCTATTCGAAACGTTGCCTGGCGGCGTGCATCGCGTTTTGAGGAAGAGATGCCGGTCCTCACAACCGGTTTCGTTGCATTGGCGCTTGACCTGTTTGCACGAGGAGAGAAAACCTACTTGCAGCCGTTCGCCCGTTTCGTCATCTCGGATGCGGCGCAAGCGAGCCGGCCGAAGAATGATGACAATTGGGATGATGCGTATCAGCGTTGGCGCCTGCGGCAGCATCACGACACGCTCTTCCGTGTCGAACGCCCATTTGGCGATGTGCTTGCATCTCCGCAGCGACCGAAGGTCGTGATCGTCGACGCATTCGTGCCAAAGCCCGATCAGGATTCTGGATCGGTTGACGTCTACTGGTACATGCGGATTTTCCGCGAGTTCGGCTATGACGTGAGCTTCATTGCTGCATTCGAACAGTCGCCTCCTGTCGCCTATGTGGACGCGCTGCGGCGTTGGGGCGTGCGCGTTCAGTGTGCGAGCGATCTCGCATCGCTGAACCAGTTGTTCATGGAAGAGGTTGCGGACGCGCGCGTAGTCGTCGCACAACGCATCATCGTTGCTCGTCATCTGGTCGAACCACTTCGTCGGGGCGCGCCGCATGTCAAGCTGGTGTTTGGCACGGTGGATCTCCATTACCTCCGTGAAGAGCGCGCAGCGATCCACGACCGCTCTCCCGAAGCACTGGAAGAGGCATTGATGCTGCGGCGCACGGAAATTCAGACCGTGCGCGAAGCCGATGCGACCATCGTGGTGAGTCGTCTCGAATACGATGTATTGAAAGAGCTGGCCCCGCAAGCAAACGTCCATCGCATTCCGATCCCGCGGATGCCGACCCGCTCGGGACGTACGTTCGATGAACGGTCCGGCGTGGTCTTTGTTGGCGGATTCGCGCATCGACCGAATATCGATGCAGTGCAATTCCTGGTCGAGGAGATTTGGCCGATCGTGAGGCGGAGCCAGCCTAGCGCGGAGTTGCGTATCGTCGGTAGTGGCGTGACCGATTACGTACGCTCGCTCGACAATCCAGCGACGGGTGTGAAGGTTATCGGATTCGTGGAGAATCTGGGCGACGTGCTCGACGTGGCTCGCGTATCAGTTGCGCCCCTTAGATTCGGTGCCGGTATCAAGGGCAAGGTGGTTTCAAGTCTGTTGCATGGCGTGCCGAGCGTGCTGAGCAAGATTGCGAGCGAAGGGATGGGTCTCGTTGCAGGCGAACAGGTGCTGGAAGGTGACAGTGCCGAAGACATCGCCGCGGCGATCGTCAAACTGCTCGAAGATCCTCAATTGTGGCAGCGCGTCGCCGATGCAGGGTTCGCGGCTGCGGTTGCAGAATACTCGGTGGAGACCGTTGCAGCCAGGATGTCTGCTCTGCTCGCATCGATTAACGTGCTCGATGGCGAGAGAGATTTGCGCCCTGGTGCATTCGATATTCACTGACCGTTCCACTCATATTGATCCTCGCCATGCTGCGTTCTCTGTTCTCGTTGTTTCGTAAAGCACCGCCGCAAAGTCGTCCCCGTACCGACGGGAAGCTCGGTGTTGTAATCGAATTGGCGTCGTTCGACAAGGGCGGTCTCGAGAAGGTCGTGCTCGATTCCGCGATCGCGTTCGATCGGGCCCGTTTCGATGTCACCATCGTTACCCCGGGCAAAGTCGGACACCTTGGTACCGTCGCACGCAATGCCGGCCTGCGGGTGGTCGGATTGCCCGCAGCGAACACGCTCGCGGCTTACGAAAAACTGCTGACTGAGTTGAGCGTCGATATTTCGATGTCTCACTTCTCGAATACCGGTTATCCGCTGTTTCATCGCCTCGGGATTCCGAATATCACGTTCATCCACAATGTCTATGCGTTCTTTTCGGACGAACAGTCACGAGCGTTCGCCGACAATGATCGCTATGTCGATCGCTACGTTTCGGTCTCCAAGAACGCGACCCGCTTTGCTGTGACGAATCTTGGCGTGTCCGACAGCAAGGTCGTGACGGTGCCGAACGGTCTTATCCTGTCCGAACACGAGGCGAGGGAAAAGCAGCCTCCGAAGCTGACGCGCGCCCAGCTTGGCTTGTCAGATTCCGACTACGTGTTCGCGAATGTCGCTTCGTACAATCTGCACAAGGGACACTACGTGATGGCGGACGCGATGCGTCATTTGCTGGCGCGCAGACACGACGTCAAGATTCTCTGCGTTGGCAACGTGATCTATCCGCCTCACGTCGATGCGCTTCGCCACTATCTGGTCGAGCATGGTCTGGAGCAACATATCCTAATGCCGGGATATTTCCCGGATGTCGAAGACGTACATCGCGTTACGGACGCGTTCCTTCTTCCGTCGTTCATCGAGGGTTGGAGCATCGCGATGAACGAGGCCATGTTCTATCGCAAGCCGATGATTCTCACCGACACAGGTGCATCCGCTGAAGTCATCGATGGTGACGATATCGGGATCCTGATCCCGAACGAATATGGCGATACGCCGAATCTGAACTCGAAGTTGCTCGACGAGCTTGCCTACGCACCGAGGGAATACAAGATTGCGTCTGTCCTCGCGGATGCGATGGACCAAATGGCATCGAACGCTGCACAGTGGCGCGAAAGAGGGGCGCGGGGGCGTGACAAGATCTACGCGAACTACAACTTTGCCGATATCGTGACGCGCTACGAAGCGATCATCGAAGATGTGGTCAGGGCGCACAACCGATAACGGAAGAGGCGGATATGGTCAGCTTACTCAAGTCGTTTTACCGCTTCGTCAGGTGGCGCTTCAAACCAGCGGTTTGCTTCTACCTGGGCAATCACCTGTTCATGAATTACATGCCTTATCGAATAAGGCATTGGTTCCTTGGACGATTTTGCCAGGTGAAGATCGGTCGCGATTCAAGTATTGCGATGGGGTGCTTTGTTACGGGATATCACATCTCGATTGGGGATAATACCGTCGTAAACCGATATACCTATCTGGATGGCCGCGTTCCGTTGACGATCGGGAACAACGTAAATATTTCGCACTATACGTTGATCCAGACGTTGACGCACGATCCGCAGAATCCGGATTTCGTATGCTTGTGCAAGCCGGTTGTCATTGAGGATCACGTTTGGATCGGTGCTCGCGCAATCATTAGCCCCGGCGTTCGTATCGGTGAAGGCGCAGTGGTGGGAGCAGGGGCGGTTGTGACACGTGATGTCGAACCATACACGATCGTTGCCGGAAATCCGGCGCGGTTCATCAAGGAGCGGACGCGGGATCTGCGGTATCGGTCGCGCTACTTCCCGTTCTTTGATACCGACATCCAATGAACTCGTGTTTGAGTATTTTCTGGATGAAATCATTGCCCGGTCTTGAATATGTCAATCTTTAAATTCCGCAAGTCGTCTGCGTCTGCGCCTGCGTCCGTTTCACGGGCAAACGCCACCATTTCCGTGGTTATCCCTTTATATAACCATGCACGGTATATCGAAGGTACGTTGCAGAGTGTGTTGTCGCAGTCCTCTCCTGCCGATGAAATCATATTGATCGATGATGGTTCGTCCGACGACGGATTTGACGTTGCGTCGCGGCTTCTTGCCAATGTTCCGTATGCGAGTGCCTATCGACAGGAGAATGCGGGAGCTCATAATACGATCAATCGTGCGATTGGTCTCGCTCGCGGCGACTATGTCGCAGTGCTCAATTCGGATGACGTGTTTGCGTTGGGGAAGCTCGCGCGTTGCCGCGAACTGATTCAGGAGCGTCCCGGCCTGGGGTTGATCGCGGGGCGTGCCGGCATTATGGACGACAACGGCGTCGAACAGCACACCGGCGTCGCGATCGACTGGCTGGCGCGTGCATACGGATTTCTGAGCGATACCGAATTGCCGCAACTGGCATTGTTGAACGAGAATTTTGTCGCGACTACGTCGAACATGGTATTCAGTCGAGCGCTTTGGCAAGCCGCAGGCGGATTCCAGCCGCTTCGCTACTGCCATGATCTCGATTTCTTGATGTACGCGTTCGCCTACGACAGTGTGTATATCGACCGGGACATGAAGCATATCGTGTATCGCGTGCACGAAAGGAACACGATCAAGGAAGACTTGAGCAAGGTTCGGGTCGAGATCGCGGCTGTCATTGCGCAGGCACTTGCGATGTCGGGGCCGAGAATGTTCTCCGCGCGATTGGACGGGAGCGATCTTGATGCATTCAGGCGCTTCCTGCAGAACAAGGGGATGACGGAAATGCTGTGTTTTCTGCAGACCGTCCTACCGGCATTTCCGACTCGGTCGGCATTCTACGAATATGCTGTCGACGCACGAAATGCCGATGCATTTCGCGCGGCTGTGACAGGCTGAACTATCGCGACGCCAAAGAGAGCAGGACGATCGAAATTGCGCACGCATGGGTGCTCGTCCGTTCTCATGCCAGAGTTGGCGCGGACTGCTTGCGTACTCAGATGTATCCGAACGCTTTCAGCCCTTCTGCCGCGGTAGTGCAACAGTGGGCGATGATGTCCGGTGGCAGGCTCGTCTGCCATGCCGTTGCACGGTCGTTCAGGAACGGCCGCGACAGGTTGAGGTGACTCTGATCATGGCGCAGTACCGGCGCGCGCTTCGAGTTGTCCAGCATGGACTCTTCGAACGGTAGGCCGAGAAATGCGGTGGAGCGCGCCAAGACATCCTGCGGGTTCGAGACAAGGTCCTCGTAGCGGACGAGCAGGTAATTCGCGCGCTCGCGCATCGCATGGTGCAGGTGCAGATTGGTGTAATTCCACAAGCGAGGGAAATATTCCTCGATGCCTGACGGAGCCCACGTGACGTTTTTGAGGGATAGCATCGTGCCCCGCACGTCGCGGACGATATGGAGAAACCTGATGTCAGAGTCCAGGAGTCCAACCTGTTCCAGCTTCCGGATCGAAAGAAGATCGTCGGGGGTTTTGTCTCCACCCAGCCGTTTCCCCGCATTGGACGCAATGCGGCCATAGATTGCTGTGAGCACGCCTGCCAGGGTCGGTTCGGCTTCAAGCAGTGCGTCATCGATCTCCGCAGGGGAAATATAGGGCTCGAGAACCTCGGAGAAGTCGTCCGTCGACTTGACGATCTTGCTGATTAGAGGACGTGCCACGGACCAGTCGCTGATGCAACCGATGACGTGCGCGATCGGACTGATGAGCGTGGTTTGGTTCGGGATGAAGATCTCGCTATGCAGATTGAGCGATTCCTTGAACAGAGTCGTTCCCGATCGAGGTGAGCCGAAAAGAATGAACATGCTGTGAGTATGAGATGCAATGGATGGCGGCTTGGCTGCAACACCGAATGAGTGGCGCGGACCCGCATGATCCATCCACCGCCAATTGGGTATGAGCCGACCCGGGCGACATCGTGGATGTCAGAACGTTCTTGCCAATGTCGCATGTCGTGCCACGATGTCGGCCAGATTATATGCCCACATCGACGGTGACATGGTAAATGGCCCCCCCGCAATGTTTGCCTTACGATGCGAACACTGGGCGTCATGTTCACTTCGATAATATTTGACTTGAGATGAGTACTTCGAGAGCCCCGCTAACCGTATCGATCGTCGTCTATCGGCCAGACGTCGAGCGCTTTTTCAAGACACTCCATAGCTTGCGCGACGCAGTGTGTGCGATGCGTCGACGCGATCCGAACTTTCACGCCGCAATCTGCGTGGTGGACAACGGCGGCACGGCCGATATCTGGGAGGACATGGCCAAGTTGAATGTGGCGGGGTTCGAGTGTTCGTCGTTGAGTGGCCACGGGAACGTCGGTTACGGCGTCGGACATAACCTGTCGATCGCGACGGCAAACAGCGAGCATCACCTGATTCTGAATCCGGATATCGATCTTGACGAGGACTCGCTCGTGCAAGCGTTGAGCTTTATGTGTAGTCGTCCAGACGTCGGGCTGTTGACGCCGAATATTTCCGATGAGAAAGGTGGCATCCAGTATCTATGCAGACGCCCTCCGGCAATATTCGATCTGCTGGTCAGAGGTTTTTTTCCGGCGAGCTGGAAGGCGCGGTTCGTGAAGCGTCTCGCGCGCTACGAGATGCGTGATGTGATCAACGATCACGATATCGTCGAGGATCCCCCCATCGTTAGCGGCTGCTTCATGCTGTTCCGCACTGAGGTTCTGAAGAAACTCGGCGGCTTCGATCCGCGCTATTTCCTGTACTTCGAGGACTATGACTTGAGCCTGCGCACGCATGACGTCGCCCGCGTCGCGTATGTCCCATCGGTGCGCGTGGTCCATCACGGTGGTGGCGCGTCTCGCAAGGGCCTTGCGCACATCCGCATGTTCGCGGTATCGGCCTTCAAGTTCTACAACCGTTTCGGCTGGAGGCTCTGGTGACCCACCTCGTCGTTACGGGCGCGAACGGCTTCGTCGGCCGCGCAGTCTGTCGCCTGGCACTGGAGGCCGGTCATACGATTACCGCGCTGGTGCGGCGTCCGGGTGGTTGCATCGGGGGTGTGCGTGAATGGGTATGCGACACCGCCGATTTCGGCGGCCTCGACGCAGGCTGGCCAGCCGACCTTGCTGCCGATTGCGTCATCCATCTCGCCGCGCGCGTACACGTGATGCGTGACGAGTCACCCGATCCCGACGCCGCGTTCGACGCTACCAACGTGGACGGCACGCTGCGTCTTGCCGAGGCCGCGCGCCATCATGGTGTGCGCCGCATCGTGTTCGCGAGCAGCATCAAGGCGGTCGGGGAGTTCGACGGTGGGGTACCGCTGTCGGAAGCATTCGAACCCGCGCCGCAGGATGCATACGGCCGCTCGAAGCTGCGAGCGGAGCAGCAACTCGCGCGGTTCGGCGCGTCGGCGGGGCTCGATGTCGTCGTCGTTCGCCCACCGCTCGTCTATGGCCCGGCCGTCCGCGCCAACTTCCTACGGATGATGGACGCGGTCGCGCGCGGGATGCCGTTGCCGCTCGGCGCAGTTTCAGCGCGCCGCAGCATCATCTACGTCGACAATCTCGCCGACGCTCTGCTGCGTTGCGCAGTCGACCCGCGCGCGGCCGGTGAATGCTTTCATGTCGCCGATGACGACGCGCCGACGGTGGCGGGCCTGCTGCGCCTCGTCGGCGATGCGCTCGGCAAGCCGGCGCGGCTGCTGAGGGTTCCGCCGGCCCTCTTGCGCGTGGCGGGCAAGCTGACCGGCCGCAGCGCGGCCGTCGATCGACTGACTGGTAGCCTGGAGCTCGACACTGCGCGGATCCGGCGCGTGCTGGGCTGGCATCCGCCCTATACGACTCGCCAAGGCCTCGAAGCGACCGCCACATGGTATCGTTCGCGCGATACACGAAAATAAAAGTCACATGCTTCTCGCAAATCCCACCTGGGTCGCCATGGCCGCAGTGGCCCTGGCCGCCGCATTCGCCTCAACGGCGATCCTCCGCGTACTGCTTGCCACCGGGTTAGCTTGGCGGCTTGCGACGGACATTCCGAACGATCGTTCGCTCCATACGCTGCCGACACCGCGCGTCGGCGGGTGGGGCATCGTGCCGGTCTGCGTCGTAGCGCTGCTTACGCTGGCGCCGCGCCTGTGGCTGATCGCGATCGCCACTGCCGGGCTGGCTGCGATATCGCAAATCGATGATCGGCGCGGGCTGCCGGCCCGTGTCCGTTTCTCTGCACACTTGGCGGCGGTCGTCGCACTCATCGTCGTATTTCCGGCGGATGTGCCGTGGTGGCTGCTCGCCGGCGTAGGCGTTGCAATGGTATGGCTGACGAACCTGTACAACTTCATGGACGGTGCCGACGGCCTCGCGGGCGGCATGGCACTGTTCGGTTTCGGCGGGTACGCGATCGCGGGGCTTGGTGCAGTGCATGCTCCGGCTTCCGATCTCGTCGTGGCCGGCGCGGCGGTCTCCGGCGCCGTGCTCGGCTTTCTTCTGCTCAATTTCCACCCGGCGAGACTGTTCCTCGGCGACGCCGGTTCGATTCCGCTCGGATTCTTGGCCGGTGCACTGGGCTACTGGGGTTGGTTTACCGATGTCTGGCCGATCTGGTTTCCTGCAATGGTGTTCGCGCCCTTTATTGCTGACGCATCTGTAACACTTTTGAGACGCCTATTGCGGGGAGAAAAGTTTTGGCATGCGCACCGCGAGCATTATTATCAAAGAATGGTCCGGTCGGGCATCAGCCACGGCCGGACCGCTCTTTATTGGTACCTCATCATGCTCGCAGGCATAATTCTGGCCGTGTGGGCACAGGGCCGCCCCGAACTACAGCAATGGCTGGCGTTCGTTGCTTGGTATGGCGTTCTGGCATGGTTCGGATGGTTAATCGACATGCGCTGGCGCCGGTTTCGAGCGGCCGCCGAAAACAATTCTTGAGGTTTCCCGCCGATGTTGCGATCCAGAGCATCTTGGCTGTCCCTGAGTGCTTTCCTGTTCGACCTGACGGCGGTTGTGGCCGCATGGTTGTTCGCGTATCTCGTCCGATTCAACGGCAGCGTTCCGTCCGATTTCATGGGCGGAGCTCTGATGGCGCTGACATGGGTGCTGCCCGTCTACGCGCTAATGTTCCACGGCTTCGGCCTCTATCGCGGGCTTTGGGTGTTTGCGAGCTTGCCCGATCTGATGCGCATTGCGAAGGCAGTCGTCGGCGGCGGCGTGATCGTAATGATCGGCGCCGTGATGTTCCAGCCGCAGCCGATCATTCCGCGCTCGGTGCTGCTCGTGTCGCCGCTGATGCTGTTTCTGGCGATGGGCGGTGCGCGCGCGCTCTATCGCGCGACGAAGGAGTACTACCTGTACGGCGGCCTTGTCGGCAAGGGCAAGCCGGTACTGGTGCTCGGCGCGGGCACGGCCGGCGCGAGCCTTGCACGCGAACTGTCGCGTTCCGGCGAATGGCGCCTGGTCGGCCTGCTCGACGACGACGTCACGAAGCAGGGCCGCGAAATCTACGGCTACAAGGTGCTGGGCTCGTTCAACGACCTGAAGCACTGGACCGATTCGATGAAGGTCGAATACGCGATCATCGCGATTCCGTCGGCGTCGGTCGAAACGCAGCGTCGCGTCGCGACGCTGTGCGTGCGCGCCGGCGTGAAGGCGATGGTGCTGCCGTCGCTGACCGCACTGATGCCGGGGCAGGGGTTCCTGTCGCAGGTACGGAACATCGATCTTGAGGATCTGCTCGGGCGCGATGCCGTGACGATCGACACGCCGCACGTCGAGGCGCTGCTGCGCGGCCGCGTCGTGATGGTGACGGGTGCGGGGGGCTCGATCGGCTCCGAGCTGTGTCGGCAGATCCTGCGCTTCGCGCCGGCGCAACTCGTTGCGTTCGATCTGTCAGAATACGCAATGTACCGGTTGACCGAAGAACTGCGCGAGCGCTTCCCCGATGTGTCGGTTCTGCCGATCATCGGCGATGCGAAGGATTCGCTGCTGCTCGATCAGGTGATGTCGCGCCATGCGCCGCACATCGTGTTCCATGCGGCCGCATACAAGCACGTGCCGCTGATGGAGGAGCACAACGCATGGCAGGCGCTGCGCAACAACGTGCTTGGCACGTATCGCGTGGCGCGCGCGGCGATCCGCCACGACGTGCGCCACTTCGTGCTGATCTCGACCGACAAGGCGGTCAATCCGACCAACGTGATGGGTGCGAGCAAGCGTCTTGCGGAAATGGCATGCCAGGCGTTGCAGCAGACGAGCGGTCGCACGCAGTTCGAGACGGTGCGCTTCGGCAACGTGCTCGGCAGTGCGGGCAGCGTGATTCCGAAATTCCAGCAACAGATCGCGAAAGGCGGCCCGGTGACGGTCACGCACCCGGAGATCACGCGTTTCTTCATGACGATCCCGGAAGCGTCGCAGCTCGTGCTGCAGGCGTCGAGCATGGGGCATGGCGGCGAGATCTTCATTCTCGACATGGGCGAGCCGGTCAAGATCGTCGATCTCGCGCGTGATTTGATCCGCCTGTACGGGTTCTCTGAAGAACAGATCCGCATCGAGTTCACCGGGCTGCGGCCCGGCGAGAAGCTCTACGAAGAGCTGCTCGCGGACGACGAAGCGACGACGCGCACACCGCACCCGAAACTGCGGATCGCCCGGGCGCGTGAGGTGCCGGACCATTTACTCGACGAGTTGTTGCCGTGGCTGATGCAGCATCGCGTACTGTCTGACGACGAAGTGCGGCGCGATCTGCGGCGCTGGGTGCCCGAGTATCAGACCGCCGTGGCGCCTGTGTTGCAAAGCGTGCCGAGGCGCGTGGTGTCAGGCGGATCGGCTTGATACGCTTGCGCCAATAGACCGGATCGCTCGTGAATCAGTGCCGTTCAGTAAATTGCTGAACGGCTTTTTTGTTGGCGGGTAGTGGCAGGCAAATGATGTCGGGTAACGTATGTTGGCGTGTGTTGCAGCTTGGCATACAGTTTAATGACGCATTAATGTTGTTGTAATATTGGATAATCGTTGGTTTTTCGTGATTCCATTGTGTTAATGAGATCGGTGTAGAAGTATTGTCATCGCTACATCTCGATATTTAACGTTTCTTAAAAGTTAGAGAGATTTCGTCGATTTGATTGACTGTCAGCTTGCTCGTGCGTATGTTTAGCCACGGGGCTGAACTCGATCGACTGCATTTGTATTTGTTCGCTCTTGCTTCCTTTCTTCATGCGGCGAACATCGGCGTCAAAGAAAAGTCGCTATTGTCGATGCGCTGTTGTGATTGAATGGAAATCGTAAGAAACCAAGAAATAATCAATAAATCGAGACCAATTCAATGAAAACCGGACACATTGCCCGATCGTTGATCGGGGTGCTTGCGGCGTTAGCACTAGGTGGTTGCGGGGATGGCGATAATTCAGCGGCGGCTACCGCGCAGGCTTACAAGTTATCGACACTGCGGGCCTCCGGAAATATTGTGAGCTCGGCGCCTTTGAGCGCTACGGCGTCCATCCATGTCGCGTTGGTTCTGAAGCTGAACAACGAAGCCGAGCTCGATGATTTTTTGCGGAGAGCAAGGACGCCGGGTAACGCCAGCTTCGGGGCGGTCCTTAGCTCGGCGCAAGTTGCTGCAAGATACGCGCCTACTACCGGGCAGGTCTCCACCGTGAAAGCCTATTTGCAAAATAGTGGTTTCACGAACATCAAGGTGGCCGGCAACAACATGCTTGTCGAAGCCGATGCGCCAGCCAATGTGGTCGCCGGCGCGTTCCGGACGACACTGGTATCGGTCGCAATGGCGGATGGAAGTCAAACGCATATCAACACTACCGCCGAGACGGTGCCCGATGCCATCAGCGGCATCGTTCGGTCCGTTTTAGGTTTGGATACGGCCACCCGCTTGCGCACACACGGTATCCGGGCTTCTGTCCCGGCAAGCGGTCCTCATGCGAGCGACTCGCCGACAACCGCGGCAGTAACGGCGGGGCATAATCCCACGGCTTTTCCCGCCATCTACTCCGTGGGCAACACTCCGGCGGCCGGCAACATCACCGTGGGCATCATCGCGGAAGGAAATCTATCGCAACCTCTTGCTGATCTGACTACGTTCACAAATAACAACCGATTGCCCGCTGTAGCCGTTTCGGTAATCAATGCAGGAACGCCAAGTCCAGATACGAGCGCGAACTCGGAATGGTCGCTCGATAGCCAAAGCATTGTCGGTATGTCCGGTGGCGTGCGGCAACTCAATTTCTATGTTGCATCATCCTTCGCATGGAGCGACATGGCCAGCGCCATCAATCGGGCGGTGTCGGACAATACTGCTCGGGTCATCAACATGTCGATTGGCGGCTGCGAGAGTTTCGCACCCACTACATCGATCGACCAGATGCTCAAACTCGCCGTAGCGCAAGGGCAGACATTCTCGGTGAGCACGGGCGATTCAGGCAGCGTTGCGTACGGTTGCTCGGGAACCTCGGTGGAATATCCCGCCAGTTCGCCGTATGTCGCCGCTTTGGGCGGCACGACTCTGTACACGAATGCGGACGGAAGCTATGCCGGCGAGACGGCGTGGAACTCGGGTGGTGGCGGCATCAGCGTCGTGGAACCCATTCCGTCGTGGCAATCGAGCGTACCTCAGCTCAACGGGCGGGCTAATCGCGGCACGCCGGACATTGCGTTTGATGCGGATCCCAATAGTGGTGCGCTGATCATTGTAGGAGGCCAAATCCAGCAATGGGGCGGGACGAGTCTGGCCGCGCCCTTGTTTGCTGCGACGTGGGCACGCATCCTCTCCGGCAGTTGCTCGGCGAATCCAGGATTCGCACCGCCCGCCTTGTATGGCTTTCAAGCGACGACCCCCGCCATTTTCCGCGATATCTCCAGCGGTTCGAACGGTGCATACAGCGCGG
Organism: Burkholderia sola; assembly: GCF_905400185.1. Lineage (NCBI taxonomy): Bacteria > Pseudomonadati > Pseudomonadota > Betaproteobacteria > Burkholderiales > Burkholderiaceae > Burkholderia > Burkholderia sola. Next base: position 885,041 of record NZ_FR989675.1, read on the forward strand.
GTCCGGGATGGGATTTCGTGACCGGTTGGGGCACGCCGAACGTCAGCGTATTGCATTCCGCGATCTGCGTTCCAACGACGCCGATCTATGGCGGCAATCTCAACGAAGGAGCGACGCTGAGCCCGGGCCAAGTCGTGTATTCGGCCTCCAGAAGCCATAAACTCGTCATGCAATATGACGGTAACCTCGTGCTTTACAACGTGGGTAACGGTGCTGCGATATGGAATTCCGGAACGTCGGGAAATCCGGGGGCTTATGCCGCTTTCCAGCTTGACGGGAACTTCGTTGTCTATGGGGCGGGTGGCAAGGCGCTGTGGTTTTCGTCGACCACCGGCACGCCTTATGATCAACATCTCGCCGTACAAGATGACGGCAACATGGTGATCTACGAGGCACATGTGCCTTTGTTTTACACCGCGACCGCTACGACGGGCTATCCAAACTCCCCTAGCGGCCCTGCTGTCTGGAATGGCGGCACCACCCTCGTGAGCGGCCAGAATTTCACTTCGGGCAATGGCGCGAATGTGCTGGTCATGCAGGGTGATGGCAATCTGGTGCTGCTTCGCCAGGGGGTTCCGCAATGGAATTCAGGGACGTTCAATCATCCCGGGGCATATGCGACGATGCAAACCGACGGCAATCTAGTCGTCTACAGTCCGGCTGGCGTTGCGCTGTGGAATTCCGGCACGGGCGGACATCCGGGGGCAGCGACTTACGTTCAAGACGATGGTAACGTCGTGATCTATGCGCAGGTACCGCACTGGAGCACCAATACCGCAGGAAGCTAACATTCTTCGGTCGGTGGAGGCCGGCACCATCACGCTGGCCGCCGCCACCTTCAAGATTCCCGCCTCTCATTCCTCGCCATCATCCACCGCGGCACTCTGAACCTGACGATGCTGAGATAACGCCACACACGCCAGCGCGAACAGCACCACAAAAACGAGCAGATGCACGGTATACCACCAGAACCGCGTCGCTGGAATCACCGTGTCGAGGCACGACAGCCAAAGACAAGGTGAGGGAGGGGGATCGAAATCCGCCGCGTGGGATTGACCGGCTCTGGAATTTTCGGACCAATCGAAGCCGTCGATGAGGTTGGTCCGTTCGCGAGCACCGCGATGGCGAGCACCGTGATGAACATGGAAATGGCGACGCAGCCGGGCGGGAAGTCGAGCGGCGACACGCCGATGCGCTTGATCGCGATGCCCAGCAGCCAGAATGCCAGCGCAGCCGCGCCCGTCGTGCACAGCAAGCAGCGCCGCGCGGTGACATGTGCTTGGTCAAGATCGAGAAAAAAGAAATTGCTGAATAACGAAGTGGGCTCACTCTCTCGATATGGACATACCTTAATCTATGGCCATTTCTCGAATTCATGCTGTAAAAATTTCGAGATTTAATCTCGATTATTTTTATTAATTTAACGGACCACTGCTTAGCGTGGAGAATTGTGCGCTTTCGTGCTTTGAATATTCGATCCGTTATAGCAACATCTTCCATGCGCTCATTCAGCTTGTCGTCGCGTCACCAACTCGACATTTCGCTTGCCGAACCGGTGTTCTGTGATGTCCCACCCTGCCTTGAGACGCGGGCGGAGGATACAGTTCCCGGCCTGTTCGAACCATCAAATCGTGCGGGCAGCAGCAAGTCGATCCTTGGTCTGGTTTTATAAATAAAGCGAGGGAAGAAATTGAGACGTCGAATCTTTACAGTAATAGAAAATCAACGACAAAAATTGCGATCAAGAGCAGGTGCGACCGCTGTCCTGTTACTGTCGATGACATTGGCCGCTTGCGGTGGCTCGGATGATGAAACCACGTCGGCAGTGGCAGAACGACAGGCGGCTATCGTTGCAAACAAACAGCCAGTCAATAGTGGAGGGCAATACGACCAATTCAATCTCCAGGCGCTGCCGGAAACTGCCGAGACTGACCGCTTCATCGTCAAATACAAGGAAGGCTCGCGACTGCGTCGCGATGCAGCCAGCGTCGATGCACGCGTGAACGAACGCACGCGTTCGATGCGAATGCATGCACGCCACTCCCTCCGCCTGGCAACGGGTGCTGATGTGATCGTCACCGATCGCAAGCTGACTCGTGAGCAGGCAAAGTCATATATGCAGCAGATTCATACTGACCCGGAGGTGGAATATATCGAGCCGGATGTACGAATCTTCCCGCAAATGGCCCCCAACGACCCTGGGTACTCCAGGCAATTTGGTTACTGGGGCTCGCAAAGATCAGCAGGAGGAATCAATGCGGAAGAAGCCTGGGATATCGCCAACGGTGCTGGCATCACAATAGCTGAGCTCGATACTGGCATTGCCTTTCATGGAGACCTTGATGGCAATATCCTGGCCGGTACCGAAATCAGCCGGGGGCGCTTCAGCGGTGATGGGCGGGATCGCGGAGTCACGACGGAAAGCTGCCAGCCAAATTGGCATGGTACCCATGTCGCAGGAACACTGGCTGCCTCGACGAATAACGGGGCGGGTGTGGCCGGAACAGCGTGGGGCGCCAAAATTGTACCGGTGAAAGTTTTGCCTACATGCGGCTACGGATATCTTTCAGATACCGCTACCGGTGTTATTTGGGCTTCTGGTGGCGTCGTTCCTGGCGCACCAGCCAATCAGCTTCCCGCTCAAGTCTTGAATTTGAGTCTTGGGGGCGTGGGCGTTTGCTCCCGTACCATGCAGGATGCTATCGATAGCGCGCTCAGCCGCGGCACCATTGCAGTTGTTGCCGCAGGGAATGCCGGAGCAGACGCGATGAGCCAAACGCCGGCAAACTGCAACGATGTGATCACTGTTGCAGCGCACAAATCAGATGGCGCTGTTGCATCGTTCTCTAACTGGGGCAATCGGATCGACATTTCTGCACCCGGACAGAACGTCTATTCAACGTGGAAAAGTGGAAGAGATGCTTCCGCAACCGATAGCTACGCGACGATGGATGGGACCTCCATGGCAACCCCTCACGTGGCAGGCGTGGTGGCACTGATGCAGTCGGTAGCGGCTCCCAGGCGCCTCACGGTCAACGAAGTCAAGAACATATTCAGAAGCACAGCCAGACCGTTCGCTGTGCAACCTCATAACCCCCAGGGCCCAGGAATTCTTGACGCAAGAATGGCGGTATTGGTCGCAAGGGATGCAGGCGCGTCTCAGAGTGGGGTTTTGAGTATTAACCAATCAGCATGCTCGCCATCTGGCAAGGTCTGCTTGGTTATGCAGGGTGATGGCAATCTCGTGCTCTACCCATCGACGGGGGGGCAGGCGCTTTGGGCGACTGGGACGCAAGGAACGGGAGCCACTCGCGCCGTAATGCAAGCCGATGGAAATCTTGCGCTGTACACCGCAGCGAACAAAGCTGTCTGGTCCACCCAGACGAACAACCCCGGCACTTTTCTTGCTGTACAAGATGATGGGAATGTTGTCGCCTACTGGCCTCGACCGATTTGGCATAGCCAGACCTCGGACCTTGCATCTGCCACAGGCGAGAACGCGGTCATTTTTGGTCCGGGAACTCAACTGACCGTGGGCCAATGCTATGCCGTCGGCGCATTCTGCTTGGTCTTCCAAGCGGACGGCAACCTTGTCTTGTACAAGAATCGCGCAAACGCTGTTTGGAATTCAGGCACATATGGAAGAGGGGCCGTTCGCGCAATCCTGCAACCGGATGGCAATCTGGTGATCTACAACAGCAGCGGCGTAGCGCTCTGGGCCACACACACGGCTGGAAATCCCAATGCATATCTTGCGTTGCAGGCCGATGGCAATTTGGTGATGTACTCCAATACGCCAGTATGGAGTCGCATGACCGGAAGCATGTCACCTGGGCCCGCCGCGCAACCATTGCCTCGCCCTGCGCGTTGCTATGATATTGGACAGTGCAACTCATCGACAATTTCCCCGTATGCGAGCCGTTAGCGGCGTCCTTGCCTAGCGATCGCTGCACCCTGACGCTACGTGTCCGCGTGGGCACGTAGCCATTTGCACAGGTGACGCCACTTGTGATCCGCTCTAGCAATCCTGGACACAAACGCGTGTTGGTGTTTGGGGGGGGCAATTGTCCCAATAGGAACGGAAGGTTGGCAATGAGCCGGCGAACAGCCGGTTCTGGAGACGATGGCCGCACTGGCGAATCATCATCCGGAGATTCGGGTGAATCCCGCATTGGTTCGTGCCAGCGAGGTACGCAAACCGATGGGTTCGACCGAACGGTTGAGCGGTGCGATAGGCGTACTTCAGATCGTTCCGCTCGAAGACACGCGTCCGCTGGACGCGCCGGCATGACGGCGTCGCTCAGTGACTGTCCCGTTGCTTCCTCACCACCATCCACCGCGGCGCCCTGAACCTGACGATGCTGAGATAAAGCCACACATACGTCAGCGCGAACACCACAACAAACACGAACAGATGCACGGTATGCCGCCAGAACAGCGTCGCCGGTATCACCGCGACGAGGCACAGCAACCACAGATAAGGTGACGTGAGCGAATTCCGCCGCGTCAGATCATGCGCGTGCTTCGTCCCGACGGCCCACCGCATCAGCCGCTTGTACACGAGCATATGCAGATGCACGCCGTCCGGAATCCCCGGCGACATCCCGCGGATGAACTTCTTCCGGTAGATCGAGAAGCACGTCTCGAAGATCGGATACATGAACAGCAGCACCGGATACCACGCCGACACCTCGCGATTGCGCATCACGAGCATGATCGCAAGCTCGGCAAGCATGAAGCCGATGAAATACGCGCCGCCGTCGCCAAGAAAGATCAGCCCCGCCGGGAAATTCCACAGGAAGAAGCCGAGCACCGCGCCCATCATGATGATCGACGCGGACATCACGACCGGGTCGTTCACATGGAACGCGACATACGCGAGCGACGCGAACATCATGAAGCTGACCATCGAGGCGAGCCCGTTGAACCCGTCGATGATGTTGATCGCGTTCGCGAGCGCCGCGACCGCGAGCACGGTGATGAACGCCGAGATGGCCACGTAGCCGAGCAGGAAATCGAGCGGCGGCACGCTGATGCGCTTGACCGCGATGCCCAGCAGCCAGAACGCCAGCGCGGCCGCGCCCATCGTGCAGAGCAGCCGTGCGCGCGGCGACACGCGCTTGGTCAGGTCTTCGACGAGGCCTGACAGGAACGCCGGCATCCCGCAGGCGACGATCCCGAGAATGCTGCCGGCGATCGTCGGATAGCGCCGCGACACGAGCAGCGCGGCCACGACGACCCCGGCGAGGATCCCGATGCCCCCGACGCGCGGCACGGGCCGCACGTGGAATTTCTGCACGCCGGCCAGGTCGCTGTCGATCGAGAATTTCTCGTGAAGGTGCGCGTAGCGCACGATGAACAGCGTGACGAGCAAGGAGACGATGAAGCCGGACGCGAAGCTGAGCATGGGATCGCTCGAAAAATGGACAGCGGATTATACAAAACCGCGTGGGTTCCCCTCCTGCCATCGCCAGTGGTCGGCACACATTTCCTCGATGCCGAGCGTCGCGCGCCAGCCGATGATGTCGGCAGCGGCCTGCGGGTTCGCATAGCACTCGGCGATGTCGCCCGGGCGGCGCGCGACGAGTTCGTACGGCACCGGACGGCCCGACGCCTTCTCGAACGCGCGCACCACTTCCAGCACGCTGTAGCCTTGCCCGGTGCCGAGGTTCACGACGAAGCTCGCGTCGCGCTTGGCCAGTGCGTCGAGCGCGGCGATGTGCCCCTTCGCGAGATCGACGACGTGGATGTAGTCGCGCACGCCGGTGCCGTCCGGCGTCGGGTAATCCGAACCGAATACACGGAGCTTGTCCAGCTTGCCGACCGCGACCTGCGCGACGTACGGCATCAGGTTGTTCGGGATGCCGGCCGGATCCTCGCCGATCAGCCCGCTCGCGTGCGCGCCGACCGGGTTGAAGTAGCGCAGCGTCGCGATGCGCCACGACGGGTCCGAGACTTCGAGATCGCGCAGGATCTGCTCGGCGATCAGCTTCGACTGTCCGTACGGGTTCGTCGCGGACAGCGGGAACGATTCGTCGATCGGCGAGCGCTCGGGCACGCCGTACACGGTCGCGGACGAGCTGAACACGAACTGCCTGACGTTGCGCTCGCGCATGACCTTGAGCACGGCGAGCAGGCCGCCGATGTTGTTCTGGTAGTACTCGAGCGGCTTCGCGACCGATTCGCCGACGGCCTTGAGCGCCGCGAAGTGAATCGTGCCGGTGATCGGGTGCGCGTCGAATACCTTCGCGAGCGCGGCTTCGTCGCACACGTCGACCTGGTGGAACGCGGGCGTCTTGCCCGTGATCCGCTCGATGCGGCGCACGGATTCGGCCTTGCTGTTCACGAGGTTGTCGACGATCACGACGTCGTAGCCGTTGTCGAGCAGCTCGACGGCCGTGTGCGAGCCGATATAGCCCGCGCCGCCGGTAACGAGGATGGTGCCTTTAGCGGTCATGCTGATGCGCTCCTTCAGAGTGTGAATCCCGTCAACGAATGGATGGTCTCCCGGTAGCGTTCGACGACCTGCTGTTCGTCGAATTCCGCCGCGACCTTGTGCCGGCCGCTTGCGCCCATCGCCGCCCGGCCTTGCGGCCCGAGCGCGATCATGCGATTCATTTGCTCCGCGAGGCTCGCGCTGTCCCGCGCGCGGCACAGGAAGCCCGTTTCGCCGTCGGCGACGACGTCGCGGCAACCCGGCACGTCGGTCGCGACGATCGGGCGGCCCATCGCCGATGCTTCCATCAACGTGCGCGGCACGCCCTCTCGGTACGATGGCAGCACGACGCAATCGGCCGCCGCGATGTGCGGGCGCACGTCGTGCGCTTCGCCGAGATACTCGACGATGCCTTCGTCGACCCATGCGTCGACGTCCGCGCGACCGATCGCGCTCGGATTGTCGACGCCGAGCGGCCCGAGCAGCTGGAAGCGCGCGTTCGGAAAGCGTTCGCGCACGAGACGCGCGGCTTCCACGTATTCGCGTACGCCCTTGTCCCACAGCAGCCGGCCGATCAGGATGAAGACGGGCGCGTCGCCGCCCGGCAGCGGCACGGGCGAGAACTGTTCGAGATCGACGCCTTCGCCGTGCAGCAGCCGCGCGCGCTCGGGATGCGCGAGCAAGCGCTCGTCGGTGAAGGTCGCGAGATCGTCGCGATTGAGGAACCACACCTCGCGCGGGAAGCGGAACGCGAACCGGTACAGGCGCTTCGCGACGCTCGCCGCGCGGCTCTTCTGGATGAACACGTAGCCGAGGCCCGTCGTCACCGCGATCGACGGCACGCGCGCGAGCCACGCGGCCACCGAGCCGTAGATGTTCGGCTTGATCGTGTAGTGGAACACGAGATCGGGCCGCAGCGCGCGGTAGTGGCGCGCGAGCGCGGCGAGCGTGCCGAGATCCTCGCGCGGGCTCGTGCCTTTCGACGCGACGGCAAGCGCGACGTAACGGCAGCCCATCTGCTCGAGCAGCGGCACCGTGCGGTCGTGCGGCGCGATCACGACGACCTCGGCGCCGCGCGCGACGAGCGCACGGATCAGCCCGTGGCGATACGTATGGATCGCCCAGGCCGTGTTGCAGACGAGCGCGATGCGCAGCGGGGACGTGGTGGACATGAAAAAAAGAAAAAATAAAGCGTCGTAATTGCCGGACGGGCCGGATGCGCGTCAGGCGGACGGCCGCGCGGCGAACAGCGTCTGCTTGATGCGCTGCAGCGTACGGTACGGCGTCACGAAATGCAGCAGGTTCTTGGCGAGGCCGGCCCAGTCGTACGGGTTCAGCACGTTGAAGTGGCGCAGCAGCAGCGTGAGCGTCGACACCAGCTGGCGCCGGCGTTTGGTCGCACTGATCCCGCCCTCGTTAAGCTCGTAATACAGGCCGAGTTCCGGCAGGTTCGCGCAATCGTAGCGTTGCATTAACCGTAAAAAAAGATCGAGATCCTCGGCCGCGCGGTACTTCGCCCGATAGTTGCCCACTTCGCGCACGGCGTCGATGCGCAACATGACCGACGGATGCACGAGCGGCGAGCGCAGGAAGCGCGTGCGGCGCAGCGTGCGCGGGTCGGCGGGCGGCGTCAGCATGAAGCGCGGCTCGCCGGCGCGCGACACGACCTGCGTCCACATGCCGACGCAGGCCACGCGCGGGTGGGCGTCGAGATACGCGCGTTCTTTCGCCAGGCGCTGCGGCGTGGCGAGATCGCCCGCATCGATGCGGGCCGCATAGCGGAAGCCGCGCGCGGCGAGCGCGTCGATGCCGGCCGCCAGCGCGCGTTCGATGCCGCCGTTGCGCGGCATGCGCAGCACGTCGATCGACAGGCCTGGCAGGTCGGGTGCGACGATCGGCGGCGTGCTGCCGTCGTCGACGATCAGCACGTGCACGGGTGCGTCCTCGCGAAACGACGCGAGGGTCCGGGCGACGTCGTCGTGCCCGTTGTAGGCCGGCATCAGCACGGCCACGTCGTCGAGCGGGGGCGGGCAATCAGGGGACGTCATGTTCGCAGCTTGAAACGGATGTAATAAAAGTTGACGGCGGCAGCAGCCAGGTAGCCGGCCGCCAGCCCGACGAGCGCGCCGTACAGGCCGAGCCGCGGGATCGCGAACAGGTTGACGAGCACGGCGATCGCCAGCGCGAGCAGCCATTTCGACAGCAACACGAATTTTGCTTGATATTTGAGAACGATAAGATTGCCTATCGCCTCGATGCCGGCCGGCACGGACAGCCAGACGGCCCAGCGGAAGATGTCGACCGACGCCTCGTAGCCGCGGCCGAACACCTTGCCGACGATCAGCGGGGCGGCCGTGTCGAGCACGAGCGCGCCAGCCGTCATCAGGCCGGCCGTCATCGCGATCAGCCGGACGATGTTGCGGCGCAGCCGCGCGACGTCCTGCACGCGGTACACGAACGCGGGCGCGATGGTCTGCGCGAGCATCAGCGCGAGCGTGATCCAGTTCTCGTTGAGCTGCTGCGCGGCCGAATAGCGGCCGAGATCGGCGAACGACACGTGGCGCTCGAGCATCAGGCGGTCGAGTTTCAGGAACAGGTACATGCAGATGAGGCCGAGCCAGAACACGGTGCCGGCCGTTGCAAAGTGCCGGAACAGCGATGTGTCGAACGTCCAGCCGAGCGCGCCGCCGTTACGATGGCGGTAGTACAGCAGCAGCGCGAGGCCGATCGCGGCGGCTTCCAGCGCCCACAGCCACGCGAAGCGGGCGGGGCCGGCGGCCGCGCGCACCAGCAGCCACACGAGCAGCGCCTTGGCGAGCGCCGTGACCATGCTGGCGACGAGCTGCGGCTTGCTGTAGGTCATGCTCTGCAGCCACGCGTTGATCACGCCGACGAACGGCTCGCGAAACACCATCGTGACCGCGAGGCCCGCGAGCATCGCGCCGACCAGCGGGTCGAAGGCGCCCGCGGCGATCGCGATCCAGGTCGCGGCGAGCGCGGCGACCGACACGGCGATGCGCAGCACGAACGCGCTGCCGAGCACCGCGCCGAGCTGGGCGGGCGGGCGCTGGACGATGGTCGGGACGAGGATTTCCGCGCCGCACACCCAGGTGAGCGGCGCCAGTACCAGGAGAAGCGTATTCGCGTACTGCCATTTGCCGAACACATCTGGCCCGAAATAACGGGCCAGCAGGCCGCTGATCGCGATCGCGACGCCGATCTGCGTGAGCCGTTCGAGGCCCAGCCAGACGAGGTTCGCGACGGCTTTCGCGACGTCCGGGTTGCCGAAGCGCTTCAGCATGCGCGGCAGCGACGGCGCGCGCGGGGGGCGGCCGAAAGCGGCGGGTGGGCGGCGGCGGGACGGCTAGGCATTAAAATAGGCGGTATGCGCGTCATCAAAACCCGCGATTATAAGTGGGATCGCGACCGCTCCAGCCGTTCCGTTCCTTGTTTTGCGGGGCCGCCTGTATCATGCGCGGCACCGGCGAGAGGCGGCCAGCCAAGCCAGACAATTTTCCATGCACGCAACTGAGAGAGAAGAGAATCGATGATCTCCCAATCCATCTTCAAGGCATATGACATCCGTGGCGTGGTCGGCAAGACACTCGACGTCGACACGGCGCGCGGGATCGGCCGCGCATTCGGCAGCGAGGTGCGTGCGCAGGGCGGCGATGCGGTCGTCGTCGCGCGCGACGGCCGCCTGTCCGGGCCGGAACTCGTCGGCGCACTGGCCGACGGCCTGCGGGCGGCCGGTGTCGACGTCGTCGACGTCGGCATGGTGCCGACGCCGGTCGGCTATTTCGCGGCGAACGTGCCGCTCGCGCTGAAGGGCGGCGAGCGCCGCGTCGATTCGTGCATCGTCGTCACGGGCAGCCACAACCCGCCCGACTACAACGGCTTCAAGATGGTGCTGCGCGGCGCCGCGATCTACGGCGAGCAGATCCAGGCGCTGTATCGCCGCATCGTCGACGAGCGGTTCGAGACGGGCAGCGGCACCTATGAGGAAATCGACGTCGCCGATCAATACATCGCGCGCATCGTCGGCGACGTGAAGCTCGCGCGGCCGCTGAAGCTTGTGGTCGACGCCGGCAACGGCGTCGCCGGCCCGCTCGCGACGCGCCTGTTCAAGGCGCTCGGCTGCGAGCTCGTCGAGCGCTTCACCGACATCGACGGCACGTTCCCGAACCACCACCCCGATCCCGCCCACCCGGAAAACCTGCAGGACGTGATCCAGGCGCTGAAGGACACCGATGCGGAGCTCGGCTTCGCGTTCGACGGCGACGGCGACCGCCTGGGCGTCGTCACGAAGGACGGCCAGATCATCTATCCGGACCGCCAGCTGATGCTGTTCGCGGAAGAAGTGCTGTCGCGCAACCCGGGCGCCCAGATCATCTACGACGTGAAGTGCACGCGCCACCTCGCGCAGTGGGTGAAGTCGAAGGGCGGCGAGCCGCTGATGTGGAAGACGGGGCACTCGCTCGTGAAGGCGAAGCTGCGCGAGACGGGTGCGCCGCTCGCCGGCGAAATGAGCGGCCACGTGTTCTTCAAGGATCGCTGGTACGGCTTCGACGACGGCCTGTACACCGGCGCGCGCCTGCTCGAGATTCTCGCGAAGACGGCCGATCCGAGCGCGTTGCTCAACAGCCTGCCGGACGCGATGAGCACGCCCGAACTGCAGCTCTGGCTCGACGAAGGCGAGAATTTCCGCCTGATCGATCAGTTGCAGAAAGAGGCGAAGTTCGACGGCGCCGACGAAGTCGTGACGATCGACGGCTTGCGCGTCGAGTACCCGGACGGCTTCGGTCTCGCGCGTTCGTCGAACACGACGCCGGTCGTCGTGATGCGCTTCGAAGCCGAGACGCAGGAAGGGCTCAAGCGTATCCAGGAGGACTTCCGCCGCGTGCTGACGGCCGCGAAGCCGGACGTCAAACTGCCGTTCTGAGCGTTGGCGGCCGGCGGGCCGCCTCTCATGCGACGGCCCGTTCCTCGGCCGTGCTGGTCCCGAAAAGCGGCGCGCGCCCCAGGCGCGCGGCCGCTTTTTGTCTGTCCGGCCCTTCGGCCGGGATAAAATCCCCCCTTTATGTCTGTCGCCGGCTGTCAGCCGGCGTTTTTTCAGCGTGCAAAAGATCCTGATCGTGCGCGTGTCGTCGCTGGGCGACGTCGTGCACAACATGCCGGTGATCGCCGATATCCGGCGCCGCCACCCCGATGCGCAGATCGACTGGCTCGTCGAGGAAAGCTTCGTCGACCTCGTGCGGCTCGTCGACGGCGTGCGCAACGTGCTGCCGTTCTCGCTGCGCCGCTGGCGCAAGAAGCCGTTCTCGGGCGCGACGTGGCGCGAGATCCGCGCGTTTCGCCGGCGCCTCGCCGCCGAGCAGTACGACCTCGTGATCGACTGCCAGGGCCTCATCAAGACGGCGTGGGTCGCGAGCTGGGCGCGCGGCCCGCTCGTCGGGCTCGGCAACCGGACCGACGGCGCCGGCTACGAATGGCCGGTGCGCTTCTTCTACCGCAAGCGCGTGCCGATCGCGCCGCGCACGCACGTGGTCGAGCGCTCGCGTCAGCTCGTCGCGGCCGCGCTGGACGACCCGGCGCCGACCCCGGCCGATCCGGTCGAGTTCGGCCTCGACACGCGGGCGGCGGCGCTCGCGGTGGCCGCGCTCGGCCTGAACCTGCCGGTGCCGTACGTCGTGTTCGTCCACGCGACGTCGCGCGCCGACAAGCAGTGGCCGGACGCCGCATGGATCGAGCTCGGCCAGGCGCTCGTGCGGCGCGGCGCGTCGCTCGTGCTGCCGTGGGGCAACGACGCGGAACGCGCGACCAGCGAGCGGCTCGCGAAGGAATTCGGCGCGGCGGCGATCGTGCCGCCGAAGCTGTCGCTGCCGGCCGTGGTCGGGCTGATCGACGGTGCGGCCGCGACGGTCGGGGTTGATACAGGTCTGGTTCACATCGCGGCCGCGCTGAAGCGTCCGACGGTCGAACTGTACAATTTCGCGACGGCCTGGCGGACCGGCGGCTACTGGTCGCCGAACGTCGTCAATCTCGGCACGGCGGGGCAGCCCCCGTCGATCGCGCAGGTGAAGTCGACGCTCGCGGGCTTCGGTCTCCTGTAACGCTGTCCACACGCGAACCGATCATGAGCGAATCCCAGATCATCGAAGTCCCGTCCGCCGACTGGAGCGGACACAACCTGTCGGCGCCGCGCGAGCAGTTGCTCGCCGCGGTCGAGGAAGGCAAGGTGCTGTATTTCCCGCACCTGCGCTTCGCGATCGAAGGCGGCGAGGAAGCGCTGCTTGATCCGGCGCTCGCCGATCCGAAACGCAAGAACATCAGCCTCGCGCCGAACGGCGGCGCGCTCGCCGGCGTGCTCGGCGACAGCGTCACGCAGTCGGCCGTGCGCGCGCTCGTCGCGCGCTTCCAGCAGCAGGCCGGCACGCTCGTCGACGGCCTCTTTCCCGAATATCGCGGCAAGCTGCGCGTCGCGCCGACGAGCCTGCGGCTGATGCAGGTCGAGACGCGCCAGACGTCGTGGCGCAAGGACGACAGCCGCCTGCACGTCGACGCATTCCCGTCGCGGCCGAACTACGGCGAGCGGATCCTGCGCGTGTTCACGAACGTGAACCCGGCCGGCGCGCCGCGCGTGTGGCGCGTCGGCGAGCCGTTCGAGGACGTCGCGAAGCGCTTCCTGCCGAAGATCCGGCCGCAGTTCCCGGGCTCGGCGTGGTTGCTGAACCTGCTGCACGTGACGAAGTCGCCGCGCAGCGCATACGACCACCTGATGCTGAACCTGCACGACGGGATGAAGGCCGACCTCGATTACCAGAAGACGTGTCCACAGCAAACGATGCCGTTTCCGCCGGGCAGCGTGTGGATATGTTTCTCCGATCAGACTTCGCACGCTGTGATGTCCGGCCAGTTCATGCTCGAGCAGACCTTCTTCCTGCCGGTCGATGCGATGGTGCGCCGCGAGTGCGCGCCGCTCGGCATTCTCGAACGCCTGACGGGCAGGGCGCTGGTTTGAGCGCGCACCTGCTTCGACGTCACTCGAGGGCGGCCGCATGCTGAGGGCGATCTATCGCGCGCTGTGGTGGCTCGTCGCGCCGGCCGCGGTCATCCGGCTCTACGTGCGTTCGCGCAAGGAGCGCGGCTATCGCGAGCACATCGGCGAGCGCTTCGGTCATGCCGCGGGCCGCTCGCCGGACGATCGCGCGCCGCTGATCTGGGTGCATGCGGTGTCGGTCGGCGAGACGCGCGCCGCGCAGCCGCTGATCGATGCGCTGATGCACGCGCGCCCCGATGCGCGCATCCTGCTCACGCACATGACGCCGAGCGGCCGGGCGACGGGCGAACAGATCTTCGGCGATCGCGTGCTGCGCTGTTATCTGCCGTACGACATGCCGGGCGCGGTGCGGCGCTTCCTGCGCGCATGGCGGCCGACGCTCGGCCTCGTGATGGAAACCGAGGTGTGGCCGACGCTGATCGACGAGTGCCGCCGCGCGGACGTGCCGCTCGTGCTGACCAATGCGCGGATGTCCGCGCGTTCGTTCCGGCGCGCGGCGAAGTTCGGCACGGCGACGCGCGACGTGTTCGGCGGCTTCTCGCGCGTGCTCGCGCAGAGCCCGGCCGATGCGGAGCGGCTGACGTCGCTCGGCGCCCGCAACGTGACCGTGCTCGGCAACCTGAAATTCGACATGACGACGCCGCCGGAGCTTGCGGCACGCGGCCATGCGTGGCGCGACGCGATCGGCGCGCGGCCGGTATGGGTCGCGGCCAGCACGCGCGAGAACGAGGAAGCGCTGGTGCTGCAGGCGTTCGCGGAAATGCGCACGCCCGGCGCGTTGCTGGTGCTCGTGCCGCGTCATCCGCAGCGTTTCGCCGAAGTCGAGGCGCTCGTTGCGCGCAGCGGGCTCAAGTGCGTGCGGCGCTCCGCCTGGGCGGCCGATGCGGCCGCGCTCGCGGCCGGCCGGCCGGCCGCCGAACCGTTGGCCGGCGACGTGACGGTGCTGCTCGGCGATTCGATGGGCGAGCTCGGCGCGTACTACGCGGCGGCCGACATCGCGTTCATCGGCGGCAGCCTGTTGCCGCTCGGCGGGCAGAACCTGATCGAGGCGTGTGCGGTCGGCGTGCCGGTGCTGATCGGGCCCCACGTGTTCAACTTCACGCAGGCGACCGCCGATGCGGTCGCGGCCGGTGCGGCGATGCAGGTCGCGGATCCGCTCGATCTCGCGCACGTGCTCGATGCGCTGTTCGCCGACAAGGCGCGGCGCATCGCGATGGGCGCGGCCGGCGCGGCATTCGCGTCGCGTCACCGTGGCGCGACCGAGCGCACGGTCGACGTGCTCGCCGCGTTGCTGCCGGCCGGCGAAGCCGGTGCGCGTGCGCTGCCGGGTGGGCAGGACGCCTCTTCCGAAGACGAATAGACGAAGGGCGGCGCAAGGCCGCCCGCGCACGCATGGCGGCGACGTGAGCCGCCGCCATGCCGCTCACACCGTCAGCAAACCCTTCTTCTCGATGAACGCGATCACGTCCGCGACGCCGTCGAGCGCCTTCAGGTTCGTCATCACGTAAGGCCGCTCGCCGCGCATCTTCCGCGTGTCGGACGCCATCACGTCGAGATTCGCGCCGACCAGCGGCGCGAGGTCGGTCTTGTTGATCACGAGCAGGTCGGACTTCGTGATGCCGGGGCCGCCCTTGCGCGGAATCTTCTCGCCGCCGGCCACGTCGATCACGTAGATCGTCAGGTCCGACAGCTCGGGGCTGAAGGTCGCCGCGAGATTGTCGCCGCCGGACTCGATGAACACGATGTCGGCATCTGGGAAGCGCGACAGCATCCGGTCGACGGCTTCGAGGTTGATCGACGCATCCTCGCGGATCGCCGTGTGCGGGCAGCCGCCCGTCTCGACGCCCATGATGCGTTCCTCGGGCAGCGCGCCCGCGACCGTCAGCAGCCGCTGGTCTTCCTTCGTATAGATGTCGTTCGTGATCGCGACGAGGTCGTACTTGTCGCGCATCGCCTTGCACAGCATTTCGAGCAGCGTGGTCTTGCCGGAGCCGACGGGGCCGCCGATGCCGACGCGCAGCGGCGGCAGTTTCTTCGTGCGGCGGGCGGAGGAGGGAGCAGGTGCGTTCATGGTCGGGCGAAGAGGTTCAGGAGCGGAACAACCGCGAATACTGGGTTTCGTGCCGCGCGGACAGGATGCCGAGCTGCGGCGCGAACGTGTTGACGGCGTCGGGCGGCGTCGCGAGCGCGCGGCGCACGGCGGCGTCGATCGCGCCGCGCAGCGCGACGATGATGCGTTGTCCGGCGAGCTGCCCGAGCGGCACGGCTTTCAGCGCGGCGGACGTCTGGTTCTCGACCCAGCCGAATGCATACGCGGCGAGCGTCGCGTCGGCACTGGCGTCGTGTGCGGCGGCCGCGTACGCGAACGCGGTCGGCAGTGCGATCGGCGACAGCGACGCGAGCGTCGCGCGGCGTGCGGCGTCGCCCCATTCGAGAGACGCGCACAACTGCGCGAGCGACCAGCCCATCTGTTCGGTTTCGCGGCGCAGTTCGGCCGATTCGCGGCTCGCGACGAACCACGCGTTGTCGGCGGCGAGCGCGTGCGTGTCGTGCGCCTGCCAGCGGGCGAGCTGGTGCGCGAGGAACGGCAATTCGCCGTGCGCGAGCACGTCGGTCAGGCCGCTCGCGATCCAGTCGCGCGCGGAATCGGCGTCGCGGATCAGGTTCGCGTCGAGCGCGGCTTCAAGGCCCTGCGAATAGCTGTACGCGCCGATCGGTAGTGCGGGCGACGCGAGGTGCAGCAGCGCGACGAGTTCAGTGGTGGTCATGACCGTGGTGGCCGTGCGTGCAGCCGGGACCATGCTGATGGCCGTGATCGTGATCGTGATCGTGATCGTGCGAATGCCCGTGGTGTTCGCCGAACACCTGCTGCGCCAGCGCGTAGTCCTCGGCGAACGTCGCGTCGTGCCCGTGCTTGTGGCCGCCGCCGTACGCGCCGGCTTCCGGCTGGAACGGCGCGCGCGCCTCTTCGACCTGCGTGCCGAGCCGGCGCAGCATGTCCGCGAGCACCGGATCGGCTTCGAGCTTCAGGTAGCCGTCGCCGATCTCGACCGGCGTATGGCGGTTGCCGAGATGGTAGGCGGCGCGCATCAGCGTGAGCGGATCGGCGGCGCGCACGAGCAGCACCGTTTCGGATGCCGCGGCGATACGCACGAGCGCGCCGTCGTCGGCGACGAGCACGTCGCCGTCGCGCAGCACGGTGCCGCGCGGCAGCAGGACCGCGACGTCCTCGCCGGTGTCGAGCGTCGCCGCGAGGCGGCTCTTGCAGCGGGCGTCATAGGCGAGCGTGAGCGTCGGCGCGCGCGCGACGAGCGACGCGGCGAGTTTCACGTTCGGGGCAATGCGTTTGTCGAGGGTGCGCATGACACTGAGGATTCCGGATCAGAACAGGAAATAGCGCTGCGCCATCGGCAGCACCGTTGCCGGTTCGCAGGTGAGCAACTGGCCGTCGGCGATCACGTCGTAGGTTTCCGGGTCGACGCTGATCGACGGACGCCATGCGTTGTGGATCATGTCGGCCTTCGTCACGTTGCGGCAGTTGCGCACCGGCACGATCCGCTTCGCGAGGCCGTAGCGCTCCGCGATGCCCGCATCGGCCGCCATCTGCGACACGAAGGTCAGCGACGTGCGCGCGAGCGCGCCGCCGCGCGTCGCGAACATCTCGCGGTAGTGGACCGGCTGCGGCGTCGGGATCGACGCGTTCGGGTCGCCCATCTGCGCGAGCGCGATCATCCCGCCCTTCAGGATCATCGACGGCTTGATCCCGAAGAACGCGGGCTCCCACAGCACGAGGTCGGCCCACTTGCCGGGCTCGATCGAGCCGACTTCATGCGCGATGCCGTGCGTGAGCGCCGGGTTGATCGTGTACTTCGCGACGTAGCGTTTCGCGCGGAAGTTGTCGTTGCGCGCGCCGTCCTCCGGCAGTGCGCCGCGCTGCACCTTCATCTTGTGCGCGGTCTGCCACGTGCGGATGATCACTTCGCCGACGCGGCCCATCGCCTGCGAATCGGACGACAGCATCGACAGCGCGCCGAGATCGTGCAGGATGTCCTCGGCCGCGATCGTCTCGCGGCGAATGCGCGATTCGGCGAACGCGAGATCCTCGGCGATTGACGGATCGAGGTGATGGCACACCATCAGCATGTCGAGATGCTCGTCGAGCGTGTTGATCGTGTACGGGCGCGTCGGATTGGTCGACGACGGCAGCACGTTCATCTCGCCGCACACCTTCAGGATGTCGGGCGCATGGCCGCCGCCCGCGCCTTCGGTGTGGTACGTGTGGATCGTACGGCCCTTGAACGCGGCGACCGTCGATTCGACGAAGCCGGCCTCGTTCAGCGTGTCGGTGTGGATCGCGACCTGCGTGTCGGTGTCGTCGGCCACCGACAGGCAGTTGTCGATCGCGGCGGGCGTCGTGCCCCAGTCCTCGTGCAGCTTCAGGCCGATCGCGCCGGCCGCGATCTGCTCGACGAGCGGCTGCGGCAGGCTCGCATTGCCCTTGCCGAGGAAGCCGAGGTTGATCGGCCAGCCGTCGGCCGCCTGCAGCATCCGCTCCATGTGCCACGGGCCCGGCGTGCAGGTCGTCGCGTTGGTGCCGGTGGCTGGCCCCGTGCCGCCGCCGAGCATCGTCGTGACACCCGAGGCCAGCGCCTCGTCGATCTGCTGCGGGCTGATGAAGTGGATGTGCGTGTCGATGCCGCCCGCCGTCACGATCAGCCCTTCGCCGGCGATCACTTCGGTCGCGGCGCCGATCGCGATCGTCACGCCCGGCTGGATGTCGGGGTTGCCGGCCTTGCCGATCGCGGCGATGCGGCCGTGCTTGATCGCGATGTCGGCCTTCACGATGCCCCAGTGATCGAGGATCACCGCGTTCGTGATGACGGTATCGGGCACGTCGGCGGCCACGCGCTGCGACTGGCCCATCCCGTCGCGGATCACTTTCCCGCCGCCGAATTTCACTTCCTCGCCGTACGTGGTGAAGTCGCGTTCGATCTCGATCAGCAGTTCGGTATCCGCGAGCCGCACGCGGTCGCCCGTCGTCGGCCCGAACATTTCCGCGTACGCGCGGCGGCTCAAGCGTAGTGTCATGTTGCTGTTCCTGAAGAGCGGGGCGGCTTACAGCGGCCCCATCACCTTGCCCTGAAAACCGTAGACGGCGCGATCGCCCGCGAGTGCGACCAGCTCGACGGTGCGCGTCTGGCCCGGCTCGAAGCGCACGGCGGTGCCGGCCGCAATGTTCAGGCGAAAGCCGCGCGCGGCCACGCGATCGAACGACAGCGCGTCGTTGACTTCGAAGAAGTGGTAGTGCGAGCCGACCTGCACCGGGCGATCGCCGGTGTTCGCGACGACGAGCGACAGCGTCGCGCGGCCCGCGTTCAATTCGTGTTCGCCGTCGTCGGTGAGGATTTCGCCGGGGATCATGCGGGGCCTCACGGAATCGGGTGGTGGACGGTCACGAGCTTCGTGCCGTCGGGGAAGGTCGCTTCGACCTGGATGTCGGGAATCATTTCCGGCACGCCGTCCATCACGTCGTCGCGCGTGAGCAGCGTCGTGCCGTAATGCATTACCTCGGCCACGGTCTTGCCGTCGCGCGCGGCTTCCATCAGCGCCGCGGTGATGAAGGCCACCGCCTCCGGATAGTTGAGCTTCAGGCCGCGCGCGCGGCGGCGTTCGGCAAGCAACGCCGCCGTGAAGATCAGCAGCTTGTCCTTTTCGCGGGGAGTCAGTTTCATGAAGGCAGGCGTTCAGGAAAACGTAATTTTTATCGGTGCGCACGCAACCGGGCAGGAGGCGGATCATCGTAGCACCGCGCTGTTTGGCGTGCGTCGTGTATCGCTTATGTAAGCAGCAAGGGCCGTGCCATGTGCATCCGGCGTGCTGTCGTGCGCATTCATGGTGCGCGATGCATGTACAGGGTGCGCGGTGTGGGGTGGCGTTGCGCCGAAACGGTGCGTGGCGCGACCGCGCTCAGGTTTGCCAGAGGCGCAGCGGCCGTGCGTCGACGCCGTGCACGATCGGCCGCAGGTGCAGCCAGCAGTCGGTGAAGTGGCGTTGCAGCGCTTCCATCGACGTCGACAGCGCGCGGACCAGCACGACGCCGGGTGTCACGCAGGTCGCGCCCGCGCGCAGCGTCGCATCGAACGGCATCCGCGCGGCGAGCGATTCGGCGAGCGCGGCGTCGCACGCGGCGCCGGCGGCCCACAGCGTGCCGTATGCGGGAAAGCCGGCAAGACCCTGCAGCGCGCCGCGCAGCGGGTCGTGCGCATCGAGCAGCGCGCGCTCGGTCCACAGCGGCCGGCCGTCGGCATCGACGAGTGCCGAACCCGACGCGATGCGGCCCGCCGACCACGTTTCGCCGGCCGCCTGCCGGCCGAGCTGCGTCGCGTCCCAGCCGATCGCGCTCGCGCCCGCGCCGAGCGTCACCGTGAAGTCGAGCGCGGCGTGGGCCGCGTCGAAGAACAGGTTGTTCTGCGGCAGCCAGTCGAGCTTCGCGTGCGCGCCGACCGTGATGCCGATGCGCTGCGTCGCGTCGAGCCCGTTCGACTTGTACCACTTGGTCGCGCCGGGCGTCGTGAGCACCGCATGCGTGCCGTCGCCGAGCGCGATGTCGATGTCGAGCCGGTCGCCGCCCGCGACGCCGCCCGGTGGGTGCACGATCACCGCGTGGCAGACCGCGTCGCCTTCCGGGTACAGCGGCCGCTGCACGCGCAACGGGCCGTCGTGCAGCCGGTGCGCGAGCGTCGTGCGCGCACTGTGCCGCTCGAAGCCGAGTTCGAGGCGGCCGCGCCACGACTTGGCGACGGCGGGGCGGGACAGCGGGGCGTGCGAATCGGGGGCGGACATCGGCGGCGAACGGGAAACGAGGAAGCGGGTGCGAAGAACGTGGATGCTACCGGAACAATAATGCAGATGCCGCGTTCGCAGGAAGTGCCGCGTGCGGGCGTCTCGCGAGTCGGCCGTACGTGTTCCCCGCCGTGCCTACCGCCGTGCCTACCGTCACACCGCGATCAACTCGCGCACGCCGTTCGTCTCCATGTCCCGCGCGTCACCCCCCGCGATGACCTCCCCGCGACTCATCACCCAATATCGATCCGCGATCGATCGCGCGAAATCGTAATACTGTTCGACCAGCAGCACGGTCATCTTCGATTCGTCGACGAGCTGGCGCAGCGTGCGCCCGATGTCCTGGATGATCGACGGCTGGATGCCTTCGGTCGGCTCGTCGAGGATCAGCAGCTGCGGCTCGCTCATCAGCGCGCGGCCGATCGCGAGCTGTTGCTGCTGACCGCCCGACAGGTCGCCGCCGCGCCGCGCACGCATGTCCTTCAGCACCGGGAACAGGTCGTAGATGCGATCGGGCACTTTCGACGGCGCCTTGCGGCTCGCCGCACCCACGAGCAGGTTCTCCTCGACGGTGAGCCGCGGAAAGATGTCGCGGCCCTGCGGCACGTACGCGAGCCCGGCCGCGACGCGCGCATACGGCGGCAGTGCGCCGAGCGCGGTGCCGCGCCACGACACGCTGCCGCTTTTCGCGGCGACGACCCCCATCAGGCAGCGCAGCAGCGTGCTCTTGCCGACGCCGTTGCGGCCGAGCAGCACGGTGAGCTTGCCGTCGTCGGCCGCGAGGTTCACGTTGCGCAGGATATGGCTGCCGCCGTAGTACTGGTTCAGCGCTTCGATTTTCAGCATCGCATCATCGTCCGAGGTAAGACTCGATCACCGCGTCGTCGCGCTTGACCTGGTCGAGCGTGCCGTGCGCGAGCACCGCGCCTTCGGCCATCACCGTCACGCGCCCCGTGTCGCCCGCGAGCGCCGCGACGAACTCCATGTCGTGCTCGACGACCATCATCGAGCAGGTGCCGCGCAGCGTGTTCAGCAGCTCGGCGAGTTCCATCGTCTCGTGGTCGGTCATCCCGGCCGCCGGCTCGTCGAGCAGCAGCAGCGCGGGACGCTGCATCAGCAGCATGCCGATTTCGAGCCGCTGCTTCTGCCCGTGCGACAGCTCGCCGGCCGCGCGATACGCTTGGCTTTCGAGGCCGATCAGCGCGAGCGTCTCCTCGATCTTCGCCTGCGCGGTACGGTCGAGCCGCGCGCGCAGCGACGCGAGCCACCCCTTGTCGGTCTGCATCGCGAGTTCGAGGTTTTCCCACACCGGATGCTGTTCGAACACGGTCGGCTTCTGGAACTTGCGGCCGATGCCCGCCCGCGCGATCTCGGGTTCGTTCATCCGCGCGAGATCGATCGTCTGGCCGAGAAACACCTTGCCCGCATCGGGCCGCGTCTTGCCGGTGATGACGTCCATCATCGTCGTCTTGCCCGCGCCGTTCGGGCCGATCACGCAGCGCAGCTCGCCCACGTCGATCGCGAGCGACAATTTCTTCAGCGCGCGAAAGCCGTCGAAGCTTACTTCGATATCCTCGAGATAGAGGATCGTGCCGTGCGACGTGTCGATGCCGGCCGGCACGACGCGCCCCATCGACGCGCTGCCGCTGACGGCGAGCAGCTCGTCCTCGGGCGGCGGCGTGAACTGATAGAGAGCCGTTCCGTTCATGCGCGTTTCCCCTTCGCGAGCACGGTTTCGACGAGGCCCATGATCCCGCGCGGCAGCAAGAGCGGCACGAGCACGAAGATCAGGCCGAGGAAGAACAGCCAGTATTCGGCGAAGTACGCGGTGAAGAAACTTTTCGCGCCGTTCACCGCGAACGCGCCGACGATCGGCCCGATCAGCGTGCCGCGCCCGCCCACCGCGACCCAGATCGCCATCTCGATCGAGTTGCCGGGCGACATCTCGCCGGGATTGATGATGCCGACCTGCGGCACGTACAGCGCGCCGGCGATGCCGCACAGCACGGCCGACACGGTCCACACGAACAGCTTGTACGCGAGCGGGCTGTAGCCGAGGAACATCAGCCGCGTCTCGCCGTCGCGCACCGCGGTCACCACGCGTCCGAGCTTGCTCGTGACGATCGCGCGCGCGGCGACGAACGCGAGCACGAGCGTCGCGAAGGTCAGCAGCAACAGCACCGTGCGCGTGCCCGGCGACGTGATCGAGAAGCCGGCGATGCGCTTGAAATCGGTGAAGCCGTTGTTGCCGCCGAAGCCCGTCTCGTTGCGATAGAACAGCAGCATCGCGGCGAACGTCATGGCCTGCGTGATGATCGACAGGTACACGCCCTTCACGCGCGAGCGGAACGTGAAGAAGCCGAATACCCACGCGAGCACGGCCGGCACGAGCACGACGAGCGCGAGCGCCCACGCGAGATGCTGCGTGCCGCTCCAGTACCACGGCAACTGGTGCCAGTCGAGGAACACCATGAAGTCGGGCAGGTCGCTGCCGTACTTGCCTTCGCGGCCGATCTCGCGCATCAGGTACATGCCGATCGCATAGCCGCCGAGCGCGAAGAACAAGCCGTGGCCCAGGCTCAGGATCCCGCAGTAGCCCCACACGAGATCGAGCGCGAGCGCGGCGATCGCGTAGCACATCAGCTTGCCGGCGAGCGTCATCGTGTACGCGGACAGATGGAACGCGCTGGCTTCCGGCGCGACGAGCGCGGCGAGCGGCACGCCGACGCCGATCGCCACGCATAGCGCGACGAGCGCGAGCCACGCGCGACGCGAGAGCAGCGCGGGGCGGGGCGGCAGGCCGAGCGCGAAGCCGTCCGCCGCGCGCGCGCCGGCAGCGGGCTTCGACGTGTCGGCGACCGGGTTCGAAATCGAATCGGTGTATGAAGTCACGTCAAGCCTCCGCGCTGCGGCCCTTCGGCGCGAACATGCCCTGCGGGCGTTTCTGGATGAACAGCACGATCATCACGAGCACCGCGATCTTCGCGAGCACGGCGCCCCAGAACGGTTCGATCGCCTTGCTCGCGAGGCCAAGCCCGAAACCGCCGAGCACGGTGCCGGCGATCTGCCCGACGCCGCCGAGCACGACGGCCATGAACGAATCGATGATGTAGTTCTGGCCGAGATCGGGGCCCACGTTGCCGATCTGCGACAGCGCGCAGCCGCCGAGGCCCGCGATGCCCGCGCCGAATGCGAACGCATACGCGTCGACGCGGGCGGTCTTCACGCCGACGCACGCGGCCATCCGGCGGTTCTGCGTGACCGCGCGCACGAACAGGCCGAGCCGCGTCTTCGTCAGCACGGCCCACGCGACGAACACCACCGCGAGCGCGAACGCGAGGATCGCGAGCCGGTTGTACGGCAGGATCAGGTTCTGCATCACCGTCACGCCGCCGCTCATCCACGACGGGTTCACGACCTGCACGTTCTGCGCGCCGAACAGCATGCGGGTGGCCTGGATCAGGATCAGGCTCACGCCGAAGGTCGCGAGCAGCGTTTCGAGCGGGCGACCGTACAGGTGCCGCAGCACGAGCCGCTCGAGCACGATGCCGACGAGCGCGGCCACCGCGAACGACACCGGCACGGCGACGAGCGGATACCAGTCGAATGCGCCGGGCGCGTAGCGCTGGATCAGCGTCTGCACGACATAGGTTGCGTACGCACCGATCATCAGGAATTCGCCGTGCGCCATGTTGATCACGCCGATCAGCCCGTACGTGATCGCGAGGCCGAGCGCGGCGAGCAGCAGCACGCTGCCGAGCGACAGGCCGGCGAACACCGTGCCGACGATCTCGCCGCGGCGCTGCAGCGCGTGCAACGTATCGAGCCCTTGTTGCGCGGCGTCGCGCACGCGCGCGTCGGGTTCGGCGAAGCTGCCGTCGGCGTTCTTCGCGACGAGCGGGCGCAGTTGTTCGATCATGTCGAGATCGCTGCGCGCGGCCACCACCTGCGCGGCTTCGAGGCGTTTCGCCGGATCGGCATCGTGCAGCGCGGCGATCGCCCACAGGGCATCGAGACGGCGCTTCAACGCCGGATCGGTTTCCTTTGCACGCGCGCGATCGATCATCGGCTTGAGCGCCGGGTCGGGCGATTTCAGCAGCGCGTCGATCGCGTCGCGGCGCGTGGCCACGTCGGGCGACGCGAGCGCGAGGCCCGACAGCGCGCCGGCGATCTTCGTGCGGAGCAGGTTGTTCAGCATCACCGGCTGCGCATCGCCGGCCGGCGTCGCGGCCTGCGTGAGCGCGTCGTATGCGGTGTCGCCGGACTGGATCAGCAGGTGGCCGTCGCCGGTCGCGAGCGCATCGCCGCTCGACAGCGCGTTGAGCACCGCAACGGCGCGCGGATCGGTGTCGGCGGCGAGCCGTTCGATCGCGGCCGTCTTCGCGTCGAAGTCGTCGCCGGCGAGCGCGGCGGTGTCGGCCGCCGTCAGCGCGAACGCGGCGTGCGGCAGCAGGCCCGCGAGGGCGGCGCATGCCGCGATCGCGCGGGCGGCTCGGCGAAAGCGTGTAGGCATCGGGAAATCCTGTCGGGCGTGGGGGAGCGGAGCGGTGCGACGCTGCGTCGGCGCGGGCGATTCGTCACGGCAAGCGCGGCCGGCGCATCGGCAGCGGGCGGGCAAGCGTGCGGCACGTCGCACACGAAGCGCGACGCGCCGCACGGCATCACGCCAGCGCCGCGCGCTGCCGGCGCAGGAACGCCGGGATCGAGCTGACGACGTCCGGCTTGCCCTGGTTGCCCGCGATGAACGGGCTCCACGGCTGCGCGCGCACGGCCGTCTTCGTTTTCCACACGACGTTGAACTGTCCGTCGCCGCGGATCTCGCCGATCATCACCGGCTTGTGCAGGTGATGGTTGCCGTCCATCGCGAGCGTGAAGCCCGACGGCGCGGCCACCGTCTGGCCGATCATCGCGACGCGCACCTTGTCGACGTCGGTGCTCTTCGCCTTCTCGACGGCCTGCTTCCACATGTGGATGCCGACGTAGGTCGCTTCCATCGGATCGTTGGTCACGCGCTTCGCGCCGCCCGGTAGGTTGTTCGCCTTCACCCATGCGGCGAACTGGTCCTTGAACTTCGTGTTGGTCGGGTTCTTCACCGACATGAAGTAGTTCCACGCGGCGAGGTGGCCGACGAGCGGCTTCGTATCGATCCCGCGCAGCTCTTCCTCGCCGACCGAGAACGCGACGACCGGCACGTCGGTCGCCTTGATGCCCTGGTTGCCGAGTTCCTTGTAGAACGGCACGTTGGAATCGCCATTGATCGTCGAGATCACGGTCGTCTTGCCGCCCTGCGCGAAGGTCTTGATGTTCGCGACGATGGTCTGGTAATCGCTGTGGCCGAACGGCGTGTAGACCTCCTGAATGTCGGCGTCCTTCACGCCCTTCGATTTCAGGAACGCGCGCAGGATCTTGTTGGTCGTGCGCGGATACACGTAGTCGGTGCCGAGCAGGAAGAAGCGCTTCGCGCCGCCGCCTTCCGCACCCATCAGGTACTCGACGGCCGGAATCGCCTGCTGGTTCGGCGCGGCGCCCGTGTAGAACACGTTGCGCGACATTTCCTCGCCTTCATACTGCACCGGGTAGTAGAGCAGCCCGTTCAGCTCCTCGAACACCGGCAGCACGGACTTGCGCGACACCGACGTCCAGCAGCCGAACACGCAGGCGACCTTGTCCTGCGTGAGCAGCTGGCGCGCCTTCTCGGCGAACAGCGGCCAGTTCGACGCCGGGTCGACCACCACCGGTTCGAGCTTGCGACCCATCACGCCGCCGCTCTTGTTGATGTCGGCGATCGTCATCAGCGCGGTGTCCTTCAGCGACGTCTCCGAGATCGCCATCGTGCCCGACAGCGAATGCAGGATGCCGACCTTGATCGGGCCGGTGCCCGCATCGGCCGCGTGCACGAACGGGCTCTTGCCCGCCAGCGCGAGCGCGCCGGCCATCGAACCGAACTTCAACAGACTGCGACGTTTCATCGGGATCCCCTTGTCGTGTTGGATGCGCGTGCGCCGTGGCGGCGCCGGCCATCGTGTAACGCAAGGCATGTGCCAGTCGCGCGGATGCACGCCCGGCGTGCCTGCGCGGGGCACGGGCGGGCACCAGCGGGCATCGGCGCGGTGCGGATGACGCGCCGT
Organism: Burkholderia sola; assembly: GCF_905400185.1. Taxonomy (NCBI): domain Bacteria; kingdom Pseudomonadati; phylum Pseudomonadota; class Betaproteobacteria; order Burkholderiales; family Burkholderiaceae; genus Burkholderia; species Burkholderia sola. The sequence continues at coordinate 911,508 of NZ_FR989675.1, forward strand.
GCAGCATGCGCGGTCCGTTGCGGTGCAGACGCACGGGCACAAATGGTGCACGACGGTGCGGCGGCGTCGAAACGCAGGGAAACCGGGGGAGGAAAAGAGAAACGGGCGCGCAGTGCGCGCCCGTTCGGCGGATCGGTGCGGCCGGCGGCGGGGTGCCGGGCGGCGCGGCGGCGCATCATGCGCCGCGGGAAGGATCGATCAGTAGCGCGGCACGGACGGATCGACGTCGCGCGACCACGCGTCGATCCCGCCTTGCAGGTTGTACAGCTTCGTGAAGCCGCGCGATTCGAGGAACATCGCGACCTGCGCGCTGCGCATCCCGTGATGGCACACGCAGACGATTTCCGCTTCGTCGTCGAGCTCTTCGCTGCGCGCGGGAATCTGCTGCATCGGAATCGCCACGCTGCCGGCGATCTGCGCGGTCGCGATTTCCCACGGCTCGCGCACGTCGAGCACGACCGGCGCGGGGCGCGCCGTGTCGCCGAGCCATTCCGCGAGCATCGCGGGCGTCAGGATCTGCATGGAGGCTCCGCCGCTCAGAACTTGAAGCGCGACGGCTCGATCGCGTTGACGAGGTGGTCGATGTACGTTTCGAACACGTCGGCGACGCGGTACTGCTTGTCGTCGATGCGCGTGATGATCTGCGCCTTCATCACCGGACGGCCGCCGACGAACGCCGCCAGGCGGCCGCCGACCTTCAGCTGTTCGAGCATGTCCTGCGGCACGACCGGCAGGCCGCCCGCGACGCAGATCACGTCGTACGGCGCCTTGGCCGCCCAGCCGCGCGAGCCGTCGCCGAGCACGACTTCGGCGTTGGTCACGCCGTCGTTGCGCAGGTTGTCTTCCGCGAACTTCGCGATCGCCGGATCGATCTCGACGGCCGTCACGTGCTGCGCGCGATGCGCGAACAGCGCGGCCAGGTAGCCCGAGCCCGCGCCGATCACGAGCACGTTCTCGTGCTTCTTGACCGCCAGCTCCTGCAGCACGCGCGCTTCGACGCGCGGGAACAGCATCTTGCTCGCGCCGCCCGGCAGCGGCAGTTCGAGATCGGCGAACGCGAGATCGCGGTATTGGGCCGGCACGTAGTTTTCACGCTTGACGATCGACAGCAGGCCCAGGACATCCAGATCCAGCACGTCCCACGGACGGATCTGCTGTTCGATCATGTTGAAACGCGCGTTTTCGATATTCATGGTGTGGTCACGCAGCCAGGTCGGCCATCAGCGGGGATAGAGAAACTTCGTGATTGTACCAAACGGCACGGCCGCGAAGCCTTCAGGCGGCCTGCAACAGACCTTTACCCTTTGCTCTTCTTGATCTGCGCCTCGAACGCGAGGTCGAGCTTGCTCGCCTTGCGCGGTTTTTTGGGGCCAAATTCGTCGACGAACTTGACGAATTCGTCGAGCGGCAGCGGCTCGCAGCGCTTCTCGGCGGTGCCGCTCGAGCGGTCGACGAGATAGAACAGGCCGCCCGCCATCGCGACGGCCGCGAATTGCGGGTTGCCGGAGCGGGTCTTCAGGCGTTCGACCGCGTGGGTCGCTTTGGTGGTGCGCATCTTGGGGGCTGGCGAAGCGGATGTGAGCCTCACACTGTATCAAACCGGTCGCCCGCGTGCGGCCGGCGCCCGCGTGAACCGCCCTAAACCGTGCGCGAGTAGCGCTGCCGCGACGTCTGGCCGAGGTACGCGTCGAACGCCATCGCGATGTTGCGCACGACCATCCGGCCCGCCGGATGGATCGTCAACCGGTCGTGCGCGATCGTCAGCAGCCCGTCGCGCTCGAACGGGCGCAGCGCGTCGAGCTCGCGCGCGAAATGATCGGCGAAGCGGATGCCGTGCGCGGCCTCGACGTGCGAGAACGGCAGTTCGAGGTTGCACATCAGTTGCGTGATCACGTCGCGGCGCAGCCGGTCGTCCGGCGTGAGGCGGACGCCGCGCGCGATCGGCAGCCGGCCCGCGTCGAGTGCGGCGCCGTACGCGGGCAGGTCCTTCGCGTTCTGCGCGTAGACGTCGCCGACCTTGCCGATCGACGACACGCCGAAGCCGATCAGGTCGGTATCCGCGCGCGTGCTGTAGCCCTGGAAATTGCGCTGCAGCGTGCCGTTGCGCTGCGCACGCACGAGTTCGTCGGACGGCCGCGCGAAGTGGTCCATCCCGATGTACACGTAGCCGGCCGACGTCAGCATGTCGATCGCGAGGCCGAGCAGCGCGACGCGCGCTTCCGGCGGCGGCAGCGTCGCATCGTCGATCTGCCGCTGCATCTTGAACAGGTGCGGCATGTGCGCGTAACCGAACACCGACAGGCGATCGGGCGCGAGCTCGATGATCGTCTCCAGTGTGCGTGCGAACACGGCGACCGTCTGGTGCGGCAGCCCGTAGATCAGGTCGACGCTCACCGAATGGAAGCCTGTCGCGCGTGCGGCGGCGAGCAGGTCGGCCGTCATCGCGCGCGGCTGGATGCGGTTGATCGCCTGCTGCACGACCGGGTCGAAATCCTGCACGCCGAGGCTCAGCCGATTGAAGCCGATCGTGCGCAGATGGACGAGCGTCGCCGGCGTGACCGTGCGCGGATCGATCTCGATCGAGAACTCGGCGTCGGCGTCCGGCGCGAGCGCGAAATGCTCGCGTGTGGCCGCCATCAGCTCGGCCGTTTCGTCGTCGGACAGGAAGGTCGGCGTGCCGCCGCCCCAGTGCAGTTGCGTGACGAGGCGCGACGGATCGAACAGCGCGGCCTGCAGCGCCATTTCGCGCTTGAGCTGGTCGAGATACGGGCGCGCACGGCGGCGGTTGTTGGTCGCGATCTTGTTGCAGCCGCAGTAGAAGCACGCGGTGTTGCAGAACGGGATGTGGAAGTACAGCGACAGGTCGCTCGACGAGGCGCCGGGGTCGCCGGCCGCGCGGACGTAGTCGGCCGGATCGAAATCCTCGCGGAACTGCAGCGCGGTCGGGTACGACGTATAGCGCGGCCCGTTCACGCCGTATTTCGTGAGCAAATCGGGACGGAACACCGGGTCGGCAGATCCAGAACGCATGGCGGTCTCGCGCTTTTTTAGATGGTTTCGAGTATAGGAACACGCGGTCGGGCTGCATTGTGTAATAACGTCGCAGCCGGCGATGGCACAATGCGGGGTGGGGCTGCCGGACGCCGCGTCCGGTTGCCGCATCGTTTTGGGTTGTTCGTTGTTCGTCGAGAGAGCCGAGTGTCCGTCGAAATGCCTGTCCGCGCGGCGCCCGCCGACGTCCCGCCGCCGCATGCGTGCCGCGAGGGCTGCGGCGCGTGCTGCATCGCGCCGTCGATTTCCAGCCCGATTCCGGGCATGCCCGACGGCAAGCCGGCGGGCGTGCGCTGCGTGCAGCTCGGCGACGACCTGCGCTGCATGATCTTCGGCCGGCCCGAGCGCCCCGCGTGCTGTGCCGGGCTGCAGCCGTCCGCCGACATGTGCGGCGCGTCGCGCGACGACGCGCTCGCGTGGCTCACGCGCCTCGAGGCCGCGACGCGGCCGGCGCATCCAGGAGAGAAATCAGCATGACCGTCCCTCGCGCGCCCGGCCGGCGCCGTTTTCTCGCTGCCGCCATTGGCGCCGTCGGCGTGTGCGTATCGCTTGCCGCGTGCGCGTCGACGTTCCCGTTCATCCCCGATCACTACACGTTCTCGCGCGGCGACGTGCAGAAGGCCGTTGCGCGGAAGTTTCCTTACCAGAAGACGGTCGCCCAGGTCGTCGACGTGTCGCTCGCGAATCCGGCCGTCAACCTGCTGCCGGACCAGAACCGCGTCGCCGTGCAGCTCGACGCGAACTTCGTGAGCCCGTTCCTGCGCGGGCCCGTCAGCGGCAAGTTCACCGTGTCGGGCCAGCTCGCGTACGACGCGCCGAGCCGCTCGGTCGTGCTGAAGGCGCCGGCCGTCGACAGCCTCGCGCTCGACGGCGACGCGCAGATGTACGCGCAGCAGGTGGGCGCGGCCGCCGGCCTGCTCGCGACGCAGCTGCTGACCAACTATCCGATCTACACGTTCAAGCCGGAACAACTGCAATTTGCCGGAGTGAACTACGAACCCGGTACAATTACGATCCTTACAAACGGCATACGCGTGGCGATCGTCGAAAAGTGACGACGGGGCGCGCACGGCCGGGTGGGCCGCGCGCGCAAGAGTGGCCTTTTCTTTCGACCATTTCGGAGTTGGGCCACGGATGGACTGGATCCTGATCTGCAAGGCATTGATCCTCGGCGTCGTCGAGGGGCTGACGGAATTCCTGCCGGTGTCGAGCACCGGTCACCTGATCGTCGCGGGCAGCTTCCTGAATTTCAACGATTCGCACGCGAAGACGTTCGACGTCGTGATCCAGTTCGGCGCGATCCTCGCGGTCTGCTGGGAATACCGGCAGCGGATCGTGTCCGTCGTGTCCGGGCTGCCGAGCCGGCCCGATGCGCAGCGCTTCACGCTGAACGTCGTGATCGCGACGATTCCCGCGATCGCGCTCGGCCTCCTGTTCGAGAAGAAGATCAAGGCCGTGCTGTTCTCGCCGGTGCCCGTCGCGTTCGCGCTCGTCGTGGGCGGCGCGATCATCCTGTGGGCCGAGGCGCGGCAGCGCGAACGCGGCGAGCCGCCGCGCGTGATGTCGGTCGACGCGCTGACGCCGCTCGACGCGCTCAAGGTCGGACTCGCGCAGTGCTTCGCGCTGGTGCCCGGCATGTCGCGCTCGGGCTCGACGATCATCGGCGGGATGCTGTTCGGTCTCGACCGACGCGTGGCCACCGAATTCTCGTTCTTCCTCGCGATTCCGATCATCTTCGGCGCGACGCTCTACGAAACCGTGAAGGACTGGCAGGCGTTTACCGTCGATTCGCTCGGCCTGTTCGTGCTCGGGCTCGTGTCGGCGTTCGTCAGCGCGTTCGTGTGCGTGCGCTGGCTGTTGCGCTACGTCGCGACGCACGATTTCACGGTGTTCGCGTGGTACCGGATCGCGTTCGGACTGTTCGTGTTGCTGGTGGGTTACAGCGGCTGGCTGAACTGGGCGTGAGGCTGGCGAGCGGTCGATGCGCCGCTCGATGAAAAAATCCCGACCGGCGCGAGACGCCGGTCGGGATTTTTTATGCTGCGCAGGGTGGGACGCTCAGCTTGCGCGCTTGCGGAACACCAGGTCCCACACGCCGTGGCCGAGCCGCAGCCCGCGCCGTTCGAACTTCGTCACCGGGCGGTAGTCGGGGCGCGGCGCGTAATCGGCGGCCGTGTTTTCGAGCGTCGGTTCCGCGCCGAGCACTTCCAGCATCTGCTCCGCGTAGTTCTGCCAGTCGGTCGCGCAGTGAATGTACGCACCGGGCTTCAGGCGCGACGCGAGATGCGCGACGAGCGGCGGCTGGATCAGCCGGCGCTTGTGGTGACGCGCCTTGTGCCACGGATCGGGAAAGAAGATGTGGACGCCGTCGAGGCTTTCCGGCGCGATCATGTGCTCGAGCACCTCGACCGCGTCGTGCTGGATGATGCGGATGTTCGATAGATCCTGCTCGCCGATCAGCTTCAGCAGCGCGCCGACGCCCGGCTCGTGCACCTCGACGCCGAGGAAGTCATCGCCCGGGCGGTGCGCGGCGATTTCCGCGGTCGACGCGCCCATCCCGAAACCGATCTCGAGGATGCGCGGTGCACTGCGGCCGAAGATCGCGTTCCAGTCGGGCAGTTCCGGCGCATACGGGACGACGAAGCGCGGGCCGAATTCGTCGAGCGCGCGGCGCTGGCCGGTCGACACGCGGCCGGCGCGCGTCACGAAGCTGCGGATGCGGCGGCGGTGCAGCGGGTTGACTTCGTCGGCGCCTTCCGTGGCCTGGTCGGCTTCGTCGGGAATGGCGTCGTCGTGCGGCGGAAGGCCGGCTTCGTTCGGATCGTCGTGCATCATCGGTACAGAGAATGGCTCGGTTCGGGCGAGGGCCCGTTGCGCAGCAATGCTGCCGGGCGATTCGGCGCATGGTACAAAAAAGCCGCCTTCGACGAGGCGGCTCATGCGCAGGCTGTCGTGCAGCCGGAAAGTGGAGCGGGCGATGGGAATCGAACCCACGTCATCAGCTTGGGAAGCTGAGGTAATGGCCATTATACGACGCCCGCAGAACTGGCGATTCTACAGGGGGTTGGGTGGGGATGGCAAGCGGGTGGTTCGGGGCGGTCGTAGCGAAACTGGCATGGCTCGATGCTGGAGCGGTGGCGTCGCCGGCCGTGTCGGGTGAGCGCCTCGCTATTCACGCGATCCACAATCAGGCGGAACGCACATTCCTTCGGCGCGCTGTCGCATCGGGCCGAATCTCAACGGCCCAACGGATGAGTCGAATACGCCTCTTCAAGCGATTCGTGCTTGAACGCCGGGTTCGATAAATTGCTGGCCTCAGCGGGCTGCGTTCTCATGATTTGCCGGCTCCGCTACAATTCCGCCGACAAAACCGGGGAGCCGTCCTCGTGAGAGCGCAAGCCATCCTTAGGCTTGCAACAAATAAGAAGATGGATAACGCATGAACATGACTGAATTCGCTCAGGCAATTCGTGGTGGCCTGATCCAGCAAGACCGCTTGCTCAAGACGGACATCCCGTCGTTGCCGGACAACGCGCTCATACCGCGCCGGGTCGTGACCTGTTCCGAGCTCGGTCGCGACTTCAGCGTCACGCTCGACATGGTATCCACGGCAGGCGACATCGAACTCAAGGCGTTGATCGCTCAACCGATGACGCTTTGGATTCAGCAGGCGAACCGGTCTTATCTACCAGTCAACGGTTATATCCACACGGCCCGCAGGCTGGGCGACGACGGTAGCCTTTCCAGCTATCAACTGGTCGTCGCGTCATGGATGTACTTCCTCAAATTTCGGCGCGATATGCGGTACTGGCAGGACAATAGCGCCGACCGCATCATCGCCGACGTATTCGATACGCATCCGCAGGCGCGTGGACAGTATCAGTTTGCGTTGTCGAAGCCTCTGCCTTCGCGTTCGTACTGCCGTCAGAGCGAAACCGACTGGAATTTCGTCCATCGGCTGATGGAAGAGGAGGGCCTGTACGGTTTTTGGCGCCAAGGTGAGGACGGCAAGTCGCATACGCTGGTCGTGACCGATGATATTTATGCATTGGACGAGGTGTCGCCCAACCCGATCAGATTTAATAGATCGGGCACCGGCAGCGACACGGATGCATTCACGCAGTGGGCGGCTTCGCGGACTTTGCAAAGCACCGTCCATACGACCCGCACGTTTGACTACAAGGCGCCGTCGTCCGCCGACAGCCCGAGCGGTACGACGTTGCCGACGAAGGCCGGTCAGGGAAATTTGCCGGAACGGGCCGAAGTCTACGAATACACGGGCGCCTACACCTATGGACGTCATGACCGAGGTGAGCAGCTCTCGAGAATTCGTCTGGAAGAATGGGAGTCGCGCGCCAAGCGATTCGTCGGGATGGGGGGCGTGCGAGGCATCGACGCCGGCCAGCGCTTCAGATTGACGGGCCATCCGGACCACGATCGCGATTCGACCGAGCAACGCGAGTTTGCTGCGATCAAGGTTCGACGCTACATCGAGAACAACCTGCCGCTGTCGAATCAGGAAACCAGCTTTCCCCATAGCATGCAAGCCGACCTGGAGCGTGCGAAGACGGGGTACGCGGGCGAGTCCGTCCACCACGATGACGGTTCGGCCGGCTTCTATTTGATCGAAGTCGAAGTCCAACGCACCACGGTTCCGTATCGCAGTCCGTTCGAACATTTGAAGCCCGACATGCATCTCGAGACAGCGATCGTCGTGGGGCCACCGGGAGAAGAAGTCCATACCGACGAATTGAACCGTGTGAAAGTGATGTTCGTCTGGGATCGGCAGAACCCGGGAGATGCCGGTGCTTCGTGTTGGGTCAGAGTAGCGCAATCGGATACCGGTGGCGGCTACGGCGGCGTGCATATTCCGCGAGTCGGCGAGGAAGTCATCGTCGGCTATGTCGGCGGCGATTGTGATCGGCCGATCGTGCTGCATCGCGTCTACAACGGTGCGGTCAGTCCGCAATGGCATAGCAACGGGATCCTGTCGGGCCATCGCTCGAAAGAGTATGGCGGCAGCGGCTATAACCAGATAGTGATGGACGACGCGACCGGCCAGAACCGCGTGCAGTTAATGAGCAGCAGCGCAAATAGTTTGCTGCATCTGGGCTATCTCATCGAACAAAGCGGCAATACGCGCGGTGCTTATGTCGGATCGGGCTTCGATCTGCGGACGGATGCATACGGCGCCGTGCGTGCTTCGCAGGGGCTGTATGTTTCGACGTATCCGAAGTCGGCGAACAGTCAGTCGCTCGACGTTCGCGAAGCGCAACAGCAGCTCGTCAATGCCGAGAGCATGATCGAGGCAATGTCGCAGGTAAGCACGATGCATCAGGCGGAAAGCCTGGGAGAGGGGCATGACGCGCTGAAGACGTTTACCGATGCGACGCAAAGCAGCGTGCAAGGCTCGCAGTCGGGAGGGCGGACGGCGGGAGGCGGTGCCGGGAGTGTGAACGCGTTCAAGACACCCGTCATGCTGGTGGCGAGTCCTTCCGGTATCGCGCTGTCGACGCAGGCATCCGTGCATGTGTCGAGCGATCAGCAAACGAATCTGGTGAGCGGCCAGAGCACGTTCATCGCCAGCGGGAAGTCGTTGGTGGCGAGTGTGGCGGAGAAGATCAGCCTGTTTGTGCAAAACGCCGGGATGAAACTGATCGCGGCCAAGGGAAAGGTCGAGGTTCAGGCGCATTCGGACACTATCGAAGTGACGGCCCAGAAAGCCGTCAAGGTCCTGTCGGCTACGGAGAATATCGAGGTGGCGGCGCAGCAGGAGATTCTACTTACCTCGGGGGGCGCCTATATCCGGCTCAAGGGCGGCAACATCGAGATTCACGCGCCTGGGAAGATCGATGTGAAGGGGGCGCAGCATGCATTCAGCGGGCCGACGCGGATCGACTATCCGCTGTCGCCTGCGCCAACGTCCCGCGGTGCTGCAGCGCTGCAATACCATTACCACGACGACACGCCCGTGCAGGGCGCCAAGTTCACCATCCACTACGACAGCGGAGCCACCTTCTCCGGCGTCGTCGACAACAACGGCATGGCTGATCTGACGGGTGCTCCGCAAGGACCGGGGCGCATCGAGTTGGGTGAGGACAGCCGACCCTACGAAATCAAGGCGACCGAGAAAAACCCCAGCTACAAGGCTCATTGGGACGAGTTCGACATGCAAGCCACCCTGGACCGGATGCAAGGAGGTCGGGCATGAGCAGCAGTTGGGTCAGCCAGGCGGCATCCGAGGTCGGCGACTATCTGTGGAGCGGCGCCACTGCAGTCGGCGACACCGTCGTCGGCGCGGTCGCGGGGGAGTTCTCGCAAAAGCGCAATACGGGCGCCATCATCGTCGATGCGGTCATCAGCATGTTCCCTGTCGCCGGAGAAATTACGGCGGCGCGCGACGCGATCGCCATCGCGCTTCGCATGTGCGACGACCCGAAGGTTCGCGACGACGGGTGGGAGTGGGTGGCGCTCGTGCTTTGCCTTGTCGCGGTCGTTCCGGTGGTCGGAGGTTTGCTCAAGGGCATAGGCAAGTTGTTGATGCGAGCGGTCAGCAAATCCGAAGATCTGGTCAAGCTATGCCAGGAAATCCTGGCCCTGATCCGCAAGGCAGGGTTTGGCAATGCAGTGGAGTGGTTCAGGCAACTGGACTTCAGCAAGTATCAGTTTGTCGTTCGCAACGCGTTCGGCATGCTGCTGGATCGCATCGGCAAGGCGCTGAATTTTATTCTGAACCGGCTCGGGTCGGTTATCCCGGCGCGGGTGGCGAGTTATATCCGGAAGCTGCTGCCGATGCTGGAGGAACTGCGCAAGCTGGGAGACACGAAAATCGCGCTTGCCTTCAAGGACCTGATGCGCTTGCTGGAGCGCGTGCGGGGCCATCTGGTCGAGGGCACCTGGGCGGATGTGAAGGTGGGAGGCGGCACGACTCGGACGATGACCGAGGAGGCACGCTTGGCTCATCTGGCCGAGGACACGAAAAGCCTCGGGCACAAGCCGATGACCGTCAAGCAATACGTGCATAAAGAAGGGTGGCCCGACCTTCGCAACTGGGAAGAAGGGGAGGCTATAGGTACGTTCAGCGCCAAGGTGCCGCTTGAAGCGATTACTGAGGCACCGGGTCAGATGATGATTCGTGTGGTCGACACTCGTTACCTGAACAAGCCATGGACAATTCCAGGCAAATTTTGGACCGATAGCCTAGCTCCCAACGGGCTTTGGTGGCGTATACGAAGCGCGATCAAGCACGCTTGGAGCATGAATGGCAGCTATGTGAAGATGCAGGTGCCGACGCGCGAGGCGATGGAGAAGCTCGGCATCGAAGTGCCAGCTGGATGGGACGGGATGCGCCTATGGAAGGGGCGGATTGCTGAACAATGGGACAACGAAAAAGAGGTTGCCACCATGCGTTTGCTGGTTGGGGGCGACCTTCAATTCTTCGTGGATTTTGAGCACTCTTCCAATGCACCCGTGAAAAAATGGATAGAAGCGCAGCTTGCGAACGGGCAACTCAACGCGCTTCGGACGCATTGGACCGACGTTAAGCTACCCGATCAAGCAACCGCGCGCGCGCTCATGCTGGCCGAGCGCGAGCGATCGGCCAAGATCAGACAGGAAGGTTACGCGCGGAGAGCGGTAGCCGATGCGGGCAAACAATCGACGGACGAACAGGCTCCATGATGTTGAATATTTTGACCATGACCCCCGAGCAGGAACAGGATGCGCGAGCAAAGGCGTTTTATCTGCTCAAGAAATGGACGAGCTTCACGTTCCTGGAATACGCCGTTGGACTATATCGGGACTTTCTCGGCGCGTACGCACAACAACTGGATACACCGAGCCCCAATCAGGTGGAGCTTGAGGAAGCCTACATACATGATTTCCTGGGGGCACTGGTGCAAATGGATCTGGGCATCGATGCATTGCGCCGAGGTCTTGATAAACGGGCAGCATACGACGCGCTGATTATAGGAAGTCAGCAAGGTGGTGACCTGTTGTTTGGACGGAGTGCGCTTGAAATCGGTCGTAAATACGATCCGTTTTTTCATTCACTGGGACTAAAGGACACCAACTTTTCGGACCCGGTGTATGCCACTGGGTTCGCGGAGGGAGTGTGGATCGAGAGATTGATTTGCTACGCGCTCAAGTGCACGGTCGGATTCGGTTTTACCGGGATGCTTGCATACGGCACACGTGCGGACGGCGGGACCCGCGTTTTTGAGCACTGGACCTATGAATCCATGTTCGAAGATGCACCCCTTCCGGCTTGGCGATATTGGCCACCCGGTCGCACCTATCCCGCCTCGCTTCCCCCCTGTCCGCCCAAGAACGAATCCGCAAGCGGCGAGGTTTGCAGCGATCAGGAGATTCCTGTCGAGGGTATTTGGGAGCCCTGGTTTCCGGCTGGCAAGGTTGGATGTCCGAGTTACTTCCTCAAGGGCAGTATCGCCCACAAGTACCTGTTGGAAGGCACCAACGACGAACATGTGGTGCGCTGGCGGCTGTTGTGGGAAGACAAGCGTTATCGGGACGGCAGCATTCCGACAGAGGAGGAAACCTACTTCCCCAAGCCTGTCGCGCAACCCAGGCTACGTGTTCTGCCCGGGGAGCCTTGTCCGCGCGCCGGCTATTGGCAAAGCCCTGCCGTCAAAGATTTGGTTTATGTCGAGGCCGGAACGCCTATGCCAGGGCCTCAACGCACAGCATGGGGAATGGTCATTTGGCATTACTCAGATCCTCAGCCGGACAATTGAGTCGCGGTTGGGACAAGGGCCTGTCGCTCGGCGTCGGCGAATCGGTGTGCGTCGTTGGCAGAAGCAACTTCAACTGGAGTGCCAAGGCGCCACGCAACAGGGCAGATGGTTTGTGCGGTTACCGGTATGGCGTGCTGCCGCTCGTACGGTAGCGGGCACGAGCCCAGCATCTCGGCCGTGAACGAATGACACTATGCGAGCACGTCGATTGCAACGTGCGGCGGCACGCCAGTCAATGTCGAAAATAGACGCGTCGGCGTCGGAAGCATACAAGCCCAGCTAAAGCTTTCGAACTAACGTGACAGGTCTCTCATACGATCGTTAGCCTGGAGCCGACATGTCCGATTTCATCACCGTTCTGCGCAAAACCTGCCCGACGCCTGTCCTTGATGCGACCAAGTGGAAGCGCATTGGCGGCGATCCGCACACCGTGAACCTCAACGCGTACGTCTCGAAGGACGGCAGCAAGATCATGGGCACGTGGATCTGCACGCCGGGCAAGTTCGAGGTGAATTACGAAAAATGGGAGTACTGCCACTTCCTCGATGGTTACTGCATCATCACGCCGGAAGGTGAGGAGCCGCAGCATCTGAAAGCCGGCGACGTGTTCGTGATCGAACCCGGCATGAAAGGGACGTGGGAAGTGGTGGAGACCGTGCGCAAGTACTTCGTCTTCGCCTGAGCGGGCGGTCGATTCTATCCAACCCCTGCATACCGTCATCGCCCCACCTCTTCGCGGTTCACGAAGCCGGGAGGGGCGAGCGAGGATTCCGGTTCAATAAAAGTCGTCCCGGGTTCGGAAACAGCGCGCTGAGGGCAGCCACAGGCTTGGCGCGCTTCGTTATCCAGCCGCAATCCATGACGAATTGAACGCACGGTTGTCCGGCGACGACACGATGACGCTCGCCACCGGTCCTGCACATCGTCACGCAAACCCCTAAGATGCAGCGATCCGCCCACCGCTTCCGCTGCCGCGCATGAACCTTCCGCCTGCGCCGGACGCCCCTCCGGAGCCCCGACCATGCGCATCACCGCGATCCACGAACGCGCGATTCCCGTATCCCGCTATGCCGATCCGGCGATTCCGTCCGGCGGCCTGACGACGAGCGTCGTCGCGGTCGTGACCGACGTCGTGCGCGACGGCCGCCCGGTGACGGGCTACGGCTACGCGTCGATCGGCCGCTTCGCGCAGGGCGGCCTGATCCGCGAACGGTTCGCGCCGCGCCTGCTGGCTGCCGCCGACTCACTCGCCGACGAAGCCGGCACGAACCTCGACCCGTTCCCCGCATGGCGCGCGATGATGGCCGGCGAGAAGCCGGGCGGGCACGGCGAACGCTGCGTCGCGGTCGGCACGCTGGACATGGCGATCTGGGACGCCGCCGCGAAGATCGCAGACCTGCCGCTGCACCGCTTTCTCGCCGACCGCCTCGGACGCACGGCGCCGCCGCGCGTGCGCGTGTACGCAGGCGGCGGCTACCGCTATCCGCATGACGATCTCACGCGCCTGTCGGACGAGATGCGCCGGATCGTCGATCTCGGCTACACGCACGCGAAGATCAAGATCGGCGGCGCGGATTTCGAGCAGGACCGGCGCCGCATCGACGCCGCGGCCGCACAGCTCGCCAGCCCTTCGCATCTCGCAGTCGACGCGATGAACACGTACGACGCGACGACGGCCTACGAGGCGGCGAACATGCTTGCGCCGTTCGATCTCTGGTGGTTCGAGGACATCTGCGATCCGCTCGACCTGCCGCTCCAGGCAGACGTCGCCACGCGATACGCATCGCCGATCGCGGCAGGCGAAGCGCTGTTCTCGCTCGCGGAAGCGAAGCTGCTCGACCGTTACGGCGGCCTGCGTGCCGACCGCGACGTGCTGGTGTTCGATCCCGTGCACAGCTACGGGCTGTCGGGCTATCTGCAGATCGTCGATCACTTCGTGTCGCGCGGCTGGCGGCGCGACGCGTTCTGGCCGCACGCCGGTCATCTGTTCTCGCTGCACGTCGTCGCGGCGCTCGGGCTCGGCGGGGCGGAAGTCAGCCCGTTCGCATTCCATCCGTTCAGCGGACTGGCCGATGGCGAAAACGTTGACGCGGGACACGCACGCGTACCGCAGGCGCCGGGCATCGGATTCGAGCTGCATGCCCACGCGCACGACGCGTTCCGCGCGATATCGGAATCGGTGCCGGTGTTTCGCGGCGTCTAGGCGCTCAGGTAGCGACGCGAAGGCGGTGGCGCCGTGCTACGTCCCCCCGAGCGCACGCAAGCCGACGAGCAGCAGCGCGCCGATCGCGATCAGCAGTAGCGCATGAACGCGCGTGTAGATCACGCACAGCGTCGACGCCACCGCGATCGCGCGGGCGGCCCAGCCGCCGTCGAGCGCCTGCACCAGCACCCACACCGATGCGAGGATCATGCCGGCCGCGACCGGGCGCAGGCCGGCTTCGAGCGCGATCTGCCAGCGCGCGCCCCGGTGCCGTCGCCACAGGTGCGCGACGCCGTAGATCAGGAACGCGGTCGGGCCGAACAGCGCGAGCGTCGCGATCACCGCGCCCCAGAAACCGGCCACCTGCCAGCCGATCAGCGTCGCCAGCAGCGAGCCGGGGCCAGGCGCCATCCGTGCGATCGCGAAGTCGTTCACGAATTGTGTTGCGCTCATCCAGTGATGCACGTCGACGACCTGCCGCTGGATATCCGCGATGACCGCCTGCCCGCCGCCGATCGTCGCAATCGACAGCGGCGCGAACACGCCGAACAGTGCTGCGTAACGTGCGGACGCATTCATCGCGCGTCGCTCCCGGCCGGCGCGGCGACCGCACGGCGGTATTCGAGCGCGACGCTCAGCGTGCCGCCGATCAGCACGGTCCACACGAGCGGCCAGTGCAGCACCGCAACCGACACGAACGTGAGCGTCATCACCGCGAACGGCAGCACGCGGCGCGGCAGCCGGCGCACCGCGGTAATCGCCATCGAGATCGACAGCCCGATCGCCGCGGCCGCCGCGCCGGCGAGCGCGACGTGCGTGAGCGGAAAGCGCGCGAGCGTCGAGAATGCGACGCCGAACAGCACGATCAGCACGGCCGGCGGCGCGATGATGCCGATGAAGCCGGCCACCGCGCCGCGCCATCCGGCGAGCCGGTAGCCGATCCAGATCGCGAGGTTCTTCACGTTGACGCCCGGTAACGCCTGCGACAGCGCGAGACCGTTGAGGAACGCCTCTTCGTCGAGCCAGCGTCGCTCGTGGACGAAATCGCGCATCATCCGCCCGCTGAGCCCGCCGCCGAAGCTAGTCAGGCCGATCTGCGCGAACGCGATGAACAGCGCGAGGATGCCCGGCGGCGGTGCGTCGCCGGCGGGCGGTGCCGAGGGCGTCGTGGAGGAGGGCGAGGGCATCGGGCGGTTGGCACGTGGCGATCGGGCGATCGCCCATGTTAGCAAGCGGCGCCTGTCAGCACGCTGACATCGACTCGGGTGCCTGCGCGACGACACTTCGCAACCGAGCCGGCAAGCGCGAATACCAACGCCCCGCGCGCTACGCGCGCACCACCGTCACACCCGCGGCCTCGATCGGCTTCGTCAGCGCGGCGTCGGTTTCCTTTTCGACGACGATCGTCTGCGCCAGCGTGATGTCGCCGATCACGAACTGCGATGCCGCGCGCAATTTCGACTGCGACGCGAGCACGACCGTCTCGGCCGCGCGTTCGGCCAGCGCGCGCTTGATCGCCGCTTCCTCGAAATCGCCGGTGCTCAGGCCGGCGACCGGATGCACGCCCGTGACGCCCATGAAATACAGGTCCGCATGAATGCGCGCGATGCCTTCCATCGCTGCCGCACCGACCGCGACGATCGAATGCTTGTAGAGCCGCCCGCCGATCAGGATCACGTCGATCGACGGATGCGCGGCGAGCGCCACCGCGACGCTCGGGCTGTGCGTGACGATCGTCGCGCGCAGGTCGGCCGGCAACTGGCTGACGAGGAGCGCCGAGGTCGTGCCGCCATCGACGATCGCCACCTGCCCGGGCGCGATCATCTGCGCGGCCCGCCGTGCGATGCGCCGCTTCTCCGTGGTTTCGAGCGTCTCGCGCTGCGCGAACGGCGCGACGGCCGGCGACGCCGGCAGCGCGCCGCCATGCACGCGCTGCAACAGCCCCTCGGCCGCGAGCTCGCGCAGGTCGCGGCGCACCGTGTCTTCGGACACGCCGAATTGCACGCTCAGCTCGGCGGCCAGCACCTGGCCGTCGCGCGCGAGCGCGTCGAGGATCGCCTTCTTGCGTTGCGTCGTCAGCATCGTGTTTGCACGAAAATTCTTGAAATTGCACGAATGTGCACGTTACCATGGGCGCCGTCCTTTGTCGAACCGGAGGCTGCAATGGCTGCAACGCGGGAGCGGGTGCGCATCGTCGATACGACGGTGCTGTCCGACGACTGGTATGTGCTGCGCAAGGTGACGTTCGATTTCCTGCGCCGTGACGGCACGTGGCAGCGCCTGAGCCGCGAGACCTACGACCGCGGCAACGGCGCGACAATCCTGCTGCGTCATGCCGAAACGGGCGACGTGCTGCTGACGCGCCAGTTCCGGATGCCGGCGTTCGTGAGCGGACACGACGGCATGCTGCTCGAAGCGGCCGCCGGCCTGCTCGACGACGAAACGCCCGAGGCGCGCATCCGCGCAGAGGCCGAGGAGGAGACCGGCTATCGCGTGCGCGGCGTGCGCAAGGTGTTCGAGGCGTTCATGAGCCCGGGTTCCGTGACGGAGAAGCTGCATTTCTTCGTCGGCGAATACGATGCGTCGCTGCGCACCGGCGCGGGCGGCGGCGTCGCGGAAGAGGGCGAGGATCTGGAGGTCGTCGAGATGCCGCTGCGGGCGGCGCTGGACGCGGTCGAGCGCGGCGAGATCGTCGACGCGAAGACGATCATGCTGCTGCAGTACGTCGCGCTGCGGGAAACCGCCGGCGCACGCGCCGCATGACGCCGCGGCTCGTGCTGATCGCCGGCCCGTATCGCAGCGGCACGGACGGCGACCCCGCGCGCATCGCCGCGAACCTGCACCGGCTGGAAGCGGCGGCGCTCGCCGTGTATCGCCGCGGGCACGTGCCGATGATCGGCGAATGGGTGTCGTTGCCGCTCGCGGCCGCGGCCGGGTCGACGCAACTGGGCGACGCGATCGGCGAAACGTTCCTGTATCCGGCCGCGCACCGGCTGCTGCGACGCTGCGATGCGGTACTGCGCATCGATGGCGCGTCGCGCGGGGCGGATGCGGACGTCGCGCTCGCGCGGCAACTCGGCAAGCCGGTCTATTTCGCGGTCGACGAGATCCCGGTTGCACACGACGAATCGGCTCACTGAGCAAGCATGGGCGCCGCGTCGCGGTATCGCCGGTGCGGCGCTTGCGGACGGCGGGCCATTGCATTGCCGGTCGCCGCACGTGCGCCGCGCTACACAGTTGCGTCGCCGATGCGGCGCGACGCCCGAACCGGCGTATGATCGCCACGCCACTCGCGCAACGTTCGACGCCACCGCTTTCCCATCATGCCGCTTTCCGGTCCCGCAGATCTCGCCGACTCCGCCGCCGCGCCGCTTCCTGCCGAGCTCGTCGCGTCCGCCGTCGCCGCACTCGCGCGTGCCGATGCATTGCTCGTCACGGCCGGCGCGGGCATCGGCGTCGATTCCGGACTGCCCGATTTTCGCGGCACGGACGGTTTCTGGCGCGCGTATCCGGCGCTGCGCTACGAGCGTTTCGAATTCCACGAGATCGCGTCGCCGCACGCGTTTCGTGCGCGTGCGGCGCTCGCGTGGGGCTTCTACGGGCACCGTCTCGCGCTCTACCGCGCGACGGCGCCGCATGCGGGCTTCGCGATCCTGCGCCGCTGGATCGACGTGATGCCGAACGGCGGCTTCGTGCTGACGAGCAACGTCGACGGCCAGTTCCGGAAGGCCGGTTTCGATCCGGCGCGCATCGTCGAGATCCACGGCTCGATTCATGCGATGCAGTGCCTGCGCCCGTGCACAGACGCCACGTGGGACGCGGCGCCGTTCGTGCCGGAGGTCGACGAAGCGACGTGCCGCCTCGTGGGCGACATGCCGCGCTGCCCGCACTGCGGCGGTCTCGCGCGGCCCAACATCCTGATGTTCGGCGACACCGGCTGGCTCGGTGCGCGCTACGACGCGCAGGAACGCGTGCTCGAAGAGTGGATTGCGCAGGCCGGGCGCGTCGCCGTGGTGGAGATCGGCGCGGGCACCACGATTCCGACCGTGCGCTTGCTGAGCGAACGGCTCGGCGCCGACGTGATCCGCATCAACGCGCGCGACGCGCATGCGCGCCGGGCGGACGTGATCGGGCTGAAGGGCGGTGCGCTGGCGACGCTGAACGCGCTCGACCGCGCGTGGCGCGGCGGCTGAACCGCGCGCCACGAGGCGACCGACCGGGGCCGCGCGATTACGGCCGCGCGACGAGCGCCTGCACGAGCGCCGGCGCGATCGGCGAACCGAGGCCCGTCACGTAGTCGTAGCCGCCCGCCGCGTTGCAGACGCTGCCGCAATTGCCGTTGGATCCGGTCGTCACATCGTGGAAGTCGCTGCCGTACGCGGTTTTGCCGACCGCATAGAGCGTGTCGTAGGCGCCGCTCAACGATGTCTTGCCGGCCGCCGTGCGCAGCGAATTCGCGATCGCGACGAGCGCCGCCCATTGCGGCGCGCCCGCGCTCGTGCCGCCGACCTGGAACCAGCCGGCCTGCCCCTGATAGGTGACCGAGTCGTACACCGCGAAACCGCTGGACGGATTCGCGTCGTAACTGACATCCGGCACGCCGCGCTTGCCGGCCACCGGAATCGGCCACGCGGTCTGGCCGGCCGGCTCGGCCTCGACGCTGCTCACACCGCCGCCGCTGCCGCTCCACGCCGTCTCGCCGATGTAATTGCCGGCCGTATCGGACGACAGCGTCGTGCCGCCGACGGACACCACGTAAGGCGACGCGGCCGGGTATTCGGTGCCGGTGCCGCTGTCGCCGGACGACGCGACGAACGTCACGCCCGGTACGTTGAAGTGGCTGTCGAAGCCGGTCTCGCTGCTGAATTCGTTGCCGCCGAAACTCATCGACACGACCGACGCGCCGCGCTTGACCGCGACGTCGACCGCGGCCATCAGGTCGCTGAAGCTGGCCGATGCCGCCTCGACGAGCACGATCTTCGCCTTCGGCGCGATCGCATGCACCCATTCGACGTCGAGCGAGATCTCGAGCGACCAGCCTGCATTGGGCTTGGGCCGCGCACCGTGGGCATACACCTTGGTGAAACAGCCGTTCGACGACGTGCAGGCCGGCAGCGAGAACGCAGTGCTGAACACGCCGAGATCGGCTTCGATCTTCGGGTCGTCGTACGCGTCGACGATCGCGACGACCATCCCGTCGCCCTGGTTCGCGATCGCGTCGAACCCGTAGGCATGCCGCGCGAGCGCCGGCGTGAGGCCGGCGATCGTGGCGGTGCTTGCGCGTGGCTTCGTGTGGAACGGCGGGCGCGCGAATCCTTTCGGTGCGCGGTTGCCTTCGACGTAGGACGGCGGCCCGTTGCCGTCGGCGAGCGCGACGCCCGACGCGAGCAGCGACGCGCACAGCGCCGGGATCAACATGGATGACAGGCGGATATTGTTCATTTTTCGAGTCTCCATGTCGATGGAGTAGGGTGGCGAAACAATTCTACGAAATCGACGACGATAACGACATCGAATATCGACTGGATACGGGAATGTCTGATAAGGGAAAGTACGTGGAACCTCGATGGGACAAGCGTTGTGCAGGGTTAACCTGTGCGCACGATCGAACTGCTTTATCGGTTTTTAAACAGCTGATAAATAATCGGCAAATTAAAAATCGGTTTGTAATGTCGGATGTAATTGTCCGGTAAATATCCACGACGGCGCGCGCAGGGAAATCGTGAAACGCGTCATGCGAACGCGACACGCTCCGCCGTCTGCCTGCACGGCCCGTCGGCATTGCCGGCGCGGCGCGATTCCGCATACAGTTCAGCGTAGCCGCGTGCGCCGCGTGGCGTCGTCCGTGAGAGGTGCCCTTGTTCTATTCGATCGTCGCGATCTTCGTCGGCGCCGGCCTCGGCGCGTTGCTGCGCTGGTTCCTGAGTCTCGCGCTCAACGCGGTCTTTCCCGCGGTGCCGCTCGGCACGCTCGTGTCGAACCTGCTCGGCGGCTACGTGATCGGCATGGCCGCCGTCGTATTCACCGTTCGCGTCGGGTTGCCGCCCGAATGGCGGCTATTCGTGATCACGGGCTTTCTCGGCGGCCTCACGACGTTCTCGACCTATTCGGTCGAAGTGATGACGCACGCGCTCGACGGCGAATTCGGATGGGCGTTGGCGGTGGCTGTCCTACACTTGACTGGATCGTTCGCGCTGACGGCGCTCGGCATGTGGACCGCGCGCGCGTGGCTCGCGGCGGCCTGAGCGGGCCGCCATCGGAGGGAGCGATGGACAGGGTCTTTTTGCGCTTCTACGTGCACGAGCAGCACCGGCTGCACTGGAAGCCGCTGTGGGAATGGCTGCTGGAAGAGGCGAACCGGATGGGCGTCGCGGGCGGTTCCGCGTTTCGCGCGATGGCCGGTTTCGGCCAGCATCGCGTGCTGCACGAGGATCGCTTCTTCGAACTGCAGGGTTCGCTCGCGATCGAGGTCGAATTCGTCGTCACCGAGGACGAAGCGCAGCGGCTGCTCGAGCGGCTGTCGCACGAGAAAGTGCGCGTGTGCTACGCGATGATGCCCGCGCAGTTCGGCGTGATCGACACGCTCGGCGCACCGCCGGCGCAGGGGCCGGCAGCGTAGGTGTCGCGCCGGATCAGATGCCGAACATCGTCAGCGACACGGCGGCGCGCGTGACGATCATCAGCAGCACCTGCACGATCACGAACAGCAGGATCGGCGACAGGTCGATGCCGCCGAGGTTCGGAATCACGCGGCGCAGCGGGTTCAGGAACGGCGCGGTGAGCTGGTAGAGGATCGGCATTGCCGGCGAGCGCGGGTTGAGCCACGACAGCAGCGCCATCAGGATCGTCATCCAGATCACGAGGTTGAGCGCCCACTTCACGACGGTGAGCAGCGCGACCACGACGAGCGTCGCGATCACGGCGGCCGGATCGAAGCCGGCCATCACGACCATCAGCACGACATAGACGAGCGCGGTGAGCAGTGCGGCGACGACGCTGGCCCAGTCGATGCCGCGTACGCCCGCGATCACGCGGCGCAGCGGCAGCACGAGCCAGTTGGTCGCCTGCAGCACGGCTTGCGTGACGGGGTTGTACGGCGGCACGCGGACGGCCTGCATCCAGACGCGCAGAATCAGCGCGGCGCCGAATAGCGTGAAGACGGTATTGAGCAGAAAACGGGCGATCTCGCCGAACATCGTTGGCATCCTTTTTATACAGTCAGTAGCGTGCGGCCGCCAACGCCGGTTGGCGGCGCATCGGCCGACACCTTATCACGCCTCGTCGCGCGACGGGGAGGGGGGCGCGGCGGGGTGGGCGGCCATCCGCGCCAGCGAGGTTTCGACGGCTTCGGCCAGCGCCGGCAGCGATGCCGGCGGCGGCGCGCGCTTCGCCGCGAGCGCGACCGCGCGGCGCGTCAGCAGCGCATACAGCGCCGCGTGATCGCCGCCGCGCGCTTCGAGCAGCGCGAGCTGGCGCTCGACGATGGCCGTGTCGCCGCGCGATACCGGCCCGGCCAGCGCATTCGCGAGCCCCTTGTCGCGCGCGGTCTCGATCGTGCCGGCGAGCATCGGCAACAGCGCGCGCAGCGCGGCGTCCTCGTCGAAACCGAGGCCGCGCCACAGCTCGACCGCTTCCGACAGCCCACACAGCGCGAAGCTCGCCGCGTAGTGGGCGGCCGCGTGATACAGCATCCGGCCGCCGGCCGGAATCGACAGCGGATGACAGCCGAGTGCGGCGGCAAGTCGCAGCAGCGTCGCGTGCAGCGCACCGTCCGCTTCGATCGTGACCGAGCAGCCGTCGATGCGTGCGAGGTCGGCGTCGGTGCCGCCGAACAGATAGAGCGGATGGAAGCCGCCGGTGGCCGCGCCTTGCTGCTTCGCCGGATCGAGCAGCGCGACCGGCGATGCGCCGCTGCAATGGACGACCGCCTGGCCGGCCGCGCGCGATGCGTCGAAGCGCAGCGCCGCGGCGCTCGACGCGAGATGATCGTCGGGGGTGGTCAGGAAGATCAGCTCGGCGGCGTCGACCACCTGCTGCGGGTTATCGACCGCGCGGCAACCGGCGATGCGCGCGGCGAGGCCGGCGGCCGACGCGGGCGTGCGGCTCGCGATCGCGACGACGGGGAAGCCGGCCTGCGCGAAACGCTGCGCGACACACCGCGCGAGGCGGCCGGCGCCGATGAAGCCGAGGCGGGGTGTGTCGGGAAGCGGCATGGCGGCGGATGTCAGCAAAAACGAAGCAACCGCCAGTATCGCAGGAATGACGGCCATTTCGCGGAAGGCCGGCTGCGGGGCTGCCGCGTGTATGAATTACCGGTAGGCAGTGAGGCCGATGCGCGGCGGCGTCCGCCACCGCGGCGAATCAGGGGCGCGGAATCCGACCCCTAAACACCGCGCCGCCGCATCCGGCCTGGAATGTCGGCATGTTGTCTCGAATTTGTAATCGTTCATTACGTACGCGTGCCCGCTGCGCCCGCCGGATCCGGTAAGACTGACCGGTCGGCGTGCCGCGACCCGATCCCTCGGACGGAATCGCGCGACCGGCAAGGAACGCGGCCCATGTCGGGCGCCGCGCCGGACGGCCGCTGCGGCCGCGTGCAATTGCAATTTGCAACAAATGGACGATACGCGCGGGGCGGGTTTTCGCTACATTGCTTCCATGCGACGTGCATGCCCGCCGTTGCCGACAGGAGCGCCTAAAATACCGCTCCAGCAGGAGAATCGAAGTGAAAAAGCTCATTCCGTTCATCGCCGCCGCCGCGCTGGGCCTGGGTGCCGCGAGCGCCGCGCAGGCTCACGTGTCGATCGGGGTCGGCATCGGCATCCCGGTCGCACCCGCTTACCCCGTCTACGCACCGCCGCCGCCCGTGTACTACGCGCCGCCGCCTCCGCCCGTGTACTACGCGCCGGCGCCGGCCTACTACGCGCCGCCGCCCGCGGTGGTCGTCGGCGGCTACGGTGGTGGCTACTACGGTCGCCCGTACTGGCGCCATGGTTACGGCGGCTGGGGCCATCATGGCTACTGGCGTCGCTGATTCGTCCCGCGCGGCCTGACCGCGCGCGGCAAAACGGCGCAACGTCCCGCGAGGGGCGCTGCGCCGTTTTTCATTGGGGCTCACATGTGGCGCGGTGGCCGGCGCGGCAGCGCGACCGCGATTACGCCGCGTGTACGATCAGGTCGCGGTAGCCGCCGACGATCACGCTGTACGAGAAGTACGCGAACAGCAGCGCCGATGCGACGTGGCACGCACGCATCAGCCCGGCGCCCGCGCGCTTGCGGCCCTGGCTCGCGAGCGTGCACATGAACAGCGTCCACGCGAGGCCGCCGAGGAAAAAGCCCGACAGGAACACCGACGCGGTGGCCGGCGTGGTCGCACCGGCTTTCGCGATCAGCGCGCCGCCGACCGCCGCGAACCACAGGATCGCGCTGGGCGACGACATCGCGAGCAGCATCCCGCGCAGAAAGCTGCGTCGTGCGCTCGCTCGCGGCGGAGGTGCATCGTCCGCGTCGTCGTCGGCCGACTTCGCGGGCGTCAACGCTTCGCGCGCCATCTTCCACGTGAGGAACAGCAGCACCGCGCCGCCGCCGATCCACACGATCCAGCGCACCGGTTCGAACTGCAGCAGCACGGCCATCCCCGCGAGCGCGAGCGCCGCGTAGACGAGATCGCCGACGCACGACCCGATGCCGAGCCAGAAGCCCGGCCGGAAGCCGTGCGACAGCGTGAGCGACAGCATCGCGACGTTCACGAGGCCGATGTCGAGACACAACGACAGCGACAGAAAGAATCCGTCGGACAGCATGGAGGCGGGCGGAAAGCTCATCTTCTGGGTGCGTGCGGCAAGTGCGATGCGCGGGCCGGCGCGCGCCGGCCGCGTGGCGTCAGAGGCCGATCTCCTGCCATAGCCGGTCGACGCGCGCCTTCACGGCCGCGTCCATCTCGATCGGGCGACCCCATTCGCGGCTCGTTTCGCCCGGCCACTTGTTGGTCGCGTCGAGCCCCATCTTCGAGCCGAGTCCGGCCACCGGCGACGCGAAGTCGAGATAGTCGATCGGCGTGCTGTCGACCATCACCGTGTCGCGCACGGGGTCGACGCGCGTCGTGATCGCCCAGATCACTTCCTTCCAGTCGCGGATGTTCACGTCCTCGTCGACGACCACGATGAACTTCGTATACATGAACTGCCGCAGGAAGCTCCACACGCCGAACATCACGCGCTTCGCATGGCCCGCGTAGCTCTTCTTCATCTGGACGATGGCCATCCGGTAGCTGCAGCCTTCGGGCGGCAGGTAGAAGTCGGTGATTTCCGTGAACTGCTTCTGCAGCAGCGGCACGAACACCTCGTTCAGCGCGACGCCGAGCACCGCGGGCTCGTCGGGCGGCTTGCCCGTGTAGGTCGAATGGTAGATCGCGTCGCGGCGCATCGTGATGCGCTCGACGGTGAACACCGGAAACCACTCCTGCTCGTTGTAATAGCCGGTATGGTCGCCGTACGGCCCTTCGAGCGCGTGCTCGTATGCGGCCGCCGCATGGCCGGCCGGGCGCGGCGGCGCGCCGGCCGGAGCGGGGCCGGGTGCGCCTTCCTGCGGATGAATGAAGCCTTCGAGCACGATCTCCGCGCGCGCGGGCACCTGCAGCGTGTCGACGCCGGGCGTCAGGCACTTCGCGAGCTCCGTGCGGCTGCCGCGCAGCAGGCCGGCGAACTGATATTCGGACAGCGAATCGGGCACCGGCGTCACCGCGCCGAGCGTCGTGGCCGGATCGGCGCCGAGCACGACCGCGACCGGATACGGCTTGCCCGGGTTCTGCAGCGCGAATTCGCGGAAGTCGAGCGCGCCGCCGCGATGCGCGAGCCAGCGCATGATCAGCTTGTTGCGGCCGATCAACTGCTGACGGTAGATGCCGAGGTTCTGGCGGGACTTGTTCGGCCCGCGCGTGACCGTCAGGCCCCACGTGACGAGCGGCCCCGCATCGCCGGGCCAGCAGGTCTGGATCGGCAGCTTGTTCAGATCGACGTCGCCGCCTTCCCAGACGATCTCCTGGCACGGCGGCGACGACACCGACTTCGGCGCCATGTCCCACACCGCCTTCGCGAGCGACAGCAGCTTGCCGGCGTCCTTCAGGCTCTTCGGCGGATCGGGTTCCTTCAGCGCGGACAGCAGGCGCCCGAGGTCGCGCAGCGAGCCGAGCGCGGCATCGTCGCCCGCATCGACGCCCATCCCGAGCGCGACACGGCGCGGCGTGCCGAACAGGTTGCCGAGCACCGGGAACGCATGGCCGGGCGGCGCGTTGAACAGCAGCGCGGGGCCGCCGGCGCGCAGCACGCGGTCGCACAGCTCGGTCATTTCGAGCACGGGCGACACGGGCTGCGTGACGCGCCGCAGCTCGCCGAGCGCCTCGAGGCGCTGAATGAAATCGCGTAAGTCTTTGTATTTCATGAAGAAGGTCCGAGCCACCCGCAGGGACGGGCAGCGATGGGCGGGGCAGCGGCTGGCTACGACCCCGAATCGACCGACGATTTTACCCCGGGCAGCCGCGCGACCGCCCCGGCGGAGAAAAAGTCGACCGCGCGCAAACCCCCTACGGCACGGGGATTGCGTTCTGAAGAGGGGTTTTAAATTACTTTTTGTTATAGCTTTGAGTTTTTATAGTGTTGACGATCTATAAAACCCTGCTAGAATCCGCTCACATTGGCTGCAGGGTAAAAGGCTTCGAGCCGCCAATCACCGATCTTTGACGCAGCGCGTCACCGTCCGCCGAATCCTGCACGGCGTCTTCGACGGCTTATGTCGTAGTCCCAGCCAGCGCCACCAGACGCTGGTTTTTTGCGTGGGTGCCACCGCGTATGCCCGCCTCGCCCAGTGTGCGAAGGCGCCGGCCTTCTTACACCGTGGCCTCGAACGGTACTTATACCGTTTCCCCGATGCTTGCGCGTCCCAACCAAGGCGTGCGGCGTCGTGATTCCGCGGCGCGTTTTCTGTCTCGCCATCGAGCTGAGCGAGCCGCACGAGTCATGTTCATGGGAGATGATCTGAATGAACGCTTGGTTATCGTGGCGTCCCACTGAGCAGCATGCGCAAATCGTGCGCAACTTGCTGCGTCGCGGGACGCGTGTCAGTCACCATCTATTCAGCGTTGTCGGCTGTTTCGCTGTCGCGGTTGCGCTTGCACTGTGGCTACTGCCAACCGTCCGCGGCACGCTCGCCGCGAAGCTGATGCCGGTCGTGTCCGCGGCCGTGCAGGCCGGTCCGGCCCGTCTGCTGTCCGGCCATCCGCTGCCGAACTTCGCGCCCGCTGGCGCGCAGCCGCAGCAGGAAGACACGCCCGAAACGGATGCGCTTGCGGTCGGCCTCGATGTCGCGCCGGAAACCGCCGCTCAGGGCGCTCAAGGCGCCCAGAGCGATGCGTCCGACCCGGCCCGCAACGGCCCGTCGCCGGTCGCACTGGCCAAGCTGATTCCGATTCAGCGCGTGGCGGCCGATGCCCGCGACGATCGCGCGCTCGCGTCGAACCGCGAACAGGCGCTCGTCGCGACCTATCTGTCGCGCCGTTACCGCGTCGCGCAGGAGCCGCTCGGCCAGCTCGTCAAGGCCGCGTTCCAGACCGGTCGCGACGTCGGCCTCGATCCGCTGCTGCTGCTGTCCGTGATGGCGATCGAATCGGGCTTCAACCCGTACGCCGAGAGCGGCGTCGGCGCGAAGGGGCTGATGCAGGTGATGTCGAAGGTTCACTCCGACAAGTTCGAGTATTTCGGCGGCACCGACACCGCGCTGCAACCGCTCGCGAACCTGCAGGTCGGCGCCCTGGTGCTGAAGGACTGCATCGCGCGCGGCGGCTCGCTCGCGAGCGGCCTGCGCCTGTACAACGGCTCGACGAACCCCGACGACAACGGCTACGGCTCGAAGGTGATGGCCGAACGCGGCCGCCTGCGCGACGTCGCGCGTGGCCGCAGCGTGCCGATCAACGCGCCGCAGGCGCCCGCGCAACCCGCGAAGCCGATCGTCACCGCAGCCGTGACGGCCGCGGCAGGCGGCGCGAAGCGCGTGCATGCGACGCTCGACGGGACGACGTCGGTCAAGGCGGCGCCGAAGGAAGCGGCGTCGCAGGACGATGCGAGCGTCGATACCGCGAAGCAGTCGCACGGCGATCGTTCGGAGCTCGGCGCGTAACACGTCACGCGCTCCGTGCGGCTCCGGCCGGCAGGACATGAAAAAGGCACCCGATTCGGGTGCCTTTTTCTATTGGGCGGTGCCTGAAGCGGCCGGTGCGCCTGCCGTGGCGTCAGATCAGCGCTGGCCGAACAGCGTCGCGAGCCGGTCGACGGCCTCTTCGAGCCGCGAGTAGGCGGTCGCATAGGACAGGCGGATATAGTCGCGCGGCGCATGGACACCGAAGTCCATGCCCGGCACCAGCACCACGCCCGCGTCGTGCAGCATCGCCTGCGTGAGCGCGGCGCTGTCGCCGGCCGCCGGGTGGGCGACGCCGCCGCAATGCGCATACACGTAGAACGCACCGTCCGGCATCACCGGCACCGTGAAGCCGAGCCGCTCGAGCGCCGGTGCGATGAAATCGCGGCGGCGCTTGAATTCGTGCCGGCGTGTTTCGTAGATGTCGAGCGTCGCGGGTTCGAAACAAGCAAGTGCCGCATGTTGCGCGAGCGCGGACGGGCAGATGAACAGGTTCTGCGACAGCTTCTCGAACGTGCCGACGAGCGCGGGCGGTACGACGAGCCAGCCGAGCCGCCAGCCCGTCATGCTGAAATACTTCGAGAAGCTGTTCACGGTGATCACGTCGTCGCCGAACGACAGCGCCGACACGGGCGCGGCGTCATAGCTGAGCCCCTGGTAGATTTCGTCGACGATCGTGAAGCCGCCGCGTGCGCGCACCGCTTCGACGATCCGCTTCAGTTCGTCCGGTTCGAGCGACGTGCCGGTCGGGTTCGACGGCGACGCCAGCAGCACGCCGCGCGTGCGGTCGTTCCAGTGCGTGCGGACGTCGTTTTCGGTGAGCTGGAAGCGCGCGTCCGGGCCGCTCGGCACGAGCACCGGGCGACCTTCGGCCGCCGCGACGAAGTGCCGGTTGCACGGGTACGACGGGTCGGGCATCAGCACTTCGTCGTCGCGGCCGACCAGCGCGAGGCACGCGAGCAGCAGCGCGGCCGATGCGCCGGCCGTGACGACGATCCGCTCGGGGGCGATCGCGAGGCCGTACGCGCGCGCGTAGTGCGCGGCGATCGCCTCGCGCAGCGGCGCGATGCCGAGCGCGCTCGTGTACTGCGTAACGCCACGGCGCAGCGCGGCCGCGGCGGCCTCGACGACCGGCTCCGGCGCGGTGAAATCCGGCTCGCCGATGCCCATGTGGATAACATCGCGCCCCAAGGACTCGAGCCGCTGTGCCTCCTTCATCAGTTCCATCACGTAGAAGGGCTGGATCGCGTCGACACGTGCGGCGAGCGTGACGAGCGAATCGGCGGTGGTATTCATCGGCGGGCAGGGCGGAGGGGAAAAGAATGAAAAACGGGCGCTTGCGCGCCCGTGGACAAGCAAACGGTATCAGCCGTTGCGACGCGCCTGCGTTTCGGCGGGGCGCAGCTTCGCGGCCAGCTTGTCGAGCACGCCGTTCACGTACTTGTAGCCGTCGGAGCCGCCGAACGTCTTCGCGAGTTCGACGGCTTCGTTGATGATCACGCGGTACGGCGTTTCGACATGGTGCGTGAGTTCGAACGTCGCGATCAGCAGCACCGCGCGTTCGACCGGCGACAGCTGATCGATCGGACGGTCCAGCGACGGCGTCAGCGCTTCGACGAGCGTCGCATGCTCGCGGATCACGCCGTGCAGGATCGCTTCGAGCAGTTCCTTGTCAGCCTTGTCGTAACCGAGCGCGCCGCGCAGTTGCGCGTCGATCTCGCCGGAGGGCGCGTTCGACAGCAGCCACTGATACAGGCCCTGCGTCGCCAGCTCGCGCGATTGTCGGCGGGCGCTCTTCTTCATGCGCGCTCCTCTTCGTCGTCTTCGTCTTCTTCTTCGTCCTCGTCGTCGCCGAGCTGGTCGAGCGCCATCGTCAGGTTCGCCATCTCGACGGCGACGCGCGCGGCGTCACGACCCTTTTCGGTCATGCGCGCGACGGCCTGCTCGTCGTTTTCGGTCGTCAGGACCGCGTTCGCGATCGGCAGGTTGAAGTCGAGGCCGATGCGGGTGATGCCCGCGCCGCTCTCGTTCGACACGAGTTCGAAATGGTAGGTCTCGCCGCGGATCACCGCGCCGAGCGCGATCAGTGCGTCGAACTGGCCGCTTTCGGCGAGCTTCTGCAGCGCGAGCGGGATTTCCAGCGCGCCGGGCACCGACACGAGCAGCACGTCTTCACCGGTGACGCCGAGGCGTTCCAGTTCCTCGACGCACGCGTCGGCGAGGCCGTTGCACACGGGTTCGTTGAAGCGCGATTGCACGATGCCGATACGCAGGCCGTCGCCTTCGAGATTCGGTTGGTATTGTCCGATTTCCATGATCTGGTCCGTGGTGTGGATGAACGGTTATAGGGCGAAAGCGCCGTGGCGGGTTACGCGTGGGACGCCGGGCAGGACGTGGCTTCGCCGCCGGGCATCGGAATGAAGCCCGTGACTTCGAGGCCGTAGCCGGACATGCTGCCCAGCTTGCGCGGATTCGACAGCACCTGCATCTTGCCGACGCCGACATCGCGCAGGATCTGCGCGCCGATGCCGAACGTCTTGAAATCGACCGGCCGGCGCTTGAGCGCAGCGGCCTTTTCTTCCTCGTCGAACGCCTTGAAGACGTCGATCAGGTGTTCCTTCGTATCGCCGCAGTTGAGCAGCACGATCACGCCGAGGTCGCGTGCCGCGATCTCGCGCATCGCCGCGTCGAGCGTCCACGAGTGGGTCGACACGCCCGTCTCGAGCAGGTCGAGCACCGACAGCGGCTCGTGCACGCGCGCCGGCGTATCGACGTCGGGCGACGGCGTGCCGCGCACCAGCGCGATGTGCGGCGAGCCGCTCGGCTGGTCGCGGTACAGCACCGCGCGGAACGTGCCGTGCGCGGTCTGCATCGTGCGCTCGGCGATCCGCTCGATGATCGATTCGGTGCGGCTGCGATACTGGATCAGATCGGCGATCGTGCCGATCTTCAGGTCGTGTTCCTTCGCGAACTCGAGCAGGTCCGGCAGGCGCGCCATCGTGCCGTCGTCCTTGATGACCTCGCAGATGACCGCGGCCGGCGTCAGCCCGGCGAGCGCGGTGAAGTCGCAGCCGGCCTCGGTATGGCCGGCGCGCACGAGCACGCCGCCCGGCTGCGCCATGATCGGGAACACGTGGCCCGGCTGCACGATGTGTTCGGGGCGCACGTCGTGCGCGACCGCCGTGGCGATCGTGTGCGCACGGTCGGCGGCCGAGATGCCGGTCGTCACGCCTTCGGCCGCTTCGATGCTGACCGTGAACGCGGTGCCGTACTGCGTGCCGTTGCGATAGGTCATCAGCGGCAGGTGAAGCTGCTTGCAGCGTTCCTGCGTCAACGTCAGACAAATCAGGCCGCGGCCGTACTTGGCCATGAAGTTGATCGCTTCCGGCGTGACGAATTCGGCGGCGATCACGAGGTCGCCCTCGTTTTCGCGGTCTTCTTCGTCGACCAGGATCACCATCCGGCCGGCTTTCAGCTCGGCGATGATGTCGAGCGTGGAGGCGAGCGTCATAAGGGGGCGAGAAAGAGGAAAGTGCGTATTTTACGCCAGCCGGACGGCGTTTCGGCTGGCGCGGGCCGCGCGGGGCCGGCGAGCACTCCGGAAAGCGCCGCGGACGGCCTGCGCGCGGGTGCGGACGGTTGCGGGCCGGGCATGGCCCGGCCGCACGTCACGCGTGCTCGTTGCGCCCGCCGAGGTAGTCGAGCTTGCCGAGTTCGACGCCGCTGTGGCGCAGGATGTCGTACGCGGTCGTCACGTGGAAGAAGAAATTGGGCAGCACGAAGTTCAGCAAATACGACTGGCCGGTGAACTCGATCGGGCCGACGCGCATCTTCAGCACGATCTGGCGCGCCTCGCTGCCGTCGATCTGCGCGGCGTCGAAGCTCTTCAGGTAGTCGATCGTCTTCTGGATGCGCGCATGCAGTTCGTCGAAGGTCTGCTCGACATCCGGGTAGCTCGGGATCTCGGCGCCGGCGAGCCGCGCGGCGCAGCCCTTGGCCGTGTCGGTCGCGATGTAGACCTGGCGGACGAGCGGGAGCATGTCCGGGTAGAGGCGTGCGCCGATGAATACCGATGGATCGATCTGCTTTTCGGCCGCATGGGCCTGCGCCTTGCCGAGGATGTGCTGCAGGTTGGTGAGGCCGCGGATCAGGACGGGCAGCGAAGCCTGGTACATCGAGATGGACATGGGGACGACTCCAATGGGAAGAGTGGCGGCCGCGACGCGGCGCGTCGTACGTGGCGGCATGGAAACCGCTGTCGACGCATCTTAGCGCGGCGGCATGACCCGTGCGCGTCGTTGGCTGTTCGGCCAGGTGTCGGCCGGCCGGACGGGCATCGAGCGAACGCGATCACGATGCTGTCGCTTCGGACCGCCGACGGGGTGGCCCGGCACGAAGCAGGGCGGGAGCAACGCTCGGCGGAGCGACGGGGCTGCGGCGACGCCTAGGCAACGAGGCCGAACCGTCAGCCGTCATTTCATATATGGGACGGCGTTGCCCGATCAGTCCTGATGCACGCCCTGCGACGCCGACAGCATCCGCTCCACATACCGCGCGATCATGTCGACTTCAAGATTGACCTTGTCGCCAACCTTCACGTGACGCAGCGTCGTGACCTCGACCGTATGCGGAATGAGATTGATCGAGAATTCGCACCCGTCCGCGCGGTCGTCGACCGTATTGACGGTCAGGCTCACGCCGTTCACCGTGATCGAGCCCTTGTACGCGAGATAGCGGCCGAGTTCGCGTGGCGCGACGATCCGCAGTTCATGCGACTCGCCGACCGGCGCGAAGCGCGTGACGGTACCGAGGCCGTCCACATGGCCCGACACGATATGCCCGCCGAGGCGATCGTGCGCGCGCAGCGCCTTCTCGAGGTTCACTTCGCCGGGCTGCGCGAGGCCGACCGTCCGGTTCAGGCTTTCGCGCGACACGTCGACGTCGAAGGTGGCGTCGGTCTTTTCGATCACCGTCATGCACGCGCCCTGGATCGCGATGCTGTCGCCGAGCGCGACATCGGCCAGGTCGAGCCCGCCGGCCTGCACGGTCAGGCGCACGCCGGCATCGGCCGACGTGCCGAGCGGGGCGATCGTTTCGATGCGGCCGACGGCCGCGACAATTCCGGTAAACATCGTGACGATTCCGTTCAGTGAGAGGCGTCGGGCGGCGCGACGCGCGCGAGGATCCGCAGGTCGTCGCCGATCCGTTCGATACCGTGGAACGACAGCCGCGTGCGCGCATCGAGGCTGGCCGGCGCGGCGAGATCGAACATGCCGGCCGCGTCGGCGCCCAGCAGGCTCGGCGCCAGATATACCAGCAATTCGTCGACGCAGTGCTCGCGCAGCAGCGAACCGTTCAGCTTGTGGCCGGCCTCGACGTGCAACTCGTTGACGCCGCGCGCGCCGAGCGCCGCCAGCATCGCGGGCAGGTCGACCTTGCCGTGCGCATTCGCGAGCGGCACGATTTCCGCGCCGCGCGACTTCAGCACGTTCGCGCGGACTTCGCCGGCGGCGTCGAGCCGGCCGCAGAAGATCAGCAGCGGCGCGCCTTCCAGCAGCCGCGCGTCGAGCGGCAGGTCGAGGCGGCTGTCCACGAGGATGCGTTGCGGCTGGCGCGGCGTGTCGATGCCGCGCACGGTCAGCAGCGGATTGTCCTCGCGCACTGTGCCGATGCCGGTGAGGATCGCGCACGCGCGTGCGCGCCATGCGTGGCCGTCGAGGCGCGCGGCCTCGCCGGTGATCCACTGGCTTTCGCCGGACGGCAGCGCGGTGCGGCCGTCGAGCGACGCGGCGGTCTTCATCCGCACCCACGGCCGGCCGCGCGTCATCCGCGACACGAAGCCGATGTTCAGTTCGCCCGCTTCATGCGCGAGCAGCCCGCAGCGCACGTCGATGCCCGCGTCGCGCAGCATCCCGAGGCCGCGGCCCGACACCTGCGGATTCGGGTCTTCCATCGCCGCGACCACCTTCGCGACGCGCGCGTCGATCAGCGCGTTCGCGCACGGCGGCGTGCGGCCGAAATGGCTGCACGGTTCGAGCGTCACGTAGACGGTCGAGCCCGCGACGTCGTAGCCGCGCGCGCGCGCGTCCTTCAGCGCCTGCACTTCCGCGTGGTCCTGGCCGGCCGGCTGCGTGAAGCCTTCGCCGATCACGTCGCCGTCCTTGACGATCACGCAGCCGACGCGCGGATTCGGCGCGGTCGTGTACATGCCGCGCGCGGCGAGCGCAAGCGCGCGCTGCATGTGGGCGAAATCGGTATCCGAGAACATGCGCGCGCCCCCGGGTCAGGCGGCGAGTGCCGCGAACGCGCGGCGCGCGGCCGCGAGCGTCGCGTCGATCACCGCGTCGTCGTGCGTGCTCGACACGAAGCCCGCTTCGTACGCGGACGGCGCGAAGTACACGCCCTCGTCGAGCATCAGGTGGAAGAAGCGGTTGAAGCGCTCGGTGTCGCTCTTCGTGACTTCCGCGAAGCTGGTCGGCACACGCTCGGCGAAGTACAGGCCGAACATCGCGCCGATCGAGTCGGCCGCGAACGGCACGCCGGCCGCGCGCGCTTCGGCCGCGAGGCCGTCGGCGAGCCGCTTCGTCTGCGCGGTGAGCGCGTCGTAGAAGCCGGGCGCCTGGATCAGCTGCAGCGTCTTCAGGCCCGCGGCGACCGCGATCGGGTTGCCCGACAGCGTGCCGGCCTGGTAGACGCCGCCGAGCGGCGCGAGGTGGGCCATGATGTCGCGGCGGCCGCCGAACGCGGCGGCCGGCATCCCGCCGCCGATCACCTTGCCGAGGCAGGTGAGGTCGGCCGCGATGCCGTAGTGCGCCTGCGCGCCGCCGAGCGCGACGCGGAACCCGCACATCACCTCGTCGAAGATCAGCACGGCGCCGTGCTTCGTGCACAGCGCGCGCAGCGTGTTCAGGAATTCGGGCGTGCCGCGTACGAGGTTCATGTTGCCGGCGACCGGCTCGACGATCACCGCGGCGATTTCGTCGCCGAACGCGCCGAATGCTTCTTCCAGCGCGGCGACGTTGTTGTATTCGAGGACGGTCGTGTGCTTCGCGATGTCGGCGGGCACGCCGGCCGACGTCGGGTTGCCGAACGTCAGCAGGCCCGAGCCGGCTTTGACCAGCAGGCTGTCCGCGTGGCCGTGGTAGCAGCCCTCGAACTTCACGATGCGGCTGCGGCCCGTGAAGCCGCGCGCGAGACGCAGCGCGCTCATCGTGGCCTCGGTGCCGCTCGACACCATCCGCACCTGTTCGATCGACGGCACGAGCTTGCAGATTTCCTCGGCGATCTCGATCTCGGCTTCGGTCGGCGCGCCGAACGAGAAGCCGTCGGCGAGCACGTTTTGCACGGCCGACAGCACTTCGGGATGGACGTGGCCGACGATCATCGGGCCCCACGAGCCGATGTAGTCGATGTACTGCTTGCCGTCGGCATCCCAGAAATACGGGCCTTGCGCGCGCGCGACGAAACGCGGCGTGCCGCCGACCGAACGGAACGCGCGCACCGGCGAGTTGACGCCGCCGGGAATGGTCTTCTGGGCGCGTTCGAAGAGGATCTGATTGTTGGACATGAGCGAAACCTGCGAGAGAAGGGCGCGGGGGCCTGTGCACGGGCCGCGGCGCCTGGGCGGAACGATCGTCTGATTGTACCGGAGACACGCGCGGCAGGCCCGCCGGGCGGTCTGCGGCCTTTCGGCGCGCGAAGGGGGGCGCCTAAGCGGGAAGGCGGCCCCGATTCGAGCCGGTTTCCGCCTATCGCGGCGGCTTGCGCTTGCCGGTCAGTTCGGCCCAGCGCTTTTCGAGCGGACCTTCGACCATCGGCTTGATCGACGTGCCGGAACTCTGCGCGTCCCACGTCTGTACCGAGTACGGATGCACGCGCAGCGCGTCACGCGGAATCACGACGTCCTGATGCGCGTCGACGAGCCAGTCGTACACGAAGTCGATGCACAGCCGGTAGCCGCGCTTGGTCGACGGATCGGGCACCTCGTACGGCGCGCGCGTCACGTAGCCGGAGCCGAACACACCTTTCGGTTCCTTCGCGACGCGGTGCAGGAACACGCGGTCGCCCGGCAGGATGCCGCGCGCGAAGCCGCAGCCCCACACGTCATGCACGGCCTCGCCGGCCTTCACGCGCGCGGCGACGTCGGGCAGCTCGGGCCATGGCCATTTCTTGGGGCTCCAGATCAGCAGGAAAGCGGTCATCGGTTCGGTCGTACGTCGAATGGGTCAGACAAGAGAGGCAAGCAGCAAGCTTAATCGAATCCACCCGCGCGCTCGTTCGGCGGGCGACGAGCGCGGGCGTGTTCCTGGCCGCCGCCGCATGCAGCCCCGGGGCAGGCAAAAAAGTTGCGCGTACAATCATGGTCCTGAGCGCGCCGCTTGCGGCGCGGCCTCCCGTCTTCACCGCCACGCGCGCCCCGATGCGCGCGGGCTCCCATTCCGGATACCCATGTCTCACGTC
Source organism: Burkholderia sola (assembly GCF_905400185.1). Classification (NCBI taxonomy): domain Bacteria; kingdom Pseudomonadati; phylum Pseudomonadota; class Betaproteobacteria; order Burkholderiales; family Burkholderiaceae; genus Burkholderia; species Burkholderia sola. Next base: position 947,163 of record NZ_FR989675.1, read on the forward strand.
GTCCGGCGCCGGCCCGATGCCCGGCTGATCCTGTTGCTCGGTGCGCTCGCGGCCTGCGGGCCGATCGCCACCGACATGTACCTGCCAAGCCTGCCGTCGATTGCCGCCGGCTTCTCCGTGAGCCCCGGCGCCGCGCAACGCACGCTGACGAGCTTCATGGCCGGCTTCTCGATCGGCATGCTGCTGTACGGCCCGCTGTCCGACACGTGGGGCCGCCGCCCCGTGCTGCTCGGCGGAATCGCGCTGTTCACGCTCGCGAGCATCGGCTGCTTCGTGTCGGGCTCGATCGACATGCTGATCGTCGTGCGTTTCCTGCAGGCGCTCGGCGCCGGCGCCGCGTCGGTGCTCGCGCGGGCGATCGCGCGCGACGCGCACGAGCCGAGCGACGCGGCGAAGGTGCTGTCGATGGTCGCGATCGTCACCGCGGTCGGGCCGCTGCTCGCGCCGCTGATCGGCGGCCAGATCCTGCGTTTCTCCGGCTGGCGCGGCGTGTTCGTCGTGCTGGCCGTGTTCGGCGCGCTATGCGCGACGACCGCGTACTTGCGCGTGCCCGAAACCTGGCCGAAGGAGCGGCGCAAGAGCGCGGCCGTGCTCGCGTCGTTCGCGTCGTACGGGCGCATCCTGTCCGACCCCGTCGCATGGGGGCACATGCTGTGTGGCGGGATGGCGTTCGCGTCGATGTTCTCGTACATCACCGCGACGCCGTTCGTGTACATCGAGTATTTCCACGTGTCGCCGCAGCACTACGGGCTGCTATTCGGCCTGAACGTCGTCGGGATCATGATCGGCAACTTCGCGAACACGCGGCTCGTCGGCCGCATCGGCTCGCTGCGCATCATTTCGGCCGCATCGCTCGTGAGCTGCATCGCGTCGCTCGCGGTCGCGTTCGTCGCGCTGACGGGGTTGGGCGGGCTGTGGTCGATCGTCGTGTGCCTGTTCTTCGTCGTCGGCGTGGTCGGGATCCTGTCCGCGAACTGCACGACCGATCTGATGCACCGCTATCCGCACAACGCGGGCGCGTCGGCGGCCGTGTTCGGCGCGATGCAGCTCGCGCTTGGCGCACTCGCGAGCGTCGCGATCGGCGCACTCGCGGACGGCACGCCGTTCGCGATGGGCGTGACGATCGGCGTCACCGGCGTGCTGTGCTTCGTCGGGCGCTATCTGGTGCTGCGCTGGCATGGACGGCCTGTGCGGGCCGGGGCTTGAGCAGCGCGGCGAAACTGGCGGAGGAGGGCGGTCGACGGGTTTGAACTTCCCCTCTGCATCACTTTGAACGGCCTGACGAGCGATTGTCGAGTCGATAGCTGCGCTTCGGGTTGATCACGAATCGCCTGACTTCGGTCTCGAGTTCCTGGCTGTGATACAGATCCAGGCATTTCAAAAAATCAAACCTCACGCCCTTGATTTCGGACTCGACGACCGGATTGCGATAGTCGCGTGCAAGAAAACGATTGACCAGCGATTTGCCCGTGTCGGGGTTCCGTTCCAGATCGAAGTCGGTCCAATCCATTAGTGCACTGGCGCTGCTTCCCGCGTCCATCGCAGCGGACGGTTCATTCCGATAAGCGGTCGCGACGCATTCGGCGAGCACCATGTCCTTGTAGTTCTGCGCGTAGGTTCGGGCGCCGGCTTGTGGCGACGACGACGTATCCGTGGCGTGGCTGGGTTGTGCCGCGAACATCAGGGCCCAGAACATCACACACCGGAGCAGTGGATTTTGTCTGATGGCAGACTCCAGAGGTATGCACAGATCCAACACATCGCCTAAAAGATGAACCGGTCTATGTGGCTAGGAGCAATCAGCGCGGTAGGCATTCCAAGCGCTGATTGCTCCACTCTCCATCCAAAATAGCCTGATAGAGCATGCCTAGAGTCAGTGGTACTTTGTCATATTTTTCTCGGCGTTTTCTGGAGAAAGCCATCCGCGCCACTTCAATCAAGCTAAAGCCCTCTCCTGAGAAGTAGCGATTGAACTCAAAATCTCCAACTTGCACTGGAAATTTATCGAAGAAGCGCTCCATAAACTCGACCGCATCGTCGCCAGTGATATCCAAATCACCCTCGACGGCATGATCTTTTGTGAGAATTTTTTTGGGGCTGACACCGGCCTCCTTTCTCACGAAATCCTCAAACTCGTCCCACGTAAACTGGCTCATCAGAACACCTTGTCCTCAGGCTTAACAAGCGCGTTATAGCGCGACACGGAACGAATGCTGATCATCGTGACATCCTTGGCAGCAATGACCCACCCAACGACAGGAACTGCGCGCCCAACGAAAACCCCAATGTTTCTTACCAGAATGAACTTCAAGCGCTTGACGCTGGCATTGGTCAACGTTGGGAGGATTTTCTTCTTCAAATCGTAGTCCAGATACTTGCGACTCAATATCGACGCAACAGAAGTCCCCGGCGTGGTACCAAAGGGCTTTGCTCGTGTTGGCATCCAATTTTGACCGGCCACAATGGCAACCACTGCTGCTACATCGTCAACACCAAGTTCCTTGCATGTCTCATCGATAAAGATAAGGAAAAACAGTTCCATTGGCGTGAGATCTCGATGTGTACCAAAGGCATAGGTATTGTTCATTATAGTATTCCTCTCTCAGGCTATCGACGAGGCTGAAACCTCGAAGAGAACGATCCCGTGCCTATTGTCCAGGGTGCTGCCTCCCAGCGAAGGCGGGAATTTGATCACTTCTGCTTTGTCACATCGCTGGATATTGGTGGCCACGTTGCCACCAATCGTCAAGGCAACTTTCTCCGCGGAATTTATCGGCGCGTAAATGCGCATTGCTGCTGCCCATGCGGCTGAAAAACGTGGTCTAGGCATATCCCTCTCCGCAAACTGGATGAACGTGATGCTGTCGATGCCAATCGGGGTTCTGTGAGAAACGTGTCATTTCTCGCGTCGGACCGGGATGGCTGCATCACGCGGCGTGAAGGAAGTTACCGAGCCTGGGCAACTCCTGACAATTGGACTTGTTCGAAAATAGGAGCGTGTACGAACGTATGACGTCACGCGCAGCCATAGGTAGAAGGCGTCGTCGATACCTGCCGAGCCGCTGTTGTTCGCGCCGATGCCGATCATGCAAAACACCCCGAACGCCGGGCCTGAATCCAGCATTCGGGGTGTCGTTCACCGAGGCGTTTTTTTTACCGCTGCGTCAATCCCGCGCGACGTCCTTCGCCGCCGGCGAAGCCCCATGGCTGAGCCAATCGAGCACGTCGGCCGTTTCGTCGTCGCTGGCGCGTGCCCGCGCCTGCGCGACGGCCTCCGGCAGCTCGCCGTTGGTCGATGCGCGGCGGATCGCGACGCCCACCGCGAGGATGTCGATCATCAGCAGATGCAGGACCCGCGAGATCATCGACAACTGCGATTCACGCATCTCGATGTGATCGGTCTCGAGCGCGACGGTCGCGCGCTTCGCGAGCGGCGTGTTGCTCGACGTGATCGCGATCACCTTCGCGCCGGCCTGCATCGCGACGTCGAGCACGCGCAGCAGTTCGGGCGCGCGCCCCGACTTCGACACCGCGACGATCACGTCGCCCTTGCCGAGCAGCGCGGCCGACGCGGCCTGCATGTACAGGTCGCCGTACGCGATCGTCGGGATTCCGAAGCGGAAGAACTTGTAGTGCGCGTCCTGCGCGACGATGTTCGAGTTGCCGAGCCCGTAGAACTCGATGCGCCGCGCGCCGTTCAGGATGTCGATCGCGTTCTCGACGTGCTCGAAATTCAGGTGCTCGCGCAGTTGCAGGATCGCGGACACCGTGTTGTCGAGCACCTTCGCGCCGAAGTCGGTGGCCGTATCGCCGAGATGCACCTGGCTGTGGCTCATCGGAATCGTGCCGGTGAGGCCGGTCGCGAGCTTCAGCTTGAAATCCGACAGCCCCTGGCAGCCGAGCGAGCGGCAGAAGCGGATCACGGTCGGCTGGCTCACGTCGGCCTTGCGCGCGATGTCGACGATCGGATCGTTGATGATCGAGCGCGGATGGTTCAGCGCGAGATCGGCGACGCGGCGCTCGGCCGGCGTCAGCGCGTCGCGCATCTGGCGGATCCGCTCGAACACGGCCGACGACGCACCGCCCGAACGGTTCGACAACTGTTCCGCGAGGATCGCCGATACGCCGAGGAACGCCGGGTATTCGGCGGTGATCAGGTAGGTCGGGATGTTCTCGAGGTAGTGCGTGAAGCGGCCCTTCGCCTCGAAGCGCGCGCGGAACGACGAGCGCGTGAACAGCTCGCCCAGCTTCAGCGCGACGCCGCCGCCGATGTACACGCCGCCGAGCGCGCCGAGCGTCAGCGCGACGCTGCCCGCGAACGCGCCGAGAATCCCGCAGAAGCATTCGACCGTCTCGAGCGCGAGTGCGTCGCCCGCATGTGCGCGCTCGACGATCTCGACCGTGTCGACGGATGCGGCCACCCGCTTCTTGTCGCGCGCGGCGAGCGCACGATAGATGATCTCCATGCCGGGGCCCGCGCACACGCGCTCGAACGACACGTGCGGAAACTTCTTGCGCGCGTATTGCAGCACGAGATCCTCGCGCTCGTCCTGCGGCGCGAACGAGGCGTGACCGCCTTCGCTGCCGAGCGCGATCCAGCGGTCGTCGGCCGGAATCAGGCCCGACACGCCGAGCCCGGTACCGGGCCCGAGCAGCCCGATCACGCTGTTCTGGCGGCGCGCGCCGCCGCCGACCTGCACGCGCTGCGCATCGGTCAGGCCCGGCAGCGCCATCGCGAGCGCGGTGAAGTCGTTGACGACGAGCAGCGTGTCGAAGCCGAGCGCGCGGCGCGTCGCCTCGATCGAGAAGCTCCAGTCGTGATTGGTCATCGTGACCTGGTCGCCGTCGACCGGGTTCGCGATCGCGATCGCCGCGTGGTTCACGCGGCTGATCTTCACGTCCTTCAGATACTTGCGGATCGCGTCGGTGATCGTCGGATAGTCGGCGCCGGGATAGACGCGAATCTGCGTGATCTCGCCCGGGCCGGTTTCCAGCGCGAAGCGCGCGTTGGTGCCGCCGACGTCCGCGAGCAGGCGCGGGCCGTCGGCATGCTGACCCGCGACGACCGCCTTACTTTGCGCACCAGTAGACATCGAGCTGGGTCCCCTTGTCGTTGGCCAGTTGGGAAATCGCGTTCTTCTGCAGCGACGCGGCCGCGGCGTCGAGCACGTCGCGTTTGCGCTCGCCCGCGATCAGCAGGAACAGCCGGTCGACACGCTTCAGCGCATCGAGCGAATAGCTCACGCGCGCATGGGGCGCGGCGCCCGGATGCACGGCGACGAACCGCTCGGGCGTCGTGATCGCGTGGTCCCATTCGGGCGCGTCGGCGAAGATCGACGCGGTGTGGCCGTCCTCGCCCATGCCGAGCACGGCGACGGTCGGCACGCGGTAGTCGGCGTTCGCGTTGAGCGCGGCGACGTGCGCGTCGAGCGTGGTGCGCGTGTCGACGAGCGGCAGGAAGCGGGCAGGGGCCGCCGCGTGTTGCAGCAGCGTGTCGCGCACGAGTTGCGCGTTGCTGGCCGCGTCGTCGTCCGGCACCCAGCGGTCGTCGACCAGCGTGACGTCGACGCTGGCCCAGTCGAGCGTCGCGTGCGACAGCGTATGCAGGAACGGGCGCGGGCTGGTGCCGCCGGACACCGCGAGCGTCGGGCGCGCGGGGCGGGCGAGCGCCGCGCGCAGCGCTTCGCCGACGGCGCGCGCGAGCGCTTCGCTTTGCGCTTCCTGGGTGTCGAAAGCGTGGATCTCGATCACATCTCCTCCGGACTGCTTTGTCTGTTCAAATCGTACGAATCGTGATGCACGTTGCCGCATACGGTGGCGTACGCGGCAACGGTTTGGTTCAGTTTTCTTCTTCGAGCCAGCAGGTGTCGTGCTGCGCGAGCATCGCGCTCGACGCGGCCGGCCCCCACGTGCCCGCCGCATACGGCTTCGGCGGCTTCAGCGTGCGCGTCCATTCGTTCAGGATCGGCTCGACCCATTGCCATGCGGCTTCCTGTTCGTCGCGACGCACGAACAGCGCGAGCCGGCCGTTGATCACGTCGAGCAGCAGGCGCTGGTACGCCTCCATCTGCCCTTCCTTGAAGAACTGGTCGAACGCGAGGTCGAGGTGCACGCTCGCGAGGTTCATCCCTTCGCCCGGCTGCTTCGCGAGGCAGTACAGGCGGATCGTCTCGTTCGGCTGCAGCCGGATCACGAGACGATTCGAACCGGGGCGCAGCGCGGTCGGCCCCAGCGCCGAATGCGGTACCGGGCGGAAGTTGACGACGATCTCCGCGACGCGGTCGGCCAGACGCTTGCCGGTGCGCAGGAAGAACGGCACGCCGGCCCAGCGCCAGTTCTCGATCTCGACCTTCAGCGCGACGAAGGTTTCGGTCTGGCTGTCGGGCTTCACGCCCGGCTCGGTCGCATAGGCCGGCACCTGCGCGCCCTTGATCACGCCCGCATGATACTGGCCGCGCACGGCAACCTTGCCGATGTCGCGCGGGTCGACCGGCTTCAGCGCGCGCAGCACGCGCAGCTTTTCGTCGCGCACCGAGTCGGAATCCATCGAGTGCGGCGGCTCCATCGCGACGATCGACAGCAGCTGCAGCAGGTGGTTCTGCACCATGTCGCGCAGCGCGCCCGTATTGTCGTAGAAATCGCCACGCGCCTCGACGCCGAGCTCTTCCGCGATCGTGATCTGGATGCTCTCGACCCATTCGCGGCGCCACAGCGGCTCGAACAGCGCATTGCCGAAGCGCAGCGCGAGCAGGTTCTGTACCGGCTCCTTGCCGAGGTAGTGGTCGATCCGGTAGATCTGGCCTTCCGCGAAGATCTCGCCGACCGCGTCGTTGATCGCGTTCGACGATTTCAGGTCGTAGCCGAGCGGCTTCTCGAGCACGATGCGCGCGCCTTCGTTCAGGCCGACCGCCGCGAGCGCCTTGCAGATCGGCACGAACAGCGACGGGCCCGTCGCGAGATAGAACACGCGGATGCCGGGCAGCGAGGCGACCGCGTCGCGCAGCACGACGTAGTCCTCCGCGCGGCCGAGATCGAGGTTCACGTACTCGATGCGGTCGAGAAACGACTGCCATGCCGCGTCGTCGAATGCATCGCCGGCCGCTTTCGCCGCATGCGGCTTCACGTGCGTGTCGACCCATTCGAGATAGGCCGCCCGATCCGATTCGTGTCGCGCCACGGCGACGATCCGGCCGCCCGTCGCCAGCATGTTCGCGCGATGCGCTTCGAACAGCGCGGGCAGGATCTTGCGCATCGACAAATCGCCGGTGCCGCCGAAAAGTACGAAGGTAAAGCTGGAATCGGTATGCATGTGTCTCCGCCGTGTTGGGGGTGCCCGGAAGCGATCCGTAGTGCGATAAAAATATTTTTGACACTGAATTGTAGTTTAACTACAATCCGCCGCAAGGGGTAGCACCTGGGTGAAGAAAAAAAGAAGTGCGGTCGATGAACTGCGCGAGCTTCGCCTTCGGGAGCGCCTTGTGCCGAATGTTATCGGACATTGGCGGCGCGCACCGTTGGCGCGCCGTCGGCCCCGGGCTCGCGTCGCATCATCGCGGCGGGCCAGAAACACAAAGAGGAGACACGCCGTTGAATCTCGATTCACGCTTTCTGTAAGAGCCCGGCCGGTCATCGGCCCCGTACGCTGCATGCGTCCCGCGGCTCGATTTCCCCGTCGTTATCAAGAAGCCGGTTCCCGGTCAGGGAACCTCACGAGTTGATTCAGTCTGGAGGAGATAAGTAATGAAAGTTCGCTCGATCATGGGCGCGCTCTGCGCCGCAGGCCTGATGGCTGGCGCCGTGGCGGCGCAGGCAGCCGAGAACGTAACCGTGCTGCACTGGTGGACCTCGGGCGGCGAGTCGAAGGCCGTCGGCGTGCTGAAGGACGACCTGCAGAAGCAGGGCTACGTGTGGAAGGACTTCGCGGTCGCGGGCGGCGCCGGCGCCGCGGCGATGACCGCGCTGAAGACCAAGGTGATCAGCGGCGATTCTCCGTCGGCCGCGCAGATCAAGGGCCCGCTGATCCAGGACTGGGCCGACCAGGGCGTGCTCGTCAACATCGATTCGGCCGCCGGCGACTGGAAACAGAACCTGCCGCCGGAAATCGACAAGATCATCAAGTACAAGGGCCATACCGTCGCCGCGCCGTTCTCGGTGCACCGCGTCAACTGGCTGTACATCAACAAGGCCGCGCTCGACAAGGTCGGCGCGAAGGTGCCGACCACCTGGCCTGAATTCTTCGCGGTGGCCGACAAGCTGAAGGCCGCAGGCATCCAGCCGGTCGCGATGGGCGGCCAGCCGTGGCAGGACCTGACGCTGTGGGAAGACGTCGTGCTGTCGCAGGGCCCGGCGTTCTACAAGAAGGCGCTGGTCGACCTCGACCAGGCGACGCTGACGTCGCCGCAGATGCTGTCGGTGTTCGACACGGTGCGCAAGATCCAGGGCTACTTCGACAACGGCCGTAACGGCCGCGACTGGAACCTGGCGACCGCGATGGTCATCAACGGCAAGGCCGGCATGCAGTTCATGGGCGACTGGGCGAAGGGCGAGTTCGAGAACGCCGGCAAGAAGGCGGGCAAGGACTACGTCTGCGCGCCGGTGCCGGGCACCGCGAATTCGTACACGTTCAACGTCGACTCGTTCGTGTTCTTCCAGCAGAAGGGCGAGAAGAACGCGACGCCGGGCCAGCTCGCGCTCGCGAAGACGATCATGACGCCGGACTTCCAGGAGCAGTTCAGCCTGCTGAAGGGCTCGGTGCCCGTGCGTCTCGGCGTGAAGATGGACAAGTTCGACGATTGCGCGAAGAAGTCGTATGCCGACGAGCAGACCGCGATCAAGTCGGGCGGCTTCGTGCCGTCGCTCGCGCACGGCATGGCGCAAAGCGACGCGACCGCCGGCGCGATCACGGACGTCGTGACGAAGTTCATGAACTCGCAGCAGGATTCGAAGAGCGCGGTCGCCGCGCTCGCGAAGGCCGCGAAGGTCAAGTAACGCGCGCCAGGCGCCCGGCCGGACACGCTTCATCGGCCGGGCGTTTTTGCATGTGCAGCAAACGGGCTCGCCCGCGGGCCCGTGCCGTACCCGGCGCCGGCCCGGCCTGCGTCGCCCTCGTTCCAGGAGTCGAATCAAGTGGCTGCCCCTCTTAGCGGAAACGGATCCGGCGCTGCCGCCGCACGGCGTACGTCGCCGATGTCGGCCTTCGCCGATCGCTGGATCCCGAAGCTCGTGCTCGCGCCGAGCGTCGCGATCGCCGTGGTGTTCATCTACGGCTTCATCCTGATTACCGGCTATCTGTCGCTGACCCGCTCGCGGCTGTTGCCCAACTACGAATTCGACGGCTTCGGCCGTTACACGGACCTGTTCCAGAACGACGTGTGGTGGACCTCCGCCGCGAACCTCGGCTGGTTCGGGATCCCGTTCATCGCGATCTGCGTCGGGCTCGGCCTGTTCCTCGCGATCCTGCTCGACCAGCGGATCCGCAACGAAGGCGCGCTGCGCGCGATCTTCCTGTACCCGATGGCGCTGTCGTTCATCGTGACCGGCACCGCATGGCAGTGGATCCTGAACCCGGGCCTCGGCCTCGAGAAGGTGATGCACGACTGGGGCTGGACCAGCTTCTCGTTCGGCTGGCTCGACGATCCGGACAAGGCGATCTTCTGCGTGGTGATCGCGGCCGTGTGGCAGTCGACCGGCTTCGTGATGGCGCTGTTCCTCGCGGGGCTGCGCGGCGTCGACGGCGAGATCTTCAAGGCCGCGCAGGTCGACGGCGCGACGCTGCCGACCATCTACCGCAAGATCGTGATCCCGAGCATGCGCCCGGTGTTCTTCTCGGTGCTGCTGATCCTCTGCCACATCACGATCAAGACCTTCGACCTCGTCGTCGCGCTGACGGCGGGCGGCCCGGGCACGTCGTCGTCGCTGCCGGCCATGTTCATGTACACGTTTTCGTTCAACCGCGGCCAGCTCGGGCTCGGCGCGGCGTCCTCGGTGATGATGCTCGCGACCGTCGTCGCGGTGCTGGTGCCGCTGATGTATATGGAATCGAGGAGCACCCGCAATGCAGCCTAAGATGACGATCAGCCGGGCAGTGATCTATGCGGCACTGATCCTGTTCGCGCTGTATTTCCTGTTCCCGATCTACGTGATGCTGTCGACGTCGTTCAAGGACCTCGACCAGCTGCGCACCGGCAACCTGCTGACGCCGCCCACCACGTGGACCGTCGACCCGTGGGTGAAGGCATGGAGCGGCGCCTGTACCGGCGTGCGCTGCGACGGCATGAAGCCATTCTTCCTGAACTCGCTGCAGATGGTGATTCCTGCCGTGCTGATCTCTTCGCTGATCGGCGCGTTCAACGGCTACGTGCTCACGCACTGGCGCTTTCGCGGCGCCGACGCGCTGTTCACGATGATGCTGGTCGGCTGCTTCATCCCGTTCCAGGTGATCCTGCTGCCGATGGCGCGCCTGCAGGGGATGCTCGGCCTCGCGAACACGATTCCGGGCCTCGTGTTCGTGCACGTCGTGTACGGGATCGCGTTCACGACGATGTTCTTCCGCAACTTCTACGTGAGCGTGCCGGCCGAACTCGTGAAGGCTGCCCGCATCGACGGCGCCGGCTTCTTCACGATCTTCACGAAGATCCTGCTGCCGGTGTCGCTGCCGATCTTCATGGTGTGCCTGATCTGGCAATTCACGCAGATCTGGAACGACTTCCTGTTCGGGATCGTGTTCTCCGGCGTCGATTCGATGCCGATCACGGTCGCGCTGAACAACCTCGTCAACACGTCGACGGGCGTGAAGGAATACAACGTCGACATGGCCGGCGCGATCATCGCCGCGCTGCCGACGCTGCTCGTCTACATCGTCGCCGGCCGCTACTTCGTGCGCGGGCTGACGGCGGGCGCGGTGAAGGGGTAGGCGCGGCGTTATCCGATACGACGAACCGGCCGCGCACCACGCGCGGCGCATCGAAACGAACCCGACGCGGCGCCCGAGTGCGCCGCGCGAGACGAGACAGAGGATTCACAGCATGGCAAGCCTTTCCATCCGTGACGTGTACAAGACCTACCCGAACGGGGTGCCGGTCCTGAAGGGTGTCGACATCGAGATCGAGGACGGACAGTTCCTGATCCTGGTCGGCGGCTCGGGCTGCGGGAAATCGACGCTGCTCAACATGATCGCCGGGCTCGAGACCGTCACGAGCGGCGAGATCTGCATCGACGGCAAGGTCGTCAACGACCTGTCGCCGAAGGATCGCGACATCGCGATGGTGTTCCAGTCGTACGCGCTGTATCCGTCGATGACGGTGCGCGAGAACATCTCGTTCGGCCTGAACATCCGCAAGGTGCCGAAGAACGAGCAGCAGCAGATCGTCGACCGCGTGTCGGCGATGCTGCAGATCCAGCACCTGCTCGACCGCAAGCCGGGCCAACTGTCGGGCGGCCAGCGCCAGCGCGTCGCGATGGGCCGCGCGCTCGCGCGCGATCCGTCGCTGTTCCTGTTCGACGAACCGCTGTCGAACCTCGACGCGAAGCTGCGCATCGAGATGCGCGCGGAAATCAAGCTGCTGCACCAGCGTCTCGGCACGACGATCGTCTACGTGACGCACGACCAGATCGAGGCGATGACGCTCGGCGACCGGATCGCGGTGATGAAGGACGGCGTGGTCCAGCAGTTCGGTGCGCCGCAGGAGATCTACGATTCGCCGTCGAACCTGTTCGTTGCGGGGTTCATCGGCGCGCCGCCGATGAACTTCATCAACGGCAAGCTGGTCGAGCAGGGCAGCGGGATCGCGCTCGAGATCGACACGGGCCTCGCGCGCAGCGCGCTGATCCTGCCGTTCGACGCGGCGAAACTGAAGTCGCACGTCGGCCGCGAGGTGATCCTCGGCCTGCGTCCGGAGCGCATCACCGACGCGCGCAACGCACATCACGGCGAGACGTCGAAGCTGCAGCCGATCGACGTGCGCGTCGACGTGACGGAGCCGACCGGCCCGGACACGCACGTGTTCGCGCAGGTGAACGGCAAGCGGATCGTGAGCCGCGTGCATCCGGCCGCGAACCCGCAGCCGGGGCAGACGCAGTCGCTGCTGTTCGACGTGTCGAAGGCCGTGCTGTTCGATCCGGCGTCGGAAGAGCGGATCGCGTGACGCGACGCTTGCGCTGAACGAAAGGCAAAGGGGCCGTTTCGATGAACGGCCCCTTTTTCGTTTCCGCGATGCGGATGATTCGTCCGCGGATGCGTCGGTCAGGTCAATGCGGCAACCGCACGTCGAACTTGAACGTCGCGAGCCGCGCGACGAGGATGAAGCCGGTCGCGAGCAGCACGCTGTACACCGAGTCGACCTGCAGCCACACGAGCAGCAGGTAGAACCAGCAGCCGACGAACGCGCAGGTCGCGTACGGCCGCGAATCGCGCAGGATCAGCGGGATATCGTTGCACAGCACGTCGCGGACGATCCCGCCGACCACGCCGGTGATCACGCCCATCATCACCGCGATGAAGCGCGGCATCTCGGCGTCGAGCGCGATCGACGTGCCCGAGATGCTGAAGATGCCGAGCCCGATCGCGTCGGCGATCAGCAGCAGCCGTTCGGCCGACAGCCGCGACAGCATGCGCAGCACGAACGGCGCGAACAGCGCGAGCACGAAGATCGCGATCACGTAGTCGTCGTGCACGACCCAGTAGAACGGCCGGCGCTCGAGCAGGATGTCGCGCAGCGTGCCGCCGCCGAAGGCGGTCGCGAGCGCGACGACGAACGTGCCGACCGAGTCGAGGCGGTTCTTGCGCGCCTCGATGAACCCCGAAATCGCGAAAGCCAGCGTAGCGATCGCCTCCAGTATCGCGATCGCGAGCGTCAGCCTAGGATGCGGCACGCGGCCCCCGGTCGGCCGGCGCCGCGTGCGGCTGCAGCAGCACCAGCACCGCGCCCGCGCCGCCGTCGTGGCCGCGCGCCTCGCAGAATGCGATCACTTCTTCCTTCTGCACGAGCCACGCGCGCACCTTGCCTTTCAGCACCGGCTCCTTGCCGATCGAGCCGAGCCCCTTGCCGTGGATCACGCGCAGGCAGCGCAGCCCTTTCTTGCCGGCTTCGCGGATGAATTCGGCGAGCGCATCGCGCGCTTCGTCGCGCCGCATCCCGTGCAGATCGATCTGCGCCTGCACGATCCATGCGCCGCTTCTCAGCTTGCGCACGACGTCGCGGCTGATGCCGGGGCGGTGGTAATACAGCGAGTCGTCGCTGTCGAGCAGCGTCTCGGGATCGAATTCGTCGGACAGCGTCGCATTCAGCACGGCTTCCTCGTCGCGCTGCGTCTGTTTCGGCACCGGGTCGGGCGGCATGCGGCCCGACGACGCGCGCGGCGGCGCGTTCAGCGGCCGGATCGTGCCGATTTCGTTGCGGAACAGGTTCGCGTCGGCTTCCGCCTTGCGCTCGGCCTGCACGGTTTCGATGCGCGCGCGCTCGCGCCGATCGGCTTCGCCTTGCAGCGACTTGCGCAATGCGCCGAGGCCCGCGAGGCCCTGGCCGCGCAACGCGGCCGCATCGGGCGCGGGCGGCGGCGCGGCGGGCGCCGCGGTCACGGGACGGGCAGCGATCTTCCGCTTCGCGGGATCGCTCGGATGGGGCTGGTTCTTCGCCATGATTCGGTAACGGGGCAGGCGCGTTCGGGCGCGCGGGCAGAAAAAAGCCGCTGCGCGGCGGCAGCGGCTTTCCGGTCGAGCCCGCTTCGCGGCAGCGGACGCCATTGTAGCGCCCGCCGCGGCAAGGCTCCCGGCTTACTTCTTGTCGTGCAGGCTTTCGAGGTAGCGCTGCGCGTCGAGCGCGGCCATGCAGCCCGTGCCCGCACTGGTGATCGCCTGGCGGTACACGTTGTCCTGCACGTCGCCCGCGGCGAACACGCCCGGCACGCTCGTCGACGTCGCGTTGCCTTGCAGGCCGCTCTTCGTCAGGATGTAGCCGTCCTTCATCTCCAGCTGGCCCTGGAACAGGTCGGTGTTCGGCTTGTGGCCGATCGCGACGAACACGCCCTGCACGTGCAGGTCTTCCGTCGCGCCGGTCTTCACGTTCTTGATACGCAGGCCCGTGACGCCCGATTCCTCGCCCGTCACTTCGTCGAGCACGTGATCCCACTTGATGTCGACGACGCCTTCCTTTTGCTTCTCCAGCAGGCGGTCGATCAGGATCGGCTCCGCGCGGAACTTGTCGCGGCGGTGGATCACCGTGACTTTCTTCGCGATGCCGGTCAGGTAGAGCGCTTCCTCGACGGCCGTGTTGCCGCCGCCGATCACCGCGACTTCCTGGTTGCGATAGAAGAAGCCGTCGCAGGTCGCGCAGGCCGACACGCCCTTGCCCATGAACGCTTCCTCGGAGGCCAGGCCGAGATACTGCGCGGACGCGCCGGTCGCGATGATCAGCGAATCGCACGTGTATTCGCCCGAGTCGCCGATCAGCCGGATCGGCTTTTCGTGCAGCTTCGCGGTGTGGATGTGGTCGAAGACGATTTCGGTGTTGAAGCGCTCCGCGTGCTCCTGGAAGCGCGCCATCAGTTCCGGGCCTTGCACGCCCTTCGCGTCCGCCGGCCAGTTTTCGACATCGGTCGTGGTCATCAGCTGGCCGCCCTGCGCGATGCCGGTGATCAGCACCGGGGACAGGTTGGCGCGTGCCGCGTAGACGGCAGCCGTGTAGCCGGCGGGGCCGGAACCGAGAATCAGGACTTTGGCGTGTTTGGGCGTGGACATGTGCGAATCCGTAAAAGGCGGCTGCGGCGGGCGGGATAAGGCTCGCCGGACGGTCCGGGTTGACCGGGATGCCGTCATAGATGGGTATCAGACGCGCATTATAAAGGCCCCGTTGCTGCGCTGCCGAACGAGAGTTTCAATCGTGGCGATAGCGTTTCGCGGCGTGCCGTCCGTACCGGGGCAACGGGCCGGGCGGCAGCCTGCCATGCGGCGGCGCGTTGTCGCAAGGGCGGGCATCCGGCCCGGTGACGGCCGGCCGCGCCGGTTCGGCATGCCGTCCCCGTTATGTAACCGTCATTTACACTTGGCGGCCCAGTGCAGCGTTTACAATAAGCGCGATCGAACGACAGGCGGGCGCACGGCTCGTCCTCTTTATACGGATTCATGGCAAAAGCTCCTTATTCCGCCCAGGCACAGGCGTTGCCGCACCGGATGTCGAAGCTCCTCACGGAGATCCGCTGGATTCTCCAGGTCGCGCTCTGCGCCTTTCTGGTGATGGCCCTGCTGAGCTACAGCCGGCGCGATCCGAGCTGGACGCACG
The DNA here is from genome assembly GCF_905400185.1 of Burkholderia sola. Lineage (NCBI taxonomy): Bacteria > Pseudomonadati > Pseudomonadota > Betaproteobacteria > Burkholderiales > Burkholderiaceae > Burkholderia > Burkholderia sola. The sequence continues at coordinate 962,438 of NZ_FR989675.1, forward strand.
CCGCCCAGGTCGATCACATCTCGAACTGGGCCGGCCGCGTCGGCGCATGGACGGCCGACATCATCCTGCTGCTGTTCGGCCTGTCGGCCTACTGGCTGATCGTGCCGCTCGGGCGGCGCATCGCCGTCAACTACCGCCGCATCACGCGCCACGACGCGATTCCCGACGAACCGGAGCGGCCGATCGGCTGGCTCACCGAGATCTTCGCGTTCGTGCTGGTCGTGCTCGCGTGCGACGGCATCGAGGCGCTGCGCATGTGGTCGCTGAAGGTGCAGTTGCCGCGCGCGCCGGGCGGCGTCGTCGGCGAGGCCGTCGCGGGCGCGATGTCGCATGCGTTCGGCTTCACGGGCGGCACGCTGCTGCTGCTGATCGCGCTCGCGATCGGCCTGTCGCTGTATTTCCGCTTCTCGTGGCTGTCGGTCGCCGAGCGCGTCGGCGGCGCGATCCTGTCCGCCGTCAACGTCGCGAAGCTGCGCCGCGAGGCCGAGCGCGACCGCAAGCTCGGCGAGGCCGCGGCGGTGCGCCGCGAAGGCAAGGTCGAAGAGGAGCGCGTGCGCATCGAGGATCACGAGCCGGTGACGATCGTGCCGCCGGTCGTCACGCCGGCGAAGTCCGAGCGCGTCGAGCGCGAGCGCCAGGTGCCGCTCTTTACCGACCTGCCGGGCGATTCGACGCTGCCGCCGGTGTCGCTGCTCGACCCGGCGCCGAAGACGCAGGAAGCGATTTCCGCCGATACGCTCGAATTCACGTCGCGCCTGATCGAGAAGAAGCTCAAGGACTTCGGCGTCGAGGCGAGCGTCGTCGCCGCGTATCCGGGCCCGGTCGTCACGCGCTACGAGATCGAGCCGGCCACCGGCGTGAAGGGCAGCCAGATCGTCAACCTCGCGAAGGATCTCGCGCGTTCGCTGTCGCTCGTGTCGATCCGCGTGGTCGAGACGATTCCCGGCAAGAACTACATGGCGCTCGAACTGCCGAACCAGCGCCGGCAGACGGTGCACCTGTCCGAGATCATCGGCTCCGAGGTGTATGCGGCCGCGTCGTCGGCGCTGACGCTGAGCCTCGGCAAGGACATCGGCGGCAAGCCGGTGTGCGCGGATCTCGCGAAGATGCCGCACCTGCTGGTGGCCGGTACGACCGGTTCGGGCAAGTCGGTCGGGATCAACGCGATGATCCTGTCGCTGCTGTACAAGGCCACCGCCGACCAGGTGCGCCTGATCCTGATCGATCCGAAGATGCTCGAAATGAGCGTCTACGAAGGCATTCCGCACCTGCTGTGCCCGGTCGTCACCGACATGCGCCAGGCCGGCCATGCGCTGAACTGGACGGTCGCGGAGATGGAGCGCCGCTACAAGCTGATGAGCAAGCTCGGCGTGCGCAACCTCGCCGGCTACAACAACAAGATCGACGAGGCGGCGAAGCGCGAGGAGAAGATCCCGAACCCGTTCAGCCTGACGCCGGAAGATCCCGAGCCGCTCGGCCGCCTGCCGAACATCGTCGTCGTGATCGACGAGCTGGCCGACCTGATGATGGTCGTCGGCAAGAAGGTCGAGGAACTGATCGCGCGGATCGCGCAGAAGGCGCGGGCGGCCGGCATCCACCTGATCCTCGCGACGCAGCGGCCGTCCGTCGACGTGATCACCGGCCTGATCAAGGCGAACGTGCCGACGCGGATCGCGTTCCAGGTCTCGTCGAAGATCGACTCGCGCACGATTCTCGACCAGATGGGCGCCGAATCGCTGCTCGGGATGGGCGACATGCTGTACCTGCCGCCCGGCTCGGGGCTGCCCGTGCGCGTGCACGGCGCGTTCGTTGCCGACGACGAAGTGCACCGCGTCGTCGAGAAGCTCAAGGAGCAGGGCGAGCCGAACTACGTCGAGGGTCTGCTCGAAGGCGGCACCGCCGACGGCGACGAGGGCTCGGCCGGCGCGGGAACCGGCGAAGGCGGCGGCGAGTCTGATCCGCTGTACGACCAGGCGGTCGAGATCGTCATCAAGAACCGCCGCGCGTCGATCTCGCTCGTGCAGCGCCATCTGCGAATCGGCTACAACCGCGCGGCGCGGCTGCTCGAGCAGATGGAGCAGTCGGGGCTCGTGTCGGCGATGTCGTCGAGCGGCAACCGCGAAATTCTTGTGCCGGCGCGCGACGCGGAATGAGTCCGCGGCGCCCGCAGCGCCGGCCACCCACGGAGAAAACCGCAATATGCAGCAACATTCGTTCGCAATGTCCCTTCGTTCGACGCGGCGCTGGCTCGGCGCGGCGCTCGCCGGCGCATCGCTGATGCTCGCGGCGACGCACGCGTTCGCGGGTGGCACCGAGCAACTGAAGGCCTTCGTGTCCCAGGTGCGTTCGGCGAAGGGCGATTTCACGCAGCAGATCGTCAAGGCGCCGGCCAAGGGCGCGAGCGCCGTGCAGGCCGCACCGAAGCCCACCGACAATTCGAGCGGCACGTTCGTGTTCGCGCGGCCGGGCAAGTTCATCTGGACGTACCAGAAGCCGTACCAGCAGGTGCTGCAAGCCGACGGCGACAAGCTCTACGTGTACGACCGCGACCTGAACCAGGTTACCGAGCGCAAGCTGAACGGCGCGCTGGGCGCGAGCCCCGCGGCGATCCTGTTCGGCAGCAACGATCTCGACAAGAACTACACGCTGCGCGATGCCGGCGAGAAGGGCGGCATCGAATGGCTCGAGATGCTGCCGAAGGCGCAGGACACGCAGTTCCAGCGGATCGGCATCGGTTTCCGCAACGGCACGCTTGCTGCGATGGAGCTGCACGACGTGTTCGGCAACGTGACGCTGCTGACCTTCACGAACATCCAGACGAACCCGTCGCTGAAGGGCGATACGTTCAAGTTCGTCGTGCCGAAGGGCGCGGACGTGATCAACGGCTGACCTTCGCTGCGCCGTTTTCCCGACACGGGCCTGCCGGCGACGGCAGGCCCGTGTTGTTTGGGGACGCGTGTAACGGACGCGTGTAACGGACGCGGGTACCAGGCCCGGCGGCGCGCTCGCGCGGCTGTCATAATGTCAGGTCCGGCGGCCGGTTCGGCCGCGACCGTTTGATGTGGAGCGAGGGTTCATGTCCGACCTGTTTCAAGTCGAGCCGCGCCGCCCGCTCGCCGAGGCGCTGAGGCCGAAGACGCTCGCCGAGGTGATCGGCCAGACGCATTTGCTGGGCGAAGGCAAGCCGCTGCGGCTCGCGTTCGAATCGGGCAAGCCGCATTCGATGATCCTGTGGGGGCCGCCCGGCGTTGGCAAGACGACGCTCGCGCGGCTCACCGCGCTCGCGTTCGACTGCGAGTTCATCGCGCTGTCCGCCGTGCTCGGCGGCGTGAAGGACATCCGCGAGTCGATGGAGCAGGCGAAGGACACGCTGAACCGTACCGGCCGCCACACGATCCTGTTCGTCGACGAGATCCACCGTTTCAACAAGGGGCAGCAGGATGCGCTGCTGCCGTTCGTCGAATCGGGCCTCGTGACCTTCATCGGCGCGACGACCGAAAACCCGAGTTTCGAGGTCAATTCGGCATTGCTGTCGCGGGCGCAGGTGTACGTGCTGAAGTCGCTGAACGATGACGAGATGCGCCAGTTGCTGAAGCGTGCGCAGGAAATCGCGCTCGACGGCCTCGCGTTCGACGACAAGGCGATCGATACGCTGGTCGGCTACGCGGACGGCGACGCGCGCCGCTTCCTGAACCTGCTCGAACAGGCGCAGACGGCGGCGACGTCGGCCGGGGTCGCGACGATCGATGCCGATTTCGTCAGCAACGCGATGACGCTGAACGCGCGGCGCTTCGACAAGGGCGGCGACAATTTCTACGACCAGATTTCGGCGCTGCACAAGTCGGTGCGCGGGTCGAGCCCGGACGGCGCGCTGTACTGGTTCTGCCGGATGATCGACGGCGGCGCGGATCCGAAGTATCTCGCGCGGCGCATCGTGCGGATGGCGTGGGAAGACATCGGCCTGGCCGACCCGCGCGCGTTGCAGGTGGCGAACGACGCGGCCGAAACCTACGAGCGGCTCGGCTCGCCGGAAGGCGAACTCGCGCTCGGGCAGGCGGTGATCTATCTCGCGTGCGCGGCGAAGAGCAACGCCGGCTACAACGCGTTCAACCAGGCGATGGCGTTCGTGAAGCAGGACAAGTCGCGCGAGGTGCCCGTGCACCTGCGCAACGCGCCGACCAGGCTGATGAAGGAGCTCGGCTACGGCCACGCTTATCGTTACGCGCACGACGAGCCGAACGCGTACGCGGCCGGCGAGACGTACCTGCCGGACGGGATGCGCGAGCCGCGCTGGTATCAGCCGGTGCCGCGCGGGCTCGAGTCGAAGATCGCCGAGAAGCTCGCCTGGCTGCGCGAGCTTGATCGCGAGGCCGGCAAGAAGGATTGACGGCGCCGCGCGCGCCGGTTCGATCCGCGCCGCCGCGCAGGCGTCAGCGCTTGCGGGCCGGCTGCTGTTTCTTCCAGTATTCGAACGGCTCTTCGTGGCATTCGATGTCGAGTTCGGCGACCCGCGCATGCAGGCGTTCCTGCGCGTCGGCGATCGCGAGGTTGTAGATCGCCGGTGCGACTTCCTGAATGAAGAAATGCAGCAGCGCGCCGGCCTGGATGTTGCCGATCGGCTCGTCCATGTTTTCTGTGAAATAACGTTGCAGCGACGCGATCGCGCGGTCGCGGACATCCTTGTCGAGTTCGATGGTCATCGGATTCCTTGGGAGCTGTGACGCGGAGCCGGCGCTCCGCCCGATTCGGTTGCCGCCGGCCGGCGCGGGCGTGGTGCGATCCGTCATGGCCACGCGCGCGGCAATTCGCCGGCCGCCGAGGCGGCGGGCCGCGAATGCGATACTGCCATGGCTGCCCATTTGCGGCATTGTCCATCCGGCCGACGCCGTGGCGGCCGCGCGGTGCGTTAGAATTCCCGTCTTACACAACGATTTTCCAAGTCCTCCCATGCTCGACATCCAGTTGCTGCGCAAAGACCTCGACGGCGTCGCCAAGCGCCTCGCCGATCGCGGCTACACCCTCGACGTCGCCGCGTTCTCCGCACTCGAAGCGGAACGCCGCGCGATCCAGACCCACACCGAAGAGCTCCAGGCGCGCCGCAACAGCCTGTCGAAGCAGATCGGCGCGATGAAGGGCAAGGGCGAGGACACGTCGGCCGTGATGGCCGAGGTCAGCGGGATCGGCGACGACATGAAGGCGTCGGAAGCCAAGCTCGGCGAGATCCAGGCGCGCCTGTCCGACCTGATGCTGGGCATGCCGAACGTCGCGCACGACAGCGTGCCGGTCGGCAAGGACGAAGCCGACAACGTCGAGGCGCGCCGCTGGGGCACGCCGCGGCAGTTCGACTTCGCGGTGAAGGATCACGTCGACGTCGGCACCCCGCTCGGCCTCGATTTCGAGACGGGCGCGAAGCTCGCCGGGGCGCGCTTCACGATGCTGCGCGGCCCGATCGCGCGCCTGCACCGCGCGCTCGCGCAGTTCATGATCGACACGCACACGCAGCAGCACGGCTATACCGAAACATACACGCCGTACATCGTGAACCCGGAGATCCTGTACGGCACGGGCCAGTTGCCGAAATTCGCGGACGACATGTTCCGCGTCGAGAAGGGCGGTGCGGAAAACACGGTCACGCAATACCTGATCTCCACGTCCGAGATTTCGCTGACGAACACCGTGCGCGAGTCGATCGTCGACGCGTCGGCGCTGCCGATCAAGCTCACCGCGCATTCGCCGTGCTTCCGCTCGGAAGCCGGTTCGTACGGCCGCGACACGCGCGGGATGATCCGTCAGCACCAGTTCGACAAGGTCGAGATGGTGCAGGTCGTCGCGCCGGAAACGTCGTACGCGGCGCTCGACGAGATGGTCGGCCACGCGGAAGCGATCCTGCAGAAGCTCGGCCTGCCGTACCGCGTGATCACGCTGTGCACGGGTGACATGGGCTTCTCGGCCGCGAAGACGTTCGACCTCGAGGTATGGCTGCCCGCGCAGAACACCTATCGCGAGATCTCGAGCTGCTCGAACACCGAGGCGTTCCAGGCGCGCCGGATGCAGGCGCGGTTCCGCAACGCGCAGGGCAAGCCGGAGCTCGTGCATACGCTGAACGGTTCGGGCCTGGCGGTCGGCCGCACGCTCGTCGCGGTGCTGGAGAACTACCAGAACGCGGACGGCTCGGTCACGGTGCCGGAAGTGCTGCGTCCGTACATGGGCGGCATGGAGCGGATCGACGCGCCGGTGCAGGCGTCGTAACGCCGGTCTTTCGCGCCCTCGCAAAAAATTTGCAGAAAGGGCTTGTCAGCCGCGAATCGATCGTCTTATAATCTTTTTCTCGCGGAAACGACCAGCCGCGAAATGCAGTAAGGAAGGAGAGGTGGCAGAGTGGTCGAATGTACCTGACTCGAAATCAGGCGTACGGTTTCCCCGTACCGTGGGTTCGAATCCCACCCTCTCCGCCAAAATACGAAGCCCCTTGATCCGAAAGGATCAAGGGGTTTTTCGTTTTGGGTCGTCGGTGCAGTGCGTCGATTGCGGATGCGGTGACGACAGGCGGCTACGGGCGCATCGCGTCGTGCCGGACGATAGCGGCGCGATCGTGCCGCCTCTTCAATGCGGGCTCGCTGCATGACGAATACGGCCGCCCCGTGCCGCACTGACTGTCGGAAGTCCTGAAGGTTGTGCATGGCCGATTGCCGTCGTCACCGGGCCATGTTCGCGTTGCCGGAAATCGGGTGACGGCGTCGCTGCCGCACCGTGCGCCTGCGAAACCGGATGCCGGCGCGCCGACCGTCTCAAGCAGCGCTCGCCGGCTTCTACACAGTGCTGCCGACCCATCAGCCCGCCGCCGGATACTGCGCCAGCACCCTGTCGCGGATCGCCGGCTTGATATTCGATTGCGCCATGTCGCCGCGATAGTGCGCGACGACCCGCGGGTTCATCACGCGATACCAGAGCGGCGGCACGTACGCGAACAGGATCATCGTCGCGTAGCCGGCCGGCAATTGCGGCGCATCGTCGAAGTGGCGCAGCGCCTGGTACGAGCGCGTCGGATTCGCGTGATGGTCGGCGTGCCGCTGCAACTGGTACAGGAACAGATTCGTGACGACGTGATTGCTGTTCCACGAATGCTGCGGCGTGCAGCGTTCGTAGCGCCCGTTCGGCAGCTTGCGGCGGCCGAGCCCGTAGTGCTCGACGTAGTTCACCACTTCGAGCAGCGACGCGCCGTAGACGGCCTGGATCACGAGGAACGGGATCACGACCTTGCCGGCCATCGCGATCGCGATGCCCCACACGACGGCGGTCATCGCCCATGCATGCAGTACTTCGTTGCGCCAGGTCCACGGCGAATGCCCGAGCCGTTCGAGGCGAGCCTGTTCGAGCCGCCACGCCGAGCGGATGCTGCCGGTCACCGTACGCGGCAGGAACGCCCAGAACGACTCGCCGTAGCGCGCGCTCGCCGGATCCTCGGCCGTCGCGACGCGCACGTGATGGCCGCGATTGTGCTCGACGTAGAAGTGGCCGTACGCGACCGGCGCGAGCGTGATCTTCGCGAGCCAGCGTTCGAAGCGGTCGGTCTTGTGCCCGAGCTCGTGCGCGGTGTTGATCGAGATGCCCGTTGCGGCGCCGAGCGACAGCGCGAAGCCGACGTAGTCGTACCACGCGAGCGCGTGCGTGCCGACGATCCACACGCACATGAAGAACGCAACGTATTCGACGAACGTCGCGAGATAGACGATGTATCGGTAATAGCGCTCGCGTTCGAGGTGCGGCACGACCGCTTCGGGCGGATTGTCGCGATCGTCGCCGATCAGCGTGTCGAGGATCGGGATCACGCCGAACGCGAACAGCGGGCCGAACCACCAGAACACGTGAAGGCCCGTCGCCAGCGCGAGCTGCGCGGCGAGGATCGGCAGCGTGATCGTCAGCGCGCCGAGCAGCCACAGGTAACGCTTGCCATCCGACCAGCCCGAGGCCGATCCGTCGGTCATTGTCATTGTCTCCCTCCAGTCGGCCGGCCCGCAGGCGACCGCATGCAAGATTGTTCGAATCCTCGTGGTCCGCGACGCGCGCGGCAGCGCCGGATCGTTGCCCGGTTCTGCCTGTTATACGACTGGTGCGCGCACTTGCCAAACCCCCGCGCTAGGCGTGGCGCTCCAAACGACGTGCCGAAGCAGGGGCGCCGCGCGCTTTTCGTTGGCTTATATTACGTAGCATTACGACCACGGCGACACGTTCCAACGCAGTGCCAAACCGGTCGGCCGCGCATCGCAAGGAGAACGACGCAAAGCGCCGGATCACGCGATCGCGCCCACCGTCCCGTCGTCGCGCGCGTCGATGCCCCGATGCTGCACCTGCACACCGGGCGCCGCGAGTCGTGCTGATGACATCTGCCGCCTTTCGATCCGCGCTGCCATTTGAAAATTACGATTTGACTCATGCCCCGCTTTCGGTTGAAGCTACTAGCTTGCTGTCCGAAGGGGGCTGTGCCTGCATGAGTTCGATCTTGACCGTTCGTCGTATCGCTGCCGATCAGGGCGGCGTGTATCGCGAACTCCGCGCCGCATCGCTGCGTGAGCCCTATGCGCCCGGCGAAGCGCCGGAGGCCGAATTGCTGACCGTCGAAACGGACGCGGCGTCGGCGATCGCCGCGCAGCGCGCCGTGTCCGACGAGTCGACGACTTTCCTGCTGTACACCGAAGGCCACCCGGCGGGCATGATCGGCGCGTATTTCGACAACACGCCCGATCGGCGCGCGTTCGTCAGCGAACTGTGGGTCGCGCATGCGGTGCGTCATCTGCGCGGCGGCGTGCTGCTGCTGGAGACGGCCACCGCATGGCTCGCCGAGCGCGGCGCCACCGACGTCTACGCGTGGATCGCCGATGCGAACCGCAACGCGATCCGCTTCTACGAGCGTGCCGGTTTCGGCAACACCGGTGAACATGCGCCGATCGCGCGGATGCCCGGCGCGATGAAATCGCTGTTCGTGTCGCAGGTGAAGCACTGACCCGACCTCGAAATAGCCCGCCGCGCGGCGCGACGAAAGCCCGATCGCCCGCTGGCCTGCCCGCCTGCCGATTGCGCGTCCGCCCGGGCCGCCGCAATCCCGAGTCCCAAAAATAATGGCCGCTCGCGTGGACGCCTGTAAAATACGCAAAAAATTTTTGCAGAGTGTCCATGTCGCTTAAAAAATCGCCATTCTTCGAGCTGCGCAGCGGATCGGTCGATACGTTGCTGTTCACCGTGAAGACGACCGATCTCGACGCGTTGCGTACCGAACTGGTCAAGCGCTTCGAAGCGACTCCCGAGTTTTTCGCCGACGATGTCGTCGCGATCGACGTCCGCCGCCTGGCTGACGGCGAGCGCGTCGCGCTCGCGGACATCCGCCAGATGCTGAACGACGTGCGGATGCGTCCGGTGGGCGTCGTCGCACTGGCAACGCAGGGCTGGGCGGGGGAAGCCGGCCTGCCGTTGCTGGAGGCGCGCGATCGCCGCGCGCCGGCCGCGAAACCGGCCGACGAAGCGGAACCGGCGGCCGTGCCAGCCGTCGAGCCCGCCGCCGCTGCGGCAGCCGCAGCGGCGCCCGAACAGCCGTCGGAACCCGCGCCGACACTCGTGCAGGCCGGCGGCCAGACGCTGGTGATCGACCGGCCGTTGCGTTCGGGGCAGCAGATTTACGCGAAAGGAGACCTCGTGGTGCTCGCGCCGGTCAGTCACGGCGCGGAAATCATCGCGGAAGGCAATATCCACATCTACGCGCCGTTGCGCGGCCGCGCGCTCGCGGGCGTGCACGGCAATCACGACGCGCGCATTTTCTGCACGTGTCTCGAACCGGAACTGATTTCGATCGCGGGTATCTATCGAACGACCGAGAACCCGCTGCCCGCCGACGTACTGGGCAAATCGGTACAGATCCGGCTCGAAGAGGAAAAACTGATGATCGAACCGCTGCGCCTGACGTGATTCACGCGGTGCGCTCCGGATCGATCGGCTCTCATTGACGAACACAGGGTATTGGGTAAATGGCAAAAATCATCGTGGTGACCTCGGGCAAGGGCGGCGTGGGCAAGACGACGACGAGCGCGAGCTTCGCGTCGGGTCTCGCGCTGCGCGGCCACAAGACGGCCGTGATCGACTTCGACGTCGGCCTGCGCAACCTCGATCTCATCATGGGCTGCGAGCGTCGCGTCGTGTATGACCTCGTGAACGTGATCCAGGGCGAAGCGAACCTGAACCAGGCGCTGATCAAGGACAAGAAGTGCGAGAACCTGTTCATCCTGCCGGCGTCGCAGACGCGCGACAAGGATGCGCTGACGCGCGACGGCGTCGAGAAGGTGCTGAACGACCTCGTCGCGATGGACTTCGAATACATCGTCTGCGATTCGCCGGCCGGTATCGAGGCCGGTGCGCTGCACGCGATGTACTTCGCGGATGAAGCGCTGATCGTCACGAACCCGGAAGTGTCGTCGGTGCGCGACTCGGACCGCATTCTCGGCATTCTGTCGTCGAAGACGAAGCGCGCGACCGAAGGCAAGGAGCCGATCAAGGAACACCTGCTGATCACGCGTTACAGCCCGAAGCGCGTGAGCGAAGGCGAGATGCTGTCGCTCGAGGACATCAGCGAGATCCTGCGCATCAAGCTGATCGGAGTGGTGCCCGAATCGGAAGCCGTGCTGCATGCGTCGAACCAGGGTCTGCCGGCCGTGCATATCGACGGCACCGACGTCGCGGAAGCGTACAAGGACGTCGTCGCCCGCTTTCTCGGCGAGGACAAGCCGCTGCGCTTCACCGATTACCAGAAGCCGGGCCTGCTGCAGCGCCTCTTCGGCAGCAAGTAACGGAGGCCGCCCATGTCCATCCTTTCGTTTCTCCTCGGCGAGAAGAAGAAGTCCGCATCGGTCGCGAAGGAGCGCCTGCAGCTCATCATCGCGCACGAGCGGGTCGGCGGCCGGCCGCCGGCCGATTACCTGCCGGCGCTGCAGAAAGAGCTCGTCGCGGTCATCTCGAAGTACGTCCATATTTCGGACGATGACATCCGCGTGAGCCTCGAGCGCCAGGACGACCTCGAAGTCCTCGAAGTGAAGATCGAGATCCCGCAAGCCTGACGCTCAGCGTGTGTCCTTCCGCACGGCGGCGCCCGCCGCCGTGCGCGTCTTACGCCCTGTTGCACTTTCGGGCACGCCGTAACACGACGCCTGTCGGCCGTCATCGCCCCTCCCGCATTGAACGAATACGCTCACGTGTGTTGTTCAACCAGGAGGTTGTGATGGCTGTCTCTACCGTTTCACGTCGTATCGTTTCGCTCGCGCTGTTCGCCGCGGGCCTGTCAGCCGTCGTCGCACCGTTCGCCGTGCACGCGGACGAGATTCTCGTCGGCACGCCCGTGATCGCGCCGCAGGGGCGCATGGTCATCGCGGAGCCGGTCGCCGTGCGCACTGAGGAAATCGTCGTCGTCGCGCCGAATGCGCCGCCGCCCGTGCGCTACGAGGTCGTACCGGCCACGCGCGTCGGCTACGTGTGGGACCGCGGGCACTGGCACTGGGACCATGGCCGCTACGTGTGGATCGGCGGCCACTGGGAGGCCGAGCGCGTCGGCATGCAATGGGTGCCCGGGCATTGGGACCAGCGCGGTCCGAACTGGTTCTGGACGCGCGGCCACTGGGCTTGAGGCAGGCGCGATGAAAAGAACCGCAATCGCCATCGCGCTCGTCGCGATCACGCTGGCCGGGTGCATCGTCGTGCCGGCGCGGCCGGTCTACTACCGGCCGGCGCCCGTCGTGATCTACTGAGCGTCGCGCGGGCCGTGCTGTTGCGTCGGGCCGTTTGCATCGGTTACAGCCGGCCCGGCATCGTGCGGCGCCGCCGTGTCCGCGGCGCTGTCGCCCGGCGCCGCAGCGGCCGGCTCGTCGCCGCCTTCGTCGCGCAGCGTGTCGAGCGGATCGGCGGGGGCCGCGGTTGCATCCCGCGGTTCGGTCACGTCGGTCATGTTGCCGGCCGCGGCCGCAGTGGTTGCCGCGGCCGGCGCGGCGGGCGGCGCGAGATAGCGCTGCGCGAGCGTTTCGTACAGCGGCGGCGCAAAAAAGCGCGATACCCGGCTCGATACCAGTGCAGTCGCCATCAGCGAAATCACGAGCGCATGACCGTTGATCATTTCCATCACGATCACGAACGACGTGATCGGCGACTGCGTGACGGCGGCCAGGTAGCCGACCATTGCGAGCGCGATCAGCATCGGCAGGCTCATGTTGCTGAACACGGCATGCAGCACGTTGCCGAAGCCGGCGCCGATCGACAGCGACGGCGCGAAGATCCCGCCCGGGATGCCCGGCAGGTACGACGCGACCATCGACACCATCTTCAGGAGCGGATAGAACACCGACAGCTGCTGACTGCCATCGAGCAGGCCGCGCGCCTCCGCATAGCCGCTGCCGAACGTCGTGCCGCCGGACACGAGCCCGACGACGGCGATCGTGAAGCCGCACAGCGCGGCGAACGCGACCGGCCGCTCGCGATACAGGCCCAGCAGTCGCGCGGGCAGCCAGCGCCCCGTGTTCAGCAGCAACCAGCAGAACAGGCCGCCCGCGATGCCCGTCACGATCGCGGTGACCAGCACCGCGACCGCCAGCAGCTTCGGGAAATGGAGCCCGGCGTTGATCGTGCCGAAATACGTGTAGTTGCCGTTCAGCCCGAGCGCGACGACGCCGGCGAGGATGATCGCGGTAATCAGTACGCCGCTGGCGCGCGCGGAGAAGCTGCGGGTCAGTTCCTCGATCGCGAACACGATGCCCGCGAGCGGCGTATTGAATGCGGCCGACAGCCCGGCCGCCGCGCCGGCCAGCACGAGCTGGCGTTCGATCTGCGCGTTCGAGCGCGGGTAGAAGCGCCGCAGGTTGAACATCAGCGCCGCACCGACTTGCACGGTCGGCCCTTCGCGGCCGATCGTGAAGCCGCCGAGGATGCCGAGGAACGAGATCAGCACCTTGCCGAACAGGATGCGCAGCGTCAGCAGCCGGGCGCCGAATGCGCTCGGGCGCGCATGCAGCGTCGCGATCACCTGCGGGATGCCGCTGCCCTCGGCGCCGCGGAAAAAGCGGCGCGTGATCCATGCCGACAACGCGGCGATCGCCGGCGTCAGCAGCAGCGGCAGCCAGACGGCGTGATCGCGCATCGCGCGGAAAGTCTCGTAGCCCCAGTCGATCAATCGGGCATACAGGACGGCCGCGAGGCCGACGACGATCGCGCCGAGCCAGAAAACACCATACTGGCGCCAGATTCGCAGCGAGCGGCGGGTAAGGGCGGGAAACAGCGCGGGAAGGGCGGGGCGCGGCATGGGCTCGGCCGGAGGGCAAAGAGAGGATTATAAAAAGGAACCGATGCCAGCGGGGACGACGACGCGCCGCGCAGGACGACAAAAATTCACAAAAGAGATGCAATTTGTTGCAAATGTAATGTTCGCGTAATGTCTGGACATAGCAACCGTCGTTAGCATGCCAAGATGGCCAGTCGAGAATTCCCGCAAATCGTGAAACGAATCCTTATCGTGAAAGTGACGTCGCTCGGCGACGTCGTCCAGACGCTGCCTGTCGTCGCCGACCTGCATCGCGCGTTCCCCGGCGTGACGGTCGACTGGGCCGTCGACGAATCGTGCGCGGAGGTCGTACGCTGGCATCCGGGCGTGAGCGCCGTTCTGTGCGCGCCGCTGCGCCGCTTCAAAAAAATGCGCAACGCAGGCGACCTGAAGGCGATCTCGGCATCGATCGGCGCGCTGCGTGCGCACCGCTACGACGCGATCATCGATCTGCACGGCGTGTACAAGAGCGCGATCATTTCGTCGCTGGCGCGTGGCGCGCGTCGCTTCGGCTACCAGACGCAGGATCTCGGCGAAACGGGCGCGCGCTTCGCGTATTCGCACCGTTTCGGTCCGCGGCCGGACTGCGACGCATGGCACGGGATGCGGGTGAGTGCCGGCGAAGCGCTGGGCTACGTGCCGGAAGGGCCTGCCACGCACGGCATCGTCGCGCCGCAGGATGCGAGCCTGCCCGCCGCCGTGACCGACGGCGGGCCGTTCATGCTGCTGTTCCATGCGACGTCCAATCCCGACAAGAAGTGGCCGCCCGGACACTGGGCCGCCCTTGCGACGCAGATGATGGCGCGCGGCTTGCGCGTGCTGGTGCCGTGGGGATCGGCGGCCGAGCACGACGATGCACGGGATATCGCCGCGCGGGCGCCGGGCGCGATCGTGTTACCGGCGATGACGGTGCGTGAGCTCGGCGCGGCGCTGGGTCGGGCCGCGCTCGTGGTGGGCGTCGATACCGGGTTCGTGCACATGGCGCACGCACTGCAGCGGCCCACCGTGATGATTTTCGTCGCGACGTCGCGCCACCATTGCGGGATCGGCGGCGTGCCGAATGCGCTGTCGATTGGCGAGCCGGGCGCGATGCCGACCGTCGACGAGGCGCTGGAGGCGATCGATACGGTCTGCCCCGCCTACGGCACGGTGCGCGCGCGGCTGTCCGCCTGACGCGGCGCGGCGGCCGCGGTCAGGCGAGCAGCGCTTCGACCGTGACGACGGCGGCGATGGCCGCCAGATTCGCCAGCAGCGCCTCGAACACGAGGCCGCGCCAGGTTTTCGGCCGAAACCGCAGCGCGAGCAGCAGCGCGCCACCGAGCGCGAGCGCAAGGATCAGCACGAGATCGGCATTGGCAAGGCGGATATTCATGGCGGCGGCTCCTGTCGGGGCGGGATCTCCGGGCGCGCAACGACGCGCCCAGGATCGAGTATAGGCAGCGCCCGCCGTCGTACAACCCGGGTCGCCCCGAAGGGTCAGACGAGCGACGCGTCGCGCGTCTCGCGCATCAGCAGCACGCCGATCAGGCTGATCGCCGCCGCCACCGACACATAGCCGCCGACCCACGACAGCCCGCCGCGCGCAACCAGCAGTTGCGCGATATACGGCGCGATCGACGCGCCGAGGATTCCGCCGAGGTTGTACGCGACGCCCGCGCCCGTGTAGCGGACGTTGGTCGGGAACAATTCGGGCAGCAGCGCGCCCATCGGTGCGAACGTCACGCCCATCAGGAACAGCTCGATCGTCAGGAACAGCGCGACGAGCGGCATCGAGCCGCTGCCGAGCAGCGGTTCCATCGCGAACCCCGACAGCAGCGCGGCGATCGCGCCAACGACCAGCACCGGCTTGCGGCCGAAGCGGTCCGACGCCCATGCGGACAGCGGCGTCGCGACGCCCATGAAGACCACCGCGAAACACAGCAGGCCGAGGAAGCTCTGGCGCGGAATATGCAGCGCCGACACGCCGTACGACAGCGAGAACACCGTCGAGATGTAGAACAGCGTGTAGCAGACGACCATCGCGAGCGCGCCGAGCAGCGTCGGCTGCCAGTGCTGCGTGACGAGCGTCGCGACCGGCACGCGCACGCGCTCGTTGCGGTCGAGCGCTGCCTGGAACGCGGGCGTTTCGGTGATCTTGAGCCGCACGTACAGGCCGAGCGCGACGAGCACCGCGCTGACGAGGAACGGGATGCGCCAGCCCCAGCTGCGGAACTGCGCGTCGGACAGCGACAGCGCGAGCGCGAAGAACAGCCCGTTCGACATCAGGAAGCCGACCGACGGCCCCAGTTGCGGGAACATCCCGAACCAGCCGCGCTTGCCTTGCGGCGCGTGCTCGGTCGCGAGCAGCGCAGCGCCGCCCCATTCGCCGCCGAGGCCGATTCCCTGGCCGAAGCGCAGCACGCACAGCAGCACCGGCGCGAGCGCGCCGATCGCGTCGTAGCCGGGCACGAAGCCGATCGCGGTAGTGGACACGCCCATCACGAGCAGCGATGCGACGAGTGTCGACTTGCGGCCGATGCGGTCGCCGAAGTGGCCGAACAGGAACGAGCCGATCGGACGCGCGATGAACGCGATCCCGAACGTGACGAACGCGGACAGCGCTTGCGCCGTCGCGGAGCCGTGCGGGAAGAATACGGGGCCGATGACGAGCGCGGCGGCCGTCGCGTACACGTAGAAATCGTAGAACTCGATCGCGGTGCCGATGAAGCTCGCGAACACGATGCGCCGGTGGCTGACGGCGCCGGCCGAACCGGTTGCGTGTGCAACGGTTGCGGGGGATGCGGACATGGATGTCTCCGTTTTGTCGTTGGGGCAGCCGGCTGGGCGTGCGCTGGGGCAGGCGACTGCCTGCCGGGCGCGCCGGGCAAATGATTGATGCGGATGACGCGGTGGCGGCGTGGACGCGCGCCGTGGCGCGGACGTCACCCGCCGGTCGACGATGGAGACGGATACGTCGCCGCCGCCCGGTGCCGGCGTGGTCGGCTCGCTTGCCGGGTGGGGCGCGCGAACGCGCGCGCGGCGTGATGGCCGCGCGAGTGCGGAAAATTATAGCCAGCGCTGCCGCCCCCCGGCAATCGGGCCGCGGCGGCGCGTCAGTCGATCGATTGCGCCTGCGCGGACGCGGTGCTTTGCAGCTGGAAGTGGCCGTCGTCGTTGAAGAGCCAGCCTTCCATCAGTTCGAGCCGACCGTTGCCGTCGAGCAGCCGCGACGGCGGCGCCGGCAGCGGCGCCGAGCGGCGCAGCGACGCGAGCGCGAGCGCTTCCGCCTCGCTGTCGCCGTTGCTGCGATAGACGGATGCGTTGATCACGCGGCCGTTGCCATCGACGGTGAAGGCCACGACGACGAGCGAACGCAGCATGGCCTGCGGTGTGCCGTGCAGCATGCCGGACGGATTGCGTTCGGCGACGCGGTGCGCGACCTCGACGCGATACTGGTCGAGATTGCCGCTGCGTATGACCGACGGAATCGTCACGACCGAGCGTAACGACGAAGGCGGCGTGATCGTGCACGCGGCGAGCAGGGCGACGACGGCCAGCGCGGCAACACGCAGCCGGGCGACGCACGGACGGGGAAGGGGGCGCATGACGTGATGGCCGGGAGGGACGATAAAAAAATGATAGGCGTACCGACGCGAGGCGATATGGGGGGAAACGCATAGCGCGCGGGACCGGTCGTTGCGCTCGCAGATGATGCCGGCCGGACGCCCCGTCGAGCCACGCGCGTCGTGCACCGCGATGTGACGCGACATGTGGCGGCGTCCGCAGCGGACGCGTGCTGGAAGGTTGAAAGTCGCGGCACGCTGCAATCGTCCGGCCGCGCGGCGCGGTCAGCCGATGCGGCCACCTCGGCAGCCTTCCGGGGAATCGTCGGCGATGCGTTCCGGCCGCGTCAGAAGCCGTGCGTCACGAGCGACAGGACCGACAGGTCGGGGTGCGTGCCGTCGATGATGCTCTTGCCGATGTGCACGGCTTCGTGGGTCGCCTCGTCGACGCTCGCGAAGCTTTCTTCGCCATCCGCGTGGAACGGCACCGCGTGGCCGGGCAGCGCGGGATTCACGCCCGGATGGCACACGTAGCCGGTGTAGGTATAGCGCGTGTCGCTGCCGGGCATCGCGGCCGGCACGACATGGATCTCGAAGCCTTCGTAATCGACGTGGTCCGTCGCGGTCGACAGGTCGGTCATGGCGATCTCCGTGTGCCGTGCGCAGGGGTGGCGCGTGCGGCATCGAATACGCGGCGGCGTTCGTGTCGCCGTGTTGAACGAATTCTAGGCGATGACGGGGCGGCCCGGGAGGCGTCAGGCGGTGTGCGGCGGCAGGCGTCCGGGACGCTCGCACCCTGTCGCTTCGACGCGTCGACGATCCGGCGCCGATTCCATCAGCGGGCGACGGAAACGGGGATCATCGTATTTTTCGCATCATTGCTTGCAGCGCGCGTCCTTGCGCTGCACGACGACGATCACCGGATACTTCTGGCCATGATCGAGCTCCACACGCGCGACGACGGTCAGCGTCGCCGGGTCGGAATCGTCGTACACGCTGACCTGTTCGTTGCGCAGGTAGGTCACGCCGGTGCAGTTCGACGTGCGTCCGTCGTCGCCCACCTTGCACTGAAGCTCGTTGTCCTTCAGGTAGTTGTATGGCGACGGGCTCGCGAGATACTCGCTCAGGCCGCGCGGCGAACCGCCGACGCCGGTCACGTACGCGATCGCGCACGACGCCTGTGCGTCGCTGCCGGAGGCGGTGTCGGCCGCCGCATGCGCGCTGACGGCGGCCAGCACGGCGACGAGCGACGAGACGAGGAAGGGCTTCATGACGTGGATTTCCCGTTTCGCGAATCGGAGCGCGGGATTGTAACGGCATCCGGCGCGATGCGTCGGAACGTGCGGGGCGCACGCGTGCGGACAAACAAAAACCCCGTCATTCTGCGAATGGACGGGGTTCGGCGAACTTCCTGGCGGAAGCGGTGAGATTCGAACTCACGGACAGTTTCCCGTCGCTGGTTTTCAAGACCAGTGCCTTAAACCGCTCGGCCACGCTTCCACACGAGGCGGCATTGTAACCGAAATGCCGCCGCGTTCATCCGTTCAGTCGTCGCGCAGGAACAATTCCTGCAGGTCGTTGAGAAAACGCTGGCCGAGCGGCGTCGGCGCGATTTGCGTGAAATCGCGCGTGATCAGCCCACGCCGTTCCGCTTCCTTCAACGCCGGCTCGATCGTGCTCATCGGCAGGCCCGTCCGTTCGACGAAGCTGTGCACGGGAAAGCCCTCGACGAGCCGCAGCGTATTCAGCATGAATTCGAACGGCAGGTCGCGCGCGCCGACTTCACGCTCTTCCTGCACGGCCGTGCCGGCCTTCGCCTGTTCGATGAAGGTTGCCGGATGCTTGTAGCGCGCTTGCCGCAGGACCCGGTTCGGGAACGACAGCTTCGTGTGCGCGCCCGCGCCGATCCCGAGATAGTCGCCGAAGCGCCAGTAGTTCAGGTTGTGCTTGCACTGATGATTCGGCTTCGCGTACGCGGATACTTCGTAGCGCCCGTAGCCGGCGTCGGCCGTGCGCGCGTGGATCCATTCCTGCATGTCGGCCGACGCGTCGTCGTCGGGGACGACCGGCGGAAACTTCGCGAACAGCGTATTCGGCTCGAGCGTCAGGTGATACAGCGACAGGTGCGGCGGCGCGAACGACAGCGCGGTCTCGATGTCGGTGCGGCATTCGTCGAGCGTCTGGTTCGGCAGCGCGAACATCAGGTCGAGGTTGAAGTTGTCGAAGTTCTTCGCGGCGATCTCGACGGCCGCGCGGGCCTGCGCGGTGTCGTGAATCCGGCCGAGCGCCTTCAGGTGCGCTTCGTTGAAGCTCTGGATGCCGACCGACAGGCGGTTCACGCCGCTTGCGCGGAACTGCGCGAACTTCGCGGCTTCGAAGGTCCCCGGGTTCGCCTCGAGCGTGATCTCGGCATCGGCGTCGAGCGGCAGCAGCGCGCGCACGTCGGACAGCATCCGGTCGAGGCCGGCCGCCGACAGCAGGCTCGGCGTGCCGCCGCCGATGAACACGGTATGCACCTGCCGACCCCACACGAGCGGCAGCGCCTGCTCGAGGTCGGCGCGCAACGCGTCGAGATAGTCGGCTTCCGGAAACCGTTCGCCTTTCCATTCATGCGAGTTGAAATCGCAGTACGGGCACTTGCGCACGCACCACGGGAAATGCACGTACAGCGCGAGCGGCGGCAGCGACGTGAGGCGCACCTGGCCGGGCGACGTGAAGGTCGCGACGACGCGCGCACCGGTGTCCGAAGCCTGGCTCATGCTTCCTCCGCGAGCCGCGCGAGCAACGCCTTCAGCGCCAGCGCGCGATGGCTGTGCGTGTTCTTCACTGCAGGCTCGAGTTCGGCGGCCGTCGCGCCGAGCGACGGCAGGTAGAAATACGGGTCGTAGCCGAATCCGTGTTCGCCGCGCGGCGTATCGACGATCTCGCCGGCCCAGCGCCCTTCGGCGAATAGCGGTTCCGGATCGTCCGCATGGCGAACGAGCGCGAGCACGCAGCAGTAGTACGCACGCCGGTCGGCGACGCCGCGCAGCTGCTCGACGAGATACCCGTTGTTCGCCGCGTCGCCCTTGTCGCGGCCCGCGCGCTGCGCATAGCGCGCCGAATAGACGCCCGGCGCGCCGCGCAACACGCGCACGCACAGGCCGGAATCGTCGGCGATCGCCGGCAGTCCGGTGAGCCGCGACGCATGGCGCGCCTTGGTCAGCGCGTTCTCGATGAACGTACCGAACGGCTCTTCCGCCTCCGGCACCGCGAGGTCGCCCTGCGGGACGATCTCGATGCCGACCGTCGAGAACAGCGCGGTGAATTCGCGCAGCTTGCCCGCGTTGTTCGACGCGAGAACGATGCGCGACAGCGGCGCGACGGTGCGGTCGTCAGGCATGGCTCGCACCCAGGACCTCTTTCTGCAACCGCACGAGCTCGGCGATCCCGCCCTGCGCGAGGTCGAGCAGCGCGTTCATCTCGGCGCGCGAGAACGGCACGCCTTCGGCCGTGCCCTGGACTTCGACGAAGCCGCCCGCGCCGGTCATCACGACGTTCATGTCGGTGTCGCAGCGCGAATCTTCCGCGTAGTCGAGGTCGAGCACGGGGGCGCCTTCGTACACGCCGACCGAGATCGCGGCGACGTGGTCGGTGATCGGCGAGCGCGTGAGCTTGCCGGCCGCGATCAGCTTCGACACGGCGTCGTGCGCGGCGACGAACGCGCCGGTGATGCTGGCCGTGCGCGTGCCGCCGTCGGCCTGGATCACGTCGCAGTCGATGTGGATCGTGCGCGGGCCGAGCGCCTCGAGATCGAACACCGCGCGCAGCGCGCGGCCGATCAGGCGCTGAATTTCCTGCGTGCGGCCCGTCTGCTTGCCGCGCGCCGCTTCACGGTCGCTGCGCGTGTGGGTCGCGCGCGGCAGCATCCCGTATTCGGCGGTCAGCCAGCCTTGCCCGCGCTCGCGCAGGAACTCGGGCACGCGCTCGGCGACGCTGGCGGTGCACAGCACCTTGGTGTCGCCGAATTCGACCAGCACGGAGCCTTCGGCGTGTTTCGTGTAGTGGCGCGTGAGGGCGACCTTGCGCAGTTCGTCGGCGCGGCGGCCGCTCGGGCGGGAAACGGAAGACGTCATGGGGAAATCGCGGAAGGAGAGGAAACCCCGATTCTAGCGCCGAACGGCGGGCGTCCCCGGCGGGGTGGTCCGCAAAAATGGGATAATGCGCGCTTCCCGCCCCGCGCTTTCCGATGCGCCGGGCGCCTCGATGTATTCCCGCCCGCGAGGGCACCAGACGGCGAGACGAACCATGATCTACAGCATGACGGGCTACGCGAGCGCGACGCGCGAACTCACGACGGCCGCCGGCAACGGCGGCACCAGCGTGTCGGTCGAACTGCGCACCGTGAACTCGCGCTTCCTCGATCTCAATTTCCGGATGCCGGACGACGTGCGCGCGTGCGAACCCGCGCTGCGCGAAATGCTGATGAACAAACTGTCGCGCGGCAAGGTCGACGTGCGCATCAACCTGCAGCGCGGCGAGCAAAGCATCGGCGCGGGCGCGCTGAACCAGTCGGCGCTCGGCCAGCTTGCCGATCTCGAACGCGCGGTGCTCGATTCGTTCCCGGGCGTCGGCCGTCTGCGCGCGGGTGAAATCCTGCGCTGGCCCGGCGTGCTCGCCGAGGCCGGCGTGTCGGCCGACGCGATCCGCGACGCCGTGCTCGCCTGCGGCAAGGAAGCGATCGGCGAGCTCGTCGTCGTGCGTTCGCGCGAAGGCGCGCAACTGGCGACGATGCTGCTGTCGAACGTCACCGAGATGGAGGCGATCGTCGCGCGCATCACGCCGCTCGTACCGGAGCTGATCGCGAAGCACCAGCAGAAGATCGTCGAGCGGCTGCAGGAAGCGCTCGGCCTCGCGGCGCCCGAAGGCGGCTCGACGGTCGTCACGCGCGAGGAAGCCGCGGAGCGCATCCGTCAGGAAGTGACGATGTACGGGATCCGGATCGACATCGCGGAAGAACTGTCGCGGCTCACCGCGCACCTGAACGAAACGCGTCACGTGATCGAGAAGGGCGGCCGCGTCGGCAAGCGTCTCGATTTCATGATGCAGGAACTGAATCGCGAAGCGAACACGCTCGGCTCGAAGGCGGCGGCGAAGGAATTGGCCGACGCGTCGATGGCGCTGAAGCTGCTGATCGAGCAGATGCGCGAGCAAGTGCAAAACCTGGAGTAAAGAGATGAAACGACCCCCACGCTCACTACGTTCGCTTGGGGGGGCGCAGCCCCCCCATCCTTCGAAAGCCGATTCATGCGGATGTGGCCAGGCCCGGCGGAGGCTGTCATGACCGAATCCACCCGCGACGGCCACGCGTCGCATTCGCTGCACGGCGGCGTCTATCCCGGTAACCTGTTCATGGTCGTCGCGCCGTCGGGCGCCGGCAAGTCGACGCTCGTGAATGCGCTGCTGTCGAAGGACAGCGACATCTGCCTGTCGATCTCGTACACGACGCGCAAGCCGCGCCCGGGCGAGCAGGACGGCCAGCACTACCACTTCACGACCGTCGACGATTTCCGCGCGCGTCACGCGGCGCACGAATTTCTCGAGAGCGCGGAAGTGCACGGCAACTACTACGGCACGTCGCGCGTCTGGATCGAAGAGCAGATGAAGAACGGCCACGACGTGCTGCTCGAAATCGACTGGCAGGGTGCGTTGCAGGTGAAGAAGCAGTTCCGCAACGCGGTCGGCATCTTCATCCTGCCGCCGTCGCTCGACGCGCTCGAGGAACGCCTGAAGAAGCGCGGCCAGGACGAGCCGAACGTGATCACGCGACGCCTGCTGGCCGCCGGCAGCGAGATCGCACACGCGTCGGAAGCGGAATACGTGGTGATCAACGAGAATTTCGAACGCGCGCTCGCGGAACTCGAATGCATCGTCGCGGCGACGCGCCTGCGTTTTGCTTCGCAGTACGCGCGACACGCGGAGCTGTTCATCGAGCTCGGCATCCATCTGCCCCACGCGGAATGACGCGGGGCACGAGGGACATAAGGTAGAATAAGGACTATATTCAGAAGGAATTACCAACATGGCTCGCATTACCGTCGAAGACTGCCTGAAGCAAATCCCGAATCGCTTCGAACTGGCGCTCGCCGCCACCTATCGCGCGCGGCAGCTCGCGCAAGGCCATACGCCGAAGATCGAAAGCCGCGACAAGCCGACCGTCGTCGCGCTGCGCGAAATCGCCGCCGGCCAGGTCGGCGTCGAGATGCTGAAGAAGGTGCCGGTGTAACGCGCATCCGGCCCGTTCCAGCCATGTAGTCCACGCGCGCAACGACTCGACCTGGAGGCGAATATGAGCACCACCCCATCGTCCGCCTCCGCGGATTCGACCACCGAAGCCACGGCCCAGTCGCCTGCGCGCCAGTACATCGACGCGGTCCTCGAACAGTCCTTCCGGCATCTGTTCGGGCCGACCGCCACGCCGGAGCAACCGCGCAAGCACGGCGTCGTTTCGATCGCGAAACTGACGGCCGCGCTTGCCGAGTATCTCGCTCCGGACGAAATCAAAGAGGTCAAGGCGGCGTTCCACTTCAGCGACGAAGCCCACCTCGGTCAATATCGCCAGAGCGGCGAACCCTACATCACCCATCCCGTCGCCGTTGCGGAAATCTGCGCCGGCTGGAAGCTCGACGCACAGGCCGTGATGGCCGCGTTGCTGCACGACGTGATGGAAGACCAGGGCGTGACCAAGAACGAGCTGGCCGAGCGGTTCGGCCCGAAGGTCGCCGAACTGGTCGACGGCCTGTCGAAGCTCGACAAGATGGAATTCCGCAGCCGCGAGGAAGCGCAGGCGGAAAACTTCCGCAAGATGCTGCTCGCGATGGCGCGCGACGTGCGCGTGATTCTCGTCAAGCTCGCCGACCGCCTGCACAACATGCGCACGCTCGGCGCGGTGCCGATGGAAAAGCGCCGCCGCGTCGCGCGCGAAACGCTCGACATCTACGCGCCGATCGCGCACCGGCTCGGGTTGAACAACACGTATCGCGAGCTGCAGGACATGAGCTTCGCGAACTTCAACCCGCATCGCTACGCGACGCTCGAGAAGGCCGTGAAGGCCGCGCGCGGCAACCGCCGCGAAGTGATCAGCAAGATCCTCGAGGCCGCGCAGCGCGCGATGGCCGACGCGAAGATCGACGCCGAGATCACCGGCCGCGAGAAGACCATCTACAGCGTCTACCGCAAGATGCGCGACAAGCAACTGTCGTTCTCGCAGGTGCTCGACGTGTACGGCTTTCGGGTCGTCGTCGACGGCCCGCTCGACTGCTACACGTGCATCGGCGCGCTGCACGCACTGTACAAGCCCGTACCCGGCAAGTTCAAGGATTACATCGCGATCCCGAAGATCAACGGCTATCAGTCGCTGCACACGACGCTCGTCGGCCCGTTCGGCGCGCCGATCGAGTTCCAGGTACGCACGCGCAAGATGCACGAGATCGCCGAGGCAGGGGTCGCCGCGCACTGGCTGTACAAGAACGGCAGCGCCGATCTCAGCGACGTGCAGAAGCGCGCGCACCAGTGGCTGAAGTCGCTGCTCGACATCCAGAGCGAAGCGGGCGATTCGAGCGAATTCCTCGAGCACGTGAAAATCGACCTGTTCCCGGATGCGGTCTACGTGTTCACGCCGAAGTCGAAGATCATGGCGCTGCCGCGCGGCGCGACGGCGCTCGATTTCGCGTATTCGATCCACAGCGATCTCGGCAACCAGTGCGTGGCCGTGAAGATCAACAACGAGCTGCTGCCGCTGCGCACCGAGCTGAAAAGCGGCGACATCGTCGAGGTGATCACCGCGCCGTATTCGAAGCCGAACCCCGCGTGGCTCGGCTTCGTGCGTACCGGCAAGGCGCGCTCGGCGATCCGCCACTACCTGAAGACGATGCGCCTGAACGAGTCCGTGCAACTGGGCGAGCGGCTCGTCGACCAGAGCCTGAAGGGCTACGGTCTCGCGCTGGCCGACGTCGAGCCGGAGGTGTGGGAGAAGCTCGTGCAGTGGACGGGCAACAAGAGTCGTCAGGAAATTTTCGCGGATATCGGCCTCGGTCGTCGCGTCGCCGCGGTGATGGCCAAGCGCATCGAAGTGTTGATGAGCGGCCGCGACGCGGACGACGATCTGCCGAAGTCCGAGCGGCATCCCGCGCATCATGCGCCGCCGGTCGTGATTACCGGCACCGAAGGGATGTCCGTGCAGTTGTCAGCATGCTGCCGCCCGATCCCGGGCGATGCGATCATGGGTTACATCGGCATCGGTCTGGGCATGGCGATTCATACGACGGATTGCCGTGTCGCGCAGCGCATCCATCGCCGCGATCCGGGCCGCTGGATCGACGTCGAATGGGCGCCGCAGCCGGGCCGCCTGTTCGATGTCGCGGTGAAGGCGCTCGTGAAGAACACGAAGGGCATCTTCGCGCGCGTCGCGGCGGACATCACGTCGGCCGACGCGAACATCGTTCATATCGCGATGGACGAGGATCTGACGCACGAGTCGACGGTGCTGCGCTTCGTGATCCAGGTCAGCGACCGCGTGCATCTCGCGAACGTGATGCGGCGCGTGAGAACCAATCCGGACGTGATGCGGATCATGCGCGAGCGTTCGACCGACGACGGCGCGCATGCACGCCATGACGGCGGCATGCGTATCGAGCGCGAGCGGCAGGATTACTGACGTTGACGCGCGGCGGTGGGCGCGGGCGGATTCGATGATCGACGGACGGCGGCTTATGGCCGCCGTTTTCATTGGGGCTGTCGAAAGCGCGTGCGATGATGCCGGCGCTTTGCCGAGCGCGTGCGGGGTGAGGGTGCGAACGAGGGAGGCGGGCGCAAAAAGAAAAAGGGCTTTCCCGGAGGAAAGCCCTTTTAAGGTGGCGCGGCTGGCAGGATTCGAACCCACGACCCCTTGGTTCGTAGCCAAGTACTCTATCCAACTGAGCTACAGCCGCACGCAAAACGGTACTGCTTCAACTGTCGGAACCTTCTGCGATGGGAAGGCCCCCAAAAAAGTGGCGCGGCTGGCAGGATTCGAACCCACGACCCCTTGGTTCGTAGCCAAGTACTCTATCCAACTGAGCTACAGCCGCACGCAACAACAAACTTCTACTGCTTCGAACTGAAAGGGCCTTCGGTTCGGAAGGCCCTCGAAAAAGTGGCGCGGCTGGCAGGATTCGAACCCACGACCCCTTGGTTCGTAGCCAAGTACTCTATCCAACTGAGCTACAGCCGCACGCAGAAGCGGAAGTATAGCAGAGTCGTATAAAAAGGGAAGCCTTATTCGCGAATTTGGTGCCATGGCCTTGGCCGGCCGCCCATCGTGTACCCTTGAGGGATCAGTCATCCACGTTGAATCTGCATCATGAACAAGGCGTTTGTCAAAGAGTCGGACGGTGACGACGACGATCTCGACCAGGCTCAACCCGCGATTCCGGCGGGCGCGAAGAACTACATCACGCCGGCTGGCCACAAGCGGCTGAGGGACGAGTTGCTGAACCTGATCGACGTCGAACGTCCCGAGGTCGTGCGGCTCGTGTCGTGGGCGGCCTCGAACGGCGACCGGTCGGAAAACGGCGACTATATCTACGGCAAGCGGCGGCTTCGCGAGATCGATCGCCGCATCCGCTTCCTGACGAAGCGGCTCGACCTTGCGGAAGTCGTCGACGCGAGCCGGCAGGAGAACGTCGACCAGGTGTTCTTCGGCGCGACGGTCGATTACGAGACGCCGGACGGCGAGGATCACACGGTGACGATCGTCGGGATCGACGAGGTCGATCTCGACCGCGGCTGCGTCAGCTGGATCTCGCCGGTCGCGCGTGCGCTGATCAAGGCGAAGATCGGCGACACCGTCACGCTGATGACGCCGGCCGGCCCGCAGCCGATCGACATACTCGACGTCCGGTATCCGGCGCGGGGCGACGCCTGACTGGCGGCCCGCGCGCCGCGACCAGGAAAAAGCGCCCCGATGGGGCGCTTCGTCTTTCGGCGTATGGCGAACGGGCCGGTCGCTCAGAAGCGGTGACGCAGGCCGGCCGTGACCGCGATCTGCTTGTTGGTCGACGACGCGGCGCCCAAGCCGTTGATGTTGGCGCCGAGGTCCAGTCCGTCGGTGTTGACCTTCTGGAACTCGCCCTGCAGGTACACGTCGGTGCGCTTCGACAGCGCGTAGTCGGCTTGCAGGTTGAACTGGTGCCAGGTCGGCTTGTCGCCGGACAGGCGGCCCTGGGTGTACGTGTAGGAGCCGGCGAACGACAGGGCCGGCGTCAGCGCGTAGCGGCCGTTGACCTCATAGTTGCTGAAGCGCCCGGTATCGCCGAGGCCCGTGATGCCGCCCGCCACGCCCGATTGGCCGGCGCTGATCGCGCGAAGGCCGGTCAGGCGCGTCTGGGTGAACACGAAGCCGACCGTGGCGGGGCCGAACCCGTAATTGAGGCCGGCGCCCCAGGTGCGCTGCACGCGCGACGCGAAGGTCCAGTCGCCGGTGACCGCGCCCGGATCGGACGCGGCCTGCGCGAGCGCGTTCACGTCGCTGTTCAACTGCAAGTAGGCCGCGGCAAGGTTGAAGCCGAGGTAGCTGTACGACACGCCGCCGCTGTACGCGCGGTTGTTCGCGAACGCCGACGAGTTGGAGAATCCGTACAACGCACCGAACTTGAGGCCGCCGTAGTTCGCGCTCTGATACTTGACCGAGTTGTTGATCCGGAACGAGTTGTTGAGGTTGTCGTTGTCGAACGGGTGGGCAAACTGGGTGCCGCCATACTGGGTACCGGTCAGCGACAGCGGCCCGAGATAGTCGACGACGCTGTCGTACTGCCGGCCCAGCGTCAGCGAACCGTAGGTGTTGTGCGCAAGCCCGACGAACGCTTGCCGGCCGAATTCGCGACCGTTCTGCTTCAGCGCGCCGTTGTTGATGCCGAAACCGTTTTCCAGCGTGAAGATGGCTTTCAGGCCGTCGCCGAGATCTTCGGTGCCGCGCAAGCCCCAGCGGCTGCCGTTGATCGAACCGCTCGTTTCCTGCCAGGCGCTGTGGCCGCCCTGATTGTTCGTGTAAGTGATGCCTGCGTCGATCAGGCCGTACAGCGTCACGCTGCTTTGTGCATGGGCGGCGGTAACGAATACACCCGACAACGCGGCGACGATCAGGGTCTTGTTCATGGATCTGTCTCCAAACACGATGATGTCGATCGAACTTGGGGCGGACGGCCGTGCTTTGTTTGATGCTGTCGCCGGCGCCGCAGAACGGCGGTGCGCGTATCAGAAATCCATTTGCAGTGTACGAAGTGTACGAAGTGTACGAAGTGTACGAAGTGTACGAAGTGTGCGGAGCGAGGGCGGTTCACGCTTTAAGAAACAGTGTGTTTTGAAATCCGCAAAAATCGGGAAAGTCGCGCAACCGATTGCCACGCAAGGGTTCGCTGCGGCGCAGCAAATGGAAATAACGATCAGGACTGCTAGAGGGCGTTGCGCGTTTGCGACGGACGGTCAGCGGCCGGCGGGAGCGGCTATAGCCCGATTATTGACACATCGGCAATAGAGGTTTGTGTGGAGCATGGATAATGAAAGGTGGTTCTCTCGCTATACTGCGATCTCTGCTTTCCGAAGCA
This sequence comes from Burkholderia sola, assembly GCF_905400185.1. Taxonomy (NCBI): domain Bacteria; kingdom Pseudomonadati; phylum Pseudomonadota; class Betaproteobacteria; order Burkholderiales; family Burkholderiaceae; genus Burkholderia; species Burkholderia sola. Next base: position 990,943 of record NZ_FR989675.1, read on the forward strand.
GACTTTTTCGTTGACGGAAAAGATCTCCAAACCTTTGTCGGCGCGACTTCCCAGTCGCGCTTTTTTTTGCCCGGCCGCTCAGCGCGCTACGACGTGTACGAGCGGCGCTTGCGCTGGCGCTTGCCCGCAGGCGCGGCATCCTCTGCTTCGATCGGCGGCGGCGTGTTGGTCCAGTCTTCCATCACGTAGTGACGGGCATCCAGAGGCGATGCGAGCAGGTTCTGCCAGTGATCGCCGTGCCACGTCATATCGAACTCGGTATCGCACGGCGCTTCGCGCGCGGACTCGGCCAGGGCGCGGGACTTGCGACGTACGCGTCCGAGCCGGCTCGCGAAGCGCTTGATTCCGTCCAGCCACATGACCCTCTCCTTCCTTTCAGCGTTGATTCAGGATCGCAACGTCGCCCGATTTCTGCAACCCGAAAAAACCCGAGGATTTTACCGGGTCGATTTGTCCCCGGTAGAAATTTCGCTTCCGGCGATTATTAGCGATCCGATCCCGGTAATGTTGACAGGTTTTTGATGCGAATCAATTAATCATTGGTGACGGTGTACCGATTCCAGTGGTATTCGCGTCTTTTCAAGAAAGCAGTGGCTAAAAATTTTCTTGACGCACCCGGATTGTCCAATTTATAAAGTGAGCACTCCGTCCTCGGGCGGCGTGCTGGTGTGGGTGCTGGCGCAATGTTTCGGGATTTCGGGAAACGGCTATAAAAATAGCTTTTTTGATCTTATCGAGTGGGGAAAGAAGACATGGATACCGGTATCGTGAAATGGTTTAACGATGCTAAAGGTTTTGGATTTATTACGTCGGACAATGGCGGTGAAGATTTGTTTGCGCACTTTTCCGAAATCCGGATGGACGGCTTCAAGACGTTGAAAGAAAACCAGCGTGTTTCGTTCGAGGTCAAAGTCGGACCGAAAGGCAAGCAGGCAGCGAATATCCAGGCGGTCTGACGCGCCACGCATTGCCGATCACGTCCGGCCCCCGCATCGCGGGGGCTTTTTGTTTTCGGGGGGACGGAGCGAGCCGGTCCGGGCTGGCCCGAGTACGCATGCCGGTGCATACTCACGGAAGCATCGTTTCCCTGTCTTTTCATGTCCGATTCCGTTCCGTCCGATCCCGCCAGCGAGCAGCCGCTCGTCTTCGTCGACCTTGAAACCACCGGCGGCTCGTCCGCCGACCACCGCATTACCGAAATCGGCGTGGTCGAAATCGGACCGCTCGGCGTGTCGACGTGGACGAGCCTCGTCAATCCGGGGCAGGCGATTCCGCCGTTCATCCAGCAACTGACGGGCATCTCGGACGCGATGGTGCGCGATGCGCCGACGTTCGCATCGCTCGCGCCGGCGCTGTTCGAGCGGCTCGACGGGAAGCTGTTCGTCGCGCACAACGCGAGCTTCGACCGCGGCTTCCTGCGCGCCGAATTCGAGCGCGCCGGCCTGGCGTTCAATCCCGACGTGCTCTGTACGGTGCGGCTGTCGCGCGCGTTGTTTCCGCGCGAATCGCGGCACGGGCTCGATGCGTTGATCGAACGGCATGGGCTCGTTCCGGCCGCGCGTCACCGGGCGCTGGCCGATGCCGACCTGATCTGGCAGTTCTGGCGCCAGTTGCACGACATCGTGCCGCTCGAGCGGCTGCGCGACCAGATCGCGCGCACGACGCGCCACTTCCGTCTGGGCGGCGATCTGACCGAGGCCTGGCTGGATACCGCGCCGGCAGGGTGCGGCGCGTATGCGCTGTTCGGGGAGCGTGACGAAGCGCTGTATGTGGGTCGTAGCGTGCGCGTGCGGCAGCGGCTGCGCGCGCTGCTGACCGGCGAGCGCCGCTCGTCGAAGGAAATGCGGCTCGCGCAGCAGGTGCGGCGCGTCGAATGGCGCGAGACCGGCAACGAGCTGGGGGCGATGTTGGCCGAAGCGCAATGGATCGCCCGGTTGCGCCCGTCGTACAATCGGCGCCCCACGGCCGACGCCGTCCGCGCGGGCAGTGCGCCCTGGCCGTTCGAAGGCGCGGTCGCCTTCGAGGCGGACGGCGAGCGCCGCCTGTTTCATGTGATCGATGGCTGGTGCTATCTCGGTTCGGCGGACTCGCTCGATGCGGCTGCGCGGCTCGCGGCCGACGCGGCGGGCGGCGTGTTCGAACCCTTCACCCATCGCCTGCTGCAGACGCATCTCGCGCGCGGCCTGCAGGTGATTCCGCTCGCGGCGCTGACCGCCGCGGACTGAGCGCCGCCGGGCGATCCGTGCCCGCCGCGTCAGCCGATCGCGCTGGCCCCGCCGGCGGAGCAGACATGCGACAGCGCGGTATCGAGTGCCCGCGTCTGCGTGGAATCGTAGCGCGTGAGCGTCTTCCAGTTCGCGATGCTGCGCGCGAGCCGCGCCTGGCAATCGGGCGCGTCGCGCAGCGGGGCGACCTGTGCGAGACCGGCGAGCATTTTCTGCGTCAGCCGATCGAGTGCCGGCCGCGTGCTGGTCGCGAGATCGGGCGGCGTGCCTTCCGGCGGCCGCGTCGCGCGCCAGGTCGCGAACAGTGCGTTCTGCACGTCCTTGCTTGCGGTGATCTGATCCTCGAAGAATGTGCGGGCGAAGGCGGGATCGACGCCGGCCTCGGTCGCGCGCTTTTCGACGGCAGTGAGCAGGGCCGCTTCGCGCGGCTGGTCTTCGATGGCCTTGTGATTCGCCCATTTCCATCGCGCGACCGGTTCGGCGAGCGCGAGGCGCTGCGACGCGAGCGCAACGACGTTGGTGAGGGCGGTGTCGTCGCCGTCTGCGCGGACGGCAGGCGACGAAAGGAGGGCGACGCCGAGTGCGGCGACAGCGACGCTGGCACGAATGGCTTGCTTCATCGGAACGATCAGGAGAGCCGGGCGGGCCGGACGTGGAAAACCAGAAGGATAGACGAAGACAGTCGCGCGGCGTAGCGTCGCGACAGGAGAATCAGCAGGCGAGCTGACCCGGCACCGTCAGGCTGTTGCAGCCCGGGTGCGAAGCGAATTGCGCGCGAAGCGCTAGGATGAACCGCACGATAGCGAGGGTCGACACGTGGCGGTTACAGAACCGGACCGGCGTTCACTTCGGCGAGTACAGCTTGTGCTGCTCGTCGAAGAATGCCCGAACGTGCTCGGGCAATTCGGCGAGGAATTCCACGCCGACGGGTTCCGGATCCGGGCTCATCACTTGCTCGGGCGGTGGCATGCGAGTCGGTCTTTCGTCCATGATCGTTTCTCCAGCAGGTTCAATGATTATCAACCTCGCGCTCGGATTTGTGCCAGCGGCGAATCGTTAGATTTTGTCTCTGTTGTATTAACGGCACATGCGCTCCGGCGCGAAGTGTGATGCCCGCTATCGCGCGCCGCGCGACGGCGACAATCGGGCCGCTTGCTATACTTGCGCGCACTTTTTCCTGGACCGCGATGAGACGAACGACGCGATGGATCGGCCTCGTATGGCTGGCGCTGGTACTGAACGTACTGTCGCCCGTCGTCGGCTACGCGCGTGTTGCGTCGAGCGGTTCCGGCGCGCTCACGCTCGAGTTGTGCAGTGCAGCGGGCGCGCGTCGGGTCGTGCTCGCGCAAGCGGGCGACGACCGCGACAGGTCGTCGTTCGACCACGCCGGCGTCCCGCATTGCGTGTACTGTCCCGGCTTCGCCGCGAACGTCGCGCTGGGCACGAGCCTGCCTGCGATGCCGGGCTTCGTACGCACGTTCGCGTATCGGATGGTCGCCCCGATCGTTCCCGATGTGCCCCGCAGGGGCATCCGTCTTGCGCAGCCGCGCGCCCCGCCTGAAAACGTTCCGGTCTGATTGATGTCCTTCGCGCGCCCCGGTGGCGCGTGAGCCGCCTGCGGCCTCGGCCCGCGCGTCGCGCCGTGCGTGCGTGCGCGGCTCGCGCCCCGTACCCGGCGGCGTCCGATCACGTTTTCAGGAAACCACTCATGTCGTCTACCCTTGCCGCGCGGTCGTCGCGCGGCCGGCTCGCGCTCGCATGCGCGGCCGCTTTCGCATGGCCGGCCGCCCACGCGGCTTCGACCGACGATGCCCGCGCCGACGCGGCCCATGGCGGTGGCATCGATCGTCCCGCCGCCGCCGCGGCGCCGGCGGCCGTCGGTGTCGCTGCAGCGGCCGTGGCGGTCGGCGATACGTTGACCGCCGTCAGCGTGACTGCGCAGCGGCAACCGGTCGACCCGGATACGCCGGCCGTCGTCGCGTCGATCACGCGCGAGCAGATCGATGCGCACACCAACGTCACCACGGAGGACGCGCTGAAGTACGCGCCGAACCTGATGGTCCGCAAGCGCTACATCGGCGACCGCAACAGCGTATTCGCGGGCCGCGACTTCAACGAACTACAGAGCGCGCGCGGGCTCGTCTATGCCGACGGCGTGCTGCTGTCGAACCTGCTCGGGTCGAGTTATGCGTACCCGCCGCGCTGGTCGCTGATTCCGCCCGACGACATCGCGCGCGTCGACGTGCTCTATGGCCCCTTTTCCGCACTGTATCCGGGCAATTCGATCGGCTCGACCGTGCTGCTCACCACGCGGCGCCCCGAACAGCTCGAGGCGTCGCTGTCGACGCAGTTCTTCACGCAGCGCTACCGCGACGGCTACGGGTTCGCGGACAGCTTCGGCGGCAATCACCAGACCGCGCGGATCGCGAACCGCGTCGGCCGGTTCTGGCTCGCGCTGTCGCTCGACCGGCTGGAGAACGACGGCCAGCCGATGCAGTACGCGAGCCCCAATTCGGCCTACAACCCGAAACTGGGCGCCGCCGTTCCCGTGACGGGCGCAGCGACCGACATCGGACCCAACGGCAAGCCGCGGACGATCGTCGGCGCACAGACGATCGAGCGGACCGAGCAGCTCAACGAGACGGTCCGGATCGGCTATGCGTTCACGGATCGTGTCGATGCGACGCTGACGCTCGGGCATTGGGAGAACCATTACCGGCAGCACGGCGAGACCTTCCTGCGCGATGCGACGGGCAATCCGGCGGCCGGCGCTCCGGTCTACGGCGGCAACGTGTCGATCGGCGGCCAGAACATGACGGTCGCGCCGAGCGCATTCGCGCCGCAGCGCGGCGACCAGGAGAACTGGCTGTATGCGCTCGGACTGAACGGCCGGCTCGAATCCGGCTGGCGGCTGTCGGGCGGGGTGTCCGCGTACGACGTGTCGCGCGACGTGCTGCGCGCGGCCTCGACCGTGCAGGGCGGGGCGGGCACGCTGTTCCAGGGCGACGGCACCGGCTGGCGCACGCTCGACCTGAAGGCCGAGGCGCCGGCAGTGAAGGGCCATACGTTCACGTTCGGCTATCACTACGACAACTACTTCCTGCGCAACGTCACGTACAACACGACCGACTGGCTGGCCGGGCCGACCACTTCGCTCGCGAGCGTCTATCGCGGCGACACGCGCACGCAGGCGCTGTTCGGGCAGGATGCGTGGCGCTTCGCGCCGGGCTGGCTTGCGACGCTCGGGCTGCGCTACGAGCGCTGGGACGCGTACGGCGGCGCGCTCGGCAATGCGAACGGCACGCTCGGCTACGCGGACCGCGGCGCGAATGCGCTGTCGCCGAAAGTCGCGCTGCAGTGGGATGCGACGCAGGTCTGGCGCTTCCGGCTGTCGTTCGCGACCGGCACGCGGTTCCCGACGGTCGGCGAACTGTTCCAGGGCACGATCTCGAACAACGCGATCGTCAACAACAACGCGAACCTGCGCCCGGAAAAGGCGATCGACTGGGACTTCACGGCCGAACGCGACGTGGGCGTCGGTGTCATGCGCGCGAGCGTGTTCCAGAGCGACCTGCGCGATTCGATCTACAGCCAGACGACGGTGTCGGGCGCGACCACCGTCACCAACATCTCGAACGTCGATCGCGTGCGGGTGCGCGGCGTCGAACTGGCGTTCAGCGGCGAAAACGTCGGGCTGCGCGGGCTCAACGTCGACGCGAACGTATCGGCGAGCAACGCGCAGATCCTCGCCGACGCCGCGAATCCGGCCTATGTCGGTTCGCGTTTCCCGCGCATTGCGCGCATGCGCGCGAACCTGCTCGCGTCATATCGCTTCGACGAGCACTGGCTCGCGAGCGTCGGCGTGCGCTACTCGGGCCGCCAGTTCAACACGCTCGACAACAGCGACGTGAATCCGGACGTCTACGGCGGCACGAGTTCGTTCACGGTCGTCGATCTGAAGGCGCGCTACCGCTTCGATCGTCACTGGACCGCGTCGGCCGGCATCGACAACCTGACGGACCGCCGCTATTACGTGTTCCACCCGTATCCGGGGCGTACTTTCTATGGAGAACTGAAATGGTCGCTGTGAAATCGCACGCGGCAGGCTACGCGCGGTGGCTTGCGGCGCCGTCGGCGGCCGGCGGGCACGAGGCGTCCGGCGTGCCGAACGGCACGGGCCGTGCGGATCGGGCGAGATGGAGTGCGTGAAGCGCGCAGTGGATTGCTGACGGCCGACGTGCTCGACGGCGGGTTGCGGCACGCGAAGGGTTGACGGGGTCGGCCGCGCGCGGCGAACGGGCCGCGCGCCGGCCCGATGCTAAAACGCGCCCGAAGGCGCGTGGAGAGAAACGTCAGGCCGCGCGTCTGAACAGCCGGATCACGAACAACAGGATCACCGCGCCGATGACCGCGACGATCACCGAGCCGATGAAGCCGCTGCCGATGCTGATGCCGAGCAGCCCGGCAAGCCAGCCGCCGATCACCGCGCCGACGATCCCGACGATGATGTCGACGATCAGCCCGAAGCCGCCGCCCTTCACGAGCAAGCCGGCGAGCCAGCCGGCGATCGCGCCGATGATGAGCCACATAATCAAGCCATGAGTCATGGTGGTCCTCTCCTTGGGTTGAGTCGAAATGACCGGGCACCGGCCGTTGCACGCCGCAAGCTGGTGGGTAGCGACATGCGGCCGTCGCGCCGCCCACGCAATGTAACGCGATAGACGGGTCAGGATCGTTAAGTAATGTTATGCACCCTTAAGCAGATTTTCCAGGGGATTCGTCTGCTCAGCGCATGTTCCGTGCGCGCTGGACGCATGGCGAAATGAGTCTGTAAGGATTGGCTATCGCTGAAGTCGTCCGCCGGGCACGTCATCGCTCAAGCGTTGTCGCTGGCAACGTGGCCTCGGGGCAGGCCGTCTACTGCATCGGCGATCAGGCGTCCAGATGGTCACGGCATCGCGAATCGCGTCGATCGACAGCCGTACGAACCGGCGGGAAGCGCGGCGCATCGCGTCGCTGATGCGGGGCATCGTATGGCACCGATTGGGGTAGCGCGTGACGTATCCGACGTCCACCCTCATTCGGTATCCTGATGGATTGGCTTCGGACGATGCTCCTGATGGATTGGCTTCGGACGATGCGTGTGGATGGAGCGGGAGATCGAGCGTGGCATCCATGTCGTCGGCGCGCGCGTCGTGCCGGCGGCTGGGCACGTGCCGGTCGGGACGCACGACAAAGGCGGTGCCGTTGCGTGGGCTGTCGAGGTCGGGCAAGTCGGTCGTCGTCGTCATGGCCGCCGCAGGCCGTGCGGCTACGCACGGCAAGGGATGGTCGATACGATCGGCCGGCGGCCGTTGAGTGCGTGGAAATGTCGAGCGGATGTTGCGCAGATAACCGCCGCCGCGATGATTGGCGCCGGACAGCTTGCGCGGGCGATTGCCGAATCCGTACGCGAAGATCGTACACGGCGTGATCGGTCGTGCGCGCCGGCGAACGACTTCAGGATTTCGACGCCGGAAAAGAGAAAAGGTCTGACAAGCGATGCTTGTCAGACCTTTATGTCTTGGTGCCGGAGATAGGAGTCGAACCTACGACCTTCGCATTACGAATGCGCTGCTCTACCAACTGAGCTACACCGGCAGCAGAGAAATGAAATTATATGGTGAAATCCGCGATCTTGGCAATAGGTTTTGCGAAATTTTTTTCAGCTTGCTGCGGCTGCTTCGCGAAACCCTCGATCCGGCGGACTTTCCGCTTTCACTTCACCGCGACGCGACCCGTCGGGGCCACATCGCGAAGGCGCGATTGTACTGAGGTCTCGCACCTCCGTCCAGTGCTGCAGTGCAATTATTTTGCTTCGTCGTGATAGCCGGTCACGCGCTCGACTTCGTTCTTCGAACCGAGGAACACGGGCACGCGCTGGTGCAGGCCGGTCGGCTGCACTTCCATGATCCGCTGCGTGCCGGTCGTCGCGGCGCCGCCTGCCTGTTCGACGATGAACGACATCGGGTTCGCTTCGTACATCAGGCGCAGCTTGCCCGGACGATCGGGCGTGCGCTTGTCGGCCGGGTACATGAAGATGCCGCCGCGGTTCAGGATCCGGTGCACGTCGGCGACCATCGACGCGATCCAGCGCATGTTGAAGTTGTCGCCGCGCGGGCCGTCCTTGCCGGCGTTCAGCTCATCGACGTAGCGCTTGACCGGGTCGTACCAGTGGCGTGCGTTCGATGCGTTGATCGCGTATTCGCGCGTGTCGGCCGGGATCTGCATGTTGCTCTGCGTGAGCACCCACGAGCCGACTTCGCGGTCGAGCGTGAAGCAGTTCACGCCGTTGCCGGTCGTCAGCACGAACACCGTCTGCGGGCCGTACACCGCATAGCCGGCCGCGACCTGCTCGGTGCCGGGCTGCAGGAACGATTCCTCGGTCGCCTGCTTGCCGTCCGGGCAGCGCAGCACCGAGAAGATCGTGCCGATCGACACGTTCACGTCGATGTTCGACGAGCCGTCGAGCGGATCGAATACGAGCAGGTATTCGCCGCGCGGGTAGTTCGCCGGGATCGGGAAGAACGTCTCCATTTCTTCCGACGCCATCGCGGCGAGGTTGCCGCCCCATTCGTTCGCGTCGAGCAGGATTTCGTTCGACAGGATGTCGAGCTTCTTCTGCACTTCGCCCTGGACGTTCTCGCTGCCGGCGGTGCCGAGCGCTTCGCCGAGCGCGCCCTTCGACACGTTGTAGCTGATCGCCTTGCACGCGCGAGCGACGACTTCGATCAACAGGCGCAGGTCGGCGGGGAGGTTGTTGGTCTCACGTTGCTGTTCGATCAGGAACTTCGACAGCGTGGTGCGGCGGGCAATGGACATGACAGACTCCGAAAGGCCAAAGAATCCTTGAATGGCCGCAATTTTACCCGTCGCGCCTCCGCTGCCGCCGGCTTTTTTCGTCCGGTTACATGGGCGGGGCGCCGAATCGGCCCGGTATCGGGCGGCGATGACGGGGCGGGGCATGCATCACCGCGGAGACAGGCCGAGCGGTCCGACCCCGTGCGCGCGGTTTCGGCCGCGCGCGTGCAATAAAAAAGCCGGCGCCGCGTGAGGCGGCGCCGGCTCGATCGCGCGGACGCGACGGGACAATCGCGCGACTTACGCGAGCGCCTTCTCGACGATCTCGCGCACGTCGCGCGATTTCGCGCCGGCGGCGACCTGTTCGAGCGCTTCGCGCATCCGGTCGCGCAGCGCCGGCGTGAAGCGGCGCCACAGTTCGAGTGAGCGCGCGAGGCGCGCCGCGACCTGCGGGTTGATCGTGTCGAGCGCGAGCACCTGTTCGGCCCAGAACGCGTAGCCCGAACCGTCTGCCGCGTGGAATTGCGCGGGGTTCGCCGCGCAGAAGCTGAAGATCAGCGAGCGCGCGCGGTTCGGGTTCTTCAGGTTGAACGCGGGGTGCGCGAGCAGCTTGCGCACCTTCGCGAGCGTCGGCTGCGCGGGCGTACCGCGTTGCGCAGCCTGCATCGCGAACCACTTGTCGATCACGAGCGCTTCCTTCTCGAAGCGACGGTAGAAGTCGTCGAGCGCATGCTCGGCCGGCCCGTTCGCGCCTGCGGCGGCCGCGGACAGCAGCGCGCCGAGCGCCGCCGCGCGATCGGTCATGTTGTTCGCCGCGTCGTACTGGGCCGTGGCGATGCGTACGGCATCGGCCGGATCGTCGAGTTCGGCGAGATACGCGAGCGCGAGGTTCTTCAGCGCGCGGCGGCCCGACGCTTCCGGCGTCGGCTCGTAGGCGCCGGGCGTCTGGTGCTGCTCGTACGCGGCGAGCCACTCGGCGCGCAGCGCGGTCGCGAGCTGGCGGCGCACGAACTGGCGCGCGCGATGCACGGCGGCCGGGTCGGCCTCGGCCATCTGATCGGCGAGGTAGGTTTCCGACGGCAGCGTCAGCGCGAGTTCGCGGAACGCCGGCGACAGGTTTTCGTCGGTCAGCACGCGGCGGAACGCGGCGACGAAGTTCTCGCCGAGCGCGAGCGGCGCGTCGGCGGCGGCACGGGCGGCGAGCGTCAGCAGCGCGCGCGTCGCGAGGCGCTGGCCGGCTTCCCAGCGGTTGAACGGATCGCTGTCGTGCGCGAGCAGGAACGCGAGATCGTCGTCGCTGTAGTCGTACTCGACGATCACCGGCGACGAGAAGTTGCGCAGCAGCGACGGCAGCGGCGCTTCCGGCACGTCGACGAACGTGAAGGTCTGCTCGGTGTCGGTGAACACGAGCACGCGCGTCGTGCCCGATGCGGCGGCTTCGCCGTCCAGACGCAGCGGCAGGTCGCGGCCGTCGCGGCCGATCAGGCCGATCGCGAACGGGATCAGCAGCGGCCCTTGCTGCGTTTCGCGCGCGGCCGGCGACGCGTCGCCGTAGCCTTGCGCGAGGGTGACCGTATAGCGGCGCGCGGCTGCGTCGTACGCGGTGCGCACCGACACGCGCGGCGTACCGGCCTGGCTGTACCAGCGCTCGAACTGCGCGAGGTCGCGCCCGTTAGCGTCGGCCATCGCGTGACGGAAGTCGTCGCAGGTCACCGCGTGGCCGTCGTGGCGCTTGAAGTAGAGGTCCATCCCCTTGCGGAAGCCGTCGCGGCCGAACAGCGTCTGGTACATCCGCACGACTTCCGAGCCTTTCTCGTAGACGGTCATCGTGTAGAAGTTGTTGATCTCGACGTAGCTTTCCGGGCGTACCGGGTGCGCCATCGGGCCGGCGTCCTCGGCGAACTGCAACTGGCGCAGCACGCGCACGTCCTCGATGCGCTTGACCGCGCGGGCCGCCGATTCGACGTCGTTGCCTGCGGCCATGTCGGCCGAGAATTCCTGGTCGCGGAATACCGTCAGCCCTTCCTTCAGGCTCAGCTGGAACCAGTCGCGGCAGGTCACGCGGTTGCCGGTCCAGTTGTGGAAGTACTCGTGGCCGACCACCGACTCGATGTTCGCGAAATCGGTGTCGGTCGCGGTCTCGGGGTTCGCCAGCACGTACTTCGTGTTGAAGATGTTGAGTCCCTTGTTCTCCATCGCGCCCATATTGAAGTCGCCGACCGCGACGATCATGAAGCGGTCGAGATCGAGCTCGAGGCCGAAGCGTTTTTCGTCCCAGCGGATCGAATGGATCAGCGAATCCATCGCGTGACGCGTCTTGTCGAGATCGGCCGGTTCGACCCATACCTGCAGCAGCTTTTCCTTGCCGGAGCCGGTCGTGATCGTTTCCTCGATCGCGACGAGCTTGCCCGCGACCAGCGCGAACAGGTAGCTCGGCTTGCGGAACGGGTCTTCCCACTTCGCGAAGTGGCGGCCGTCGGGCAGGTCGCCCGAATCGACGAGGTTGCCGTTCGACAGCAGCACCGGGTACGCGGCCTTGTCGGCGCGCAGCGTGACCGTGTACGACGCCATTACGTCGGGGCGGTCGAGGAAGTAGGTGATGCGGCGAAAGCCCTCGGCCTCGCACTGCGTGAAGAAGTTGCCGCTCGACACGTAGAGGCCCGACAGCGTCGTATTCTGGTCGGGCGCGCACGCGCTTTCGAGCGTCAGCTCGAACGCGTCGGGCACGTTCTCGACCGTCAGGCCGTGTTCGTGCGCGCGCACCGCGCCGTGCGGCGCGCCATCCAGCCGCGCGCCGAGGAAGTCGAGCGCCTCGCCCATCAGCTCCAGGTGCGGGGTGGGCGCGGCATCCGGATTGCGGCGCACGCGCATCGTGTTCCTGACGATCGTGCGGGCCGGCGCGAGATCGAATTCGAGTGCGACGGAGTCGATGAGGAAGGCCGGCGGCGTGTAGTCGGCGCGGCGGATCACGGTGGAGGAGGCGTTGTCGGACATGGTCGTCGAGATCGGGTGGAGTGGGGGACGGGCCCGTCGCGCGGGCCAGGCGAACCGGGCCATTGTACAAAGGCTTGCGGCGGTGTGCCGGGCGAACTTTTTACCGCTTCCGGGAGTCCGCGTATTATCGGCATCCCGTTGTGCTTCGCGCGGTGCGACGAACGGGTGACGGATCGACGAGGATCAACATGAAACGCGAATGGATTTTTCGCGGTGCGGGCTGGGCGGCGGCGCTGTGCGTCGCGCTGCTGACGGGCTGCACCAGCTACGTGACCACCCGGGTCACGGCCTTCTCCGACTGGAGCGGCAGCGACGCGACCCGCACCTATGCGTTCACGCGCACGGACGCGCAGAAGAACAGCATCGAGCAGTCGACCTACGAGCCGATCGTCGCGAACGAGCTGTCCGCGTATGCGTTCCGGCAGGTGCCGCAGTCGCAGGCCCGCTATCTGGTCGGGCTGACCTATTCGGTCGGCAGCGATCTCGTGACGGTGCCGCAACCGGTCTACTATGATCCGTGGTTCATGGGGCCGGGGCCGTACTGGCGAGGCGGGCCGTGGAGTCCCTGGGGCCCGTGGGGTCCCTGGGGGCCGATGCCGGCCGGCTATGTCGCGCAGACGTACCAGGTGTTCGACTACATGCTCGGCATCCGCATCACCGAGCGCGCGACGGGCAAGGAGGTCTACAACGTGTCCGCGCGCACGACCGGCGACAACGGTACGCTGCTGTACGCGATGCCGTTCCTCGCGCGCAGCGCGCTCGCCGATTTCCCGTTGTCGAACGGGGCGGTCCGCACGGTCCGGCTGCCGGTCGACAAGCGCGGCGGGCCGGCGGCGCCGGCCGCCAACGAGCGCGCGGTGCCGGCGGCGCCCGCGTCGGGCGCTGCCGTCGCGAAGTAACGCGGCATTCCACCCTGGCGCGGCCGCCCGGCCGCGCCGTCAGTTTCCTTTCCGTCAGACTCCGACACCCAGCAGCGCCAGCGCGCCGAGCACGACGAACAGCACGGCCGCGATCCCGTGCACGAGCTTCGTCGGCAGACGGTGTGCGAAGCGGTCGCCGAGCAAGATCGCCGGCACGTTCGCGAGCATCATCCCGAACGTCGTGCCGGCCACGACGCCGATGTAATCCTGGAAGCGGGCGGCCAGCGCGACGGTCGCGATTTGCGTCTTGTCGCCCATCTCCGCGAGGAAGAACGCGACGAGCGTCGTGCCGAACACGCCGAGCCGCGAGCGCGTCGTATTGGCTTCGTTCTCGTCGAGCTTGTCCGGCACGAGAATCCACAGCCCCATCGCGATGAACGAGAACGCGAGCGCCCAGCGCATGATCGACGGCGTGACGAGCACGCCCAGCCATTCGCCGAGCGCGCCGGCAAAACCGTGGTTGACGAGCGTCGCGACGAGCACGCCGAGAATGATCGGCACCGGCTTGCGATAGCGCGCGGCCAGAACGAGGGAAAGCAGTTGGGTCTTGTCGCCGATTTCAGCGAGGGCGACGGCGCCGGTGGAGATCAGGAAGGCTTGAGACACGAATGGGGTTCCACGGGCCGTTGTTGTGCGTGCGAGCGACGATCCACCGCGCGCCGGGCCCTGATGCGGCGCGCAATGAACCATCGGTCTCGCCAGGCCAACGTGGCTGCGTCCGCCATGGCCGAACGGCCAAGTCTGTTGACGGACGCCTTCGTCACGATGCGCGCCGGGAGCGCGGGACATCGAGCGGAGCGGCTACTCCCCAATGAGCGGCGAATTCTAGCACGGTGCATCGCGCGCGGGAAAGCGGCCGGGGCCGCCGTGCGGCGCGCTGGAGCGGCTTCGATGTCCGGCGCATGCGCGACGGCGAAGCTGCCGCGCATGCCGGAACGGGGCCTCGCGGCGCGTTACGCGGCGGCCGGGGGGCGCGCGGCGCCGCGTTGGTGCACGAGTGCGCCGGCCGCATAGGTACGGTACACCGCGCGGTCGTCGCCGAGCAGCGCGAACGCGAACAGCAGTTCCTCGAGCGAATCCGCGCGCTGCGTGCGGCGCGCGAGCAGCGGCGTCGCCCGCGGATCGAGCACGACGAAGTCGGCCTCGGTGCGCGGCTTGAGCGTGCCGACCGTGTCGGCGAGGTCGAGCGCCTGCGCGGCGCCGGCCGTCGCGAGCCAGAACATCCGCGTGGCGGTCAGGTGATGGCCCGACAGCCGCGCGACCTTGTGCGCCTCATTCATCGTCTGCAGCATCGAGAACGACGTGCCGCCGCCGACGTCGGTCGCGAGCGTGACCGGCACGTCGTATTCGCCGGCCTTGTCGAAATCGAACAGCCCGCTGCCGAGGAAGAAGTTCGACGTCGGGCAGTGCGCGACGACGGTGCGCGTCTCGGCCATCCGGCGGCGATCCTCGTCGTCGAGATGAATGCAGTGGCCGTACACCGCGCGCGGCCGCAGCAGCCCGTAGCGGTCGTAGATGTCGAGATAGCTGCGGTGGCCCGGGAACAGCTCCGCCACCCATTTCACCTCGTCGACGTTTTCCGCGACGTGGCTTTGCACGAACACGTCCGGATGGCGGCGCGCGAGTTCGCCGCATGCCTCGAGCTGCGCCTCGGTCGACGTCGGCGCGAAGCGCGGCGTGAGCGCGTACATCTGGCGGCCGTTGCCGTGCCAGCGGCCGATCAGCTCGGCGCTGTCGTCATAGCCCGACTGCGCGGTGTCGCGCAGGAATTCGGGGCAGTTGCGGTCCATCAGCACCTTGCCCGCGATCATCCGCAGGTCGCGCGCGTCGCTCGCCGCGAACAGCGCATCGGCCGATTGCTTGTGCACCGTGCAGTAGACGAGCGCGCTCGTCGTGCCGCACGCGAGCAGTTCGTCGACGAAGAAGTCGGCGACTTCGCGCGCATGCTCGGGGTCGCCGAACTGGCGCTCGGTCGGGAACGTGTACTTGTCCAGCCACGGCAGCAGGCCGGGCGCCGGCGACGCGATCATGTCCGTCTGCGGATAGTGGATGTGCGTGTCGATGAAGCCGGGCACGATCAGCTTGTCGCGCAGATCGTGGACCACTGCATCGCGCGCGAGCGTCGCGGCGAGCGACGCATACGGGCCGGCCGTGACGACCTTGCCGTCGTCGACGATCAGGAGTCCGTCGGTCTCGTAGTTCGCGGCCTGGCTCGATTGCGCGGGGTCGCCGTTGAAGGTCAGCAGTTGGGAACGGAAAGCGGTTTGCGTCATGACGAAGGGTCCTGCATCAAGGTAAGGCGAACAGAAGAAAACGATCGGCGCCGCACGGGGCGGCACGGTGCTTCGCGAGCGGCGGCCGCCCGTGATGTGCGGCACGGCCGCACGCGATGGCGCGGGCGAACGTGGCGGCCGAAGCCGCCCGCGAGTGGTTGCGGGCGCACCTCGCGGCCGTTGCGCGCACATCCGTTACGCCCGCATCCGGTACGACGGCGACCGGCACGGCAAGCCGCGACGGCCGGTGCGGCCGGGCGGCGATGCACCGCGCCGTCGCCCGGCTTGCACGCACGCCACCGGCCCGGCGCAAGGCCGAACAGGGAATCGCGAAGCGGATGCCGTTGCCGTGTTTCATCTGTCTAGCGTGCCTCGATGCGGGCCGTCACGCGGCCTGCCAGTACGCGTCGAGGCGCGCGTACAGTGCGTCGCGCTGCGCCGGTTCGATGAACGACGCCTCGAAGCCGTTGCGGATCACCGCATGGACTTCGGCATCCGTGAGTTGCAGCCCTTCGGCCGTCGCGAAGTAGTTTTCGTTGACGTAGCCGCCGAAATAGGCCGGATCGTCGGAGTTGATCGTCACCGCCACGCCGCGGTCGAGCAGCGCCTTCAGCGTGTGCTTCGCCATGTCGTCGAACACGCACAGCTTCAGGTTCGACAGCGGGCACACGGTGAGCGCCGTGCGCGTTTTCGCGAGCCGCTCGACGAGCGCCGCATCCTCGATGCTGCGCACGCCGTGGTCGATCCGGTCGACCTTCAGCACGTCGAGCGCTTCGTAGATGTAGGCGGGCGGGCCTTCCTCGCCCGCGTGCGCGACGAGCTTCAGCCCGAGCGCGCGTGCCTTCTCGAACACCCGGGCGAACTTCGTCGGCGGATGGCCGAGCTCGGACGAATCGAGGCCCACGCCGATCAGCCGGTGGCGATAGCGCTCGAACAGCGGCAACGCGGATTCGAACGTCGCGAGCGCGTCCTCTTCGGACAGATGGCGCAGGAAGCACAGGATCAATTTGCTCGACAGCCCGCGGGGCTCGGCATCGGCGAGCGCGCGCTCGATGCCCGCGACGACCGTCTCGATCGGCACGCCGCGCTCGGTGTGCGTCTGCGGGTCGAAGAACAGTTCGGTGTGGACGACGTTGTCGGCGAGCGCGCGCTCGCAGTACGCGGCCGTCATGTCGTAGAAATCCTGCTCGGTGAGCAGCACGCTCGCGCCGGCGTAGTAGATGTCGAGGAACGATTGCAGATCGGTGAACGCGTACGCGGCGCGCAGCGCGTCGATCGAGTCGTACGCGAGCTTCACGCCGTTGCGCTGCGCGAGCGCGAAAATCAGTTCGGGCTCGAGCGAGCCTTCGATATGAATGTGCAGCTCCGCTTTCGGCGCGCGGGCGATCTTGTTCTTGAATGTCGGGGTCATGGCGTCGTTTTTGGTCGGTCAGTAGGTAGGGGAAGCCTGTGCGGACGCATTCGCCTCGACGGCCTGCAGCAACTGCGCGGCCACCGAGATCGCGATCACTTCGGGCGCCTTGTCGATGATGCCTTCGACGCCGATCGGGCAGCGCATCCGCGCGACCTGGGCCGGGTCGATGCCGATCGCGGCGAGGCGATGATCGAACTGCGTGCGTTTCGTATGCGAGCCGGTCATCCCGAAGTACGCATAGTCGCCGCGTCGCAGGATGCGCTCGGCCAGCACGAAATCGAGTGCGTGGTCATGCGTCATCACGACGAAGTAGGACTGCGGCGGCGCCGCGTCGACCGCGTCCGCCGGGGAAGCGGCCGCGTCGATCGCGAGATTGCCGATGCCGGCGAGCGCGTCGGCCGGCGGGAACGCCGCGTCGGGCCGGTCGATCCAGCGCACGTGGCATGGCAGCGTCGCCAGCACCTTCACGAGCGCGGTGCCGATGTGCCCCGCGCCGAACAGCATGACGGGGAACGCATACGGCGCGATCGTTTCGGTCATCAGCGATACGCCGCCGGTTTCCCACAGCAGGCAGTCGGCGCGCGCGGCTTCCGATTCGGGCTCGCTCAACAGCGGCGCGCCGGGCGAGGGGCCGAATGATACGCTACGCACGGTCGCGGCGCCGGCCGCGACGCGCTTCGCGAGCGACATGATCCAGCCGAGGTCGCCGACGTCGAGCCGCTCGAACGCGAGCACCACGGCGCCGCCGCAGCACTGGCCGAGGCTCGGGCCGAGCGCGAGCCGCTCGAGCCGGCGCGCGTGCGGCACGTGCGCGCCGTCCTTCAGCAGGTGCCGCGCGATCTCGATCGCCTTCCATTCCAGATGACCGCCGCCGATCGTATGGCGGGCCGTGTCGCGCGTGACGAGCATCTTGGTGCCGGCCTCGCGCGGCGCGGAGCCGTCGGTATGCGCGACCGTCACGAGCACGGCCGCTTCGCCGTGCGCGAGCAGTTGCTGCAGATCGCCGAGCCAGGCTTCCATCAGCACGCTCCGTTCGGGACGACGCGGCACGACGCGCGGCGCGCTCTGGCGGGCGCGGCGGCAACGAGGGCGGACAGGAGCGGGGCTGGCCGGCTGCACGGCCGATGCCGTGCGGCGGCCGCGGACCGACGGCGTGCGCGACCGGCGCCGCCGGACGCGCGGACGCCATGAGGGTGACGGATGCGGATGGTTTGCGTTGTCATGATGAATCCAGTCGACATTGCGGATCGGGCGCGCGTTACGCAGGCAGCGGTGAGACCGCCTGGCCTCGCGCACGTAGATCGCCATCCAGCCCCGAAGATAGCACCGCCACGCGGCGGGAACATGGCCGGGCGGTGATCCGGGCTATCAGGCGGCGATCATGTCGATCATAGGCCCGCCGCGCGGAATCGGGGGACCGATGCATGTACATCGGGCCGAAACGCATGTGGGGCGGGGCGGGGGCGCGGCGATCGCGCGACGCGCGCCAGCCCGGAACGCCGGGCGGCGGCGGGATAGGTGTTTATACGCGGCGACCGGGCAAGGCCGGCGCAGGCCGCAGCCGGGTGACGACTCGCCGGCGGCGCGCGGCCCATTCGGTCGGGCCGCGCATGCGATGGGCCGGCACCGCGGCCGGTGGGTCAACCCGCGAGCTTGCGGCGATGGCGCCAGAGGCTCGCGACGACCGCAATCAGGATCGCGGCGAAGCCGATCAGCGCCCAGCCGGGCAGCAGGATGCCCAGGATCGGCGGGTAGACGGTCTCGCACAGGCCGGCGACCTTGAACATGCCGGGGAACCACTGCGCGGGCGGCAGGCTGTCGACGATCGGCTGCAGCGTGTCGAAGCCGCAGCTGAAGCCCGGATTCATCTGGATCGACAGGTGCCGCGCGGCCGTGCCGACACCGCCGGCCGCGGCGATCGCGATCAGCAGTTCGAGCACCCAGACGCCGCGCCAGTTGCGGATCCCGGCAGCCAGGAACGCGAAGATCCCGATCGCGCAGAAGAAGTAGCGCTGGATGATGCACAGCGGGCACGGGTCTTCGTTCTTCACGTACTGCAGGTACAGCGCGCCGGCCAGCAGGGCGATGCACACCCATCCGAGCAGCATCAGCAGGCGGCGTTCGCGGCGGAGGGCAAGCGTGTAGTCGTTCATGTCGGCGGGATTCCTCGTCGGTCGGTCCGGAAAACAATCGCGCGATTTTAGCGCGAATGATCTGGCACGAAACTGACAGCGCGCGTGCGGCAACCTGCCGCACCGCGCGCGGGCCGCCGGCGATCGGCTTGCCATCGGCTTGCGATCGGCCGGCGCGGTCAGCGGATCGTGTTCAGTACGGCCTCGACCGATTGACCGATCGCAAGCAGCGCGTCGTCGCGATGCGGCGCCGCCGCGAGCATCAGACCGACCGGCGCCGCGTCGCGCGGATGGCACGGCAGCGACAGCCCGCACGCGTCGAGGAAGTTGAACGCGCTCGGGTTGCGCAGGATCAGCGCGTTGGTGCGCGTGAACGCGTCGTCGTCGGTTTCGAGTTCGGCGATGCGCGGCGGCACGACCGGCACCGTCGGCGCGACGAGCGCATCGAAGCGCGACCAGACCGTGTGCGCGGCTTCGTCGAGCATCGCGGCGCGCGCGGCCAGCAGGTCGAGATAGTCGGCCGCGCTCGCGGGTTCGCCCTTCAGGATCCGCGTCAGCACGCGCGGGTCGTACTGGTCGCGATGCTTCGCGAGCAGCGGACGGTGCCACGCGTACGCCTCGATCGGCGAGAAGCCGAAACGGTTGATCTCCGGCAGCCGGTCGAGCGCGGGGAAGCGCACGTCGGTGACGATCGCTCCGGCCGCTTCGAGATGCTTGAGCGCGGTGTCGAGCGCGGCCGCGACGTCGGCATCGACGCCGTCCGTCACGTAGTTCGTCAGCACGCCGAGCCGCACGCCTTCGAGCGGCCGCGCGGCCGGTACGTGTGGCTCGAGCCCCGCGAGCATCCGGTCGACCAGCGCGCAGCACGCGACCGTCAGGCCGATCGGGCCGAACGAGTCGAGCGTCGTCGACAGCGGCACGCCGCCTTGCGTCGGGATCCGGCTCGCGGTGGGCTTGAAGCCCGTCAGCCCGCATAGTGCGGCCGGAATACGGATCGAGCCGCCGGTGTCGGTGCCGAGCGCGACGGCGGCCATCCCGTCGGCGACCGACGCGGCCGCCCCCGACGACGAGCCGCCCGAAATCCGCGCATCGCCCGGCACGTCGCGGTGATACGGCGAGCGCGGGTGGCCGAAGTGTGGATTCAGCCCGAGCCCGGAAAACGCGAACTCGCTCATGTTGGTGCGGCCGACCAGCACCGCGCCCGCGCGCTTGAGCCGCGCGACGGCGACCGCATCGGTGTGCGCGGCCGGCGCGCCGTCGAGCACCCGCGAACCCGCGCGCGTGACCTGGCCCGCGACGTCGAACAGGTCCTTGACCGACACCGGAATGCCCGCGAGCGGCGACAGCACCGTGCCCGCGGCGCGCAGCCGGTCGTGCGCGTCGGCGGCCGCGCGGGCGTTGTCGGCATCGACTTCGGTGAAGACGACGGCGCCCTGGCCCGACGGATCGGCGATCCGGTCGAGCGCGGTGTCGACGAGCACGCGGCTCGTGGTCCGGCCGGCGGCGAGGTCGGCGGCGAGCTGGGCGAGCGGGGGGAAGGGCGTGAAAGTGGTCATGGCGGCTCAGGGGCGAAGATGTTGAAGAAGCGTGGAGCGGAACGAATCGATATGGCTTTCGACGGCCGCGCGCGCACCGGCGGCGTCGCGCGCGGACAGCCGGTCGAACAGCGCGCGGTGCTCGTGCTGGACGTCGGCGAGATGGTGCGGTTCGGACAGCGTGACGAACCAGAAGCGCAGCGAGCGCTCGTGCAGCGCGCGCAGGATGTCGGCGAGGACCGCATTGCGCGCGGCTGCGGCGATCGTCTGATGAAACGCGCGGTCGAGCTCCATCATGCCCTCGACGTCGTGCATGTCGACGCAGGCCTGCCCGTCGTCGAGCAGCGTGGCCAGGCGCGCGAGATCGTCGGGGGTCGCATGGCGCGCGGCGAGTTCGGCGCAGTGCGCTTCGTTGACGCGCCGCACGTCGATCACCGCGACGATGTCGTCGAGCGACAGCGGCTGCACCATCAGGCCCTTGCGCGGCATCACGGACAGCAGCCCTTCGAGCACGAGCCGATGCACGGCCTGATGCACCGGCGTGCGGCCGATGCCCGTGCGTGCGACGAGGTCGGCTTCGTTCAGCGCGGCGCCCGGCTTCAGGCGCATCGTGATGATGTCGCGCTGGATCAGCGCGTACGCGCGGTCGGCGAGGCTGGCTGGCGACGCGGCGGCCCGGTCGCGGGTGAGGTCGGTCACGGTACTCATGCCGGTGGCGGCGCGGCGGCCGGGAGGGGCGCGATCATGGCGCGGAGGCTCGGAAAGCGTGGACGATCGCTGGATATTATTGTGATATATCAGTAGTGTCCAGCGCCAGCGAGGCCGGGCAATCGGTGCCGACGCGCGAGCGGCGTCGTTCTGCGGCGTGCGTGGCCGCCGACTTGCAACAATATCGACAGGATGTTGCAGGTTTGCCGCGCGATCGTGCACTGAAGCATAATGAATCCTCGTCTATCCCTACGCGCGAGCGACGCATCAGACTATCGTCATGAGCGAAAACACGCCTTCCCCGGCCGGTCTGCCCGGCACCTCTTCCGCTTCTTCCGATTCCCCCCGTCCCGATCCGGCGAAAACGCCCGATGCGCCGGCCACGCAGGCCGCCGCGGAGCATGTCGCCGATGACGGCGCGTCGCCCGTCACGGCTGCATCCGAACCCGGTGCGCCCGGTGCGGCAGGCGCCGTCGGCGATGGCGCGGCCGCGCCCGCGCCGCTGAAGCCAGGCGCACCGCCGCCCGGATTCGGCGCGCCGCCCGATTTCGACACGCCGCGGCCGCCGCCCGCGAGCGCGCAGAATGCGCCGCCCGCCTATCTGAAGCAGAGCGACACGCCGTGGTCGGTGTTCGGCCGGATCGTCGCGGCGCGTGCGCGGCGGCTGTTCGACCGCGCCGGCCAGCGCATCACGCAGCGCACGCTGCGCATCGGCGTGTCGGCGCGGATCTTCCATCCGGAGCCGGGCGCGAAGGGGCTGCGCGGCAAGACGCTGCAGTATCTCGAGGAATCGATCGCCCACTGGGTGATGTCGCGCGACGTGCTCGTGTTCATGATTCCGACCGTCGGCCATCAAGGCATGATCCATCCGAGCAACATCCGCCTGCGCGATTACGCGAAGCATCTCGACGGCCTGCTGCTGCAAGGCGGCGCCGACGTGTCGCCGCAAACCTATGCGGCGTCGGATGCGCGTCCCGAATGGCCGGGCGATCGCGTGCGCGACATGTACGAGCTCGAACTGCTGCACGAATTCGTCGAGTCCGGCAAACCCGTGCTCGGCGTATGTCGCGGCTGCCAGCTGATCAACGTCGCGTTCGGCGGCTCGCTGTACCAGGACATCGCGACCGACGTGCCGACCGCGCACGCGCACGTGAGCGAGCATTACGACCAGCATCGTCACGCGATCCGCTTTCCCGATTCGTCGACGCTCGCGAGCATGTTCCCGGGGCGCAGCGAAGCGATCGTCAACTCGATTCACCACCAGGCGATCCGCGATCTCGGCCGCGATCTGAACATCGAGGCCGTGTCGGCCGGCGACGGGATCATCGAAGGCATTCGCCATCGCCGTTCGCCGTTCGTCGTCGGCGTGCAGTGGCATCCGGAGTTCCATCGCGCGGGCGGTTCCGAACTGCTCGACTGCACGCCGCTGCTCGACGCGTTTCTGCGCGCGGCGCGCGAAACGCGTCTGTAGCACGCCGTATTTTCCGTGCTGAACGAAGGCCGGCCGCATCCCGATTAATTCGAGATGCGGCCGTTTCGTTTTGCACGATAATCGCGAGTCCCGATTCGTTCGCCGGAGTCTGACGTTGGCTTTCCGAAATTTCTCCCCTGCACGATGCGCAACGTGGATCGTTGCGCTGGCTGCCTGCGCGCAAGCGGGCACGGCCTGGTCTACCGACGCGACCGCACCCGTCGCCGGTACGCGTCCGGCGGTCACGAGCCTGAGCGGCAGCGCGGCGCCGGCGCCGGCGCCGGCGGCGTCGGCCGCGACGGACGCCGCCGTGCAAGGCAACGTCGCCGAGCTGACGCAGATGCTGCACGACGGCCGGATCGTCGAGATGCGCACGACGTACAACGGCAGCTACGGTGCGAGCCTGATGTTCGATCCGCGCGAGATGACGTATTACGTCGCGCTGTTCCAGGACAAGAACCTGTGGCGCGTGATTCGTTCGCAGGAAAAGACGCGCGCGGAGATGGTGTACGCGAATTTCGTCCAGCAGACGGCGCAGCTCGCCGAGATCGAGATCCGCCGGACCGAGCTGCAGGCGCAGAAGGCATTTCTCGAACGCGTGATCGCGCTGCAGGCGAATCGTGCGCAGCAGTTGCAGGCCGATCTGAGCGTCGCGCGCAGCCAGCAGGCCGAAGTCGCGCAGCGGCAGAAATCGGCGCAGGAGCAGGCGCAGGCGCTGCAGGTCGAGAAGCGGGCGGCGCAGTTGCAGTTGCGCGATCTGCAGGAGCAGGTGCGGCAACTCGAGAAGCAGACCGAGACGGGGCTGCCCGTGCACAAGTAACGTGTCGTCGAGCGGACGAAACGAGACGAGCGAAAACCCGGCGAAGCGATCTTCGCCGGGTTTTTTATTGCGCGGGCGTCAATGCGCGAACGCGTCCGGCACGTCGGTCACGCGGCGGTGCGACAGGTGCGACGTCCAGTCGACGCCGGCCGGCGGGTGCGCCGGCCGGGCCGGCTGCGCGGCGCGCAGCGCGTTCGCCATGGCGATTAGCGCGGCCGGAGCGTCGAGCGAATCGCGCGTATCGCGCGTGCCTGCGATTTGCGGCGGCGGAGCGAGCCGGTCGCGTGTGCCGGTGTGGGTCGCTGCGCGCAGGAGCGGCGCACGCTGGAGCGGCTGATGTGCGGCGAGCCGCGGCACGACCGGCGTGCGGGTCGGGGCGTTTGCCGTGCGCTGGCCGGTTGCCCGACGTGGCGAAGCAGGGGCGGCATGCCGCACGTCGGCCGTCGCTTGCGGGCGAAGCGTTGCGGGTCGAAGCGCGACGCGATGCTTGGCTGGCGGCGATTCGACCGTGTTCGCGACAGGCGTCGCCACCTTGTGCTGCGGCATCGCATGCGTCGACGTATCCGGTTGCGCCGCCGCGATACGTATCGTGCCGGTCGATGTCGCGGCGTGATCGGGCGTACTGCCGGCCGCCTGGATCGCGTACGCGGGACCGGAACCCGCGGGCCGGTCGTACGTGCCGATCAGCCAGCCGATGATGCCGAGCGCGCCGATGCTCCAGCAGACGACGTACATCGCGCGCCGGTCGCGAGCGTGGCGCGCGGAATGGCGCAAGCGCCGGCCCGGGACAACTGCCGACGGGACAGGCAGCCCGGCCGAAGCCGGCAGCGACGCCGCCACGGATAGCGGCTGCCATCGGCACTCGCGGTGCGGTCGGTCGACATCGATGCAGGACGTCGTCAGCGTCGCGAGGCAGTTCCTGCCGGGCCCTGTGCCGGGTGCGCCGCGAAATCGCCATTCGCGGCCGAACGGCGGGACGTGGTCGAGCGGGGTGGCGCGAGGGCGGGCGAGCGCGCCTTCGACCGGGACGAGGGGCGATGGGATCATGGCAGGGGCGTCGTGCGACACGGGCATCCGTGCCGGCGCGGCGTGAAAATGTCGTCGCAAATCGTGACATTGTGGTCAGCCGGCGAAGGTCGGTCGATCAGATCGATCTGATTCTTGTGTCCGCTTCGGGGCGACTTGTACGAGGCGGACATCGCGACGTCGGTGACAGGGGCGCTACAAGGCAAATGTCGGGTTGCCGTGGCATGATTCGCGGATCATGCCGGCGGCGCGCCGTTACGCGCCGTGCCGCCGGCGGGCAGCGATGCCCGTGCGCGTCGGCCCGACCCGGCGCGGCGCGCGTCGCCGGATCCATGCGGCGCGGTATTCGCGCCATCCGAGCTGAGCGAGAAACCATGTCCACAGCGTCGCCTGCCATCGCGCAGGAATCGAAAGTCCGCACCGTCTTCCGGGTCGTCAGCGGCAACTTCCTGGAAATGTACGACTTCATGGTCTACGGGTATTACGCGTCGGCCATCGCGAAAACGTACTTTCCGAGCGGCAACGCGTTCGCGTCGCTGATGCTGTCGCTGTCGGTATTCGGCGCGGGCTTCCTGATGCGACCGGTCGGCGCGATCGTGCTCGGCGCGTATATCGACCATCACGGCCGCCGCAAGGGGCTGATCCTGACGCTCGGGCTGATGGCGATCGGCACGCTCGCGGTGGCCGCGATACCGGGCTATGCGACGATCGGCGTGCTCGCGCCGGTGCTCGTGCTGCTCGGCCGGTTGTTGCAGGGCTTCTCGGCGGGCGTCGAACTCGGCGGCGTGTCGGTCTACCTGTCGGAGATCGCGACGAAGGGCCACAAGGGGTTCTATACGTCGTGGCAGTCGGGCAGCCAGCAGGTGGCCGTCGTGTTCGCCGCGTTCGTCGGCGTCGTGCTGAACCGCGCGCTGCCGGTCGAGGAAATGACCGCGTGGGGCTGGCGCATTCCGTTCCTGATCGGCTGCCTGATCGTGCCGTTCCTGTTCCTGATCCGCCGTTCGCTGAAGGAGACCGACGAATTCCTCGCGAAGCGCCACCGCCCGACGATGGGCGAGATCATGCGCTCGATGCTCGACAACTGGGGTGTCGTGGTGGCAGGCATGGGGATGGTGATCATGACGACGGTGTCGTTCTACATGATTACCGCGTACACGCCGACGTTCGGCAAGGAAGTGCTGCATCTGTCGTCGCTCGATGCACTCGTCGTGACCGTCTGCGTCGGGATCTCGAATCTCGTGTGGCTGCCGCTGTCCGGTGCGCTGTCCGACCGTATCGGCCGCCGCCCGGTGCTGATCGCGTTCACCGTGCTGACGCTGCTGTCGGCTTACCCGGCCGTGCGCTGGCTCGTCGGCGATCCGTCGTTCCTGCGGCTGCTCGCGGTCGAGCTGTGGCTGTCGTTCCTGTACGCGTCGTACAACGGGGCGATGGTCGTCGCGCTCACCGAAGTGATGCCGGCCGACGTGCGGACGGCCGGTTTCTCGCTCGCGTACAGCCTGGCCACGACGATCGGCGGCTTCACGCCGGCGATCTCGACGCTGCTGATCCACCAGACCGGCAACAAGGCGGCGCCGGGGCTGTGGCTGAGTGTGGCCGCGATCTGCGGCTTGATCGCGACGCTCGTGCTGTACCGCACGTCCGACGCGCGCAACCAGTACAAGTCGGCCTGACGGCGGCCGGCATAGTGCGCGACGTCGGCCGCGGATCACCTTGAACAAGGGAGCGCAATGCGCTCCCTTGTTCGTTTGCGGTCATGCTTCGCGCAGCATGTCGGCCACCGTGGCCGCCACGTCGGGCCACGCGCCCGGCGCAGGCTGGCGCGCGATGCTGGCGCGCGCATACCACGGGCAGTCGTCGCCGGTGAACCAGCGCCAGTCGGGAGCGAACGGCAGCATGACCCACAGTGGCTTGCCGAGCGCGCCCGCGAGGTGCGCGACCGCCGTGTCGATCGTGACGACGCCGTCGAGGCGCTCGACCAGCGCGGCCGTATCGGCAAAGTCGTTCAGCCGGCCGTCGAGACGATGCACGCGCGGATGCGCATCGACGCGCGCGCGTTCGTCGTCGTCGAGCGCGGGCTGCAGCACGATCCAGTCGATGTCCGGCAGCGCGAGCAGCGGCGCGAGCGCATCGAACGGCATCGAGCGGTTTTCCTGCGCCTGTCGGCGCCCCGACCACGCGAGGCCGAACTTGCGCTTCGACTGCCCGCCGAGCGAGCCGCGAAAGCGCCGCCGGGCGCCGTCGGGTGCATCGAGGTAGCGCGAGCCGACGATGTCTTCCGGCTGAAGCCCGAGCAGGAACGGCAGGCTCATCAGCGTGCAGGCGACGTCCGCGGCCGGCGGCTTCGCGGCGCCTTGCGGGACGAGCGTCACGCGCCAGCGCGCGGCGGCCGGCGTCAGCAGCGCGACGAGTTCCGGCTGGACTTCGAGCACGACGCGCGCGCAGCGTGCGCGCACCTGCGGCACGAAGCGGACGAACTGCAGCGTGTCGCCGAACCCCTGTTCCGCGCGGATCAGCAGCGTGCGCGACGTAATCGGCTCGCCTTGCCAGCGCGGCAGCGCGCCGAGCGGCGTCGCGCCGGGCGTCTCGTGACGCGCTTCGTACGCGGGCAGGCCGCGCGTGAAGTCGCGCAGCGTCAGCAGCGTGACCGCGCGATGCAGCCGCGCGAGCTTGAGATCGGGCGCGACGCGCAGCGCCTGGTCGAATGCGCGCAGCGCCATCTCGTGCGCGCCGAGCGCGTGATGTGCGTTGCCGAGATTCAGCCACGCGAGCCCGAACGACGGATCGAGCCCGACGGCGCGCTCGTAGTAGGGCAGCGCGTCGCGGTGGCGCGCCTGCGCGCAGAGTGCGTTCGCGAGCCCGAACAGCGCGAGCGGAAACGGCGGGTGCAGTGCGAGCGCGGCTTCGAACGCCGCGGCCGCCTCGGCATGCCGGCCGACCGCATCGAACGTGTTGCCGAGATTGAAATGCGCGGCGACGAACCGCGGCTGCGCGGCGATCGCAGCCTGGAAGTGCGCGATCGCATCGTCGGCGCGACCCATCGCGCTCAGCGCCATCGCGAGGTTGTTGTGCGCGCCCGCATGGCCGGGCCGCAGCTCGAGCGCGCGACCGAACGCGGCGAGCGCGTCGTCGTGGCGGCCGAGCGCGTTCAGCGCGTTGCCGAGATTGTTGTGGATCGATGCGTCGTCGGGCGTGAGCCGCAGCGCACGGCCGAACGCGTCGATCGCATCGTCGTGACGCTGCAGCGCCGCATACGCGTTGCCGAGGTTGTAGTGCGCGAGCGGGAATTCGGGCGCGAGCGTCAGCGCGTTGCGGAAGCGGTCGATCGCTTCGTCGAGCCGGCCCAGCGCTTTCAGCGCGTTGCCGAGATTGAGCTGCAGCGCGGCATCGTCCGGACGCAGCGCGACGGCGCGGCCGACGAGGTCGGCTGCCTCGGCATGCTGGCCCTGCTGGTGCCGCAGCACGCCGAACAGGTGCAGCGCGTCGGCGTTGGCAGGGTTGGAGGCGAGTGCGTGGCGATAGCCGTGCTCGGCCTCGGCGAGGCGGCCCGCGCGATGTGCGGCGTACGCCCGGTCGAATGCGGAATCCATGACGCGAAAAGGGGCGGAAAGCGCGTATTTTCCCACACCGCGCGGCGAGGCCGCGCATCGGCCGGTCGGCATATGGCCCCGTCACGCGGAGCGGCGTAGACTGGCAGGGTCGCGTGTCATCGAGGTCTCCATGGCTGACACACTATCCGATATCCCGCCCGTGCTGATCGTCGGCGCGGGGCCGACCGGCCTTGCCGCGGCGATGAGCCTCGCGCGGACTCGCGTGCCGGTGCGCATCATCGATCGTCTCGCCGCACCGGCGCCGTTTTCGCGTGCGATCGGCATCCAGGCGCGCACGCTCGAACTGCTGGAGCAGCATCGCGCGGTCGAACCGTTTCTCGCGCTCGGCCATCGCGCGCATGCGGCCGAGCTGCATGCCGACGGCCGCGTGATCGCGCGACTCGATTTCGATCCGCTGCAAACGCGCTATCCGTATCTGATGTTTCTCGACCAGAGCGTCACCGAGCGGCTGCTCGCCGAGCACCTGGCCGGAATGGGGGTGACCGTCGAACGCGGTACGGCGCTGACCGCGTGCGACACGGGCGCTACGTCGCTCGACGTGACGCTGCGCCGCGCCGACGGCCGCGACGAGTCGTTCGCGCCGTCGTACCTGATCGCCGCCGACGGCGCGCACAGCACGGTCAGGCACCTGCTCGGCCTGGGCTTTACCGGACATGCGTTCGAACAGACTTTCCTGCTGGCCGATTTCGCGGCGATACCCGACTGGTCCGACGAGGAGATCCACCTGTTCACGACGCCCGCGGGCATCGCGGGCCTGTTTCCGATGGGCGGCGGCCGTTACCGGCTCGTCGCGGACCGGCCGCCCGGCAGCGGCGCGTCGCCCGACTCGACGCCGTCGCTCGACGAATGCGACACGATCATCCGCGCGCGCGTCGGCGCATCGATCTCGCCAAGCGATCTCGCGTGGTCGTCGTATTTCCATCTCCACAGCCGGATGGTCGACCGGCTGCGTCACGGCCGCGTGTTTTTCGCGGGCGACGCCGCGCACGTTCACAGCCCGGCCGGCGCGCAGGGCATGAACACCGGCATCCAGGAGGCGTTCAACCTCGGCTGGAAGCTCGCGCGCGTGCTGCGCGCCGGTGCGCCCGAGCGGTTGCTCGACACGTATCACGCGGAGCGCCATCCGATCGAGCGCGACGTGTTGCGGCAGACCGGTTTCGTCACGCAGGTGGTCGAAGCCGAGCGCGGCGCGATGAAGCTGCTGCGCGATCACGTCGTGCCGCTGCTGGCATCGTTCGGGCCGATGCGCGACGCGCTCAGGCGCACGGTCAGCGAGCTCGGCGTGCAGTACCGGAAGAGTCCGCTCACGCTCGAGCGCGTGCTCGACGGCGGTCCGCGCGCGGGCGAGCGCGCACCCGACGCGCTCGTGCACGTGCTCGACGGGCCGCTCGGTCGCGCGCCCGGCACGGCGCGGCTATACGATCTTCACGATCCGGCGAGTTTCACGCTGTTGCTGCTGGAAGAGCCGGCGAATACCGACACCGGCGAGGTGCCGCCGATCCCGGCCGATGCGCAGGCGCTCGTGCAGGGGCTCGAACGGATCATGCCGGAAGCGGTGCGCGTGTGGCGCGTCGCCGATGCCGAAGGCGACGGCGCCGCGGGGCTCGCGCAGGAATACGGCCGCTCGCGGCCGTCGTTCTATCTGCTGCGGCCGGACGGCTATGTCGCCGCGCGCGGGCGCACGGCGACCGACGCGAACGCGCTGCTGCGCCACTGCGAAAGCTGGTTCGCGGGCATGTCGGTATCCGCGTAGCCGCGCGCTCAGGCGGGCGCCGCGGCAGGGACGAGCGACGCGCGATGCGCGGCGATCGCATCGCGCACGATCGGCGCCGCGCGCTGTCCGGCTTCACTCGACGGATCGTCGAGCGCGGCGAGCAACGCGCGACGCATCCGCGGCTCCCAGAAGCGCCGGATATGCTCGGCGATGCCGGCCAGCGCTTCGTCGCGATCGGGCATCGATTCGAAGAACGCGCCGATCTGGTTGGCCATGTCGATCAGGTGGTCGTGGTCCATGGTTGCCTCACTTGCCCGTCGTCGCGGCGGCCGGCTCGGCGGCGCGGCGCTCGAGCAAATCGAGCTGCTCCGAGTTGAAGCGCGCATACGCTTGTTGCCAGTCGGACGGTTGCGCCACCGGCAGCACCTGCACGGCCGTCACCTTGTATTCCGGGCAGTTCGTCGCCCAGTCGGAGCTGTCCGTCGTGATCACGTTCGCCCCCGATTCGGGGAAGTGGAACGTCGTGTACACGACGCCCGGCTGCATGCGCTCGGACACCAGCGCGCGCAGCACCGTCTGCCCCGCGCGCGATTCGATGCCGACCCAGTCGCCGGTGCGGATCCCGCGGTCCTCCGCGTCGTGCGGATGGATCTCGAGGCGATCCTCTTCGTGCCACCGGACGTTTTCGGTCCGGCGCGTCTGCGCGCCGACGTTGTATTGCGACAGGATGCGGCCCGTCGTCAGGATCAGCGGATAGCGCTGTGTGACCTTCTCCGGCGTCGGAATGAACTTGGTGATCACGAACCGCCCCTTGCCGCGCACGAACGTGTCGATGTGCATGGTCGGCGTGCCTTCCGGCGCGTGTTCGTTGCACGGCCACTGGATGCTGCCGAGCGCGTCGAGCTTCTCGTACGACACGCCCGAGAAGGTCGGCGTGAGCCGCGCGATCTCGTCCATGATTTCCGACGGATGCGTGTAGTGCATGTCGTAGCCGAGCGCCTGCGACAGCAGCAGCGTGACTTCCCAGTCCGCGTAGCCCGCGAGCGGCGGCATCACCTTGCGCACGCGCGAGATCCGGCGCTCCGCGTTCGTGAACGTGCCGTCCTTTTCGAGGAACGTCGAGCCCGGCAGCAGCACGTGCGCGTATTTCGCGGTTTCGTTCAGGAAGATGTCCTGCACGACGATGCATTCCATCGCCGACAGCGCGGCCGCGACGTGCTGCGTGTTCGGGTCCGACTGGACGATGTCCTCGCCCTGGCAGTAAAGCCCCTTGAAGCTGCCGTCGAGTGCCGCGTCGAACATGTTCGGGATGCGCAGCCCCGGCTCCGGCTGCAGCGTGGCCGACCACGCCTGTTCGAACTGCGTGCGCACGACCTCGTCGCTGATGTGCCGGTAGCCGGGCAGTTCGTGCGGGAACGAGCCCATGTCGCACGAACCCTGCACGTTGTTCTGGCCGCGCAGCGGATTGACGCCGACGCCTTCGCGGCCGACGTTGCCGGTCGCCATCGCGAGGTTCGCGATGCCCATCACCGTCGTCGATCCCTGCGCGTGTTCGGTCACGCCCAGGCCGTAATAGATCGCGGCGTTGCCGCCCGTCGCGTACAGGCGTGCGGCCTCGCGCACCAGCTCGGCCGGCACGCCCGTCACGTCCGCGGTCGCCTCGGGCGAATTGTCCGCCTGCGCGACGAAGTCGCGCCATTGCTCGAACGCGCGCGTGTCGCAGCGCTCGGCGACGAAGGCGTCGGCCACCAGCCCTTCGGTGACGATCACGTGCGCCAGTGCGTTGACGATCGCGACGTTGGTGCCGGGGCGCAGCTGCAGATGATGCGTGGCCTTCACGTGCGGGCCGTCGACGACGTCGATGCGGCGCGGGTCGATCACGATCAGCTTCGCGCCTTCGCGCACGCGCCGCTTCAGCCGCGAGCCGAACACCGGATGGCCGTCGGTCGGGTTCGCGCCCATCACGACGATCACGTCGGCCTGGCCGACCGATGCGAACGTCTGCGTGCCGGCCGATTCTCCGAGCGTCGTCTTGAGGCCATAGCCGGTCGGCGAGTGGCACACGCGGGCGCAGGTATCGACGTTGTTGTTGCCGAACGCCGCACGCACGAGCTTCTGCACGAGATAGGTTTCCTCGTTCGTGCAGCGCGACGACGTGATCCCGCCGATCGAATCGCGGCCGTACTTCTGCTGCAGCTTGCGGAATTGCGTCGCCGCGTAGGTGAGGGCTTCGTCCCAGCTCACTTCGCGCCACGGGTCGGTGATCTTCTCGCGGATCATCGGCTTCGTGATGCGGTCCTTGTGCGTCGCATAGCCCCACGCGAAGCGTCCCTTCACGCACGCGTGGCCTTCGTTCGCGAGACCGTTCTTGTGCGGCGTCATGCGCACGACCTGCGTGCCCTTCATCTCGGCCTTGAACGAGCAGCCGACGCCGCAATACGCGCAGGTCGTGACGACCGAGTGCTCGGCCTGCCCGAGCTGCACGACGGATTTTTCCTGCAGCGTGGCCGTCGGGCAGGCGGCGACGCACGCGCCGCACGACACGCATTCCGACGCCATGAACGATTCGCTTTCGCCGGCGGCGACGCGCGATTCGAAGCCGCGCGCGGCGATCGTCAGCGCGAACGTGCCCTGCGTTTCCTCGCACGCGCGTACGCAGCGGTTGCAGACGATGCACTTCGACGGATCGTACGTGAAGTACGGATTCGATTCGTCCTTCGTGTCCTTCAGGTGATTGGCGCCATCGAAGCCGTAGCGCACTTCGCGCAGCCCGACCACGCCGGCCATGTCCTGCAGCTCGCAGTCGCCGTTGGCCGGGCAGGTGAGGCAGTCGAGCGGGTGATCGGAGATGTACAGCTCCATCACGTTGCGGCGCAGGGACTGCAGCCGGTCCGACTGCGTGCGCACCTTCATGCCGGCTTCGGCCGGCGTCGTGCACGACGCCGGATAGCCGCGCCGGCCTTCGATCTCGACGAGGCACAGCCGGCACGAGCCGAACGGCTCGAGCGAATCGGTCGCGCACAGCTTCGGGACGTTGACGCCGGCTTCGATCGCCGCGCGCATCACCGATGTGCCGGCCGGCACCGTGACCGGCTGGCCGTCGATTTCGAGCGTGACGTCGGTATCGGCGTACCGTTGCGGCGTGCCGTAGTCGGTCTCGTCGTGCGGATCGCGTGCGTGCGCCTGGGCGGCGCTCTTGCACGCGCATTGGCCCGAGCCGCAGCCGCCTTGGCGGACGTTGTTCGTGTCGAGGGACATGCAGGGCTCCTTCTGGGTCAGGCCGCAGCCTTGACCGGGCCCGACGCGGCATCCTTGCCGGCAGCGAGCCCGAAATCTTCGGGGAAATGGTCGAGCGCGGACAGCACCGGGTACGGCGTCATGCCGCCCATCGCGCACAGCGAACCGGCGAGCATCGTGTCGCACAGGTCGCGCAACAGCGTGATTTGCCGCTCCGACGTGTCGCCGTCGCGGATCCGCGCGATCGTCTCGACGCCGCGCGTCGAACCGATCCGGCACGGCGTGCACTTGCCGCACGATTCGATCGCGCAGAACTTCATCGCGTATTCGGCCAGCTCGGCGAGATTCGACGTGTCGTCGTGCAGCACGATGCCGCCGTGGCCGACCACCGCGCCGATCGCCGTGTACGCCTCGTAGTCGAGCGGCACGTCCCACTGGTGATCGGGCAGGTAGGTGCCGAGCGGGCCGCCGACCTGCGCGGCGCGGGCCGGCCGGCCGCTGGCCGTGCCGCCGCCGAAGTCGAACAGCAGCTCGCGCAGCGTGACGCCGAACGCGAGCTCGACGAGGCCGCCGTGACGGATGTTGCCCGCCAGCTGGAACGGCAGCGTGCCGCGCGAGCGGCCCATCCCGTAGTCGCGATAGAACGCGGCGCCGCGCGCGAAGATCACGGGCGCCGTCGCGAGCGTGATCACGTTGTTGATCACGGTCGGCTGGCCGAACAGGCCCGCGAGCGCGGGCAGCGGCGGCTTCGCGCGCACGACGCCGCGCTTGCCCTCGAGCGATTCGAGCAGCGCCGTTTCCTCGCCGCACACGTACGAGCCCGCGCCTTTCGCGACGTGCAGCTCGAACGCATGCGCGGAGCCCAGCACGTGCTCGCCGAGCCAGCCGGCTTCGCGTGCGCGGACGATCGCGGCTTCGAGCGTCGCGATCGCGTGCGGGTATTCGCTGCGCACGTAGATGTAGCCGACCGTCGCGCCGGTGGCGACGCCCGCGATGATCATCCCTTCGATCAGGCAGTACGGATCGCATTCCATCAGCAGGCGGTCGGAGAACGTGCCCGAGTCGCCTTCGTCCGCGTTGCAGACGATGTATTTTTGCGCGGCGCGGGCTTGCCGCACGGTACGCCACTTGATGCCGGCCGGGAACGCCGCGCCGCCGCGGCCGCGCAGCCCCGACTCGATCAGCGTTTCGCATGCGGCGTCGCCGTCGAGCGCCAGTGCGTTCTTCAGGCCGGCGAGGCCTTCGTGTTTCAGGTAGTCGTCGATCGACAGCGGATCGGTCAGGCCGATCCGCGCAAACGTGAGTCGTTGCTGGCGGGCGAGATACGGCAGCGCGTCGACGAGGCCGACACCGCTCGGATGCGCGCCGCCATCGAGCCAGTCGGCGTCGAACAGGGTCGGCACGTCGGCGGCCGACAGGTTCGCATAGCCGACGCGGCCCGCGGCCGTCCCGACCTCGACGAGCGGCTCGAGCCACAGCAGCCCGCGCGAGCCGTTGCGGACTAGTTCGATCGCGACGCCGCGCCGTTCGGCTTCGGCCGCGATCGCGGCGGCCAGTGCGTCGGCACCGAGCGCGAGCGCGGACGAATCGCGCGGAACATAGATGCGGGTCGTCATGCGGCCTCCGGCGTGTGGGCGACCGCGTCGGCCAGCAGCGCGTCGAACTTCTCCGGCGTGACCTTGGCGTGGAGCACGCCGTTGACCGTCATCGACGGCGATTGCGCGCACAGTCCGAGGCAGTAGACCGATTCGAGCGCGACGTCGTCCGGCGTGTGGCCCGCGGCCCCGTCGCCGTGCGGGGCGTCGAACCGGCAGCCCGTGCGGGCTTCCGCGTGGGCAGCGAGCGTTTCGCAGCCCATGCTGCGGCACGCTTCGGCGCGGCACATCTGGATCGTCACGCGCGCGGGCGGCGCGGTGCGGAAATGGTGGTAGTAGGTCAGGACGCCGTGCACTTCCGCGCGCGACAGGTTCAGCGCTTTGGCGAGCGGTGCGACGCAGCCCGAAGGCACGTAGCCCGCGTCGTCCTGGATCGCGTGCAGGATCGCGACGAGCGACCGGCCGGCGCGCGCATGGCGCTCGACGAGCGCGTCGGGCGCAGGGGAATTCGGGGACATCGGTTATGCTCCTCCAAAGTCTCATATGCGCTCGGAATTCATATAGTGCGCAGCGTGACTTCGTTCTGATTGATTTTCACCAACGATAAGCGGAAGATTTCGCGGTCGCAATAGGAAATCGGAGTGCATAATTGATTCGAATCGAATGCGACGCGTATCTGACCGTGCGCGACACCGAAGGCCGGTCGGCCAGCCTGTCCGACGTCGCGCCGCTGCTGGAACTCGTGGCCGGGACGGGCAGCATCGCTCAGGCTGCGCAAGCCAAGGGGCTGTCGTACCGGCACGCGTGGGGCATGCTGCGCGCGCTGGAGTTGTGCGTCGGCGGCGCGCTGATCGAGACCGCGCGCGGCAAGGGGTCGACGCTGTCGGCGCTCGGGCAGGCGGTCGTCGATGCGCAGCGCCTCGCGCGCAGCCGCCTCGACGGGAACCTGCGCACGCTGGCGGCCGAGGTGGCCAGCGAACTGAACCGCCGGCTCGCGCAGCGCGACGGGGCCGTGCGCATTCATGCGTCGCACGGGTACGCGGTGGCGACGCTCGTCTCCGCGCTCGTCGATGCGCAGGCGGCCGTCGACATCAAGTACCGCGAGAGCGTCGAGGCCGTGCAGGCGCTCGCGCGCGGCGAATGCGACCTCGCCGGTTTCCATTTGCCGCGCGGCGCGTTTCGCGCGCAGTGCGCGCAAATCTACCGGCCGTGGCTCGACGACACGCGCCACGTGCTGATTCACCTGACGCGCCGCCAGCAGGGATTGTTCGTTCCCCGCGGCAACCCGAAGCAGGTCCGCGGACTCGCGGATCTGGCACGCAACGACATCCGCTTCGTCAACCGGCAGCCGGGGTCTGGCACGCGCATGCTGCTCGATCTCGCGTTGCGCGCGATCGGCATCGATCCGGAGCGCATCGACGGCTATGCGTCGGCCGAACTCACGCATTCGGCGATCGCGGCGTTCGTCGCGAGCGGCATGGCCGATCTCGGTTTCGGCGTCGAGCCGGCCGCCCGTCATTTCGGGCTCGACTTCATCCCGGTCGTCGACGAGGATTATTACTTCGCCTGCGAACGCGCGCGGCTCGATGTGCGGCCGCTGGCCGATGTGCTGGCGCTGCTGCGCGACGCACGCTTCGTCGAGCGCGTCGCGCATCTCGACGGCTACGATCCGGCCGCGTGCGGCGCGCTGGAACACATCGCGACCGGGCTGGCCGGCGGCGACGGCGCGCGCGCGCCGGACGGCAATTCCCGGTAACGCGGCGGCGATCGAATCGCGCTGCAGCAGCGGGGGATTTGCGCTACGCTTGCCGCTCGATCAACGTTCCAACAAGCACGCCGTTCAGGCGTCATCCCGACATGAAATTTTTCGTTCCCCTTGCCGCGGCAGCGTTGACCGCGGGGCTGCTGGTCGTCGCTTCGCCGTTTGCGTTCGCGCAGAATTCCCCGGGTGTGCCCGGCGGCATCCTGAGCGAACAGTTCCGCCTGAACGAACACCCGCAGATGCCGTTCGCGGCGTCGGCGCCGTCGGAGAAATATCAGAGCGGCAAGAAGTCGGCATTGCGCCGCAAGGGTGACCTGGGCGACCCGAACGGCTGCAACCTGAAGTGCCCGATGGATACCCGGTAACGGGCAGGCAGCGTGTCGTTGCCCGAGCGGGGCGCCTCTTCTGCG
The DNA here is from genome assembly GCF_905400185.1 of Burkholderia sola. NCBI lineage: Bacteria > Pseudomonadati > Pseudomonadota > Betaproteobacteria > Burkholderiales > Burkholderiaceae > Burkholderia > Burkholderia sola. Next base: position 1,027,627 of record NZ_FR989675.1, read on the forward strand.
CCGCAGCGTGATCCACTGACGGAGCTGCGTACGTTCCACCCCGATCTCGCTTGATTCGAGCCCCGCGAAGCCCGTCGCTTCGCGGGGCTCATGCTTTCTGGCGAGCGTTCATGTAATGCGGGATGGACGAAGCGGCCGTTCGCCCGCATGGGCCGCGCCGACAGTGATTAAGGGTTAACCCGTAAATCAGGAAGGATGTCTTCCTCAAACCTGCCTTATTCTTAAGCATCCACCTACATAAACTTCGGTTTGTCGGCGCTGATCAAGGTGTTCACCGCCGAATCAGACAAATCTGGAGGTAGGTCATCATGAAGTCGCTCGTTCAAGCCGTTGTCGTTGCCGCTGCTCTCGTTGCTCCGGTCGTGTCGTTCGCCCAGTCGGGTTCGACGATCACCCGTGCGCAGGTCCGTGCCGAACTGGTTCAACTCCAGCAGGCCGGTTACAACACCGCCCGCGGCGAGGACCCGCATTATCCGGAAGCGATCCAGGCCGCAACGGCGCGTGTCGCGGAGCAGCAGCGCAGTGCGCTCGCACAGGCTCGAGGCGCCGACGCCGGCGGCTACGGTGCGCAGGCGCAGGGCGCATCGGCGTCGGGTTCGCGCGCAATGGGTGTGCGCCCGGCCAGCGCGGAGGAAATGAAGTCGCTGTATCGCGGCAGCTAAGCGGCACCTCGCCCGGTATGGGCGGCGCGGGCCCCGGCGCGGCGATGCGTCGCGCGCTGCCCGAAGCCTGACCACCGGGCCGGCCGCCACCCGGCGCAATCGACGATGGCGCGGGCGCGGGAGAAACATCCGTCACCTCCGGCCGCCGAACACCGGCGGCATTCCGCCCGGCCCGTCCGTGGCTGGGCGCTTTTTCGGAAGGGAAGGGAAGGCGTGGGGCGTGCGCGTTACGCCGGCAACAAAAAACCCCGCAGACTGGCGTCATGCGGGGTTCGTGCGACGAGCGCGGAATTTGGTGGAGGCGGCGGGAATCGAACCCGCGTCCAGAAGCGCTCCACGACTAGTTCTACATGTTTAGTCCAGTCTTTTGATTTAACCGCAGCGACGCGGACGAACACGCTGCACTACGGCGATTCGCTAGATTTTCGACCCTGGCGTCGCGACGCCGACAGGGCTTAACTGACGTAAATGACCTCTGGCGGTATTGCTACCGGTCTTGCGACACTAGCCCGTCAGTGAACTAGGCAGAGGACGGCGGCCCTTAGGCTGCCAGTGCGAACGTATCGTCGTTTGCAGTTACGATTTTCCCATTGATTAACGAGGTGACGGGTCCTCGACATGCCCTAGCCGCTTCACAACCCCTGTCGAAACCAGGTCGCCCCCGCGGATAAGATCGATCATTATAGCCCAACATCGCGCAGCAGGTCCCGCAGTTCCTGCGTCGTATCGACGAGGTGCTGGGCCTGCCAGTCGGCCGGCGCGACGCCGTCGCCGCAATAGCCGTATGCGGCTGCGACGGTGGCCATGCCGGCGGCGCTGCCGGCCTGAATGTCGCGCAGGTCGTCGCCGACGTAGACGATACGCTCGGGCGCGAGCGTCAACTGGTCGGCCGCATGCAGCAGCGGGGCCGGATGCGGTTTCGGATGCGGCGTAGTGTCGCCCCCGACGATGCAGGCGGCGCGCGGCGCGAGGCCGAGCAGCTCGACGAGCGGCGCGGTGAGCCGCATCGCCTTGTTCGTGACGATGCCCCAGCGTACGCCGCGCGCATCGAGTTCGTCGAGCACGTCGCCGATGCCGGGGAACAGCGTCGTATGCACGCAGAGGTCGGCTGCGTAGTTGGCCAGGAACTCGTCGCGCATCGCTTCGTAGCCGGCCGTGTGCGGATCGATGCCGAACGCGCCGCCGAGCAGGCCGCGTGCGCCGGCCGAGGCCAGCGGCCGCAGCACGTCGAGCGACGTTTCGGGCAGGCTGCGCGCGCGCTGCATCTTGTTGACGGCTGCCGCGAGATCGGGCGCCGTGTCGGCGAGCGTGCCGTCCAGATCGAACAGGACCGCATCGCAGTGCAGCAGGCGCGGTTCGTCTGCGATCCGCGCGGTCGAAAGGGGAGTCGTCATGCCGGTCAAAAGGTCATGCGCCGCGTCGGCATGCGACGAGGTAGTTGATGTCGGTGTCGTTCGACAGCGCGAAGCGCTTGCCGATCGGGTGATACGTGATGCCCTTGATCTCGGCGATGTGCAGATCCGTCGCGCGCACGAAGCCGGCCAGTTCCGACGGGCGGATGAAGCGCGCGTAATCGTGCGTGCCCTTCGGCAGCATTTGTGCGATGTATTCCGCGCCGATCACCGCGAACAGGTAGGACTTCAGGTTGCGGTTCAGCGTCGAGAAGAATACCCAGCCGCCCGGCTTCACGAGCGTCGCGCACGCGGCCACGATATCGGCGGGCGACGGCACGTGCTCGAGCATCTCCATGCACGTGACGACGTCGTAGCTGCTCGGTTCGCGCGCGGCGATCGCTTCGGCGGCGATCGCCTCGTAATCGACCGAAATGCCGCTTTCGAGACTGTGCAGATCGGCCACGCCAAGCGCTTCGGTCGACAGGTCGATGCCTTTCACCTGTGCGCCGAGTCCGGCCATCGATTCGGACAGGATGCCGCCGCCGCAGCCGATGTCGAGCACGCGCTTGCCGGCCAGGTGCGCATGCGCGTCGATCCAGCCGAGCCGTACCGGGTTCAGGTCGTGCAGCGGTTTGAATTCGGCATTCGGGTCCCACCACCGATGGGCGAGGTCGCTGAATTTCTGGAGTTCGTGCGGATCGGCGTTGGTCATGTCGGCAAACGGGCTACGAGAGGAGGGCGGTGCGTCGGTGCGTCAGCCCCGAGTATATAAGCGGGCGGACGGCGAGGCCAGCGAGCGCCTGGACGGGCGTCAATGAAAAAGCCCCGCCGGAGCGGGGCTTTGAAGCAGTCGAAAACCGCGGCTTAGTTTGCCGGAACGGTCGTCTTCTGGACTTCTTGCGTACCGACCACTTCGACTTCCACGCGGCGGTCCGGTGCGAGGCAGGCGATGAGTTGCTTGCGGTTCTTCTGGTTGCAGCCGGTCGTAACCGGGTTGCGCTTGCCCTTGCCTTCCGTGTAGATCTTGTTGGCCGGCACACCCTTGCTGACCAGGTACGACTTCACGGCTTGCGCGCGGCGCAGCGACAGACGGTCGTTGTACTTGTCCGAACCGATGCGGTCCGTGTAGCCCGTTGCGACGACCACTTCCGTGTTCATGCCCTGGATCTTCGACGACAGTTCGTCCAGCTTTTGCTTGCCCAGCGGCTTGAGCGTTGCCTTGTCGAAGTCGAACAGTGCGTCAGCTTGATACGTGATCTTCTGGCTCGTGATGGCCGGAGCGACCGGAGCGACCGGCGGCTGCGGTGCCTGGGCGACCAGTGCGCCATCGCACTTCGCGTTGGCGGTGGCCGGCGTCCAGAACGCATCGCGCCAGCAGAGCTCGTTCGTGCCGTTCATCCACACCCATTCGCCCGTGCCGTTCACCCAGTTGTCATTGACGGCTTGACGCGACGCCGGCACCGACTGTGCCGAAGCGGATGCAGCCATAACTGCGGTAGCTGCAATGAACGCGAGCTTTGAAAGTTTATTCATATTTCTCCTCTCGAAATTGAGATTACCGCAGGTTTACTGCGAGCCTGTTGACGGTGACAAGTCATACATTGCTCGAAGTATAACATTGGTGCGGCACAAAAAACGCGGCACCGCTCTGTGTAGACTTCGAGCAGCGTCTAACTTTCAGTGCGTTGGCATTTTGCCATATCGTTCCCTTCCTACGAAAAAAAATCCTCCCCACCCCAAGATCGCTTCAACTTTGTGGTGCATGCGCAACACCCGCCTGCCGTAACTTTTAGAGATTGTCAAGAGCGGGGCGGCGAAATTGCGCGATTGCATGCGGTTGTTTACTCGCGCGCAGGAAACGCGGCGGATGCGATCGCCTGCGACGTCGCGTCGCGTCGCGTACCCGCGTACCCTTTCGTCGGCCCGATTTCGACCGAGGATTTCGGCCGATTCGCCGCGGCCGCGATTTTTGCTGTTTACATATAGTGGGGGAGGCGGATTGGCGGCCGATGGGCGCATGTTAGAATCTCGCGTTGCGTTGCGCATGCAGCGCCCACGCGAAAGGCGTTCGCCGTCTTCGCTCCGAAACGATACGGATACATGGATCAATTCGCCAAAGAGACCCTGCCCACCTCCCTAGAGGAGGAAATGCGCCGTTCGTATCTCGATTACGCGATGAGCGTGATCGTCGGACGTGCCCTCCCGGATGTCCGCGATGGCCTCAAGCCCGTGCACCGGCGCGTGTTGTTCGCGATGCACGAACTGAACAACGACTGGAACCGCGCGTACAAGAAGTCGGCGCGTATCGTCGGTGACGTGATCGGTAAATACCACCCTCACGGCGATACCGCGGTCTACGACACGATCGTGCGGATGGCGCAGGATTTCTCGCTGCGCTACATGCTGATCGACGGGCAGGGCAACTTCGGCTCGATCGACGGCGATAATGCCGCGGCGATGCGTTACACCGAAATTCGCATGGCGAAGATCGGCCACGAGCTGCTCGCCGACATCGACAAGGAAACCGTCGATTTCGAGCCGAACTACGACGGCAACGAAATGCAGCCGTCGGTCCTGCCGTCGCGCATTCCGAACCTGCTGATCAACGGCTCGTCGGGCATCGCGGTCGGCATGGCGACCAACATCCCGCCGCACAACCTGAACGAAGTCGTCGACGCGTGCCAGCACCTGCTCGGCAACCCGGAAGCGACGATCGACGAGCTGATCGAGATCATCCCGGCGCCGGACTTCCCGACGGCCGGCATCATCTACGGCGTCGCCGGCGTGCGCGACGGCTACCGCACCGGGCGCGGGCGCGTCGTGATGCGTGCGGCCACGCACTTCGAGGAGATCGACCGCGGCCAGCGGATGGCGATCATCGTCGACGAGCTGCCGTATCAGGTGAACAAGCGCTCGCTGCTCGAGCGGATCGCCGAGCTCGTCAACGAGAAGAAGCTCGAAGGCATTTCCGACATCCGCGACGAGTCCGACAAGAGCGGCATGCGCGTCGTGATCGAGCTCAAGCGCGGCGAAGTGCCGGAAGTGGTGCTGAACAACCTGTACAAGGCGACGCAGCTGCAGGACACGTTCGGCATGAACATGGTCGCGCTCGTCGATGGCCAGCCGAAGCTGCTGAACCTGAAGGAAATCCTGCAGTGCTTCCTGTCGCACCGACGCGAAGTGCTGACGCGCCGCACGATCTACGAACTGCGCAAGGCTCGCGAACGCGGCCACGTGCTCGAAGGTCTCGCGGTCGCGCTCGCGAACATCGACGAGTTCATCGCGATCATCAAGGCCGCGCCGACGCCGCCGATCGCGAAGCAGGAACTGATGGCGAAGCCGTGGGATTCGTCGCTCGTGCGCGAGATGCTGACGCGCGCCGAGAGCGAGAACGCGGCGGCCGGCGGCCGTTCCGCGTACCGTCCGGAAGGCCTGAACCCGGCGTTCGGGATGCAGACCGACGGGCTGTACCGCCTGTCCGACACGCAGGCGCAGGAAATCCTGCAGATGCGTCTGCAGCGCCTGACCGGCCTCGAGCAGGACAAGATCATCGGCGAGTACCGCGACGTGATGGCGCAGATCGCAGACCTGCTGGACATCCTCGCGCGCCCCGAGCGGATCACGACGATGATCGGCGAGGAACTGACCTCGGTGAAGGCCGAATTCGGCGACGCGCGCCGCTCGAAGATCGAGCTGAACGCGACCGAGCTGAACACCGAGGATCTGATCACGCCGCAGGACATGGTCGTCACGATGTCGCACGCGGGCTACGTGAAGTCGCAGCCGTTGTCCGAGTACCGCGCGCAGAAGCGCGGCGGTCGCGGCAAGCAGGCGACGCAGATGAAGGAAGACGACTGGATCGAGACGCTTTTCATCGCGAACACGCACGACTACATCCTGTGCTTCTCGAACCGCGGCCGCGTGTACTGGGTCAAGGTCTATGAAGTGCCGCAGGGCTCGCGCAATTCGCGCGGCCGTCCGATCGTCAACATGTTCCCGCTGCAGGAAGGCGAGAAGATCAACGTCGTGCTGCCGGTCAAGGAATTCTCGGCCGACAAGTTCATCTTCATGGCGACGTCGCTCGGCACCGTGAAGAAGACGCCGCTCGAAGCGTTCAGCCGCCCGATGAAGAAGGGCATCATCGCAGTCGGCCTCGACGACGGCGACTACCTGATCGGTGCGTCGATCACCGACGGCGCGCACGACGTGATGCTGTTCTCGGACTCCGGCAAGGCCGTGCGTTTCGACGAGAACGACGTGCGTCCAATGGGGCGCGAGGCGCGCGGCGTGCGCGGCATGCAGCTCGAGGACGGGCAGCAGGTCATCGCGATGCTCGTCGCGGGCAGCGAGGAGCAGACCGTGCTCACCGCGACCGAAAACGGCTACGGCAAGCGCACGCCGATCACCGAGTACACGCGCCATGGCCGCGGGACGAAGGGTATGATCGCGATCCAGACGTCCGAGCGCAACGGCAAGGTCGTGGCTGCCACGCTCGTCGACGCCGAGGATCAGATCATGCTGATCACGACGGCCGGCGTGTTGATTCGCACCCGCGTATCCGAGATTCGCGAGATGGGGCGCGCCACGCAAGGTGTTACACTCATCAGTCTCGATGAGGGTACGAAGCTCTCTGGCCTCCAGCAGATCGCCGAGGCCGAAGAGGGAGAGGGCGAAGCCGACGAGGCGTCGGACGGCGAAGCCTGAAGAACGGATGAGACTCTGGCCGCCGCGGGCGAAAAGCGCCGCGGCCGGCGAGCAACCATTCATATTTCCAAAAGGGAGTGATGATGCAAAAGCAATTCAAGCAACTGGTTCTGCTGGCTGCACTGGTGCCGACTTTCGCGATGGCGCAGGCGCTGTCGAATTCCGCACCGGCTGCTCCGGCGGCAGCTGCGCCGATCGACGCCGACAAGAAGGCAGCGATCAAGGATCTGCTCGACGCGATCGACGCGCCGAAGCTCGTGTCGGCAATCGGCAACAGCGCCGAAATGCAGGCCAAGCAGCTCGTGCCGGCCATCCTGTCGGACGCGCTGTCGGAAAACAAGACGCTGAACGACAAGCAGAAGCAGGCTGCCGTTCCGACGCTGCAGAAGAACGCGGTGCCGAAGCTGGTCGACGGCGCGGGCAAGGTGTTCGGCACGCAACAGTTCCAGAGCGACGCGATGTCGGCTCAGTACGACGCGTACGCGAAGTACTACAGCACGTCGGAGATCAAGGATCTGACGACGTTCTACAAGAGCCCGACGGGCCGCAAGTTCATCCAGGTTCAGGATCAGGTCGGTCGCGACGTGGTCAACGGCCTGATGCAGAAGTACATGCCGCAAGCGATCCAGGCAACGCGTACGCAGGCTGACAAGGAAGTCGCAGCAGTCAAGCCGGGCAAGTAAGCTGTCCGGGCGCGCGCCCCCGGCCGTTCGGCCGGGTTTGGCGGGAGCCTGACGACAGTGCGATAATGGCCGTTTGCGCGCGAGCGCAAGCGGCCATTTCTTTTCTGGCGCGTTTTGCCGGCGACAAGCCGGTCGCGTCCCTCCCGAGGTTTTCACGATGCGCGTCTTTAATTTCTCCGCCGGCCCTGCGGCGATGCCCGAGGAAGTGCTGCGGCAGGCCGCCGACGAAATGCTCGACTGGCACGGCAGCGGCATGAGCGTGATGGAGATGAGCCATCGCGGCAAGGAATTCATGTCGATCCACGAGGCCGCGCTGACCGACCTGCGCGACCTGCTAGGCGTGCCGGCGAGCCACCGGATCCTGTTTCTGCAGGGCGGCGGCATCGCGGAAAACGCGATCGTGCCGATGAACCTGCTGGGCGCGCGCAAGACGGCCGACTTCGTCGTGACGGGTTCGTGGTCGCAGAAATCGTTCGGCGAGGCGAACAAGTTCTGCACGCCGCATCTGGCCGCGAGCGGCAAGACGGAAGACGGCTTCACGCGTGCGCCCGTGCGCGCGGAATGGCAGTTGTCGGACGATCCCGCCTACGTGCATCTGTGCACCAACGAGACGATCGACGGCGTCGAGACGTTCGAGATCCCCGATCTCGGCGACGTGCCGCTGGTCGCGGATGTCTCGTCGCACATCCTGTCGCGTCCGATGGACGTCGCGAAGTACGGCGTGCTGTTTGGCGGCGCGCAGAAGAACATCGGGATGGCCGGCGTGACGGTCGTGATCGTGCGCGAGGATCTGCTCGATCGCGCGCTGTCGATCTGCCCGTCCGCGTTCGAATGGAAGACCATCGCCGCGAACAACTCGCTGTACAACACGCCGCCCACCTACGCGATCTACATCGCGGGCCTCGTGTTCCAGTGGCTGAAGCGGCAGGGCGGCCTCGAAGCGATCGAGGCCCGCAATATCGAAAAATCGAAGCTGCTCTACGACACGATCGACGCGAGCAGCTTCTATCTGAACAAGGTCGAGCCGGCAGCACGTTCGCGGATGAACGTGCCGTTTTTCCTGGCCGACGAAACGCGCAACGAAGACTTCCTTGCCGGCGCAAAGGCGCGCGGGCTGCTGCAGCTGAAGGGCCACAAGTCCGTCGGCGGCATGCGGGCGTCGATCTACAACGCGGTGCCGCTCGAGGGCGTGAAGGCGCTCGTCGAGTACATGAAGGACTTCGAGCAGCGCGGCGCCTGACGGCGGCGCTGCTCAAACAGCACGGCAAAACGCATGGACGACGAACTGAATTCCCGCCTGAAACCGCTGCGCGACCGCATCGACGCGATCGACGCGCAGCTGATCGCGCTCCTGAACCAGCGCGCCGCGGTGGCGCTCGAGGTGGGCGAGGTCAAGAAGCATTTCAACGCGCCGGTGTTCCGGCCCGAGCGCGAGCTGCAGGTGATCGCGCGGCTGCAGGACATGAGCGCCGGGCCGCTCGCGAGCGAGCACATCAGCGCGATCTGGCGCGAGATCATGGCGGCGAGTCGTGCGCTCGAGCAGACGATCCACGTCGCGTTCCTCGGGCCGGTCGGCACGTATAGCGAGCAGGCGATGCTCGAGTATTTCGGCCAGTCGATCGAAGGGCTGCCGTGCCCGTCGATCGACGAGGTGTTCCGCTCGGTCGAGGCCGGTGCGTCCGCGTTCGGCATCGCGCCGGTCGAGAATTCGACCGAAGGCGCGGTATCGCGCACGCTCGACCTGCTGCTGCAGACCCAGCTCGTGATCAGCGGCGAACTCGCGCTGCCGATCCATCACAACCTGCTCACGCAGAGCGGCACGCTCGACGGCGTGACGCGCGTCTGCGCGCATGCGCAGGCGCTCGCGCAATGCCAGCAGTGGCTCGCGGCGAATGCGCCGCAGCTCGAGCGGCAGGCCGTGGCGAGCAACGCGGAGGCCGCGCGCCTCGCGGCGGCCGATCCGACCGTCGCGGCGATTGCCGGCGACCGCGCGGCCGCACACTATGGATTGCAGATCGCGTTCTCGCTGATCCAGGACGATCCGCACAACCGCACGCGCTTCGTGATCGTCGGCAAGCAGCCGGCCGGGCAGAGCGGTCACGACCAGACGTCGCTGATCGTGTCCGTGAAGAACGAGCCGGGCGCCGTGTTCAAGTTGCTCGAGCCGCTCGCACGGCACGGCGTGTCGATGACGCGCTTCGAGTCGCGTCCGGCGCGCGTCGGCACGTGGGAGTACTACTTCTATATCGACATCGAAGGGCACCGTGACGATGCGGCGGTGGCGGCCGCGCTCGCGGAACTCGGCCAGAAGGCCGCGTTCCTGAAGATACTCGGTTCGTATCCGCGCGCACGCTGACGCGCGGCGGCCGTCGCGTGCTTGGCGCAGGCGGGGCGGGCAGGGCAGGCCGGTCCGCTGCCGAAGGCGGGTTCGGGCGGTATCCGGCGCAGGTGGCGCCGGGTGCGGGCCCGTTGCCCGGAATCTGGAATTCCGCGTGCGGGGCGTCGTTTCGCGCGCGTAACTTGGCTCTTGTCGTGTCAGGCTTTGCATTCAACAAACTGGTCATCTTCGGCGTCGGCCTGATCGGCGGATCGCTGGCCCGCGCGCTGCGCGAGCGCGCGCCGGGCGGCGCGGGCGAGATCGTCGGCGTCGGCCGTTCGCGCGCGTCGGTCGAACGTGCGTGCTCGCTCGGCGTGATCGACCGCGCGGCGGCGCTCGACGACGACGCGCAATTGCGCGACGCGCTTGCCGGCGCCGATCTCGTCCTGCTGGCCGCGCCCGTCGCGCAGACGGGCCCGTTGCTCGCGCGCATCGCGCCGTGGCTCGACGGCGCGACGATCGTCACCGATGCCGGCAGCACCAAGTCCGACGTCGTCGCGGCTGCGCGCGACGTACTCGGCGCGCGGATCGCGCAGTTCGTGCCCGGTCATCCGATCGCGGGGCGCGAATCGAGCGGCGTCGAGGCGGCGTTGCCGGACCTCTACGTCGGCCGCAACGTCGTGCTGTGCCCGCTGCCGGAGAACGCGCCCGACGTGGTGGCCCGGATCGACGCGATGTGGCGGGCGACCGGCGCCGACGTGCGCATGATGAGCACCGAGCAGCACGATCGCGTATTCGCGTCGATCAGCCATCTGCCGCACGTGCTGTCGTTCGCGCTCGTCGAGCAGATTCTCGGCGAGGCCGACGCGGAACTGAAATTCTCGTACGCGGCCGGTGGTTTCCGCGATTTCACGCGTATCGCGGCGTCGAACCCGGAAATGTGGCGCGACGTGTGCGTCGCGAACCGCGCGGCGCTGCTCGACGAACTCGACGGCTACACGCGCGTGCTCACGCGGTTGCGTGCGGCGATCGACGCCGGCGACGGCGCGGCGCTCGAAGCCGTATTCACGCGCTCGCGCGCCGCACGCAAGGCATGGCAGGAGCGCGGCGGCGCGCCCGCTGCCGAACCGGTCAAGAAATAACAGGACGATTCCCATGGACTACCTCGATCTCGGCCCGTACTCCAGCGCTTCGGGTACCGTGCGCCTGCCCGGCTCGAAGAGCATTTCGAACCGCGTGCTGCTGCTCGCGGCGCTCGCCGAAGGCGAAACGACGATCACCAACCTGCTCGACTCCGACGACACGCGCGTGATGCTCGACGCACTCGGCAAGCTCGGCGTGAAGCTCGCGCGCGACGGCGACACCTGCGTGGTCACCGGCACGCGCGGCGCGTTCACCGCGAAGACGGCCGACCTGTTCCTCGGCAACGCGGGCACGGCCGTCCGGCCGCTGACCGCCGCGCTCGCGGTAAACGGCGGCGACTATCGCGTGCACGGCGTGCCGCGCATGCACGAACGGCCGATCGGCGATCTCGTCGACGGCTTGCGCCAGATCGGCGCGCAGATCGACTACGAGCTGAACGAAGGCTACCCGCCGCTGCGGATCAAGCCCGCGACGATTGCGGTCGATGCGCCGATTCGCGTGCGCGGCGACGTGTCGAGCCAGTTCCTCACCGCGCTGCTGATGACGCTGCCGCTCGTGAAGACGAAGGACGGCACGACCGTCGTCGAAGTCGACGGCGAACTGATCTCGAAGCCGTACATCGACATCACGATCCGGCTGATGGCGCGCTTCGGCGTGACCGTCGAGCGCGACGGCTGGCAGCGCTTCGTCGTGCCGGCCGGCGTTCGCTACAAGTCGCCGGGACGGATCATGGTCGAGGGCGATGCGTCGTCCGCGTCGTACTTCCTCGCGGCCGGTGCACTGGGCGGCGGCCCGCTGCGGGTCGAGGGCGTGGGGCGCGCGAGCATCCAGGGCGACGTCGGTTTCGCGAACGCGCTGATGCAGATGGGCGCGAACGTGACGATGGGCGACGACTGGATCGACGTGCGCGGCATCGGCCACGATCACGGCAAGCTCGAGCCGATCGACATGGACTTCAACCTGATTCCCGACGCGGCGATGACCATCGCGGTTGCGGCGTTGTTCGCGAGCGGCGCGAGCACGCTGCGCAACATCGCGAGCTGGCGCGTGAAGGAGACGGACCGCATCGCCGCGATGGCGACCGAGCTGCGCAAGGTCGGCGCGATCGTCGAGGAAGGCCCCGACTATCTCGTCGTCACGCCGCCGGAAAAGCTCACGCCGAACGCGGCGATCGATACGTACGACGATCACCGGATGGCGATGTGCTTCTCGCTCGTCAGCCTGGGCGGCGTGCCCGTGCGGATCAACGATCCGAAGTGCGTCGGCAAGACGTTCCCCGACTATTTCGACCGCTTCGCCGCGCTCGCCAAGGCCTGACCCACTGTTCCGATGAAATCGACCCGACCCTTTCACCCGACTCCCGTCATCACGATCGACGGCCCGACCGCTTCCGGCAAGGGCACCGTCGCGGCGCTCGTCGCCGCGCACCTCGGCTTCCACCTGCTCGACAGCGGCGCGCTGTACCGGCTCGCCGCGCTCGCGAGCGTGCGCTACGGGATCGCCGCGGAGGACATCGACGCGCTGGTGAAGCTGATCGACGATCTGCACATCACGTTCCGTGAAGGGTGCGCGCAGCTCGACGGCGTCGACGTGTCGAACGACATTCGTGCCGAAGCGGTCGGCAACCGCGCGTCGGCCATTGCCGTGCACGGCCCCGTGCGCACCGCGCTCGTCGCGCGCCAGCGCGCATTCCGCAAGACACCCGGCCTCGTCGCGGACGGGCGCGACATGGGCACGGTGATCTTCCCGGACGCCGTGCTGAAGGTGTTCCTGACGGCCAGCGCCGAGGCGCGCGCGACCAGACGGCATAAGCAATTGATGCAAAAAGGTTTTTCTGCTAATATAGATGACTTGCTCCGGGATCTTCGTGAACGTGACGCGCGCGACAGCAATCGCGCAGCCGCGCCGCTGAAGCCTGCGGCAGATGCCAAGCTGCTCGATACGTCGGCGCTTTCGGTCGATGAAGCGGTCGATCAGGTGCTGCAGTGGTACCGGGCGCTCGGCCAGCCCGCCTGAGAAGGCGGGCAGCGGTAGGTGCTTCGCGTCGCAAGCGCGGAGCGTGTTTCGAACCCTTAACCCCGTGTGGTCCTCGATCTGGCCCTTTCAGCCTGCCATTCCGGCCGGCGTGGCACAGCGAGCCATGCACAATCAGATTTTTATGTCCGACCTGCAAACCTCCACCCCGAATACCGAATCCTTTGCGGCTCTGTTCGAAGAGTCGCTGACCCGCCAAGACATGCGCGCCGGCGAAGTGATTTCCGCCGAAGTCGTGCGCGTCGACCACAACTTCGTGGTCGTCAATGCAGGCCTGAAGTCCGAGGCTTACATTCCGATCGAGGAATTCCTGAACGATCAGGGCGAGGTTGAGGTGCAGTCGGGCGATTTCGTGTCCGTCGCGATCGACGCACTCGAAAACGGCTACGGCGACACGATCCTGTCGCGCGACAAGGCGAAGCGCCTTGCATCGTGGCTGTCGCTGGAAAAGGCCCTCGACAACAACGAACTCGTCACCGGCACGATCACCGGCAAGGTGAAGGGCGGCATGACCGTGATGGTCAACGGCATCCGCGCGTTCCTGCCGGGTTCGCTGGTCGACACGCGTCCGGTCAAGGACACGACCCCGTACGAAGGCAAGACGCTCGAGTTCCGCGTGATCAAGCTCGATCGCAAGCGTAACAACGTCGTGCTGTCGCGTCGTGCAGTGATCGAAGCAACCCAAGGCGAAGAGCGCGCGAAGCTGCTCGAGACGCTGAAGGAAGGCGCGATCGTCAACGGCGTGGTCAAGAACATCACCGACTACGGCGCATTCGTCGACCTCGGCGGCATCGACGGCCTGCTGCACATCACCGACATCGCATGGCGTCGCGTGCGTCACCCGAGCGAAGTCCTGTCGGTTGGCCAGGAAGTCACCGCGAAGATCCTCAAGTTCGACCAAGAGAAGAACCGCGTCTCGCTGGGCATCAAGCAACTGGGCGACGATCCGTGGGAAGGCATCTCGCGCCGTTACCCGTCGGGCACGCGCCTGTTCGGCAAGGTCACGAACATCACCGACTACGGCGCATTCGTCGAAGTGGAATCGGGCATCGAAGGCCTCGTCCACGTGTCGGAAATGGACTGGACCAACAAGAACGTCGCGCCGTCGAAGGTTGTCCAGCTGGGCGACGAAGTCGAAGTCATGGTCCTCGAGATCGACGAAGACCGTCGTCGTATCAGCCTCGGCATGAAGCAGTGCAAGCCGAATCCGTGGGATGACTTCAGCCGCAACTTCAAGAAGGGCGACAAGATCACGGGCGCAATCAAGTCGATCACCGACTTCGGCGTGTTCATCGGTCTGCCGGGCGGCATCGACGGCCTGGTCCACCTGTCGGACCTGTCGTGGAGCGAAGCCGGCGAAGAAGCCGTTCGCAAGTACAAGAAGGGCGACGAAGTCGAAGCAATCGTGCTCGGTATCGACGTCGAGAAGGAGCGCATTTCGCTCGGCATCAAGCAGCTCGAAGGCGACCCGTTCAGCAACTACGTTGCAATGAACGACAAGGGCTCGATCGTCGACGGCGTCGTGAAGACGGTCGATGCGAAGGGTGCGGTCGTCACGCTGACGGGCGACATCGAAGGCTACCTGCGTGCGTCGGAAATCTCGCAGGATCGCGTCGAAGATGCACGCAACGTGCTGAAGGAAGGCGACAAGGTCAACGCGATGGTGATCAACATCGATCGCAAGTCGCGCGGCATCAACCTGTCGATCAAGGCGAAGGATTCGGCTGAACAACAGGAAGCGATCCGCGGCCTGCAGTCGGACTCCAGCGCTGCTGCGACCGGTACGACCAACCTCGGCGCGCTGCTGAAGGCGAAGCTCGACGGCCAGAACCAGTAAGCCTTACGAGGTCTGCTGAAGTATGACCAAATCCGAGTTGGTCGCGCAGCTGGCATCGCGATTTCCGCAACTTGTCCTCAAGGATGCGGATTTCGCGGTGAAAACGATGCTCGATGCGATGTCCGACGCCCTGGCGAAAGGGCATCGCATTGAAATTCGGGGTTTCGGCAGCTTCGGCCTCAATCGTCGCCCGGCGCGCGTCGGACGCAACCCGAAGTCGGGGGAGAAAGTGCAGGTGCCCGAGAAGTTCGTGCCGCACTTCAAACCTGGCAAGGAATTGCGTGAACGCGTCGACGGCCGCGCCGGTGAACCGCTGAAGGCTGACGATCCGGACGACGAGCGTTGAGCGTCGTTCGGTGAGCCCGGAACCTGTCCGGCGAAGGCTGAAAAGAAAAGCGCCCCTTGTGGGCGCTTTTTTCATTTCCGGCGGCATGTCCGGCAACCGACCCGCAACGCCGCGCACAGGATCTGCGCAGCCGCGGAAACGCTTCCTTTACAATACGGGTCGATTCGGTGCGACGAAGGGGAGTCGCGCGCCGCGGCAAACCTCAACAAAGAGAGGGCTTCATGAAGTTTATCGTCTGGCTGATCCGGGTATTGGTGTTCGTCCTGCTGCTGGTGCTTGCGCTGGCCAATACACAAACCGCGACGCTGAATTTCGTTGCCGGCTACGCATGGCAAGCGCCGCTGATCCTGATCGGCCTGGCATTCTTCGCCGTGGGGCTGCTGGCCGGCCTGCTGTCCGCGCTGCCTTCGATCTTTCGTTTGCGTCTCGAGAACGGGCGTTTGAAGCGCGATCTGCGTGCGGCGCGCGAAACGCCTGCCGTCATCGACCAGCCGCCGATGCCGCCCGTCATTTAACCCCGGACGCCGCGCGATTCCTCGCGCGGTTTTCGTCTCTGCTTCGATATTTCGCATGGATCTGGATTTCTGGTGGTTGCTCGCGATTCCGGTCGCGTTCGCGCTCGGTTGGGCGGCGTCACGCTATGACCTGAAGAATCTCCTGTCGGAGAGCGCCAACCTGCCGCGCTCGTATTTTCGCGGCCTGAATTTTCTGTTGAACGAACAACCCGACAAGGCGATCGATGCGTTCATCGAGGTGGCCAAGCTCGACCCCGAAACGGTCGAGCTGCACTTCGCGCTCGGCAACCTGTTTCGCCGTCGCGGCGAGACCGACCGCGCGATCCGCGTGCACCAGAACCTGCTGAGCCGCACCGACCTGCCGGTCAACGAGCGCGACCACGCGCTGTACGAACTGGGTCAGGATTTTCTGAAGGCCGGCCTGCTGGATCGCGCCGAAGAGGCGTTCCACAAGCTCGCGGACGGCGACTACGCGCTCGGCGCACAGCGGGCGCTGCTGACGATCTACGAGATCGAGAAGGACTGGAACAAGTCGATCGATACGGCGAAACGTATCGAATCGATGAGCGACAAGCCGCTCGGCATCGAAATTGCGCAGTTTCACTGCGAACTCGCGCAGGACGCGCTGCAGCGCAAGCAGGCCGACGTGGCGGCCGAACAGTTGCGCCGTGCGCTGACCGTGAATCCGCAGAACGTCCGTGCGACGATCCTGTCCGGCGACGCGGCGCAAGCGGCGGGCGACCACGCGGCCGCGATCGAGCACTGGAAGCGCGTCGAAGCGCAGAACCCGGCGTATCTGCCGCTCGTCGCCGACAAGCTGATGAAGGCGTACGTCGCGCTCGGCAAGAACGTCGAAGGCGCCGAGCTGCTGATGGGGTACGTCGATCGCTATCCGTCGAACGACCTGCTCGACATCGCCTATCAGCATATCGCCGGGTTGCGCGGCCAGGATGAGGCGCACACGCTCGCGCGCACGCAGATGGAAAAGTCGCCGAACCTGTCGGGGATGCTGCACCTGCTCGATGCGCAGATCGCGGCGGCCGACGAACCGCGTCGTAAGGAACTTGAAATGATGCGTGCGCTGATCAAGCAGCGTACGAAAAATCTGCCGCGGTATACGTGCCAGAATTGCGGTTTCCGGGCACGGCTCTTCTACTGGCAGTGCCCCGGATGCAGCGGCTGGGAAACCTATGCGCCGCGCCGCGTCGAACCCGCGATGCCGGGCTGATCCCGGCACGCGGAGCCAACGCGCTGCGGCCAAGTTAGTCTATTACCGGGAAGTACCGGAACATCTATGAAAATCACCATCATCGGCACCGGCTATGTCGGCCTCGTCACGGGCGCGTGCCTCGCGGAGATCGGTCACGACGTCTTCTGTCTCGACGTCGATCCGCGCAAGATCGACATCCTGAACAACGGCGGGATGCCGATTCACGAACCGGGGCTGCTGGACATCATCGCGCGCAACCGCACGGCGGGGCGCCTGCGCTTCTCGACCGACATCGAGGCGAGCGTCGCGCACGGCGAGATCCAGTTCATCGCGGTCGGCACGCCGCCCGACGAGGACGGCTCGGCCGACCTGCAATACGTGCTCGAGGCCGCGCGCAACATCGGCCGCCACATGACGGGCTTCAAGGTGATCGTCGACAAGTCGACGGTGCCGGTCGGCACCGCGCGGCGCGTGCACGGCGTGGTCGACGAGGCGCTGGCCGCACGCGGGCTCGCGGGCAGCGTCGCGCATCGCTTCTCGGTCGTGTCGAACCCGGAATTCCTGAAGGAAGGCGCCGCGGTCGAGGACTTCATGCGCCCGGACCGGATCATCATCGGCGTCGACGACGACGAAACCGGCACGATCGCACGCGAGAAGATGAAGAAGCTCTACGCGCCGTTCAACCGCAATCACGAGCGCACGATCTACATGGACGTGCGTTCGGCCGAATTCGCGAAGTACGCGGCGAACGCGATGCTCGCGACGCGCATCTCGTTCATGAACGAGATGTCGAATCTCGCCGACAAGGTCGGCGCCGACATCGAGGCCGTGCGCCGCGGGATCGGCTCCGATCCGCGCATCGGCTATCACTTCCTGTACGCCGGCGTCGGCTACGGCGGCTCGTGCTTCCCGAAGGACGTGCAGGCGCTGATCCGCACCGCGGGTGAGAACGGCCAGCCGCTGCGTATCCTGGAGGCCGTCGAGGCCGCCAACCATGCGCAGAAGGACGTGCTGATCGGCAAGATCGAGCAGCGTTTCGGCGCCGACCTGACGGGCCGCGAGTTCGCAGTCTGGGGCCTGGCGTTCAAGCCGAACACCGACGACATGCGTGAGGCGCCAAGCCGCCGCCTGATCGCCGCGCTGCTCGAGCGCGGCGCGACCGTGCGCGCCTACGATCCGGTTGCCGTCGACGAAGCGCGGCGCGTGTTCGCGCTGGATTTCGGCGACGATGCCGACGTGCTGGCGCGATTGCACCTCGTCGACACGCAGGACGCCGCGGTCACGGGCGCGGACGCACTCGTGATCGTGACCGAGTGGAAGGAATTCCGCAGCCCCGATTTCACGCGCCTGAAGGCCGAGCTGAAAGCGCCGGTGATCTTCGATGGGCGCAACCTGTACGAGCCGGATGCGATGGCCGAACTCGGCATCGACTACTACGCGATCGGTCGGCCGTACGTCGATCCCCAGTCGTTTTCCCGTGGCTGAACGTACGATGAATACTCTTCGTGAAGTCGTTCCGGTGCCGCGCGAGCAACTCGCGCGTTCGCGTGTGCTCGTCGTCGGCGACGTGATGCTCGACCGCTACTGGTTCGGCAACGTCGATCGCATTTCGCCTGAAGCGCCGGTGCCGGTCGTGCACGTGCAGCGTCAGGAAGAGCGGCTCGGCGGCGCGGCCAACGTGGCGCGCAATGCGGTGACGCTCGGCGGCCAGGCCGGGCTGCTGTGCGTCGTCGGTTGCGACGAACCCGGCGAGCGGATCGTCGAGCTGCTCGGCAGCAGCGGCGTGACGCCGCATCTCGAGCGCGATCCGGCGTTGCCGACCACGATCAAGCTGCGCGTGCTCGCGCGCCAGCAGCAACTGCTGCGCGTCGACTTCGAGGCGATGCCGACGCACGAGGTGCTGCTCGCGGGGCTCGCGCGCTTCGATGCGCTGCTGCCGCAGCACGACGTCGTGCTGATGTCGGATTACGCGAAAGGCGGCCTCACGCACGTCACGACGATGATCGAGAAGGCGCGTGCGGCCGGCAAGGCGGTGCTGGTCGACCCGAAGGGCGACGACTGGGCACGCTATCGCGGCGCATCGCTGATCACGCCGAATCGCGCGGAACTGCGCGAGGTGGTCGGGCAGTGGAAATCGGAAGACGACCTGCGCGCGCGCGTCGCGACCCTGCGTGCGGAGCTCGGCATCGACGCGCTGCTGCTCACGCGTTCGGAAGAGGGCATGACGCTCTTTTCCGCGGGCGGCGAACTGCATGCGCCGGCGCTCGCACGCGAAGTGTTCGACGTGTCGGGCGCGGGCGACACCGTGATCGCGACGGTCGCGACGATGCTCGGCGCCGGTGTGCCGCTCGTCGATGCTGTGGTGCTCGCGAATCGCGCGGCAGGCATCGTGGTCGGCAAGCTCGGCACGGCCACCGTGGACTACAACGAACTGTTTCACTGAGCGCATTCGGCGGCGCGACGAGCGCGCCGCACGAGTGGCTCGCACTTTTCAGGCAGGACGATCATGACCCTCATCGTCACCGGCGCAGCCGGTTTTATCGGCGCGAACATCGTCAACGCGCTCAACGCGCGCGGCGAGACGCGCATCATCGCGGTCGACAACCTGACGCGCGCGGACAAGTTCCGCAATCTCGTCGACTGCGAGATCGACGACTATCTCGACAAGACCGAATTCGTCGAACGCTTCGCGCGCGGCGATTT
The DNA here is from genome assembly GCF_905400185.1 of Burkholderia sola. Classification (NCBI taxonomy): domain Bacteria; kingdom Pseudomonadati; phylum Pseudomonadota; class Betaproteobacteria; order Burkholderiales; family Burkholderiaceae; genus Burkholderia; species Burkholderia sola. The sequence goes on from NZ_FR989675.1 coordinate 1,047,175, forward strand.
CGGCAAGGTACGCGCGGTATTTCATGAAGGCGCCTGTTCGGACACGATGGAAACCGACGGCCGCTACATGATGGACAACAATTTCCGCTACAGCCGCGCGGTGCTCGATACCTGCCTCGCGCAGGGCACGCAGTTCCTGTATGCATCGTCGGCCGCGATCTACGGCGGCTCGACGCGCTTCGTCGAGGCGCGCGACGTCGAGGCGCCGCTGAACGTGTACGGCTATTCGAAGTTCCTGTTCGACCAGGTGATCCGTCGCGTGCTGCCGAGCGCGAAGAGCCAGATCGCGGGCTTCCGCTATTTCAACGTGTACGGCCCGCGCGAGACGCACAAGGGCCGCATGGCGTCGGTCGCGTTCCACAACTTCAACCAGTTCCGCGCGGAAGGCAAGGTGAAGCTGTTCGGCGAGTACAACGGTTATGCGCCGGGCGAGCAGACGCGCGATTTCGTGTCGGTCGAGGACGTGACCAAGGTGAACCTGTTCTTCTTCGATCATCCGGAGAAGTCGGGCATCTTCAACCTCGGCACGGGGCGCGCGCAGCCGTTCAACGATATCGCGTCGACGGTCGTCAATACGCTGCGCGCGCTCGACAACCAGCCGCCGCTGACGCTCGCGCAGCAGGTCGAGCAGGGATTGATCGAATACGTGCCGTTCCCCGATGCGCTGCGCGGCAAGTACCAGTGCTTCACGCAGGCCGACCAGACGAAACTGCGCGCGGCCGGCTACGACGCACCGTTCCTGACCGTGCAGGAAGGCGTCGACCGCTACGTGCGTTGGCTATCCGGCCAGGTTTAAACCGGCGCGTTGCATCGATAGACTGGGTCTCACGGTCGGCAGCCGCCGGCCGTTTTTCTTCGGAGATCCAGCACATGATCAGGAAATGGTTTGCCGCAGCGGTCATGCTCGGCGCAGTGGCGTCGGCCTGGGCGGCCGTCGACGTCAACACCGCGAACGAGGATGCGCTCGTCGGCATCAAGGGCATCGGCCCGGCGCGGGCGAAGGCGATTCTCGACGAGCGCGGTGCACGCGGTCCGTTCAGGAATGCGGACGATCTCGCCGCACGCGTGAAGGGCATGGGCGGGCATACCGTCGAGCGGCTTCAGCAGGAAGGGTTGACGGTCGGTACGGCGGCGGGCGCGGGCACGACGCCGGCGGCCGCGGGCAAGCCGGCGGCAGCGAAGCCCGCCGCCGTGCCGGCCCGCACCGCGCAGAAATAACGGGTCGCGCGTACCCGACACCGGGCTCCTTCAGTCGCCGTCGTTGCGACGGCTTCCCGCGGCATGCCGCGGGTTTTTTGCGTGGGGCCGCGCGCGCGGCGAAACGCGAACCGCGCGGTACGCGTATTCCATCGTCGCAAAGGGGTTGCCGGCGCGCGTGCCGGTGCTGGTTTACAATCGATCGATTGATCGGCCTCGCACTCACGGTATATCCATGGCTTACAAAACTATCGAAGACACGATCGGCAATACGCCGCTCGTGCAACTGGTCCGCCTGCCGGACGACGAGATTCGCGCGCGCAACAACGTGCTGCTCGCGAAGCTCGAGGGCAACAATCCGGCCGGTTCCGTGAAGGATCGCCCGGCGCTGTCGATGATCAGCAAGGCCGAGGCGCGCGGTCGCATCAAGCCGGGCGATACGCTGATCGAGGCGACGAGCGGCAACACGGGCATCGCGCTCGCGATGGCCGCGGCGATCCGCGGCTACAAGATGGTGCTGATCATGCCGGAGGATCTGTCGGTCGAGCGCCGCCAGAGCATGGCGGCCTACGGCGCCGAAATCATCCTGACGCCGGTGAAGGGCGGGATGGAGCTGGCGCGCGACCTCGCGGAGCAGATGCAGCGCGAGGGCAAGGGCGTGATCCTCGACCAGTTCGGCAACCCCGACAATCCCGTCGCGCACTACGAAGGCACGGGGCCGGAGATCTGGCGCGATACCGAAGGGCGCATCACGCACTTCGTGTCCGCGATGGGCACGACGGGCACGATCATGGGCACGTCGCGCTATCTGAAGGAACAGAATCCGGCGATCGAGATCGTCGGTGCGCAGCCGGAAGACGGCTCGCGTATTCCGGGCATCCGCAAATGGCCGGAAGCGTACATGCCGACCATCTTCGATCGCAGCCGCGTCGACCGCGTCGAGAGCGTGAGCCAGGCTGCGTCGGAAACGATGACGCGCCGGCTGGCGGCGGTCGAAGGCATCTTCGCGGGCATTTCGTCGGGCGGCGCATGCGAAGTCGCGATGCGCATCGCGCGTCAGGTCGAGAACGCGACGATCGTGTTCATCATCTGCGATCGTGGCGACCGCTACCTGTCCACGGGCGTGTTTCCAGCGTGAGCCCGGGCGGCACGCACTGCCGCCACACGCAAAAAAAACGCCGCATATGCGGCGTTTTTGTTTTGTGCGGGCGTGCTTATTGTGCAGGTGCTTCCGTGTCCGCCGCAGGCAACGGGAGCGCGCCGCTCGCTTGCATCTGCGCTTTCACGGCTTCGCCGAGCTGGTACACGGTGAGTGCGTAGAAGAAACTGCGGTTGTAGCGCGTCAGCACGTAGAAGTTCTTCAGGCCGAGCATGTATTCGGTCGCGCGCCCCGGCGTCGGCAGGTCGACCACGGTCACCGGCGTGCCGGCTTCGGTCGTGATGTTGACCGTCGGCTCGTTCAGCGTCATGCCTGCGCGCAGCAGTTGCGACAGCGCCCAGTGCGGTTCGGGCTGGCCGTCGGCGGCGGCCTGTGCGATGCCCAGGCTGCCCGTATCGGGCGTGATTTGCCAGACCACCGGGCGGTCGGTTTCCCAGCCGTGCTGTTTCAGGTAGTTCGCGACGCTGCCGATCGCATCGACAGGACTGCTGCGCAGATCGACGTGGCCCGTGCCGTCGAAGTCGACTGCATATTCGCGGATGCTGCTCGGCAGGAACTGCGGAATCCCGATCGCGCCGGTGTACGAGCCGAGCACGGTGGTGGGGTCGAGCTGGTTGTCGCGGGTCCAGACCAGGAAGTCTTCGAGGTTCTTGCGGAACGTGGCCTGGCGGCTGTCGCGATTCGGCGTGTCCGGGTAGTCGAACGTCAGTGTGGTCAGCGCGTCGAGCACGCGGAAATTGCCCATGTAGCGGCCATAGATCGTCTCGACGCCGATGATGCCGACGATCACCTCGGGCGGCACGCCGAACTGCTCGGACGCGCGCTGCAGCGTCGCCTGGTTCGCCTTCCAGAACTTCACGCCCGCATTGATGCGGATCGGCTCGATGAAGCGCGAACGATAGACGCGCCAGTTCTTCACCGAAGGCGTCGGTGCGGGCCTCACGAGCTTGACGGCCGTGGCCGAGTAGCTGACGCGCGAGAACAGCGCATGCAGGCTCGCCGAATCGAAGCCGTTGCGGCTCACCATCTCGTCGATGAACGCGTCGACCTTCGCGTTGCTCGCGTAACGCTGCGGAACGATTTCCTCTTCGAACGTCTGGCCTTGCGGCGTCGGCTGCTGTGGCTGGGCCTGGGCGACGAGCGTGCCGGCGGGCTTCGCCGGCTGCGTCTGCGCGACGGCGGGCGCGGTGCCGAGGGCCGCCGCGACGGCAGCGACGACGAGCGGAGCGCGAACACGGAACAGCGCGGAGAGAAGGGCGGCGGGCTTGCTGGAATTCATGTCGAAGCGGGCGGACAGGGCGATTGTGTTCGGCGCAGTATACCCGACGCATCCGGCGCGCCGGGCCGAAGCCGGCCGCCGTTGTGGTAAGTTAGCGGCGAATTCGCGGCAGACGATGGACATCATTGACGGAGACCTGCGACGCACCGCGCGCCGCGGACGACAGCTTATGGCAACCGCTTTCTATACGCACCCCGACTGCATGCTGCACGAGATGGGGGAATGGCATCCGGAATGTCCGGCCCGCCTGTCGGCGATCCAGGATCAACTGATCGCGAGCCGCATCGACGACCTGATCGTGCACGAAACCGCGCCGTTCGCGAGCGAGGTCGCGCTCGGCCGCGTGCATACGCAGGCGCACATCGACTACATCCGCAGCATGACGCCGGTCGACGGTTACGTCGAGATCGATCCCGATACGCTGATGAATCGCGACACGTGGCGCGCGGCACTGCGCGCGGCCGGCGCCGCGGTCGCGGCGACCGATGCGGTGATCGAAGGCCGCTACGCGAATGCGTTCTGCGGCGTCCGGCCGCCCGGTCATCATGCGGAGCCGGCGCGCGCGATGGGCTTCTGCTTCTTCAACAACGTCGCGATCGCCGCGCGGCACGCGCTCGACGTACACGGCATCGAGCGTGTCGCCATCATCGATTTCGACGTGCACCACGGCAACGGCACCGAGGCGGCGTTCGCGAACGACGAGCGCGTGCTGATGTGCAGTTTCTTCCAGCATCCGCTGTATCCGTTCTCGGGCGTCGATCACCAGGCGCCGAACATGGTCAACCTGCCGATGCCCGCACGCAGCAACGGGATGGCGATCCGCGAAGCCGTCGACATGCTGTGGCTGCCGCGCCTCGACGCATTCAAGCCGCAGATGCTGTTCGTGTCGGCCGGGTTCGATGCGCATCGCGAGGACGACATCGGCAATCTCGGTCTCGTCGAGGCCGACTTCGAATGGCTGACCGCGCGGATCGTCGACGTCGCGCGCCGGCATGCGCAGGGCCGTATCGTCAGCTGCCTCGAGGGCGGTTACAACCTGTCCGCGCTCGGCCGCAGCGTCGTCGCGCACCTGCGCGTGCTCGCCGGGATCTGATTCCCGCTCGACCGGCCGGTCAGGGCGCGCTCAGCGCGCCGGCACGCGCGCGTGAATCCACGCGATCAGCGCGTCGATCACGCGGTCGCGTTCGAGATCGTTCATCGTTTCGTGGAAGCCGCCCTCGTACAGCGTCAGCGTACGATCGGGCGAGCCGACGCGTGCGCCGAACGAACGGCTGCCGTCGGGTTCGGTCAGCTTGTCCTCGGTGCCGTGATAGACGAGCACCGGGACGCGCAGCGCGCCGCGGCCGGCTTCGATGCGCGCCATCGCGTCGAGAATCTCCGCGCCGGTGCGGGCGGGCACTGCGCCGTGATGCACGAGCGGATCGGCGCGATTGGCCGCGACGATGGCCGGATCGCGCGACAGCAGGGCCGCGTCGATCCTGATCGCGGGGAAGGAGGGCCACACACGGCTGATGACGCGGCTGACCGCGAGCATCCAGCGCGGCACGTCGCGCCCTGGCGCAAGCGCCGGGCTCGACAGCACGAGGCCCGCCAGCGCGTGGCCGCGGGCGGGTGCGCGTTCGATCGCGTAGAGCGCCGCGACCGCGCCGCCCATGCTGTGCCCCATCAGGAACAGCGGCGCATCGCCGCGCGCGGCTTCGGCGACCAGCGCATCCGCGTCGTTCAGGTAGCCGTCGAAACGGTCGACCCACACGCGCGTGCCGGGCGACTGGCCATGCCCGCGCAGATCGATCGCCAGCACGTCGATGCCCGCTGCGTTCAGCCGGCCGGCGAGCGCGGCATAGCGGCCCGCGTGTTCGGCGAGGCCGTGCACCAGCGCGATCGTCGCGTGCGGCGGCGCGGCGCCGTCGCCGGCCGGCCAGCGGTACGACGCCAGTTCGAGCCCGTCCGCGGTACGCAGGCGGCCCATGCGCGGCGCGGGCGCCGAAGGTACCGACCCGGCGGTGGCGGGCGCGGCGGCCCGCGGGGTGGTGGTGCTCATCGGGCGTGTCTCCTGGTCGTTGGCATGTGCGTTTCGCGATCATAGTCGCGGCCCTCCGGCGCGGGCCCAGCAGCGCCCCTCTAATTTCGTCTGGTTATGAAAAGATCGAAATCGATTATTAAGTGGAATGAGGGGTTTGCGGTAAAATCGCCGGCTATTCCAGATGCATCGGCGGCCGACTGGCGGGCCAACTCGCCGGCCGGCCGCCATTTTGTTTACATGATCGAATTACGCAATCTTTCGCAGCGTTTCCCCGGCCCGGGCGGCTGGGTCGAAGCGTTGCACAACGTCAACCTGACGATCCCGCAAGGCGAGGTGTTCGGCATCATCGGCCGAAGCGGCGCCGGCAAGAGCACGCTCGTGCGCACCATCAACCTGCTGACGCGGCCGACCGAAGGCAATGTCGTCGTCGGCGGGCGCGATCTCACGCTGCTGTCGGCCGGCGCGCTGCGCGAAGCGCGCCGCGAGATCGGCATGATCTTCCAGCACTTCAACCTGCTGTCGTCGCGCACGGTGTTCGACAACGTCGCGCTGCCGCTCGAGCTGGCCGGCGCGAGTCGTGCCGACATCGAGGCCGCCGTGCTGCCGCTGCTCGACCTGGTCGGGCTGTCCGCGCAGAAGGATCGCTATCCGGCGCAGATCAGCGGCGGGCAGAAGCAGCGCGTCGGTATCGCCCGCGCGCTGGCGAGCCAGCCGAAGGTGCTGCTGTCGGACGAAGCGACGTCCGCGCTCGACCCCGAAACCACGCGCTCGATCCTCGATCTGCTGAAGCGCATCAACCGCGAGCTCGGCCTGACCATCGTGCTGATCACGCACCAGATGGAAGTGATCAAGCAGGTCTGCGATCGCGTCGCGGTGCTCGATGCGGGTCGCGTGGTCGAGGAAGGCCGCGTGATCGACGTGTTTCTGCAGCCGCACCACGAAGTGACGCGCGCGCTGATCGGCGACGTGATCGCGCAGGAACTGCCGCCCGCGCTGAAGGCGCGCGTGGCCGAGCGGCTGAAGACGGGCCGCGGGCATCTGCTGCGGCTCGCGTTCACGGGCTCGGGGGTCGACCAGCCGATCCTGTCGGAGACGATCCGCCGGTACGAACTCGATTTCAACATCCTGCACGGCCAGATCGACGAGATCCAGGGGCAGGCATTCGGTTCGCTCGCGGTGCTCGCGGGCGGCGAGCCGGGCAAGGTCGGGCAGGCGCTCGCGTTCCTGCGCGAGCAAGGTGTGGTGGTAGAGGAGCTTTCGTATGTTGAGTGAGATGTTCGATATGTTCGTGCAGTCGTTCTGGGAGACGCTGATCATGGTCGGCATCGCCGGGGCGGTCGGCGCGCTCGTCGGCCTGCCGCTCGGCGTGCTGCTCTACCTGACCGACCGCCAGGGCGTGCTGCAGAACCTCGCGGTGAATCGCGTGCTCGGCGGCATCGTGAATGCCGTCCGCTCGACGCCGTTCATCATCCTGCTGGTCGCGGTGATTCCGTTCACGCGGCTCGTCACGGGTTCGTCGATCGGCACGGCCGCGGCGGTCGTGCCGCTGACGCTCGCGTCCGCGCCGTTCATCGCGCGTCTCGTCGAAACGGCGCTGCGCGAAGTCGACCGCGGGCTGATCGAGGCCGCGCAATCGATGGGCGCGACCACGTCGCAGATCGTCTTCAAGGTGCTGCTGCCCGAATCGCTGCCGGGCATCGTCGCGGGCCTGACGATCACGTTCGTGTCGCTGGTCGGCTATTCGGCGATGGCGGGCGCGATCGGCGGCGGCGGGCTCGGCGATCTCGGGATCCGCTACGGTTACCAGCGCTATCTGCCCGAAGTGATGTGGACGGTCGTCGCAATCCTGATCGTGTTCGTGCAGATCGTGCAATCGTTCGGCGACTGGCTGGTGCGCCGGCTCAGCCACAAATAAAACCAAACCGATCCGATAGGGGAGAAACGATGCAACGACGCTTCATGCTCAAGTTCGCGGCGGCGCTGGGCGCGGCCGCACTGTTCGCGGGCGCGCATGCGCAGGCCGAAACCATCAAGGTCGGCGTGACGGGCGGCCCGCACGCGCAGATCATGGAAGTGGTGAAGAAGGTCGCGGCGAAGGACGGCCTGGAGATCCGCATCGTCGAATTCTCCGATTACGTGCAGCCGAACGCCGCGCTCGCGTCGGGCGACCTCGACGCGAACAGCTACCAGCACGATCCGTATCTGCAGGCGCAGGTGAAGGATCGCGGCTACAAGCTGCTCAAGGTCGCGGACACCGTCACGTTCCCGATGGGCATCTATTCGAAGCGCGTGAAGTCGCTGGCCGAACTGAAGCCGGGCGCGCGCGTCGCGGTGCCGAACGATCCGACCAACGGCGGCCGCGCGCTGCTGTTGCTGCAGAAGCAGGGGCTGCTGAAGCTGCGCGCGGATGCGGGGCTGAAGGCGACGCCGCTCGATATCGTCGACAATCCGCGCAAGCTGAAGATCGTCGAACTCGATGCCGCGCAGATTCCGCGTTCGCTCGGCGACGTCGACGCGGCCGCGATCAATACCAACTACGCGATGGAAGCGGGGTTGAAACCGAAACAGGACGCGATCGCGATCGAGGGCCCGAACGGCCCGTACGCGAACATCCTCGCGATCCGCGAGGCGGACCGGAACAAGCCGTGGGTCGCGAAGCTGATCGCCGCGTATCACTCGGCCGACGTGAAGCAGTTCATCGAAGGCAAGTTCGGCGGCGCGGTCATTGCCGCCTGGTAACCGGCAGCGCACGGACGCCCGGCGGGATTAGAGTCGATGATCGAAAACCCGGGCTTTGCGTCCGGGTTTTTTCTCTTTTAAAATAGAACGACCGTTCGCTATCATTGGCGCGTCGCCAAGAAGCGGTATCCTCGACAACCATCATGGTTGGGTCCGCCTGGCCGCGCAGTCATGAGGCCGCGCTATAAAATGGCCTCTGGTCGTATTCGTAACTTTGGAGCGTGTGCATGAAAATCCTGGTGCCAGTGAAAAGAGTGGTCGATTACAACGTGAAGGTCCGCGTGAAGTCGGACAACACGGGCGTCGACATCGCGAACGTGAAGATGTCGATGAACCCGTTCGACGAAATCGCGGTGGAAGAAGCGGTGCGCCTCAAGGAAGCGGGCGTCGCGACCGAAGTGATCGCGGTGTCGGTGGGTGTCACGCAAGCGCAGGAAACGCTGCGCACGGCGCTGGCGATCGGCGCGGATCGCGCGATCCTCGTCGAATCGAACGACAGCGTCGAGCCGCTGGCCGTCGCGAAGATCCTGAAGGCGCTGGTCGACAAGGAGCAGCCGCAGCTGGTGATCCTCGGCAAGCAGGCGATCGACGACGATTCGAACCAGACGGGGCAGATGCTGGCCGCGCTGGCAGGTCTGCCGCAAGCGACGTTCGCGTCGAAGGTGACGATCGCCGACGGCAAGGCAACCGTTGCGCGGGAAGTCGACGGCGGCGCGGAAACGCTGTCGCTGACGCTGCCGGCGGTGGTCACGACCGACCTGCGCCTGAACGAGCCGCGCTACGTGACGCTGCCGAACATCATGAAGGCGAAGAAGAAGCCGCTGGAAACCGTGAAGCCGGAAGACCTCGGTGTGGACGTCGCGCCGCGTCTGAAGACGCTGAAGGTGGTCGAGCCGCCGAAGCGCGCGGCCGGCGTGAAGGTGCCGGACGTGAAGACGCTGGTCGAGAAGCTGAAGACCGAAGCCAAGGTGCTGTAAGAGGGAGCGCAAAGAAATGACGATTCTGGTGATTGCAGAACACGACAACGCGTCGATCAAGGCCGCGACGCTGAACACGGTGGCGGCGGCGGCCGAAGTTGGCAAATTCGTCGGCGGCGACATCCACGTGCTGGTCGCGGGCCACAACGCGCAAGCGGCGGCCGATGCGGCAGCGAAAATCGCGGGCGTTTCGAAGGTGCTGCTGGCCGACGCGCCGCAACTGGCCGAAGGCCTGGCGGAAAACGTTGAAGCGACCGCGCTGAACATCGCGAAGGACTACTCGCACATCCTCGCGCCGGCGACGGCCTACGGCAAGAACATCGCGCCGCGCATCGCCGCGAAGCTGGACGTCGCACAGATCTCGGACATCACGGCGGTCGATTCGGCCGATACGTTCGAGCGTCCGATCTACGCGGGCAACGCGATCGCGACGGTGCAGTCGAGCGATCCGATCAAGGTGATCACGGTGCGTGCGACGGGTTTCGATCCGGTGGCGGCGGAAGGCGGCAGCGCATCGGTCGACAAGATCGAAGCGGCAGCCGACGCCGGCAAGTCGCAGTTCGTGAGCCGTGAAGTGACGAAGCTGGACCGTCCGGAACTGACGTCGGCGAGCATCATCGTGTCGGGCGGCCGCGGTCTGGGCAGCGGCGAGAACTACACGAAGGTGCTGGAGCCGCTGGCCGACAAGCTGTCCGCAGCGCTCGGCGCCTCGCGCGCGGCAGTCGACGCCGGCTACGTGCCGAACGACTACCAGGTCGGCCAGACCGGCAAGATCGTCGCGCCGCAGTTGTACATCGCGGTCGGCATCTCGGGTGCGATCCAGCACCTGGCCGGCATGAAGGATTCGAAGGTGATCGTCGCGATCAACAAGGATCCCGAAGCACCGATCTTCAGCGTGGCCGACTACGGCCTTGTCGGCGATCTGTTCTCGCTCGTGCCGGAGCTCGTGAGCGAGCTCGGCTGACGCGGCGTGACGCTTCAGCGGTAAGCACACAAGAAGAGGGGCGCGACGAGCGCCCCTTTTTTCGTTGTGTGGTCGTTGAATGAGGAGCGGATATCGCTCGTCCGGACGATTCGCGCTCGTACCGTGCCGCGCCGAACATATCGTCGCGCAGGCACGGCGGGTAACGTCGATTCGTTTAACGGACGACGCGTGCATGCGCGCGTCGACTGAAGCGTCGTGCCGAGTGGCCACTCGCAGTCGAGTCGCAGTCGCCAAAACGAGAAAAGCGCCCTCGGGCGCCTTTCTCGTTGATGCAATCGGCCCGCATCGCAGCGGGCCGTTCCGGTTTACGCGTAGGCCGGGCGCGTCTGGCCGGGCACGTCCTTCAGGTAACGATGCACCGACAGGTCGTCGGCCTGGATCGCGGGCATCTTGCCCGAGATCAGGTCCGCGAGCAGTTGGCCCGAGCCGCACGACATCGTCCAGCCGAGCGTGCCGTGGCCGGTGTTCAGGAACAGGTTCGACACCGGCGTGCGGCCGACGATCGGCGTGCCGTCCGGCGTCATCGGGCGCAGGCCCGTCCAGAACGTGGCCTTCGACGTGTCGCCGCCGCCCGGGAACAGGTCGTTCACGCACATCTCGAGCGTTTCGCGGCGCGCCGCGCGCAGCGTCTTGTCGAAGCCGACGATTTCCGCCATGCCGCCGACGCGGATGCGCTGGTCGAAGCGCGTGATCGCGATCTTGTAGGTCTCGTCGAGCACGGTCGACACCGGCGCGGCGGCTTCGTTGACGATCGGCGCGGTGATCGAATAGCCCTTGAGCGGATAGACGGGAATCTTCATCAGGTGGGAGATGAAGCGGGTCGAGTACGAGCCGAGCGCGACGACGTACGCGTCGGCACGCACCGTCTCGCTGCCGCACTGCACGCCGGCGATCTTGCCGCCCGCGATCGCGAGCGCATCGATCGGCGTGTTGTAGCGGAACTTGACGCCGAGCGATTCGGCGAGCGCGGCGAGGCGCGTCGTGAACAGCTGGCAATCGCCGGTTTCGTCGCCCGGCAGGCGCAGGCCGCCCGTCAGCTTGTGCGAGACGGCGGCGAGCGCCGGTTCGGCATGCTTCAGTTCGGCCGGCGACAGCAGTTCGAACGGCACGTTCGCTTCCTGCAGCACGGCGATGTCCTTCGCCGCGCCGTCGAGTTGCTGCTGCGTGCGGAACAGTTGCAGCGTGCCGCCCGTGCGGCCTTCGTATTCGATGCCGGTATCGGCGCGCAGCGCCTGCAGGCAGTCGCGGCTGTATTCGGCGAGACGGACCATGCGGCCCTTGTTGACTGCATAGCGCTCGGCCGTGCAGTTGCGCAGCATCTGAACCATCCACTGGAGTTGGAAGCGCGTGCCGTCGAGACGGATCGCGAGCGGCGCATGCTTTTCGAACATCCACTTGACGGCCTTCAGCGGCACGCCGGGCGCGGCCCACGGTGCCGCATAGCCGGGAGAGATCTGGCCTGCGTTCGCGAAGCTCGTCTCCAGCGCCGGGCCGGCTTCCCGGTCGATCACCGTGACTTCATGACCGGCGCGCGCAAGGTAATACGCGCTTGCCACGCCCACTACACCGCTGCCCAGAATGACGACTCGCATAGCTGCTCCAGATGGAAGGAACCAGGTCGAGGCCGGGCGCACCTGCGGCTCCGTGTAACCTCTAGCTGATCTAGTTTTTTGCGCTATGGTATTGTCGAATGTGCAGTTTTTGTTATTGTATTTTTCTGGTTTTCAGCATAAACAAATGAGAACGCAACGTCAGCCCGTACGTACGCTCGACAAGCTCGACCGGCGCATCCTGAAACTGCTCCAGGACGACGGCCGGATGGCGATGAAGGACCTCGCGGAACAGGTCGGACTGACCGTCACGCCGTGCATCGAGCGCGTGCGGCGCATGGAGCGCGACGGCGTGATCACCGGCTATCACGCGCGGGTCGACCCGCATCAGCTGGATGCCGCGCTGCTGGTGTTCGTCGAGATCACGCTCGGCCACAAGGGCGGCAACATGTTCGAGCAGTTCCGCCGGGAAGTGATGAAGATCGACGAGGTGCTCGAATGCCATCTCGTCTCCGGCGATTTCGACTACCTGATCAAGGCGCGGATCGGCGAGATGGCCGACTACCGGAAACTGCTCGGCGACATCCTGCTGCAGTTGCCCGGCGCCGTGCAGTCGAAGAGCTATGTCGTGATGGAGGAAATCAAGGAAACGCTGACGATTGCGGTCGGCGAGTGACGCTAGGCGGCCCGTCGTCGGGCCCTTTATCCCACCCTTGGCATGCTGCGCCCAATACTGTATAAATGTACAGTATTGGGCGCAGGCGAATGGGTGGGCACATGGACGATCGGTCCGACAACGAATTTCCGGTAGCGCCGCCCGTGCCCCGCAAGGGGCGCGGCGCGGTCGACAACCTGCAGGGGCGGTATGAAATCGCGCAGCGCGAAGCGGTGGACGACGGCTGGACGCACGCGTCCGACGATGCCGATTTCCCCGCGCCGCTGCGCACGCAGGTCTTCGAGGAGCGGGCGAAGAGCATCCTGACGCGCAACCAGTCGCCCGATATTCCGTTCAGCGTGTCGCTCAATCCGTATCGCGGCTGCGAGCACGGCTGTATCTATTGCTTCGCGCGGCCGACGCACAGCTACCTCGGGCTGTCGCCGGGGCTCGATTTCGAAAGCCGCATCTACGCGAAGGTCAATGCAGCCGAACTGCTCGAGCGCGAGATTTCGCGCAAGCGCTACGTGCCGGAGCCGATCGCGCTCGGCGTCAACACCGACGCGTACCAGCCGGTCGAGCGCGACCTGCGCATCACGCGCAGCGTGATCCAGGTGATGCACGACCGCGGGCTGCCGTTCGCGGCGATCACGAAGTCGTCGCTGATCGAGCGCGATCTCGACCTGCTCGCGCCGATGGCCGAACGCGGGCAGGTGATGGCGGCGGTCACGATCACGACGCTCGATGCCGAACTGGCGCGCACGCTCGAGCCGCGCGCGGCCACGCCGGCGCGGCGGTTGCGCACGATCCGTGCGCTGCGCGATGCGGGCGTGCCGGTCGGCGTGAGCATTGCACCGGTGATTCCGTTCGTGACCGAGCCCGACGTGGAGCACGTGCTGGAGGCCTGCGCGGAAGCCGGTGCGACGCATGCGAGCTACATCGTCCTGAGGTTGCCGTGGGAGGTCGCGCCGCTGTTCAAGCAGTGGCTTGCCGCGCATTTTCCCGATCGCGCGGAGCGCGTGATGAATCGCGTGCGCGACATGCGCGGCGGCAAGGATTACGACTCGGATTTCTCGAAACGGATGAAGGGCGAGGGGATCTGGGCCGACCTGCTGCGGCAGCGCTTCCGTCAGGCCGTCAAGCGGCTCGGGTTGAACGAACGCACGAACGGCATCCTCGATCTGTCGCGGTTCCGCGGTGCGCCTGCCGCCGGGGCGCCGGCGCCACGCGTCGCGGTTCGTGCAGCTGGCGCGAAATCGCGCGACGACATGCAGTTGAACCTGTTCTGACCGGCGAGCAACGCAGTCGCCGGTGGGCCGTATCGACCGTATTGGTCGTGCTTACTGCGAAATCTGCTTGGCCGCTTCAACCTGCGATTCGAAGTACGTCTGGAACGACAGCGCGAGTGCGGTCATCAACAGGAACGCACCGATCAGCAGCGAGAAGATCACGACGAAGATCACGGTCCAGCCCGACTGGCTCTGCTTGCCGGTGTCGGCGTTGAATTGCGCATCCCATTTTTCATCGGGGCGCAGCCCGTAGACGAGTGCGGCGAGGAACGCCGCCAGCAGCGAGATTGCACCGGGCACCGCGAGCCACCAGCCGAGGCCGGCGCTGCGCTGGGTTGCGGCAAGCAGCAGGAAGCCCGGGATGCCGACGATCGTCGCGAGCAGGTGGGCCCAGCCGTATACGTCGCGAAAGCCGTACAGATAGAAGCGATGCGCGCCGATCGACCCGAGCAGGAACGCGAGGGCGGCGGTGAGCGTCTTGGAGCGGAAGCGGCGGGGCGATGCGGTGCTGCTGGACATGGATGGCGGCGTAGTGTCGTTGGCATGGGCGGGGCCGGCGGGCCGGCGCGGGCGCGCGGCCCGGCACGCATTCTACGATGCCCGGTCGGGGCCGGTCACCCCTCGCGTGCGTCAGGGTGCCGCATACGTCACGCGGTAGATCGCGCCCGCGTAATCGTCGCTGACGAGCAGAGAACCGTCCGGCAGCGGCAATACATCGGCCGGGCGTCCCCATGCCGTGCCGTCGGGCCGCAGCCAGCCCGTGACGAACGGCGTTTGACGAGCATGGCTGCCGTCCGCCGAGACGACCACGCGCATCACGCGGTAGCCGACCTTCGTGCGGCGGTTCCACGAGCCGTGTTCGGCAATGAAGACGTTATTGCGATACGACGCCGGAAACATCGGCCCGGTGTAGAAGCGCATCCCGAGCGCCGCGACGTGCGCACCGAGTTTCAGGACCGGCGGCACATAACGTCGGCACGCGTCGGCGCTGCCGAATTCGGGGTCGGGCGTATCGCCGCCGTGGCAGTATGGAAAACCGAAGTCGAGGCCGGCGCGCGGCGCGCGGTTCAGCTTGTCGTCCGGTACGTCGTCGCCCATCAGGTCGCGCCCGTTGTCGGTGAACCAGAGCTCGCCCGAATCCGGGTGCCATGCAAAGCCGACCGTGTTGCGTATGCCGCGCGCGACCACTTCACGCCCGCTGCCGTCGGCGTTCATCCGCGCGATGATCGCGTAGCGGCTGCGATCGGCGAGGCAGACGTTGCACGGTGCGCCGATCGGCACGTACAGCTTGCCGTCGGGGCCGAACGCGATGAATTTCCAGCCGTGATGGTGATCGGTCGGCAGTGCGTCGGTCACGACGACGGGCGCGGGCGGTTTCGCGAGCCGGTCGTCGATATGATCGACGCGCAGGATGCGCGACACGGCGGATATATAAAGGGCGCCGTCGAGGTAGGCCACCCCGACGGGCATGTCGAGCCCGGACGCGATCACGTAGCGTGCGCTGATCCGGCCCTCGTGCATCACCAGTGCGTGGACGCGGCCGTCCCGCGTGCCGACATACAGGATGCCGCGCGGCGACCACGCCATTTCCCGTGCGGCCGGGACGGCGTCGGTCAGCACGTCCACATGGAAGCCGGGCGGCACGACGAGTTCGTTCACAGGCAGCGGCGCGGCAAACGCCGGGGCCGACGCGAGGCAGGCGAGGCCGGCAAGCAGCGCCGCGAACAGGTGCTGCACGCGGCGCATCGGGGCGGCGCGAAGAGGCGGCATGACGGTCGGTAGCATCCTGGACACGACGATTGTATGCCCGGCGGACGGGCCGTCCGCGGATTTTTACGCGTAAGTGTTTGTTGTACCTCTGGTTTCCGGCTATAATCGCGTGTTTCAGTAGTTTCGAACCCGGTTTTCCCGAAGGACATCATATGGTTATCATCCGTCTGGCTCGTGGCGGCTCGAAGAAGCGCCCGTTCTACAACATCGTTGCTACCGATTCGCGCAACCGTCGTGACGGCCGCTTCATCGAACGCGTCGGCTTCTACAACCCGGTCGCCACGAAGGGCGAATCGCTGCGTATCGCTCAGGATCGCCTGACGTACTGGCAAGGCGTTGGCGCGCAACTGTCGCCGACCGTCCAGCGTCTGGTGAAGGAAGCGCAAAAGGCGCAACCGGCTGCCTAATGGCACGGTGTGCCGGTCGTGCCGGCTGTGAGGTGCATTGATGGCGGGTCACGATTCCGGTAATGCAAGGCGCGGGCGTGCGTCATTCGGCGCATTCGTCCGCAAGCCGGTCGAGCGCGACGCGGTCGCGAACGCCGGTCAGGCTGCCGAACCAGGCAGTCCCGACGCGACGCAAGCCTGGCCCGACGATGCCGTCGAGGTCGGGGCGGTGGTCGACGCCTACGGCCTGAAGGGCTGGGTCAAGGTGGCGACGCATGCCGATGCCGGTCGCGGCGGCGACGCGCTGCTCAACGCGCGTCGCTGGTGGCTGGAACGCGGTGCGGAGCGGCTTTCCGTCCGCATCATGCAGTCGAAGACGCACAGCGATACTGTCGTTGCGCAACCCGCGGGCGTCAGCGACCGCGATGCCGCGCTGTTCATGCGCGGCTTTCGCGTGTTCGTGCGCCGGGAAGATTTCCCGGCACTGGCCGCGGACGAATTCTATTGGGTCGACCTGATCGGTCTCGAGGTCGTCAACGAGCAATCGGTGGCGCTCGGGAAGGTGAGCGGGATGATCGACAACGGCGTGCATTCGATCATGCGTGTCGAGTATCCGGCAACCGGTAAAGACGGTCAGCCGACCACCGACGAGCGATTGATTCCGTTCGTCGGCGTCTACGTCAAAACGGTGGATCAGGCGGCGCGTCGCATCGTCGTCGACTGGGAAGCCGATTACTGAAATGAACCAGGTTACCGAGAGCGCGGTGCAGTTCGACGTCGTCACGCTCTTTCCCGAGATGTTCCGTGCACTGACCGACTGGGGAATCACCAGCCGGGCCGTGAAGCAGGGGCGCTTCGGGCTGCGCACCTGGAACCCGCGTGATTTCACGACGGACAACTACCGCACGGTCGACGATCGTCCGTACGGCGGCGGTCCGGGCATGGTGATGCTGGCCAGGCCGCTCGAAGCCGCGATCGACGCCGCGAAAGCGGCGCAGGCGGAGCAGGGCATCGCGAGCACGCGCGTCGTGATGATGTCGCCGCAAGGCGCGCCGCTCACGCACGATCGGGCGGTGCGGATGGCGCAGGAACCCGGCGTCGTCGTGCTGTGCGGTCGCTATGAGGCGATCGACCAGCGCCTGCTCGACCGTTGCGTCGACGAGGAAATCAGCCTCGGCGATTTCGTGCTGTCGGGCGGCGAATTGCCGGCGATGGCGATGATGGATGCGGTCGTGCGGTTGCTGCCCGGCGTGCTGAACGATTCGCTGTCGGCCGTGCAGGACAGCTTCGCGGACGGCCTGCTCGATTGTCCGCACTACACGCGCCCCGAGGAATACGACGGCGTGCGCGTGCCGGACGTGCTGCTCGGCGGGCATCATGCCGAGATCGAGAAGTGGCGGCGCCAGGAAGCATTGAGGAATACGTTGCGGAAGCGGCCGGACCTGATCGTCCGGGCGCGCCGCGAGAAGTTGCTGAGCCGGGCCGACGAGGCGTGGCTCGCGAACCTCGCACGCGAAGCGAAGGACGCCTCCTGAGGCGGCTGCGCGAGCGGGAATTGGCGGTGCCGTACATGCGTGTGCGGCGCCTGATGTGAATCCATCCTCTATCGGGGCCAGGCCTGGAAGCAGGCGGGTGTGAACGCCGACACGATGGCATAAGGAGTCAGTAATGAATCTGATCGCAAAACTTGAGCAGGAAGAGATCGAGCGCGCGCTCGCCGGCAAGACCATCCCCGATTTCGCCCCGGGCGACACGGTGATCGTGAACGTGAACGTGGTTGAAGGTAACCGCAAGCGCGTTCAGGCTTACGAAGGCGTCGTGATCGCGATTCGCAATCGTGGTCTGAACTCGAACTTCATCGTCCGCAAGATCTCGTCGGGCGAAGGCGTCGAGCGTACGTTCCAGACGTACTCGCCGCTGCTGGCAAGCATCGTCGTGAAGCGTCGCGGTGATGTGCGTCGTGCGAAGCTGTACTACCTGCGCGAGCGTTCGGGCAAGTCGGCTCGTATCAAGGAAAAGCTGGTGTCGAAGGATCGCGCCGCAGCAGCTTCCCAAGAGTAAGAGCTGTAAGGAAAAAGCACCCAACCGGGTGCTTTTTTCATTCTGGCGCGACAATATGCTCGATACGACACGAACCCGAGAGCCCCATTGAATCGCCGCCCCATCATCGATCCCGAAGTATTGCCGGTCGAAGGCACCGGCGCCGGCCTGCCTGTCATCGATTCCAGGCTAATGACGCCGTCCGGCCTGCGAGAACGCTTCGCGCGCACGCTCGAGTGGAGCGTCGAACCCGGCGAAGCGAGGCTGCAGGAAGGCGTCGATCCGCGTAGCGCGGCCGTCCTCGTGCCGCTCATCGTCCGCGAGTCGGGCCTCACCGTGCTGCTGACGCAACGCGCCGATCACCTGAACGACCACGCCGGACAGATCAGCTTTCCCGGCGGCCGTCGCGAGCCGTTCGACCACGACGCGACCGCCACCGCGTTGCGCGAGGCGAAAGAAGAGATCGGGCTGGCCGCCGAACGCGTCGAGATTCTCGGCGCGCTGCCCGACTACCTGACCGGCACGGGTTTCTGCGTGACGCCGGTCGTCGGCCTCGTGCATCCGCCGTTCACCGTGCAGGCCGACACGTTCGAAGTCGCCGAGATTTTTGAAGTGCCGCTCGCGTTCGTGATGAATCCCGCGAACCATCAGATCCGCGTGTTCCGGTGGGAAGGCGGCGAGCGTCGTTTTTTTGCCATGCCTTACCCGAACGACGAACCGGACGGGCATTACTTCATCTGGGGCGCAACTGCCGCCATGTTTCGCAATCTGTATCGCTTCTTGGCGGCCGGTTAGGCGGGCGCGCCGGCCGGCGCGCGCGAGCGGCTGCCCGGCGACCGCGCCGGCAGCCATGCGCGGCTGACGCTGTGCTATCGTTATGCAAAAAATGACATAACTCCGAAGACGGCGCCACGCATGACTTTCTTTTCGGTTCTCCTCGCTCTCATCATCGAACAGGTCCGCGCGTTGTCGCCGAGCAATCCGGTGTTCGCACTGTTCCAGTTTCATGCGGAAACCGTCGCGCATGGCCTCGACGCCGGCAAGCAGAAGCATGGGCTCCTCGCCTGGCTCGCGGTCGTGCTGCCGTGGGTGCTGATCGTCGCGCTGATCTATTTCCTGCTGTACAAGGTGAGCTTCGTGCTCGCGTTCCTGTGGAACGTCGCCGTCGTGTATTTCACGCTCGGCTTCCGCCAGTTCAGCCACTACTTCACCGATATCCATCTCGCGCTCAACAACGACGACGTGCCGCGTGCGCGCGAAATCCTGCACGAGTGGACGGGCATCGACACGGTCGACATGCCGGTCGGCGAAATCGTCCGCCATACGCTGATCCACGCGGTCGTCGCGTCGCATCGGCACGTGTTCGGCGTGTTCTTCTGGTACGTGCTGCCGATCGGCCCGGCCGGCGCCGTGCTGTACCGGATTTCCGAATACCTCGCGCGCAGCTGGTCGACGCCGGGCGACGACCGCACGGCCGCGTTCTCGACGTTCGCGCAGCGCGCATTCTTCGTGATCGACTGGATTCCGTCGCGCCTGACGGCGCTCGGCTTCGCGATCGTCGGTAACTTCGAGGATGCGATCTATGCGTGGCGCAACCATACGCGCCAGTGGCCCGACCCGAACGACGGCGTATTGCTGGCCGCGGGCAGCGGCGCGCTCGGCGCGCGTCTCGCGGGGCCGCTCGCGGAGCCGTCGAGCCTCGATGCGCTGGCGGTCGGCGACAGCGGTCCGTTGACGGTCGGTGACGATTGCACGCCGCGCACGCTGCAGTCGGCGGTTGGCCTCGTGTGGCGCGCGGTGATCCTGTGGATGATCCTGCTGCTGATGCTGACGCTGGCCGTGTGGGTATCGTGAGTGATGCGCTAGCCCAGCGCTCGCCAAAATGAGAAGGCCGGCTCGATGCCGGCCTTTTCGCTGTGCGTCGGGGCAGTGCGTTCAGTCGTCGAGCGGGTCGCGCACGGCGCCGCATTGCCAGCACGCGGTGAATTGCGCTTCCAGCGCTTCGCCGCACTGCCGGCAGCGCCAGGGTGCCGCGCCGGCCGACGGGCCGTGCGACGCGGCATCGAGGAGCCGACGGGCGAGCGCGTCGTCGCGTTCGTCGTCGAGCCACAGTTCGGGCGTGCACGCATCGGCGGGCAGGCCGCCGAGCGCGCCGGTCGCATAGCAGTTGTGCAGCTCACAACCGATGCCGGCCACCTGGAGCACGTTGGCCCAATGCTGTGCGGTCGCGAGGTCGGGTGCCTTGAAACGCATCGCGGCTCCTGTCGATGAAGGCCGGCCCGGCTGGCGCCGGCCGGCCGTCGCACACGTCGAGCGGTCAGCGGACGATCTGGCTCGCCTCATGCACGAGCTGCGCGTACAGCGCGTGCCGGGACGGCGCGATGCGGCCGTCGGCGACGGCTTCGAGGATCGCGCAGCCGGGCTCGTGCAGATGATGACAATTATAGAAACGGCAGTCCGCGAGCAGCGGACGGAATTCCGGAAACGCGCGCTCGAGGCGGCCTTCGGTCAGGTGGTAGAGGCCGAATTCCTGGAATCCCGGCGAATCGATCAGCGCACCGCCGCCTTCCAGCGGGTACAGGCGTGTGAACGTGGTCGTGTGACGGCCGCTGTTGAGCGCGGCCGAAATCTCGCGGGTCGCGGCTTCGGCATCGGGCACGAGCAGGTTCACGAGCGTCGACTTGCCCATCCCGGACTGGCCGAGCAGGATCGTCGAATGCCCGGCGAGATGCGGCATCAACTGCGCGCGCGCGTCGTCCGGCGCGCCTTTCACCGACAGCTCGAGCACGTCGTAGCCGAGCGCGCGGTACGGCGCGAGACGCTCGCGCGCCACCGGCAGCGCGGCTTGGACGTCGATCTTGTTCAGCACGACGAGCGGCTTCAGCTCGTTCGCCTCGGCCGCGATCAGCGCGCGGCCGAGCAGATCCTCGCTGAAATAGGGCTCGGTCGCGAGCACGATCAGCAACTGGTCGAGGTTCGCCGCGAACAGCTTCGACTTGAACTGGTCGGAGCGGTACAGCAGGTTGCGCCGTTCGCCGATCTCCACGATCACGCCCTGGTCGGCCGATGCGAGCTCGTACGCGACGCGGTCGCCGACCGCGATGTCGCTCTTCTTGCCGCGTGGGAAGCATTGCAGCATCGGGCCGCCGTCATCGGGCGCGACGATGTAGTGGCGGCCGTGCGCCGCGATCACGCGGCCTTCGGCCCGCTGCGCGCCGGATGCGCGCGGGGCCGGCTGGCGGGAGGTCGGCCGGCTCATGCGTGCTGCAGCAGGCGGTCGATCCGCTGCGACGCGGGCGGATGCGAGTAGTAGAAGGCCGTGTAGACGGGGTCGGGCGTCAGCGTCGACGCGTTGTCCTCATAGAGCTTCACGAGCGCGCTGACGAGATCCTGCGCGTCGGTCTGGCTGGCCGCGAACGCGTCGGCCTCGAATTCGTGCTTGCGCGACGTGAGGCTGCTGAACGGCGTCGCGAAGAACAGGAACACCGGAATCGCGAGGAAGAACAGGATGAGCGCGGCGCCCGCGTTGCTGGTGTCGAGCGACGGCGTGACGCCGAGCCCCGTGTAGAACCACGTGCGTTGCGCGAGCCAGCCGAGCAGCGCGAGCAGCACGAGGCTCAGCACGAACGACACGAGCATCCGCTTCATCACGTGGCGGCGCTTGAAGTGGCCGAGCTCGTGCGCGAGCACGGCTTCGATCTCCTGGCCGGACAGGCGCGCGAGCAGCGTGTCGAAGAACACGATCCGCTTCGATGCGCCGAAGCCCGTGAAGTACGCGTTGCCGTGCGCGGAGCGGCGGCTGCCGTCCATCACGAACAGCCCCTTGGCCGCGAAGCCGCAGCGCTTCATCAGCGACTCGATGCGCGCGCGCAGCGCGTCGTCCTTCAGCGGCTCGAACTTGTTGAACAGCGGCGCGATGAAGGTCGGGTAGATCAGCAGCACGAGCATCTGGAACGCGACCCAGACGACCCAGGTCCACAGCCACCACAGGTTGCCGGCCTGGTTCATCAGCCACAGCACGACGAACAGCAGCGGCAGGCCGAGCACGGCGCCGAGCAACGTGTTTTTCAGCATGTCGGTGAAGAACAGCCGCTTCGTCATCCGGTTGAAGCCGAAGCGCTGCTCGATCCCGAACTGGCGGTAATACTCGAACGGCACGTCGATCACGCCCGTGATCGCGAGCACCGCGGCGACCAGCGCGACCTGTTGCCCGTAGCCGCGGCCGAGCCAGCCGGTCAGCAGCGTGTCGAGCGCGCCGACGCCGCCGAGCAGCGTGAGGCCGACCAGCACGGCCGCGCTGACGACGATCTCGAGCATCGTCAGCCGGGTGCGCTCGACGGTGTAATCGGCCGCGCGCTGGTGGGCGGTCAGCGGGATGGTGGCGCTGAACTGCGCGGGCACGCCGTTGCGGTGCGCGGCGACGAAGCGGATCTGCCGCGACGCGAGCCACAGCTTGGTGACGACCATCGCGAGTACGGCGATCGCGAACAGCAGGGTGAACGAAAAGGGTGACATCGAAGGCGCCAAAGGGTTCTATGCGAGAATTATATGTTCTTGCGGACCGGCCCCGCTGATGCGATGCCGACCGCCCGGGTGGCGCCGCGTCGGCGCGCCCGGTTCGCTATTTTCCAGGATGAATCATGACCGATACCGCCGCTTCCGCCAGCCAGCCCGCGCTCGTGCGCAACGAGTTGAACCTCGTCTGGCTCGACATGGAGATGACGGGCCTCGACCCGGATAACGACCGCATCATCGAGATCGCGGTCGTCGTGACCAATTCCACGCTCGACGTCGCCGTCGAGGGCCCGGTGTTCGCGATTCACCAGAGCGACGAGACGCTCGCGAAGATGGACGACTGGAACAAGTCGACGCACGGCCGCTCGGGGCTGATCGACCGCGTGCGCGCGTCGACCGTGACCGAGGCGGAAGCCGCCGCGCAACTGCAGGCGTTCCTCGCGCAGTACGTGTCCCCGGGCAAGTCGCCGATGTGCGGCAACTCGATTTGCCAGGACCGCCGCTTCATGGCGCGCTGGATGCCGGAATTCGAGCGGTTCTTCCACTACCGCAACCTCGACGTCAGCACGCTCAAGGAGCTGTGCCGCCGCTGGCAGCCGGCCATCTACAAAGGTTTCCAGAAGCGGGCGATGCACACCGCGCTCGCCGACATCCACGAGTCGATCGACGAGCTGAAGTACTACCGCGAGCATTTCCTGATTCCGGCCGCATCGGCGCCGGCAGGCGATTCCGTGCCGGCCGCCTGAGCGGGCCGGCACACGTGCGGCGCGCGGCAAACGCTCAGCGCCGCGCGCTTTTCGGGCGGAACGCCGCGACCACCGCGGCGTCGGTCTCGATATACGGGCCGCCGATCAGGTCGATGCAGTAGGGCACCGCGGCGAAGATGCCGGGCACGGTCGACTTGCCGTCGGCGTCGCGCAGCCCTTCCAGCGTTTCGCGGATCGACTTCGGCTGGCCGGGCAGGTTGATGATCAGCGCCGCATGGTCGGCCGTTTCGCGGATCACCGCGACCTGCCGCGACAGGATCGCGGTCGGCACGAAATTCAGGCTGATCTGCCGCATCTGTTCGCCGAATCCCGGCATTTCCTTCGTCGCCACGGCCAGCGTGGCTTCCGGCGTCACGTCGCGACGCGCGGGGCCCGTGCCGCCCGTCGTCAGCACGAGGTCGCAGCCGGCGACGTCGACGAGTTCGGTCAGCGTGGCCGAGATCGTCGGCGCGTCGTCCTGGATCAGGCGCGTTTCGGCGCGCCACGGCGAAACCAGCGTGCCGGCGAGCCATTCCTGCAGCGCCGGAATACCCTTGTCTTCGTAGACCCCCGTACTCGCGCGGTCGCTGATCGACACGAGGCCGACCACGAGCTCGTCCGGGTGGTTAGGCTTCGTCGTCATGGTCGTCTCCGGCGTCGTCGGCCGCGTCGTCGTCGCTGTCGGACGCGCCGCCGGCCGCCTTGATCCACTGGAACAGCTCGCGGAAATAGCGCGGCGGCTTGCCTTGCTGCGCTTCCTTGCGTGCGTTGCGGATCAGCGTGCGGCCTTCCTGGATGTCGGCGTCGGGGTGCTGGCGCAGGAATTCGGTCAGCGCGTCGTCGCTCGCGAGCAGCTGCTCGCGCGTGCGCTCGATCCAGTGCAGGCGGGCCGTCGCAGCCTTGTTCACGCCGCGTTGCGCGTCGAGTGCGGTGCGCAGCGCGGCCGTTTCGTCGTCGGTCAGCGAGCGCATCACGCGGCCGACGTACTGGAGCTGGCGGCGCTTGCCTTCGTGATCGGTGATCCGGCGCGCCTCGCGCACGGCGTCCGCGAGACTTTCGGGCATCGGCATGCGCTTCAGTGCGTCTTTCGGCAGGTCGACGAGCGCCTGGCCGAGCACCTGCAACTCGTGCATTTCGCGCTTCAACTGGGATTTGCTGGGGCGATCGTAGCCGTTGTCGTCTTCTTCGGCGACAGGCTCGATCGGCTGGATTCGGGTTTTGCGTGTCATGGGCCGCATTGTATCGCGGTGCGGACACCCCAAGCTTGTCTGTGCGCGGCCCCGGACCTTGCTATGATCGCGGGATACGCAACATTTTGACCATGCGGGCGCCCGCCCGCCACCGGATACCAAGACGATGGCAGCCAATCTCGACGTACAAGCGCGCTATTTCCCGCACACGCAGGACCAGCTCAAGGAAATCGCATCGGACATCCTTCGCCATGCGAAGGCGCTCGGCGCGACCGACGCCGCGACCGAAATCTCCGAGGGCGACGGCCTGTCGGTGTCGGTGCGCCGCGGCGAAGTCGAAACGATCGAGCACAACCGCGACAAGATGGTCGGCGTCACCGTGTTCATCGGCAAGAAGCGCGGCAACGCGAGCACGTCGGACTTCTCGCCGGCCGCGATCAAGGATACCGTCGCCGCAGCCTACAACATCGCGCGCTTCACGGCAGAGGACGAAGCGGCCGGCCTCGCCGAAGCCGAGCTGCTCGAAACCGATCCGCGCGACCTCGATCTGTACCACCCGTGGGCGCTGAGCGCCGACGAGGCCGTCGAGCTCGCCCGCCGCGCGGAAGACGCCGCGTTCGCGGTCAGCCCGCAGATCCGCAATTCGGAAGGCGCGAGCGTGTCGGCGCAGCACTCGCAGTTCGTGCTCGCGACGTCGCGCGGCTTCCTCGCCGGCTATCCGTACTCGCGCCACTACATCGCATGCGCGCCGATCGCGGGCAGCGGCCGCCACATGCAGCGCGACGACTGGTATTCGTCGAAGCGCAGCGCGATCGATCTCGCCGCGCCCGAAGCGGTGGGCCGTTACGCGGCCGAACGCGCGCTCGCGCGGATGGGCGCGCGCCGTCTCGACACGCGCAAGGTGCCCGTGCTGTTCGAGGCGCCGCTCGCGGCCGGCCTGCTCGGCGCGTTCGTGCAGGCGGTGAGCGGCGGCGCGCTGTATCGCAAGACGTCGTTCCTCGTCGACAGCCTCGGCAAGCCGGTGTTCGCGCCGCACGTCCAGGTCGTCGAGGATCCGCACGTGCCGCGCGCGATGGGCAGCGCGCCGTTCGACGAGGAAGGCGTGCGCACGCGTGCGCGCAGCGTCGTGAAGGACGGCGTCGTCGAAGGCTATTTCCTGTCGACCTATTCGGCACGCAAGCTCGGCACGCAAACCACCGGCAACGCGGGCGGCTCGCACAACCTCGCGCTGCGCAGCTCGAACACGCAGGCGGGCGACGACTTCGACGCGATGCTGAAGAAGCTCGGCACGGGCCTGCTGCTGACCGAGCTGATGGGGCAGGGCGTGAACTACGTGACGGGCGACTATTCGCGCGGCGCGGCGGGTTTCTGGGTGGAGAACGGCGTGATCCAGTATCCGGTCGAGGAAATCACCGTCGCCAGCACGCTGCAGGAGATGTTCCGCCATATCGTCGCGATCGGGGCGGACTCGATCGTGCGCGGGACGAAGGAAACCGGCTCGGTGCTGATCGAGCAGATGACGATCGCGGGGCAGTAAGCCGCGCGTGGCGCAGGCCGCCAGGAAACGAAAAAGCCCGACCGGCGTATGTGAGCCGGTCGGGCTTTTTTCATCGTGCGGAAGAAGACGTCAGCCGCGCTTGCGCGTGTAGACGACGAACGCATAGCCGAACGTGTTCGGCGCGGCGGCCCGATGCGCGTCGCGCGAGACTTCCTGCCAGTGCGCGGCGTCGGGCGCCGGGAACGACGCGTCGCCGTCGAAATCGGCATCGATCTCGGTGACGATCAGCTTGTCGGCGAGCGTGAGACCTTCCGCGTAGAGTTGCGCGCCGCCGATCAGGAACGCCTCGGGCACGCCGTCGTGCGCGGCGAGCGCCAGTGCATCGGCGAGCGACGTGACCGTGTCGCAGCCTTCGAAACGGCGCGCGGCGTCGCGCGTGACGACGATGTTGCGGCGGCCGGGCAGCGGCCGGCCGATCGATTCGTGGGTCTTGCGGCCCATCACGATCGGCGCGCCCATCGTCGTGCGCTTGAAGAACGCGAGATCCTCGGGAAGTTTCCAGGGCAACTGGTTGTCGCGGCCGATGATGCCGTTGCGGGCGCGCGCGACGATCAGGGTCAACGTCGTCATGAAGGTCGGGGAAGAGGGAAGACGGAATGGGGCCGATTTTACCGGAACGGCGGCGCGTGCCGGATTCCGCCTGCCGGCGCGGGTATCCGCGTTTCTTGCATCGTGCGCCGCGACGCGTGATGCCCCGCGCCGCGGCGGCCGTCCGAATAAAAAGAGTGCCCGCCGGGGGACGGAGCACAAAAACTTTTTGTGCTGCGAGATCGGCGATACCGGCTCTACCCGATGGCATTCCTTCCGACCGGATCGTCGATTCAATACGCAATCCTGATCGATTCGACGCGTCGAATGATCAGGGATGCGTATTGGCTCGCGCGTTGCCTTCCATCGCATGCCGGATATCGCCCGGTTGAGGCGCCGGCAGCGGCAGCGGCAAATGGGGCGGCGGTGGAATCTCGTCCCACAGCGTCACGGAGGCCTGGCGTGCCGGCAGCGGTTGCGGCGCCGACACGGTCACGATGCCGAACGCGTTGTCGTGTTGCCTGCCCGGCGTGTTGTCGGCAAGCAGCATCGCGCGCTGCGGCTGCATGCCTTCGTCCGCGCAGGCCGGTGCAGGCGGGCCGGCGGCCGACAGCACGAGCGTCATCGGCACGAAGGAAAGTAAAAAAAGTTTTCGCATGGCGACTGTCTCCGGTCGTTTCCGTATTCAGCGAAATACATGCCACCGTACCGGGACCGTTGCCGCCATTGCGATTCGTGCCCGAGCATTGCGAATGACGGCCGAAAACGCCTGAAAATGTTTCAGGCCTGAAACGAGGGGGCTCGGGAATATTGCTGATTCAACCGATACGCTCGAAGGATGAAAATCGGCGCGTGTGTTGGTGACGAAGCCCTTTCTGCGCATCCACTATGTGCAGAGGATTGATCTGCATCGACCTCCTGAGCGATTTGGCCGCATCGCCATCGGCGCTGAAACGGGTTTGTCGTATTCAGCGCCTATAACCAAGCTGTCTTGTCAAAAATTATTGGACGCGAGATAAGCGCCATCATGCGAGGCTTTGTCGTTGCCGCGCATCGGCATGGCGAATCGAGCCACCTCTGGCTGACCCGATTCGATCCTTTTGCACACGATCTGACGTGTGCGGCAATCGTTAGACGGTTGATGAACGGGGTGAGGATATGGGAGCCGATCAGCGGCACGTGATCTACTATTCGCGCGAACCGAACGACGCATTGCGCGGCCATTTCGACGAACGCGGCTGGCGCGTCGATCTCGCCGAGACCGTGCGCGACGTACGGCGCGTCGTGCAGCACGGCGTGGCAACCGCCGGCCTGCTCGATTTCTCGCCGGGCTTCAAGCCGTCGGACCTGCGCGAACTCGAAGCCTGCCTGAGCATCCAGCACATCGGCTGGATCGCGGCGACGCGACGCGGCCAGTTGCAGGACGCGACACTGCGGCATCTCATCCGCGACTATTGCTTCGACTACGTGACGATGCCGTACGAAACCGGGCGGATCGTCGAGACCGTCGGCCATGCGCACGGCATGGTCGCATTGACCGATCCCGTTGCGCCGCCCGTCGGCGCCGGGCGCAGCGAAGGCGAGATGGTCGGCACCTGCGATGCGATGCTCGGGCTCTTCAGGACGATTCGCCGGGTCGCGGCGACCGACGCCCCGGTGTTCATCTCCGGCGAATCGGGCACGGGCAAGGAACTGACGGCGGTCGCGATTCACGAGCGTTCGTCGCGCGCGCAGGCGCCGTTCATCGCGATCAATTGCGGCGCGATCCCGTCGACGCTGCTGCAGGCGGAACTGTTCGGCTATGAACGCGGCGCGTTCACCGGCGCGAACCAGCGCAAGATCGGCCGCGTCGAGGCCGCCAACGGCGGCACGCTGTTTCTCGACGAGATCGGCGACCTGCCGCTCGAAAGCCAGGCGAGCCTGCTGCGCTTCCTGCAGGAAGGCAAGATCGAGCGGCTCGGCGCGCACGTGTCGATGCCGGTCGATGTCCGCGTGATCTGCGCGACGCACGTGGACATGGAAACGGCGCTGCGCGAAGGGCGCTTTCGCGAGGACCTGTTTCACCGGCTGTGCGTGCTGAAGATCGAGGAGCCGCCGCTGCGCGCGCGCGGCAAGGACATCGAGGTGCTCGCGCGCCACATGCTCGAGCGCTTCAAGGGCGACGCGCATCGCCGCCTGCGCGGCTTTTCCCCGGACGCGGTCGCGTCGCTGTACGGCTATTCGTGGCCGGGCAACGTGCGCGAGCTGATCAACCGCGTGCGGCGCGCGATCGTGATGTCCGAAGGCCGGATGATCACCGCGGCCGATCTCGAGCTGAACGACTATGCGACGCTCGCGCCGGTGTCGCTGCTGGAGGCGCGCGAGGCGGCCGAACGGCAGGCGATCGAGCAGGCGCTGCTGCGCCATCGCGGCCGTTTTGCCGATGCCGCGCGTGAGCTCGGCGTGTCGCGCGTCACGCTCTACCGGCTGATGTGCGCGCACGGCATGCGCGATCGCGGCGACACGCTGGCAGGGTTTTCGGCGTCGTTGCCGGAGCTTCCGCGCCACGCTTGCTAAAATTGGCGGGTACGGCCGCCCCTCGCGGCCGAAGGAACCCGCATGAAACAGTATCTCGATCTCGTTCGTACCATTCTCGATACCGGCGCCTGGCAGGAGAACCGCACGGGCATCCGCACCATCAGCATGCCGGGCGCGATGCTGCGCTTCGACCTGCAGCAAGGCTTCCCGGCCGTGACGACCAAGAAGCTCGCGTTCAAGTCCGCGATCGGTGAACTGGTCGGGTTCCTGCGCGCGTCGCGCAGCGCGGCCGATTTTCGCGCGCTCGGCTGCAAGGTGTGGGATGCGAACGCGAACGAGAACGCGCAGTGGCTCGCGAACCCGTATCGCCGGGGCGTGGACGATCTCGGCGACGTATACGGCGTGCAATGGCGTGAGTGGCCGGGTTACAAGGTGCTCGACGCGAACGCTGACGCGCAGATCGCCGACGCGACGCGCCGCGGCTTCCGGATCGTCACGCGTTTCGACGAAGACGGCGCGCCGAAGGTGCTGCTGTACAAGGCGATCGACCAGCTGCGCCAGTGCCTGGACACGATCATGGAGAACCCGTCCGATCGTCGCATCCTGTTTCACGCGTGGAATCCGGCCGTGCTCGACCAGATCGCGTTGCCCGCGTGCCATCTGCTGTACCAGTTCCTGCCGAACGCGACGAAGCGCGAGATCTCGCTGTGCCTGTACATCCGCAGCAACGACGTCGGCCTCGGCACGCCGTTCAACCTGACGGAGGGGGCCGCGCTGCTGTCGCTCGTCGGCCGGCTGACGGGCTATACGCCGCGCTGGTTCACGTATTTCATCGGCGACGCGCACATCTACGAGAACCAGCTCGACATGCTGCAGCAGCAGCTCACGCGCGAGCCGTACGAAAGCCCGCGGCTCGAGATTGCCGAGCGCGTGCCCGAGTACGCGAAGACGGGCGTCTATGCGCCCGAATGGCTGGAGCAGGTCGAGCCGTCCGATTTCTCGCTCGTCGGCTACCGGCATCATGAGCCGCTGACCGCGCCGATGGCGGTCTGATCGCGCGGCCGGGGCCGCGCGGCTTCATCGATTCGCACCTGCAAAAAGGCTCGACCGGCTGATACCGGTCGAGCCTTTTTGTTTCATGTTTGCTGCACCTACTGACGATGCCGCTCCTCGTGGCCGCCCTGCGGCGGCGGATTGCCCGGACGCGGCGCCTCGACGTGCGGCGCCGGCTGTGGCCGTGGCTCCATCCGGGGCGCGGGCATCGACGGGCGCGGTTCCATCCGGGGCGCCGGCTGGGGTTGAGGTCGCGGCTCCATGCGCGGCGCCTGCGGCTGCGGGCGCGGCATGTCATGCACGGCGGGCGCCGGCGGGCGGTACTCGTTCACGCGCGGCGGCGCGACTTCGCGATGGGGCGCCGGTTGCGCGAAGTCCTGGCGCGGTTGCGGCGCGGGGGCGGCCCGTTCGGGCTGCGGCTGCGCTTGGCGGGCCGGCGTCGGGAGATCGGGGCGCGGACGCGGTTGCGGAATCTGCGCGACATGGTCCGACTGCGGTTGCGGTTGCTGCTGCGCGCGCGGCGTTTCGTTCCGGCCGCCGGGTTGCACACCCTGCGGTGTCGGCACGCCGTCCGGATGCGGTACCGCCGCGCTGCGCACGGGCGGCAGCGCATTCTGTCCTGCCGCGTGCAGCGCAGTAGGCGGCGCGGCGCGCTGACGCTCCATCGGCGTGTGCGGCTGCATCCACGCGGGCGACGACGGTGCGCCGGCTGCACGTGCATTGCCGATGCCCGACGGAGCGTTGTTCGCGCCCGGCGGATGCGGAACGCCGTTGCCGGGCGCGAACGCCTGATGCGGGATCGGGTTGCCGGGCGCCTGCGGCGGGCCGCCATTGGTGAAACGCGGTGCGTTGGGGTTTTCGCCGTTCGGCCGGGCGCCGTTCGGCATGCCCGGCGTCGGTACGCCCGGCCGGCCCGCCTGCTCGGCGGCCGGCTGGCCTTCACGCGGCGCGCGGCCCGGCTGCACGACGGGGCCGTGCGGGTTCACGAGCTGCACGTTGTGCATCGCCCAGGCGCCGCCGCCCGGCTTGCCCGGAACGCGGACCGGACGCGCCGCGTAGTCGGCCGGCACATTCGTCTTCACGACCGGCGCGCCGGCGCCCGGTACGCGCCCGCCTTGCTGCGCGAGGTGGGCGGCGGCCTGGTCGCGATACGCGGGCGGCACGGCAGGATTGCGCGTCGCGACGTACGGGTGTTGCGCGATCGCCGCCGGCGGACGGTAGCTGGCAGTGCGCAGCCCGCCGGTGAAGCTCTGGCGGACCGGCGCGATGCCGGGCGTGCCCGGCGTGACGTGCGCGTTGCGCCATTGCTGCGGATCGACGTGTTGCGAGAAGTGCGCGACCGGCTGGCCGTGCACGAACGCGGCGGCCGGCACGGCCGTGATCGCATGCGGCGCGCGGAAGTTCACGTACGTCTTGTTGATGTTGGTGATATTGGTGATGTTCGTCACGTTCACGGTCTTGTTCACGTTGACGTTGTTCACCACGATGTTGCGGTTGACGCGGTCGTAGTAGTGCGGGCTCCAGCCGCCCCAGCCCGGATGCCACGGTTCGCCCGGACCGAGCGCGAACCACGCGCAGCCGGCCGCGGCAACGCCGCCGACCGTGAGCGCGACGCTCCAGTCGGAACCGCCGCCGCCCCCGCCGCCGACGAACGCGACGAGCGCCGGCGCATAGACGGGCGGCTGGCTGACGACCATCGGCCCCGGCACCCAGGCCCAGCTGTCGTCCAGGTACGCCCAGCGGCCGTAGTGATAGGGCGCGAAGCCCCACGGCGCGTCGTCGACCCAGGTCCAGCCCCACGGCGCCTGCCAGATCCAGTGGCCGTCGTGATACGGCGCCCAGTCGGCCGGCGTGTCGTTCGGCACCCATACCGCGCCGTAATTCGGGGTTTCGCGCCACGTGCCGTTCGCGTCGAGATCCTGGTAGCCGGGCATGTCGCGGGACACGTAGCGGGCCGACACCGAGCGCGCTTCGGCCGCGTCGCGGCTGGCGGCCCACTGGTCGAGCGCGTCGGGGCCCGGTGCGGCCGATTGCTGCGCGACCTGCAGGTCGGTGCCGGTGAATACGACCTGCTGCCCGGGCGACAGCGGATACTGCCCGTTGCTGCCGTAGACGGTCGCGCTGCCGCTGCGCACCGTCACCGTCGTGCTCGCGCCGTTCGGCGCGACATCGACGCGATAGTCGCCGGGGCCCGTGATGCCGAGCGCGAGGTTCGGCGTGTCGATTTCGTACGATCCGCCGGCCGGCAGACCGCGCACGTGCGTCGAGACGGTGCCGAGACCCACTTTCAACTGCGTCGTCGTGTCGTCGAGGTTCAGCACCGACAGGCTCGTCGATTCGCCGAGCCGCACCGCGGTCGAGCCGATGTGCAGTTCCGAGCGCGCGCCGGCATCGTTCCACAGCTGGTCGCCGGTCGTCAGCGGCCGGTTCACCGCCGCATACGACCAGGTATCGGTGCCGGCCGGTTCGGTCGTCACGGCCCCCGACAGGTAATTGAGCCGGGCGACGCGGCCGGGCGGATCGCCGCCGGGTTGCCGTGCCGCGGCTGCAGCCGGCGGCGCATCGGCAGATTGCGCGAAGGCGGGCGGCAGCGCCGCCAGTGCGGCGAATGCGAGCAGCGTGTAGCGGGCGGTGCGCTTGAGCGCGAACAGGGAGGCCATGGTGAGCGTCATCGTTGTGATCGCGGCGCGTCGATTCGTGCCGTCCCGTTCACGATATCCGCTTGGCCTGTTTCAAGGCACGGTGTTTTGTAAGTCGAATGGCACGCGGTGTAACAAAACCTGTCCATCGCGCGCCGTTGTCGTGCAGCTGCAATGCCGGCGTCAAGCAGACGTAAGCCACGCGTCGAAAACCTGCTGCCCGGGCACCGTGACGCGCAGCACGCGCGGTCGGGCCGCGCGCTCGATCCAGCCGTGTGCGCAGAAGCTGTCGAGCAGCGCCGCGCCGAGCGCGCCGCCGAGATGCGAACGCCGCTCGCTCCAGTCGAGACAGCCGCACGCGAAGCGGCGCCGGCGCGCGCGCTGCTGCGCGACGTCGATGCCCCATTGCGAGAGCGCCTGCGTGCCGCGCTCGGTGGTGTCGATCGCGTCGCCGTTGGCGAATAGCCAGCCGCGCGCGGTGAGGCCGTCGAAGATGCGCACCGCGAGCTCGCCGGCCATGTGGTCGTAGCAGGTGCGTGCATAGCGCAGTTCGGCCGGGACCGTGCGCGACGGCGGCGGAACCGGGCGATGCGGCGCGGCCGCGCGGGCGACGTTCGCGAGCGCTTCGAGCGACGCCGCGATGTCGGCCGACGCAATGCGGTAGTAGCGATGCCGGCCGCGCACGTCGAGGGCCAGCAGCCCGCCCTCGGTCAGGCGCGCGAGGTGCGCGCTGGCCGCGGACGGCGACAGCCCCGCGATCATCGTCAGTTCGCCGGCCGGTCGCGCGCTGCCGTCCATCAGCACCCACAGCATCGCGGCGCGGCCGGGATCGGCGATCAGTGCGCCGATGCGGCTCAGGCCCGGAAAATGGTGGTCGTCTTGATCGGTCATCGTCGTGTCTCGTCGAGCGGGTTGGAGGGCAGTGTAGTCCGCGCGCGCATTCGATGTTTCGTTTCCGGATGAAATGTCGGATACGGCGGTGGCGCGCTGGCGGGGACCGGACCGCGGCCCGTTGCAGGGCACGCGTAGAATGGCCGGACGCGGCGGCAGCGGGCCGCCGCATGTGACGCGATGCAACGATGAAGACGATTTTCTGTGTGTTGGCGGCCGCGCTCGTGTGCGCGGCCTGTGCGTCCGGCGGTGCGGGCGCGACCGGCGAGCGCAGCGGCAGTATCGAGATGTACGGGACGATCGACCAGGGCATCACGGTGCGCCGCTGACCGACGCCGGTCGGCGCGCGAGCCGGCATGGCCGCCGCAGCCCCGCTAGGCGGGGCTTGCCGCGACGCATTGCCGCAGTGCAACGTATAATGGCCCGATTACAGCGCCCCTGCCGCCTGGAGCCACAACAATGCCCCAACCGTCCCCCGTGCCGGCCGCTCTCGACCGCACCGAAACCGTATTCCGCTTCCTTGCCGAGCCTTCGTCCGTGAACTTCGGCGGCAAGGTGCATGGCGGCGCGCTGATGAAATGGATCGACGAGGTCGCGTATGCGTGCGCGGCCGTCTGGTCGAGCCGCTATTGCGTGACGGTCAGCGTCGGCAACATCCGTTTCCAGCGTCCGATCCTGGTCGGCAATCTGGTCGAGCTGAAGGCGCGCGTCGTCGCGACGGGCCGTACCAGCATGCACATCCACGTGTCGGTGCACGCCGGCGATCCGAAGGGCGGCGTGCTGCGCCAGACGACCGATTGCCTCGTCGTGTTCGTCGCGGTCGACGAGAACGGCAACCCGGTGCCGGTGCCGCCGTTCGTGCCCGAAACCGACGAGCAGAAGGTGCTCGCCAAATATGCGGCCGACGTGCGGGCCGCGCTCGACAAGATCGTCGAGATGAAGCCGGAAGAGGTCGCGAAGGGCACCGTCTGAGTGCCGCGGGCGCCGCGCTCGACGCGCCGCGCCCGTCGTCCTGCCGTTACCGCGTCCCGATCATCTGCTCGGGGCGTACCCATGCATCGAATTCCGCCTCGGTCAGGTAGCCGAGCGCGAGCGCGGCCGCCTTCAGCGTCGTGCCTTCCTTGTGCGCCTTCTTCGCGATCTGCGCGGACTTGTCGTAGCCGATGTGCGGATTGAGCGCCGTCACGAGCATCAGCGATTCGTTCAACAACAGGTCGATGCGCGAGCGGTTCGGCTCGATGCCCACCGCGCAGTGATCGTTGAAGCTCTGCGCGCCGTCGGCGAGCAGCCGCACCGACTGCAGCACGTTGTGCGCGATCATCGGCCGAAACACGTTCAGCTCGAAATTGCCGCTCGCGCCGCCGACGTTGACCGCGACGTCGTTGCCGAACACCTGGCAGCA
Organism: Burkholderia sola; assembly: GCF_905400185.1. Lineage (NCBI taxonomy): Bacteria > Pseudomonadati > Pseudomonadota > Betaproteobacteria > Burkholderiales > Burkholderiaceae > Burkholderia > Burkholderia sola. The sequence goes on from NZ_FR989675.1 coordinate 1,082,263, forward strand.
CAGCATCGTCACGGCTTCCGACTGCGTCGGGTTCACCTTGCCCGGCATGATCGAGCTGCCCGGCTCGTTTTCCGGGATCGACAGCTCACCGAGCCCGCAGCGCGGCCCGCTCGCGAGCCAGCGCACGTCGTTCGCGATCTTCATCAGGCTCGCCGCGACCGTCTTCAGCGCGCCGTGCGCGAAGACCAGCGCGTCGGCGGCCGCCATCACCTCGAACTTGCTCGGCGCCGTCACGAACGGCAGCTTCGCGAGCCGCCCGATCTCGTCGGCCACGCGCACCGCGAATTCCGGATGCGCATTCAGCCCGGTGCCGACCGCGGTGCCGCCGAGCGCGAGTTCGTACAGGTGCGGCAGCGCCGATTCGACGTGACGGATGCCCTGGTCGAGCTGCGCGACATAGCCGGAGAACTCCTGGCCGAGCGTGAGTGGCGTCGCGTCCTGCAGGTGCGTGCGGCCGATCTTCACGATGTCGGCGAACGCCTTCGACTTCGCGTCGAGCGTCGCGCGCAGCGTGCGCAGCGCCGGCAGCAGGTGGTTGACGATCGCATACGCGGCCGCGATGTGCATCGCGGTCGGGAACACGTCGTTCGACGACTGGCCGCGATTCACGTCGTCGTTCGGATGAACCTTGCGCGCTTCGCCGCGCTCGCCGCCCAGCAGCTCGCTCGCGCGGTTCGCGATCACCTCGTTGAGGTTCATGTTGGTCTGCGTGCCGGAGCCCGTCTGCCACACCGCGAGCGGGAATTCGCGCGGATGCTTGCCGGCGATGATCTCGTCGGCGGCTTCGATGATCGCGTGCGCCTTGTCGTCGGCGAGCACGCCGAGCGACTGGTTGACGGCCGCCGCGGCCCGCTTGACGATCGCGAGCGCGTGGATCAGCTCGGGCGACTGCTTCTCCGTCGAGATCCGGAAATTCTGCAGCGAGCGCTCGGTCTGCGCGCCCCAGAGCCGGTCGGCCGGCACGGCGATCTCGCCGAACGTGTCGCGTTCCATCCGAACTGCTTCATTCATGATGCACTCCTCCTGGAAAGGGGAAAGGCCGCGCGTCGTCGCGCGGCGTCAGGCGTAATCAGACGTATCGTGAGGCAGTCGCGCCGCTGGCGCGGCGTCTCGAGCGGTTCAGCCGACAAGCATAGCGCCGGCCGCGATTTCGCGTCGTGTCGTGCCCACGGCGCGTGACGCGCGCAAACCGGCGCTAGCGCGCCGCCGCGATCAGCGACGCGGTCTTGCGGTGGAAGCGCCATGCCATCAGCACGGCGACGCTCGCGAGGCCCGCCGCGAGCCCCCACCACAGGCCGCGCGCGCCCAGGCCCGCGTGGAAGGCGAACCAGTAGCCGGTCGGGAAGCCGATGCCCCAGTAGCCGAGGGTCGCGGCGAGCATCGGGATGCGCGTGTCCTTCAGGCCGCGCAGCGCACCGGACCCGACGGTCTGCATCCCGTCGACGATCTGGAACACCGCGGCGATGCCGAGCAGCGACGCGGCGAGCGACACCGTGGCCGCGTTGGCCGGGTCGTCGAGGTGCAGGTACAGGCCGACGATCGTATGCGGCGCGACGATCATCACGAGGCCGGACAGCGACATGAAGCCGACGCCGAGCGCGAGCGCGACGAAGCCCGCGTGCCGCGCGGCGACGGGCGAACCCGCGCCGATCCAGTAGCCGACGCGCACGTTGGCCGCCTGGCCGATCGCGAGCGGCACCATGAACGACACCGACGCGACGTTCAGCGCGATCTGGTGCGCGGCGAGCGACGTCGCGCCCAGCACGCCGACGGTGAGGCCGGTGGCGAGGAACAGCGTCGATTCGACGCCGTACGTGATCGCGACCGGCCAGCCGATGCCGATCAGTTCGCCCATCACGGGCAGCTTCGGGCGCGCGGCGGTCACGAAATGGCGAAAGCGCTGCCGGCCGTGCAGCAGCCAGATCAGCGCGAGCGCGGTGAGCCAGATCGTGATCGTCGTCGCGACGGCCGAGCCGAGAAAGCCGAGGCGCGGCAGTCCGAATGCGCCGTGGATCAGCCCGTAGTTCAGCACGCCGTTGACGCCGACGCCGCCGATCGATACCCACAACAGCCGCCGCGCGGCACCGATCGCTGGCAGGAACGCGCGCATCAGCCCGACGCCGATCAGGCTGCCGAGCGCCGCGAAGCGCAGGATGCCCGTGTATTCGCCGACGTGATGCGCGAGCAGCGGCGGCTCGTGGAACATCAGCAGGATCGGTTCGGCCAGCGACAGCGCGACGATCGCCGGAATCGCGAGCAGCACGGACAGCGCGAAGCCCGTCCAGTAGATGTGCGGCACGCGCTCCTCGGCCTGCGCGCCGCGCGCGTGCGCGACGCTCACGCTGACCGACGACAGCGCGCCTTGCAGGATCGTCACGATCACGAAGAAGAAGTTCGCGCCGAGCCCGCCCGCCGCGAGCGAATCGGGGCCGAGCGAACCGAGCAGCACCGTGTCGGTGACGCTCATCGCCATCTGGGACAGTTGCGCGATCGCGAGCGGCGCGGCGAGGCGCGCGGTATCGGCGGCATGACTGGACAGGGACGGCGGCGCGGCGGCCGTCCGCGTGAGACCGGAATGCGACATGGAATGGGCGCTCGCGCGGGTGCGGGCCCGCGCTGTATGTCGTTATTTTGAGAGACGGCTAGCTTACGGCTTTATTCGTACCGTGTCGAACGCGTGCGCCGATGGCCATGTCGCGGGCAGGGGAACGGCCAGGGCCTGCGCAAGCCCGTTATCAGCGTGAACGGGCGCTATGCCTCGCGTACCGCGATGCGCGTGTCGCCGAGCAGTACGACCTGGCCCGCGCGGATTTTGCAGGTCTTGCGCAGCTCGACCGCGCCGTCGACTTTCACCGCGCCGGACGCGACGATCAGTTTCGCGGTGCCGCCGCTGTCCGCGAGGCCGGTGATCTTGAGAAGGTTGTGCAGCTCGACGTATTCGCCGGTCAGCGTGAAATCCAGATTGGGCATGACGAGGAAGGTGCGCGGTGCGCGGGAGGAAACGCTCCGCATCATACGGCACCGCGGGCCGGCACGCGAGCGCGGGCCGCCGCCGCACGTTGTAAAGGACTGTGAGCGATTCGTCAGCAAATGAAACGGTGGGTAACAGTCTGAGAGATTCGCGAACCGGCCGCGTGGGCCGCGGGTCTTCTGTCGTACCTGCTGCGTGTTGCGGCGGGAACGCGACGGTCCGCATCGCTGCGGACCGGGCGCACAACTTCGTGAGGAGAATTGCCATGTCCAAGATTCGTACGATGCTGATCGGTGCCGCGCTGACGGCGTTCGCCACTTCGGCCGCATTCGCCCAGACGGGCACGACGGCGCAAGGCGCGGCGGGTGCCGGCGTACAGACGCAGGCTCCGGCGGCAGGTGTCGGCGCAGGCGTGCAGGGTGGTGCCGGCGCGAACGCGTCGGGCAATGCGACGGGCGGCGCGACCGATGCGGTCGGCGCGGCAGCCGATGGCGCGAAGGATACGACGTCGTCGGCCGTCCATTCGACCAAGAAGCACACGAAGCATGCGGCGAAGTCGGCCAAGAGCCATGCGGGCTCGGCCAAGAAGAAGGCCGACGACGCGACCGAAGGCGGCGCCTCGGTCGGCGCGCAGGGCGGCGCATCGGCCCAGGGCGCCACGCAGTAAGCAGTGTCCGGCGCCGTCGCGACGCGTGTTTTCGGACGGCGCGTCGCGACGGGCGATCGTCCGGCGGCCCGGTTCGCTTTGCGCGAATCGGGCCGTTTTCGTGGGGTAATAAGCGGGACGCGTACTTACGGCCGGCGCTGGCCTTGCCCCTGGCCCTGGGCCGGCCGCACCGCAGCCGGCGTGAATACGCTGCGCAGCCACGCGGCGAGGCGCGCGAAGACGTCGTACGGTTCCTCGACGAAGATCTCCGGCTTCAGCAGCCGCAGGTATTCCATGATCTGCTGCGCTTCCTGCTTCTGGAACGAGCCGTGCGCGAGCCCGAGCCGCAGCAGCCCGCGCAGTTCGCCGAGCTTGTCGCGCGCGGTGCTGCCGACGCTCATCTCGCATGCGAGCTTGGCCTCGTAGATCCGCTGCCGCAGCGATTCCGCGAGCCGCCACGCGGGCGTCTGCATCAGTTCCTCGAGCGTCTGGATGTCCTGCGCCGCCGCCTTGATCTGCGACGCGAGCGGGTCGATCAGCGACGCGTCGCCCTGTGCTTCGGCGACGATCGCCTTCGCCCAGTCGCGGCATGCCTTCGCGAGCTCGTCGGGCGTCCATTCGGAGCGCGACGCGAAGCCGAAGCCGAATTCGCCGGCCTGCCGCATCAGGATCGCGACGACGTCCGGAAATTCCTTGTCGAGCGTGCGCTTGGCCCATGCGTACTGGCCGCCCTGCAGCATCCGCTGCACGGCGTGCTCGGTCAGCGGCACCATGTTGTCGAGCAGCTTGGCGCGCAGGAAATCCTCGAACGACGGCGTCGCGAATTGCGGGTCGAGTTTCAGCGATACGCGCACGAACGCGTCGTAGTCCTTGCGCAGGGACTCGAGCGTGTCGTCCTTGAGGGAAAGGGTGATCTGGCCCATGAATCATCTCGATGACGGCCCGCGCAAGCCGGCGCCGGCGCGGCGCACCGGAGCGGGCGCCGCGTCGACTGACCGATGCGCGCCGGGGCCGGTGGCGGGTCTTCCTCTCCTATATCGGCGGGCCGCGCGGAAACTTGAGCGCGCGCGATGGAGCGTGCGCTCAGGCAGGCGGCCAGTGCGGGATGACGACCCCTTGCCACAGGAAGAACACCGCGAGCCCGGCTGCGATGGTGACGAGCGGCCGGCGGGTCGCGGCCGACACGAGCACGGCCGCGAGCGCGCCGACGAGCTGCGGATTGCGCCACGTCAGCTCGGCCGTGCCGCCGTGCGGCGAGACGGTCATCGGCACGATGATCGCGGTCAGCACGGTGACCGGCACGAAGCCGAGCGCGGTCCGCACGAGCGGCGGGAACGTCAGCCGCTCGCCGAACAGGAACAGCGTCGAGCGGATCGCATACGTGATGACGGCCATCCCGAGGATCAACAGCGCGTAGTTCACGATGCGGCCTCCGGGCGAGAGCGGGCCCGCGTGCGGTCGTGCCGCAGCGTGAGCACGACGCCGATCGCGACGCCGGCGGCGACCGCGCCGAGCAGCCCGAGCTTGTACGGCCAGCCCTGCCAGAAGTACGCGAGCGTGCCGGCCGTCGCGGCCGCCGCGAAGTAGCGCAGCGTGCCGAGCTGCGGGACGACGATCGCGATGAAGGTCGCCGCCATCGCGAAGTCGAGGCCGAGCGACTGCAGGCCCGGGAACGCCGTGCCGAAGCCGATGCCCGCGAGCGTCCAGACCTGCCAGTTCAGGTACATCGCGAGCCCGGAGCCGAAAAAGTAGTGGGGGCCGATCGTGCCGGGCGGGTAGTGCCGGTAGTGCCCGTAGGCGACCGCGAACACTTCGTCGGTCATCAACGCGCCGAGCGTCGCGCGCCAGCGCAGCGGCAGGTGTGCGACATAGGGCGCGAGCGTCGCGCTGTACAGCAGGTGGCGCAGGTTCACGATCAGCGTCGTGGCGAGCACGACGGCGAAGCTCGCGCTGCCGGCGATCAGGCCGAGCGCGATGAACTGCGCGGACCCCGCGAACACGGCGAGCGACATCAGCGCGCCATGCCAGGCGGCAAGCGGGCCGCTGCCGACGAGCGTGCCGAAAATCACGCCGAACGGCGCGGCGCCGATCATCATCGGAATCGTGTCGCGCGCGCCATCGAGCCATTCGTTGAGCGGGCGACGCGGGGGTGAGGCGGGTGTCTCGTTCAAGTAGCGCTCCTCCATGAGCTGGAGGATAGCGGGCCGGTGGCGGGCCGGCTTGTATGTTCTTGCGCTCGCGGGAGCGGGGTCGGTGCCCGAGTGTCGGCCGGCGCGGCGGGTCGCTGCGCGGTGCGGTCCGACCGACGACGGCGGGAAGCCGTGCGTCAGCTTGCCTGCCAGCGCCCGGGCGGCACGCCGAACATCCGTTTGAAATGCCGCGTGAAGTGGCTCTGGTCGACGAAGCCGCTGGCCGCGGCGACATCGGCGACCGGCACGCCCGCGCGTAACGGTGCCAGCGCGCGCTGCAGCCGCAGCTGGTTGCGCCACGCATGCGGCGGCATGCCGGTCGTACGCGTGAACAGACGCGCGGCGTGGAACGGCGACAGGCCGACCGCCTGCGCGACGTCGTCGAGCGTCACCGCGGACGTCAGATCGGCGGCGAGCCGCTCGCGCATCGCGTCGACGCGCGGTTCGTCGGCCGCGAGCGGCGCCGGTTGCGGCCGCACGTCGGCATGGCGCACGATCAGCGTCGACAGCGCGTCGAGCATCGCGGTTTCGGCGGCGAGCGGATCGTAGACGCGCGGCGCGTCGGTAGCCGGACCGTCGGCCGCATGCGACGACAGCGCGCGCTCGCTGCCGGCTTCCAGCATCCGATGCGCGAGCGTGAGCCGGGCCGCCAGATCGGCGTCGCGGATCACGCCGGGGGCGAACCATGGCGGATCCTGCGGGCGGCCCGCGACTGCACTCGCGAGTTCGCGGATGAATTCCACCGGCATGTAACTGACGCGATAGCACCAGCCCTCGTCGGCGGCACGCGACCCCGTATGCACTTCGCCGGGATTGATCACGGGCACGGTGCCCGTTTCGGCGACATAGCCGTTGCCGCGATAGGTGAAGCGTTCCGCGCCTTCGAGAATCACGGGGATCGTGTACGCATCGTGCCAGTGGGGCGCGAACGCGTGATCGCGATAGGTGGCCGTGAGCAGGTCCGCGTCCGGCACGAGCGGCGTGCGCCAGTAGCGTGCGGAATCGGGAAGGCGGGTGGCGGACATGATCGGGCGCGGGAGCGGTCGAACCGACAGTGTATCGCTCGCGCCCCCGGCGGGTGCGGGCTTACTTGACCGGAATCGTCGTGCCGGCCGGCATCGGCACCGCGGTGACGGCGTTCTTCGGGCTGCCGCTGACGATGCGGTCGCTGTAGGTCAGATAGACGATCGTGTTGCGTTTCTTGTCGACCACGCGCACGACGTGCAGCGTCTTGAAGATGAACGACATGCGTTCGCTGAATACGTCGGCCTGCTGCTTGAGCGGTTCCTTGAAGCTGATCGGGCCGACCTGCCGGCACGCGATCGACGCTTCGCTCGGATCCTCGGCGACGCCGAGCGTGCCCTTGATCCCGCCGGTGCGCGCGCGCGACACGTAGCAGGTCACGCCGTTCACGACCGGATCGTCATAGGCCTCGACGACCACGCGATCGGAACCCGTGACGCGGAAATGGGTGTTGACGCTGCCGACTTCCTCCGCGTGCGCGAGCGGTGCGGCGGCGACGGCGGAGAGCAGGAGGGCGGCGGGGGCGAAACGGAGGAGGCGATGCTTCATCGACGGAACCGGATGCGGATGCGGGACAGAGACTCTAGCATGCGCATGACCGGGTCACGCAACGCAGGAAGGCGGACAAGGGGGCCGGAAAAACAAAAGGCCCGTCGAATGACGGGCCTTTCGCTATTTGGCTCCCCGACCTGGGCTCGAACCAGGGACCTACGGATTAACAGTCCGGCGCTCTACCGACTGAGCTATCGGGGAATAAATCGGTACATCTGCGTGCTATGTTTTCCAACAAAAAACCCGTCCACTTTCAACGGGCTTTTGCGTTTTTGGCTCCCCGACCTGGGCTCGAACCAGGGACCTACGGATTAACAGTCCGGCGCTCTACCGACTGAGCTATCGGGGAACAAACAAGCAACAGCAGAGAAACGAGATTGTATGGAGTGTTCGCTAACCTGTCAACACTTCGAAGCCGCGACGCATGAAATTTTTTGCGGTCGCCGCCGTGCGATCAGCGCTCGAGCAGGTGCAGCTTGTCCTGCACGTCCTTCCATTCGTCCGCGTCGGCCGGCGCCGGCTTGGTCTTCGTGATCGACGGCCAGTTCTTCGCCAGCTCGGCGTTCAGCTCGGTGAACTGCTGCTGGTCGCCCGGAACGTCTTCTTCGGCATAGATCGCATTGGTCGGGCATTCGGCGACGCACACGGCGCAGTCGATGCACTCGTCCGGATCGATGGCGAGAAAGTTGGGACCTTCACGGAAGCAATCCACCGGGCACACATCCACGCAATCCGTGTATTTGCACTTGATGCAGCCTTCGGTCACAACGTGAGTCATTAAAACGCTCCTGCTTGGCGGTATATGGGGTGGCGTTTGCGCCAAAAGCGGCATTGTAACTGAAGCGCCAAACCCGCATGACGAGGTCGGCTATCCGGCTTATATCGTTTCGTGATTAGTTTATGGGGCGCGCGACACGGATACCCGTACGCCAGGCACCGGCACGATACGGCAAGGCGGCGGCCGGTTTCACGATGGTCGGGCCCGCATTCGGGTAACATGGCCGACAGACCGGGCGGCGCGCGGTGCGCCGGTGCCCTGTCACGATATTGGCGCTGCCGTCATCATGATCATCACTTCGCTGCTGGACACGGATCTCTACAAGTTCACGATGATGCAGGTCGTCCTGCATCACTTTCCCGCTGCAAACGTCGAATACCGGTTCCGCTGCCGCACGCCCGGCGTCGATCTCGTGCCGTACATCGACGAGATTCGCGACGAGGTGCGCGGCCTGTGCTCGCTGCGCTTTTCCGACGTCGAACTCGACTACCTGCGGCGGATGCGCTTCATCAAGAGCGACTTCGTCGACTTCCTCGCGTTGTTCCACCTGAACGAGAAGTACATCTCGATCACGCCGTCGCCGAAGGGCAACGGCGAGATCGACGTCGTGATCGAGGGGCCGTGGCTGCACACGATCCTGTTCGAGATCCCGGTGCTCGCGATCGTCAACGAAGTCTATTTCCGCAACACGCAGCGCGAGCCCGACTATCGCGAAGGGCGCGAGCGGCTGCGCGAGAAGATCAAGCTGCTCGGCGCGAAGCCCGAATTCGCCGACTGCAAGATCGCCGACTACGGCACGCGCCGGCGCTTCTCGAAGGTCTGGCACGAGGAAGTCGCGCTCACGCTGCGCGACGGGCTCGGCCCGCAGTTCGCGGGCACGAGCAACGTGCTGTACGCGATGAAGCACGACATCACGCCGCTCGGCACGATGGCGCACGAATACCTGCAGGCGTGCCAGGCGCTCGGCCCGCGGCTGCGCGATTCGCAGATCTACGGCTTCGAGATGTGGGCGAAGGAATATCGCGGCGACCTCGGGATCGCGCTGTCGGACGTCTACGGGATGGACGCGTTCCTGAACGACTTCGACATGTATTTCTGCAAGCTGTTCGACGGCGCGCGCCACGATTCGGGCGATCCGTTCGACTGGGGCGAGCGGATGCTGCGCCACTACGAGGCGAACCGCTGCGACCCGCGCACTAAGGTGCTCGTGTTCTCGGACGCGCTCGACATCCCGAAGGTCATGCAGCTGTACGAACGGTTCCGCGGCCGCTGCAAGCTCGCGTTCGGCGTCGGCACCAACCTCACCAACGATCTCGGCTACGTGCCGCTGCAGATCGTGATCAAGATGGTTCGCTGCAACGGCCAGCCGGTCGCGAAGCTGTCGGATTCGCCGGGCAAGAGCATGTGCGACGACAAGGCCTATCTCGCGTACCTGCGCCAGGTGTTCGGCATCGCGCAGCCGGTCGAGGAAGACGCGTCGAAGTAGGCGTTGGCCGTTCGGCCGAAGGTGTGTCGCGGCAGGGGTGGCCGGTATAATCCGACGTATTGCACGCCAACGTCACGAGGACCGTTCATGGACACTTCCGCCGCCCGTCGCCAGATCCTCGCGCGCATTCGCGCGGCGCAGGGGCGCGCGGCCGAACCCGATGCAGCGGAGCGCGACGGCGTCGCCGACTATCTCGCGCGGCATCCGCAGGGCCCGCGCCCGCCGGCGCCGGCCGACCTCGTCGCTGCTTTCGTCGACGAAGCGGGGCGCCTGTCGACCACGGTCGACGAAGTCGCGACGCTGGCCGACGTGCCTGCCGCCGCCGCCCGCTATCTTGCCGCTCAGGGTCTGCCGACGCAGGCCGTCGCATGGCGCACGCTGGCCGATTTCGACTGGGCCGGCGCCGGCCTGTCGGTCGAGTGCCGCAAGCCGCGCGACGGCGATCTCGTCGGCCTGACCGGCTGCTTCTGCGCGACCGCCGAAACGGGGTCGCTGGTGCTGCTGTCCGGTCCCGACACTTACGCATCGGCCGGTCTTTTGCCGGAAACCCACATCGCGATCGTGCCGGCGTCGCGCATCGTCGCCGGTCATGAAGACGCGTTCGCGCTGATTCGCGCGGAGCGCGGCGAGCTGCCGCGCGCGGTCAATTTCGTGTCGGGCCCATCGCGCACGGGCGACATCGAGCAAACGATCATTCTGGGCGCACACGGCCCGTACCGCGTGCACGCGATCGTCGTACGGGGCGCATGACGCGCCCGCCGCATTCACAGTTACTCGAACAAGGAAGTTCCGCATGAAACGACATGCCGCCTGGGCGGGCATGGCGTCGGGAATCGCGCTTGGCGCCACTCCCGCGCTCGCATCGGCCGCCACGCTCGACGGTGCCACGCTGTCCGCGCTCTGGGGCATCCCGTTCGCCGGGATCCTGCTGTCCATCGCGCTGTTCCCGCTCATCGCCCCGGTGTTCTGGCATCACCACTTCGGCAAGATCGCGGCCGGCTGGGCGATCGTGTTTCTCGCGCCGTTCGCGGTCGCGTTCGGCGCCGGCGCCGCGTTCGGCACGCTCGTGCATGCGCTGCTCGAGGAATACATTCCGTTCATCGTGCTGCTCACCGCGCTCTATACGGTCGCGGGCGGCATCTGCGTGAACGGCAACCTGCACGGTTCGCCGAAGCTGAATACCGCGATCCTCGCGCTCGGCACGCTGCTCGCGAGCGTGATGGGCACGACGGGCGCCGCGATGCTGCTGATCCGGCCGCTGCTGCGCGCCAACGACAACCGCAAGCATGTCGTGCACGTCGTGATCTTCTTCATCTTCCTCGTCGCGAATGCAGGCGGCTCGCTGTCGCCGCTCGGTGATCCGCCGCTGTTCCTCGGCTTCCTGAACGGCGTGAGCTTCTTCTGGACGACCACCCATCTCGCGCTGCCGATGCTGTTCATCTGCGTGGTGCTGCTCGCGCTGTTCTTCGCGCTCGATACGTACTTCTACCGGAAGGGCGGCGAGGAGCGGCCGGCCGCGCTCGATCCGACGCCCGACGGCGCGGCGCTGTCGATCGACGGCAAGATCAACTTCGTGCTGCTGGCGGCCGTGATCGCGCTCGTGCTGATGAGCGGCGTGTGGAAGCCGGGCATCTCGTTCGACGTTTGGGGCACGCACGTCGCGCTGCAGAATCTCGTGCGCGACGTCGCGCTCGTGGTCGTGACGCTCGCGTCGCTCGCGCTGACGCCGCGTTCCGCGCGCGACGGCAACGCGTTCAACTGGGCGCCGATCGAGGAAGTCGCGAAGCTGTTCGCGGGCATCTTCGTGACGATCGCGCCGGTGATCGTGATCCTGCGCGCGGGTGCGGACGGCGCGTTCGCGCAGATCGTCCATCTCGTCACGGGCCCCGACGGCAAGCCGGTCGACGCAATGTACTTCTGGGCGACCGGCATCCTGTCGTCGTTCCTCGACAACGCGCCGACCTATCTCGTGTTCTTCAACCTCGCGGGCGGCGACGCGCAGACACTGATGACGACCGGCGCGTCGACGCTCGCCGCGATTTCCGCCGGCGCGGTGTTCATGGGCGCGAACAGCTATATCGGCAACGCGCCGAACTTCATGGTGAAGGCGATCGCCGAATCGCGCGGCGTGAAGATGCCGAGCTTCTTCGCGTACCTCGGCTGGGCGCTCGTCGTGCTGATACCGGTATTCCTGCTGACGTCGTGGCTTTTCTTCACGGCGTAAGCTGACGTTTTTCAACCCCGAGCGGGCGGCTCCGGCGGCGCATCGCGCGCCGCGATCCGTCCGCGGTATGCGGAGATGGCGATGCAGAAGATCCTGGTCGCGCGTCCGATCTTTCCGGACGTGATCGAACGGCTCAAGCAGTATTTCGACGTCGACTGGAACGACGGCGATGCGCTCGCGCCCGACGCGCTTGCCGCGCGTCTGGCCGACAAGGACGGCGCGCTGACGGCCGGCGACCCGGTCGGCGCGGCCACGCTCGCGGCGGCGCCGCGCCTGCGGGTCGTGGCGAACATGGCGGTCGGCTACAACAACTTCGACATGGCCGCGTTCAACGCGGCGAACGTGCTCGGCACCAACACGCCCGACGTGCTGAACGAGTCGACCGCCGATTTCGGCTGGGCGCTGATGATGGCCGCCGCACGCCGGATCGCCGAATCCGAACACTGGCTGCGCGCCGGTCACTGGCGGAAGTGGGCGTACGACGGCTTCCTCGGCACCGACATCTACGGCTCGACGCTCGGCGTGATCGGGATGGGCCGTATCGGCCAGGCGCTTGCGCGCCGCGCGCGCGGTTTCGGGATGCAGGTGATCTATCACAACCGGTCGCGCGTCGCGCCCGAGATCGAGGCCGAGCTGGATGCCGAATACGTGTCGAAGGATGCGCTGCTTGCGCGCGCCGATCATGTCGTGCTCGTGCTGCCGTACACGAAGGAGAACCATCACACGATCGGCGCGGCCGAGCTCGCGAAGATGAAACCCACCGCGACGCTGACCAACATCGCGCGCGGCGGGATCGTCGACGACGCGGCGCTGGCCGCCGCGCTGCGCGACGGGACGATCGCCGCGGCCGGCCTCGACGTGTACGAGGGCGAGCCGAGCGTGCATCCGGCGCTGCTCGAGGTGCCGAACGTCGTGCTGACGCCGCATATCGCGAGCGCGACCGAAAAGACTCGCCGCGCGATGGCCAATCTCGCCGCCGACAACCTGATCGCCGCACTGGGCGAAGGGCCGCGTGCGGGGCAGCCGCCGAATCCGATCAACCCTGACGTGATCGGGAAGCCGCGCGCATGACGACGACGTTGTTGCTTGCGGCGGTCGTCGTGCTGGCCGTCGCGCTCGCGGTGGCGATCGTCGCGCTCGTGCGCGGCGGCGGCCGCCACGACGACGCGGCCGTGCTCGGCGACCAGATCGAGGACGCCGCGCATGCGCAGGCGCGCGCGGTCGAGCGGCTCGAACGCGAATTGCGCGGCGAGATCGTCGAGACCGCACGCGGCTCGCGTACCGAGCTGGCCGGCAGCTTCGCCCAGTTGCAGCAGACACTCGCCGCGCAACTGACGAGCGTCGCGACCGTGCAGAACAACCAGATCGAGGGGTTCGCGCAGCAGCTCGGCAAGCTCGTCGCCGGCAACGCGCAGCAGTTCGACGCGATGCGCGAGAGCGTGCAGCGCCAGGCCCAGCAGGCACGCGAGGAGCAAACGGGCGCGCTGCGGCTGTTCGGCGACACGCTGAACCGGCAGCTCACGCAACTGACCGAGGCGAACGACCGCCGGATCGGCGAGGTGCGTGCGACGCTCGAACAGCGGCTGAAGGAAATCGAGACGAACAACGCGGCGAAGCTCGAGGAGATGCGCCGCACCGTCGACGAGAAGCTGCACGCGACGCTCGAGCAGCGGCTCGGCGAATCGTTCAAGCTCGTGTCGGACCGGCTCGAACAAGTGCATCGCGGGCTCGGCGAGATGCAGACGCTCGCGGCCGGCGTCGGCGATCTGAAGAAGGTGCTGACCAACGTGAAGACGCGCGGCACCTGGGGCGAAGTGCAGCTCGAGGCGCTGCTCGAACAGATGCTTACGCCCGACCAGTACGCGAAGAACGTCGTGACGGTGCCGAAGCGTACCGAGCGCGTCGAATTCGCGATCCGGCTGCCGGGGCGGGACGCCGGCACGCGCGACGCGTCGCCGGTGTGGCTGCCAATCGACGCGAAATTCCCGCGCGAAGACTACGAGCGGCTGATCGACGCGCAGGAGCGTGCCGACGCGGTGGCCGTCGAGGAGGCGGCGCGTGCGCTCGAGGCGCGGGTGCGGATGGAAGCGCGCACGATCGCCGAGAAGTACGTCGCGCCGCCGTACACGACCGATTTCGCGCTGCTGTTCCTGCCGACCGAGGGGCTCTATGCGGAGATCCTGCGCCGCCCGGGGCTGACCGACCTGCTGCAGCGCGACTATCGCGTGACGGTCGCGGGGCCGACCACGCTCACCGCGCTGCTCAACAGCCTGCAGATGGGGTTCCGCACGCTCGCGATCGAGCAGCGTTCGAGCGAGGTGTGGCAGGTGCTCGGCGCGGTCAAGACGGAGTTCGGCAAGTTCGGCGACGTGCTCGCGCGCACGAAGGCGCAGCTCGAAACGGTCACGCGCTCGATCGAGTCCGCCGAGCAGCGCACACGTGTGATGAACCGCAAGCTGAAGCAGGTCGAGGCGTTGCCGGGCGATACGGCGGCCGGGTTGCTCGGCGCGGAAGAGGCCGAAGGCGCCGACGCGGACGACGCGTGACGCGCGTTGCTGGCAACTGTCGGACAGAAGAAACGGGCGCCCGTTTTCCTTTGCAGCGGTCACCGGCGCAGCCGGCTCGCGTTCAATGCGCGGCGAGCGTGTCCAGCGCGTCGCCCGTCACGCGCACGATGCGCCACTCCGGCAGCACGGTCGCGCCCATCTTCTCGTAGAAGTCGATCGCCGGCTGATTCCAGTCGAGCACCGACCATTCGAAGCGCGCGCAACGGCGCTCGACGGCGAGCGCCGCGAGATGGCGCAGCATCGCGGTGCCCAGGCCCGTGCCGCGCTGCGACGGCTGCACGTACAGATCCTCGAGATAGAGCCCGCGGCGGCCGAGGAACGTCGAATAGTTGTGGAAGAACAGCGCGTACGCGACGATCGTGCCGTCTTGTTCGGCTACGCGTGCCTCGGCGGCAGGATGCTCGCCGAACAGCGCGTCGGCGAGATCGGCTTCGGTCGCGACGAACAGCTCGGTGAGCTTTTCGAACTCGGCCAGCTCGCGCATCAGCGCGAGGATCGTGCCGACGTCGCGCGTGTCGGCCGCGCGGATCAGCGGCGTGCCGCTCACGCTTCTTCCGGCGGATCGGACAGCACGATCTCGATGCCGCCGAAGCGCGATGCGACCCAGTTGTACGCATGGCACGCGATCCACAGCAGCACGAAACCGAGGATCGCGTTCAGCAGCAGTGCGCTCAGGATCGTGCTCAACTCGACCATCCCGTAACGGATATACGCAACGAGAATGCCGAGCAGCACGATCGGCACGCTGAACGTCAGGTAGACGAGGATCAGCGCCTTGGCGGTCTGCCCCGCGGCGATCGACGAGATTTGTTTCTTCATGTGCGGATTGCCCCCGTAGAAATATACCGATTGGAATTCAGATCAGGCCGTCGAGCGGCAGGATGTCGACCGGGGCGCCCGCGTCGACTGCCGCGGAATCGTGGCCCAGGACGATGAAACAGTTGGCGGCCGCGAGACCGCTCAGCGACGCCGAGCTTTGCGATCCGACCGGTACGACGTGCCATTGACCGTCGGCGGCGCGCGTCGCGATGCCGCGCAGGTAGTCGGTGCGGCCGGGGCGTTTCTTCAACGGTTGCGTGCTGAGCGCCGTGTACATGGCCGGCGGCGGCGTGCGCGCGCCGGCCAGCGTCAGCAGCGCGGGGCGCACGATCGCATGGAACGTCACGGCAGACGCGACCGGATTGCCGGGCAAGCCGAAGAACAGCGCGTGACCGGCGTCGTCGGCCGCGCGGGCGAGCGTACCGCACGCGAGCGGGCGGCCCGGTCGCAGCGCGAGGCTCGCGAACGTCACGTCGCCGAGCCGGGCCATCACGTCGCGCGTGAAATCGGCTTCGCCGACCGACACGCCGCCGGACGTGATCACCGCATCGGCCTGCGCGGCGATGGCGTCGCGCAATGCGGCTTCGAGCGCGGCCGGGTCGTCGCGGACGATCCCGAGATCGATCGCGTCCACGTGCAGCCGTTCGAGCATTGCGATCAGCATCCCGCGATTGCTGTCGTACAGCGCGCCGCGGCCGAGTGGTTCGCCGGGCTCGCGCAACTCGTCGCCGGTCGAGAACACGGCGACGCGCACGCGCCGGCGCACCGTGACGTCGACGATGCCGAACGACGCGAGCAGGCCGAGATCGGACGGCCGCAAAATGCGGCCCGCGGCGAGCGCACTGGTGCCGCGCGCGAGATCCTCGCCGGCCTTGCGGCAGTTCGCGCCGCGCGCGACGTCGTGCGCGGCGAAGCGAATCGCGTCGCCGTCGACGCGAACGCGTTCCTGCGGAATCACCGTGTCGCATCCGGCCGGCATCGGCGCGCCCGTCATGATGCGCACGCATGCACCGGCCGCCACGGCGCCGTCGAACGGATGGCCGGCGAACGCGGTGCCGACAACCGTCATCGCGACCTCGCCCTGCGCCGACGCGAGTGCCGCGGCTCCGCCGTCGAACGCATAGCCGTCCATCGCCGAGTTGTCGTACGCGGGAATGTCGAATGGCGCGCTCACGTCGGCCGCGAGCACGCGATCGAGCGCCTCGCGCAGCGCCACCGTATCGCACGCGTCGACGGGCACCGCGAAGCGGCACGCGAGTGCCTGCGCGTCGGCGAGCGACAGCGGGGCATCGGGGTCGGGTGCGGTTCGGGAGGCGGGCGAGGATTGCGTGATCATCAGTCGGACTGCGCCGCAAGGCGTATCGGGTTCGTGGCCGGTGGCGCGAGGAGGGTGCCGGGGCGCGGGTTTCGCGTGCGGCAGACGCCGGGCGGGAACGGCGCGGGGCCGTCAACGGCGGGCCAGCGCGGCCAGTTCCTGCCAGGAATTGGCATTGTAAAACGCACGCTCGTCGCGAAACTCGACTTCGACCGTCGTGTGGCGTGCGTACCACGCACGCATCTTGCGGTCGCCGGCTGCGAGTCGGGCGGCGAGGTCGTCCGCCAGCGACGTGCGCAGCAGCGCGAACGTCGGCTGCGGCGAGCGCATCTGCTGCGCGTCGACGGTGACCGCCATCGCGATATCGGCCTGTTGCGCGTCGAGCGCCGCATGCAGCCGCGCGACGAGGTCGGCGGGCAGATAGGGCGTATCGCACGGCGAGCACGCGACCAGCGGTGCGCGCGCCGCGCGCATGCCGGCAAGCAGGCCCGCGAGCGGCCCGGGGAAGTCGGGTGTTTCGTCGGCGACGATGCGCGCGTCGAACGGCGCACCGAGTTCGGCATAGCGATCGGCATGGCGATTCGCGCTGATCACCGTCTCGTCGACCTGCGGCGACAGCCGGCGCAGTACGTGCAGCGCGAGCGGCGTACCGTCGAGCAGTTGCAGGCCCTTGTCGACGCCGTCCATGCGCGTGGCGCGCCCGCCCGCGAGCAGCAGGCCGGCGATCGACGGGGAGGCGGGAGCGGGCATCGTGCGCGGATGGACAGAGCGGCGTGCGTCAGCCGCCGATATACGACATTTCGACGCGCTTGCCGGCGCCGTCGGGCGCGCCGTCGGCCAATGCGCTGCCGCGCAGTTGCGAATAGCGGTCGGTGCGCGCGTGCCAGATGCGGGCGATCGCGGTCGCGATCTCGGCATCGGTCGCGCCGCCGCGCACGAGCGCACGCAGATCGTGCCCCGTCGACGCGAACAGGCACAGGTACAGCTTGCCTTCGGTCGACAGCCGCGCGCGCGTGCAGTCGCCGCAGAAGGCCTGCGTGACGCTCGAGATCACGCCGATCTCGCCGCTGCCGTCCGCATAGCCCCAGCGCTGCGCGGTCTCGGCCGCCGTGTGCGGCTCGAGCGGCACGAGCGGGAAATGTTCGGCGATGCGCGCGACGACGTCCGCCGACGGCAGCACCTCGGTCATGTTCCAGCCGTTCGACGTGCCGACGTCCATGTATTCGATGAAGCGCAGGATCACGCCGGTGCCGCGAAAACGCTCGGCCATCGGCAGGATCTCGCTGTCGTTGGTGCCGCGCTTCACGACCATGTTGACCTTGACCGGCGCGAGGCCCGCGGCCTGTGCGGCGAAGATGCCGTCGAGCACGTCGGCGCTCGCGAACTCCGCATCGTTCATGCGCTTGAACAGCGTATCGTCGAGCGCATCGAGGCTGACCGTGACGCGCGTGAGCCCGGCGTCCTTCAGCGCGCGCGCCTTGCGCGCGAGCAGCGAGCCGTTGGTCGTCAGCGTCAGGTCGAGCGGGCGGCCTGCGTGCGTCGTCAGGCGCGCGAGCCGCTCGATCAGGAATTCGAGGTTCTTGCGAAGCAGCGGCTCGCCGCCCGTGATGCGGATCTTTTCGACGCCGTGTGCGACGAAGAGCCGCGCGACGCGCTCGATTTCCTCGTGCGTAAGCAGCGCGCTGTGCGGCAGGAACGGATAGTCCTTGTCGAAGACCGCGCGCGGCATGCAGTACACGCAACGGAAGTTGCAGCGATCCGTCACCGAAATGCGCAGGTCGCGCAGCGGCCGGGCGAACGTGTCGGCCAGCGTGCCGTCGGGGGCATGCGCGATGCCGGAGACGTCCGGCATCCCGCTGACGTCGGCGAGGGGAATGATGCGTCGGGACATGTTGGAAGAAGTGCGAACCAGACTGCTATTTTAGCCGCAACCGGCCGGCGGGGCCGGTGGGCGGAAACCCGCAGCGCGGACGTGAAAAAGCCCGCCGGAGGCGGGCTTTTCCTAGGTCGTGCGATGCGCCGTTCAGTGGTGCGTCGTTTCGACCTGCTGCATCGGGGCCGTATCGGCCGGCGGCAGCACCTTGCGTTCGCGCGGCACGCGGGCCGGGCGCGGGAGTCGCGATGCGGCTTCCTGCGCGGCCGCGAACTTGTCGGCGTCCGTGTTCACCCAGATGAGACCGGCCTGCTCCAGCACGACATCCAGGCTCGCCGAAGCGGGCGCGGCTGCCGGTTGTGCGGGAGCCGGCGTCGGTGCCGGTGCGGCGACGGCCTCGACCGGTGCTGCGTCGACAGGCGCTGCTTCGACCGGTGCCGGTTCGACTGCCACCGGAGCGGCTTCGATCGCGACGGCCGGTGCGGCTGGCTCGACCGGTGCGGCTTGCGGCGCCTCGACAGCGACCGGCGCGGCTTGCGGCGCGTCGACAGCGACCGGAGCGGCCGCCGGCACTTCGAACGCATCGGTCGGCGATACCGCGACCGGCGCCGGGCCCGCTTCCGCGACCGCCGGTGCGACCGGTGCCGGTTCTGCTGCCTGGACGGCGACGACGGGCTCGACCGGGGCGGCCGGAGCCGCTTCGGCGTGTGCCGGCGCCGGCTGCGCTTCGACAGCGGCTGGTGCGGCATGCTGCTCGGCGACGGCTTCCACGGCGACCGCGCTGGCCGCGGCCGCGACGACTACCGGTGCGGCAGTGTGGGCCGGTTCGGCCGCGACCGGCGTCACGGCTTGCGCCGCGACTTCGCCTTCGGCGCCTTGCTCGGCCTGGTCGACCGAGCCGTCTTCCTCGCGCTCGCGACGACCGCCGCGGCGGCCGCGACGGCGACGGCGGCGTTCTTCGCCGTCACGTGCGCCGGCTTCCGCATCGGCTGCCAGTTCCGCGCCGGGCAGGGCTTCTGCAACAGCCTTGTCGGTTTCCGGTTCCGGATGGTTTTCGCCGCGGGTGACGGTTTCGAGCGTGGCCGCATGCTGGGTCGGCTTGCGGCGTTCGCCGCGCTCGCGACGCTCGCCGCGTTCCTGGCGCTCGCCACGGCCGGCTGCTTCGACGCCTTCCGGCTGTTCGCCGCGCTCGCGCGGTTCGCGGTTTTCCCGCGGTTCGCGCGGCTCACGGGCTTCACGCGGCTCGCGACCTTCGCGCGGGCCACGGCCCTCGCGGCCTTCGCGACCCTCACGGTTTTCACGACCTTCGCGGTTTTCGCGACCCTCGCGGCCCTCACGCAGCTCACGACCCTCGCGCGGCTCACGGCCTTCACGCGGTTCGCGCACTTCCTTGCCTTCGCGCTCCTGGCGTTGCGGCTGGCCACGGCCGGCGGCTGCCTGGTCACGGCCGCCTTGCGCCTGCTGGGCGCCGCCGCGACGGTTGCGGTTGCGATCGCCGCCGCGCTGCTCGGTCTTTTCGTTGCGCTCGCGAGCCGGGCGGGCTGCCTGCTCCTTCGCCGGGGCTGGCGCGACCGGTGCGGGCGCCGGTGCCGGCGACACGCCGAACAGGCCCTTCAGCCAGCCGATGAAGCCGCCGCTTGCCGCGGCGACGGGCGCCGGGGCGGGGGCCGCAACGGGTTCGACCGGACGCTGCGGCGCCGGGCTCGGTGCCGGACGCTCGGGCGTGATGCCCTTGACCGCGGCTTCCTGCTTCGGCTTCACTTCGGCCGCACGCTTGCTGTAGCCGGTTTCCGACTCGAGCTCGCGGGCCGCTTCCTCGGCCATCTTCCAGGATGCGCGCGGATCGTCGAGGCGCGCGTCGTCGTGACGCAGGCGCTCGAGCTTGTAGTGCGGCGTATCGAGGTGCTTGTTCGGGATCAGCACGATGCCGACCTTGAAGCGCGACTCGATCTTGTTGATTTCCTGACGCTTTTCGTTCAGCAGGAAGGCGGTCACCTCGACCGGCACCTGGCAGTGGATCGCCGCGGTGTTTTCCTTCATCGCTTCTTCCTGAATGATCCGCAGGACCTGCAGCGCGGACGATTCGGTATCGCGGATGTGGCCGGTGCCGTTGCAGCGCGGGCACGTCACGTGGCTGCCTTCCGACAGCGCCGGGCGCAGGCGCTGGCGCGACAGCTCCATCAGGCCGAAGCGGGAGATCTTGCCCATCTGCACGCGCGCACGGTCGTGCTTGAGCGCGTCCTTCAGGCGCTGCTCGACTTCACGCTGGCTCTTCGCCGATTCCATGTCGATGAAATCGATCACGATCAGGCCGCCGAGGTCGCGCAGGCGCAGCTGGCGGGCGACTTCGTCGGCCGCTTCGAGGTTCGTGCGGGTGGCCGTTTCCTCGATGTCCGCGCCCTTGGTCGCGCGGGCCGAGTTCACGTCGATCGCGACGAGCGCTTCGGTGTGGTCGATCACGATCGCGCCACCGGACGGCAGCGGCACCGTGCGCGAGTACGCGGTTTCGATCTGGTGCTCGATCTGGAAACGCGAGAACAGCGGCACGTCGTCGTGGTAGCGCTTCACCTTCGCGACGTTGTCCGGCATCACGATGTCCATGAACGCACGGGCCTGATCGTGGATTTCGTTCGTGTCGATCAGGATTTCGCCGATATCGGGCTGGAAATAGTCCCGGATCGCGCGGATCACGAGGCTCGATTCCAGATAGATCAGCATCGGCTGGCCGGCGTTGCCGCTTTGCGACGCCGCTTCGATCGCGCGCCACAGTTGCAGCAGGTAATTCAGGTCCCATTGCAGTTCCTCGGCGCTGCGGCCGATGCCCGCGGTACGGGCGATCATGCTCATGCCGTCCGGAATCTGCAGTTGCGCCATCGTTTCGCGCAGTTCCTGGCGCTCGTCGCCTTCGATCCGGCGCGACACGCCGCCGCCGCGCGGATTGTTCGGCATCAGCACGAGGTAGCGGCCGGCGAGCGAGATGAAGGTGGTGAGGGCGGCGCCCTTGTTGCCACGCTCTTCCTTCTCGACCTGGACGATCAGCTCCTGGCCTTCGCGCAGCGCATCCTGAATGCGCGCGGAGCGCATGTCGATGCCGTCCTTGAAGTACTGGCGGGCGACTTCCTTGAACGGCAGGAAGCCGTGGCGGTCTTCGCCGTAGTTGACGAAGCACGCTTCGAGCGACGGCTCGATACGGGTGATGACACCTTTGTAGATATTGCCTTTGCGCTGTTCGCGCCCGGCGGTTTCGATGTCGATGTCGATGAGCTTTTGCCCATCGACGATGGCGACGCGCAGCTCCTCCTGCTGCGTCGCATTGAACAGCATGCGTTTCATGAACGACTCCAGGCGGCTCCGCTGCCGGCGCCTCGCGGTTGTCAGTGGCGAGGGCGGGAACGACGGCAGGCCGCACCTTGTTGTGTTGTCACGAGCACGCTGGAGCGGGAACGCTGGCGGGGAGAATTGCCTGAAGAGGCGCTTGGGCCCGAAAGACGGGGCCGGCGGCCATAGGGCACCTGCGAATACGGCTTCAAAGCACGGCGTTCACACACCGCACGCTGCAAAAGCGCGCTAAGCCTGTCCGGGCATTGCCACGGGCGCGCGCAATGCGTCGCGCGCGCCGACGGGCGGCAGATGCTGCGGCTTGGGCCGCAGCGGGGAGTATCGAATCCAGCCCGACTTTCCCGCTTGGGGTGTACTTCCCTGGTTTGACGTCGCCAAGCCCCGCACGCTTCGCGGGGCCAAATCGGGCGCAACGCCGTAATTTTCGCAACCGGCAGCCTGCGGACGCACTGCGCGCCGTCGGGCTGCCGATCAAATTCTTTTCAACCAACTTTCCGTTACCGCGGCGCCTTGCCGACCGAATCCGCCTGTGGGCGCGATCCTTGCCGACGGGCGGCGCCGTGCGTGCAACTTGCTGCATCTCTTTGATTAGGGGCGAGCAGCGGACCCCCGGCGCAAGTAAAATAGCGGTTTGCGCTTGCGCCTTGCCCAATTCAGCCGGGGCCGGCCGATCAGGCCACCCACAACGTCAGGCTGGGCAAAATTATATTCAGTATGAATGAGTTAGGCAAAATATCCCAGAATTCGGTCGCAAGCGGCCAGGTATCGATGATCGAGATCGACGAAAACTCGGCCGGTCAGCGTATCGACAATTTCCTGTTGCGCGTCTGTAAAGGCGTGCCGAAAAGCCATATTTACCGGATCCTGCGCAGCGGCGAAGTGCGCGTGAACAAGGGCCGGATCGACGCGCAGTACCGCCTGGAACTGGGCGACCTCGTCCGCGTGCCGCCGGTGCGCGTGGCCGCGGCCGACCTCGCGCGCGCCGACACGCCGGTCGTGCCGCCCGCGAATTTCGACGTGCTGTACGAGGACGACGCGATGCTCGTGATCGACAAGCCGGCCGGGGTCGCGGTCCACGGCGGCAGCGGCGTCGCGTTCGGCGTGATCGAGCAGATGCGGCAGGCGCGCCCGCGCGCGAAATTCCTCGAACTGGTGCACCGGCTCGACCGCGAGACGTCCGGCATCCTGATGCTCGCGAAGAAGCGCACGGCGCTCGTCGCGCTGCACGAGCAGATCCGCGAGAACCGGATGGACAAGCGCTACTTCGCGTGCGCGCACGGCGAATGGCAATCCGACTGGGGCCGGCGCCGCGCGGTGAAGGCGCCGCTGTTCAAGTATTCGACCCCGGAAGGGGAGCGCCGCGTGCGCGTGCAGGACGATGGGCTGGCCTCGCATACGGTGTTCAACCTCGTCGACCGCTGGTCCGACTATGTGCTCGTCGAAGCGGAACTCAAAACGGGTCGGACCCATCAGATACGGGTACACCTCGCGCATCTCGGCTTGCCGATCGCCGGCGACGCGAAGTATGGCGATTTCGCACTGAACAAGGCGCTGGCGCGCGCGAACGCGCAGCCGTCGCTGAAGCGGATGTTCCTGCATGCGCACCGCCTCAAGCTCGCGCATCCGCTGACCGGCGAGGCGCTGCAGTTCGATGCGCCGTTGCCGGCCGAATGCCGGCGCTTCCTCGATCAACTCAGCGCATTGCGCGATACCGCCTGAACCGCATGGCTCGACAGCAATTTGACCTGATCGTCTTCGACTGGGACGGCACGCTGATGGATTCGACTGCGCACATCGCGCACAGCATCCAGGCCGCATGCCGCGATCTCGGTCTGCCCACGCCGTCCGACGAGGCCTCCCGCTACGTGATCGGCCTCGGGCTGCGCGACGCGCTGCAGATCGCGGCTCCGACCCTCGATCCGTCCGACTATGCGCGGCTGGCCGAACGCTACCGCTATCACTATCTGCTCGACGACCAGCGCATCGAACTGTTCGCCGGCGTGCGCGAGCTGCTCGCCGAACTGCGCGACACGGGCTACCTGCTCGCCGTCGCGACCGGCAAAGGGCGGGTCGGGCTGAACCGCGTGCTCGACCAGTCGAAACTGACGAGCTGGTTCGATGCGACGCGCTGCGCGGACGAGACGTTCTCGAAACCGCATCCGGCGATGCTGCACGAGTTGTCGCGGGAATTGGGGCAGGACCTGTCGCGCACCGTGATGATCGGCGACACCACGCACGACCTGCAGATGGCCGCCAGCGCCGGCGCGGCCGGCGTCGGCGTCGCGTACGGCGCGCACCCGGCCGATGCGCTGGCGGCGCTCACGCCGCGCTTCGTCGCGCCGGACGTCGGCGCGCTGGCCGCCTGGCTGCGGGAGCACGCATGAGCGCGGCGCCGGACGCCGTGCGCGTATGCGCGTCCGACGCGCTGACCGACGGCGGCGTCGGCGTGCGCGTCGACGCGACGCTGCGCGGCGAGCAGGCCGTCGTGTTCTTCGTGCGTTACGACGGCCGCGCGTACGGCTACCTGAACCGCTGCGCGCACGTGCCGATGGAGCTCGACTGGGCCGAAGGGCAGTTCTTCGAGTCGTCGGGCCTCTATCTGATGTGCGCGACGCACGGCGCGATCTACGCGCCGGATACCGGCAAGTGCGTCGGCGGCCCGTGCCGCGGCGGCCGCCTGCGACCGGTCGAGGTCGACGAGCGCGACACGCCCGACGGCCGTGCGGTATTCTGGGTGCCCGATGCGGACCTGCATCCTGCCACTTCCGCCACGACCGATTGACGACACTACTGCATGGCCGACCAACCGAATTCCCCGGATTCCTCCTCCCGTCCCGACAGCCGTGAACCGAGCTGGGAGCGCGCGGCGCTCGAGCGGATCGCGCTCGCGGCCGTCAAGGAGCAGCGCGCGGCACGGCGCTGGAAGATCTTCTTCCGCTTCGCGTTTCTCGGCGTGTTCGTGCTGTTCGCGTTTGCGCTGATCGATTTCTCGAGCGATTCGAAGTTTTCGGCGAGCGGGCGGCATACGGCGCTCGTGACGATCGACGGCGAGATCGCGGCCGGCGTCAACGCGAACGCCGACGACATCAACACGGCGCTCGACGCCGCCTTCGACGACGACGGCACGGTCGGCGTCGTGCTGCGGATCAACAGCCCGGGCGGCAGCCCGGTGCAGGCCGGGATGGTCTACGACGAGATCCGGCGGTTGCGCGGCAAGTATCCGGACAAGCCGCTGTACGTCGTCGTGACCGACATGTGCGCGTCGGGCGGCTATTACATCGCGTCCGCCGCCGACAAGATCTTCGTCGACAAGGCGAGCATCGTCGGGTCGATCGGCGTGCTGATGGACGGGTTCGGCTTCACCGGGCTGATGGGCAAGCTCGGCGTCGAGCGGCGCCTGCACACGTCGGGCGAAAACAAGGGCTTCTACGATCCGTTCTCGCCGGAAACGCCGAAGATGGACGCGCACGCGCAGGCACTGCTCGACCAGGTGCATGCGCAGTTCATCAAGGCGGTGAAGGATGGCCGCGGCAAGCGGCTGCACGAGACGCCCGACATGTTCTCGGGCCTGTTCTGGACCGGCGAAAAGAGCGTCGAACTGGGCCTCGCCGACGGCTACGGCACGACCGACACGGTCGCACGCGACGTGCTGAAGGCGCCGGATCTGGTCGACTACACGGTGAAGGAAAGCCTGACGAATCGCGTCGCGCGCAAGTTCGGCGCGGCCGTCGGCGGCGCCGCGATGAAGGCGCTGACGGCCGGCGGCGCGTCGGTCAGCCTGCGCTGACGGCTGGCGGCAATCGGCGGGCCGCGACGGCCCGCCTTTCATCTGGCTGGCGGATCGCCGTTCGCGGCATCAATTCGCGAGCAGCAGGAAGATCGCGGGGCGCTTGTGCAGATTCGGCGCAGGCGCTTTTTTCCAGTCGGCCACCGTGCGGCTCGCGATCGTTTCGGTCGCGAGGGTCAGGTCGGCCGCGACGCAGATCTGCGTCGACGGCGCGCAGGTCGCGACCAGCGTGTCGAGCATCGCGTGATTCCGGTACGGCGTTTCGATGAATATCTGCGTCTGGCGCGCCTTGCGCGACAGTTGCTCGAGTTCGCGCAGCCGTTTCGCGCGCGCGGCCGCATCGACCGGCAGATAGCCGTTGAACGCGAAGCTCTGGCCGTTCAGGCCCGACGCCATCAGCGCGAGCAGGATCGAACTCGGCCCGACGAGCGGCACGACCTTCACGCCGCGCTCGTGCGCGCGGCGCACCAGCAGCGCGCCGGGGTCGGCGACGGCCGGGCAGCCGGCTTCCGACACGAGGCCCGCGTCCGCGCCGGCCAGCACGGGCGCGAGCAGCCGGTCGATGGCGCCGGCCGGCGTATTGACGTTCAGCTCGCTGATCTCGATTTCCTGGATCGGCCGCGTCGTGCCGATCTTCTTCAGAAACGCGCGCGTCGTTTTCGCGTTCTCGCCGATGTAATAGCCGAGCGTGCCGGCGCGCGCCTGCACGGCGGCGGGCAGCACGGCGGCGAGCATCGATTCGTCGCCTTCGCCGAGCGTGTTCGGGACCAGATAAAGCGTGCCGGCGGTCATGCGCGGTCTCCTCGGGTGGTGGCAAACAGCGGATAGTCGGCGGCGCGCAGCATCCGCGTGAGGGCGATCAGCGGCAGGCCGACGAGCGCGGTCGGGTCGTCCGAGTCGATCGCGTCGAGCAGCGCGATGCCGAGCCCTTCGGACTTCGCGCTGCCGGCCACGTCGTACGGTGTTTCCGCGCGCAGGTAGGCGTCGAGTTCGGCTTCGGGCAGCGAACGGAAGCGCACGTGCGTGACGATGTCCTCGACCTGCGCGTCGTCGGTGCGGCTGTCGTACAGGCAGAGCGCACTGTGGAATTCGACTTTGCGGCCCTGCATCGACATGAGCTGCGCGAGCGCGCGCTCGTGCGTGCCGGGCTTGCCGATCTGGTGCCCGTCGAAGGTCGCGACCTGGTCCGACCCGATCACGAGCACGCCGTCCGGCGCATCGATCGTCGCGGCCACGGCCCGCGCCTTCGCGCCGGCGAGGCG
Source organism: Burkholderia sola (assembly GCF_905400185.1). Lineage (NCBI taxonomy): Bacteria > Pseudomonadati > Pseudomonadota > Betaproteobacteria > Burkholderiales > Burkholderiaceae > Burkholderia > Burkholderia sola. The sequence continues at coordinate 1,109,094 of NZ_FR989675.1, forward strand.
CAGCGCGGTCGCGGCCGGCGTTTCGCCGGCGAGCGGGGTTTCGTCGAGGTCGGGCGACACGACGTCGAAGGGCACGCCGAGGCGCTCGAGGAGCGCGCGGCGGTAGCGGGAACTGGAGGCAAGAATCAGCCGCGGCGGGCGGCAAACGGTATCCGGCATGGTCGGTTGGATCGGTGAGTCGTCAGGTGTGGCGCGGCGTTGCGCGGACGCAAGCTTAAGTGATTGACCGCAAAAGGTAAAACAGGTATGCTTTCCCGCTTTTCGTCGGCAGGCTTTCGTTGTGGTGGCGCCTGCCGGGTCTTCGGAAGTAAAGTACGTCATCCTTCGATGAGCCGTACGCGAGCGGTGCCAAGCCGGATCCGCAAGTCAGCCTGTAGGCAGGAGCGCACATGAACACTTCTTCTGGCAAACCTGCGGCGGCGCTCGATCCGCACGCGGTCGACCTGTTCGAGTTCGCCCGCAGCGGGCGGCAGGCAGCCGGGGCGGTGCGCCTCTCGCAACTGCCGCGCATGTTAAACGAAGTGCCGACGGACGCGCCAGATCGCGACACGGTCTTCACGTGGCAGGCGGAAGGGTTCACGCAGAAGGAGTTGCAGGACGACGGCGCCGACGGGCAGCAGCCGTATCTGCGCCTCGCGGTGCACGGCCATGCGTGGCTCACGTGCCAGCGCTGCGTGACGCCGTACGATCAGACGTTCGACGTCGACATGACGTACCGGGTCGTCGCGACCGAAGAAGAAGCTGAGGAATTTCCGCTCGACGACGATGAAGCCGATGTGATCGTGGGCTCACGCCAGTTCGATCTCGTCGACTTGATCGAAGAGGAATTGCTGCTTTCGTTGCCGCTCGTGCCCAAGCACGAGGTTTGCCCGGCAGTTCACGAAAGCCTCGTGTCGGGCGCGAGCGGTCCCGCGGAAGCGGCGGACGAGGAGTCCGACGAAGCCGGGGACGAAGGCAAACGGCCGAATCCGTTCGCAGCGCTGCAAGCGTTGAAGAAGGACGGTGACGGCACCAAGAAACACTAAGCAGTTGTGGCGCGGGAAGGCGTAGGGCTTTGGGCCAGGGTAGTTAAGCGCCGGATCGGGCTGTGTTAGAATCCGGAAAATTATTTAGGAGTTAGTCATGGCAGTCCAGCAAAACAAGAAGTCGCCGTCGAAGCGCGGCATGCATCGTTCGCACGATTTCCTGACGGCAGCGCCGCTGGCAGTCGAGCCGAGCACGGGTGAAGTGCATCTGCGTCACCACGTCAGCCCGAACGGCTACTATCGCGGCAAGAAAGTCGTCAAGACGAAGAACGACTAAGCGTCAAGTCACGCGTTGCGCGCTACGCTCGCCGTTCGCGTGACAACTGGTTCGCTTGACACTTTCCTGGCTCAACAAAAAGGCGGCATTCAACTGCCGCTTTTTTGTGCCTGAAATTCGTCGCATTCCATGACCGTAAAGCTCACAATCGATTGCATGGGAGGCGACCACGGCCCGTCCGTGACCGTTCCCGCGGCAGTCAAGTTCGTCCGCGCGCATCCCGATGCGCACCTGATGCTCGTCGGCATCGAAAGCGCGATTCGCGCTCAGCTGAAGAAGCTGAAAGCCCTCGACGATCCCGCGTTGACCATCGTGCCCGCCACCGAAGTCGTGGCGATGGACGATCCTGTCGAAGTGGCGCTGCGCAAGAAGAAGGATTCTTCGATGCGCGTCGCGCTCAACCACGTCAAGGAAGGCGCGGCGCAGGCCTGCATCTCGGCCGGCAATACCGGCGCGCTGATGGCCGTTTCCCGTTACGTGCTCAAGACGCTGCCCGGCATCGAGCGGCCCGCGATCGCGTCCGCGCTGCCGAACCCGACCGGCTACACGATGATGCTGGACCTCGGCGCGAACGTCGACTGCGAGCCGCAGCACCTGCTGCAGTTCGCGGAGATGGGGCACGCGCTCGTGGCCGCGCTCGAAGGCAAGGAGCGCCCGACGATCGGCCTGCTGAACATCGGCGAAGAGGTCATCAAGGGCAACGAGACGATCAAGCGCGCAGGCGAGCTGCTGCGCGCCAGCACGCTCAATTTCCGCGGCAACGTGGAAGGCAACGACATCTACAAGGGCACCGTCGACGTGATCGTGTGCGACGGCTTCGTTGGCAACGTCGCGCTGAAGACGTCCGAAGGGCTCGCGCAGATGCTGTCGAACATCATCCGCGAGGAGTTCGGCCGTTCGCTGATGTCGAGGCTGATGGCGTTGCTCGCGCTGCCGGTGCTGATGCGTTTCAAGAAGCGCGTCGACCACCGCCAGTACAACGGCGCGGCGCTGCTGGGGCTGAAGAGCCTCGTGATCAAGAGCCACGGTTCGGCCGACGCGTACGCGTTTGAGTGGGCGATCAAACGCGGGTATGATGCCGTCAAAAACGGGGTGCTGGAGCGCCTCGCGCGCGCGATGGCGGATAATTCAGTGTCGCTCGGCGATGGCGGACACAACGCGGGCGGCGCGGGCCAGGCAAGCCCGGCCGCAGGCCATCACGCCGAACCTTCCGCTGCGCAATCCTCTAAAGCATAAATGGCCCAATCGACTCTCTATTCCCGCGTGCTCGGCACGGGCAGCTACCTGCCGCCCGACCGCGTCACGAACCAGCAGTTGACCGATCGTCTTGCGAAGGAAGGCATCGAGACCAGCGACGAATGGATCGTCGCGCGCACGGGCATCCACGCGCGCCATTTCGCCGCACCCGACGTCACGACGAGCGATCTCGCGCTCGAGGCGTCGCGTCGTGCGATCGAAGCGGCCGGTATCGATCCGCAGTCGATCGACCTGATCATCGTCGCGACTTCGACCCCCGATTTCGTGTTCCCGAGCACCGCGTGCCTGCTGCAGAACAAGCTCGGCATCAAGAACGGCGGTGCGGCATTCGACGTGCAGGCCGTATGCTCGGGTTTCGCGTATGCGATGGCCACGGCCGACAGCTTCATCCGCAGCGGCCAGCACCGCACCGCGCTGATCGTCGGCGCGGAGACGTTCTCGCGCATTCTCGACTTCAAGGACCGCACGACCTGCGTGCTGTTCGGCGACGGCGCGGGCGCGGTGATCCTGTCCGCGTCGGAAGAACCGGGCGTGCTCGGCAGCGCGCTGCACGCGGACGGCAGCTACTCGAACATCCTGTGCACGCCGGGCAACGTCAATCGCGGCGTGATCGACGGCAGCGCATTCCTGCACATGGACGGGCAGGCCGTATTCAAGCTCGCGGTCAACGTGCTCGAAAAGGTCGCGATCGAAGCGCTCGCGAAGGCGAATCTCGCGCCCGAGCAAATCGACTGGCTGATTCCGCACCAGGCCAACATCCGCATCATGACCAGCACCTGCCGCAAGCTCGGCCTGCCGCAGGAGCGCATGGTCGTGACGGTCGACCAGCACGGCAACACGTCGGCGGCGTCGATCCCGCTGGCGCTCGACGCCGCGGTGCGTGACGGCCGCATCCAGCGTGGCCAACACGTGCTGATCGAAGGCGTCGGCGGCGGCTTCACCTGGGGCGCGTCGGTCTTCCGCTTCTGATCCGCGGCGCGCGACAAGCCGCGCGCGGATCCCGTCGGCGCGCCGTTCGTGCGCGCCGTCCGAATCGATTCAATTGGGGACGATATGAAATTTGCATTCGTTTTTCCGGGGCAGGGCTCGCAAGCGATCGGCATGCTCAACGCATTCGCCGATCTGGCCGTCGTGCGCGAGACGCTCCAGGAAGCGTCCGATGCGCTCAATCAGGATCTCGGCAAGCTGATCGCCGAAGGTCCGGCCGAAGAGCTGAACCTGACCACCAACACGCAGCCCGTGATGCTGACCGCCGCATACGCGTGCTACCGCGCGTGGCAGCAGGCAGGCGGCCCGGCGCCGTCGATCGTCGCCGGCCACAGCCTCGGCGAATACACGGCGCTCGTCGCGGCCGGCGCGCTTGCGTTCAAGGACGCGGTGCCGCTCGTGCGCTTCCGTGCGCAGGCGATGCAGACGGCCGTGCCGGTCGGCCAGGGCGGCATGGCCGCGATCTTGGGCCTCGACGACGACACGGTGCGCGCGGTGTGCGCCGAAGCCGCGGAAGCGGGCGTCGTCGAAGCGGTGAACTTTAATGCGCCCGCGCAGGTCGTGATCGCCGGCAGCAAGGCCGCGGTCGAAAAGGCATGCGAGATCGCGAAGGCGAAGGGCGCGAAGCGCGCGCTGCCGCTGCCGGTGTCGGCGCCGTTCCATTCGTCGCTGCTCAAGCCGGCGTCGGACCAGCTGCGCGACTATCTCGCGAACGTCGACGTGAAGGCGCCGCAGATTCCGGTCGTCAACAACATCGACGTCGCCGTGGTCAGCGATCCGGCCGCGATCAAGGATGCGCTGGTGCGCCAGGCCGCAGGCCCGGTGCGCTGGGTCGAGTGCGTGCGGCACATCGCCGGCACGGGCGTCACGCACGTGATCGAATGCGGTCCGGGCAAGGTGCTGGCCGGCCTGACGAAGCGCATCGACGGCAACCTGACGGGTGCGTCGGTGTTCGATCCGGCTTCGCTCGACGAAGCGCTCAAGCTCGCGACCGCCTGACGCGGCGCCTTTTCCCAAGCAACGGATATTCGATTCATGGACAAGACTCTCGATAAACAGGTTGCGATCGTGACCGGCGCGTCGCGCGGCATCGGCCGTTCGATCGCGCTCGAACTCGCGCGCCTGGGCGCGACGGTGATCGGCACGGCGACGAGCGAATCGGGCGCCGCCGCGATCACCGCGGCGTTCGCGGAAGCGGGCGTCACGGGCCGCGGCGCGGTGCTGAACGTCAACGACGCAGCCGCGGCCGAGGCACTGATCGATGCGACCGTGAAGGAATTCGGCGCGCTGAACGTGCTCGTCAACAACGCGGGCATCACGCAGGACCAGCTCGCGATGCGGATGAAGGACGAGGACTGGGACGCGGTGATCGACACCAACCTGAAGTCGGTGTTCCGCCTGTCGCGTGCGGTGCTGCGCCCGATGATGAAGGCGCGCGGCGGCCGTATCATCAACATCACGTCGGTGGTCGGCTCGGCCGGCAATCCGGGTCAGGTCAACTACGCGGCCGCGAAGGCCGGCGTCGCGGGCATGACGCGGGCGCTCGCGCGCGAGATCGGCAGCCGCGGCATCACCGTGAACTGCGTGGCGCCGGGCTTCATCGACACCGACATGACGAAGACGCTGCCGGAAGAACAGCAGGCCGCGCTCAAGACCCAGATTCCGCTCGGCCGCCTCGGCAGCCCGGAGGACATCGCCCATGCCGTCGCGTTCCTCGCATCGCCGCAGGCCGGTTACATCACCGGTACGACGCTGCACGTGAACGGCGGCATGTACATGTCGTAACGGTTTTCGTTTACCATCCGCGCCGTATCCCGTTTTTCAGGCGGACCGGCGCTTGATCGACCATCAAGCCAACGCGCGTTTTGCCGTCAGCAAACCTGATAAAATGCGCGCACTTGTAAATCTGAACTTTCCCTCGGAGGGGTAATGGACAACATCGAACAACGTGTCAAGAAGATCGTCGCTGAGCAACTGGGCGTCGCGGAAGCCGAGATCAAGAACGAAGCTTCGTTCGTGAACGACCTGGGCGCCGATTCGCTCGACACGGTCGAACTGGTGATGGCTCTGGAAGACGAGTTCGGCATGGAAATCCCGGACGAAGAAGCAGAGAAGATCACGACCGTTCAGCAAGCGATCGACTACGCTCGCGCAAACGTCAAGGCGTAAGCGCCTTTCGCGCTTGTCCGCCACGTCGCCGCGATCATCGCGATTGACGCGCCATCCTGCCGGCTCCGCGCCGGACGGACTAACAGCCACAGGGCTCGCAGGGCTGGTTCCTGTGGCCACTGTGGCTTTTGTTTTTGTCATCCAATAATGGAAAAGAGGTTACCGTGAGCCGCCGTCGTGTTGTCGTTACAGGCCTGGGGCTGATTTCGCCTGTTGGCAATAATGTTGCCGACGGCTGGGCCAATCTCGTCGCCGGCAAGTCCGGTATCGCCACCGTCACGAAGTTCGATGCGTCGAACCTCGCCTGCCATTTCGCGGGCGAAGTGAAGGGTTTCAGCGCCGAGGAGTACATCCCGGCGAAGGAAGCCCGGAACATGGATACGTTCATCCATTACGGCATCGCCGCCGGCGTCCAGGCCATCCGGGACAGCGGGCTGGAAGTGACCGAAGCCAACGCGGAACGCATCGGCGTGCTGGTCGGTTCCGGCATCGGCGGCCTGCCGATGATCGAGGATACGCACCAGACCTACGTCGATCGCGGCGCGCGCCGGATTTCGCCGTTCTTCGTGCCGGGTTCGATCATCAACATGATCTCGGGTCACCTGAGCATCATGTTCGGCCTGAAGGGCCCGAACCTCGCGGCCGTCACGGCCTGCACGACCGGCCTGCACTCCATCGGCCTCGCCGCGCGCCTGATCCAGGCCGGCGACGCCGACGTGATGGTCGCGGGCGGCGCCGAATCGACGGTCTCGCCGCTCGGCATCGGCGGTTTCGCGGCAGCACGCGCGCTGTCGACCCGCAACGACGATCCGGCGACCGCGTCGCGTCCGTGGGACAAGGACCGCGACGGCTTCGTGCTGGGCGAGGGTTCCGGCGTGATGGTGCTCGAAGAGTACGAGGCGGCGAAGGCGCGCGGCGCGAAGATCTATGCGGAAGTCGCAGGCTTCGGCATGACGGGCGACGCGTACCACATGACCGCGCCGAACATGGATGGTCCGCGCCGCTGCATGGTCGCGGCCCTGCGCGACGCCGGCATGAACGCCGACGAGGTCCAGTACCTGAACGCGCATGGCACGTCCACGCCGCTGGGCGACAAGAACGAGTCCGACGCGGTGAAGGCGGCGTTCGGCGAGCACGCGTACAAGCTCGTCGTGAACTCGACGAAGTCGATGACGGGCCACCTGCTGGGTGGCGCGGGCGGCCTCGAATCGGTGTTCACGGTGCTGGCGCTGCACAACAACGTGTCGCCGCCGACCATCAACATCTTCAACCAGGACCCCGAGTGCGATCTCGATTACTGCGCGAACACCGCGCGTGACATGAAGATCGACGTGGCCGTGAAGAACAACTTCGGCTTCGGCGGGACCAACGGCACGCTGGTGTTCAAGCGCGTCTGACGTCGAATCGCTTGACGAGTCCATTCGATGCTCCGGCCGGGCGTCCGCAGCGCTTTGCGTTGCGGGCCTCGGCCGTGTCGTATCTCGTGCTGGCCGCGTTCGTCGCGTCGGCTGCCGCATCGGCGTACCTGTTCTGGGCGCCGCGCGCGGGCGCTGCCGCCGGCGCAGGCGTGGCGGCTGTGACGGCGGCGCTGCTGGCCGTATGCGCGGCGCGGGCTTGCGCCCGCCGGCTGCCGGCCGAGCTGCAAATCGATGCGTTCGGGGAGATTGCGGCGTTTGGCCGCACCGGGCGCTTGCTGGCCCGCGGCCGTGTGACGGGCCATGCGCACTGGAGCAGCCTGCTGCTGGTGCTGTCGGTCGGGCAGGGTGCCCGGCGCGCGCGGCCGCTGCTGATTCCGGCCGACGCGCTCGATGCCGCGTCGTTCAGTGCGCTGTCGGTGCTGGCGAGAACGGCCGGGGCGGCGGCGCGGGCATGACGGCCGCGCGGTTACCGACCGTAACCAGCGGCCGGCGCCGGAACGCTACAATAACGCTCCGCGTTGCATCCCTAGTTAACGGATTTGTCAGGTGAGTGAAAAAGAAATCGATCAGGCTCTGGTCGAGCGCGTACAGAAGGGCGACAAGGCGGCGTTCGAACTCCTGGTCTCCAAATACCACCGCAAGATCATTCGGCTGATCTCGCGCCTCGTGCGGGATCCCGCCGAGGTCGAGGACGTGGCCCAGGACGCGTTCATCAAGGCGTATCGTGCGCTGCCGCAATTCCGCGGCGAATCGGCGTTCTATACGTGGTTGTACCGAATTGCCGTCAACACGGCGAAGAACTACCTTGCGACGCAAGGCCGCCGGGCGCCGACCTCGACCGAGGCCGATGCGGAGGAAGCGGAAACTTTCTCCGACGCAGACCAACTAAGGGATATCAACACGCCTGAGTCGATGTTGATGAGCAAGCAGATTGCCGAGACGGTCAACGCTGCAATGGCTCTGCTGCCCGAAGAACTGCGCCAGGCAATCACGCTGCGCGAGATCGAGGGCCTGAGCTACGAAGAGATCGCGGAAATGATGGGCTGTCCGATCGGGACGGTCCGGTCGCGGATCTTCCGCGCGCGCGAAGCAATCGCTGCCAAATTGCGTCCGCTGCTCGATACGCCCGAAGGCAAGCGCTGGTAAGCGCGACGGGCGGAACGACGCGGGTCGGGGTCTAGTTACGGATAGAGTCGTGAAGTCACGACGGGGTGTGCAAGATGGGGAGCATCATGGGGTCGGTCAATACGCAATCGCAAGCGTGCTCGCGCGGCGAGCGCCTTTCCGCGCTGGTCGACGGCGAAATGTTCGATGGCCCGGATCACGGGCAGTTTCTGGCTGAGCTCGACCGCGCGGATCGCGCCGTGTGGGCCCATTACCATCTGATTGGCGATGCGCTGCGCTCGGACGAGCTCGCGCTGCCGCCCGCGCTGAGCGTCGCGTTCACCGCGCGCATGTCGGCGGCGCTCGAAAGCGAGCCGCACCTGCTGGCGCCGGCGGCCGCACCGGTCGCGCGCAAGCTGCTGTCGCTGCGCCGCCGTGTCGTGCCCGCGTTCGCGGTGGCCGCCGCGGCCGCCACGCTGACGTGGATCGTCGTCCCGCAGATGCAGACGGCCGGTGCGCCGGGCGCCGTTCAGGTCGCGTCGGCAGGCGCGCCGCAGAGCGGCAACCTGCAGCGCGTGACGGTTGCGCAGGCATCGGCCCAGCCGGGCCTGCAGGACGTCAACATCATTCGCGACGCGAGCCTCGACCAATATCTTGAAGCGCACCAGCAATTCGCGCAGCAGCCCGTCGTCACGGGTTCGATGCCGCTGATCCGCGCTGCCGTGACCACCACGCCAGGCCAATAAACCCGATGCGGACATTGCAGTTGAATCACGCCATCTCCGGATGGAAGCGGCTGCCGGCCCTCCTGCTTTGCGCAGCCGCCCTGTTGTCCGTTCAATCCCTTCCCGCCAGCGCCCAGCAACCGGACGATCCCGTCGCGACCCGCAAGGGCGCCGCGGACTGGCTCGACCGCGTCCAGCAGGCCGCGCAGCAGCAGAGCTACGAAGGTACGTTCGTCTACCAGCGCGGCGGATACGTGCAGTCGTCGCGCATCGCGCACGTCTCGTCCCGCGACGGCGAGTTCGAGCGGATCGAAACGCTCGACGGCAAGCCGCGCAAACTGCTGCGGCACAACGACGAGTTGTACACGTTCGTGCCCGAGCGCAAGCTGTGCGTGGTCGAGCGCCGTCAGACGCGTGATTCGTTCCCCGCGCTGCTCGGCGCGAGCGGCGAGCACGTGATGTCCGTCTACGATGCGAAGTCGCTCGGCAAGGACCGCGTGGCCGGGATCGACGCACAAGTCGTCGAGCTCGTGCCGAAGGACGCGTACCGTTTCACGTACAAGCTGTGGGCCGACGCGCGCACCGGGCTGCTGCTGCGTTCGCAGACGCTCGACGCGAACGATCGCGTGCTCGAGCAGATCGCGTTCTCGCAAGTGCAGACGGGCGGCGCAAGTGGCGACAAGGCTGCGATCGCAGCGGGCATGCGCAACCTGGGCGGCTGGACGGTCGTGCGTCCGCCGGTCGCGACGGTCGACATGGAAGCGCAGGGCTGGCAGCTCGCGCCGAGCGTCGCCGGCTTCCAGAAGATTCGTGAAGTGCGCCGGCCGATGGCCGCGCGCGATGCGGGCGATCCGCCGATCCCGGTCGACCAGGCCGTCTTCACCGACGGCCTCGCGACGGTCTCGGTCTTCATCGAGCCGGCCGAGAAAAACACGCGCAAGGAAGGCGCGGGCAGCACCGGCGCCACGCACGTTCTCGTGAAGCGCCGCGGCGACTACTGGATCACCGTGCTCGGCGAAGTGCCGCCGGCAACGTTGCAGCAGTTCGCGTCTGCCATAGAATACAAGGCTTCCAAGTAACGCTACGGCTCCCGACATGACGAAACTCACGCTGCGCAAAGTGCTCGCGGCGGCGGCGCTGTGTGCCTGCCTGCCGCTCGTCCCGCAAACCGCTGTCGCTGTCACGCCTCCCGCTGCCAGCCTGCCCGATTTCGCCGACCTCGTCGAAAAGGTGGGCCCCGCGGTCGTGAACATCCGGACCACCGCGAACGTGCCGGTACCCGGCCCGCGCGGCGTGCTCCCGCCCGGCTTCGACAACGGCGACATGTCGGAATTCTTCCGGCGCTTCTTCGGCATTCCGCTGCCGCAGGCGCCCGGCAACGGCGGCGGCAACGGCAGCAACCCGAAGAACGCGCCGGCGCCGGACAATGGGCCCGACACCGAGCAGAACCGCGGCGTCGGCTCGGGCTTCATCGTGTCGGCCGACGGTTACGTGATGACCAATGCGCACGTCGTCGACGATGCGGACACCATCTACGTGACGCTGACCGACAAGCGCGAATTCAAGGCGAAGCTGATCGGCGTCGACGACCGCACGGACGTCGCGGTCGTCAAGATCCAGGCGTCGAACCTGCCGGTCGTCGCGATCGGCGATTCGAACAAGGTGCGCGTCGGCGAGTGGGTCGTCGCGATCGGTTCGCCGTTCGGCCTCGACAACACGGTCACGGCCGGCATCGTCAGCTCGAAGAGCCGCAACACGGGCGACTACCTGCCGTTCATCCAGACCGACGTCGCCGTGAACCCCGGCAACTCGGGCGGGCCGCTGATCAACATGCAGGGCGAGGTGATCGGCATCAACTCGCAGATCTACAGCCGCACTGGCGGCTTCATGGGCATTTCGTTCGCGATTCCGATCGACGAGGCGATGCGCGTGGCCGACCAGCTGAAGGCGACCGGCAAGGTCACGCGCGGCCGGATCGCGGTGGCGATCGGCGAGGTGACGAAGGACGTGGCCGACTCGATCGGGCTGCCGAAGGCCGAAGGCGCGCTCGTCAGCAGCGTCGAGCCGGGCGGCCCGGCCGACAAGGCCGGCATCCAGCCGGGCGACATTATCCTGAAGTTCAACGGTCGTCCGGTCGAGGCGGCGTCGGACCTGCCGCGCATGGTCGGCGACACGAAGCCCGGCACGAAGGCGACGGTCAGCGTGTGGCGCAAGGGTCAGGCACGCGATCTGCCGATCACGATCGCCGAGACGCCGGCCGAGTCGACGGCGAAGGCCGAGCAGCGCAAGAACGCGCCGCAGAAGCCGCGTCAGGCCAATTCGCTCGGCCTGACGGTCAGCGACCTGACGGCGGAGCAACTGAAGACGCTGAAGCTGAAGAACGGCGTGCAGATCGATGGCGTCGACGGCCCGGCCGCCCGTGCGGGCCTGCAGCGCGGCGACATCGTGCTGCGCGTCGGCGACATCGACATCGCGAACGCGAAGCAGTTCGCCGACGTGACTGCGCAGCTCGATCCGCAGAAGGCGGTCGCGGTGCTCGTGCGGCGCGGCGACAACACGCAGTTCGTGCCGGTGCGGCCGCGCGCGACCCAGAAGTAACGCGCCGATGTTCACGCTCTACGGCCGCGGCTGGTGCCACCTGTGCGACGACATGCGCGACGCACTGGCGCCGGTGGCGGCCGAATTCGGCGTCTCGGTCGACTACGTCGACATCGACACCGATGCGGCGCTCGTCGCGCGTTACGACGAGGACGTGCCGGTGCTGCTGCTGGACGGCGCGGAAGTGTGCCGCCACCGGTTCGACGACGCCCGGGTGCGCGGCGCGCTGGCGGCCCGGCGTTGAGCCTGGCTTGCCGCGGGCCCGTGCCGCTTCATACGGGGTTTGATCCGGCGGGCGCGCCGCCGGCTCCCGCGGGGCGGGCGTCCGAAATCCCGCCCGGCGTAAGCCTTTTCGGCTAAAATAAGCCGTTTTTTCACCGACTTACACAAGGCGTGCTCCGCAGTCGTCGAGCGCGCCTTTTTCGCTTGATCGGCACTGAATGGATCATATTCGCAATTTCTCGATCATCGCGCACATCGACCATGGCAAGTCGACACTCGCGGATCGCATCATCCAGGTATGCGGCGGCCTCGCCGACCGTGAAATGGAAGCGCAGGTGCTCGACTCGATGGACATCGAGCGCGAGCGCGGCATCACGATCAAGGCGCAGACGGCCGCGTTGTCCTATCGCGCACGCGACGGCAAGGTCTACAACCTGAACCTGATCGACACGCCGGGGCACGTCGACTTCTCGTACGAGGTCAGCCGTTCGCTGTCCGCGTGCGAAGGCGCGCTGCTGGTGGTCGACGCGAGCCAGGGTGTCGAGGCGCAGACGGTCGCGAACTGCTACACGGCGATCGAGCTCGGCGTCGAGGTCGTGCCGGTGCTGAACAAGATCGACCTGCCGGCCGCGAACCCCGAGAACGCGATCGAGGAGATCGAGGACGTGATCGGCATCGACGCGACCGACGCGACGCGCTGCAGCGCGAAGACGGGCCTCGGCGTCGAAGACGTGCTCGAGTCGCTGATCGCGAAGGTGCCGCCGCCGAAGGGCGATCCGGCCGCGCCGCTGCAGGCGCTGATCATCGATTCGTGGTTCGACAACTACGTCGGCGTCGTGATGCTCGTGCGCATCGTCAACGGCACGCTGCGCCCGAAGGACAAGATCAAGATGATGGCGACCGGCGCGCAGTATCCGGTCGAGCACGTCGGCGTGTTCACGCCGAAGTCGCGCAATCTCGAGTCGCTGTCGGCCGGGCAGGTGGGCTTCATCATCGCCGGCATCAAGGAACTGACGGCCGCGAAGGTCGGTGATACCGTCACGCACGCGACCAAGCCCGCCGCCGAGCCGCTGCCGGGCTTCAAGGAAGTGAAGCCGCAGGTGTTCGCGGGGCTGTATCCGGTCGAGGCGAACCAGTACGACGCGCTGCGCGAATCGCTCGAGAAGCTGAAGCTGAACGACGCCTCGCTGCAGTACGAGCCGGAAGTGTCGCAGGCGCTCGGCTTCGGTTTCCGCTGCGGCTTCCTCGGGCTGCTGCACATGGAAATCGTGCAGGAGCGGCTCGAGCGCGAATTCGACATGGATCTGATCACGACCGCGCCGACGGTCGTCTACGAGGTCGTGCAGAGCGACGGCTCGACGATCATGGTCGAGAACCCGGCGAAGATGCCGGAGCCCGGCCGCATCGGCGAAGTGCGCGAGCCGATCGTCACCGTGAACCTGTACATGCCGCAGGATTACGTCGGCTCGGTGATCACGCTGTGCGAGCAGAAGCGCGGCTCGCAGATCAACATGCAGTATCACGGCCGTCAGGTGCAGCTCACGTACGAGATCCCGATGGCCGAGATCGTGCTCGACTTCTTCGATCGCCTGAAGTCGGTGTCGCGCGGCTACGCGTCGATGGATTACGAGTTCAAGGAATACCGTTCGTCGGACGTCGTGAAGGTCGACATGCTGATCAACGGCGACAAGGTCGACGCGCTGTCGATCATCGTGCACCGGTCGCAGTCGCAATATCGCGGCCGCGAAGTCGCCGCGAAGATGCGCGAGATCATTCCGCGCCAGATGTACGACGTGGCGATCCAGGCCGCGATTGGCGCGCACATCGTTGCGCGCGAGAACATCAAGGCACTGCGCAAGAACGTGCTCGCGAAGTGCTACGGCGGCGACATCACGCGGAAGAAGAAACTGCTCGAGAAGCAGAAAGAAGGTAAGAAACGCATGAAGCAGGTGGGTTCGGTCGAGATCCCGCAGGAGGCGTTCCTCGCGATCTTGCGCGTCGAAGACAAATAACAGGACTGATCCTTTTATGAATTTTGCGCTGATTCTTTTTGTGCTCGTCGTCGTGACGGGCGTAGCGTGGGTGTTGGACAAACTGGTGTTCCTGCCGCGGCGTCGCAAGGCGGCCGACTCGGCGATCGAGGAGTTCGATCGCCAGCAGTCGCGCATCGACAAGCGTTTCGCGGACGAAAACGCGACGCAGACGCGGTCGAAGCTGCGTGACGAAAAGCTGCGCCAGCCGTGGTGGCTCGAGTACACGGCAAGCTTCTTCCCGGTGATCCTGGCTGTGTTCGTCGTGCGTTCGTTCATCGTCGAGCCGTTCAAGATTCCGTCGGGCTCGATGGTGCCGACGTTGCTCGTCGGCGACTTCATCCTCGTCAACAAGTTCGAGTACGGGCTGCGCCTGCCGGTCACCAACACGAAGATCACGCAGGGCAGCCCGCTGTCGCGCGGCGACGTCGTCGTGTTCCGCTATCCGAAGGACGAGTCGGTCGACTACATCAAGCGCGTGATCGGCCTGCCGGGCGACACGGTCGCGTACCAGGACAAGCAGCTGACGATCAACGGCCAGCCGGTGCCGGAAACGCCGCTGCCCGATTTCTTCGACGACGAGCGCCAGAATTACGCGAAGCAGTTCGAGGAAACGATCGGCACCAAGAAGAACGCGATCCTCAACAACCCGGCCGTGCCGCCGTTCGTGATGGGCGCATACGACTATCCGTATCGCGACAACTGCACGTACAACAGCCGCGGCGTGATCTGCAAGGTGCCGCCCGGTCATTACTTCATGATGGGCGACAACCGCGACAACAGCGCGGACAGCCGCTACTGGGGTTTCGTGCCGGACCAGAACATCGTCGGCCGCGCGTTCTTCATCTGGATGAACTTCGGCGACCTGAAGCGCATCGGTTCCTTCAACTGACCGCCTTCGATGTACACGCACGACGCGACGCACGGGCCGCGTCGCGTCGTGCCGAACGACTTTAAGAACCGGCGGTAACACCGCCTCGTCACGCCTTTTCGTGTCCGGCCGTGCCGTTTCGGCCCGACCGGGCGCCCGCGTTATACTCCTGCACATGCCCTCATCCCAGTTGGAAAGCCGGCTGCGCTACGAATTTCGCAATGCGGAATTGTTGCGCCAGGCTTTGACCCATCGCAGTCACAGTGCCACGCACAACGAACGGCTCGAGTTTCTCGGCGATTCCGTTCTGAATTGCGCGGTGGCCGCCCTTTTGTTCCAGCGGTTCGGCAAGCTGGACGAAGGTGACCTGTCGCGCGTACGCGCCAACCTCGTCAAACAGCAGTCGCTGTACGAAATTGCTCAGGCCCTGAATATTTCGGACGGCTTGCGGCTGGGCGAGGGCGAGTTGCGCAGCGGCGGGTTCCGCCGCCCGTCGATCCTCGCGGACGCGTTCGAAGCCATCATCGGGGCCGTATTCCTCGATGGCGGCTTCGAAGCCGCCCAAGGGGTCATCAAGCGCCTCTATATCCCGATTCTCGACCACATCGATCCGCGCACGCTCGGCAAGGACGCGAAGACGCTGCTGCAGGAATACCTGCAGGGGCACAAGATCGCGCTGCCCACCTATACGGTCGTCGCGACGCATGGTGCGGCGCACAATCAGCAGTTCGAGGTCGAGTGCACGGTGCCGAAGCTGGACGTGAAGGTATCGGGTTCCGGCGCGAGCCGGCGCGCGGCCGAGCAGGCCGCCGCGAAGAAGGCACTCGACGAAGTGATGGCGGCCGCGCCGATGCTGGCCGCGAAGCCGAAGCGCTCGAAAAACGCGCGTGGGTCCAAGCATGTCGAACCCGAGATCGTGCCGGGTGTGAAGGGCGTGCAGGAAGCGCTCGACCTGCGCTCGCCCGAGCGGAAGGAACGTGCGGCGGCGCGCGAGGCCCGGGCGGCCGGCGCGGTGCCGGCGGTAACCGTTGCGGCTGCTACTGCGGCTGCGGGCGTCGAGCCGGCCGTCGCGCCGATGGCCGCGATTCGCGCGGCGCATGTCGAGCCGGCAACGGACAAGGGCGAACGGGCGGCGAAGCCGGCGACCGACAAGGTGGCCGACAAACCGGCCGAGCGGGCCGACAAGGC
Source organism: Burkholderia sola (assembly GCF_905400185.1). Taxonomy (NCBI): domain Bacteria; kingdom Pseudomonadati; phylum Pseudomonadota; class Betaproteobacteria; order Burkholderiales; family Burkholderiaceae; genus Burkholderia; species Burkholderia sola. The sequence goes on from NZ_FR989675.1 coordinate 1,124,965, forward strand.
CGCGGAAAAGCCCGCCGAGGCCGCGCCGCGCGCAGCCGACAAACCGGCCGGCCATGCGGCCGATCCGGCATCGTCGTCGGCCGACAAGCCTGCGGCGGGCGCCGATTCCGCCGCGCGCGCGCCGGCGCGCGCACGCGATGCCGCGGCGCCCGACGCCGACACGCCGCCCGGCGGCGCGAGCCTGGCTGCCGCGCAGGCGCGCGTGGCCGATGCCGACCACTGAATTGCCCATCGATCGTGCCGCGCGCCGCGCGGCCGTTTCCGAACCTGTCTCCCAAACGATATGAACACTCCCGCTCCTACCGGTTTCCGTTGCGGCATGATCGCGATCGTGGGCCGCCCGAACGTCGGCAAGTCGACGTTGATGAACGCACTCGTCGGCCAGAAGATCAGCATCACGTCGCGCAAGGCGCAGACGACCCGTCACCGCATCACCGGCATCAACACGTTCGACGACGCGCAATTCGTGTTCGTCGACACGCCCGGCTTCCAGACCCGTCACAGCACCGCGCTGAACCGTTCGCTGAACCGCGCGGTCACGTCGACGCTGACGTCGGTCGACGTGATCCTGTTCGTGATCGAGGCCGGCCGCTTCGGGCCCGACGACCAGAAGGTGCTCGACCTGATCCCGCCCGGCATGCCGACGCTGCTGATCGCGAACAAGATCGACCGCGTGAACGACAAGGCCACGCTGTTCCCGTTCATGCAGAAGGTGAGCGGGTTGCGCGAGTTCACCGAGCTCGTGCCGCTGTCCGCGCAGAAGCCGGAAGACATCAAGCGCCTGCTGGACACGATCAAGCCGTACCTGCCGGAAGGCGAGCCGATCTACGGCGAGGACGAACTGACCGACCGCAGCTCGCGCTTTCTCGCGGCCGAAATCCTGCGCGAGAAGGTATTCCGCTGGACCGGCGACGAGCTGCCGTACACGAGCACCGTGCTGATCGACAAGTTCGAGGAGGAGGGCCGCCTGAAGCGCATCTTCGCGACGATCCTCGTCGAGCGCGATTCGCACAAGGCGATGGTGATCGGCAAGAAGGGCGAGAAGCTCAAGCAGATCAGCACCGAGGCGCGGATGGACATGGAGAAGCTGTTCGACGGCCCCGTGTACCTCGAGACCTTCGTGAAGGTGAAGAGCGGATGGGCCGACAACGAGGCGGGGCTGCGTGCCTATGGGTACGAATGACGCGCTGACGTCGACCGAAGACGCGGTGACGGCCGGCGCGAACGACGCGCCGCTGCCGGCACCGCCCGAACCGCCGCGCAAGGCGCGGCGCGCGACGTCTCGCACGTCCGATTTCCGCGTCGCCGAGCAGCCGGCGTTCGTGCTGCACAGCTACCCGTATCGGGAAACGAGCCTGATCGTCGACGTGCTGACGCGCGACCACGGCCGGCTCGCGCTCGTCGCGAAGGGCGCGAAGCGCCCGCACTCCGCGTTGCGCGGCGTATTGCAGACCTTCCAGCCGCTGCTGCTGTCGTGGTCCGGCAAATCCGAGGTGCGCACGCTGACGGGCGCCGAGTGGGTCGGCGGGATGCTGCCGCTCGGCGGCGACGGGCTGTTGTGCGGTTTCTACGCGAACGAGTTGCTCGTGAAATTCTGCGCGCGCGAGGATCCGCAGCCGCCGCTGTTCAATCATTACGTGCTGACGCTCACGCGTCTCGCGCACGGCGAGCCCGCCGTGCAGGTGCTGCGCTCGTTCGAGCGCGTGCTGCTGCGCGAGACCGGCTATGCGATGGCGCTGAACCGCACGGTCGCGCGTCGCGCGGTCGAACCCGAGCGCCGCTACGTGTTCGATCCGGAGCGCGGCGTGCGCAATGCGGACGACGACGTGCCGTCGCACTGGCCGGTCATCACCGGGCAGACGTTGCTCGACATGGAGCAGGACGATTACCATCGAGCCCAGACGGTCGCGCAGAGCAAGACGCTGATGCGCTTCCTGCTGAACACCTATCTCGGCGGCACGCCGCTCGCCACGCGTCAGATCCTGATCGACCTGCAAAACCTATGAGCTTCTTCCTGACCACGCCCACCGCCATCGACCTCGGCGTGAACATCGACCACGTCGCGACGCTGCGCAATGCGCGCGGCACACGCTATCCCGATCCGATCCGCGCGGCGCTCGCCGCCGAAGAGGCCGGTGCGGATGCGATCACGCTGCATTTGCGCGAGGATCGTCGTCACATCGTCGACGCCGACGTGCGCGAACTGCGCCCGCTGCTGAAGACGCGCATGAATCTCGAATGCGCGGTGACGGCCGAGATGCTCGACATCGCGTGCGAAGTGCGTCCGCACGACGCGTGCCTCGTGCCGGAGAAGCGCGCGGAACTGACGACCGAAGGCGGTCTCGACGTGGCCGGCCACTTCGAGGCCGTGCGCGCGGCGTGCAAGCAGCTCGCCGACGTGGGCGTGCGCGTGTCGCTGTTCATCGACCCGGACGACACGCAGATCCGCGCCGCGCACGAAGCCGGCGCGCCGGTGATCGAGCTGCATACGGGCCGCTACGCCGAAGCGCACGACGAAGCGGAGCAGCAGCGCGAATACGAGCGTATCGTCGCGGGCGTGCAGGCCGGCGCGCGGCTGGGCCTGAAGGTCAATGCGGGCCACGGGTTGCACTACACGAACGTGCAGCAGATCGCCGCGATCGACGGCATCGTCGAACTGAACATCGGCCACGCGATCGTCGCGCACGCGATCTTCGCGGGCTGGGACAACGCGGTGCGCGAGATGAAGGCGATCATGGTCGCCGCACGCGTCGCCGCGCTGCACGGCGGCGCACGGTGACGATGCGAGGCTGCCGCGCCCCGCACGCCGTGTGCGACGCGCCTGACCCGGGCTCGCCGGGCCACTCCGGCGGAGACTGACATGGCGATCTACGGCATCGGTACCGACATCGCGCAGGTGAGCCGCGTCGCGGCCGTGCTCGAACGCACGGGCGGCCGGTTTGCCGAGAAGGTGCTCGGCCCCGACGAACTGCGCGTGTTCCACGCGCGGCGCGCACGCTCCGAGGCGCGCGGCATCGCGTTTCTCGCGACGCGCTTCTCCGCGAAGGAAGCGTTCTCGAAGGCGATCGGGCTCGGCATGCACTGGCCGATGACGTGGCGCGCGCTGCAGACGCTCAACCACCCGAGCGGCGAGCCGTACGTGGTCGCGTCGGGCGAGCTGGCCGACTGGCTGGCCGCGCGCGGCATCACGGCGCGCGTGACGGTCAGCGACGAACGCGACTACGCGGTGTCGTTCGTGGTCGCCGAGACGGACGCTGAAACGGCCGCTGAAACGGCCGCCGCGCGTGCCCCTGCACCTGTTTCCCGAACCTCCTCCTGACGGAATTCCCGATCTGATGAAAACGACTCCCGGCCCGGTCATGCTCGACGTCGTCGGCACGAGCCTGTCGCGCGACGATGCGCGGCGCCTCGCGCATCCGAATACCGGCGGCGTGATCCTGTTCGCGCGGCACTTCCAGAATCGTGCGCAACTGACCGCGCTGACCGACGCGATCCGCGCGGTGCGCGAAGACATCCTGATCGCCGTCGATCACGAGGGCGGGCGCGTGCAGCGGTTCCGCACCGACGGCTTCACGGTGCTGCCCGCGATGCGCCGCCTCGGCGAACTGTGGGATCGCGACGTGCTGCTCGCGACGAAGGTCGCGACCGCCGTTGGCTACATCCTCGCTGCCGAATTGCGCGCGTGCGGGATCGACATGAGCTTCACGCCCGTGCTCGACCTCGACTACCGGCACTCGAAGGTGATCGGCGATCGTGCGTTCCATCGCGATCCGCGCGTCGTCACGCTGCTCGCGAAGAGCCTGAACCACGGGCTGTCGCTCGCCGGCATGGCGAACTGCGGCAAGCATTTTCCCGGGCACGGTTTCGCGGAGGCCGATTCGCACGTCGCGCTGCCGACCGACGACCGCCCGCTCGATGCGATCATCGAGCAGGACGTCGCGCCGTACGACTGGCTCGGGTTGTCGCTTGCCGCGGTGATTCCGGCGCACGTGATCTACACGCAGGTCGACAAGCGGCCGGCCGGATTCTCGCGCGTGTGGTTGCAGGACATCCTGCGCGGCAAGCTCGGCTTCACGGGCGCGATCTTCAGCGACGACCTGTCGATGGAGGCTGCCCGCGAAGGCGGCACGCTCACGCAGGCGGCCGACGCCGCGCTCGCCGCCGGTTGCGACATGGTGCTCGTGTGTAACCAGCCGGACGCGGCCGAAGTCGTGCTGAACGGATTGAAGGCGCGGGCTTCGGCCGAATCGGTGCGGCGCATCAAGCGGATGCGCGCGCACGGCAAGGCGCTCAAATGGGACAAGCTGATCGCGCAGCCCGAGTATCTGCGGGCGCAGGCGCTGCTGAAGAGCGCGCTGGCGTAAGCGGACAGGGATGGTGCGCAGCGCCGTTCCGGTCGCCGGAATGAATTTGAACGCAACTAACGGTCAGATCCGGCCAGCGCCCGTATTCAGGCGCCCGCCGCTCAGTTCACCTTCATGCGCTGCAACTTGTTGTACAGCGTCTTCGGGCTGATGCCGAGCAGCGTCGCCGCACGGTGGCGCGTCCCGCCGACCGCGTCGAGCGTCGCGCGGATCAGCAGATCCTCGACGTCCGACAGCGGCGTGCCGACCTTGATCTGCACGCTGCTGCCGTTCAGCGCGGCGCCGGCGGAGAAGCTGGCCTCGCCGGCACGCAGCGTCTCGATGAAGTCGCCCGATGCGTCGTACGCGAAACGCACGCGTTCCTGCAGTTCGCGCACGTTGCCCGGCCATTCGTACGACAGACAATCGCGCACGAAGCCTGGCGCCGCGCGCTTGTCGGTCGTGCTGCGGCCGGTTGCGCGCGCTTCGCGGTTCAGTTCGTCGATCTGCGCGTCCGCGATCGCGAGCGCATCGCCGTCGCGCTCGCGCAGCGGCGGCATCGTGATCGACGCCGCGTCGAGACGCAGCCACAGATCCTCGCGCAGCGTGCCGTTCGCCACCGCTTCGCGCGCCGGACGGCGCGTGGCCGCGATCAGCCGGAAATCGCTGGTGATCGAACTCGTGCCGCCGATCCGCATGAAGTTCTGCGAATCGAGCGCGTGCAGCAGCGCTTCCTGGAGCACGAGCGGCAATGCGGTGATTTCGTCGAGGAACAGCGTGCCGCCGCCGGCCTGCTCGAACAGGCCCGATTCGCGGCGTTCGGCGCCGTCGAACGCGCCGCGTTCATGGCCGAACAGCACGCTGTCGAGCGACGCGCCGTGCCGGCCGGCCTGCGAGAGCATCCGGCAGTCGAACGAGACGAACGGCCCCTTGCGGCGCCGGCTCAGTTCGTGCAGCGTGCGCGCGGCCAGCTTCTTGCCGGTGCCGGCTTCGCCCGAGAACAGCACGGCCGTTTCGGTGCGGGCGTTGTGCTCGATCATGTCGTACACGTGCTGCATCGCGTCGCTGCGACCGACGAGCGCACCGAAGCGGCCGAGATGGCGCAGCGACGCACGCAGCGACTGCACTTCGTCGATCAGTTCGTACGGGCGGGGAATCCGCGCGAGCAGGCTGCGCAGACGCGGGATGTTGATCGGCTTGAGCAGGTAGTCCCAGATGCCGTGACGCAGGCCCTCGATGGCGCTCTCGACCGTCGCGTTGCCGGTCAGCACGATCACGGGCAGCGAGCCGTTCGGCTGTTGCTGCGGCAGGTGCTGGAGCAGGTCGAACCCGCTGCCGTCCGGCAGGTTCAGGTCGACGAGCACGACGTCGGGGATCGAGCGGCCGAGCGCCGTGCGCGCTTCGGCGAGCGACGTGGCCGTGTCGACCGAGAAGCCGTCTGCGGCGAGCAGCGCGGTGAGGCCTGACAGGCTGTTGGGATCGTCTTCGACAATCAGGGCGTGTGGCATGGTGGACGCGAGTCGAGTCAAGAGAGGCGGGCTGTCGGCCAGCGGACCGCAGCCGCATGTCGGATTAAAGACTGATTTTATGCCCCACCGAACGCGTCACGCGCATTATTTCTCCGGCGCTATAAAACAGTTACCGATGATACAAATTGAATATCTTTACCGGTGGCTTTTGTGCTGCTTCCGGCGCCGAGTTGTGGCAGCTGTTGACGCCAGACAAACAAAAAGCGCCCCGAAGGGCGCTTTGTTCGATGCGGGTATCGCCGACGATTACGCGCGGCTGCGGTATTCGTTCGTGCGCGTATCGATTTCGATCTTGTCGCCGGTGTTGCAGAACAGCGGCACTTGCAGTTCGAAGCCGGTCGCCAGCTTCGCGTTCTTCAGCACCTTGCCCGACGACGTGTCGCCCTTCACGGCCGGTTCCGTGTAGGTGATTTCGCGAACGAGGATCGTCGGCAGTTCGACCGAGATCGCCTTCTCGTTGTAGAACACGACTTCGCAAGCCATGCCGTCTTCGAGGTAGTTCAGCGCTTCGCCCATCATTTCGGCTTCGACTTCGTACTGGTTGTAGTCGGCGTCCATGAACACGTACATCGGGTCGGCGAAGTACGAGTACGTCACTTCCTTGCGGTCGAGCACGACGACGTCGAACTTGTCGTCAGCCTTGTAGACCGATTCCTGACCTGCGTTCGTCAGCAGGTTCTTCATCTTCATCTTGACGACGGCCGAGTTACGGCCCGACTTGTTGTATTCCGCCTTTGCGATGACCCATGCTTCGCTGCCGATCTGCACGACGTTGCCTACGCGGAGTTCCTGTGCGGTCTTCATAAAAACTGTCCTGATCCAATCAAATAAATAGGTGCCTGAGCGTTGCGCAACGGCTGACGGCGCAAGCGGCGGGGCGTTCCGGGGGGCGCCAAGCGCCCAAACGCGAGCGCTTGCGTGGTCAGCCGTCGGATAACCGCTTATTTTAACTGAGATTTTGCGTATTCCGCCAGCTTTCCCGCGAGATCGCCGACGGCCGAGAGCGCGTCGGCCCAGCGGCGTGCATTGGCGTGCAGCGCGGCGCGATGTTGCCAGAAATCGGCCCAGTCGGGCGTGCCGGCGCCGTTCCATGCATGCCAGAACCGTTCGAGCGCCACGCGCGGCGCATCGGCGAGGCCGGCCGACAGGTGCGCGAGCGCGGCGTCGAGCTTGGGCAGGTGCACGTCGTCGGCCTGCGGGTAGATGTGCCACACGAACGGCTTGCGCGCCCATTGCGCGCGCACGAACGAATCCTCGCCGCGCACGAAATTGAGATCGGCGACCCACAGCAGCGGGTCGTAGTCGGCCTGCGGCACGAACGCGAGGCCATGGGCGGTCAGGTTGCCGCTGTGCACGTGGGCGCCCGCCTCGAACGCTTCGACCCCGAAAAACCGCGCGACGGCGGGCGACAGCCGCCCGACCGGCACGAGCGCAACGACCGTCGACGGACCGTCGCGCCACTGCGCGAGCAGTGCGTCGACGGCCGGGTTCTCGTAGGCGAACAGGCTGACGACCGTCGTGCCGGGCGCCGGCGGCGGGCCGCCGGTCGCGCGCTGCCACCACGCGGCGCGCGCTGACGGATCGGCGTCGAAGGCCGCGCGGCGCGTGTCGAGGTCGCGCTCCTTCGGCACGCCGCCGGTCCCGGCCGACAGGCCCGGGAAGAAGAACGTCTTCAGCAGCGGGTAGCGCGGATGCGGCGACGGCCGCAAATGGAAATCGGCGACCCAGTCCTCGGCGCTCAGGTACTCGAGGTTGATCCACACGGGGCGCCGCGCGCGCCGCGCCATCGCCGCGAGATACGGGCCGGGCAGTTCGCACGCGAACGCCTCGATCACGACATCGGCGATGTCCAGCGCGTCGCCGACTTCCGCGTGCCAGTGCTCGATCACGATCGCATCGACCGTTTGCCGCCCCGCGTCGGGATCGACTTCGGGCAGCAGGCGCGCGAACGTGTGCAGGTCGTCGACGAACAGCCGAACCTGCCAGCCGTGCTCGTGCGCGAGCTGGCGCGCGACGCGCCAGCACACGCCGATGTCGCCGAAATTGTCGATCACCGTGCAGAAGAGGTCGCAGGCGATCGGTTCGCCCGGCGCGAGCGGGACGGCGGAGAGGGGGCCAGCGGCGGGGTGTGGCATCGAAGCGGGCGGGTGGATGCTCTAAACTGGCGATTCTAATAGACCCGTTCCGCGTTACAAGGCGCCCGGATCACGCATGACATCCCCAGAAGCCTCCGATACTCCGTTCGAACCGAAGAAGATCCTTGCGCAGTTGCCGCACATGCCGGGCGTCTATCGCTATTACGACACGGCGGGCGCCGTGCTCTACGTCGGCAAGGCGCGCGACCTGAAAAAGCGCGTGTCGAGCTATTTCACGAAGACGCAACTGTCGCCGCGCATCGCGATGATGGTCACGCGCATCGCGCGCATCGAAACGACGGTCACGCGCTCGGAAGCCGAAGCGCTGCTGCTCGAGAACAACCTGATCAAGGCGCTCGCGCCGCGTTACAACATCCTGTTTCGCGACGACAAGTCGTATCCGTACCTGAAGCTCACCGCGCACCGTTTTCCGCGGATGGCGTACTACCGCGGCTCGGTCGACAAGCAGAACCAGTACTTCGGGCCGTTCCCGAGCGCATGGGCCGTGCGCGAGAGCATCCAGATCCTGCAGCGCGTGTTCCAGTTGCGCACCTGCGAGGATTCCGTCTTCAACAACCGCACGCGGCCGTGCCTGCTGCATCAGATCGGGCGTTGCACGGCGCCGTGCGTCGGCGCGATCTCCGGCGAGGATTACGCGGTCGACGTGTCGAACGCCGCGCGGTTCCTGCTCGGCCGGCAGTCCGAAGTGATGAAGGAACTCGAGCAGAAGATGCACGCGTTCGCGGCCGAGCTGAAATTCGAGCAGGCGGCGGCCGTGCGCAACCAGATGAGCTCGCTCGCGACGGTGCTGCACCAGCAGGCGATCGAGGTCGGCAGCGACAGCGACGTCGACATCCTGGCCGTCGTCGCGCTGGGCGGACGCGTGTGCGTGAACCTCGCGATGGTGCGCGGCGGCCGGCACCTCGGCGACAAGGCGTATTTCCCGACGCATGTCGAAAGCGCACTGACGCTCGCCGAGGGCGGTCTCGGCGAAGAGGCCGAACCGGTGGAGGCGGTCGGTGCGACGGTCGGCTCGACGGTCGATGCGGTGCCCGATCAGGCTGCGGAAGAGGCCGGCGGCGCGCGCGGCGCGGCCGCAGCGTCGGTCGAGGCCGAGGTGCTCGATGCGTTCATCGCGCAACACTATCTCGGCAACCGCGTGCCGCCCGTGCTCGTCGTCAGCCATGCGCCGGCGAGCCGCGACCTGCTGGAGCTGCTGTCCGAGCAGGCCGGCTACAAGGTGTCGCTGGTGCGGCAGCCGCAGGGACAGCGGCGCGCGTGGCTGTCGATGGCCGAGCAGAACGCGCGGCTCGCGCTCGCGCGGCTGCTGTCCGAGCAGGGCTCGCAACAGGCGCGCACACGCGCGCTGGCGGACACGCTCAGCTACGACAGCGACGATCTGGCGACGCTGCGGATCGAATGCTTCGACATCAGCCATACGATGGGCGAGGCGACGCAGGCGTCGTGCGTCGTCTATCACCATCACAAGATGCAGTCGAGCGAATACCGCCGCTACAACATCACGGGCATCACGCCGGGCGACGATTACGCGGCGATGCGGCAGGTGCTCACGCGCCGCTACGAGAAGATGGTCGAGCAGGCCGCGCAGGCGGCGGCCGCCGACGAAGCGGCCGGCATCGACGGCGAATCGACGCGCGAGGCCGAAGCGTCGAGCCTGCTGCCGAACATCGTGCTGATCGACGGTGGCAAGGGTCAGGTCGAGATCGCGCGGCAGGTGTTCACCGAGCTCGGCCTCGACACGTCGATGCTGGTCGGCGTCGCGAAAGGCGAGGGGCGCAAGGTCGGCCTCGAGACGCTCGTGTTCGCGGACGGCCGCGCGCCGCTCGAACTCGGCAAGGAGAGCGCCGCGCTGATGCTCGTCGCGCAGATCCGCGACGAGGCGCACCGCTTCGCGATCACCGGCATGCGGGCGAAGCGGGCGAAGGCGCGCCAGACGTCGCGGCTCGAGGAGCTCGAAGGCGTCGGCGCGAAGCGCCGGCAGCGGCTGCTCGCGCGCTTCGGCGGGCTGCGCGGCGTGGTGGCCGCGAGTGTCGAGGAACTGGCGAGCGTCGAAGGCATTTCGCGCGCGCTCGCCGAGCAGATCTACAAGCAGCTTCACTGACGCGGCCGTGCGGCCGGCGGCGTTGCCAGCGTTCTTGTGGCAGGCCGGTCGACACGGCACAATTGCGAATCCTTTACTGTCCCGCATGCCATGCCGTTCAATTTCCCGATTTTCCTGACGTGGGTACGGATCGTGCTGATTCCGCTCGTCGTCGGCGTGTTCTATCTGCCGGACACGGTGATGGGCGGCGCGCACCGCAATCTCGCGGCGGCGGCGATCTTCATCCTCGCCGCGCTGACCGACTGGTTCGACGGCTTCCTCGCGCGCAAGTGGAACCAGACGTCGTCGTTCGGCGCGTTTCTCGACCCGGTGGCGGACAAGCTGATGGTCACGGCCGCGCTGCTGATCCTCGTGCAGATTTCGCGGGTCGACGCGGCGATCGCGCTCGTGATCGTCGGTCGCGAGATCGCGATTTCGGCGCTGCGCGAATGGATGGCGCAGATCGGCGCGTCGAAGAGCGTCGCGGTGAACCAGCTCGGCAAGTTCAAGACCGCGTGCCAGATGGTCGCGATTCCGATGCTGCTGTTCTACGGGCCGCTGCCGCTCGGCATCGTGACGATCGATACGCGCGTGTGGGGCGAGTGGCTGATGTACCTGGCCGCGGTGCTGACCATCTGGTCGATGCTGTACTACATGAAGCTCGCATGGCCGCAGATTCGCGAGCGCGGCGGCGCGTGACCTGCTGCGCCGGTTCGGCAGCGGTTTTTGTAAAAAGGGTTGGAAAAGCCCTTGACACACGAATGTGCCTTCGACATAATCTCGCTTCTCCGCTGCACGACGAATTAAGTGTGTGACGGGGAAGCAGTAGCGCAGCAATACGCGGGAGTAGCTCAGTTGGTAGAGCGCAACCTTGCCAAGGTTGAGGTCGCGAGTTCGAGACTCGTCTCCCGCTCCAGATTTTTTTCTGGCAGCGTGTTGGTTGGCAAAGCGCTGCAGATGCAGGACACATGCGGGAGTAGCTCAGTTGGTAGAGCGCAACCTTGCCAAGGTTGAGGTCGCGAGTTCGAGACTCGTCTCCCGCTCCAGATTTTTCTGGCAGCGTGTTGGTCGGCGAAGCGCTGCAGGTGCAGGACAATGCGGGAGTAGCTCAGTTGGTAGAGCGCAACCTTGCCAAGGTTGAGGTCGCGAGTTCGAGACTCGTCTCCCGCTCCAGTAATGGGGAAGCCACGCTTCCCTTTTTATTTGATGGACTTCCGGTCCTCGAATAAAAATCTGCCGCTTGCCTCACGGCATCCGGACAGTCCGCTTTTGGCGCGATAGCAAAGCGGTTATGCAGCGGCCTGCAAAGCCGTTTAGGCCGGTTCGACTCCGGCTCGCGCCTCCAGGTAGAACGAGATAAAGCCCTGATTCGTCAGGGCTTTTCTTTTTTCTGCGGCGCTTTCATTCTCGTAAGTAAATCACCCGGAGCAATACAAAGCCGCCTCGAACCACTCAAGAGGCACGCGTAACCACGCCTGCAGGCGAAGCATCGGCTCGGGCATGGTCAGGAACGGGCACCGTTCTTCACCGCATCGGGTTTCAGGGTTACTGGGCGGACGTAGCGACACCAGTCGTCGCGTTACCCGAGCCGACGTCGGGACGACCAGGATGCGATCAGCGTCGCTCCGCACGCGGTTTTCATGCCATCGATGGCGATTTTTCGGCCGTCGAACGTGTGAGGGTAATACCGCCCCGTGGCCGCAGGATCGGAACGAGGGCTTCGTACTGCGGGGAGGAGTGGTACTTGCGGCCGCCGCCGGTAATGGGCTTTCCATCAATGGTGGCGGTCGCGCTGCCCTCCGGCTTCGGGCGCACATGCAGAGTTCCGGCACGAAGCGCTGTTCGAGCGTCATTTCTTGAAAGTGGCTGCGCTCCAGCCGCCGCGCAACTCGTCCAACCCGTTTGGAAGGTCTTTCTATGGCAGGGCCCGACCGTGCGACCGTAATATCGGAAGACACTAAAAAACCCCTGCCACAACGAGGGAAGTGGCAGGGGGCTGCGAGCGCACCGTTTAGGCACGAGATAAAGATGCGCCACAAATATAAAAGCAGTCGTTGGGATGTTAAATAACTACGCCATTCTTCCTGCTATTGCATCGTCCGGGCAGGCAGTGTGATTTTGAGGGGCGATTGACCGTCGATCTCGTCGCGATGGATTGCTACGTGTCAATCGACATAGGCGGTATCGACAGAAAATCTCCGAATAACCAGGGCGGTTCACAGGAGAATTCCTTTGCCGACGGGTTCGGTCCGGCAAAAATGTCGGCATCGTCGAAATTCGTGCAATCACGTCTGAAGTCGTCCCTCAATACCAAGGCCCGTCAATCGTTTACGTTCTCACAGCTCTTCGGGCCGTCGCCCCAGCTCTTTCCTCCACCGTTCGTGCACTGGCGCTTGGTATATTGCTCGGGCAATTGACCTTTCGGCAGTTTTCCGTCGGCAGGGCAATTGTGATGGTAATAGCAAAAGGATTTTTCGGCGGCGCCGGCTTCTCCGTTGAACACAAGGCAGGCCATCAAGGTCGGAAAGAGAATCTTGGCAATGGTTCGCATATCAATTGTCCACATCGGAAAATTTTGTGTAACAAGACAGGCGCCGTAACGGCGCCTGTCCCTCGCATGACAAGAGCACGTAGCCGTTTAGTTGCCGTACTCGAGCAAAATCCCTGATCGCGTCGGTTGCGCAGCAATGATTCTGTCCACCACACTATTTTCGACGGCCACTTGCTGGCCATATGTGACGTTGAGCTTGATCGTGTTGCCGTCCATGTATGCATTGACGGTTGCGAGGTTCTGCCCGCTGGGATAAGACAGCTGTAGCGGACCCACGACGACGTTGCTCGAGATCACTTCGCCGAGGACGAGTGAATTGAACAAGCCGACCCAATAAGTCGGTGTCACCTGGAACTGAGCCGATGCGCCGCTGACCACGCCCTTCTTGAACACGGATCCCTGACCGCTCATGCCGATACCAAGGTTCGCGAGATTGGTCGACTTGTTGTTGATCAGGACGGAATCCGGAGGTACGGAACCGGACCCCGGCACCAATTGCTGGACGTTGTCTTTAAAAATGCAGTCCCATGACGTCCCCAATTCCGTCGTCAGCGTCTGACTGGCTTTGTAGACTCCGATGCCGCCAATCTGCTGGTAATTGGCAATGGCGACGTTATAGAAAATATCCCACGTCACACCGCTGGCGCCACTTTGAGGAACGGTCGTTTGCTTCCACGACACGCTTTCCAATCCAATGGAACTCGGCAGGGTCTGATATACAGCCATGGTCCAGGTTTGCTTGGTGTCGTTGTTGAAGTCGACATAATAGGAAGTCATTTTCGGTCTCCACGATGAAAGATGGATTTGGTGTTTCGCCACACTCGGTTCATGGATGGCTTGATTTTTTACATAAACGCCTCCGCAATCTGCGATTGACGATCCGATACTCTTTAGCAGGCAAAATTCACGGCATCTGCGATTCGGGCTGTATATTTTCGGCAATGTTCAGCGTTCGCGCCCAGAAAATGTTTTTTCGTCGGCAATAGGTCTTTCTGCCCTGTCTGCGGCCGCCAGGGGTCTTGGTGAAATTTCCCGATAATTTTAAAAAAATGGTGCCGTAATGATTTTCATGTGGCAAGCAATAATCAGATCTGTAGATCCCCGTCAGATCATATTAGGAAATTTCCTTAAATAAGGTGTGGCAAGCTATCTATCGTTTACCCCTAGTAGTTGATTTGATGATTTCATATCCAATTAAATTGAATGTTTCTCCATTGGGAATGAAGATTATTTTTGTCAGCACTGGGCGTTGTAGTTTCGGCTTCGAATTCAGGTGCAGATCACGATATCTGCATCAGACGTGCTTGCGTGGACGATCTCTATTGCGCATTTAAAGACGGTTGCCGCAGTAAATGCTAGCCGCCGCATCTTGCGTCGATTATATATCCACGTAAAAGAAGGCGGCATTCAAGGTGAATGCCTGATAAATAAAAATACGGCTGCCGTTGCCGCTCTGCTGAAAATTGCCCGTGCCGCTCGCGCGTCGTTACATAGTGGGTCGAGAGACTGGTCGGAAGAGAGCGTCCGGTGGCAAAACGATGCGGGTAGGGTGGGGTAAGTCTTGGCGTCGATTTATGCGCCGGCCGCAAAGCAATTACCCATCCACCGGCTGCACCGGCGTCTCGAGCTTCAGTTGATAGAACGCCGCATCGAGCCAACGGCCGAATTTGAATCCGGCCTCCGCGATCGTGCCCGCGTGCTCGAACCCCAGTTTCGTATGCAGTGCGATGCTGCCGGCGTTGGCCGCGTCGATGCAGCCGACCAGCACGTGGACCTGCGCTTCGCGCGCACGCCGGACCACTTCGCGCAGCAGCAGTTCGCCGAGCCCGCGACCGCGCTGATCGTTGCGCACGTAGACGCTGTGCTCGACCGTGTACTTGAATGCCGGAAACGCGCGGAACGTACCCCAGCTCGCGAAGCCGAGCAGCGTGCCCGCCGCGTCGACGGCGCCGATGATCGGAAAGCCGCCCGCGCGCTTCGTCGCGAACCACGTGATCATCGCTTCCGGCGGGCGCGGCCGGTAGTCGTACAGCGCGGTCGAGTTCACGATCGCGTCGTTCAGGATCTCGAGAATGGCCGCCGCGTGTTCGGCCTCGCTGCAATCGATCAGGCGCACGTCGTCGCGCTGTGTCGGGGAATTCATACGTTTCCTTCCTGTTTGGCTAAACCGGTTGCACACACGGCGCGCGCATTACGCGCCGCGCATGCCGGCGGCGGATGCATCGCAAATCGCGACGATATAGCGCGCCGCATGCGGCGACGGATTGCTGAAGATCAGCGGCTGGTCGAGCCGCATCGCCAGGCAGTCGCCTTCGCGAAGTTCGTGAAGCGTATCGCCGAACGTGACGTCGACGCGGCCGCTGATGATCCACACCTGCTGATGCAGCGCGCTTTCGCGCCCGCCGCTGTCGTACGCGACGCGCGCGCCGGGCGGGAAATCGACCTCGACGAGCTGGATCGGCGACGGCCAGCCGGCCGGCGACAGGTTGCGTCGCACATAGCCGGACGCCGGATCGCGCCATTCGGCCTGCTGCGCGCGCCGTGCGAGCGGCTGGGCGGGCGCGTCGTCCCGGTCGCCGCCGAACAGCCCGGCCAGCGACACGCCGAGGCCGGCCGCGAGCTTGTCGAGCACGACGGCCGTCGGGCTGGCCGCCGCGCGTTCGATGAGCGAGATCATCGAACGGCTGACGCCGGAACGCGCGGCCAGCGCGTCGAGTGTGTAGCCTCGGACGGTGCGCAGGTCGCGCACGCGCCGGGCAATGCGCTCGTTGATGCCGGTATCGTCGGCCGCGGTGATCGTTGATTCTTTCATGATGGATTGATTTTCCAGCAAACTGGAATTTGATGTCAATGGCATTTCCGGCCGCTGGGCGGCGGGAGGCGCGCGCGAACGGCTTGCCCGGTCGTCGTGCACGGCGTAATATACGAAACAGCTACGTTTCGTTTAATTGGGGATATATGGGCATCATCAAGATTTCCGAGCACATGCATGAACGGCTGCGCTCGACGAGCACGGCGCTGAGCCGTTCGATCAATGCACAGGCCGAACACTGGCTGCGCGTCGGGATGCTGGCGGAACTCAATCCGGCGCTCTCCTACGGCGACATCTGCAAGATGTTGATCGAGGCCGAGGCGCGGGGCGGCGACGTGGGGCCGGCCGAGACGGTCGCGCAGAGCATCGAGCAGGTGGCGTAATGGGGAAACGCGAAATTCCGATCCGCGGTGCCGCGGAAATCGCCAAGTCGCGCGAAGCCGCGAAGCTCGCGTCGCAGGTGCTGACGATGATCACCGAGCACGTGAAGCCGGGCGTCACCACCGACGAGCTCGACGCGCGCTGCCGCGAATACATCGTCGACGAACTGGGCGCGATCCCCGCGAACATCGGCTACCACGGCTATCCGAAGACGCTGTGCACGTCGGTCAATCACGTGGTCTGTCACGGCATTCCGACGTCGCGGCCGATGCGTGACGGCGATATCGTGAACCTCGACATCGCGGTGATCAAGGACGGCTGGTTCGGCGATACGAGCCGCATGTATTTCGTCGGCGAACCGAACGAACTCGCGCGGCGGCTCGTCGCGTCGACCTACGAGGCGATGCATGCCGGCATCCGCGCGGTGCGTCCCGGCGCGACGCTCGGCGACGTCGGCTATGCGATCCAGCAGGTCGCCCATCGCGAAGGATTCAGCGTGGTGCGCGAGTATTGCGGACACGGGATCGGCGACGTCTATCACGACGAGCCGCAGGTGCTGCATTACGGTCGCCCGGGCACCGGCCTGCCGCTGCGGCCGGGGATGATCTTCACGATCGAGCCGATGCTGAACGCGGGCAAGCGCGACACGCGCATGCTGGCCGACGGCTGGACCGTCGTCACGGCGGACCATTCGCTGTCCGCGCAGTGGGAGCACATGGTCGTGGTGACGGAAACGGGCTTCGAGGTGCTGACCGAGGACGCGAAGCCGCAGGGGTTCGCCGCGCTTTCGGGCACGCACGCGGCCTGACGCCGGTCGTGCGCCGCAGACGGCGGCGCGGCATTGCAATGAAACGGGCCCCTTCGCGGGGCCCGTGTCGTTCGCGGCGGCCAGCGCCGCGGCGCCGCGACGCTTAACCGCGCGCCTTCTGCCACGCGTGTTCGACGAACACGCGGCACAGCGCTTCCATCCCTTGGCGGTCTTCGTCGTCGAAGCGCGCGGCGACCGGGCTGTCGACGTCCCATACGCCGATCAGCGTGCCGTCGGCGGCCACCAGCGGCACGACGATTTCCGATTCCGACGCCGCATCGCACGCGATATGGCCGGGGAAGTCGTGCACGTCGCGCACGACCTGCGTCTCGCGCGTTTGCGCGGCCGTGCCGCACACGCCCTTGCCGAGCGCGATCCGCACGCACGCGGGCTTGCCCTGGAACGGCCCGACCACGAGCTCGGCGCCGTCGAAGAAGTAGAAGCCCGCCCAGTTCAGGCGATCGAGCGAGTGATACACGAGCGCGGAGAAATTCGCGGCGTTCGCGGTCAGGTCGCGTTCGGATTCGACGAGCGCGCGTGCCTGCTCGACGAGCGTCGCGTATTGATCGGCCTTGGAGGCGGTAGGGTCGTTGGACAGCGTGAACATGGCGGGAAAGCGATAGGGGTTGTGAAAATGCGCATTGCGCGTACCGCAGTCTACGGCACGCGCGCGCGGTCTGCAGCGCACGGTTGTGCGTGATGCGGCGCGTTCAGTCGGGTTCGAGTTCGGCGAACCGCTCGGCCAGGAAATCGAGCAACGCCCGCACCGCCGGCAGCAGCCCGCGGCGCGACGCGAACACCGCGTGCACGATTTCGCGGCGCGGCGCCCAGTCGGGCAGCACGGTGACCAGTTCACCGCGCGACACCTCGTCGCGCACCATCATCGTCGGCAACTGCACGACGCCGACGCCCGCGGCGGCCGCCGCGCGCAGCGCGAGCATGCCGCCCGTCACGAAGCGCGGTTGGTGATGGATTTCCGCGTGCGCGCCGTCGGGCCCGCGCAGCCGCCACACGTGCGTGGACTGCGGCACGCCGTGATCGAGGCTCGGCAGGCGCGTCAGATCGGCGGGAACGGCCGGCACGCCATGCTCGCGCAGCAGCGCGGGGCTCGCGACGAGGCACTGGCCGCGCTCGGCGAGCACGCGCAGCGCGAGATCGCTGTCCTCGAGCGGCGGCGGCCGCACGCGGATCGCGACGTCGATCCCTTCGCCGACCACGTCGACGCGCCGGTTGGTGGCTTCCAGGTGAATCTCGACGCGCGGGCACGCGGCCATGAACGCGGCGATCATCGTGCCGACCAGCGAATCGAGCAGCACGATCGGGCAACTGACGCGCACGATGCCGCGCGGCTCCTCGTGCAGCAGCGCGATCGCCTCGTCGGCGGCATCGGCCTCGACGAGCATCGCGCGGCAATGCGCGTAATAGGTCTGCCCGACGTCGGTGACCGTGAAGCGGCGCGTCGAACGCTGGATCAGCCGCATCCCGAGCCGCGCCTCGAGCAGCGCGATACGGCGGCTCAGCTTCGATTTCGGCATGTCCAGCGCGCGCCCGGCCGGCGCGAAGCCACCATGTTCGACGACCTGCACGAAGTAGTAGAGATCGTTCAGATCCCGCGCTTTATCGTTCATGAAATGGAACGCTGAGTGCGATTTCGGCAGTCTACCGGATCGATCGTTCCATCTCTATATTGTCGCTCATGGATGCGAAACACGGGTTTCGCCGCAATTCGGAGAAGGCAAATGAAGAAGATCCAGGGTGTGTACAGTGCGCCGCGCGGCCATTGGGTCGGCGACGGTTTCCCGGTGCGTTCGATGTTCAGCTACCAGTCTCACGGCACGCACCTGAGCCCATTCCTGCTGCTCGATTACGCCGGCCCGGCGACGTTCGAACCGGCGAGCGCGCCGCGCGGTGTCGGCCAGCATCCGCACCGCGGGTTCGAAACGGTGACGATCGTCTATGACGGCGAAGTCGCGCACCGCGACTCGACCGGCGCGGGCGGCACGATCGGCCCGGGCGACGTGCAGTGGATGACGGCCGCGAGCGGGATCCTGCACGAGGAATTCCACTCGGAGGCGTTCACGACGCGGGGCGGCCCGCTCGAGATGGTGCAGCTGTGGGTGAACCTGCCCGCCGCGGACAAGATGGGCGCGCCCGGCTACCAGACGCTGCTGAACGCCGATATCCCGGTGGTCGAGCTGCCGGACGGCGCGGGGCGCGCGCGGATCATCGCCGGTGAGTTCGACGGGCGGCGCGGCCCGGCCCGCACGCACACGCCGATCGACGTGTGGGACGTGCGGCTCGTGGCGGGCGGCCATGCGCGGTTCCCGGTCGCCGAAGGGCGCACGCTCGCGGTGGTCGTGCTGAGCGGCACCGTGCTGGTGAACGGCGAGACGGTGGCGCGCGAAGCGCAGTTCGTGCAACTCGGCCGCGACGGCAGCGACGTCGAGATCGAAGCGAACGGCGACGCGAAGCTGCTGATCCTGAGCGGCGAGCCGATCGACGAGCCGGTCGTCGGTTACGGCCCGTTCGTGATGAATTCGCAAGAGGAAATCCGGACCGCGATCGACGATTTCAACAGCGGCCGCTTCGGCCAGATGCCGGCATGACCGCATGACGAGCAGGCCCCGCGCGATGCGGGGCCTTTTTTTCGCGCGCGGGCAGGCGGTCGCGCGCGACGCGTGCTTCGAGGCATAATCGACGGTTGCCGCGCGCCGGCCGGCGCGCCCGAATCAGGACCGCACATGAACGCCTCCGCACCCGCCGCATCCCCGAGCGCCGCCGATCTCGACTGGCGCTGGAAACCCTTCGACGCGCTGACGGCACGCGAAATCTATTCGATCCTCGAAGCGCGCAGCGCCGTATTCGTCGTCGAACAGAACTGCGTGTATCGCGACATCGACGATGCGGACCAGGCCGCGTGGCACCTGGCCGCCTTCGATCCGGCCGGCCGCCTGGCCGGCTATCTGCGCGTGCTGCTGCCGGACGCGCAGCACACCGACGTGCGCATCGGCCGCGTGCTGACGACCGCCGCGTTTCGCGGCGCGGGCCTCGGCAACGGGCTGCTGTCGCGCGCGCTCGAGCATATCCGCGCGCAATGGCCTGATACGCCGGTGAGCCTGCATGCGCAGGCCCACTTGCAGCGTTTCTACGGGGCATTCGGCTTCACGCCGAGTTCGGACGTGCACGACGAGGACGGCATCCCGCACGTGTGGATGAGCAGCGCGCGAGCATGACGCGCGCCGCGGCGGTCAGTGCGCGGTGCGTGCGACCGGCGGCTTGTCCGCGCGCTGCGCGACCCGTTCGCCGATCAGGCGCCCGCGCGCGGACAGCCGCAGCCAGTGCCGCAGTGCGATCAGCGCGCCGATCACGCTCATCATCGAGCCGGGAATCCACAGCAGCAGGCCGCCGATCTGCTGGTCGCGCAGCGGGCTCAGCCACGTGAACGCGCGGCCGCAGATCGAATAGATCGGATACAGCTCGTGCGGCGTGAAGAAGATCAGCGCGCCGAGCGCGATCTGCGGCGGGATCGCCGCGACGACGATCAGGATCCGGCGGCCCGGCGACAGCCGCGCGGGCGGCGCGGGGCGCGGATCGACGACGAGCCACCAGAACAGCAGCCCGTCGATCACCATGCTCCAGTTCATCACGCGATAGAGGCGCCAGTCGAGCATCGCGATGAAGTGGATCGGCGACAGCAGCCAGAAATAGATCAGCCCGACGAACAGCACGACTGCGACGACCGGATGGAACACCACGTCGAGCGTCGCCCGCACCGGCGCCCACGCGAGCGCGGGGCGCACGAAGCGCTGCCGCCAGCGGAACGGAATGCCCGCACGGATCGCCGCGCCCGGATAGGACAGCGCGATGAAGAACGGCCCGAGATGGTGCAGCACGAGGTGCTGCGCGCGGTGCAGGAAGAATTCATGCTCGAAGAAGTAGTCGAGCCGCGTGTGCAGCGCGATGTAGAGCGCGGTCAGCCCGAACCAGAACGAGAACTGCCGCAGCGGCGACACCTTCGCCTTCCTCGCGCCGCGCGCGAACAGCACGGCGGCCGTCAGCACCGCGATGACCACGGTCGGCGACGGTTCCCACGGATCGAGCCAGTACAGGACGTTCATCGCGCGCGCATCACTTCGTCTTGGCCGGCGATTTCACGGCGAACGGCGCATCGACCGTTTCGCCGTCGGAGAATTTCAGGCGCAGGTGCACGGTGTCGCCGGGCTTGATCGCGTGCTTCGGTTCCTCGAGCATGAAGTGATAGCCGCCCGGCGCGATGTCGACCTTGCCGCGCGCGGGGATCGTCAGCTTGTCGACCATTTCCATCTTCTGCGTCGAGCCGTTCGACACCGTCTGGTGCAGCATCGCCATCCCGTAGTCGGGGCTGTCGACGTCGACGAGGTCGATCGGCTTGTCGCCGGTGTTCACGAGCGTCACGTAGCCGCCCGCGGGCAGCTTGTTCGGCAGCCAGCGCACCCACGCGTTCTGCGCGCTGATCGCGCCGGCGGCATACGCGTGCGCGCCGGCGCACAGCGCGGCGACGAGGGCGAACGTCTTGAAGGTCGTTTTCGTGTTCATGGCGGAATTCAGGTCGTGGAGGCAGTGTCGATGATCCGGCGCACATCGGCGGCGATGGCGTCGGGCGAATCGCGATCGGTCGCGAGCAGGCGTGCGCGGCCGGTCGCGTCGAAGACGTAGACGGCCGAGCTGTGCGTCACTTCGTAGCCGCCGGACGGATCGCGTTTTTCCATCTGGTACGCGACGCGATAGCGCTTCGCGAGCGATTCGATCTGGCCGTCGGTGCCGGTCAGGCCGCGCGCATGCGCAGCGTCGAACGCGGCGACATAGGACTGCATCGCCTGCGGCGTATCGCGCGCGGGGTCGACCGAGACGAACAGGATGCGCACGTTATCCGCCTGCGGGCCGAGCTTCGCCAGCACTTCCATCAACCGCGCCAGCGTTTCGGGGCAGACGTCGGGGCAGTGCGTGTAGCCGAAGTAGACGAGCGCGACGCGGCCGCGGAACGCGTCGGCGTCGACGGGACGGCCGTCGCCGCCCGTCAGCTCGAACGACAGGTCGGGCAGGTGGCCGGTGACGTTGGTCAGGTTCCAGCGCGGCTCGTCGTGCGTGCACGCGGCGAGCGCCACGGCGGCGGCGAGGGCCGCGGCCGTGCGGATGAGGCGGGAGAGGCGAGACGGCATCCTGGGGCTCGATCGGGCGAAATGGGTGACCGGCCGGCGCGATGCCATGCGTCGCGCGGCAGGCGGTTGCGACTGTAGCGCAATTCGCGCGCCTGCGTCCTTTTGAAACCGGTACGGGGCCGGCGAGCGGGGCAATATGTCGCAGTTGACGCGGCGGGCGGCGCGACGTCCGCGCTGCCCCGGTTTCGCCCATCTGGGGGCGCAGGCGCGGTAAGATGCGCACAACTCCATTCGCGCAGTGGCGGCCTGCGTTTTGCCGGCCGGCCCTCAGACTATCGAATCGATGCAATCCGTTCCGGCTTCCCTGTCCCTGACCGATACCGCGTTCTTCTTCGACTTCGACGGCACGCTCGTCGAGCTGGCGCCGACCCCCGACAGCATTCACGTTCCGCCGTCGCTGCTGACGCTGCTCGACGAGTTGTCGCGCCGCTCGCACGGCGCGGTCGCGATCGTGTCCGGACGCGGGATCGACAACCTCGACACGTTCCTGAAGATGCCCGGCCTGCCGATCGCCGGCCTGCACGGCGCGGAGCGCCGCGACGCGAACGGCGACACGCAGCGCATCGGCTTCAACGACGAGCGCCTGCTGCGCATCGAGCGCGAGCTCGCAGGCGTGGTCGATCGCCATCCGGGCATGCTGCTCGAAATCAAGGGTGCGGCCGTCGCGCTGCACTTTCGCAATGCGCCCGAGCGCGAGGCGGTGGCGCGCGAAGCGGCCGAGCGCCTCGTCGCCGACTATCCGGATGCGTACGTGCTGCAACCCGGCAAGATGGTGTTCGAGATCAAGCCGAAGGGCGTCGACAAGGGGCGCGCGCTGGCCGCCTTCCTCGACGAGCCGCCGTTTGCGGGCCGCGTGCCGCTGTTCGCGGGCGACGACCTGACCGACGAGAAGGGCTTCGCGGTGGTCAACGCGCGCGGCGGCCTGTCGATCAAGGTCGGCGCGGGCGAGACGTCCGCGCGGATGCGGCTCGATTCGGTCGACGCACTGCATGAGCAGATCGCACGCTGGCTCGACGCGGGGCAACCGCACGCATGAGCCGGCTCATCATCGTTTCAAACCGCGTCGCACCGATTTCGGAAGGCGAACCGGCGGCGGGCGGCCTCGCGATCGGCGTCTACGACGCGCTGAAGGAAACCGGCGGCATGTGGTTCGGCTGGAGCGGCGAAGTGGTCGCGTCCGGCGCGCCGCAGCCGCAGATCCGCATCGAGGAGCGCGGGCCGGTGACGTTCGCGACCGTCGGGCTGTCGCGCCGCGATTACGACCAGTACTACCGCGGTTTCTCGAACGCGACGCTGTGGCCCGCGTTTCACTACCGCGCGGACCTGATCCAGTACGATCGCCACGAATTCGACGGCTACCGCCGCGTCAACGTGTGGCTCGCGCAGCAGCTCGTGCCGCTGCTGCAGGACGACGACGTGATCTGGGTGCACGACTATCACCTGATTCCGTTCGCGCGCGCGCTGCGCGACGCAGGCGTGAAGAACCGCATCGGCTTCTTCCTGCACATCCCGTTTCCGGCCGCGCAGGTGCTCGTCAACGTGCCGCCGCACCGCGAGCTCGTCGAGTCGCTGTGCGCGTTCGATCTGCTCGGCTTCCAGACCGAGCCCGATCTGCGCGCGTTCTGCGACTACGTCGCGTTCGAGGCGGACGGCGAGGTCGAGCACGACGGGCACACGGCGCACGTGCGGGCGTTCGGCCAGACGCTGCGCGCGGCCGCCTATCCGATCGGCGTGTATCCGGACGAGATCGCGTCGCTCGCGCAGGCGGGCGAGCACGGCAAGGCGGTGCGCACGCTCGCGACGTCGCTGCGCGGGCGGCAACTGATCATGAGCGTCGACCGGCTCGATTATTCGAAGGGGCTCGTCGAGCGCTTCCGGGCGTTCGAGAAGCTGCTCGAGCATCAGGCGTCGATTCGCAACCGCGTGTCGTTCCTGCAGATCGCGCCGTCGACGCGCGCGGACCTGCGCGCGTATCAGGACATCCGGCTGCAGCTCGAAGCGGAGTCGGGGCGCATCAACGGGCGCTACGCGGAGCTCGACTGGGCGCCGATCCTCTACATTCACCGCCAGTACGACCGGCAGCTGCTGGCCGCGCTGTACCGGCTCGCGCGCGTGGGTTTCGTGACGCCGCTGCGCGACGGGATGAACCTCGTCGCGAAGGAGTACGTGTCCGCGCAGAATCCGGACGATCCGGGCGTGCTGGTGCTGTCGCGCTTCGCGGGCGCCGCGCGCGAGCTCACGGGCGCGCTGATCGTCAATCCGATCGATATCGACGGGATGGCCGATGCGCTGTCGCAGGCGCTGACGATGCCGCTCGCCGAACGGCGCGCACGCTATGCGGACATGATCGCGCAGCTTCGCGAGAACAACGTGTCGGTGTGGCGGGACAATTTTCTGCGCGATCTGCAGCAGGTCTGATCCCGATCCATTGCTGCCGCTGCAATTGAAAAAGCCGCCGTGCGAGCAAGCACGGCGGCTTTTTCGTTGGCCGGATGCCGACGCGCGTCAGGCCACGCGTTCGCCGGTCGGCGTGTTGCCGTCGGTGGCCGCATGATGGCGGCCGTGCTGCTTCGCGAGCAGATCGCGGTACAGGCCGGGGCGGTTGCGCAGCACCTCGGGCGGGCCGTCGTCGATCACCTTGCCGTTGCTCATCACGATGATGCGGTCGAAGTTGCGCAGCGTCGATAGGCGGTGCGCGATCGCGATCACCGTGCGGCCGACCATCAGTCGGTCGAGCGCGCTCTGGATCGCTTCCTCGGATGCGCTGTCGAGCGCCGACGTCGCTTCGTCGAGCAGCAGAATCGGCGCATTCTTCAGGATCGCGCGCGCGATCGCGATGCGCTGGCGCTGGCCGCCCGACAGCTTGACGCCGCGGTCGCCGACGATCGTGTCATAGCCTTCCGGCATCGCCTCGATGAACTCCGCGCAGCGCGCGTCGCGCGCTGCGGCGAGCACTTCGTCGCGGGTCGCGTCGGGGCGGCCGTACGCGATGTTGTCGTAGATGGTCCGGTGCAGCAGCGAGATGTCCTGCGGCACCAGCGCGATCGCGTGGCGCAGGCTGTCCTGCGTGATGGCCTTCACGTCCTGGCCGTCAACCTTCACGACGCCGTCCTGCGTGTCGTAGAAGCGCTGCAGCAGCGCGAGCACGGTCGATTTGCCCGCGCCCGACTTGCCGATCAGGCCGACGCGCTGGCCCGGCTCGATATGCAGGTCGAAGTGGTCGAGGATCGCGCGGCGGTGCGGGTACGCGAACGTCACGCGCTCGAAATCGACGCGGCCGCCCGTGGCCGACAGCGGCTGCGCGTCCGAGCGGTCCGGCATCCCGTGCGGCTCGAGCAGCGTCTTCACCGCTTCGGACAGGCGGGCGACGTGCTGCGTGACGTCGACGAGCGCGACCGCGAGGTCGCGCGTGCCGTGCAGGATCGTGAAGCCGAGCGAGCTGACGAGCACGATGTCGCCCGACGTCGCGCGGCCCTGATCCCACAGCCACAGCGCCCAGCCAAGCAGGCCGGCGGACAGCATCGCGGTGATCACCGCGTGCAGCAGCCGCAGCTTTTCGAGATAGAGCAGGCTCTGCTGGCGTGCGTCCATCTCGGCCTTCACCGTCGCGCTGAAGCGCTTCTGTTCGCGCAGCGTCATCCCGAACGCGCGCACAAGGCCCATGTTGCCGATCACGTCGACGAGCTCGCCGTCGACCGCCGCGGCCTTCGCCGCGAACGCGTGATGGCGTGCGGAGCCGCGGCCGGCGAGCTTGAACAGGATGACGGACAGTACGGCCGAACAGCCGAGCAGGCCGGCCGCCATCAGCGGATTGACGACGATGATCATCAGGATCGCGCCCATCACCGCGATGCACGGCGGCAGCACGTTCCACGCCATCGTGTTCTCCGACGTGTAGACCGCGTTCGACGTGGCCGTGATGCGGCTGGCGAGCGTGCCGGGCTGCTTCTCCGAGTAATACGTCGGCGAATGGCCGATCAGGTACTGGAACAGGTCGCGCCGCAGGTCGCCGGTGACCGCGACGAACGTGTGCGCGGCGACCCAGCCGCCGACGCGCCACAGCAGGTTGTCGGCCGCGATCAGCCCGACGAGCAGCGCGAACGCGCTCCACAGCGGGCCCGGGTGATGGCGTCCGGTCGCGAGCACGTCGATCAGGTGCTTGATCGCATATTGCGAGCCGAGCGCGCAGCCGACGGCGGCCAGCACGCTGCAGAGCACGACCAGGTGCGCGACGGGGTGGAGGCGGATGTAGCGGAACAGGAACGCGATCGGCCGATGCGCGTAGCTCGACAGCTTCGCGTTGTGGGCGTTGCGCTGGGCGGGGGTGAGAGATTCCAAAATATGGGTGCGGTGATTCGGTGATTGAGCGGGGCGGCTGGGTCGCAGGCCGGCGTTCGCCCGGACTGAATAATCCGGCATTGTAAACAACGCCGCGCGTCGCGCTGCGCGAATCTTGCCTTGGCCAGGGGCTCGCGCTCGATTTTGAGATAAAATCCGGCATCCCGTCCTGCGTGCCGGAATCACGCTGCCGGCAGCTGCGGGTTAACAAGGATCGCCAAAACGGCCTTCCACTCTAGAACGGACGCCCGAGTCCGCGGGTTGCAAAGTGTTGCGCCTTTGTAACAAAGTAAAGTGTTTGAAATGTCGTGCGCCGTATCGGGAATAACCCTAGATAATCGGCTCCGGGTTCGATTCCAGGTTTTTTTACGAACCCCTGTCAACGGGTCTTCGTTTCAAACGTTCTATGCCTGTCGCGTCGCCGACGCTCCTTGAGCAGCGCGGGTTCGACGCCCCCGGCAGGCTGATTCGTCCGAGGTTCGGACGACATGTTTCCAGCCCGGACCACCGGCAGGTTGCCGACCCATACCTGGTTTTTTGCCGATTTTTTAGGAGTTACGCATGCGAATCGCCCAAATCGCTCCGTTGCATGAAGCGGTGCCCCCGAAACTGTACGGCGGTACCGAGCGAGTGGTGTCCTATCTCACCGAAGCACTCGTCGAGATGGGGCATGACGTCACGCTCTTCGCGAGCGGCGATTCGCAAACCTCCGCGAAGCTCGAAGCGTGCTGGCCGCAGGCGCTGCGCCTCGACCCGACGATCCGCGACGTGATGGCCCCGCACATGCTGCTCCTCGAGCAGGTGCGCCGTCGCGCGGAAGAGTTCGACGTCCTGCATTGCCATATCGACTACTACCCGTTCTCGCTGTTCTCGCGCCAGCCGGTCCCGCATCTGACGACGATGCACGGCCGTCTCGACCTGCCGGAACTGCAGCCGATCTTCAACGCGTTCAGCGACGTGCCGGTCGTGTCGATCTCCGACAACCAGCGCATCCCGCTGCCGCAGGCGAACTGGCTGTCGACCGTCTACCACGGCCTGCCGGAAAACCTGCTGACGCCGATCCCGAACGTGAAGCCGAGCTACCTCGCGTTCCTCGGCCGCATCTCGCCGGAGAAGCGCGTCGACACGGCGATCCGCATCGCCGAGCAGGCCGGCCTGCCGATCAAGATTGCCGCGAAGCTCGACAAGGCCGACCGCGCGTACTACGAAGAGAAGATCAAGCCGCTGTTCGCGCTGCCGCACGTCGAGTACATCGGCGAAATCAGCGAGTCGGAGAAGACCGAATTCCTCGGCAACGCGCATGCGCTGCTGTTCCCGATCGACTGGCCGGAGCCCTTCGGCCTGGTGATGATCGAGGCGATGGCCTGCGGCACGCCGGTGATCGCGTTCAAGCGCGGCTCGGTGCCGGAAGTGATCGACAACGGCGTGTCGGGCTTCGTCGTCGAAGACGAATTGTCGGCCGTCGCCGCGCTCAAGCGTCTCGATACGCTGCCGCGCGAGAAGGTTCGCGCCGCGTTCGAAGCCCGTTTCTCGTCGAAGGTGATGGCGCAGAACTACGTGAAGGGCTACGAGGAACTGCTGCGCCAGAAGCGCCGCACGGTGCTCCGCGAAGTCAACGCAAGCTGATTGCGGGCCGCCGCCGCGCGGCCGCCACGACGCCCCGTCCGGGTTTTCCGGCGGGGCGTTGTCACATCTGCGGCGCGGATCTGTTGTATTCTCGCCGCGCCCGACGCTGCGAACGGCCTCCGAAGCGGCCCGGCACACCATCCTGCCGTCTGTCCAGACGGTAATGTCCCTATAATGGCCGTGCCGTGAAATCCGGCCCGGTACGACTATCCAGAGGAGAGCAGTCTTGGCGAGAACGAAAACCACGCGCGCAGCGCCGGCCCCCGGCGCCGGCGTGATCTTCGCGTTGCGCGCGATCGGTCTCGTGCTGCTCGCGCGCTGGCTGTTCTCGATGTCCCAGATGGGCTATCGCTCGTCGCTGTCGGCGATGGTGTCGTCGCCGTGGGCATTCCTCTACCTCATCCTGATCTTCCTGCTGCTCGCGCTGCCGGGCGCCGCCGCGCGGGCCGAGCGGCCGTTCCATCCGCTGCCGCAGTGGCTGCGCCAGGCGCTGCGCGTGTTCGCGCTGATCGGTTTCCTGTTTGCCGCGTGGTCGATCGGCGCGTTCACGTGGGCGGCCGGCTGGCGCCGCGCGCTGCATGCGGTGACGGCGACCAACGGCTGGCTCGTCGCCGCGCCGGCGCTGTACGCGGCGATCGTCTGGATCTGCCGGCCGCGGCCGCTGTGGCGGACCAACGTGGCCGCGCGCCGCTTCGCGGTCGGCCGGTATGCGATCTCGCTCGACGTGCTGACGCGCACCGCGATCGTCTGGATGGAAAGCCGCAAGGTCGGCCAGTACGACGCGCGCGAACTGTCGGTGCGCTGGCCCGGCCGGGTCGCACCTGCCGCGCCCGCCGCGGGCGAGCAGGGCGCGCAGCAGGCGGTCGTGCCGCCGCGTCGCGGCAGCCTGTTCAATCGGCCGAAGGTGGAACTGCTGTGGGATTCGCCGGCGGCTGTCGGCCACAACCGGCAGGTCGTGATGCGCACGCCGCTCGCGACCGAAGGGGACCGCGTCGCGGTGCTCGCGCTCGACGCGGCGCTCAAGCAAATCGTCTGACAGGCTCGCGCACCGGGCGCGGGCGACAAGGAGGCGCGATGATCGTCCGTTGGTTGCTGGCTGCCATTCACCTGAGTGCGTTCGGCGTCGCGTTTGCCGCGATCGCGGCGCGTAACCGCGCGTTGCGCCGGCTCATCGCATCCGCGCAGGCGGTCGATTTGCCCGGCGTGTTCAAGGCCGATGCGGTCTGGGGCGTGTCGGCGCTCGTGCTGATCGCGACGGGCGTCGCACGCGCGTTCGGCGGTTTCGAGAAAGGCACCGCGTACTACCTGCACGAACCGCTCTTTCACCTGAAGATGACCGCGCTCGTGCTGATCCTGCTGCTCGAGGTCGTGCCGATGCTGGGGCTGATCCGCTGGCGTGTCGCCGCGCGGCGGCAGCAGATGCCCGATATCGGCCGTGCGCGCACCTATGTGCGGGTCGGTCACTGGCAGGCGGTGCTGGTGATCGTCATCGTGTTCGCCGCGTCGGGGATGGCGCGGGGGATTGGCGCAGGCGGCTAGGGACGCCCGGTTAGGGACGCCCGGTTAGGGGGCGGCAGGCCAGGGGATCCATCAGCGGGCGACAGGCTAGCCGCGCGCGCGAATCCCGCTTTTGCTTCGCCGGCCTTTCCCGGCCGGCGATCGCCAATCCACCGGCGAACCGCATCATTCCGTCCGACCGGGCGGACCTGCCGCCCGGTTCGTCGCCCCCTCAACGCACGAGGCACGGGCGCTTGTTGTTGAACGTCCAGCCCGGGATCAGATACTGCATCGCCGCCGCGTCGTCGCGGGCGCCGAGGCCGTGCTGCTTGTACAGCTCGTGCGCGAGCGCGACCGCATCCATGTCGATGTCGATACCGAGCCCCGGCCGCTTCGGCACTTCCACCAGCCCGTTCTCGATCTTCAGCGGCTCGCGCGTCAGCCGTTCGCCGTCCTGCCAGATCCAGTGCGTATCGATCGCGGTGACCTGGCCCGGCGCCGCGGCCGCGACGTGCGTGAACATCGCGAGCGACACGTCGAAGTGGTTGTTCGAATGCGAACCCCACGTGAGGCCCCAGTCGCGGCACATCTGCGCGACCCGCACCGAGCCCTGCATCGTCCAGAAATGCGGATCGGCGAGCGGGATGTCGACGGCGTGCAACTGCACCGCATGGCCCATCTGCCGCCAGTCGGTCGCGATCATGTTGGTGGCCGTCGGCAGCCCCGTCGCGCGGCGGAATTCGGCCATCACCTCGCGGCCCGAGTAACCGTTCTCCGCGCCGCACGGATCTTCCGCATACGCGAGCACGTGATGCTGATCGCGGCACAGTCGCACGGCCTCGTCGAGGGACCATGCGCCGTTCGGATCGAGCGTCACGCGCGCGTCGGGGAAGCGCTCGGCGAGCGCCGTCACGGCTTCGATCTCGCTCGCCCCGTCGAACACGCCACCCTTCAGCTTGAAGTCGTTGAAGCCGTAGCGCGCATGCGCGGCTTCGGCGAGCCGCACGACGGCTTCGGGCGTCAGCGCGGCGTCGTCGCGCACGCGGGTCCAGTCGTCGGTCGCGCCGCGGCCGTCGCGATAGGGGAGCGCCGTCTTCGTGCGATCGCCGACGTAGAACAGGTAGCCGAGCATTTCGACCCGCTCGCGCTGCTGGCCTTCGCCGAGCAGCGCGGCGACCGGCACGCCGAGATGCTGGCCGAGCAGGTCGAGCAGCGCGGCTTCGAGCGCGGTGACCGCGTGGATCGTCGTGCGCAGGTCGAAGGTCTGCAGCCCGCGGCCGCTCGCGTCGCGGTCGGCGAAGGTGCGGCGCACGTCGTTGAGCACCGCGTGATAGTTGCCGACCGGCTGGCCGACGACGAGCGCGCGCGCGTCGTCGAGCGTGCGGCGGATGCTCTCGCCGCCCGGCACTTCGCCGACGCCCGTGCGGCCCGCGCTGTCCTTCAGGATCACGAGGTTGCGGGTGAAGAACGGGCCGTGCGCGCCGCTCAGGTTGAGCAGCATGCTGTCGTGGCCGGCGACCGGAATCGCTTGCAGGTCGACGATGCGCGGCGTGTCGTGGGAAGGCGAGGCAGTGACGGCGTTCATGGGCGGCGATGGCGAAAAAGTAGGCGATGCCGTGCGGCAAAAGCTTTGCCGCGCGCGGCGTGAGGTGCGATCATTCGACAACCGACGTGCGCGGCGCGCAAGCCCCGCATGTCGACGCAACCCGAACACGGGGTGGAAGCGACAACCGGGCCCATGGAGCGCAGCGCGCGAACACGGGTCGATCGATCGTTACGCACGGGACCAGGCGGGACTGAACAGCCGACCTGAGTCGACAGGAGACTGTGCGCCGATCATCAGTCGTCGGATGACTTGTGACGCAGTATAATGAATCATCGGCTTTCGCTCAAACCCCGCGTAAACCCTCGGCTCACATTACGATCATTCAAAAAGGAACCGGCCACATGTCCGTGCCTACGCTTCCCGCAGCGCCGCGCCGTCGCGCACGCAGCCTCGCACAAGATGTCGTCGACGCGCTGACCGCGCAGATCGAAAACGGCACACTGCGTCCCGGCGACAAGCTGCCGACCGAAACCGAAGTCATGGCGGCGCAGGGCGTGAGCCGGACGGTCGTGCGCGAGGCGATCTCGCGGATGCAGGCGAGCGGCCTCGTCGAGACGCGCCACGGCATCGGCAGCTTCGTGCTCGAGCCGTCGCGCCGCCAGACGCTCGGCATCGATCCCGCGACGATCACGACGCTGCGCGACGTGCTCGCGGTGCTGGAGCTGCGCATCAGCCTCGAAAGCGAGTGCGCGAGCCTCGCCGCGCAGCGCGCGAACGATGCCGACCTCGCCGCGCTGCGGCGCGCGCTCGACGCGATCGCGACGGGCGCGGGCGGCGGCCGCGACACCGCGCAGCTCGACTTCCAGTTCCACCTGCAGATCGCGCAATCCACCGGCAACCGCTATTTCGTCGACATCATGACGCAGCTCGGCACGTCGATCATCCCGCGCACGCGCGTGAATTCGGCGCGCTTTGCCGGCGACGACCTCGAGCGCTACGTCGGCCGGCTGAATCACGAGCACGAGGACATCTACGAGGCAATCGCGCGCCACGACCCGGAAGCGGCCCGCGCCGCGATGCGCACGCATCTCACGAACAGCCGCGAGCGGCTGCGCCGCGCGCACGAGGCGGCGGAGGCCGAAGCCGGCTGACCGCCGGGTTGCGGAGCCCGCGCGGCTGCGCGCGGGTGAAATCGCTTTAACATCAGTCGTCATATGAGATCGGGGTGATTCCGCCGATCTTCACGGCCGGGCGGCGTGCCCGCCGCCGGCCGCCCGCCTCGCCGATCAGCCTCCCTTCGTCACGATCGTCTTCCACGCGCCGTTCTTCACCTGGTACAGCGTCGACATCCCGCTCTTCAGCGAGCCGTCGTTCGCGAACGAGATGCGGCCGGTCACGCCTTCGAAGTCGACTTTCTTGAGCGCCGGGCGATAGGCCTTCGGGTCGGTCGAACCGGCCGCCTGCATCGCCTTGATCGCCGCCCACGCCGCGTCATAGCCGAACTGCGCGTACGACAGCACGTCGACGCCGAAGCGCTTCTTGAAGCGCGCCTCGAAATCCTTGCCCTGCGGCAGCTCGTCGAGCGGCCGGCCGTATTCCCATGCCATCGCGCCTTCGGCGGCCGGGCCCGCGATCTTGATGAACTCGTTGTCCTTCACGCCGCCGCCGCCGACGAACTGCGCGTTCAGCCCGAGCTGACGCATCTGCTTGATGAAGTTCGCGGCGAGCGAATCGAGGCCGCCGAAGAAGATCAGGTCCGGGTTCTTGCCCTTGAGGCTCGTGATCTGCGCGCGGAAATCGACGGCCTGGTTGTTGGTGAACTCGCGTCCGATGATCGTGCCGCCGGCAGCCTTCACGGCCTTCTCGAATTCGTCGGCCTCGCCCTGGCCGAACGCGGTGCGGTCGTCGATGATCGCGATGCGCTTCGCCTTCGTCACGTCGACCGCGTACTTGCCCGCGTTGCCGGCGTTCTGGCCGTCGGTCGCGATCACCATGAACATGTTCGCGAGCCCGCGCGACGTGAGCGTCGGGTTGGTCGCGGCCGGGTCGATCACCGGAATGCCGGCCTTGTCGTAGACCACCGACGCCGGAATCGTCGTCCCCGAGTTGAAGTGGCCGACCACGACCGACACGTTCTGGTCGACCAGCGCCTGCGCGGCCTGCACGCCGATGCGCGGGTCGGCCTGGTCGTCCTGCACGACGAGATTGAAGCGGGCGGGCTTGCCGGCGATCTGCACCTTCTGCGCGAACGCATCGTCGAGCGCGAGCTGCACGCCGTTCTGCAGATCCTTGCCGTAGCCGGCGTTCACGCCCGTGAGCGGCGCGGCGAAGCCGACCTTCACGTCGGTTGCGTCGGCAGCGTGAGCAGCCTGTTGCGAGAGGAGGGCAAGCGCGGAGGCAATGGACACCGACAGCAGGGAATGACGGAATTTCATGTTGTTCCTCTTGTTCGACACCGGCGAGTGGGTACCGCGCGCGTCCGGGCGGGCCGGGCGCGTGCGACGGGCGGGCGGTTCGACCGCTTCTCGGAATCGGGCGGGGAGGTCGGCAGCGTGATCCTCGGAAACATCTCCCGTCAGGCTCCGTGAAGAGCCCCGATTGCTTCGATATATAGGTCGCCGATATGCGCGGGTCTTGGAAATTTGTCGCGCATTCGATGCGGATTTGCGCATAGCTTCCGCGCGAGCGCGGGCGGCCGGTATCGGGAGTTTCCCGTCGCGAACGGAACGGGCTCAGAGGGGGGGAGTGCTGCGGGGCAAAGACGCGGCGCAGCCCGCCGGGGCCGCGCCGCGCGTGGGTCGACGTCAGTCGGACAGGGCGTCCGATGCGGCTTCGGCGTCGTCGTGCGACGCGGTCGTGCGGATCAGCGGGTCGCTGGTGCTCGGGCGGCCCGTTTCGACGTGGCCCGCGAAGCGGCGCAGGAAGCCGAGCTGGCGGCCGTCGCTGACGGTCAGGTCATACCAGCCGTGGCTGCCGCGCAGGTCCCAGTAATCGTCGACGTGCGCGCCCGGCGCGAGGTCGAACGTGCGCGCGTGACCGTGGCCGTACGCGTTCGTGACCTTCAGCCGCACGGCCTTGTGGCCGCGGTTCATCAGGCGCAGCGTGATGTTGCCGTTCGCGACGTCGTAGCCGTAGATCACTTCGGGGTTCACGCTCGCGCTGCCGACGCCGGTCGCGAACGGGCCGCGGAAATGGCAGTAGAAGCCGTTCGGGCCGTACACGTCGAGGTCGTACAGGCCGAGCGACGCGGCGGCGCTCCACGTATCGGCGATGCGTTTGCCGGCTTCGACCGTGTACGCCCACGGGCCGTCGACGCGGTTGCGCGACTGGACCTGGAACGCGGCGCCTGCGCGGCCCGTGTTCGCGAAGGTCAGCCGGAACTGCCCGTTCGCGGCTTCGACGCGGCCGTGCACGAACAGCTCGTACGGCAGCGCGCGCGCCGGACGCAGCCCGGCTTCCTGTTTCGGCAGCTTCTGCAGCACCGGCGGCACCGGGATGTAGTCGGGATGGCGCACGCGGTCGGGCGGCGCGTAGCCGCTCGTGTCGGGCAGCGTCGGCCACGCGGCGTCCGCGGTCGCGAACTCGAACGCCGACGTCAGGTCGCCGCACACCGCGCGGCGCCACGGCGACACGTTGGCGGCCGTGACCGGATACTGCGCGCCGAATCGCGCCTCGATGAATTGCAGCAGCGACGTGTGATCGAAGGTCTGCGAGCAGACCCAGCCGCCCTTGGTCCACGGCGACACGACCAGCATCGGCACGCGCGGCCCGAGCCCGTACGGACCGGCCATGTGCGACGCGTCGCCGGCATAGACCTCGTTGGTCGTCGCGACCGTCGACAACCCGTTGTCGCGCGACTGCGGCGCGAACGGCGGCGGCACGTGATCGAAGAAGCCGTCGTTTTCGTCATACGTGATGAAGAGCGCGGTCTTGCTCCACACGTCCGGATTCGACACGAGCGCCTTCAGCACCTGCTCGATGTACCACGCGCCGTAGTTGGCCGGCCAGTTCGGGTGCTCGGAATATGCTTCCGGCGCGCAGATCCACGATACCTGCGGCAGCGTGCCGTTCTTCACGTCCTGCTGCAGCACGTCGAACAGCGTGCCGCCGGCGCTGATGTTGGTGCCGGTGCGCGCCTTGTCGTACAGCGGCGTGCCCGGCAGCGCGGTGCGGTACTGGTTGAAGTAGAGCAGCGCGTTGTCGCCGTAGTTGCCGATGTACGGGTTGGACGTCCAGCCCCACGAACCCTTCGCGTCGAGCCCCGTGCCGACGTCCTGGTAGATCTTCCACGACACGCCGGCCTGTTCGAGCACTTCCGGATAGGTCGTCCAGCCGTAGCCCTTTTCATCGTTGCCGAGCACCGGGCCGCCGCCCGTGCCGTCGTTGCCGACGTAGCCGGTCCACATGTAATAGCGGTTCGGGTCGGTCGAGCCCGGGAACGCGCAGTGGTACGCGTCGCAGATCGTGAACGCGTCGGCGAGCTGGTAGTGGAACGGGATGTCGTCGCGCTTCAGGTACGCCATCGTCGTCGTGCCCTTGTTCGGCACCCACTGGTCGTAGCGGCCCTTGTTCCAGGCAGCGTGCATGTCCTGCCAGCCGTGCGGCAGGTCCTGCAGGAACTGCAGGCCGAGCTTGTCGGCGCCCGGGTGGAACGGCAGCAGTTCGGCCGGGCCGACCGGCTGGTGAAACACCGGCTTGCCGTTCGCGAGGCGCAGCGGGCGCGGGTCACCGAAGCCGCGGACACCGCGCATCGTGCCGAAGTAATGGTCGAACGAGCGGTTCTCCTGCATCAGGATCACGATGTGTTCGATATCGCGGATCGTGCCGGTACGGCGGTTCGCGGGAATCGCGAGCGCATCGCGGATCACGGGCGGAAGCAGGTTCAGCGCGGCGGCGCCGGCAGTGCCGGCGGCGACGCGCAGGAAGTCACGACGGTTCGATCGGGTCATGGTCGTTATCGTGGGGTAAAGAGGGAGCCGATTGGCGGGACCTGCGGAAAGGGCGCACACCGGGTCGCAGGATGCGGCTGCGCCGATGCGTGCCGCCGCGAGCATAGCGAGGAATCGGTGTCATTCATGTGAAGTCCGGAAACGTTTGCACGCGTGGACCGGGTTGCAGCCGGCGGTGCGCCGCCGCACGGACTGCGGGGCAGCGGCAACGGGCGAGGCGGGTGCTGCGCGGCACGCGGACAGCGGGAACAGCGAGGGAGCCGCAGGACGGCCGAGGTGCGGCAGCAGGCAGCCGCGGCGAGCAGGGCGATGCGCACGCGTCAGGCGTCGGTCACCCACGCGCCGAACCATTCGCTCGGCCGTGCGATTTCATCCTGCGCGGCGACGAGCTCGAGCTCGTAGCGGCGTGCGTCGTAGGTGGCCTTCACGACCGCGTGCACGGCCGCGAGCGTGTGTTCGAACGCGGCGCGCACCGAGTCGCCGCGCAGCCGGCACGCGACGAAGATCGCGCTGGTCAGGTCGCCGACACCGACCGGATGGCGCGGAAACGCATACAGCGGCCGCTGGCCGATCCACGCTTCGGTTTCGGTGACGGCGAGCATGTTGAAGCGGTCGGCCGGGCTGTTGCGGTCGTGCAGGTGCTTGACGAGGATGATCTTCGGGCCGCGGCGGATCAGCGCGCGGCACGCGTCGACGGCTTCCGCGACGGTCTCGATGCGTCGCCCGGCGAGCTTCTGCAGTTCGGTATGGTTCGGCGACATGCCGTCCGCGAGCGCGGGCACCTCCTGCACGATGAATTCCTCGACGCCGGGCTCGGGCCGGACGCCGCCCGTCTGGCCCATCGCCGGATCGCAGAAGTACCACGCGTTCGGATTCATCGCCTTCACCGAGCGTACGATCTCGACCGCCGCGCGTGCCTGCGGCGGCGAGCCGAGGAAGCCGGACAGCACCGCGTCGCAACGCTTGAGCGCGCCGATGGCGGCGATGCCGTCGACGAGCTGTTCCATCTTCGCGGCGTCGATCGCGCTGCCGGCCCAGTGGCCGTACTGCATGTGATTCGACAACTGGACGGTGTTGAGCGGCCAGACGTTGACGCCGAGGCGCTGCATCGGGAACACGGCCGCGCTGTTGCCGGCATGGCCGTAGATGACGTGCGACTGAATGCTGAGGACGTTTTTCATGGGAATTCGCCTGCACGCGTTTCAGGGTCACGTCACACGATACCCGAGTTCGTCGTACGCGCGGAAGTCGCGCGGCGTTGGAGTGTTGCGCGCCGTCGTCACGCGACCGCGTAGAATCGCGGGGCGCGAGACAGCTCGAGACAGCCCGAGACAGCCCGAGACAGCCCGAGACAGCCCGAGACAGCCCGCGGCAACCCGGCAGCCCGCGCGCGTCCCCCCATCACCGTGACCGCCATGCTTTCGATTTGCAAGATCCTGTCCGCCGCGCGCGCCGCCGTGCTCGGCGCGAGCGCCGCCGCCGCGTGCGCGATGCCCGTTGCGAGCGTCGCCGCGACGCCCGCCGCCAACGACGGGCCCGCGTACGGCCCGCGTCTGGAAGGGTTCGCGTATCCGGCGCCCGTGCACGAATACGCGTTCGTGTCGCAGCGCGAAACCCTCGAGATGGCGTACCTCGACGTGCAGCCCGCGCATCCGAACGGCCGCACCGTCGTGCTGCTGCACGGCAAGAACTTCTGCGCGGCGACCTGGGAGGACACGATCGGCGTGCTGAGCCGCGCCGGCTATCGCGTGATCGCGCCCGACCAGATCGGCTTCTGCAAGTCGTCGAAGCCCGAGCGCTACCAGTACAGCTTCCAGCAACTCGCACGCAACACGCACGCGCTGCTCGAATCGGTCGGTGTGAAATCGGCGACGATCGTCGGCCACTCGACGGGCGGGATGCTCGCGATCCGCTACGCGCTGATGTATCCGAAGGCGACCGACCAGCTCGTGCTCGTGAACCCGATCGGCCTCGAGGACTGGAAGGCGCTCGGCGTGCCGCCGCTGTCGGTCGACTACTGGTATGCGCGCGAGCTGAAGACCAACGCCGACGGCATCCGCCGCTACGAGCAGGCGACCTACTACGCGGGCAAGTGGGCGCCGTCGTACGAGCGCTGGGTGCAGATGCTCGCCGGCATGTATCGCGGCGCCGGCCGCGACGCGGTCGCGTGGAACTCCGCGCTGATCTACGACATGATCCTCACGCAGCCGGTGGTCTACGAATTCGGCGCGATTCGCGTGCCGACGCTGCTGATGATCGGCGACAAGGACACGACCGCGATCGGCAAGGACGTCGCGCCGCCCGACGTGCACGCGAAGCTCGGCCGCTATCCGGAACTCGCGAAGCGCACGCAGGCCGCGATTCCCGGCGCGCAGCTCGTCGAATTCCCGGCGCTCGGCCACGCGCCGCAGATCCAGGACCCGGACGCGTTCCACAAGGCGCTGCTCGACGGGCTGGACGCCGTGCGCCCGCAGTGATGCGGCGCGGGCGGCCGGCCGCGCGCGGTCGTGCCGTCAGCTTGCCTCGTTCGCGAGTTCGTCGCGGATCTGCGCGGCCAGTTCGAACGAGCGCAGCCGCGCGGCATGATCGTAGATCTGCGCGGTGATGATCAGCTCGTCGGCGCCCGTCTGCGCGATACGGTCGCGCAGCTTGTCGCGCACCGTGTCGCGCGAGCCGACCGCCGCGAACGACAGCGAATGCGCGACGGTCGCGAGTTCGAGTTCGTTCGCCTCGAGCGCGTCGACGGGCGGCGGCAGCTTGCCCGGCGTGCCGCGCCGCAGGTTGATGAACTGCTGTTGCAGCGACGTGAACAGGCGCCGCGCCTCGTCGTCGGTCTCGGCCGCGAACACGTTGACGCCGACCATCGCATGCGGCTTCGGCCACGCGGCCGACGGCCGGTACTGCGCGCGATAGATCTCGAGCGCCCGCATTAGATAGTCGGGCGCGAAGTGCGACGCGAACGCGAACGGCAGCCCGAGCATCGCCGCGAGCTGCGCGCTGAACAGGCTCGAACCGAGCAGCCACACCGGGACGTCGAGCCCTGCGCCAGGCACCGCGCGCACGCGCTGGCCGGGGACCGGCTCCGCGAAGTAGCGCTGCAGCTCGGCGACGTCGTCCGGGAACGAGTCCGCACTGCCGATCAGGTCGCGGCGCAGCGCGCGCGACGTGGTCTGGTCAGTGCCGGGCGCGCGGCCGAGGCCGAGGTCGATGCGCCCCGGATACAGCGACGCGAGCGTGCCGAACTGCTCGGCGATCACGAGCGGCGCATGGTTCGGCAGCATGATGCCGCCCGAGCCGACCCGGATCGTCTGCGTGGCGCCCGCGACGTGGCCGATCACGACGGCGGTGGCCGCACTCGCGATCCCCGGCATGTTGTGATGCTCGGCCAGCCAGTAACGCCGGTAGCCCCAGCGCTCCGCGTGCTGCGCGAGATCGACGGTGTTGCGGAACGCCTGCGAGGCGTCGGCGCCGGCCGGAATGGGCGCGAGATCGAGTACGGAAAACGGTGTCATCGGAAGACCTTCGAAACGGGGTGGCGTGGTGATGCGCTGACGCAACAGACGCCAAGGATTTTGCCAAAGGGTTCCGGAACGTGCTGGCGGCGCGCGGATACCCATGCGCCTTACAGGGGCGCAGGGTTGCTTGCGACGATCGTTGCGAAAATCAATCTAATCGCTGATTAATTACCAAACTTTACGGCGATTGGAAGTGAAACCGCATCGACATACAAATTTGCACGAAACGTTTGATTTTAAAGACTGCAATACGCCTGCAAAGTGCTTACGCTAATGTGAACGTGGCCGGGCCGATCAGGCTCGTCGACCGCTCAGCTTTGCCGGAATTGCACTAGTCCGTTTCGCGTAGCACCGCGCGCGCGGGGGCGCAGACTGCTAAAATCCGCCGCCTGCCCATCTTGTGCCGATGGAGCCATTCGAGTCTTCCCGCATGCCGTCCGGGCGCTGCGCGGGGATACGCCACGCGAAGCCGGGCATGGCCGAACCCGAACAACGGGTCGCGCCTTCCCCTTACAGACGCTGCTGGAACAAGGAGTCGGGTCGTGCCCGCGTTCGTCGTTGTCGGAATACCGCATCACGCTCAATCACGCTCAAGCGTTTGCCATGGCGCCCACGTCGCCGGGAGGCATCGCACATGACGCCCACCGCCACGCTGCTCGACTGGCTCCTGATCGCGTTCACGCTGGCCGCGGCCGGCTATGCGCTCGTCGCGGCCTTCGCGCCGCGGCCGCGCACGCCGCGCACGACGGTGCGCGACGGCTTCGAGCCGGTCAGCGTGCTGAAGCCGCTGTGCGGCGCGGAGCCGCACCTGTATGAAAACCTCGCGACCTTCTGCGCGCAGCGCCATCCTCGCTACGAGGTGCTGTTCGGCGTCGCATCGTCGGCCGATCCGGCCGCGGCCGTCGTCGAGCGGCTGCGCGCCGATCATCCGGATTGCGACATCACGGTCGTGATCGACGCGCGTGTGCACGGCAAGAACCTGAAGGTCAGCAACCTGATCAATCTCGCCGAGCGCGCGAAATACGGCCGCATCGTGATCGCGGACAGCGACATCGCGGTGCAGCCCGACTATCTGGAGCGCGTGACGGCGCCGCTCGCGGACCCGTCGGTCGGGGTCGTCACGTGCCTGTATCATGCGCGCAGCGTCGGCGGCTTCTGGACGCGGATCGGCGCGCAGTTCGTCGACGCGTGGTTCGCGCCGTCGGTGCGGATCACCCACCTCGGCCGCTCGAGCCGCTTCGGCTTCGGCGCGACGCTCGCGCTCACGCGCGACACGCTCGACCGGATCGGCGGTCTCTTCGCGCTGAAGGACGAGCTGGCCGACGATTTCTGGCTGGCCGAGCTGCCGCGCCGCCTCGGGCGGCGCACCGTGCTGTCCGAGGTCGAGGTCGCGACCGACGTGATCGAACCGTCGTTCGGGCCGCTGTGGCACCGCGAGACGCGCTGGCTGCGCACGATTCGTTCGCTGAACCCGGCCGGCTTCGCGTTCCTGTTCATCACGTTTACCGCGCCGTGGCTCGCGATCGGCGCGGTGCTGGCATTGCGCCTCGACGGCACCTTCGCCGGCACGCTGGCGGGCGGGGCGGCCGCGGTCGGCGCATTCGGGCGGCTCGTGCTGCACGCGCGCGGCGAGGACGGCTGGCGCGCGTTCTGGCGCGACCTGCCGCTCGTCGCGGTGCGCGACACGCTGCTCGCGCTCGAGTGGCTCGCGGCCGTGTTCGGCACGCAGGTCGTGTGGCGCGGCGCCAGGATGACGGTCGTCGGCGGCGAACGCGCGACGGCGGCCGTGGAAGCAGTGGACGGCCGCTAGCGCCGTCGATCGAACCCGGCCCGCGGGCCGAGACGCGTCGCACGGCGAAGCCGCGCGGCGCGACATGACAGAGAGGCGGGCGCCGGCAGGGCGGCCCGCGGTTTTTTGACTGAATCGTTGTAACGAAACGAACTATGCAGGCTACCGGAGCATTCATGAAAACGCTGTTCTTGCAGGCCCCTTCGTATGACGGCTTCGACGGCGGAGCCGGTTCGCGCTATCAGGCGAAGCGCGAAATCCGTTCCTTCTGGTATCCGACCTGGCTCGCGCAGCCGGCCGCGCTCGTGCCGGGCAGCCGCGTCGTCGATGCGCCGGCCGACGGGCTGTCGGTCGAGGAAACGTTGAAGATCGCGAACGACTACGACCTCGTGATCATCCACACGAGCACGCCGTCGTTCCCGACCGACGCGATGTTCGCGCAGGACCTGAAGAAGATGAAGCCGTCGATGCGGGTCGGCATGGTCGGCGCGAAGGTGATGGTCGATCCGCACAACTCGCTGACGGCGAGCGACGCGATCGACTTCGTCTGTCGCGAGGAATTCGACTACACCTGCAAGGAAATCGCCGAAGGCAAGCCGTTCCCCGAAATCAAGGGTTTGAGCTGGCGCGCGAAGGACGGCTCGATCGAGCACAACGAAGCGCGTCCGATCCTGGAGAACATGGACGAGCTGCCGTTCGTCGCGCCCGTCTACAAGCGTGACCTGAAGATCGACAACTACTTCATCGGCTACCTGAACTATCCGTACGTGTCGATCTACACGGGCCGCGGCTGCAAGTCGCGCTGCACGTTCTGCCTGTGGCCGCAGACGGTCAGCGGCCATCGCTACCGCACGCGCTCGGTCGAGAACGTGCTCGCGGAAGCGAAGTGGATCCGCGACAACATGCCGGAAGTGAAGGAACTGATGTTCGACGACGACACCTTCACCGACGACCTGCCGCGCGCCGAAGCCATCGCCATCGGCCTGGGCAAGCTCGGCATCACGTGGTCGTGCAACGCGAAGGCCAACGTGCCGTACAAGTCGCTGAAGATCATGAAGGACAACGGCCTGCGCCTGCTGCTGGTCGGCTTCGAATCGGGCGACGACCAGATCCTCGTGAACATCAAGAAGGGCGTGCGCACCGATTTCGCGCGCCGCTTCAGCGCGGACTGCAAGAAGCTCGGCATCAAGATCCACGGCACCTTCATCCTCGGCCTGCCGGGCGAGACGCAGGAGACGATCAGGAAGACGATCGAGTACGCGAAGGAAATCAACCCGCACACGATCCAGGTGTCGCTCGCCGCGCCGTATCCGGGCACGACGTTGTACAAGCAGGCCGTCGAGAACGGCTGGATGGAAGAGAACAAGACCATCAACCTGGTCAGCAAGGAAGGCGTGCAGCTCGCGGCGATCGGCTATCCGCACCTGTCGCGCGACGAGATCTATCACCATCTCGAGCAGTTCTATCGCCAGTTCTACTTCCGCCCGTCGAAGATCTGGGAAATCGTGCGCGAGATGCTGACGAGCTGGGACATGATGAAGCGTCGC
Source organism: Burkholderia sola (assembly GCF_905400185.1). Lineage (NCBI taxonomy): Bacteria > Pseudomonadati > Pseudomonadota > Betaproteobacteria > Burkholderiales > Burkholderiaceae > Burkholderia > Burkholderia sola. The sequence goes on from NZ_FR989675.1 coordinate 1,167,630, forward strand.
CTGCGCGAAGGCGTCGAGTTCTTCCGTTTCCTGCGCGCGCACGAGGCCTGATCCGTGACGACGCAGCGGGCGGCGCGGGCGCTGATCTTTACCGCGGACGACTTCGGGCTGCACCCGCGCGTCAACGCGGCGGTCGAGCGTGCGCATCGCGACGGCGTGCTGAACGCCGCCAGCCTGATGGTCGGTGCGCCTGCGGCGCAGGATGCGATCGAGCGCGCACGGCGGCTGCCGTCGCTCGCGGTCGGCCTGCATCTGGTGCTCGCGGACGGGCCGGCCACGCTGCCCGCGCACGAGATTCCCGCGCTCGTCGGCCTTGACGGGCGCTTCGGCGACGCGATGGCGAAGGACGGCTGTCGCTTCTTCTTCCTGCCGCACGTGCGCGCGCAACTGCGCCGCGAGATCCGTGCGCAGTTCGACGCGTTCGCGGCGAGCGGCCTGCCGCTCGATCACGTGAACGCGCACAAGCATTTCCACCTGCACCCGACCGTGCTGTCGATGATCGTCGAGATCGGCCGCGACTACGGGCTGCGCGCGGTGCGGCTGCCGTACGAAACGAGCGCGCCCGCGCTGCTCAAGCCGTGGATCGCGCTGGTGCGCGCGCGGCTCGACCGGGCCGGGCTCGCGCACAACGACTACGTGGTCGGCATCGAGCATACGGGTGCGATGGACGAGGCCGTGCTGCTCGACGCGCTCGCGAAGCTGCCGCCGGGCGTCGGCGAGATCTACTGCCATCCGGCCGAAGCCGGCGACGGTCCGATCACGCCGACGATGGCCGGCTACCGACCGGTCGACGAACTGGATGCGCTGCTGTCGCCGCGTGTCGCGGCCGCGCTGAAGGCGGCGGGCGTCGCGACCGGCGGCTTTGCCGACGTGTTCGGCGGGCCCGCGGCCCGGCGCGGCGCGCATGCGTCGCGCGCACCGGGAGCGCAGCCGTCATGAGCAAGTGGATCAAGTGGCTCGGCTGGCCGATCGGCATCGGCATCCTGCTCGCGCTGGGGCTGCACGAAGGCGTCGGCGACGTGTCGCAGATGCTCGCGCGCGCCGGTTACGCGCTGCTGTGGCTCGTGCCGTTCCACGCGCTGCCGCTGCTGCTCGATGCATACGCGTGGCACCAGTTGCTCGACCGGCGCGCGTCGCTGGCGTTCCTGTGGTGGATCGCGACCGTGCGCGAGGCCGTGAACCGGCTGCTGCCCGTGGTCGGGATCGGCGGCGAGATCGTCGGCATCCGGCTCGCGCGCTGGCAGGTGCCCGACGCGAGCCGCGTGACCGCGTCGGTGATCGTCGAGGTGCTCGTGACGATCGTCGTCCAGTATGCGTTCGCGGCGCTCGGCCTCGTGCTGCTGCTCGCGACGACCGACAACATGGGCGGCGGCACGATCGGCCTCGCGCTGCTGCTGACGCTGCCGTTGCCGGTGCTCGGCGTCGTGCTGATGCGGCGCGGCGGCATCTTCCATGCGATCGAGCGTTTCGCGGGCCGCCTGCTCGGCGATTCGCACCGGCTGCTGCAGGGCGTCGACGGCCGCCGGCTCGACGCCGACATCGATTCGCTGATGTCGCGCACGGGCCTGTTGTTCAGCGCGTTCTTCTGGCAATTGGCCGGCTACGTGCTCGGCGCGCTCGAGATCTACTGGGCGCTCGCGCTGCTCGGCCATCCGGTGTCGATCGGCGGCGCGATCGCGATCGAGGCGATGACGCAGGCCGTCCGGCATGCGGCGTTCATGGTGCCGGGCGGGCTCGGCGTGCAGGAGGCGACCGTCGTGCTGCTCGCGCAGATGTTCGGCGTCGACCGCGAGACGGCGCTGTCGCTCGCGGTGGTCAAGCGTGGCCGCGAAGTGCTGTTCGGCTGCCTCGCGCTCGGCTCGTGGCAGCTTGCCGAGCTGGTGCGCACGCGCGGCCGTCCGGGCGCGCCGCCGAGTGGGCCGCGCCCGGCGCCGCCGGCGAATCGGGCGTCCGAAGCCCGGACCGAAACGACGCATTGAACCTCCGACGGGCCGCGCGGCCCGTCTCGCGCTTTCGGCGCCGCGCGGGTATCCTTGCCGCGTGTTTCTCCACGCGCCATTCTTCCGATGATTTTTCGTTTCCGGCTGCTTTCCGTGACGATGCTGGCCGCCGCGCTGGCGCTGACCGGTTGCGACGACCAAGGCCATCTCGACGTGCAACGTATCAGGGACTTCTTCAACGCGATCAAGCCCGCGCCGCTGCTGCTGAAGGGGCTGAAGGTCGGCGAATCGACCGAGGCCGACGTGCGCGGCACGATGGGCAAACCCGAGACCGAGCGCACGTTCACCGACGGCTCGAAGCGTCTCGAATATCCGCGCGGCCCGATGGGCAACCAGACGTGGTTCGTCGATCTCGACGCGAACGGGCGCTACACGGGCGCGACACAGGTGCTGACCGCCGAGAATTTCGCGAAAGTGCGCCCGGGGATGGACGAGGACGAGGTGCGGCGCCTGCTCGGCAAGCCCGGCGACGTCGCGCAGTATCCGCTGAAACCCGAGACGGTCTGGAGCTGGCGCTGGCTCGAGGACGGCGTCAACACCGACGCGTTCTTCAACGTCCATTTCGGCCCGGACGGGCTCGTCTATACGACATCGCGCTCCGATATCCTGAAAGGGCGGTGACGCTCACGCGCGGCGCTTCTTCAGCCAGCCCGCGCAGCGCGTCGCGGGCATGAGCGAGCAATTGTGTGGCGTCGGTCCGGATCTGCCCATTCGGCCTGACGGCCAAGCCGGCGCTATATCGAAAAAGCGACCGGAAAATTGCAAAAAGCCCGCTTCCCGGCGCGTCATCGGACTGTCAGGAAGCGGGTTTTTTCCTTTTGAAACAGCGGCGTAGGCCGTGCGCAGAAATGATGGGACGAATTGTTGCGACGCAGCAATCGCGCGCACGGTGATTTGAGGCAAATAATTTCGCTTGCGACTATCCGCGTCAGCCCGGCGCGGGACAGGCATACGCGTCGGCATTCATTCAACTCTGGAGACGCGCGTGTTCCTTTACGGCTTTGGTCCCGTCCTCTGGGCCGGCACCGTGCAGACCATCGAGCTGTCGGTGCTGTCGCTCGCCACTGCGGTGGCGCTGGGGCTGATCGGCGCGGTGGCGAAGCTGTCGCACAACCGGGTGCTGCGAGCGATCGCGACCGGTTATACGACGCTGATCCGCTCGGTGCCCGACCTTGTGCTGATGCTGCTGCTGTTCTACAGCATCCAGATCTGGCTGAATCAGTTCACCGACCTCGTCGGCTGGAACCAGATCGACATCGATCCGTTCGTGGCCGGCGTGCTGACGCTCGGCTTCATCTACGGCGCGTACTTCACCGAGACGTTTCGCGGCGCGTTCCTGTCGGTGCCGCGCGGCCAGCTCGAAGCCGGTTCGGCTTACGGGATGAGCGGCGCGCGCGTGTTCGTGCGGATCATGTTTCCGCAGATGATGCGCTTTGCGCTGCCGGGCATCGGCAACAACTGGCAGGTGCTCGTGAAGGCGACCGCGCTGGTGTCGATCATCGGTCTCGCGGACGTCGTGAAGGCCGCGCAGGACGCCGGCAAGAGCACGTTCAACATGTTCTTCTTCATCCTCGTCGCGGCGCTGATCTATCTCGCGATCACGACCGTCTCCAACCTCGTGCTGATCCAGCTCGAGAAGCGTTATTCCATGGGCGTGCGGCACGCAGAACTATGATCGAGATCCTCCAGGAATTCGGCAAGGCGTTCCTTTTCTGGGACGGCCAGCGCCTGTCCGGCCTCGCGGTGACGCTGTGGCTGCTCGTCGCGTCGATTTCGCTCGGCTTCGTGTGCGCGGTGCCGCTCGCGGTCGCGCGCGTGTCGAGGAACAAGTGGGTGTCGATGCCCGTGCGGTTCTACACGTACGTGTTCCGCGGCACGCCGCTCTACGTGCAGCTGCTGCTGATGTACACGGGCATGTACAGCCTCGAGTTCGTGCGCTCGCACTCGCTGCTCGACGCGTTTTTCCGCAGCGGTTTCAACTGCGCGATCCTCGCGTTCGCGCTGAACACCTGCGCGTACACCACGGAGATCTTCGCCGGCGCGATTCGTGCGATCCCGCACGGCGAGGTCGAGGCGGCGCGGGCCTACGGGATGTCGCCGTTCACGATGTACCGCCGCGTGATCCTGCCGTCGGCGCTGCGCCGCGCGCTGCCGCTGTACAGCAACGAGGTGATCCTGATGCTGCACGCGACGACCGTCGCGTTCACCGCGACCGTGCCGGACATCCTGAAGGTCGCGCGCGACGCCAATTCCGCGACCTACATGGCGTTCCAGTCGTTCGGGATCGCCGCGCTGATCTATCTTGCGGTATCGTTCGCACTCGTCGCGGCGTTTCGCCGCGCGGAGCGCCACTGGCTCGCGTATCTCGCGGCCGCCCGTCATTGAATTACTTCGAGGAGAGCCAGTTGGCCGAGATCACTCAAACGAGCGCGTCCGCTTCCGTCAAGCTTGCCGCGGTCGACATCCACAAGCGCTATGGCGACAACGAGGTGCTCAAGGGCGTGTCGCTGAACGCGAAGGCCGGCGACGTCATCAGCATCATCGGCGCGAGCGGCTCGGGCAAGAGCACGTTCCTGCGCTGCATCAATTTTCTCGAGCGGCCGAATGCGGGGCAGATCGTCGTCGACGGCGAGGCCGTGCGCACGAAGACCGACCGCGCCGGCGCGCTCGAAGTCGCCGATCACAAGCAGTTGCAGCGCATCCGCACGAAGCTCGCGATGGTGTTCCAGCACTTCAACCTGTGGGCGCACATGAACGTGCTCGAGAACGTGATGGAAGCGCCCGTGCACGTGCTCGGCATTTCGAAGAAGGAAGCCGAGGAGCGTGCGCGCGAGTACCTGGAGAAGGTCGGTCTGCCGCCGCGCGTCGAGAAGCAGTATCCGTCGCATCTGTCGGGCGGCCAGCAGCAGCGCGTGGCGATCGCGCGGGCGCTGGCGATGCATCCGGACGTGATGCTGTTCGACGAGCCGACCTCCGCGCTCGATCCGGAACTGGTGGGCGAAGTGCTGAAGGTGATGCAGAAGCTGGCCGAGGAAGGCCGCACGATGATCGTCGTCACGCACGAGATGGGTTTCGCGCGCAACGTGTCGAATCATGTGATGTTCCTGCATCAGGGGCGGACCGAGGAAGAGGGCGATCCGAAGGAGGTGCTGGTGCGCCCGCAGAGCGAGCGGCTCAAGCAGTTCCTGTCGGGCAGCCTCAAGTAACGCGACAGGGCAGGTTTCAACGTGGTACCGGTGTCTCGTCCCGCAGGCGCCACCCGCACGACGCAGGTGGCGATCGTTGCATTGCCGCCCGTGTCGATGTCGGGCGTGGGTCCGATCGTCGATGCGCTGAATCTCGCGAACGAGATCGACGGACGCCTGCTGTATCGCTGGCAGGTGTGTTCGTGGGACGGTCGGCCGGTGCCGCTCGCGGGCGGCGCGCAGTGGCATGCCGATGCGGCGTTCAACGATGCGATCGCGTGCGACTGGGTAATCGTCGTGTCCGAGCGGTTTCAGCAGTTTGCCGATTACCGGTTGTTTCTCGCGAGTCTCGCGCGGGTCGGGCAGCGTACGCCCGTTGTGACCGGCATTCATCACGGCGTGTGGTGGCTGGCGATGGCCGGGCAGCTTTCCGGGTATCGCGTGAGCGTGAACTGGGAGACGTATCAGCAGTTCGCCGAGCAGTTCGAGCGGTCGATCGTCACGCAGCAGATCTTCGAGATCGATCGCGATCGGGCCACCTGTGCCGGTGGGCAGGCGACCGTCGATTTCATGTTGGCCATGATTGGCCGGGAACATGGGGTGGATCTCGCGGAGCGGATTGCTGATGCGCTCGGGGCCGGGACGCTGCGGAGTGGTGAGGAGCGCCAACGGATTCCTTTTGTTACCGCGCCCGGTGAGCGACATCCTCGGTTGAATGATGCTTTGCTTTTGATGGAAGCCAATATCGAGGATCCTTTGACGACCGATGAGATCGCCGGGCTCGTGGGCGTTTCACGCCGGCAACTGGAGCGGCTCTTTCGACAGTATCTCGGGGCAATGCCCTCGAAGTATTACCTCAATCTTCGGTTGCTCAAGGCAAGGACGCAGTTGCAGCGGACCAGCAAGTCTGTCGTTCAGGTTTCTCTCGCTTGTGGGTTTTCTTCTGCTGCGCACTTCTCTAACGCTTATCGCGAAAGGTTTGGTGTTACGCCTCGGGAGGATCGAAGAGCGTGGCTCGAGAAGCAGACCGGCGGCGGCAGCGAACCTCGGGGTGGGGCGCTCGTCGAGCGCGGGAAGGATTGAGATCCGGGTTTGACTTGGTTTGGTTGGCGGTCCGCCCGCGGTTGGCGTGAAGCACCTGCGATCGTGTCGGTCTATTAGCGTCGCCCCTCCGCGGGGCAGCGGTCACTTTTCTTTGTCTTGCCAAAGAAAAGTAACCAAAAGAAAGGCGCTCGGATAACGCATGACTTACCGGTGCCATGGCACCCCAAGTGGTCCGCACAAAAGTGTCCGCGCCAGTCAGGAAACTGGAGTGGTTCGAGCAATGGTTCTGACATCTCTCGCTACCCCACGGAGTGGTATACCGTCCGCTAGCTCCATCCTCGCTACGCTCGGCTGGAAGGTACTTCAGGGTGGGGAGGGCGCTCTTGCTTCCTGCATGAACTGTCGACTGCCAGGCACTTTTTCTGCTCTCCGCATTTGTATGACCGGATCGTTTGACGATCGATGTCTGCGCGAGACGATGTATTTGTGTCCCCCATTTTTTTCACGGGCAGAGCAGCGAATTCCCGTTTATCGAAAGTAGAGCGAGTGCCTTGCAACGGGCGGAAGATGGCGGCATTGGCCGGGATGGACCTATCGGCCGAGCGAAGCGAGGACGGAGCTAGCGAGCGGTATACCGCTCCGTGGGGCAGGCAGTGGTGTCAGAACCATTGCTCGAACCACTCCGGTTTCGTGACTGGCGCGGACACTTTTGTGCGGACCACTTTGTTGGCGATGGCACCGGGAGGTTATGCGATATCTGAGCGCCTTTCTTTTGGTTACTTTTCTTTGGCAAGACAAAGAAAAGTGACCGCTGCCCCGCGGAGGGGCGACGCTAATAGACCGACACGATCGCAGGTGCGTCACGACCCGGGAAGCCGACCCCAGACGAGCGAGAAAAAGCCCCAAAATACCGACACGGCGTAGCCGCCCCGGCCAGCCCGAAAGGGCAAAACCAAAACCTTCCGATAGAACCCGTCGCAATTCCGCAAGACGCTTGCGTCACCCTTCCCTAAACTTGATCCTGTTGAACCCTCTTACGAAACCGAAAGGAACGACCATGACGACCTCGACCGTGACCCGCCAGACATTCGACGAAGTGATGGTGCCGGTATTCTCTCCCGCGCCGTTCGTGCCGGACCGTGCAGAGGGCTCCCGCGTGTGGGACACGGCCGGCCGCGAGTACGTGGATTTCGCGTGCGGCATCGCGGTCACGTCGCTGGGCCACGGCCACCCGGAACTGCTGAAGGTGCTGGACGAACAAGGCCGCAAGCTCTGGCACATCGGCAACGGCTACACGAACGAGCCGGTGCTGCGCCTCGCGAAGCGCCTCGAATCGCTGACCTTCGCCGACCGCGCATTCTTCGCGAACTCGGGCGCGGAAGCGAACGAAGCCGCACTGAAGCTCGCGCGCCGCGTCGCGTTCGACCGCCACGGCGCAGACAAATACGAAATCGTGTCGTTCGTGCAGTCGTTCCACGGCCGCACGTTCTTCACGGTCAGCGTCGGCGGCCAGCCGAAGTACTCGGAAGGCTTCGGCCCGGTGCCGGAAGGCATCAAGCACCTGCCGTTCAACGACATCGAAGCCGCGAAGGCCGCAATCGGCCCGAAAACCTGCGCCGTGATCGTCGAGCCGGTGCAAGGCGAAGGCGGCGTGATCCCCGCCGATCCGGCGTTCCTGAAGGCACTGCGCGAAGCGTGCGACGCCAACGGCGCACTGCTGATCTTCGACGAAGTGCAAACGGGCGTGGGCCGCACCGGCCAGTTCTACGCCTACATGGACACGGGCGTCACGCCGGACATCCTGACGACCGCCAAGGCGCTCGGCAACGGCTTCCCGATCGGCGCGATGCTGACGACGAACGAACTGGCCGCGCACTTCAAGGTCGGCGTGCACGGCACGACGTACGGCGGCAACCCGCTCGCATCGGCGATCGCGGACAAGGTCGTCGAACTGATCGGCGACCCGGCGCTGCTCGAAGGCGTGCGCGAACGCAGCGTGCGCCTGAAGGGCGCACTCGAACGCATCAACGCGCGCTTCGGCATCTTCAAGGACATCCGCGGCAAGGGCCTGCTGGTCGGCGCGGAACTCACCGCCGCATTCGACGGTCGCGCGAAGGATTTCGTCACCGCCGCCGCCGAGAACGGCCTGATCATGCTGATCGCCGGCCCGAACGTGCTGCGCTTCGTTCCGTCGCTGGTGATCCCGTTCGACCTGCTCGACGAAGGCGTGAAGCGCTTCGAGAAGGCGGTCGAACAAGTGCTTGCCGCACAGGAAGCCACCGCGCGCTGATCGGCGCCCCCATCGCAGACAGGAACGACGATGCTATTTGTTCGCCCCGGCAAACTCACGGATCTCGATGCGCTCGCGCACATGGCGCGCACCGCGCAGCCGGTCCTGCACTCGCTGCCGCACGACCGCGCGGCGCTCGAAGCGCGCGTGGCGCTCTCCGAGGATTCGTTTCGCGCGGACGTCGACTTCGCCGGCGAGGAGTTCTACCTCTTCGTGCTCGAGGATTCGACAACCGGCAAGCTGCTCGGCACGGCGAGCATCGTGGCCGCGGCCGGCTACTCGGAACCGTTCTACGCGTTCCGCAACGACGCGCTGATCCACGCGTCGCGCGAGCTGCACGTGAACCGCAAGATCCACGCGCTCACGATGTCGCACGAGCTGACCGGCAAGAGCCGGCTCGCGGGCTTCTACGTCGATCCGTCGCTGCGCGGCGACGCGGCCGCGCACCTGATCTCGCGTGCCCGGATGATGTATATCGCCGCGAACCGCCGCCGCTTCACGCCGGAAGTGTTCACGCTGCTGCTCGGCGTGAGCGACGGCAACGGCGCGTCGCCGTTCTGGGAAGCGGTGGGCCGCAAGTTCTTCGGCCGCGACTTCACCGACGTCGACATCGCATCGGGCGGTCGCAGCCGCACGTTCATCGCGGAAGTGATGCCGGCCTATCCGCTGTACGTGCCGCTGTTGCCGGAAGCCGCGCAACGCGTGCTCGGCGAGCCGAACGAAACGGCACTGCTCGCGTACGACATCCATCTCGAGGAAGGCTTCGAGCCCGACCGCTTCGTCGACATCTTCGACGCGGGCCCGGTGCTGACCGCGCAGGTCGACCGCACCGCGTGCGTGAAGCAGGCGTCGGAGCGCGTCGTGCGCGAGGCCGCGCATCAGCAGGGCGACGTCGCGTACATGGTGTCGACGGGCAGCGGCGAATCGTTCCGCTGCGTGCTGGTCGACTTGCCGGGCGACACGGCCGATGCGCGGAGCACCGAGGCGCCGCTCGCCGGCGACGTGCGCGCGGCGCTCGATGTGAAGGAAGGCGATGTCGTGCGCTGCGTGCCGCTGCATCGCCGCGACGATGAAGATTTGAAGGGAGACGCAGCATGATCGTCGTTCGGGTCGTACAAACGGGCGACGTCGACGCGCTCGTGTCGCTCGCGCAGGAAACCGGGCCGGGCCTGACCACGTTCAAGCCCGACCGCGACGCGCTGGCCGCGCGCATCGAACGCTCGCGCCGCACGCTCGAAGGCCACGCGGCGCCCGGCGAGGCCGGCTACTTCTTCGTGATGGAAGATTCGAAGACGCGCGACATCGCAGGCGTGTGCGGAATCGAGACGCAGGTCGGCCTCGAACAACCGTTCTACAACTATCGCGTGAGCACGGTCGTGCATGCGAGCCAGGAGCTCGGCGTGTGGACGCGGATGTCCGCGCTGAACATCTCGCACGACCTGACGGGCTACGCGGAAGTGTGCTCGCTGTTCCTGAGCCCGCGCTATCGCACGGGCGGCGTCGGCGGCCTGCTGTCGCGCTCGCGCTTCATGTTCATCGCGCAGTTCCGCGACCGCTTTCCGGAACGCATCTGCGCGGAACTGCGCGGCCACTTCGACGAGGACGGCACGTCGCCATTCTGGCGCGCGGTCGGTTCGCACTTCTACCAGATCGATTTCAACGCGGCCGATTACCTGAGCTCGCACGGCCGCAAGTCGTTCCTCGCGGAACTGATGCCGCGCTACCCGGTGTACGTCGACCTGCTGCCGCAGGACGCGCAGGACGCGGTCGGCCTCACGCATCGCGACACGCTGCCGGCCCGCAAGATGCTCGAAGCGGAAGGGCTGCGCTACCAGAATCACGTCGACATCTTCGACGCGGGCCCGGTGCTCGAATGCCATGTGAACGACCTGCGCACGGTGCGCGAGAGCGTCGTCGTGCCGGTTGCGATCGGTGTGCCGGATGCAAGCGATAACGCGCCCCGGTCGCTCGTGTCGAACACGTCGCTCGGCGATTTCCGCGTCGGCGTCGCGCCGGGCGTGGTTGAGAACGGCGCGTTCGTGTTGTCGGCCGACGATGCCGCCGCGCTCGACGTGAAGGCCGGCGATCCGGTCCGCGTGCTGCCGCTCAAAGTCAAACAGGGATAAACGAATCATGACGGAACTCTTCATCGACGGCGCCTGGGTCGCAGGCTCGGGCCCCGTCTTCGCGTCGCGCAACCCGGGTACCGATGAAATCGCATGGCAGGGCGGCAGCGCATCGGCGGCGGACGTCGACCGTGCGGTCGCGAGCGCACGCCGCGCATTCGCCGGCTGGTCGGCGCTTGACTTCGAAGCGCGCTGCGAAATCGTCAAGCGCTTTGCCGCGTTGCTCACCGAACGCAAGGAAGCGATCGCGACCGCGATCGGCCGCGAGACCGGCAAGCCGCTGTGGGAAGCGCGCACCGAAGTCGCGGCGATGGCCGCGAAGGTCGGCATCTCGATCCAGGCCTATCAGGAACGCACCGGCGAGAAGCGCCAGGACATGGCCGACGGCGTCGCGGTGCTGCGTCACCGCCCGCACGGCGTCGTCGCGGTGTTCGGCCCGTACAACTTCCCCGGCCACTTGCCGAACGGTCATATCGTGCCGGCGCTGATCGCCGGCAACACCGTGGTGTTCAAGCCGTCGGAGCTTGCCCCGGGCGTCGCGCGCGCGACGGTCGACGTGTGGCGCGAAGCCGGGCTGCCGGCCGGCGTGCTGAATCTCGTGCAGGGCGAGAAGGACACCGGCATCGCGCTCGCGAATCACCGCCAGATCGACGGGCTGTTCTTCACCGGCAGCTCGGATACCGGCACGCTGCTGCACAAGCAGTTCGGCGGCCGTCCGGAAATCGTGCTCGCGCTCGAGATGGGCGGCAACAACCCGCTCGTGATCGGCGAGGTCGAGGACATCGACGCCGCCGTGCATCACACGATCCAGTCGGCGTTCCTGTCGGCCGGCCAGCGCTGCACGTGCGCACGCCGCATCTTCGTGCCGCAGGGCGCGTTCGGCGATCGCTTCCTCGCACGCTTTGCCGACGTCACGTCGAAGATCACGGCCGACGTGTTCGACGCCGATCCGCAGCCGTTCATGGGCGCGGTGATCTCGGCGCGCGCGGCCGCGAAGCTGGTCGATGCGCAGGCGCGCCTGGTCGAGCAGGGCGCGAAGCCGATCATCGCGATGACGCAGCGCGATCCGCGCCTGGGTTTCGTGAACGCGTCGATCATCGACGTGACGGGTGTCGCGAACCTGCCCGACGAAGAACATTTCGGCCCGCTCGCGCAGATCGTCCGCTACGCGACGTTCGACGAAGCGATCGAGCGCGCGAACGACACGGCGTTCGGCCTGTCCGCGGGCTTGCTGGCCGATGACGCCAACGCATGGGATCACTTCCGCCGCACGATCCGCGCCGGGATCGTCAACTGGAACCGCCCGACCAACGGCGCATCGTCGGCCGCGCCGTTCGGCGGCACCGGCCGCTCGGGCAACCATCGGCCGAGCGCGTACTACGCGGCCGACTATTGCGCGTACCCGATGGCGTCGGTGGAAAGCACGCAACTGACTTTGCCCGCGAGCCTGTCGCCGGGCCTGCATTTCTGATCGAGGGAGCGACGATGAACGCACAAGAAGCCAATTTCGACGGGCTCGTCGGCCCGACCCACAACTACGCCGGGCTGTCGTTCGGCAACGTGGCGTCGCTGAACAACGAGAAGTCGGCCGCGAACCCGAAGGCCGCCGCGAAGCAGGGGCTGCGCAAGATGAAGCAGCTCGCGGACCTCGGTTTCGCGCAAGGCGTGCTGCCGCCGCAGGAGCGGCCGTCGCTGCGCCTGTTGCGCGAGCTCGGCTTCTCCGGCAAAGACGCGGACGTGATCGCGAAGGCGGCGAAGCAGGCGCCCGAACTGCTCGCCGCGGCGAGCTCGGCGTCGGCGATGTGGACCGCGAACGCGGCCACCGTCAGCCCGTCGGCCGATACGAGCGACGGCCGCGTGCATTTCACGCCGGCGAACCTGTGCAGCAAGCTGCATCGCGCGATCGAGCACGAAGCGACGCGCCGCACGCTGTCGACGCTGTTCGCGGACCCCACGCACTTCGCGGTGCACGAAGCATTGACGGGCACGCCGGCGCTCGGCGACGAAGGCGCGGCGAACCACACGCGCTTCTGCGCGGAATACGGCAAGCCGGGCGTCGAATTCTTCGTGTACGGCCGCGCCGAATACCGCCGCGGCCCCGAGCCGAAGCGCTTCCCGGCACGGCAGACCTTCGAGGCGAGCCGCGCAGTCGCGCATCGCCACGGGCTCGCCGAGGAAGCGACGGTCTACGCGCAACAGGATCCGGACGTGATCGACGCGGGCGTGTTCCACAACGACGTGATCTCGGTCGGCAACCGCGACACGCTGTTCACGCACGAACGCGCGTTCGTCAACAAGCAGGCGATCTACGACACGCTGACCGCCGCGCTCGACGCACGCGGGGCGCGCCTGAACGTGATCGAGGTGCCCGACGCAGCGGTGAGCGTGAACGATGCGGTCACGTCGTATCTGTTCAACAGCCAGCTGCTGTCGCGCGCGGACGGCTCGCAGGTGCTCGTCGTGCCGCAGGAATGCCGCGAGAACGCGAGGGTCGCCGCCTATCTCGATCAACTGGCTGCCGGCAACGGCCCGATTCACGACGTGCTCGTGTTCGACCTGCGCGAAAGCATGAAGAACGGCGGCGGCCCCGCGTGCCTGCGTCTGCGCGTCGTGCTGACCGAAGCCGAGCGCGCGGCCGTCACGTCGAACGTGTGGATCAACGACACGCTGTTCGCGTCGCTCGACGCGTGGATCGACACGCACTATCGCGATCGCCTCGCCCCGGAAGACCTCGCCGATCCGGCGCTGCTCGACGAATCGCGCACGGCGCTCGATGAGCTCACGCAGATCCTGCGCGTCGGTTCGCTGTATGACTTCCAGCGCTGAGGCACGGATGCCGGCCGCCGCGCTGCTCGACGACTTCCTCGCGTTCACGTTGGCCGGTGGCGCGCCGGCCGAACGGGACGGCGCGTGCGCGGGCGGCGCGGTGCGCTGGCGCTGGCTCGGCGACGGGCTGCTCGCGTTCGAACCGGCAGCCGCCGACGCCGCGGCGCGCGCGAGCGTGCTCGTGTCGGCCGGCGTGCACGGCGACGAGACGGCGCCGATCGAGCTGCTGTCGATGCTGGTGCGCGATCTCGCGGCGGGCGCGCTGCCGCTCGCGTGCCGGCTGCTGGTCGTGCTCGGCAACGTGCCGGCGATGCGTGCGGGCGAACGCTATCTCGACGACGACCTGAACCGCCTGTTCAGCGGCCGTCACGCGCAGGTGAGCGCGAGCCGCGAAGCGCCGCGCGCCGCGCAGCTCGAGGCGGCGGCCGCCGCATTCTTCGCGGCCGCGCCGGCAGGCAGCGCGCGCTGGCACATCGACATGCACACGGCGATTCGCGCATCGGTCTTCGAGCAATTCGCGCTGCTGCCGCATACGGGCACGCCGCCGACGCGCGCGATGGTCGAATGGCTCGGCGATGCACGCATCGCGGCCGTGCTGCTGCATACCGCGAAGGGCAACACGTATTCGCATTTCACGGCTGAGCAGTGCGGCGCGCTCGCGTGCACGCTGGAACTCGGCAAGGTGCGGCCGTTCGGCCAGAACGACCTGACGCGCTTCGCGCCGGCCGACCGCGCGGTGCGCAAGCTCGTGTCGGGTGAGCGGCGTGACGTCGACGCCTCATTGCCGCGGGTGTTCACGGTGATCGATCAGATCACCAAGCAGAGCGATGCGCTGGAGCTGTTCGTCGCGGCCGACGTCGCGAACTTCACCGCGTTCGCGCGCGGCACGGTGCTCGCGCAGGACGGCGACTACCGCTATACGGTGAAGCACGACGAGGAACGCATCGTATTTCCGAACCCGACCGTGAAGCCGGGTTTGCGCGCGGGCCTGCTCGTCGTCGATACGACGCGCGACACGCTGGCGGCGCTCGTCTGATCGACGTGCAATCGTGCGGACCGCGCATCGTCCGGCAGTCGATTCATTTTTTGCGATGACGCCCGCCCGCTGCGCGGACGGCGCGCTTGCATATTTGCGACACCGTCTTGCAAGTTCGACGGGTCGCGCGGCGGCCGCCGTGCGCGCAGCGCAGCATCGCGCACCGGCGGCCGCTTTGCCGTATCGGGCCGCGCGGATTGGTACAATCGCGGCCTTGCGGCTGTTGCGCCGCATCACGGCGCCGCGTGGGCATTGTCGGTGGCATTCGACCCTGCAATGATGCATGCGTCTGTCGTTCCGGAACATTCGAGTATCGAGGAGAACACCTGATGAAGTTGGATTGGCGTAAAGTGGCCGCGCACGCGGTGGTAGCGGCATCGGCGGTGGCGGCAGGCAGCGCGTTTGCCGCGGATCTGAAGGAGATCCGGTTCGGCGTCGAGGCCTCGTACGCACCGTTCGAATACAAGACGCCCGACGGCAAGCTGACCGGCTTCGACATCGACATCGGCAACGCGGTGTGCGCGAAGCTGAAGACGAAGTGCGTGTGGGTCGAGAACGACTTCGACGGCCTGATCCCGGCGCTGCAGGCGCGCAAGTTCGACGCGATCAACTCGGACATGACGATCACCGACCAGCGCAAGCATGCGATCGCGTTCACCGATCCGATCTACACGATTCCGAACCAGCTGATCGCGAAGCAGGGCAGCGGCCTGCTGCCGACCCCGCAATCGCTGAAGGGCAAGCGCGTCGGCGTGCTGCAGGGCACGATCCAGGAAGCGTACGCGAAGAAGAAGTGGGCGCCGGCCGGCGTTGATGTCGTGCCGTATCAGACGCAGGATCTGGCGTATGCCGACCTGAAGTCGGGCCGTCTCGACGCGACGTTCCAGGATTCGGAAGCGGGCTCGAAGGGCTTCCTGACGAAGCCGCAAGGCCAGGGCTTCGCGTTCGCGGGCGGTACGGTCAGCGACGCCGAGATCCTCGGCTCGGGCGTCGGCTTCGGCCTGCGCAAGAACGACGCGGCGCTGAAGACCGCGCTCGATCAGGCGCTGAAGGACCTGAAGGCCGACGGCACGATCGACAACCTCGCGAAGAAGTACTTCAGCGTGCCTGTCACGCTCAAGTAAGCGCCTCGCTCGATCGCACGATGGTAAAAAACCGGCTGCTGATGCGGCCGGTTTGCTTTTGGGGAGCGAAAACGACGGGAGGCTGGCCCGCCGTCAGCCGGGCTGCGCGGCGAAGAACCGTCCCAGCTCGCGCGCGAGTTCGTTGAGCACGGCCATCTCCTGCTGCGAGATCTTGCGCGCGGGTTGCGCGCCGGCCCAGTCGCCGTACAGCAGCGCGACGCTCGTCGTGCCGACGCGCACGGGCAGCAGCACGAACGCACGCGCGTCGTCGAACGCGTCGAGATACCACGCGGGCAGGCGCTTCGTCATCTTCGGGTCCTGCGCCTGCTCGATGAAGATGCCGACCGAGTTCGAGATCGCGAGATGAAACACGTCCGGCTCGAAGCGTTCGTCGAAATGCAGCCGGTCGAGCGCCGTATCGACGCCGGGGCCGAAGCCCAGGCGCGCGGCGAAGGTGCCGTCGTCGTGCCGCACGAACATCACGGTGCGCGTGAACGCGAGGCCGGCCAGCAGGCTTTCCGACGCGAGCGCGAGCACCGGCGTCAGCACGTGCTCGGACGGCAGCGCGCGCAAGTCCGCGAGGCCGGCTTCGAGGCAGGCCTCGGGCGCGGCCTGCGCGCGCGCGATCGCATCGGCGTTCGCGCGCAGCTCGACGATCTCGCGCATCATGGTGTCGCTCGCTTCCTCGCGCGCGAGCCGATCGGCGATCTCGACGAGCGCGTCGGCCTCCATGTCGAGCTCGGCGCCGTAGTGCTGCGCGAGCGCCGCGATGCGCGCGTCGCGCTGCGGGCTCGCGGGCATGACGAGCGCGCCGGCGACGTCGGTCGAGCAGCGGCTCACCGCGCGCAGCCAGCGGATGCGATCGGCCGAGCCGTCGTCGGCAGCCGGGCCCGCGTGGCGGGCGTCACCGTCTTCGTTGTCGAACGCGTCGGCGCGGGTGGCGCGATCGTCGTCGGCCATCCCGCCGCAGATCACGTCGGGCAGCCTCCAGCGCGCGGCCGCTTCGACGCCGATCTCGTCGAAGCCGACGCCGAGCACGTCGACGCAGGCGGCCGCTTCGTCGCCGTTCAGCTCGGCCGCGCGGCGGCGGATGCGGTCCCATTCGCTGTCGAGATAGCAGACCACCAGGAGTTTGCCGACCTGGCGCATCAGTGTGCAGACGATGGCTTCCTCGCCGCCGCGCAGTTCGGCGTGCTCGGTGAGCTTGCGCGCGACGCAGCCGGACAGCAGCGCACGGTTCAGCTCAAGCTTCGCGTCGATGCGTCGCGGCGTGCTCTGATGGAAGTGGTCGACGAGCTTCAACCCGACCACGAGATGGCCGACGGCGTCCATGCCGAGCACCATCAGCGCGCGGGTCACGGTGGTGATGTTACCGCCGAACGCCATGTACATCGCGGAGTTCGCGAGCCGCAGCACTTTCTGCGTGAGCGCGAAGTCCGACAGCACGACGCGCACGAGCGCGGTGAAGTCGAGGTCGTCGTTCTTCATCGCGGCCATCGTCGCGCGCAGCGATTCCGACAGCAGCGGGAAATCGCCCCGCTCGTTCATCCGGGCCCACAGCTTGTCGAGCAGCGCGGTGCGGGGCAGGTATTCGGTGGTTGACATACGGATCTTTCGGTTCGCCGCGCGCGTCAGGCGGCGGCGTGCAGGTGCAGCTGCTGCGCCTCGAAGCGCCGCGCGAGCTCCTCGGACGGCAGCGCCTGGCAGACGAGCCAGCCCTGGATGTGATTGCAGCCCATCTCCGTCAGCAGCTCGCGCTGCGCCTCGGTCTCGACGCCTTCGGCGACGAGCTCGAGATCCAGTGTTTGCGCGAGGCCGACCACCGCCGACACGATCGCGCGGTCGTTGCGCGACGTCAGCAGGTTTTCGACGAAACTGCGGTCGATCTTCAGTTTCGCGAGCGGGAAGCGCTGCAGATAGGCCAGGCTCGAATAGCCGGTGCCGAAATCGTCGATCGCGAAGCGGATGCCGAGACCGGTCAGCTCCTCGAGCAGCATTTTCGCGTGCGCGGGATCGTGCATCAGCAGGCTTTCGGTGATTTCGAGCACGATGCGGCGCGGGTCGATGCCGGTCAGCGCGATCGCCTCGCGCACGCTCTGCGTGAAGCGCGGGTCGCGGAACTGCTGCGGCGACACGTTGACCGCCACGTATTGCAGCGCGAGCCCCTGGCCGTCCCACGCGACGAGCTGCATGCACGCGGCCTTGAGCACCCAGTTGCCGAGGTAGTTGATCAGGCCGATCGATTCGGCGAGCGGGATAAAGGTGGCCGGCGGCACGAGGCCATGCACCGGATGGCGCCAGCGGATCAGCGCCTCGACGCCGACCACCGCGCCCGACTGGCTGCGCGTGATCGGCTGGAAATGCAGCGAAAACTCGCCGTTGCGCACGCCGTCGTACAGGTCGGCTTCGAGCTTGAGCCGTTCGGCGTCGGCCGGATCGTCGACGGGCGCATGGAACGCGAGCGCGTTGCCGCCCGATGCCTTCGCCTGGGAGAGCGCGTGGTCGGCGCGGCGCAGCAGCGGGCTGTGATGCTGCGCGCGATGCGGCGCGGCGCGTTCGTCCGGATAGAGCGCGATGCCGATGCTCGCGGACAGGTGCACGGTCTGGCCCTGGAACACGTAGGGCTCGCGCACCGCAGCCTGCAGCCGGCGCGCGAGCGAATCGGCGGCATGGCTCGCCTGCGTGCGGTCCGGTGCGCCCAGCACGACCGCGAACTTGTCGCTCGCGACGCGCGCGAGCTGCTCGTCCGGCGTGACGAGCGCCTTCAGCCGCTGCGCGGTCTCGCGCAGCAGCATGTCGCCCGCGTCGTAGCCGAGCGCGCGGTTGATCCGCTGGTAGTCGTCGAGGTCGAGCAGCAGCAGCGCCGCGCAGGTGCCGTCCTCGTCGGCGGTCTGCTGCGCGCGCATCAGCGCCGGCACGAGCGCGGACAGGTTGTCGAGCCCCGTCATCGGGTCGTGGTGCATTTCGTAGGTCAGACGCGCCTCGAGCGCGCGCCACGACGACACGTCGAACGCCGCGATCGCGAAGCCGTCGACGCCGTGGTGGCGGCTCTTGAACGCGCGGACCTCGACGTCCAGCGGGTAGGTGAGCGACTTGACGATGCACATCGTCGCCTTCTCGACCTGGCCCGACCGCGCGGCGCGAGCGAGCAGGCCTTCGAGCGCCGCGGTATCCTGTTCGGCGATCAGGTCGCGCAGCGTCAGCGTATGCAGGTAGTCGCGGTGGTAGCCGATGAAGCGCAGGCTCGCGTCGGACACGTACAGAAAGCGCAACTCGCGGTCGACGTGGGCGAGGAAATCCACCGTGCCGACCGTCTGTTCCAGCCAGTTGCGCACGGAGTCGTCGCGTCGCGGCGCGACCGCGCGCGCGGGCATCAGCGCGCCGCCCGACCGAGCGAAGCGGCGCAGCGTATGCAAGGCGCTGCGCCAGGAGCCCTTGCGTGACGTCTGTTTCCTGTTGGCTTCCATGTTTCTCGCTGACGTGAAGGGCTGGAACCGGTTGTCCGGAAGGAATAACGGCAGACTGTGCGAAATCTTTAACGGACCGGCCCCAGGCGGCGCTGCCGCCGGCCGGATCTTCCACGCGGATGTTCGGCAGGCGAACGCCCGCGTGGCCTGTATCGAGGCCGACTTTATAAGAAATGAGGACGCAGATGAAGCGAAAACTGTTGCTGGGCGCCATGGCGGCGCTGGTGGCCGGCCATGCGCTCGTGGCGCAGGCGGAACTGAAGCCGGGCGCGGCCGCGCCTAATTTCACGACGCAGGCGTCGCTGGGCGGCAAGACCTACACGTACGCGCTCGCGGACGCGCTGAAGCAGGGGCCGGTCGTGCTGTATTTCTATCCGGCGGCGTTCACGAAGGGCTGCACGATCGAGGCGCATGCGTTCGCGGACGCGGTCGACCGTTACAAGGCTTACGGCGCGACGGTGATCGGCGTGTCGGCCGACAACATCGACACGCTGACGAAGTTCTCGGTGAGCGAGTGTCGCAGCAAGTTCCCGGTGGCGGCCGACCCGGATGCAAAGATCATCCGCGAGTACGACGCGAAGTTGCCGGCGCTCGACCGGGCGAACCGCGTGTCCTACGTGATTTCGCCGGAAGGGAAGATTCTCTACGAATACACGAGCCTGTCGCCCGACAAGCACGTCGAGAACACGCTCGCCGCCGTGAAGGCGTGGGCCGACGCGCATCCGAAGCAGTAAAACGGCTGGCCCGCGCGTGAAAACGGCCCGTCGTGCGGGCCGCGGGCACGGGAACGCGCCGCCTCCCGGCGGCGCACAGCGGGCCGTTATGCGCGCAGCGCCTGTTCGATCGGCACGCTGCCGCCGACGAAGCCGACGACCTTGCGCGAGATGCCGAGCTTGATCGCCTCGATCGCGGCCCATGCCACATCCTGGCGTGACACGGGCGGCGCGGGCTCGAGCCACGTGTCGGTCAGCGCGATCTTGCCGACGCCCGGATCGTCCGTCAGCGGGCCCGGGCGCAGGATCACGTAGTCGACGCCCGACGCGATCACGCGATCGTCGCCTTCGCGCTTCATCCGTGAATAGTGGTGCAGCGCGTCGGGCCCGTGCTCGGGCCGGTAGGCGGACAGCGAGCTGACCACCACGAGCTTCTGCACGTTGAACGCGAGCGCGTAGTCGGCCGCGCGGGCGACCGCATCGCGGTCGACCTGCTCCTCTTCGGTCGCGCCGTCCGATTCGGCCGAGCCGGCCGCGTAGATCACGTGCGTGATGCCCTGGAAAGCGTGCGAGAAATCGTTCGTCAGATCGGCCTCGACGACCCGTGCGCCCGCCAGCGCATAGCCGTGCCGGCGCACGAGCGCCGTGACCTCGAACTCCGGCTGCTTGAGCAGCAGATCCGCGCAGGCCTGGCCCGTCCGGCCGGTCGCGCCAATCAGCAGTACCTTCGTCGTCATGAAACCGCTCCTTGCTCGATGCGTCATCCGTGCAGATAGGGACGGACGACCGATAACTCAAGTGTAATGTCGAATCGCCCCGACGGTGCGCACGTAATAAGGGGCGTACCGGCATCGGGCGTACCGGTGCCGGGTACCGGCGTTCATTCGTTCAC
This sequence comes from Burkholderia sola, assembly GCF_905400185.1. Classification (NCBI taxonomy): domain Bacteria; kingdom Pseudomonadati; phylum Pseudomonadota; class Betaproteobacteria; order Burkholderiales; family Burkholderiaceae; genus Burkholderia; species Burkholderia sola. The sequence continues at coordinate 1,188,333 of NZ_FR989675.1, forward strand.
ACGGATGCGGGAATGACGCGCCGACCGGCTATCATGTGCGCGATGCATTTTTCGCCGCTACGCGTGCATCACGCGTCGGCCCACCGGTTGGAGTACACATGGCATTACCCCTGGACAACGTCAGCATGGCCGTGTTCTGCGACTTCGAGAACGTCGCGCTCGGCGTGCGCGATGCGAAGTACGAGAAATTCGACATCAAGCCCGTGCTGGAGCGCCTGCTGCTGAAAGGCAGCATCGTCGTGAAGAAGGCCTATTGCGACTGGGATCGCTACAAGGGCTTCAAGGCGTCGATGCACGAAGCGAGCTTCGAGCTGATCGAGATTCCGCACGTGCGCCAGTCGGGCAAGAATTCGGCCGACATCCGGCTCGTCGTCGACGCGCTCGATCTCTGCTACACGAAGTCGCACGTCGATACGTTCGTGATCATCAGCGGCGACTCGGATTTTTCGCCGCTCGTGTCGAAGCTGCGCGAGAACGCGAAGAAGGTGATCGGCGTCGGCGTGAAGAAATCGACGTCGGATCTGCTGGTCGCGAACTGCGACGAATTCATCTTCTACGACGATCTGGTGCGCGAGCAGCAGCGTGCGCTCGCGAAGCGCGAACAGCAGCGCGCGGGCAACGGCGGCGCGAAGCGACCGGACGAGCCGTCGCGCAAGCACGACATGGATGCGCGCAAGGCCGAGGCGATCGCGCTGGCGGTCGAGACGTTCGACGCGCTCGCGTCGGAGCGTGACGACGTCGGCAAGATCTGGGCGTCGGTGCTCAAGAGCGCGATCAAGCGTCGCAAGCCGGACTTCAACGAGTCGTACTACGGGTTCCGCGCGTTCGGCAACCTGCTCGACGAGGCGCAGGCGCGCGGCCTGCTCGAAGTGGGGCGCGACGACAAGTCGGGCGCGTTCGTGTCGCGGGCCCGCCAGTCGGCCGCGGCCGAGCACGTCGCGGCGGGCGGTGACGGTGGCGCGGCGCACCACGGCGCGCATCACGGCGCGCGCGCGGCGGAGCCGGCACCGGCCGGCCGCGACGCGCACCGTGGCGGGCAGCGCGCGGAAGCGGTCGTTCACGAAAGCGTGCAGTTCGACGCGGAAGACGCGGAGTTTGCCGAGGTCGCTGATGCGGCGCCGGCCGATACGGCCGACACGCCCGATGTGACCGACGCGCACGGCGACGCGAAGGATGGCCGCAAGCGCGCGCGCAAGAGCGCGGCCAAGAAGACCGCCGCGAAGAAGGGCGCGGCCGCGAAGGGCGCCGGTCGCCACGCGGCCGGCAAGCCGGACGCCGCCGTGCAGCGCGATACGACACACGGTGGCGAAGCGCACGTGCCCGGCCGGCATGCGGACGAACCGCACCGCGACGCGGCGCATGACGAGCGGCACGCGGCGGCGGCGGCCGAACCGGCGGCTCGCGCGTCCGACGCTCGGGACGAGGCCGTGCAACCGTCGCACGACGCGGCACTCCCCGAAGCGGCTGCCGAAGCCCCGGCCGCCGCCAAGCCGAAGAAACCGGCCCGCAAGGCGGCGCCGCGCTCGCGTCGTCCGCGCAAGACGACGGCTGCCGCCGAGTAACGGCAGCGGGCGACAGTCGGACAATCGGCCGGGTCTCGTCCGCAACCGGGCGACACCCGCGCCGCGCATGCCGGGCCGGCGCCCCGCCGGCCTGCCGCGCTACCCGTTCAGCACATACGGCTGCGTCATCACTTCGAGGAAGTGGCCGTCCGGATCGTCGAAGTACACGCCGCGTCCGCCGTTGTGGCGGTAGATGTCGCCGGCTTGCCGCTTCGCCGGATCGGCCCAGTGCGGCAACCCGCGTTCGCGAATGCGCGCGAGCACGCGGTCGAAGCCGGCTTCGTCGATCAGGAACGCGTAATGCTGCGACCGGATTTCCCCCGCCTGTTCGTAAAAATCGAGCGACACGCCGTTGTCGAGCGCGACGACCAGCATTGCGCCGAACGGCGTCGGCGGCGGCAATTCCAGCAGTTCGGTGACGAAGCGGCTCGACGCATGCTTGTCGCGGCACCAGACGATCGTGTGATTGAGCTGGACGTTCATGGCGGGTTCCCGGGAAGGCGCGGCGGTGGACATGGACACACGATAGCCGATCGCGGCCGGCAAACAAGCCCGCCAATCAAGCGCAAAAGACGGCTGCCCGAAGGGCAGCCGCTTTCCGTCACTCGCCGGCGACCGCCGGCCCGCCGGTATTGCCGCGGCGGTTGCGGCGCTTCTCGCCCCATACGCGGAACCGGTCCATGTACAGGTAGACGACGGGCGTCGTATAGAGCGTCAGCACCTGCGACATCACCAGGCCGCCGGCGATCGCGATCCCGAGCGGCGCGCGCAGCTCGGCGCCGTCGCCGCTGCCGAACGCGAGCGGCAGCGCGCCGAGCAGCGCCGCCATCGTCGTCATCATGATCGGGCGGAAGCGCAGCAGGCACGCCTCGTGGATCGCGTCGAACGACGACTTCCCGTTGTTGCGCGTCTGGTCGATCGCGAAGTCGACCATCATGATCGCGTTCTTCTTCACGATGCCGATCAGCAGGATCACGCCGATCAGCGCGATGATGCTGAACTCGGTCTTGAACAGCAGCAGCGCGAGCAGCGCGCCGACGCCGGCCGACGGCAGCGTCGACAGGATCGTGATCGGGTGGATGTAGCTCTCGTACAGGATCCCGAGCACGATGTAGACGGCCAGCAGCGCCGCGAGGATCAGGATCGGTTGATCGTTCATCGACTGCTGGAACGCCTGCGCGGTGCCCTGGAAGCTGCCGACGATCGTCGGCGGGACGCCGATCTGCGCCATCGTCTGATAGATGATCTGCGTCGCCTGCGACAGCGACACGCCCGGCGGCAGGTTGAACGAGATCGTCGTCGCGACGAACAGCCCCTGGTGGTTGACCGACAACGGCGTCGTGCTCGGCCCGAACGTCGCGATCGCCGACAGCGGGATCATCGTCGACTTCGACGTCGACACCGACGCGCCCGACGACGCGCTCGACTTGCCGCTCGCCGCGATCGCGTTGAGCGCCTGGTTGCGCGCGGAGTCGGACGCGATCGCCGCGGCGCTCTGCGCGGCCGTGCCGGCGCTCGACGTGCCGGCCGAGGTCGCGACGAAGGTGCCGGCGGCCGCGTTGGTGGTCTGCGAGCCGTTCGCGCTGCCGCCCGACGTGCTGATCCACACCTGGTTGAGCATCTCCGGGCTCTGCCAGTACTTCGGCGCGACCTCCATCACGACGTGGTACTGGTTCAGCGGGTTGTAGATCGTCGAGACCTGGCGCTGGCCGAACGCGTCGTACAGCGTGTTGTCGATCTGCGCGGGCTTGATGCCGAACCGCGCGGCCGTCGCGCGGTCGATCGTCACCATCGCCTCGAGGCCGCCTTGCTGCTGGTCGGAGTTCACGTCGGTCAGCTCGGGGCGCTTCTGCAGCGCTTCGGTCAGGATCGGCCCCCACTTGTACAGGTCGGCGCTCGAATCGCCGAGCAGCGTGAACTGGTACTGCGCGTTGCTCTGCCGGCCGCCGACGCGGATGTCCTGCGCCGCCTGCAGGAACGTGCGCGCGCCCGCCACGTCCGCCAGCCGCGGGCGCAGCTGCTGGATCACCTGGTCGGCCGACAGCTTGCGCTCGGTGCGGTCCTTCAGCGTGACGAACATGAAGCCCGAGTTGGTCTGCGTGCCGCCGGTGAAGCCTGCGACGCTCTTCACGTTCGGGTTGCCCTGCACGATCCGCATCATCTCGGAGAACTTCAGCTTCATCGCCTGGAACGACGTCGACTGGTCGGCCTGGATGCCGCCGATCATCAGCCCGGTGTCCTGCTGCGGGAAAAAGCCCTTCGGCACGACGACGTACAGGTAGAGGTTCAGCCCGATCGTCGCGAACAGCGTCAGCAGGATCAGCAGCGGCCGGCGCAGCGCCCACGACAGCGAACGCTCGTAGCCGCGCTGCATGCGCGCGAAGCCGCGTTCGAGGAAGCGCCCGAAGCGGCCCTCGCTTTGCGGGTCGTGTTGTTCCGGCAGCAGGCGCGCGCACATCATCGGCGTGAGCGTGAGCGACACCGCGAGCGACACGGCGATCGCGAGCGACAGCGTCAGCGCGAACTCGCGGAACAGGCGCCCGACGATCCCGCCCATCAGCAGGATCGGCAGGAACACCGCGACGAGCGAGATGCTCATCGACAGCACCGTGAAGCCGACTTCGCGGGCGCCGTCGAACGCCGCCTGCATCCGCGGCTTGCCGTTCTCGATGTGCCGCGAGATGTTCTCGAGCACGACGATCGCGTCGTCGACGACGAAGCCGGTCGCGACGATCAGCGCCATCAGCGACAGGTTGTCGATCGAGAAGCCGAGCAGGTACATCGCGCCGAACGTGCCGACGATCGAGATCGGCACCGCGACGCTCGGGATCAGCGTCGCGCGCCAGTTGCGCAGGAACAGGAACACGACCATCACGACGAGGCTGATCGCGATCAGCAGCGTGTGCTCGGTGTCCTTCAGCGACGCGCGGATGGTGGTCGAGCGGTCGAGCACCGGCGTGACCGTGATGTCGGCCGGCAGCGACGCGGTGAGCTGGGGCAGCGCCGCGCGCACGCGGTCGAGCGTCTCGATGATGTTCGCGCCGGGCGACCGGTAGAGGATCACGAGCACCGCGCGCTTGCCGTTCGACAAACCGAGGTTGCGCAGGTCCTCGACCGAATCGACGACGTCGGACAGGTCGGACAGCCGCACGGCCGAGCCGTTGCGGTACGCGACGACGAGGTCGCGGTATTGCGACGCCTGGGACGCCTGGTCGTTCGTATAGAGCTGGAAGCGCTGCGGGCCGAACTCGATCGCGCCCTTCGGCGCGTTGGCGTTCGCGGAGGCCAGTGCGGCGCGCACGTCCTCGAGGCCGATCCCGTAGTGGAACAGCGACTGCGGTTCGAGCTCGACGCGCACGGCCGGGTTCGCGGAGCCGCTCACGGTGACCTGGCCGATCCCGTCGATCTGCGACAGCGACTGCTGCAGCACCGTCGACGCGGCGTCGTACACCTTCGCCGGCGACGCCGTTTCCGAGGTCAGCGCGACGACCATGATCGGCGAATCGGCCGGGTTGACCTTGCGGTAGGTCGGGTTGCTCTTCAGCGCGGCGGGCAGATCGGCGCGCGCCGCGTTGATCGCGGCCTGCACGTCGCGCGCGGCGCCGTCGATGTCGCGGTTCAGGCCGAACTGCAGGATGATCCGTGCATTGCCGACCGTGCTCGTCGACGTCATTTCGGAGACGTCCGCGATCGAGCCGAGGTGCCGCTCCAGCGGGCTCGTCACGCTGGTCGCGACCGTTTCCGGGCTCGCGCCCGGCAGCGACGCCTGCACCGAGATCGTCGGGAAATCGACCTGCGGCAGCGGCGACACCGGCAGCTTGATGAACGCGAACAGGCCCGCGAGCGCGACGCCGAGCGCGAGCAGCGTCGTCGCGACGGGGCGGGTGATGAAGGGACGCGACAGGTTCATGTCGGCACTCGCTGGGCCGCCCCAAGGGTGCCGACCGCCCCCGTGGGGGGCAGCGAACGAAGTGAGCGTGGGGGTCGTTTCATTTACGCATCCGTGCGCGTGCCGGCTTGCGGGCCGTGGCGTTCGAACCAGCCGCGCACGCGGCGCGCGAGCGAGTCGAAGCCGAGATAGATCACGGGCGTCGTAAACAGCGTCAGCACCTGCGACACGATCAGGCCGCCGGCGATCGCGATCCCGAGCGGCTGGCGCAGCTCGGAGCCCGCGCCGGAGCCGACGATCAGCGGCACCGCGCCGAGCAGCGCGGCGAGCGTCGTCATCAGGATCGGCCGGAAGCGCAGCAGGCACGCCTGGTAGATCGCCTCGCGCGGCGGCTTGCCTTCGACGCGTTCGGCCTCGAGCGCGAAGTCGATCATCATGATCGCGTTCTTCTTTACGATGCCGATCAGCAGCACGATGCCGATGATCCCGATGATGTCGAGGTCGTGCCCGGTGATCATCAGCGCGAGCAGCGCGCCGACGCCGGCCGACGGCAGCGTCGACAGGATCGTGATCGGGTGGATGTAGCTCTCGTACAGCACGCCGAGCACGATGTACATCGTGACGACCGCCGCGAGGATCAGGAACAGCTGGTTCGACAGCGACGCCTGGAACGCGAGCGCCGCGCCCTGGAAGCGCGTCTGGAACGAGCCGGGCAGGCCGATGTCCTTCTCGGCGGCCTCGATCGCCTTGACGGCCTCGCCGAGCGACGCGCCCGGCGCGAGGTTGAACGAGATGGTCGTCGACGGGAACTGCGACAGGTGCGCGACCAGCAGCGGCGACGGCCGCTCGTGGAACGACGCGATCGACGACAGCGGCACCTGGCCGCCGCCGGCCGACGGCAGGTAGATGTCGTTCAGCGATTGCGCGTAGTGCTGCTCCTTCGGCTCCGATTCGAGAATCACGCGGTACTGGTTCGACTGCGTGAAGATCGTCGACACGATGCGCTGGCCGAACGCGTCGTACAGCGCGTTGTCGACGGTCGCCGGCGTGATGCCGAAGCGCGCGGCGCTCGCGCGGTCGATCTCGATGTACACCGACTGGCCGTTGCTCTGCAGGTCGGTCGCGACGTCGGCGAGCGACGGCTCCTGCTGCAGCCGCGCGACGAGCTTCGGCACCCAGGTCGCGAATTCTTCCGAGTTCGGGCTCGTCAGCATGAACTGGTACTGCGTCGGGCTGACCGTCGAATCGATCGTCAGGTCCTGCACCGGCTGCATGAACAGCGAAATGCCGGTGACGTTCGCGACGCGCTGCTGCAAGTCGCGGATGATCTGCGCGGCGGTTTCGGTGCGTTCGTCGCGTGCCTTCAGGTTGATCAGCATCCGGCCGCTGTTCAGCGTGATGTTGCTGCCGTCGACGCCGATGAACGACGTTAGGCTGTCGATGTTCGGGTCCTTCAGGATTTCGGCCGCGAGCGCCTGCTGGCGTTCGGCCATCGCGCCGTACGAGATCGACTGCGGCGCCTGCGTGATCGCCTGGATCACGCCGGTGTCCTGCGCGGGGAAGAAGCCCTTCGGCACGAACACATAGAGCAGGGCGGTCAGCCCGAGCGTCAGCAGCGCGACGACGAGCGTCGAGCGCTGGCGGTTCAGCACCCATTCGAGCGCGACCGCGTAGCGCGCGATCACCCAGTCGATCGCGCGGTGCACGCGCGCCTCGAAGCGGTGGCTCTCCGGCGGCGGCGAATGGCGCAGCAGCTTCGCGCACAGCATCGGCACGAGCGTGAGCGACACGATCGCCGAGATCACGATCGTCACCGCGAGCGTGATCGCGAATTCGTGGAAGAGGCGGCCGACCACGTCGCCCATGAACAGCAGCGGGATCAGCACCGCGATCAGCGACACCGTCAGCGAGATGATCGTGAAGCCGATCTGCCGCGAACCCTTCAGCGCGGCCTCGAGCCCCGATTCGCCTTCCTCGACGTAGCGCGCGATGTTCTCGATCATCACGATCGCGTCGTCGACGACGAAGCCGGTCGCGATCGTGAGCGCCATCAGCGACAGGTTGTTCAGCGAGAAGCCGGCCATGTACATCACCGCGAGCGTGCCGATCAGCGACAGCGGCACCGACAGGCTCGGGATGATCGTCGCGTAGACGTTCGCGAGGAACAGGTACATCACCAGCACGACGAGCGCGACCGCGAGCAGCAGCTCGAACTGCACGTCGCGCACGGCCGCGCGGATCATCGTCGTGCGGTCGGTGACGATCTCGACGTCGAGCGCGGCCGGCAGCGTTTCCTGCAGCTTCGGCAACTGCGCCTTGATCGCGTCGACGGTCGCGATCACGTTCGCGCCCGGCTGGCGCTGCACGTTCAGGATGATCGCCGGGTCCGCATTCACCCATGCGCCGAGCTTGGTGTTCTCCGAGCCGGCGACGACCGTCGCGACGTCAGTCAGCATCACCGGGCGGCCGTTCTTGTACGCGACGACCGCGCTGTTGTACTGGTCGGCGCTCGTCAGCTGGTCGTTCGCGTTGATCGTATACGCGCGCGTCGGGCCGTCGAAGTTGCCCTTCGGCGTGTTGACGTTCAGGTTCGAGATCGTCGTGCGCAGGTCGTCGAGGTTCATCCCGTACTGCGCGAGCGCGGTCGGGTTCGCCTGGATCCGTACGGCCGGCCGGTTGCCGCCCGACAGGCTCACGAGGCCGACGCCGGCGATCTGCGAGATCTTCATCGCGAGGCGCGTGTCCGCGAGGTCCTGCACCTGCGTGAGCGGCAGCGTCTTCGACTTGACGGCGAGCGTCAGGACCGGCGCATCGGCCGGGTTCACCTTCGCGTAGATCGGCGGGGCGGGCAGGTCGGACGGCAGCAGGTTGCCGGCCGCGTTGATCGCGGCCTGCACTTCCTGTTCGGCGATGTCGAGCGGCAGGTCGAGCGAGAACTGCAGCGTGATCACCGACGCGCCGGCCGAGCTTTGCGACGACATCTGGTTCAGCGACGGCATCTGCCCGAACTGGCGTTCGAGCGGCGCGGTGACCGACGACGTCATCACCTCCGGGCTCGCGCCCGGATAGAAGGTCTGGACCTGGATCGTCGGATAGTCGACTTCGGGCAGCGCGGCGAGCGGCAGGAAGCGCAGCGCGACGAGACCGGCCAGCATGATCGCCGCCATCAGGAGAGCGGTGCCGACCGGCCGGAGAATGAAGAGGCGGGATGGATTCATCGAGCGGCCCGCGCGTTACTGGGCCGCGGGGGCCGCGGCCTGCGACGCGCCGTGCTTGTGTCCGCCGCGATGACCGGCCGCGCCCGAGGCCGCCGAGGCGCCCGACGCCGCGCCGGTGCCGTGCGCGCCCGACGCGCCTTTCGGCTTGTCGGCCGGAATCGAGATCTTCGCGCCTTCGCGCAGGCGGTCCGAGCCGTCGGTCACCACGCGCTCGCCGAGCGCGACGCCGCTGACGATGCTCGTGCGTTCGCCGTCGACCGGCCCGATCGTGACCTTGCGCACGGTCACCGTATCGTCGGGTTTGACGACGTAGACGAACTGGCCGATCGAGCCCGTCAGCACGGCGGAGGTCGGCACGATCGTCGCGTTGCGCATCACGTCGACGAGCAGCCGCGTGTTCACGAACTGATTCGGGAACAGCATGCCTGCCTTGTTATCGAAATTCGCGCGCAGCTTGACCGTGCCGGTGCTCGTGTCGATCTGGTTGTCGAGCGTCGCGAGCGCGCCCGTCTCGAGCGGCACCGTGTTGTTGCGGTTGTACGCGGTGACCGACAGCTTCTGGCCCGCGTTCACCTGCTTGAGGATTTGCGGCAGGTTGTCTTCCGACGTCGTGAAGATCACGCTCATCGGCTGCAACTGCGTGATCACGACGATGCCGTTGGTATCGCCCGGCGTCACGTAGTTGCCGGGGTCGACCTGGCGCAGGCCGACGCGGCCCGACACCGGCGCCGTGATGCGCGCATACGTGAGATTGAGTTTCGCGGAATCGATCGCGGCCTGGTCGGTCTTCACCGCGCCTTCGTACTGCTTGACGAGGGACGCCTGCGTATCGACGGTTTGCGACGCGATCGAGTCCTGCGACAGCAGCGTCTGGTAGCGCTTCAGGTCGAGGCGGGCGGTCGCGAGCAGCGCCGCGTCGCGCGCATGCGTGCCTTCGGCGTTCTCGAGCGCGACCTGGTACGGACGCGGGTCGATCTGCGCGAGCACGTCGCCCTTCTTGACGAGCTGGCCTTCCTGGAACGACACCGACTGCAGGTAGCCCGACAGCTGCGTCTTCACCGTCACGTTCGCGAGCGGCGTGACCGTGCCGAGCGCGGACAGCACGATCGGCATCTCGCCCTGCGTCGCGGTCGCGACCTGCACCGGCTGCGGCATGTTCGCCATCGCGGCGGGGCCGCCGCGGCCGCGATGGCTGCCCGCGGCGGCGCTGGCGCCCGCGCCTTTCGCGGTGCTGCCTGCCGCCGGCGTGCGGTTCCACGGGTGCCACCACAACAGGCCGCCGATCACGACGACCGCGGCGGTGCCGATCAGCAGCGTGCGGCGTGGGCGCCGGGCGACGGCGGGCGCGGGGTCTTTCGAAGGGGGCGTGGGCTTTTGTTCGTTATCCATCGTGTTCTGTCAGGAAGACGGCGCGGCGGGCCGGAAATCGGGCTGCTCGGCTGCGCGTGGGCGTGCGGGTGATGGGACGGGGCGGCCCGGCTCGGTCCGAGGCCCCGCCGATCCGCGCGGGAAAAGAGCGGTGCGCACCGCGAATGCGGCGCGACGATGGGCATGATCCTACGTGCCGTCCCCGTTACAGTCCAGCGGTCTATCTTTCAACGGGTTACGGTCGTTACACAACGCGACGGCGCGATGACGAAACGGTTACAGGCCGATGCGCCGGGCCGGCGCGCCGCCGATTTCGCGGGTGATTTTCGCGATGCATTCCTGCAGCGCGGGCACCACGTGCTGCTGCAGCCATTCGGGCGGACACTGGTGCGACGCGCCGCCGCAATTCACCGAATAGCGCTGGCCCGACGGGCCGACGAAACCGGCCGCGACCGCATTCAGGCCTTCGCGCCATTCGCCGATCGCGATCGCGTGGCCGTCGCGCATCGCTTCGTCGAGCGCGGGCGTCAGGCGGGCGGATACGTGCGGCCAGTCGTCGCCGGCCGTGGTGCGCAGCGACTCGAGCAGCTGGCGGCGCTCGTCGTCCTCGAGCGCGGCGAGATACGCGCGGCCCACGGCCGTACGCGCGATGTCCATCCGCGAGCCGATCTCGAGGCGCGTGACGAGCACGGCCGAGCGCGGGCGGATCACGTCGATCGCGACCATGTCGAGCCGGTCGCGCACCGCGAGGTGCACGGACAGCGACGTGCGCTCGGCCAGCTCGATCATGAACGGCCGCGAACGCGCGCGGATGTCGAAGTTGCGCAGGAAACCGTGGCTCAGTTCGAGCACCGACGCGGTCAGCACGAAGCGCTCGCTGTCGGGCAACTGGAACAGGAAGCCGGCGCTGACGAGCGTCGCGGTGATGCGCGAGACGGTCGGCTTCGGGATGCCGGTCAATTCGGTCAGTTCGCGGTTGCTGACGGGCGCGTCGGCAGCCGCGATGCGGCGCAGCACGGCGAGGCCGCGGGCAAGGGCGGTGATCTCGTCGGGCGACGATTCACGGTCCCGCGACGCGGGAGAGGTTACAGGTGTCGACACGAGGGATTCTCTCTAATTCCGAAACTCGATTTCAATTTTGTTGGTATTGTAGGACTATTGTCAAAGGATGCATGTTCCGCGGGCAAACCGGTCATTGGATGAGATTTTACGGGTTCACCCTTGGTTTATTAGGAAAACGCTCAAAGGAGCATTGCCGGAAAGTGCATGAACCGGTGCAAATACCGCTTGACTTGTCGGGCGGAAACGGAAAGAATGTCTCACGTTTTCGAAACATCGTTTCAAGAGTTTAACCGGCAACGATGTTTCGCGCAGTCTCTCAGGTTCTAGCACGGCCCTCGGAATGGCTAGAACTTTTTTAGCGCCACGGTCTCCGTGGCGCTTTTTTTTGCCTGTCTTTCCGACCGTCCGCCCGGACGCGTCAGGCCCGTATTATCCCCCGATCGCCGCAAACGCCCCGTCCTGGCCGGTTTCGCGCCTGCTTGCGCGCGCCGTTTGCGCCGTTTGCACGATTCGCCCACGCAAAAAAAAGCGCGATGCCCGCAGTGGGCATCGCGCGTGAAACGGCGTGGAGCGCCGACGAATGAACGATGATGAAGAAAGGGGCCCGGTGGGCGTGCCCGGCTGGCGAGCCACGCCCCTCGTGCGTGGCCGGTCAGCCCTTCGCGAGCTTGATGCTGGTCTGCTCGGCCGTCAGGTAGCCGACGCTGGCGCCGAAGCGATCCTTGTAGTTCGCGCGCACGAGCGGGTCGAGCGTCGGCTTGACCTTGTCGTGCAGCGGCGATTCCCAGTCGCCCACGTGCTGGAAGTTGCTCATGATGTACGTCCAGCCGTTGATTTCGTCGACCGCGTGCAGGCCCGTCGATTCGGCGCCGGCCGGGCACGACAGCACGCGCGCGAGCGACTTCGTGTCGACGTTGTAGGCCCACAGGAAGTTGTTCACGTGCATCCCCGAGTCTTCGCCGATGAACAGCGTGCGCAGCTTTTCGGAGAACTTCAGATTGTCCGGATTCGCGATCTTGTCCGGGTTCGCGAGGTTGCCGAGCGCGTCGGCCGCGGCGAGATCCTCGCCGACCAGCGCGGCCGGCGCGCCCATGTCGACCGGCACCCATTCGCTGTCGATCGCGGCGCCCGTCGTGTCGCGCTGGCCGGCCTTCAGGTTGAGTGCGTAGACGGCGCCCGCGGCGATCTTCTTGTCGACCGCGACGTCGCGCGACACCGCGTTGCCCTTGACCATCGACGTCTCGATCCGCGACATCGCCGTGTAGACGATCTTGTCCTTCGCGTTCACGGTCGTGCCTTCGAGCTTCGTGAACGCCATGCTGCCGCCGATGAGCGCCGCGTAGCGGTGCGTCTCGAGGAACGCGGCCGCCTTTTCCATCCCCGGCTTCACGCGCATCCAGTTGAACTTGCCGCCGAAATGGATCTTCGTGTAGCTCGCATCGTTCGGGTCGACGGTCGCGAGGTCCATGATGTCCGACGCCTTCAGCGTGTTCGCGAGCGCTTCGATCTCGCTGCTGGTCGCGTGGCCGATCCTGATCCACGTGAGCGTCGCGGTGCCCGCGCCGGCGGACGACGTCTGCGTCCACTTCGCGACGTACAGCGTGCCGGCCGACAGGTCGGCCGCCTTGTCCGCGACGAACATGAACAGGCCGCCGTTGGTCGCGTCGTCGCCCATCATCACGGTGCGCTGGTCCGGCATCACCTGGATCAGCTCGTGCGAGATGCGGCCGAGGCAGTAGTGCTTCTTCACGGTGCCGGTGCCGTCCGGATTCACGGTGATCTCGGGCAGGTGGCCGTAGTGGTAGGGGTTCGCCTTCGTCTCGTCGCCGAACGTGTTCTTGCTGAATGCCTTGAACTGCGCGTCGGTCGCGGCCTTCGTCGCGTCCGGCTCGTATTCCTCGCTCGACAGGTGCGTGCCCCACGGCGACAGGCTCGCGCCGCAGGTGATCCACAGGCCGTGCGCCTTCGACGTGTCGACGTTGTGGTACTTCACGACCTTCAGCGCGCCGGTGGCCGGGTCCTGGTCGAGCGTGATCACCGCGATCGGCGACGGCAGCTGGCCGTACTGCGATGCGCTCGCCTGGTCGCGCGTCGTGTATTCGAACTGCACGACCGCGAACACCGCGTTGCCCTTCACGCCGGGCACGGTGGCGTTCTTCAGCGTCAGCAGCGAGCTGCCGTCCGGGCAGTCGGAATAGAACTGGCGTTCCTTGCCGGCGACCGAGCGATCGATGATCGGCTGGTTGTTGATGTCGTAGTAGCCGCCCGCGAGCGTCGTGCCGCCGTTGCCGTCCGGCACCATGTCGCCGGTCACGAAGAACGGCTTGTACGCGAGCTTGAAGTTGCGCGACGAGCCGTCCGAGAACGACACCGCCAGCGTCGAGCCAACCGTCGTCGTGGCCATCGCGGCCGCGTTGTCGAGCGTCGGCGCGGCCATCGCCGAGAATGCCGCCGACGTATAGGCGGCGGCGACCGGCGTCGACGCGGGATCGTCGTCGCCGCCGCAACCCGTCAGCAGGGCCGGCAGCGCGAGGCCGGAAAGGGGAAGCATCGGCGCGCCGGCGAGGATCTTCAGGGCCTGACGACGGGAAGCATTGGGCAACGCGGGCATGTGGAGTCCAGTTTCGGTTGTTGGAAGCATGGCCTTCGCGAAGCAGGCGAGCGGCAAGCTTCGTGAAGGCGGATTGAAAACTGGACCGAAGTGTAAGGACGCTAGATGAAAGTTTTTTGAATCGGAAACGTAATGATGCGTCGGGCGTCCGTCCGGTGAGCTGACGGACGCCGGTCGCAAGCGTTTGCGCTCAGTCGCGCTCGGGCGTGGCCGAGATGCGGTGGATCGACAGGTCCGCGCCGTCGAATTCGGCTTCGCGATCGAGACGCAGGCCGACGGTCGCCTTCAGCACGCCGTAGACGAGCGTGCCGCCCGCGGTCGCGATCGCGATGCCGCCAAGCGTGCCGACGAGCTGCGACAGGAACGACACGCCGCCGAGACCGCCGAGCGCCGGCAGCCCGAACACGCCGGCCGCGAGGCCGCCGAGCGCGCCGCACATCCCGTGCAGCGGCCAGACGCCGAGCACGTCGTCGATGCGCCAGCGGTTCTGTACGCAGGTGAACATCGCGACGAACAGCGCCCCGGCCGCGGCGCCGGTGACGAGCGCGCCGATCGGGTGCATCACGTCGGAGCCCGCGCAGACCGCGACGAGGCCCGCGAGCGGCCCGTTGTACGTGAAGCCCGGGTCGTTGCGGCCGGCCATCCATGCCGCGAGCGTGCCGCCGACCATCGCCATCAGCGAGTTCACCGCGACGAGGCCGCTGATCTTGTCGAGCGTCTGCGCGCTCATCACGTTGAAGCCGAACCACCCGACCGCGAGCACCCACGCGCCGAGCGCGAGGAACGGGATGTTCGACGGCGGATGCGCGGCGATCCGGCCGTCCTTCGCATAGCGGCCGTGGCGCGCGCCGAGCAGCAGCACGGCCGGCAGCGCGACCCAGCCGCCGAACGCATGCACGACGACCGAGCCCGCGAAGTCGTGGAACGGCGCGCCGAACGCGTGCGTGAGCCACGCTTGCACGCCGTAGCGCTCGTTCCACGCGACGCCTTCGAAGAACGGATAGATGAAACCGACGATGATCAGCGTCGCGACGAGCTGCGGATTGAACTTCGCGCGCTCGGCGATGCCGCCGGACACGATCGCCGGGATCGCCGCCGCGAACGTCAGCAGGAAGAAGAACCGCACGAGCGCGTAGCCGTTGTGCTGCGACAGCGTGCCGATGTCGTCGAAGAATTCGACGCCGTACGCGATCGTGTAGCCGATCAGGAAATACGCGAGCGTCGACACCGAGAAGTCGACCAGGATCTTCACGAGCGCGTTGACCTGGTTCTTCTTGCGAACCGTGCCGAGTTCGAGAAATGCGAAGCCCGCGTGCATTGCGAGCACCATGACGGCACCGATCAACAGGAACAGTGTGTCGACGCCGGATTTCAGACCATCCATGCCGTGGCTTCCTTGCGCAAAAAACGGGCGAGGAACGCAAGTATCGAGCCAACGTGGTGAACGGCTGCGTGGAATTGGTGCCGGGAGACCCGCGCGATGCGGCATTCCGGTGAATCGTGCACGGGATCGGGGCGTGACCGCCGCCGGCCGCGCAGCGCGTCGGGTGCACGTGCGTGGTGCGATGCGTGCCGAACTGGTGCGTATGACGAATGAAGCGGTGCGCGCCGGCGCGAGGCGCGCACCGATCTGGCGCGTCAGTGGCGCTCGAACAGCGTGGGCGGCCGGCGCAGCCGCAGCGCGCACGCGGACCAGTAGGCGGCGACGGTCGCCAGCCCGAGCGCGGCGAACGCGAGCGCGGCGAAGCTGGCGAGGGACTGCCCGTCGCCATCGGCGCCGAGGATGCCTTGCGCGACGATCAGCGCGGCCGTCCAGAAGCCGATCACGGCCTGCGCGAGCAGGCGCGCACAGGCGATGCGGCGCGGCCGCCCGGATGCGGCGAGGCGGCGCGCCGACGGCGCGCGCAGACACAGGAACAGGGTGGCCGCGAGCAGCGCGGCCAGGGCGATGAGCCAATCAACGAGGAAAGCCATGACGAGGGAAAGGGGCACGTACGAAGCGGATCGAAGCGTGCCCACTTTAGAGGCGTGGCGCGTGCGATTGAATCAGACGAGTCCGAAATTGAAAGGCATTTTTAATGGTGGGTCGTCATTGGGCCTGTTCCACAGGCGGTATCATCAACCCCAGTCCAACCACGAGGTCGCGCCATGCGCGGCCGGAGATTGCTGATGAACATGAAGACATCGCGGGCGCGTCGCGCGCCCGGGTTCGTGCTGGCGGCCGTGGCCGCCGGTGCGCTGCTGTTGCTCGCGGGCTGCGAGAAGTCCGGCACGCCGGCCGCCCAACCCGATACGGCCGCCAGCGCGGCGGCCGACGCCGCGAACCATGCGGCCAAGGCGCTCGACCAGGTGGCAAGCACCGTCAATCAACAGATCAACGCGGCGAAGGCCGGCCTCGCGTCCGCGGCGTCGGCCGTGCCGCCGTTGTCCGCCAGCGGCCTCGCGTCGGCCGCGCAGGCGCAGATCGACGCGGCGGCGTCCGCGGTCGTCGCGCATGCGGCTTCCGAAGCGGGCGCGAAGATCGCCGAAGCCGGCAAGAAACTCCAGCAGTGGAGCCAGCAGGGCGCCTCGGGGACGAAACCCGCGAGCGGCGAATGACGCGGGCTTGCATGATCCGCGAATTGTAATTATGATGGTTACATATGTCGCCGGTTGCGGGTCGGGCCGGCGTCGCCGAGTGAGTCACGAATGAATACCAGCAGCCGGTTCGCGTTTGCCGTCCACGTGCTCGCCTTGCTGTCGATGCAGGAAGGCGTGCCGTTGTCGTCCGACATCATCGCGGGCAGCGTGAATACGAATCCGGCGCTGATTCGCCGGTTGTTGTCGATGCTGGCGGCCGCAGGGCTGACGACGTCGCAGCTCGGCGCGGGCGGCGGTGCGCTGCTGGCGCGCGAGCCGAGCGAGATCACGCTGCTCGACGTGTATCGCGCGGTCGACGATGCGCAGCTGTTCGCGCTGCACCGCGAGGCGCCGAATCCGGCGTGTCTCGTCGGGCGGCACATCCAGGGCGTGCTGACGGGCTATATCGGCGACGCGCAGCGCGCGATGGAGGCGTCGCTCGCCACACGCACGCTCGTCGACGTGACGGCCGACATGCTGGATCGGGAGCAGCGCACGCAACGGGCGGCGCGCGCCGGCGGGTAATCGATGGCGGGTGCCGACGGCGATTGACCGTCGGCAGGCAGGGCAGGAAGCCGGACGGCGCGTACGCGCGGCGATCGGCGCAACGGGGGCTTCGCCCCGTTTTTTTCGGTCTTATATGTAATTAATTGTGTTACATATTTTCAACTCTGGAGAATCGATATGACGCAACGTTCGTTGAATATCGCGCTGTTCGGCGCCACCGGCATGATCGGCTCGCGCATCGCGGCGGAAGCCGTGCGGCGTGGCCACCGTGTCACGGCGCTGTCGCGCCATCCGGGCGCATCCGGCGACGGCATCACTGCGAAGGCGGCCGACCTGTTCGATGCGGCCAGCATCGCGGCCGCGCTGCCGGGCCATGACGTCGTCGCAAGCGCGTACGGCCCGAAGCAGGACGACGCGGCGAAGGTCGTCGCGGTTGCGAAGGCGCTGGTCGCCGGCACGCGTCAGGCCGGTTTGAAGCGGCTCGTCGTGGTGGGCGGTGCAGGTTCGCTCGAAGTCGCGCCGGGCAAGCAGCTCGTCGACACCGAAGGTTTCCCCGAAGCGTACAAGGCGGTCGCGCTCGCGCACCGCGACGCGCTCGACTTCCTGAAGACGGTCGCCGATCTCGACTGGACCTTCTTCGCGCCGGCCGCGCTGATCGCGCCGGGCGAGCGCACGGGCACGTTCCGCACGGGCGTCGGCAAGCTGATCGTGGACGCGCAAGGCAACAGCAAGATCTCGGCGGAAGACTACGCGGTCGCGTTCGTCGACGCGCTCGAGCAGGACGGCTTCGTGCGCGAGATCGCGACGGTCGCGTATTGAGCAGTATTTGAGCGGCATGACGGCCGGCCGCGTGTGAGCGCCGGCCGGGGCGCGACGTGCAAGCCGCGACGCGCGGCAATGTCAGGCGATTCCATCCTCACGGGTGGCGTCGCCTGTTTCTTCTGGCGCGGCGACTGCGTGACGGATCGGTATTTACACCGGTCGACGCGCCAAGACAGTTTTCATATTGTTCCCCGTCGGGCAGGATGAATAGAATAAATTTCTATCGACGAGGGAATGGAGAAATGGACGCCATCGATCGCAAGCTGCTGGAGCTGCTGCAGGCGGATGCCACGCTGCCGATCGCGGAGCTGGCACAGCGCGTGAACCTGTCGCAGACGCCGTGCTGGAAGCGCGTGCAGCGTCTGAAGGAAACCGGCGCGATTCGCGCGCAGGTTGCGCTGTGCGATCCGCGCAAGCTCGGGGTCGGCACGACCGTGTTCGTCGCGATCCGCACGAACCAGCATACCGAGGAGTGGGCGCAGCGCTTCACGCAGGCGGTGCGCGACATGCCGGAAGTAGTCGAGGTCTACCGGATGAGCGGCGAGACCGATTACCTGCTGCGCGTTGTCGTGGCCGGCATCGACGACTACGACCGCGTGTACAAGCAACTGATTCGCACGGTGCCGCTGTTCGACGTCAGTTCGTCGTTCGCGATGGAGCAGATCAAGTATTCGACCGCGCTGCCCGTGCGCGATCTGGCCGAGCCGGCCTGACGGGCACGCCGCCGCGCCATCGCGTCGGCGGCGCGGCTTCAGCGGCCGCGCGCCAGCGCGCGTGCGCGTTCGTCGGCCAGCGCGTCGCGGCGCACGAAATCCGCGACGAACGGGCTGGCCGGATGATGATGCAGCGCGTACGGCGTATCCCATTGCGCGAGTTGGCCGTCCTTCATCACGCCGATCCGGTCGGCGATCGCGAACGCTTCCGCCTGGTTGTGCGTGACGAGGATCGCGGTGTGGCCCGTACGCTTCAGGATGTCGCGCAGCTCGAACGCGAGCCGCTCGCGCGTATCGACGTCGAGGTTCGAGAACGGCTCGTCGAGCAGCAGCAATTCCGGCGACGGCGCGAGTGCGCGCGCGAGCGCGACGCGCTGCTGCTGGCCGCCCGACAGTTCGTGCGGATAGGCGTCGCCGGCATCGGCGAGGCCGACGAGGTCGAGCAACTCCGCGACGCGCAGGCGCCGTTCGGCCTTCGGCATGCGCCGCAGTCCGAACGCGACGTTGTCGGCCGCGCTCAGGTGCGGGAACAGCGCGTAATCCTGGAACATCAGGCCGATCCGCCGTCGCTCGGGCGGCACGTCGAGCGACGGCGCCGCGACCGGCGTGCCGTCCAGCACGATACGCCCCATGCGCACGGGCTCGAAGCCGGCGATCGCGCGCAGCACGGTGGTCTTGCCGCAGCCGGACGCGCCGAGCAGGCAGCCGATCTCGCCGCGCGGCAGCGCGAGGCTCAGGCCGTCGACCACGGTGCGGCGGCCGTGCGGCGTGTCGTAGGCGATGCAGAGGTCGTCGAGTTCGAGCAGGTTCACGGTGTCAGGCTCCGATCTTGTGGCGGGTGCGGGCGAGCAGGATCACGGGCACGAGCCCGGCCACCACGATCGCGAGCGCGGCGACCGCGCCTTCTTCATAGGTGCCGCGCGCGGCTTCCGCATACAGCCAGGTCGCGAGCGTGTCGAAGTTCAGCGGGCGCAGCAGCAGCGTGGCCGGCAATTCCTTCATCGCGTCGACGAACACCAGCAGCGCGCTCGTCGTGAGCGCGGGCCGCAACAGCGGCAGGTGGACGCGGCGCAGCGTGCCGCCGGCCGTCTCGCCGAGCGAGCGCGCGGCCTGTTCGAGCGACGGCGGAATGCGCGCGAGGCCGGCCTCGATGCCGCCGGCCGGGATCGCGAGAAAGCGCACCGTATAGGCGATCGCGAGCGCGGTGGCCGAGCCCATCAGCAGCAGCCCGTCGCGGCCGAGCGCCGCGCCGAACAGCCGGTCGGCCGCCGCGAACGGCATCAGCAGGCCGATCGCGAGCACGGTGCCCGGCACCGCGTAGCCGAGGCTCGCGATCCGCGCGCACAGGCGGGCAGGGCCCGCGCGGGCGCTGTCGCGTTGCGTGCGCGCGGCCCACGCGACGACGAGCCCGCACGCGAGCGTCGCGGCGGTAGCGGCGGTCGCGATCGTCAGCGTGTTCGCGAGCCCCGTCATCAGTTGCGCGGACACGCCGCCGACGACGTGCAGCCGCTTGGCCGTTTCGACCGCGAGGTATGCGGCCGGCGCGCCGAAACCGAGCAGGACGGGCAGCCAGCCGAGCACCGCGGCGCCCAGCGCGGCCGGGCCGGTCAGGCGGCGCGGCGCGATCGGACGCATGCGCCGGCCGTGCGCGTAGCGCTGGCGGCGGCGCCCGTAACGTTCGAGCGCGATCATGCCGACGACGATCGCGAGCATCGCGAGTGCGATCTGCGCGGCGCCGGCGAGATCGGAGCGCGTGATCCACGTCGTATAGACGGACACGGTCAGCGTCTGCACGCCGAGGAACTCCGACGCGCCGATATCGTTCAGCGTTTCGAGCAGCGCGAGGCTCACGCCGACCGCGATTGCCGGCCGGGCGAGCGGCACGACGACGCGCCAGAACGTCGCGACGCGGCCGGCGCCGAGCGTGCGCGCGGCTTCGAGCAGGCTTGCGGATTGGGTGACGAACATCGCGCGCGTGCTCAGATAGACGTACGGATACAGTACGAAGCCGAGCACGAAGATCGCGCCGGGCAGCGAGCGCAGGTCGGGCAGGCGGAACTGGCGCGGGCTGTCGAAGCCGAGCAGCCAGCGGATCGCGCCTTGCACCGGGCCGATCGGATGCAGCAGGTCGAGATACGCGAACGCGACGATGTAGGTGGGGACCGCGAGCGGCAGCAGCAGCGCCCAGGTCAGGATCCGGCGGCCGGGAAAATCGTACGCGGTGACGAGCCATGCGCAGCCGGTGCCGACGATCGACACGATGGTGCCGACCCCGGCGAGCAGCAGCAGCGTATTGACGAGCGCCTGCGGCAGCACGAATTCGGCGAGATGCCGCCAGTGCGCGAGATCGGCGTCGAACGCGGCGGCCACGAGCACCGCGAGCGGCGCCGCGACCGCCGCGGCGATCGTCAGCGCCGCGAGCAGCCACAGGCTGCCCGCGCGCGGTCGCACGCGCGGTCGCGGACCGCGCGGCTCGCGACAGGCGCGGGCAGCAGGCGATGCGTCAGTTGTCAAAGCCGACCTTGTCGACGAGCTGGCTCGCCTGCTTGCGATGCTTCGCGATATCCGCGAGCGGCAGCGGGTCGACCTTCAGCGTACCGAAGCTCGCGATCACCGGGTCGAGCTTCACGTTCGCGCGCACCGGATATTCGTAGTTCGCCTGTGCATACAGCGCCTGCGCCTCCGGCGACACCAGGTATTCGAGCAGCTTCACCGCATTGGCCTTGTGCGGCGCGTGCTTCGCCACCGTCGCGCCGCTGATGTTCACGTGCGTGCCGCCGCTTTTCGCGTTCGCGAACGTCGGGCGCACGACCTTGATCGCGTCGCCCCATTTGCGCGCATCGCTGCCGGCTTCCGCATTCTTCATATGGCCGACGTAGTAAGCGTTCGCGAGGCCGACGTCGCAGATGCCGCCGAGGATGTCGCGCGCGACGTCGCGGTCGCCGCCGGTCGCCTTGCGCGCGAGGTTGGCCTTCACGCCGCGCAGCCATGTCTCGGTCGCGGCCTCGCCGTCGTGCGCGATCATCGCCGCGACGAGCGCGGTGTTGTACGGATGCTGGCCCGAGCGGATGCAGACCTTGCCCTTCCATTTCGGATCGGCGAGATCCTCGTAGCGGAACGCATCGACCTTCAGGTCCTTTTCGACGTACAGCACGCGGTCGCGCAGCGACAGCGCGTACCAGTCGCCGTTCGCGCCGCGCAGGTTCGCGGGAATCGCGTCGTCGAGCGCCTTCGAGCGCACCGGTTGCGTGACGCCGCCGTCGACGAGGTCGAGCAGGTTGCCGACGTCGACCGTCATCAGCACGTCGGCCGGCGACTGCGCGCCTTCCGCCTTCACGCGCTCGAGCAGGCCGTCCTTCACGAACACCGTGTTGACCTTGACGCCGCTCTGCTTCGTGAACGCGTCGATGAGCGGCTGGATCAGCTTCGGCTCGCGGGTGGTGTACAGGCTCACTTCCTCGGCCGCGTGGGCAAGCGGCGCGAAGGCGGCCGCGGTCAGGGCGAGGGCGCCGGCGAGCGGCAGCAGGCGGGTGCGCGGATTCGACATGGAGACTCCGGTGCGGCAGGTGGACGAGGGAGCGTTCCGCGGCGCGCCTGCCGCCCGCGCGACCCGAAACATTACAAAATGAAAGACGCTGGATTCTAAATCGAAATGGGAATGATTAACAAACGAAAGCTTGCGGAAAGCCGGAGAGCGGCCGGCGGCGGGGACCGGCGAACGGGGCGGCGCAGCGCGGCGCCAGCGCGTAGAATGCCCGCTTCGACGAATTTGACGGAGCGGCACCGACCATGAACGATCAGCGCAAGAAGAACCCTGTCCGCAACGTGAGCATCCTGATCGTCGTGGCCGTGCTGCTCGTGATCGGGACGATCCTGTACAACGCGATTTCGCAGAAGCACGCGTACGACGAGGCCCATCCGGCCGAGGCCGCGAGCGCGGCGTCGCACTGACGCGCCGGTGCGCGGCCCGGCGGGTCGCGTGCGGGGCATGTGAACGGAGTCGATCCGCGGTTGCCGGCGCGACGGGCGCCGCGCGGAACCGGGACGGCAGAAGACGCGCCGGAACCGGCGCGCCGCATCGGCAGCTCAGCCGTGCGTCAACGTGACGCAGCGGCGAATTTCGGGCGGATCCGTGCGTAGAACACGGCCGCGAGCAGCGCGAGCCACGCCGCGCCCACGTAGAGCGCGACGCGCGTATCGTCGAACCAGCCGAGCATCACGATCACGAAGCCCATGAAGGCGATCGTCAGCGCCGGCGCGACGGGCCACAGCGGCACCTTGAACTTCAGCGCGGCGACTTCGGCGTTCGACAGCCGGCGACGCATCGCCACCTGCGACAGCAGGATCATCAGCCAGACCCACACGGTCGCGAACGTCGCGATCGCGGCGACCACCAGGAAGACGTCCTTCGGCATCAGGTAGTTGAGCAGCACGCCGACCAGCAGCGCGCCGGCCATCACGAGCACCGTGACCCACGGCACGCCGTGGCGCGACGTCGTCGTCAGCACGCGCGGCGCCTGGCCTTGCCGCGCCATCCCGAACATCATCCGGCCCGCGCCGAAGATGTCGCTGTTGATCGCCGAGATCGCCGCGCTGATCACGACGAGATTCAGGATCGTCGCGGCCGACTTCACGCCGAGCGCCGAGAAGATCTGCACGAACGGGCTGCCGTCGCTGCCGACGCCGGTCCACGGGCTGATCGACATCAGCACGACCATCGTCAGCACGTAGAACAGCAGGATCCGCGCGGGCACCGCGTTGATCGCGCGCGGAATCACGCGTTCCGGGTCCTTCGCCTCGCCGGCGCTCATCCCGATCACCTCGATCCCGCCGTACGCGAAGATCACGACCGACAGCGACGCGATCAGCCCGCCGACGCCGTTCGGGAAGAAGCCGCCACGGTTCCACAGGTTGGCAAAGGTCGGCACGTCGGCCGAATGGCCGAAGTGCATGCCGGTCAGCAGGATCGCGACGCCGCCGCCGATCATCGCGACGATCGCGCCGACCTTGATGATCGACAGCCAGAATTCGAGCTCGCCGAACACCTTCACGTGGCACAGGTTCAGCCCGCAGATGACCGCGACGACGCCGAGCACCCAGATCCATTGCGGCACGTCCGGAAACCAGAAACCCATGTAGATGCCGAATGCGGTGATGTCGGCGATCGCGACGATCACCATTTCGAGCGTGTAGGTCCAGCCGGTGACAAAGCCCGCGAACGGGCCGAGGTTCTCGGTCGCGTAGTGGCCGAACGAGCCGGCGACGGGTTCGCGCACGGCCATCTCGCCGAGCGCGCGCATCACCATGTAGACGGCCGCGCCGCCCAGGATGTACGCGAGGATCACGGCCGGGCCCGCGAGCTGGATCGCGGACGCCGAACCGTAGAACAGGCCCGTGCCGATCGCCGAGCCCAGCGCGAGAAAGCGGATGTGCCGCGCGCTCAGGTGGCGCTGCAGGTTTTTCATCAGAATTTGCTCCGCGAAACTCCGCCATTGATGGCGGGAAGGAAAGGGGTGCTGTTGACAGGTAGCTTCTTCCACGGGTTAGGATCACCGGCATGATCCTTGTCTACCGCTACCGGGTGAAATCGCTCAACGGACTGCTTAACAAGCAGAGCCGCGCGGTGAACTACGTCTGGAACTTCTGCAACGACACGCAGAAGCACGCGCTCAAGTGGAGCAAGAAGTGGCCGACGGGATTCGACTTGAACGTGCTGACGACGGGGAGCAGCAAGGAATTCGGTATTCATTCCGGTACGGTCAACGCGACGTGCGAGCAATACGCGAAGTCGCGCAGCCAGCGCCGTCGGCCCTACCTGCGCTATCGCGGCAGGAAATCGCTGGGCTGGGTGCCGCTGAAGGGGCGTGACCTGAAGCGCGAGGGCGGCGCGTTTCGCTTTGCCGGAAATACTTTTCGGGTGTTCAACAGTCGACCGCTTCCCGAAGGCAAGATTAAGGATGGAACCAACTTTGCGCAGGATGCGCGCGGCAATTGGTTTCTCAACATCGTGATCGAGATGCCGGATGTTCAGGCTCGCCCGGTCCGTTCCGGTGTGGGCATTGATCTCGGCCTGAAAGACTTCGCCACACTTTCGACCGGCGAGAAACTGCCCAATGACCAGTTCGGTCGACGAGCGGCGGAAAAGCTGGCGAAAGCGCAACGGGCGCGAAAGCACAAGCGACATATCGCGAAGCTGCACGCCAAGATCGCGAATGCCCGAGCCGATTTCCAGCACAAGCTCGCGCTCGAGCTGGTGTGGCGTTTCGATTACATCGCGGTCGGCAACGTGTCGGCAACCAAACTCGCCAGGACCAGGATGGCGAAGAGCGTCTACGACGCATCCTGGTCGTCTTTCCGAAACAAGCTCCGCTACAAAGCGATCGCGCACGGGGCCACGTTCGAGGAAGTCGACGAAAGCGGTTCGACCCAGTCCTGTTCGTCGTGCGGGTCGAAAGACAGCACGACGCGGCCGAAAGGTATCGCGGGACTGCGAATAAGAGAGTGGGCCTGTAGTGACTGTGGTGTCGAACATGATCGAGATACCAACGCTGCGTTGAACATTCTCCGATGCGGACGTGCATCGCCAGGTGTGGGAATCTTCCGCCTTTAGGCGGGAGAGGGCGTCAAGGAGTCTCCGATATCGTTATGCGACGAACCTGGCGAGCGGGGCCGGTTCGAATGCGTCAAGTTGTCTATACAACTTGAATGTGAACGAATGATAACAAGCCGGAGCCGGTGACCGGAATCGGGTATTCCCTGACTGGCGCGGCGAGCAGAACGGGGCGTGGGGCGGTCGCGCGCTGAATGCGCGGTGGAGCATGCTTCGGGAGAGGGTTGAATCGAAGCGCGCCGGTGGCCGAGCCGCGGCGTGCGCGGGCCGGCCTGCCGGCGTGGACATACGGAGGTCAGGCAGGCAGGCGGATCACGCTCGCATCCTTGCGGATCAGCAGCGACGACGCGAGCATCTGCTTGCACTGGTGCGCGAGCACCTTCAGGTCGTGCGTGAGCTCGGCGCCGACCGCATCGGATTTTTCCGCGGACACGACCATCGCATCGAGATCGCGCGTGATCTGCTTCGACGCTTCGAGCTGGTCGGCGGGCGGCGGCTCGCCGGCCTCGGCCTTCTCGAGATTGTCGAGCACGGCGGCGAGGCCGCGCTGCAGCGCGTCGTCGTGAACGAGGCCGCCATCGGCCGCGCATGCGCTGCGGATCAGCGGCGCGGCGGCCGTGATCTGCGCGCCGAGCACGTGCGTCTGCACGAGCAGGTCGTTCAGTTCGGGCACGAAGCGCTGGTGCGCCTTCGGCTCGATCATCATCCGCTGGAACGCCTGCCCGAGGTTCGCGAACGCGATGTGCACGTCCTTGCGGGCGAGGCGGTAGCGGTAGTCGTCCTCGAGGCTGGCCGTCGGCGACTCGATCGCGGCCGCGACGCCCGCGACGACGGCAGCGCCGTCGGCGGTCGGCACCGGCGGCGGCGACATGCCGCGCCCGGCGCGCCATACGGCCTCGAAATACTTGCGGGTGGACGTCAGCATGTCGGTGACGAGCTTGCCCATCAACCGGTATTCCCAGTACGGGAACAGCCGGCTCGCCGCGATCGCGATCATGCAGCCGACCACCGTGTCGATCGCGCGCTCGCCGATGATCCGCATGCTGCCCGGCGCGAGCAGGTGGAACATCAGCAGCACGTATGACGACGTGAACACGACGCTCGCCGCATAGTTGAACAGCAGCAGGCTGTAGCTCATCACCATCGACCCGAACATGATCGCGATCAGCAGGTGCGTATCCTTGACCGTGTAGATCAGCGCGACGCTCGCCGCGCAGCCGATCAGCGTGCCGACGATACGCGCCGCGTTGCGCTGCTTGGTCAGCGAGTAGCCGGGCTTCAGGATGATGATGGTGGTCATCACGATCCAGTACGCGTTCGTGAGCGGCAGCAGCCGGCCGATCCAGAAGCCGACCGCGACGGCGATCGTCACGCGCAGCGCATGGCGAAAGCTCGGCGAGCGCATGTTCAGGTTCGAGAAGATCAGCAGCGGCGACATGCGGCGGCGCTGCAGGAAGCGCGTGAGCGCCTTGTCGATCTTCAGTTCGGTTTGCTGCGGATCGGCACGGCCCGACAGGTTGCGGCGCATCCGGTCGATCAGGCGCGTCGCGCTCCAGATGCGCCGGAACGTCGCGAGCACGGCCGCATACGCTTCCGGGTTGGTGGCCGCGAAGTTCTTCTTGCGCATCAGCTCGATCTCGTACTCGATCGCGCGCAGCTCGGCCTTCACGCTGATGTGCGAATGCGGCGCGCGGTTTTCGAGCACCGCGAGGCCGACCTCCTCGAGATCGGCGGCGGCCTTGCGGATCAGGTCGCGATAGAAAATGATCAGGTCCGTTCCGCCGAACGTGTTGCGCACGAGCGGATAATCGGTGTGCGCGCCGACGAACAGCTCGTGCAGGTCGACGCTGTTGATGAACAGGTTGTACATCGTCGTGCGGCCGGGATCGAGCTTGCCGCGCCGCAGTTTCGGCAGGTTGCGCAGCACGATGTCGCGCGCGGTTTCCTGCGTTTCGACCGCGGTGATCTGCTTCGCGACGAGATTGCGGTAGCACTCGTCGAGATCGGCGTCGAGATCGTAGAACTGCGCGCGCGCGAGCAGGTAGTCGGCACAGGCGAACAGGCTTTCGGCCAGCGCCTGCTGCTCGATCCGACGCGCCTGCCATTGCGACACGAGCGTGGCCCAGTACGTGTACCAGAGGCCGCCCGCGAGAATCCAGCCGGCGTTGACGAACGCCTGCAGCGGCGTGAATTTCTCCTCGAGCGTCATCACCATCATGAACAGCGTCGCGAAGCTGATCTGCGGCCAGCGGTTGCCGTAGACGACGATCAGCGACAGCACGAACGTGAGCGGCACGATCGTGAGCCACAGCGCGAAGATGTTCGGGGTCGCGAGGCCGGTGGCGAGCGCGGCGAGGAAGCCGATCACGCTGCACGCGAGCATTTCGTTGTGCTTGTACTTGAGCGGGCCCGGCATGTCGACGACGCACGCGCCGAGCGCGCCCGTCGAGATCGTGAAGCCGAGCTCCCGGTTGTGAAACACGATCAGGCACAACACGGCCGGCAGCGACACGCCGACCGCGATCCGCAGGCCGCCGAAAAAGTACTGGCTGTAGAAAAACTTTCTGATTTCGACCGAATAGCGCATCGATGAGCTGAATGACAGACGAAGACGCCCGGGGCGGCGTATTGACTGGCGACGAGTCTATCGTATTTCGCGTCTCGTAAAAGCTGGCTTTCCGGCCGAGGTTCGCGGCGGCGGCCCATTTGCTATCCTTGGTGATCCTGTTCGCCCGGCCCCGCCGGTGCGAGGTTCCGACGCCCGCTTCATGCTCCATCTTTTCTATTCGAACCGTCACGAAACGCTGGCCGACGCGCTGCTCGAGGATCTGGCCGCGTTCCCGGCCCGCAACGGCCCGTGGGCGCCGCAACAGGTCATCGTGCCGAGCGCGGCGCTGCGCCGCCGCCTCGAGCTCGACATCGCCGCGCGCAATGGCGTGTGCGCGAACGTCGAGTTCACCTATCTCGCGCAATGGCTGTGGGCGCAGATCGGCCGCGTGCTGACGGTGCCCGCGCGTTCGCCGTTCGCGCCCGACCGGCTCGTGTGGCGCTGCTACCGGCTGTTCGCGGAGCCGGCAGGCGACGCGCCGTGGCTCGCGTCGCCGCGGCTGGCCGCGTATCTGTCGGCCTCCGACGACGCGATGCGCTACGAACTGGCCCATCGCGTCGCGGCCGTGCTCGATCACTACCTGACCTATCGCCCCGAATGGCTGGCCGCGTGGCAGGCCGGCGAATCGGTGCTCGCGGGCGACGGCGCGCCGCGCGGGATCAGCGACGCCGCGCGCGACGACGAACGCTGGCAGGCCGCGCTGTGGCGTGCGCTGCTGGCCGAGCTGAGCGACAGCGGCACGCCGCCGGCGCACCGTTTCCTCGTCGAGGCGCGCCATCTCGATGCCGAGGCGGTCGCACGCGCCGACTGGCCCGAATCGGTCAGCGTGTTCGCGCTGCCGACGATGCCGCCGCTGCACGTCGCGCTGCTGCGCGAACTGTCGCGCTGGATCGACGTGCGTGTCTACGCGCTGAACCCGTGCCGCGAATTCTGGTTCGACATCGTGACCGCCGCGCACGCCGAGGCGCTCGATGCGGCCGGGCGGCGCGACTACCAGGAAGTCGGCCATCCGCTGCTCGCCGAATGGGGCAGGCAGACGCAGGCGCAATTGCACATGCTGCATGAGCTGACCGAAAGCGCCGCGTCGGGCGATGCGTCGCGTTTCGTCGAAAATCCCGCATCCACCTGGCTCGCGCGCGTGCAGAACGCGATCCTCGAGCTGCAGCCGGAAGCCGAAATCGGCGACACGCTGGTCGAGCGCGGAATCGAGGTGCACGTGTGCCACAGCCTCGCGCGCCAGCTCGAGGTGCTGCACGACCGGCTGCTCGCGTGGTTCGACGCCGATGCGAGCCTGCAGCCGTCCGACGTGCTCGTCGCGGTGGCCGATCTCGCCGCGGCCGGGCCGCTGATCGACGCGGTGTTCGGCACGGCCGGCGCCGGCGGCGCGCGGGTGCCTTACCGGATCACCGGCCTGCCGCCGTCGCAGGCGAACCCGGTCGCGCGCGTGCTGCTCGACTGGCTCGCGTTGCCGGAGCGGCAGGTCGGCGCGCCGGAGTTGGTCGAATGGCTGCGCGTGGATGCGGTGGCCGCGCGCTACGACATCGACGCGGCCGCGCTCGAAACGGTGCAGACCTGGCTCGCGGCCGCCGGCGCGCGGCGCGGGCTGTCGCCGCTCGCGAGCGACGACGCGGCCGTGCCCGCGCCGCGCCATACGTTCTCCGATGCGCTCGCGCGGCTCTTTCTCGGCTATGCGATGCCCGAAGGCGCGGCGCCGATCGGTGCATGGCTGCCGATCGAGGCGGCCACCGGCAGCGAGGCCGAACTGCTCGGCCGGCTCGCGCGCTTCACCGACGATCTCGACGGCTTCGCGCGGCGGCTCGCGGAATCGCACACGCCGCGCGGCTGGAGCGAACTGTTTGGCGACACGCTCGCGCGCTTCTTCGATTCGGGCGCCGCGTATGCCGACGCGCTGGCCGGTGTGCGCGACGCGCTCGACGCGATGCTGGCCGCGATGACGGAGGGCGCGCCCGACGAGGCCTTGCCGGCGGCCGTCGTCCGCGCGGGGCTCGCGGCGGCGCTCGACGATCCGGCCCGCGGCGGCGTGCCGTGGGGCGGCGTCACGTTCTCGTCGCTGACGAGCCTGCGCGGGCTGCCGTATCGCGTCGTCTGCCTGCTCGGGATGGACGACGGCGTGCTGCCGAGCCTCGCGCGTGCGGACGAATTCGACCTGATGGCCGTGCTGCCGAAGCTGGGCGACCGGCAGCGGCGCGACGACGAGCGCAATCTGTTTCTCGATTTGCTGCTGGCCGCACGCGACCGGTTGCTGATCGCCTATACGGGCCGCAGCATTCGCGACAATGCGCCGTTGCCGCCCGCGGCGCTCGTCGACGAACTGCTCGATCATCTGGCGGACGTCACGGCCGGGCCCGGCGCCGCACCGGACGCGGTCGACGCCGCGCGCCGCGCGTTCATCGTCGAGCATCCGCTGCAACCGTTCGCGGCCGCGTATTTCCAGCCGGGCAGCGATCTCGTGTCGTACGACGCCGAGCGGGCGACGCTCGCGTCGCTGCTGGCTGCCGAAGCGTCGCGCGACGGGCCGCGCGAGCAAGCTTTCTTCGCGCAGCCGCTGCCGGCCGAGCCGGTCGAGCCCGTCGCGTTCGGCGAATTCGAACGTTTCTGGCGGCATCCGGCGCGTGCGTTGCTGCGCGGCCGGCTCGGCATCGTGCTGGCCGACGCGCAGGCCGAACTGCTCGATACCGAGCCGTTCGCGCTCGACTTTGCCGGCAGCGACGCGCTGGCCGAGCGCGTGCTGCCGCTGCTGATCGAAGCAGGCGACGGCGGCGTGCACGATCACGCGCTGCGCATTGCGGACGCGAGCCCGGAGTTGCCCGGCGGCGCGACGGGCGCGGTGTGGCGCGACCAGGCACTCGGTTCGATGACGCAGCTTGCGTCGAACGTGCGCCATGCGCTGGCCGACGGCATCGAGCGACGGCCGTTCTCGCTCATCGTCGTGCCGAAGTGGCCCGACACCGAGCAGGCGCTGTTCGGCGCCGACGACGCGATGCTGGCGGCCGATGCGGTGCGCGCGCCATTCGAATTGCACGGCACGCTGAACCGGCTGACACCGGCCGGGCAGGTCATCTATCGCTATGCGCGGCCGAGCGCGCGCGACTACCTGTCCGCGTGGCTCGCACATCTCGTCTACTGCGCGATCGAGCCCGGCGGCCCGCGCCGCACGCTGTGGTTCGGCAGCGGCGGCGCGTTCGAGCTGACGCCGGTGGCGGCGCCGCTCGACCGGCTCGCGCCGCTGGCCGCGCTGTTTCGCGCGGGTCGACGCATGCCGCTGCGGTTTTTCCCGCGCAGTGCGTGGGCAAGGGTATCCGACGGCGAGGCCAAGGCCGCGAGCGTGTGGATCAACGAGCGGGTCGTGAGCGAAGCCGACGATCCGGCCATCGCGATCGCGTGGCGCGGTGCGCATCCGTCGCTCGACGAGCCGTTCGGCACGCTCGCGCGGCTCGTGTTCGAACCGCTCGTCGAGCATCTGAAGGAGGTCGCATGAGTGCCGTGTCGCAGCAGCCGGCGCTCGAACTCGACGTGTTCGCGTGCCCGCTCGACGGCGTCAACCAGATCGAGGCGTCGGCCGGCACCGGCAAGACCTGGAACATCTGCGCGCTGTACGTGCGCCTGCTGCTCGAAAAGGATCTCGGCGCGGACGAAATCCTCGTCGTGACCTTCACGAAAGCGGCGACGGCCGAGCTGCACGAGCGGATTCGCAGCCGGCTCGCACAGCTTGCGCATGCGCTCGACACGGGCGACGACGGCGGCGATCCGTTCATCGCGCGCCTGCTGGAGACCACGCTCGGCGAAGGCGGCGCGCTCGACGCCGAGACGGCCGTGAAGCGGATCCGCCGCGCGCTGCGCGCGTTCGACCAGGCCGCGATCCATACGATCCACGCGTTTTGCCAGCGCGCGCTGCAGGAAGCGCCGTTCGCGGCGGCGATGCCGTTCGCGTTCGACATGGAGGCCGACGATGCGTCGCTGCGCTTCGAACTCGCGGCGGATTTCTGGCGCACGCGCGTCGAACCGGCGGCCGCGCGCTGGCCGGGCTTCGCGACCTGGCTCGTCGAATCGGGCGCCGGCCCGGCCGCGCTCGATGCGCAGCTCGCACGCCGGCTGAAGAAGCCGCTCGCCGCGCTGCGCTGGGACGGCGTGACCGAGCCGGACGAATCGGCGGAAGCGGCGGCGGCCGAATGCTTCGCCGAGGCGGCGCGGATGTGGGCGGCCGAGCGCGACGCGATCGATGCGTTGCTGCATGCCGCGCAGCCGGCGCTCAATCAGCGCTCGCACAAGCCCGATGCGGTCGCCGATGCGCTCGCCGCGTGGGCCGTGCATTTCGAGCAGGGCGACGCGACGGCCGCGCTGCCGAAAGCCGCGTTGAAGCTCACGCAAACCGCGCTGACCAAGGCGACCAAAAAAGGCGGCGCGACACCCGCCCACGCGTTCTTCGACGTGGCCGACGCGCTCGAAGCGGCGGTGGCCGCCGCCGAGGCCGCGCAGCGCGCGCGCTGGCTCGCGCTGATCGCCGAATGGCTCGACATGGCGCCGGGCGAGCTGGCCGAGCGCAAGCGCACGCGGCGCGTCGTGTCGTTCGACGATCTGCTCGCGAACCTGTATCACGCGCTGCACGCGCATCCGTGGCTCGCCGAGACGCTGCGCGCACGCTATCCGGCCGCGTTGATCGACGAGTTTCAGGATACCGATCCGTTGCAGTTCGCGATCTTCGACCGGATCTTCGCGCCGGGCGGCCCGCTGTTCCTCGTCGGCGATCCGAAACAGGCGATCTACAGTTTCCGCGCGGCCGATCTGCATACCTATCTCGCCGCGCGCGCGCGGGCGAGCGCGTGCTACACGCTCGCGGTGAACCAGCGCTCGACGCCCGCGATCGTCGACGCATGCAACCGTTTCTTCATGTCGAATCCGCGCGCGTTCGTGCTCGACGGGCTCGACTATTACGCGGTGCGCGCCGGCACGCGCGTGCGTGCGCCGTTCGTCGACGAAACCGATCCGGGTCCGGCCGGCGATTTCCGCGTATGGGCGCTGCCGGGCGGCGAGGGCACGCTGCACAAGCGCGATGCGCAAGCGCAGGCTGCCCAGGCTTGCGCGGCCGAGATCGCGCGGCTGATGCGCGGCGCGCGGGACGGGCGCGTGCGGCTGGGCGACACGCCGCTGTCGCCGGGCGACATCGCGGTGCTCGTGCAGACGCACCGGCAGGGCAGTCTCGTGAAGCGCGTGCTCGCGACGTGGGGCATCGGGAGCGTCGAGCTGGCGCAGGCGTCGGTGTTCTCGACCGGCGACGCCGAGCAGCTCGAACGCGTGCTGGCGGCGATCGATGCACCGGGCGACCTGCGGCGCCTGCGCGCGGCGCTCGCGTCCGACTGGTTCGGGCTCGATGCCGGCGCGCTGTGGCGCATGGAGCAAGGCGACGGCGATGCGCCACCCGGTGCATCGGCGGCCGACGGCGCCGACGCGATGAGCTGGGTCGAACGCTTCTCGCGGTATCGGCTGCTGTGGCGCGAACGCGGCTTCGCGGTGATGTGGCGCACGTTCACGCGCGAGCTGCGGATCGCCGAGCGGCTGATGGCCGGTGCGGACGGCGAGCGCCGCGTGACCGACATCAACCATCTGGCCGAGTTGACGCAGGCGCGTGCGTCCGCGCAGCCGGGCATCGCGCCGACGCTGCGCTGGCTCGCCGCGCAACGGCTCGACGGCGGCGGCGAGGAAGCGCAACTGCGGCTCGAATCCGATCGCAACCTCGTGCAGATCGTCACGGTGCACAAGTCGAAGGGGCTCGAATACGCGGTCGTGTTCTGTCCGTTCCTGAACGACGGCGGCCTGCGCGAGCCCCCGTCGTCCGCGCTGCCCGATGCGCGCGAGTATCACGACGACGCGGGCGATGCGGTGCTGCATTACGGATGCGACGACGAAGCGGCCGCGCACGCGGCGCGGCAGGCGTTGCGCGAGCAGGCCGCGGAGCGCGCGCGGCTCGTCTACGTGGCGCTCACGCGTGCGGTGTATCGCTGCTATGTCGTGGCCGGGCCCTACCTGTCGTCGCGCTCGACGCGCGAAGCGCGGCGTAGCGTGCTCAACTGGCTCGTCGCGGGCGCCGGCCTTGCGTTCGATGCGTGGCTCGACGAGCCGCCCGACGAAGCCGCGCTCGATGCGGCGTGGCGCGCGCTTGCGGGCGGCCCCGTGAGCGTCGCGCCGTTGCCCGTGCCTGCGCGCCGCGAGCGTCTCGCGGCCGGGCACGACGCGTCGCAGACGCTCGCGGCGCGTCATGCGACGCGCGTGCTGCGCGATGCGTGGCGAATGGCGAGCTTCAGCTCGCTGACCGCGTCGATGGCGCGCGAGGAGGCGGGCGTCGCGGCCGTGCCCGACGACGAACTGCGGCCCGATCACGATGCGCTGGCCGCGGTGACGCCGGACGGCGAACCGATGCTGGCCGATATGGTCGCGGCCGACCCGCCGGACGACGACATCCTCGCGTTCCCGCGCGGCGCGGCGGCCGGCGAATGCCTGCACCGCCTGTTCGAGCTCAGCCGGTTCACGGCGCCCGAAACGTGGCACAAGGCCGCGCTCGGCGCGCTGCACGACCGGCCGGTGGAGGCCGGGCCGGCGCTTGCGACGCGCCTGCCGGCGATGATGGTGCAGTTGGTCGACGACGTCGTGCACACCGAGCTCGTGCCGGGCATGCGGCTCGTCGATCTCGATCCGGCGAAGCGGCTCGACGAAATGGGCTTCCTGTTTCCGGCGCCGTCGCTCGACCTGCTGGCGCTGCGCCGGCTGCTGGTCGCGCACGGCTATCCGGACGTTGCACTGGAGGCGGGTACGCTCGCCGGTTTCATCAAGGGTTTCATCGACATGATCGTCGAACACGACGGCCGTTTCTGGATCGTCGACTGGAAGTCGAACCACCTCGGCACGACGCCGGATGCCTATGGCCCGCGCGCGCTCGACGTCGCGATGGCCGATCACGCGTATCACCTTCAGGCGCTGCTCTATACGGTCGCGCTGCATCGTTACCTGCGCGGCCGGCTGCCCGATTACGACTACGACACGCACATCGCGGGCTACCTGTACCTGTTCGTGCGCGGCGTGCGGCCCGGCTGGCGCAGCGGCGGCGAGCCGGCCGGCGTGCATGCGCGGCGGCCCGCCCGTGCGCTCGTCGACGCACTCGACCGGATGATGGAAGGGGGCCGCGCATGACCGCGTCCGACGACATGCTCGAATTCACCGGCGGCCTCGTCGCGCGGCTGCCCGAGCCGGCCGATTTCGGCATCGCGCTCGCGGAGGGCTTTGCGCGCCGCATCGGCGACCTCGCGCGGCGAGCCGGTGCGCCGTCCGCGTCGGCGCGCTGGGCGGCGCGCGCCGCGTTCGCGACGAGCCGCGCGACCGCCGGCGGCCACGTGTGCGTCGCGCTTGGCGCGCTCGCGCAGCGCTACGAAGCACCGCTCGACGAAGTGCGCGCCGCGCTCGCCGCGAGCGGCGTGGTCGCGTTCGGCACGCTCGCGCGCGGCGACGAGCGGCCGCTGATCGTCGATCGGCTCGATCACCTGTACCTGTCGCGCTATTTCGATTACGAACGGCGGCTCGCCGATGCGCTCGTCGCGCAGGCCGGTGTCGCCGCGCCGGACGAAGGCCTGTCGCCCGACCGCTTGCGCGACAGTCTCGCCCGTTACTTCGGGCCGGCTACGGGCGAAGTCGACTGGCAGCGCGTGGCGGCGATCGTCGCGCTGACGGGCCGCGTGACGATCGTCAGCGGCGGGCCGGGCACGGGCAAGACGACGACCGTCGTCGGCGTGCTGGCCTGTCTGCTCGACGCCCATCCGGGGCTGCGCATCGCGCTGGCCGCACCGACCGGCAAGGCCGCGCAGCGGATGCAGGAGGCGCTGCACGCGCGCGCAGGCGATCTGCCGCCCGAGCTCGCGGCGCGCCTGCCCGACACGTCGTACACGCTGCATCGGCTGCTGGGCGGCGGCGGGGCGGCCGGTTTCCGGCATCATCGCGACAATCCTCTGCCGTACGATCTGATCGTCGTCGATGAGGCGTCGATGATCGACGTCGCGCTCGCCGCGCATCTGCTCGACGCGCTCGCGCCGGGCGCGCGGCTCGTGTTGCTGGGCGACAAGGATCAACTGGCCGCGGTCGAGGCCGGCGCCGTGTTCGCGGAGCTGAGCGCGCGGCCGGCGTTCACCGCCGCGGCGCGCACGCGCATCGCGCACGCGCTGGGTATCGACGAGGCGGCGTTCGTCGCGGCGTTGCCGATGCCGGACGAAGCTGCGCCGGCGGCGGCGATTTCGGCCGCGCATCCGGTTCCTGCTTCCGCACGTGCTCCGGCGTCGCCATCGGCGTCTGCTCCCGTTTCACGCAGATCGGCGCCTCGGTCGTCGAAAGTCGATGCGCGACAGGCGTCGCTCTTCGACGACGAACCGCAGGATGACGAAGTGTCGTCGACGGCCGACATCGCGCCGCCACAGCCCACCGAGTCGGCACCGGCCGATGCCGGCGCACCAGACAGCAATGCGCCGGCCTGGATCGAGGCCAACGACCTCGCATGGCTCGACGCCGTCGAGCTACCGCCGTTCGACGCGGACGACGCGGCACTTGCATCGGCAGTGGCGATGGCGGCTGCATCGCCATTGACCGGCGAAGCCGCTGCCGCGTCCGCCGGCACGCCCGCACCGGCGTCGGCGCCGCTCGCGGACTGCGTCGTGTGGCTCGAACGCAATTACCGCTTCGGGCTCGATTCGCCGATCGGGCGGCTGTCGCTCGCGATCCGCCGCGGCGACGTGCAGGCGGCGCTCGATGCGCTGCCCGCCGACGAATCGGCAGCCGCATCGTTTCACGACGATGCGGGCGACACGCTGGCGTCATCGACGGTCGAGCGGCTCGCACGGCGCTTCGGCGCCTACCTCGACGCGTTGCGCGACGCGCTGGCCGCGCCGGCGCCCGATCCGCTGCCGCTGTTCGACGCGCTCAACCGGTTCCGGATCCTGTGCGCGACCCGCAGCGGTTCGCGCGGCGCGGAACACGTCAATGCGCTGGTGGCCGCGCACATGCGGCATGCGGCGCGCGTGCCGCTCGCGGTCGGCGCGCACTGGTTCACCGGGCGGCCGATCATGGTCACGCGCAACGACTATGCGCTGGGGCTGTTCAACGGCGACATCGGCATTGCGCTGCCCGACGCGCACGGCGTGCTGCGCGTGTGGTTCCGGCGCGCGGACGGCTCCGCGCGCGCGGTGTCGCCGGCTGCGCTGCCGCCGCACGAAACGGCGTTCGCGCTGACGGTGCACAAGTCGCAGGGCTCGGAATTCGACGAAGCGGCGCTCGTGCTGCCCGCGTCGTTCGGCCGGGTGCTGACGCGCGAGCTCGTTTATACGGCC
Source organism: Burkholderia sola (assembly GCF_905400185.1). Classification (NCBI taxonomy): domain Bacteria; kingdom Pseudomonadati; phylum Pseudomonadota; class Betaproteobacteria; order Burkholderiales; family Burkholderiaceae; genus Burkholderia; species Burkholderia sola. The sequence goes on from NZ_FR989675.1 coordinate 1,225,302, forward strand.
GTCACGCGCGCGCGCACGCGCGTGCAGGTGATCGGGCCGCGGCGCGTGCTGGCGCAGGCGGTCGCGACGCGCACGCAGCGCGATTCGGGGCTCGCTGCCCGCGTCGACGAGGCGCTCGCGCGGCGCCGCATGGAGGCTTCGCGATGATGATCCGTTACACGCTCGATCCGGCCGACGTCGAATGGACGGCCGTGCGCGCGCAGGGCGCGGGCGGGCAGAACGTCAACAAGGTGTCGAGCGCGATTCATCTGCGCTTCGACATCCGCGCGTCGTCGCTGCCGCCGGTCCTCAAGGAGCGGCTGCTCGCGCTGTCCGACCAGCGCATCACGCGCGACGGCATCGTCGTGATCAAGTCGCAGGAATATCGGACACAGGAGAAGAATCGCGAGGCCGCGCTCGCTCGTCTCGATGCGCTGATCGGCAGCGTCGCGTACACGCCGCGCGCCCGGGTCGCGACGCGGCCGACGCGCGCGTCGAAGGAGCGGCGGCTCGAGCACAAGTCGCGCCGCAGCGTGGTGAAGTCGGGGCGCGGGAAGGTGGTCGACTGACGAACGAAGGGTCGGTGCTTGTCGCAGGCGAGCGAACGTCCGCCGTGCGCGCCGGCTACCGCATCACGGTTCCGGCGCTGTCGAGCACGAAGTCGACGCAGAACACGACGAGCCGGCTCTGCGCGCGGATCGCGACGGCGGCCGTATAGCAGTCGCGGCCTTCCGTCAGCGAGAAGTGCGGGCCCATCAGCGCGACGCGGCCGGGGGCGGCGATCGCGCGCTGGAAATACGGGCGGCGCGACCAGTTGCTGTGGGTCTCCGGGAATAGCGGGGCGAGACGGGTGACGCTTGCCTGGCTGTCGTCGGGCGGTGCGCCGATCGACGGCAGGAACTGTTCGCCGGTCTCGTCCGTCACGAACACGCGACGCGCGGCCGGCACCGCGAACACGCGTTGCGCGGCGTCCTGCAGGTTGCCGCTCGCCGAAAACGCGGCCGCGCCACTGAGCACGAGCCGTTCGATCGCGTCGAAGCCCGGCTGCTCGGCGGCCACCGGCGTGTGCCGGCGGGCGATGAAGCGCCGCCATGCGGCGTCGAGCATCGCGGGCGCCGCCGCGCTCGCGTGCGCGATCGATGCGTCGGGCTGGCCGAACTGGAAACCCTGCACGAAATCGATGTCGGCTTCCATCAGCGCCTGCAGCGCGTCGTCGCTTTCGACGCCTTCGGCCAGCACCATCGCACCGGCCTGGTGCAGCATCGACACGAGGTGATGCATGATGCGGCGATCGTCGGCCGAGCCGGTCGAACGCTCGACGAGCGAGCGGTCGAGCTTCACGATGTCGGGCCGCGCCCGCCACACGCGGTCGAAGTTCGAGAAGCCGGTGCCGAAATCGTCGATCGCGATCAGGAAATCGCGATGCTGGATCATGTCGATCGTGCGGGCGAGCGCGGCTTCGTCGCGCGCCGGCTGTTCGATCACTTCCAGCACGATGCGGTTCGGCGGCAGTGCGAAATGCCGGCACAGCGCCTCGACGAACTCGCGCTGCACGAGGCCCGTGTCGAGCACGCGGGGCGTCACGTTCAGGAACAGCCAGCCGTCGCCGATGCCTTGCGTGACGAAGTTGGCAGTGTGCAGGCAGCGCGCGAGCCGGTCGAGCAGCAGCGCGTCGGCGTCGCCGCGCGTCTTGTCGAACAGGGCGGTGGGCGACACCAGCGCACCGTTCGCGTCGACGACGCGCAGCAGCGCCTCGTAGCCGACGACGCGCTTGTGCGTGATCGACAGCACGGGCTGGAACACGCTGCGCAGTGTCGTGGTGCGATAGGTGGCGAGCCAGCCGTGGGGTGTCGGCGTGAGGCGTTCGAGCAGGGCGTCGAGCGACAGGTCGCGAGCGGGCTTCATGTCAACGGTGCCCGGAAGCGGGCGGCGGGGCGCCGACGCCCCGCCACGCCGATGCAGCCGCATGCGCAGGCGGACGCGAAAGAACGTGGGGCATCGAAACGCCTTCTGCGGATAAGTTTTCCGAGTGTAACGGGATTGCCGCGGCGCGCGTATCAGGGTAACTCCAGACGCAAACGGTACACCGCGATTCCGCCCGTGCGCAGCGGTGCGTCGACTGGCGCCGCGTGCATGCGTCCGGTGCATGACCGTCGCGAAACGAAGCGTGTGACGGCGGAGATGACAATCCCGGCAGCGCGGCGGCATGACCGTGCGTCGATGCCGCCCGATGCGCAGGCGGGTACGGGAAATTCCGGCGGCCAACCGCCGCCGTCAGACGAATGAAACGAATGCCCGCGCACTGCGGTGCGATCGGTGGCGCATCGGCCAACCCGCGTCGCGTCGCCACCGGCAGCGCCGCGCGACCGGCGGCGGTCCGTGCGCGCCCCGCGCGCCGATCGTCAGGTCGCCTCGCCGCCGCGCGGTCGGACGCCCGGAATCCGCTTGATCACGCCGGTGGCGAGCGCGGTGCCGACGAGCACGATCACGCAGCCTTCGATCATTACGGCCGACACGTGTTCGCCGAGGAACAGCGCGCCCCACAGCAGCCCGAACACGGGAATCACGAACGTGACGGTAATCGCGCGGGCGGGCCCCACATGCGCGATCAGGTAGAAGAAGATGAAATACGCGATGCCGGTGCACGCGACGCCGAGCGCGAGCACCGCGCCCCATGCGTGCACGCCGACCGGCGCGGCCGGCCACGTCGCGATCGCGAACGGCAGCAGCAGCACGGTCGAGCCGATCATGCTGCCGGCTGCGTTGACGAGCGGATCGACGCCGCTGAGCTTGCGTTTCGTATAGTTGGCCGCGATGCCGTACAGCAGCGTCGCGCCGAGTGCGGCCGCCGCGGCGAGCACGGTCGCGCTGGCGCCCGTGTCGCCATGCGCGTTCGCGACCTGGTTCCACACGAGCGTGAGCACGCCGGCAAACCCGATCACGAGGCCGAGCGCGCGTGGCAGCGACAGCTTGTCCTTCAGCCACAGGTAAGCGACGAGCGCGCCCCACAGCGGCGTCGTCGCGTTGATCACCGACGTCAACCCGGCCGACAGCGTCAGTTCGGCGAACGCGAACAGGCAGAACGGGATGCCCGAATTCAGTGCGCCGACGACGAACAGCGGCCACGCATGACGGCGCAGCCGGGCGCCGAGATCGGCGGGTTTGAAGCGCGTCAGCGCGAAGCCCGCGAGAAACAGCGCGCCGATGCCCACACGCAGCGCCATCAGCGGCGCGACGCCGAAATCGACGACGCCGACCCGGATGAACAGGAAGGATGCGCCCCACAGGGCGGCTAGCACGGTCAGCAGGAAAGCGTTCTTGGGCGACATCGATCGGCGAGGGCGGGGACGGGATGCGAGGAATCTTACACCGCGCGACCGCACCGTCGTTTCATGATCGGATGAAACGACAAGAAACGGGAATTTCGCCGGTTTGCCGCCGGGCGGCGGCCGGCCGACCGCGTGCGGCGCGGCCGGTCGGATCAGTGATGACGCCAGCCGCCGCGTCCGCCGAAGCCGAAATTGAGCGACAGCGCCGGGCCCCAATAACCGCCCCATGCCGGCGCATACGCAGGCGCCGGATAGTAGTAGGCGGGGGCCGGTTCGACATACACGGGCGCGGGCTGTACCGGCACCGGCGCCGCCGTGTAATAGCCGCCCGGATAATAGCCGTACGGGTAATAGCAGCCGGCAAGCGTCGTGCAGGCAAGCGCCGCGGCGACGAAGGTCCTGTTCATGATGTGTCTCCGGCGGAGCCGGCTATCGGCAGATGCTTGTAGCTTAGGCCGAGTACCGATGACACGGCATGAAAAACGGTAACCGATCATTTCCGGGCGCAGCGGCCGCGCCGGTTCCGGCAGGACATACGAAAACGGCGCTTCCGCACCGCGGAAACGCCGTTGGACCGGCCGGCCTGCGGCTGGGCGACGACGCCCAACCGGCCGATGTCGGACTCGTTACTTGCCGACCTGGTTACCGATGATGCCGCCGGCCGCCGCGCCGCCCAGCGTCGACAGCGCGTTGCCGCCGATCGCCGCGCCGGCGACGCCGCCGACACCCGCACCGATTGCCGTATCACGCTGGCGTCGCGACATCGAATCGCAGGCCGACAGGCTGGCCACCGTCGCGACGAGGAGCGCGCATACCCCAAAACGCCGAATCGAGTTCATGATCGTTGTCCTTGTGGTAGTGAACGGAAGGCGCACGACCGGCTGGCGGCCGCGCATGTCCCCAATCTACGCGCCGCCCCGCGCTGCTGCTGTAAGGACTTGTTAAGGCTCCCGCGGTTTCGTAATCAATTGTTTCGGGTCCGCCGGCAGGCACACGGCATGCGCAAAAAAGCCCGCTCGAAAGCGGGCTTCAGGCATCGCCAGAGGGGCCGGTGCGGCCCGCTGCGCGCGCTTACTGACGGTGATAGATCTCGGCGCCCGTCTTCACGAACTCGACCGCCTTGACCTCCATCCCTTTCTTCAGCGCCTCGGTTTCCGACACGCCCTGCTGCGCCGCGAATTCGCGCACGTCCTGCGTGATCTTCATCGAGCAGAAATGCGGGCCGCACATCGAGCAGAAGTGTGCGACCTTCGCCGAATCCTTCGGCAGCGTTTCGTCGTGGAATTCGCGCGCCTTGTCCGGATCGAGACCGATGTTGAACTGGTCTTCCCAGCGGAACTCGAAGCGCGCCTTCGACAGCGCGTTGTCGCGCACCTGCGCGCCCGGGTGACCCTTGGCGAGGTCGGCGGCGTGCGCGGCGAGCTTGTACGTGATGATCCCTTCCTTCACGTCGTCCTTGTTCGGCAGCCCGAGGTGTTCCTTCGGCGTCACGTAGCACAGCATCGCGGTGCCGAACCAGCCGATCATCGCGGCGCCGATGCCCGACGTGATGTGGTCGTAACCCGGCGCGATGTCGGTGGTCAGCGGCCCGAGCGTGTAGAACGGCGCTTCCTTGCACCAGTCGAGCTGGAGATCCATGTTCTCCTTGATCAACTGCATCGGCACGTGGCCGGGGCCTTCGATCATCACCTGCACGTCGTGCTTCCACGCGATCTGCGTGAGCTCGCCGAGCGTCTTCAGTTCGCCGAGCTGCGCTTCGTCGTTCGCGTCGTAGATCGAGCCGGGACGCAGGCCGTCGCCGAGCGAGAAGCTCACGTCGTACGCCTTCATGATCTCGCAGATCTCTTCGAAGTGTTCGTACAGGAAACTTTCCTTGTGATGCGCGAGGCACCACTTCGCCATGATCGAGCCGCCGCGCGACACGATGCCCGTCATCCGGTTCGCGGTGAGCGGCACGTACTGCAGGCGCACGCCCGCGTGGATCGTGAAGTAGTCGACGCCTTGTTCGGCCTGTTCGATCAGCGTGTCGCGGAAGATTTCCCAGGTCAGGTCCTCGGCCTTGCCGTTGACCTTTTCGAGCGCCTGGTAGATCGGCACCGTGCCGATCGGCACCGGGCTGTTGCGGATGATCCACTCGCGCGTTTCATGGATGTGCTTGCCGGTCGACAGGTCCATCACCGTGTCGCCGCCCCAGCGGATCGCCCACGTCATCTTGTCGACTTCCTCGCCGATCGACGACGTGACGGCCGAGTTGCCGATATTCGCGTTGATCTTCACGAGGAAGTTGCGGCCGATGATCATCGGCTCGGATTCCGGGTGGTTGATGTTGGCGGGGATGATCGCGCGGCCGCGTGCGATTTCGTCGCGCACGAATTCCGGCGTGATCTCGGCCAGCGCGTTCGCGCCGAAGGCCGCGGCGCCGAACGCCTGGCCCGGGTGCTGGCGGCCCATCATCGCGGCGAGCTTCGCGCCGTTCGGGCCGCTCGACTTCAGGCTCTCGATGTATTCGGCGCGGCGCTGGTTCTCGCGGATCGCGATGTATTCCATTTCCGGCGTGATGATGCCCTGGCGCGCGTAGTGCATTTGCGTGACGTTCTTGCCGGGCTGCGCGCGGCGCGGGTTGCGGTGCAGGCCCGGGAAACGCAGGTCCGCCGTGGCCGGATCGGCCGCGCGCTCGAGGCCGTACTGGCTCGACAGGCCGGGGAGCACCTCGGTGTCGCCGCGTGCTTCGATCCAGCGCTGGCGCAGTGCGGGCAGGCCCGCGCGGATGTCGATCTTCGCGTCCGGATCGGTGTACGGGCCCGACGTGTCGTACACGTAGATCGGCGGATTCTTCTCGCCGCCGAAGCCGGTCGGCGTGTCGGCCTGCGTGATCTCGCGCATCGGCACGCGGATATCGGGCTGCGAGCCGGTGACATAAACCTTTCGCGAATTGGGCAGCGGCGCGACGGCAGCGGCGTCGACGTGCGCGTCGGCAGACAGAAACTTCGGATTGGCGTTCATGCAATCTCCTGTGCGGGCTCCGGGCAGGCGCGTCGGCGCTTGCCCGGAGCCCTTGACGAATGTGGGGCTCGAGCTAAGCAGGAGACGAGGCTTGGTGAGGCGGCGGATTTCGTCAGAAGGATGGCGGCGAAATCCGTACGCTTCCCTGCGCTGGCATTATCCAGATCAGGTTCAAAGGGTATTTCTCACCCGCAATGCCGGTTGTTTGACCGAACGCATTGCAGGACCCCCGCGTTAGCAAGGGCACACGATACACCGGCTTGGCGGCGGTTTCAACCGGGTCCGAAGCCGATGTCGGCGGGCAGCGGGCGGGGCGCGGACGCCGACGCCGACGCGGTGCGCCGCAGCAGGCGCGGCCGTCTATCCGCCGTGGCGCCCGGAACAGAAGGAGCGGGCAGTGCAGCATTTCCGTCCGTTGTTTCCCGTTTCGAAAAAATTTTCGACATCGCTGTCATTTCCGGCGGCGTCCTCCGTCTATTCGGCTCCCAAACCCATGTATCGGAGAGATGTCATGAAAAACGTATTCCTTGCCGCCTGCGTCGCCGCACTTGCCACGATCGCAACGGGCGCCCATGCGCAGAACGATGCGATGTCGAAGGACGGCATGTCGATGTCGAAGGACGCGATGGGCCACGACGCGATGGCGAAGGACGGCATGAAGAAGGACGGCATGAAGAAGCATGCGATGAAGAAGGATGCGATGGGCCACGACGCGATGAAGAAGGGCGACGCGATGAAGAAGGACGCCATGAGCCCGTCGAACTGACGAATGCGTGCGGGGCGCGGGCGGCCGGTCATCGGCGCGCATCGCGTCCCGTCGCCTCATTCCGGGAGTCATCATCATGCAAACGGTTCCTGTCACCGATCGTGCGAGCGTGCCGCCGCCCGCGCCGACGACGATCCATCCGCGGTGGGTGCGCGCGAGCCACTGGCTCAACGCGCTCGCGGCGATCCTGATGGCGCTGTCCGGCTGGCGCATCTACGACGCGTCGCCGATCTATCCGTCGTTCACGTTCGCGCACGGCATCACGCTCGGCGGCTGGCTCGGCGGCGCGCTGCAATGGCATTTCGCGGCGATGTGGCTGCTGGTCGGCAACGGGCTGTTCTACCTCGCGATGTCGATCGCGACGGGGCGCTTCGCACGCAAGCTGCTGCCCGTGACGCCCGCGTCGGTGTGGCGCGACGTGCGCGCCGCGCTCGGCGGGCGGCTGTCGCACGACGACCTGAGCGTCTACAACGCGGTGCAGCGTGCCGCGTACCTGACCGCGATCGTCGATCTCGTCTTGTTGGTGCTGTCCGGGCTCACGATCTGGAAATCGGTGCAATTCCCGTTGCTGCGCGAGCTGTTCGGCGGCTACGACAACGCGCGCATCGTTCACTTCTGGGCGATGGCGCTGCTCGTCGCATTCGTCGTCGTTCACGTCGCGATGGCGTTGCTGGTGCCGCGCTCGCTGCTCGCGATGCTGCGCGGCCGCTGACCCGCTTCGCGGGCGAAGGAAATCATCATGTCGGAATCCGAAAAATCCCGCGGCGAGCCGCGCTGGACGCTCGACCGGAAGTCGCTCGAGCTTGACGTGCGCCGCGAACTCGAGATGCCGTCGCGACGGCTCTTCAACCGGCGCGTGCTGACGCTCGGCGGCCTTGCGATGCTGACCGGCTGCACGCTGCAGGATGACGCATCGGTCAACACGTTTCTCGAAAAAGTGTCGCGCATGAACGATCGCGTGCAGGCGTGGCTGTTCAACCCGAACCAGCTCGCGCCGACCTACACCGAAGCCGACATCACGCGGCCGTTTCCGTTCAACGCGTACTACGGGATCGACGAAGTGCGGCACGTCGACGCGTCGACGTACCGGCTGGTGCTGTCGGGCCGCGTGACCGGCAAGCGCGTGTGGACGCTCGACGAGTTGTATGCGCTGCCGCACGCGGAACAGATCACGCGGCACATCTGCGTGGAAGGGTGGAGTGCGATCGGCCGCTGGGGCGGCACGCCGTTCGGCGCGTTTCTGGCGCGCGCCGGTGCCGATACGCACGCGAAATACGTCGGCTTCAAATGTGGGGACGACTACTACGAGAGCATCGACATGCCGACCGCGCTGCATCCGCAGACGTTGCTCGCATTCGAGTACGACGGCCATCGTCTGCCGCCGGAATACGGTTTCCCGATGAAGCTGCGGATGCCGACCAAGCTCGGCTACAAGAACCCGAAGCACATCATGGAAATCTTCGTGACCGATACGTTTCCGGGTGGCTACTGGGTCGATCAGGGCTACAACTGGTTCGGCGGATCGTGAGCGATGCGCGGGGCATGCGCGTGCGTCATGCGGATTCGCGCACCTGCAGATCGACGCGCAGGCCGACGGCCGCGGCCATGTTCACGAGCGCGTCGAGCCCGAACAGGTTGATCTTGCCGCGCATCAGGTCGGACACGCGCGGCTGCGTGACGCCCAGCTGCTTCGCGGCTTCGGCCTGACTCAGTTCGAGCCGCGCGATGCGCTGCTTGAGCGCGATCATCAGTTCGGAGCGCAGCTTCATGTTCGCGGCCTCCGCTGGCTCGCTTTCGATTGCGTCCCAGACGTTCGCGTAACGTTCATTGGTCATTGTTTCAACTCCATCATCAACGACCGGTACCGGCGGGCGGCGAGGTCGATATCGGTCTTGTTCGTGCGCGACGATTGCTTGCGGAAGCAGTGCAGCACGTAGACGGCTTCGGCGAACGTCGCGACGTAGACGATCCGGAAGGCGCCGCTCGCATCGCGCAGGCGAATTTCCCGCACGCCGATGCCGATGGTGCGCATCGGTTTCCAGTCGTCGGGCGCGAGGCCACGCTGCACCTGGTCGATCTGGTGGCCGGCTTCGCGCCGCGCGGGCAGCGGAAAGTCGCGGAGATCGGCCAGCGCGGTGCCGACGAAAACGACCGGCTTCGGCGGAAGGATATCTGAATTATACAAAATCTTGTATGGCGGTGTGAGTATCGGAAAGAGGCTGCTCACGGCAATGCGCGAGCATGCCGTCCGTCACGATAGACGCGCCGCGAAGCGCCGGCGCACTTGACTGGTCGTCCGGCCGATGCTGGATCAACGGCTGCGAATGGCGACGAGGCGGGTCGCCCACGCGCCGGTTATCCGCCCCCGCGTATCCGGCCCCGCATTTCACCCGTCCTTCGCGCGAAAAATGTCGCGCCGAAACATCAGTCGATATCTTTCAGACAGGTCTGACGATGCTTTCGAATCCTTGATGCCATAATGCCGAGCGTGTGCAGCCGCGCGGTTGCGCACGTTTTTTTTGCCCCGTTTTTGCCCTTTTGCCGCCGCTTGCCGGTTCTCTTTCGTCGCCGTTCGCACTGCCATGTCGTCCCGCACGTTCGCTCTGCCTTCCCGGTCCCGCATGGACCGTTTGCCGGCATCGCCGGCGCCTTTCAGCGGAGCACGCGGCGTGACGTGCGAGCGGGTGACTCGATGACGCCGCTCGACCGCCTCCTCGATTTCCTCGCCCGTTTTTCGTTCCGGATCCGCCTGCCGCAAAGCCGCGGCGGCCGCGTGGCGCTCGCGCTCGTCTTCATCTATTTCGTCTGGGGTTCGACCTACAGCGGGCTGCATTTCGCGCTGCAGTCGTTCCCGCCGCTGCTGCTGTCGGGGTTGCGCAACCTGCTCGGCGGGATCGGCCTGTTCATCTTCGCGCTGCGGCGCAAGCCCGAGTGGCCGACGCTCGTGGAAATCCGCAACTCGGCGATCGTCGGCACGATGCTCGTCGCGCTGTCGTCCGGCACGATCGCGCTCGGCATGCGCACGGTCAGCAGCGGGTCGGCCGCGGTGATGGTCGCCACTGTGCCGCTGTTCGCGACCGTGATCGCGGCGGTGGCCGGGCGGCCGGTGACGAAGGGCGAATGGGCGGCCGTCGCGCTCGGGATGGTCGGCATCGTCGTGCTGAATTCGGGCGGCGCGCCCGCCGCGAACTCGGCGCTCGGCACGATCTGCGTGCTGGCCGGCGCGCTGTTCTGGGCGGGCGGCGCGCATCTCGCGACGCGGCTCAAGCTGCCGTCGGACCTGTTCCTGTCGACGTCGCTGCAGATCGGCCTCGGCGGCCTGATGTCGACGATCGTCGCGTGGCTGCTCGGCGAACGCGTCGAACAACTGGCCGTCGGGCCGGTGTTCGCGTTCGTGTACCTGATGGTGTTCTGCACGATGGCCGCGTACGTTGCGTACGGCTACCTGATCCGCCACACGAGCCCGATCATCGCGAGCAGCTGCATGTACGTGAACCCGATCGTCGCGGTCGCGCTCGGTGCGCTGCTGCTGGGCGAACCGGTGACGATGGCGACCGTCGTCGCGACCGTCGCGATCCTCGGCAGCGTCGGATTGTCGTTCGTGTTCGACCCGGCGCGCCGGCCCGCGGCGGCCGCTGCTGCCGGTTCGCCGGCCATGGCGGCCGAGCAGGCGGTGACGGCGGACGGTTCGCCTGTCGCCGAGCCGGTCGCCACGCAGGAGGCGGCGCCGATCCTCGCGCCTTCCGCCGTCCCGCTCGCGGTGCCAACGCCCGCGGCAGTGATGGATCCCGCCGCGGTGATCGACCCGGCCCCGGCGTTCGCGCCGCCGCCCGTCGCCGCGGAGCCGGCCGCGTCGCGCACCGACGCGTGACGCCGCGGTGGCCCGGTCGTGCTCAGCCGCGCCTGCCGCCGCGATGGTGGGACCAGCCGGCGAGCGCGGTAAACAGCAGGCCGGCTGCGCACATGCCGGTCCAGCCGAACGCGCGCCATGCGGCGACGCCGGCCGACGAGCCGAGCGCGCCGCCGATGAAATAGCACACCATGTACACCGTGTTCACGCGGCTGCGCGCGTCGGGCTTCAGCGCATAGATGCGCGACTGGTTCGAGATCTGCGCGGCCTGTACGCCCACGTCGAGCACGATCACGCCGATCACCAGCCCGACGAGGCTCGAACCCGACAGCGCGAAGATCACGAACGACAGCGCGAGCAGCGCGATCGCGAGCGAGATGATCGCGCGCGGGCCGCGGGTGTCCGCAAAGCGGCCTGCATACGGCGCGGCGAGCGCGCCCGCGGCCCCGACGATCCCGAACAGGCCGGCGGCCTGCGGGCCGAGATGGAACGGCGCGCCGGCGAGCAGCAGCGTGAGCACCGGCCAGAACGCGCTGAACGCCGCGAACAGCGCGGCGCCCGTCAGCGATGCCTCGCGCAGCCCGCGCAACTCGACGGCCAGATGCCACATCGAGCCGAGCAGCTTGCCGTATGACAGCGTCGACGTCGGCGAGCTGCGCGGCAGCCGCAGCACGATCACGATAGCGAGCGCGACGAGCGCCGCGACCGACGCGGCGAACACCGCGCGCCAGCCGAAATACTCGGCGACGAAGCCGGCGGCGGTACGCGCGAGCAGGATGCCGAGCAGCAGGCCGCTCATCACGGTGCCGACCGCGTGGCCGCGTTCGGCCGGCGGCGCGATTTCGGCGGCGAACGGCACGGCCTGCTGCGCGATGGTCGCGAGGATGCCGATCGCGAGGCTCGCGAGTGCGAGTACGACGAGCGACGGCGCGGCGGCCGCCGCGATCAGCGCGATCGACAGCGCGGCGATCTGCAGCAGGATCAGCCCGCGGCGATCGAAGCGATCGCCGAGCGGCGCGAGCAGGAACATGCCGGCCGCATAGCCGAGCTGCGTCGCGGTCGGCACCACGCCGATCCATGACGCGCTGTCGGGGAAGGACGAGCGGAAGCTGTCGAGCAGCGGCTGGTTGTAGTAGATGTTCGCGACCGATACGCCCGCGATCGTCGCAAGCAGCAACAGCAGGCCGCGCGAGTAGTGGGGCGAGGGGGCGTCGGTCGGACGGTCGGTCGAGGCAGTGGACATGGCGGCGGCGACGGAGTGGGGCGGCGCGGCAGCGGCGCACGCGTCGGGTGCGCAGTCAGGCCGGGCGCCGGTCGAGGCTGCCGATCATACCGGAGCGACGCGAATCCTGCCGGCCGCATAACCGGTATAACGGGCACAACCGGCCGGCCCCCGTCACGGCACGCGCTTCACGTCGTCAGTCGACCAGCTCGCCCGTCGGCTCGTAGAACGGATACGGTCCGGCGCCTTCGTCCACATAGACGTGATGCGACGTCATCCCCGTATCGGGCGCATGACGATGGACCGCGAACGCCGGCGGTTCGAGCCGGAATGCGGACGGCCCATCAACCCGCAAGTCGAAGGCGACCTGATGCGCGGGCGACGGCACCGCGCACGCGAGCGTGCCGCCGAAGCGCGTGAACATCGTGCGGTGCACGTGACCGCACAGCACGCGCTCGACGTTCGGATGGCCGCGCAGCAGCGCATCGAGTTTCGCGGCGGCGGCGGGCGCGAGACGCAGCTTGTCCATGTGCCCGATGCCGGACACAAACGGCGGGTGATGCAGCGCGACGATCACCGGCCGGTCGCGCGCGGCGTCGAGCTGCGCGGCGAGCCACGCGAGCCGGGCGTCGCACAGGTCGCCGTGGCTCGCGCCCGGCACCTGCGAATCGAGCGCGAGCACGCGCACCGCGCCGACGTCGAGCGCGTACTGCACGAATTCGCCGTCCTGCAACTCGGCGCGATCGGCGAATGCGCGGCGCAAACCGGCGCGGTCGTCGTGATTGCCGATCATCAGGTAATACGGAATCTCGAGCGCGTCGAGCAGCCCGCGCAGGTTGCCGTACTCTTCGTCGTGGCCGAAGTCGGTCAGGTCGCCGGTGACGAGCACGGCGTCGGGGCGCGGCACGAGCGCGTTCAGTTTCTCGATACAGCGCGCGAGCGCGGCCGCCGTGTCGACGCGCCGGTACGCGAGCTGGCCCGGCCGCTTGATGTGGAGATCGCTGATTTGAGCAAGCAGCATCGTCGTTCCTCGGAATCGTCTGGTTGTTGTCGCGGCGGCGGGCGCCGCGTGGGGTGCTGCGTGGATGATGCCCGATCGACGGCTTACGCGCCGAGCGCGATCAAGCCTTCCGGCGCGATCGTGAGGCCGACCGCCGTGCCGCGCGCAAGCGCGACGCGGCCCGGCACGTCGATCACGAGCGCGTCGGGCGCCGCATGCTCGATCGTGAGCCGCGTGCGTTCGCCGAGGAACGCGCACGCACCGACCGCACCGCGCAGCGATGCATGCACAGGATCGGCGAGCTGCGCATCCTCGGGGCGGAAGAACCATTCGTCGGCCGCATGCGGCGTGGCGATCGCGCCGCCCGTCGTTTCGAGCGCGCCGTTGCGCCACTGGCCCGCGAGCCGGTTCAGCGTGCCGATGAACTGCGCGACCGTGCGGTTCGCGGGCTGGTAGTAAATCTCGCGCGGCGTGCCGATCTGCTCGATGCGGCCCGCGCCCATCACGACGATCCGGTCGCCGAGCTCCATCGCTTCGGCCTGGTCGTGCGTCACGTAGACGGTCGTCACGCCGAGCTCGCGCAGCAGCGCGTTCATGTCGCGACGCAGCACGTCGCGCAGCTTCGCGTCGAGCGCGGTCAGCGGTTCGTCGAGCAGCAGCACGCGCGGGCGCACCGCGAGCGCACGCGCCAGCGCGACGCGCTGCCGCTGGCCGCCCGACAGTTGATCGACCGGCTTGTCCGCATGGGCATCGAGCCGCATCATCGCGAGCAGTTCGTCGACGCGCTCGCGCAGCGTACGCGGCTCGGTCTTGCGGATCTTCAGCCCGTAGCCGACGTTGCCGCGCACCGTCAGGTTCGGAAACAGCGCGTAGTTCTGGAACACCATGCCGACTTGCCGGCGTTCGATCGGCAGTGCGGTGACGTCGTCGTCGCCGAACGCGATCGTGCCGCCGGCGTCCGGCGTGTCGAGTCCCGCGATCAGGCGCAGCGTGGTCGTCTTGCCGCAGCCGGACGGCCCGAGCAGCACGAGCGTTTCGCCGGCGCCGATCGACAGGTCGAGCGGTTCGAGCACGCGTGTGCCGCGGAACGTCTTCGCGCAGCCGGTCAGGGTAATGGGAGTGGAATCGAGTTTCATCAGAATTTGCTCCGAGAAACCCCGCCATTGATGGCGGGAAGGAAAGGCGTGCTGTTGACAGGCAGCTTCTTCCACGGGTTAGGATCACCGGCATGATCCTTGTCTACCGCTACCGGGTGAAGTCGCTCAACGGACTGCTCAACAAGCAGAGCCGCGCGGTGAACTACGTCTGGAACTTCTGCAACGACACGCAGAAGCACGCGCTCAAGTGGAACAAGAAGTGGCCGACCGGTTTCGACCTGAACGTGCTGACCACCGGCAGCAGCAAGGAACTCGGTATTCACTCCGGCACGGTCAACGCGACGTGCGAGCAATATGCGAAGTCGCGCAGCCAGCGCCGTCGGCCCTACCTGCGCTATCGCGGCAGGAAATCGCTGGGCTGGGTGCCGCTGAAGGGGCGTGACCTGAAGCGCGAGGGCGACGCGTTCCGTTTCGCCGGCAACACCTTCCGCGTGTTCAATAGCCGCCCGCTTCCCGAAGGCAAGATCAAGGACGGGGCCAACTTTGCGCAGGATGCACGCGGCAACTGGTTCTTGAACATAGCGATCGAGATGCCGGATGTTCAGGCTCGCCCGATCCGTTCCGGTGTGGGCATCGATCTCGGCCTGAAAGACTTCGCCACACTTTCGACCGGCGAGAAACTGCCCAATGACCAATTCGGTCGACGAGCGGCGGAAAAGCTGGCGAAAGCGCAACGGGCGCGAAAGCACAAGCGACATATCGCGAAGCTGCACGCCAAGATCGCGAATGCCCGAGCCGATTTCCAGCACAAGCTCGTGCTCGAGTTGGTGTGGCGCTTCGATTACATCGCGGTCGGCAACGTGTCGGCTGTCAAACTCGCCAGAACCAGGATGGCGAAGAGCGTCTACGACGCATCCTGGTCGTCCTTCCGAAACAAGCTCCGCTACAAAGCGATCGCGCACGGGGCCAC
Organism: Burkholderia sola; assembly: GCF_905400185.1. Taxonomy (NCBI): domain Bacteria; kingdom Pseudomonadati; phylum Pseudomonadota; class Betaproteobacteria; order Burkholderiales; family Burkholderiaceae; genus Burkholderia; species Burkholderia sola. The sequence continues at coordinate 1,240,518 of NZ_FR989675.1, forward strand.
GTTCGAGGAAGTCGACGAAAGCGGTTCCACCCAGTCCTGTTCGGCGTGCGGGTCGAAAGACAGCACGACGCGGCCGAAAGGTATCGCGGGACTGCGAATAAGAGAATGGGCCTGCAGTGGATGTGGTGTCGTGCATGATCGTGATATCAACGCTGCGCTGAACATTCTCCGATGCGGACGTGCATCGCCAGGTGTGGGAATCCTCCGCCTTTAGGCGGACGAGGACGTCAAGTCTGCGAAAATTTCAGCGTGGGCGCTTCTTCAGTGCGCGCGTACCGGACGGATCGACGCCGAGCCACTGCATCGCGACGAGCAGCGGCAGCGTCATCAGCAGGAACAGGATCGTGTACGCGCTGCCGACTTCGAGGCGCAGCGATGCATAGGTATCGGCGAGCCCGACCGGCAGCGTCTTGGTGTCGGGCGTATGCAGCATCCACGTGAGGTTGAACTCGCCGATCGACAGCGTGAGCACCGCGAGCGCACCGGCGACGATGCCCGGCCGCAGGTTCGGCAGCACGATCGTGACGAAGCGCGTGACGAACGATGCGCCGAGGCTCGCCGCGCCTTCCTCGAGCGTGCGCAGGTCGGCGCCGGCCGCGACGGCCGCGACCGCGCGCACCATGAACGGCAGCGTGAACACGACGTGGCCGACGACGATGAACCACAGGCTCATCCGGAACGCGGTGAAGCCGCCGTACACGACCAGCAGCGCGAGCGCCGAAGCCAGCCCCGGCAGCGCGACCGGCAGCACGAGCGCTTCCTCGATCGCACGCGCGATGCGGCGCTTGCTGCGCGCGAGCGCATAGCCGGCCGGCACGCCGACCGCGAGCACGATTGCGAGCGTCGCGAACGCGACGTAGAGCGACAGCGCGACCGAGCCGTGATACTGCTGCCACACCTGCTCAAGCCAGCGCAGCGTGAGGCCGCTCGACAGGCCGCGGAAATAGTTGACGGTCAGCCCCGCGAGCACCGACATCACGACGGGCACGATCAGGAACGCGCACAGCAGCAGCGTGACGCCCCATTGCAGCGCGGCGATCGCGCGCGCGCCGGCGACGCGCGGCGCATGCCGGGCGGCGCGTGTCGCGTGCAGCGGCGCTGGAGCGGGTGCCGGTGACGGCGTGGAAGAGCCGGAAAGCGATTGCATGCGTAAATCCTCAGGCCGCGGCGGCGGCGGTGTGACCGGTGAAGCGACGCGCGAGCGCGAGCACGGCCCAGGTGACGATGCCGAGCACGATCGACAGGCCGGCCGCCGTCGCGATGTTCGCGTTCAGCGTGAACTCGGTATAGATCGTCATCGGCAGCACGTTCAGGTCGGTGGCGAGCGTGAACGCGGTGCCGAACGCGCCCATCGCGGTCGCGAAGCAGATCGCGCCGGCCGCGACCAGGCCCGGCGCGAGCGCGGGCAGCACGATGTCGACGAAGATGCGCCACGGCGACGCGCCGAGCGAACGCGCGGCTTCCTCGAGCGACGCGTCGAGCTTCGACGCGGCCGCGATCACGGTGACGATCACGCGCGGAATCGAGAAATACAGGTAGCCGATGAACAGGCCGGCCACCGAATACGCGAACACGAACTTGTCGCCGGTGAGTTTCGCCGACAGCATGCCGATCAGCCCCTGGCGCCCGGCGAGCATGATCACCATGAAGCCGACCACGACACCCGGGAACGCGAGCGGAAACGTGAGCAGCGCGAGCAGCACGCGCTTGCCGGCGAATTCGCGGCGCGCGAGCAGCAGGCCGGAGATCGTCGACAGCGCGAGCGTCGCGAGCGTGACGCCCGCGGACAGCGCAACCGTCTCGCCGAGGCTCTTCATGTAGCGCGCATTTCCGAGCAGTGCCGCGTAGTGCGAGCAGAAGGCGCCGTCGGCGGACACCTGCACGAGCGACGCCATCGGCAGCAGCCAGAACGCGGCGAATACCGCCAGCGCCGGCGCGACGAGCGCGATGCGCCAGCGCAGCGGAAAAGTCAGGTCGAGCATCGGTTGCGTCCCGCGGCTTACTGCATGATCTGCAGGTACTGCTGGCCGAACGCCTGCTGGCCGGCCGCCATCTTGCCGAAGTCGACCGGTTTCGCCCGCGCGTATTCGCTCGCCGGCAGGAACTTCGCGGCGATGTCGGCGCCGAGCGTCTGCGCACGCACCGGGCGCAGGTAGGCATTGGCCCACAGCTTCTGGCCTTCGTCCGACAGCACGAAGTCGAGCACCTTCTTGCCGTTCGCGTCGTGCGGCGCGCCCTTCACGAGGCTCATCACGTACGGCACCGCGATCGTGCCTTCCTTCGGAATCACGAACTCGACGTTCGCGTTGTCCTTGTATTTCGCGCGATACGCGTCGAAGTCGTAGTCGAGCAGGATCGGAATCTCGCCGGACAGCACGCGTGCATAGGCCGTTTGCTTCGGCACGATCGGCGCGTTGGCCTTGAGCTTGCGGAACCAGTCGAGGCCCGGCTTGAAGTTGTCGAGGCTGCCGCCGAGCGCCTGGTTGACGGCGACCGCGCCCGCATAGCCGACGAACGCGCTCGACGGATCGAGATAGCCGACCATGCCCTTGTATTCGGGCTTCAGCAGGTCGCCCCACGAACGCGGCACCGGCTTGCCGTCGAGCGCGTCCTTGTTCACGAAGAAGCCGAGCGTGCCCGAGTGGATCGCGAACCAGTAGCCTTGCGGGTCCTTCAGGTTCGCGGGGATGTCGTTCCAGTGCGCGGGTTTGTACGGCGCGATCACGCCCTTGTCCTTCGCCTGGAATGCCGACGACACGCCGAGGTAGACGACGTCGGCCACCGGGCTCTTCTGCTCGGCGATCAGTTGCGCGATCGCCTGGCCCGAGTTCTTGTTGTCGGACGGCACGCGGATGCCGGTCTTCTGCTTGATCGCGGCGATCTGCGCGGCCCAGTCGGCCCATTCGGGCGGGCAGTTGTAGCAGATCGCCGTTTCGTCGGCGTGGGCAGCGGGGGCGCCGGCGACGAGCGCGGCAAGGGCGAGCGGCGCGGCAAGCGCGCGCAGCAGCGAGGTCAGGCGAAAGGACACGGTGAATCTCCGGGCGAGTAGGGTGGCGCTGGGTGGTGTGGTGATCGGTGTGCGTCGCGCGTGCGTGTTGCGATCAGGCGTTGCGCAGTTGCAGGTCGGTGGCGGGCGGAGCAATCGTCGCGCCGTCGCGCACCGCATGCGGCAGGATCGTCGACGTGCGGTCGATCGGCGCGCCGCCGATGCATTCGACGAGACGCTGCCACGCGTGGCGGCCGATGTCGCGGTTCGGCGTCGCGACGCTCGCGAGCGGCGGCGCAAGCAGCTCGCCGATCGCGATCCCGTCGAAGCCGAGCACCGACAGGTCGTCGGGAATCGAGAAACCCGCGCGGCGCAGGCCGCGCATCACGACCATCGCGAGCAGGTCGTTGCCGCAGAACAGCGCGGTCGGGCGCGTGGCGTGCGCGGTGAGATGCGCGAGCACCGCATCGGGCAGCTCGGGCGCGTTGAAGTCGACTTCGACGGGCGGCAGCGGCGCCACGCCGACTTCCTCGAGCGCCTGCGCATAACCGAGATGACGCTGGCGCGCGCGATCCGACGCGGCGAGCGAACCGGCCAGCATCAGCACGCGGCGATGGCCGTGCGCGGTCAGCCGTTGCACGCCGTCATACGCGGCGCGGCGGTTGTCGACCGACACCGATGGACGGCGCTGCGTGTCGTTGTGCATCAGCACGTAATGCGGGCCGTCGCGGTCGAGCATGTCGAGCAGCGGATGCGTGTCCGCATCGGCGACGGTGAGGATCAGCCCTTCGACGCGCTGCTCGCGCAGCGTCTCGATCGCATGACGCTCGCGCGCCGCGTCGTATTCGGTCGTCATCAGGATCAGCTTGAAACCGGCCGCGGTCGCGAGTTCGTCGATGCCTTGCAGGCAGTCGGCGAACACCGGGTTCGACAGCGTCGGCACGACGACGCCGACGAGCCGCGTGCGCTCGCCGCGCAATTGCCGGCCGAGCGGGCTCGGGCGGAACTGCAGCGTGTCGATGGCGGTGCGGATCGTCTGCAGCGTGGCGGGGCTGACGGTATGCGGCGCGTTGATCGCACGCGAAACGGTGGCGATCGAGAAGCCCGCGAGGGCGGCGACGTCCTTGATGGTCGAGGTCATGAAGTCATGCGATGTAAACGTTTTCGGCCGGGGAATTATCGAAAACGTTTGTGACTTCGCGATGACGCACGCGACGCTTGTTTCGCGAGAAGCACGATACAAACGTCAGACCGTTGGGGCCGTGGGACGACGCGCGGTCGATTGTATCGGGGCAGGTCGCGGGGCGGGACGAAATCGGCGGGCCGTGTGGAGTCGGTGTCGTATCGGCGTCGAACGCTGAGGAAGAAGCGATGCGATGACGGCCGGTGTCGCGATGCGGCACGGCGGAATAAGGGAACGCATGCGCCAAGCAATGGTAGAATCGCGTCCGCCCTCTTGCCGGGGTGATGAAATTGGTAAACATAGCGGACTTAAACGATTGAGTGCCCGGCCGGAAACGGTCGGTGCAGAACCCTTCAAATTCGGCGAAACCCCTGATGTGCGCATCGAGGCAACGCCGAGCCAAGCCTCGCGGCATCCGCGAGGAAGGTGTAGAGACTAGACGGGGGGCGCCTAAGGCGCATGGGCAGCGGTCATGCCCGCGCGCGACGGTGAAGGCATAGTCCAGCGCACGAACGGCTCGCGTACGCGACGCCGGCTTTGAAAGAAGCAGTGTGACGAAAATCCGCCGCCTTAACTGGCTTGCCGGTTCGAGTCCGGTCCCCGGCACCATCGATTGCGTCGACGCGATTCGATTCAACGAAGGCGTAAAAAACCCGCGAGAAATGCAGCGCTCGCGGGTTTTTTATTTGGCGCACGCACATGCAGCGGCGCGTCCGCGCCGCTCACGATGCGCTTCACTGCGCCGAAAACCGCGCCATGTGATACTGGTACGCACGTCGCACCGGACGCTTGCGTCGCCACCGGCCAACGCGTCCCGCCGACAGCCTTCACATCGTTTGCCTCTCGCAAGACCATCCGTCATGACCGAATCGACCCATCACTATTACGAGCCGTCGCAAGGCCACGGCCTGCCGCACGACCCGTTGAACGCGATCATCGGCCCACGCCCGATCGGCTGGATTTCATCCCGCGGCAGCGACGGCACGCTGAACCTCGCGCCGTACAGCTTCTTCAACGCGTTCAACTATCGGCCGCCGATCATCGGCTTTTCGAGCACCGCCGCGAAGGACAGCGTGCGCAACGTGCAGGAGACCGGCGAGTTCGTGTGGAACCTCGCGACGCGCGATCTGGCCGAGCGGATGAACCAGACCTGCGCCGCCGTGCCGTACGACGTGAACGAGTTCGAACTCGGCGGCTTGACCGCGGTGCCGTCGCGCCTCGTCGACGTGCCGCGCGTCGCGGAAAGCGGCGTGAACTTCGAATGCAAGGTGACCGACGTGATCCGGCTGCGCGATCACCACGGCGTCGAGACGCCGGCCACGCTGGTGCTGGGTGAGGTCGTCGCGGTCCATATCCGCCATGACCTGCTGAAGGACGGCATCTTCGACACGTTCGGCGCGGGCATCATTCTTCGTGCGGGCGGCCCGTCGGCCTATGTACACGTGACGCCCGACAGTCGCTTCGATCTGTTCCGTCCCGACGCGTGATCGATCGCACGCCGCAGTAAGCCGGCAACCGGGCGCACGAGCGCCCGCATCCGACGAAAGACCTCGCGACGATCCAGGATTTCGCGGGGTCTTTTGCTTCGTACCCTCACATGATCGGGACGACACCGATCCGTCCGTCCCTCGATGCCCGCTCGTCGTCGCCGCCAGCCCAGCGACGATGCGCTGCAGCAAACACGTCCTTCGCCGATCGCCACCATGGCAAATCTGCTCACCACGAACGAGCGGCTTGGGCATCGACGCCCGCCGCTGCCAGGCATAGATTTCCAAGGTTGACGTGCTTATCCGCGCGTCAGCTCGCGCGCAGGCCGGCAACCGGCCCGCGCGTTCCCAAACAGCGTGAGACACAATCGAGCGTGGAGACGACACGATGAGCCTGTCAGAGCCATTGCGTCTGCATGTGCCGGAGCCCACCGGGCGCCCGGGCTGCAAGACGGACTTTTCCTACCTGCATCTATCGCCGGCCGGCGCCGTCCGCCGCCCGCCGATCGACGTTGCCGCGGCAGACACCGCCAATCTCGCCCGCAGCCTCGTGCGCGTGCTCGACGACAGCGGCAAGGCCGTCGGCCCGTGGGCCCCCGATCTCGACGATGCACGGCTGATCGCCGGGCTGCGCGCGATGCTCAAGACCCGTATTTTCGACGCGCGCATGATGATCGCGCAGCGTCAGAAGAAAATCTCCTTTTACATGTTGAGCCTCGGCGAAGAGGCGATCGGCACCGCGCACGCGATGGCGCTGCGCGACGGCGACATGTGCTTTCCGACCTACCGGCAGCAAAGCATCCTGATCGCGCGCGACGTGCCGCTCGAGCGGATGATCTGCCAGCTGATGTCGAACGAAGGCGATCCGCTGAAGGGGCGCCAGCTTCCGGTGATGTACTCGGACCGCGAAGCCGGCTTCTTCTCCATTTCCGGCAACCTCGCGACGCAGTTCATCCAGGCGGTTGGCTGGGCGATGGCGTCGGCGATCAAGGGCGACACGAAGATCGCGTCCGCGTGGATCGGCGACGGCGCGACGGCCGAAGCCGATTTCCACACCGCGCTCACGTTCGCGCACGTGTACCGCGCGCCGGTCGTGCTGAACGTGGTCAACAACCAGTGGGCGATCTCGACGTTCCAGGCGATCGCGGGCGGCGAGGGCACGACGTTCGCCGGGCGCGGCGTCGGCTGCGGGATCGCGTCGCTGCGCGTCGACGGCAACGACTTCCTCGCGATCTACGCGGCCTCCAGCTGGGCCGCCGAACGCGCGCGTCGCAACCTCGGCCCGACGCTGATCGAGTGGGTGACCTACCGTGCGGGCGCGCATTCGACGTCGGACGATCCGACCAAGTACCGGCCGAGCGACGACTGGTCCCATTTCCCGCTCGGCGATCCGATCGAGCGCTTCAAGCGTCACCTGATCGTGAAGGGCATCTGGTCGGACGGCGCGCACGACGCGTTGACGGCCGAGCTCGAGGCCGAGGTGATCGCCGCGCAGAAGGAAGCGGAGAAATACGGGACGCTGGCCGACGACCGGATTCCGTCGCCGGCCTCGATGTTCGACGACGTCTACAAGGAGCTGCCCGCGCACCTGCGCCGTCAGCGCCAGGAACTGGGAGCGTGATCATGGCGCAACACGAGACAGGGACGGCCACGCAGCCGATGACGATGATCCAGGCGCTGCGCTCCGCGATGGACGTGATGCTCGGGCGCGACAGCGATGTGATCGTGTTCGGGCAGGACGTCGGCTATTTCGGCGGCGTGTTCCGCTGTACCGAAGGACTGCAGAACAAATACGGGAAATCGCGCGTGTTCGATGCGCCGATCTCCGAAGGCGGGATCGTCGGCGCGGCGGTCGGGATGGGCGCGTACGGATTGCGGCCCGTCTGCGAGATCCAGTTCGCCGACTATTTCTACCCGGCATCCGACCAGATCGTGTCGGAAGGCGCGCGGCTGCGCTATCGCTCGGCCGGCCAGTTCACCGCGCCGATGACGATCCGGATGCCGTGCGGCGGCGGCATCTACGGCGGGCAGACGCACAGCCAGAGCCCGGAAGCGATGTTTACGCAGGTGTGCGGGCTGCGCACGGTGATGCCGTCGAATCCGTACGACGCGAAAGGGCTGCTGATCGCGTCGATCGAGAACGACGATCCGGTGATCTTCCTCGAACCGAAACGGCTGTACAACGGGCCGTTCGACGGCCATCACGAACGGCCCGTCACGTCGTGGCTCAAGCATCCGGCGAGCGCGGTGCCGGAAGGCTACTACACGGTGCCGCTCGATACGGCCGCCGTCGTGCGGCCCGGCAACGACGTGACGGTGCTGACGTACGGCACGACGGTGCACGTGTCGCTCGCCGCGGCCGAGGAGACGGGCATCGACGCGGAAGTGATCGATCTGCGCACGCTGTGGCCGCTCGATCTCGACACGGTCGTCGCGTCGGTGCGCAAGACCGGGCGTTGCGTCGTGGTGCACGAGGCGACGCGTACCTGCGGCTATGGCGCGGAGCTCGTGTCGCTGGTCCAGGAACACTGCTTCTACCACCTCGAAGCGCCGGTCGAGCGCACGACGGGCTGGGACACCCCGTATCCGCATGCGCAGGAATGGGCGTACTTTCCGGGGCCCACCCGGGTCGGTGAAGCGTTGCGACGCGTGATGGAGGCGTGAGATGGGGATTCATGTCATCAAGATGCCGGATATCGGCGAAGGGATCGCCGAGGTCGAGCTGGTGGCCTGGCATGTGGAAGTCGGGCAGACGATCAACGAAGACCAGCCGCTCGCCGACGTGATGACCGACAAGGCGGCGGTCGAGATTCCGTCGCCGGTGACGGGCAAGGTGATCGAACTGGGCGGCCGGATCGGCGAGATGATGGCGGTCGGCAGCGAGCTGATTCGGCTGGAAGTCGAAGGCGACGGCAACCTGAAGGCCGCGGCACCGGTGCGGGAAGCAAAGGTAGCAACCGCACCGGTCGCGGCGGCGGCGCCGGCGAAGCCGGTGGCGGACGTGCCGGCCGAGCCGCCGGTGCAGCCCGCCGCGCATCGCGCACCGGCGAAACCGCGCCGCGACGAACCGGCCGCGCAGCCGCGCGCGGCGCTTGCGCCGGGCGAACGGCCGCTCGCGTCGCCGGCCGTGCGCCAGCGTGCATGGGACATGGGCATCGAGCTGCGCTACGTGCGCGGCACCGGCGAAGCCGGGCGGATCCTGCATGAGGATCTCGATGCGTATGCGCGCACCGGCGGCGGTTCGGCGCGAGGGGCGCAACCGCGCGGTTACAACGAACGCCACGACGAAACCGAAGTGCCGGTGATCGGCTTGCGGCGCGCGATCGCGCGCAAGATGCAGGAAGCGAAGCGCCGCATTCCGCACTTCAGCTACGTCGAGGAAATCGACGTGACCGAACTCGAATCGTTGCGCACGGAACTGAACCGCCGCCACGGCGACACGCGCGGCAAGCTCACGCCGTTGCCGCTGCTGATCCGCGCGATGGTGATCGCGCTGCGCGACTTCCCGCAGATCAACGCGCGCTTCGACGACGAAGCGGGCGTCGTCACGCGCTACGGCGCGGTGCACATGGGTGTCGCGACGCAGACGGACGGCGGCCTTACGGTGCCCGTGCTGCGTCATGCGGAAGCGCGCGACGTGTGGTCGATCTCCGCCGAAATCGCGCGGCTCGCCGACGCGGTGCGCGCGAACCGCGCGCACCGCGACGAGCTGAGCGGGTCGACGATCACGATCTCGAGCCTCGGCGCGCTCGGCGGCATCGTGTCGACGCCTGTGATCAATCATCCGGAAGTGGGCATCGTCGGCGTGAACCGGATTGTCGAGCGGCCGATGATCCGCGACGGCGCGATCGTCGCGCGCAAGATGATGAACCTGTCGTCGTCGTTCGATCATCGCGTCGTCGACGGCGCGGACGCGGCCGAATTCATCCAGGCCGTGCGCGCGGTGCTCGAACGCCCGGCGCTGCTGTTCGTGGAGTGAGCCGATGAAGAACGAACACACCACACTGCTCGTCATCGGCGGCGGCCCGGGCGGCTACGTCGCCGCGATCCGCGCGGGCCAGCTCGGCATTCCGACCGTGCTCGTCGAACGCGACCGGCTCGGCGGCACCTGCCTGAACATCGGCTGCATTCCGTCGAAGGCGCTGATCCACGTGGCCGACGCGTTCGAACAGGCGTGCGGTCATGCCGGCGAAGGCGCGCTCGGCATCCGCGTGCGCACGCCCGAGATCGACATCGCGAGAAGCGTCGCATGGAAGGATGGCATCGTCGATCGTCTGACGCGCGGCGTCGGCACGCTGCTCAAGAAGAACGGCGTGCGCGTGCTGCACGGCGAAGCGCGCGTGATCGACGGCAAGACCGTCGAAGTCGTCGGCGGCGGCCATACGGTGCGGATCGGTTGCGAACACCTGTTGCTCGCGACCGGTTCCGAACCGGTCGAGCTGCCGTCGATGCCGTTCGGCGGGCACGTCGTGTCGTCCACCGACGCGCTGTCGCCCGCGACGCTGCCGAAGCGGCTGGTCGTCGTCGGGGCCGGCTATATCGGGCTCGAACTCGGGACCGTCTATCGGAAGCTCGGCGTCGACGTCAGCGTCGTCGAAGCGGCCGAGCGCGTGCTGCCTGCGTACGATGCCGAACTCGTGCGGCCGGTGGCCGATTCGCTCGCGCGGCTCGGCGTGCGGCTGTGGCTCGGCCACAAGGTGCTCGGGCTGGACGCGCACGGCGCGGTGCGCGTGCAGGCAGCCGATGGCGCCGAGCAGACGTTGCCGGCCGACCGCGTGCTGGTCGCCGTGGGCCGTCGGCCGCGCGTCGACGGGTTCGGGCTCGAGACGCTGATGCTCGATCGCAACGGCCGCGCGCTGCGGATCGATGACGAATGCCGCACGTCGATGCGCAATGTCTGGGCGATCGGCGACGTCGCGGGCGAGCCGATGCTCGCGCATCGCGCGATGGCGCAAGGCGAGATGGTGGCCGAGCTGATCGCGGGCCGGCGTCGCGAATTCACGCCCGCGTCGATCCCGGCCGTGTGCTTCACCGATCCCGAGATCGTGACGGCCGGCTGGTCGCCGGACGATGCACACACGGCTGGCGTCGATTGCCTGAGCGCATCGTTCCCGTTCGCCGCGAACGGGCGGGCGATGACGTTGCAGGCGACCGACGGATTCGTGCGCGTCGTCGCGCGGCGCGACAATCACCTGATCGTCGGCTGGCAGGCGGTCGGGCGCGGGGTGTCGGAGCTGGCCGCGGCGTTCTCGCAGTCGCTGGAGATGGGCGCGCGGCTGGAGGACATCGGCGACACGATTCACGCGCATCCGACGCTCGGCGAGGCGCTGCAGGAAGCGGCGTTGCGCGCGCTCGGACATGCGCTGCATGTCTGACGTAATTGCCTGACGGGGCGCCGCCGGTACGTCACGCACGTATCGGCGGCGCTTGCGGCGTCTGATGAACGTCATGTTGTTTCAGTCGACATTCGGTCGCGCGGGACCGCACCCGACAGCGCCGTAATTTTTCGAGACGAGCGGAGGGTTGTCGACGCCACGTCAGCCGACGATCATGTCGATAGCCGGAAACCGGGCCGCTTCGGGTCCGCCAACGCAGGCTCCACACGGAAGCACGAGACATGAAACTGCTGCTCGTCGGCGCGACCGGACTCGTCGGGCGCCACGTTCTCGACGTCGCGCTGGCCGATGCGCGGGTCGACCAGGTGATCGTCCTCGCGCGCCGGCCGTTGACGCCGCATCCGAAGATGCGCGCACTGGAGGTCGATTTCGACCATCTGCCCGACACGGGCGACTGGTGGCACGCGGATGCCGTGATCTGCACGCTCGGCACCACGATGCGGGCCGCCGGCTCGCAGGCGGCCTTCCGGCGCGTCGATCACGACTATCCGCTCGCGGTCGCGCGGCTCGCGCACCGGCACGGCACGTCGACCTACGTGCTGAATTCCGCACTCGGCGCCGATGCTGCGTCGCGCATCTTCTACAACCGCGTGAAGGGCGAGGTCGAGCAGGCGCTCGCCGGCGTCGGGTTCGATTCGCTCACTTGCGTGCGGCCGGGCCTGATCGGCGGTAGCCGCGACGAATTCCGGTTCGGCGAGCGGCTGTTCGCGTTCGCGCTGAGCGCCGCCGCGCCGGTGCTGCCGGCGAAGTGGCGCGTGAATCCCGCGCCGCGGATTGCGCGCGCGTTGCTCGACGCGGCAATCGACGCACGGCCGGGCGTGCAGGTCGTCGCATCCGACCAACTGGTCTGATACGGCGCGGACGGGTGCGCCCGTCCGGCCATTCGTCTGCGTTTCCGTCGAGCGTGCCGAACTGCTCGGCGAGCGCGGCGTGCACGATGTCCATCCCGGCAGTCATTTCATCCAGCGCCTGACCTTTCATTTTTCCAACGCCAGACTTGCGGCGAAATCGCCCGGACGTGCACGGATCTCTCGGACGATTTCGAAAATCGATTGATTCCGGGTAATCACCGATATCTCGCAAGTTGTATATACAAGATCATCCGCTGGCAATGTCGGCACACGTCGTGCCGCTTGCGCGCCAGCGTGCAGACCGTGCGTGCGTGGCGCATGCCGGCGATCCACGGCGCCCCGCATCCGTCGAGCCGAAAGGGCGGCTCGCAGCTTCCTGTCCTGTTCAAACCCTGTGTGGTCCTGAGTATTTTGGAGATTGACCCGTGTCAACGAATTCCAGTGGAAAAGCCGGCGGACTGATCGAGGTACGCTCGATCGACTTCATTCCCGACGCCGAGCGCCACGGCGGCCTGCTGAGCCAGTTCACGCTGTGGCTGTCGGCGAACATGCAGATCACGGCTATCGTCACGGGCGCGCTCGCGGTCGTGCTCGGCGGCGACGTGTTCTGGTCGCTGGTCGCGCTGCTGCTCGGCCAGCTCGTCGGCGGCGCGGTGATGGCGCTGCACGGCGCGCAGGGGCCGCAGCTCGGGCTGCCGCAGATGATCTCGAGCCGCGTGCAGTTCGGCGTGTATGGCGCGATGATCCCGATCGTGCTCGTGTGCCTGATGTACATCGGCTTTTCCGCGAGCGGCTCGGTGCTGGCCGGGCAGGCCGTCGCGCAACTGCTGCACGTCGACGACGCGGCCGGCATCCTGCTGTTCGCGGCCGTGATCGTCGTGCTGACCGTGTTCGGCTATCGCGCGATCCACTTCGTCGGCCGGATCGCGAGCGTGGTCGGCATCGTCGCGTTCGTCTACATGTTCGCGCAGCTGTTCGCGAACCACGACGTCGGCGCGCTGCTCGCGAACAAGCATTTCTCGCTCGCGAGCTTCCTGCTCGCGATGTCGCTGTCCGCGTCGTGGCAGATCGCGTTCGGCCCGTACGTGGCCGACTATTCGCGCTACCTGCCGCGTTCGACGTCGTCGGTGGCGACGTTTCTCGCGGTCGGCCTCGGTTCGGTAATTGGCGCGCAGGCGGCGATGGTGTTCGGCGTGTTCGCGGCCGCGCTGGCCGGCAGCCAGTTCGCGCACCATGAGGTGTCGTACATCGTCGGCCTCGGCTCGACGGGCGCCGTGGCCGCGCTGCTGTACTTCAGCATCGCGTTCGGCAAGGTCACGGTGACTGCGCTCAACGCGTACGGCAGCTTCATGTCGATGGCGACGATCGTCAGCGGCTTTCGCGGCAAGGGCGCGGTATCGTCGAAGAGCCGCCTCGTGTACATCTTCGGGATGATCTGCGTATCGACGCTGATCGCGCTCGCGGGCCGTCATTCGTTCCTGAAGGAATTCACCGCGTTCATCCTGTTCCTGCTCGCGTTCTTCACGCCGTGGAGCGCGATCAACCTGGTCGATTACTACTGCTTCACGCGTTCGCGCTACGACGTGCCGGCGCTGTCCGATCCCGACGGCCGCTACGGTCGCTGGAACGTGATGGCGATCACGATCTACGTGGTCGGCATCCTGGTGCAACTGCCGTTCATGTCGACGCACATCTACACGGGGCCGCTCGTCGATGCGCTCGGCGGCACCGACATCTCGTGGATCCTCGGCCTCGTCGTGCCGGCCGTGCTGTATTACGTCGGCGCCCGCGCGTCGCGACGCAGCATTCCCGAACGCCTGATCCTGCCGCTCGAACGCGGCGAGGTCTGACACCGACGTATCACGTCGTTCGTCGGGCCGGTCTGCCGCCGGCCTGAGCGGCCCGACGCGCCGAACCGGCGCGACCGGCAACCGCACCGCACATCCTCTTCGTTATCCGCGATGCCGGCATGGTGGACCATCGTGCCCGGCGTCGTTCCATTCTCCTTTCATTGAATAGCAGGACTAATAAAATGAACGCACGAGGACATCGTTCCTGGGCGCGACCGGTGCATGCCGGTCTTCGGATGGCCGTCGCGGCCGCTTGCGTCGCCGGTTCGGACGCCGCGCTCGCGCAGGACGGCGTCACGCTGTACGGCGTGATCGACGAATTCGCGCAATACGTGAACACGGGCAACGGCTATACGGCCGCGATCAACTCGGGCGGCCAGTGGGGCAGCCGGTTCGGGCTGAAGGGCGGCGAAGAGATCGGCGGCGGCCAGAAGATCGAGTTCGCGCTGGAAAACGGCTTCAACCCGAACGACGGCTCGCTCGCGAGCGCCGGCACGATGTTCAACCGGCAGGCGTGGGTCGGCATCGCGGGGCAGTGGGGCAAGGTGCGCGCGGGCCGGCAGAATTCGCCGCTGTTCAACGACCAGGGCGGGCAGGATGCGTTCGGCGGCGTCACGCAGGCGTCCGGCATGGACAACCTGACCGTGTTCGCATTCCGCACGAGCAATACGCTGTCGTACCAGAGCCCGGAGATGGCCGGTTTCCAGGGCGGGCTGTACTTCGGGTTCGGCGACGCGGGCGGCGTGCGCTCGGCCGGCTCCAGCCGGCAGTTCGACCTGACCTACGAACACGGCCCGTTCGGCGCATTCGTCGCGGGCCAGTGGTTGAAGAACGCCGCGGCGACCACGACGGATCGCACGATCATGGCCGGCGCATCGTACGCAATCGGCAAGGCCACCGTTTACGGCGGGTTCTCCGCGGTGAAGTGGGCCGACCTCGGAATCGATTCGCGCGTGTACGGGCTGTCGGTCAAATATCAGATCAACCCGGCGAACGCTATCGCGCTCGGCTACGCGTACCTGCACGACCAGTCGTCGCAACGCAATAACGCGGACCAGCTCGGACTGATGTACGAGTACGACCTGTCGAAGCGCACGAGCTTCTACGGCGCGCTGTCGTACCTGCGCAACCGCAACCAGGCCGACTACACGCTTGCCGGCGCGGCAAACCCCGGCCTGCCGCTCGCGTACCCGGGCGCGAATGCGCGCGGCGTGCAACTCGGCATCGTGCATCGCTTCTGACGCACGCAATGCGCCGGGCCGCGTGCGCCCGGCGCGTGCATCGGGCGCACCCGCGTCATCATTTCCCCAGCCGCTCCGCGAGCGAGTAGCGCTGCATGCAGCGCTCCATCGCGTCGAGAAACGCATGCTCCGCCGCATTCATCTTGCGGTCGCGATGCCACAGCAGGAACACGTCGACATCGACGAGCCCGTCGTCGGGCGGCAACCGCCACAGCCGTTGCTGCGCGATGTCGTCACGTACGATGTGCTCGGGCAGGCAGCCGATGCCATAGCCCGCGAAGATCAGCCGCCGCACTTCGTCGAGGCTCGGCGACGACGCGACGATGCGCCCCGTGAAGCCCTTCTGGTCGCGAAACACGGTGAGCGGCGACAGGCTGTCGCCGATCTGGTCGCTCGTGAACGACACGAAATTCTCCGCGAGCAGATCGTCCATCCGCAATTGCGTCTGCCCGAACAGCCGGTGATGGCGGCCGCAGTAGATCGCATAGCGCTGGCGCAGGAAGCAGCGCATCTCCAGCTTGTCGTGCGGCGTGCGGCACAGGCCGAGCCCGGCCGTGGCCGTCTTCTGCAGCAGCGACGACAGGATGTCCGACGAACGCATCACTTCGATCTGCAGATCGATACGCGGATACGCGCGATGGAAATCCGCGAGGAATTCGTCGTAGACGGGCGATTCGATGCGGCTCACCGTCAGCAGCCGGATCGAGCCGGTCAGGTCGGCGGTGCTGTCGTCGATTTCGGTTTCGAGGCGCGAGATGCCGCCGTAGATGTCGCTCGCGATCCGGTACACGGCTTCGCCGGCCGGCGTCGGCGCGAAGTGCGCGCCGCGCCGCTCGATCAGCCGGCGCTCGAGCGTCTCCTCGAGCCGCCGCAGCGCCTGGCTCACGGCCGGCTGCGTGACGTGCAGGCGCGCGGCCGCGCGGCTCACGCTGCGCTCCTGCATGATCACCAGATAGGTGCGCAGCAGGTTCCAGTCGAGGCGATCGTTGAGGAACGGGGCGAGGTCGGGGCGCATCGGGTCTCCGGGCGGGCGGCGGGCAGGCATTAGTTGAATTTATATAGAGAATAATAACTTGAAATTTGACTAATGATTTGCGGCCACCGATAAAGGGGGGCGCCGCAGCGTGCGGCGCGAGGCCGCGACAGACGGCCGTCCTCACGATAGTGCGTGCCGCTCCGCCGCGGCGCGCGTCAGGAGCCCGCATGACTCAGTCCCTTCCTTCCGCCCGCCAGCCGGCACGCGCCGCGACGGCCGCGTTCATCGGCACGATGATCGAGTGGTACGACTTCTACATCTACGCGACCGCGGCCGCGCTCGTGTTCGGCGAACTCTATTTCCCGTCGCACGACCCGTTCGTCAGCACGATGGCGTCGTTCGCGACGTTCGCGGTCGGCTTCTTCGCGCGTCCGCTCGGCGGCGTGATCTTCGGCCATCTCGGCGACCGCATCGGCCGAAAGAAGGCGCTGATGACGACGTTGATGATGATGGGCGTCGCGACCGTCTGCGTCGGGCTGCTGCCCGCCTATTCGAAGGTCGGCGTCCTCGCGCCGGTGCTGCTCGTCGCGCTGCGGGTCGTGCAGGGGATCGCGGTCGGCGGCGAATGGGGTGGCGCGGTGCTGATGGCGGGCGAGCATGCGCCGCAGGGGCGCCGCACGTTTTTCGCATCGTTCGCGCAGCTCGGCAGCCCGGCCGGGCTGATCCTGTCGCTGATCGCATTCCGCGCGGTCACGTCGATGGACAAGGCCGACTTCCTCGCGTGGGGCTGGCGCCTGCCGTTTCTCGCGAGTTCGGTGCTGCTCGTGGTCGGCATCCTGATCCGGCTCGGCGTGAACGAGTCGCCGGAGTTCGCGCGGGTCAAGGAAGCGAACCGCACGGTGAAGCTGCCGGTCGCGGAAGTGTTCCGTTCCGCGTCGGGGCTCGTGCTGCTCTGCATCGGCGCGAACACGATCGGCATCGCGGGCGTCTATTTCACGAACACGTTCATGATTGCGTACACGACGCAGTACGTCGGCGTGTCGCGCTCGCTGATCCTCGACAGCCTGTTCGCGGTCGCGATCATCCAGTTCTTCGCGCAGCCGCTCGCCGCGTGGATCGCCGAGCGCATCGGCGGCGCACGCTTCCTGAAGCTCGCGGCGCTGCTCGCGATGCTGTCGCCGTATCCGATGTTCATGCTCGTGCAGGGTGGCACGTCGGCGTCGCTGATCGCCGGCATCGCGCTCGCCGTCGTCTGCATGGCCGGCTTCTATTCGGTGATCGCGGGCTTCGTCAGCGACGTGTTTCCCGCCCACGTGCGCTATTCGGCGATCTCGCTCGCTTACCAGATTTGCGGCGCGATCGCGGGCGGCCTGACGCCGCTCGTCGGCACGTGGCTCGCGCATCGCTTCACGGGCCAGTGGTGGCCGCTCGCGGTGTTCTACACGTGTCTCGCCGGCATCTCGCTGCTCTGCATCGTCGCGCTCGACGCGCGCCGCGCCGCGCAGCCGGCCGCCGCCGAAGCGCTCGGCTCGCATTGAACCTCAACGAACGAATCGATCCGGAATCCCAATGAACGACCTGCTGGAAATCGACGGCGCCCGCCTGTGGCAGAGCCTGGCCGACATGGCGCGCGTCGGCGCGACGCCGCGCGGCGGCGTGCGGCGTGTCGCGCTCACCGATGACGACCGGCGCGGGCGCGACCTGTTCGCGCAATGGTGCCGCGACGCGGGGCTGACGGTGAGCGTCGATGCGGTCGGCAACCTGTTCGCGCGTCGCGACGGCGCCGATGCGCAGGCGGCTCCCGTGCTGATCGGCAGCCATCTCGACACGCAGCCGGAAGGCGGCCGCTTCGACGGCGTCTACGGCGTGCTCGCCGCGCTCGAACTCGTGCGCACGCTGAACGACGCGGGCATCGCGACCGACAAGCCGCTCGAGATCGTGTCGTGGACCAACGAGGAAGGCGCGCGCTTCGCGCCGGCGATGCTCGGGTCGGCCGTGTTCACCGGCGCGCTGCCGCTCGACGACGCGCTCGCGAAGCGGGACGCCGACGGTGTCACGCTCGGTGCGGCGCTCGACGCATGCGGCTATCGCGGCACGCGCGCAACGGGCGGTGCGGTCGACGCGTATTTCGAGGCGCATATCGAACAGGGGCCCGTGCTCGAGGCGAACGGCACGACGATCGGCATCGTCACGGGCGGGCAGGCGATCCGCTGGCTCGACGTGACGGTGACGGGCGTGGCCGCGCACGCCGGCACGACGCCGATGCCGTATCGCAAGGACGCGTATTTCGCGAGTGCGCAGATCGCGCTCGAACTCGAACGGATCGTCGCCGCTTATGCACCGCGCGGGCTCGCGACGATCGGGCAGGTCGGCATCCGCCACGCATCGCGCAACACGATTGCCGGCGAGCTGACGTTCACGGTCGACCTGCGTCATCACGACGATGCCGAAGTCGATGCGATGGAGCGCGACCTGCGCGAGGCGTGCGCCCGCATCGCCGCCGCGCGCGGCGTGCAAGTGGCGATCGACACCTGCTGGCGCAGCCCGGCGACGCCGTTCGATCGCGATTGCGTGGGGCTGGTGGCGCAGGCCGCGGCTGCGTTCGGCTACACGCACGAGCGGATCGTGAGCGGCGCCGGCCACGATGCGATCCTGCTCGCGCGTCGTTTCCCGACCGCGATGGTGTTCATTCCGTGCGTCGACGGCCTGTCGCACAACGAAGCCGAGGATGCGTTGCCCGACGACGTGACGCGCGGCGCGAACGTGCTGCTCCATGCGGTGCTCGCGCGCGCGGGCATCGCGGCGCGCATCGACGCGGCTGCCGCCGCGCACGGCGCCTGATCCGGCTAATCGACGAGGACGACGATGAAAACCTATTTCCATCCCGAACAACTGCTGCACCATCCGCGCAGCTACCTGTCGCGCGGCCAGATGCGCGAACCGCAGGAAGTGCCCGAGCGCGCGGCGCGGCTCGTCGCGGCCGTCCGGTCGCTCGACTTCGACGTGCGCGAGCCGACCGACCGCGGCACCGCGCCGATCGCGGCCGTGCACGACATGAACTACCTGCGCTTTCTCGAGGATGCGCACCGCGACTGGAAGCAGATGCCCGACGACTGGGGCGACGAAGTGATGTCGAACGTGTTCGTGCGCGATCCGAACCCGTTGCGCGGCGTGCTCGCGAAAGCCGCGCGCTATCTCGCCGACGGCAGTTGCCCGGTCGGCGCGAACACGTGGCGCGCGGCGTACTGGTCCGCGCAGGGCGCGCTGGCCGCGGCGGCCGACGTCAACGACGGCGCACGCGAAGCCTACGCGCTGTGCCGGCCGCCCGGCCATCATGCGCGCCGCGACGCGGCGGGCGGCTTCTGCTACCTGAACAACGCGGCGATCGCCGCGCAGGCGCTGCTCGGCCGCCATCGCCGCGTCGCGATCCTCGATACCGACATGCATCACGGGCAGGGCGTGCAGGAGATTTTCTACGGCCGCGACGATGTGCTGTACGTATCGATTCACGGCGACCCGACCAACTTCTACCCGGTCGTCGCGGGCTACGAGGAAGAGACGGGCGCGGGCGCCGGCGACGGCTTCAACCTCAACCTGCCGATGCCGCACGGCGCGCCGGAGTCGACGTTCTTCGCGCGGCTCGACGACGCGCTGCGCGCGCTCGCGCGGTTCCAGCCCGATGCGCTCGTGCTCGCGCTCGGCTTCGACATCTACAAGGACGATCCGCAATCGCAGGTCGCGGTCACGACCGACGGGTTCGGCCGGCTCGGCCGCGCGATCGGCGCGCTCGGGTTGCCGACGGTGATCGTGCAGGAAGGCGGCTATCACCTCGAGAGTCTCGAGGCGAACGCGCGCGCGTTCTTCGGCAGGTTCGCCGCGGGACGCTGATCGGGCCGTCGGAACCGGACCGCGCGCCGGAAACGACAACGGCCGCATGGCGCGGCCGTAAAAATGCGTGCGGACGGTTCCCGGTAGTCCGGGCTTCCCCGCGCTTACGAATTCGCGGTGGCCGGCGAGCGGCGGCGCTGCGTGACCTGCAGCATGACGAGGGCGAGCCCGGCGGCGGCGATCAGCGCGCCGACGAGCGGCACCGCCGCGTAGCCGAACCCGGCCGAGATCGCCGCACCGCCGGCGGCGGCGCCGAACGCGTTGCCGAGGTTGAACGCGCCGATGTTGACGGCCGACGCGAGGCCCGGCGCTTCATGGGCCGCGCGCATCACGCGCATCTGCAGCGGCGGCACGACCGCGAACGTCGCGATCCCCCAGACCAGCAGCGTGACGGCGGCGCCCGCGTGGGTCGCGGCGAGCAGCGGGAACGCGGCCATCGTCGCGATCAGCAGCAACAGGAAGCCGATCAGCGTGCCGTCGAGCGAGCGGTCGGCGAGGCGCCCGCCCGCGATGTTGCCGATCGAGAAGCCGACGCCGATCAGCACGAGCATCGCGGTCACGAAGCCGGGCGTGGCGCCCGTCAGGTGGGCGAGCGTTGGCGCGACGTACGTATAGAGCGTGAACATCGCGCCGGCGCCGAGCACCGTCGTCGCGAGCGCGCCGAGCACGACCGGGCGCGTGAGCACGGAGAGTTCGGCGCGCAGGTCCGGCATCTTGCCGGCTTCGCCCTTCGGCAGCGCGGCGAACAGGCCGGCGATCGCGACCAGGCCGAGGCCCGCGGTCGCCGCGAACGACATGCGCCAGCCGATCATCTGGCCGAGCCAGGTCGCGGCCGGCACGCCGCCGACGTTCGCGATCGTCAGCCCCATGAACATCGTCGCGACCGCGCTGGCCTGCTTGTCGCGCGGCACGAGGCTCGCCGCGACCACCGAGCCGAGCCCGAAGAACGCGCCGTGGTTGAGGCTCGTCACGAGGCGGGCGAGCAGCAGCGTCGTGTAGTCCGGTGCGGCGGCCGACAGCAGGTTGCCGATCGTGAAGATCGACATCAGCGCGATCAGCGCGGAGCGGCGCGACCAGCGCGCGAGCAGCAGCGTCATCAGCGGCGCGCCGACCATCACGCCGATCGCATACGCGCTGATCAGCATGCCGGCTTGCGGAATCGACACGTGCACGCCGTCGGCGATCACGGGCAGCAGGCCCATCGGCGAGAACTCGGTGGTGCCGATGCCGAACGCGCCGGCGGCGAGCGCCAGCAGCGGCAGCGCGGCGCTGCCGCCCGGACGGGACGGAGAGGAAGTCGTGGGGTTCACGCGGCGGGCTCCTGTAAGCGGGGGACAACGGCACGAAGCCATTGAGGACAGCCCGAAGTGTGCCTGCATTACTTTTGCGGAAAAAGCCGCATCCGGACGAAATTATCTTGATTTCATGTCAATAATGCGGCGTGTGTGGGGCGTGACTCGACGCGCAACAGGAAAAAAGCCCCGACCACAGGGGGTCCGTGGCCGGGGCGGAAACGCATCCTCTCTTTGGCACGAGGAATTGGATGCGCGGGCAGTATATTTCGGGCCAGGACGATTCGAATCGGCGTTAAACGGCCGTTTTGGGTGTCAATTTGAAAATAGCGGCGTCGTGACGCCGTCCGTCGGCGTTCTGAAAGATTTTTCGGTGGCACGGCGGCGTCGTTCAGTGCTCAAAAACAGCGAAAACAGCGAAAACGGCGAAAACGGCGAAAACGGCGAAAACGGCGAAAACGGCGAGATCGCGGAGGGCGATTCCGTCCAGCGGCCGGCGCTGCAAGTTGCATCGCCCGATCGCGCGGCGAGGCATCCGGCGTACGTTCAGCCCGGTTCGCCGGCCGCGTCGCGGACCGCCGCGAGAAACCGCGCGACGACGGGCGACGGGGCCGCCGCCGCACCGTCGAACACGAACTCGATGTCGAAGCGGCTCGCGAGCGCGTCGAGCGCGACGAGCCGGACCGTGCGCGGGCAGGTCGGCGACGCGCTTTCCGGCACGAACGCGCAGCCCATGCCGGCCGCGACGAGGCCGATCAGCGTCGGGATGTCGCTGCCGACCTGCGCGATGCGCGGCGTGAAGCCGGCCTGCTCGCACTGCGTCATCAGGAACCGGTGGTGCGCGGCGGAGCGCTGCGCATCGAACCAGACGAACGGCTCGTTCGCGACGTCGGCCAGCGTGCGCGGCGCGACGAAGCGGCCGCCCGGCGGCGCGGGCATCGCGAGCACGAAGCGGTCGCTCAGCAGCCGCACGCCCGTCAGGTGCGGCGCTTCCTCGCGACGCCACGCCATGATCCCGGCGTCGAGCTGGCCGCGCATCAGCGCGCTCGCCTGTTCGGCCGACAGCATCGGCGCGATCGACAGTTTCACGTCCGGGCACGCATCGCGAAACGCCTTGAGGACGTTCGCGACCACCGGCAGCGGCAGGCAGTTCGGCAGCGCGCCGAGCCGCAGTTCGCCGAGCTGGCCGGCCGCGCTGCGCAGCGCGCGCTCGCGGCTGTCCTGCAGCATCGCGAGCAGGCCGGTCGCATCGTGCAGGAAGCTCGTGCCGGCCGCCGTGAGCGTGACGCCCGTCGCGCGACGACTCAGCAGCGGCGTGCCGATCGCGTCCTCGAGTTCGCGGATCTGTCGCGACAGCGCGGGTTGGACGATGCCGGCCGCACGGGCGCCGGCCATCACGCTGCCGGCCTGGGCGACGGCGACGAAGTAGCGCAGGTGACGCAGTTCGATCTGGCGCATGCGGTGTGGGGTCTGATGTGTGGATATGCCTGTGAAGCATAGCAAACGCCATTCGATGGTATTGGAAAGCATGGCAGGCCTGCCGTACGATGACCGTCATTGCCGAATGCGCGTCGTTGCGCGTCGTGTGCGTTTCCTCCGTCCTCATTGCGTTCCGTCCCATGCCGCTTCATATCCCGACTCCTTATATCCGCTCGCCGATCGCATCCCGCCGGCTCGGCACGACCATCCGGCTGAAGCTCGAGGCGCTGCAGCCGTCGGGTTCGTTCAAGCTGCGCGGCATCGGCGCCGTCTGCGAGGCGCGGCACGCCGCCGGCGCACGGCGATTCGTGTCGTCGTCGGGCGGCAACGCGGGCATCGCGGTCGCGTACTGCGGCCGCGAGCTCGGCGTGCCGGTGCGCGTCGTCGTGCCGGAAAGCACGTCGGCGCGGGCGCGCGAGTTGATCCGCGTCGAAGGCGCGGAACTCGTCGTGCACGGCGCGAGCTGGGCCGAGGCGAACGCGTTCGCGCAGTCGGCGCTCGACGCGCACGACGCGTTCGTGCATCCGTTCGACGATCGCGTGCTGTGGCAGGGCCACGCGACGATGATCGACGAGATGGCGGCGGCCGGCCCGAAGCCCGACGCGGTCGTGCTTGCTGTGGGCGGCGGCGGTCTGCTGTGCGGCGTGCTGGAAGGGCTGGCGCGCAACGGCTGGCACGACGTGCCGGTCGTCGCGGCCGAGACGGAAGGCGCCGACTGCTATGCGCGCTCGGTCGCGCAGGGGCGTCCGGTCGAACTGGCGGCCATCTCGAGCATCGCGACGACGCTCGGCGCGAAGCGGCCGTGCGACGCGGCGGTCGAATGGGCGACACGCCACGCGATCCATCCGGTCGTCGT
Organism: Burkholderia sola; assembly: GCF_905400185.1. Classification (NCBI taxonomy): domain Bacteria; kingdom Pseudomonadati; phylum Pseudomonadota; class Betaproteobacteria; order Burkholderiales; family Burkholderiaceae; genus Burkholderia; species Burkholderia sola. The sequence continues at coordinate 1,264,003 of NZ_FR989675.1, forward strand.
GTCCGACGCCGACGCGGTGGCGGCGTCGCTGCGGTTTCTCGACGAACACAGGATCGTCGTCGAGCCCGCGTGCGGCGCGGCGCTGGCCGCGCTGGAGCGGCCGGTGCGGGTGCTCGCGTCGGCCGCGGACATCGCCGTGATCGTCTGCGGCGGGGTGGCCACGACCGCCGAGGATCTGCAGACGCTGCGCGCGACGTTGCGGTAGGCGAGTGCGCGGGTGAGCAGCGCACTCGCGAGACGGCGGATTGCTTGCGATTGTCGCGCGCGGTGACGGCGGGTCTGGCGCGTGCATGGCGAACCGCCACGCGTCGACGTTGCCTTACCGTCAATCCCGCGCGACCATGCGCGGTCGACGCACGGCCGGATGGGCGGAAACGACTTCAGGAACGTTGCGGAAGGGAGGCGAGTCGTCGCGCCGCGCCGCATGCGGCCGGGCGCGACGATACGGGAGCGCGATCAATTCGCGATGGGTGCGCTCGCGCCGGACGGCGTGGACGATGCGACGGGGTTGGCGGTAGCCGGCGCAGGCGATGCGCTTGACGGCGCCGATGCCGATGCGGGCGTGGATGCCGCTGACGAAGGCGCGGCCGAGGACGACGACGGCGTAGCTGTGGCCGCGGCTGTTGCCGGCTCCGACAGAGCCGGGGGCGGGGAAACCGGCGCGGCCGTCGAACCGGAGGTCGACGAAGGTGCCGGCGCGGTTGCCGGACCGGAAACCGGCTTAGGCGCCGAAGCTGGCGCAGCAGACGAAGCGGGAGCCGGGGTCGATGCAGGCGCCGGGCCGGCAGCCGAAGCCGGCGCAGGCGCAGAAGCGGCCGCGGGTGCCGCCCCCGAAGCTGGCACCGGCCCGGACGCCGCCGTCGGCGCCGCGGCGCGCATCGCAGCCGGCGCCGCGACGGCCGATGCCGCGGCCGGCACGGCATTCGCGCCCGACCCCGGCGCGACACCCGTCGCCGACAGCGGCACCGGCGCCGCGGGCGGCGTCGGCACGACCGGCGTCGTCATCTTCATCGGTTCGCCCTGCGGCGTCGGCGCGGGCTCGGGCAGCGGCGCGACGGGCTCCTTCTCCGCGGCCTTCACGGTCGCGCGGTCGCGGCGCGCCGGGTCGATCTTCAGGAAATGGTCGACGAGCGTGAAGAAGCGTTCATAGAACACGCCGGCGGGAATCGTCTCGCTCGCGGTCTTGACGAGTGCGTCGTCGCTCGACCCGATCGGCAGCGACAGCGAGCCGAACACGCTCAAGCCCACGCTGGCCGACGTATTCGATTTCTTCAGCGTATAGCGGTCCTGCACCGCGTTCACGTACGCGATGCTCGACGCGCCGTCCGCCGTCGCGTCCGCGCACACGACGTGAAACTCGATCACGACGTGCATGTCGTTGCTCGGCTGGAAATTCTTGCTGCCGTCGACCGCGTCGTTGCGCGACGACGACACCACGTAGCCCTGGCTCAGCAGCGCGCGCCGGGCGGCCTCGCAGGCCGCGTCGGATTTCGAGTGGAACGTATGCGCATACGGGCTGCTGGTCGCGTCGAACTGTTCCTGCTGGTAGATCGGCTTGGGCGGCGACGAGCATGCCGCCAGCACGGCCGCGGCCGCGAGCGCGCACGAAACGGAAAACAGGCGAAATCGGTTGTGCATGGCGTCTTTCAGAAGGCTCGGCGAGAGGCGGCGCAAGGGGAGTGCCCGGATTGATGCGGCGCACATCTCGTATGGCCGGGGCGACATTATAGTTTCGTTTGGTGTCGCGCTCGCTTCAGTCGGCCGGCGCGCCGCGCGCCGCGGCCAGCAATTGCGCCGTCAGCGGATGATGTTCGCCGCGCCGCGAGCGGATCGCGTGGATCTCCTCGGTCACGTCGCCCGCGCGCCCGAGCCGCCTGAGCCCGCGCAGCAGCGACGCATCGTTCGCGCCGAGTTCGCTCAGCGGAAACACGCCGAGGCCGCGCGTCGCGAACACGGCCATCAGCGCGCTGTCCTCGAACTCGCCGGCCACGCGCGGCACGATCCGCGCGCTTTCCAGCCACAGGTCGAGACGCGCGCGCAATGCCGAATGCGCAGTCGGCAGCAGCACCGGCAGCTCGGCCAGGCAGTGCGGAAAGCGTTGCCGCGCGGCCGGCGTGACGAGCGCTGCGGGCCCGTACCAGTCGACCGGCGACGCGACGAGCCGCTCGCTCGTCACGCGCAGGTTCGACCCGGACGGCGCACCCTGGCCGGCCAGCACGAGATCCAGCTGATGCAGCGCGAGTTCCGCGAGCAGCGCGTCGTGCTCGCCTTCGTGGCACAGCAGCCGCAGCGTGGGCGTGTCGAGCACCGGGGCCAGGATTGCGTGCGCGGCGAGCTTGGAGATGCCGTCCGCGAGGCCGACCGCGAGCCGCACGGTCGGCTGGCTGGCCGCCGCGCGCACGTCGTCGGGGATCAGCCGGCCCATCTCGAAGATGATTTCCGCGCGCGCAAAGGCGGCCTGCCCGGCGTCGGTCATCGCGACGCCGCGCCCGGCCGGGCGCAGCAACTGGTGGCCGAGCGCTTTCTCCAGCTCGCGCACCTGCGCGCTGATCGTCTGCACGGCCATGTCCAGCCGGCCGGCCGCGCGCGCGAAGCCGCCTTCCTTCACGACGACCCAGAAATAGTACAGATGGCGAAAATTCAGCATCGGCGCGCGATATATCGAAAAAACCGAACTCAAAGTCAGATTCTCGCTGATTTTTCCGAAGTACGGGGCGGCATATCATCGGGCTTTCCACTTTCGTATCGGCCCATCCCATGGACTACCTGCTGACGCTTGCCACCGACCCCGCCGTCTGGGCCGCGCTCCTGACGCTCGTCGTGATGGAAGTCGTGCTCGGCATCGACAACCTGATCTTCATCTCCATCCTCAGCAACAAGCTGCCCGAAGCGCAGCGCGCCCGCACGCAGCGCCTCGGCATCGCGCTCGCGCTGGTGATGCGCCTCGCGCTGCTCGGTAGCGTCGCGTGGATCGCGAGCCTGACCGAACCCGTGTTCACGCTGTTCGATCATGCGTTTTCGTGGCGCGACATGATCCTGCTGTCGGGCGGCCTGTTCCTCGTGTGGAAGGCGACCACCGAGATCCATCACCACGTGTCGCACGACGGTGACGGCGCGGGCGGCGCCGCCGGCGCGGCCGGCCTGACGATGTGGGCCGCGATCGGCCAGATCGTGATGCTCGACATCGTGTTCTCGATCGACAGCATCGTGACCGCGATCGGCATGACCGAGCACGTTCCGATCATGTTCGTCGCCGTGATCGTCGCCGTGAGCGTGATGCTGTTCGCCGCGCAGCCGCTCGCGCGTTTCATCGACCGCAACCCGACGATCGTGATGCTCGCGCTGTCGTTCCTGGTCGTGATCGGCATGACGCTGATCGCCGAAGGGTTCGGTTCGCACGTGCCGAAGGGGTACATCTATGCGGCGATGGCGTTCTCGGCGTTCGTCGAGGGCATGAACATGCTGGCGCGGCGCGCGAAGGCGAAGCGTGCGGCGCACGTGGCGCGCGACTGAGCCGGCGCGCGGGATGCCGGCCGCCGCGGCGGCCGGTTCGCGCGCCTCGTACGGAATCCGGATGAAATTCGCACGGAAAGGAGAAACGCGATGAAATGTCCTGTCTGCAAGACGCCCGACCTGCTGATGGCCGAGCGCCAGTCGATCGAGATCGACTACTGTCCGACCTGCCGCGGCGTGTGGCTCGATCGCGGCGAGCTCGACAAGCTGATCGCACGCGAGACCGGCGACGCGCCGGCTCGCCGCGATGCCGCGCCGGCGCAGCACGACGCGCACGCGTCGCGCGAGCGCGACGACGGCTGGGGCCGCGACGGCCGCTCGCACGACGATCGATACCGGCACGACGGCCGGCGCCGCAAGAAGTCGGTGTTCGACCTGTTCGATTTCGATTGAATCTGAAGTCCGTGCGTTTGAGCGCGCACGGCCCGATGCAAAAAAGCCCCGCCCGGCATCACGCCGGAGCGGGGCATTTTCATGCGCGTCGCGTCAGCACACGCGTCGACCCTTACGCATTGCCGGCCGTCACGTCGATGCGGCGCGGGCGCGTTTCCTCGCGGCGCGGGATCGTCAGCGTCAGCACGCCGTCGCGCAGGTTCGCGTCGATCCGCGACGTGTCGAGATCGGCGCTCAGCACGAACGACCGTGCATAGCGCGTCGCGCGCACTTCCGCGTGTCGCACGCGCAGGTCGGCCGGCGTGTCGAGTTGCGTCGCGGCTTCGATCGTCAGCGTCGTGTCGTGCACCTTCACGTCGAGGTTCTCGCGCGGCACGCCGGGCAGGTCGGCCCGCAGCGTGACGCCGCGCGCGTCCTCGACGATGTCGACGGACGGGGTGATCGCGGGCCGGCGCGCGGCTTCGGCGGCGGCAGCGTGAACGGTGCTCGGGTGGCGTTCGGCCAGGGTCGGGTTCGTGTTCATGTCGGTATCCTGAAGATTACTGAATGGTGATCGCACGCGGCTTCGATGCTTCGCGCCGACCGACGCGAATCAGCAGGCAGCCGTTCTCGTAGCGGGCGCTGACCTGCTCGGGGGCCGCGTCGCGCGGCAGTTCGACCACGCGGCGGAACGCGCCGTGAAAGCGCTCCTGCGCATACGTGCGCACGTCGTCGCCTTCGGTGCGCGGCGCCGGTTTGCGCTCGCCGCTGATCGTCAGCAGGTCCTTGTCGATCGACACGTCGAAGTCGGCCGCGGCCATGCCGGGTGCGAACGCGACGATCTCGATCGCATCGTCGGTGGCGCCGACGTTGAGCGCGGGAAACGCGCCGGCGCGCCCCGCACGGATGCCGGACGGCCGTTCGCCGAGCAGGCTCGCCATCTGCCGCTGCACGCGGGCGAATTCGTCGAACAAGTCGTAGCCGTGATGGATACCGCTCATGTTGGTCCTCCTGAACAGGGAACGCGGGAGACGTGACGGCGCGACGCCTGCGGCGGGCGCGACGGGTGGCTCCACGGGGTCGATAACGGGGGCGGTGCGTTGCATGCGGCACTGCCCGACGACGCTTAATTAGTGGCCGCCGCCGCGCATTTCAAGAGGGAATTTGCAATCGGCGTCGACGCGTGCGCAGGGGATTCGATGCGACAATCGCCGCGACATATCCGCAGACCAACCACACGGGACAACCATGGACATTCGACGTATCGCGATCGTCGGCGCCGGCGTGATCGGCGCGAGCTGGGCCGCTTTCTACCTGACGCAAGGCTTCGACGTCGTCGCGACCGACCCGGCGCCGCAAGCCGACGCGCGGCTGCGCGACGCGCTCGCCGCCTTCCTCGGCGAGCGGGCCGCCGAACCTTCCGCGCGGCTGTCGTTCGACGCCGATCTCGTGCGCGCGCTGGACGGCGTCGACTTCGTGCAGGAGAACGGCCCCGAGCGGCTCGACCTGAAGCGCGCGCTTTACCGCCAGATGGACGACGTGCTGCCCGCGCACGTGCCGATCGCATCGAGCTCGTCGGGCCTGAAGATGTCCGAGATCCAGACCGCGTGCGCGAAGCATCCGGAGCGCTGCCTGATTGCGCATCCGTTCAATCCGCCGCACCTGATTCCGCTCGTCGAGCTGGTCGGCGGCGACGCGACCGGCCAGGACGTGATCGCGCGCGTGAAGCAGTTCTACGATGCGCTCGGCAAGCAGACGATCGTGCTGAACAAGGAGATGACCGGCCACGTCGCCAACCGGCTCGCGGCCGCGCTGTTCCGCGAGGTGTATCACCTCGTCGGCGAAGGCGTCGTGAGCGTCGCCGATGCGGACAAGGCCGTCGCGTGGGGCCCCGGCCTGCGCTGGGGACTAATGGGGCAGTGTCTGACCTATCACCTTGGCGGCGGCGCGGGCGGGATCGCGCATTTCCTCGAACACCTGTCGGGGCCGATCACGAGCTGGTGGGACGACCTCGGCACGCCGTCGTTCGATCCGGAAGTCGATCGCAAGCTGACCGACGAGCTGCGCACGATCCAGGGCGAGCGCTCGATGCAGGAACTGGCGGCGGAGCGCGACCGGTTGCTCGTCGAGCTGATCGACGCGCGGCGCCGCAGCTTCCTGCCCTGATCCTCATCCGGTCGCGCCAGCGCAGTGGCGGCGCCGGTCATTGCTGCGACATCGCCTGGCTGGCGGGCGGCGTGTGAGCCAGCCACGTGGGGCTCACGGCCTGCACGAGTTCGCGGTTGCGCGCACGGGTCGCGGCGTTCGGCGGGTAGTTGCCGTCGTTGGTCGGCAGTTCGCCGTCGAGATAGGCCTGCTTGAGCTGGTCGATGACTTCCGCGCGTGTCAGGCCTTGTTGTGCGGGGGCCGACGCGTCGGTCTGGGCAAAGGCGGGGGACAGCAAGGCGGCTGCAGTGGTCGCGACGGCGAATCGCAGGACGTTCTTCATGGCGGGCTCCGATCAAGGGGACGGGGTGCCGGACTCGCGCGGCGATGCGCGGTGCGTTCGGATGGGGCCCATTGTCGCGAGCGGGTGCTGCGCGGACGATGACGCGTTCCGGGCAAAGCTGTCAGGTGCCGCTGGATGCGACCGCGCCCGCGTGCGGTGCCCGCCGTGCCGTTACAACTCGGCCGCCGCCGTGATCAGCGTGGCTTCGAGCGCGAGCGTCGAGCGCGACGCGGCCGCCGGGCGATCGATCACGTATTCGAGTTCGCCGAGTTCCGGCAGCCCCGCATCGAGCCGCGCGAGCCCGGCCGGGATCACGTAGCCGGCGAACGCGCTGACGCCGAGCCCCGCGCTCGCGGCCGCCCGCAGCACCGCGATGCTGCTGCTCACGACGGCGATCCGGTACGGCCGCCCGACGGCCTCGAGCGATTCGAGCACGCGGCGGCGCGACACGCTCGGCTCCGGATGCATCGCGAGCGGCAGCACGGCCTCGTGGCCGGTGATCCGCGAATCGGGGCCGGTGCACCAGTACAGCGGTTCGCTGCGGATCACGCGGCCGCGCCGGCTGCCGGCGATGCGCTTCGCGAACACGAGATCGTGCCGGCCCTCGTCGAGCGCGTCGAACAGGTCGCCCGACAGCCCGGTCGAGATCGCGAGCTCGACGTCCGGGTTGCGCTGCACGAAGCTCGCGAGCGCGGCCGTCAGGTGCGCCGACGCGAAATCCTCCGACATTGCGAGCCGCACCTTGCCCGACAGCGGCGGCCCGCAGACCGACGTGACGGCCTCGTCCATCAGTTCGAGGATGCGCACTGCGTAGCGGAACAGCGCGTCGCCGTGCTGCGACAGGTGCACGTTGCGCGTGTCGCGCTCGAACAGCGGCCGGTCGAGCAGCTCCTCGAGCCGGCGGATATGCTGGCTGACAGTCGACTGCGACAGGTTCACGCGCTCGGACGCGGCGGTGAAGCTGCCGGACTGGGCGACGGCGACGAAGCTGCGCAGCAATTCGGGCGGTAACGGACGCATTGCTAAATCCACTGAATCGGTTTCGACAACTTCATAAATGGCCGGATTTTGCGGCGCTAGTATCGGATCACGCGCCAGTGCGGCCTCCGCGAACGAGGGGCATCGGACGCGTAGCCCGTGTCGCGCCGCCGGCTGCACCAATCAGTCTAAGCCATCCGGCGTCCGGCCCGAACCCGCATCATCCCATCGACCCCCGAGAACGCGCTCGCACGACGAGCCGCCGGGCCGCGGCGCCCCGCCGCAGGAGACAGACAGTCCGCCCCGGGATCGGCGTGCGGGCCTGGCTCCCGCACGCGTCAGGCGCCCGTCACGAAGAGACTGGAGACGACTCATGATCATCTACGGAACCGCGCTGCTGGCGTTCTGCCACCTGGCCGGACTGTTCCTCGGCGACCTGCTCGGCAGCGCGATCGGCGTGAAAACCAACGTCGGCGGCGTCGGCATCGCGATGCTGCTGCTGATCTGCCTGCGCCTGTGGCTGCACCGGCGAGGCTGGCTGCCGAAGGAGACCGAGGCGGGCGTCGGTTTCTGGGGCGCGATGTACATCCCGGTCGTCGTCGCGATGGCCGCGAACCAGAACGTCGTCGCCGCGCTGAAGGGCGGGCCGGTCGCGCTGCTGGCCGCGGTCGGCGCGGTCGCGATCTGCGCATGCTGCATCGCGGTACTCGCGCGCACGGGCCGCGACGACACGGCCTTCGCGGGCGTGCCGCAATTCGAAGAACAATAACGGAGGCCGCCATGCTGCAGATGCTCGAAAAAACCGTCGCCCACAACGGGCTCGTCGCGTCGTTCGCGTTGGTCGGCCTGATCATGTGGCTGTCTTCGATCGCGTCGCGCAAGCTCACGTTCGGCCGCGTGCACGGCTCGGCGATCGCGATCGTGATCGGCCTCGTGCTCGCCTACGTCGGCGGCGCGTTCACCGGTGGCGAGAAGGGGCTGGCCGACGTCAAGCTGTTCGCCGGCATCGGCCTGATGGGCGGCGCGATGCTGCGCGATTTCGCGATCGTCGCGACCGCGTTCGAAGTGCAGCCGACCGAGGCGCGCAAGGCCGGGCTCGTCGGCGTCGTGTCGCTGCTGCTCGGCACCGTGCTGCCGTTCATCGTCGGCGCGTGCGTCGCGCGCGCGTTCGGCTATACCGATGCGGTCAGCATGACGACGATCGGGGCGGGCGCCGTCACCTACATCGTCGGGCCCGTCACGGGCGCGGCGATCGGTGCGAGCTCCGACGTGATCGCGCTCAGCATCGCGACGGGGCTCGTGAAGGCGATCATCGTGATGGTCGGCACGCCGGTCGCGGCCAACTTCATGGGACTGAAGACGCCGCGCTCGGCGATGATCTTCGGCGGGCTCGCGGGCACCGTCAGCGGCGTGAGCGCGGGCCTTGCCGCGACCGACCGCCGGCTCGTGCCGTACGGCGCGCTGGTCGCGACGTTCCATACCGGCGTCGGCTGCCTGCTCGGGCCGTCGCTGCTGTTCTTCACGACGCGCGCGCTGGTCGGCGCGTAGGGCGATGGATGCGGCCCGCGCGCGGGCCGCATCCATCGCGGCGTCCTCTGAGTCGCATTCTGCAACATCATCAATCGGCAGCGGCGCCAGGCTTAGAATGCCGCTGAACCCTCGAAGCGGAGAACTGTTCATGACCGGATGGAATCACGCGCGGCAGGCGCGCGATGCACGCGTCGCGGCCGGCGCGGCGTACGCGCAGGGCAAGCGGGTCGACGCGCGCGACACCGTCGCGTTGCTCGAAGCGGTGCTGCGGCCAGGCGACCGCGTGTGCCTCGAAGGCGACAACCAGAAGCAGGCCGATCTGCTCGCCACCGCGCTCGCCGACGTCGACAGCGCGAAGCTCCACGACCTGCACATGGTGCAGTCGGGCGTCGTGCTGCCCGAGCACCTCGACGTGTTCGAGCGCGGCATCGCGACGCGTCTCGACTTCGCGTATTCGGGCCCGCAGTCGCAGCGCATCGCGAAGCTGCTGTTCGGCGGCAAGATCGCGCTCGGCGCGGTGCATACCTATCTCGAACTGTTCGCCCGCTACTTCATCGACCTCACGCCGCAGGTCGCGCTGATCGCGGCCGTGAGCGCCGACGCCGACGGCAACCTGTACACGGGCCCGAACACCGAGGACACGCCGACCGTCGTCGAAGCCACCGCGTTCAAGGACGGCATCGTGATCGCGCAGGTCGACCGCATCGTCGACAAGGTGCCGCGCGTCGACATCCCGGGCGATCGCGTGCATTTCGTCGTCGAGGCCGGCCGGCCGTTCTACGTCGAGCCGCTGTTCACGCGCGATCCGGCCGCGATCACCGAGACGCAGATCCTCACCGCGATGCTCGCGATCAAGGGCATCTACGAGCCGTATGGGATCAAGCGCCTGAACCACGGGATCGGCTTCAACACGGCCGCGATCGAGCTCCTGCTACCCACCTACGGCGCGAAGCTCGGGCTGAAGGGCAAGGTCTGCACGCACTGGGCGCTCAATCCGCATCCGACGCTGATTCCCGCGATCGAATCGGGCTGGGTCGAGCAGATCCACTGCTTCGGCTCCGAAGTCGGGATGGACGACTACATCCGCGCGCGCTCCGACGTATGGTTCACGGGCCCCGACGGGTCGCTGCGCTCGAACCGCGCGTTCTGCCAGACGGCCGGGCTCTATGCGTGCGACATGTTCATCGGCTCGACGCTGCAGATCGACCTGTCCGGCCATTCGTCGACGGTCACCGCCGAGCGGATCGCCGGTTTCGGCGGCGCGCCGAACATGGGCAGCGACGCGCGCGGCCGGCGCCATCCGAGCGAACCGTGGTTGAAGGCGGGCGCGGAGGCCGATCCCGACACGCCGGCGGCGCTGCGGCGCGGGCGCAAGCTGGTCGTGCAGATCGGCGAGACGTTCGGCGACAAGAACGTGCCGATGTTCGTCGAGAAGCTCGATGCGCTGAAGCTCGCGGACAAGCTGCAGCTCGACCTCGCGCCGATCATGGTCTACGGCGACGACGTCACGCACATCGTCACCGAGGAGGGCATCGCGAACCTGCTGATGTGCCGCGACAAGGACGAACGCGAGCACGCGATCCGCGGCGTGGCCGGCTATACGGACGTCGGCCGCGGCCGCGACCGGAAGATGGTGGAGCGGCTGCGCGAGCGCGGCGTGATCCGCCGCCCGGAGGATCTCGGCATCGATCCGCTCGACGCCGACCGCCGCTGGCTCGCCGCGCGGTCGATCAAGGATCTCGTGCACTGGTCGGGCGGGCTTTATGCGCCGCCGGCCCGGTTTCGCAACTGGTGAGGAAGAGGGCATGGAACAGTTGAACTATCGCTTCACCGCGCGCGAACGCGCGAAGGGCGAGCAGGCCGCGGCGCTCGTCGGCGTGGTCGCGTCCGGCAATCTCGAGGTGCTCGTCGAGCGCGTGCTGCCGGGCAACGAATGCGAAATCGACATCCGCACCGCGGCGGTCGGGTTCGGCGCGGTGTGGCAGGCGGTCGTGTCGGATTTCGTCGAACGGCGCACGCCGGGCGGCCTGAAGCTGTCGATCAACGACGGCGGCGCGCGACCCGACATGGTGTCGCTGCGGCTCGCGCAGGCCGTGCGCGCGATCGAGGGAGATGCATGATGAGCGACGTGATCCACGACGCACCGGCGTTCGTCGCGAATGCGGCGAGCTGGTACGAAGCATCGGCGCGGCAGCGCATCGACGGGCTGCTCGACGCGGGCAGTTTCAGCGAATTCCTCGGGCCGGCCGAGCGCATGACGAGCCCGCACTTGCCGCTGTTCGGCCTGCCGCAGCAGTTCGACGACGGGATGGTGGTCGGCCACGGCCGGCTCGACGGCCGGCCGGTGTTCGTCGCCGCTCAGGAAGGCCGCTTCATGGGCGGCGCGTTCGGCGAAGTGCACGGCGCGAAGCTCACCGGGCTGCTGCGCGCCGCGCGCGAAGTCGGCAAGCCGGTGCTGATCCTGTTCGATACGGGCGGCGTGCGGCTGCAGGAAGCGAACGCGGGCGAGCTCGCGATCGCCGAGATCATGCGTGCGCTCGTCGAAGCGCGTGCGGCCGGCGTGCCGGTGATCGGGCTGATCGGCGGCCGCGCGGGCTGCTATGGCGGCGGCGGGTTGCTCGCCGCGTGCTGTTCGGCGCTCGCGGTGTCGGAGCAGGGGCGCATCAGCGTGTCGGGCCCCGAAGTGATCGAGACCAATCGCGGCGTCGAGGAATTCGACTCGAAGGATCGCGCGCTGATCTGGCGCACGATGGGCGGCAAGCACCGGCGCTTGATCGGCGGCGCCGATCGCTACGTGGCCGATACGCCCGACGCGTTCCGCGCGGCGGCGCTCGATCTGATCGGTCGCGCGCCGACGTTCGATGCGGCGATGCTGCGCGCGGAACAGGCGCGTCTCGAAGCGCGGGTCGAACGGTTCGGCGGCTGCAACGATGCGCTCGACGTGTGGCGCGCGCTCGGGGCCACCGAGCCGGAAGCGATCCCCGGCATGCCCGACGAAGCATTCGCGAAGCTCGCCGACCAGTTACAGGAGCCGCAGCATGACGCTCGATGAAGTACTGACCTCGCTGTTCCCCAACGGCCATTCGATCGTGCGCAATGGCGGCCTGCTGACGGGCCACGCGGAACTGGCCGGCACGCGCGTCGACGTGATCGGCGTTGCTGACCGCTTGCCGTTCGGCCTCGACGAGGCGCTGACGCTCGCGTCGCGCGTGCTCGACACGGTCGCGCGCGGCGGCGACACGCCGATCGTCGTGCTGGTCGACAGCGACAGCCAGCGGATGAGCAAGCGCGACGAACTGCTCGGCCTGAACGAAGGACTGTCGCATCTCGCGAAGTGCCTGATACACGCGGATCTCGCCGGACACCGGACGATCGGCGTGCTGTACGGCCACACGGCCGCGGGGGCGTTCATCGCGACCGCGCTCGCGACCCGCACGCTGCTCGCGGTGCCGGGTGCCGAGCCGGAGGTGATGGACCTGCCGTCGATGTCGCGCGTGACCAAGCTGCCGATCGACGTGCTGAAGGAGATGGCGCGTTCGACCCCGGTGTTCGCGCCGGGGCTCGACAACCTCGTGAAGATGGGCGCCGTCGACGCCGTGCTCGATCCGTCCCGCGCGCTCGACGCGCAGGTCGGCGAATGGCTCGGCAAGCCGGCCGAGCGCGTCGACCGGCGCGCGGCGCGCGGCCGGCCGGTCGCGACCGACGTCGCCGCCCGCGTCGAGGCCCTTGCGCGTGCCGCACGCTGAGCTGCCGCTGCGCCGCCACACGCTCGTCACGCTGACGGCGGGCGGGTGGGGCGCGGCCTTTGCCCACGACCCCGCGCTCGCGGGCGATCCGCTCGTGCGCGCATGGGCCGAACGCGGCTGGCCGCTGATCGTGCGTCGCGCGTCGCCGGATGAAGCCGATGCCGGCCGCGTGCCGCTCGGCCTGCCGTTGCCGCCGCCGGCGGGCAAGCGGCGCATCGCGCTGAACGTGGCCGCCCACGCGCTCGCGACGGTCGGCCCGCTGCCGGCGTTGGCGGACGTACGCTCCGGAGCGCCCGCCGCGTGGCATGCGCCGCTGCGCGAGCTCGATGCGCTCGGCGCGCGCTGCGGCGTGCAGGGCCGCGTGTTCGGCAGCCTCGCCTGGCAGGCGCTGACCGGCGAGCCGTACCTGAGCGCATCGTCCGATCTCGACATCGTGTTCCCGCTGCCGGACGCCGCGTCGCTCGCGCCGTTGCTCGACGGTCTCGCGACGATCGATGCGCGCGCGCCAATGCGCATCGACGGCGAACTGCTGCGCGACGACGGCGCGGGCGCCAACTGGCGCGAACTGCACGCGCGGTTGCCCGAAGTCGCGGTGAAGACCGCGACTACCGTCGAATTGATGTGCGCCGATGCGTTCATCGGGGGCACGCAATGAACGCCGCGGCTGCCTGCCGCGTCGCGGCGCCGTCCGAGGCCGAGCGCATCGCCGCGCTGGCCGAGCGCAGCCTCGTGCTCGAGATCGACACCTACCCGAAGCCGGGCCTCGTCAGTCACGTCGACACCGGCAGTCACGCGGACATGGATGCCGCGACGTTCACGCGCAGCGCCGTCGTGCTGCGGCCGTACTTCGCGGAACTCGCCGACGCGGGCGCCCGCGACGCCGACATGGCCGTGCTGCGCAAGATCGGCCTGCGTGCCGAGCACGCGATGCTCGCCGCGACCGGCGGCGTCAATACGCATCGTGGTGCGATCTTCGGGCTCGGGCTGCTGTGCGCGGCCGCCGGCCGGCGCACGATACCGGGCGCGCTGCCGGCCGGGACGACGCTCGGTGCGTTCGTGTCGCGCCGCTGGGGCGTCGAGATCCTCGGCGGTCCACGTGTGCCGGACAGTCACGGCGAGCGCGCGAGCCGCCGCTACGGTGTCGGCGGCGCGCGTCGCGAGGCGGCCGACGGCTTTCCGACCGTGTATGCGATCGGCTTGCCCGCGCTGCGCCGCGCGCGGCGCGACCTGCCGGGCGACCCGGAAGCCGCGCGCGTCGCCGCGTGCTTCGCGCTGATCGCCGCGCTCGACGACACGAATCTGCTGCACCGGGGCGGGCAGGACGGCCTCGATTTCGCCCGTGCGACCGCCCGTGCGTTCGTCGCGCGCGGCGGCGTGCGGGCGCGCGACTGGCGGCTGCGCGCGGCGGCCGCGCATCGTGCGTTCGTCGCGCGCCGGCTGAGTCCGGGCGGCGCGGCCGACCTGCTCGCGATGAGCGTCTTCGTCGATGCGCTCGAAGCCGAAGGGCACGCGCGATGACGCTGGCCATCCTGTGTTCGGGGCAAGGCGCGCAGCGCGCCGACATGTTCGATCTGACCGGATCGGCGCCGCAGGCCGACGCACTGTTCGCGCATGCGGGCCGGCTGCTCGGCGACGATCCGCGCACGTGGGTCCGACAGGCCGGCCCCGACGCGCTGCAGGAAAACCGGGCCGCGCAGATCCTCTGCACGGTCCAGGCGCTCGCGGCCGCCGCGCTGCTCGACGCTGTGTGGCCACGCCGGCGCTGCGTCGCGGGCTACAGCGTCGGCGAGGTCGGCTCGTGGAGCGTCGCGGGAAGGATCGACCCGCACGATGCGCTCGATCTGGCCGATGCGCGTGCACGCGAGATGGATGCCGCGAGCGGCGGCGACGAGCGGATGGTGTTCGTGCGCGGCCTGACACGCGCGCAACTGGCGCAGTTCTGCGACGGTCGCGACGCGGCTATCGCGATCGCGAACCCCGGCGATGCGTTCGTGGTTGCAGGGCGGCACGCCGACGTCGATGCCGTGGCCGACGACGCGGCGCGCGCCGGCGCGCTGCGTGTCGCGCCCGTCTGCGTGCGGATCGCGTCGCATACGCGTCGGCTGGCGGCGGCCGTGCCGGCCTTCCGCGCGACGCTGGCCGCGACGCGCGTGCGCCGGCCGTTGCCCGGCACCCGGCTGTTCTCGGGGATCGATGGCGCGTCCGTGCTCGATGTCGACACGGGCCTCGACAAGCTCGCGCGGCAGATCGCGGAGCCGGTCGAATGGGCGGCCTGTCTCGCCGCGTGCGTGGAGGCCGGCGCGACCGCGTTTCTCGAACTCGGCCCCGGGCGCGCGCTGGCCGAGATGGCCGGTGGCGCGTATCCCGCGTTGCCCGCGCGCAGCCTCGCGGATTTCCGTTCCGTCGACGGCGTGACGCGTTGGCTCGCGCGCGTCGCGGCCGGCTGATCGGCGGGGCGAAACCCGGCCCGAAACACAGCGGCCGGGCACCCGTTCCGCACTGTGTGTTGCGTCGGCGCAGCAGCGTCGCAGCCGCCTCTTGTCACGCGAATTGGCGTCGCTACAATGGCGCCCGCCATGAGACCAGCCGCCTTCCTCCTCGCCGCGTTCTGCTGCGCGACGAGCGTCCACGCCAGCCAGATTCCGTCCGACGCCGCATCGGTCGGCACGTACTTTTCGTATGACAACGCGGCGGCCGACGCGACCGTCGATCTGATCGAACAGGCGCAGCGCCGCGTGCTGCTGGCCGGCTATACGCAGGTGCCGCCGACGGTCGCGAGCGCGCTGCGGGCGGCCCGCGCGCGCGGGATCGAGGTGCGCGTCGTGCTCGTGCGTTCGCCGCGCGCGGGCAAGACCAGCGGCGCCGGCTATCTGAAGTCCGCAGGCATCGACGTCGCGATCGATTCGCGGCACGGCGGCCCCGCGTCGCGCTTCGCGATCGTCGACGACAGCGTCGCGCTGACGACGCTGTCCGACGGCGCGGCCGAGCACGCCGACACGGTGAACGTGTTCCGGCGCGCGCCCGAACTCGCGCAGTCCTACGCGCAGTCGTTCTGGCGGCTGTACCGGCAGGCCGCCGGCCTCTGACCCTTTCCCGCGGCGCGTCGCGCACCGGTATGACCCTGCTTGCATCGGCGCGACCGATGAACCATGCTCGTTGACAGGCGTCGGCGCGGGTTGCGCGCGCCCGGCGCAACGGCAGGGAGCCGATCGTGACCGAAAGCAGTTTTGCCGATCGCGCCGATGCCGGCCGCCAGCTGGCCGACGCGTTGCGCGAATACGCAGGGCGAACCGACGTCGTCGTGCTCGCGCTGCCGCGCGGCGGCGTGCCCGTCGCGTATCCGGTCGCGTGCGCACTGCGCGCGCCGCTCGACGTGCTGGTCGTGCGCAA
The DNA here is from genome assembly GCF_905400185.1 of Burkholderia sola. Taxonomy (NCBI): domain Bacteria; kingdom Pseudomonadati; phylum Pseudomonadota; class Betaproteobacteria; order Burkholderiales; family Burkholderiaceae; genus Burkholderia; species Burkholderia sola. The sequence continues at coordinate 1,280,020 of NZ_FR989675.1, forward strand.
GCTCGGCGTGCCGTTCGACCCCGAGCTCGCGATGGGCGCGATCGCGACGGGCGGCGCGACCCATCTGCAGCGTTCGGTGATCCGCGCGATGGACGTATCGGATGCGCAACTCGCCGACGTGATCGCGCGCGAGACGACCGAACTGCAACGCCGCGAGGCGCTGTATCGCGGCGCGGCGCCGCCGCTGGCGGTGGATGGACGCATCGCGATCGTCGTCGACGACGGTGTCGCGACCGGCGCATCGATGCGCGTCGCGCTGCAGGCGCTGCGCGAGCGCCGTCCGGCGCGCATCGTCGCGGCGGTGCCGGTCGCGCCGGCGGGCGCGGCGCATGCGTTCGACGGCCTGGCCGACGTATTCGTCGCGGTGTCGCAGCCGGCGCGGCTCTTCGGGATCAGCCAGTTCTACGCGCGCTTCGAGCAGACGAGCGACGACGAGGTGCGCGCGCTGCTCGACGCGGCGCGCCCCTGACGCTTCGTCACGTCCGACGGTTCCGGCGCGGGCGCGGTCGGCCGGCTTCCGCCAGCGCGAACACGCGTTGCATCGCCGGATGGACGTTGCCGTGCCAGCGTGGCCCCGTAAACAGTCCGTAGTGATCGCAATCGTCGACGTCGACGCGATGGCGCGCGTCGGCCGAGAGGCCGCTGCACAGGCCGAGCGCCGCATGCGTCTGGCCGGCGCCCGTGACTGTGTCGCGGGCGCCTTCGACGGTCAGCAGCGCGACGTCGCGCAACGCGGCCGGTTCGACGCGCCGGCCACGCACGCGCCACGCGCCGGTCGCGAGCAGCATGCGCTGGAACACGACGTCGACCGTATCGAGAAAATAATCGGCCGGCATGTCGAGCAGCGCGGTGTATTCGCGCAGCGCCCGCCGGGCGTCGGCAAGCCCGGCCATGTCGAAGCGGGAGGCTGCCAGCGCGTAGGTCTCGATCAGCGCCAGGAAGCGTTGCGGATACATCAGCGCGATCTCGCCCTGTTGCAGATAGGTCGGGAACACGCGGCGGCCATGCCCCGCGAACCCGGGCGGCACGATGTCGATCAGGTGGCGCCGGCACCAGTCGAGCGAATGGGCGGCCGCCGCGGCGCCGAGCGCGCTCGGGTTCAGCCGCGCATCGAGCGGGCCGCCGATCAGCGTGATGCTCGCGGGCGGAGCGAGGCCGCGCGCGGCCCGCAGCGCGAGTGCGCCGAGCGCGGGCACGGTCGCCTGGCACACGGCGACGACGTGCAGCGGCCGATCGTCGTGCTGGAGCGCGTCGACGAAGCCGTCGAGCATCGCGACGTACTCGTCGAGCCCGAAACGGCCTGCCGCGAGCGGCACGTCGCGCGCATTGCGCCAGTCGGTCACGCAAACGTCGCCATCGGCGAGCAGCGTTTCGGCGGTTTCCCGCATCATCACGGCCGCGTGCCCGACGAGCGGCGCGCACAGCAGCACGGTGCGGCGCGCGTCGGCGTGCGCGAAGCGCCGCAAGTCGCAAAACGGCGTGTGCGCGACCACCTGCTCGCCGACGTCGGGCCACGCGAGATCGAAGCCCGGCGGCGCGGCCTGCGGCCCGAGCAGCGGTTCGAACAGGTCGTCGTAGCACGACGACGCGGCATGCGGCAGCGACGCCGCGGGCCAGGCATCGAACGCGTACCGCGTCGCCGCGCGCCATGCGCGCATCCATTCCCGCTGCTGCTCGACGACGGCGTACCACATGGCGGACCCTGGGGCGGAAGGAGCGTGAATATTCATTATGGTCACTGTGGCCGCGCAGCGGGAGGCGGATGTGCGGGCGGCTGATCTGCATCACGCGCACGCTAGGCGCTGCCGCGCGACGCTGCTACAGTCGTCGGTCCCATTCCCTCGAAACGGAGCGTTTGCGATGAAACTGATCGGTATGCTGGATTCGCCGTTCGTGCGCCGGGTCGCCATTTCGGCGAAGCTGCTCGACCTGCCGTTCGAACACGAGTCGATCTCGGTATTCCGTCATGTCGAGCGGTTCAGGGCGCTCAACCCGGTCGTCAAGGCGCCGACGCTCGTGACCGACGGCGGCGCGACGCTGATCGATTCGTCGCTGATCGTCGACTATCTCGATCATCTCGCCGCGCAGGAGCGGCGCCTGCTGCCCGACGCCGTCGATGCCCGATTGCGCGCGCTGGTGCCGATCGGGTTCGCGCTGGCCGCCGCCGAGAAAACCGTGCAGTTCGTCTACGAGCAGGCACTGCGGCCGTCGGACAAGCAGCACGAACCGTGGGTCGAACGCGTGCTGAGCCAGCTCGAAGGCGCATACGGCGCACTGGAGCCGCTGGTCGCGGCCACGAACGGCTGGTTCGGCGGCGCGCGGCTGCTGCAGTCGGACGTGACGGTCGCGGTGGCGTGGCGCTTCACGCAGTTCATGGCGGCCGACTACCCGGCGCTGGCGCGGATCGATCCGGCCCGTTATCCGGCGCTCGCCGCCCATTCCGCGCGGGCGGAAGCGCTGCCGGCCTTCGTCGATACGCCGCTCGCGTAGCTTTTGAAGCGGTTCGCCGGGCTGCCGCACGCCGCTGCCAGGCGCCGCTCGCCGTTGTCCGGCAAGCCGCTGCCGATTGTTCTCGGCCGCTGACAAGTGACTTCGCATTCGCGCTGTTTATCCGGACGCGACCGATCCCTAGAATCCACTCCATCAAATCACGCATTGCCAGATGGAGCCGATGATGAAAGCCCTGATTGAATCGAGCCTGTACCACCCGTCCGTCGTGTTGGCGCTTGCCGGGCTCACGCAGCTGATGGTCGAGCGCGATTTCAATCTCGGCCAGGTCGGGATGATCGTCGCGGCGCGCGGTGCGCAGGCAGCCGTGTCGCGGTCGCGCGCGCTGATCTTCTGCCGTCACTGCGAAGCGCACGCATGAACGCGCACGCCGACTGAATGAAAAAAGCCCGGCCGGCGCAAGCCGGTCGGGTGGATCGGGTTCGATCGGGCCCCGGCTTCGGCCGGGGCTTTTTCATTGGGCGACGCTCACGCGCGGGCGGGCGTCGCGACGCCGTAGATGTCCGATTCGTCGTCGTCCTCGCGCAACTGGCGCGCGAGCTGGTGCGCTTCGCGGCGCGTCGCGACGGCCGGCGGCGAGCCCTTCAGCGGCTGGCGCGCGGTTTCGGCGAGCGCGACGACCGACACGATGCCGATCAGCGCGGCGCCCATCATGTAGTACGCGGGCATCATCAGGTTGTGCGTCACGTCGACGAGCCATGCGGTCACCAGCGGCGTCGTGCCGCCGAACAGCGACACCGACACGTTGAAGCCGATCGCGAGCGCGCCGTAACGGATCTCGGTCGGGAACAGCGCGGGCAGCGCCGACGGCATCACGCCGGTGAAGCACGACAGCAGCACGCCGAGGATCAGCAGGCCGCCGAACACCGATGCCGTGGTGCCCGTGTGGATCAGCATCAGCGACGGGATCGACAGCACCAGCAGGCCCACGCAGCCGGCGAGCATCACCGGCTTGCGGCCGACCTTGTCGGACAGGCGGCCGGCGTACAGCGTCATCGGCATCATCAGCACCATCACGAGCAGCACCAGCACGAGGCTGTGCGATTCGTCGAAGTGCAGCGTCGACGACATGAAGCTCGGCAGGTACGACAGCACCATGTAGTCGGTCACGTTGAAGATCAGCACGAGGCCGACGCACAGCAGCAGTGCACGCCAGTTGCGCAGCAGCGTCTCGCGGAAGCGCGTCTTCGGCACGGCCTTGTCCTGCGCTTCGCGCGCTTCGGCCTGGCGCTTGAACGCGGGCGTTTCCTCGAGCTTCATCCGGATGTACAGTCCGATCAGGCCGAGCGGCCCGGCGATCAGGAACGGCACGCGCCAGCCCCACGACAGCAGCGCGTCCTGCGACAGCGACGCGGTGAGCAGCGCGACGACGCCCGCGCCCAGCACATAGCCGATCAGCGTGCCGAACTCGAGGAAGCTGCCCATGAAGCCGCGACGCTTGTCGGTCGAGAATTCGGCGATGAAGGTCGCCGCGCCGCCGTATTCGCCGCCGGTCGAGAACCCTTGCACGAGGCGGGCGACGAGCAGCAGGATCGGCGCCATGATGCCGATCGACGCATAGCTCGGGATCAGGCCGATCGCGAAGGTGCCGACGGCCATCATGATCATCGTCGCGGCGAGCACGCGCTGGCGGCCGATGCGGTCGCCGAGCGGCCCGAACACCATGCCGCCGAGCGGACGCACGAGAAACGCGGCCGCGAACGTGCCGAAGGTCGCGAGCAACTGCGCGGACGGGCTGCTGGACGGGAAGAACACCTTGCCGAGCGTGACGGCGATATAGCTGTAGACGCCGAAATCGAACCATTCCATCGCATTGCCGATGGCCATCGCGCTGACGGCGCGCTTGAGCAGGCTCTGGTCGACGACGGTGATGTCGTCCGCGGCGAGCGGGGCTTCGCCGGACGGCGAAGCGGTGGAAGAGACAGCGGTCGGGCTGACGTGTGTTGCGGTCAAGGTCATGCACTCCTTTGACAGCGCCGGAACGGGCAGGGCCGTCCGACACGGTTTGCCGGCGAGCGCGGTGTCGTGTGCTGCGCGTCGGGGCAGACCTTTAAGCACTTACTGCGCGGGGGGCAGCAAAGGGCCAAGGGGTTGCTTCGACGCGGGCCCGATGGGCCGTCGCGACAGTGCGCTCATGAAGAATGGGCCGCGTGATGCGAGCGGCAGATGCCGGTGCGGACGAGATGTCCGGTGTTCCGGCAACGCCCCGGAGGGGCAACGAAACGAGAAAAGCGGGCCTGTCGGGCGGGCTTTCCTGTGGATGCAATTTCGATCGAGGCACCGGCCCGCAGCGTGCGGACGGACTTCTCTCAAAATCGAAAAGACAGAGATTGAATGTTGAAACAGGCGACATGATAGCACGATGACGGACGATCGTGCAAATTGCGCGGAATCGCCCGCCTGGCGGGGCATTCGGCGCGGCCCGCTCGGGTATGATCGGCGGCGCGCGGCGCGGCCGATCGTCCGCCGCGACGGGGCTGAATTCGTGAGGAACCGGATGACCGAACTGATCAGGATCGCGGCGCTGTTCGCCGCTACCGCGCTGGCCGAAATCGTCGGCTGCTATCTGCCGTGGCTCGTGCTGAAGGCCGGGCGCCCGGCCTGGCTGCTGGTGCCGGCCGCGCTGTCGCTCGCGCTGTTCGCGTGGCTGCTGACGTTGCACCCGAGCGCGGCGGGGCGCACGTATGCCGCGTACGGCGGTGTGTACATCGCGGTGGCGCTGATCTGGCTGCGGGTGATCGACGGCGTCGCGCTGACCCGCTGGGACGTGGCCGGCGCGGTGCTCGCGCTCGGCGGGATGGCCGTCATCGCGCTGCAGCCGCGCGCATGAGCGCGGCCGCGACGCGGGCCGCGGGTATTACGCTGCTTCGGCGGTATCTGTCTCGGCGGACTGGCGCCACACGCAGGTGCCCTTGACCGACTTGTCGAGCTCGTCGAGCTGAGCCTGGTGCGCGGCCAGCTCGTCGTCGCTCGCGACCACCACGGCGAGGTCGAGTGCGGCGAGCGACACGCGCTGGCCGTTCGCCGCGCCGCCGCCGACGCCCGCGTCGTCGAGCATGTCGATCACGAGGCTGTCCTGGCCGCGCGTCATCGCGAGATACACCTCGGCGAGCAGCTCCGAGTCGAGCAGCGCGCCGTGCAGCGTGCGGTGCGCGTTGCTGATGCCGAAACGGTCGCACAGCGCGTCGAGCGAGTTGCGCTTGCCGGGGAACATCTGCTTGGCCTGCACCAGCGTGTCGATCACGCCGCCGCAATGCTCGGTGAACGGCGGCAGGCCGAGCCGTGCGAATTCGGCGTCGAGAAAGCCGAGGTCGAACGGCGCGTTGTGGATGATCAGCTCGGCGTCCTTCACGAAGTCGAGGATCTGATGGGCGACTTCCGCGAATTTCGGCTTGTCGCTCAAGAATTCGGTCGTGAGGCCGTGCACCGCCAGTGCGCCCGGATCGCTGTCGCGTTCGGGGTTCACGTAGAAGTGCAGGTTGTTGCCGGTGAGCCGCCGGTTCAGCAGCTCGACGCAGCCGATTTCGATGAGACGGTCGCCCGTGCGGGCGTTCAGGCCGGTGGTTTCGGTATCGAGAATGATCTGGCGCATGTCGGGAAAAGCAGGAAAAACGGGAGAGGGCGGCCGGTGTTCAGGCGGCCAGCGATTCGACGCCGCGGTTCGCGAGCGCGTCCGCGCGCTCGTTTTCGGGATGACCTGCATGGCCCTTGACCCAGCGCCATTCGATCTCGTGCTGCACGACGAGCGCGTCGAGCCGCTTCCACAGGTCGGCATTCTTCACCGGCGTCTTCGCCGCGGTGACCCAGCCTTTCTTCTTCCACCCGTGGATCCACTCGCTGATGCCCTTCTGCACGTATTGCGAGTCGGTATGCACGATCACCCGGCACGGCCGCTTCAGCGCTTCGAGCGCGGCGATCACGCCCATCAGCTCCATGCGGTTGTTGGTCGTGTTCGGCTCGCCGCCGAACAGTTCCTTTTCCTTGTCGCCGTAGCGCAGCAGCGCGCCCCAGCCGCCGGGGCCGGGGTTGCCCTTGCAGGCGCCGTCGGTATAGATGTCGATGGTGTCGATTGTCATGAACGTTCTTGGTGAGTGGTCGGGGAGGCCGCCGGCGTCAGGCCCGGTGCGAGCACGGGCTTCTTCATCTTGATCGGGCCGACGAGGCGCATGCCGCGCACGCGCTTGACGGCCGTCACCATGTAGACGGCGCCGAAGATCGGCCACCAGCGGTCGCCGGCGGCCTCCATGAAGCCGTAGCGGGCCAGCCACTGGTCGGTGGCGAGCGGCGGCCGGTAGCAGCCGAAGCGGCCGCGTTCGAGGTCGAAACCGAGCAGCTTGATCCAGTCCTTCAGCCGGATGAACGCGATCTGGTCGCGCGTGGCCGGCACGAACGGGCGGTTCGCCATGCGCCCGAACGACTGCCGCATGCCCCACAGGCTCAGCGAATTGAAGCCGGTGATCACGAGCTGGCCTTCCGGCATCAGCACGCGCTCGGCCTCGCGCAGCAGGCGGTGCGGGTCGGACGTGAATTCGAGCGTGTGCGGCATCACGATCAGGTCGACGCTCTGCGACTCGAACGGCAGGTCGAGCAGGTCGCACCAGGTCGTGCTGCGGTCGGCGGGCGCATGGCCCGCCGTGTGCGCTTCGCGCGCCCACGGATACTGATACGGCGCGCTCGCGCCGCTCGCCGGGTCGAGCACGAGGCCGCGATACGGCATGCGGTTCTCCCGCAGCGCGTCGAGCTGCGGCAGGCCGAGCTGCAGCGCGTGGAAGCCGAAGACGTCGGACACGATCCGGTCGAGCTGCGCCTGTTCCCAGCCCAGCACGTAGCGGCCGGGCGGCGAGTCGGTCCAGGCGGGCCAGTCTATAATTTGTGGATCGGACATAACGATGATTGCGCGCCCATGAACGAGCTGGAATACGTGCCGGTTCCGGCATTCGAAGACAACTATATCTGGCTCGTCTCGGACGGCCGCGATGCGATCGCCGTCGATCCGGGTGAAGCCGCGCCCGTACGCCGGGTTCTTGCCGAACGCGGATGGCGGTTGACCGCTATTTTACTCACGCACCACCACGCCGACCACGTCGGCGGTGTCGACGCGCTGCGTAATAGCCAACCGGACGATGCTCTCCTCCCCGTTTACGGTCCCGCCGCCGAAGCGATCGGCGTGGTCACGCGGCCGCTGGCGGGCGGCGATCGCGTGACGCTCGACGCGCCGACCGTCGCGTTCGACGTGCTCGACGTGCCGGGGCATACGCGCGGCCACATTGCGTATTTTCAGACGGCCGGTCAAGGCGCGGCCGGGCAGGGCAACGCGGAGCCGCACGTGTTCTGCGGCGACACGCTGTTCTCGTGCGGCTGCGGCCGCCTGTTCGAAGGCACGCCCGCGCAGATGCTCGCGTCGCTCGACGCGCTCGCGGCGCTGCCGGGCGACACGCGCGTGCATTGCGCACACGAATACACGCTGTCGAACATCCGCTTCGCGCTCGCGTGCGAGCCCGGCAATGCGGCGCTCGCCGCGTGGCGCGACGACGCGCAGGCGCTGCGTGCGTGCGGCGTGCCGACGCTGCCCACGACGATCGCGCACGAGCGCGCGGTCAACCCGTTCATGCGGGCCGACAGCGCGGCGATCCACGCGACGCTCGAGGCCGAGCTGCACGAAACGGTGACGGATCGTCTGGCCGCGTTCACGCTGATGCGCGAATGGAAAAACCGGTTCCGGTAACGTTTTTCGGAGGACTCCAAAGCTCAAGCGGTGTCTGTAAAAATTGCTCCAAATGTAGGATTTCGCTGAGTTTTCGGTGTTTTTATTGACGTGAAGCACGCACTTCCGTAGTATCGCCTGCAATTTCCAGCCGTCGGAAGCAGAGATTTTCATGCGACTTATATTGAGTGCGATGGTGGTGCTGCTACTCGCCGCTTGTGCGAGCCAGCCCCCTGTCGCCAACACCGCCGCCGATCCGCAGGCGACGTCCAACTACCTCCGTAAATCAGCCACCGCCAAAGAAACTGTCGACGTCGACAAGCAATCCGTCGGCGACCTGACCACGGCAGACTCCGATCTCTGGGCGCGCATCCGCCGCGGCTTCCAGATGCCCGACCTGCAGAGCGATCTGGTCGACATGCAGACGACCTGGTATACGCAGCGTCCCGATTACGTGCAGCGCATGACCGAGCGCTCGCAGAAGTACCTGTACCACATCGTCGAGGAACTCGAGGCGCGTCACATGCCGACCGAGCTCGCGCTGCTGCCGTTCATCGAGTCCGCGTACAACCCGCAGGCGCTGTCGGTCGCGAAGGCGGCCGGCATGTGGCAGTTCATGCCCGGCACCGGTCGCACGTACAACCTGAAGCGCAACATGTGGCAGGACGAGCGCCGCGACGTGCTCGCGTCGACGAGCGCCGCGCTCGACTACCTGTCCCGCCTGCACGACATGTTCGGCGACTGGTATCTGGCGCTGGCCGCGTACAACTGGGGCGAAGGCAACGTGCAGCGCGCGATCGCGCGCAATCAGGCGGCCGGCCTGCCGACCGACTACCAGAGCCTGCGGATGCCGAACGAGACGCGCAACTACGTGCCGAAGCTGCAGGCGGTGAAGAACATCATCGCGAGCCCGCAGCAGTACGGCCTCGCGCTGCCCGATATCCCGAACCATCCGTATTTCGTGACGGTGACGACGTCGCGCGACATCGACGTGGCGGTGGCCGCGAAGCTCGCGAACCTGCCGCTCGACGAATTCCGCTCGCTGAACCCGTCGTTCTCGAAGCCCGTGATCCTCGGCGCGACCGAGCCGCAGATCCTGCTGCCGTTCGACAACGCGTCCGCGTTCGAGAAGAGCCTGAAAGCCTACAACGGCCAGCTGTCGTCGTGGACCACCTACACGGTCAGCGAGCGTGCACGCCCGGCCGCGATCGCCGAGAAGATCGGCGTCGACGCCGATACGCTGATGTCGGTCAACAAGATTCCGGCCGGCATGCGCCTGAAGCCGGGCTCGACGATCGTCGTGCCGCGCGGCGATGACGACGACGAGGACATCAGCGCCGACGTCGCCGAAAACGGCGCGCTCGCGATGGAGCCGGACGTTCCCGATACGCGCAAGATGCTGATCCGCGTGCGTCGCAAGCAGTCGATGGCGGCGCTCGCCGGCCGCTACGGCGTGTCGGTCGGCCAGTTGAAGGCGTGGAACCGTACGCACCGCGATCTCGTGATGCCGGGCCAGGCGCTCGTGCTGCACGTGCCGGTCGGCCGTTCGGTGCCGGCGGAACCCGGTCCGGAGCGGATCGCGACGTCAGCCGCCGGTGCGCACATCGAGCGCGCGAGCCTGGCGGTGGGCGGCAAGTCGCATGGTGGCAAGCGCAGCGTCGCCAAGTCGTCGGCGAAGTCGGCGAAGGCTGCCGCTCCTGTGAAAGCCGCGCCGGCCAAGACCGCCGCGCACAAGGGCAAGAAGAAGTAAGCGCGGCCGTCGCGCGCGGCGCAGCGGCCGGTGAGGCCCGGACGATTGCGCTATCATCCGACGAATTCGACGAAACGCCGTCACCGAGGTGACGGCGTTTTCGTTTGTGCGCGGCGCGTCGGCGGCTGCGTCGCGCGTCTTCATCCAACAAGGAGAAGCGATGTCGTCGGTGCAGGTGAGGGTGCTCGCGCTGTTTTCGGTCGGGTATTTCGTGTCGTACGTGTTTCGCGGCGTCAATCTGGGCTTCGCGCCGTTCGTCACGCACGAGCTCGGGCTGTCGGCCGCCGATCTCGGCCTGCTCACCAGCCTGTATTTCCTCGGCTTCGCGGGCGCGCAGATTCCGGCCGGCGTGATGCTCGACCACTTCGGCCCGCGCCGTGTGACGGCCGGCATGCTGCTGTTCGCGGCGGCCGGCGCGGCCGTGTTCGGCGCGGCGCACGGCATCGGCATGATGATGGTCGGCCGGCTGCTGATTGGTGTCGGCGTGTCGGTGTGTCTCGGCGCGGCGTTCAAGGCGCTCGCGCAGCATTTCCCGGTCGGCCGGCTGCCGCTCGTCAATGGCCTCGTGATGGCCGTGGGCGGCCTCGGCGGCGTGATGGTCGGCTCGCCGCTGACCTGGCTGCTCGGCTGGGCGAGCTGGCGCGCGATCTGTTTCGGCCTCGCGGTGCTGACGGTGATCGTCGCGGCGTCGATCGGCTTCGGCGCGCCCGACGCGCAGCAGGCGCGCCACCAGGGCGGGCTCGTCAGCCAGTTCAAGGGCACGTGGCACATCCTGACGAGCCGCGCGTTCTGGAAGATTGCGTCGTTCTCCGTCGTCACGCAGGGCGTGTTCTACGCGATGCAATCGTTGTGGGTCGGGCCGTATCTGCGCGATGTCGGCGGGTTCGACGCGCCGCATGCCGCACGCCTCGTGTCGGTGCTCGGCTTCGCGATGATGGCCGGCTGCGTTGGCTTTGGCGCGGCGGCGCGCGTGCTCGAGCGGCGCGGCGTGTCGGTTTATGCCACCTGCGGCATCGGCATGGCGCTGTTCGTCGCGACGCAGCTCGCGATCGTCGCGCGCGTGCCGTTGTCGCCCGCGATGCTGTGGGCCGCGTACGGAATGTTTGGCGGCGTGGGCATCCTGACCTACGCGGTGATGGCCGGACATTTTCCCGCCCATCTGATCGGCCGCGCGAACACCACGCTCACGCTCGTGATCTTCCTGTTGATCTTTGCGTTCCAGATCGGCGTTGGCGCGGTGCTATCGCACTGGCCGGCGGTCGACGGCCGTTATCCGGCGGCCGCGCACTTCACCGCGTGGGGCGTGCTGCTCGCGCTGCAGCTCGCGAGCGCGGTGTGGTACGTGTGGCCCGCGCGCGGGACTGGTCAAGCGCACTGATCCGGCGGTACGCTGGCGGGTAGGGCGGCCGCGGAAACGGGGCCGTAGCACGGTGCGCTGCGCCGCCGGACGCGGCGCACACACGATCGGACGGCCATATCCATTGAAGATAGGCCCATTTTCAGGCTATAATTTGAAAGTTTGTGCTGATCAACCTCGCACCCTAGCGCCTACCTCATTCATCCCGTTCATCCGCCGCACGCCGCCTGCCGGGCGATGCCGCGAAGCCTCGTGCGCCACGCGCCGGGTTCGCGTCTCGACAACGCAGGCCGCGTCCAGCTAGCGACCGCGCGCGCCCACGCAGCGCGGCGCTTGCGCGGCAGGGTAAACAGGTCGGCAGCAGGGTGTTCCCCAAGGAGCCTCCCGTGTTGCCGTCTTTTTCTCCCGCCTTGCTTGCACTCGCCGACGGCACGGTCTTTCGTGGTTATTCGATCGGGGCCGAAGGCCATACGATCGGCGAAGTCGTGTTCAATACCGCGATCACCGGCTATCAGGAAATCCTGACTGATCCGAGCTACTCGCGCCAGATCGTCACGCTCACCTATCCGCATATCGGCAACGTCGGCGTCAACGCCGAAGACGTCGAAGCCACGAAAGTCCATGCCGCCGGCCTGATCATCCGCGATCTGCCGACGCTCGCATCGAACTTCCGCATGGACCGCACGCTCGGCGATTACCTGCGCGACGAAGGCGTCGTCGCGATCGCCGGCATCGACACCCGCAAGCTGACCCGCATCCTGCGCGACAAGGGCGCGCAGAGCGGCTGCATCCTGACGGGCTCCGACGACGAAGCGAAGGCGATCGAGCTCGCGCGCTCGTTCGAGGGCCTTGCCGGCATGGATCTCGCGAAGGTCGTGTCGACCACCAAGCCGTTCGAGTGGAAGCAGACGGAATGGCGTCTCGAAGGCGGCTACGGCATGCAGGAGTCGCCGAAGTACCGCGTCGTCGCGTACGACTTCGGCGTCAAGTACAACATCCTGCGCATGCTCGCGGAGCGCGGCTGCCACGTGACGGTGCTGCCGGCTCAAGCCAGTGCGGAAGATGCGCTCGCGCTGAATCCGGACGGCGTCTTTCTGTCGAACGGCCCCGGCGATCCGGAGCCGTGCGATTACGCGATCGCGGCCACCAAGGCATTCATCGAGCGCGGCGTGCCGACCTTCGGCATATGCCTCGGCCACCAGATCATGGGCCTCGCGGTCGGCGCGAAGACGCTGAAGATGAAGACGGGCCACCACGGCGCGAACCATCCGGTGAAGGATCTCGGCGACGGCCGTGTCGTGATCACGTCGCAGAACCACGGCTTCGCGGTCGATGCCGATTCGCTGCCGGCCAACGCGCGCGTGACGCACGTGTCGCTGTTCGACGGCACGCTGCAGGGCTTCGAGCTGACCGACAAGCCGGCGTTCTGCTTCCAGGGCCACCCGGAAGCGTCGCCCGGCCCGCACGACATCGGCTACCTGTTCGACCGTTTCACCGCGCTGATGGACGCGGCGAAGCAGCGCACCGCTTAACGTCATCGACGCAACCGAAGAACCGGAGATTCGCATCATGTTCGGCCACGCACTCGGCATCACGGATATCTGGACCTACGTGTTCGGCGTGATCTTCATCATCCTGCTGCCGGGGCCGAACTCGATGTACGTGCTGTCGCTCGCCGCGCAGCGCGGCGTGAAGGCCGGCTATCGCGCGGCCTGCGGCGTGTTCGTCGGCGATACCGTGCTGATGATACTGTCGGCCGCGGGCGTCGCGTCACTGCTGAAGGCGAACCCGCTGCTGTTCTCCGTCGTCAAGTACGGCGGCGCCGCGTACCTGCTGTACATCGGCACCGGGATGCTGCGCAGCGCGTGGAGCAAGCTGCGCGCGCGCGGCGATGCGCCGGTCGAGGCGCCGCAGGCGGTCGACGGCGAACGTCCGTTCCGCAAGGCGTTGATCGTGAGCCTGCTGAATCCGAAGGCCATCCTGTTCTTCATCTCGTTCTTCATCCAGTTCGTCGATCCGGCATTCCCGCATCCCGCGCTGTCGTTCGTCGTGCTCGGGGCGATCGCGCAATGCGCGAGCTTCCTGTACCTGAGCACGCTGATCTTCGCGGGCGCGCGGCTCGCCGAGCACTTCCGCCGCCGCCGCAAGCTCGCGGCAGGCGCGGCGAGCAGCGTGGGCGGCCTGTTCATCGGTTTCTCGGTGAAGCTGGCGCTCGCGACCCTGAGCTGAGCGCCGCCGGCCGACCCACGACAACGATTACTTATTGAATTCACAAGCCATGCCAAAACGCACAGACATCAAGAGCATCCTCATCATCGGCGCCGGCCCGATCATCATCGGCCAGGCGTGCGAGTTCGACTATTCGGGCGCGCAGGCTTGCAAGGCGTTGCGTGAGGAGGGCTACAAGGTCGTTCTCGTCAACAGCAACCCGGCGACGATCATGACCGACCCGAACACGGCCGACGTGACCTACATCGAGCCGATCACGTGGGAAGTCGTCGCACGCATCATCGAGAAGGAGCGCCCGGACGCGATCCTGCCGACGATGGGCGGCCAGACCGCGCTGAACTGCGCGCTCGACCTGCACCACCACGGCGTGCTCGAGAAGTTCGGCGTCGAGCTGATCGGCGCGTCGCCGGAAGCGATCGACAAGGCCGAAGACCGCCAGAAGTTCAAGGATGCGATGACCAAGATCGGTCTCGGCTCCGCGAAGTCGGGCGTCGCGCATTCGATGGAAGAGGCGACCCAGGTGCACGCCGAGATCATGGCGCTCACCGGCGGCAGCGGCTACCCGGTCGTGATCCGTCCGTCGTTCACGCTCGGCGGCTCGGGCGGCGGCATCGCGTACAACCGCGAAGAGTTCGAGGAGATCTGCAAGCGCGGTCTCGACCTGTCGCCCACGCGCGAGTTGCTGATCGAAGAGTCGCTGCTCGGCTGGAAGGAATACGAGATGGAAGTCGTGCGCGACCGCGCCGACAACTGCATCATCGTGTGCTCGATCGAAAACCTCGACCCGATGGGCGTGCACACCGGCGACTCGATCACGGTCGCGCCGGCACAGACGCTCACCGACAAGGAATACCAGATCCTGCGTAACGCGTCGCTCGCGGTGCTGCGCGAGATCGGCGTCGACACGGGCGGCTCGAACGTGCAGTTCTCGATCAACCCGAAGGACGGCCGCATGGTCGTCATCGAGATGAACCCGCGCGTGTCGCGTTCGTCGGCGCTCGCGTCGAAGGCCACCGGCTTCCCGATCGCGAAGGTCGCCGCGAAGCTGGCGGTCGGCTACACGCTCGACGAGCTGAAGAACGAAATCACCGGCGGCCAGACGCCGGCGTCGTTCGAGCCGACGATCGACTACGTCGTCACGAAGATCCCGCGATTCGCGTTCGAGAAGTTCCGCGAAGCCGATTCGCGCCTGACCACGCAGATGAAGTCGGTCGGTGAAGTGATGGCGATCGGCCGCACGTTCCAGGAATCGTTCCAGAAGGCGCTGCGAGGCCTCGAAGTCGGTGTCGACGGCCTCGACGAGAAGTCGACCAACCGCGACGAGATCGCGATCGAGATCCACGAGCCGGGCCCGGACCGCATCTGGTACGTCGGCGATGCGTTCCGCATCGGCATGACGGCCGAGGAAATCTTCGCGGAAACCGCGATCGACCCGTGGTTCCTCGAGCAGATCGAGCAGATCATCCTGAAAGAGAAGGCGCTGTCGGGCCGCACGCTCGCGTCGCTCACGTTCGACGAGCTGCGCTACCTGAAGCAGAGCGGCTTCTCCGACCGCCGCCTCGCGAAACTGCTCGGCGCGACGCCGGAAGACGTGCGCCGCCGCCGCGTGGAACTGAACGTGCGCCCGGTCTACAAGCGCGTCGACACGTGCGCGGCCGAATTCGCGACGAAAACCGCCTACATGTACTCGACCTACGAGGATGAGTGCGAGGCGCAGCCGACCACGAACAAGAAGATCATGGTGCTGGGCGGCGGCCCGAACCGGATCGGCCAGGGTATCGAATTCGACTACTGCTGCGTGCACGCGGCGCTCGCGATGCGCGAGGACGGCTATGAAACGATCATGGTCAACTGCAACCCGGAAACGGTGTCGACCGACTACGATACGTCCGATCGCCTGTACTTCGAGCCGCTGACGCTCGAGGACGTGCTCGAGATCGTCGACAAGGAAAAACCGGTCGGCGTGATCGTCCAGTACGGCGGCCAGACGCCGCTGAAGCTCGCGCTCGACCTCGAGGCGCACGGCGTGCCGATCGTCGGCACGTCGCCGGACATGATCGACGCGGCCGAAGACCGCGAACGGTTCCAGAAGCTGCTGCAGGACCTCGGCCTGCGCCAGCCGCCGAACCGCACCGCCCGCGCCGAAGACGAAGCGCTCGCGCTGGCCGACGAAATCGGCTACCCGCTGGTCGTGCGCCCGTCGTACGTGCTCGGCGGTCGCGCGATGGAAATCGTCCACGAGCCGCGCGACCTCGAGCGCTACATGCGCGAGGCCGTGAAGGTGTCGAACGATTCGCCGGTGCTGCTCGACCGCTTCCTGAACGACGCGATCGAGTGCGACGTCGACTGCATCTGCGACGGCGAAGCGGTGTTCATCGGCGGCGTGATGGAGCACATCGAACAGGCGGGCGTCCACTCGGGCGACTCGGCATGCTCGCTGCCGCCGTACTCGCTGTCGAAGGAAACCGTGGCCGAGCTGAAGCGCCAGACGGGCGCGATGGCGAAGGCGCTGAACGTGGTCGGCCTGATGAACGTGCAGTTCGCGATCCAGCAGGTGCCGCAGGCCGACGGTTCGAAGCAGGACATCATCTACGTGCTCGAAGTGAACCCGCGCGCATCGCGCACGGTGCCGTACGTGTCGAAGGCGACCAGCCTGCCGCTCGCGAAGATCGCGGCGCGCGCGATGGTCGGCCAGAAGCTCGCGCAGCAGGGCGTGACGAAGGAAGTCGAGCCGCCGTACTTCAGCGTGAAGGAAGCGGTGTTCCCGTTCGTCAAGTTCCCGACCGTCGATCCGGTCCTCGGGCCTGAAATGCGTTCGACCGGCGAAGTGATGGGCGTCGGCCAGACGTTCGGCGAAGCGCTGTTCAAGTCGCAGCTCGCGGCCGGTTCGCGCCTGCCGGAGTCGGGCACGGTGCTCTTGACCGTGATGGACGCCGACAAGCCGAAGGCCGTCGAAGTCGCGCGCATGCTGCACGACCTCGGCTACCCGATCGTCGCGACCAAGGGCACGGCTGCCGCGATCGAAGCGGCCGGCGTGCCGGTGAAGGTCGTGAACAAGGTGAAGGACGGCCGTCCGCACATCGTCGACATGATCAAGAACGGCGAGATCGCGCTCGTGTTCACGACGGTCGACGAGACGCGCCAGGCGATCGCCGATTCGCGTTCGATCCGCATGAGCGCGCAGGCGCACAAGGTCACGTACTACACGACGATGTCGGGCGCGCGCGCGGCCGTCGAAGGCTTGCGCTACCTGAAGGATCTGGAAGTCTATGATTTACAAGGTCTTCACGCTCGCCTAAACTAAGCAGTCAGTTACCTGTCGAAGCAACACGTGCCGCGATTAGGCGGTGTTTCCAGTGCATCGGAAGCGCGCTTAATCGCGGTGATTTTTTTTATAGCCGTTTTTAGCGATTGAGCCGTTTATGAGCACCATTCCGTTGACAAAGCGTGGCGCAGAGCAACTGCGCGATGAATTGCAGCGCCTCAAGTCCGTCGAGCGGCCGGCCGTGATCAACGCGATCGCGGAGGCCCGCGCACAGGGCGATCTGTCCGAAAACGCCGAATACGACGCCGCGAAGGAAAAGCAGGGCTTTATCGAGGGCCGCATCGCGGAACTCGAATCCAAGCTGTCCGCCGCGCAAATCATCGATCCCACGGTGCTCGACGCCGATGGCCGCGTGGTGTTCGCCGCGACGGTCGAACTCGAGGATCTCGAATCGGGCGACACCGTCAAGTATCAGATCGTCGGCGACGACGAAGCCGATATCGATCACGGCCTGATCTCGGTCAGCTCGCCGATCGCGCGCGCGCTGATCGGCAAGTCCGAAGGCGACGTCGCGGCCGTGCAGGCGCCGAGCGGCGTGCGCGAGTACGAGATCATCTCGGTCAGCTACATCTGAAGCGGGGCGACGTGATGCCGCATCGCGTGTTCCGTCTGCTGTCGGCCGTGTGGGTCGGCAGCCTGCTGACGATCGGGTATGCGGTCGCGCCTGTCCTGTTCAAGACGCTGGAGCGGATGACGGCCGGTTCGGTCGCCGCCCAGCTGTTCCGCATCGAGGCGATCCTCGGCGTCGTGTGCGGCGTGCTGCTGCTCGCATTGTCGAATCAGCAGGTGCGGCGCGGCAGCACCGAATATCGCCGCGTCCGCTGGATCGTCGCCGCGATGGTCGTGTGCGTGCTGGTCGGGTATTTTGCGCTGCAGCCGTTCATGAACGCGCTGCGGGTGGCCGCGATGGATGCGGGCACCGATATCGCGAATTCGCCGTATGCGAGCCGCTTCGGGATGCTGCACGGCGTGTCGAGCGTGTTCTATCTCGTCGAAAGCGTGCTGGGGCTGATGCTGGTCTGGCGTCTGCCGGCGCGCGACGCCTGAGCGCCGCGCCGCCGCGCGTTGCGCGACGACGGGCAGGGCGGCACGGGAATCCGTGCCGCACGGGCGTCTTACTTGTCCTGGAACGGCCGCTTCGTGCTGGCCTGGCGCTTTTTCGCGCGCTTCACGGTGCCGCCTGCCGTCACGCGTTCGTTGCCGCGCACCGTGACCTTGACCGGCCTCGGGCGGCGCACGGGGCTCGCGTTCGGCGACACCTTGACGACCTTGACGGTGCGCGGTGCACGGCCTTTCTTGTCGTCGACGGCTTCGGCCGCGCTCGGCAGCGCGCCGGCACGTCGGCCGCGGGACGGGGCCGCCGCCGCGGCCTCGGGCTTCCAGATCACCAGCAGCTTGCCGATGTGCTGGATCGGCGCCGCGTTCAGGCGGTCGCAGATCTCGTCGTAGATCGCGATGCGTTCGTCGCGTTCGTCGCCGAACACGCGGATCTTGATCAGCTGGTGCGCGTCGAGGTGCACCTTGATTTCCTTCAGCACGGCGTCGGTCAGCCCTTCGGCGCCGATCAGCACGACGGGCTTGAGCGCATGGGCCTGGGAGCGCAGCGCGGAGCGCTCGGCGGGAGAAAGCGAAAGGGCGGGCATGGAAATGTCGAAATCTAAATAAGGGCGCGCTGACTGAAAAGCGATCGCGGGACGTTACCGCGTCAGCCGTGCGCCGAAACCACGTAAAATCGCGGCTTGGGCCTGAAAAGGGGCCGCAGCCGCGCGAAGAAGACGCGTATTATCCGCTAAAAGCGCGGCTTCACGAAGCAATGGGCAGCAATCTCTCTCTCGAATGGCAAAAAACCGCTTCAACCAGCACTGGCTGCACGACCACATCAACGACCCGTACGTCAAAATGGCGCAGCGGGAGGGCTATCGCGCGCGCGCCGCGTACAAGCTGAAGGAAATCGACGAGCAGGACAAGCTGATCCGTCCGGGCCAGGTGATCGTCGATCTCGGCGCCACGCCGGGCAGCTGGAGCCAGTATGCCCGCAACAAGCTCGCGCAGGGCAGGAAGCGCGACGCGGAGCGCGAAGGCGGCATCGACGGCACGATCGTTGCGCTCGACATCCTGCCGATGGAGCCGATCGCCGACGTCCACTTCCTGCAGGGCGACTTCCGCGAGGACGACGTCCTCCACCAGCTCGAGGAAGTGCTCGAAGGCCGCGCGGTGGACCTTGTTATTTCGGACATGGCCCCCAACCTCTCCGGCGTGGCCTCGGCGGACGCGGCGCGCATCGAGCATCTCTGCGATCTGGCGCTCGAATTCGCGCAGAACCATCTGAAGCCGGACGGTGCGCTGCTCGTGAAGTGCTTTCACGGCAGCGGCTACAGCCAGATCGTCGAGAAGTTCAAACAGCAGTTTAAGGTTGTCGCGCCGCGCAAGCCCAAGGCATCCCGCGACAAATCGTCCGAAACGTTCATTTTGGGTCGGCAGCTGAAGCATCCGCGCTGATGCGGAACGCGATGCCGCAAACGGGCTCCGGCCCTTGCCGGACAAGCGAAGCGCTATCGCGGCGGTTGTCAATGCTTATGGCAGGGGTGGTCGGACTGGATTAGAATGACCGAGGGGCGCCGCAAGGAAAATGTAGGCGCTCGTCTACGAGTGAAGGAGTGGTGCTTTGAACAACAATATGTTTTCGAAGGCAGCGGTGTGGCTGGTGATCGCACTGGTGCTGTTTACGGTGTTCAAGCAGTTCGACAAGCCCCGCGTCCAGGAAGGCGTGTCCTATTCGCAGTTCATGGACGACGCCAAGAATGGCAAGGTCAAGAACGTCATCGTTCAGGGGCGCAACCTCACCGTCACTCCGGCTGATGGCCAGAAATACCAGATCGTGTCGCCCGGCGACATCTGGATGGTCGGCGATCTGATGAAGTACGGCGTGCAGGTCAGCGGCAAGGCCGACGACGAGCCGAACGCGCTGATGTCCGCGCTGTACTACCTCGGGCCGACGATCCTGATCATCGTGTTCTGGTTCTACATGATGAGGCAGATGCAGGGAGGCGGCAAAGGCGGCGCATTCTCGTTCGGGAAATCGCGTGCGCGGCTGATCGACGAGAACAACAACGCGGTGAACTTCTCCGACGTCGCGGGCTGCGACGAAGCGAAGGAAGAAGTGTCCGAGCTCGTCGACTTCCTGCGCGATCCGCAGAAATTCCAGAAACTGGGCGGCCGCATTCCGCGCGGCGTGCTGCTGGTCGGCCCGCCGGGTACCGGCAAGACGCTGCTGGCCCGCGCGATCGCGGGTGAAGCGAAGGTGCCGTTCTTCAGCATCTCGGGTTCGGACTTCGTCGAAATGTTCGTCGGCGTCGGCGCGGCCCGTGTGCGCGACATGTTCGAGCAGGCGAAGAAGCATGCGCCGTGCATCGTGTTCATCGACGAAATCGACGCGGTCGGCCGTCATCGCGGCGCCGGCATGGGCGGCGGCAACGACGAGCGCGAACAGACGCTGAACCAGATGCTGGTCGAGATGGACGGCTTCGAGGCGAACTCGGGCGTGATCGTGATCGCCGCCACCAACCGTTCCGACGTGCTCGACAAGGCGCTGCTGCGTCCGGGCCGTTTCGACCGCCAGGTCTATGTCGGCCTGCCGGACATCCGCGGCCGCGAGCAGATCATGCGCGTGCACCTGCGCAAGGTGCCGATCGCGAACGACGTCGACGCGGCGGTCATCGCACGCGGCACGCCGGGCTTCTCGGGCGCCGATCTCGCGAACCTCGTGAACGAAGCTGCGCTGTTCGCCGCCCGTCGCGGCAAGCGCATCGTCGAGATGCAGGATTTCGAGGACGCGAAGGACAAGATCTTCATGGGTCCGGAGCGCAAGTCGGCCGTGATCCGCGAGGAAGCGAAGCGTGCAACCGCATACCACGAGTCGGGTCACGCGGTGATCGCGAAGCTGCTGCCGAAGGCCGACCCGGTGCACAAGGTCACGATCATCCCGCGCGGTCGCGCACTGGGCGTCACGTGGCAGCTGCCGGAGCATGACAACGAGACGTATTCGAAGGATTACCTGCTCGACCGCCTCGCGATCCTGTTCGGTGGCCGGGTGGCCGAAGAGTTGTTCATGAACCTGGTCAGCACCGGCGCATCGGACGACTTCAACAAGGCCACGCAGACCGCGCGTGCGATGGTTGCGCGGTTCGGCATGACCGACGCGCTCGGGCCGATGGTTTACGTCGACGACGAGAACGATGCGTCGCCGTTCGGCCGCGGCTTCACGCGCACGATCTCGGAAGCGACGCAGCAGAAGGTTGACTCGGAAATCCGCCGCGTGCTGGACGATCAGTACAACCTCGCGCGTCGCCTGCTCGAGGAGAACCGCGACAAGGTCGAGGCGATGACGGCCGCGCTGATGGAGTGGGAGACGATCGACGCCGATCAGATCAACGACATCATGGAAGGCCGTCCGCCGCGCTCACCGAAGAGCTCGCCGGCTGTCGGCGGCGATTCGTCGGGCGGCGGCAGTGCCGAGGTCAAGCCCGGCAGCGCGCCGGCGCCGGCGACGCCGGCGGCATAATCTCCGCTTTAGCACCGTTCACGGGCTGGTGTGGCTTCACACCGGCCCGTTTTGCATTCATCCACGCCCGTTGCTCGTGTCCGATTCCGCAGTGTCCCCGTTCATTCCCGCGCCGCTCCAGTGCGGCCGCTTCGAACTGACGTTCGAACGTCCGCTCGTGATGGGCATCCTCAACGCCACGCCCGATTCGTTCTCCGACGGCGGCCGCTTCCTCGCGCGCGACGATGCGTTGCGCCAGGCCGAGCGGATGATCGCCGACGGTGTGGACCTCATCGACATCGGCGGCGAATCGACGCGCCCCGGCGCGCCGCCGGTGCCGCTCGACGAGGAGCTCGCGCGCGTGATTCCGCTCGTCGAGGCGCTGCGGCCGTTGAACGTGCCGCTGTCGATCGATACGTACAAGCCGGCCGTGATGCGCGCGGCGCTGGCCGCCGGCGCGGACCTGATCAACGATATCTGGGGGTTCCGCCAGCCGGGCGCGATCGACGCGGTGCGCGACGGCAACAGCGGTCTGTGCGCGATGCACATGCTCGGCGAGCCGCAGACGATGCAGGTCGGCGAGCCCGACTACGGCGACGTCGTGACCGACGTGCGCGATTTCCTCGCCGCGCGCGCGCAGGCGTTGCGCGACGCGGGGGTGGCGGCGGAGCGGATCTGCGTCGATCCCGGTTTCGGGTTCGGCAAGGCGGTCGTCGACGACAACTATGCGCTGCTGGCCGCGTTGCCGGACACGGCGCCCGCGCGGCCCGACGGGCGCGCTTATCCGATTCTCGCGGGCATGTCGCGCAAGTCGATGCTCGGCGCGGTGATCGGAGGCAAGCCGCCGATGGAGCGCGTCGCGGCGAGCGTGGCGGCCGCGTTGTGCGCGGTCGAGCGGGGCGCCGCGATCGTGCGCGTGCACGACGTCGCGGCGACGGTCGATGCGCTGAAAGTATGGAATGCCGTGCGCGCAGCCGCGCGGCAACGATAAGCAAGTCAGAAAGACGAAAGACGAAGGAGGAAGGACCCCATGGGACGTCGATATTTCGGCACGGACGGCATTCGCGGCACGGTGGGCGAAGCGCCCATCACGCCGGACTTCGTGTTGCGCCTCGGCTATGCGGCCGGCAAGGTACTGGCCGGCTCGGCCGACGTCGCGGCGGGCTCGCGTCCGACCGTGTTGATCGGCAAGGACACGCGCGTATCGGGCTACATGCTCGAAGCCGCGCTCGAGGCCGGATTCTCGGCGGCCGGCGTCGACGTGATGCTGGCCGGCCCGATGCCGACGCCCGGCGTCGCGTATCTGACGCGGGCGCTGCGTCTGTCGGCCGGTGTCGTGATCAGCGCGTCGCACAACCCGTATCACGACAACGGGATCAAGTTTTTCTCGGCTGACGGCAATAAGCTGCCCGACGACACCGAAGCCGCGATCGAAGCATGGCTCGACAAGCCGCTCGAATGCGCGGCGTCCGACGGGCTCGGCAAGGCGCGCCGCCTCGACGACGCCGCGGGCCGCTACATCGAATTCTGCAAGAGCACGTTCCCGGCTGCGTTCAACTTGCGCGGGCTGAAGCTCGTGATCGATTGTGCGCACGGCGCCGCGTACCAGATCGCGCCGCACGTGTTCCACGAGCTCGGCGCTGACGTGATTCCGATCGGCGTCGCGCCGAACGGCTTCAACATCAACGACGGCGTCGGCGCGACCGCGCCCGACGCGCTGGTGCGCGCGGTGCGGGCGAACCATGCCGATCTCGGCATCGCGCTCGACGGCGACGCCGATCGTCTGCAGGTCGTGGACGCGACCGGTCGCCTGTACAACGGCGACGAGCTGCTCTACGTGCTCGTGAAGGACCGGATCGCGACCGACGGCAAGGTCGAAGGCGCGGTCGGCACGCTGATGACGAACCTTGCCGTCGAAGTCGCGCTGCAGCGCGAGGGCGTGAAGTTCGTCCGTGCGGCGGTCGGCGACCGCTACGTGCTCGAGCAGTTGCGCGAGCACGGCTGGCAGCTCGGCGCGGAAGGGTCGGGCCACATCCTGTCGCTCGACCGGCACTCGACCGGCGACGGCATCGTGTCGGCGCTGCTCGTGCTGGCCGCGCTCAAGCGCAGCGGCCGCACCCTTGCGCAGGTGCTCGACGGCGTCACGCTGTTCCCGCAGAAGCTGATCAACGTGCGGATGAAACCCGGCGCCGACTGGAAGGGCAGCGCGTCGATTCGTGCGGCGATCGATGCCGCCGAAGCCGCGCTCGCCGGCAGCGGCCGCGTGCTGATCCGCGCATCGGGCACGGAGCCCGTGCTGCGCGTGATGGTCGAAGCACGGCAGGCGGCCGATGCGGTGCGCCATGCGGAGACGATCGCCGACGCGGTGCGCGCGGCGACGGCCTGACGGGGGGGCGCGCGCGGCGGTCCAACCGCCCGCGCGCTGGCTCCCGACGAATGTGTGTGCGGCGCCCTCGGGCGCCGTCGTTTTTGTCAGACGCAAAGGTTTGCGTTACCTAATAGAAGCAAGCTTCGGTAAACGCATCCCTTCCATCGAATCCGGCATCCGACCCCGAATCAGACTTCCGGCCGGACCGGGCTTCCCGTCCGTCCGACGCCGCGCTACGATGCGCTCGCCCGCCGTTGAAACGGCGTTCATCCCCTCCCTTCGAGCCAGGCAATTCTTGCCGCCAGCGCCGCTCCCGCGCCCCGACGCGCGACCCGATATTCCCTTTCAACCAGTCATGTTACTGTCACGCCAGTTTCATCGATTGTCACATTACCGTCATGAGCAGCCCCTAACCTTCGCGGTGCCGTAGTCATCCGCTCACACACTGGAGGTCTCATGAAATTGATGCAAACCGCGATTGCCGGCCTGGCTGGCGCGCTTTTCGCCGTCGCCGCTCAAGCTGCCGACATCACGGGCGCAGGCAGCACGTTCGCGATGCCGATCTATACGAAATGGGCTGCCGACTACCAGCAGTCCGGCGGCGCGAAGGTCAACTACCAAGGCATCGGCTCGTCGGGCGGCCTGAAGCAGATCAACGCGAAGACGGTCGATTTTGCCGGTTCGGACGCGCCGCTGAAGGACGAAGATCTCGCGAAGGAAGGCCTGTTCCAGTTCCCGACGGTGGTCGGCGGCGTGGTGCCGGTCGTCAACGTGCCGGGCGTGAAGGCCGGCGAACTGACGCTGTCGGGCCCGGTGCTCGGCGACATCTACCTCGGCAAGATCAAGAAGTGGAACGACCCGGCGATCGCCGCGCTGAACCCGAAGGTCAAGCTGCCGGATACGGACATCGCCGTGGTCCGCCGCGCCGACGGCTCGGGCACGAGCTTCATCTGGACGAACTACCTGTCGAAGGTCAACGACGAGTGGAAGTCGAAGATCGGCGAAGGCACGACGGTCAACTGGCCGACGGGCACGGGCGGCAAGGGCAACGACGGCGTCGCGGCCTTCGTGCAGCGCCTGCCGGGCGCGATCGGCTACGTCGAGTGGGCGTACGCGAAGAAGAACAACATGACCTACACTGCGCTGAAGAATTCGACGGGCACGGTGGTCGAGCCGAAGACGGAAACGTTCAAGGCCGCTGCAGCCGGCGCGAACTGGTCGAAGTCGTTCTACCAGATCCTGACGAACCAGCCGGGCAAGGACGCGTGGCCGGTCGTCGGCGCGACGTTCGTGCTGCTGCACGCGAAGCAGGACAAGCCGGAGCAGGGCGCGGAAACGCTGAAGTTCTTCAGCTGGGCGTTCAAGAACGGCGAGAAGGCTGCCGACAGCCTCGACTACATCTCGCTGCCGGCGACGGTCGAGACGGAAATCCGCAAGCAGTGGAAGACGAAGGTGACGGACGCTTCGGGCAAGCCGGTCGCCGCCGAGTAAGCCATCCAGCGGTTCGCTGCCCGGCCGTGCCGGTCGGGCAGTGTGTGCGGTAAAGCCGGGCGTTACGGCGCCCGGCGATCAAAAGCAGGCACCCATGTCTGATATTTCATACCCGTCCTCCCGATCGCCCGACCGTGCGCAGCAGCGCGCGCCGAGCCGTCTCGGGGATGTCCTGTTCGGCGGCCTTGCGCGGCTCGCCGCGATCGTGACCCTGCTGCTTCTCGGCGGG
Source organism: Burkholderia sola (assembly GCF_905400185.1). NCBI lineage: Bacteria > Pseudomonadati > Pseudomonadota > Betaproteobacteria > Burkholderiales > Burkholderiaceae > Burkholderia > Burkholderia sola. Next base: position 1,305,521 of record NZ_FR989675.1, read on the forward strand.
ATCATCATTTCCCTGATCATTGCGTCGCTGCCGACCATCCAGAAGTTCGGCCTCGGCTTCCTGTGGCAATCCGAGTGGGATCCCAACTCGGACATCTACGGCGCACTTGTGCCGATCTACGGCACGATCGTGACGTCGATCATTGCACTCGTCATCGCGGTGCCGGTCAGTTTCGGCATCGCGCTGTTCCTCACCGAGCTCGCGCCCGTGTGGCTGCGCCGTCCGCTCGGCATCGCGATCGAGCTGCTCGCCGCGATTCCGTCGATCGTGTACGGCATGTGGGGGCTGCTCGTGTTCGCGCCGATCTTCGCCGAATACTTCCAGAAGCCCATCGGCCGGCTGCTCAAGGACGTGTGGGTGCTCGGCCCGCTGACGTCCGGCGCGCCGATCGGCATCGGCATCCTCGCGGCCGGCGTGATTCTCGCGATCATGATCATCCCGTACATCGCGTCGGTGATGCGCGACGTGTTCGAGGTCACGCCGGTGCTGCTGAAGGAATCGGCATACGGGATCGGCTGCACGACCTGGGAAGTGATGTGGAAGGTCGTGCTGCCCTATACGAAGACCGGCGTGATCGGCGGCGTGATGCTCGGCCTCGGCCGCGCGCTCGGCGAAACGATGGCCGTGACCTTCGTGATCGGCAACACGAACCTGCTCGACAGCGTGTCGCTGTTCGCGCCGGGCAACAGCATCACGTCGGCGCTCGCGAACGAATTCGCGGAAGCGCAGCCGGGCCTGCACACGTCCGCGCTGATGGAGCTCGGCCTGATCCTGTTCGTGATCACGTTCATCGTGCTGTCCATCTCCAAACTGCTGCTGCTTCGTCTCGAGAAGGGAGAGGGCAAGAAATGAGCGAGCCCATCATGAATTTCCCGGGGCCGAGCGGCGCCGCGCTCGACGCGATGCGCAACCGCCTGCAGCGCAAGCGCAAGGTCGTCAACGCGATCGCGCTCACCGCGTCGCTCGGCGCGATGGCCTTCGGCCTGCTGTGGCTCGTGTGGATTCTCTACACGACGGTGCACCTCGGCGTCGGCGGCCTGTCGCTGCAACTGTTCACCGAATCGACGCCGGCGCCGAACACGGAAGGCGGCGGTCTCGCGAACGCGATCGTCGGCAGCCTGCTGCTGTGCGGCTTCGGCACGCTGGTCGGCACGCCGATCGGCATCCTCGCGGGCGTCTATCTCGCCGAATACGGGCAGAAGAACCTGCTGGCGAGCACGATCCGCTTCATCAACGACATCCTGCTGTCCGCGCCGTCGATCGTGATCGGCCTGTTCGTGTACGCGATCGTCGTCGCGAAGTCGGGGCGCTTCTCCGGTTGGGCCGGCGTGATCGCGCTGGCGCTGCTGCAGATCCCGATCGTGATCCGCACGACCGAGAACATGCTGAAGCTCGTGCCGAACGCGCTGCGCGAAGCGGCCGTCGCGCTCGGCACGCCGAAGTGGCGCATGGTGCTGAAGATCACGCTGCGCGCGTCGGTCGGCGGGATCGTGACGGGCGTGCTGCTCGCGGTCGCGCGGATCGCCGGCGAAACGGCGCCGCTGCTGTTTACCGCGCTGTCGAACCAGTTCTTCTCGGTCGACATGAGCCAGCCGATGGCGAACCTGCCGGTCACGATCTACAAGTTCGCGATGAGCCCGTTCGCGGAATGGCAGTCGCTCGCATGGGCGGGCGTGTTCCTGATTACGCTCGGGGTGCTCGGACTGAACGTCCTGGCGCGCTCGATCTTCTCGAAAAAGTAACGGCGGAGCAATCCGATGAATATGGCAGAAAGCCACCTGAATCCCGTCGAGCGCACCGCTGCGCCCGCCGGCACGCAAGACGCGGCGCACGGCCGTCCGCTCGCGCCGCTGAACGCGAAGATCGAGGTCAACAACCTCAATTTCTTCTACAACAAGTTCCACGCGCTGAAGAACATCAACCTGCGCATTCCCGAAGGGAAGGTGACGGCGTTCATCGGCCCGTCGGGCTGCGGCAAGTCGACGCTGCTGCGCACGTTCAACAAGATGTTCGCGCTCTATCCGGAGCAGCGCGCCGAAGGCGAAATCCTGATGGACGGCGAGAACCTGCTGACGACGAAGCGCGACATCTCGCTGCTGCGCGCGCGGATCGGCATGGTGTTCCAGAAGCCGACCCCGTTCCCGATGTCGATCTACGACAACATCGCGTTCGGCGTGAAGATGTTCGAAAAGCTCACGCGCTCGGAAATGGACGACCGTGTCGAGTGGGCGCTCACGAAGGCCGCGCTGTGGAACGAAGTGAAGGACAAGCTGGGCCAGAGCGGCTACGGGCTGTCGGGCGGCCAGCAGCAGCGTCTGTGCATCGCGCGCGGCATCGCGATCCGTCCGGAAGTGCTGCTGCTCGACGAACCGTGCTCGGCGCTCGACCCGATCTCGACGGGCCGCATCGAAGAGCTGATCGCGGAGCTGAAGAGCGACTACACGGTCGTGATCGTCACGCACAACATGCAGCAGGCCGCACGCTGCTCGGATTACACGGCCTACATGTACCTGGGCGAGCTGATCGAGTTCGGCGACACCGAAAAGATCTTCATCAAGCCGGTGCGCAAGGAAACGGAAGACTACATCACCGGCCGCTTCGGCTGATGACGGAGAACAACAACCATGTCGGATAAACATCTGTCGAGCCAGTTCGACGCGGACCTGAATGCCGTGTCGTCGAAAGTGCTGGAAATGGGCGGACTCGTCGAATCGCAGATCGTCGGCGCGATGCGCGCGCTGAACGAGTTCGATCGCGATACGGCCGAGAAGGTGATCGCGGCCGAGGAAACGCTGAACGCGATGGAAGTGGACATCGACCAGGAATGCGGCAACATCATCGCGCGGAGGCAGCCTGCCGCGCGCGACCTGCGTCTTTTGATGTCGATTTCGAAAACGATTACGAACCTCGAGCGCGCCGGCGACGAAGCCGAGAAGATCGCCAAGCGTGTGCGCCGCCTGGTCGACGAGCCGGCCGCACGCGCGGTCAACATCGCCGAGATCAAGGTGTCGGGCGAGATGGCCGTGACGATCCTGCGCCGCGCGCTCGACGCGTTCGCGCGCCTCGACACGGTGGCCGCCGCGCAGATCGTCAAGGACGACAAGGAAATCGACATGGAATTCCGTGCGTTCGTGCGCAAGCTCGTGTCGTACATGCAGGAAGATCCGCGCACGATCTCGGTGGGCCTCGATTATCTCTTCATCGCGAAGGCGATCGAACGGATCGGCGACCATGCGAAGAACATCGCCGAATTCATCATCTACATCGTGAAGGGCACCGACGTGCGGCACCAGCCGCGCGACACGCTCGATCGCGAAGCCAACAGTTAATCGACTCCATAGGAAGAACAGAGGTGCCGATGCCCAGCAACATTCTCGTCGTTGAAGATGAGCCCGCGATTTCCGAACTGATCTCGGTGAATCTCCAGCACGCCGGTCACTGCCCGATCCGCGCGTACAACGCCGAACAGGCGCAGAACCTGATCAGCGACGTGCTGCCCGATCTCGTGCTGCTCGACTGGATGCTGCCGGGCAAGTCCGGCATCGCGTTCGCGCGCGACCTGCGCAACAACGAACGGACCAAGCACATCCCGATCATCATGCTCACCGCGCGCGGCGACGAGCAGGACAAGGTGCTCGGCCTCGAAATCGGCGCGGACGACTACGTGACGAAGCCGTTCTCGCCGAAGGAACTGATGGCGCGCATCAAGGCGGTGCTGCGCCGCCGCGCGCCGCAGCTGACCGAGGACGTCGTGTCGATCAACGGGCTGCGCCTCGACCCGGCCACGCATCGCGTCGCCGCACACGGGGACGGCAGCGAGATCAAGCTCGATCTCGGCCCGACCGAGTTTCGCCTGCTGCATTTCTTCATGACGCATCCGGAGCGCGTGCACAGCCGCACGCAACTGCTCGACCAGGTGTGGGGCGACCACGTGTTCGTCGAGGAGCGCACCGTCGACGTGCACATCAAACGATTGCGCGCGGCCTTGAAACCGGCCGGCTGCGATGCGATGATCGAAACCGTGCGCGGCAGCGGCTACCGCCTCGCCAAGCACGCGTAACGTATTCGGGCATGCCGCGTGCCGCGGCTGCCGCTCCTTCTTTCGGACGCTGAATCATGAACATCATCTGGGCGCGCTTCCTGGTGTCGCTCGTGCTGCTCGTGCTGATCGGCGTGCTGGTCGGCGTGTTCGCCGGCCCGACCGCGGGCCTTGTGTTCGTGGTCGTGATGCTGGTCGCGCAGGGCTTTTTCAGCACCTTCCATACGCAGCGTCTGTGGCGCCTGCTCGATGCGCCCGTCTACGGCGAAGTGCCGAGCGCGCCGGGCATCTGGGGCGAGATCTACTATCGGCTGCACAAGCTCGCGAAGCAGTGGCATGCGCAGGTGCGACAGGTCGAGCAGCAGCATTCGCGTTTCATCCAGGCGATCCAGGCCTCGCCGAACGGCGTCGCGATGCTCGACGACCACGACCAGATCGAGTGGTGCAACGCGATCGCCGAAGTCCATTTCGGCCTCGATGCGAAGCGCGACCTGCGCCAGCACATCACGAACCTGGTGCGTCATCCCGATTTCGTCCGCTACCTCAATGCGCAGCATTACGAGGACACGCTGCTGATGCGCGGCATGGGCGACTCGCGGCAGAACGTGCTGGCCGTGCAGGTGTTTCCGTACGGCGAGAACCGCAAGCTGCTGCTCACGCAGGACATCACCGAGCTCGAGCGCACCGACGCGATGCGGCGCGACTTCGTCGCGAACGTGTCGCACGAGCTGAAGACGCCGCTCACCGTGCTGTCGGGCTTCCTCGAGACGATGCGCGAGCTGCCGCTGAACGAGGAGGACCGCGCGCGCTATCTCGACATGATGGAGCAGCAGGCGTCGCGGATGCGGCACATCGTGACCGACCTGCTGGTGCTCGCGAAGCTGGAAGGCGAGAGCAAGCCGCCGGTCGATCACGCGATCGACATGCGTGCGGTGTTCGACCATCTGAAGGAAGATGCGCACACGCTGTCGAACGGGCATCACGACATCGCGTTCTCCATCGACGAGACGCTCGGCGTCACCGGTGCGCAGACGGAGTTGTTCAGCGCGTTCGCGAATCTCGTCACGAACGCGATCCGCTATACGCCGGACGGCGGCAAGATCGTCGTGTCGTGGCGGCGCGAGGGCGCACAGGGCGTGTTTTCCGTCACGGACAGCGGCTTCGGGATTCCGGCCGCCGATCTGCCACGGCTCACCGAGCGCTTCTACCGTGTCGATCGCAGCCGGTCGCGCGACACCGGCGGCACGGGCCTCGGGCTCGCGATCGTCAAGCACGTGCTGCAGCGGCACGATGCGCATCTGTACGTGCAGAGCGAGGAAGGGCGCGGCAGTACGTTCACCGCGCGGTTTCCGGGCTCGCGGGTCATCGCGATCCGGCCGGCCGCTTACGAAGCATGATCGCGTAGCGGTTCGGTGTTCAAAAAAAAGCGGCCCGAGGGCTGCTTTTTTCATGGCGAAGCGGCGGCGCGACTCGTATCGCGCCGACGGCTCACGAGCAGAACTTCGCGAGCAGCCCGAGCTGTGCGTTGCGGATCGTCTTGCCGGTGCGGCGCCGGCGATAGTGACCGTCGCTGTGCATCTGCCATGCCGACTGGTTGTCGCCGAGGCACACCGACAGCCCTTCGGCGATCACGCGCCGCTTGAGCTTGCGCTCGCGGATCGGGAACGCGACTTCGACCCGGCGGAACAGGTTGCGGTCCATCCAGTCGGCGCTCGACAGATAGACGTCCTCGGCGCCGCCCGCGTGGAAATAGTAGATTCGGTGATGTTCGAGGAAGCGGCCGACGATCGAGCGCACCGTGATGTTGTCCGACAGCCCCGGCACGCCGGGCTTCAGCGCGCAGACGCCGCGCACGATCAGGTCGACCTTGACGCCGGCCTGCGACGCTTCGTACAGCGCGGCGATCACCGACGGCTCCAGCAGCGCGTTCATTTTCGCGACGATGCGCGCGCGCTTGCCGGCCTGCGCATTGTCGATCTCCGCGCGGATCGAATCGATGATGCGCGGATGCAGCGTGAACGGCGACTGCCACAGCTCGTGCAGCGTCAGTTCGCCGCCGATGCCGGTCAGTTGCTGGAACACGTGATGCACGTCCTCGCAGATCTTCTGGTCGGCCGTCATCAGTCCGAAGTCGGTGTAGAGGCGCGCGGTGCGCGGATGGTAGTTGCCGGTGCCGAGGTGCACGTAGCGGCGCAGCGCAGCCTTGCCCGCCTGCACGACGCGCCGCACGATCAGCATCATCTTCGCGTGGCACTTGTGGCCGACCACGCCGTACACGACATGCGCGCCGACGGCTTCGAGCTGCGACGCCCAGTTGATGTTGGTTTCCTCGTCGAAGCGCGCGAGCAGCTCGACGACGACGGTTACTTCCTTGCCGTTGCGCGCGGCTTCCATCAGCGCGTCCATCAGCGGCGAGTCGGTGCCGGTGCGGTAGATCGTCTGTTTGATCGCGACGACGCTCGGGTCTTTCGCGGCCTGCTGCAGCAGTTCGAGCACGGGCTGGAAGCTCTCGTACGGGTGGTGCAGCAGGATGTCGCCGGCGTCGATCGCGTCGAACATCGTCGGCGCGTTGGCGATGGCCGCCGGCGTCGACGCGGTGAACGGCGCGAACTTCAGGTCGGGGCGATCGACGAGATCGGGAATCTGCATCAGGCGCACGAGGTTCACGGAGCCGGCCACGCGATAGCAGTCCTTGTCGCCGAGTTCGCTTTCCTCGAGCAGACGCCGCACGATGTGCAGCGGCGTATCGGCCGACACTTCGAGGCGTACCGCGTTGCCGAGGTGGCGCGCGGGCAACTCGCCCTGCAGCGCGACACGCAGGTTGGTGATTTCGTCTTCGTCGACGAACAGCTCGCTGTTGCGCGTGATGCGGAACTGGTTGCAGCTCTTCACGACGAGTTGCGGGAAGAGTTCGCCGACGAAGCGCTGCATGAACGAGCTCAACAGCACGAAGCCGTGCTCGAAACCCGACAGCGCATGCGGCATGCGCACCACGCGCGGCAGTGCACGCGGCGCCTGCACGATCCCCATCACGGCCTGGCGGCCGAACGCGTCGCGGCCTTCGAGCTCGACGACGAAGTTCAGGCTCTTGTTCAGCACGCGCGGGAATGGGTGGGCCGGATCGAGGCCGATCGGCGTCAGCACGGGCAGCAGTTCGTCGAGGAAGTAGCGTCGCGCCCATTCGAGCTGCTCGTCGTTCCACGTGTCGCTCGCATGGAAGTAGATGCCTTCCTGTTCGAGCGCCGGCAGCACGGTTTCGTGCAGCATCGTGTACTGTCGATGCACGAGCCGCTGCGCGCGTTCGACGACGAGATCGTACGCGTGCTGCAACGACATGCCGTCGGGCGTCAGCGCGCCGGGGTTGTCGCGGATCTGCTCCTGCAGGCCGGCCATCCGGACTTCGAAGAATTCGTCGAGGTTGCTGCTGGTGATGCAGATGAAGCGCAGGCGCTCGAGCAACGGGACTTGCGGGTCGGCCGCCTGGGCCAGCACGCGCTCGTTGAAACCGAGGATGCCGAGTTCACGATTGAGAAGCGGGTAACGGACGGACATCGGCAGAGTAGGGGATGATTCAGGCGATGATTCGAAAGGACGCTCGGAAACTCTCACGGTACGATGACGTGCTGATGACAATCATGGTTTTATGTCGGGAAATTCTACGCCCGAACCCTTTCGTCGCATAAATGTTTCGGCTATATGGAATGAAGCAGTGTGCATGCCCGTGAAGCGTGGCAACGGCAAGCGTTCCACGCTTAAAATGTCGCCTTTGATTGATCGCCCGCGGTTGCCGGCACGGCTGCCGCGAAAGAACGCGCACGGAGCCCCCTTCTGATGGTTACAACTCCCCACTTGCTGGCTGCCGTGGATCTCGGCTCGAACAGCTTCCGGCTGATCGTCGGGCGCGTCGAGGAAACGCCGGCGGGCAGCCAGATCTATCCCGTCGACGCGCTGCGCGAGCCGGTTCGGCTGGCGGCGGGGCTGTCGAGCGACAAGATGCTCGATCGCGCGTCGCAGGAGCGTGGCTGGGAGGCGCTCAAGCGGTTCGGCGAGCGCCTGCGCGACTTCCATCCCGATCATGTGCGCGCGGTGGCGACCAACACGCTGCGCGTCGCGAAGAACGCCCCCGAATTCCTCGGCGAGGCCGAGGCGGCGCTCGGGTTCCCGATCGAAGTGATCGCGGGCCGCGAAGAGGCGCGCCTCATCTATGCGGGCGCCGCGCACTCGGTGCCGGCGAGCGCCGGCAAGCGGCTCGTCGTCGACATCGGCGGCGGCTCGACCGAATTCATCATCGGCTCGCACTACACGCCGATCGTGATGGAGAGCCTCTATATCGGCTGCGTGAGCCATAGCCGCACCTTCTTCCCGGCCGGCAACGTCGACGAATACACGATGCGGCAGGCCGAGCTCGCGGCCAAGCGCGAGATCCAGATCATTTCGAGCGAATACAAGAAGGCCGGCTGGGACCAGGCGATCGGTTCGTCCGGCACCGCGCGCGCGCTCGCGGAGCTCGTCGAGGCGAACGGCTTCAACGATCCGGGCATCACGCACGGCATTTCGCGCGGCGGCCTCGAGCGGTTGAAGCGTGCGCTGATCAAGTCGGAGAACGTCAACCGGCTGAAGCTGATCGCGCTGAAGCCCGACCGCGTGCCGGTGCTCGCGGGCGGCCTCGCGATCATGCTGGCGGTGTTCGAGGAGCTGGGCGTCGACTACGTCGATACGACCGACGGCGCGCTGCGCCTCGGCGTGCTGTACGACTTGCTCGGCCGGACGCAGCACGAGGACATGCGCGCGGTGACCGTCGAGGGTTTCACGCGCCGCTACGGCGTCGATCGTGCGCAGGCCGGGCGGATCGGCGCGCTCGCGGTGCGTTTCTACGACGAGCTCGAGGAAGACGACGAGGAAGCGCGCGAGGAAGGGCGGATGTTTCTCGGCTGGGCGGCCGCGTTGCACGAAATCGGCCTGTCGATCTCGCACAGCGCGTATCACAAGCATTCGGCCTATATCGCGAGCAACGCGGACATGCCGGGTTTCTCGCGCACCGACCAGGCGCGGCTCGCCGCGCTCGTGCTCGGCCATGCGGGCAAGCTCGGCAAGCTGTCGCAGGCGCGCGAGGTCGAGTGGCCGCTGCTGTTCTGCCTGCGGCTCGCGGCGCTACTGTGCCGGCGCCGGACCGATGCGGGGCTGCCCGATATTTCCGTTTCGCAGATGAAGAAGGGCGGGTACGAGGTGCGTCTGCCGAGCGCCTGGGTCGAGCAGAACCCGCTGACCGACTACAGCCTCAGTCAGGAGGCGGCGGAGTGGGAGAAGGTCGGTATCCCGTATCGCGTGGTTTATACCGGCGCGTGACAGGGCGATAGCGGGGCCGGGAGGGTGACTCGGGCCCGGCGGATACTTCGATGGTGGCGCTCGCTAGGCGTCGCCCCCCGTACGATCGTCAGCGGCCGCGCAGCGCGGATGCTGACGGTCCGCTCAATCCGACGAGCAGACAATCGCGGTCAGGAACGGGAACGCCTGTTTGACGGTTGCGTCGCTGCCGGCCTTGCGCACGGCTTCCTCGACCGCGCTCTTCGTGCCACGCACGACGACACCGTACGCCCAGTCGCCGATCGGCTTGCCGTCGCCCGGACGGAAGATCGGGTCGCTCGCCTGGTAGCCGAGCACGACGTAGACGCCGAAGCCGTACGCCGTCAGCGCGCGGTTCGTGCGGAACGCATTGACCGAATTCGATTCGACGTGCATCGGCTCCGACTGGATGTCGCCGGCCGCGAGCAGCGGCGCGACGAACTTGTGGCCGGTCGAATGGCAATCGAGCGCGTCGTCGAGCGCTTTCGCCGACGCAGGGCCGGCGGTGGCGAGCACGAGCAGCGACGCGCAGAGGGCTGGCTTGAGAATGTTGTTTTTCATGCGCGGTTGCAGGTTGTTCACACGTATTATCGCGTGTTCCAGCAAGTTCCGTGCGCGAGGTGGACGATGGATGCGCGGCCGCGTGGACGCGACGGGTGATCCGGGCCCGGGCCGTGCCGCCGCTGGCCGGAAAACGGGTGGAGGATTCAACGGCCGGTAAAAAGCACCCGTAAACGGCACAGGGGTTACGGCGTTCAACCGCAGCCCTCCGTCCCAGCGCGCTGGGACCACATTCCGATTGGTGCTCGCGCACGCCCGCCAGCGGATGCGGGCGCCCTTGGGCGTCGACGCTGAACTGTCCGATCCGTGTGCTGCCAATGCCACACTGCCACGCATGGATTCCAATCGGTGGGGAAACCGGTAACTCGCGCCGTCAAGACGGTGTCGGCCCCACGCTGACTGCTTAGACTCTAGTTTCAAGTGCAACACCTTTGATGAGGTAGGGTGTTGCAATGACGAAATACCAGCATCTGAGCGCCGAAGAGCGCGCGGCGATCATGATCGAGAGGACCAGAAACACGAGCGTCAGGGCGATTGCAAGGCTGCTTGGTCGCAGCGCGTCGACGATCACGCGAGAACTGGCACGCAATCGTACCGTCTCGCTGTTATGACGCCACGAGCGCGGCGAGAAGCCTACCGGGCGCGCCGCGAGCGAAGTCGGCCTCAGGCGAAGCTGGCAACAGGAAGCGCGCTGTACTGGCAAGTGCATCACGATCTGGTTTATCGGCGCTGGTCGCCGCAGCAAATTGCTGCCAGACTTCGCGAGATGCATCCAGATAATCCCGAGCAACGCGTCAGTCATGAAACGATCTACGCGGCCATTTATACCCATCCCCGCGGCGGCTTGAAGCAGGCGATGATCGAGGCCCTGCGCCAGGAGAAGCCGGTGCGCGGCAACGCGCGCAAGACGTTGGCCCGCAAGAGCTTTGTACCGGAAGAACTGCGCATCATCCATCGACCCGAGGCAATCGAAACGCGCCAATGGCCCGGTCATTGGGAAGGCGATCTCATCAAAGGCGCCTTCAATCGCTCGTGCGTCGGTACCTTGGTCGAGCGCAAGACCCGGTTCGTCGTGCTGTGCCGCATGGATGGCTGTACGGCCCAGGACGCACTGGAGGGGTTCACGCGCCAGATGAAGAAGCTCCCGGCCTTTCTGCGCGAGAGCCTGACGTACGATCGCGGATCGGAAATGACTTGTCATGTCGAGTTGGCTGAACGACTGAATCTGGACATCTGGTTCGCAGATCCCTACGCCCCTTGGCAACGGGGCAGCAACGAAAATACCAACGGCCTGCTGCGCCAGTTTCTGCCCAAGGGGGCCGACCTGTCAGGCGTCACCCAGATGCAATTGAACGACATTGCCAAACTGATGAACGGCCGCCCTCGCCAAACCCTCAACTGGAAAACCCCTGAAGAGGCTATGGCGATGGAATTGGCTGCCGCCGGATTGGCTAAACGTTGCACTTGATTCTTGAGACCGCCCTGTAGCTGGCCGTGCTCAGTAGAGTGATATGTGGGTGAATCTTTTTAGAATCGATTGCAGCGGTCGAACCAGGGGGGCGCACAAGTAGGCGACCGATGTGGTGTGACACGAGATCGTACTCTTAATCCATGTGTTGTCGGCGCTGATGGGCAGTTGGATCGGGAGATTCGGGTGCGAATTCTGTGACGCTCCCGTGGTCCACGTGATATACACGGTCTGCGACATCCAATAGTGCCTCGCGGTGCGTGACTGCGATGATTGTACTTACGCGTCGACGTATTTGTTCGAACACTCTGATTTCACGAAGGGGATCAAGAGATGACGTGGGCTCATCAAGAACAATGATGGGTGTCTTGCGTGCAAGTGCCCGACCAAGTGCAACCCGCTGTTTTTCTCCCCCAGAAAGTTCTCTGCCTTGAACGCCGAGCGTGGCATCCAGTATATTGCTCGTGCTGCTTTTGGTTAAGCTTCGCAGTTCAAGTGCGTCGACTAGATCGAGCAACTGATCATCGCTCGGTGGTTCTTCGCAACCGAAGGCGAGATTATCCCGGAGCGTACCACTGACAACTAACGGGTTCTGCGGTGCCACAGCCACAATCTTAGATATTGCGGTTGGGGAGAGCGTTGAGATATCTACACCATTCAGCCGGACATGACCCTCGGACGGACGCAGTAGTCCTAGCATCAAATTAATGACGGTCGACTTGCCATTTCCTGACGGGCCTATTAGTACTGTCACTTCATTGTTGTAAGCATGGAGATTAACTTTGTGCAAAATCTCGCGACCTTCTAATGTCATGGTTACATCGTAGAACTCAAAAACAGGGCCCTTCTCCGTGCTTTCTGTTATCTCCGAAAAATCTGATTCTCGAGGAAGGGTGAGAATATCGAAGCCTTCACAAAGGGCGAGATGATTGCGACGTAGATCGGAGAGTGATGCGGCAAGATTGGTAAATGGTGCTGTAAGCGCAACAATATATCCGGTAACCATCACGAAATCACCGACGCTAAATTTACCCCGAGTCACTGCTGCTGCTGCGATCACGGTAAAGACCGTGAGAGCGATACCGGTGAGCAGAGCTTGTAAAGCTAGCAACAACGAGAGCCGTGCGTTACCTTGCGACACTTGAGTAATATATCTCCCTAGGATGCGATCTAATGAACGCTCTTCACGACCGTATGCGTCATTCACCTTAATGTCCGTCATGAAGCCGAGTTTTTCGATCAAGTGACTGGACAGAAGATTGGACGCACCAAATATTTCAGCGTGAGCGCTTTTGGTTCTTGCGGCCAAGGTCCATGTGGCTGCGAAGAGTACAAGCATTGAAATTACAAAGGCGAGCGCGAAAGATAGGCTTGTTAGTCGCCAAAGTACGGTCGTCGTAAGTGCGAGTTGAAAAATGGTCGGTGCAATGATCCAAAACAACGTAAAAGTGAGCGCGCTGAAGGCTGCGCGACTTCGGGATATTATTGACGCTATCGTGCCGGGGTCCAATTTTGATAATTTGGAATACTCTACACGAATCAGGTGTGAGTAGTAAGACTTCTGGAATGCTGCGTCGCATCTGGCTAGCATGGCTGCCGAAAAAGCTGTTTTGATCCATTCAGTGATTCGCGCGACTGTCCAAGAGGCCCCGTATGCAGCAGCGAAAATCAAGGCTGATTGTTTGGAAAATCCATAATCTTGATGAGAGAGGGCATTGGTGCTTTCTCGCAGGAAATATGGTATCGAAGTCCCGAGCGCGGAAATCGCTAGCATTCCGATCGTCGCAAAGATGAAGTGAATCGGAAGGGACTTGTAGCTGGAGATTGCGACACGGTATGCCGAAATATAATCTTTAGTTATTTCTCGCACAAACGACATTTTTCCCTCTTGAAAAATGGTGACCCGCTGATGCTCGCTCGTATCTCTACTGGAACGATTGAGCGGTACGCGCTATGTCTCTGTGTGCAGTGTGGTCCACCTTCTGCCGACTAAACATTCCCCGGACAAACGTTTCGGTCGCGTAGATGCGCGTGATTTCGGCAAGACCGACAGGAAACCCATCGGCGGCACGTTTAAGTAGCTTCTCTAGACCATCGCGGCGCACCATTCGTTCCGCTACACAAAATCCGTCCAGACAAACTTCTCGTACGTGGTCATAGTGCACGTAAAGACCTTGTAAGGCTGAGTGTGTTGTGTCGCCTTTGTCGGTCCGCCATAGATTTGGCAAATTCGACGAATCGAAGGCCGCTTGTCGGACGATTAGGCGGTTGTGATAACCCGTGAACAAGTCTTCCAAACTAGCTCCGAGGGCGAGTTCAACCATTGGCTGCGCGAGAAATGGCAAGATGGGACGGCGTATGGTGGGGCGGACCTGGACCGCAGTTTCGTCCAGAGTCGCCGCCAGTGCAGCCATTTGATATCTTCTTCCTGGCTGTACCAACAATCTCCAATTGGTTAGCAAGTCGTCGTATAGACCGGCAGGCATCGCCCTCGGGCACCCATGCACGACACTCGGATCAGCGCTTTGCCCAAGTCCGCCGCGAAAGTACTGGCGCGCGTCGTGCATTGATCGTTTGAGCGCGGCCCAAATCGGTATCCGATAGTAAATCGCGAGATCCCGCAAGGCGGTGATCGCGCGTACAAATCGAAGTTTGGCCATAGCATCGACAGGCACTCCGAAGGGCGGGGGGGCCAAGAAGAGTGCATCGCCGCCGTGCCCGTTTATGAGCGTGTCGTCCCGCCCTGGAACACCAGCATGAGCCAAATTTGCGGTCTGGGCGAGGAAGCATAGTTGTGTCGATGGCCGCGCAGTCAATGGCACTTCGTGGGCCGGTGCGAATGGCAGTTGGCTTAGTAGTGGGTAAGTTTCATGTCGCAGCCGACATTTTTCTGCGACGATGCGAGCAACCGATACTTCGTTTGATGAAGCCCGATCAGGATCGAAATGGGTTACAGCCGTAATTTGCTCGGACAGTCCTGCGCGGTGTGCGGCGATCGCGAGGGCAGTGGACTCTAAACCGCCCGACAACTCGAGAACTGCTGGTCGGTCGGGCTCTATAAGCGAGTGCAGGACTGTCGACAATATCGCAATCGGATTATGATCGGTTGATCGTCTCCGCCGTACATTTGGAGCCCACATTCGGGACAGGGAAATACTCCCCTGTTGATAGGTAAGGAACATTCCTGGAGGCAAAAGGGAGACATTCTCGATTCCTGTCTCGTCTGCATTGCCATACCCATGTGCGAGGTAACAGTGAAGGTACGAATTATTCGGCTTCGCGTGGCCTTGTTCGATTGAGGGGAGGTCGTTCACGTCGGAAGCGATGTGAAGATCGCCAGATCGATCGAGGGAATAATAAATTGGAAATTGGCCGCAAGAATCGCAAAGAACAATAAAGGTCGAATTTCTCCGGTCAAATACAATTGCAGCAAAATGCCCCCAAAATTGGGCCGCCACCTCACTGATATCTCGCAGAAATGTCGCGACGAAATTGCCTAGCGGCGCTGCTTCGCCGCTGTCGCGACACAATACGCGACCTGCGATACACCATAGCGCAATGCTGTTCTCGCCGAATATAAGGGTGGGATTGGTAGCTTGGGAGGAAAGTTTGAACCTTGCGAGATAGCGAGAAGCGGTCCGCCAAAATTTTTCCCGAGCGAAGTCATGAGAATCACGTTGACAGGAATGGTTGAAGAGTGTTGCGTTAACCATTTTTAGGAAACTCGTAAATTACAGCGAGTTGCATACGGCGATCAGGGTGATCGCCCACGACAAATCCATTGGATTCGACCCATGCGTGTGCAAAGAAAGGGCGGCTTTGAACTCCAATGACGAGATTGAAATCAAATCCGTAGCGATAGCCGGCAATAATTAGAGTTGCGGCCCATTCCAGGCATTTTGTCTTTCGAATATATGCCATGCAGGCCAGGTTGACCGACGCGATAAGATCTTCTTTGCTCACATTTGTTTGGAGGGGCTTGATTTTGGATCGCTCGTTATTGATTGCTTCTATAAGGCCTAACATCCGCTTTTCTCTTGAGATGCGATGAACCTGGTGGAGTGTGGTGAGTAACTTAATCCAGTCAAAAGCCGGTATACCTAATCGCAACTGGCCCGGCGTGATTTTCCAGCAGTTAACCGGAACGCCAGTGTGTTTAAGGAGTGGGTGGCTGCACCCGTGGTCTTTTAGACTGTATTTTGAAACTGGTTCTAGTTTTTTGGATTGTGTCGGCGATAGTACGGTGTAGCGATCTGATGTGAGATCGAGCGCGATTATCTGATCGTCGAACCACGTTATGTGAGCTTGATTGTCTCGTGCGTGCATGGTCATTCCGCCCCGTTTTTTGACGGGGCGGTCATAAAGCTATCGATCTAGTCGATTATTCCATATAGACCCACGAAATTCCTTCGAGGATCGCGCCACCGGCGGCGCCCATCGTGCTGTCGGTTGCATTCACCGACTCAGCGTCAGTAATTTCCAGGATGTCGGTCAGATTGATTTCGAAACTCATCGGAATCTCCTTGATGTGCAGCGGAATTGCTGCCTCGTAAGGCTAGTAATTAAGAATTTAAAAATCAACATTCTTAAATGAAACGAAATGTAAAAAAGAGGGTCGTTAGCAATGTTGATAATTGTTTATTCGAATGAAATTATCGATTTTTTGTTTCGTCGAATAGTCTGGTGCGAGTCAGGCGGTGGCGAACTACTTCCCCAATTGAAATCAAGCAGTCACATGCGTTGGGATGGCGCTGGGGCGGTGCAGTCAGTCGGATTTGCGGAAGAACAGGATTTATCTATATCGAGGGCCCCTGTCTTCAATTCGAATGGCCGATGCCTGCGAGGGCGCATCTCGAACGACGGCGCATGTCCAGACGCGGTCCGTCAAGCTGAAGCGCGTGCAGCGCGTGACTGGGATAGGACGCATGAGCTCGCCATCCGTCGTTGAGCGAACAGCGAACCGAGATGCGATGAGCGTCGCGGCGGAAGTGCGGCGGCGGAGCGGCTGTAGTTGGCCGTGCTCGTGGAGGTGATATATAGGTGAATCCTTTTAGAATCGACCGCAGTGGTCGAACCTTAGGCCGCACGAGTTCGTTCTTGAACCTGATGCTCGCGTAGATAGATGCTATCGGAAATTCATTGCAGGGTGGCCACACAAAGTCACGGAATGGCCGATAGCTTTGTGGGGGCGAAGCCGGACGCAGCGACTCCTCGACGTTAAATTGCGACGGGTAGATACGTCGAGCGCGTTGGCGTGTGACTGTCTGACTTTGTAAGGGAGTGCCAACTCACCACGCTGATCTTAGTCAGCTTGTTGAAAGCAGCGTCTTTATAAGAAATGAACGCTTTTTCACTGACGTTTGCTATGCTCTAAGATTGAAATCGAATCGATATTTGTTTCAAGTCTCTTTCTGTAATTTTACATTAACATTATCGTCGAATTGTCTGAGAGCAATAGACGTGTTTCCCTAAACGGGGTTGTTGCATGGCATCGGACATGCTGGATAAGGCGCTGCGCGGCGGTTACGCGCAGTTCGATCGTATCGTCAAACTTGACACTCCACTCGGCGACAACTGGCTCACACCACTGTACGTCAAGATCAACGCGCGGCTCGGGCGCAATTTCGAGGTGACCGTCGACGCCTCATCCGTCATGGGCGACAAGATCAAGCTCGGTGCCCTGATGCTGCAGCCCGTCACACTCTGGATTCGCCAGACGGACGGTGGCTATCTGCCAATCCACGGCTACGTGCAACAGGCTCGTCGCTTGGGGAACGATGGCACTTTGTCATATTTTCAGCTCCATTTCGCTTCATGGTTGAGCTTCCTCAAGCTCAGCAGCGATCGGCGCGATTGGCAGGAAGCCAGCGGCTGGCAGATCCTCACCGACGTATTCGACAAACATCCGCAAGCCTCTGGCAACTACGGTCAGGAACTGCGCACGGCGATACGCTCATATTCGCACCGCGTGCAGTGGGAAACCGACTGGAATTTTGTCCACCGGAGTCTGGAGGAAATCGGCGTGTTCCCGCGCTTCGATTTCGCGAAGGACGGCAAGTCGCACAAGGTCGTCATGATGGACGACCTCTATTTTGGGCCGTCGCTACCGAATTCGGAGATGAAGTTCAGCCACGCGGGTACCGATGAGGATTTCGACGGACTCACCCAGTTGAGCGAACAGCAGGACGCCCAAAGTGCGACGCTGACGCTCGGCACCGCCGACTATAAGCGACCTGACCTCGATAAACAGGCGAGCACGCCAGCGGCTGATCTTGATGAGTTACCCGGTCAGGGCGAAGAGTATCTCTATACCGGCTCACAGACGTGGGCAGAATCTGATGCTGGACAACAACAGGCCCGCATCCGCACCGAGGAATGGGCTTCGCGAGCAAAACGCTATTTCGCGATCGGCAGTCCCCGTTATGCATTGCCCGGCTACTGGTTCAAGGTGTCGGGACATCCGCTCTTCGATGCATTGCCGGAAGAAGAACGCGAACTGTCGATCATCGCGAGCGATTGGCTGATCCAAAATAACTTGCCCGGCATGGATGCGCTCACGCGATTCCCGCGCAGCCTGCGCAGCGAGATCGAGCAGGTCCAGGCGGCTGGGACCGGTACGACCGTGAGCCACCGTGATGGCGGTGTCGGATTTTTTCACGTCGAGATCGAAGCACAACGCCGCAAGACGCCGTTTCGTAGTCCGTTCGAGCACGAGAAGCCCGAGATGCACTTGCAGACGGCGATTGTCGTAACCGACAGCGATGAAGAAATCGTCACGGACGATGGCAACCGTGTGCGGGTCAGGACATCGAACAGCCGAAAAGACCGCAATACGAAGTCGACGTCATGGATTCGCGCAGCGATGCCGGACGCAGGTTCAAAGCGCGGCGGTTACTTTCCGTTGCGCAAAGACGATCAGGTGCTCCTCGGATTCGTGAATGGCGACTGTGACCGGCCGGTAATCATCTCGCGACTGCACGGTGGCGCAACGATGCCGGTGTGGCACACGCACGGCCTGCTGTCCGGCTTCCGTTCTCGCGAATACGGCGGTGAAGGCTTCAACCAGCTCGTCATGGACGACGCTACCGGTCAGAACCGAGTCCACCTTTACTCGTCGAGCTACAGTTCTCACCTGCATTTGGGCTACCTGATCGAACAATCCGATAACACGCGCGGCTCGTTCCTCGGCAACGGATTCGACCTGAAGTCCGGCGCGTACGGCGCGGTACGCGCCGAGCAGGGGCTCTATGTATCGACGCAGCCAGCCACCGCCCAGCCGCTGAACGTAACGGCCGCCACCGATCCGCTTGCTGGCGCGGAAGCCGTGCTCGAGACCGTGTCGAAGGCCAGTGAAACGAACCGCGCCGAAAGCCTCCAGGACGGTCAGGCCGCGCTGAAGTCGTTCACCGACGCAACGCAGCGCACGGTCGCCGGTTCTGCCAGCGGCGGCCGTACAGCGGGCGGCGGCACGGGCAATGCGAACGGTTTTGCGAAGCCGGTGATGCTGCTGTCGAGCCCTGAAGGCATCGCCGCGTCGACGCAGCAGTCGATGCATGTCACGGCGAACCAGCACGCGAACGTCGTTGCAGGCAAGAACGTCAACTTGGCCGCCGGTAAAGCGTTGCTGGTCAGTGTGCTCGACAAGATCAGCCTGTTCGCGCAAAACCTCGGCATCAAGATTTTCGCGGCAAAGGGACCGGTAGACATTCAGGCGCAAAGCGGCTCGGCCTCGCTGGTGGGGCTGCAAGACGTGAAGATCGAAAGCGCGGACGGACGGCTGATTCTGACGGCCGCGAAGGAAGTGTGGATCGGGGCGGGCGGCTCATACATCAGCATCAAGGGCGGTTTGATCGAGAACGTGACGACCGGACAGATTCTGGAAAAATGCGGCAGTTGGGACAAACCGAGTGGTGGCAGCGGAATGAAGCTTGATCCGCTGAAGGCGACGCCGGTATCGACTGACGGTGGACGCGGTTCACTCTTCTCCGGCTGACACGGAAACGCAACACGAAAGCAAAAACGAGAGATTCCGAGAAACATGAGCACGAACCATCATTCCGCGAAAGGTCCCGCGCCCGCAAAACCGAAAGCTGCGCCAAACGCACCGGGGGCAACGCAGACTACCGCTGCACCGAGTTACAAGCCCCTGAAGTGGGCCTATCCGTTTACCCCGGTCGATACCGACGGGGCGGACAAACCAATGACGTACATGAAGGCGCTAGCGACGGCGGAGGACGGGTTCTATCCGCTCGGCGCAAACGGTATGTGGCACGGAGGCGTGCACTTTGACCAGAACACAGCCGTCCAACTGAAGCAAGATGAAGGCTTCCGCGCGATCGCCGATGGCGAAGTCGTCGCATACCGGCTCGACAGCAAGTATCCCGAACAAGATTATCAGGACGGCCGTCACGCGCTGTATTCGACCGGTTTCGTGCTGGTTCGCCACCGCCTGCAACTACCGCCGCCGCCATCTCCGTCGCAACCGTCGAAGACGGATGCGGCCACGAGCAAGAATTCGGCTGCCCAACCAGCATCCTCATCAAATTCTGCTCCGCCGCCGACGCCATCGCCAGTAGCGACTGCTCCAACGACCACAAATAAACCGGCACCAGGCGAAGTATTGACCTTCTTCAGCCTGTACATGCACACGATGGATCACGACAGCTATCTATCGGCTAAAGAACAAGCGAAGGTCGCCCAAGTCGATCCGTCGAAGCTGAACATGGACGCGATGCCGTATTGGGAAGGCGATCGGTACTATCGTGTCGGTGACAAAGCCAAGGATCCGCAAGGCGTTCCACTTCCGAAAATCCCGATGCCTTCGCTGAAAGACACGATCAGTGAGGATGTGTTGGGTGATTTCATCAAGAGCAATTTCAAAACGCCACCACAACTCAAACCAGATCCCAAGGATACTCCCACCCCGACGCCTCAGCCGGCCCCGATCGTTGGCCTGCGCATCCGAGATCTACCCAACGGCAAGATCATCGGCATCTTGCCGAGGGGAACAGAATTAACCGTCTCAGCTACGGATGAGAAGGCAAAAGCAAGTCCTGGCTGGGTCAAAATCAGCGCAATCAAGTCGGGGAAGCCGGTGGCAGCCGTCGTCGGTGATTCCGTATCCCCGCATGCACCCTTCGGATACGTATTTGAGAAGGAGCTTGACCTGATCGTCGATCCGAAGCCGCTGGATACGATCGTCGTGCTCAAAGAACCCAAGTGGGTGAACGCCGGCGATGTGATCGGCCAGTTGGGTCACTATCTGCGTTACCCAGACGCGAAGCTGTTGCCGGCGAAGCCAACGCGGCCGCTGCTGCATTTGGAGGTATTCGCGGGTCCTGAGCTCGAGGCATTCATCGATAAAAGCCGCGAACGCGCCAAGCAGCTACCCAAGTCCAAAGCGTTTCTAGAGATCTCACCAGGCGCTCGACTCATCGCAGACCTCCCCGATGCGGACCAAAAACTGCAGCCCGGCGTAAAGCTTGTCCCTCTCTCCCGCGACGCGAAGGGCAAATGGATCAAGGTGCAGCCTAAAACAGCAGCCCCCGTTCATGGCGGACGCCATACGAAACCCGTTTACAACGATGCCGGTGCCCCCGTTTGGGTCGAAAGTAATTTTGCCAACACGACGACCACGACAATCGTGCCTGGCTGGAAGGATTTCCCGCTGAGCTTCTCAAATGCCAAAGGGCCTGGTGCGGACTTTCGCGATGTGTTCCGCGTGAGCGAGTTGGATAAGAGCGGTGCAACCAACTTCGCGAAAGACGACAAGGATCGCCGTTGGTACTACGTGAAGATAGGGACGAAGGACGGCAGCACTCGCGAAGGATGGGTATGTGAACAGGACCACCCGCTCGTGCAAATGTGCGGGCCGTGGGACTGGCCCGGCTTCGAACGTGTTGACAACAGCAGTATCAAGCCCGTGGACATGTTCAAACGTTACATCCACGTCGGAGAGCAATTTCTCGCCGATGAGAGCAAGACGGAATTCGAAACAAGCGCGGCAACGGTCAATGCGAGCCCACTTATCGCAAAGCTGGAGAAGGCCCTCGATGCAAACCACGACGGCAAGGTGACTGCACAAGAATTGAAACATGCGCAAGAAGTAGATTGGTCGGCGGAAGCGCTTTCCCACCTCATCGTGCGTTGTGAAAGTGAATGGGGCGGTGGCTTGGGGAAATGGGAGGAGTTATCGCCATTAATGAAGAAGCTACTGTGGTTGTGGAAGGCCGAAATCGAACGCATCGGGAAGCTCCAATGGTGGGAGGAGGTCGCTGCGAAAAAAGTGGACGGGTTTCCTGGTGATCCAAATCCGTGGCATTTCCATCCGATTGGGATTATAGGTAATTTCTGCGGCCTTAGCGGGATTGGCATTACTCTAGAAGAAGCTAGAGTGCGCGCATTCTTGCGAATGCTTCGAGTCGGGGAAGGCACCGAGGGGCCGGAAGGATATGAGAGACTATATGGCGGCCAATCTTTCATCAAAGATTATCATCGAGATTTTAGCGACCATCCGAAGATATATATCACCCGAGAACATAACGGAAAGAGCATAACGTCGTCGGCTGCCGGCGCCTATCAGATCATGGGGTATAACTGGTTCCCGGAAGAGGGGCAAACCTACAGAAGATTGGCAAAGGTCAAAGATTTCTCGCCAATTTCTCAAGATAGGTATATTGTTGCGATCATGAAATACAAACGAAATTGTCTCGATGATGTGAAAAATGCGGACTTGGAACGAGCAATTTTCACGCATCACGCCAATAATGAGTGGGCCAGTCTGCCAGGCGATCAGTATGGTCAAGGTGGCGTCAACATGAGATCGGTGAAGGAGCATTTTGAAAAATATGTGGCGGACGAGCTGGAGGGAAATAGTGATCTTGCAGTTCCTGTTGGCGGTCTTGATGATTTGATTAAATAAAAAACGAACAATGAAGAGCGATATTTTACTGAAATTTGCCATTGTGGTTGCAGCAATGAGCCATGCTCTGTGCTGGGGGCAGGATATCGATTTCGCAAATCATCCTTCCGCTCTTTATCGAGGTTCCCTGCATATACCAAAGTATTACAAAAAAACCGATTCCGGCTGGCGAGATGATGATGGCAAGCTAGTGGCGCCTCCTGTAATAAATTTCGCAGGAAAATATCACATCGGGGTCCATAGTTGCGGCATGGAGTGTCGTTACTACACTTTCTCAGACCTTTCAACGGGAAAGGATTTAAACTCCCTGGATATGTTTTCGTCAAACGGCAAGACGCCTAACAAAACCCGGGATGGCAGATCATATATCACCGAATTGCTAAGCAAGGCAGACAGCAAGATGCTTGTCGCAAAATACTATATCGATGCATCAAACGGAAAACCTGCCGAGTGCCGGGAGCGGAAATTCATTCTCGACGAAAATATTAAGATGGTCGCCATCCCAAATTCATTCTCCTCTTGTAAAACAGAAAATTAGGATCATTTTTTTGTCAAGACGAAATATCATGATAAATTTAATCCGCCTTCACGATGGCACTGACCACGAAGGCAAGGTGATTACGGCCTCTTCGACAATGTCTTTTGACGGCCGCTACGTCGCACGAAAAGGCGACTATGTGTCGTGCCCTCAGCATCCTGAAGTATCACCCAACGTCATCGAAGAGGGCGACGCATCGATGATGGATGACGGCCTTCCAATCGCGCGTCACGGCCATCGTGCCACATGTGGCTGTCACCTGATATCGAGTCTCGTATGATCGGATCAAGACACTGTATTTACTCGCATGTGGCTGGCACCCACCCCTCAGCAACGGAAAAGTTCGCCGTGAAGTTGCCCCTGATCATCCTCTCGTGCGTGGTGATGTTGATGCTCTCGGATGAAGCGCGGGCCCAAGCCAACGATGGCACGGATCCGGACGCACCCATCGTGGCGAAATTCCATCACATCCGGCCGTATGAAATCACGGAGGGCACTCCCATCGTTGTTGGCTTGGAAACGGGCGATCCCGGAATTGGCGGCATGATGATCGGCATCGTGTCGCTCAACGTCTATGACCGTTTTGGCAACGTTGCCATTCCGAAGGGAAGCAAGCTGATCGGACAAACGATCAGGCAGGTGAACGACCGCCGTGAGGTTCAGTGGAGCGGCTTGCAGCTGCGTGGCACAGCTACTTTGCAGTTTGATCCGCCGCTTGAGGGTTGTATGCCGGATGGTTCGGCCGGCATCACTGTTTCCGCTCTTCGACAGCCTGACTCTAGTGTCGCAGCCCTCGTGACGAAGGCTTTCATCGTTCCGCACTGAACGGATACGCTACGTCCCTTTCGTCGGATTTCCCAGCGGAGCGAACGGGACCGCTCGAACTTCACCGTTTGGCCTGTTGCTGTCGAGTGAGAAGGTCCAGATTGAGCTAGGCTAGATCGGGTTACATGGTGGTTACATGAGCCGAATAAAGAAAAAGGGGTTACACGCTTTTGGCATGTAACCCCTTGATTCCTTTGGTCGGAGCGATAGGATTCGAACCTACGACCCTCTGATCCCAAATCAGATGCGCTACCAGGCTGCGCTACGCTCCGACGAGCCAAAGATAATAACGTCGAATGGCCGATCCGGTCAATCACGATATGCGGGTAAATGTCGCGACCGCGAACCGCCCGCGATTTGCGACAATTCCCATGATGATCGGCCGGCCCGAGCGCATGCGCGCGCGGCCGCTCGCCGAAGCAAGGAGAACATCATGATGAATCTGATCCTGTGGCGCCACGCCGAAGCCGAAGACTACGCGGCGAGCGATCTCGCGCGCCAGCTGACCGTGCGCGGCCGCAAGGACGCGCAGGCAATGGCCAAATGGCTGCGCGGCCGGCTGGAGACGAATACCGTGATCCTCGCGAGCCCGGCGGCGCGCACCGTGCAGACCGTCGAGGCGCTGACCGACCAGTACCGGACCGTCGACGCACTCGCGCCGGGCGGCAGCGTCGACGATGTGCTCGCGGCGGCCGGCTGGCCGGAAGGCATCGCGCCGACGGTCGTGATCGTCGGCCACCAGCCGACGCTCGGCAGCGTCGCCGCGCAATTGATCGTCGGCGGCGACGACAGCTGGAGCGTCAAGAAGGGCGGAATCGTGTGGCTCGCGAGCCGCACGCGCGACGGCAGCCGGCAGGCCGTGCTGCGCGCGGTGCTGACGCCCGAACTGGTGTGAAGCCCGCCTGAATGGGTTTGAAGGGATTGATCGTACGGTTTCGCAAGCTTTCTGCTAAAGTCAATTCGGCGACACGTCATTGAAAAGACACGGTCGTGCCACATAACGGTCACGGCCGGTTACTACATTGGCGGGCATGTCGTCCTATTCCTTACGATCAGGAAAGCCTAATGCGAGAACTGCCGACGCCTACGCTCCCTTTTGCCTCGCTGCCCCTCGACATGTCGCGGCGCCACCTGCCGCGCGCCAGTGAAACCGTCACATCGGAGTATCGCCTGCGCGCCGCATGGGCGCGTACGGAAGACGAATTGCGCGAAGCCCAGCGCCTGCGCTACAGCGTGTTCGCCGAAGAGATGGGCGCGCAGGTCAGCGGCCCGTCCGGTCTCGATGTCGATCCGTTCGACGCGTATTGCGACCACCTGCTGGTCCGCGATCTCGACACGCTGAAAGTCGTCGGCACGTACCGCGTGCTGCCGCCGCACCAGGCGGCACGTGTCGGCCGCCTCTACGCCGAAGGCGAATTCGACCTGTCGCGCCTCACGCATCTGCGCGGCAAGATGGTCGAGGTCGGCCGCTCGTGCGTGCACAGCGACTACCGCAGCGGCGCCGTCATCATGGCGCTGTGGGGCGGCCTGGGCGCGTACATGATGCAGAACGGCTACGAAACGATGCTGGGCTGCGCGAGCGTGTCGATGGCCGACGGCGGCCACTACGCGGCCAACCTGTACCAGTCGCTGTCGGCCGGCTCGCTGACGGCGCCCGAGTATCGCGCGTTCCCGCACACGGCCCTGCCGGTCGACGAACTGCAGACGGGCACCGTCGTCGCGCCGCCGCCGCTGATCAAGGGTTACCTGCGTCTCGGTGCGAAGATTTGCGGCGCACCGGCCTGGGATCCCGACTTCAACTGCGCGGATTTCCTGACGCTGTTCCGCCTGTCGGACATCAACGCACGCTACGCACGCCACTTCCTGGGCTGAGCGGTCTGAACCGTATCGCGCCCCTGAGGCGCGGCGCACGCAAGCGAACGCCGTCGCGTGGCAAGTGCTGCGCGACGGCGTTCGTGTATCTGGCGCATGTATATGTATCGGCCCTGATAATTTCAGCGATACGCGACGCTCATCGTGCCGCAGTGCGGCACGTTCGCGACGGCCCGGGGAGGGCCGAGCAGCAGCGACGCGCTCAGTGCTTGCGCCGCCAGTCGAGCAGATGGTGTTCCGCCATCCAGTGGTGGATCATCCCTTCGCCTTCGTGGCTGCGCTTGTATTCGCGCGACTCGAAGTACGACAGCGCGACGAGCACCATCAGACCGATGAACAGGCCGATCAGGCCCGCAATTTCTTCAGACGACATGGCAGCCTCCTTTCAACGGCACAGCGCCATGCGTACATAGTAGGACATGTGCGGCGCAACCCCGAAACCGGATTTCCGCTAGACTCGGCGCGGTCCCGGCGTGCGATGGGCGCGCCGTTTTCCGGAGCTCTACCTGATGACCCGTTTCATGCTGGCCGTGCTGGCCGCATCCCTCCTTGCCGCCTGCAGCAGCGATCCTCGCCAGGCGCGCCGCGGCCACCCACCGGAAGATCCTGCCGACTATCACGGCGTGCCGACCGACATGACGCCGCCGTCGATGCTCGACGCGCCGTCGCCGAAGCCGGTGCAGTAACGCTCGGCCGCGCTCGCCGTCACGCGCGGGTCGCGGACGCGGCCTGCGGGTCCGCACCAATGCGCCGCAACAGCGCCGGCAGGTAGCGCGCGAGCGTCGCGCCGCGCGCGGCCATGAACAGGAGCAGCGCAAACCAGAGGCCGTGATTGCCGAATGTGCCGACGGCGGCGAGCGTGGCCGCGATGAAGATCGACAACGACACGACCATCGCGCGCATCAGCGATTGCGTCTGCGTCGCGCCGATGAACACGCCGTCGAGCAGGAAACCCCAGACCGACACGATCGGCGAGATCGCGGCCCACGGCAGGTAGCGCAGCGCGACGGCGCGGATCTCGACCTGATCGGTCAGGCGCGCGACGATCCAGCCGCCCGCCGCCCAGTAAACGAGCGCGAACAGCAGCGCGCCAAGTGCCGACCAGAACAGCGTGACGCGCACGGCTTGCCGGAATGCGCGGCGATCGCGCGCGCCGGCCGCCGCGCCGACGAGCGCCTCGGCCGCATGCGCGAAGCCGTCGAGGCCGTACGCCATGAAGGTCTGGAAATTCAGCAGCAGTGCATTCGCTGCGAGCGTCGCGTCGCCCTGTTTCGCGCCGAGATGCGCGAACCAGCCGAACGCGCCGAGCAGGCACAGCGTGCGCAGGAAGATGTCGCGATTGAGCGCGATCAGCCGCTTGAGCGCGACGCGGTCGGCAAGCGCACGTGCCGCGAGCGGGGCCAAGCCGCGCGGCCGCAGCCGCCACAGCATCCACGCGCCGAGCGCGAAGCCGCATGCGTCCGCGGTGGCGGTCGCCGCGCCGATACCCGCGATGCCCCAGCCGAAGCCGTACACGTAGAGCAGCACGGCGGCGATGTTCACCGCGTTGATGAACACCTGCGCGACGAGCGCGAGCCGGACGCGCTGCATGCCGAGCAGGTAGCCGAGCACCACGTAGTTCGCGAGCGCGAACGGTGCGCTCCAGATCCGTGCGTGGCTGTATGCGAGCGCCGTCGCGCGGACCGCATCGCTGCCGCCGAGCGCGGACAGCGCGAACGACAGCAGCGGCACCTGCAGCGCCAGCACCGCGGCGCCGAGCGCGAACGCGACGATCAGCGCGCGCAGCAGGTTCAGGCGGATCCCGGCGGCGTCGCCGGCGCCATGCGCCTGCGCGACGAGCCCGGTCGTCCCCATCCGCAGGAAGCCGAAGCCCCAGAACACGAAATTGAAGAACAGCCCGCCGAGCGCGACGCCGCCGAGATATTGCGCGCCGTCGAGGTGGCCGGCGACGGCCGTGTCGACGGCGCCGAGGATCGGTTGGGTCAGGTTCGCGACGACGATCGGAAACGCGAGCGCGAGGACGCGCCGATGCGTGACGGCGGCCGCGGCGCCGCCGTCCCCGTGCGGTAACGCGGAGTCGGACATGGCGGACGCGTCAGGCGCGTTCCTGCACGCAGACCCACGGCGAGACGACGACCGCCCACAGCTCCGGATTGCGCGCCGCGTAGTCGGCGGCGGTCTCGGCCGGCATGCGCGCGACGAGGCCGGACGACAGCCAGCGCGTGACCTGTTCGGCGTCGTCGCTGGCGACGGCTTCCGCGACGCTGACGAGATCGAGGTCGCGTGCGATCGACAGCAGCTTGCCCTGCGCGAAGAAGCGCTCGAGATCGCACCAGTCGATCTTGGCGGTCTCGCCGAGGAGTTTGGCGTAGAGCGGGCTGTGCGACGCGCCCGCGGCGGCGTGTTGATCAGAGGACATCGGTTTCTTGGAAAGACTGCGTGGCGCCACTATAAACCATCCGGCCGGGCGGGCCGCTCACGCGTCGCGCAGCGCGCTCCATGCCCAGTCGGCGGGCGTCGCGCGCGAAAGGTACCGATCCGGTCGCCGCGCTGCAGGCGGGCACGCGCAAAGCTGTTCGCGAGCCGGTTAGAGGCATTCCTCAGGTCGTCGAACGTGACGCGGAAAACGCCGCCTTGCGTCGTTTCGTGGATCAGCGCGAGGCGCCCGCTGCCGTCTGCCCATTTGTCGCACACGTCCGCGCCGATGTTGTAGCGCGCCGGAATGCCCCACTGGAAGCGGGAGAGGCGCGCGTCGTAGCAGTCGGCGGCGGGCAGCATCGGGCGGTCTCCTGGTGTCGAGCGTGGCGTCGGGTGAACGGCTTACATCAGGAATTCACGCAGACGAATCCACAATGGTGTTTCCTGATAGGGAATGTTCGGACTCGTCCAATAGGCGAGGCTCAGTGCACGATTCCACAATGACGCATAAGATCAAGACAAAACAGTGGTGTGACCATGGATTTGCTTCTGATAGCTGCGGGGTTCAGCCTGATTGGAATCGGGGTGCTGGTGGTGTTTGCTCGTCACGTCGATCCGTTGTCCGGCCGTTTCACCGGACGTCTGCGCAAGCGCTGACTCGATTTTTTCCGTTTTCGACGCGACGGCACGCGATGCGCGCCGGCGTCGCGTGTCGTCTGTCGTGCGCTCAGCGCGCCGGCAGGTAGCGTGACGGATCGATCGAGCGGCCGCCATAGCGCAGCTCGAAATGCAGCGCGACGCGATCGCTGTCGCTGTTGCCCATCTCCGCGATCGATTGCCCTTGCGTGACCGACTGGCCTTCCTTCACCAGCAGCGCGCGGTTGTGCGCGTAGGCCGTCAGGTAATCGGCGTTGTGCTTCAGGATGATCAGGTTGCCGTAGCCGCGCAGCCCGTTACCGGCGTAGACCACGACACCCGGCGCGGCCGCGACCACCGGCGTGCCCGGCGAATTCGCGATGTCGATGCCCTTCGATTTCGAGCCGTCGAACGTGCGCACCACGTTGCCGGCCGCCGGCCAGATCAGCGCGATGCTCGTGGCCGGCTTCACGGCCGATTCGACCGGCGCGGAAGGGGCCGGCCGCGCGCGGCCCGTGCTGCCGGTGCCGGTGGTCGACGGCGTCGACGCGGTGGTCGTGCCGGGCGGCGGTGCGACGCGCAGCACCTGGCCGACTTCGATCGCGTCGGGGTTCGTCATCTGGTTCCAGCGCACGATGCTCTGTACCGACGTGCGGTTGTCGCGCGCGATCTTGTACAGCGTGTCGCCACGCTCGACGCGATAGAACCCGGGGCCGACGGGCGCGGAGCCGCACGCGACGAGCAGGGCCGCGCAGGCGGCTGCGAAGAGTCGCTTCGTTGTTGTTCCGAACATTGAACCTCGCAAAACCCCGCCGCGCATGACGCGGCAGGCAACACAAAACGTCAGATTTTAACGGGTTCGACCCGCGCACTGCAGTTTCGGTCGCGGGTGCGGCTGCCGCGCCCCGGTTCGGCGCGTGTCGAATCAGCCGGCGAGCGGCGCGACGCGGATCCGCAGCGTGGCCGTTTCGGTCGCGCCCGGCCCGAGCATGCGCAGCCCGCGGCCGTTGTGGATCGCATCGGGCAGGCCGAGCCACGGTTCGACGCAATAGAAATCCGAATCCGGCTTTTCGGTCCACGTCGTGACCGCGTACCACGGGATCGAGCCCGGCACGTCCAGCGCGATCTCGATCGTGCGGCGGCGGCCCGGCATCACGATGCGCACCGGCGCCAACGGCTGGCCGTCGAGGCAGTGAAACCGATCGAGGATATCCGGATCGTCGAGGCGATAACGGGCCTGGCCCGGTTCGGGCTGGCTGATCGAGCCGTCCGCGCGCTGTTGGCAACGGTGCGTCGGCGGCAGCTCGAGGACGGTGTCGGCCCGCTCGCCGTGCGGCAGCGCGAAATAGAAATGGTGGCCGGCGTAATAGGGCAGCGGCGTGTCGCCGCGATTGGTCGTCGTCAGCGCGACGTCCAGCGTATGCGCGTCGGCTAGCCGGTAGGTCGTTTCGAAGCGGAAATCGAACGGGTAGCTCGCGCGTAGCGTATCGTTCGCGTCGAGCGTCATCGACAGCGCGGCGCCGTCGGCCGACGGGTGCGCGTCGAACGGCAGATCGCGCGCGAAACCGTGCATCGGCAGGTCGCGGACGACGCCGGCTGCGTCGCGCCAGCGGCCGATCTCGCCGTCGACGCGGTGGCGGCCGAGGAACGGGAACAGCAGCGGATTGCCGCCGCGCACGCGTGCGAGGTTGCTCCAGTCGGCGGTTTCCGGCCAGAAGATCACCGGTTCGCCATCGACGTGCCAGGACAGCAGGCGGCCGCCGAATTGCGGGGCGACCCGGACGAGCGACGGGCCGGCGTGAAGTTCGTGAATGTCGTGTTGCTGGAAGATCGGCATGGCGAATCGGGTTGGGCGGGGTGACGGGAGCAACGGGCGTTCCATTATCGGGCCGCGGCCGGTCGGGGAAAACCCTTCTCGGGAAATTGCGAGTTTTTAACACGGTCGACCGTCGGGATAATGCCTCTAAACCGGTGATGTTGCCGGGTCATGACACTTCGTGGAGGGGGCCATGGATCTGGCAATGGCAATGGGAATCGCACTGTTCGGCATGTTTACCGGCAGCACGGTATTATTTTTCTATCAGCTCGGCCGCTGACGGCAATTCCTGCCGAAGTCGACAGGCCCGCCATGCAAATGGCGGGCTTTTTGCTTTCTGCGCGCTTACAAATTGCAAGTGTTTGTGTGCAGCGCCGCAATATCCTGCCAAATGCCTTGGCGCAGTAATCCTGGCTCGGCATAATCGGGGCGCGTTTTTCAGGACGCGCATCGCGTCGTCCGCCTTCCTTCCCGCTTAATCTTCACTAAAAGGACCGACGCGTGAGCCTCTGGTTTCTGGTATTCCTGAGCGTCCTGCAGGGCGTTACCGAACTCTTCCCCGTCAGCAGCCTTGGCCATACGCTGCTCGTGCCGGCGCTGTTCGGCATGCACATCGACAAGCACGCGCCGCAACTGCTGCCATTCCTCGTCGCGCTCCATCTCGGCACCGCGCTGGCGCTGCTGTGGTACTTCCGCGCGCGCTGGATCGCGCTGATCGGCGGCTTCTTCGCGCAGCTCGGCGGCCGCAAGAACGACGACGGGCACCTGATGTGGGCGCTGATCATCGGCACGATCCCGACCGGCATCGTCGGGCTGCTGCTCGAGAAGCGAATCGAGCGCGTGTTTCACGATCTGCGGATCGTCGCGATCGCGTTGATCGTCAACGGCGTGTTGCTGTGGGTCGGCGATCGCATCCAGCGCAGCCGCGCGCATCAGCCGCCCGAGAAGATGACGTTCAAGCAGGCGTTCTTCGTGGGCCTCGCGCAGATCGGCGCGTTGATTCCGGGCTTCTCGCGCAGCGGGCTGACGATGATCGCCGGCAACGTGGCCGGGCTGACGGCGGAAAAGGCCGCGGAATTCTCGTTCCTGCTCGGCACGCCGATCATCTTTGCCGCGGGCGTGCTCGAATTGCCGAAGCTGTTCCATGCGCGCGACCAGCTCGCCGATGCGCTGCTCGGCGGCGTGCTGACGGCGATCGCCGCGTACCTGAGCGTGCGGTTCCTGATGCGCTATTTCGAAGGGCGCGGCCGGCTCGCGTCATTCGGCGTGTATTGCGTGATCGCCGGCGTGTTCTGCCTCGGCTGGTTCATGCTGCATCCGCAGCCGGTTTGATGCCGCGGGGGGCCGGTCTCGCGTGATCTGGTGCGATGATCGGGTATAATTTCGGGCTCGGCTTCGTGTCGGGCCCGTTTTGTTTCGGGGGTTTGAGTTTGGCGGTGCGGTCGCTGCCGTGCGTTACTCGAAAGCCCGATGCCGAATACGGTCCGCGAAAGGCCGTGTCTTTTCTCCCCGACCGCCCTTAGCTCAGTTGGATAGAGCAACGGCCTTCTAAGCCGTAGGTCACACGTTCGAATCGTGTAGGGCGGGCCAGTGAAATCAATGGGTTAGATCGTATTTCAAAGTCTATCTCCATCCTCAAAAAATTCCATGTAGGCGTCGTGTAGGTGTTCGCGGCCAATGCAGATCCAGATTTAATCCATGTCGGAAGGGGCGTTGGAGAGTGATTGGCAGCGCCGCAAGCCGACGTGAGGGACTGCTGCCATCATGCTCCGATCTGCGTCAGTTGTGGCACGATATCGATGCTTGGGTAAGCCGGATTGGCCGCCGGTGATATAACAGAGCGGGGTGAGGAGTGACGCAACAGAAGGCGCCGCAGGAAATCATCGAATTCAGCGCGAAGTTGCACGAGACTTTGCGCGGCTATCTCGATATGGACAGCTGGACGCCAGTAACGGGTGCGTTGCTGCTGTCCGGTATCCAGCCGCCTCTTGGCTGCACGGAATTACCGAAAAGCGGCGGTATTGGCCTTGACGGCACCGAAATAGTCGGCTTCGGAGAAGGGCAATACCACGAGGCCCGAACCATCCTGAAGCAATGGAAAGACTGGTGCGAAGATCGCGGACGTGATTCCGAGATCGGAATGAAGCCCATCGAGTTCATCGACTGGTGCGTCGAGGACGAGATCAAAGAGCGGTTCGCTGTCCACCATCGCTTGCAGTGGATCGATGTCTTCAAGGATATGGTTGGCTACCCGAGCGGACATGTGCCGTTCGAGGTAGCACTTTATGCTGCGAAGACGGCCCAGCCGCTTGAGTTTATCCTGGAGAAACTTGACGAGATCGACCGTCGCGCGATTAAGGCGGCGCGCCGTGGTTCGATCGCCGTCGTCCCCATGGTGTCCGGCGATGGTTATCCCCAGGTCGTGATCAATCCGCTTCGTCAGCATCTGACAACGGAAGAGCTCGCATCTGCATTGGGCGTTCAGCCGCAGACGATCTACAAACGGCACTCGGAAGACGGCCACTACCGTGGAGTTGCTCCCGAGAAGCAGGACAACCGGTCGCTTGCGTGGCCGCTCGACTCGGTCGACCGGATGATGAGGCGCAAAAAGACGGAAGGATGAGCTGCGCGGACAGTCTTACGATTCGGAATCGTTGCGATTATTTTTGCGGTGTAGTGTTTTTGCAGCCTTCGTTTGCCTCGTCGCCAAAGTTTTCTTCTTCCTTTCTGCGGCCAGGGTCCATTGCTCGGCGGCGTGAGCTATTAACTCATCCATCTGTAATTCGCGCACGAATGAATTGCCGGAGGCCTGCTCTTTGCGATGTGCATTTCGTGCAGTCCGTTTTCGGGTCCGTGTGCGTTTAGCGAGCTTGCCGACCGGTGATTGACTGCACCAGAATGCGTGATGCCCGCCCAGTGGGATAGTGCGGCAGTAGAAATCCGGTTCGGTAGAAATCGTTATTGTCTCGAGAGCGCGAACTGCCGCGCCCACATTATCGGGATGAGCCGGCCACGCCTTGCAGTTTATTTCGGCTCTCTTTGCTCCGACTGTGGCGTTCCATTTCTGCGTCAGTTCCTCGAGTGCGGCAGGCGCCTGTCCAAGGTTATCGCTTAGGTAAATGAACCCGTCTAGCCAGTACCCGATATTCTTGTTGTTCCTCAGTAGGATGGTGTACCCAAGATAATTGGATTCTGGGATGTCTTTCTTTATGGATCGCCTAAATTTGCTTAAATATTTACGAATATCGACGTACGAGACGGGGCCATTCCCAGCTAAATGAGAGGAGCGGTGGATGGTGAAATGAGCGAAAAATGGATTGGGTGCACGCATTATCAGGTGATAGGCATACTGCATGGCGCTTGTTCTGGTATCTTGCGCGCCGCGTTCAAACTGCTTGATCTCATCGGAGCGGCTGCGAATTTTCTCAAGAACGGTCTTTGAAAGTTCGTTGAGCGTTTGCAGTGCATCAATAAGTGCGTGCCCCATCAGTCCTGTCGGTCTCCAAAATATGGACAGGTAATTATTGCAAGCGATCTCAATTCGCGTCGCGACGGCCGCCTGGTTATTCCCGCCGTACTCGCTGTCGGTATCAAGAAAAATCTGAAAAAGGGGGTGGAATCGGTGGTCGGGGTGCAGGGTGCCGATGAGGCGAAGTTCTTGCGCAAAAGTTGACGTGAAAAGCTCAGCCAAGGCGCGTGCTGGCGACCGGGCAACGATGCTTGAATTTCCCCTTGCGTCGAGGTGAAGGACGAATGGCTCTACGCTACCACGGTAGGTGTGGACGAATGCCTTCATTCGCCGCACAACATTCCGAATGTTCCAGACGGGTTCGAAATGGGATGGGTACGGCGGCAGCAACGCCTCGTTGGCGCTATGCAATTTTTGCCATGTGCGCTCGATCACGCCTTCGTCGGGGCGTCCTACGGCGAACTGATACGCGGGGTCGGGTGGCGATGCCCGTTTGCGCTTTCTCGGCTCTGGATGGGGCTGGGACGATGACATCGTGCAACCGGCAAATTAACGACATCGCAGTCTTGCATCCGAAAGTGCGCCTGGTCAAGTACGCACC
Source organism: Burkholderia sola (assembly GCF_905400185.1). Lineage (NCBI taxonomy): Bacteria > Pseudomonadati > Pseudomonadota > Betaproteobacteria > Burkholderiales > Burkholderiaceae > Burkholderia > Burkholderia sola. The sequence goes on from NZ_FR989675.1 coordinate 1,340,028, forward strand.
CGAAAGCAGATCAAGTTAGCCCCCTTTCGATACCTTATAAGGGATTGTAGGACGCCGCCTTGGAGATAGACTCCGAGAAAAAATTGAGCCGGCCAGCATGGATTGTGTGCGATCCCTACATCCGGAGTTGGGGTAGCTGCCGTCTGCGTGGCCGCCTGCCTGGAGCCGAAGCCGACATTCGTAGTGCATCGAAAGTGCAGTAAGCGTGCACTATCCTTGCATCGTCGGTGTAAGCTATATGTCCGAACTTGCTGAAAGGGGCGACCATGCACGACCAGCAAAGCTGCAACGAATACGAGGCGCTGACTGACGCAAGCCTTTTTGCGCTGCTTGAAGAGCGGGCTCTGGACTGCCGGCAAAAGTCCATGACTGCGAGACTGGCGGCGGTTACGGACGTCGTTGAAGCCATACTTGCTCGTGGTTATGACCGCTCTCAGGTACTGGATCTCTTGATTAACGCGGGCTGGCGCTTCACGCCAGATAGTTTTGATTCGGCACTATCCCGAATCCGGAAACGGCGGCTGAATGCTGGCAGTAATGTGCAGAGCCAGAAGAGATCACTGGAATTTTTGGATGTATTTGCGAGTCCACGAAAAAATTGGAGAGGGAAGTAATCGGTATTGCGTCTATCGATCTTTGGCGTACGCTCAACTCTACGTCTGCTCGGAATTTCTCCATTCGACATATGTCTGAAATTTGATTGGTTGCTATTTGATGGGCTTCTTCTTCAATATTCCATCCTCGTGGTGAGGAATTCCTTGCGAATGAGGTGTTGCTGAATTGGGTAATGCTAATAGTAAGATGGTAATATTTTCATCGTCCTCTATCTGTAAATAAGATGTATGTAGATAAGCCTATGATTTGAGGGTGGTGTTGCTTTGTGGCTGTGGCGTGATATCGCGAATCCTTATTTTGATCGATTAGATTGTGATAATTTAATGCTCGTCTGTATGAGTTGACTCAAACAACATGGAGTGATTCTTCGTGACTCATGCGAGTAATGATTGCTCTTCAGGCTTAAATGGTGATCGAGTTGCTTCGGCGATACAATGGTCGCTGAACTCCTTCGGAGATGTTTATACTGATCTGGTTGATCTGATAAATATTGCCATCGATACAGATTACGCTCCCTTCACATTCGATCCTTGCAAGCCGTACCCCACCCGTACACCGGTACTGACAGGTGACTACAAGCATCTGGGTGGCTTTCTTCCGAAATTTGATCTGTGTATGGACCTTTGTTGGCCGGGTTACTATTACAGCCCGGATTTCCAGCTTTTCTTCGATGTACTGTCCACGCATCCGATAGCTGATTTGAGGCAAACAGACGCTTCTCGCACGGTTACGGCAATGAAACAGCAAGCTGCGTTGTACAACGGCTTTATTGATGATCTCCGGCAGGAGGGAAAGCGCCGTAATATCGGAAAGCAGCTCTCAGATTGGCGAGGAGGCTTGACTGAGCAGGCGCGCTCCGTAAGAGAGCTGATGGTGGACTTGCGTTCACTCGATAAGCGGTTGATACCGATGCGTGTGGACTTGTATTACAGCACGTCAGCCGTAGTGGAGGCGGACGCCATGCCGCGTCTCTGTTGGGGAGCGTATAGCAAAGCGCTGCATGCTGATGATCGATTCGATGCGCCTGGCTGGTCGGGTTCTTTCGAAGTACGGGCGAGAATTGATTCCCGACGTGCGATGGAGGACCGCGCACGCTTCTTCGAGAACAGGAAGGGCGCGGATCGGGAACTGTTCGATGCGATGGTCGCTTACGTGTGCAAGATGGAGGTGGGTGGACGTCACCGTGCCAATCATTTCCACGTGCTGTTTCTGTTTGATGCTGATCGGGTGAGTCAGCAGGGCTTGGTTCGCCTGTATTCGCTCGTGGTGCAGCGCTGGCGTCGTGTCACCGGTGGACTGGGACTGGTATATCACTCACGCGACCGTGAGGACGTGCAGCAGCTGCGCAGACAGGGGCGCTGGGCGCTTGATGCGCTGGACTGCCGCAATGACGCTGAGCTGGCGGCTCTCGAGCGGCACGTGCTGGGCTACCTTGTGAAGGACAAAGGCCAAGCGCTGCGCGTCAAGCCCTCTCCGAAGGCCCACACGCTTGTGAAGGGCGTGCCGGGGCGTTAGTGAGAGGCCATGCTGCCATGTTGCTGGCTCTTGCGATATCAGTCATTGATTTGACCGATGATGCTTGCCTTCTCCCGAGGGAGGTCCTCGTCAGCGGCTTTTCGTGGGTCTTTGCGCTCTTGATTGTTGGGGGGGGCGGATTGCTTCCGGCGGCACGATGTGACAATGTCTGAAAAATATAATGAAATTAATTGACATTGTCATTTTGTGGGTTAGCATATAGACGTGTGACCTCCCAGGAGCAGGCATGCGTGACGACCTACATACGACGGTGGCCTTGAGGCCGCACTGGCGGAAAGCTGTGCGTGCAGTCGAAATGCCGGACCAAGGCGAAGCGGCGATCGAAATTCATCGAGCTTCATGTCGTGAATGGGAGGAAGGTGTGCGGCCGGCGTGGTTCGCTGAACTTGTTCACAAAGTCGAAGAGGCTCGCTCAAGTCTATTTAGCGTCGAAAGCGTTCTTGCCGTTGTGGATAGTTTTGAGCAGAGCGCGAGCCGGCCGCTTGAGAGAAGTGTGTGTGAGGTCGCTCGACAAGTCGCTTATGGTGGACCGGTAGATAAGCTGGAGCACGTAGTCCAAGCCACCGTCATCAGCGACTGCGCGCGTCACGGAATTGAGCACTGCGCGCTCAGTGTCGCCGATCAGTTTAACGAAGGGCAGAGCACTCAGCTAAGGCGCGCCATGACTAAGCTAGCTGCCGAAATTGACTTCACTTCGGAGCCTGCTCCCCGCACGCGCAAGAAGCTGAGCAAGGACCAGGTCCTAGATCTACCTCTAGACATGAGCGTATGAATCACCAAGCTACTGCACATGCCGATTCACCTTCGGCATTTTTCCGTGTCACGGATCGGCGCGTCCGAAAGTCGACCAAGGTCCACGTAGTGCGGTTGGGGGACGACATTAAGGTGCGTCCGGATCGTCTTTCCGCGTATTGCTTTCGTCAATCGGACGGCCTTGCGCACGATCTGATGACGCTAATCGGCGCTGTCAAATTCGCTGACCGGAAGCTCATGCGTCACCACTCGAAGGGCTGGGGGCGTTATTTGCATGTTGAGCTGCCTGTCTTCAGATCCAACATTTGGCTTCAACAATCGGTTCAAGACTCGCTCGTACATTGTCTGAACTACTTAACGGGGGATATGTGGTCATTCTCCTTTACGGAGCGTACGGGCCGTCCGCCGACCTTGGGGCAATCACCGCTATCCGACATATCTCTGAGCAACCGGGAGCTCCTGTTCGTTCCGTTCAGCCATGGGTTGGACTCTTATGGGCAAGTTCGTCTCTGGCAACGCGAGCAGCCGGATACCGAAGTGGTCTGCGTTTTTGCTGATGCCCGTACCTCCGGCGTCGATCATGGCAATGGTTTGAAGCGCAAAACGTCTGAACATATTCAGTATGTGCGGGTCCCGGTCTCAGTGAAGCCGATGCGACGAGCTGAGCCTAGCTTCAGGTCGCGCCCGTTTATGTTCTATTTGCTGGCCGCCCTCGGAGCGATCGAGTCGGGAGCAAACAAGGTCATGATCCCCGAGAACGGTCAAGGAAGCATAGGTGGATCGCTAATTGTGACCGGGCATGAGGCGAAGCATCGGAGTTGTTACCCAGGGTTCACCGCCAAGCTGTCGCGTTTCGTCGAAGCATTGACGGGGAAACGCGTGAAGTTCTATCATCCGGCGCTTTTCGAAACGAAAGGGGCTGTCCTGCGCGCGCTTGCGGATGCTGGTGAGGATGTACGCGCAGTTCTAGGCAGACACCGCTCTTGCTCATGCGATGCTCGACTCACGTCTCGCGATGAGCGGATGTTCCACTGCGGCGTATGTGGAAATTGCTTGCTGCGGCGCGCAGCTGAACATTCCGCAAATCTTGATGGTGCGACCGAATACCTTTTCGAAGACTTGAGTGCAGACACTCTTGAGTCTGCCTTGAGGTCAGGGAACGGCAACGTCAAGATGCGCTTCTTCTCCGACCTTGCGAGGAACGGTGCTAGGGACATGCAACGTCTTGCAGATTTGGTCTCGGCGTCGAATGCTGTCGCCGCAATCGATCTGGCCCGATTCGTTGACGGTGGCATCGAATATGCGACAAGTAACTTGACTAGGCTATTGAATTGTCACGCGGCGGAGTGGGATGAGTTCCTTTCTACGTGCGGCGAAAACTCATGGATTTCACGAACTGCGAGGGGATAGCATGGCTATCGAATTGAAGGTCCGCCCGGAAGTCTTGGGGGCGCGACTGAAAAGCGCCCGCTCGCTGGCGAAGATGACTCAGGATGTAGCGGCGCAGAAGCTTGGCTTTGCTCGCACGACGGTGGTTGCTATCGAGAGTGGGAAGAGAGCTGTTTCGGTAGACGAGTTAAGGTCGTTTGCCGAACTGTATGCAGTGTCGGAGAGCGAGCTTCTTGCCGATGGTACGCCAAGCCTAGACATGGAGTTGAAGTTTCGGCTGCACTCGAGTAGTGACGATGCTGATAGTGCAATCGCACATGTGCTTCTGAACAAGCTTGCAGCGGCGTCGGTGGAACTCGAGACTATGCTCGAGCGAGCAATGCTTCAACCAGATCTACCGGTCATTTCGATCGGTAAGTCTGGGTCCGTAGATCAGCAGGCCGAAGATGTCGCTCTCGCTACGCGACAGCGCTTGGGTATCGGTCTCGGCCCGATACCAGATCTTATATCTCTCGTTGAGCTGGACATGGGATTACGAGTATTTGAACGTGGTCTTCCTCCACGGGTAAGCGGAGCCTTCGCGTACGATGAATCGGTCGGCGGATTCATTGTCGTGAATGCGGTACATCCCGCAGCGCGACGGCGTATCACTATCGCTCATGAGCTTTGCCACGCGTTGCTGCGACGGTCTGGTGTAGTCATTCACACGACCGAAATGAACTCGGCCGACCGCGAAGAACGGTTCTGTGACGCGTTCGCGCGAGCTCTGCTGATGCCGGCGACGACGGTGAGGAAGAAGGCTGCTGAATTGCGCGACGCTGCGGGACAGTTCTCCGTTCGACAACTGCTCGCTATGGCGGTGTACTTCCATACGTCTATCGAAGCAATGACGAGGCGACTCGAAGGATTGGGGCTTCTGCCCAAAGGAACGTTCGAGTCCTTGAAGGCAAAAGGATTAGGGACGCAGCACCTTGAGGAGGTCCGGCGGGAGCTAGATGAGCCCGAAGCCGTAAATCGCTTCACGCCACGAACGCTATTGCTGGCCGCAGAGGCGTTCGAGAAGGGATTGCTATCGGAGCAGCAAATTGCGAAAAAGCTGCAACTGGATCTGGGTGCGGTTCGAGACGTTCTGGAGCATGTGAGCCCTGGTGGCGAGGGAGAAGCGCTTGAACTTGCCATCTAGTGGGTTTCCCGCCGGCCCGTTGGTCCTTGACGCCAGCGTGCTGTTCAACCTGCTTGGTACGGGCCGGCCGACGGAGTTGCTTCGTGCGCTAGGCGTGCCGTGCTGGGTCGAGGAGCGTACGGCATTTGAGATTCGTCGCATGCCTGGCCAACGAACGGAGAGCGCTCCTTTGCAACCGTTAATAGACGATGGGTGCTTGAGTCTCCTCCGCATGTCGGAGCAAGCATACGAGACGTATCTAACCTTGTTGAGTGGCCCGTCGACGGACACCTTGGACGACGGCGAAAGTGCTGCAATCGCCCTGGCAGCCGACGGGTTGGGGAGCGTGGTTCTCGACGATAAGAAGGCTCGACGGATCTTGGCTACTCGTTTCCCGGATGTTCGATCGGGTACGTCTCTCTCGCTAATTGTCGAAGCAGCGAGGCGTGCGGATTGGAGTGAACAGATGCTGCGTGACGCAGTTTCTATGGCACGTAGTGTTTCGAGAATGGCAGTCGTGTTCCATGAGCGTGCGTTGTTCGCTGAATTGCTTGCGATAGATCGAACTAACGCTTAAATAGTTGCAGGGCACGTTACTTTTTTTGAGTGCACGTCAGTGAGCAAAACTTGGGCGTATGTTGGTGAATTCGGCAGCGGAAGAATTACAGCGTGGGCTGTGAGCCGAGAGCGTTCGAAGTATGGTGGCAAGCCGTTGGGGCGGACATATTGGAGCTGGCATAAGCCTGGGAAACGAAAGCCCGTCAAGCATGTTCAGAAGGGTGGCTCGGCCTTCTTCGCATATATAAACGCAGGCGACGATGCGCAAGGTGGGGGTGGTGAATCCCTGTCGCATCGATTGTTCAAGGATGCAATCGCGGGCCTTTCAACTACCCGGCTCAGATTTGGCTCAGACAGTGAGCACGAGATCACTATTACTCATGGTGAGACGGAGAAGAGCATCCCCACATCGGGGGAGCCGTTCTATGCTGACGTCTACTTGCGCTTTACTTCGAAGAGCCTGCTGAGTCTGCGGTGGGCAGGGGAGATGTATATCGAGGTTTGCCACACGCATGCGGTTCCGGTGGACAAGCAGAAAGAGCTGCGCCGCCTACGCATGCCGGTTGTCGAGGTGAGACTACCTGAGACTTTCGAGTATTCGGTCAAGGATGAAGACACGACTGACGCGCTCGAGGAGGCGCATGTGAACAGGATTCGTCACGTCCTTCAGACGGGGTTTCTTGCAGGACGTGTTATTAGTGACCGACGTTCTGTTGAGTTCCTGGAACGGGACGTGACCAGGCTTAACGAGGCAGTTGAAGATGCTCGCAACAGGCAGGTTGATGCTAAGCGTGAGGCGGACGAGGCACTTGAACGATTTCGTGATGCTTCGAATCGAATTGCTCAACTGGAGCAAATATCGGTTCAACAGAATGAAACGATCCGAGAGTCTGCTGGCAAGGTGGAAGAACTCAAGGGGAAGCTGACTGCGCGAGATGACATCGTCAACGAACTCAACAAGAAACTGACGACGGCTACCGCCAATATCGTTGCATCAGGATCGACGGCAACAACTACAAGTCGTTGGAATATCAGAGGTCTAGTCGTTGTTAATTTGATTCTGGTAGGTCTATGTACATTCTTCGGTTATCGATATTTCGTCTCCAATCAAGCTGTTGCGCAGAGTACCCAAGTACCGGTGGCGCCACCCCAATTGGTTCCGCCGGAGTCGAAATCGACTGTGAGCTCTAATAAGCACGCGACACGACGATCAACCATTCGTCGTGGTCACAAGAAGGCGCCCACGGTTGATTCACCGGCAGAGGGATCTGTCGAAACGGATGCAGTTTCGTACTAGTCACGAAACTGGTACGTTAGGCGCCGGACAAACAGTCTGGTCGACGGTATCAAGATCACGAATTTTGTGGGCGACTAGGTGGGCTGTCTGATCAGTAGTGCAGACGAGACAGTTCGCTCCGAACGAACTGCCGTGTGCCTCCGCGTTCGACGTTAAACGTGTACGGGAATGACAAATTCGGTACGATCCGGCAAGTTCGAGGCGTGCGTCGAGCAACGAATGGCGCCGCGTGAGGGCTGCGCAGGTGTAAAATGCGACGGCACCTCATTTAGAAAAGTGGAAGCGTCGCGCACGGGGTAAGGCGGGGCATGAGACTTCCGTCATTGGCTGGATAGAATTGCATTGAAAACGAGAAAACGACTAATGAACCGTATCCACGGTCTTCCTGATAGATTTTCCCTGACCAAGCTATCGGGATTCAACTTTGGTGAGCCGGACGGCAAGGATGACCCCCTGCTCGAGGCTTGTATGCTCCCAATTACTCCAGTCGTCGAGTTTCTTGAAGAGAGCAAATCCATCGTGGTTGGCGACAGGGGAACCGGAAAGACAGCTCTGTTCCGTCTTCTGACTGCGCGGAAGCTCGAGTTCAAGTCAACAGGAAAGTTCGCGCAATTCTACGTTCCAATCGATGAAGAGCTTGCATACAAGACGCTGAAGGAGCATGTCACGTCTCAAGTGCGCGACCCCGTAAACACGCTCGACGCTCCACATCGCATTGTTTGGGAGATATTCCTTCTGAGCAGATGCTTGGAGGCCCTCAGCACTCATTTTTCTGATGATAAGGACTTCCTTTCGATACGAGATGGTTTCTTTCGGATCCTCGGGAAAAACTCCGAACAGAAGCTGGGCATCCTTGATCTATTCAAGAACACCAAGAAGACGGTAGGGGTGAAGCTCGAGGGCGGCCATCTGGGCCTGGTTATCCCGAATTTCTACACGAGCATTGAGCCGACAACCAGCCCATCCAGCAATGAACTCGATGAGAATCAATTAATTGATGTTCCGTCGATCAAGTCTGAGCTTAATGCATTTCTTAAGCAAAAGAGATGCATTGCCTATCTTCTTGTTGATAAAATAGATGAGTTTGTTGCTGGTGATGAATATGAGACGCAAAAGGCTATCTTGCAAGCCCTTCTGCATTGCTGGCGCGACTACCAGTCCTATCCGCAGTTGAAGCCGAAACTCTTCTTGAGGCGAGATTTGTTCGAGCGTCTGGATTTTTCTGCAATTGGTCGAGATAAGATAGACCCGAAGAAGACTGAGCTGAAATGGTCCCAAGAAGATATTCGTCAGTTTATGGCGGTGCGTATACTTCATAATTTGGCCGAATCCCTCGGTCGTCGAAGCCTTAAATTCCAATATGACGCTGAATCTCTTCGTCTAGATAAAAGACTTCTCAGCTCTCTAGACGCTAGCTGTGATCACGATGAGAGTGCCTCCACCCTCATGCGAAGTCTCAGAATGCTCGTTTTGAATATTCGCATGAAATTAAATTTGAGCAGGCGAGACGAATATGATGCACGTAATACGAGCATGTATGATGCGGCTTTCAAGGCTTTGATTACGGCCATCTTTCCTAGAAAGGTCACGCATCTGATGAAGGGTGGAAAATCCTCAACTATTGATTTGACGGATTATCTTTCGACGCACTTTCATTTTTCTGGTGGGCACACAACGCCTCGCGTGATGCTTCAATTTCTAAATTCGTGTGTTGCGAAGGTGCGTGAGTATTATCGTAATAATCCAGATCAATCGATCACTTTAACCGAAAAGGGTGAATATCCGCTTGTTCTGCGTGAACATGTTTCTGCGGCGTACGAAGAAACGCGAGGAATTTGTCTAAATACGCTAATCGGTCTGAGTGATGATTTTAAGCGTCCTGCTATGCTATTGATGCAAGCGGTGTCGCGATCGAAGGATTCTACTCGATTTAGTTCGGGGGATGTCCGGAGGCATATCGGAAAAGCGTTGGCGGCAAAAGGTGATCTTGATGAGCGACTGGGACACTTTCTCGCGTTTTACGAGCATGCTGGATTATTTCGATGTGTCAATCGAGCGCAAGTGCTGTCTCAGCGGGTCTACGAACTCCCGATTATATTTCAGCAGATTCGCCCCCTCGAAATTTGAGGGGTGAGTGGAGATTATCGGAATGGCCGGGTTTGCGGACTTGCATGAGCCGTGTGAGGCGGTTTGGGAAGGTGATTCTATCGGAAGGAAACGACGCGCTGGATGACGAAAATTGCTCCATTGCAGATGGAGCGTGATCGTCATGCTTGGATTGCTGGAGGACGTGCAGGACGAGGTGAGGTGTCTTAGGCAGAGTAGCTTCCGTATTCCGGGTAAACTCTACTCGCCGAGATCGAAATAATCGTCATACATTGACCGCGTAGTAAAAATTGACCATCTTCTAGGAGAGGTGTTGATGACTACGGGTAAAAAAGACGCATCGTTGGCAAGTAAGCAGCTTGCCAACAAAAAAAGCACGCCTGCTCAGAAGTCTGTCGCAGGCTCCGATCTAGCTCAGGCCAAAAAACCACCGGCACCTAAATCGAAACCGAAGGGTAAGTAGGTATTGTTGGCAACCAAACCCGCTTCGGCGGGTTTTCTATGTGCCTCGGACATCTGTGATTGTGCGACGGTGAGCTCGAGCACATCGCTGGCCATCTAATCAATCGCATCGACGAGCTGATGCCGGGGAACGTGGCGCCGTCACTGCCGTTACATGTCGATCGTCAAGACCGAGTAATCCGATCAAGCTCGCGTCGGTCACCACGGCTTCGGTGCTTGTCGCTCGGACGAGGTTTCCTAGAGGTGGTCGATGCGCGCAAGATAGCGTGACCATAGTGCCTCGAATACTTCCAACGAGATCTTTTGCGCCTCGAACTCCGGATCGGCGTTGATCTCGATCAATGAAGGCGCTGGAACTGTTCCCAGTCCCGTTTCTGGCGACGACCTTGTTTCGTCGGCAAATCCCACACTGCCATCACGATAGAATTCGAGTTTGCGTACCTCGTAACGGTCCCCGTCAAGCGTGGAGACGAGCCTGATCGGCTCATCTTTGTGGGTATGCTTCCACGCGACGTCGATAGCAACCAGCGCATTTTCCATGGGCTTTTCTGCACAAGCGTCAAAGTAGCTGCTTTCAGTGTTCGACTGCGAGATCTGCCGTCGAGCAATCACTCCTTGATCAGAAAACGATCTCGATTCTTTGCGTCCTTGATCCATGCAGGCGCGCGACCTCGGCCGGACCATGTTGCGCCAGTCTTTGGATCGAGATACTTCGCTCCCGCAGTCGATTTGGCCGACTGGCCGCGACGTCTACCGAAAATGTCTTTCTCGGTGATGCCGTACTCGGTGACCTTGGCGCGTACTTCGTCGAGGACTGCTTGGAATTCAGCAAGGCGTGCAGCCTCGGCTTTCTCGGCGAGTGCTTCTGCCTGCGCTTTCAGATCCTTGTAAGTCGCCATACATTCCTCCGCTGGTGGTGTCGCGTGCATGATACCGTTTTCAACTGATACGTGGATGCGGGCCGTTTCGTAGTTGTGCGATAACGAACATAAGTCGTGAACGGGGCATGCAACGGACCACGTCGGTACGTGATGCGGGAGCATCGGCGACGCATAACGGATCCACGCGCAATGCCCGGACTTGTTGCCCCGGCTTACTTCTTGGCGCGAGCCGCGTAGATACTGCCGAAATCGTTGAGGCAGATGACGTTGCTCATCGGGCAGAATAGAGAGCCATCAGCATGATCCGAGATCATTCGCTGTTTTTGTTTCGGATCGCTTTCCCACAACGGAACGTCGGTGAGATAGAACATGATTCCGTGCGGCGTGATGCGAGAGATTGACAGTATCTCGCCTATTTGTGACAGATAGGCAAGTACCGGTGGTGTGTCGCGAAATTGAATTTCGAAATGGCGATGCTCCTCAAGTTCGTCCCAAGTCGAGACCGTAGAAAAGCCGGACGTGGTCAGCCACGAAATAGTGTGCTGAGTGTCTTCCTCTGTAATCGGACGAAATTTTGCTTGTAACGACATGGCTAATCTTGCGATAGATGGCGGGTGCACTTAGATGTCGTCGGCGCGATGCTGATTGAGAAAGGCGAGCGGGCCATCGATGGGGAAGAATATTCCGTCCGCCGTGCGGATACCGTCGATGAGTTCTCCATCCTTGATCAATTGGACCTCACCTAGGTCCACCAGCATATAGCCTTGGCGCTCCAGTTCGAGTTGGTGAGGGGAACGCAATTCTTCTGCGTCGTGATTCTTCAGTCCGACGAACTGGCCACTCGTGAGGAAAAGGCCGGTCCATTGAAGCTTTCGGCCGTCTTCGGTCGTGACCTGTACGTCGCGACGTAATGTGCCGCTCTTGATGGCAAGTTGCACGGGAGACGCGCCCAGAGCCGATTCGAGAATCGGATCGTGCTCGATCAAAAAGTGGAAGATCTTTGAACCGGGACTTGCGTCGAACTGTTCAACAATCTCTGCTGCATACGCGATCAAGTTATTGGTGACTTCCCCATGTTGGTTGATTGCGTGCCGCGCATCGGCATCCAGATGAAATTGAGCATTGGGGTCCTCTGCAATTTTATTTTGCATCAGCGCCTGCAATTCAGCATATCTGCGACACCAATCGGCGCGACGTTCGCGCAAGCTTGCGCGGGCTGCTTCTAACGCTGAGTTCGGTTTCATTCTGATTTTTCGTTCCGGAGATTTTCACGAGATCATACGACTACCCAGTCCATCGCGGCAGGCTGTGACGACACGAAACACCCATCACCTCACAAACTGAACGCGCTCAGCATTTTCAACTTGTCCATGCAATGCGGGCCAAACGGCTACGTCAGGATGAGCAGTTGTGGGACATAGCTGATGAGGCGAGGCGGATATACTGTCGTCGCGGCGGGGGGATGGACACCCCGAGAGGGGCACCAGTGGGTAATGCCGACCGCGCCCAGGGTCTTGGGCACCGTCTGCGTAAGAGTCAGGCGCAGACCTTGCCCCGCCGCCCACCATGCCACAGATCACCCTTCGAACGGATTCTTGATCTTGCCCGTTGGCGCGGCAGGCTCATCGCCGACGTGTTCGGGCAGCGCCGGATCGTGCTGAAGCACGTTCAAAATACTCGCGATGGTCTGCTGTAGCGCAAGTGCGGCGGTGAGGCCCGCCTTGTCGCGCGTCAGTTCCAGAGTTCCTGTCAGTACGATGCGCTCAGGGTCGTTGGTGACGGCGAACGCGTCGCCGTGAATGTTCACGACAGTCGAGTCGTCTGCAAAAGCCTTAAACTCCATTCAGACCTCCAATACGCGTGTTCTTCAGCGGCTCTGGAATGCCAGGGAATCGCAAGCCGCTTTGCGCCTCGACTTCATGTACCGTCGCGATCGTATAGCGCTTGGTTGCCGTGTTGTTCGCGACAACCGCGAACGCAAGTCGCTTCTGAGGGACATAGACTACCTTGAAAATCTGCGTGGGCACGATGACGCCGCTCTTGCCGATCGTTGTCAATTCTGCACCCTTGAACATCGGCCCCGTGACGACATAGGTGTCCGTCGCGCGCAGACCGATTCGGCGAACGGCTTCCTCGATGTGCGCCCACATGCGACGATTGTTCGTCGGGTTTTGCGGCACCATGTTCGCCAGCGTAAACGATTCGGCCATTGCGCGATCGTTCCAGCGATCACCGGCCGGACTCATGTGTCCTCGATCGTAGCCGCTTTTGCGATAGTCGGAGAGTCGCGCGCCTTCTCCATTGGGCAACCTCGGCTCCTCAAAGAATCGGTTCGTGCGGATCTCGTTCTTCGCTGCTGCCAGATGCGAGCGGGTCAGGTGCTCGGCCGACCAAAGCGGTCCGTGCGTGATGCTCGAGTGCAATACCTCAAAATCTGAATAGCACAGGAGGCGCGTCTTCACGGCTATCCGTGGATTGGTGACGACCGGAGACTTGCCTTTCGGGCTGAACTGCGGGCAGGAGTTGGAAGCAAAGGCGTGCGTGGTGAGAACCATCAGCGCACAGACGAGGATTTGTCGCATAGAAACTGCATCGAGTGTGGGGCCACGAAGTATACGGCCGGGCCTCCGCCAATCGCACGGTCGGCGCGCAATTTTGCCCACGACAAGCTGTGGCGCAAGGGAGGTAGAGAAGCCAAATGCTATGGTCTAACTTCGTACCGAGGGGTACATCGTGCCAACAAGCTCCCAGCAAACCCTGTCGTCGGCGCTCACCGCGCTGGGGGATGCAATCACTGGTCTCGGTCCGGGTCTTCAGGCGATCGCTTCAGAAGCCACAAACGCGGAGGCGATGGCAGAGGCCGCGATTCCGAAATCGCTGGTCGGCACGGCGCCTGGCGATGTCGTCGTGCTCGACGCAAGCGGCAGATTGCCGGCGGTCGACGGAAGTCGGCTCATCAATCTGCCATCACAGCATGGTGTTCTGCCCGTTCTTACGATCGAACTCGGCCACGGTGCACAGGCAAACGGTGGTCGGGGTATCGACAAGGGGAACTGGTATCAGCTTGATTTCCGAATCGGGGCAGCGATCGCCAATTGCTTTCAGTACACCGCGAATGACGACGGCACGATCACCATTCCGTCAGGTGTCTATCTGGTCGCCGGCAGCGCGAAGATCCTCGTACCATCAACGGACACGTATCACTTGCCGGCGCAGATGGTTTTCGCGACCGGCCAAGTCTATGCGTTTCCCGGCATCTATCAGTACGCCGTGCAGCAATACCCAGACGCGCCCATCAGCAGCACGTCGGTTTCCGGCGTTCTCGGTTCGTTGCGCCTGAGCGGCGTGCAGGCGAACTGGGGCAGCGTCAATCCGCTTTGGATGGGTTTCGCGAAAGTGCTTGGTTCGCAGAATCAAACGCCGCTTGCGTTGCAGGGCTACATGTCGATCGTGAAGACCGGATGATCCATCAGGTTCGTTCCGGCCACCACGGTTTCGGTGCTTCCCGAATCAGGTAGTCGTCGAGATTCTTGTCGGCGAGCCACTTGGGGCGCTGACCTTTGCCAGACCATGACTTTCCAGAGTCCGGATCGTAATACATTGCTGGCGCTTTCTGTCGTTTGGCCTGAATGAAGCCTGCGGCGCGTAGTAGCTCGATTTCGGTGATGCCGTACTCTTTCACGTGTTCGCCGATCTCGGCAAGTATGGCCTGCTTTTCCCGTTGCTTGGTTTCTTCAACAAGCAAATTCAATTGACCGAGCTGTTTTTGCAACTCGCGAATCGTTGGTTTGTTCATGATGCATTGTCTTGAAGGGGATTGAGGTCGAGTGTAATTTAGCACCACGAATCTTACGCGCTGGTGAGCATGGTGCCGCGACAGGCGGACACGCCGCAGCAACAGCGGTAAGCGGCACGATCGCGATGTGATGTGCTATCGTCAACCTCGAGCGCGTAGTCGATGAGAAGTTCCTCGCCACTCCGTATGTCACGCACAGCGTTGACGAATACACGGCCATCCGTTGCGATAGCTTCGCAGTTCGATGCGCACGCATGATTCGGCCACCGTGTGCTGTTACCGCTGCGTCTACCATCAATTACCATGCCATCCGACAGGCCGAACAGGAAAGTGTGCCCCGTCATCGTCTCGATGCTCGTAACGCTGAATCGCTGATTGCCAGGTTATTACCTCACCCTTGTATTCGAAGATGCGTTCCCCGGTGTGAAGGAACTGGGCCGCGAAAACACCGCGCCCATGAACTGTCGATCGTCTGACTACTACACGTCGCATGCTTGTTGCCCTTTCGATGGTGGCGACTGACTTAAGCAATCCGATCCGAGCGCGGCGTCGATCAGAGGATGCGTAGGTGGCGAATCTGCGCGATCTCCGGTGACCGCTTCAGGATCAGGTCGGCGATGTATTCAGGCAATAGGGCGCGCGGAATGTTGGCGGGGACGTCGGTGATCAATTGCGAGGCGACCTGGGCGATGAAATCGTCCGGCGCCTGTTGCAGGCTATGCTCGTAGGAGACGCGGTAATCCATGATTGTTCGGAGTGTGGCGGCGGGCGAACGCGATTCTATCAGCGCATGGACGAGACAAGAGGCCTGGCTCGTGTGCCCACCGCGTTTCGAGGGGGAGCGACTTCGCGTTACGGACTGCGGGATCGATAGACGAAGATCACCGGTTCTTTGCCGGATGCTGGCTCCTCGACTATCTTGAAAGCTTTCGCTATTTCAACGCGTTTCCAAATCGGAAGGTGTTCCCCATGAGCGCTCCAACGGTAGAGGCGCTGTCGGCCGCAGCTCGCACGGGAATCACAGTCGTCACCCTGGACGGTAGCACCAGACGAATACGTGGCGCCATGGCGTCGGTCGGAACATCGGTGGTCGATGTCTTTTTCGATCCAGAACTCGGCACGTACGTTTGGACGGTCGACGGAATCGAGCGAAGTGTTGATTGGGTGCGCTGGCGTCTGGAGACCTAGTAAGACCTGTTGGCTTGCCGGGGCGCAAGTCCGGGGAACTACTCGGGTCGCCGGCCCGGAGATAGTTTCGGTGATTTGTCGATCGATGACGATCGTTCGATTGAGCTGCAAAAAAGAAGGTCGGGATAAGAGGGCGTGCCAATTGGCACGGCCGTTGCTGCGTCCTCAGTCGCAGTTGCGCAACTCCGCGCTCGAGCGCGCCCATCGCGCCAGGTGCCCCCGCTAGATGAACGCTGGAACGAAACGCCGTATGGGGCTTGAGCGCCTGATATTGTGATCGTCTCGGACATCGGGTGTTGAGCCGCGTCGGGAGCTGACGGAGATCAAGGCAAAAAAAACGACGGACTCATCGGCCATACAGCACGAGCCCGTCTGGATTGCCGCCCTACGACGGCTGCTTTCCGGCTCGACAATTGTCGACCCATTCCCATGCCATGTCGTACCTGATGATCGCATCGGGACCGTTTTTCGCGGTGAAGTTCTTCTGCCATTTTTGCGTACAGGCATTGTCCTCGGTCGGCCACGAGTTGCGATCTTCGGCGGGAGGGGATGAGGAGGTCGACGTGGATGCGGCTGGATTGTTGCCGATAGGCGGGAAGCGTTGCTCGCATTGCGCCGACCATTTCATTTCTTGTTTTCCATCGACATCCATCGGGTCCGGCGGCGTGGTGTTACGAAGTTCTCGGATGCAAGCTTTCACTTGCTTGATGCGTTCGAGGGCTGCGAGCGTGTCAGCTGTGGCCCGCGCTTCTTCTGGTGTGGGGACTTGAATGCCCATTTGCCATACGCTATGACTCACGGGCTCACCCGTGTTGGGATCGAATCGATCTTCGGCGCCGTCGAGCTTGTCGTTGGTAAATGACGCGCGGTAGATAACGCGCTTTCCGTCGGGGGCATAGCGGACCATCTCCCCGTTGGCCGCACCGTTTTCATAGTGCGCTTCCAGGAGCGTGTTTCCGGTTTTGCCGTCGTACGTTTTGACCACACCATCCAGCCGCCCATCCTTCCAGGGGAATTCCCCGATGAGCTGTTTGGTCGGTGCGTAGTAGATCTTCTCGGAGCCGTCCGGATTCCCGTTGCTGAAATTCGCATCGAGTACAGTTCGATCACCCGAGCTGTCGAATATCTGCATCGAGCCGGTGAGCGCTGCGTCGCTGAACGACATCTTTAGGCGAACGGTGTCGGATTGTGCAGCCTTGCAAGCAACATCGCCGGCGAGCATGCCGTTGCTGACCTTCGCATCGCAGAGGAGGCCGTGGATCATCATTGAATCGATACCACCGCGATAGGCCTCGGGCACGACGTACGCGCTGTTCTGCATCATCCGTTGGTAGCCTTGCTGGTTGTTCAGAATGTCCGGGGCAGGTACGTTGGTGACCTTCCCTGAGAAAGGCGTGTTCGCGTCGCCAGCATAGACCTTACCGTTGACGATTTGAATGTTGCGGTATTCGAGTACATCGCCCTTGCAGCCTGCGAGTAGGGCCGTTGCGAGAGAGACGGCGGCTAGAGCCGCGACTTGTCGGCGTGAGTGCATGATTTTCATGGATGGAAAGTAATGTGAGTGCGACCGTCTCCCAATGAGAGGCAGTTGCGGATGAAAAAAACCCGACCAGTGAACTGGTCGGCAAAAAAAGGTTCCGGCGATCCGAGGCGGTACATGCCAGAACCCTGGCCAAAGTGGTGAGACGTCGAGATCAATTACCGAGCGGCGATCGCCGCGTTGAGCGCTGCCATGAGTGAGAGGGGCAGGCCGTTCGCAAACTGAAGCGACTTCTCGGCGTACGTCGACGGGTACAACCAGCCGACCTGCAACCGTCCGTTGCGGAGCGCTAGCACCAGTTGCGCGCCGCTCGCGAGTGGGCGCAGTCGACCGTTACCTGCTGCCAATGCGTCCCTGTCGGTCGTTGCAAAGTCGAAGACCAGCACGTTCGCGTTGCCGGAATAGACCGACCACGTGGCGGGCTTGGCGTCGATGGTGGCCCGATGATCTGCGGACAGTTCGATGGAGCCAACGCCGACGTTCTGGCCGGACAGTGCTGTACCGACGGCCTGCTGAAACGACGTGTAGGTCGTATTCGAGCGACCCGACGTCATGACGATGGCGTTGCCGTCCATGTACGCGGGCACGGCCCCGCAGACGACGCCGGTTTGCACTGTTGTGTTGTCGCACATCGGCACCGACACCGGCAGAACGATGCGATCGGCCGAATAGGTCTGGATACCGAGATACGCCGTTGTGCCGCTCGGGAATGCCGTGCCTGTCAGTGGTGCTGCGTGGGCGAAGTCGTAGAAGCCCGGTACAGCTGGAGCGGCGATCGACAACGGCTGACCGGACACATCGACCGCACGGGCTTCGTACGTGAAGCCGATACCCGAGGTCGGATCGGTGCCGGACAGCGTCGTGCCGACGCGCGCGAGCGGCAGCGGCGCGAGGCTCTGCGGCTCCGAAATGAAGTCGGACCACGTGCCATCGGCTTTCAGCACATACTCGCCAGCAAGGCCGTCGTATTTCCCGCCGTTGTACGCACCCAGCCCCACGTCGGACCATGTATCGCTGCCGGCCGGCAGGTTTTCCTGCCGCCGGGTTTGCAGCGTATTACCGACGATTTGGCGCATATCGCGGACCAGAGCCTGATTGGTCGAGCCGGGCGTCGGGTTGAACCCGCCGAAGAATGAGATCAGGTAGTCGACGAAGCTGTACGTCGGCGTGGCAAGCACTTGCGAGGCGTCCGCCAGTTGATAGACGGGCTTCATCGCCTGGGCCGCCACGTCGTCCTGTGTGACGGATGCAATGTCGCCCTTGGCGACCATCGCGTTCAGGGCATTGCGGACCGTGGCGGCATCGACCGCGCCGTGGGTAGCGAAGGTGCTCAGCTTGTCGACCACCTGTGCTGCGCGCGACTGCGTTGCCGTGTCGTTGCCGGCGACGTAGTCGGCGTTCGGATTGACCTGACTGCCCAGCAAGCCTTGTACGGCGGACATCGCCTGTGTCTGGCTCAAACCAGCTTGCATCTGCGCGGCGACGAGCGTCGTGAGCGGCGTGACGACTTGATTGGCAGAGGACTGGACGACGCGCGACAACGTGAACGACGCCGGAAACTGGAAACCCGCCGGGCGCGAAAGATCCGTGGTCGCCGGCGTGACCTGGACCAGCAGCGTCTTGCCGGTGGCGTCGCCGCTGTACGAAATCGAGAACTGGCCGGTTGCGTCGGTGATGGCGCTCGGCTCCCCGGCATCGCAGACTCCGTTGTTGTTCAGATCGAGGCAGACGGTTGCGCCGGGGAGATAGCCGTCGATGGCTTTGCCCGTGATGGTGGGCGTGGGCGTCGTTGGCGTGGTGCCCCCGCCTGCGGACGGCTGACCGGAATCCCCACCACCGCCGCACGCAGCGAGCGCTACCGCGATTGATACGCCGAGAATGTGCTTGGCGAACCCCGTATGGTTTTTGACTTTCATTGTTGGCACCTTGCTTAAAAGGACCCGTTGCGGGCCGGAAGTGAAGAACGGAAAAGCGGCCGGCCGTAGCCGGCCCAACGAATAAAAAGCGCCGACCGGCGAACCGGCCGACGAAATGGTTCTGGCAATCCGAGGCTGATGTGTGCCAGAACCCAGGCAACGAACTGGACGAGCGTGAAGCTGCATGCGCACTCACTGACGCAGCAGGGGCAGGAACTGCCGGGCGACGAGCCCGTTCCCGTAGTCGGACAGGTGATCGCCGTAGCTGTAGAGGTAGTGGCGATCTCGTGTCATCGGACACACGTCGCGGCCGCTGTCGCACAGCGCGTTTGCCGGGTCGTAGACCAGCAGCGCAGGATGTCGACGCTTCAGCGCGTCGACGAGCGCCGTGAACGGCTTGGTGCGGGCGACGTGTTCGCGATAGCTGATCGCGCAGCGCTGCGCCGCGCTCATGTCGGTTACGCCGAGCGCGCGCCGCAAGAACGGCCACGCGAGCGCGCGTCGATCCATGCACTGTCGCGGATCACGCAGGCGCGGGTTGTCGAGGACCAGCGCAACGCGCCGGCCGGCCCGCTCGAGCGCCGTCACGGCCTGGTCAAGCCCGTCGAGCGCGGCGGACGCGCGGGGCGCGGTCTGATCGCGATCGGCAAACGCCTGTCCGATCACGTCGCGGTCGGTCATCACGAGCACGACCGTCTTGAGTTCGGGTGTATCGAGCAGCATGTGCAGCGCCACCGTATTGGCGTCACGGCACAGTGTCGGATCGTCGCCCGCGTTCGACGACGTGCGCCAGACACCTGCCATCGGAGCGCAGCTCGGACGCGCAATCAGCGTCCAGCCTTCGCCGGGCGCTGATTTGCGCACGAGTCCCCAATACAGCGCGTCGGCCTTGCTGTCGCCCCACACGGCGAAATGGGAGCGCACCCGCTTGTCGGTTGCGCAGAACGGAAACAGCCGTGGCTCGTCCGGCGACACGCCGCACGTGAGGTCGACGAACTCGTGACCTGCGCCGAGCTTGGCGGTCGTCACGTCGGCGTCCGGGCTGTAGCCCTTGCGGAACCCGAGTCCGCCGCGCGCGTACGTCATCCCGCCGAGATAGACGACACCCATCATCAGCAGACACGGCGCGACAAGCTTCCAGCGTTGCGTCGACCCGAAGCGGATCGGCCGTTCGATGATCGCGGTTGTCAGCCACGCGAGCGCGACGGCCATCACGACCAACCCGCCGCGCACCGCCCGCGATGGCGGCTGACCAGCGATGATGAAGGCGAACGACAGCAGCGGCCAATGCCAGAGGTACAGCGCGTAGCTGATCTTGCCGAACCAGACCGATACGGGCTGCGCGAGTACGTGCCGGTTGAGCCAGCCATCCCGGCCGGCCGCGATGATTGCGACCGCGCCGGCAACCGGCATCAGCGCCCACGCGCCAGGAAAGGCGACACGCGCGTTCAGCAGGGCAATCGACGCGATGCACAGCGCGCCGCCGCCCATCGACAACACATTGGCCCATGCGCCGCCGTCGAACCGGAACCGGGCGGCGCCGATCGCCAGCGCCGCGCCAGCCAGCAGTTCCCACATGCGCGTCATCGGCCAATAGAACGCGGCGGCAGGATGGTGGCCGACGAGCGCAACGTTCGCGGCGAATGAGGCGAGGCCGATGATGGCGCACATCCATCCGATGCGCTTGAACTTGTACGCCGCCCATAGCACGAGCGGCCAGACGATGTAGAACTGTTCCTCGACCCCGAGCGACCACAGGTGCAGAAGCGGCTTGGCTTGTGCCGTCTGGTCGAAATATCCGGCTTCCGTCCACGACGCCCAGTTCGACATGAACCCAGCGCCGGCCACGATGTGTTTGCCGAGCTCGCGGTACTCGTCGCCATAGAGGCTGAACCAGCCGATTGCGTAGGTGCCGAGCAGCACGGTGATCAGCGCCGGGAAGATGCGCCGCATCCGGCGCGCGTAGAAACGGAGAAAGGAGAAACGATCCGTCTCTAGATCGGACAACAGGATGCCGGTGATCAGGTAGCCCGAGATGACGAAGAAAACGTCGACGCCGACAAAGCCGCCGGGCAGCGCGGACGGGAATGCGTGAAACGGCACGACGGCGAGCACAGCGGCGGCGCGCAGGCCATCGATGTCGGGCCGGTAGACGAGCGTGCCGGCCGCCGCCGTGGCCGGGGCGGAAAGAGTTTTGGTCATGGTTGTTCTTGTCTATTGCTGCGTTTTGTTTGTAGTGTTTACTCGACAAATCGGGGCGCGATGGCGCGCTCGGCCGCGAGCGGCAGAGGACAAACCGGCATCCCTCGGATCAATAGCTAACGGATTGTAGAGTAAACACGACTAGTAACGATGTGTATACTACGTCGTGAATCAGTCGACGGCGGGGCATCCTGCACGCCATGACTGTGAAGCGCTCAACACCGCCCACCGGGCGTCCGGCTCCGATCTCGATTGCGCTCGGCAAGCGAATCAAGGAATGCCGCCATGCGGCTGAGAAATCCCAGGAGACGCTTGCCTTCGAAGCACTCGTGGATCGGACCTACATCTCGGCGATCGAACGCGGGATCGCGAACCCGTCCATCGAAACACTGGCGAACATCTGCTATTCGCTCAACGTGACGCTGGCGGAATTGTTCGCGCCGCTGAATGGCGTGTCGTTGAAGCCGACGGGTGAGCGCCGCGCGAACGCGGCGACGCCGCCCGAAATTAAGCGACAGCGGTTGCGCTAAGCAGGAGAGGCAGTGGTCTTTTGCAGCGATTGCCGTTTCCGCTTTCCGCGTGAACCGACAAGCGCGTCGATGGACCTGAGGCAAACTTCCGGTTTCGGCTGCGGCCGTTCGCGAGTCGCAAGCTTTCGTCCGTTTGTCTGCCAGGTTCGGCCATTCGAAAGCCGGATTGCGATTGACTGGCAACTTTGAAGCAATTTAAGGTACTCTCCGAAAAACAGAAACGGGGATCGCCGCCATGACTCAAAGTTGGACCGATGAAGCGCAGCTTGCTATTGATTTATGCAGCGATTGGGCAGCACATGTCATCAAGGACGTGCCGGCTAAAATCTTCCTTTTTGGAAGCGCCATATACAACGGCGGTGAGCAATTCTACAGTGACCAAAGTGATCTGGACATTGTTGTTTTATTCACAGATCAGCTCGCAGCGCCCGAGCGAATCAAGGCCGTTCAGAAGCTGCTGAAGCATAAGGCCGACTTGGAGCTGCAAATGATCCCTCGACTCCAGCGGATTTCGTGTGATGAGCCAGGGGTTAGCATCGTACCCATTACTCGTTTTGAGTTACAGGCGAATGTCCACAAAAGCGGAGCCAGGCGATTCTTTACCCGAAATTATTATCTTAATCTGTTGAACGGAGACCATACGCTCGGCATCGATGGTGCCGGAACATTGTCAATTGATGATGAGCACCGTTACGCGCTCGAATATGTACAGAAGATCCGTAACGAATTCCTGTCCGTGAGCGCAAACGGCACTGGAAGCCTAAAGGCCTACTCTGGAACTGATCCGATGCCCAAAGCGCTGTTGCGTGTGGCGGCGCAACAGCTAAAAGATGTTCCGGACGGCGCTTGGTACGATACACGTCTTGGCCTCGAAGAGTTGCATCGCAAGCTCGGGGACCTGCGCACCGGAGATCCGCTCTTCAACGAAACCTATAATGTAGTGTCTGTTCGGCGTGGCGGTAGAGGACAACGTAAGTCGTTGACCGCGCTAGATCAATTAGTGCTTGCAGAGATCCTCTTCGAAGATGGCTCCAATGCGCAAACGTCGCCCATAGTCACGTGGATGCTTCGCGTTATAGGCGTCGCGTTTGCGAAGCCCGAATGGCAGCGGATTCTGAGCGCCTTGATCAGGCTAGTTCCCGGCGCGGAACTTCTCAATGTTCGCGCTGGAAGCATCGTTTTTGAAATGCGTAGCGACAAGGAGGGATACGAAATTCTTCGTCGTCTACGCGACCTGGATGTCTTGCACACCCTTCTCGGCGTCCACGCTTGCGAGCTCGGAGAGAGTAAAGACTTGGACTCGCCGGTTGATCTAACCCAGAATCGTCAAGACGTTGAGTCTCGGCTGCTGGCAAAGATCGCCGAATGGCGGCCTGATGCGTCGTTATCTCCGCGAATGCTGGATGTTGACTTCACCAAGTTCCTCAGGAATTTGCACACATCCAATACGCTGCCCGAACTAGACTTCGACGAGGGGGTGGTCGTCGACGGGCCGCGTCCTTACGTAATCGATTTTGTAGCGAAGTGGCTCGAGCCCGACGGCGCGTGGGAAGAGCTTCCGATTGAAGTGTCATTCGTAAGCACACCTGCCGTGTTCTTCCGCAAACTTGAACGGCTTCTTATGCTTAACATGCAGGTCGTACTGGTTTGCGTAACTCCGCCGAAACTCCAGCATCGGCTGGAACAGGATGTCCGACGACTAAATAACGAAACGCGCAAGGTTACAGTCATATTCGTAACTCCTGCGCCGCATGGTGAGTCTGCTGCGGAATGACAGCGTACACGCCCGACCGTCTAAGGGGGTAGCATGACAAGAAAGCACAACAACCTCAATTCGACGCTCAAGTTGCACCTGTACACATAGTTGGTTGGGTAACAAACATTCGGGCGACCGTACAGCCCGATAACAGCGATGGTGAGTGCTTTCTCAGCCGGATGCGTTAGGCGATTGCCCAAGCCCCCGATAGCACAGTATCTGCTCGCGGCGACCGATCCATGTCGAGAACCGCTGCAAAGTGGACATTGACCATCGAGGCTCGAGCGGCAGCAACGGGTTGAATCCGCAGTCGACTTCAGCCGCTTGCTCGCAGACTGATCGTTTTTCCGAAGCTTGTCTTTCCTCACTCTTGATAATTGAAAGCGCCGCGCGAACGCGGCGCTCGAAGATCACGCGTCAGCGGTCGTGCCGGCTACATCGTGAATCGATAGGCTCCCCAGCACCTTCACACCCCGCGCAGAGACGGACGATCGGTAGCGGAATTGTTCTTTGCCATGTCGATCGAGACGCGCGTTGAATCCGGCAAGTCCCGGCTCGTCGCCTGCTGGATCGATCAGCAACAATGCTTGCGGGTCGAACGCACGACCGTGTCGACATCCCTCGACGCCGATAACCAGCGCGGCATGCCGCTTGACCGTATGTCGTTGTCGCCAGCCGACGATCACCGGCCAACCAGCTTCCAGCTCGCGGCGAGCAAAATGCAGGATGGTTGGGCCGGAGGCCATGCAGGTAGCTGGGCGCACACCAAGATTCAGTTCGGCAATGAAGCTTGCGAGTTCGGACAATGCCAGACCATGCAGGTAGTGCGGCCAGGCGTCATCCCACATAACCTGTTCCGGGCCGTCGGTGTGATACGGCAGGTAGACCGGATCAGCTAGCTTGCCGAGCAACGCGAGCGCCATCGCGACGCAGTGCAATGTGCTACCGCTATCCCAGTGTCCCTGACGACTGAACAGCGGGCAGCCAGAACGGGTAAGCACTGGCTGCTGGCCGAGCCGCATACCGGGATGGAGTTTCTGGATCAGCATGTCAGTAATCTCCCGGCAACAGGAATGTGGTCGAGCTGCGGTCCCACTCCGTGATGGCCCATATCGTTTGTCCGCTGGGCAGCACGTAGTTGGACAGAAGTCGCAGTCCGGCGTCGACCGACAGTTCGTTTTGCTGGCGGTCGGATTCGGACAGGTCGCCCCAGTCGCCGCGCACGTGGCGGATCAGCAGGTCGATGATCGAAACACGCGCGTCGGCGATCGCTTCCAGCGCGGCGGCGGTTGCGAAGATGCGGCCGAGCTTGAAGCGCGGGCCGGCGTGGATCGTGGAAGGTAGCGTCATGATGGATTGCTCCTGAATACGGACGAGCGCTGACCTCCGGTAGAACCGGATGGCAAGCGCATCGAAGGTGGAAAAGATCAGCGGAAAGCCGTCAGCGCACCGCTGACAGCGGAAACGGAATGCACGGGCCGGTCATTGCACGGTGCAGCGCGTGCTACCGGGCTGGCGCTGGACAGCAGTCGTAGACCGGCCAGCCGTGGCGGCGCGCGACGACGCCCGCGCAATGCAGCGCAACGACATGCGTCGACAGATCGGCGCAGCACGTGACGCCGCCGGTGACGAGATGCAGGTAGACGCTGAAGAACGACGGATGGTCGTTAACTATCTCGCAGTAGCGTCGCGCCGGATCGCTGGGGTGGGGGAACTGCCGGACGCCGTGAATCTCGACGGCATCGAACTGATCCGGGGCGTTCCGGATCAACCGATTGATGTAGCGGATTGCGGGTAACGGGTTTCTCGCCGCACGCAAGCGTGCAGCCGATCGCCGTCTGAGCGTTGCAGTAACGGATGACATGGCGTGATTTTTCAAAAGAGAGAATGCGATCCTCCGGATGAACCGGATACCGATGTCGCTGAATGAAATGGGGAAAGACGAGACGCAGGACGCGTCCCGGTGCTACCTCGCTTCCGAGGCGAGCGCGTCCGGATGGTGCTTGGCGAGGATCTTGTTCATTTGCTCGACGAGATCCGGGCGCGAAAAAGTCAGGTGCCCGTTGCCGTTCTTGAACCAGCGCAGGTGAAAGTAGGCGTTTTCAGTTTCGGTTTTTCGTTGACGCTGCGCATCCATGATGAGCCCCGAGATGCCGTGCCGATGATCCGGCTCCGGTTTTCCATCAAGGACGCTGAACACCCGCATCAGATCGTCGAGTTCGTTCGTGACACGGTAGTTCGAGCTACCGTGCGAGAGCAGATACCGGACGATGATGCGCTTGCCGAACTTGAAGGGCTGGTTCGTTTTGTAGTTCCACGACAGCCGCTTGAAGCACTGAAGAACGCCGCGCTCGAACATGTCGCCGCGTGCGCCGTAGAGCTGCGCGAAGGTCGCTTCGATATTGGCGGCCGTCAGTTCAGGAACGTCGCCTTCGGCAATCTGGTTGCTCCATTGTTCGCGGGCCTTGGCGTCCATGAAGGTGCGCAGCCCTGACTCTGCCAGCAGGTAGTCCCAGCCGCGTATGTCGACAATACGGACCATGGCGGCTTCGGCTTCGTCGCGTTTTGCATAGTCTCCGGTCACGGTCGGTCGCCCACGACAGCCGTAGCTTTCATCGAGGACGAGTCTTGGAAAGCCGAGGTGCGCTGCCTTGGCAAGCTGTTGGGCTTCGCCGAGCAAATCGAGCGCGGCGCGCACGCGTTCGACGACGGCGACGCGCTGGTTGGCGAGATTTGCGATGCTGATGCTGGGGACGAGCGTATTCGATTCCATGTTTCATGGCGATGAGAAAGTGATGGGGAAAACAACGGCAAAAGCGCCGGGCGCGAAGCCCGGCCTTATGCCGTCACGTTGAGTTCGGCGAGCTGACGACGGAGTGCCGTCGCGCGCGCCTGGGAGCAGCCGAGGTGACGACGGATGTCGGCGACGGTCGGGCGAACCATACCGGCGGTCACGTCTTGAACGAGTTGCGACAGGTGGTCGTCGATAGGCGCACCGGCGGGAAACGGTGCGACCGGGGCGTCACGCGGTGCACGACTGCCGGGTGCAGTGACGTGACTAGGGCGCTCGTTTTTGCGACTAACGGTCGGCTCGACGTGACTCACCATGACGAGCGTGACTTCCGGCTGGTCGGAATCCGTCACATTCGTGACCGTCGCGACTACCGGATCGGTCACGTCGGCCGGTCCCGTGACTGCCGGGACGAGTGGCGACGCGGCGCTGGTTCCGGTCGATTCAGCGACTGGTGCCGACGACCGAAGCGCGACGGTCCACAACAGACACGCGACACCTTCCAGTACAGCCGCGAACATCAACCCCGACACAAGGTCGATACGCGGTGTCGTGACGCCGAGTAACGCGGCGAGTCGCGACGTGACTGGATCGACGCGTAACGCGTCACGCTGCGCCGTGACGCGATCCGTTGCGGCCTGCTGACGCCGAACGTCGTCCGCTTCGGCGTTCAGCGCGTCGAGTCGCGCCGCGAGTGTCGCGCGACGGGCTTCGAGCGCCGTGCAACTCCCGGCGCAGTAACGCGCGTTGGCCGACGCAAGCTGTGCGGCGACGGTCACACGTTCGCCCATGATGACCGTCAGGCTGCGCCCGGCCAGTCGAGCCGGCGGCACGGCCGACGCCCGCACTTCGCCCGCATGTTGCAGCGCGGTCACGAAGAAAACGGCGTGCCCGTAGCAGGCCGTTACCAAGCACGCCCCCCATAGCAGGCTACCTACGCCGCGCACCAAGACCGGCGCATCGCGAATCAGCGCCGGCAACAGGTGAGCGCTGACGACCAGCACGATGCCGATTGCGACCCAGACGACTCGCTCGGCCAACGCGCCGCCGCGCTGCCAGCCTGCCAGAATCGACAGGCTGAGCGCGGTGGCGGTTGCGGCGGTCGCCAGAGCGAACGCCCAGTGCCGCGCGCTCATGCCGCTTTGCCGCCGAGCAGGACGGCTTTGCGTTCGAGTTTGTCGCGCAGGGTAGGCGGCGTCTGGGCGGCGCCGCTGTTCGCTGCATCCGATGGTTCCTGCGTCGTCTCCGGATAGAACTCTTCCGCGATGGCGGCTCGCTCGTCGGGGCTATCCTCGAACGCGCCGTTGGCGAACCCCGCACGTGCTGCGGCATCGAGCGCAGCCTGATCGAACCCGGCGGCGCGGCGACGCGTATCCAGCTCCTTCGCCTCCATCAACGCCTGTTCGAGCGCACTGCCCGAACGCACGCTGAGGTCGACGTAGTAGATCGCCGACCGATAGCTCTGCGTCGTCGACTTGCCGCGCAGCTTCAGTTCCAGTGGCAGGCAGGCGAGGAGATTGCCGGACACCGCGCGAAAGTAATGCAACCGTGCGGCGAGCGTTCGGATACTGTTATAGGACGTGGTACGGAAGATAAACGAGCCCAACTCGTCGTCGTCGCCGACGATCACGTTAAGCCGGCCGTAGGGTTTGCAGTTGCCTTGACGACCGAACGTGCAACCGTCCGGCGAGGGGCAGGGAAGGGCTTCGATGCCGGCATCCGTCACGCGCCGGCAGGTCTCCCCGTTGCCGACGCACACGGGGCGGCCGGTATCTCGGTCGAACAACGTGTACTCGGCACGCAGGTTCAGGTCCGGATCGTTGAACAGCACGCGCATCGGAATTGCGCGCAGCTTGCCCGAAGTAGCTTTGCGCAGCGTTTCGTTCATCGGATGCAACATCCATTCGCCGCGCTGCTGCACCTGGGTGGTCAGTGTGAATTGGTCGTCTTTTTCGGGCAGCCGCTTGCCGTTTTTCTCGACAATGCGTCCGATCGAAACGCGGCCGACAACGGGCGGCGTGATGGAAAGACCTTTGAGCATGGTGATTCTCGCAATAGAAAAGGGAAGGAGAACTGCGCTGACTACCGCGCAAAGTGCGCTTCGAGCTTCGTGTGGATTTCCTGAGCGACGCCGTGCCAGGTACGCGCGCTTACTAGCGGGTGGTCGCCGAGTTGTTTGTGCAACTCGGCGAGAGGCAGCTTCGCGACGCGTTCGGCGTGCTTGCTGAGCACATCCATGACGAACGCCTGCGCGAGTGCGCCGTACCGCGAGAATTCCATGATGTCGGTGAGGCATTCGAGATTCGTCATGTGTCGACTCACGGTCAGACCTCCGTTAGGTGGAAATGAGGAAGCGCCGTGAACCGGGCCTCGAGATGGCGTACTGCTGTTGGAGAGCGGGGTGATCGGCCAATAGCCGCTCCAGGTCGACTGAAGACGAATCCCTGCTGCGCTTGAATGACACGGAGCCGGTCTGGAAGACAGCCCGGATCGCGTCACCCATCGCTTGCTGGATTGTTTGCTTGAATTGCGCTTCGAGCTGCTGACGCGTCTCGATCTCCGCCCGTACCGCGACCAGATCGGCAAAGACGGACGACAGGCGGTGGTCGTCGCTGAAGTCGACCGTTTCGCCGTTGCCTGGATACAGGTGCCTCAGCGCACGATCGGCCGACTCCGATCCATCGGCGGGCGGTGGCGTGTCGGTTTCCACGAAGCGCCAGAAGCGCGCTTCGAGTTCGACTAGGCGCCCGATCAGCGCATCGTCGCGTTCGATCCGATGGACTTCGAGCGCCTGTCCACACAGCAGCACGGCGACGTGTGCTGCCGTCTTGCCGGTCACGGCCAACTGGTGCTGGACCTGGATCTGCACATACTCCGGGACGCCGTCTCGCCAGAGCCGCGCACCGAATTCGCCCGCCGTCTTGCACTCCAGAATCTGCACGTCGGGCACGCTGACGATCTCGCGATCGATGTTCGCCAACATGAACGGGATCGAGGGATGCCGCAGCACGGCGTTCACGCGCCGAACCCGATTGCCGGTCTGCTTCGTGTACGACGCGGCGACAATGGGTTCGAGCAGCGTGCCCCAATACGTGGGCGATGTCGTATCGTTCGGATCGGGACGGGGCAGGCCGTCGGCACGGCCGGTTTTGTCGAGCCACAATTCCAGCGCGCTCATGTACGGATTCAGGCCAACCGCAGCAGCGGCGTCCGATCCGCCGATGCCGGTGCGTCGCACGGCGAGCCAGTCATCGCGGCTCAGTTCCTGCGTCTTGACGAGCTTCAGCGCCGGCTTGCGCGCACGAGGTGGTTCGGGGTGAGGTGTAGTCATGATGGTCTCCAAAAACAAAAAGCCCGGCAGAGCAAATCTGGCCGGGCGAGAGGTGAGGGGATGGGAGGCTATTTGGAACCGATACGGCGCATGGCGTCTTGCAATGCGTCGTATGCGAAGGTCACGAGCTTCCCGTTGCCGAGGTGGACTGTCGTACCTCGTGGATTGATTTGCAGGATCGTGGCGTAACGGCCGCCGAACCGTAACCCGGCGCCGCGCGGAATCTGAATGCGCATGTCGACAGCCAGAGGCGGGATCGGATTGGTCATGCGACAAGCTTCATCGCCTCGTCCCACGCGCGTTGCTTGAGCGTTGCGCCGGCGCCGAACCAAGCAGCGTCCAGGCGGTGATCGTCACTGCGCGCGCGGCGATGATGATCCACATATTCGGTAATAGCGTTCAAAACGCCCCAGGCCGTGCCCGATGCCGAAGCCAGATCCGAGCCTTTCCCGCGTCCGTCATAGAGCTGACCGACCGCCTTGATGGCGCGCTCGTTGACGGCGACGGTCTCGCGATCGGGCAGGTTGGCAGTCGAGTACGTCAGCACGCGTCGCAGGAACGCTTCGGCGGCCGAGTCGGTCACCTTGCGCTCGGACAATGCCTTGGTGCGTGCCATGAACGCATCCCACGTGGAGACAGCGATGCCCAACTGGCGTTTGACAGCCGCCGCGTCGAACTGCGAACGGTGCGAGACCTTGATCGCGCCAGCGCTGTTGCCCACGGCGATTTGCAGTGTGTTGTTGCAGACGACTCTGATCGACGTGAACTGCGCCGTCGTCGCGAGCGTGCCGTCGCATGCCGTGGCGAGCAGCAGGTAGCCATTCACTTCGTCTTTGCCTTTAAGCATGCCGGACTGACCGGTGCGGGCGAGCGCCCAGAGCTTGCGGCCCTGCCGTAGCACACCTGCCGTCTCGAGCTGGAACCCGCCGATCTCCGTCAGGTCGCGATAAAACTCCAGGATCTCTTCGGGTTGCACGACCTGGTAGCGGGCCGACACGACGGACAACGGTGTCTTGTTGTCCGAGCGGTACAGCACCTTCTGTTCCGGAAACGCGTGAATCGAGCCGAGGCTGCGGTTGCCGGCCGCGACGAAGCGCACTTCGGCTTCTTCGATCCGCCAGTCCATGCCGGCGGCGCGAGCCCAGACTTCGAGCGGTTGTTTTGGCGCGAGTTTGTTGCCAAGACCGTGCCAGGGTTCGGCACCAACATAGGCCATTGAGGAAACGAGATGCATAACGGACTCCTATTGAAAAAAATAACAGTGCATAAAGCCCGGCCGAGGCCGAGCGGAATGAAGGCAGAAAAGGGGAGAGGCGAGAGGCGAATTAACGCGGGTGAACGCTGAAGGTTCGTGCGCAGGCGAGACAGCGCCAGTTGTCGAGCACTTTCTGATCGATGGCTTCGCCGCATGCGGCACCCGTTGCGCATCCGGCCGCACCGGCAACGAGTCCAGCGAGAACGGCGCCAGCGATGCCGCCGCACGCGGCACCGAACGGGCCACCGATCAGGCCGGCAGTTGCACCGGCCTCTGCGCCGGACAACGTAAGCGCGACGGCGCTGGTCGCGCCCGCCGCCGCGCCGATCGCACCGCCGATGCGTCTCGCGGTATGACGTGGTTCTGTTCGTGGCGACTGGCAATACGGACACGAATAAACCGGACCCGCACCAGGACGATAATGAGTCGCTTCAGCGGTACCTGGGCGTGATGCATGGGCGGACCAGGGTTCCTCTTCGTTGTCGAACGGTAGAGGGTCACGCATGAACGGCACCCTCCTTGCGGATCTTGCCGACATACTTGCAGTGGCACGCGGCGACCAGCGCACCGCCGATGAACGCGAGCGCGAAAGCGGCAAGGTAGTCGAGGGGAGAGGGGGAGAGCATGGTTGGTTTCCTGGGAAAGGAGGGGCGCGTCGAGATACGACGGCCCGCCGGCGTTGATGGAACAGCTTTGACTTGCTGAGGGGAATGGGCGGCATGGGCCGGAGTCAATGAAGCGTCGCGCCGAAGGTATGGCCGCACGACAGGCACCGATGGTTGTCGAATACGTTGTCGTCGAGTACCCCTCCGACAGCCGAGCCGGCGATAGAGCCGGCCGCGCTGCCGAGCAGCCCGGCGATGACGGCACCCGCCAGTCCGCCGAACACTGCGCCGACCGGTCCGCCGATTGCTCCCACTGCTGCACCGGCTTCGGCCCCGGATAACGCCATCGCGACACCGCTAGTTGCGCCAGCGACGCTGCCGATCGTGCTACCGAATTTACGGCCGACATGGAGTCCCTCGACCCGTGTTGAACCGCAATGCGGGCAGGAATGCGTATCGCTGGACGGCGATAACGCATCGGTCGCCCACGGCGGCGCGTAAGAAAAGTAATCGGGCTGCGCAACGGTCGCTGCTGAGGGGGCTGAAGGACGGAGTTCGGTTTCGAACGGCTCGTCGTCGGGAAACGGATCGGGCGAACGACGGGTGAAGTCGTCCGATGTCGGGGAGGATGCCGGCGGCGCATGTCGGACTGCACGCAGCGCGTGGTCAGGGTAGGGGGCCTGGGCTTCCCATTCGTCGAGTGTCGGATCGAACAACTCGTACTGGACCGGGGAAGCAACCGCAGCGGCGGGAGGGGGCGTATCGATAGGGGGCGAAACGGAGTGTCGTTTCAAAAACAGAACGACGCCGATGCTAATGAGAATTAGCACAACGGCATTGCCAATGGCAAAGGCAAGCGTGGGGTGCATGGAACCTCCTGAGCGAAGTACGCCGATGCGGAAATGCATCGGCGGAGCGGCCGTAGCGGGCCGTGCTCGTGGAGGTGATATAGGTTTGAAAGTTTTTTGAATGGTGCGATGCGAGCGATTTTAGCGGGCCAGCGTTGAACTGGTAGTTTTGCGAGGCTCTTGTGTAAGCCGGATAGCTACCGCTAATCTTCTGATTTTTACGAAGAGTTACGGGGAGGCGATGAACCTGTTTCACATCGCTCACTCGGCTGCATGTGATGGCTCATACCACGCCGGAAAAGAAAATACTGGGAAGCGTTAACGAATCGTTTTCGCCTCGGGCCTGGGCGTGCCGGCTCGGTTGGACGACGCGTTGGAACGCAGAAATCGACGCGGACGTTGTGCGCGTTCGCGCAGAGAACGACGCCCGTGCGTCCGTACTGGACGTGTCGCTACGCGCTCAGCGAGGGTGGATTTGGTCGTCGCTGCATATCGAGGGGATGGAGATGCGACGACTACGCGGACTGTCGCATCAAGATGCTGAGCGATTCGTTATAGCAATCACCCATGCGAAGGCGGCGGCATTGCAACGGCTGGAAGCCGAACTCGGGATCGACGAGAAGACGCTGGTTCCTTTGTGGCAGGGCGTAGTACGGGAACAGGAAGCGGATCGCTACCTCGCGGCACGCGATCGAGCGAATCTCCTTGATCGGATCGCCGCTAAGAAGGGGAGGTTGGATGGTGCGTTTGCACGTAGCCAAAGCGTGCATGCAAAGCGGTTCACGATCAGCGAAGAGTTGAAGCAGGCAATTTCGTATTTGCGCATGTTGAACCACGATGGCGAGCGGTTGCTTAAACAACGCAACGACGAATTCGTGGAACGTGAATTGGAGCGCTGGCGAGGCTTCTTCGCATATTGCGAAGAGCGGGCGTTGACCGACGAACAAGCGAGAGCAGCAATCACATTCGAAGAAAATACATTGCTCATCGCTGCGGCTGGTTCGGGAAAGACGTCCACAGTTGTCGGTAAGGTTGCCTATGCCATAGTGAAGGGCGTTGTGCGGCCGGAGGAAATCCTGTGCCTAGCGTTTAACGGCAAGGCTGCCGCAGAGATTGCCACACGGATCAACGCGCGATTTCGCGCGATGATCGCGAATGCGTGTCCGATCGATCCAGCGATCAAGAGTCGAGTCAGAGAGTTGGTCGATAGTCGCGTAAGGATTGAGTCGCGCACGTTTCACTCGCTTGGTCGCAAGATTGTCGAGCAAGTCGAAGGTCGCGGTCTACGCGTTTCGGAGTCTGCCGAGAACGCCAATCGTCTCAAAAGAGCGGTCGAGCGGTGCAAGAAAGAGCCGAAGTTCGCAGCAGACTGGTTGCTCCTGCAATCGGTTGC
This sequence comes from Burkholderia sola, assembly GCF_905400185.1. Taxonomy (NCBI): domain Bacteria; kingdom Pseudomonadati; phylum Pseudomonadota; class Betaproteobacteria; order Burkholderiales; family Burkholderiaceae; genus Burkholderia; species Burkholderia sola. The sequence goes on from NZ_FR989675.1 coordinate 1,373,938, forward strand.
GCGGTTCCCGAATCCACCCGAGGCACGTTTCCATTCCGAAGACGAATACTTGGAGTACCTGCGCGGCATGTGGCGTCAGCGCAAGCTTGGCTACAGGAACAAGGAATTCGCAGACGGCATTCTCACTATGGGGTGTACGAAACCGGTTCGGTCCTTCGAGGAAGTTGCCATTTCCAATTGGCTATTCCTCAACGGAATCGATTTCGAATACGAAGCCGGGTATGCAGAAGGCGCAGAAAGACTGTGTCCCGGAGCGATATGGACACCGGACTTCACATATAGCGTGCAGGATGTAGCCGGAGTGTCACTGATTGTTCACGAGCATTTTGCGCTCAATGAGAACGGAGAGGCACCGAAGTTTTTCAAGAATCCAAAGGGATACGCCGGGGAAGCGGATAGAAAGAAGCGGATATTGAGCGAGCTCGACGCTCGTCATTTCTGGACAACGAGCGCCGAGTTCAGGGATGGGACGCTATTTGACAAGCTTCGGGTTCGGTTGCAGGCAGCGGGGATCGTATTGCGTCCTCGTTCCTCGGAGGAGGTACTTGCGAAGCTCAAGGACATCGGCTTGATCGAGGAGTTTGATCTTATTACGCGGGCAGTCTCGCAGATTCGTCAGAACGGCTGGGACCAGCAAACGTTGATTGAACGACTTGCCGAGCAAAGCGAACCCGCTCGCGCGAGATTGTTTTTGAAGGTGGTGTGGCCCGTTGCCGTGGCGGTGAACGAATTGCTCAAGGCGGACAAGTGCATCGACTACGACGAGATGATCCGTCGGGCTCTGGGCTATCTGCGTGACAAGCCGGATCTCTTGCCGTATCGGTTCATTCTGGCTGACGAGTTTCAGGATACTGCGCCGGGGCGTGGTGAAATGATTCGCAAGATGCTGCATGCTCGCGAGGACAGTTTGTTCTTTGCAGTGGGGGATGACTGGCAGGCCATCAACCGCTTCGCCGGGTCCGATCTGCGTTTTTTCCGCGAATTTGGCTCGACGTTCAATCGCCGCACGACGGCGAACAAACAATGTGCCTTGACGCAGACTTTTCGAAGCAATCAAGGGATTGCCGACGTCGCCCGAACGTTTGTGTTACGCAACGTGAGTCAGATGCCAAAGATCGTTGAGGCATACGATCGAACCCGCGAGGCCGTTATCGATGTGCGAACGTACAAAACCGAGCGAGAGCCAGAAGCCCTCATCAATGAGATATTGACGAGCTGGGTTTCCCAACATCCACCTGGCCGCAAGCCGTCAGTATTCGTATTGGGCCGTTATGGGAAGCACCACGCCGGTGGACTGACTGCACAACAGCTCGCGGAATTGGACGAGAAATGGGCTGATCGAATCGAGCTACTCAAAACAAAGGATAACGAATCGCCGAGTCTTTATACGACGATGCATACGTCGAAGGGGTTGCAGGCTGACTATGTGTTGATTGTCGGCATGTATCGAGCCGAGCATGATTTTTTTTGTTTCCCGAGCGAGCGTGAGGATGATCCGCTGCTGCAACTTGTGCTGCCGCCGAAGGAGGCGCTATCCGACGCTGACGAACGCCGCCTCTTCTACGTTGCACTGACTCGCGCGAAACATCGCGTTGCATTGTTGACTCAGCAACAGTTTCCATCACCGTATGCGTTGGAGCTCGTGCATACTCATCGGGACGGAACGGTATTGTTCAATGGAACGCGGGATCTGCCACCGCAGTGTCCTCAGTGTGACCACGGGTTGGGATTTAAGCAGTACAACCCGACCAGGAAGAAATGGTTTTATGCTTGTAGTGATCGATGGGGATGTGGCACGACATGGGCGTTGTGATCTACTGTCAAGCCATTCTTCGGGCGGCGTATCGAGCGTGGCTTGCTCGATACGGTGAGAAAAGCATCGGGTCCGAGATTTGCTATCCGGGTGCCATGGTTTCGAGTTGAATACGCATGCATTGAGGCGCTCAAGTGGACCCAGGCCGTCAATTTGTCTTTCATAATCCCGAAGCGATTCTTGCAATGTCCGTACAGGTTGCGCTGCGAGATACATCCGCAGCGGATGAGCCGAACTATGCTCGGTTGCCACCGCCAGTTCGTTATCGAGCCTCCGGGGCGTTGGACGCTTGGGATCGCGTCAGACTTGAGGCGCAGAAGGTTTGGCAGTTTGATTTCCAGGCGATGCTGGCGTCGTACCCAATAGATCGGCTCTTCGACGAATTTCCTAGATTCGTGACCACTTGTGTTCGTTCATTGGTGGCCGGACTGGACCCGCAGGATCTGGAAAACGCTCGTCGCAGCTTGACTTGGCAGATTTACCATGCCAGCAACGGCGCAATGTACGAACCGACAGCCGCGCTCCATCGATTGCTGGATAGCGCTTACATCGCAGACGACATACCGATCGGTCTGGTTGAGTTTCCAGCCTCTGCGCTTTGCATCATTCCAAATTCTGCGTGGCAAGGATACAAGGAAGACGGTATCCGAGCGATTGCTCTGTTCCGACGGAGGCTCGAATCAGAGAGGACGAGTACTGACCAATTGACGATGGTGACTTGGCAGGAATTCAGCAGCGGTGACTTTCGTACGCAATTGGTTTCCTATCCGCTGGATGAGCCCGATCGCACGGTCAAACAGATACTCGAAGATCTGAACAACCAATGTGCTCCAGAGAGGCGCGAGACGGCTCTTGTCTACTGGCATCAGGTTTTCGACTACGTCGTAAAACTGATGTTATATCTGAAACTTCCGGATGCACACGTCGAGGCCGATCTTGCCTATAGTCGGGCACCGAGGGAGTTCAAGGGACTAGGGCAGCGGAAACGCCGGGAACGACTCGCGGAGATCGAGTACTTGTACGATCGACATATCGTGGGACCAGCGGTCGTGGATTGGAAGCTGATTGGTGCGGAAGGCAAGGAGACTGGCGTACCGCATCACGAAAAGAGTCCGCACTGGCGTCGCCCGCATTTCAAGATGCAGCCGCATGGTCCGCAATCGTCGTTGCGCAAAGTCATTTTTGTTGGGCCGACGATTGTGCGCTCCGACAAGCTTGGTTTGTAATCCCTGGGTGGGAAGGATGCCCTCGGACCGTCCATGTGCGAGACTCGCCTTGTGTATCATCTCGACTGCTATTTGACAAACGAGCGAGCACAGTTATGTTCAAGGCCGTAGCCTTTGTCGTGGTCGGAATTGGCTTATTGATCGCAGCGGCGATAAACGTCCAGATGACGCGCGAATTCATGCGGACGTCGATCATGGTGCCGGGCGAAGTGGTTAAGTTGAACGCGGGCGGGTATCACCCTGAAATCGAGTTCGTGACCAAGGCAGGCGAACATGTGTCATATCCGCAAGGCGGGATTGTGTCAAAAATGGCTGTCGGTGATCGGCCGCAGGTGCGCTATCTCGCCGAGAATCCGATTCCGACTGCGAGAATCGACCGATTTGATGCGATCTGGGGGAATGCGGTCTTTTTCGCACTCTTCGGATTGGGCTTCATCGTTTGCGGGTTGATCAACCTTCCGTCACGACAATAACGAGATCACTGGGACGCAGATATGTCATTTCTGAGGCTGAGCAAGTGGACGTATCACACTGGGGCAGGTGGTGGCCTGAGCGTTGAGATCGTGATGGCAACGGGCGGCACGATCGTGCTGACTGACCCCGAGAAGCACGATCAGAGCTTCTACTACGGCGGTGTCGGTATCGGGATCGGCGCGGGCCTGAAGATTCCGAAAATCAAATTGCCGAAGTTCTCGATACCGGAAATTAAGTTGCCGCCGATCCGGGGCCGCAGCGTCGGGGCGGCGGGTTCCACGCTGGACTTCCCGAGTTACGGTAGCATCTACATGACGAGCGCGTTTCGCGGTACTGAGCTGTCGCGATCGGATTTTCAAGGTGGCACGATTTATGTCGACGGGTCGTTGTCGGCGCTTTATGGTTGGGCGGGCGACGCGATGTTGCTCGGCATGAATCCCGCGTTGTTAGCAGCAGGGCTAGCAAACCCCACCTTCAGTTGGTTGCTCACGCGAGCCATTTCCGAGGCGCCGGCTGTATTGTTCATGCGCGGGCAAACGGTGGGTTTCCAGGCTGGGGGCAGTGGCGGGATTCTTGCCGGATATGTTCACTGATCTATATCAGCGGTTGCGTCCCTGGGCGTGGTGCGCACCGCAAGAGTTCCTTGCCGCTCTCGGCCGATAACACGACGAGTTGAACGTAGCTGTTTGACTGAGCGTACGGGCCGAAGAACCGGTCCATGACAGCCGAGAACCGATGCAGGCTGACATCTCGTGTCGCAGCCTCGGAGAACGAAAGCAGGATCTCCACACCGCGAACAAATGACGGGAAGTGATCGTCGAGAGACATCCACCTGATCGCCGGTTTGTAGTCGACGGATATGATCGCGTCGATGCAACGTTGGGCAACCACGCTGGAACGCGGAGCATGGAAACGGAGAAACTCCTTCAGCGCGGGTAGTCCGGTCCGCGTCAGGTCGAGCGGATGCGGCGCCAGTGCCGACAGGACGCGCCAAAGCGCACCGCCACGCGGCAGGGCAGCCGGCAAGGTGGGGCGAGAGAGCAGTATGATCGGGCACGCCAATGCCGAACCCTCGTACAGAAGATCGCTATCCGGGGCTCCAATCGGCAACCGGGACGGCATTGCTCCGTTGGTTGCCAGAACATCGACATCCACCTGAGGGTGTCGCGGATGAACGGTTTGACCCTTTAAGTCGACCAACGCCAGTTGCGATACCGCCAGCGCGCCGTCCGGCATGGCTTCCGGATCTCGGTAGGCCAGCCAATAGATGGCGGACGAATCCGTGGTTCGCGCGTGACTGAATGCACGATACGGCCACACCTGCGTGCGCGGTGCCGCGTGTGAAGCGATGGCGGCCTTGTCTTCATCCGACTTCGTACGCTCGCCCAGATACACGGCTTCAACCGAGTAGACGCTCAGCGGAATGCCGGTTGCCAACGGGGTCGGCGTGATCGGATAGGTGGCATCATGACTGGTTAGCTGGATAGGCGTTGCCGCGCGTTCGAACAGGTTGACGACCGGTGTGCAAAACAATCGGAACGTGCTGATGTTCAGCGTTGCCAGGATCTGAGCGGCGCCGGAATCATGGGCGGTGCCTTGCACGGCGATGTGAAGCGTCAGTCGTCGAACTGCTTCGGCGCGCGCGGCGCGACGCATTCGACCCAGGTCGATGTCGACGAAATCAAACTTCTCGGGGAAGGCAAAATACTCGATCAGATGCCGGAACGATTGTGCGCTTGTATCGTCTTCGTTCGGTAACAATCGCTCGCCATCGGCAAATCCGGCCGGCTCAATGGGGACTTTCGACAAGCGGGTCCAGCGTCCGCTTTCGTCCACCTCCACGTAGGCGGCCGATGCACGAAGCAACAGCGTATCGGAAAGCGCGGCGACGAGCGGCCGCTCTCCGGACAGATGTACCCGCACTGGCGCGGACGGAATGGCGTCATCGAATGCTTGCGACGCGGATTCGCTTGTAAAGGTAATCGAAATGATCCCCGTCACTTCTGCCGGGATGCGCGCCGCTGCTGGCGCAAGCGTCGCTGGTGAATAGCGTGTCGAGTGAATACGCAACGGCGACAACGTGACGTCGTAGACTGTACGGAAGCGGCACGGTGCGGCATTCGCGTCCAGCATCGTGCCGCGCGCTATCGTCAGCGGTTCGGTAAGCTGACCGAACAGAACCGATGGGTCGAACGAGGCAACCGCGCATGACGGGACCGTGCGCAGATACTGAGGATAGGCACTTTCGAGAAGTGCCTCGGTGAATTGCGGGTAATCGTCGTCAAGCTTCGCATCGACACGAGCGGCTAGCAGCGCGAATGTCTGTACCATTCGGTCGACGTGCAGGTCTTCGACGTGGCCGCCAGACATGCCGAGGCGTGCTGCAATCTTCGGAAAGCGTCGAGCAAAGTCCGCCAGACTGCGTGCAAGCAGTCCGACTTCACGTTCGTAATGTGACAGCAGGTGGTCCATTCGCTGCAAATATTCAATAATCCGCGATAATCGGTCCCCGTTTTCCGGAGCCGACATCTAGTCCAAATGGCGCGCAGGCATATTAAAATGGCCGCGCCGACAAAAAACTGCCCCTCTGCTGAGAGATTCCGAGGCTACATATGCAAATGTCCGAAATTGCGAGCTTCTTCCAGCTCCAGAGCAATCGCCTGTTTACGATTGAAACGCCTTTGAAAGGTCGATCGGATCTCGTGCTCGTCGATTTCCATTGTACCGAGGGGTTATCTCAGAATTTCGAGATGCATGTCCGGCTCGCGTCGCAGGACAAGAATATCGAGCTGAAGAAGCTGATCGGCCAACCTGTGACAATCACGTTGCAGTTGACCGATGCGCTCGCCAGCTCGGAAGAGCGTTACTTCCACGGATACGTCGCAGCGTTTTCGCATCTCGATACCGATGGTGGTTTTGCGATGTACAGCGCAACGATCCTTCCGTGGCTCTGGATGCTCTCTCGCCGGCAGGACATTCGGATCTTTCAGGAAGAGAATACAGAGGCGATTCTCTCGCGCGTGTTTCGAGAGTACGGCAAGCTCGCATCGTTCGAGTTCCGGCTTTCGAAGGGAACGCAGAATCGCAGCTATTGCACCCAGTACAGGGAAACCGATCTAGCCTTTGTTGAACGGCTGATGCGAGAGGATGGCCTGTTCTATTACTTCGAGCATGCGAAGGATGGGCACAAGCTGATCATCGCCGATAACTCGGTGACCGCGAAGCCGATCGACGGGCGCAGCCCATCGCTGCAATACAACCAGGGCGAGGCGATGGACAATCTGGCCGTCATCACGTCATTTCAAGCGCAGCGTCAGCTTGCACCGGACACGGTAGGACTGAAAACTTTCGACTACAAGATTCCTCATGCCCGGCGATTCGTGTCGGGTGGGACGGAAGTCAATCAAGGCGACGTACCGTCCTACGAGATCTACGACTACCTCGGCGAGCATGGTTTCGCCGACAGCGATCGGGGTGAAGAGCTCACGCGCTTTCGGACGGAAGCGCTGGCTGCACACAGCAAAACGTTCGTCGGGGTGACGACGGGTCGGCGGATGATGCCGTGCCGATACTTCGAACTGGACGACCACTACGATCACGCCAGTACCAAACAGGAAGACCGGCAATTCTTGTTGCTCACTGTGTCACACGCTGGCACGAACAACTATGAGCCTGGTGAGGGGAGTTCGGCGTACTCGTGCAGCTTCACCTGCATTCGGAAGAAAATTCCGTACCGCCCGGCGTTCGAGGGCGAGCGTCCGACGATTGTCGGGCCGCAGACGGCGATCGTCGTGGGTCCGAAAGGCGAGGAGATTTATACGGATAGTCTCGGTCGTGTGAAGGTGCAGTTCCACTGGGATCGTCTCGGCAAACGAGACCAGGGTAGCTCCTGCTGGGTGCGCGTAAGCCAGCCGTGGGCGGGCAGCGGTTTCGGGATGATTCAGATTCCGCGAATCGGGGATGAGGTGGTCGTAAGTTTCCTGGATGGAAATCCAGACCGTCCCCTCGTGACGTCGCGCGTTTACAACTCGCAGAACATGCCGCCGTGGGCATTGCCGGCCAACGCGACACAGAGCGGGATCCTGACGCGTTCGACCAAGACCGGTAACGTCAACACAGCCAATGCGATCCGCTTCGAGGACAAGAAGGGCGAGGAGGAGGTGTGGCTGCATGCCGAGAAGGATCAGCGCATCGAGGTCGAGCACGACGAGTCGCATTGGGTAGGTAACGACCGCACGAAGAACATCGATCACGACGAAACGGTGCATGTAAAGCACGACCGAACCGAAACGGTCGACAACAACGAGACCATCCACATTGGCGTGGATCGGACGGAAACCGTAGGTAATAACGAAACGCTGACGGTCGGTGGTAACCGGAACGAAACGATTCAAGGGATGGAAAACCTCTTGATCGCATTGACGTCCACAGAGACGGTTGGGCTCGCGAAAGCCTTGACGGTCGGCGGTGCGTATACGGTCACGGTTGCCGGCGCGATCAACACGGCCGCCGGCCTCGCGAGTGCCGAAGAGGTCGGTTTGTCGAAAACCACGATGGTCGGCAAGACGTACACGATAACAGCCGGCGACCGTATCGAGCTCAAGACCGGTAGCTCGGTGCTCATTATGGAGAGCAACGGACATATCACACTGCGCGGCACGCAACTGCTAATCGAGGGTTCGGGGCCGGTGCAGATCAACGGCAAGGATGTTGACGTCAACTGACGGGAGCGGCGATGGAGTTCTCCAATCACACGCCTTTCCCGGCATTGGCATTCGAGTCGTTTGCTCCGGACGGCGCATCGTTCCATACCGTTGTATTGCGCCAGACGTTTGAGCTGCGCGATGGCGCGTTAGTGCTCGCGCAGGAGCAGATGCCTCTCGCGACATCGGATCGTTTCCACGGCGAGCCGAATCAGTCCAGCGTGGCAGAGGAAAGCGATCTCGCGCCATATAAACCGCTTTGCGATGTACTGATCAACGGGACTGCGTATGCGCCGCAGGGGCGATCGTTGCCGCGCTTCGTGGCGGGAGTTCGAATTGTGTCGGCACCCATGCGATCCAACGACGACGCGGGTGTGCCGACGACGAAAGTCCTGCTGGATCGTAGGTTGCTCGTAACCGGCCCAAGGTACTTTGCTCGACGATCGATGTTTGGCCGAAGCATGAGTCGACTCGTGAAGATCGCCTCGCTCGGCATCGTGCGTCCCGTCGACTGGTGGTTGACGCCGCCCGAATCAATTGCAGCGCTGCCTATACGTTACGAATACGCGTGGGGCGGCCAGTGTCGGGTCGATGCGCAGGATCCGGCTGCGAAACGTGTGCCGAAGGCATTTCGGCTCGATGACAAACAGCAGGCTGCGCATCCCGATCAAGATAACGTTCCGGTGGCGCATACGGCCTGCGAAGACAATCCGATCGGTCTGGGATTTGCTGAACGTTGGTTCCTTAATGCGACGAAGCAGCAGCGGATCGCTGCTCCGCAGATTGAAACCAGCAGTGAACCCATTTCGATACAAGGATGGCTAGCAGCTTCGAATGGGCAGGCGCATCCGTCGCTGCATCCGGCTGGCTTCGGAATCATCGGGAAAGCATGGCGATCGAGGCGTGACCTTGCTGGGACCTATGATGACCAGTGGCTCGCTGAGCGCCATCCGGGCTTGCCAGACGATTTTCAGTTCAGGTACTGGAATGGCGCGCCCCCGCAGATGCAGGTGCCGCACCTGAAGGGTAACGAGACGATCGTGCTGACGAATCTTGTTCCCGCCGGCACGACCGGATCGACCGTCGATGAGCGTGGCAATACGATCCTGCGCATCGCCTTGCCAGGACATCTACCGATGGGATGGGTCTACACCGACCAGTCGCTCAAGTTCGCGCCGCTGCTGCTCGATACGCTGTCTGTCGACGTATCGGATGCGGCGAAGCCCATGGTGACGTTGGTGTGGCGAGCGACGCTGATGAAATCCGTGCGTGCGCAGCGCTTCGAGGCAAGGTTTGTGAACCATGCCGACCTGGAGCGACTTGCTTCAGGTTCGCCGGCAATTTCGGTCGGATCGACGGGAGCGCAACATGGCTGAACCGTTGGAGATTACAGTTACCGGCGACGCAGGCGATGTTTTCCGTGAGCACTTCAACATCCAGAGCGTCGAGCAGGCCCGCGACGCGGTGAAGAATCTGGATGCGCTATGGAACACACCGAATCCGTGGAGCCACCGTTCCGACCTGCGGGATATATTTGACGAGGCGGGGAAGTCAGTTCAAAGGCGCTTTGAAACTGGCGTTTATAAGCCGCAGGATAAGGCGCAACCGTCCGATCATTTCTCCAAGGGTAATCGGATCGCGTCGAGACAGGACGGTAGTTTCAAGGCGGTCAGTAGCACGCCTGACGTCTGCAAGACGCCGATGGGTAGCTCGACGCCGCCGGTGCCCTATCAGGTCGTCTCGGATCTGAGCGGGTCATCGGGCGTCGTGCCGAGCGTGCGATTCAACGGAAAGCCGGCGTACGTGCTCGATCAGAGTGTGGTCCCGACATGTACGGGAGACGAGGCGGGCTCGGCCGATGGGGTGGGCTCCGGTACGGTGGGAGGAGAGACCAAGCCGACGAAGGGAAGCACGACGGTTCGCGCGGGCGGCCATCCGGTTATTCGTGATGGCGATCCGTGCACGATGAATTCCGGCAACTGTACTGGTACCTACGTGACCGCTCCCGCGCCGGGAAGCTCGGTGGATGCGAGCGGAAACGTCGTGGGGGATGCCAATCCGCCACCCGAGAAGGGCGTCATGCATCAGGTCGGCGGGTTCTTTAAGGGGGCCGGCGGTGCCGTGTGGGACATGGCGACGGGCTTGGGTGGGCTGGCGGTCGGAGCGGCCAAGTTATCGCCGGTGTCGCAGGCTGCGGAGGGGCTGTCTAATCTGACAGGGTTATACGACTACCACGGGTACTCGCAGACGCTGGACTCAGCCGGAAAGACGGCGCAGGCAATCTATGATCATCCTGGCGCGATCGTCGATGGCATCACCAAGCCGTATATGGAGGCGTGGAGCCAAGGCAACTATGGCGAGGCGCTGGGGCGCGGGGCGGTCGACATCGGCGGATTGTTTGTCGGCGGAGTCGGTGCCGCCGGCAAGGTCGGAGAAGTGGGGAATGTGGCAGGCAAGGTTGGCGAGGCGGTGAATGTTGCCGGAAAGGCAGGCGAGGTTGCTGACGTTGCAAATGTCGCGGGAAAAACGGGAGAGGTTGCGAACGCGGTTGGGAAGACTGGCGAGGTTGCCGAGGCGGCTGGCCAAGCAGGCAAGGCCTCGGACATCGGTGGGGCTGCGTCGAAGGGGGGAGAGGCAACCGAGGGGGCGGCCGATGCAGCAAAGGCCGGGAGTGCGGACGCAAAACCAGCGGGAAATGGGCTTAAGGTCGAACCGTCCAAAGATCCGCGCTACAAGCGAGGAAAGTTCCGCAAGGGTGTGCGTGAAAAGGCGTGGGAAGATGCTAAGAAGAACAGCCCTGATGGAAAGGTTCGAGATCCGGTGACCGAGAAGGAAATGAATCCCGATGATCCTTGGGACATGGGGCACAAGCCGGGGCTCGAGCACAGAAAGCACGTGATCAGTGCTGCGGAACGTGATCTCACGCGCAAACAGTTCCTTGATGAGTATAATGATCCCAGCCATTATCGACCTGAACTTCCTTCGTCCAATCGCAGTCACGTAGGCGAAGACTTGACGGATGACTATTTCGGACCGTGACATGACAAAAGGCCCAATTTCTGCTGATCGAAAAGCCGTGGGGCGGCATGCCTTATCGGTGTTCGGCGGTAAGCCCAAGGTGCAGGAATATCTGCACGATGATTTGCCCATGGCTGTTGATGTACTTTCGGTCGTGGACTCCCCCGAACCTGATCTCGTGTCGTACAGCACCATAGGTCTATTTGAGACTGTTTTGGGAAATGAGGCGGAGTTGGGTACTCGAGTTGAGTTGTGTGGCGCGATGCCCACTGATATTGAGCAGTGGCCTAATGTGCTTGCCTCTGCTGTTTTTGCGCTGATGCGATCGCGGCGGGCAGTTATGCCAGGGAGTGTGCTGGAGGGGTATGTTGCAGAATACTACAGTGACACGTTAGTCCCGCACTTGTACTTGACTGCACCGTTCTTGTGGAGTGAAGGGCATTTTAAGCAACTTGAATTGGACAGTGGAGTAAAGGTTAATTGGTTGCAAGGAATTCCTATTTCGGAGGCTGAGCTGGAAATCCTTCGTGCGCGAGGGGAGAGTGAGTTTGAGGATTTGCTCGAGCAAGCGGATGTAGACGTTTTCGATTTATACCGAGCCTCGATATAGAGGAATCGTACTTTCCGGCATTCTAGCATTGTGCATTATGCACGTGGCATTTAGATTGCTTGGCGAATTTCATATGAAAAGCCCGCTGAAAACGGGCTTTTTTTGTGCGCTATAGATTTGCTACCGAAACGGCGGAAGCCTTGCTGGGTAAACCTAGCATTTGTCATTCCATCCCGGAACTACGAGGTGGCAATCGTTCTCGTGCGGGATGCCTTCGATGATGTCGACGAGTCCTGCCCGGTGCTCTGGCAGGAGAGTGAGGCTACAAGGTCACCCATATAGACAAGTTGCTCCCATGGGACGTGGCGCCGTCGCCTAGTTTTGTGGCGCAAGCTGACTCACTAGGATTGTTGACCTCCTGGTCTAATGGTTCATCCTCTGCTACGTTTGCTCTTGCGTTCGGTGGACTGTCGAATATGGCTCCCGGTTACCCCCTGCTGGTCTCGGGGGTGGAGATTCGAACGGCAGAGGCGTTGTACCAAGCATGCCGCTACCCGCACAAGCCGGATGTGCAGCGCCTGATCGTCAATGAGACGAGTGCTATGACGCTAAAAATGCGGACTAGGCCGTATCGTTCCCAATCGCGGCCAGACTGGGATGAAGTGAGGCATAAAATTATGCGCTGGTGCCTCCGTGTCAAGCTCGCTGAAAATTGGGATGCTTTTGGCGCGCTTCTTCTTGCAACGGGGGAGCGAGATATTGTGGAGGATTCCGCCAAAGACCCGTATTGGGGTGCTATCGACAACGGTGAAGGACTGCTTCGGGGCCAAAATGTTCTGGGCCGCTTGCTGATGGAACTTCGTGGGCGTTTGAGAGAAGAGAGAGAGGCACTTATGTATGTGCCGACGCTCCCACTCAAGAATTTCCGTCTATTGGGGCGGGAAATCGAAGATATTGGCCTCCAAGATTCTGTGTTGGTGGCGGCACGAGAGGATCCTTTTCGCCTCGTATATAAGCATCGCAAAGGGTAGCCCGCAGTCGCTGCATATCGGTTGATGAATATTTATCGATAAAACGGCCTCGCTTGGGTGGGGCACTTTTAGTGCGCCAAAGCATGAGGCATGCGAGGAGCACTTCTAAGGGGAAGAAGTGGCCGAAAGCACCATGAACGCCGCACTGCGCCAATTTGAGATGGTTGAGGCAAATCTCGTAAAAGCGGAACGCCTGCTTGATGCAATTGATTCGGCAATTCCGCAAGGAATTGTCTTCGGCAGTAACCATACTTACGAAAGCAACTGTTACCATTTTGATGCCCTTTATGCGGCCCTTCCTAAGATACGAGGATGGAAACCGGATATTCGGCTCATGGAATTAGATGAGATTGCGCAAAGTCGTCTGGATGCCCAGGAATTGGGCGAAATTGAATTCAGCATTTCCGTGGAGCGTTCAATAGATGAGCCGTTACGGACACTCCGGCAATATCGCATACAGTTCGACCAGATGCGCCGTGAGCTTGTGCGCGACGCATTGCAGGAGCTTATATCGGGAGTCGATGAGTGCGTTCGAATCCTCTCTCAGCTTCCGGAACCGACTGAAAGACATCTTGAAGTCTCGCATCATCAATTCGACGAGTTGAAGCAGAGCGTCGCCCAGATCAACATGCTGATGGGCAGCAGCATATCCAAGCCTCCACGATGGAGCGATCTAGGTCGACACATGCACTTCGGACTATACGGAGATCTACGAGACATCATCTTGCACGACTGGCCAGCCGTAAAGGCGGGACTTCAAAAATCTATGTACGGCGATAACGAGCCTATGCCGGTGGGTGTCGAAGATCTAGAAACTTTAATCAGTGCCAAGCCGAGAGGATCTGTCGCGACCAAACTTAAATGGGTCAATCTAACCGACGAACAGTTTGAGCGACTTATTTTTGCGCTTGTTGCTACGGAGCCGGGGTACGAAAATGCGGCATGGTTGACTAAGACTGAGGCGCCAGACCGAGGGCGTGACGTCTCGGTGTTCCGCGTACAGACGGACACATTGGGTGGAACCACGCGGCAACGGGTCATTATTCAATGTAAGCATTGGCTCAGTAAGAGCGTCGGCATTGCCGAGATCGCGACGCTTCGCGAACAAATGAAGACTTGGGAGCCTCCACGCGTCGATGTCCATGTTATTGCCACATCTGGGCGTTTCACAAGCGACGCCATCCTGTCCGTGGAGAAACACAACCACTCAGATAGTGCATTGCGAATTGAGATGTGGCCGGAAAGCCATCTGGAGCTATTGCTCGCAGCACGACCCTCTCTTATCGCGGAATTCGGACTGCGATAAGGTCTGTAATGGTAGCTATCCACGCAATCCCGGTTGGCTCAAGTTCTGTGGGAGCGGTGTACTTGAGCTTTCGATTTTGATTTAACGAGCGCTGCGCTATGGCCAGCGGTGGTGCTCGACGGCGTCGATCCTGAGGGTTTGGTCCAGCGAGTCGCTGACGATTTCGCAACCTTCCTTTAACTCATTGGCTCCGGACGAGATGCTAGGGCGAGGACATGCGTCGGTGCGGTAATGCGGGTGGCGAATTGTTGTAAACAATTGATTTCTATGCGTGAGCAGCGGCCTGCAAAGCCGTTCAGGCCAGTTCGGCTCTCGTCAGCATGCCCTTGGCAGCCTTCTCAGCAATTCTTCGCACCGGGCATCTCGTTCGTCTTCTATCTTTTTCATGATGTGTCTCAATTCCTCGTCTCGGCACCATTAATCCGACTTGCAAAGCTCGGACGGCAGCCCGGCGTGGCGACGGAGTCGTTGGTCAAGGTCCGGCCGCTCGATTGCCGAAAATGGACGTTTGTTCACCGGTCGAGGTCATCTGTCCTTTCTCGCTGTAACCGTCATGCAAAACCGCTTTCGCGGGAAGTGAGCCGGCCACATGCGTGGGAAATTCAAGTGCTTGGGGTAAATCCCGTGGACCACAAAAATTGTGCTGAAATTAAGGAAGGTTATACTGGTCAGATAAAAAAGACGGGGGACCAACATGTTGATTGGAAAGATTGTGGACTGGCTGCTCGACCAGCAGCCGTGGATGAGTGACGCTGCTCGGCGGCTTTTCCAGAATGGTCGAATTGACGACGGCGACTTTGCCGATGTCATCGCGCTGCTGAAAACAGAATATGGGGTCACCGACCCAGCTAGCCGCGCGCCGCAACCGCTTACTTCCGACATGATCCCGAAAACTGGCGCTCCCGAGAGTTCCGTCACGCTGGTCTCTTTACGAAACCTTATAGGCGTGAACGCTATCGCGTCGGACCAACGGATCGACTTCGCCCCGACCGGGCTAACGGTGGTCTACGGTGGGAACGGGGCGGGCAAGTCCGGCTATTCGCGCGTGCTTCGCAAAGCATGCAGAGCGCGAGTCACCGGAGGCCCCATATTGGGCAACGTTTTTTTCTCCGGAGCGAGAGCGGTTCCCAGCGCCGAGATCGAGATTCGGCGGGCCGGCTCCGAGAAAACTGAAACGCTTTCATGGAGCCAGAACGAGCCCGCGCCTGCCGAGTTGGCGGCCGTCGCGGTCTTCGACTCTCACTGTGCTAGAGCCTTTACGGACGCGGAGGGAGATGTTGCCTACACGCCTCGTGGGCTGGACGTTCTTGCCGGTCTGGCCTCGCTCTGCGTGCGCGTTCGAGCACAACTCGAATCGGAAATCGACACGATCAAGGCATCGGAGGCATCCTTTGCCGACCTGATTGGAGAGCATGCGGCGGGGCATTTGCTCGCGCAGTTTGGCAAGAAGTTCGCGACTCAGGCCTACCGTCAAGACCTCAAAACCGTGGCGGCCGTGTCGGACGCTGAATCGGCCGAGATTGGTCAGCTCACCGCTCAACTTGCCGAAATCAATCCCGCCGCGCGGGCCATCGAGATTCGGCGGTTGAAGGCCCGTGTCGAAGCTCTCGCCGTTCAATGGGAGCAATGCGAAGCAGCGCTTTCGGACGAGAAGGCAAATGCCGCGATTAAATCCGGCTTGGCCCTGGTCGAGGCAGATGTGGCGGCGAAGCTCGCCGCCGAGGCTTTCGCGGCACAAGGCGAGATGCTGCCGGGAACCGGCTCGGAGCCGTGGCGACACCTGCTGGTGGCAGCGCGTGAGTTCTCAACGCACGTGGCGTATCCGGGACACCCGTTCCCGCATGTAGACGGCGCGAAATGCGTCTTGTGCCAGCAACACCTTGACGGCTCGGCGGCCGCGAGGCTCCGGCAATTTGAGCTATTCATCGAGCAAGAGGCTCAGAAGCGGGCGAATGCGGCAAGACAAAGCGCTGCCACGGCGTTTATGGCCATCGGTCGTGTCGATCCGTCATCGTTGGTGGCGGACAAGCCGCTTCTCGACGAACTGGAAGCGAGCAAGCCGGGTATGCGGGATCGCCTGTTTGATACAAGCGGCGCGCTGACTGAGCGGAAGCGCAGTTTGCTCACGGCGGAGGAAAAGCGCGACTTCAGGAGCGAGTTGGCGCCGATCGATGCGGCATCGGCGGATTTGCGTGTTCTCGCACTGCAACTCGGCCAGAACGCCGAGGGGTTGGAGCAACTGGCCGTAGCTGAGGCCAGGAAGAAAAGTGAGCAGCGCCTCGCCGATCTTCGATCGCGTCGCGCGCTCAACGAGCGGATCGATCAGGTGTTGCAGGTCGCGGATGATTTGACGTTGAAAAAGGCTCTCTTGTCCGCGCATCGTGCGGCGGACTCTGGGCCGGTGTCCAGAAAGATGCAGGCGCTACACGCGGAGGCGTTGTCGGCGGACGCAGAAGCGGCCTTCGCGCGCGAATGCGCCGCGCTCGGAGTCGCGCATGTGCCGATTCGGAGCACTACTCGAATGGAGCGCGGCAAGGCGAAGCAGCAGGTGAAGCTTGACACGGCTGGCTCCGAGAGGGTTGGCGATGTGTTGAGCGAAGGCGAGCAGCGGGCGCTGGCGTTGGCCACTTTCATGGCCGAAGTTTCGTTGGTTCCGGGACACGGAGCGGTGATCTTTGACGACCCGATGTCGTCGTTGGACCATGCTCGCCGCGAAAAGGTGGCGAGACGCCTCGCATCGGAGGCTCGGGTTCGCCAGGTCATCGTCTTCACGCATGACCTCGCATTTGCAAATCATTTGGCTGACGAGGCGGTCCGTCAATCGGTTGCGGCCACGGCGATGAGCTTGCGTCGTCACAACGAGCGGGCCGGCTTGATCTTCCCCGAGCTTCCATTCGCGGGACAGAAAGTCCCCGAGCGCCTTGAAAAAATTAAAGCGATGGCGGCTGACGCTGATCGCGCGGCAAACGCCGGGGACGTCGAGCAAAGTGAAACGATTATTCGAACCGCGTATGGCCGACTGCGCGAGACTTGGGAGCGTGGGGTGGAAGAGAGCGTGCTCAATGAGACCGTCGTTCGCTTCCGTCCCGGCGTTTCAACCCAGCGCCTGCGCGCCGTTGTCGTCGAGGATGCGCACTACGAGGCTATCCAAGCAGCTATGGCGAGGTGCTCGCATTTCGCGGCGCATGACACGTCGTCCGACGCGAACACATCGACCCCGAGCACCGACGAGTTGAGGGCCGACATCGAAGTTGCACGGATATTTTTCGCGACGAGGCGCAAGCTCAACGACGAAACAGATAAGCGGCGCCGGGAAGCACTAGAGCGCGCAGCAGGCTTCAAACAGGCGTGATTGCCCCGACGGCGACATGGCTCGCCAGTCCCAGCCTGTTTGTAATCTATGCCCGGCTGATAAAACGCAGGTACTGCTGCATCATTGGCGTGACGGGGGCAGATGCTGCGGTGGGTTGCGTGCTCATGTGACCGGGAAAAGTTGCTTTGGCTGCCCGAGGTTACCAGTGGCCCGAACGGGATCGGTCAAAGTTCGCCATCTGCCCAGTTGTCGGCGGCGATGGCGGGAGGCGGCTACCGGGCAGAAGCGGTCCGCCCACTGTTTGCAAATGCAGTTATTCAAACGGCTATTGCGGCTCTGAAAGCAGCCGTCTGGCCAATTCTCGCACAAGGGTCACGGCATAAACTCCAATTATTCATATTAATGCCAACCCATATTTGAGCGATCCCGTAATTTGCAGTCCACTCCTAAGCGAAACCGTGATACACGGAGCCTTGAACTATTTTTAAAATTGACTATCCTGAAAATTTCCACACGGAGACCAAGCGATGAACCTGGAAAATGATGTCAGCTCGATTATCGAAAAGGTAAACTCTGGTGAGTTTGATAGCCTTTCTGATCAGCTGGATAGCGGGGATTTTGGGATTTTCTACCCGGCCTATGTAGAAGACGGAACGGTCAAAATGATGAAGCCTGGCTATTCTCAGACCGAGACAAACTTGAAAATTGCAGTTACATCCACCGGATTGAAGGATCCAGATGCGAAAACGATAGCGTGGATGGGCGGAGGAGCAACCTCTTGGTCCTCCTGCAATCATCCAGGTACCGGGCCACATAGCTGCAAGCACCAAAACGGGCATGGCGATTGTATTCATTGCAGAGGGCATGCAAGTCAAAAATCCTTGGGGGATGGATCAACCGAAGGCTTGGACTATTTTAATGCTGTAAATAAATTGGATAACAAGCAAGATCTTCTCAACTCTTTGGCGCCTCATGGTCTCGGATTGACGTTGCTGCATGCACACAGCGACGAGTACGAATTTACAAAACTGCCCGTGAACATGGTTTCCGTGATTGCGAACGGTGTAACATCCTTCCGGAAAATCGAAGACGTCGCCAAAGATGAAACATTTGTTCCAAATGCTTGGCGATTTATTAGTGGCAAACTCGAAATTGCCGGAGGCTTCTCGCAGCAATCGGAATGATAAATTGTTGATTTATCCAATTGGATTGCCCCGAGTGTAAGGGGCGATCCAAATCAATTTGGACGCCCCGCGTGTACTAGATTATCTCGAATTCACGAACAAGTAGCCTATTTTTACCGATAACTCGCCGGTGACCACAGGACACGAACGACTGTTACACTCTGTTGTCTGCCATTAGACTATGGACAACACAAAGGACCGCATAGGGTCGTTAGTGGGCAATTCTCCAAAGAGCGAGCGTAGGTCTTGGCGTAGTTTGTGTGCGGACCCGTGTCAGATAAGGTGCAGGTACTGCTGCATCATCGGGCTTTGTGCAACCTGCTCAGCTATGAGTGGTTTTAGGTGTGGCCATTAGCATCCGGTCGCCGTTTTTCCACTTCACCACTAGTTTACCCTTCCGTCGCGGAAGTAACGGGATGGTCGAGACCTGCTTGCAGCAGCATCCACGACTCAATTTTATCGTGCCACATCCGCAGAAGATCGAGCGGCCGACGTCGATAGTGTTTCTCGGCTAACGCGGACGGTTTGTGTCCTTGGATCTGCGCGACGACGCCAACAGGGACTTCAACCCATTCCGAAAGCGTACCGAATGACCGTCGCAGTCCGTGCAATGTGAGGTGAGGCAGATCGGCGGCCTCGAGTGCACCGTTGTGGGCCTTTCTGGGCTCGGCGATCTTTCCGTCCTCCGATCTGTTGCTGGTGAACACCCATTCAGAGGGGGACCAAGATTTTCCCTTTTCGGTGAGGCTGGCCAACTGCCGTCTGTTTGGCGGCATCTCGTTCATCTGCTTGAGATTCGTCAGGAGGCTCGCTAGGTACGGTGTGAGTGGGATAGTGCGGCCGCCGGTTCCCTCAATCTTGTCGTTCATGGTCAGACTGCGCCAGCGGAAGTCCACGTCCTTCCAACGCAATGCGGCGAGTTCTTCGCGGCGAGCCCCAGTAAGCAGGAGCCCCTGCAAGTATGCGCTGATAACCGGATTGTCTATTTGACGTACGGCGCTGAACCACGCAAGCAGCTGTTCTCTCTGAAGGCAATCGCTTTTTGCCTTGGTGCGTGGTACTGCTGCGCGCACGGCTCGAGCGGCATACGCATTTGGAGCAATAGATCCTGAGTATTCCGGCGTGTCATCGCACCAGCGAATGAATGCCCGCAGTTTGCGGTAACTCTGCTCAGCGTTCGTTGGTCGCTTTTCTGCTTCGGCTTCAAGCCAAGTAGCCACTCGTTCGGCGTTGAGATCTGTCAGCTTCAGCGGCATCAGTGACGCCAGCGGCCCAGGAATCGTCGTCCCACGTCCACGCTTCCAAGGTAGGCCGCCCGCTTGTGCGAGCTTCTCGTGATCGTAGTAGTGTCGATCACTCCATTTGCTGCGGTGCGCGTCCAGATAGGCGGACCATGCTTCCGATACAGTCGCGTTTTGCCGGAGGGATTCGAGTTTGCGGGCTTCATGCTCAGCGCGCTGTTCCGCTCTTTCTTCGCGAGGATCAATGCCGCGATCCATCAGCGCTTTGAGTCGGGCCGCTTCCTGTCTCGCACCGAGGCGTTCGATCGTTTTTCCGGTTGCGGCGTCGGTCGTGGCGTGTCGCTCCAGCAGCCACGCGTTCGGCGAGCCGATGGTGATGCGAACGGTCTTGCCAAACAAACGCCCCTCGAATACGTAGGACTTCACACCCGAAGCCGTTACGCGAAGACCGAGTCCTTGCTGCTTCTTGTCCCAGTAGATCGTCTGTTGTCGTCCAGGTACGCACCCGTAACCCGCCACACGTTCCGTCGTGAAATTTTCCTTGATCACCTGTAGTCCCCGCTTGTAGTGCCGTGTAGGCGCCATGTAGGGGAATTCTAGGGATGTCAGTCAATTCGAGTCAACATCGAAGTGTTGTGGTTGAAGAAAATATCGTTTAATTTCAAGCTTGTAGAGACGTGTCGGCATGTCGATCAATCTCGATCCAGGTGACGGACTGCGGCCTTCTAAGCCGTAGGTCACACGTTCGAATCGTGTAGGGCGGGCCAGTGAAATCAATGCATTGGCCGATATTTTCAATTTGCCTGTTTCCTTTATCGCGTTGCGTGTTCACGCAGCGTGTGGCTTTTATAGTCAACCCGGATCGTACCCAGTCCATGTGAGAACGGCGATGCGCGCATAGCGTGTCCAATTTGCACGGCAAGCAGAAAGGCGTTGCTTGTCCGAGCAGTATGTCGGCCGTAGCCGCGCTATCAATTTGTTTGGCAGTCCGTTGCTTATCCCTCGTCGAACCGGCTTGCGGCATTCAACCGACACACCAACAACGGGCGCGGCCAAGTTGCCGATCGACAAGATCGGCAACGCGCGGCCTGGCTACGCGACGCGTCGGCGTATCGCCGCATCGGCGCCGCCGCAAGTCCGCGCGCTGCGCATTCCCTCTTCCGAACGCCGGAATCGGCCGCGCGACATCGCACGGGCGTCCGGTTCTTGCGCACCAATTCCCGCAACAAACCGACGCACTGACGACCGTATCGAAATGCCGCACACGCGATCCCACACAGTCGCGCCCTCCCGCATTCGATCGCCGCAGCGCAACAATCCGCCACAACGGCGTGGCCCCGCGCCTCCCGCCTTGCAGTCCCAACGGATGCCACCTATATATATGACTAATCGACTCGTACCACGGTAGCGGTGCGGCACGCGGCGGGGCGCATCGTCAGATCAGAACAACCGGGTGCCGAGCGGGAGCCCTACATGGACGAGAGTGTGTCAGTCGCACCAATGTGTTCCCGCACCTGGTCTTCGAACCTACTGCGCGCACTCGCGCGTCCCGGCGGCAGGCAGTCGCTGGCGCTGATCGCATGCTGCGCCGCACTGAGCGGCCAGAGCGCCGGATTCGCGGCGGAGCCCGGCGTGACCGGCGACACGATCCGCCTGGGCATGGTCAACGCGCAATCGGGCAATTCCGCAGGCCTCGGACATGGGCTGCTGATCGGCGCGCAAGCCGTATTCGACGACGCGAACGCTCGCGGCGGCGTGCACGGGCGAAAAATCGACCTCGTCGTCGCCGACGATCGCTACGAACCCGACCGGACGGTGGACAACACGCTGGACATGATCGAGCGGGGCAACGTGCTGGCGCTGTTCGGCTACGTCGGCACGCCGACGACCACCGCGGTGCTGCCGATGATCCGGGACGCTGGCATTCCGCTCGTCGGTACGTTCAGCGGCGCGATGGCGCTGCGCAAGCCGGTCACGCCGGAGGTCTTCAACATCCGGGCGAGCTATGACGACGAAACGCGCGCGCTGGTCGATCATTTGATCGCGCACGACCACGCGACGCGTTTCGCGGTGTTCTACCAGGACGACGGCTTCGGGCTCGCGGTGCTGGCGGGCACGCGGCTCGCGCTGCGCCGCCATGGCCTCGACGTCGTCGCCACCGGCACGTTCCGCCGCGGCACGACGGCGGTCGACACGGGTCTGGCGGCCGTACTCGAAGGGCGGCCCGACGTCGTCATCATGGTCGGCCCGTATACGCCGGTCGCCGCATTCGTTCGCGCCGCGCACCGCGAAGGCCTCACGGCCCATCTCGCGGCGGTGTCGTTCGTCGGCACCGACGACCTGTTGCGCCTCATCGGCGACGAAGGGAATGGCATGCTGATTTCGCAGGTCGTGCCGCTGCCGCAGAGCGATCGCCCGGTGATCCGGGACTGCGCGCGGCTCATCGCCCAGCGCTTTCCGGACGAGCACATCGGCGTGGTGCACATCGAGGGCTGCCTCGACGCGAAGGTCGCGCTGATCGGGCTGGAGCGTGCGGGGCCATCGCCCACGCGGGCAACGCTGAAGCAGGCGCTCGAATCGATCCGCCATCTCGACCTCGGCGGCCTGGTGGTCAACCTGAGCAGCGACGATCATCAGGCGCTGAACGACGTGTTCCTCACCGAAATCGCGCACGGGCACGTCACGCCGCTGGTCGTGCCGGCGCAATGAGCGGCGGATGGCCGTCAGGCCATTCCGATCCTGGAGGGCTGCATGGACATCAAGGCGAAGCTCGTCACCAGTACCAGCCTGATGCTGCTGGGCGCGGTGGCGATTTCGGTGACCAGCCTGATCGCGGTGCACGGCATTGCGTCCGGCGTGCGCACGCTGACGACGGAATCGCTGCCGCTGCAGGTGCGCAGCAACGAACTCCAGCGCGCGTATGCGGAACTCGCGGTGGAGTTCGGCCGGCTCGAGCACGCACAGGACGCATCGGAGCGGCAGCAGTCGTCGTCGCAGATCGAAACGCAATTGCAGCGGATCGCCGGCATCACGGCCGCCGTGCGCGCGATCGACCGGCACGGTATCGACGAACCGTCCACCGATCTGCGGACGATGCTCCGGTCGATGAACGAAGGCGTCGACAAGCGCCTGCGCGGCGAGGCGCAACTGGTCGCCGAGCGCCGGCTGATCGAACGCGTGCAGGCGCGGGGCGCCGCGCTGCTGACCGAGATCGGCAAGGAAACCGAGCGGCTGGACAACGACGCCGATGCGGCGGTGAGCGGCGCGCTCGCGGCCAACACCGCATACAACCGGACGATTCATGCGCTCGACCAGGTTCGCACCAACGTCAAGGACATCATCACCGTCGCCGGCCGCGTCGACGTCGCGCCGAACCGATACCGGCTCGCGCCGCTGCGCGAGCGCATGCAGGCGTCGATCGACGGCGCGCGCAATGCGCTCGCGCTCGCGGTGCCGAACCTCGATGCCGCCACCGCGCAGGGCGTGACGACCGCACTCGGGCGCGTGGCGGCCGACATCCTCGACGGCCACGAGGGCCTCGTCGCGCTGCGCGGCGTCATGTTCGCCGAGCCGTCCGTCGCGGCCCGCTACCGCGCGAAAGAGGGCAGTGTGCTGCAGTCGCTCGAGGCGCTGGACGCGAAGCTCGCGGAGATCGCGGATCCGTTCGCATTGCAGATCGTCAAGGCGCGACAGCGTCTCGACGAGGCGATCGAATTCCGGCGGCGAGCCGCGCGCGTCGCGTCGCTGTCGGCGATCGTGAACGGCGGCATCAGCGCTTTGGCGTTCGACCTGCGGATGATCGCGCAAAGCGACGGCAACGACCGTCTGGCGCGCGGCGACGACGAGCTGCACAAGAACATCGGTGCGCTCGCCACATCCGCCGGCGCACTGCGCGATGCGCTCGCCGCGGACGGCCCGGGCAACGTGAAGCGCGCCCAGGAGGTCGTCGGACTGACCACGGAGCTGGCCGGATCCGCGCGCCGCATCCTCGCGGTGAAGTCCGACATGCTGGCCAACGACGTGGCCATGCAGGGCATCGTCGCGGACGTCGATACGACGGCCAATCGCCTCGCGGCCTACACGGAGCAGGAGGCCGTGCGCGTCGACCTTCAGCAGCGCGGCATCGTATCGGACGTCTACCGGGCCGTGGCGACCGCGATCCTGATGATCGTGGGCGTATCGTTCCTGCTCGCGATCGGCGGGCTGCTGATCAGTCATCGGCTCGGCGCGTCGATCTCCGGGCCGCTGTCGCGCCTGACGCGCACGATGGCGCGCATTCGCAGCGGCAGCGACCTGTCGTTGCGCATGACGCACAAAGGCCGCGACGAAGTCGCGGCGCTGGTCGCCGGCTTCAACATGATGCTCGACGAAATCGAACGCCGCGACGTCGATTTGCAGGCGGCGATCGCCACGGCCGAAGCCGCGAATTCGGCGAAATCGGAGTTTCTCGCGCGGATGAGCCATGAGATCCGCACGCCGATGAACGGCGTGCTCGGCATGACCGAGCTGCTGCAGCGCACGCGGCTGACGTCGAAGCAGCGCAAGTTCGTCGACACCGTGTATCGATCCGGGCAGACGCTGCTCGTGCTGATCGACGACATTCTGGATTTCTCGAAGATCGAGGCGGGCAAGCTGACGCTGGAGCGCATCGATTTCAATCTGCATCAATTGCTCGACGATGTCGTCGCGCTGCTGGAGCCGAACGCGCAACGCAAGGCGCTTGCGCTCGTGTACCGGCGCGGCGACACCGTTGCCGAATGGATGCGCGGCGACCCGGTGCGGTTGCGCCAGGTGCTCACGAACCTGCTGGGCAATGCGATCAAGTTCACCGAGCACGGGCACGTCGCGCTCAGCGTGTCGTATGCGGACGACGGCCGCATCGTGTTCACGATCGCCGACACCGGCATCGGCATCGCGCCCGAGGTGGCCGCGCAGTTGTTCCGGCCGTTCCAGCAGGCCGACAACTCGACCGTGCGCAAATACGGCGGAACCGGGCTCGGCCTCGTGATTTCCCGGCAGCTGGCCGAGATGATGGGCGGCGCGCTCACGCTCGAATCGACGCCCGGCCAGGGCTCGGTGTTCACCGTGACGACCCCGTTCGAGCCGGCGTCCGGGGAGGTCGGCGTCGCATCGGAGGCACGGCCGTCGCTCGCCGGCCTGAAGGTGCTGATCGTGGACGACAGCGAAACCGATCGCAGCGTGCTGCTCGAACATGCGATCGAATGGCAGCTGTGCGTCGCCACGGCGATCGGCGGCGACGACGCGCTGGCGCAGTTGCGCGCGGCGGTCGCCGACGGCGCGCCGTTCGATCTCGCGATCGTCGACGTGCGGATGCCGGGCATGGACGGCATCTCGCTCGTGCAGTACATCCGCCGCGATCCGTCGCTGCGTGCGCTCAGGATCATCACGCTGACCGCGTTCGAGATGATGGACAGCGTGCTGGTCGCGCACGAACTCGACATCGCCGCCCGGCTGACGAAGCCGCTCCATGGCGCCGATCTCCATGCGGCCATCGCCTCGGCGATGCACGTGATGCCGCCGCGGCTGACGTCTGCTGAGCCGGTGTCCGACGACGCCGCCGCGGGTCCGCGCCGGCCGCTCGACGAGATCGCGGCGCGCGTGCTGCTGGTGGAGGACAACGTCGTGAACCAGCAGATCGCGCTCGCGATGCTGGAGGACACCGCCTATCAGGTCGACGTGGCCGACGACGGCGAGCAGGCGCTGCAGCGGCTGGCGGACGACGGTTTCGACGTCGTCCTGATGGACTGCCAGATGCCGAAGCTCGACGGCTTCGAGGCGACGCGGCAACTGCGCCGTCGCGAAGCCGAAGCCGGCGCGCCGCGCATGCCGGTGATCGCACTGACGGCCAATGCGCTCAGCGGCGACCGCGAGCGCTGCCTGGCCGCCGGGATGGACGACTATCTCGGCAAGCCGTTTCGCCGCGATGCGCTGCTGCAGATGCTCGCGCGCCATGTCGGCGGCGCGGCGTGCGCGCCGGTAACCGGAAGCGATGCGGCGACGACGGGCGCCGACATCGATACGCGTCCGGAAGCGGGCGGTGGCGCGGCCCCCGATCCGGACGACGACGCCAGCGTGATCGACCAGAAGGCGCTCGATGCATTGCGCGCGCTTCAGCGGCCGGGCCGCCCGGATGTCCTGACGCGGATCATCGATCAATTCGCGGCGGACGCGCCGCGGCTGATCCGCGACATGCATGCGGCGGTCGAAGCGGGCGACGCCGATGCGCTGAAGCTGGCCGCCCATACGCTGAAATCGAGCAGCGCGAACGTCGGCGCGCACCTGCTGTCGGCGCGTTGTCGCGCGATCGAGCAGCTGGCGCGCGCAGCCGACGTCGGCGCGGCGGTGGAGCTGGTCGCCGGCACGGACGCGGAATTCGGGCACGCGCACGCGGCGCTGATCGCGGAGCGCGTCGAAGGTTGAACGGACGCCGGGCCGGCCGATCGCCATGGCGATTGCGCGGCGGCAAAACAGGAGGATGCTCGTGAACCAGGAACATGCCGATGTGCCGGCGATTCTGATCATCGACGACGACGCCATGACGCGCCTGCTGGTCGTGGAGACGCTCGAACCCGAAGGCTTTCGCGTCGAGGAAGCGACGGGGCCGCAGGAAGGCATCGACGCGTTCCTGCGTCATCGTCCGGTCGTCGTCCTGCTCGACGTCGAAATGCCCGGCGGCGACGGATTCGACTGTTGCCGCGCATTGCGCGCGTTGCCCGAGGGCCGCCGCGTGCCGATCGTCATGCTCACGGGCAACGACGACGACGCATCGATCGCCAGCGCGTTCGACGCCGGCGCGACCGACTTCGTGTCCAAGCCGATGCGGTGGAAACTGCTCGGGTATCGGGTCCGCTATCTGTTGCGCGCGGCCGCGGCGGTCGAAAAGCTGGCGACGACCGAGGTCAGCCTCACGCATGCGCAGGCGCTCGCGCACCTCGGCAACTGGGAATACCAGGCCGGGCGGACGGACGGCTACTGGTCGCCGGAGCTGTACCGGATTCTCGGGCTCGACGCCGCCCACACGCCGCCGACGTTCGAGCGCCTCGTGCAGGCCGTGCCGCCAGACGAGCAGCCGCTCCTTGTGCAGTCCTACACGAGCCTGCGCACCGAAGGCGTCGCGTTCTCGATCGAGCATCGGCTGATCCATGCGGACGGCACCGAGCGCTGCGTGCTGCACCAGGCGGAGTCCGGCCGCGATCCGAACCACGCGATCATCCTGCGCGGCATCGTGCAGGACATCACCGAACGCAAGATGCAGCAGGGGCGTATCGAATACCTCGCCAATCACGACGCGCTGACAGGCCTGCCGAACCGCAACCTGCTCGGCGACCGGATGGAGCAGGCGATGTCGCAGGCGCGGCGCACCGGGCAGCTGATCGCGGTGATGGTGCTCGACCTGGACCGCTTCAAGCACATCAACGACAGCTTCGGTCACTCGGCCGGCGACGGGCTGCTGCGGGTCGTCGCCGCGCGCTTGAAGAGTTCGGTGCGCGACGGCGACACGGTCGCGCGGCTCGGCGGAGACGAGTTCGTCGTGATGCTGGTCAATCTCGCGACGGCGTCGGACGCGGACACGATCGCCCGCAAGATCCTGGACACCTTCATTGCGCCGTTCGTGCTCGACGGCCACGACCTGCACGTGACGACCAGCGTCGGCGTCAGCCTTTACCCGACCGACGGGACCGACGCGGAGACGCTGCTGAAGACGGCCGATGCCGCGCTGTATTGCGCGAAGGAACACGGGCGCAATTGCTACAGCTTCTATACGCGTGAACTGGGCGCGCGCGTCGAAGAGCAGACCATCCTCGAAAACGCGCTGCATCAGGCCGTCGCGAACGGTGAACTCGAGCTGTACTACCAGCCGAAGGTCGATCTCAAGACCGGCCAGATCAGCGGCGTCGAGGCGCTGATTCGCTGGCGACGTCCGGGCATCGGCGTGATTCCGCCCGACCGCTTCATCCCGATCGCCGAAGAAACCGGGTTGATTCTGCCGATCGGAGAGTGGGTGTTGCGCACCGCGTGCGCGCAGGCCGTCGCGTGGCGCCGGGAAGGGCATCCGCCGATCCGGATCGCCGTCAACCTGTCCGCGCGCCAGTTCCGGCAGCAGGACGTGGCCCACCTGGTGCGCACGGCGCTCGCGGAAACCGGTCTCGAGCCGGACTCGCTCGAACTGGAGCTGACCGAAAGCGTGCTGATGGAGGACTCCAATGCGATCGCGCATACGCTGCGCGAACTGAAGGCGCTCGGCGTCGTGCTGTCGCTGGACGATTTCGGCACCGGCTATTCGAGCTTGTCGTACCTGAAGGACTTGCCGATCGACGTCGTCAAGATCGACCGTTCGTTCCTCAGCGACGTCACCACCAGCGCGGAAGGTGCGTCGTTGACGCGCTCGATCATCGCGATGGCCGAGTCGCTGCACATGGAGACGGTGGCCGAGGGCGTGGAGACGGAAGCCCAGCTGTCGTTCCTGAACCGGCATCGCTGCCACGCGATGCAGGGCTACTACTTCAGCCATCCGGTCACCGGTGACGAGATCGCCGACATGTTGTCCGCCGGCTCGGAGTTGCCCGAGCACTGCCGGCAGCGCGAACTGCTGCACCGTACGCTGCTGCTGGTGGACGACGACCGCGCGGTCCTGCAGATGCTCAGGCAGGCGCTCGGCCGAGACGGCTACGAGATCCTCGCCACCACCGATCCCGACGAGGCGCTCGACCTGCTCGCGCAGCATCGCGTCGGCGTGATCGTGTCGGACTTCCGGATGCCGAGCGTGTCCGGGCTCGACCTGCTGCAGCGTGTCAAGGCGCTGTACCCGGACATCGTGCGCATCCTGCTGTCCAGCTACGGCGACGGCGCGTCGATCGCGGACGCGTCCGGCAACGGGTCCGTTCAGAAGGTGCTGATCAAGCCATGGGACGTCGCGCTGCTGCGCAAGCACATCACCGAGTCGTTCCAGCGGTTCGAGCACACGTCGATGAGCGGGGCCGATCTCGGCGTGGTCCGCCTCGGCATCCGCCCGTCTCCGCTGCGCTCGCTCGGCGGGGCGGAGCCGCGCGATCGCCATTGACCGGAAGCCGCCGACGCGCTCGAAGCATGCACGGTGCGGAGGTGCGCATGGCGTCGACCGGCACGCTCGCGGAACGCGTTTCGCGCGACGCCGGGCGGCTGTCGGAATTCGATACCCAGGCAATAAAGAGGACTGCCCGGCAATCGAAAATCGAACAAATGCGTAAATTGTGCGCGATTCGGAAAATCATTCCGCCCGACGCCGTAAGACTATTAAAGTGGATAGCGACCACATAATGCGGAGGCACGATAATACGCCGACTGCCGGGATCTCGATTCACTTGTGAACGGGCTTTTCCATAAATACATTTCGACGCTAAATTATTTGAAAACGCCAAAAAAATTGTCTATACCCTAGACGAACCGGCTTGATCCGTATCGTGTCGATGCGGTCAGGCAACAAGCGAGCGCGGGTAATGGCGGATTCCATTGCCGCCGAACTCGCGTTGCAGCGATCGAAGGGATTCCGGGGGATGCGAACGGCCCGTTGCCGGGCCTGCCGCATGAGTCATGAATGGGCGAAACGCAGTGAACGCCACCGAAGCAACGCCGCGTCTTTACATTCAACGGTCGATCAACGACCCCGTCACACGGAGGTTGTCATGCTGCACTACGTCAAATCCCTGCTGCGCGATGAACGCGGCGTCAGCTCGCTCGAATACGCGGTCCTCGCCGGCATCGTCGTCGTCGCGCTGGCTGCGGTCGGGGTGATCCTGAGCAGCAACACCGGCGGCCTGCCGGCCGTGTTCACGTCGCTGATCAACAAGGTCACGGCGCTGATCTGATCCCCCTGAACCCGCGCGCCGCCGACGAATACACGGATCCGCAGCGGTACGACGTATCCAGCCGGGGCGCGCCGACGGACGGCTCTCCGATGCTCTATCTCGTACAGTCGGCGGCGACGCTCGTGCTGATGTCGCTCGTGCTGCAGGACGTGCGCACGCGGCG
The DNA here is from genome assembly GCF_905400185.1 of Burkholderia sola. Lineage (NCBI taxonomy): Bacteria > Pseudomonadati > Pseudomonadota > Betaproteobacteria > Burkholderiales > Burkholderiaceae > Burkholderia > Burkholderia sola. The sequence goes on from NZ_FR989675.1 coordinate 1,403,826, forward strand.
CCTGTCGAACCGCCCGGTACTCGCGTTCGCGATGCTGTATTTCGTCGCGGCCGCGCTCGCACGCGAAGGGCTCGCGCAACTCGCCGCTCACGTCGCGACCGCCGCGGCGATGCTGCTGCTGTTCGCCGGACTGCGTCACGCCGGCTGGATCGGCGGCGGCGACGTGAAGCTGGCGGCGGCCGTCTTCCTGTGGGCCGGCCCGGCGCTCGCGTTCCCGGTGTTGACGATCGTCGGGGCGAGCGGCGTCGCATGCGGCCTCGCGATGCTCGCGGCCGTTGCGTGGCGGCGTCGCCGCATCGCGCCGGCGCGCGCGATCGACACGCGTGGCGTGCCGTACGGCATCGCGCTCTCGCTCGGCGGCGCACTGGCCGTCTGGGCGCCATTTCCTCACGCGGTTTCGCTCACCTAGCGGGGACGCACGCCGCCATGCCCAAACCCCTGAGAATGGCCGTGCTGATCATCGCTGCCGCCATCGGTGCGTTCCTCTTGCGCCAGCTCTATGTCGCCGCGTCGACGCCGCCGGCGCCTGGCGCGGCGAGCGACGTCGACGTGCGCGTCGCGGCGGCCGACCTGCCCGAAGGGCTGCTGCTGCGCGACAACGATCTCGCGTGGAAGCGCATGCCGCGCGCGCAGGTGCCGGCCGGCGCATTCGTCGAGTCGCAGCCGGGCGCGGACCTCAAGGGCGCGCTGCTGCGCAACCGCGTGGACGCCGGTGCGCCGATTCGCGCGGACAACGTGATCCCGGCCGGCGCGCCGGATTTTCTCGCGGCCGCGCTGCAACCCGGCATGCGCGCGATCTCGGTGCCGGTCGACGACGTGTCGGGCAACGCGGGGCTGATCCAGCCGGGCGACTTCGTCGACGTCGTGCTCACGCAGCAGATCGGCGGTTCCGCGACGACGCCCGGCACGTTCGAAGCCGAGACGGTCGTGCGCCGCGCGCGCGTGCTCGCGGTCGGCTCGGAATTCCAGCGTGCGAAGACGGCCGCGAGTGCGCCCGACGCGCCGGTGCGCGCGCGCACGGTCACGCTCGAGGTCGCGCCGCGCACCGCGCAGGTCGTGCTGGTCGCGACGCGCCTCGGTTCGCTGTCGCTCGCGCTGCGCAGCTTCGCGACGAGCGATCGCCGCCAGGCCGCGGGCGGCGACGAACAGGAGCCCGATACGCCGCCGGTGTGGGCCGGCGACGTATCGCGCGCGTTCCGGGACGCGACGCGTTCGTCGTCCGCGAAGCCCGACACGGGCATGCGGGCGGCACCGCAGGGCAACACGGTCGTGATCTATCGCGGCTCGTCGGTGGACGACGGCTCGCGTGGCACCGGCGGCGGTGGCGTCGGTGGCGTCGGCATGCCGGGCATCCCGCCGCTGCCGTCCGGCTGGCCGGGCACGCCGGTTGCGCCGGCGGCGCCCGCGATGGGCAATGCGGCTGCCGACACGACGGCGCAAGTGCCGCGGGCGGCGGTCGCGCAGTGACGCGAGGACGAGGTGTCGAGGTGTCGATTCGGAACCGGCCGCCCGGCGGCCGGCATTTGACGGGAACACGCATGGTGCGCATGGTTCGTTGGATCGCTTTCTGGTGCCTGGCCGCGCTCGTCGCGCCGGACGTCGCGTTCGCGCAGCGCGCGCACGCGGCGGACGCCGGCGCGGCGTTGTCGATCGCGACCGGCAAGGGCGAGATGCTGTCGCTGCCGGAACCGGCGACCGCGATGTTCGTCGCGGACCCGGGCATCGCCGACATCCAGGTGCCGTCGCCGCGCACCGTGTTCGTGTTCGGCAAGAAGGCCGGCACGACCACGCTGATCGCGCTCGGCGCGAATCATCGGCCGATCCTGCGCCGGACCGTGATCGTGCAGGTCGACACCGCCTCGCTGCAGACGGTGCTCGACGGCCGCTTTCCGCAATTGAAGCTGGCGGTGTCCGGCGCGCCGGGCTCGCTGATGGTGTCGGGCAAGGTGCCGAGCGCGGCCGACGCGGACGCCGTGATGCAGTCGCTCGCGCCGTATGTGAACGACAAGGAAAAGATCGTCAACCGGCTCACGCTGTCGCGCCCGATCCAGGTGAACCTGCGCGTGCGCGTGACGGAAGTGAGCCGCAACATCACGCAGCAGCTCGGCATCAACTGGAGTTCGCTCGGCGCGGCCGGCAACTTCATCGGCGGGCTGTTCAACGGGCGCACGTTGTTCGATTCGACGAACCGGTTGTTCAACCTGTCGCCGACGGGCGCGTATTCGGTGGTGGGCGGCTTCCATACGGGGCGCTGGTCGATCGACGTCGTGCTCGACGCGCTCGATCAGGAAGGGCTGATCACGATGCTCGCGGAGCCGAACCTCACCGCGATGTCCGGCCAGACCGCGAGCTTCCTCGCGGGCGGCGAGATCCCGATTCCGGTCGCGCAGGCCGGCAACACGACCGGCGCGATCACGGTCGAATTCAAGCCGTTCGGCGTATCGCTCGACTTCACGCCGACCGTGCTCGCCGACAACCGGATCAGCCTGAAGGTGCGCCCGGAGGTGAGCGAGGTCGATCCGAACAACAGCGTGACGACCGGCGGCGTCACGGTGCCGGGGCTCTCCGTGCGGCGCGTGGAGACGACGGTCGAGCTGTCGAGCGGGCAGAGCTTCGCGATCGGCGGGCTGCTGCAGAGCCAGACGGCCAATACCGTGTCGCAGATCCCGGGGCTCGGCCGGCTGCCGATCATCGGCCGGCTGTTTTCGTCGAAGAACTTCCAGGACAACAAGACCGAGGTCGTCGTGATCGTGACGCCGTACATCGTGCAGCCGACCGGGCCCGGCCAGCTCGAGCAGGCGCTCGACACCGTCGCGCGGCCGAGCAGCGACCTCGAGTTCGCGATCCAGCGCAACCTCGGGCTCGACCTGCTGACCGGCGACACGCCGCGTCTCGTCGGCGCCGCGGGCTTCGTGTACTGACCGGAGGAGCACGCATGCGACTTCGAACCCTGTTCACCGCGCCGTTGCCGTTGGCGCTCGCGGCCTGCCTGTCGACGCCTCCGCCGATCAACCTGCCCGATGCGCGCGCGATCGGCTTCGACGGCGTCCGTGCGGTGCCGCCCGACTGCGCGAAGCTGATGCAGCCGTCGCAGCTCGTCGACGCCGGCTTCGGGCGGCCCGGCGTGCCGTTCGGCTGCGCGACCTACACGAATCTCGCGACGATGCTCGCGCGGCCGGAAGACCTCGTCGCGCCCGTGCCGTACGGCGGCGCCGATGCGCAGGTCGCGGCCGACGCGGTACGCCGCTACGTCGAGGATCGCGTGAAGCAGCCCGCGCCGGGCAAGACGCTGACGACGACCGGCTCGCCCGGCCATTGACCCCCTTCCGATGCGATCGCGATGCCGCCCATGAACGTCCTCGACCGCCAGAACGCCAAGCACGCCGCCGCAGCCGGTGCGGCGGACCTCATCGCGGTCGTGTCCGACGCCGGCAGCGAGGATGTGATCCGCCGCGTCGCGCAGGACCTGTCGATCGCGCGCGCCCACGTGCAGCCGGGCAACTGCGACGACGCGATCCGGCTGCTGCAGCAGCACGAGCGCTCGCCGCGCCAGCTGATCGTCGACGTGTCGGATTCGGTGCTGCCGGTGTCGGACCTGATGCGGCTCGCGGACGTGTGCGAGCCGTCGGTGCGGGTCGTCGCGATCGGTACGCAGAACGACGTCGGGCTGTTCCGCAACCTGCTCGGCATCGGCGTGCAGGACTACATCGTGAAGCCGCTGACCGTCGAGCTGATGCGGCGCGCGCTGACGACGACCGAGGCGGTCGTGCAGGTGCGCACCGGCAAGATCGTCAGCTTCGTCGGCGCGCGCGGCGGCGTCGGCACGACGACGATCGCGGTCAGCCTCGCGCGCTGCCTGGCGGGCGAGAAGCGGCGGCGCGTCGCCTACGTCGACCTGAACCTGCACGGCGGCGGCGCGAACTCGATGCTCGGGCTGTCGAGCAACAACGGGCTGATCGAATTGCTGAACATGGAACTGCGCCCCGACGACGCGCTGTTCGACCGCATGTTCGTCACGAAGGGCGACCGCCTGCACGTGTTGTCCGCCGAACTCGCCTATGGCGAGGACGCGTTGCTGCGCGACGATGCGATCGCGCAGCTCGTCGACATGCTGAAGGACCGCTTCCATTACGTGCTGTTCGACGTGGGCGTGCGTGCCGGCAAGTTGTTCGAGGATGCGCTGACGGCGTCCGATCTCGTCTATATCGTCGCCGATCGGTCGGTGCACGCCGCGTACGAAGCCGCGCGGCTGGCGCGCTTCGTGAAGGAAATGCCGGGCGAGCGGATGCTGTCGATGGTGCTGAACAATCCGCTCGAGCCGGTCAAGGGGCGCGTCGCGCAGTCCGATTTCGAGGACGCGTTCGGCGGTGTGCGGCTGCGCGAGCTGCCGCACGACGCGCAGTCGCTCGCGATCGCCGAGAACCTCGGCGAGCCGATCGAAGGCACGAAACGGAGCGGCTTCCTCGACGAGATCCGGCTGCTCGCGAACGGCATCACCGGCGAATCGATGGCCGTCGCCGAGCCGTGGTATGCGCGCTTCGTCAAATGGAGGAAGGGATCGTGACGTTCGGTACCCGCAAGCGGCGGACGCCGGACCCCGCGCCGGCGGGCTCCCGTACCGCGCCGCGCGACGACGCGCCCGCGCCGGCCGCGAGCCCGGTGCCGGCGTCGCTGTCCACGTCCGCATCCGCCGCATCCGCGGCCGCGCGCGCGGCGGCGACGGCCGATACGCAGGAGGCCCTCATCCGTTCCGGCAAGTTCGATGCGATCCGCACCGCGGTGTTCGCGTCGATGAACATGTCGGCCGCATTGATGAAGACGCGCGACGAAGTGCGCGCGGGCATCGAGCAGGTGGCCGCGCACACGGTCGAGCGCGAGCGCCTGAAGATCACCGCGGGCGAGCAGGTGCTGATCGTCGACGCGATCCTGAACGACATGTTCGGCGTCGGGCCGATCGAGCCGCTGCTCGCCGACGACACCGTGTCCGACATTCTCGTCAACGGTCCCGATCAGGTGTACGTCGAGCGCGCGGGCCGGCTCGAGCTCACGTCGCTGAAGTTTCGCGACAACGCGCACGTGACGAGCGTCGCGCAGCGGATCGCGGCGGCGGTCGGACGCCGCGTCGACGAGAGCAGCCCGATGGTCGATGCGCGCCTTGCCGACGGCAGCCGCGTGAACGTGGTGCTGCCGCCGATCGCGATGCGCGGCGCGTCGATCTCGATCCGCAAGTTCGCGAAGCGCGACATCACGCTCGCGCGGATGGCGCATCAGGGCAACATCTCGCACGGGATGCTTCAGGTCCTGAAGATCGCGTGCGCATGCCGGCTGAACATCGTGATCTCGGGCGGCACCGGGTCGGGCAAGACGACGCTGCTCAACGCGCTGTCGCAGCACATCGAGGAGCACGAACGAATCGTGACGATCGAGGACGCGGCCGAACTGCAACTGCTGCAGCCGCACGTGGTGAGCCTCGAAACCCGCCCGGAGAATACGGAAGGGCTCGGCGGCATCTCGCAGCGCGATCTCGTGCGCAACGCGCTGCGGATGCGGCCGGATCGCATCATCCTCGGCGAAATCCGCGGCGCGGAGGCGTTCGACGTGCTGCAGGCGATGAACACGGGCCACGACGGCTCGATGACGACGATCCACGCGAACTCGCCGCGCGACGCGATCAGCCGGCTCGAAAGCATGGTCATGATGGCGAACGCGAACCTGCAGCTGCTGTCGATCCGGCGTCAGATCGCGAGCGCCGTGCACCTGTTCGTGCAGGTCGAGCGGATGCGCGACGGCGTGCGCCGCGTGACGCGGATCACCGAGATCGTCGGGATGGAAGGCGAGGTGGTGATCACGCAGGACCTGTTCGCGTTCCGCCAGGAAGGCGACACGACGCGCGACGCGGTGAAGGGCGTGTTCGAGGCGTCGTCGCTGCGGCCCGCGTTCGCGCCGCGCGCCGCGTACTACGGCGTCGAGGATGTGCTCTCCGAGGTATTCAGGCAATGAGGGCTGCCGATCTCTTCACGCTCGGCGCGTTCGTCGCGATCCTCGCGGCGGGCCTCGGGCTGTCCGCGTTGCTCGAGCGTGCGCGCCATACGCCGGAGCAGCGCATTCGCGCGCGGCTGCAGCGCCTTGCACCGTCGCTCGCGGGCCGGGACGCCGGCGAGGCCGCCGGGTCCGGTGTCGCGCTGTTCAACCTGCCGCGCCGGCAAACCCGCGTACGTGCGTGGATGCAGCGCTACGTGACGCGCGTGCGCGCGGTCGGCGGCGAGCGCGGGCTGCGGATCGTCGTCGCGAGCACGATCGCCGGCGCGATCGCCGGGATCGTCGCGGTGAAGCTCGTCGCGCTGCCGAGCGTCGTGCATCCGGCGATTTACGTCGGACTGCCGCTGATCGCGATGCGCGCGAGCTACCGCATGCTGGTCGAGCGTTTCCGGCTGCGCTTTCTGGAGGCGTTCCCCGACGCGATCGACCTGATCGTGCGGGCGGTGCGCGCGGGCATTCCGGTCACGCAGGCGATCAGCACGGTCGGCGACAGCGCGGCCGAGCCGGTGCGCTCGACCTTCCGCACGATGGGCGACAGCCTGCGCGTCGGCGCGGATCTGAAGGACGTGCTGACGCACGCGGCGGACCGGCTGATGATCGCGGACTTCTCGTTCTTCACCGTCTACCTGCTGCTGCAGCGCGAGACCGGCGGCAGCCTCGGCGAGACGCTCGACGAGCTGTCGAGCATCATCCGCACGCGTCGCGACATCCGCCTGAAGACACGCGCGCTGACGGCCGAAGGGCGGATCACGACGAAGATCATCTCGGCGGTGCCGTTCGTGATGATCGGCGCGCTGTTCCTCGTGAACCGCGCGTACGTGATGCTGTTGTTCGACACGCATGCCGGCCGCGTGATGCTGACGATCGCGGCGGGGCTGCTGACGATCGGCCTGCTGGCGATTCACAAGATTTCGAAACTGGATACCGCGCGATGACGATGTCGATGCTGGCCGCCCGCGGCCTCGAACTGTTGCTGCTGATCGCGTGCGTCGCGGCGGCGCTCGCGACGCCGGGCGGCGGCACGCGCAAGCGGATCGCCGTGCGCGTGCAGCAGGCCGCCGGGCAGCGGCCGCCGTCGCTGGGAGGCGGGCGTCTGCAGCCGGGCGACGTGCGTCAGGATCTGACGCGACGGCTCGCGCAGCTCGGCGAGCGGCTGCCCGTGCTCGATCCGATGCAGCGCGTGAAGCTCGGGCTGCAACTGACGCGCGCGGGCTTTCGCGAACGGCGCGCGGTGTCGTCGATGATCGGCATCAAGCTCAGCTGCGGCGTGCTGTTCGCCGGCGTCGCGATCGTGTTCAGCCCGTATATTCCGCGCTTCGGCGAATACTTCGTGATCCGGGCGGTCGCGATGATCGCCGCGTTCGTGATCGGCGTGATCGTGCCGGAATACGTGCTCGGCGCGATGATCCGGCGGCGCCGGCGCATCATCGCCGCATGCTTTCCGGATGCGCTCGACCTGCTCGTGATCTGCACGATGGCCGGCAACAGCCTCGTGTCGGGCGTGCGGCGCGTCGCACGCGAACTCGAGCGCATCTGCCCGCCGCTCGCCGACGAGCTGACGGTCTGCGCGGACGAGCTGACGCTGAGCGGCAACGTGTCCGAAGCGCTCGCGCATTTCGCGCTCCGCGTCGATTTCCCGTCGGCGCGCTCGCTCGCCACGACGCTCACGCAATCGCAGCGGTTCGGCACGCCGATCACGCAGGCGCTGCGAACGCTGTCGCGCAGCGAGCGCACCGAACAGATCGTCGCGCTCGAGGAACAGGCCGCGAAGCTCGCGCCGAAGATCACGCTGCCGATGATGCTGTTCATCCTGCCGACGGTCGGGCTGATCGCGGCAGGCCCGGCGGCCATTCGTCTGCTCGAGGTGTTCAAATGAAAGGCTCCGCGCGACGCGCGTTCGCGTTCGCATTCGCGGCCGTGCTGCCGCTGCTGGCCGGCGGCTGCGCGCCGGGCATCCAGACGCGGCCGGCGCTGTCGCACAAGAGCGACGACCCGCAGGCCGAATTGCGCATTGCCGACAGCGCGCTGGTCGGCGGCAACGTCGATCTCGCGTCGACGCTGTACGGCAAGGTGCTCGCCCGGCATCCCGACTCGCTCGCGGCGCAACTGGGGCTCGCCGACGTCAACTACCGCGCCGGCGATCTGGAGCGCGCACGCGTGCTCTACGAGCAGGCGCGGCAGCAGGCGCCCGCGGAACTCGGGCCGCAGGTCGGGCTCGCGCGCGTCGCGTTGCGGCAGCGGCGGCTCGACGAGGCCGCCAGCCGCTATCGCGACTTGCTCGCCGCCCAGCCGAACCTTCCGCTTGCGGCGGAAGGGCTCGGCACGGTGCTCGACCTGCAGGGCCGCCACGAGGACGCGCAGGCCGTGTACCGGGACGCGCTCCGCGCCCATCCCGACGCGCAGGGGCTGCGCGTCGACCTCGGGCTGTCGCTCGTGCTGAGCAATCGTCCGCGCGAGGGCGTGAACGTGCTGCTCGACGTGGCCGGGCTGCCCGATGCGCCGTGGCAGGCGCGCCAGAATCTCGCGTTCGCGTATGGCGTGCTCGGCAACACCGATTCGGCGAAGAAGCTGCTGTCCGCGGATCTGCCGGCGTCGGCGGTGGCCGACAATCTGCGCGTGTACCAGGCGGTGCGTGCGCAGCTCGCGGCGCGCCCGGTCGCCGATGCGGCGCGGCCGTTGAAGGGCGCCGCGCTCGAGCCGCGTACGGTGCCACCCGCCGCGGGGGCCGCAAAATGACACGCGCGGCGATGCGCGGCCGCCACGCGCGCGGCGTCGTATCCCTCGAGTTCGTCTTGATGCTGCCGTTCCTGCTGATGGTGCTGATCGGCATCATCGACGTGAGCCTGCTGCTGTGCGACAAGGCCGTGATCACGAACGCGAGCCGCGAAGCCGCGCGCGCCGGTGTCGTGCTGCGCGTGCCGATGCTGACCCCGACGCAGATCGCCAACGTCGCGCTCAGCTATACGCAGAACAGCCTGATCACCGGCGGCACGCCGACGACGCCGACCGTGACCGTGACGCAGGCGAATGGCACGACGGCGGGCACCGCGCTGACGGTCACGGTGACCTACACGTATTCCGGGATGGTGCTCGGTTCGGCATTCAGCGCGCTGACCGGCCCGGTGACGCTCACGGCCAGCTCGGTGATGCTCTATGAATGACGCGGCCGGCAAGCCATCCGGCGGCACGGCGCGCGAACGCGGCTCCGTCGCGCTGTTCTTCCTGATGTTCCTGATTCCGCTGCTGTCGTTCGGCGCGCTGGCGATCGACATCGCATGGATCGCCACGGTGCGCAACCAGCTGCAGAATGCCGCGGATGCAGCCGCGCTCGCGGCGGCCGATGCGATGATGTCGCCGACCGGCGGGCCGCTGAACTGGTCGCAGGCCGCGCCGGCGGCGAACGGCGTGATCGCGCTGAACTCGGCGGCGGGCGCACCGCTGGCGACCGGCACGGTGACGACCGGCTACTGGAACGTGACGCGCACGCCGGCGTCGATGCAGCCGACCACGATCACGCCGGGCCCCTACGACGTGCCGGCCGTGCAGGTGACCGTGTCGCGCGCGCCGGGCATCAATGGCGGATCGATCCCGCTGCTGCTCGGCGGGCTGCTGGGCATCCCCGGCGCATCCGGCCGCGCGACCGCGATCGCGGTGCTCGCCGCGCCGGGTGGCGTCGCGGCGGGCGGGCTCTTTCCGATCGCGATCGACCAGTGCGTGTACAACCAGTATTGGAACGCGCAGACCAACCAGCCGCTGATCAATCCGCTGACGGGCTTGCCGTACGAGTTTTCGATCACGAACGGCCAGACGTATGGCGCGCTGTGCATGGGCGGCCAGTGGACGTCGTTCCAGTCGACCGCGACCGACACGACGACGATGGGCGGCCTGATGGTGACCGGCAACCCGACCACGCTCAATATCGGCGACAGCATCAATCTCGCGACCGGCGTGAAAGCGACGCTCTACACGTCGGTGCCGGTCGGCACGACGGTCGTGCTGCCGGTCGTCACGCAGACGTCGAGCAGCACCTCCGTGCCGATCGTCGCGTTCGCCGCGTTCCGCATCGACGTGTCGCTGGGCGGCACCTACAAGTACATCCAGGGGCACTTCGTCGCCGGCGTCAAGATGACCGGCGTCGCGACCGGCGTCGGGCCGTATTACGGCGTGTACGTGCCGCCGCGGCTTGCGCTGTGAGTGTTGCGCGCGTCGTGCCGCGCGCGGCGCAGCAGCATCAATAGCGCGAAGAGCGTCACGGCCGGGCCGATCTGCGGCAGCTGCAGCCACGGGTTCAGGTATTCGGCGATCGGCAGTGCCCACATCAGCGCGATCGCCGCCTGTTCGCCGCGCAGCCAGCCGTCGCGCCAGCCGATCGACAGCATGCAGGCGATCGCGATCGCGAGCCACGAGAGCTCGTAGTGCCACACGTACGGGTTCGCCACGAGCGTCGCGACCGCCAGTACGGCCGCGCGCACGCGGGTGTCGCGCGATTGCGTCCAGACGACGCAGGCCGCGGCGATCGCGATCGCCGCGATGCCGGCATGGGCGACATACGCGGCGCCGAGCGGCACGCCCGCGAGGCGGAGCGCCGCGAACGGCGTCGGCGACGCGAGCCAGAACCCGACGCCATGCTCGAGGATGATCGAGCGGACGAGGCCGGCGCTCGCGACGAACAGGCGCAGCGACGCGACGCCGCAGACGAGCACGCTCGATGCGACGAATGCGCCGGTCGCGAGCGCGGCCCACATGATCGTGCGCCATGCGCGCACGGCGACCAGCACGAACGGGAACAGCAGCGCCATCTGCGGCTTGACCGACAGCAGCGCGATGCACAGGCCGGCCCACAGCGGTCGCCGGTCGGCCCAATGAACGGCGAGCGCCGCACACGATGCGGTCAGGCACGCGTTCTGCCCGAGCGTCGCGGTGACGAACACGCACGGCGCGGCGATCAGCGCGAAGGCGCCGGCGCGCGATGCGCCGGGAATCGCGCGGAGGCCGGATACGCGCCACGCGGCGAGGCCGAGCATCGACACGCCGAACGCGACGAACAGCGGATACCCGAGCGCGAACGGCAGCAGCGCCAGCGGCGTCACGAGCAGCAGATAGGTGGGCGGGTACAGCCACGGCGCGAAGACGTCGCGCGGAAGGTGCGGGAACAGCGCGGTCGTCAGCCGCGAGAAGGCGGAAAAATCGTACGCGTGCGACGGCGCGCCGTGCAGCATGACGTACGACGCGGACCAGAACACCGAGAAGTCGGCGCCGGGCCGCGGCATCACGCCGCCGGTGACGGACGCGTGACGCGCGACCGCCGTCCAGATCGCCATGAACACCGCGTACGACACCAGCATCAGCGCGCTGTACAGGACGACGCGTCGCGACGTGAGCCATGCGACGACCGGCCGTTCGGCCGGGCGGGTCGATTGCCGGAGGATGTCCAATTGACGCGGCCCGGTGCTACTTGAACGACGTCTTGCGGGCGGTGATGCTCGCGGCGGCCGGCGTCGCGGCCCGGCGGCGTGCCGAGTGCGCACGCTTGAGCGGAAACTGCAGCAGCTTCGATGCCGGTCGCGCGGCCGCATCGCGCTCGGCACGGTAGTGCTGCCTCACGAGATAGACGGGGCGTTGCTTCGATTCGTGATAGATCCGGCCGAGGTATTCGCCGATCACGCCGATGCCGATCAACTGGATGCCGCCGACGAACAGCACGACGGAAATCAGCGACGGGTAGCCGTGCACCGGATTGCCGTACAGCAGCGTGCGCGCGACGATGAACGCGCCATACGCGAGCGACAGCATCGCGAACGTGAGGCCGACATAGGTCCACACGCGCAGCGGCACCGTGCTGAAGCTCGTGATGCCCTCGAGCGCGAAATTCCAGCGCCGCCATCCGGAGAATTTCGAGCGGCCGCCGCTACGTGCCGCACGCGTGTATTCGACGATCTCGGTCCGGTAGCCGACCCACGCGAACAGCCCTTTCATGAAGCGCCGCCGTTCCGGCAACGCACGCAGCGCGTCGACGACCTCGCGGTCCATCAGCCGGAAATCGCCGACGTTCTCCGGCATCTCGACTTCGGAGAGCCGGTTGTGCACGCGGTAGTAGAGCGCGGCGGCCACCCGCTGCATCAGCGGGTCGCACCGGCGGTCGGTGCGCTTCGCGGCGACGACCTCGGCGCCTGCGCGCCAGCGTTCGAGCATCGCGGGAATCAGCGCGGGCGGGTCCTGCAGGTCGGCGTCGATCAGGATCACGGCCGCGCCGGCCGCTTCGTCGAGGCCCGCGGTGAGCGCCGCTTCCTTGCCGAAGCGGCGTGTGAGGTCCAGGACGTGCACGCGCGGGTCGCCGGCGGCGACCGAGCGCAGCCGGTCCAGCGTGCGATCGCGGCTGCCGTCGTTGACGCAGACGATCTCGAAGCGTACCGACGCGACCGACTCGAGAACGGGCAGCGTTTCGGCAAAGAACGCGTCGATCGTTTCTTCTTCGTCGTGACACGGCACGACGAGCGATATCAACGGCTTCCTGGCTTGCGTGGACATCCTGCGGTCTCCCGAGAGATCTGGCCTGCGCTGCACCGTATGGTTCGAGTTGTCGTTTGCCGCACGGGTCGGGCCTGGGTCGGCGCGAATTCGGTTCCGGGCTGCTCGTTTGCCCACGAGCACGCCGTGCGGTTCAAATATCGTACGAAGAACTCGAAGATTCAAGCACGATTTTTGACGGTGCATGCGACATCGTGCTTTTGCGATCAACCTGGTATCGAATTTCTTCAGAATGACCCATGACGCTCAGCGCGGAAGAAGGTCCGCGACCGCTCGCGAAGTCGCCGCGGCGACAGAGGCGAGACTTCGCGCCGTGCGCGATGTTACGGCGAATAAAGTAGGGAACAAGAGCGTACGAGCTGCCCGGATCGCGACATGCAGCCCTTCATATCGTCTGACGACCATCTATACTTTCCGTGGTCATGCCGGATCGCGGGCGCCAGCAATTTTTTGCTATTGCTCGATTCGTATCAGGCTTCACTCGTCACAACGGCGCTCGCCGATGCACGGCGCTGGCTCGAGCGCCCCTTTTGCCGCCGGAAGAAGAACGACAAGCACGCGCGGCCGCCTGGCAGGCGATCAAGTGTCCGGGGCTCAGGAGGTGGGTGATGAACTGGATTGGCACGTGGCGTAATCAATATGGCTCTACATTGACCATCGCGGACGACAAGGATGGCGTCATCCGTGGCGTATTCAGCACGGCGTTGCGGGACAGCGCGTTCTTTGGTCATGATCTGCCCGTCTCCGGCGTCGGGTATGGCGATTGCATCAACTTCGCTTTCGGCATGTCGAACGACCTGGTGTCGGCGATCTGTTCTTTCACCGGCATGCTGCGTGACGGCAAGCTGCAGACCGTATGGCATGTCGTGACCAGCAAGGTGCCACGGCAAGGCTCACGATCATCGGCGTTCGGCTGGGCACATGCCGTTCAGACCAATGCGGATACATTCGAGAGAGTCGCCGATTAACGTACCCGGAAGCGGATGGTTCGGGGCAGAAGGGCGGGCCGGTCAGCGGGATGTCCGGGCAACCGAGGGCCGTTCCCGTTGAAAGCGTCAATCGTCCCTGCTCGAATCGTGTACGGCGGGCCCGTTTGATCGCCAGGCGACCTCCGCGGGCCAGCCCTCGTCACGCAAACCCCTCGTCACGCAACCCCCTCACTCGACCGTCACCGATTTCGCCAGGTTCCTCGGCTTGTCGATATCCGCACCCCGCAAGCACGCCGCGTGATACGCGAGCAACTGCAACGGCACGACGTGCAGGATCGGCGACAACAACCCGTAGTAATCCGGCATGCGCAGCACCGACACGCCTTCGCCGTTGTCGATCCGCGTATCGGCGTCCGCGAACACGTAAAGCTGGCCGCCGCGCGCGCGCACTTCCTGCATGTTCGACTTGAGCTTTTCGAGCAGCGCATCGTTCGGCGCGATCGTCGCGACGGGCATCGTGTGCGTGACGAGCGCCAGCGGCCCGTGTTTCAGCTCGCCGGCCGGATACGCTTCCGCGTGGATATACGAAATCTCCTTCAGCTTCAACGCGCCCTCGAGCGCGATCGGGTAGTGCAGCCCGCGCCCGAGAAACAGCGCGTTTTCATGCTGCGAGAATTCCGCCGCCCAGCGCTCGATCTGCGGCTCCAGCCCCAGCACGTCTTCGAGCGCGCCAGGCAGCCGCCGCAACTGTGTCGTATAGCGCGCGAGTTGCGCATCGTCGACGTAGCCGCGCAGCCGCCCGAGCGTGACGGCGAGAATGAACAGCGCGGCGAGCTGCGTCGTGAACGCCTTGGTCGACGCGACGCCGATTTCCGGGCCGGCCCGCGTCAGGAAGCGCAGGCCGGTCTGGCGCATCATCGCGCTGGTCGGCACGTTGCAGATCGCCAGCGTGTCGATGTGGCCGAGCGCCTGCGCGTACTTGAGCGCGGCGAGCGTGTCGGCGGTCTCGCCGGATTGCGACACGCTGACCACCAGCGTATTCGGCATCGCGAGCGCGTCGCTGTAGCGGTATTCGCTCGCGATCTCGACCTGCGCAGGGAGGCGCGCGATCGTCTCGAGCCAGCGGCGGGCAGTCAGGCCCGCGTAGTGGCTCGTGCCGCATGCGAGGATCAGCACGTTGTCGATCTGCTCGAACGCGCGCGGGGCGTCGGGGCCGAATACGGCCGGATCGAACAGTCCGGCATCGGGGATCGTCGCGGCCACGGCCTGCGGTTGCTCGAAAATTTCCTTCTGCATGAAATGCCGGTACGGCCCGAGCTCGACCACGCCCTGCACGGACGGAATGGTTTGTATCGCGCGTTCGATCGGCGTGCCGGTGCGATCGAGCACCCGCACGCCGCCCGGCGTCAGTTCGACGATGTCGCCTTCCTCGAGAAAGATGAAGCGGTCGGTGATGCCGGCGAGCGCGAGCGCGTCGGACGCGAGAAAGCATTCGCCGTCCTTCACGCCGACGACGAGCGGCGAGCCGGCCCGCGCGCCGATCAGCCGCTGCGGCTCGCGCTTGCTGAACACCGCGATCGCATAGGCGCCGTGCAACTGCGAGGTCGCGTCGCGGACGGCGGCGAGCAGGTCGCCGCGATACTTGCTGTGGATCAGGTGCGCGACCACCTCGGTGTCGGTCTGGCCGTCGAACTCGTAGTGTTCGTCGGATAGTTGCTTGCGCAACGTTTCGTGGTTCTCGATGATGCCGTTGTGCACGAGCGCGATTTCGTCGCGCGAGAAGATCGGATGCGCGTTGCAGGTCGCCGGCGCGCCGTGGGTAGCCCAGCGCGTGTGCGCGATGCCGGTGCTGCCGGCCAGGCCGGCGCTGCGCACGTGGGCGTCGAGATCGGCGACGCGCGACACGCTGCGCTCGCGGCGTGCCTGGCCGTTGACGACCGTTGCCACGCCGCATGAATCGTAGCCGCGATATTCAAGGCGGCGCAAACCTTCGATCAGAACCGGGACGATGTCCCGTTGCGCGACCGCGCCGACGATGCCACACATGACACGTCTCCTTCCCTGTAGATTCCCCCGGACCGTGCGCACGCGTGGATCAGCGTGACGCGGTCTCCGTTGTCGCCGCCGTCGTGAAGCCGCATTGCGCGGGCGCGACCGGGTCGGCCATCCGGCTTTCGAATGCCAGGTAAAGCGCTTCCTCCAGGACGTTCCAGTGTGCGCCGTGCCGGTACGGGCCCGATAGCGCATGCCAGCACGCGACCGTGTTCCGGTCGTTCATCTTGAATGCGACCAGTGCGATCAAGCCCCACGGATAATCGGAGCTGGCCAGTTGCAGCCAGGTCTTGCCGTACTTCTGCATCCACTGCGCGTAGAACACATCGTTCGATTGCTGCGGAACCTGAATGCCCGACAGGAGCGGAAAGATCTGCGCCACTTTCGCCGGATAGAAGGTCGTGTCGCTGATGCGCTGCGTGCTCGGGCGAAAGCCCGACTGCGTGCCGCGCCAGAACACCTTCAGGATCGCGGACGCGAGCCGGTCGGCGCGCTGGCTCCACGGGCCGGCGCGCGTGGCGTCGCCATGCCGCAGGTAATACGCGGCGAGCGCCTGGAACGCGCTGTGTACCTCGACGTTGTCCATCAGCAGCGCGACATGCAGCGTCGACGAGATCTGATAGACGCCCGTGGGCTTGCTGAGCAGCGTATCCAGATGCGCACCGGCGCGATTCAGGCTGAGTTCCCATGCGGCGGGCATGCCGTCGGGCGGCGCGAAGCGGGCGAGCAGTTCGATCCAGGTCGCCATCATCGCGTCGTCGGCGTCGGCTTCGGCGCATGAACTGTACTGGCCGCTCTTCACGCAATAGCGATCGAAGCCGCCGTCCGGACGCTGGCGCGGCAACAGCCACGCGATCCAGGCGAGCGCGGCCTGATGGGCGTCGAGCCCCGCATCGGTGGCGCCGAGCAGGGCTTTCGCGGCGAAATACGGATCGATGCCGGCGCCGTTCAGACGCACGGTGATCGCGCCGTCGGGGCGTTGGTAGAGCCCGTTGAGCTGGAGTTCGGCGGCGCCCGCATGCGGTGCGACGCCGCGTGCGGCGATACAGCAGGCGACGCACCACAGGCGGCATAGCCGGGCGGTGGCCGCCACGCGTGCGCGTGCGGCCGGGAAAAGCGCGGGCCGGTTCATGATGGGGGGCTCCTGCGCGGTGGTCCTGCGCAAATTCCGCCGGGCGCGGCGTTGGCCGCGTCGCGCGCCGGCGGGTGGGTCGATGTCGCGGCTCAGTGCACCTTGGCGCTGGTGAACTTGAGACTGGTCCCGCTGTTCGCGGTCACGAGCCAGTACGTCGAGTCGGTGATGACGACGCTACCGAGGCCTTGCGTGATCAACGGCAGCGCGAAGGCCTTCTTCGGCAGCAGCCACGTCATGTTCGCGAGGCTGGTCGGGTGGCTGGCGGCGAACGCCCAGCCGCTGCCCGTATCGGTGGCCGACCATGTGACGTTCAGGCGTGCGCGGTCGAACACCGTGATGTCGGTCATCGTGTACCACTTGAACTGACCGAGCAGCTTCAGCGTGTTGGCTTGATTGAAGATCGCGGACAGCGTCGACGTGTAGGACGACGCGCCGAGCGGGTGCGCATAGATCAGCCGGCTCGTGCGGTTCGCGACGACGAAGTTCATCAGGGATGCGTACCAGTTGTTCACGTCGGCCGTCGGCACCGCGTATTGCTGGAACTCCTCGAACGTCGCGTACTTGCCGAACGGCATCACGGGGTACGCCCACAGGCCGGGGTTCAGCAACGCGCCGTTGCGGTAGGCGCGGGTCGGTGCCGAGCCGGTGTGGCCGGTGAAGTAGTAGCCGTTGAAGCCGTTGCTTTCGAGCCAGTTGACCGACCACGTCGGCGTGTTGCCTTCCGGCGCCGCGTACTCGACGTCGGGCAAGGCCGTCGTCGCCTGGACGGCCTGATGGTTCATCATCAGGTACTGCGTAAACGTGCTCGCGTTGGTTTCGCTCGCATTCGCCCCCCAGTAGTCGTGGATCCAGCCGCCGTGGCTGCCGACGCGATGGCCCTTGCTCACGAAATACTTGAGGAGATTCTGCGCGGACGGGTTGTTGGCGAGATTGATGCCGCCACCGTCGCCGAACGCCGCTTCATCGGGGCCGGCCGTGACCACGAGCGAGAACGGCCCGTTGTTCCACACGCCGAGGCTCTTCAGGTAGAGCGCCGGCTGGATCTGGTCGCCCGCGCAGAAGTGCCAGTTGAACACGAGCCCGGCCATCGCCTTCGGCAGCGGCGACAGCGACGGCAGGTTAAGCATCTGCGTGCCGAAATAATGCAGGTAGCCGTGAATCAGCATGCCGTCGGTCTGGCCGTCGAGGTAGGCGAGCGGCAGGTTGACGAACAGCACGCCGCCGTTGCCGTACGTGTTGTAGCCGGACACCAGCCCGAAGGTCGGCGAGGTCAGGATCGTCGTGCCGGTGTACGTCCCCTGCGTGACGAAGCTCGGATAGGTGAGGAAGCCGTACACGTAGCCGGAGATGCCTTCGAGCGTGTCGGTGGTGGTGGCCAGCGTCGACGCGAGCGCGGTGGCCGTCTTGCCGGTCGACGTGCTCAGCAGCGAATTGGCGGTATACGTCGTGGTTTTCTTCAGCTTGCCGGTCACGGTGCCGGTCAGCTTCGGGGCCGTCTGGTTCAGCACGCCGCTGCCGGTGGACGGCGTCGTGTACTGAAACCATGCGCCGTGGGTGTAGTTGGCGAGGCCGCCGGGGTTCGACGGGCTGGCGGCGAGAAACTGTGCGCTGCCCGACGTCGAATTGGTCGACGTGCCCGAGGTGCCCGACGTGCTCGTCGAGGCGAGGGCGCTGGCGGTCGTGGTGGTCGACGAAGTCGTGGTCCATGCCATCGACTTGCCGGGGGGCACCTGGAGCGTGCGCAGCCAGCTGCTCATGCCGGTTACATTGCCGAGACCGATCATGTTGCCGCCGTATTGGTCATACAGCACATAGTCCACACCGGCCATGCTGCTGAAGCGCGATTTCGGGCTGACGTAGAAGCCGGCCGAATTCAGTACGCCGAAATCGTAGACGAGCATCACCTTGCCGCCGTTCAGCGCGTAGTTCTGGATCGCGGTCACGAGCGCGTCGGCGGCCGTCGTATGCACCTGATCGGGCAGGATCAGGCCCGGATACTGCGACAGCGTCGCGCCGGCCGCCATGAACTGGCTGTCGGTCATCACCTTGATCTGCAGCCCTTCTTCCTGGGCACTGTCGAGCCATGCGGATACGCGCGAATCGGGCAGCGTCAGCGTATCGGGCACCAACAGCAGAAGCTGGTTGGTGGCCGCCTGAACGCCGCCCGGACTGAATGCGAACGCGAGCGCGAACAGCGCGAACAGGATCCGCAAGAACTTGCCTGACTTTGCCAACATGGTGTGCTCCTCGCTCAAGGAATGGGGGCGTGCGGCAGCCGGGATACGCGTGCCGCCAGGTCGAGCATTCCAGCCCCGTAGGTGTGTTGCGGCTGTCCGGTTCGTCGGGTATCGAGCGGTGCGTGTCACGGCGGTCCGACCGCGCCAATGCGCCGGTGCGCCGCGCTGCCTTCGCCGGTGAGAGGACTCGATGCGACGCATGGAAAGAAGCGAACAACGTGCCATTGGCGCAGGAGGCCCGGTCCTGCTGGCTTCCTGCACTGCCGGTCGCGCGGCACGGTCGCAAACCCGACGGATTCGTTTCATCGCTGATACGGCGCGTTGGGACGCGCTATCAGCAGACGGAATCGCGATCGCGCGTCAGCGCGCCGGGCCAGCTCGCGCAGTAGGTATAGAGCGTGACCAGCAGGGCGATCAGCAGCGGCCCGCCGAGCAGGAAATAGCAGAACGGCAAAAACAGCAGCGAGCCGTGATGGACGATCGTCGCGTGCAGCAGCATCACGAACGGCAGCGCGAACACGAAGTAGCCCAGCACCAGCAGCGACGCGAAGGCTTTTTGCAGCAGCGAGAAATCGAGCGGGTAGTACAGCGCGGCCATGACCAGCGGAATCAGCGCGATCGCCGCGCCGTGCAACACGAACATGTCGCGCAGATGCAGTTGCGGGACGTACGGGAACGTGCCGGGCGCGAGCCAGAAGTACGCGCAAATCAGCAGCTGGGTGAAGCTCGCGATACGTAACAGATATGCAACGGGCAGCCAGCGCGCGCGCCGGATGAACGATGCGGCGAAGCCGATCATGCAGAGCGCGGCGGTGGCGACCAGCAGCGTGCCGCCCGGCATGCGGGCCGCGACGTCGATCGACAGCAGCGGCACGCGCGGTGCGTCGGGCGGATAGCCGATCACGATCACGTGAAGCGCCGGATCGATCTGGCGCGCGCCCCACGCCATGACCGCGCGCCAGTAGCGCCACGCCATCGGCAATCCGAACCACAGCGACGCGTACAGCGCGGGCGTCAGCAGCGCGATCGACGACAGCCAGCGCTGCGGGTGCGCGTGGGTGCGCAGCGAACGGTCGACGGGAGGACGGACGGGATGCATCTGCATGGCGCCCGCCCGCTTACCAGCGATAGAAGACGCTGAGCTCGCCGCCGATTCGTGAGTAATACGGGTTGTGGTAG
This sequence comes from Burkholderia sola, assembly GCF_905400185.1. Classification (NCBI taxonomy): domain Bacteria; kingdom Pseudomonadati; phylum Pseudomonadota; class Betaproteobacteria; order Burkholderiales; family Burkholderiaceae; genus Burkholderia; species Burkholderia sola. Next base: position 1,423,925 of record NZ_FR989675.1, read on the forward strand.
TACGCGAATTCGAGTTGTGTCCCCCACTTGCGCGTGACCCAGTAGCGCCATTTCGCGGTGATCTCGTGGCTGCGGAAATCCGCGATCTGCGAGCCCGAGCCGGTGACCTGATACGCCTCGCGGCCGACGCCGCCGCGCAGCACGATCACGCTCTTGCCGACTTCGCCGTAGGTGACGGCGCCGTAGTAGGCGGGCGCCTTCACCGATCCGGGCGAATCGACCGTATAGTTCGCGCCCGCCTCGAAAATCCACTTCGGCAATGCGTACCAGATCACGCCGGCGTGATAGAGCTGGTCGCGGTGGCCGCTGCGGTTCCACGCGTAGCCGGCGCCGAGCGACACGACCAGCGAACGATCGGACAACAGCTTGCGGTTGATCGATACGTCGACGCGCGCACTCGGCAGGATCGTGCCTGACGTGGTGCCGGAAAAGCCGATCCCGCCGAACCAGTCGGGGCCGAGGTTCTGCACGTAGGTCAGCGCGCCGAGCTGCGTGTTCTCGCCGAAGCGGTGCAGTTGCGCCAGTTCGCCGAGCACGGTGCGACTGCCGTCCTGATAGACGCCGCGCAGGTGCACGCCGTACCAGTCGCCGTAGCCGTGCGTCAGATGTGCGCTCGAATAGCCGAGCGACAGTTCGGTGTGCGATTCCTGCGGCGCCTGCACATGGGTGACGACTGCATCGGGCAGCGGCGGCCGGTTCGTATCCTCGGGCGTGAACTCGGCGAGCGGCACGCCGTCCGGCAGGCCTTCGGCGTCGACGCGCACGAACATCGATTCGTCGCGCATCCGTGGCGTGATGACGGTCGTGGGCGGCGGCTGCACGGCGGGCGCGGCGGCGGCATCGTCCGGCTGCTCCGCCAGCGCCGCGGGCGCGCCGAAGGCGACGCCGCACAGCATCGCGAGGGTGGCAACCGGCACGCGCGGGCCGCGATGGCTGGGGCGATCGGACATGAGGCGCTCCTTAACGGGATGTGTGGAACCAGCCGCTGCGCCACGCGACGAGATCGCCATGCAGGCAGGCATGATCGACGATCGATACGTCGCGCGCACACGCGCTGACCGGATGACCGGCGACGCCGATGCGCGCACCCGTCAGTCGCAACAGGCCGCCGGCCGACACGACGCCGTCGATGCAGCTCGCGTGGGCGAGCAACACGTCGTCGCGCGCGAATACCGCGCCGTGCAGCAACGCGTGACGTTCGAGTTCGACGCGATGCGCCTTGACGCTGCCGCGCAGCACGCAGCCTTCGCCGAGGACGAGCGTTCCTTCGACGATCAGGTTGCCTTGCACGACCGTGTGCGCGGGCAGGCGAACGTCGCACGGCAGCAGGTAACGACCGTGCAGGAAGCGATGCGGCAGCGACGCGAAGTGGCGGGTGAGCGTGATCGCGCGGCGCGGCGCGGCCGGTGTGTCCGCGGGCCGCGGGCCGGGCGCCGCGCCGAAGACGAGCGGCTCGCCATACAGGCACGCGAAGCCGCCGGCGCCGCGCAGGCGCACCGTGTCGCCGACCACGACGCCGCGCAGCACCGCATCGTCGACGTCGATCAGCGGCGCATGCGCGAGCGTGCCGATCGTCGCGCCGGCACGGATGTCGATGTGCTGGTCGGCGAACGCGTACGCGGCCCGCGCGCCGTCGTCGAGCGTGATCGAACGGTCGGCGTAGAGCACGTCGTCGCGATGCGCGTCGCGTGCGACCTGGATCGCATCCGCATGCTCGACGGCCAGCCCGAGCGCTTGCCACGGCGGCGCGCCCGATACATCCGCCGGCGGCGTGCCGGCCACGTGCGCGCGCAGCGCGTCGTGCCAGCGCGCGGCGAGCAGCGCCTGGTCGACGAACGGCCCGTCGCCGATCGGCAGCGCCGCGACGTCGCTGCGCCGGATCAGTTCATGCAGCATCGGCAGGAACGGCAGCGTGAGCACGCCGGCCACCGGCACCATCACGTTGAAGGTCGTCATCGCTCATCGCTCCGGTTTCAACTGCCGGCGAAAACGCTCGGTCTTGTCCCACTTCAGTTCGCGGCGGAACGCCGCGTCGAGCGCGAGTCCCCACAGCGCGGAGACGACCGCCGCGATCGTCACGCAAAAGCCGACGACGTTGACCGGCACGAGCCGCAGCCGCGTCGCGCGGCCGTCGAGCCGCGCGGCGACGACGATCTCGAAGAACACGCCGAAGTTGCCGAAGGTGCTGAACGAGAACAGCGCGAACAGCGACAGCAGCAGGCCGAGCGCGGTCGAGTTGACGCCGTTGAACAGGTAGAGCGCGAGCGCGGCGCTCCACGCGATCGCGAGCAGCGCGGGCATCGTGAACACGCCGAGCAGCAGCGCGCCGTCGAGCCGGCAGCGGCGCGAGATCAGCGGGTTGCGCAGCACCGGAACCAGATAGCGCAGCATCGTCTGGTTGTGGCCCTTCGCCCAGCGCGTCAGTTGCCGCGCGCGGACGGCCCAGCGCTCCGGTACTTCCTCGTAACATTCGGCGTGGTTCAGATAGACCGTGCGCCAGTCGCTCAGCAGCAGGCGGTAGGTCATGTCGGTATCTTCGGCGAGCGTGTCGTCGCACCAGCCGCCCACGGCGTCGAGCGCGCCCTTGCGGATGCCGCCGACCGTGCCGCCGTACTGCGGCACCAGGTTCAGATTGTTGCGGGCTTGCTGGTTGACCTGATAGCCGCCCGCGCGCTCGAGATCGAGTAGCCGTGCGAGCAGGTTGCTGTCGGCGTTCTGCGGCACGACACGGCCCATCACCGCGCCGACTTCCGGGTCGAAGAACGGCGCGACCAGTTCCTTCAGCAGCCCTGGGCGCGGCAGGTAGTCGGCATCGAATACGACCATGATGTCGCCGCGGATGAAGCGCAGCGCATCCTTCAGCGCGGCTGCCTTGCCCGGCTTGCCGGTCTCGCGGTGAAACGGCTGAATCAGCTCGGGCGCGAGTGCGCGGACTTCGTCGATCAATGCGCGCGTGTTGTCGGTCGAGCGGTCGTTGACCGGAATGATCGTCAGCCGGTCGCGCGGGTAGGTCGTCGCCAGCAGCGCCATCAGGCAATCGACGATGACGGTTTCCTCGTTGTGGGCGGCGACGAAGACGGTGAGCCGCGGCCAGTCGCCGTGGGTCATCGTCCGGTAGGGCGCGTGTTGCGGCTTGAACAGGCGGTCGAGGCTGAATACGTAATGCCGGGCGGCATACGCGCACGTCAACAGCGTGAACAGCCACAGGTACGCGACGCACGGTATCAGCAGCAGCTCGGGATCGAATGCGACGCCCGGCGTGGCGGCGGGCGGCGGCTCGAGCGACGCGTCCGGATCGGGCGAGGCCGGCGCGACGAGCGCGATGCGCGCCATCGCGATCCCGGTGGTTGCGGCCGTTGCGGCGGTTGCGGCGGGCACGCCGAACCGGGCCGGTTCGGCGATCGCCTGCGAGGCGGTGTCGCGCACGATCAGCGAGCACGCAAGCACGATCAGCAGCAGGATGCCTTGCTCGCAGAATGACGCCGCCCTTTTCTTCATGTCCCCATCCCCGTGCCCGCAACGACGACCGATGAGAGCTGAAGGCGCTCCGTGGATCGCGCGGACGTCAATGGGAAACGATGGCGCGTTCGTCGCGGGGCGGTTGTCGGCTGCCCCGGACGGATGCGTCGCATCGTCTCCCGGCTTCGTTGCTTTGGCGTCCCCATCTGTCTGCTGCGATGCGCGTGCTTCGGGACGCACTGTCCGACATCAAGCAAGGGGTGAGCCATCTGCCGCGATGCCCCGCGCAGCAAGGAGGCCCGCGCGGGAAGCGGATGCGGCATGCGTGCAGCCGGCGTGTTTTGATTCACTGACGAATCAGCGTGCGCGCGTCGCATCCGACCCCGCACGGTCGGCCGCGCGGCTCGAGCGCGTCGCGCGGCGCCCGGACCGTCCCAGCTGCCGATGCCGCGTGGCCGGGTGCGGCTTGGCATGGCTGGCCGTCGCGTGTCGTTCGGCATGCACGCGTCGGCCCGCGATCGCTACGCGCGCTGCTTTCACATGAGACGAATGGACCGGACTCCGATGTATTCGCCGGTTTCGAATCCGCGTTACACATTCGCAACATTTCCCGAGCCCCGATTCGTGTGATTCAACGCGGCGTCGGATGTGGGCGAAATCCTGCGCGCGCCACGGCGGTCGACGCTCGCGTGCGCGCCGCGCACTGCACAGACGAAAGGGGCGAATCGAGGCGACGCAACGCGCGTCGAAAGGTCCGTGCGATTCGCTTCGTCACGAGGGCTCGACATGCATGCGCGATTCGTCGGACGACGTCGTCAGACGGATCGCGCGAGCGTCCGGCTGTTTATCGTTGCCGCGTCGATCCGGCGATGCGGGTGTCCGTAGCAGTTGTGAAACATTCCATGACGCACCGTTCGCGGGCAATGGCCGCGGAGCGAAGCGGGCCGCGACGCGAGCCGGCTGGTTTGAATATTGCTGGTGTGGGAGGACGTGACGCTCGACACAGCGAGGAACGACTCATGACGTGATTGATCCAGTGCAACGGGACGCCGGTAGTACGACGATTCGCGCGGCCTGGACCGCGCGGACGCGGCAGCGCGCTCGCCCCGCCACACCGCCGCATGTCGATCGCGTGCGTGTACGGGATGCGCCGCCCGAATACATGCTTCGCGCCGCGTGCAGGATCGCCGGGCGCGAAGCGGCTAAACGAGGATAACGATGAAGAAGATCTTGCTTGTGTTCGGGACTCGGCCGGAGGCCATCAAGATGGCGCCGCTGGTGCGTGCGCTGAAGGCGCAGACGGATGTCGACGCCCGCGTGTGCGTGACCGCGCAGCATCGGCAAATGCTCGATCAGGTGCTGACGCTGTTCGACATCAAGCCCGACTACGATCTCAACCTGATGCGGCAAGGCCAGACGCTGACCGACGTGACGACCGGCATTCTTCATGCGATCGGCGTCGTCTTCGACGATTTTCGGCCGGACGTCGTGCTGGTCCACGGCGATACGACGACCACGCTCGCGGTGAGCCTGGCGGCGTTCTATCGCTATCTGCCGGTCGGTCACGTGGAGGCCGGCCTGCGCAGCGGCGACATCTGGTCGCCGTGGCCGGAGGAGCTGAATCGCCGCGTGACCGATGCGGTGTCGTCATGGCATTTCGCGCCGACCGGGCAGGCCCGCGACAACCTGCTGAGCGAGGGCGTGCCGGGCGGGGGCGTCTCGCTGACCGGCAATACCGTGATCGATGCGTTGCACGAGGTCAAGCGCATGCTGGATCGCACCGCCGCGCTGTCGGACAAGATCGCCGCGTACTTTCCGTTTCTCGAACCGTCGCGGCGCGTCGTGCTGATCACCGGCCATCGCCGCGAAAGTTTCGGGGAACCGTTCCGGCATTTCTGCGACGCGCTGTGCACGCTGGCGAACCGCTATCGCGATGCGCAGTTCGTCTATCCGCTGCACCTGAACCCGAACGTGCAGGAGCCGGCGCGCGCGCGGCTCGGCGGCGTGCCCAACATCTACCTGATCGAGCCGCAGGAATACCTGTCGTTCGTATTCCTGATGTCGCGCGCGCATTTCATCATCACGGATTCGGGCGGCATTCAGGAAGAAGGACCGGCGCTCGGCAAGCCGGTGCTCGTCACGCGCGAGACGACCGAGCGGCCCGAGGCGATTCAGGCCGGCACCGCGCGGCTCGTCGGCACCGATCAGGACCGGATCGTGTGGGAAGCGTCGCGGCTGTTCGACAGCGAGAGCGCGTACGAGGAAATGTCGCGCGCGAGCAATCCATACGGCGACGGCCATGCGAGCGAGCGGATCGTCCACGCGCTGATGCGTACGCCCGGCGTGCCCACGAAGACGACCAGTTTCTCGATGGGCGCCGCGGAGATGCCGTTCAACGCGCTCACGCTCGGGTTGCAGGCGTTGCGCTCGCCGTGAGGAAGACCGTGCGGTAGTGCGTGGCGTCGCGTTCGGCGCAACCATCAAGCATCCGGTCCGGCCGTGAGGTTGGCCGGATGTTTGCCTATGTGCGACCCGGAACGCGCGCTCGCGATGCACGCTAAAGCCCCGTCGATGACACGCGCCATCCCCGGCCGTGCGTTCTCCCCGCTTGCCTGAAACGCCCGAATCGCCGCGACCCGACGTCAAATCCGAAATGGTTCGATAATGCGGGCGGCGATCCATGCGGACGAGCGCCGGCCGGGCAAAGGCGAAAGGTTGCGCAGGCAACCGGCCGACGGCATCGTTCGCAGCATCCGCCCGACCGTGCGTGCACGCGACACGGTCGACGAAACGGCGCCACGCCTGCCTGATCGTTCGGAATGTGCGCCGCGCCGTTCGAATCCCCACTCGATGCCTGCCCGGCGGGCATCGCAACCAGGAGGTGAACGATGATCACGCTGATCGTCAACGGTAGCGAGCAGCACTTCGACGGCAATCCCGACATGCCGTTGCTCTGGTATCTGCGCGATGTGCTCGGCCACACCGGCACCAAGTTCGGCTGCGGGATGGCGCTGTGCGGTGCATGCACCGTGCATCTCGACGGCGTCGCGATCCGCGCGTGCATCACGCCGGTCGCGGCGGCGGCGTCCAGGCGCGTGACGACGATCGAGGGGCTGTCGACGGATCTCACGCACCCGCTGCAGCAGGCGTGGCAGGAACTGAACGTCGCGCAATGCGGCTACTGCCAGTCCGGGCAGATCATGCAGGCCGCGTCGCTGCTGAAGACGCATCCCCATCCGACCGATGCCGACATCGACGATGCGATGTCCGGCAACATCTGCCGCTGCGGCACCTATACGCGCATTCGCGCGGCGATCCGGCTGGCCGTGCGCCGCGGAGGTGACGCATGAGCGCGCCCGAACTCTCCGTCGACAACGAAAGCCGTCGCGCGCTGCTGCTCGGCTTCGCATCGGGCGGGCTGCTGCTCGCGTTCGGCGTGCCGTCGCTCGCGCAGGCGGCCACGCCGGCGCAGCCGCCCGTCAGCGCGAATCCGCAGTATGGCGGCGCGGGGATGCCGCATGGCTTGCGCGACGATCCGAACCTGTTCGTTGCGATCGCACCGGACGGCGCCGTCACGGTGACCTGCATCCGCTCCGAGATGGGCCAGGGCGTACGCACGAGCGTCGCGCTCGTGGTCGCCGACGAACTGGGCGCGGACTGGGCGCGCGTGAAGGTCGCGCAAGCGGTCGGCGACGAGCCGCGCTACGGCAACCAGAACACCGACGGTTCGCGCAGCCTGCGCCAGAGCTTCGCCGCGCTGCGCCGCGCGGGGGCGGCCGCGCGCACGATGCTCGCGCAGGCGGCCGCTGCCGTGTGGGGCGTCGACGTGCGCCAGGTGAAGGTGACGGTGCACGAGGTCGTCGACACGAAAACCGGACGCAAGCTCGGCTTCGGCGAACTGGCCGGGAAGGCGGCCGCGCTGCCGGTGCCCGATACGAAAAGCGTGGCGTTGAAGGCGCCGGCCGAATTCCGCTATATCGGCAAGGGCAAGACGGCGCTGATCGACGGACGCGACATCGTCGGCGGCCGCGCGCGGTACGGGATCGATACGCGCCTCGACGGCATGCTGTATGCGGTCGTTGCGCGGCCGCCGGCCTACGGCGGCACGGTCGCGTCGTTCGATGCGTCGGCCGCCGAGAAGCTGCCGGGTGTCGTCAAGGTCGTACAACTGGTGTCGACGCCGCTGCCGTCCGGCTTCCAGCCGCTCGGCGGCGTGGCCGTCATTGCGCGCGATACGTGGACGGCGATCCAGGCACGCGCGCAGTTGAAGATCGACTGGAAGCGCGGGCCGCATGCGGGCTACGACTCGGCCGCGTATCGCAAGACGCTCGAAGCGGCCGCCGCGCAGCCGGGCGACGTGATCCGCAACGACGGCGATGCGGCGGCCGCACTCGCCGGCGCCGCGAAACGCGTGCGCGCGACGTACTACGTTCCGCATCTCGCGCACGCGACGATGGAGCCGCCCGCGGCCGTCGCGCGGGTGGCCGACGGCCGCTGCGAAGTGTGGACCTGCACGCAGGCGCCGCAGACCACGCGCGACGAGATCGCGAAGGCGCTCGGCGTGCCGGCCGAGCGTGTGACGGTCAACGTGACGTTGCTCGGCGGCGGCTTCGGCCGCAAGTCGAAGCCCGATTACGTGGTGGAAGCCGCGCTGCTGTCGAAGGCGGTCGGCGCGCCCGTGAAGCTGACGTTCACGCGCGAGGACGACATCGCGCACGACTACTTCCACGCGGTGTCGCTCGAAGCGTTCGACGGCGGGATCGATGCGGCGGGGAAGGTGGTCGCGTGGCAGCATCGCACGGTCGCGCCGTCGATCCAGTCGACGTTCCGCGCCGGCGTCGTGCACGAGCAGCCGGGCGAGCTCGCGCAGGGCATCGCGGACCTGCCGTTCGCGATTCCGAACGTGCGGATCGAGAATCCGGCCGCGCAAGCGCATACGCGGATCGGCTGGTTTCGCTCGGTGTACAACATTCCGCATGCGTTCGGCATCCAGAGCTTCGTGTCGGAACTCGCGCATGCGGCCGGCCGCGATCCGAAGGATTTCCTGCTCGACCTGATCGGGCCCGCGCGGCGTTTCGAGCCGCACATCACGGTGAAAAACGTGAACTACGGCGAGGATCCCGCGCTGTATCCGGTCGATACGGGCCGGCTGCGGCGCGTGGTCGAGGCGGTCGCGCGCGAAGCCGGCTGGGGGCGCAAGCTGCCGAAGGGGCATGGGCTCGGGATCGCCGCGCATCGCAGCTTCGTGTCGTACACGGCGGCGGTGTGCGAGGTGCAGGTCGATGCGGACGGCAGAATCTCGGTGCCGCGCGTCGACATCGCGATCGACTGCGGGCCGCAGGTCAATCCGGAGCGAGTGCGCTCGCAGCTCGAGGGGGCGGTGGTGATGGGGCTCGGCATCGCGCTGCACGGCGAGATCACGTTCAAGGACGGCCGCCCCGAGCAGAGCAACTTCAACGGCTTCCAGGTGCTGCGGATGAACGAGGCGCCGCGCGACATCCGCGTGCATCTCGTCGCGCCGGACGACTACGCGACGCCGCTCGGCGGCGTCGGCGAACCGGGCCTGCCGCCCGTCGCGCCGGCGCTGACCAACGCGATCTTCGCGGCGACCGGCACGCGCATTCGCAGCCTGCCGATTGCGGATCAGCTTTCGAAGCCGCAGGCGGGTTGACGCGATAGCTGTCCCGCGCCGGGCCGCCTCGTGCGGCCCGGCCCACTTCCCGGATACGCATACTGGCTGGCGTGTGTATCGTTGTCGTTTGTGAACGACCGTGCTAAATTCCTGCCAGCACTTGGCGCCACCCAACCCTTCATTCGGCTGACACGGCCGGCACCTCGGGAGGCAGCACGATCAGCCTGTTGATGTCGCGACGCGATCTCGCGTTCTGACGGTGTCGCCGATGCCGTAGGGCATCGCATATGCGTCGTGAACCGGCCACGGGGAGATGTCCCGCACACCGTACCGATGCCCGGCCACGCCACGCAAGGAGACAGAAGCGCATGAAAGCCCTGTTGTGTACCGCATTCGGCCCGATCGACCGCTTGCGCATCGAGGACGTCGCGATTCCCGAACCGGCTGCCGGGCAAGTCCGGATCCAGGTGAAGGCGGCGTCGCTCAACTTCCCCGACGCGCTGATCGTCCAGGGGCTGTATCAGGTGAAACCGGCGCTGCCGTTTTCGCCGGGCGCCGAGTTTGCCGGCGTGATCGACGCGGTCGGCGACGGCGTCACCGCGTGGCGGCCCGGCGATTCGGTGATGGCGTTTACCGGCCACGGCGGGTTCGCGCAGCAGTGCGTGGCCGACGCGCACCAACTCGCCGCGCTGCCGCCGGGCATGACGTTCGAGCAGGGCGCCGCGCTCGTGCTTGCGTACGGTACGTCGCTGCATGCGTTGCAGCAGCGGGCGCGCCTGCAGGCGGGCGAGACGCTGCTCGTGCTCGGGGCGGCCGGCGGCGTCGGCATCGCCGCGATCGAGATCGCGAAAGCGCTCGGTGCGCGCGTGATCGCGGCGGCGTCGAGCGCGGACAAGCTCGCGCTGTGCCGCGAAGCGGGCGCCGACGAGACGATCGACTATGCGACCGAAGACCTGCGCCGCCGCGTCGACGAACTGACCGGCGGGCGCGGCGCCGACGTCGTCTACGATCCGGTGGGCGGCGCATACAGCGAGGCGGCGTTGCGTGCGACCGCATGGCGCGGCCGGTTCCTCGTGGTCGGCTTCGCGGCCGGCGAGATCCCGAAGCTCGCGCTGAACCTCGCGCTGCTGAAGGAGCGCGACATTCTCGGCGTGTTCTGGGGCGATGCGGTGCGTCGCGATCCGGCGCAGCATGCAGCGAACATGCGGCTGCTCGCCGAATGGTTCGCGGCCGGCAAGGTGCGGCCCACGATCACCGAACGCGTGTCGCTGGACGGCGCGGCCGATGCGATCGCGCGGATAGCGAACCGGCAGGTGAAGGGCAAGGTGGTGATTTTGCCGGATGCGTGATCCGGGTTCGCCGCGCGGCGATTCAACGCAGGCTGCGCGGCCTGTGCTTCACGAAAGCGGGCGCGGTGCGACCTGCTGTAAAGGCGTCGCGATTACGTAGTCGGGCGCACGAGGCCGAGCGGCGGTGAAACGACCGCCGGCCGGCCTTCGCCAGCGGCTTCAATCCTTCGGCAAACGCAGCGTGTCGAGCGCGTGCTGCGAAAACTCGACCCAGAACCGTTCGTTTGCGATCCCGGCCTGCAGCACCAGATGCTGCAGGCGCTTCGTGCGTGAATCGCCGTCCGCCGAATCGCCGTCCGCCAAAAAATCACGCGCCTCGATCTGCAAATACAAGTCCAGCTTTTCCTGATGCAGCGCGATGCGCCGCCGGATCTCGTGCTCGAGGCCGGCCGGCCCGAGCACGGCTTCCGCGCGCAGGCGCACCATCAACGCCTCGCGCAGCGGCGTCGGATCTTCCGGTTCGGCGATCCAGCGGCGCAATTCCTTCTTGCCGGCCGGCAGGATCCGGTACGCGCGCTTGCGGCCGCGGCCGGACTCGGCGGGCAGCGATTCGACCCAACCCATTTCCTCGAGACGCCCGAGTTCGCGATAGATCTGCTGATGCGTCGCCTGCCAGAAATAGCCGATCGAGCGATCGAAACGGTCGGCGAGCTCGGACCCCGAACCAGGGCGTTCGGCGAGGGCGGTGAGAAGCGCGTGAGGCAGGGACATGTCGGATCGAGGAAGGCTGCGCAATGAACCGAATCTTGCCATATCGGGGCCGCAGCACAAACGGCGCAGGTATGTTTGTGCAACATGTTGCACAAACGAAGTCGACGCGCTACCATCCGTGCAACTTGTTGCATAAAAGATGGAGACGCCCCGATGACCTCCCGTTATCCGCATTTGACGACCCCGCTCGAACTCGGCTTCACGTCGCTCAGGAATCGCGTGTTGATGGGCTCGATGCACGTCGGCCTCGAGGAAGCGCCGAACGGCTTCGAGCGGATGGCCGCGTTCTATGCGGAGCGCGCACGGGGCGAGGCCGGCCTGATCGTCACGGGCGGATTCGCGCCGAACGAGCGCGGCCGTCCGGCGCCGGGCGGCGCGATGCTGACGACCGAAGCGGAAGCCGAACGTCACCGCGTCGTGACGCGTGCGGTGCACGCGGAAGGCGGCAGGATCGCGTTGCAGATCCTGCATTTCGGGCGCTACGCGTATCACCCGGCGCTCGCGGCGCCCAGCGCGCTGCGGGCGCCGATCAACCGGTTCACGCCGCATGCGTTGACGAGCGACGAGGTCGACGAGACGATCGCCGGTTTCGTGCGATGCGCGGCGCTCGCGCAGCATGCGGGCTACGATGGCGTCGAGATCATGGGGTCCGAGGGCTACCTGATCAACGAATTCATCGCCGCGCGCACGAACCATCGCGACGATGCGTGGGGCGGCGCGTACGACAACCGCATTCGCTTCGCGGTCGAGATCGTGCGGCGCGTGCGCGAGCGTGTCGGCGCGAACTTCATCGTCGTCTACCGGTTGTCGATGCTCGATCTCGTCGAAGGCGGCTCGACGCTCGACGAGGTGATCCGGCTCGCGCAGGCGATCGAGGCGGCCGGCGCGACGATCCTCAATACCGGCATCGGCTGGCACGAGGCGCGCATTCCGACCATCGCGACCAAGGTGCCGCGCGCAGCATACGCGTGGGTGACGCGGGAACTGATGGGCAAGGTCGGCATCCCGCTCGTCGCGACGAACCGGATCAATACGCCGGAAGTCGCCGAGCAACTGCTCGCCGACGGCTATTGCGACATGGTGTCGATGGCGCGGCCGTTCCTCGCCGATGCCGAGTTCGTCCGCAAGGCGCGGGAAGGGCGCGCGGACGAAATCAACACGTGCATCGGCTGCAACCAGGCATGCCTCGACCATACGTTCAGCGGCCGGATCACGTCGTGCCTCGTGAATCCGCGTGCGTGTCATGAAACCGAGCTCGTGATCCAGCCGGCGCCGCGCCGCAAGCGGATCGCGGTGGTCGGCGCCGGGCCGGCGGGCCTCGGCTTCGCGGTGACGGCGGCCGAGCGCGGTCATGCGGTCACGCTATACGAAGCCGGCGCCGAGATCGGCGGCCAGTTCAATATCGCGAAGAAGGTGCCCGGCAAGGAAGAGTTCAACGAGACGCTGCGCTATTTCCGCCGGCAGATCGAATTGCGCGGCATCGCGCTGCACGTCAATACGCGTGCGACCGCCGAGATGCTGTTGCAGGAAGCATTCGATGAAGTGGTGATCGCGACGGGCGTCGTGCCGCGCACGCCGCCGATCGACGGCATCGGGCATCCGAAGGCGCTCGGCTATCTCGACGTGCTGCGCGACGACAAGGCGGTCGGTCGCAACGTCGCGATCGTCGGCGCGGGCGGCATCGGCTTCGACGTCGCCGAGTATCTCGTTCATCGCGACGGCGCCGAGCGTGTCGATGCGGACCGGTTCTTCAGCGAATGGGGCGTCGACCGGTCGTATGCGAATGCCGGCGGCCTGGGCCAAGCGCGGCCCGAACCGGCGGCGCGGCACGTGCATCTGCTGCAGCGCAAGGCCTCGAAGGTGGGCGACGGGCTCGGCAAGACCACCGGATGGATACACCGTACCGCGCTGAAGGCGCGCGGCGTCGGGATGTCGTCGTCGGTCACGTACCGGCGCATCGACGACGACGGCTTCCACGTGACGATCGACGGCGTCGACTGGACGTTGCCGGTGGACAACGTGGTGATCTGCGCGGGGCAGGAGCCGTCGCGCGAGCTGGCGGAACAACTGCAGGCCGCCGGATGCCGCGTGCACCTGATCGGCGGCGCGGACGAGGCCGCCGAACTCGATGCGAAGCGCGCGATTCACCAGGGCACGACGCTGGCCGCGACCCTTTGATACCGATTCGTTTCTGTTCCGTCCCACCACGATGCTGGAGACTTCGATGACACATTCCCCGCTGCATCTTCATCCCGCCGTCGCGAAATCGCTCGACGCATGGCATGCGATGGTCGAACGCAAGGATTTCGGCGCGCTGGAATCGATCGTCCATCCGGACGCCGTGTTCCGCTCGCCGATGGCGTTCAAGTCGTACGGGCCGGCGCCCGCGCTGCTGATGGCGCTGCGCACGGTGATCACGATCCTCGAGAATTTCACGTATCACCGCCAGTTCGCGGCCGACGACGGCAAGAGCGTCGTGCTGGAATTCGGCGCGACCATCGGCGACAAGGCGCTGAAGGGGATCGACATGATCCGCTTCGACGACGACGGGCGAATCGTCGAGTTCGAGGTGATGATCCGGCCGTTCAATGCGCTGCAGGCGCTCGGCGCGGAAATGGGCGCGCGGCTCGGGCAGCAGTTGCCGGCGTTCAAGACCGGCGGTTGAGCGCGGTGGCGGCTAGCATGCAACCGGCTTGCGGCCGCGTTGCGGGGCCCCGCGCGCGAGGGGGTGCGCAGCGTTGACGAGGCGCGCGGCAACGCAAGCTGTCAAAATCCTGACGGACCAAGTTGATATATTGTATCATCTGACGTTTTCGTCGCCGGTCGGCCGGCTGCCCGGGCCGCTCGCGTGCGACGACATTCAACGAAGATCGATACGACGTGACGAGAATCGGACCCACCCCGGCGCGCGGGGAGCGGCGCCATGCCGCGCCGCGCCGGCACGCGAGCGCCTGGCGCACGCGCGCGGCACGCAGTTGCACGACCCTGGTCGGCTGCGCGATCGCGACCACCGGCGCGCTGGCCGCCGAAGCCGTTGCATCGTCGCCGGACGACCGGCACGCGCTGCCGGCGATCAACGTCACGGCTTCGTCCGCACCGACCGACCCGCTGACGCAACCGCTCGAAACCGGCTCGCGGCTCGGGCTCGCGAGCCTCGACACGCCCGCGAGCGTCGAAGCCGTCACGGCCGATACGATAGACGCACGCGGCGATCGCACGGTGCTCGATGCGGTCACGCGCACCGCCGGCTTCGCGAGCGCGATCGCGCCGGGCACCGGCGGCACCGCGTTGAGCGTGCGCGGCTTCAGCGGGCAGGAATCGGTGATGACGCTGCTCGACGGCGTGCGGCTGATGCCGGCGGCCGGCACGAGCACGTTTCCGTTCGACACGTGGTCGGTCGAGCGCATCGAGGTGTTGCGCGGCCCGGCATCGGTGTTGTACGGCGAAGGGGCGATCGGCGGGGTCGTGAACGTGGTGCCGAAGCGGCCGCAGCGCACGCGCGAGACGACGCTGCAGGCCGGCATCGGCCCCGACGGCGCGAAGCGCTTCGCGTTCGATACGACGGGCGCGCTCGGCCCGCGGCTGTCGTACCGTTTTTATGCGAGCGATGCGCGCGCGAACGGTCTCGCCGAGCGGGCCGATACGCATACGACGGCCATCGGCGGCGCGCTGACATTCGACGTGAGCCCACGACTCACGCTGACGCTCGACTACGACTACGGGCGCCAGATGCCCGCGACGTACTATGGCGTGCCCGCGCCGAACGGCGTGCTCGATTCGTCGCTGCGCAAGCTGAACTACACGGTCGGCGGCGCGACGATTTCGTACTACGACCAGTGGACGCGCCTGTCGGCGCGCTACCGGCCCGCGTCCGGCGTGACGATCGACAATCAGCTCTACTACCTGACGTCGAACCGCCACTGGCGCAACGCGGAATCGTATGCGCTCGACGCGGCGACGGGGCGTGTCACGCGCGGCGACTATCTCGACATCGGCCACCATCAGCGGCAGATCGGCGATCGGCTGAGCGCGCGCATCGACGGGATGCTGTTCGGTCGCGCGAACCGTTTCGTCGTCGGCACGGAATTCAGCCGGATCACGTTCAGCGGCATCAACAATTCGCCGTACGGCGGCGAAACGACGGTACCGGCGCACGGCTTTGATCCCGGCGTCTTCATGAGCCGCGACCCGACCGTGCCGCAGTTCAGCACGCGCGCGCGGCAGGTGGCGGTATTCGCGGAGAACCGGCTCGACGTGCTGCCGCGGCTCGCGTGGGTGAGCGGTCTGCGCTACGACCACATCGCGTTCAGCCGCGAGCAGGCGGCGACCGGCGCGGGCTTCGACAAGCGGTTCGCGAACGTCGGCTGGCGCACCGGTTTCGTGTTCGACGTCGCGCCGACGTTCAGCGCGTATGCGCAGTACACGACGGGCGCGGAGGGCGTCGGCTCGCTCGTGACGCTGTCCGCGTCGCAGGCGGGCTACCGGCTCGCGACCGGCGAACAGTGGGAAGCCGGGCTCAAGCAGACGCTGCTCGACGGTCGCGCGTACTGGACGTTCGCGGTGTACGACATCACGAAGCGCAACCTGCTCAGCACCGACCCGTTCAATCCGGCGCTGCGCCAGCAGGTCGGCCGGCAGTCGTCGCGCGGCGTCGAGCTGACCGGCGGCGCGCGGCTGCCGCACGGCTGGACGATCGATGCGAACGTCGCGCTGCTGCGCGCACGCTACGACGCCTTCAACCAGACGGTCGGCGGCGCGACGGTGTCGCGGGCCGGCAACGTGCCGTCCGGCGTGCCGCAACAGACGGCAAACCTGTGGCTCGGCTGGGCGTTCGCCGAGCGCTGGCACGCGAATGCGGGCGTGCGCTACGTCGGCGCGACGTACGGCGACGACGCGAATCGCGTGCAGGTGCCGTCGTACACGGTGTTCGATGCGTCGCTGCGCTGGCAGCCGACGTCGCGCACCGAGCTCGCGCTGTATCTGCGCAATCTCGCGAACCGCACGTACGCGGTGACGACGTCGAACGGCGGCGAACAATGGCTGCTCGGCCCGTCGCGCTCGGCGGAGCTCGTCGCGACGATGCGCTTCTAGGGCGAGACGAAGTGCGCTCCATCACCCACATGCTCGACATCGAACGCGTGAGCTGGTCTCCCGGCGGCGCGGTGGACGTGCTCGATTCGGTGACGCTGACGGTGGCCGAAGGCGAATTCGTCGGGCTGGTCGGCCCGAACGGCAGCGGCAAGACGAGCCTGCTGCGCTGCGTGTTCCGCTACGCGCGGCCCGACGCCGGCCGCGTCGCGCTCGATGCGCAGGACGTGTGGCGGATGCGGCCGCGCGCGGTCGCGCAGCGCATCGCGGTGCTGCAGCAGGAAACGCCGGACGATTTCGGGCTGACCGTCGACGAACTGGTCGGCATGGGCCGCACGCCGCACAAGCGGCCGTTCGATGCGGAGTCGGCCGACGATCGCCGGATCGTCGAAGCCGCGCTGCACGATGTCGGCCTCGTCGAGCGTCGCGCCCAGCGCTTCGCATCGCTGTCGGGCGGCGAGAAACAGCGTGCTTTGCTGGCGCGTGCGCTCGCGCAACAGCCCGAACTGTTGCTGCTCGACGAACCGACCAACCATCTCGACCTGCGTCACCAGCTCGAACTGCTCGCGCGCGTGCGCCGCCTCGGCATCGCGACGCTCGCGACAATTCACGATCTCAATCTCGCGGCCGCATATTGCGACCGGCTTCATGTGCTCGCGCACGGCCGCGTCGTCGCGTCCGGCGCGCCGGACGACGTGCTGACCGAAGCGCTGCTGCGCGACGTGTTCGGCGTCGCCGCGCTCGTCGATCGCCATCCCGTCACGGGCCGCCCGCGCATCACGCCGCTTCATCCGGAATGACCGCCATGCCATTTGCTGATCTGTCCTCCGTCGTCCGCCGCCTGGTCGCCGCCGCCGTGCTCGGCGGCGCGGCCGTTCACGCGCTCGCCTATCCCGTCACCGTGCGCAGTTGCGATCGCGACGTGACGTTCGAACGCGCGCCGACGCGCGCGGTCAGCAACGACGTGAACCTCACCGAGATGATGCTCGCGCTCGGCCTGAAAGACCGGCTCGTCGGCTATACGGGCATCGGCGGCTGGAAGACGGGCACCGCGCGCGTGCGCGACGCATTGCGCGGCGTGCCCGAACTGGCGAGCCAGTATCCGTCGCTGGAAGTGCTGGCCGCTGCGCGCGCCGACTTCTATCTCGCGGGCTGGAACTACGGGATGCACGTCGGCGGGCCGGTGACGCCGGCGACGCTCGCACCGTTCGGCATCCGCACCTACGAACTGACCGAATCGTGTTCGCACGTGATGAAGCAGTCGGCCGCGTCGTTCGACGACGTGTTCCGCGACCTGACCAATCTCGGCCGGATCTTCGGCGTCGATGCGCGCGCCGCGCAGGTCGTCGCCGGGATGCGCGCGCGGCTGGCGGCGGTGTCGCGCGCGATCGGGCGGCCGGCGCCGCTGCGCGTGTTCGTGTACGACAGCGGCACCGACAAGCCGATGACGGCGGGCGGCCTCGCGATGCCGACCGCGCTGCTCGCGGCGGCGGGCGCGCGCAACGTGATGGACGACCTGCCGCGCAGCTGGACGCAGGTGAGCTGGGAAAGCGTGGTCGCGCGCGATCCTCAGGTGATCGTGATCGTCGACTATTCGGCGGTCACGGCCGCGCAGAAGCGGCAGTTCCTGTCGAGCCAGCCGGCGCTCGCGCGCGTGGCCGCGATCCGCGACCGGCGCTTCGTCGTGATTCCGTACGATGCGGCGACGCCGGGGCCCGGGAACGTCGCGGCCGTCGAGACGCTCGCCCGCGCGCTGTATCCGGCCGCATTCGCGGCAGCGGCACGATGAGCGTGCGCGGGCAGGCGGCGCGGCCCGGTATGCGCGTGGTGCTGCCGGGACTGGCCGTGCTGCTGATCGTGTCGATCGTCGCATCGGCCGCGTTCGGCCCCGCGCCGATCGCGATGCCGGCCGCGGTGCGGATCGTCGCCGCGCACGTCGCGTCGGCGGTCGGCGGCGGCGATGCGTTCGCGGCGGCCGCGGGCGACGACAGCATCGTGTGGCTGATCCGGATGCCGCGTGCGCTGCTGGCCGCGATCGTCGGCGCGACGCTGGCGGCGGTCGGCGTCGCGTTGCAGGCGGCGACCGCGAACCGCCTGGCCGATCCGCACCTGCTCGGCGTGAGCGCGGGCGCGATGCTCGGCGCGATCGCGGTCACGGTGGTGGCCGGCGCCGCGTTCGGCCCGTTCACGCTGTCGGCCGCCGCGTTCGCGGGCGCGCTTGCGGCGACCGCATGCGTGGTCGCGCTCGCTTACCGGAGCGGCCGGCTCGAATCGGACCGGCTGCTGCTCGCGGGCGTGTCGGTGTCGTTCATGATGGCCGCGTTCGGCAACCTGCTGCTGTATCTCGGCGATCAGCGCGCCGCGTCGTCGGTGCTGTTCTGGATGCTCGGCGGCGTCGGGCTCGCGCGCTGGGATCTGCTGCCGGTGCCGGCCGTGTGCGCGGTGCTTGCCGGCTGCGCGCTCCATGCGCGCCGGCGCGAACTGAATGCGCTGATGTCGGGCGACGTCGCCGCCGCGTCGCTCGGCGTGCCGAGCGCGCGGATGCGACGCGAGGTGTTCGTCGTCGCGTCGTTCGCGACGGGCGGGATGGTCGCGGTCAGCGGCGCGATCGGGTTCGTCGGGCTCGTGACGCCGCATCTGTGCCGTCGCGTGGTCGGCGCCGAGCACGGCCGGCTGCTGCCGGTCGCCGCGCTGACGGGCGCGATCCTGCTCGTGTGGGCCGATGTCGCCGCGCGCACGCTCGCGGCGCCGGAGGATCTGCCGATCGGCATCGTGACCGCGCTGTTCGGCAGCCTGTTCTTCGTCGCGCTGCTGCGCCGGCGCTGACGACGCGCGGCCGGCGACGGCGGGCGGGGCCCGCCGCCCGTTTCATCAAAGCGGGACGACGCTAGTCATGCCGCCGCGGCGGCGCGTATCGGCGTGCCGGTTCGCGACGTGCTGCGCGACGTCGAAGAGGCTGTCGGGCAGCGCGCGCACGGGCAGCGTGATCACGAAGCGCGCGCCGCCGAGCGGCGAATCCTCGAGCCGCACGTCGCCGCCGTGCACCTGCGCGACGCGCCGCACGATCGCGAGCCCGAGCCCGAAGCCGCCGGTCTGCCGGTCGCGGCTCGAGTCGAGTCGCTGGAACGGCTCGAACACGCGGGCGCGCTCGGCGGGCGGAATGCCGGGGCCATCGTCGTCGACGCTCAGCACGAGCGCGCCGGAGCGGTCGCGGGCGGCGGCCAGCACGACCTTGCGCGACGCATAGCGCGCGCCGTTGCGGATCAGGTTCAGCAGCGCGCGGGCGACGAGCTTCGGATCGCAGACGTGGGCCGCGGGCGCGTCGAGCGTCGACACGTCGAGCGCGATGCCGCGATCGGCGATGTCGTCCGCGACGTTGCCGGCGACGCTGTCGATCAGCGCGTCGACGACGACCTCCATCGGCGCGAGCTCGCTTGCCCCCTGTTCGAGCCGGCCGATCGTCAGCAGCTCGGTGACGAGCTCGTCGAGTTCGCGCACGTCGCGCCGCAGCGCGTCGCGGCGCTCGCGCATCCGGCCCGTTTCGTCCGCGTCGGCGAGCAGCGCGAGCCCGAACTCCAGCCGGGCGAGCGGCGTTTTCAGTTCATGCGAGATGCCGTGCATCATTTCGCGCTGCTGCTTGATCGACGCCTCGATGCGCGCGGCCATGTCGTTGAACTGCTGCGACAGCTCGTAGATGTTCGACTTGCCCGACACCTTCACGCGTGTCGACAGCATCCCGGCGCCGAACGCGCGCGCGGCGTCCTGCAGCCGGCGAATGTCGCGCCAGTGATAGTGAATCCACAGCACCACCGCGAACAGCGTCGCGAGCGCGAGCAGCATGTACGCATAGATGCGGATGTCGAGATCCGGCGCTTCGATCGGGCGCGCATGCAGCACCGAACCGTCCGCGAGCGGCATGTAGTAATCCTTGCCGTTGTAGCTGATCGCGATCCGGCCGGCATCGAGATCGCGCAGCGGCGCGCCGCTCAGTTGCGCGCGTGCGTCGGCCATCGACATGAAGCCGAACCCTTCGCGGCCATGCAGCGCGAGTTCGCGCAGTGCGAGCTCGCGCTGCGCGCCAGGATGGCGTTCGAGGTAGTCGTTCAGCACGAACGAATAGGTCGTCAGCGAGTCGCGTTGCGCCTGCGCGCCGCGCTCGTAGAAGATCCGGTCGAACGACAGCTGGATGAACATGATCGACGCGCCGACGAACAGGATCACGACGAGGTACAACCGAAGCAACGGGCGCAGCATTTATTCGTCCCACGCAGAAGGGCTGAAGAGGTAGCCGCGACCCCAGATCGTCTTGATCTTGTGCGGCTCCGATGACGCATCCTCGAAGCGGCGGCGCAGCTTCGAGATGCCTGAATCGACCGAGCGGTCGAGTCCGTCGAATTCGATCCCGCGCAACTGCTTCAGGATGTCGTCGCGGCTCAGCACGGTGCCGGCCGCGCGCGCGAGGATCAGCAGCAGATTGAATTCGGCGGTTTTCAGTTCGACCGGCTCGCCGCGCCACGTGACGGTGCGGTTCGGCGGCGAAATGGCGAGCTCGCCGAATACGAGCGCGTCGGGCGCGGCCGCGGGCGCTTCCGCCGCGGCCGGCTGCGCGCGGCGCAACAGCGCGCGGGCGCGCGCGACGAGCACGCGCGGCTCGATCGGCTTGGTGACGTAATCGTCGGCGCCCGTCTCGAGCCCGGCGACCTGGTCGTACACGTCCGCCCGCGCGGTCAGGATCAGCACGGGGACGTTGGTGAACGCGCGGATGCGCCGGCAAACCTCCATGCCGTCGAGATTCGGCAGCATCAGATCGAGTATCACGAGGGCCGGCTGGTGCTCGCGCACTGCCGCGACGGCAAGGTCGCCGCGCCGCACGACCGTCACCGCGAATTCATAGCCGTCGAGGTATTCGCGCACGAGCTGCGCGAGGCGGTCGTCGTCCTCGATCAGCAGCACGCGGTATTTGAGTGGAACTTCGTTCATGGTTTCCTCGGACGCACGCGCCATCTCGCACCCGGCAGACCGATGCGCGGCGCGGCACGCGAATTCTATCCGGCGGATCGACCGCCGGGGCAGCGGGGCGACAATCGCGAACAATCGAACACAATTGGGCACACATTTGCCGCACATTCAGGACAGTCTCGGTGCGGGGCGGCACCTAGACTGCGGGCTTCGCCACTCATATCTCAATATTGTGCGCCCATCCCTTCGCCGCTACCGCTATTGCATGCCGCTCGCCGGCCTGACCCTCGCCGCCGCCGCCCACGCGGAAAACCAGTATTCGTTGTCGCTCGGCGGCGGCGTCGCACCGCGCTACCCGGGCAGCAAGCAGTATCGCGGCGTGGTTGCGCCGTCGTTCTCCGCCACGTTCGGCAATGGCTTCTTCGTCGACAGCACGCAGGGCGCGGGCTACAGGCTGGACCTGCCGCATGGGGCGTTCGTGTCGGCGGCGGTGAACTACGACGCGGGCCGCGCGGACGAGAACCGCTTCGACCTGCCGGGCTCCGACTACCTGAAAGGCATGGGCCGGATTCCGGGCTCGGTGCTCGTCGGCGTGCGCGCCGGCGTGACGTTCTTCGACACGGCGGAGCTGAGCGTCACGATCGATACGCCGGTGACGCATACGTCGCGCGGCGTGTCGGGGCACGTGGATCTCGCGGTGCCGGTGCTCAAGACGTCGCAGCACGAGATCATCGTGACGGGCACCGTGCACGCGGGTTCGGGCCGCTACATGCAGACTTTCTACGGCGTGACCGATGCACAGTCGATGACCAGCCGGTTCCGGCCGTATTCGGCGAGCGGCGGGATCGACAGCGCGTCGATGGCGGTTGCATGGAACTGGACGCTGTCGCGGCATTGGTCGGTGCTCGCGACCGGTGGCGTGACGCGGCTGCTCGGCCGCGCGGGCGACAGCCCGATCGTGCAGTCGCGCAGCAACTACTACGGCATCGCGGGCGTGACGTACAAGTTCTGAGCGGATTGCCGACGCGGGCCGGCGCGCGCGGCGCGCCCACGATGCGTCGGCGTCGCGCCGTCGCCGCGAACCGCGTGCGGTAACATGCGGGCGGGTTCGGCGTCAGGCCGACCTCCGACGCGGCGGCGCCGACGCGGCGCGGCCGGGTCGCAAAAGGCCGCCATGCGCGGGCCGGCTCCGGCAGGAAACGGCCGGCAGCGTGCGGAACCGATCACGCATGCGATGCCCGGTCGTGCACGAATGCCGCACATCGACCGCCGGGCCACGACACGGAGAAACCGATGAAGAACACGATCGCGATGCTCGTTGCACTCGTTGCGGGCGCAACCTTTACAGGATGTGCGGACATGGACACGAAGCACCGCAACGCCACCGCCGGTGGCGCGGCCAGGGCCCCGTTGCAGCCGGGCGCCGCGCAGGCATGCAAGGCGGACGCCGCGCCGGACGAAGCGCTGGTCGGCAAGAACGAGGCCGATGCGAGCGCGCTGCTCGACGGCTGCCTGTGGCGCGTGCTCGAGCGCGACGGCAAGTCGTTGCCGGGCACGATGGATTACCGGGAGGAGCGCCGCAATCTCGGCATTCGCGACGGGAAAGTGATCTGGGTGCGGCGCGGGTGACGGCGGTGTGACGATTCCGCCACCGGCGTCGTCGACGTCGCGCTATCTGCGCGCGTATTTCACGAAGCGCGGCACGGCCGCGCGCGAACTGCCCACGACCGCACGGAAATAATCGCCGCGATGCGCATGCGTTCGGACGTGCGTCACTTCGAGATGTACCACAGCGCGTCCGCGCTGGCGCGCGACGGCTGAGCGGCGGGTGCCTGAGCCGGCGCGGGCGGCGGCGTGTTCGACGTGATGGCCGTCGGCAGCGTGGCGGGAATATTCGCGGTCGAAGGCGAGGCCGTCGCCGTGCCCGACGTCGACGGCGTATTCACGTACCACAACGCATCGGCCGACGCGGTGCGTTTCGCTGGCGTATTGGCCGCCGTGTTCGTCGCCGCGTTCATTGCGGTTCCGGCCGACTTCTTCGATGCCGAGGCCGATGCCCCGGCCGTCGCCGTCCCCGCCTGCGCGGTCATGCCCGCGGCCGCCGCACTGCGCTGCGCCCGCGCTTCGAACGGTCCGAGCTGGAAGATCAACGTTTGCGCGGGACGCGTCACGACGGCATACGGAAACTGCAGCTCCCACGACATCAGCACGCGCCCGGCCGACGTCTCGGTGAAGATCGCCGGCATGTGCTTCATGTCGCTGAACTGCACGTAGACCCGCGCGCCGTCGTCGAACACCTGGGTCGGCTTGGCCTGGTCGGCGCCGGTGACCGTCCAGCCGAAGTTGTACGTGCCGGCCGGGCCGGCGGGGCCGCCCTGCGGCGCCGCAGGCGGCGAGCCAGGCGAGATCGTGCGGGCGCGCGCGACGGGCGGCGCCGACACGCTCAGGCTCGCGAACGGGTTGTACGTCTGTGCCTGTTGCGGCGGCGTAAAGGACGGTGGAAGGATGGGCATGGGAGTATCCGGCGAATCCGGCATGGTCCGGATTGCATCATAGACCTTGCGCGCATACGCGAGGCGCTTGTCGGGCGATGCGGAGTTGTACGCGCCGATCGCGTTCCAGTTGGGGCCGAGTTGGCGGATGTTCTGCGACAGAATCCACGCGCCGACATACGCGTTCGTGCAGGCATCGAACAGGCTTTCCCGCGTGATCCCTTCGCGCGCGAGCGTCGGCAGCCACGTGCTGTTGATCTGCATCAGCCCGATGTCGACCGTGCCGTTGGTATTCGTGTTCACCGCGTTCGGATTCATCCCCGACTCGACCTGCGCGATGCCGCGCATCAGCGCGACGCTCACGTGCTGGAACGCGGCCGCGTCGTCCAGGCAATCGGCCCGTGCGACGCCGGAGAGCGCGCACGAGAGCGCGATCGTCGAGGCGAGGGTCAGCGTGTGGCGGCTGAGCGGGCGAGTGGTATGACGCGACATGGCAGGATGGGGCGGAATCCGACCGCCCGGTGCAAGGAAATTACGCAGACGCGAAGTGTGCCATAGCAGGCGGGCAAATGGCTCGCGTCAAACTTTCCTTTGCATTTGCCCGTGCGTGCGCCGCGCACTTTTATTGCGCCGGATCACGGCCCCACGTGCTACGGGATCGGTAAAAATGGCCGAGATTGGTGCGAATGCAGGTGCAATGGCGACGACCCGAAAGCTGACGTATTACGTCACTCGAGCGGCGAAGCTGGCGATAAGCGGAGCGAAAGGGAAAATTCCCCGGCAGCGATTGGCGGGGCGAAAGAAAACGATAAAAAATCGGTGGCGAAGCCGCCGTCTGCGCAATGCGAATTCGGCCTGCCGCGCGGCGCGCGGCAAGCCATCCGCCGGTATCGCCGTCAGAAACGGTGGCGCAGCCCGAGGTTGACCATCGTCTGCGAACTCGTGCCCGCGTAACCGTACGAACCGATCGACGCCTGCGCGGCCATCGAGCCGCCGTTGCCGTCGCCGGTCTGGCCGCTCGCGTGCTGGTACGCGGCGGTCAGGTAGACGTCGGTGCGCTTGGACAGGTTGTAGTCGGCGCCGGCCGATACCTGGTGATAGGTCGCAGACGTGTCGCCGCCCGAGCGCGTGTAGCTGTAGCCGACGCCGACGAGCAGCGCGTTCGTCGCCTGGTAGTTCACGAAGCCTTGCCCCGTGTTGTAGTGCTCGTTCGAACCGAACACGGAGCTTGCGTCGCGGCGGTACTGCGCGTTGCTGTAGCCGACGCCGAACGTGAACGGGCCGGCGACGTACTGGCCCGCGATGCGTGCGATGCCGAACGCGTGCGCGCTCGCATAGCCGCTGTTGATCGGGCCGTCGAACGTGCCGTCCGACGAGCTGGTCCAGCCGTTGCGCACGCCGTTCGACGCGGGGCTGTTGGTCGCGTGGAAGTAGCCGCCCGCGACGCTGAACGGCCCGTTGTTGTACGACACGGCGGCCGAGTAAGACTGCGCGGCGCCGGTGCTGCCGGCGATGCCGCCGAACGAATACATCGCGGCGAACTGCAGGCCCGCATAGACGGCCGACGTGTACTTGACCGCGTTGTCGACGCGGAAGCTGTTGTCGTAGTTGTCGACGTCGCCCGGCGTCGCGAACGCGCTGCCCAGATAGTTGTCGGCGGTGATGCCCTGCACGAGGTCGACGAGCGGGTCGTACTGGCGGCCGAACGTGAGCGTGCCGTAGCGGTCGCTCGTCAGGCCGACGAAGGCCTGACGGCCGAACAGGCGGCCGCCCTGGCCTTGCCGGCCGTTGCTCGGGTCGAAGCCGTTCTCCAACTGGAACAGCGCCTTGAGCCCGCCGCCGAGATCCTCGGTGCCTTTCACGCCCCAGCGGCTGCCGGCGAGATTGCCCGCGCTGCTGTTGCCGAGCATCCACGCGTTGTCCTTGCCTTGGGCGTGGTTCACATAGGTGATCGACGTGTCGATCACGCCATACAGCGTGACGCTCGACTGCGCATGCGCGACGGACGTCGCCGCGAACGACGCGAGGGCGAACATTGAGAGGGCCGTGCGTTTCATCAGTTGCTCCGAGAAACCCCGTCCTTCAGGACCGGGAGGAAAGGAGCGCCGTTGTTTGACAGCGGCATTCCCCCGTTAAAATGGCCGGCATGATCCTTGTCTATCGCTACCGGGTGAAATCGCTCAACGGACTGCTCAACAAGCAGAGCCGTGCGGTGAACTACGTCTGGAACTTCTGCAACGACACGCAGAAGCACGCGCTCAACTGGGGCAAGAAGTGGCCTACAGGATTCGACTTGAATGTGCTCACGACCGGCAGCAGCAAGGAACTCGGTATTCACTCCGGCACGGTCAACGCAACATGCGAGCAATATGCGAAGTCGCGCAGCCAGCACCGTCGGCCGTACCTGCGCTATCGCGGCAGGAAGTCGCTCGGCTGGGTGCCGCTGAAGGGCCGAGACCTGAAGCGCGAGGGCGAAGCGTTCCGCTTTGCCGGCAACACGTTTCGCGTGTTCAACAGTCGACCGCTTCCCGAAGGCAAGATCAAGGACGGGACCAACTTTGCGCAGGATGCACGCGGCAACTGGTTTCTCAACATCGTGATCGAGATGCCCGACGTGCAGGCCCGCCCGATTCGTTCCGGTGTGGGTATCGATCTCGGCCTGAAAGACTTCGCCACACTTTCGACCGGAGAAAAACTGCCGAATGACCGGTTCGGCCGACGCGCGGCGGAAAAGCTGGCGAAAGCGCAGCGGGCGCGAAAGCACAGGCGGCATATCGCGAAGCTGCACGCGAAGGCGGCGAATGCCCGCGCCGACTTCCAGCACAAGCTCGCGCTCGATCTGGTGCAGCGCTTCGATTACATCGCGGTTGGCAACGTGTCGGCTGTCAAACTCGCCAGAACCAGGATGGCGAAAAGCGTCTACGACGCATCCTGGTCGTCCTTCCGGAACAAGCTCCGCTACAAAGCGATCGCGCACGGAGCCACGTTCGAGGAAGTCGACGAAAGCGGTTCTACCCAGTCCTGTTCGTCGTGCGGGTCGCAAGCCAGCACGACGCGGCCGAAAGGTATCGCAGGGCTGCGAATAAGAGAATGGGCCTGCAGTGACTGTGGTGTCGAGCATGATCGAGATATCAACGCTGCGCTGAACATTCTCCGATGCGGACGTGCATCGCCAGGTGTGGGAATCCTCCGCCTTTAGGCTGGCGTAGGAGGACGTCAATTCATCTCCTTTGCGCATAGGTGTGGGTTCGTGATCCGGAAGAGCAGGAGACTACAGAGCCGCACTGAACGGCAAAAGTGGAATTCTTCGTTGTGGCCTGATGTAGACAGCGATGTTTCCCGGAATTCACCGTTGAGGGATCAGGATTATTGATAAGCGCGTATCAATGGGCTGCCATTCCACCGGTTTTTCATTGTGTTTTGCGCGTGTCGTGATAATTCGGCGTGATTTGCGGGTGAACTACCGCGATCTCGATATTGTTTTCGATCCGTCAAATCGTTATTTAACGAATTGAATCGGCTGCGCTGAAATGAATGTGATAAATGTGCGTCGCGCGTGAGCGGTGACGGCCTGTCGGTGCGTCGTAGCCGCCGCACGTTGAAACTCGGGCCGCGAACTCGCCTTGGCTCGTCAACGCGCCGCATCCGATCGCGGCCGGGCTGCCGGCCGGCACGACGAATGCGTACGGCAAGCAGGCGCCGATGAGCCGTGGCAAGCAGGGGCTCGGCGCGATCACGATCGCGACCGTGTACGGTCAACCCGACAATGCCGCGATCTTCGCGTACGAGAAAGGCGTGACGATGGACTACGAAACGCTCGCGCCCGCGCGCCGCCGCGACGCCGCCTCGATCAGTTGCGCCAGCGCTTGCGCGGGCTCCGACATCGTGCGCCGCGCACGATGCACGAGCCCGATGTCGCGATGAAACGTGTGATGCCCGAGGTCGATCGCGCGCACGCCGGCCGGCCAGCGGCGATACACGGCGGTCTGCGGCACGATCGCGACGCCGACGCCATTCTCGACCAGCTTGACGATCGCGTCGAGCTCGTCGAGTTCGCAGGTGTCGCGCACCGCGATGTGCATCTTGCGCAGAAAGCGGTCGACCTGGCGGCCGCCGAACGACGCGCGGTCGTAGCGCACGAACGGTTCGTTCGCGAGCAGCGCGGCCCAGTCCTTGCCCTTCACGCCGCGCGGCACGATCAGCCGGAACGGTTCCTGTGCGAGCGTGGTCCAGTGCAGGTCGCTCTGCAGCGCAAAAGGCGGCCGGATGATCGCGGCCATGTCGATTTCGCCCGCGTCGACGCGGTTGACCAGCTCGATCGACAGCCCGGGTATCACGCGCGTGCGGCACCCGGGATGGCGGCGATGGAAATCGGCCAGCGCGGCCGGCAGCAGCGCGCTCTGCACCGATGCGATCGCGCCGATCGTCACGCGCACGGCGGCGGGCGAGCCGGGCGCGGCCGAGCTCAGGTTCTCGTACAGGCCGATCAGCGCCTGCGCCTGGTCGAGCACGTGATGGCCCCGCTCGTTGAGCCGCGCCGATCGCCCTTGCCGGTCGAACAGCGCGAAGCCGAGCTCGGCTTCGAGGCGCTGCATCTGTGCGCTGACGGCCGCCTGCGTGAGCCCGATACGGTTGCCGGCCGCGGCAAAGGTGCCTTCGCGGGCGACGGCGACGAGGGTTTTCAGTTCGCGGATCATTCATCAATTCCGTTTGTGAATCAGCCAATTTTATATTGATTTAATTTTTGCTCGGCGTTGTCTACCATGGTGCCGTCCTCGCGCCACGCGAGCGTTTCTTCACGAGGCCATCATCCATCATGAGTCTTTCCCCGTTTCACCTGGCGATTCCCGTCTACGACCTGCCGGCCGCGCGCGATTTCTACGGCCGCGTGTTCGGGCTGGAAGAGGGGCGTTCGAGTGCGCAGTGGGTCGACTTCAACTTTTACGGGCATCAGCTCGTGATCCACGAGCATCCGAAAACCGCGTCGCAGGAAGGCGCGCATACGAATGCGGTCGACGGTCACGACGTACCGGTGCCGCATTTCGGGATCGTGCTCGACTGGGCGAGCTGGGAAGCGCTGGCCGAGCGGCTGCGCGGGTTCGGCGTGACTTTCGTGATCGAGCCGTACGTGCGGTTCCAGGGGCAGGTCGGCGAACAGGCGACGATGTTCCTGTTCGATCCGTGCGGCAATGCGCTCGAATTCAAGGCGTTCCGCGACATCGGCCAGCTGTTCGCGAAGTGACCGGCCGGGGCGCCAGCGCCGATTGACGTTGGGTGCGAGAATGCGGCCTTCAGCCCGGCCGCGCGCAGGTGCGACGGCCGGCGCCGCGCCGCACGGCATCCGTCCGTGCGCGCCGTTCTCCAAGGAACCCGTATGGACAGTCACATCGCGCCGGTGGCGCTGAACAAGGCCTACCGTCTGCTCAATCACGGCCCGACCGTGCTCGTGTCGGCCCGCCACGACGGCGTCGACAACGTGATGGCCGCCGCGTGGGCGTGCGCGCTCGATTTCCTGCCGCCGAAGCTGACGGTCGTGCTCGACAAATCCGCGAAGACGCGCGAGCTCGTCGAGCGCAGCGGCACGTTCGTGATCCAGGTGCCGACGGCCGCGCAATTGCAGCTCACGCATGCGGTCGGCAGCCACAGCCTCGCGCAGCGGCCCGACAAGCTGCGCGAAGCGGGCGTCACGCTGTTCGACGTCGACGGTCACGACTTGCCGTTCGTCGCCGGCTGCTCGGGCTGGCTCGCGTGCCGGCTGATTCCGGAACCGCACAACCAGCAGACCTACGACCTGTTCATCGGCGAGGTGATCGGCGCATGGTCGGACACGCGCGTGTTTCGCGACGGCCACTGGTATTTCGAATCGGCCGATCCCGCGTTGCGCAGCCTGCACTACATCGCGGGCGGCAATTTCTACGCGATCGGCGAATCGCTGCACGTCGATCCGGACGCGCAGTAAGCGCCGCACGCCCTTTCCCGAATCGGGCGCGCTTCATGCGCGCTTTTTCAATTCCGCCA
Organism: Burkholderia sola; assembly: GCF_905400185.1. NCBI lineage: Bacteria > Pseudomonadati > Pseudomonadota > Betaproteobacteria > Burkholderiales > Burkholderiaceae > Burkholderia > Burkholderia sola. The sequence continues at coordinate 1,453,633 of NZ_FR989675.1, forward strand.
GCATGAGGTCGACGAACGCCTGCGCGACGCGCGGCAGCGTGCGCCCGCGCTTCGCGACGAGCGCGATCGGCCGCACGAACGCGGGATCGTCGATCGGCTTCGCGACCAGTTCGGGCTCGGCGCGCACCTCGCGGGCGGTCGCGGGCAGGATCGTCACGCCGAGGCCGCCGCGCACCATCGCGACGGCCGTCATCATGTAGGTCGGCTCGCACGCGATGTCGGGCGTGCAGCCGGCCGCGTCCAGCGCGGCATCGACGACGCTGCGCACGCTCGTGCCCTGCGCGGTGAGCACGAGCGGCACGCCGGCGACGTCGGCGGTGGTGACGCGGCGCTTGCGCGCGAGCGGATGATCCTGCGGGCACACGGCGACGAGCCGGTCGGCGCCCGCATACAGCACCTCCAGCGACGCATCGAACGTATCGCCGCCGGTCAGCCCGAGATCGGCATCCTCGTTGCGCATCAGCGCGGTGACGAGGCTCGCGACGCCGTCGCGGATCTCGAAGCCCGCGCGCGGCACGTCGCGCCGGAACGACTGGATCAGCTCCGGCAGCACACTCGACGCGAAGGTCGGCAGGCACGCGAGCCGCACCGTGCCGCTCGCGCCTTCGCCGAGCGCACGCGCATCGCGCAGCACGCGCTCCATGTCGTCGAGCGAGCGCTGCAACAGCGGCAGCAGTTCGCGCCCGGTCTGCGTGAGCGCGACGCTGCGGCTGTTGCGGTCGAACAGGCGCGCGCCGACGATGTCCTCGAGCCGGCGGATCTGCACGGTCAGCGCCGGCTGCGACAGGTGCAGCCGTGCGGCCGCGCGCGTGAAGTTGCCGGCGTGCGCGACGGTGACGAACGCGCGAATGTCGCGAAGATTCAGATCCATAACGGTTCGTGATTGCTGCGATCAAATCATTTCAATTGTGCTATCGCTGCGCCGACCTTACGCTCGTCTCCAACAAAAGACAAGGTAGGAGACACGGATGCTGCCGTTACTCGGGCTGGGCACGATCGTCGTGCTGCTGGCCGCCATTCTGTCGAAGCGGATGTCGCCGCTCGTCGCGCTGATCATCGTGCCGATCGCCGCGTCGCTGATCGGCGGCTTCGGGCTGCACACCAGCAAGTTCGTCATCGACGGGCTGAAGGGGCTCGCGCCCGTCGTCGGGATGTTCGTGTTCGCGATCCTCTATTTCGGGACGATCACCGACGCCGGCACGCTCGACCCGATCATCGACCGGATCCTGCGCGCGGTCGGCACGCGGCCGACACGCATCGTGATGGGTACGACGCTGCTCGCGCTGCTGATCCACCTCGACGGCTCGGGCGCCGTCTGCTTCCTCGTGACGATTCCGGCCGTGCTGCCGCTGTACGACCGGCTGAAGATGGACCGGCGCGTGCTGGCCGCCGCGGTGTCGATGGCCGCGGGCATCAACTTCCTGCCGTGGACGGGGCCGATGATCCGCGCGTCGGCGTCGCTGCACCTGCCGGTGTCGGCGCTGTTCAATCCGCTGATTCCGGTGCAGGCGATCGGGCTCGTGTTCGTGTTCGGCGTCGCGTACTGGCTCGGGCGGCGCGAGGAGAAGCGGCTCGGCCTGTCGCGCGACGATGCGTCGATCCCGCTGCCCCGGCGCGAACTGACGCCCGACGAGCAGGCGCTGCGCCGGCCGCACCTGTTCTGGTTCAACCTCGTGCTGACGCTCGTCGTGCTCGGCACGATGGTCGTGATGGGCGAGAAGATCCCGCCCGCGATCATGTTCATGGTCGGGCTGTGCATCGCGCTGATGGTGAACTACCCGGACGTCGACATGCAACGCAAGCGCATCGACGCGCATGCGCGCGCCGCGCTGATGATGGCCGGCATCCTGCTCGCGGCCGGCGTGTTCACGGGGATCATGCAGGGCAGCGGGATGCTGAAGGCGATGGCGCAGGCGGCGGTCGGCTTCGTGCCGCCGTCGATGGCAGGCCATATCCCGGTCGCGCTCGGCCTCGCGTCGATGCCGCTCAGCATGCTGTTCGATCCCGATTCGTTCTACTTCGGCGTGCTGCCCGTGATCGCGGAAGTGGCCGGCCAGCTCGGCGTGCCGGCGGTGCAGGTCGGACAGGCGGCGCTGCTCGGCCAGATGACGACGGGCTTTCCGGTCAGCCCGCTCACGCCAGCGACGTTTCTCGTCGTCGGGCTGTGCGGAATCGAGCTGGCCGAGCATCAGAAATTCACGTTTCCGCTGCTGTTCGGCGCGTCGATCGTGATGACGATCGCGTGCGTCGTGCTCGGTGTTTTTTGATATTTGCCGGCGATGCGCTCGCCGGACGACGGTACGGACATGACAGCAAAGCCATCACACGAACGGCGCGTGCGCATCGGCGCGGGCGCCGGCTACTCGGGCGACCGGATCGAGCCCGCGGTCGAGCTGGCCGAACACGGGCGGCTCGACTATCTGGTCTTCGAATGCCTGGCCGAGCGCACGATCGCGATTGCGCAGCAGGCGCGCCGCAAGGATCCGGCGCTCGGCTACGATCCGCTGCTCGACGCGCGGATGCACGCGGTGCTGCCGATTGCGGCGGCGAAGCGCGTGCGCATCGTGTCGAACATGGGCGCGGCGAACCCGCGCGCGGCCGCGCGGCGTACCGCGCAGATCGCGCAGTCGCTCGGCATCGCGGGGCTGAAAGTCGCGGCGGTCGAAGGCGACGACGTGCTCGACGTCGTGCTGCGCGGCGCGTTCCGCTTCGAGGAATCGGGCGACGACGTCGCCGCGTATCGCGACCGCATCGTGTCCGCGAACGCGTATCTCGGCGCCGCGCCGATCGTCGACGCGCTCGCGGCCGGCGCGGACGTCGTGATGACCGGGCGCGTCGCCGATCCGTCGCTGTTCGCCGCGCCGCTGATCCATGCGTTCGGCTGGCGGATGGACGACTGGGACGCGCTGGGGGCGGCGACCGTCGTCGGCCATCTGCTCGAATGCGCGGGGCAGGTGACGGGCGGCTATTTCGCCGATCCCGGCTACAAGGACGTGCCGAATCTGGCGCGGCTCGGCTTCCCGATCGGCGAGGTCGCGGCCGACGGCACGGTCGTGATCACGAAGGTGCCGCACGCGGGCGGCCGCGTGAGCGCGGCGAGCTGCAAGGAACAGCTGCTCTACGAGATTCACGACCCGGCGCGGTATCTGCAGCCGGACGTCGTGGCGGATTTCACGCGCGTGGCGGTCGCCGAGGAAGCGGCCGATCGCGTGCGCGTGACGGGCGGGCGCGGCACCGCGCGGCCCGATACGCTGAAGGTATCGGTCGCGTATGTCGACGGCTGGATCGGCGAAGGCCAGATCTCGTACGGCGGACCGGGCGCGCTCGCGCGTGCGCGTCTCGCGCTCGACATCGTGCGCGAGCGGCTCGCGCTGACCGGCATCGCGGCGAGCGAGCTGCGCTTCGACGTGATCGGCGTCGACGCGCTGTATGGCGACGCGACGCCGGCCGTGCGCGGCGAGCCGGCCGAGGTGCGCGTGCGGGTGGCCGGCCGCGCGGCGAACGCCGCCGAAGCCGCGCGGATCGGCAACGAAGTCGAGACGCTCTATACGAACGGGCCGGCCGGCGGCGGCGGCGCGTTCAAGTCGACGCGCGAGGTGATCGCGGTGCAGTCGGTGCTGCTGCCGCGCGCGGCCGTGACGCCGTCGTTTTCATTCGTGGAGGCCTGATGCAACTGCGTGAACTCGCGCATGCGCGCACCGGTGACAAGGGCAATACGCTGAACGTGTCGGTCATCTGCCGCGATCCGCGTCATTACGACCATCTGCGTACGCATCTGGATGCGCAAGCGGTGAAGAGATGGCTCGCGGGCATCGTGCACGGCGACGTCGTGCGCTACGAGTTGCCGGCGCTCGGCGCGTTCAACTTCGTGCTGCGCGATGCGCTCGGCGGCGGGGTGACGCGCTCGCTCGCGCTCGACGCGCACGGCAAGTCGGTCAGTTCGGCGCTGCTGGCGATCGAGGTGCCCGAGCCGGCGTGACGGCGCGACCGTGTGCGCGGCCAACCGGGCGCGCGCTCACGCTCACATTCGGACTCACGGGATCGGCAGTTCGCGACGCCCGTCCGCGCGCTCGATGCGCGCGCCGGCGACGTGCACGCGCTGATCCCGACGATGGTCGTGGATCGCGCGCTGCAGGTTGTCGTGCGTGTCGCCGTCGCGGCCGTCGAGCTGGACGATGTCGAGCTTCAGTGTCACGGGCGGTGTCGGTGGATGGTTCGTCGCGCGTGCGTGTACGCTAGGGCCTCGCGGGCCGATTCCCGCGCGCATCGAACGGATGCCTGGAATGAAGAACGAGATCGCGACGCCGGCCGGCGCGAAGGGCGCGGCGCGCGTCATGGTCCCGCATCAGGCCGCCGCGGCGCCACCGGTATCGCCGCGGCAACCTTGATCCGTCGAGTCTGCAACAATCCGCCACACATCCATCCGACCGAACCTCGTCATGACTGTCCAGAACCGGAACCGACGTCTGAAGCCGCTCGTCACCCTTGGCGCGTTCACGGCGCTCGCCGCGCTGTCGCCCGTTCATGCCGCCGAGCCGGCCCAACCCGACCGTCAACTGAAAACCTTCATCCACGACACGTACGGCGACTGGCGTGCGGACCGCAAGGGCTGGCAGGCGGAAGAGGGCGATTTCATCCATTCGCCGTGCGGCGTGCTGCGCGTGGCGACCGCGGACGGCCCGCGCATGCTGCTCGCGATGTGCGGCGAGACCGACGCGGCGGTGCAGAACGGGATGCCGGGCATGGATTCGGATGCGACGCCGGGCGCGATCGACCTGTACGTGCTGAAGCCTTCGCCGGACGGCAGGACGCTCGAGCCGGTCGCGAAGAAAACGGAGATCGCATCGGGCGAGCGCGGCGAACCGGGCACGGTGCGCATCGAGCGGCTCGGGCCGCACCTGTTCGGGTTCGTGATCGGCGAAAGCGATACGCGGCAGGGCTACACGCAACGCTTTCGTTCGATCTGGCTGCCGTACGGCAACGCGCTGGTGCATGCGGCGGCGCGCATCGACGAAGCGCTCGACAATGCCGAGTCGACGGAATGCGCGCATGCTCGCGCGCGTTGCGAGGAACGCCGCTTCGAGATCGCGCCGGACACGACCGGCTCGGGCGACGTCTACCCGCTGACGGTCACGGAAACGGGCACGCGCGGCGACAAGGCGATCCACGCACGCTACACGGTGAAGTTCGACGCCGCGCGCGGCCGCTACGTCGTGCCGAAGGCGCTGCGCGACGGATACTGATCCGCCGCGCGGGAACGGGCGGCATGGCGCCGCCCGCGCATCACACGTACAGGTAGCGCACCAGGTGGAAGAACACCGGCGCGGCGAAGCAGATCGAATCGACGCGATCGAGCATCCCGCCGTGGCCGGCGATCATCGAGCCCCAGTCCTTCGTGCCGAGCGAGCGCTTGACGGCCGACAGCACGAGCCCGCCGACGAAGCCCGCGATCACGATCGCGAGCGAGATGCCGAACGCCGCGCCGAAGCTGAACGGCGTCACGCGATACAGCGATGCGCCGCACAGCGTGGCGAGCAGGCCGCCGCCGATGAACCCCTCGATCGTCTTCGACGGCGACAGCTGCGGCGCGATCTTGCGGCGTCCGAACAGCTTGCCGACCACGTACTGCAGCACGTCGCTGATCTGCACGACGAACAGGAAGAAGAACAGCAGCAGCGCGTTCTGCCCGGCGTAGCGCGGAATGTCGAGGATCAGCACGGCCGGCGCATGGCTCAGCCCGTACACGCACACCATCAGCGCCCAGTTGATCTTCGCGTTGCGGCTCAGGAATTCGCGCGTGTCCTGCGTGAGCGCCGACACGAGCGACATCGCGAAGAACAGGTGCACGGGCACGAAGATCGAGTACATCCCGTACCAGTTGATGCCGAGCAGCAGGTACTGCACGGGGATCGCGACGAAGAACGCGATGAAGAGCGTCGTATGGTCGCTCGCGGTGGTCGGCGTGAGCGTGATGAACTCGCGCAGCGTCAGGTACGACAGCAGCGCGAATACCAGGTACGTGACGTTGTTGCCGAGGCCGATCGCGACGGCCATGATCGCGATCATCGCCCACCATGCGCGGATGCGCTGGTTCAGGTTGACGATGGTCGCGCTCGTGCCGCCGCTGCGCGCGCCGAGGATCGCGCCGATCACGGTCGCGACGACGAGCACGCCCGTGACGCCCGCGACCAGTTCCCAGAAGAGGGTTCGCATGGTTGGTATCCGGAAAAGGGAGAAGGGGCGCGCCGCGTTCAGCCGGCCGGCCGCTGCGGCGGCGCGAGCGCGATGACCGCGTCGCGCATGCGGGCGAGGAATGTCGGCTTGTCTTCCTGGGCGCCGAGCGCTTCGTTCGCGCCGAAATGCACCTTGCAGATCAGCGGCACGGGCCAGATCGCGCCCTTCGGCATGATGCGCTGCAGGTTCTCGAGATAGACGGGCGCGAGCGCGACGTCCGGGAACTCGGTCGCGAGATGGAACAGCCCGCTCTTGAACGGCTGCGGCAGCACGTCGGCGCCGCGCGTGCCTTCCGGGAAGATGATGATCGAATGACCCTGCCGCAGCGCATCGCGCACCGGGTCGAGCGGATCGCCGCCCGATTCGCGATGACGGTCGATCAGCACGACGTTCAGCAGCTTCTGCGCGATGTGGCGCTTCAGGTCGCTGCTGTCCCAGTAGTCGCGCGCGGCGACCGGCCGCACGACCGCGCGCACGTCGCGCGGCAGCGCGGCGAGGATCGCGAGCGTGTCGATGTGGCTCGTGTGGTTCGAGAAATAGATCTTCTGCGTCGGGGACGGCGGCGCCTGATGCCAGACCGGATACGCGCCGGCGACGAGCCGCACGATGGACAGCAGGAAGTCGCGCTGCCAGACGTTAAAGATGTTCATCGGCGCGCGGCCTCCTGCGTGCATGCCCGGCCCGCCGCGCACGCGCGGCGGACGGAACCCCGGAATGCCGGCGCGGCAGGATGCGCGCCGGACGGCTCTTGTTTAAATTTTTTCAAAGTTCGTGGCTGCCTGTCGCAGGTCCGCGATAATCGGACGATTCGCCGTCGCACGCGGTTGCGTCGCGGCGAATGCGCCGGTCGGCGGCGTGATAATCGGCTGTTGCACGAGTGCCCGTCTGCAGTTCGAATGGATCTCGCGGCGATCGGGCCAGCGGATTATCGCGAGTTTCGCCGAAAAACGCCAGATTGGCGCCACGCGGGCCGGCCGGGCCGCCTGCTTGACGCATCGGGGCGGCTCGGCGACGATGGGGGCCGTTCAATCCAGGCCGACGACGGCCGTTTCGCCGCCCGGGGCATGGCGGCGGGAAACGCATCCAACCGTGCCGCGCGAATAATACGAATACGAAACGATGAGCCTCTACGCACTCAAACCCAAATTCCAGAACCGTCTGCGCCCGTTCGCGAATTCGCTGGCCGAACGCGGCGTCACGGCCAACCAGGTCACGCTGTTCGCGGCCGGCGGCTCGATCGTCGTCGGCGCGCTCGCCGGGCTCGGCGTATTCGCCCGCGCGCTGTTCCTGCTGATTCCGCTGTGGCTGTTCGCGCGGATGGCGCTCAACGCGATCGACGGGATGCTCGCGCGCGAGCACGGGCAGAAGAGCACGCTCGGCGCGTACCTGAACGAGCTGGGCGACATCGTGTCCGACGTCGCGCTCGTGCTGCCGTTCCTCGCGATTCCCGCGTTCGCGCCGGCGGACGTCTGGCTGTTCGCGCTGACGGCGGTGATCGTCGAATGCGCGGGGCTGATCGGCCCGCTCGTCGGCGCGACGCGCCGCTACGACGGCCCGTTCGGCAAGAGCGACCGGGCGCTGGCCCTCGGCGCGTTCGCGCTGTGGATCGGCCTCGGCTTCCCGGTCGGCGGTGTCGCCGCGTGGCTGTGGCGGCTGTTGATCGTGCTGTCGATCGTGACGGCGGTGCGGCGCGTGCAGGCCGGCGTCGCCGAAGCGGGCCGCTGACGGGCCGCGCCGGAGGGCGGCGCCACATGATTCGAATAACGAAACGAGAGAGATCGCATGAACGCACGCACGGCCCGTGAGGCCGACTTCATCACGCACGACGGCGCAACGCTGTTCTATCGCCACTGGCCCGCGACGGGCCCGCGCTGCCGCGGCGCGATCGTGCTGCTGCATCGCGGCCACGAACACTCGGCGCGCGTCGCGCACCTCGTCGACGAGCTCGACCTGCCGGATTTCGCGTTTTTTGCGTGGGACGCACGCGGCCACGGCCGCTCGCCGGGCGCGCGCGGCTACAGCCCGAGCGCGGCCGCGTCGGTGCGCGACCTGCAGACCTTCGTCGAGCATATCCGCGACACGCACGGCATCGCGATCGAGGATGTCGCGGTGATTGGCCAGAGCGTCGGCGCGGTGCTCGCGGCGACCTGGGCGCACGATTACGCGCCGCCGATCCGCGCGCTCGTCGTCGCGTCGCCGGCCTTCCACATCAAGCTCTACGTACCGTTCGCGCGGCCAGGGCTGAGGCTGATGCACAAGCTGCGCGGGCTGTTCTACGTGAACAGCTACGTGAAGCCGACATTCCTCACGCACGACCCCGAGCGGATCGCGAGCTACGCGTCCGATCCGCTGATCACGCGGCCGATCGCGGTCAACATGCTGCTCGACCTGCACGATACCGCGCAGCGGATCGTCGCCGACGCGGCCGCGATCACCGTGCCGACCCAGTTGCTGATCTCGGGCGCCGACTGGGTCGTGCATCGCGGCCCGCAGGACCGTTTCTTCGAGCGGCTCGGCTCGGCGCGCAAGGAGCGCATCGTGCTGCCGGGCTTCTACCACGACACGCTCGGCGAGCGCGACCGCGCGCAGGCGCTCGCGCCGCTGCGTGCGTTCGTGCTGCGCGAGTTCGATGCGCCGAGCCCGCGCGTGTCGCTCGCCGATGCCGACCGCCGCGGCGCGTTCCACGACGAATACGCGGCGCTCGGCCGGCCGCCGGCCAACGTGTTCGCGCGGGCGTACTGGGCGCTCACGCGCGCCGGCCTGAAAGCCGGCGGCGCGCTGTCCGACGGCATCGCGCTCGGGTTGCGGCTCGGCTTCGATTCGGGCTCGACGCTCGACTACGTGTACCGCAATCGCGCGCAGGGGCGGTTCGGCATCGGCGCGCTGATCGACCGCACGTATCTCGATTCGCCGGGCTGGGTCGGCATCCGCCAGCGCAAGGTGCATCTGCAGGAACTGATCGGCACGGCGATCGGCCGCCTGCGCGGGAACGGCACGCCGGTGCGGATCGTCGACATCGCGGCCGGCCACGGGCGCTACGTGCTCGACGCGATCGCGATGGCCGCCGAGCGCGACGGCGCGGCGCCCGACGACATCACGCTGCGCGACTACAGCCCGCCGAACGTCGAGGCCGGCCGCGTGCTGATCGCGCAGCGCGGCCTCGAGCCGATCGCGCGCTTCGAGCGCGGCGATGCGTTCGACGAGGTGTCGCTCGCGACGCTCGAGCCGCGGCCGACGCTGGCGATCGTGTCGGGCCTGTACGAGCTGTTCGGCGAGAACGCGCTGATCGAGCGCTCGCTGCGCGGGCTCGCGCAGGCCGTGCCGCCGGGCGGCTATCTCGTCTATACGGGGCAGCCGTGGCATCCGCAGCTCGAATTCATCGCGCGCGCGCTGAACAATCACCGCGGCGAGTCGACCTGGGTGATGCGCCGTCGTTCGCAAGCCGAAATGGACGAGCTCGTTGCGCGGGCGGGTTTCCGCAAGCTCGACCAGCGCATCGACGAGATGGGCATCTTCACGGTCAGCCTTGCGCAGCGGGTCGACGCGTCATGAGCGCGCTCGGCGGCGGCGCGGGTGTGGATGCGGACGCGAGCGGCGGTCTGGCCGAGCCGGCAGCCGGCGCGCGCGACGCGTCGTTCGCGCTGCGCTTGTGCTGGCTCGCGGCGATGGGCGCCGTGTTCTTCTCGACGTACGGCTTCGCGAACTGGCTCGCCGCGCGCCGCGCCGCGGTGCCGACGTTCGCGTTCGGCTGGGAGCATGCGATCCCGTTCGTGCCGTGGACGATCGTGCCGTACTGGTCGATTGACCTGCTGTATGCGCTGTCGTTCTTCTTCTGGACGCGCCGCGACGATCTGCTCGATCACGTGAAGCGGCTGCTGACCGTGCAACTGGTGTCGGTCGCGTGCTTCGTCGCGTGGCCGCTGCGCTTCGGCTTCGAGCGGCCCGACGCGGGCGGCGTGGCCGGCGCGCTGTTCACGCTGCTGATGGGCTTCGACAAGCCGTTCAACCAGGCGCCGTCGCTGCATATCGGGTTGCTCGTCGTGCTGTGGGCCGTCTATGCGAAGCACCTGCGTGGCACGTTCGCGCGCGTCGTGCTGCATCTGTGGTTCGCGGCGATCGGCGTGTCGGTGCTGACGACTTATCAGCATCATGCGATCGACGTGCCGACCGGGGCGGCCGTCGGCTGTCTCGCGCTGTTCCTGTTTCCGCTGCGCGATGCCGCAGGCCGCTTGCCGGGCGCCGATGCGTCGCCGTCCGCCGCCGGTCGCGCGCTCGCGCGCCGCTATGCGTTCGGCGCCGCGCTGGTCGCGCTCGCGGCGCTGGCGTGCGTGGCGCGCGCGCCGGGCTGGGCGCTGGCGGCAGGGTGGGTCGCGCTGGCGCTCGCCTGCGTCGCATGGGCGTACCGGCGCGGCGCGCCCGGCGCGTTCCAGAAGGATGCGGACGGGCGGTTTCCGGTCTTCATGGGCTGGCTGCTCGCGCCGACGATCGCCGGCGCGTTCGTCAATTCGCGGCTGTGGACGTTCCGGCAGCCGGCGCCGGTGCGGATCGACGAGCGCGTGTCGATCGGCCGGACGCCGACGACGCGCGAGATCCGGCGCCACGGCTTCACCGCGCTGGTCGACCTGACCGCCGAGATGCCGCGCTGGGCGGCGGCCGATGCGTCGCTCGCGTATGCGTGCGTGCCTCAGCTCGACCTCGTCGCGCCGACGGCGGCGCAGCTCGCGCAGGCCGTCGCGGCGCTCGATCGGCTGCACGGCGACGGGCGCGACGTGCTGGTCTGCTGCGCGCTCGGCTACGGACGCAGCGTGCTGTGCGCGGCCGCGTGGCTCGCGGCGCGGCGCGGGCTGACGGATGCGCGCGACGCGCTGGCCTCGGTGCGCGCGGTCCGGCCGCGCGCGGTGTGGTCGGATGACGGCGTGGCCGTGCTGCAGCAGTGGATCGATCGCCGTCGCGATGCGGGGCGCGTGTGATGCGCGATCCGTCCGGCCCGTTCAGGATCGCCGCCGCGCGCGGCGCGCTCGATGCGGGTGCGTGGGCGATCGCGGTCGCGCTGGCCGCGGCCGGCGCGGGCGGATGGCTCGCGGCGGGCTGGCCGCCGGCGACGCTTGCCCGCGTGCTGCTGGCCGTCGTCAGCACCGGATCGGGGATCGCGGCGCTGTGGTACGCGGTGCGCGTCGAGATCGATCGGCGGCTGTTTGCCGCGCTGGCGCGGGCGGTGGACGGCGACGGGTCGGTCGATGCCGGGCTGGAGGCGCTCGACCGCGCGCTCGCCGATCTGGGCTGGATCGATACGACGAAGGCCGGGCGCACGCTCGACGCGCGCGTGCGCGGCGCGGTCGGGCTGTGCCGGGCCGCCGTGCTCGTCGCGGTCGTGCAGTGGCTCGTCGTCGGTATCGCGATCGCGGTGTCGCCGATCGGCTAGCGATGCATGCGATGCGTCATGCGCGGGCCGTCCGTTGCGTCCGCGTGCGCTTGGCCTCGTACATCGCCTGGTCCGCATGCTCGATCAGCGCATTCATGTCGGTACCGTCCTCCGGCAGCATCGCGATGCCGACGCTGACGCCGAGCCGCAGCGGATGCCCGTCGAATTCGAACGGCTCGCCGACCTGCCGCGAGAGCCGCATGCTCTGCGTATGGGCATCGTCGCGGGTGCCGAGGTTCGGCAGGATCACCGCGAATTCGTCGCCGCCGACGCGCGCGACCGTATCCGAGCGACGCACCGCGGCCTGCATCCGCATGGCGACCTCGCGCAGCGCGGCGTCGCCCGCGCGGTGGCCGAATTCGTCGTTGATCGGTTTCAGTCCGTCCATGTCGATGTTGAGAATGCCGAGCCGGCCGCTCGCGCGCAGCGTCGTGTGCATCGACTGGCGCAGGCGGTCGTAGAACAGCGCGCGGTTCGGCAAGCCCGTCAGCGCGTCGTGCGTCGCGCGCAGATAGAGTTCGTTCGCTTCGTTGCGGGCCGCGTGGAACATCGCGGCGGCGATCAGGTCGGCCATCAGCCGCAGCGTGGCCGCGTCGGCCGGCGAAAAGCCGTCGACGTCCGGCGACATCACCTTCAGCACGCCGACCGTCGTGTCGGCGTGCGTGAGCGGCATCACGAGCATCGAGCGCAGGCCGACCCGGCGGCACGCATCGCGATCGACGCGCGGGTCGGCTTCCGAATCGACGCAGTGCAGCAACTTGCCCTGCTGCACGCACAGGCCCGACAGGCTGCCCGAGCGCCGCAACCGTAGCCCGAGCATCCCGGCGGCCGTGCCCGACGCGGCGCGGTACACCATGTCGTCGCCTTCGGCGAATTCGACCGCGGCGGCGCTCGCGCCGGTGAGCTGCGGCACCTGCTCGGCCACGTAGGCCATCACGCTGCCGAGGTCGAGGCCGAGTTTCGCGATTTCGGCTTGAGCGGCGATGATGCGCAGCAGCGTCCCGGCGGACGGGGTGGCGGCGTCGGCGATTTGATCCAAGTCAGTTTTCCGTGAAGAAAGTACGTCGTGCGGCGCGTACTTGCGGTAGCATACGCGCCGCTTGCGGCAGCGCATTCCGGGCGGTCCGCACGGAATGCAGGCGATGCCCGGCCAGCCGTATCGCGCCGGCAGTATGCCGTTCCAGCCGTCCGGCTGGCAACGGCGCAACTCTTGCCATTCACTCTTCCTGCTCGGCATTTCCGACCGAATTGAGATTTTTTCGCCTCTCAGTCGCGAATCACGGTAAGTTTTGTTCTATTTTTGAGATAGTGTGACGAATGATGGGCGCCGGTGCCAGGCGTCCCTCAGCGCGACGAACCGGTCATTGAAGCATCCGCCGCGTCGTCCCGATAAATGCAATCAAGCCAGATATGAGGGGAAGCAGAGGGGATGTGCACTCACGGGCATAGCTGCTTTGCGCGCGTCGGTTGCGACGCGCAGGATGATCGGACGATCGTGACGACGCGGGGCCGCGCATGAAGCCGGCCGTGTCGCTGTTCGTCTTGGCGGCCGCGATGACCGGCGCTTTCCATACGGCCGCGCTGTCGGCCGCGCCGCTGCCGGCGGTGCCGGCCGCTGCGTCGACGGCCGCGGCCGCTCACGCGGCGGCGCCCGATGCGGCGCCAATCGCGGTGCCCGCGGCCGCGCCGGCGGCGGCCAGCGTCCCGGCCGCCGGCCTGCCGGCGACGACCGTGCGTGTGCCGTTCGCGTCGCTCGGCGCGTTCGATCCGCTGCGCCTGCGCGGCGCCGACGACGCCCGCACGATCAACGCCGGCGTGCGGCTCGACCGCGTGATCACCGGCGCACGCTTGCGCCTGACCTACGCGTATTCGCCGTCGCTGGTCTTTCCGCTGTCGCACCTGAAGGTGTCGGTGAACGGCGAGGTGGTTGCGACCGTCCCGTTCGACGCCGCGCGCGCGGGCCGCACGGTCACGCAAGAGATCCCGATCGATCCGCGCTACTTTTCCGATTTCAACCAGATCGGCCTGCGCCTGATCGCGCATTACACGCTCGACCATTGCGAGGATCCGACGAACTCGGCGCTGTGGGCCGACGTGAGCCCGACGAGCGAGCTGATCCTCGACGAATCGCCGGTGCGCCTGCCGAACGATCTCGCGCTGCTGCCCGCGCCGTTCTTCGACCGGCGCGACAACGGCCGCGTGCGGCTGCCGTTCGTGCTGCCGGCCACGCCCGATTCGGCGACGCTGCGCAGCGCGGGCGTGCTCGCGTCGTGGTTCGGCGCGCTGGCCGACTACCGGCATGCGCGCTTCCCGGTGTCGACCGCGCTGCCGGCCGACGATCAGGCCGTCGTGGTCGGCACGGTCGCGACGTTGCCGGCCGGTCTCGCGCTGCCGCCCGTGAACGGCCCGCTGCTCGCGGTCGCCGACAACCCGGCCGCGTCGGGCCGCAAGTTGCTGGTCGTCACGGGCCGCACGGCGGCCGAGGTCGACGACGCGGTCGCGACGCTCGTGCTCGGCCGCGCGGCGCTGTCGGGGCCGGCGGCGACGGTCGCGCACGTCGATCTCGGCGCGCCGCGCAAGCCGTACGACGCGCCGCGCTGGCTGCCGGTGAACCGGCCGATCGCGTTCCGCGAACTCGTGAACGACCCGCGCCAGCTGGAAGTGCGCGGCACGACGCCCGACGCGATCCGGCTGAACCTGCGCGTGCCGGCCGATCTGCATTCGTGGAACGGCGCGGGCGTGCCGATCACGCTGCGCTACCGCTACACGGCGCCGACCGTGCAGGACAATTCGACGCTCGCGGTCGAGATCAACGATCAGCTCGTGAAGTCGTACCGGCTCGGGCCGGCCCAGGCGGAGGACGCGCACGGCCGCATGCAGTTGCCGTTGCTGTCGGTGCCGGAAGGGCGCGTGACGAGCGACGTCGACATTCCCGCGTTCCGCGTCGGAAGCGGCAACCAGCTGCAGTTCCGCTTCACGCTCGATTCGCAGAAGACGGGCCTGTGTTCGAGCACGGCCACCGAGCCGCAGCGCGCGGCGATCGATCCCGATTCGACGATCGACTTCTCGCACTTCGTCCATTACGCGCAATTGCCGAACCTCGCGTTCTTCGCGAACAGCGGCTTCCCGTTCACCCGCTTCGCCGACCTGTCGCAGACGGCCGTCGTGATGCCCGACCGGCCGTCGCCGCAGGAGCTCGAGGCCTATCTGACGATGCTCGGCCACATGGGCGAATGGACCGGCTTCCCGGCGCTGCGCGTGCAGGTCGCGCGGCCCGGCGACGTCGCCGCGCTGTCCGGGCACAAGGACCTGCTCGTGATCGACGGCTCGCCCGCGTCGCCGCTGCTCGCGCAGTGGCGCACGGCGCTGCCGCTCGCGATTGGCGAGCAGGGCGCGGCCGGCGGCGCGGGCACGACGCGCGTCGCGTTCACGGTGAAGGAGCGCTGGCGCAACGGCGTGGGCGTCGCCGACGGCGGTGCGCACATCGAACAGGCGGGCCCGCTCGCGGCGCTCGCCGGTTTCGAGCTGCCGGGCAGCCGCGGTCGCAGCGTCGTCGCGCTGACCGCGACCGGCCAGCCGCGTCTCGGCGATCTGCTCGACGTGTTCGAGAACGCCGGGCTCGTGTCGCAACTGCAGGGCGACCTCGCGCTGGTGCGGCCGGGGCAGGTCGACAGCCTGCGGGTCGGCGAGCCTTACGTGGTCGGCTTCGTGCCGTGGTATGCGCGCGTATGGACGGAGGCGGCGCGGCATCCGGTCGTGCTCGGCGCGGTCGGCGTCGTCGCGGGGCTCTTGCTCGCGCTCGGCGTGTTCAGCGTGCTGCAACGAATCGCCGCGCGTCGACGGGGGATGTAACGGATGGCGCGGGCAATGACGAAGCGACGGGCAACGCAGCCGGCGCGGCGTGTCGGCGCGATGCTCGCGCTGGCGGTTGCGGTGACGTGCGCGGCGGCCGGCATGGCTACGCGCGCGCACGCCGCGCCGGCCGGTGCGGCCGATGCGGCGGGCGCGGGATGCGGCGCGGCGTGGCCGCGCTGGGACGCGTTCAAGCGCGATTTCATCTCGGCCGACGGCCGCGTGATCGACGTCGGCTCGGCCGATTCGCGCACGGTATCGGAGGGGCAGGCGTATGGACTGTTCTTCGCGCTGGTCGCGAACGACCGGCGCATGTTCGACACGATCCTCGCATGGACCGAGAACAACCTCGCGCAGGGCGACCTGAGCGCGCACCTGCCCGCGTGGCTGTGGGGCCGTGCGCCCGACGGTGCGTGGCGCGTGCTCGACGCGAACGCGGCGTCGGACGCCGACCTGTGGATCGCGTATGCGCTCGTCGAGGCCGGGCGGCTGTGGCGCGAGCGCAGCTATACGGCGCGCGGTGCGCTGCTCGCGAAGCGCGTGCTCGACGACGAGACGGCGACCGTGCCGGGCCTCGGCCTCACGCTGCTGCCGGGGCCGACCGGGTTCAAGCTCGCGAACGGCCAATGGCGCGTGAATCCGAGCTATTCGCCGCCGCAGGTGATTCGCGCGCTCGGCGCGCGGCTGCCCGACGACCGGCGCTGGGCCGCGCTCGCCTCCAGCACCGCTCGCGTGCTGCTCGACACCGCGCCGAAGGGCTTCTCGCCCGACTGGGCGTTGTATCGCGCGGGCAAGGGCTTCGGGCCCGATCCCGACACGCACGCGGAGAGTGCGTACAACGCGATCCGCGTGTACCTGTGGGCCGGCACGCTCGACCGCGCCGATCCGCTTGCCGCGCCGCTGCTCGCGAAGTTCGCGCCGTTCGCCGACCATATCGCCGCGCATGGCGCGCCGCCGGAGAAGGTCGATACGACGACGGGCGTCGCGGGGCCGAACGACGGCAACGGCGGTTTCTCCGCGGCGGCCGTGCCGTTTCTCGACGCGCGCGGCCAGCATGCGCTCGCGGAGGCACAGGCGGCCCGCGTCGATACGCTCGCGCGCCAGTCGGCGCCCGGCTATTACACGAGCGTGCTGACGCTGTTCGGCCTCGGCTGGCGCGACGGCCGTTACCGGTTCGGGGCGGACGGCACGCTCGACACCCGCTGGGGAGGCCGTTCGTGCGCCGCCCGCTGAAGCGCGCCGCGCCGCACGTCGCGGGATTCGCGTGGCTCGCGTCGTCGGTGTGCGCGGCGGCGCCGGGCGCTGCGACGGGCACGGCGATCGCGAACCCCGCGACACCGGCGACCTCGGCCGCCGCCGATGCGCGGCGCGAGCTCGACACCGCGCGAATGTGGGGCACCAAGCATCGCGACGATCTCGCCAGCGATGCGTTGCGCAAGGGCCTGCTGATCGCGCCGGGCGACCCCGAACTGCTGGCCGAACAGGTGCGCGTGCTGCTGCGGCTCGGCGACGCGAAAGGCGCGCAGGCGTCGCTCGCGCGGCTGCAGGCGCAATCGCCGAATGCGCCTGCCACGCGGCGGGTGGCCGACGAATACCGCGTCGCGACGAGCGGGCGCGGCGAGATGGCGCAGATTCGACTGCTCGCGCGCAGCGGCCGCGCCGACGAGGCGGCCCGGCGCATCGTCGCGCTGTTTCCGAACGGCGCGCCGTCGGGCGCGCTCGGCGCCGAGTATTACCAGATCGTGTCGAACGCGCCGGGCGGGCGGGAGCCGGCGATCGCCGCGCTGCGCCGCGCGATCGCCGCCGATCCGCGGGACACGAGCGCGTCGGTCGCGCTCGCGCGGCTGTTGAACCAGCGCGACGACACGCGCGCGGAAGCGAACCGGATCGCGTCGTCGCTCGCGAAGCGCGCCGACGCGGACCATACGGAAGCGATGGCGCTGTGGCGGCGCGTGCTGCAGTCGGCCGGCAGCGATCCCGCGTATCTCGATGCGCTGCATGCGTATCTCGCGCTCGCGCCGGACGACACCGAATTCCGCGATCGTGCGGCCGGCCTCGACCGGCAGCGCGACGCGCAGCGCCGGCTCGAACGCGATCCCGACTACATCGCGCAGCAGCGCGGGCTGCAGGCGCTCGCGCGCGGCGACCTGGCCGCCGCCGATCCGCTGCTCGCGCGCGCCGCGCGGGCGCGCTCGGACGACGCCGATGCACTGGGCGGGCTCGGCCTGCTGCGTCTGCGCGAAGGGCGGCACGACGAAGCGCGCGCGCTGTTCGCGCGGGCCGCGGCGCGTGCGACCGACCAGCGCGGCAAATGGCAGGGCCTCGCGCGGACCGCGCAGTTCTGGGGGCTGCTCGCGCAAGGCCGCGAAGCGGCCAGCGCCGGGCGAGCGCAGGATGCCGAGCGCGCCGCGCGTGCGGCGCTCGCGATGCAGCCGGACAACCCCGACGCGAAGCTGCAGCTCGCCGATGCGCTGCTCGCGCAGCGCGACTGGGCGCAGGCGGAGCCGTTGCTGCGCGGCTTGCTGGCCGCGCGTTCGCCGAGCGTGTCGGCCGTGCGCGACACGGCCACGCTGTATGAAAACACCGGCCGCGCGGACCGGATCGGCCCGCTGCTCGACGCGCTGCAAGGGCGCGTGACGGGCGCCGACGATCGCCGTACGCTCGACGGCCTGCGCGGCGACGTGCTCGCGAACGAAGCGCGTGCGCTGGCCGACAAGGGCGCGCGCGGGCCGGCCGCGCAACGCTACGAGGCGGCCGTGCGCGCGGCGCCCGACGCGCCGTGGACGCGCTTCGCGCTCGCGCGCCTCTATCGCGACATGGGGCTGCCGCAGCTCGGCCGCACGGTGATGGACGACGGGCTCGCGCGCAGCGACACGCCCGAGATGCGCTACGCGAGCGCGCTGTACCGCAACTCGATCGACGATGTCGCGGGCGCGCAGGCCGCGCTGGCGCCGGTCGACGATGCGCACCGGTCGGACGGGATGCGGGCGCTGGCGCGCAAGCTCGATGCGCAAAGCGCGCTGGCCGACGCACGAAGCGCGCATGCACGCGGCGACCGCGCGGCCTTTGCCGCCACGCTCGCGCACGCGCAGGCGAGCGCGCCGGACGATCCCGACATGCTCGCGGCGATCGGCGCCCAGTGGATCGACGCGGGCGAACCGGAGCGCGGCCTCGCGCCGCTGCGCGACTGGATCGCCGCGCATCCGCGCGAAGCCGACGCGGACGTGCGCTTGCGCTACGGCGACCTGCTCGGCAGCGCGGGGCGCGACGAGGCGCTCGCCGCATGGCTCGACATGCTGCGTCGCGACCCGTCGCTGACGCCCGCGCAGACGGCGCGACTGGAGGACCAGTCGCTGCGGCTCGTGCTGCGGCAGACCGACGACGCGATCGCACGACAGGACTATGCACGGGCGCGCACGCTGCTCGATCGCGCGAGCCCGGCCGGCCGCGCGGACAAGCGTTACGCGCTCGAACGCGCCGATCTCGAACGCGCGCAGGGCCATTACGACGCGGCGCGCGACGCGCTCGCGCCGGTCGTCGCGCGTACGCCGGACGATGCCGATACGCAGCTCGCGCTCGCCCGGATCGACGAGGACAGCGGCAACCGAGCCGCCGCACGCGAGCGCGTGCAGGCCGTGCTGGCGCGCACGCCGGACGACGATGTCGACACGCAATTGTCGGCGGTGCGCCGCCTGAACGCGCTGCGCCGCCCGGACGAAGCCGCGCAGGTGACCGACCGGCTGCAGGCCGCGTATCCGGCGCGCGCCGACGTGACGGTCGCGGCCGGGCGCGTGGCCGAGGCGCAAGGCCGCTACGACGATGCGGCGTCGCTGTACCGGCTGTCGCAGTCGCAGGAACGCGCGACGGGCGTGAGCCCGGGCCGCGACGGGCTCACGCCCGCACAGGCCGCGTTCGCGGACCTCGCACAGCGACGCAATCCCGAGATCGAGACCGGCTGGATACCCGCGTACAAGTCGGGCGACGAAGGCATCTCGTCGTATCGCGCGCAGCAGGTGCCGATCTACATGCAGATGCCGATCCGCTACGACGGGCACGTGTTCGCGCAGATCGACACCGTGCATCTCGATCCGGGCACGCTCGATACGAGCGACCCGAACGCGTATTCGCTGAAGACGTTCGGCACGTATGCGGGGCTCAGGGCGCCGAACGGGCTGCCGCCGCCGTTCCAGCCGAATCCGCAGGCCGCCGCGCTGCTCGCGAATCCGTCGGGCTCGCTGCACCAGTCGACCACGGGCGTCGCGCTCGGCGCCGGTTACCTGTCCGATGCATGGCGCTTCGATCTCGGCACGTCGCCGCTCGGCTTCCCGGTGCATTACCTGGTCGGCGGCATGCACTACCGCTTCGACGCGGGCCCCGCGAGCTTCTCGGTGAACGCGTCGCGGCGGCCGGAAACGAGCAGCGTGCTGTCGTACGCGGGGATGCGCGACCCATGGACCGGCGCGGTGTGGGGCGGCGTGCGCCGCGACGGCGTGAACCTGCGCGCGTCGGTCGACGTCGGCCGCACGAACCTGTTCGCGGAACTCGGCGCGGGCGTGCTGTCGGGCCGCAACGTCGAACGCAATGCGGAAGTCACGCTGCGCACCGGCTTCACGGTGCCCGTCTACGAGCGCGCGACGATGAAGGTCAGCACCGGGCTCGTCGGCAATGCGTGGCACTACGCGCAGAACCTGCGCTACTACACGTACGGGCAGGGCGGTTACTACAGCCCGCAGCGCTATCTGTCGCTCGGCGTGCCGATCGAATGGGCCGGGCGGCACGATGCGCTGTCGTGGGACCTGACCGTCACCGGCGGGATCTCCAACAGCTACGAGAAGGATTCGCTGTATTACCCGACGCTCTCCGGCCAGCGCGCCGCGCAGGTCGCGGCCGGGTTCGTGTACGCGGGCAGTTCGACGCGCGGCGTGTCGTTCTCGTACGGCGTGAACGGCATCGTCGAATATCGCGTGAACCCGCACCTGAGCGTCGGCGCGCAGTTGCAGATCGACCGGTCGCACGACTATGCGCCGAGCTCGGCGCTCGTGTACCTGCGCTATGCGTTCGATGCGCGCGCGCCGCGCAACTGGCTCGTGACGCCGACGCCGGTGCGGCTTTATTCGGATTACTAGGGGACTGCCGTGAATACGGAATTCGATGCCACCCGCTCCGCGTCCGGCGCTGTCAGCCTGGTCGATCGCCTGCGCGCGCTGCTGCGTGTGGGGTCGGCGCGCGGCCGCGCCGGCGCATTGAGCCGGCTCGCGATCGACGGCCTGCCCGATACCTGGACGCAACTGGAGGCCGGCGGTCTTTACGCGATCTACGCGGCCGGCGGCACGCCGGGATGCGACGCGCTGGTGTGGGAAAGCGCGCGCCAGGCGCGCACGCGCGACGTCACGATCGTGCTCGCGCGCGATCCGGCGCGCGTCGCCGCGCACATGGCATCGCTCGGCTTCGCGGGCGGCGCGCAGCCGGCCGGCTGGCCGCGCAACCTGAACGTGCTGGCGATGCCGCCGGCGGCCGAGCCGGCCGACGCCGGTGCCGACGCCGGTGTGATCGCCGCTGCGCCGCGCGGCGTGGCGCCGGGCCCGTTCGCGCGGCTGACCGGCGGCTTGCGCGCGATGAAGCGCTACGGGCTGCATGCCCGTTCGCTGTATTTCGTCGAAGGTGCGCAGCGCTGGTTCAGTTGGGACGATCCGGTCGCGCTCGCGGATGAAGCGCACGCGCTGGCCGACTGGTGCCGCACGCGCCGGATCGCGCTCGTGCTGCTGCTCGATCCCGAAGCGACCCGGGCGGGCGACGACGCGCGCGCCGACGATGCGCCGCTCGTGCGCGACGCGGATCGTACGCCGCGCAGCGGCTTCCACGGGATCTGCTCGGGCGTCGCGCAGTTGCAGCGCACGCACGGCGAGCTGCTGTGGGTCGTCGATTTCTGGCGCGCGGGCGACACGCTCGCGGCCGGCGAGGTGCGCCCGCTGCGCTTTGCGCCGGGCGGCCGGCTGTCGGCGAGCGTCGATGGCGGCGCGACCGAACCGGCGCGCCGGATGAAGCTCGCGAGCGACGAGGATCGCGTGGTGGTCAGCCGCGCGGTGCTCGACGGCGCGAGCCGCGTGCCGGACGGCTGGGAGATCGTCGACGACAACGCGGCCGTCGTCGCCGCGTGCGCGAGCGCGCAGGCCGCGACCGCGGTGCTCGTGTTCCGCTCGCATGCGCAACTCGAAGCGCTGTGCGCGGACGTGCACGCGCTGCGCCGGCAGTGCGGCGGCGCGCTGAAGATCGCGGTCGTCGAGCGTGGCGAGGTGCTGCGCCACCAGTTCGAGGTGCTCGTGCTGAGCGTCGGCGCGAACCGCGTCGTCGCGCGCGACTTGCCCGTCTCGCGGATGCAGGCCGCCGTGCATGCGCTGCGCGGCCAGCTCTACGCGCGGCCCGTCGCGGCCGACTATCGCGCGGCGCTCGCGGCCGCGCTCGGCGATTCGGTGCTCGGCTATCTGCCGGTCGGCACGTTCTGCCGGCGGATTCGCGCGGTGCTCGACCGCGGCGCGGTGCTCGCGCTGCCGCACACGCTCGCGAAGCTCACGCTGCTGCCGGGCGTGTCGCACGTCGACGCGCTGCGGCACTGCCGGCCGCGCCGCGCGGGCGACGTCGTGACGGCCGATGCAGGGCATCTGTTCGTGTTCCTGTTCGCTTGCGAGCCAGTGGACGCCGACGATGCGCTCGCGCGGATCTTCGACGTGCCGGTCGATACGCTGTCCGATCGCGTCGTGTGCCTCGGCCAGGGCAGCATCGACACCGAGCTCGACGCGCTGAAGGCCGAGAACCGGCGCGCGCCGATCGCCGACTACAGCGACCTGTTCGCGGCGCCGCAACCGGCCGCCGCCGCGCGCGCGGCGCCTGCGCCGGCTGGTCCCGGCACGGCGTTGCCCGACGCGAGCGAGGTGAGCGACGCGATCGAGGCGATCGATACCGTCATCGCGCTCGACGCGATCGGCGTGCCGCAGGCATCCGCGTCCGGCGTCATCGACGCCGTCGACGCGTCGCCGTCGCAACCCGTCATTCCCGCCGCGCGTGCGCGCGGCGCCGTCCGCAGCGCGATGCCGCTGCGCAAGCAGGAGGACGCATGATCGCCGAACTCGTCATCGGCTTCATCGTCGGTGTCGCGATCGCGGTGCCGGTGTGGATCGTCGCGCAGCACCTGGGCATCGGCCGCGGCTTCCACGCGCCGCGCGGCATCGACCGGCGCGACGCGGTGCCGTGCGAACTCGTGCCGGTCGCGCTGCGCGGCCGCCTGCTGCCGGATGTCGGCGGCGAAGAAGCCGACGAACGCTACGAACGCCACGAACGCGACAGCAAGGCGGCACGATGAAGACGATCGCCCTCACGTCGACGACGGGCGGCGCGGGCCGCACGACGCTGGCCGCCGCGCTCGCGGTGCTGCTCGCGCGCCGCGGCCGGCCGGTCGTCGCCGTCGAATTCGATGCACAGAACCTGATGGGCGCGACGCTCGGCCTCGATACGCTGGCCGAACACGGTCTCGCGCACGGCCTGCTCGGCGGCGCCGAACCGTGGCACGCGCACACGTGGCGCAACGCCGACGGCGTGCTGTTCGTGCCGTACGGGCAGGTCGATGCGGCCGGCGCCGCCGCGTGCGATGCGCGGCTCGCTGCCGATCCGGCCTGGCTGTCGCGCGCGCTCGACGAGATCGCGCTGCCGGCCGACGGCGTCGTGCTGGTCGACACCGCGCGCTATCCGTCGCCGCAGGCCGAGCAGGCGATTCGCCGCGCGGACCTGACGCTCGTCGTCGTGCCGCCGGAGCCGGTCGCGTGCGCGACGACGGCCGCGCGGCTCGGCGCGCTGCGGGCCGGCCGCGGCGAACTGCAGATCGTCGTGAACCGGCTGAACCCGGCGCGCGACATGCAGCGCGACGCGCTGGCGATGCTGCGCGCGGTCGCGGGGCCGGCGTCGATGCTCGAGCAGCGCATCCACGTCGACGCGGCGGTGCCCGAAGCGCTCGCGCGCGGCAGCTGGATCTTCGACGATGCGCCGTATTCGCAGGCGTCGCACGACCTGAACGGCGTCGCGAACTGGGTCGACACGTGGCTGACGGCGGCCGTCGCCGGCCGCGCGGGAGGCGTGCGATGAAGGCCGCGCTCGCGTCGCGACTGCGCGCGTTCGGCCGTCGCGCGGCCGACTGGTGCGCGCGCGGCATCGGGCTGCCGGCGGAACGCACGCGGGTGGACTGGTTCGTGCGGCTGTTCTTCCACGCACCGCCGCCCGGCCGCCCCGATCATGTGCGCCGCTGGGTGCGCGTCGCGTTCCTGCGGCTCGCGTACGACTGGGGCGTGCTGCAGCCGCTCAGCGTGCGCGAATGGCTGTGGCGCGCGATCGTGCGCGCACCGCGTGCGGCCGACGGCCGGCCCGCGCGCGATCCGCTCGCGTGGTTCGACACGTTCGTCGTGCCCGTCTATGTGGCCGGCCGTGCGGTCGGCCGGCGCCTCAATGCGCTGCTCGAGCGCCTGCCGTGGGGGCGCTGGGGCGGCTGGCTCGATGCGCGCGCGAACGGCGTCGGCCGGCGCCCGTGGCTCGCGCCGCTGCTGCTCGTCGCCGGCGCGGTGCTGTGGGCCGCGGCCGGGATGTCGCCGCTGATGCCCGGCGCGCAGTTCGCGTTCTTCGCGATCGTCGCGGTGCTCGCGCTCGCGCTGCGCCGCCTGCCGGGCCATCTGCCGACCCTCGCGCTCGCGTCGCTCGCGCTGCTGGCCACGCTGCGCTACGTGTGGTGGCGCACGACGCAGACGCTCGACTTCCGCAGCCCCGTCGAGGCCGTCGCCGGCTACCTGCTGTACGGCGCCGAAGCCTATACGTGGATGATCCTGCTGCTCGGCTTCGTGCAGACCGCGTGGCCGCTCGACCGGCCGATCGTGCCGCTGCCCGACGATCCGGACACCTGGCCGACCGTCGACGTCTATATCCCGACCTACAACGAGCCGCTGTCGGTCGTGAAGCCGACCGTGTTCGCCGCGCAGAGCATCGACTGGCCGAGCGCGAAGCTGCGCGTGTACCTGCTCGACGACGGCCGGCGCCCCGAGTTCGCGGCATTCGCGGCCGAGGCCGGCATCGACTACCTGACGCGCGACGACAACCTGCACGCGAAGGCCGGCAACATCAACCGCGCGCTGCCGAAGACGCATGGCGACTACATCGCGATCTTCGACTGCGATCACGTGCCGACGCGCTCGTTCCTGCAGACGACGATGGGCGTGTTCCTGCGCGACCCGAAATGCGCGCTCGTGCAGACGCCGCACCATTTCTTCTCGCCCGATCCGTTCGAGCGCAATCTCGGCACGTTCCGCGAGGTCCCGAACGAGGGCAACCTGTTCTACGGTCTCGTGCAGTCGGGCAACGACCTGTGGAACGCGACGTTCTTCTGCGGATCGTGCGCGGTGCTCAAGCGCAGCGCGCTGGAGGAGGTGGGCGGCGTCGCGGTCGAGACCGTGACCGAGGACGCGCACACCGCGCTCAAGCTGCATCGGCGCGGCTATACGTCGGCGTACCTGCCGACCGTGCAGGCGGCCGGCCTCGCGACCGAAAGCCTCGCCGGCCACGTGAAGCAGCGCACGCGCTGGGCGCGCGGGATGGCGCAGATCTTCCGGATCGACAACCCGTTCCTCGGGCGCGGGCTCGGTTTCATCCAGCGGATCTGCTACGGCAACGCGATGCTGCATTTCTTCTACGGGATTCCGCGGCTGGTATTCCTGACGATCCCGCTCGCGTACCTGTTCTTCCACCTGTACTTCATCAACGCGTCGTCGTTCGCGCTCGCGAGCTACGTGATCCCGTATCTCGTGCTCGCGAACGTCGCGAACTCGCGGATGCAGGGGCGCTACCGTCATTCGTTCTGGGCCGAGGTCTACGAATCGGTGCTCGCGTGGTACATCGCGCTGCCGACCACCGTCGCGTTCTTCAGCCCGAAGCACGGCAAGTTCAACGTGACCGACAAGGGCGGCAAGATCGACGAAGGCTACGTCGACTGGTCGACGTCGAAACCGTATCTCGTGCTGTTCGCGCTGAACGTGCTCGCGATCGTCGCCGGCCTGTGGCGGCTCGTGGCCGACCAGGGCGACGAGGCGTCGACGATCCTGATCACGCTCGGCTGGACCGTCTACAACCTCGCGATGCTCGGCGCGGCGCTGGCCGTCGCGCGCGAGACCAGGCAGGTGCGCGTCACGCATCGGATCGCGATGCGCGTGCCGGCGATGCTGCTGCTCGCCGACGGCTCGACCGCCGCGTGCTTCACGAGCGACTACTCGACCGGCGGCCTCGGGCTCGAAGCGGTGCCGGGGCTGCCGCTCGCCGTCGGCGACACGCTGACGGTGTGCGTGACGCGGGGCGACCGCGCGTTTCCGTTCCCGGTGCGCGTGACCCGTGCGACGCCGACCCATGTCGGCGTGAGCTTCGAGGAACTGACGCTCGAGCAGGAGCGCCAGCTCGTGCAATGCACGTTCGGCCGCGCGGATGCGTGGCTCGACTGGCACGAAAGCGCGCGGCCCGACACGCCGCTCGGCGGGCTCAAGGAAGTGCTGCGGATCGGGCTGGACGGTTATGTACGAATGTGGAAGGGTGCGGCGCGCGGCGTGCAGGCCATGCTCGCGCCGAAACTCGATCGCGCGCGCGACTGACGCGGCGCGCATCATGGAGTGGGTTAGATGACGTTCTGGAATCTGTATTTCATCCTGAAGTTCGCGCTGTTCGCGACCGGGCGCCTGCAGCCGTTCTGGCTCGCGAACCTCGCGTTCGCGGTGGCGCTCGTGGCGAGCGCGCCGATCCGGTCGCGCGCGTGGCGCATCGTCCGGCAGGTCGTGGCGATCGCGATCGCGGTGCCGCTGCTCGCGCGCGAGCTGCATGCGCCGCCGCTCGCCCGTCTCGCGGAGGCCGCGCGCGAGGTCAGCACGTTCCGTCTCGACTACTGGATGGAGCTGTTGCCGCGGCTGCTGCCGCCCGTGCTGGCGCTGACGATCGTCGGCGTGCTGATCGTCTATTTCATCGTCAATCGCTGGCTGCGCGTCGCGACGTTCGTGGTGGCCGTGCTGATCGTGATGCCGCTGTGGCAGGCCGGCAGCGGGCTGATGGCGCGCGTCGCCGCGCCAGCGCAGCCGCAGGCGAACGCGGCGGGCGCCACGCGCGTCGACCAGCCTGAGGATCACAACGCGGCGCTCGCGACGTTCCGCGCGCAGGAGTCGCAGCGGCAGGTCGCGTTCGGCCATCTCGGCAGCGATCCGGCCGCGCAGTTCGACGTGATCGTGCTGCACATCTGCTCGCTATCGTGGGACGACCTCGATGCGGCGAAGGTGCGCAACCATCCGATGCTGAGCCACTTCGACTACCTGTTCACGAACTTCAGCACGGCCGCGAGCTACAGCGGCCCGGCGGCGATCCGCGTGCTGCGCGCGAGCTGCGGGCAGGAAGCGCATGCGGACCTGTACAAGAGCGCGCCGCAGCAGTGCCATCTGTTCTCGCAACTGGCGGGCGCCGGCTACACGGTGCAGTCGCTGCTGAACCACGACGGCCATTTCGACAATTTCCTGCAGGTGATCCACGACAACATCGGCGTGGCCGATGCGCCGATGATCTCGAACGCGGCCGCGCCGGTCGCGATGCATGCGTTCGACGGTTCGGCGATCAAGGACGACTACTCGACGCTCGCGAACTGGTACGCGCAGCGCGCGGCGGTGCCGGGGCCGGTCGCGCTGTACTACAACACGATCAGCCTGCACGACGGCAACCGTGTCGTCGGCAGCGCGCTGACGAGCATCGACTCGTACCCGCAGCGCGCGACGAAAATGATGACCGACTTCGACCGTCTCGCCGACCTGATCGCGCAATCGGGCCGCCGTGCGGTGATCGTGTTCGTGCCCGAGCACGGCGCCGCGTTGCGCGGCGACAAGAACCAGGTCGCGGGGCTGCGCGAGATTCCGACGCCGCGCATCGTGCACGGGCCGGTCGGCGTGCGGCTCGTCGGCTTCACGGGCAACCACGGCGCGACGACCGTGATCGACCAGCCGACCAGTTTCCTCGCGCTCGCGCAGTTGCTGTCGAATCTCGTGTCGAACAGCCCGTTCAAGCCGGGCGCGACGCTCGCGCAATACGCGGCCGATTTGCCGCGCACGCGGATGATCGGCGAGAACGAGGGCACGGTGACGATGCAGACGGCCGCGGGTTACGCGGTGAAAACTCCGGACGGCGTATGGATCGACGAACAGTGACGATTTCCGGCGAAGGCGACGACGATCGCCTGTCGCAACCGAACGACGTGATCGGCCTCGCGCGGCATCTGCCCGCGCTCGATCCCGAGCGCTACGTCGACGAACAGGCGCGTCGCGCGTTCGACGCGTCGCTCGATCGCTGGCCGACGCTCGCGAAGCTGATGGGATTGAAGGCCTGAAGGAACAGCGGCCCGGCGGGAGATCCCCCGATTTTAATCAGGCGTGGTTGACACGAAACTAGACCGGTCTATATCATTTGGCGAAGTCCATCGGGCATACGTTCCAGGCTGTTTCGGCTATTCCATCGAATAGCCGCGCGAGCAGCGCGTATGTTTATTCGATAAATAGGCGATAAAAGTCAAATAATGGAGGGTTTATGCGTTCGGCAAGCGCTATTCTCGTCGGGCTGACGGTATTGCTGGTGTCCGGCTGCGCGGGTATCGCGGGCAGCACCAACATGCTGACCGACGACAAGATCAAGTCCAGTACGGCCGGCACGCTGGGGTACTCGCCCGATGAACTCGTCATCGTCAATCGCCGCACCGAAGGGACGAATACCTACGTCAACCTGAAAGCCAGGGACGGCAAGGAGTTCGCGTGCACGATCAACGGCGGCAATCTGCTGTCTTTCGGCATGACGAACCCGCCGGTTTGCAATCGCAAGGGGCAGCCGCGTCAGGGCGGCCCGTTCTCTTGAACGTAAAGGTCGTACGGTCGGGCTCTGACCGGCGCCGTCGCCAGGGCGGTCCGGCGATCCGCGTCGCAGCTGCCGGTGCCGGTCACCGCAGATTCATTGGGTGTTTGTCTCGTATCGGTTGGGGGCTGCCATGTCGTATCACATTCGGATCGCGTTTCGAACGGCAGGGCTGTGCGCGGCCATGGTCGCCGCGCTGTCGGGGTGCGCAGGGATGTTGAACGCATCGTCCGGCCCGCAGCCGGAACGCGTGGCGGCGCAGAAGGAAGACGGCGCACGCTATACCCAGACGCTGACGTCGTTCATCGCGCTGGTGTCGAGCGCCCAGGCCTCCACGCCCGACAGTCGCGCCAGAATACTCGACGCTTACCAGCGCGTCCTGTATCAATACTCGGTGGCCGCCGTGAGCTGGGTGCGGCTCGTCCATCCGTCGCTGCAGCCGCTGCCGCCGTCGCTGCAGCCGCTTCCCGCGCCGACGGGCACGCCCACGACGGCCGAGGTCGATCGCGGCTATGAACACGCGCTCGAGATGCGGGTGGCGATGTGGGATATCGGCGAGGCGGCGATCTGGGGGAAGACCTCGAAGATGTCGATCCCCCGCTACCGAGGCACCGCGCCTGCCGTGCCGGTGCCGCCGCCGCTGCCGCCATTCCAGGACGCGCGCGATCCCCGGTATGCGAGGCTGGTTGCGCTGACGAAGCAGGCGGACGACGCGCAGCGCGCGTCGATCGAGCAACAGCGGCAGGTAGAGTCCAAAGCGTTGGCCAACGCGCTTGCCATGGCGAGGGCCGTGCCGTACTCGCCGCCGCAAGCGCAGGCGCAGCCTCGGCAGGAACAGCGCTGGTGTACGCAGTCGGGTGGCGGGGTCGTGGGCCTCGTGCCATGCTGAGCGCGCATCGCCGGGCGGCCGTGGCCGCCCGTTGCGCGTGGCGTCATGCCTTGCGTTCCGGCTGCCGCGTCCATTCGTTTTCTTCGCCCGGCACCTTGCCGAACGTCTGATCGGCCCACGCGGCACGCGCCGCATCGATCTTCGCGCGTTCGCTCGACACGAAATTCCATTCGATGAAACGCTCGCCCGGCAGGTGCGCGCCGCCGAGCAGCATCACGCGTGCGCCGTTCGTGCTGGCCAGCGCGACGGTCGCGCCCGGTTCGAGCACGGCCATCGTCGCGGGGGCGAGCGGCGTGCCGTCGATGCCGAGGTCGCCGTCGACGAGATATACGCCGCGTTCGTCGTGCTCCGCATCGAGCGCGAGCTGCCCGCCCGGTGCGAATTCCGCATACGCATAGAGCGTCGGCGAGAACACGGCGACCGGCGACGCGTGCCCGAACGCGGTGCCCGCGATCACGCGCACGGTCACGCCGTCGCGCGTGAACGACGGCAGCGTGTCGGCCGCATGGTGAACGAACGCGGGCGTGGTGTCTTCGTGCTCGACCGGCAGCGCGACCCAGGTCTGGATCCCGTGCACCGGCTGCTCGCGCGGCCGATCCTCGTCGGGCGAGCGCTCCGAATGCACGATGCCGCGGCCGGCCGTCATCCAGTTCACGTCGCCCGGCACGATCTTCTGCCGGAAGCCGAGGCTGTCGTGATGCATCAGCGAGCCGTCGAACAGGTAGGTGACGGTCGCGAGCCCGATGTGCGGATGCGGCAGCACGTCGATGCCGCGGCCGGCCGGCAGCATGGCCGGGCCCATCTCGTCGAAGAAGATGAACGGGCCGACGAGGCGCGCGGCGCGCGCGGGCAGCACGCGGCGCACGACGAGGTTGCCGATGTCGCTTTCGCGCGGCGTGAGCAGGGTCTTGATCGAGGCGGACATGACGGGAATCTCGTGACGGGGGCGGTGGCGGTGACGGGAGGTACTCAGGCGATCGCCGTGTCGATCGCGATCGGGTGCGTGAGGATCTTGTGCACCGGGCACGCGTTCGCGATCTGCAGCAGGCGTTCACGCTGCTCGTCGGTCAGGTTGCCGTCGAGCGTGATGCGGCGCACGATCGTGCTGCCCGCGCTGCCCGATTCGTGCGCGAGCTTCACGTGCACTTCGGCGAGCGGCCAGCCTTTTCGTTGCGCAACCATCTTCAGCGTGATCGCCGTGCACGCGCCGAGGCTCGACAGCAGCAGGGCGACGGGCGTCGGCGCCGTATCGCCGCCGCCGAGCGACGCGGGTTCGTCGGCGCGCCACTGGTGGACGCCGTCGGTGAAGTGGACGAGGTAATCGACCGGGCCGATGCTCGCTTCGACGGTGAGTTCGCTCATTGAAATTCCAGGTGGGGAAAGGGGGCGGGCCTGCCGGCAGGCCGGACGTCAGGGTTCGAGCAGGCGCTGCAGCCGCAGCTCCTCGAAATCCAGTTCGGATTCTATGCGGTGCAGCACCGCGTCGTCGACCCGGCCGTCGCGATGCAGGCCGAGCAGCGCGTCGCGCGACACGCCGACGAGTTCGAGCTCGACGCGCAGCATCCGCGCGCGCACGTCCGCGGGCTCCGCGCCGTCGCGGTGCGCGCGTTCGTTGAACGCGACGCGGCTGCGGTATTCGGTCAGCAGCCGGTCGAGCGATGCGCGTTCGAGGCCGGCGCCGCGCTGCTCGCGCGCGTCGAGCTCGGCAAGCGCCGCGCCGAACGTGTGCGCGCGCACCGCGTGTTCGGACATCGTGCGGCGCGCGGCCGGGCGCAGTTTCAGCACGCGGATCAGCGGCGCGAGCGTGCCGCCCTGCACGACGAGCGTCGCGATGATCAGCAGGAACGTGCTGAACAGGATCAGGTCGCGGCCCGGGAAATTGGCCGGCAGCGCGATCGCGGCCGCGAGGCTCACGACGCCGCGCATGCCCGACCAGCCGAGCACGACGGCTTCGCGCCACGACCACGCCGCGCGGCCCGCGCGCCGCGCGCGCAGGCGGCCCGGCAGCCACATCGCGACGAACACCCACACGATGCGCGCGCCGATCGCGGCGGCCGTCGCCGGCAGCGCGACCCGCAGGCCGGCCATCAGCACCGCGCCTTCGTGGTTCACGCCCGCGAGGATCGCGTGCAGCGCGAGGCCGATCAGGATGAACACGAGCGCGTCGAGCACGAACACGATCGCTTCCCACGTCGCCTTCGCCTTGATCCGCATGTCGGCGCCGAACACGCGGTGCTGGCGCACGCCGAGCACGAGGCCGCAGGTGACGACCGACAGCACGCCGGAGCCGTGGACGGCTTCCGCGATCCCGTAGCTGCCCCATGCCATCGCGAACGTCACGACGATGCCGAGCATCGGCTCGCGCAGGCGTTGCAGCACCCAGCACATCGCATGGCCGCACGCGAGGCCGACCGCGATGCCGATCAGCGTGAGCGAGAAGAACAGGCCGGTCGCGCTCGCCGCCGTGATCGATACGGCGAGCGCGGCCGACACGGCCATCTGGTACAGCAGCAGGCCCGATGCGTCGTTGACGAGGCTTTCGCCTTCCAGCACCGCGACGAGCCGCGCGGGCAGCGGGTGGCGCTGCAGGATCGCCTTCGCGGCGACCGCGTCGGGCGGCGACACGATCGCGCCGAGCGTGAAGCACGCGGCCCACGGCAGCGCGGGATTCGCCGCATGCACGGCGAGCGCGACCGCGACGGTCGTGAACGCCACGGCCCCGAGCGCGAGCGACGCGATCGAGGCGAGCTCCTGCCGGAATTCCTTCCAGGCGGTATAGAACCCGCTCGACATCAGCAGCGGCGGCAGCACGGCCGCGAGCAGCAGCGCCGGGTCCATGTCGGGCACGCGCTTGCCGGCGACGGCGACCACGCAGCCGCCGAGCAGCAGCACGACGGCCGGCGGAATCGAGATTCGCTCGGCGAGCCAGGTGAGGGCGCCCGCGCCGCAGATCAACAGCAACAGGTAATGGAACAGCTCGACGTTGGTCATGCGTGGCCGGCGGCGATGGGGTGGATCAAGAAGGCTTGCGGTCGTTCGCGGCGCCGCCCGGCAGCGCGCCGAACATGTGCTGGCTGCACTTCGCATCGCGCCATGCGGTGTTCAGCCGATGGCCGGACAGCATGCGCCGCGCGACGGGCAGGATCTGTTCGCCGGCCAGCATGCCGAGCAGGCCGACGAGCGCGATGACCGGCGGCGCGGGCGAGTTCACGCCGATCGCGCCGTAGATGACGCCGGCGAGGATGCCGGCGAGCAGCGACAGGACATACGGTTTCATGGTGGTGCGCCTCGTGATGGCCGAGCGGCACCGGAACGGCGCCGTCAGAGTCTTGAAAGCGTATCGGGTTTGCGTGAAGAAAAAAAGGGCGGGCGGCCCCGAACGGACATCCATTCGGGAATCGGATCGATTCCATTCCTTGGGTGTTCGCGCCGCGCGTTTGCGGCTTAAATGTGTCGGCCCGGATGATGACGATCCGGCGCCGACGCATTCCGGGCGCCTCCCGTTTTCACGGTCGAGGCGGGCCCCCTTTTTCCGTTCACAGGACCCATCCGCCATGAGCAACCCGAAACTTGAGGTACTGACGCCGCAGAACAGCCAGCTGATCTTCATCGATCAGCAGCCACAGATGGCGTTCGGCGTGCAGTCGATCGATCGCCAGACGCTGAAGAACAACGTCGTCGGGCTCGCGAAGGCCGCGAAGGTCTTCAACATCCCCACCACGATCACGACGGTCGAAAGCGAGAGCTTCTCGGGCCACACGTATCCCGAACTGCTCGACGTGTTCCCGAACCAGAAGACGCTCGAACGCACGTCGATGAACTCGTGGGACGACCAGAAGGTACGCGACGCGCTCGCCGCGAACGGCCGCAAGAAGGTCGTCGTGTCGGGCCTGTGGACCGAAGTCTGCAACACGACGTTCGCGTTGTGCGCGATGCTCGAAGGCGACTACGAGATCTACATGGTCGCCGACGCATCGGGCGGCACGTCGCAGGCCGCGCACGACTTCGCGATGCAGCGCATGGTGCAGGCCGGCGTCGTGCCGGTCACGTGGCAGCAGGTTCTGCTCGAATGGCAGCGCGACTGGGCGCGCCGTGACACCTACGATGCCGTGGTTGCGATCGCCAAGGAGCATTCCGGCGCATACGGGATGGGCATCGACTACGCGTACACGATGGTCCACAAGGCGCAGCAGCGTACCGCGACGCCGCACGAGTCGATTCCGGCCGTGCCGGCGAAGTAACGGGCCGCCGGCCGCGATCGCCGCGATCGCCGCGACGGTTACTGCGGCGATCGCGTGCCGTCGGCCGTCACGCGTTCAGGCGGCGGGCAGCGCCCACGGCGCGCGCGAGAAATGTTCGGCGAGGAAATCGAGCAGCACCGTCACGCGCGCGGCGCGCAGCATGCCGGGCGGCGTGACGAGGTTCACGTTGATGTCGGCGATCTTCCAGTCGCTCATCACTTCCTCGAGCGCGCCGCGCTGCAGTTCGTCCCACACCAGGAACTCGGGCTGCAGCGCGAGGCCGTGACCGCCGACGAGCGCGGGGAGGATCACGTCCGCATTGTTCGTGCGAATGCGACCGTGCACGTTCACCCCGACATCCTCGCCGGATGCCGAATGGCGGAAGCGCCAGTGCTCGGGCGTCGGCAGGTTCGTATACGTGAGGCACACGTGCTGTTCGATGTCGCGCGGATGCGTGGGGCGGCCGCGCCGGTCGAGATACGCGGGCGACGCGACGAGCGGCCGGCGCACCGCGCAGAGGCGACGCGAGCGCAGCGTCGAATCGCTCAACTCGGCGATGCGGATCGCGACGTCGAAGCCGCCGGATACGATGTCGACGATGTGATCGGTGAGCACGAGATCGATGTCGACGTGCGGATAGCGCTCGAGAAACGCGGGCAGCACCGGCGACAGATGGTGCAGCCCGAACGACATCGGCGCGTTCACGCGCACGAGGCCGTGCGGTTCGAGCGCTTGCGCGGTGGCCTCGTTCTCGATCAGTTCCGCGTCGGCGAGCAGGCGGATCGCGCGGTCGCGCAGCAGTTCGCCGGTCGGCGTGAGCGACAGCTTGCGCGACGTGCGGTACAGCAGCATCGCGCCGAGGCGCTTTTCGAGGCGCGCGATCGCTTTCGACACGGTCGGTTGCGAGACGCCGAGCAGCTCGGCGGCTTTTGCGAACGAACCGGTCTCCGCGACGCGCGCGAAGATGGCCCAGGCCTCGAGATCAGGAAGGTGTTGCATGGTCGGAACGGATGGCAGGGAAGCGAAACGGATGCGAGGGGAGCGTAGCATGCGGCCGATGCGATGCGGATCATTCTAATCCGGCCGGGAGAAATCGTTATGGAATCTTATCTAGTTTCATTGGGCGCCGGCGTGCTGATCGGCGTCGTGTACAGCGTGATCAAGGTACGCTCGCCTGCGCCGCCGCTGATCGCGTTGGTGGGCCTCGCCGGCATGCTGGTCGGCGTGCAGGCCATCGCGCCGGTTCGTCACTGGCTCGGCTTCTGACCGCATCGAGGAGATGTCAATGAGCGCAACCGATACTCAACCCGATCTGATCCTGCACAACGGGCACATCACGACGCTCGACCGCGCGAACCCGGTCGCGACCGCCGTCGCGATCAAGGACGGCCGCTTCGTCGCCGTCGGCAGCGAAGCGGACGTGATGCCGCTCGCGGGCCGCGCGACGAAGGTGGTCGATCTCGGCGGCCGCGGCGTGCTGCCGGGTCTGATCGACAACCACTGCCACGTGATTCGTGGCGGACTGAACTACAACATGGAACTGCGTTGGGACGGCGTGCCGTCGCTTGCGCTCGCGATGGAGATGCTCAAGCAGCAGGTCGCGATCACGCCCGCGCCGCAGTGGGTGCGCGTGGTCGGCGGCTTCACCGAACATCAGTTCGTGGAGAAGCGGCTGCCGACGATCGACGAACTCAATGCGGTCGCGCCGGACACGCCCGTGTTCATCCTGCACCTGTACGATCGCGCGTTGCTGAACGCGGCCGCGCTGCGTGTCGTCGGCTATACGAAGGACACGCCGGAGCCGCCGGGCGGCACGATCCTGCGCGATGCCGCCGGCAACCCGACCGGCCTGCTGCTCGCGAACCCGAACGCGACGATCCTCTACGCGACGCTCGCGAAGGGGCCGAAGCTGCCGTTCGAGTATCAGTACAACTCGACGCGCCATTTCATGCGAGAGCTGAACCGGCTCGGCGTGACGGGCGTGATCGACGCGGGCGGCGGGTCGCAGAATTACCCCGACGATTACGAAGTGATCCGCAAGCTGCACGACGCGGGCGAGATGACGATCCGGATCGCGTACAACCTGTTCACGCAGAAGCCGAACGCGGAGAAGGAAGACTTCGTGAACTGGACGAAGAGCGTCAAGTATCACGACGGCACCGACTACTTCCGCAACAACGGCGCCGGCGAGATGCTGGCGTTTTCCGCGGCCGACTTCGAGGATTTTCGCGTCGCGCGTCCGGACCTGCCCGCGCAGATGGAGGACGATCTCGAAGGCGTCGTGCGCGTGCTCGCGGAAAACCGCTGGCCGTGGCGCATGCACGCGACCTATGACGAAACGATCAGCCGCGCGCTCGACGTGTTCGAGAAGGTCAACGAGGACATTCCGCTCGAAGGGCTGAACTGGTTCTTCGATCACGCGGAAACGATCACCGAGCAATCGATGGACCGGATCGCCGCGCTCGGCGGCGGGATCGCGGTGCAGCACCGGATGGCGTACCAGGGCGAATACTTCGTCGAGCGCTACGGCGCGCAAGCCGCGGAGGCGACGCCGCCGGTCGCGAAGATGCTCGCGAAGGGGCTCAAGGTGTCGGCCGGCACGGACGCGACGCGCGTCGCGTCGTACAACCCGTGGGTATCGCTTGCGTGGCTCGTGACGGGCAAGACGGTCGGCGGCATGCGCATGTATCCGCAGCGTAACCTGCTCGATCGCGAAACCGCGCTGCGGATGTGGACCGAGTATGTGACGTGGTTCTCGAACGAGGAAGGCAAGAAAGGCCGGATCGCGGTGGGTCAGCTTGCCGACCTGGTGGTCCCCGATCGCGATTTCTTCGGGTGCGCGGAGGACGATATCGCCGCCACGACCGCATTGCTGACGGTGGTCGACGGGAAGATCGTGTGGGGCGCGGGGCCGTTCGCGTCGCACGACGCGCCGATTCCGCCGGCGATGCCGGACTGGTCGCCGGTGCGCGAGTTCGGCGGCTATGGCGGCTGGGGCGCGACGCAACGCAACGGCGCGCCGCTGCAACGTGCGGCAGCGGCCGCCGCGATGTGCGGCTGCGCGAACGAATGCAACCTTCACCAGCATGCGCACGCGAGCGCATGGGCAAGCACGTTGCCGACGTCGGATGCGAAGGGCTTCTGGGGCGCGTTCGGCTGTTCGTGCTGGGCGATCTGACATGACGACGCGCACCGTCTACCGCACCCCCGCGTGGATCCGCGCGCTGCTCGCGCAACCATGGGTCCTGCCGCTCGCGCGCGTCGCGCTGGTGTCCGCCTATCTGCTCGGCGGCGTCGCGAAGGCGCTCGACTTCTCCGCCGCGGTCGCGGAGCAGGCGCATTTCGGCCTGCAGCCGGCCGCACTGTGGGCGGCGCTCGCGATCGCGGTCGAGATCGCGGGCTCGCTGTGCGTGGTGTTTCGCCGTTTCACGTGGCTGGGCGCCGGCAGCCTCGGCATGCTGACGCTCGTCGCGATGGTCGTGGCGAACGATTTCTGGAACCGTTCGGGTGCCGAACACTTCATGGCGCTCAACAGCTTTTTCGAGCATCTCGGGCTGATCGCGGCACTCGTGCTCGCGACCGTGCTCGACGATGCGCGGCAATCGGCCGATGATGGCCGTTCCATTCGATGACGATGCAACAACCAGGAAACCCTGTGATGAAATCCGTTCGTTCCGTGCTGCTCGCCGCGATGCTCGCGGGCGGCCTGGCCGTCACCCCCGTGACGTTCGCGAAACCGCCGGCGCCGCCCGCGGTCGTGCCGACGGTGGCGGTCGGTCCGCAGTACGACACGACGCACGTGTGCGTCGCACCCGAAGACTTCGATCGCTTCACCGACAGCTTCGTCGCGACGTTCGGCGGCAAGAAGTCGAAGCAGGGCGTGTTCCAGGTCACGCCGACGCCGAGCCAGACGATGTCGCAACTCGTGCTGACGCCGGTCGGCACGATTTCGGTGTTCGGCTTCAAGACGCCGATCCCGTATCCGTTCTGCGAGGAACGCACCGGCTATCTCGTGACCGACATGGACGTCGCCGTGAAGTCCGCACGCGAGCACGGTGCCGATGTGATCGTCGACACGTTCCCCGATCCGATCGGTCGCGACGCGATCGTCACGTGGGCGGGCGGCGTGAACATGCAGCTGTACTGGCACACGCAGGCGCCGAATTACGACGCGCTGCAGACCGGCCCCGAAAACCGCGTGTACGTGTCGCCGCAAAGCGTCCGCAAATTCGTGCACGACTTCGTCAAGTTCTCGAAAGGCAAGGTGGTGTCCGACAACCTGAAGGCGCCGGGCATCGAGATCGGCCGGCCGGACGATACCTACCGCCGGATTCGCATCGAATCCGGCTTCGGCAAGATGACCGTGCTGGTGACCGACGGCCATCTGCCTTACCCGTTCGGGCGCGAAATGACCGGCTACGAAGTCGCCGATCTCGCGGCGACGCTGAAGCAGGCCGAAGGCGCGGGCGTGACGGTCCTCGTGCCGCCGTTCAAGTCGGACGGCCGCGACGCGGCGCTCGTGCAGTTCCCGGGCGGCTACGTCGCCGAAATCCACGCGAGCGTAGCGCGATGAAGCACGAGGACACGATTCTCGCCGCGGTGGCCGGCTTCGTCGACACGCTGAGCTTCGTCGCGCTGTTCGGGCTGTTCACCGCGCACGTGACCGGCAACTTCGTGCTGATCGGCGCGGGCCTCGCGGGCTTCGGGCAGGGCGTCATACTGAAGCTCAGCGTGTTTCCGGCGTTCGTATGCGGCGTGATCGCGAGCAGCCTGATCGCGCGGTCGATGGCCGCGCGGCCCGCGTGGCAGGGCACGCGCGTGCTGCACACGGTGCAGGCCGTGCTGCTGCTCGGCTTCTGCGCGGCCGGCGTGTGGGCGACGCCCGTCACGCAGCCCGACAGCGTGGCGGCGCTCGTGGCCGGCATCGTCGGCACGTTCGCGATGGGCGTGCAGAACGCGCATCCGCGCGTGATCGCGCGCACGGGCGGCGTGCCGAACACGGTGATGACCGGCAACGTCACGCAGGCGATTCTCGATGCCGTCGACATGCTGTCGCCCGGCACGGCGGACAGCGTGCGCGCCACCGCACGCGCACGCTTCGCGAAGATGCTGCCGGCGATCGTCGCGTTCGCGCTCGGCGCGGCGGGCGGTGCGCTCGGGTTCCGCTACGTCGGGTTCCTGGCGCTGCTGGCGCCCGTCGGCGCGCTCGCGACGCTTGCGCTGTGCGCCGCGCAAGCGGCCGGTACCCCGACGCAGGAGCGTGCATGATCGAGCGGCGCAGGCGACGCCACGGCCGCCGCTTCGAGCGGGCCGCGCGCGCGTCGATTGTCGCGGGCCTGCTGTGCGCGGGCGCCAACGCGGCGTTCGCGGAAACGGCGGCTGCGTCGACCTCGACTTCGACGCAAGAACCGGCGCCGGCCTCGACGTCCACGGCGACCGCCGCATCGACGTGCACCGCCAAACGCCCGACCGTCCTGTTCAACCGTTGGCAGGAAGACTGGTCGGTGCTCGCGAGTCCCTGCGTGCCGCACGAGCCGCTCGACGGGCTCAAATACATCCCGCTCGGCCACGATCCGCGGTCCTATCTGTCGCTCGGCGTGAACCTGCGCGAGCGGCTCGAGACCAACGACGCGCCGCTGTTCGGCATCGGCGCCGCGCAATCGGATACGTACGTGATCCAGCGCGTCGAAGTGCACGCCGATGCGCATCTCGGCCCGCATTGGCAGTTCTTCGCGCAATTGCAGGACGCACGCGCGTTCGGCAAGAACACGGTGTCGCCGGTCGACAAGAACCCGCTCGATCTCGAACAGGCGTTCGCGACCTACACGGGCGCGCTCGGCGGTGGCACGGTCAAGTTCCGCGTCGGTCGGCAGGAGATGGCGTTCGATTTGCAGCGCTTCATCGCCGCGCGCGACGGCCCGAACGTGCGGCTGGCGTTCGATGCGGTGTGGGCCGATTACGAATACGGCAAGTGGCGCTTCATCGGCTATGCGACGCAGCCGGTGCAGAACCGCGACGCGTCCGATTTCGACGACGTGTCGAATCGCGACCTCACGTTCAGCGGCGTGCGCTTCGAGCGACAGTCGGTCGGGCCGGGCGACCTGTCCGGCTACTGGTCGCGCTACAACCGCAGCAGCGCGCGTTTCCTAGATGCGAGCGGCCCCGAGCATCGCGACGTATGGGACGTCCGCTACACGGGCACGCACGGGCGCTTCGACTGGGATCTCGAGACGATGCTTCAGACCGGCACGGTCGGCAACGCCACGATCGGCGCGTGGGCCGTCGGTTCGATCGCCGGCTACAGGCTCGACGCGCCGTGGTCGCCACGCATCGCGCTGCAGGTCGACGCGGCGTCGGGCGACCGGCATCCGCACGACGGCCGCGTCGGCACCTTCAATCCGCTGTTTCCGAACGGCTATTACTTCACGCTGGCCGGCTATACGAGCTACGCGAACCTGATTCACGTGAAGCCGTCCGTGACGCTGAAACCGTCGGCGAACCTGTCGCTGCTCGGCGCGCTGGGCTTCCAGTGGCGCGAGACGACCGGCGACGCCGTCTATCAGCAGCCGAACATCCCGGTGCCGGGCACGGCGGGCAAGGGCGGGTTGTGGACGGGGATGTACGTGCAGTTGCGCGCGGACTGGACGATCGCCGCGAACCTGATCGGCGCGGTGGAGGCCGTGCACTTCCAGGTCGGCGACGCGATCCGGCAGGCGGGCGGGCACAACGCCGATTACGTCGGCGTCGATCTGAAGTACGGCTGGTGACGGCGGCGCGCGGCCACCCGCACGCGGCATGAAAAAGGGCAGCCCCGTGAACTGCGGGGCTACCCTTCGTTCGTCCGGGCCGGTAGCATGGGCCGGCCCGTTCGCGGTGACGGCGATGCCGTTACAGGTTCGGCGACAGCGCGAGCGCGTTCGTCAGGTCGCCCATCGGCTGCGCGCCGTTCGCCTTCAGCGCGTCGTCGCGCTGCTGCAGGCCCGCGAGGCGCGGCAGCGAGAAGCGGCGCGTGATGAAGCGCAGGATCGAGCCCGTGTCGTACTGCGTGTGGTCGACGAAGCCCTTCTTCGCATACGGCGACACGATCAGCGCCGGAATGCGGGTGCCCGGGCCCCAGCGATCGGCATTCGGCGGCGTCGCATGATCCCAGAAGCCGCCGTTTTCGTCGTACGTGACGACCACGACCATGTTCTTCCATTGCGGGCTGGCCTGCAGGTGCGCGATCACGTCGGCGATGTGCTGATCGCCGGACGTGACGTCCGTGTAGCCCGGGTGCTCGTTCAGGTTGCCTTGCGGCTTGTAGAACGTGACCTGCGGCAACGCGCCCGCATCGATCGCCTTGATGAACTCGGCGCCGTTCGCGCCGCCGTCGAGCAGGTGCTGCGCACGGCTCGCGGTGCCCGGCGCCTGGTTCGCGAAGTAATTGAACGGCTGGTGGTGCGGCTGGAAGTTCGGCGTCGACAGGTCGGCGCCGTAGATCACGTTCGACGTGCCGTTCTGGCTCGCCTGCAGCGCCTGGCCCCACGCGCCGGAATACCACGCCCACGACACGCCCGCGTTGGTCATCAGGTCGCCGATGTTGGTCGCCGTCTGCGGCGGCATCGTCGACGGATTGGCCGGGTCTGCGAGCAGCGGGTCGCCGCCCGCGGCCGCCTTGTTGCCGCTCGGCTGATACGCCGGCTGCATCGTGTTGATGCCGTAGAAGTCGGGCGTCAGCGCGCCGTCGTTGACGAACTTCGGCGGGCCGCTCAGCGCGGAGGCCGGCGAGTTCGTCGCGACCTTCAGCGACTTGCCGTCGGCGTTCAGGACTGCGATCTTGCCGGCCGCCGGGCTCTTGTCGGCGTTCGGGTAGTACGGCGCGCACGCGCAGACCAGGTACTGGTGGTTCAGGAACGAACCGCCGAACGCGCCCATGAAGAAGTTGTCGGCGAGCACGTACTGCTGCGCGATCTTCCACAGCGGCAGCTTCGACGGATCGGCCGTGTAATGGCCCATCGTCAGGCCGCCGGCATCGGTCCATGCGGCGTACATGTCGTTCTTGCCGCCGTTGATCTGCATCTGGTCCTGGTAGAAGCGGTGCACGATGTCGCGCGTCGCGATGCTCATCGACTGGTTGAAGCCTTTCGGATCGTCGATCGCGAACGGCGCGTTCGGCAGGTTCGCCGTCATCGCCTCGGTCACCGCCGGCGTGATGCCGGTCGCGGTCAGGCCGCCCCAGATCTTCGGCAGCGTCGCCATCGTCGAGCCGTCGCGGTCCTTCTGCACCGAGTTCGCGGCCGTCGCGTTCTGCAGACCGTTCGCGCCCGGGAAGTTGCCGTACAGGTTGTCGAAGCTGCGGTTTTCCGCGTAGATCACGACGACGTTCTTGACGGCCGACAGGCCCTGTTGCGTAACGTCGTCGCCGCCGCAGGCGGTCAGGCTGAGCGCGGCCGCGAGGGCGATCGGCGTGTAGCGAATCCAGGCGTGCTTCTTCATGCGATGTTCTCTCTCATTCGTCGTTGGTCGCGTGTGGGAACCGGGTGGCGGAAGGGCCGGCGCACGAACCTCGCGGTACCGCCCGGCTGCGCGCATTATCTGGAACCGATTTGACAGCCGGGTGTAGGGGCGCTTTCAATTGACTGTCGGTGGAACGTCATTGAACGGTCACGGAACTGACATAAGCTCCGGCCGATTGCCCACCGCTACCCGAACAACGAATGCACACCCTGTTGAAATCCTTCGCGTTCGCGCGATCGCTGATCCCTGCCGCGGCGACGCTCGCGGTGGCCGGCGCGCTCGCGGCGCTCGCCGGTTGCGATGCGCAGCCCGGCACGACTGCATCGGCCGCGTCCGTCGTACCGGCGGCCCAGGCCGCGCCGGCCAGCCCGGCGGTCGCGCCGGCCGGCCAGCCGCAGACGCGCGCGCAGGTGTTCGAGGGCGTGAAGCAGATGACGGCGCTCGGCAAGCAGCTGTTCTTCGATCCGTCGCTGTCCGGGTCCGGCAAGCTCGCTTGCGCGTCGTGCCACAGCGCCGAGCATGCGTTCGGGCCGCCGAACGCGCTGTCGGTGCAGCTCGGCGGCGACGACATGCACCGTACCGGCTTTCGCGCGGTGCCGTCGCTGAAGTACCTGCGCGGCATCCCGCCGTTCAGCGAGCACTTCCACGATTCGCCGGACGAAGGGGACGAAAGCATCGACGCGGGTCCGACCGGCGGATTGACCTGGGACGGTCGCGTCGATACGCGCGATGCGCAGGCGCGCATTCCGCTCACGTCGCCGTTCGAGATGAGCAGTTCGCCCGCACGGGTCGCGAAGGCGGTTCGCGCCGCGCCGTATGCCGATGCATTCCGCAAGGCGTTCGGCGAAACGGTGCTCGGCGATGACCAGGCGACGTTCGGTGCGGTGCTCCGCGCGCTCGACGCATTCCAGCAGCAGCCGGCGCTCTTCGATCCGTACACGAGCAAATACGACGCGTATCTGGCCGGCCACGCACAGCTCACGCCCGCGGAGCTGCACGGGCTGCAGCTGTTCAACGACGAGAAGAAGGGCAACTGTGCGAGCTGTCACATCAGCCAGCGCACGCTCGAAGGCGGCCCGCCGCAGTTCAGCGATTTCGGGCTGATCGCGATCGCGGTGCCGCGCAACCGCGCGCTGCCCGTCAATCGCGACCCGCGCTTCCACGATCTCGGCGCCTGCGGCCCCGAACGCACCGACCTGAAGGGGCGCGACGAATTCTGCGGGCTGTTCCGCACGCCGTCGCTGCGCAACGTCGCGCTGCGCAAGACGTTCTTCCACAACGGCGTCTATCACTCGCTCGAGGACGTGATGCGCTTCTACGTCGAGCGCGACATCCATCCGGAGAAGTTCTACCCGGTCGTGCACGGCAAGGTGCAGATCTACGACGATTTGCCGAAGCGCTACTGGCCGAACATCAACCGCGAGCCGCCGTTCGACCGCAAGCGCGGCGACCCGCCGGCGCTGAACGCGGCCGAGATCAAGGATGTGATCGCGTTCCTCGGCACGCTGACTGACGGATATCAGCAAACGGCCGCGTTAGCCAAGCCGTAGAAGGCGTTCACTGCAGCACGCATGCTATGCTCGCTCGCTGACGGTCGTGGCGCGCGCCGGAGGGCCGGCCCCCGGTTCGCCGGCATGCGCCACGCCGTTCGATCGAACATCCAAGGAGAAAAAACATGTCGATGCGTGCATCCCTTTCCGTCGTCACGCGCGTGCTGGCCGGCGCCGCGTGCGCAGCCGCGATGCTGCCCGCCCATGCACAGAACAACCTGAACTTCCTGAACGACACGCCGATCAGCTATTTCAGCAAGACCGATCGCGCGTCGCTGTCCAAGGCGGTCGTGCAGGCGCGCGACGAAGGCAAGGACGGCGAAACCACGACATGGCAGAGCAGCGGCCGCGGCACGCAGATCGACGCGAAGCTCACGCCAAGCACGACCGACACGGACGGCAAGACCTGCCGCGAAATCGCGACCGAAATCACCGCGAAGGGCCAGACGATGACGCTCAAGCCCGTCTACTGCAAGACGGCCGCGGGCAAGTGGCAGCTGCAGAAGCGCTGAGCACGCACGTGACGAAGCGGGGCGGCGCGCCGCGCACGGTGTCGTGCGGCGTCGTGATCCTCGATGCGGATGGCCGCGTGTTCCTCGCGCACGCGACGGACACCACGCACTGGGACATCCCGAAGGGGCAGGGCGAGCCGGGCGAGACGCCGGCCGACGCCGCGCTGCGCGAACTGCTCGAGGAAACCGGCATCGAGTTCGCGCCGGCGCGCTTGCTCGATCTGGGCCGCTTCGCGTACCGGCACGACAAGGATCTGCACCTGTTCGCGGTGCAGGTGGCCGACGGCGAGATCGATCCCGCGCAGTGCACGTGTACGTCGCTGTTTCCGAGCCGTCGCGACGGCTCGATGATTCCCGAGATGGACGCGTACCGCTGGACCGTGCCGGGCGACGTCGACACCTATGCGAGCCGCAGTCTCGCGCGGCTGTTTCGTACGAAGCTGTCGCTGGTGGAGTT
Organism: Burkholderia sola; assembly: GCF_905400185.1. Classification (NCBI taxonomy): domain Bacteria; kingdom Pseudomonadati; phylum Pseudomonadota; class Betaproteobacteria; order Burkholderiales; family Burkholderiaceae; genus Burkholderia; species Burkholderia sola. The sequence continues at coordinate 1,498,231 of NZ_FR989675.1, forward strand.
GCATCGGCGATTGTCGGGTGCGTGAACGGGCGCCGCGGCTTCCACGCCTGCCGTCCTTCGGCGCACGCCCATGAAAAAACCGGCCCTCGAGCCGGTTTTTTCATGGGCAGGCAGCGGGGCGACTTGCGAAGCCGCCCGCCGCCGCGCGGAGCAGGCCGTCAGGCCGGCTTGCCCCAGCTGTCGCGCAGCCCGACGATCCGGTTGAACACCGGCTTGCCCGGCTTCGAATCGACACGGTCTGCAACAAAGTAGCCGTGGCGCTCGAACTGCAGGCGCGTTTCCGGCGCGACATCGCCGTTGCCCGGCTCGACGTACGCCTGCACGATCTTCTTCGAATCGGGGTTCAGCGCCTCGAGGAAGTTCGCGCCGCCCGCGTCCGGGTGCGGCTCCTTGAACAGGCGGTCGTAGATCCGCACTTCGGCCGGCTGCGCGTGCTTCGCGCTGACCCAGTGGATGTTGCCCTTGACCTTGTACGTGTTCGCGCCTTCGGTGCCCGACTTGCTGTCCGGGAAGTAGTTGCAGTGCACGGCCGTCACGTTGCCGTCGGCGTCCTTGTCGAAGCCCGTGCATTCGATCACGTAGCCGTAGCGCAGGCGCACCTTGTTGCCCGGGAACAGCCGGAAATAGCCCTTCGGCGGATTCTCGACGAAATCCTCGCGCTCGATCCACAGCTCGCGCGAGATCGGGAACGTGCGCACGCCGCGGTCCGGATGGTGCGGATGCACGGGCGCCGTGCACGCTTCCTCGAGGTCTTCCGGATAGTTGTCGATCACGAGCTTCAGCGGATCGAGCACCGCGACCGTGCGCGCGGCCTTGTCGTCGAGGTCGTCGCGCAGCGCGCCTTCGAAGATGCTCATGTCGATCCACGAATCGATCTTCGTCACGCCGATCCGCTCGCAGAACAGGTGGATGCTCTCCGGCGTGAAGCCGCGGCGGCGCACGCCGACGATCGTCGGCATCCGCGGGTCGTCCCAGCCGTCGACGTGGCCTTCGGTGACGAGCTGCAGCAGCTTGCGCTTGCTGGTGATCGCGTACGTGAGATTCAGCCGCGAGAATTCGATCTGTTGCGGCAGCGGACGCGCGAACACGCTGGCTTCCGCGAGTTCGTTCAGCACCCAGTCGTACAGCGGGCGGTGATCCTCGAATTCGAGCGTGCACAGCGAGTGCGTGATGCCTTCGAGCGCATCCGAGATGCAGTGCGTGTAGTCGTACATCGGATACACGCACCAGGCGTCGCCGGTGCGGTAGTGGTGCGCGTAGCGGATCCGGTAGATCACCGGGTCGCGCATGTTCATGTTCGGCGACGCCATGTCGATCTTCGCGCGCAGCACGTGCTCGCCTTCCTTGAACTCGCCGGCCTTCATGCGGCGGAACAGGTCGAGGTTTTCCTCGGGCGAGCGGTCGCGGAACGGCGACGGCTTGCCGCCTTCGGTCAGCGAGCCGCGATTCGCGCGCATTTCGTCGGCGCTCTGGCTGTCGACGTACGCCTTGCCGCGCTGGATCAGCAACTCGGCGAACTCGTACAGCTTGTCGTAGTAGTCGCTCGCGAAATACTGGTGATCGACCGCGTCCTTGCGCCAGTCGAAGCCGAGCCAGCGCACCGCGTCGACGATCGAGTCGACGTATTCGACGCTTTCCTTTTCCGGGTTCGTGTCGTCGAAGCGCAGGTGGCACACGCCGCCGTAGTCGCGCGCGACGCTGAAGTTCAGGCAGATGCTCTTCGCGTGGCCGATGTGCAGATAGCCGTTCGGCTCGGGCGGGAAGCGCGTCTCGACGCGGCCGCCCCATTTGCCGGTGCGGTTGTCGTCGTCGATGATGTTGCGGATGAAATTGGAAGCCGCGGGGGCGTCGTTGCGTTCGGTGCTCATGCGGTTGGCGTCAGGGTTGTGTCGGCGCGTCGCGCCGGTTTAATCCTGTAATTCTACCTGACCGGGGTCCGTCCCGCGCGGGCTGCCGGTCGGGCGCCGTCGGTTCGCGATGCGTATCGCAATATATCGAGTGTGTGTCGGCTGTAACACGACGTAAATCGGATTGCGGGCGTCGTTCGGCTTTTCCTATGATGGCTTCACCGATTCAATGCCGCCAATCGCGATTTTTGCGAGGCGGGAGGAAGCCAACAATCATGATGAAGAAGACCACTTTTCTCGTTCGTACCGCGGTGATCGTCGCGGCCCTGTCGCAACTCGGCGCCTGCGCGATGACGCATACGCAGCGTAACGCCGGTATCGGCGCGGCCGCGGGTGGCGCGCTCGGCTACCTGATCACCGGCGGCCCGGTCGGCACGGTCGCCGGCGCGGCGGCAGGCGGCCTGGTCGGCGCCGGCGTACGCTGATTCACGCCGGCGGGCGTACCCGACCGCCGGCCCCTGGTCGTGACGCCTGGCTGAGTGCGTCACGACCGCTCGAAGGTCACGCACATCCCCCGGATTTTGACAGGCACCATCAGGGAGAGGCGGGTGTGCGACACTGCGTCGACGCTACAACACGATTCCATTCGTCGACGAATCCTTCCATGACCGACCCCGTCGTTTTCGTCTTGCCCGGCTACGCCAATTCGGGCCCGCTTCACTGGCAGAGCCGCTGGGAGCGCGCCGATCCGCGTTTCGTGCGGATTGCGATGCCGGACTGGAACCACGCGTTTCGCAACGGCTGGTGTCGCGCGCTCGACCGGGCGGTCGAAGCCGCGCGCGGGCCCGTGCTGATCGCCGGCCACAGCCTCGGTACGCTGACCACCGCATGGTGGGCGACCCGCTACGCGCGGCCGGCCGCGCTCGCGAAAGTGCGCGGCGCGCTGCTCGTCGCATTGCCCGATCCGGCCTGGCCCGTGTTTCCGGCTGACGCGCACGGCTTCGGCCCGGTGCCGCACGAGCGGTTGCCGTTTCCGACCTGCGTGGTTGCGAGCAGCGACGATCCGTACGGTTCGATCGCGTTCGCACGCGGCTGCGCGAACGCGTGGGGCAGCACGTTCCATAACCTCGGCCCGCGCGGCCACATCAACGCCGACAGCGGGCTCGGCGACTGGCCGCAAGCGCGCGGCTGGCTCGATGCGCTGGGGACCACGGACTGACCGCCGGTCGTGGTTCAACGAATCGGACACCTTTTTTAACAAAGCGCGAATCTCATGCGACGCGTCGCGGCGGTACGTGCGCCTTGCTGCCCGTACGATTGGCTTGGGCGCGACAGGCAACCGACTGCATTGTGTGACGAACCCCATGACTTCGTGATCGGCCGGGCCGATAAAGTGACGGTCTATTCAATTCGATCGGAAGGACGGGCCATGTCGAGCGGCGCAAGGCGGAATCAGCAGGTCGGTGGAATAAGATCGCCGGCGGCGAAACGAATCGTCGTTCACCTCTCGAGTCAGAGCGTGGAGGCGTTTGACGGGGCGGCGAGGGTGTTCCGCTTCGATTGTGTGACTGGAGATAGTGAGCATCCGACCGATCGTGGTGCCTTTCGCATCATGCAGAAATACCGGTTCTATCGCAGTCGTGCCTATAACGTGCAAATGGATTACGCGATGTTCTTCACGGGAGACGGCAAAGCGCTTCATCAATACCACGGGCCGATGCCGCTGTCGCTTGTGAGAATGGCGCGCAATACCGTCAGCGACTGGTTCGGATCGCACGGCTGCGTACGTCTGGCCGAGGCCGATGCGAAACGACTGTACGAGTGGGCTCCGATGGGAACCGTGGTGCAGGTATCGTGAAGAGCGCATTGGCAACGCGATTCGCGATCCCGTGTCTGGCGATGCTGGTCGGTCTGCTCGCCGGTTTCGGCTGGCGCAGCCTCGCCGACTGGACCGACAGCCGCATACGGATCGATCCCGGCACCGAGCTGTTCGGCGTGCTGCCCGACGAGGTGATGTCGCTGACCTATACGACCGCCGCGCTGACGCTGGCCGCGCAGCGCTCACAGCCCGCGGCGCGGTTCGCCGTGCAGGTGACTTATGCAGACGGCCGTGCCCCCCGGCAATGCATGGCGTCGGCGGATCTGGCCGGGCATCTTGGGTCCTTTTCGACGATCGTCGCGCAACGACAGGTCGATCTGGCCGACCTCGCGCGCGAATTTCCACGGCAGATCGGGCGGCTGGACATCCGTGATCGCATCGCGTCCGAGCCGCCGCTGTCGCTCGTCTTTCTGGCCGCGGCGGATTCGGACGCGGTCGCCGTTACCGTCGACAGTCTGTCGGTCGGGCACGGTGGTTACGCGGCCGTCGTGCGTTCGCCATCGCGCGCGGCGCTTGCGGCGCTGGCCGGCGGCTGCGAGACGCTGGCCCGGCGCTGACCGGCCGGGGTCCCCCCGTTCCGGCCCGCCGCTGCGCCGCGTCAAATCGCCTGCTTCGCCTTCAACGCGGCAATCCGCTCGTCGTCGTAGCCGAGCATGTCGCGCAACACGTCTTCCGTCTGCGCGCCGAGCAGCGGCGGGGCCGTGCGCGCGTCGGGCGGCGTCGCGCTCATCCGGATCGGGTTGCGCACGAGCTTCACGTCCGCGCCGCACGGATGCGGCAGCGAGACCTGCATCCCGCGCGCGACCACCTGCTCGTTGTCGAATACCTCGTCGAGATCGTTGATCGGCCCGCACGGCACGCCGGCCGCTTCGAGCGCGCCGATCCAGTCGGCCTTGTCGCGCGCCTTCACCATCTCCGCGAGGATCGGCACCAGCGTATCGCGGTGACGCACGCGCGACGGGTTCGTCGCGAAGCGCTCGTCGTCGGCCAGCTCGGGTTGGCCGCCGGCCTCGACGAACTTGCGGAACTGCCCGTCGTTGCCGACCGCCACGATGATCCAGCCGTCGCGCGTCTGGAACGTCTGGTACGGCACGATGTTCGGGTGCGCGTTGCCCCAGCGCACCGGCGGCTTGCCGCTCGCGAGGAAGTTGGTGTTCATGTTCGCGAGCAGCGCGACCTGCACGTCGAGCAGCGCCATGTCGATGTACTGGCCTTCGCCCGTGCGGTCGCGGTGCGCGAGCGCGGCGAGCACGGCGATCGTCGAATAGAGGCCGGTCGCGAGATCGGCGATCGCGACGCCGGCCTTCTGCGGGCCGCCGCCCGGCTCGCCGTCGCGTTCGCCGGTGATGCTCATGAAGCCGCCGATCCCCTGCACGATGAAGTCGTAGCCCGCGCGATGCGCGTACGGCCCGGTCTGGCCGAAGCCGGTGACCGAGCAGTAGACGAGATCGGGCTTCACCGCCCGCAGCGAGTCGTAATCGAGCCCGTACTTCTTCAATTGCCCGACCTTGTAGTTCTCGAGCACGACGTCGCTTTGCGCGGCAAGCTCGCGCACGATCTGCTGGCCTTCCGGCGTCGCGATGTCGACCGTCACCGAGCGTTTGTTGCGGTTCGCCGCGAGGTAGTACGCGGCCTCGGCGGTATCCGCGCCGTCCGCGTCCTTCAGGTACGGCGGCCCCCAGTGGCGCGTGTCGTCGCCGGCGCCCGGGCGCTCGACCTTGATCACGTCCGCGCCGAAATCGGCGAGGGTCTGCGCGCACCACGGGCCCGCGAGCACGCGGGTCAGGTCCAGCACGCGGATATGGCTCAGGGCACCCATCGTCGAATCGTCTCCTTTCATGGCGGGCCTGCGTTGTCGGCAAGGCCGATTGGCATGTCGAGCATCTTAAGGCGAATCGGCCGCGCGGGTGGCCCAGGCCGGTCGCCCACGCCGGTCGCCCACGCCGGTCGCCCGTCGCAGCGGGCCGCTGCCGCTTGGGCGGGCGGTCTGTATCGTATAATCGATCGTTTCCGAATCCATGCCGCCGCGCGCCCCGCCTGGGGCGCCGGCGTTTGAAGCCGTCTTTGCCAGACTGTCCCCGCACGCCATGAAAGCTGCCGAAATCCGCGAGAAATTCCTCAAATTCTTCGAATCGAAGGGCCACACGATCGTCCGCTCGTCGAGCCTCGTGCCCGGTAACGACCCCACGCTGATGTTCACGAACTCGGGCATGGTCCAGTTCAAGGACGTCTTCCTCGGCACGGACCCGCGCCCGTACTCGCGCGCCACGACGGCGCAGCGCAGCGTGCGCGCGGGCGGCAAGCACAACGACCTCGAGAACGTCGGCTACACGGCGCGCCACCACACGTTCTTCGAGATGCTCGGCAACTTCTCGTTCGGCGACTACTTCAAGCACGACGCGATCAAGTTCGCGTGGGAGCTGCTGACCACGGTCTACCAGCTGCCGAAGGACAAGCTGTGGGTCACCGTCTACCAGGAAGACGACGAGGCGTACGACATCTGGGCGAAGGAAGTCGGCGTGCCGACCGAGCGGATCATCCGGATCGGCGACAACAAGGGCGCGCGCTACGCGTCGGACAACTTCTGGACGATGGGCGACACCGGCCCGTGCGGCCCGTGCACCGAAATCTTCTACGACCACGGCCCGGACGTATGGGGCGGCCCGCCGGGGTCGCCTGAAGAAGACGGCGACCGCTACATCGAGATCTGGAACCTCGTGTTCATGCAGTTCAACCGCGACGCGCAGGGCAACATGACGCGCCTGCCGAAGCAGTCGGTCGACACCGGCATGGGCCTCGAGCGTCTCGCCGCGGTGCTGCAGCACGTGCACAGCAACTACGAGATCGACCTGTTCCAGAACCTGATCAAGGCCGCCGCGCGCGTGACCGAGATCAGCGACCTCACGAACAACTCGCTGAAGGTGATCGCCGATCACATCCGCGCGTGCTCGTTCCTGATCGTCGACGGCGTGATCCCCGGCAACGAAGGCCGCGGCTACGTGCTGCGCCGGATCGTGCGCCGCGCGATCCGCCACGGCTACAAGCTCGGCCGCAAGGGCGCGTTCTTCCACAAGCTGGTGGTCGACCTCGTCGCCGAGATGGGCACCGCCTATCCGGAGCTGAAGGAAGCCGAGCAGCGCGTGACCGACGTGCTGCGCCAGGAAGAGGAGCGCTTCTTCGAGACGATCGAGCACGGGATGTCGATCCTCGAAGCCGCGCTGGCGGATGTCGAAGCGAAGGGCGGCAAGGTGCTCGACGGCGAGCTCGCGTTCAAGCTGCACGATACCTACGGCTTCCCGCTGGACCTGACGGCCGACGTGTGCCGCGAGCGCGGGATGACGGTCGACGAGCCGGCCTTCGACGACGCGATGGCGCGCCAGCGCGAGCAGGCGCGCGCGGCCGGCAAGTTCAAGGCCACGCAGGGCCTCGAATACTCGGGCGCGAAGACCACCTTCCACGGTTACGAGGAAATCGCGTTCGACGACGCGAAGGTCGTCGCGCTGTACGTCGACGGCTCGGCCGTCAACGAAGTGAAGGCTGGCCAGGATGCGGTCGTCGTGCTCGACCACACGCCGTTCTACGCGGAATCGGGCGGCCAGGTCGGCGACCAGGGCGTGCTCGCGAACGCCGCGACGCGCTTCGCGGTGGCCGACACGCTGAAGGTGCAGGCCGACGTGATCGGCCATCACGGCACGCTGGAGCAGGGCCTGCTTAAGGTGGGCGACGTGCTGCGCGCGGAAATCGACGCGCATCGCCGCGCGCGCACGCAGCGCAACCACTCGGCCACCCACCTGATGCACAAGGCGCTGCGCGAGGTGCTCGGCGCGCACGTGCAGCAGAAGGGTTCGCTCGTCGACGCGGAAAAGACCCGTTTCGACTTCGCGCACAACGCACCGATGACCGACGACGAAATCCGTCGCGTCGAGCAGATCGTCAACAACGAAATCCTCGCGAACGCGCCGGGCATCGTGCGCGTGATGCCGTACGACGAAGCGGTGAAGGGCGGCGCGATGGCGCTGTTCGGCGAGAAGTACGGCGATGAAGTGCGCGTGCTCGATCTCGGCTTCTCGCGCGAACTGTGCGGCGGCACGCACGTGCACCGCACCGGCGACATCGGCCTGTTCAAGATCGTCGTCGAAGGCGGCGTCGCGGCCGGCATCCGCCGCGTCGAGGCGATCACCGGCGACAACGCGGTGCGCTACGTGCAGGAGCTCGACGCACGCGTGAACGAAGCCGCGGCCGCGCTGAAGGCGCAGCCGTCGGAACTCACGCAGCGCATCGCGCAGGTGCAAGAGCAGGTGAAATCGCTCGAGAAGGAGCTGGGCGCGCTGAAGTCGAAGCTCGCATCGAGCCAGGGCGACGAGCTCGCGCAGCAGGCCGTCGAAGTCGGCGGCGTGTACGTGCTGGCCGCGACGCTCGACGGCGCCGACGCGAAGACGCTGCGCGAAACGGTCGACAAGCTGAAGGACAAGCTGAAGCGCGCGGCGATCGTGCTGGCGGCCGTCGAAGGCGGCAAGGTCAGCCTGATCGCGGGCGTCACGCCGGACGCGAGCAAGAAGGTCAAGGCCGGCGAGCTCGTGAACTTCGTCGCGCAGCAGGTCGGCGGCAAGGGCGGCGGTCGTCCGGACATGGCGCAGGCGGGCGGCACCGAGCCGGCGAACCTGCCGGGCGCGCTGGCCGGCGTGAAGGGCTGGGTCGAAGAACGGCTCTGATCGTTGCACGAACGATGCGATGCCGCCCCACCGACGGTATCGCGTGAATCGAAAAACGACCCGATCGGCAGATGCCGGTCGGGTCGTTTTGTTTGTGCGGGCCGTGCAGGCTGTGCGCGTCGATCGCCACGGCGGCGTGCGAATCCAGGTCAGGCCGGCACGGTCGCGGCCGGCTTCGCCGCGTCGTCAGGCTGAGGCGTGGCTTCGGTGAGCGCATCGCGCAATGCTGCGAGCGCCGCCGACGCATAACCGCGCCGCCACCCGAGCAGCGTGTCGATGCCCGCGAGTTCGGGAATCGTGTGCGCGGCGACGTTGCCGGTTTCAGGCTGCAGATCGAGCACCGAGCGCGGCGCGACCGCGACGCCCGCGCCGGCCGCGACGCACGCGACGATCGCGTGATACGAGCCGAGTTCGAGCACGCGCGCCGGCTTCACGCCGTGCGCCGCATACCACTGCTCGACGTACTTGCGATAGGCGCAGCCACGCTCGAACGCGATCAGCGTCGGCAGGATCACGTCGCGCGGCGTGCGTACCGGCGGATGGCCGCGCGGCGTGAGCAGCACGAGATCCTCGCGAAAGATCGGCATCGTCTCGAACGTGTCGGGCAGCGCGTCCGGCTCGGGCGGGCGCGCGAATAGCGCGGCGTCGATCTCGAAGTCGCGTACGCGGTCGATCAGGCAGCCCGTCGTGCCCGTCAGCAGTTCGAGCGACACGTCCGGCCACGCATGGTGGTAGCGCGCGAGGAGGGCCGGCAGGCGGCTCGCGGCCGTGCTTTCCATCGTGCCGAGCCGCAGCCGGCCGCGCGGCGTGTCCTCGCGCACCGCGTCGCGCGCCTCGTCGGCGAGCGCGAGCAGGCGCTCCGCATACGGCAGCAGCGTATGCCCGGCCGGCGTCAGCACGAGCCGGCGGCCGTCGCGCACGAACAGCGCCGCGCCGAGTTCTTCCTCGAGCTGCTTGATGCGCGTCGTGACGTTCGACTGCACGCGATTGAGCTTGGCCGCCGCGCGCGTCACGCCGTTCTCGCGCACGACCGCCCGGAAGATCGCCAGCGCCGCCAGGTCCATGATTCTCTCCGAAGGATGGGTTGATTCTTAATTATTCATTTTTTGAGAACGGTCGGTCAAGCTAGGATGAACCCATTCCGATTTCCGATCCGGCCGGCGTGCGCGCAGCGCCGGCCTTTGCCGCCATGTCCCGCTTCGATGCCCTGACCGCCGCCGCCCGCGGCCTTTCGTCCGACCAGGCCGACCGCCGTGCCCGCGCGGCCGCGCTCGCCTGCATGGTCGGCCTGGCCGTCGTGCTCGGCGTCGGCCGTTTCGCGTTCACGCCGCTGTTGCCGCTGATGCTCGCGGACGGCTCGATCGGTCTGAAAGCCGGCAGCTGGCTCGCATCGGCGAACTATGCGGGGTACTTCGCCGGCGCGGTCAGTTGCGCGGCGCTGCGCGTCGCGCCGGCGCGGATGGTGCGCTTCGGGCTCGCGGCGACCGTGCTGCTGACCGCCGCGATGGGCGTCGGTCACGCGCTGCCGGTGTGGCTCGTCGTGCGTTTCGTCGCGGGCGTCGTCAGCGCATGGACGTTCGTGTTCGTGTCGCAATGGGGGCTGCGGCGGCTGGCCGAGCTGCATGCGCCCGAATGGAGCGGGGTGATCTATGCGGGGCCGGGCGTCGGCATCGTGGTGACGGGGCTGATCGGCAGCGCGCTGGCCGGCCGACACGCGGCGGTGGGCTGGCTCGGTTTCGCGGCGTTGTCGGCCGTGCTGTCAGTCGCGATCTGGCGCACGTTCGGTGCGGCGCCGGCTCCGACACCGGCGCACACGCAGGCGACGCCACCGGCCGCCGCGCCGCATACGGTCACGAGCGCGTCGGCGTCCCCGGCAGCACGGGCCGGCACGCGAAGCCGCCGCGCGGACGCCGCGTGGCTCGTCGCGCTGTACGGCGCACCGGGCTTCGGCTACATCATCACCGCGACGTTCCTGCCGGTGATCGCGCGCGCCGCGCTGCCGGCCGGCTCGCCGTGGCCCGACTTGTTCTGGCCGATGTTCGGTGCGGCGCTGATCGTCGGCGCGATCACCGCCGCGCGGCTGCCCGGGCACTGGGACAACCGGCTGCTGCTGGCGGCCGGCTGCGCGACGCAGGCGCTCGGTATCGCGGCCGGAATCGTGTGGCCGAACGCGGCCGGCTTCTCGATCGGCAGCGCGCTGCTCGGGTTGCCGTTTACCGCGATCACGCTGTTCGCGATGCGCGAGGCGCGGCGCCTGCACGGCGAGCGTGCGGCCGGACTGATGGGCTATGCGACCGCATCGTACGGCGTCGGGCAGATCCTCGGGCCGCTCGTCGCGGCGCCGCTGGCCGCGCGCTTCGGGTCGTTTACGCCGGCGCTGTGGGTCGCGGCGGCGGCGCTGCTGATCGGCGCCGCCGGCTTCGCGGCGACCGCCGCATGCGGGCGCAGGTCGCCCTGATGCCGGTGGGGCCGGATCGTCTCGGGCGCGGGCAAACTCGCTAGAATGAAGCCTTTTCCGCGCCGAGCGGACGCGCGACGCGGCCTTCAGGCCGAGGCCGGGCGCTCGCCAGATCCCCATCGATGACCACCGCCGACTACCGCTTTTGCCCGCGCTGCGCGAACCCGCTGACCGAGCGTGCCGATCCCGACCATGAGGGCGGCCGCATCCGCCAGGCCTGTCCCGACGACACCTGCGGCTACGTGCACTGGAACAACCCGCTGCCGGTCGTCGCCGCGATCGTCGAACTCGACGGCAAGATCCTGCTCGCGCGCAACGCCGCGTGGCCCGAAGGGATGTTCGCGCTGATCACCGGCTTCCTCGAAAACGGCGAGACGCCCGAGGACGGCATCGCGCGCGAGGTGTTCGAGGAAACCGCGCTGAAGGCCGAGCAGGTGTCGCTCGTCGGCGTGTACGAATTCATCCGCAAGAACGAACTGATCATCGCGTACCACGTGCGGGCGTCGGGCACGGTGTCGCTGTCGCCGGAACTGCTCGAATACAAGCTCGTCGATCCGCCGCTGCTGCGCCCGTGGCGCGCCGGCACGGGCATCGCGCTCGCCGACTGGATGCGCGCGCGCGGCCTCGATTTCGAATTCGTCGACCGGCCGGGGCAGTGACGGGCCTGCCTGCCCGCAGGGTGTCGTCCGCCGTGCCGCGCGCGATCGCGGCGCGGTGCTTCGCTGCTGGCCGGCGCGTCGCTTCATGCGGCCGCCGCGCGTCGTCCCGATCGTCTCTTTCGTTCCCTTCGCCTCCCTCGTCCTGAGCGCCATCGCCATGTCCGACAAGCCGCAGCCGCGTCCGCGCGACGCCTATCGCCACTTTCTGCCGATCACGACCCGCTGGATGGACAACGACGTCTACGGACACGTGAACAACGTCGTCTACTACAGCTACTTCGATACCGTGGTGAACGAGTACCTGATCCGCGCGGGCGTGCTCGACGTCGAGCACGGGCAGACGATCGGGCTCGTCGTCGAGACGCAGTGCAACTACTTCGCGCCGCTCGTGTTTCCGCAATCGGTCGACGCGGGGCTGCGCGTCGTGAAGCTCGGCACGTCGAGCGTGCGCTACGAAGTCGGGCTGTTCGCGCAAGGCGACGCGTCGCCCGCCGCGCAGGGGCATTTCGTGCACGTGTACGTCGATCGCGGCACGCGCCGCCCGGTGCCGCTGCCCGACGCGCTGCGCGCCGCGCTCGAACCGCTCGCCGCCTGACGCGACGCGGTGCACGCGTTCGCGCTCCAGGCCTTCAACGGCCTCAGCTATGGCTTGCTGCTGTTCATGCTGTCGGCCGGCCTCACGCTGATCTTCAGCGTGCAGGGCGTGCTCAACTTCGCGCATGCGAGCTTCTACATGCTCGGTGCGTACGTCGGCTACAGCATCGCGGCTCATGCGGGCTTCGGGCCCGCGCTCGTGCTCGCGCCGCTCGCGGTCGGGCTGCTCGGCGCCGGCTGCGAACGTGTGCTGCTGCGCCGCGTGCAGGCACGCGGCCATACGAGCGAACTGCTGCTGACCTTCGGGCTCGCGTACCTGATCGGCGAGGGCGCGAAACTCGTGTGGGGTTTCGCGCCGCTGCCGGCGCCCGTGCCGCCGCTGTTCGACGGCGCGCCCGCGACCGTGTTCGGTCTTGCGTTGCCGCGTTACCGGCTGTTCATGATGGCGATGTCCGCGACGATGCTGGTCGCGCTCGGCGTGCTGCTGCGTGCGTCGCGCATCGGGCTCGTCGTGCGCGCGGCGCTCACGCATCGTGCGGCGGTCGAGGCGCTCGGCTACGACGTGCCGCGTGTGATGACGGCGCTGTTCGGTGCGGGCACCGCGCTCGCGGCGCTGGCCGGCGTGATCGGCGCGCCGCTTGCGGTGATCGAGCCCGCGCTGGCCGAGACCGTCGGGTCGGTCGTGTTCGCGGTCGTCGTGATCGGTGGCCTGGGTTCGCTCGGCGGCGCATTCGTCGCGTCGCTCGCGGTCGGCTTCGCGCAGACCTTCGCGGCCGCGAGCGACACGTCGCTGCGCGATCTCGCGCAATGGACGGGTATCGCGCTGCCCGACAGCGTGGCCGCGGTGTCGATCGCGCAACTGGCGCCGCTGGTGCCGTACCTGCTGCTCGTCGCGGTGCTGGTCGCGCGGCCGCGCGGGTTGTTCGGCGAGCGTGTCGATGCGTAGCCGCGCACTCGCCGGATGCGTGCGCTGGGCGCTGTTCGCCGCCTGCTTCGCGCTGCCCGCGTGGCTGTGGCCGCACGGCGCGGTGCTCGGCTATCTGGCGCAGACGGCCGCACTCGTCGTGCTCGCGCTGTCGTACAACCTGCAGCTCGGCACGACCGGGCTGCTGTCGTTCGGGCATGCGGCGTTCGCGGGCTTCGGCGCGTTCGCGGCCGCGCACTGGTTCAATCACGTCGGCGGCCCGCTGCCGCTGTTGCCGCTCGTCGGCGGCGTGGCCGGCGCGGGCTTCGGGTGCGTCGCCGGGCTGCTGGCGACGCGCCGTTCCGGTACCGCGTTCGCGATGATCACGCTCGGGCTCGGCGAATGCGTCGCGGCGGCTGCATGGAGCGTGCCCACGTGGTTCGGCGGGATCGGCGGCGTGCCGATCGACCGCGCGAGCGGCGCGCCGTGGGGCAACGCGCATTTCGGCGCGCCGGCGCACGCGTATGCGCTGATCGCCGCGTGGTGCGTCGTGTCGGCATGGGCGATGCATGCGCTGAGCCGCACGCCGCTCGCGCGGCTCGCGAACGCGGTGCGCGACAATCCGGCGCGCGTCGCGGCGCTCGGCACCGATCCGCGCCGCGTGCGGCTCGCGATGGTCGCCTGCGCATCGTTTTTCGCCGGCGTCGCCGGCACGCTGACGCTGATCGACGTCGAGATCGCGACGCCCGACAGCGTATCGATGGCGCGCTCGGCGACCGTGCTGATCGCCGCGGTGATCGGCGGCACCGGCGCATTCTTCGGGCCGGCGGCCGGCGCCGCCGTGCTGACCGCGCTGAGCATCGTCGTCGCGGGCGTGTCGCGCGCGTGGGCGCTGTATCTCGGCGTGCTGTTCGTCGCGATCGTCGTCGCCGCGCCGGGCGGGATCGCGGGCATCGCGCAGGCATTCGCGCATGCGCTGCGGCGCGAGGCCCCGGCGACCGAGCGGTGGCGGCTGCTGTGCGCCATCGGCGCGTGTGCGTTCTGGGGCGTCGCGATCGTCTGCGCGGCCGAGCTCGGCTATGCGTGGCGCTTCGCGCGGGACGACGGCACGGGCGTCGCGTTCGGCGCATGGGGCATCGACGCCGATACGCCGATCGGCTGGGCCGTCGCGGGTTCGGCGGCCGGCATCGGCATCCTGCTGTGGGGCTGGCGCGCGCGGCTCGGGCACGGCGCGGCGGCCGCCACGCGGGAGGACGCGCGATGAACGGCAACGCGATCGCGCTGCACGGCATCGTGCAGCGCTTCGGTGCGCAGACCGTGCTCGACGGTGTCGATCTGCGCATCGCAGCCGGCGAGCGCCACGCGCTGATCGGGCCGAACGGCGCGGGCAAGTCGACGCTGTTCGGCGTGATCGCCGGGGCGACGCGGCCGACGCGCGGGCGCGTCATGCTGCACGGCGTCGCGCTGCGCGGGCGCGGGCCGGTCGTCGCGAGCCGCCTCGGCATCGGCCGCAGTTTCCAGCAGACGAGCGCGTTCGCGCGCCTGAGCGTATTCGACAACCTGCGCTGCGCGGCGCTGCATGCGCCGGCCGAACGGCGGCGCTGGTGGAACCGGCTGCGCGACTCCGCGTCGGTCGATCTCGCGGCCGCGCGCGTGCTGCACGACATCGGCCTCGACGCGCGGCGCGACACGCCGGCCGGCGAACTCGGCTATGCGGAGCAGCGCGCGCTCGATCTCGGCATTGCGCTCGCGAGCGGCGCGCGGACGCTGCTGCTCGACGAGCCGACGGCCGGCATGAGCCGCGCGCAGGCCGCGCGGATGATCGCGTTGATCCGCGCGACGACGCAGGGCCGCACGGTCCTGATGATCGAGCACGACATGGACGCGGTGTTCGGTTTCGCCGAACGCATCACGGTGCTCGTGCGCGGCACGGTGGTCGCGACCGGCGCGCCCGACGCGATCCGCGCCGATCCGCGCGTGCGTGCCGCGTATCTGGGCGAGGGTGCGGCATGAGCGCGGTGCTCGACATTCGCGGGCTGCGCGCGTGGTACGGGATGCAGCCCGTACTCGATGGCGTCGATCTCGCGCTCGCGCCGGGCGAGACGCTCGCGCTGCTCGGCCGCAACGGCTCCGGGCGCTCGACGCTCGCGAAGGCCGTGATGGGGCTCGTGCGCACGGCCGGCTCGGTGCGCATCGCCGGCGCCGAATGCGCGGGGGCGCGCACGTTCGAGATCGCGCGGCGCGGCGTCGCTTACGTGGCCGAAAGCCGCGACGTGTTCCCGCTGCTGACCGTGCGCGACAACCTGCGACTCGGTTTGCGCGGCCTGAGCGGCGCAGCCGAACGGGCGGCGCTCGACCGCCTGTTCGACCGTTTTCCGCTGCTGGCCGCGCGCGCGGACGTGAAAGCCGGGCGGCTGTCGGGCGGGGAGCAGCAGGTGCTCGCGCTGGTGCGCGCACTCGCCGGCGGCCCGCGCGTGCTGATCGTCGACGAACCGGCCGAGGGGCTCGCGCCGCTCGCGGTCGACGAAGTCGGCGCGTGTCTCGCCGCGCTGCAGGCCGACGGCGTCGCGATCGCGCTGATCGAGCAGCGGCTGCAGCTCGCGCCGCGGCTCGCGCGGCGCGTCGCGGTCATGGGGCGGGGAAGGATCGTCTACGACGGCGGGCTCGACGGGCTGCACGGCGAGGTGGCCGACGCGTGGCTGAGCGCCGGCTGACCACGCCCGGTCGATTGTTCGGCAAACTCCGCCAGTCAATTCGCGTCGAGCCGCTTTATCGCTGCGGTGCCGCAACGTAAATTTCCAGTCAGGCCGATTGCCGCGGCAACATCGTCGCGGCAACCGGCGCCATCCATCGAAGGTCTTCTGACTGAGGAATGAAATCATGAGCAAGCTGGCAGGCAAGGTAGCGGTCGTCACGGGCGCCTCGAAGGGCATCGGCGCGGCGATCGCGAAGGCACTGGCCGACGAGGGCGCAGCGGTCGTCGTCAACTATGCGAGCAGCAAGGCGGGCGCGGATGCGGTCGTGAGCGCGATCACCGAAGCGGGCGGCCGCGCGGTCGCGGTCGGCGGCGACGTGTCGAAGGCCGCCGATGCGCAGCGCATCATCGATACCGCGGTCGACACGTACGGCCGTCTCGACGTGCTCGTCAACAACTCCGGCGTGTACGAATTCGCGCCGATCGAAGCGATCACCGAAGAACACTACCGCCGGCAGTTCGACACGAACGTGTTTGGCGTGCTGCTGACCACGCAGGCGGCCGCCAAGCATCTCGGCGAAGGCGCGAGCATCATCAACATCAGCTCGGTCGTGACCAGCATCACGCCGCCGGCCAGCGCCGTGTACAGCGGCACGAAGGGCGCGGTCGACGCGATCACCGGCGTGCTCGCGCTCGAGCTCGCTCCGCGCAAGATCCGCGTGAACGCGATCAACCCGGGGATGGTCGTGACCGAAGGCACGCACAGCGCGGGCATCATCGGCTCCGATCTCGAAGCGCAAGTGCTCGGCCAGACGCCGCTCGGCCGCCTCGGCGAGCCGAACGACATCGCGTCGGTCGCCGTGTTCCTCGCATCGGACGATGCACGCTGGCTGACCGGCGAGCGTCTCGTCGCGAGCGGCGGGCTGCGCTGAGTCGGCATGAGTGGGGCCTGCGCGAGGCAACGTGCCCCGCGATCACCGCGTCGCAGGCCCCGCCGTCGTGGCATCCCCGCAGCGCAGCTCGGTCGGGTTTGCGAAAACGCGAATTTCGATATTTAATTCCTCTGAAGTGATCCGGCAGGTTTGAACGGTTTGCGGCCGGATGCAAACGGCGCACGTCGCTGGCCGGTCGAGCGAACATCGGCGGTGCGGCGCTCGACATGCGGCCGACGCCGGCATGGTTCGTTTTCGGGGAAGCGGGACATGAGACGTGCGGTCATCACGGGGATCGGCATTGCGTCCAGCATCGGCAGCGATGTCCCGACCGTGCGCGACGCGCTGCGCGCGGGCCGCAGCGCCATCGTGTTTTCCGAATCATTCAGGGACGCGGGACTGCGCAGCCACGTCTGGGCGCCCGTCGAGGCGCCCGCGCCGGATCGCGTCGATCGCCGGCATCTCCGATGGATGACCCCTGCCGCGCTGCAAGCATTCGCATGCATGCAACAAGCGATCGACGACGCGCGGCTGCCCTCGCGCCTCGTGTCGAACGAGCGCGCCGGCGTGATCGTCGGCAACGCGTGCGGGGTGTCGCTCGGTTACGTCCATGCGGTCGATGCGATGCGCACGCGTGGGTTGCGCGGCGTCGGCGCGTACGACATCGTGCATTCGATGCCGTCCGTCCATGCCGCGTGCCTTGCCGTCGCGTTCGGCGTGCGCGGCGTGAGCTACGCAATCTGCGGTGCGTGCGCCGCATCGGCACAGTGCATCGGCCATGCCGTCGAATTGATCAGGGCCGGCACGCAGGACATCGTGTTCGCCGGCGGCGCCGAAGAACTGGGGTGGGAAGTCGCGTGCCAGTACGATGCAATCGGCGCGCTGTCGACCCGCTTCAACGATACGCCGGTGCGCGCGTCGCGCCCCTACGATGCGGACCGCGACGGCTTCGTGATTTCAGGCGGCGCAGGGATCGTCGTGGTCGAGGAAATGAATCATGCAATCGAGCGCGGCGCGCCCGTCTATGCGGAAGTGATCGGCTACGGCACGACGACCGACGGTATCGACATGGTCGTGCCGTCCGGCGAAGGCGCCGAGCGCAGCATGAGGCTCGCATTGCGCGGTATCGATTTGCCGATCGACTATCTGAACACGCACGGCACGTCCACGCCCGTCGGCGATATCCGCGAATTACGCGCGATCCGGAACGTGTTCGGCGAGGCCGCGCCGCCGGTGTCGTCGACCAAGTCGACGACCGGCCACGCGCAGGGTGCGGCCGGTGTGCACGAATTCATCTATGCGGTGCTGATGATGAACGACGGATTCATTGCGCCGAGCATGAACATCGGGCAGCTCGACGACGGCGCGTGCGGCTTCGACATCGTCACGGCGACCACGCAGCGGAAACTGACGACCGTGATGACGAACAGTTTCGGTTTCGGCGGGGTCAATGCGACGCTCGTCATGACGAACGCCTATCGCGCGCAGATGCAATAGCGCGCCGCCGCATGCGTTTCCCTGAACTGCCGATTTCTCCCGGAGGTGTCGACATGCAGGTTGCTCCCAGCCATCGCAGCCATCATTTTTCGTTGCGCGTGCCGTTCGTCGATGTCGATCTCGGCGGCGTCGTCTATCACGCGAACTACCTGCGCTGGTTCGATCAGGCCAGGATGGAATGGTATCGCGCCAACGGTATCGATCTCGCGCACATGATGGCCGAACTGCGAACCGGACTCATCGTCTGCCGCATCGAGACGGCGTTCCTGTCGCCGGCGCGTCACGACGAACCGCTGACGATCCGCACGACGCTGACCGAGCTCACGCGTGTGCGTATCGCGTTCCAGCAGGAGGTCTATCGCGACGATACGCTGCTGGCAAAAGGGCGAACGGGGCTCGCCGGCGTGAATCTCGACACGCTGCGGCCGGTTCGGATTCCGTTTGCGTTTCGCGTCGAATGAAAGACGCATGCCGTGGCGCTGCGCGACCCGTCGACCGCCGGCCGCGAGCGGCCGCTACGCGCTCATCGCCAGCGCATTCGCGCCGACGTGCCACCGCAGGCATTCGACGACGAGCGCGTGATTGGCTTCGGAGCCGAGCCCCGCGATCGTCATCGCGCCGACGATGCCGGCGCCGGCAATCCGCAGCGGCACGCCGCCGCCGTCGAGCGCGTAGTCGTCGTCCGACAGGCCGTGCGAGCGCAGCGACCAGCCGGCACGCCGAAAGCATGCGCCGACCGCGAGCGAACTCTGGCCGAAACGCAGCACCGTGTTCTGTCGGCGGCGGATCGCCTCGCTGTCGTGCGCGTCGCTGCCGTCGAGCGCGCAGTAGAACAGCGGCGCCTGCCCGCCGACGATGCCGACCGCGATCGGCAGCCCGCGGCGCGACGCGAGGTTGACCGCGATTTCTCCGATGCGGCGTGCGACGGCTGCATTGAAGTGCGGCAGCGCCGGGTTCGACGCATCGTCGTTGAAGGCGTGGGGTTCGAGGCGAAAGGGGGGCGTCACCATGGCGGCTCCGTCGCGTTGCCGGCACTGTACGCGCGTGCCGGGCGTCGCATCGTCACGGGCCGCGCGCGGGCCCGTCTTTCGTTCAGTGCTTCGGCGTTTCGGCACGTCGACGTTTCAGCGTTTCAGCGCTTCAACGTTTCGGCGCCGCGTCGAGCATCCACTCGTGCGCGGGATCGTTCCTGAACGCCCACGCGCGGCTCGGGCCCGCCATCACGTTCAGGTAGTACAGGTTGTAGCCGTGCGGTGCGACGACCGGGTGATAGCCGCGCGGCACCATCACGACGTCGTGGTTCTCGACCGCGCACGCCTCGTCGAGGCTGCGGTCGTCGGTGTATACGCGCTGGAACGCGAAGCCCTGCGGCGGATCGATCCGGTGGTAATAGGTTTCCTCGAGCGACGTCTCGTCGGGCGCCGCATCGCGGTCGTGCTTGTGCGGCGGATAGCTGCTCGAATGGCTGGCCGGCGTGACGACTTCGACGACGAGCAGCCGGTCGGCGGCCGGGTTGTCGCCCATCAGGATGTCGCATACGTAGCGCGTGTTGGTGCCTTGCCCGCGCACC
Organism: Burkholderia sola; assembly: GCF_905400185.1. Lineage (NCBI taxonomy): Bacteria > Pseudomonadati > Pseudomonadota > Betaproteobacteria > Burkholderiales > Burkholderiaceae > Burkholderia > Burkholderia sola. The sequence goes on from NZ_FR989675.1 coordinate 1,517,978, forward strand.
GAGCGGCGCATCCGTTCGCCGTCGAGGCGCTGAACCCGCTTGTCGCCGCTCGCGTACGGCGCGGTGCACAGCGCGACTTCCGCATCGCGCGTCGCGACCAGCGTGACGGTCTTGCCGCCCGGCACGTACAGCGCGTCCGGCGACACGTCCTCGAACACACTGTCGCGCTTGCCGAGCGCGTCGTACGTCTCGCCGTCGACTTCGGCGCGCACCGTGCCCGTCAGCACGACCACACACAATTCGCGCGTGTCGGTGTCGAGCGTTTCGGTGTCGCTGGCCTTCAGGCGCAGCGCGCGAAAGCCGACGTGCTTCCAGCCGGCCGATTCGGGCGTGACGTTGCAGATTTCGCGGTCGGCGGATGCCTTGACCAGCAGGGGTGAAATCGTCATGAAATAAGTCTCCGCAATAGGGTAGGGCGCGAACGCTCAGGCGCTTGCGCGCGAACTCACGCGCTCAACCGGTCGACGATCGCGCGCAGCGATTCGTAGCCCTTCTTCGCATACGCATAGCTCGGCGCGACGGCCGGGTCCTGCTCGGCCTCGACGACGAGCCAGCCTTCGTAGCCGGCGTCCTTCAGCGTGCGCAGCGTCGCGTCGTAGTCGAGCGCGCCGTCGCCCGGCACCGTGAAGGTGCCGTTGATCACGCCGTTCAAAAAGCTCCAGCCGTCGTTGCGTGCCTTGCTGACGACCTGCGGCCGCACGTCCTTGCAATGCACGTGCGCGACGCGCGACACGTGCTTCTGCAGCAGCGCCACCGGGTCGGCCGCGCCGCCGAAATACGCGTGGCCGGTGTCGAACAGCAGGAACACCTTCGCGGGATCGGTCAGCGCCATCAGCCGGTCGACGTCGTCCGGCGACTCGACGTACGCGCCCATGTGGTGATGGTACGCAAGCTTGATGCCGTACGTGTCGAGCAGGTGCGCGCCGAACGCGTCGAGACGCGCCGCATAGCGCCGCCACGCTGCATCGTCGACGAAACGCGGCCGCTTCGCGACCGGCGTGTCGATGTTGCCCTGGATCGTGCCCGCGCATTCGCCGTACACGACGACCTTCACGTCGTTGTACTGCAGCTTCGTCATATGCGCGCGGCAGCGCTCGATTTCCGCCGCGACCGCATCGGCATCGGTCATGCCCGGCGCGACTTCCGCGAGGAAGCCCGAATACCAGCCCGACACGCACACGAGCCCGAATTCGGCGAGCTTCGCCTTCAGTTCGGGGCCCGTCTTCGGAAACTTGTTGCCGAGCTCGAAGCCCGCATAGCCGATTTCGGCGCCTTCCTTCAGCGCCGTCTCGAGCGGCGTCTCGCCGCCGAGCGACGGCAGGTCGTCGTTCATCCACGACATGGGATTGATACCGATGCGGACGTTCCAGCTCATGACGGGTTTCCTGGGTTCGAATGTTGTTGTGTCGGCGCGGCCGATGGAAAGGGGCGCGGATCAGCGCCGCTGGCGGGTCTTCGCGTCGAGATACGCGCGGTGCGCCGCTTCGACGCCGGCGCGTTCGGACACCTGCGGCACCGCGACTTCCCACCACGCGCCGCCGTCGTCGGTCGTGCGCTGGTGCGTGGTGTCGATCACGAGCACCTGGCTCGTCGTCGCCGCCCGCGCGCGCTTCATTTCGTGGCGCAGCTCGCCGATGTCGCGCACGTGCACGGCTTCGGCGCCCATCGCGCGCGCATGCATCGCGAAGTCGATCGTCGAGCGTTCGCCGCCTTCGGGCACGCAGTCGTCGAGCATGTTGTTGAAGCTCGCGCCGCCGCAATTGAGTTGCAGCCGCTCGATGCAGCCGTAGCCGCGGTTGTCGAGGATCACGACGATGAGCTTGCGGCCGAGCATCACGGACGTCGCGAGTTCCGCGTTGAGCATCATGTACGAGCCGTCGCCGACGATCACGATCACTTCGCGCTCGGGCCGCGCGAGCTTCGCGCCGAGGCCGCCCGCGACCTCGTAGCCCATGCACGAATACGCATAATCCATGTGATAGTTGCCCGGCACGCCGCTGCGCCACAGCTTGTGCAACTCGGCCGGCAGCGTGCCGGCCGCGCAGACGACGAGATCGTCGCGCGCGCTGTCGCGTCCCGCGTCGGCCGCGGAGTCGCGCACCGCGCCGATCACTTCCGCGTCGTACGGCAGCGTGTCCTTCGGAATCCGTGTGGTCAGGTCCGTCACGCGCGCGTTCCATGCGGCGGCCTGGTCGCGGTTCGCGGCGGTCCACGCCGGGTCGGCGCGCCAGCCGGCCAGCGCGGCCGACAGCTGGCCGAGGCCCGTGCGCGCATCGGCCACCAGTTGCCGGCCGCGTTTCTTGCCCGCGTCGAACGGCTGCACGTTCAGGCTCAGCAGCGTCGCGTCGCCGTAGAGCGCGTGCGAACCGGTCGTGAAATCCTGCAGCCGCGTGCCGACCGCGAACACGACGTCGGCCTGCGCGGCCGCGCGGTTCGCGGCGGGCGAGCCCGTCACGCCGATCGAGCCGAGGTTCAGCGGGTGGTCCCACGCAAGGCTGCCCTTGCCGGCCTGCGATTCGGCGACCGGCACGCCGTGCGTGTCGGCGAACGTGCGCAGCGCATCCCACGCCTGGCTGTACAGCACGCCGCCGCCCGCGACGATCAGCGGCTTCTTCGCGGCCTTCAGCACGTCGAGCGCATCGGCGAGCTCGAGTGCGTCGGCCGGCGGCCGGCGCATCCGGATCACCGGCGGCGCGAAGAAATCCTCGGGCCAGTCGTACGCGAAGGTCTGCACGTCCTGCGGCAGCGCGAGGCACACGGGCCCGCACTGCGCGGGATCGGTCATCACCTGGATCGCGCGCGGCAGCGCGACGAGCAATTGCTCGGGCGACGTGATGCGGTCGAAGTAGCGCGTGACGGGCCGGAAGCAGTCGTTCGCGCTGACGTCGCCCTGTTCGAAATCCTCGACCTGCTGCAGCACCGGGTCGGGCAGCCGCGACACGAACACGTCGCCGGGCAGCAGCAGCAGCGGCAAGCGGCCGACGTGCGCGAGCGCGGCCGAGGTCAGCATGTTGGTCGCGCCGGGGCCGATGCTCGACGTCGCGGCCATCATCCGCTGGCGGAAATGCGCTTTCGCGAACGCGACGGCCGCGTTGGCCATCCCTTGCTCGTTGTGCGCGCGAAACGTCGGCAGCCGGTCCTTCTCCGCATGCAGCGCCTCGCCGAGCCCGGCCACGTTGCCGTGGCCGAAGATCGCGAACACGCCGCCGCAGTACGGCAGGATCTCGGTCCGGCCGTCGGGCTGGACGACTTCGGCGCGCAGGGCGGCCAGGTAGCGCACGAGCGCCTGGCTGACGGTCAGTCTTACGGTGGTGGTCATCGTCGGTCGATAGAGAGAGGTCGGGTGGTCGTCACGAACACGGGCATCAGGCCGCGGCGGCGCGCGCGGCGGCCCGGCGGCCCAGCCACGCGTCGACCAGTTGCGCGAAGTTGCCGGCCACTTCGTCGATCAGCGCCTGGTCGTCGATCCGGCCCGCGAACCAGTTCAGCGACGCATCGGCCCACAGCGTGCGCCCGACCATGAAGCCCTTGACGATCGGGTTGGTCGCCGAGCGGAAGCTGTCGACGAGGTATTGCAGCGGCTGGTTCAGCCCGAGGATCACCGCGCCGCGGCAGTACGGGTCGCGCTCGGCGATCAGCGCGGCGAGCCGCGCCCAGCCGTCGGCGGTGAGCGGCGTGAGCTTCCACCATTCGGGTTTCACGCCGAGGTTGTAGAAGCGCGCGACCGTGCGCAGCACCGCGTCGTCCTCGGTGCCGGCCGGCGTGACCGCGCGCGGCGGAATCATTTCCAGCAGCAGCTCGTTGCCGCTCGCGCGCGTGGCTTCCCACAGTTCCAGCACGCGCTGCTCCTGTTCGACGCGCAGGTCGACGTGGTCGTCGGGGTGATAGTGGACGAGGCACTTCACGACCTGTTCGGTCGGCCAGTGCGTGAGCGACGAGCCGACCGAACGCGTGTCGTCGAACCGCAGCGGCCGCGAGCCCGGCAGTTCGACCGGACGGCCGACCCACCAGCCGCGCCCGGTGGCCGACGCGAGCGCGTCGCTGCCGTACGCACCGCCGTCGATCAGCACGCCGACGTGGCCGGCGATCCCGCGATCGCGCTCGACCTGTTCGACCGCGCGCACGAGCAGGCGCTTCAGCGTCTTGATCCGCGCTTCGTCGGCGCCGGCCTGCACCGCGAGCTCGTAGAACTGGCTGCGATGGTCGAATGCCATCACGCAGAGATCGTCCCATTCGCGGCGCGGCACCGTCACGCGATGCAGGTGCGCGAGCGTGCGGTCGGCGTCGACCTGCGGATTGCGGCTGCCGTCGAACCAGTGCGCGAGTTCGGCCGGCGTCGGCATCGCGGCCGAGCACGCGTGGCGCGACACGACGATCGCGCCGCACGCGTTCGCGATGCGCGTCGATTCGGCCCAGTCGCGCCCGCGCAGCAGCCCGGACAGCAGCCCCGACAGGAACGCGTCGCCCGCGCCGAGTACATTGAGCACGTCGACGCGCTCGCCGAGAAAGGTCGGCGCATCGTCGATGCGCGCGGGAACATCGCCTTCGATCACGCAGCAGCCGAGCGCGCCGCGCTTGACGACCAGCGTCGCGTTCGTGATCGCGCGCACCGCCTGCAACGACGCGATCAAATCATCCGGCACACCGCCCGCGATCAGGAATTCCTCCTCGGTGCCGACCAGCAGGTCGAATTCGCCGAGCACCTGCTGCAACTGCCGTGTCACCTGCGCGTCGGGCACGTAGCGGTTTTCGCCGGCGCCGCGCGCGGTCAGCCCCCACAGCACCGGCCGGTAGTCGATGTCGAGGATCCGCACGGCGCCGTGGCGGCGCGCATACGTCAACGCGGTCAGCGACGCCTCGCGCGTGCCCGGCGTCGACAGATGCGTGCCGGTGATCGCCAGCGCGCGGCAACCGGCGATGAAGTCCTCGCTGATCTCGTCGGCGCGCACGGCCATGTCCGCGCAGTTCTCGCGCACGAACAGCAGCGGGAACGTATCGCGATCCTTCAGCCCGAGCAGCACCAGCGCGGTGAGGCGCTCGCGGTCGGTCTGCAACTGGCTCGTGTCGCAGCCTTCGCGCTCGAGCGTCTCGCGCAGGAAGCGGCCCATCTGCTCGTCGCCGACGCGCGAAATCATCGCGGTCTTCAGCCCGAGCCGCGCGACGCCGAACGCGACGTTGCCGGACGAGCCGCCGAGATACATCTGGAAGCTGCGCGCGTCCTCGAGGCGGCTGCCGTACTGCTGCGCATAGAGATCCACGGCCACGCGGCCGAGGCAGGCGAGATCGATGGGGCGGTCACTCGGAAAGTTCAGCAGGCTCATATCACGTGTCACGCTCGCGGCCGGCGTTCGGCGCTGCCGGCAGATTAGGGGACCGAACCGGCGGCGGCTGTCGCGGCAGGTGCTGCACGACGCGAGGCGGCCTGTCGCCGGGATTCGGGCTACGGAACGGAGTCTAGACTTTTTGGAAATCCAGTTCCCTAGGTGAAATCACGTAGAAATAAATTTCCAAATTGTCGAGGAAGTGATCTACAGTTTCATCCGGATGCTTCAGTCCCGATCGGACCCGATCGGACTCGGCCCGGCGGCGCGCAACGCGCCGTCTTCCGCCCCCCGGAGATGAGGAGACAGATTGATCATGAAGACCAAGCTGATGGCCGTCGCGGCCGCCGCGATCCTGGCTGCGCCGCTCGCGCATGCCGAGAAGATCGGCGTGACGATGGCATCGTTCGACGACACATTCCTGACCATCCTGCGCAACAGCATCGCCGATTCGGCGAAGAAGGACGGCGCGACGGTGCAGATCGAGGACGGCGGCAACGACGTCGGCAAGCAGTTGAGCCAGGTCCAGAACATGATCGCGCAGAAGGTCGACGCGATCATCGTGAACGCGGTCGATACCGACGCGACGCCGAAGATCACGAAGATGGTGACCGCCGCGAAGATCCCGCTCGTCTACGTGAACCGCAAGCCGGTCGATTTCGACAAGCTGCCGGCCGGCGTCGCGGTCGTCGCGTCCGACGAAAAGCAGTCGGGCACGCTGCAGGCGCGCCAGGTGTGCAAGCTGCTCGGCGGCAAGGGCGACCTGCTGGTGCTGATGGGCGAGCTGTCCAACGAATCGGCGCGCGCCCGCACCAAGGACATCGAGGACGTGATCGCGACGAAGGATTGCGCGGGCATGAAGATCGTCGACAAGCGCGAAGGCAAGTGGAGCCGCACGCAGGGCCAGGACATCACGATGAACTGGCTGAGCTCCGGCACCAAGTTCGACGCGATCATCTCGAACAACGACGAAATGGCGATCGGCGCGATCAACGCGCTGAAGGCCGCACGCAAGCTGACGCCGAAGACGGTCGTCGCCGGCATCGACGCGACGCCGGACGGGCTCGCGGCGATGAAGGCCGGCGAGCTGAAGGTGTCGGTCTACCAGAACGCGACCGGGCAGGGCGCGCAGGCGGTAGCCGCGGCGCTCAAGCTCGCGAAGAAGCAGCCGGTCGATCGCTACGTGAACGTGCCGTTCGAACTCGTGACGCCGGAGAACATGAACCAGTACGCGAAGCACTGACCGGTTTCTCCGCTGAACTGCGCGGGCCCGGCGCGGCCGGGTTCGCGCGCGATTTTCGAGGTACGTCCATGTTTACAGCCAGGATCGCGCGCTCGACGGCCAGCGAAAGCGCACCGGCCGCTTCGTCCGCCGCGCCCGGTGCGCCCACGGCCGACTGCGTGCTCGAGGTGCGCGGCGTCGGCAAGTCCTTTCCCGGCGTCGTCGCGCTCGACGGCGTGCAGTTCCGCGTGCGCCGCGGCACCGTGCATGCGCTGATGGGCGAGAACGGCGCCGGCAAGTCCACGCTGATGAAGATCATCGCGGGCGTCTACACGCCCGACCAGGGCGAAATCCTGATCAACGGCGAACCGGTCGTGCTGAACGGCCCGCTCGATGCGCTCGATCGCGGGATCGCGATGATCCATCAGGAACTCAACCTGATGCCGTACATGACGGTCGCGGAGAACATCTGGATTCGCCGCGAACCGAAGAACCGCTTCGGCCTGATCGATCACGCGGCGCTGCGCCGCCGCACGGCCGCGCTGTTCGAGCGGCTGTCGATCGACATCGATCCGGAGACCGACGTGCGCACGCTGACGGTCGCGAGCCGGCAGATGGTCGAGATCGCGAAGGCCGTGTCGTTCGACTCGGACGTGCTGATCATGGACGAGCCGACCTCCGCGCTGACCGACAAGGAAGTCACGCACCTGTTCCGGATCATTCGCCAGCTCCGCGAGCAGGGCAAGGGCATCGTCTACATCACGCACAAGATGAACGAGCTGTTCGAGATCGCCGACGAGTTCTCGGTGTTCCGCGACGGCAAGTACATCGGCACGCATGCGTCGACCGACGTCACGCGCGACGACATCATCCGCATGATGGTCGGGCGCGAGATCACGCAGATGTTCCCGAAGGAAGAGGTGCCGATCGGCGACGTCGTGCTGTCGGTGAAGGATCTCTGCGTCGACGGCGTGTTCCGCGACGTGAGCTTCGAGCTGCGCGCGGGCGAGATTCTCGGCGTCGCGGGCCTCGTCGGCTCGGGGCGCTCGAACGTCGCGGAGGCGCTGTTCGGCGTCGTGCCGGCCACGTCGGGCGAGATCCGCATCGACGGCAAGCCGGTGCGGATCGCGACGCCCGCGCAGGCGATGAAGCACGGGATGGCGTTCCTCACCGAGGACCGCAAGGATTCCGGCTGCTTCCTGAATCTCGACCTGCTCGCGAACATGGAAGCGGCGGTGCTCAGCCGTCGCTACGTGAAGTTCAACTTCGTGCAGCACGCGCAACTGAAGCGCGACTGCGAGGAAATGAGCCGGATGCTACGCGTGAAGTCGCCCGGGCTGCACGAGGAAATCCAGAACCTGTCGGGCGGCAACCAGCAGAAGGTGCTGATCGGTCGATGGTTGCTCACGCAACCGCGCATCCTGATCCTCGACGAACCGACGCGCGGCATCGACGTCGGCGCGAAGGCCGAGATCCACCGGCTCGTCAGCGCGCTCGCCGGCAAGGGCGTCGCGGTGCTGATGATCTCGTCGGAAATGCCGGAAGTGCTGGGGATGAGCGATCGCGTGATGGTGATGCACGAAGGGCGCATGACCGGCATCGTCGATCGCAAGGACGCCGACCAGGTCCGCATCATGGATCTCGCGTCGCGCTGAGCCGAAACAAGATTGGAGACACTGAAATGGGCAACCTGAACCCGGTCGCGGATGCGCAGACCATGACCCTCAAGTCGCGGCATGCGAAGTGGCCGCCCGAACTGAGCATCTTCCTCGTGCTGGTCGGCATCAGCCTGTTCTTCGAGATCGTCGGCTGGGTCGTCGTCGGCCAGAGCTTCCTGTTCAATGCCGAGCGGCTCGAGATCATCGTGCTGCAGATGGCCGTGATCGGCATCATCGCGGTCGGCGTGAACCTCGTGATCATCACCAGCGGGATCGACCTGTCGTCGGGGTCGGTCGTCGCGGCGGCCGCCGTCGTATCGGCGAGCCTCGCGCAGGTGTCCGACTTCCCGCGCGCGGTGTTTCCGCACCTCACCGACCTGCCGATCATCTGGCCGGTGCTGGCCGGCGTGTGCGTCGGGCTGCTGGTCGGCCTGCTGAACGGCACGCTGATCGCGATGACGGGCATCCCGCCGTTCATCGCGACGCTCGGCACGATGGTCGCCGCGCGCGGCTTCGCGAAGTGGTTCACCAACGGGATGCCGGTGTCGATGCTGACCGACCCGTTCGCGGCGATCGGCGCGGGCGCCAACCCGGTGATCATCTTCGTCGTGATCGCCGCGATCTTCCACGTCGTGCTGCGCTACACGCGCTTCGGCAAGTACACCTATGCGATCGGCGCGAACCGCCATGCGGCCGTCGTGTCGGGCATCAACGTCACGCGGCACCTGATCTTCGTCTATGCGATCGCGGGCCTGTTGAGCGGCATCGCGGGGACCGTGACCGCCGCGCGTGCGATCTCCGGCCAGTCGGGCATGGGCGTGATGTACGAGCTCGATGCGATCGCGGCCGTCGTGATCGGCGGCACGTCGCTGTCGGGCGGCCTCGGCCGCGTGACGGGCACCGTGATCGGCGTGTTGATCCTCGGCGTGATGACGTCGGGCTTCACGTTCATTCGCATCGACGCGTATTACCAGGAGATGGTGAAGGGCGCGATCATCGTCGCGGCCGTGATCGCCGACCAGTACCGCAACAAGAAGTCGCGCCGCTGATCGATTCCACCGCTGCCGAAATCACGAAACTGCCCGGGAAGACGATGAAGATCGCGCTGGACCCCTACATGATTCGCCACCTGCCGCTCGACCGGCTGCCGCACGCGGTGGCCGAGCTCGGCTACGACCAGATCGAGCTGTCGCCGCGCGGCGACTTTCTCGACTGGTGGGTGATGCCGCGCGCGACCCGTGAGCGGATGGCCGCGTTCCGCCACGCGATGCGCGCGAGCGGCGTCGGTCTCGCGTCGCTGCAACCGATGTACCGCTGGGCGAGCCCGTTCGACGACGAGCGGCAATGGGCCGTGCGCTGCTGGAAGAAGGCGATCGAGGTGGCGGTCGAGATGGAGTGTCCGCTGATGGTGTCCGAGTTCGGGCGCGTCGCCGGAGCGCTCGGTCGGCGAGCGGCCGGGCGCGAACCCTCAGGCGCTGTGCGAGGCCGCGTGGTTTCGGTCGATGGACGTGCTGCTGCCGATCCTCGAGCGCGAGCGCATCGTGCTGTCGGTCGAGCCGCATCCGGAGGACTGGATCGAGCAGTTGCAGCCTGCGATCGACATCGTCACGAACCTCGGTTCGCCGTCGCTGAAGCTGTCGTATATCGCGCCGCATACGTTCTACTACGGCGACGACATGGCCGCGATGATCGCGGCCGCCGCGCCGATCCTCGCGCACGTGCGCGTGGCCGATACCTTCGACCACCGCAAGAGCAGCCAGCTGCGCTACATCGTGAACCCGCCCGGCTCGAACCAGATCCGCGTGCACCAGCATCTCGACATCGGGCAGGGCGAGATCGACTGGGACGTGTTTTTCCGCGCACTCGGCGCCGCCGGCTTCGACGGCGTGCTGTCGTCGTGCGTGTTCGCGTGGGAGGACCGCGCGGAAGCGTCGTCGCGCTATATGCGCGACGCGATCCAGCGCTACGTCGATCGCCATTTCGATCGCGCGGCGCGTTGACCGATGACCGATTGTTGACCGGCGCGGCATGGGCCGCGCCGCTGATGAACGAACGACTGGAGAGAACTGCATGACCTTGCAAATCGGCGTGATCGGCTGCGGCGCGATCGGCCAGGACCACATCCGCAGACTGACCCGCACGCTGTCCGGTGCGCGCGTCGTGGCCGTCAACGACATCGATCCGCAGCAGGCGCGCGACGCGGTGACGAAGTACGGGCTCGACGCCGAGATCTACGGCGACGGCCACGAAGTGGTCGCGGCCGCCGACGTGCAGGCCGTGCTCGTCACGTCGTGGGGGCCGACCCACGAAGCGTTCGTGCTCGACGCGATCGCGCACGGCAAGCCGGTGTTCTGCGAGAAGCCGCTGGCCGTCACGGCCGACGGCTGCATGCGGATCGTCGAAGCCGAAGTCGCGCACGGCAAGCGGCTCGTGCAGGTCGGCTTCATGCGCCCGTACGACGAAGGCTATCGCGCGCTCAAGCGCGTGATCGACAGCGGCCAGATCGGCGCGCCGCTGATGCTGCATTGCGCGCACCGCAACCAGTCGGTCGGCGAGCGCTACACGACCGACATGGCGATCACCGACACGCTGATCCACGAACTCGACGTGCTGCGCTGGCTGCTCGGCGAGGATTACACGAGCGCGCAGGTCGTCTATCCGAAGAAGACGCGCCATGCGGGCGCGCATCTCGCCGATCCGCAGATCGTGCTGCTCGAAACCGCGAGCGGCGTGCGCATCGACGTCGAGATCTTCGTGAACTGCCAGTACGGCTACGACATCCAGTGCGAGGTGGTCGGCGAGCAGGGCATCGCGAAGCTGCCCGATCCGCCGGCCGTCGGGCTCAAGCATGCGGCGCGGCAGTCGGTCGAGATCATGACCGACTGGAAGGAGCGCTTCATCGCGTCGTACGACGTCGAGCTGCAGGCATTCATCGACGGCGTGCGGCAGGGCGCGCTCACTGGCCCGTCCGCATGGGACGGCTACGCGGCGGCGGTCGGGGCCGACGCGTGCGTGCGGGCGCAGCAGAGCGGCGCGGTCGAGCCGATCGCGATGGCCGACCGTCCCGCGTTCTATCGCGGCTGACCCGCGGCCGTTCGCCGCCTGCTTGCCGGACCGACCGACATGACGATGAAGATTGGCTGCGCGCCGTGCTGCTGGGGCGTCGACGACGTGAAGAACCCGCATCTGCCGCCATGGCGGCACGTGCTGGCCGAGGCCGCGCAGGCCGGCTACTCCGGCATCGAGCTCGGGCCGTACGGCTACATCCCACTCGACCTCGACGTGGTGAGCGCCGAGCTCGAGCGACAGCGCCTGAGCATCACGGCCGGCACGATCTTCGACGATCTCGTGTCGCCGGAGAAACTGCCGAACCTGCTGCGCCAGACCCGCGACATCTGCGCGCTGATCACGCGGCTGCCGAGGCTGCCGACGCAGGACGGCCAGCGTTACGCGGCGCCGTACCTGGTCGTGATGGACTGGGGCCACGAGGAGCGCGACTACGCGGCCGGCCACGGCGATCGCGCGCCGCGGCTGTCCGACGCGCGCTGGGCGCGGATGGTCGGCCATATCCGGCAGATCGCGACGATCGCGCGCGACGAGTTCGGCGTGCGCGCGGTGATCCATCCGCATGCGGGCGGGTACATCGAGTTCGCGGACGAGATCGACCGGATCGTCGCCGATATTCCGGCCGACACGGCGGGCCTGTGCCTCGACACCGGCCACCTGCATTACTCGGGCATGGACCCCGAAACGTGGTTGCGCCGCCACGCAGCGCGGCTCGACTACGTGCATTTCAAGGATATCGACGCGGCCGTGTACGACGCGGTGATGGGCGAGCACATCGCGTTTTTCGCGGCTTGCGCGCGCGGCGTGATGTGCCCGATCGGCACCGGCGTGCTCGACTACCCGGCGATCCGCCACGCGCTCGCCGACATCGGCTACGCCGGCACCATCACGATCGAACAGGAACGCGACCCGCGCAACGCCGGCACGAGCCTGCGCGACGTCGCCGCGAGCCGCGCGTTTCTCGCGTCGGCCGGTTTTGCATGACCCTCTGAACCCGCACCAGGAACACCATCATGATTGACGGACAGATTCTGCTTGGACATTCGATTCGCTGGGGCATGGTCGGCGGCGGGCTCGGCAGCCAGATCGGCTACAGCCACCGGTCGGCCGCGCTGCGCGACGGCAGCTTCCAGCTGGTTGCGGGCGCATTCGATATCGATCCCGAACGCGGCCGGCAGTTCGGCGTGAAGCTCGGCGTCGCGGCCGAGCGCTGCTATCCCGATTACGCGGCGATGTTCGACGCGGAGGCGCGGCGGCCGGACGGCATCCGCGCGGTATCGATCGCGACGCCGAACAACACGCACTTCGAGATCTGCCGCGCCGCGCTGAACGCGGGGCTGCACGTGGTCTGCGAGAAGCCGCTGTGCTTCACGACCGAGGAAGCCGAGGCGCTGCAGCGGCTGTCGGTCGAGAAGAACCGGATCGTCGGCGTCGCGTACGGTTATTCCGGACACCAGATGATCGAGCAGGCGCGCGAGATGATCGCGCGCGGCGACCTCGGCGAGATCCGCATCGTGCAGATGCAGTTCGCGCACGGCTTTCACAGCGAGGGCGTCGAGGCCGCGAGCGCGGCCGCGCGCTGGCGCGTCGATCCGAAGTTCGCGGGCCCGAGCTACGTGCTCGGCGACATCGGCACGCATCCGCTGTACATCTCCGAGGTGATGGCGCCGGAACTGAAGATCAAGCGGCTGATGTGTTCGCGGCAGAGTTTCGTGAAGAGCCGCGCGCCGCTCGAGGACAACGCGTTCACGATCATGGAATACGACACCGGCGCGATCGGCTACGTGTGGTCGAGCGCGGTGAACGCCGGCTCGATGCACGGGCAGAAGGTGCGCGTGATCGGTTCGAAGGCGAGCATCGAATGGTGGGATGAACACCCGAACCAGTTGCGCTACGAAGTCCAGGGGCAGCCGGCACAGGTGCTCGATCGCGGAATGCCGTACCTGCATCCGCACGCATTGCGCGAGGACCGCATCGGCGCCGGGCATCCGGAAGGGCTGTTCGACGCATGGTCGAATCTCTACGCGCGCTTCGCGCTCGCGATGGACGCGGCCGATCGCGGCGACGCCGTGGCGGTGAAGGCGATCCGTATTCCGGACGTGCACGCGGGCGTCGAAGGCGTGCGCTGGGTCGAGAACTGCGTGCGTTCGGCCGACGCGGGCGGCGTGTGGGTCGACTATCGCTGAACGGAGGCGGGCCGGCTGCGCCGCGCTTCGTCGCGACGGCCGGCCTCGGTACACACCCTGATCTTTACGCCGCCGCGAACGCGTTGGACAATCGCTCCCAGTCTTGCCGTGGAGCGTATGCAAGCGATGATCGAGCGCGTGGGAGCGAGCAGGCGGCGCGGGCCGTGCCGCAAACGTGATTAAATTCGCCCTTCATGCATGTATCCAGTCGAGCCCCGGGCCGCGCCGGCCAGCCACGCGCGCGCACCGGGGCCGTCAACTTCGCGCTATCCGATGAGTTCATCCGAGAAACCTCCCGCCACCGTCGAGGCGTTCCTGCAGCACCTGACGCAGGAGTACGACGGCCTCAGCAATCGCCTGAAGGTGATCGCGCGCCACGTGGAAACGCATCGGGACCAGCTTGGGCTGGAGGGCATCCAGTCGCTCGCGGAAGCCTGCGGCGTCCAGCCGTCGGCCGTCGTGCGCTTCGCGAAGCACTTCGGCTTCTCCGGGTTCTCCGAGATGCAGCGGCTGTTCCGCGAAGGGCTCGCGCAGCAGATCGCGCCGGGCCGTGCGTACAACCTGCGCGTGCGCGACGTGATCGAATCGGGTTCGTCGAGCCTGCAACCCGAACAGATCGCCGACGAATTCATCAAGGGCAGCATTGCCGGGATGCAGCAGTTGCGGCAGACGCTCGACTCGCAGGCGCTCGCGCAGGCGGTCGACCTGCTCGCCGATACGCAGGCGATCTGGATCGCCGGGTCGCGGCGCGCGTTTCCGATCGCCGTGTATCTGGACTATGCGCTGCAGCACACCGACAAGCGCATCGGGCTGTTCAGCGCGCTCGGCAGCATGCATCTCGGGCAGATCCGATCGGTGCGCGAAGGCGACGTGATGATCGTGATCTCGTTCATGCCGTACGCGGACGAGACGGTACAGGTCGCGCAGCAGGCCGCGCAGCGCGGTGCGCGGCTGATCGCGATCACCGACAGCCGGATGAGCCCGCTCGCGCGGGAGGCGGAAGTGACGCTGATGGTGCAGGACAGCGCGACGTTCGGCTTTCGCGCGCTGACGGCGACGATGGGCCTTGCGCAGAGCCTGTTCGTCGCGCTCGCGTACCGGCTCGAGCTGTCGTACCTGCCGACCGCCGACGGCGCGCACGGCACGAAGGCCGGTTGATCTCGGCTACCGGTGCGCCGCCCGCCGAACGGATCGACGGGCGGCGCACCGGCCGGCTTACTTCGCGGTCGGCATCGCGAATTCGGCGCCCTTGCCGATGCTCGACGACCAGCGCTGCATCACAGACTTCTGGCGCGTGTAGAAGCGCACGCCTTCCTCGCCGTACGCGTGCATGTCGCCGAACAGGCTCTTCTTCCAGCCGCCGAAGCCGTGCCATGCCATCGGTACCGGGATCGGCACGTTGATGCCGACCATCCCGACCTGGATGCGCCGCGCGAATTCGCGCGCGATCCCGCCGTCGCTCGTGAAGCACGACACGCCGTTGCCGAACTCGTGCGCATTGATCAGGTCGACCGCTTCGCCGAAATCCTTCACGCGCACGCAGCCGAGCACCGGCCCGAAGATTTCTTCCTTGTAGATCCGCATGTCGGGCGTGACGTGATCGAACAGCGTGCCGCCGGTGAAGAAGCCGGCCTCGCGGCCCGGCACGCGCAGCCCGCGGCCGTCGACCACCAGTTGCGCGCCTTCGTTCACGCCTTGCTCGATATAGCCTTCGATGCGCTTGAGCGCTTCGCCGGTGACGATCGGGCCCATCTCGACTTCCGGCGACATCCCGTCGCCGATCACCAGCTTGCGCGCGCGCTCGGCGACCGCCGGCACGATCCTGTCGGCCACGTCGCCGACCAGTACCGCGATGCTGATCGCCATGCAGCGCTCGCCGGCCGAGCCGTACGCGGCGCCAATCAGCGCATCGACCGCCTGCTCGATGTTCGCGTCGGGCATCACGACGAGATGGTTCTTCGCGCCGCCCAGCGCTTGCACGCGCTTGCCCGACTGCACCGCGCGCTGCTGCACGTAGGCCGCGATCGGCGTCGAGCCGACGAAGCTGACGGCCTGCACGTCCGGGTGGTCGAGCAGCGCATCGACCGCGCCCTTGTCGCCCTGCACGACGTTGAACACGCCGGCCGGGAGGCCGGCCTGCGTGAGCAGGTCGGCGATGAACAGCGCGGCCGACGGGTCGCGCTCGCTCGGCTTCAGCACGAACGTGTTGCCCGTCGCGATCGCGACCGGGAACATCCAGCACGGCACCATGCACGGGAAGTTGAACGGCGTGATGCCCGCGACGACGCCGAGCGGCTGGCGCATCGTCCAGTTGTCGATGCCGGTGCTGACCTGGTCGGTGAAGTCGCCCTTCAGCAGTTGCGGCACGCCGCACGCGAATTCGACGATGTCGATGCCGCGCGCGACTTCGCCCTGCGCGTCGGAGAACACCTTGCCGTGCTCGGCCGTGATGATCGCAGCCAGCGTGTCGCGGTGCTCGTTCATCAGTTGCAGGAAGCGGTGCAGCACGCGCGCGCGGCGGATCGGCGGCGTCGCGGCCCAGTCCGGGAACGCGGCGTGGGCGGACGCGACGGCCCGCTCGACTTCGTCGTTGCCGGCGAGCGCGGCGCGGCGCACCGCGCGGCCGAGCGACGGGTTGAGCACGTCCTGGAAGCGGCCGCTGCGGCCGGCGACGGGCGCGCCGTCGATGTAGTGGCCGACGTCGGCGTCGGACGTATACGCGGGAACCGTGGTCATGCGTGTCTCCTGGGAGTAGGGGGTGAACGGAACCAAGTCTAGGCAAAGCGGCGGGGCGGGAGAAGACCGCGCAGCTTGATTCACTGTTCAGAATTCTGAATAATCACTGGATGAATCAGCAAAATGTCCAGGCGCTCTGGCCGCATATCCATTCGCTGACGGTGCTGGCCGCGGCCGGCAGTTTCACGGCCGCCGCGCAGCGGCTCGGCATCAGCAAGGCCGCGATGAGCCAGCGCATCGCCGATCTCGAAAAGGCGGCCGGCGTGCCGCTCGTGCGCCGCACCACGCGCAGCGTGCGGCTCACCGATGCGGGCCAGACGCTCGTCGACAGCACGCGCGATGCGTTCGAGTCGATCGGCCAGCATTTCGCGCGCGTGAAGGATCTCGCCGGCGAGCCGCGCGGGCTGCTGCGCCTGACGGTGCCGGTCGCGCTCGGGCGCCAGCAGGTCGTGCCGCACCTGCCCGATTTCCTGCGCCAGCATCCGGGCGTGCAGATCGAGCTCGACCTGTCGGACCGCCTGCATTCGCTGACGCAGGAGGGCTTCGATCTCGCGATCCGCCATACGACCACCGCGCCGCAGACCCACGTCGCGTGGAAGCTGTGCGACACGCGTTCGCTGCTGGTCGCGAGCCGCGACTATCTCGACGCGCGCGGCGCGCCGCGCCACCCGAGCGAGCTCGTCGATCACAGCTGCCTGTGCTATCTGCGCGAGCACGAGCCGGCCGCGTGGAGCTTCGAGCCGGACGGCCGCCGCCGCGAGCGCGTGAGCGTGCCGGTGCGCGGCAGTTTCGCGGCGAACAACAGCGAGGCGATGCGCGAGGCCGCGCTCGGCGGGCTCGGCATCGCGCTGCTGCCCGATTTCAGCGCGCGGCGCGATCTCGACGCCGGCCGGCTCGTCGCGCTGCTCGACGGCTGGCGGCCGTCGGGCGCGTTCGGCGACCACATTTTCGCGATCCGCCCGTACAGCCCGGTCGTCCCGAGTGCGGTGCGCGCGCTCGTGCGGCACCTGCGCGAACGGCTCGCGGGCGGCTTCTCCGGCGCGTGAGTCGGGTGCCGGCGGGCGCCTGGCCGTGGGCGGCCCGGGCAAGCGCGGCGGCGCTGCGGTAAAATCGCCGCTTCCTCCCGCGCCACGTATGGCGCGTCATTCGAAGGTCGACAGCCGATGCAGATTCACAAGGAAGTGGACGCGCGCGGGCTCAATTGCCCGTTGCCGATCCTGCGTGCCAAGAAAGCGCTTGCCGATATGGAAAGCGGGCAGATCCTCAAGGTGCTCGCGACCGATCCGGGCTCGCAGCGCGATTTCGCCGCGTTCGCGAAGCAGACGGGCAACGAGATCGTCGAATCGACGACCCAGGACAAGACCTTCGTATTCCTGATGCGCCGCCGCTGAAGGCGCGCATCACGTGTCCCGCCGCGCCGGGCGCCTCGCCGGCTGTCCCTGGCCCGGTGCCCTTGCCCAGGCGCCTGTTCCATTGGAAAGCGCTGGCCACACTTCTCTGACAATTCTTAAACCTCGTTGCGCGACCGGCTGCGTATACTGACCCGGCCGGTCGTCCGCTCCCAGCGGAGGCGCCGGCCACGGTACGTCGCACGGCGGGCTCGGGGGCCATGCCTGACGCTACCGTCGTACAACGGGGAGAGGACATGTCCTTCAGACCAGGGACCCTTCGAAGTCCGTCCGGAGCGGAAAGCATCGCGCCCGTGCGCACCTCGGAATTGAGCCGGATCGAGCTCGATCCGCAACAGGACCGCCACGCGCGTGCCGCGCTGGAGGCCTATGCGGATTCGGCCGCGGCCGAGATGCCGTGGCTGGCCGAATGGCTGGACGAACGGCTGCGCGACGCCGCGCGGGACGACGGCGCGGGCCCGACCTACTGCGGTGCGACGATCGAACGCGTGTTCGATCTGGCGCAGGCATGGGCGGCGGGCCAGCCCGACTACGCGGCTGGCGCGTGGGAGCGCGTGCGCGACCAGTTGCAGCGGATGCTGGGGCAGCCCGTGCTGGGGCAGCCCGTGTTGGCGCAACCGCCGTCGCCGCAGCGGCCGTCGCCGCGCATGCCGACGGATGATTTCGCCGAGCCGGTGGCCGGCATCGCGGGCGCCGAATAGGCGTCCGGTTGCGCAAGAGAAAGGATTATTCGAAGAAAGGGCGATAGTCCGCGCAATTTCTTGGCGAATTTCATACTACTATGATGAAATCGCCGGTTCGTCCGTGCCCCGTTTTTGAGATATTTAGCCGGGGTCGCCGGCTTGCGCAGGAGGCGCGAGCGGCGAACGACGGCTCGCCGGCCGGTATCCGGACGCCGCGCACAGGCGGCGCGGCCGGGGCAGGCGCGGGAGCCGAGTGGACGAGTCGACTTCGATTTGCGGGGTGCTATGAGAATTGCTGTACTGGATGACGATCCGGCCCAGACGGATTTCGTCAGTCAAACGCTGACGGCCGTCGGCCATACGTGCTATGCGTTCAAGGAAGGCAAGGCCCTGAAGAAGCGCCTGCAGCGCGAGACGTTCGACCTGCTGGTGCTCGACTGGAACGTGCCCGACATGTCCGGCGAGGAAGTGCTCAAGTGGGTGCGGGCGAACCAGACCGAGCACAGCCTGCCGATCATCTTCATGACGAGCCGCGACGACGAGGCGGGAATCACGCAGATCCTCAACGCCGGCGCCGACGATTACGTGGTCAAGCCCGTGTCGGGCCCGATCCTGCGCGCACGTATCGGTTCGCTGCTGCGCCGCGCGTATCCGGTCAATGCCGAGGCCACCGTCCGCGAGTTCGACCAGTTCCGTTTCGACGTGAACCTGAAGCAGGCGTACGTCGGCGACAAGGCCGTGAGCCTCACGCAAAAGGAATTCGAGCTCGCGCTGCTGCTGTTCCAGCATCTCGACCGGCCGCTGTCGCGCGCGCACATTCTCGACCTCGTATGGAAGCAGGCGACCGACATTCCGTCGCGCACGATGGATACGCACATTTCGATGCTGCGCACCAAGCTCGGCCTGCGGCCCGAAAACGGCTACCGTCTCGCGCCGATCTACGGATACGGCTACCGGCTCGAACGGGTCGGCCAGGGGGAACCGGAGTGACCGCGCGCATCACGCGGCGCACGGCGGGCCTGTGCACGGCGGCGCTGCGCGCGGCCTGCGCGGTCGCATTCGCGTTCGCCGCGCAGCAGGCCGCGGCGCAGCCGCCCGCCGCCGCGGGCAAGACGGTCGTCTATCGCACGCAGGCGGGCGACACGCTGTACGACGTCGCCGCGCGCTACCTGCAGGGCGTGGACGACTGGCAACTGCTCCAGCAGATCAACGGCGTGCCGGCGCCGAAGCGCCTGCAGCCCGGCATCGCGCTGAAGCTGCCGGTCGCGCGCCTGCGCAAGGAAAAGCTCACCGCACGCGTGATCGCGGTGCAGGGCACGGCCGAGCGCGCGTCCGGCGCCGCCTTCGCGCCGCTCGCGAACGATGCGACGCTCGCCGAAGGCGACCGCGTGCGTACCGGTCCGAACGGCTTCGTGACGATCGAACTGACCGACGGCACGCACATGAGCCTGCCGCCCGACAGCCAGCTCGACCTGAAGTCGCTGCGCCGCACGGTGCTGACCGGCACGCTCGATCGCGAGTTCGAACTCACGCGCGGCTCGGTCGACAGCGAAGTCACCCACCTGAAGAAACGCGACGACCGCTTCCAGATCCGCTCGCCGTCGGTCGTCGCCGGCGTGCGCGGCACGCGCTTTCGCGTGAACTACGACGCGGCCGGCACGGCGTCGACGCGCGTCGAAGTGCTCGACGGCACCGTCGGCGTCGCGGGCGGCCGCAAGCCGGCCGGCGCGACGCTCGTGCATGCGAACTTCGGCAGCGTCGCGACGTCGTCGGGTGCGGTCGGCGCGCCGATCGCGCTGCTGGGCGCACCCGCGCTCGAGCATCCCGACAAGGTGCAGGACGAGCCCGGCGTCGCGTTCGACATCGCGCCGCTCGAGCAAGCGCATGCGTACCGCGTGCAGCTCGCGCACGATGCGGGGCTGATGGACCTGTTCCGCGAGACACGCACCGATTCGCCGCGCGCGGTGTTCCGCGACGTGCCGAACGGCAACTACTTCGTGCGGATCGCCGCGATCGATGCGAACGGCCTCGAGGGGCTGCCGCGCACCTATGCGTTCGAACGCCGCGTGATGGGGCTCGACGCGAGCGCGTCGCCGGGCGCCGGCGGTTACGAGTTCCGCTGGTCGCCGAACGGGGCGGGCAAGAACGCGCGTTACCGGTTCGTGCTGTCGCGCTCGAAGGACCTGAGCGCGCCGGTCGTCGATCAGGTCGGCCTGCACGCGCGCCAGATCACCGTCGCGCACCTGCCGCCGGGCGACTATTTCTGGGCGGTGACCGTCGAGGAATTCGAAGGCGGCAAGTTCTACGAGAAGACCAGTCCGGTCAGCGCGTTCACGTTGTCGCGCTGACCCGCGGCGCATGAAACCCGATTCCGTTTCCACACGGCGGCACCTCGGCCGCCGCTTCCTGATCGAATGGATCGCGATCGGCTGCCTCGGGGTCGCGGTGATCCTCGCGTGCGCGCTCGGCCGCCTGTCGTCGAGCGTCGACGGGCTGATCTACGACCGGCTGCTGATGCTGCGCAGCCTGCCGCTGTCGCCCGACGTGGTGGTCGTCGACATCGACAACCAGAGCGTGTCCGCGCTCGGCCGCTGGCCGTGGCCGCGCGACGTGCATGCGCGGCTGCTCGACACGCTCGCGCGCGCGCAGCCGGCCGCCGTCGTCTACGACGTGCTGTTTACCGAACCGTCGCCCGAGGATCGCGCGTTCGCGGACGCGATGAGCCGCGTGCCGACCTTCCTGCCGGTGCTGCTGAGCCCCGAGCAGGCGGACGGCACGCGTTCCGTCGATCCGCCGGTCGCCGCGCTCGCGGCGCGCGCGACGGGGCTCGGCCATATCAATCTCGAAGTCGATCGCGACGGCATCGTGCGCAGCGTCGCGCTGTTCGAAAGCGACGGCCGCGTGCGCTGGCCGCAATTGATGGTGCCCGTCTATCGTGCGATCCAGGCCGGCCGGCTGCATCCGGTCGGCGGCGTGCCCGGCGCGAACGCGCACGACCTGTCGCGCGATGCGGCGGGCGACGGCCGCTACCTGATTCCGTTCAGCCGCAACACGCCCGCGTATCCGACGCTGTCGTTCGACGACGTGCTCGAAGGGCGCGTGAAGCCCGACGCGCTGCGCGGCAAGATCGTCGTCGTCGGCGTGACGGCGTCCGGGCTGTACGATCGCTTCGCGACGCCGGTGTCCGGCGAATTCGGCCCGCTCGCCGGCGTGTACATCCATGCGAACGTGCTCGACATGCTGGCGACCGGCAGTGCGATCTCGCCCGCGTCGCCCCTGGGGCTGTTCGTCGCGTCGCTGCTGCCGCTCGCCGTGTTGCTGGGCGGCTTCCTGATGCTGTCGCCGTGGCGTGCGCTGCTGCTGACGCTGAGCCTCGCCGCGCTCGCCGTCGTCGCGAGCCTGGCGCTGCTGTTTGAGGCGCGCATCTGGCTGACGCCGGCGCCCGCGATCTTCGGGCTGATCGCCGTCTACCCGATCTGGAACTGGCGGCGGCTGGAAATGACGATGTCGTACCTGCGCCGCGAGCTGCAGAAGCTCGCCGACGAGCCGCACCTGCTGCCCGAGGCGCCGCGTACGCGCAGCGTCGGCGGCGACGTGCTGGAGCGGCAGATGGCGCTGATGGCGCAGGCCGCGCAGCGCGTGCAGGATATGAAACGCTTCGTGTGGGACAGCCTCGACAGTATGCCCGAGCCGATCTTCGTGACCGATCTCGCCGGCACCGTGCTGATCGCGAACCACGCGGCGAAACGCTACGGGTCGCGGCTCGCGCTGCCGCTGCCGGAAGGGCGGCCGCTGCGCACGGCGCTCGGCGAGCTGACGTTCATGAAGACCGTCGACGGCAACGCCGAGCACGACGCGGCGATCCGCGAGCGCTGGCCGGCCGCGCTCGACCCGACGCTCGAGGCCGAGCACGACGCGATGGCGCGCGGTATCGAGGTGCGCGATCGCGACGGGCTCGACCATCTGCTACGCTACGCGGCGTGTACGAACGCGCAAGGGCGCGTGACGGGCTGGATCGCCGGCCTCGTCGACGTGACCGAGCTGCACGCGGCCGAACGGCATCGCGAGGAAGCGCTGCACCTGCTGTCGCACGACATGCGCTCGCCGCAGTCGTCGATTCTCGCGCTGGTCGAGATCGAGCGCGACCGCGTCGACAGCGACGCGATGCGCGGGTTGCTCGCGCGGATCGAGCGCTATGCGCACCGCGCGCTGTCGCTCGCCGACGAGTTCGTGCAACTGGCGCGCGCGGAGTCGCAGGCGTACCAGCTCGAGGTGACGAGCCTCGTCGACGTGCTGATCGACG
Organism: Burkholderia sola; assembly: GCF_905400185.1. Lineage (NCBI taxonomy): Bacteria > Pseudomonadati > Pseudomonadota > Betaproteobacteria > Burkholderiales > Burkholderiaceae > Burkholderia > Burkholderia sola. Next base: position 1,540,562 of record NZ_FR989675.1, read on the forward strand.
CGAGCGACGAGGTGTGGCCGCAGGCGCAGGCGAAGCACATCCGCGTCGAGACCGACGTGGGCGCCGACATGTGCTGGGTGCGCGCGGACCGCTCGCTGATCACGCGCGCATTCGTGAACCTGCTGAACAACGCGGTCAAATACAGTCCGTCCGACACGGTGATCACGTGTACGCTGACGGTCGAGCACGCATCGAAGCGGATGTTCTGTACGATTCGCGATCAGGGATACGGCATTGCGCCGGAAGATCAGCGGCATCTGTTCGAGCGTTTCAAGCGATTCCATGCCGGCGAGCGGCCCGAAATCTCGGGCTCCGGGCTCGGCATGGCATTCGTGAAGACGGTCGTCACGCGCCATGGGGGCAGCGTGTCGGTCGACAGCGAAGTGGGTGTCGGCACCGCGGTGACGGTGTCGCTGCCCGCGATCGACGAGCCGTCCGCCTGACAGGGCCGGGCGCGACGGCAGGTATTTGGGGAAAGCCATGAGAAAGCAATGGGCGGCGACCGTGCTGGCGGCGTCGCTGTTGACGGGTTGCGCGGGCGTGACGAGCGGCGTGAGTGCGCTCGGGCAGCCGAATGCATTTGCATCGGGGGCGCACGGCTACGATTTCGTGCGGACGGCTGCGCAGGCGGGCGACGCCGAGTATCGGCAGATCGAGACGCTCGTGCGCGACGAACTCGCGCGCCGCGGCTTCGATGCGCAGCCGCTCAAGGACGCGCGCTACCGGTTGTCGATCGCGTATGCGACGCAGCCGGCGGCGGTCGCGGCGAGCGCCGCCGGCTGCGGCGCGGCGAGCAGCGCATGCGTGACGGTCGACGGGCCCGCGCCGTTCGCGCTGCCGTTCATGGGCCGCGTGTACCGTCACGTGCTGACGCTGCGCTTCGTCGATGCGAAATCGGGCGCCGACGTCTATCGCGTGTCGGCGTCGCTGCGCGACCGCGATCCGGGCACGCAGCAGGCCGCGCCGGCGCTCGTGAAGAGCGCGCTGGCGAAGGTGCCGTTCGGCGACGGCAGCGGCTGGCTCGTCAAGACGAAAAAAGACGACGCGGGCGGCATGCCGGGCGTCGTCTCGGTGAAGCCGGCCGACGCGCACTGACAGCGCTGGCCGCGAGGTGAGGGCGGGCCCGCCGGGGCGGGCCCTTGCCGCGTTCAGACGGTCGGTTGTCCGCCGTCGCGCGTGCGCAGGTACGTTTCGAACTCCGCACCGACTTCCGGGTGGCGCAGCGCGAATTCGACCGTCGCCTTCAGGTAGCCGAGCTTGCTGCCGCAGTCGTAGCGCGTGCCCTGATACTTGTAGGCCAGCACCTGTTCGTCGGCGAGCAGCGCCTGGATCGCGTCGGTGAGCTGCAGTTCGCCGCCCGCGCCCGGCTTCAGCGCACGCAGATGCTCGAAGATCCGCGGCTTCAGGATGTAGCGGCCGACCACGCCGAGGTTCGACGGCGCGACTTCCGGCGCCGGCTTCTCGACGATCGCCGACATCTTGACGATCGACTCTTCCCATTCCTTGCCGTCGACGATCCCGTACGACTTCGTCTCCGACGGCGGGATCTCTTCGACGCCGATCACCGAGCTGTGATAGTGGTCGAACACGTCGACCATCTGCTTCATCACCGGCGGGTTGCCGTCGAGCAGGTCGTCCGCGAGGATCACCGCGAACGGGTTGTCGGCGACCAGCTTTTCCGCACACAGCACCGCGTGGCCGAGGCCGAGCGCTTCCGGCTGGCGCACGTAGAAGCAGTCGACATGGCTCGGCTTGATGCTGCGCACGAGTTCGAGCAGCTTTTCCTTGCCGCGCGCCTCGAGTTCGGCCTCGACCTCGTACGACTTGTCGAAGTGATCCTCGATCGCGCGCTTGCTGCGCCCGGTGACGAAGATCATCTCGGTGATGCCCGCCGCGATCGCTTCCTCGACCGCGTACTGGATCAGCGGCTTGTCGACGACGGGCAGCATTTCCTTCGGGCTCGCCTTCGTTGCCGGCAGGAACCGCGTGCCGAGGCCGGCCACGGGGAATACCGCCTTGGTGACTTTCAACATGATCGAACCTTTATTCCTGTAATCGACTTGTCAGACGGTCTATGTTCACGTTCGCATTATATTGAACGCAAATGACCTTACCGTTTGTTACGCAGGCAACCGATCGAGCTGCGCACGCAGTTTGTCGAGCGTGCTCTGGAATTCCGCGACGCGTTTCTGCTCCTGTTCGACCACGGCCGGCGGCGCTTTCGCGACGAACGCCTCGTTGCCGAGCTTCGCGTTGCATTTGGCGATCTCGCCCGTCAGGCGCGTGATTTCCTTCGACAGGCGCTCGCGTTCGGCCGCGACGTCGATCTCCACCTTCAGCACCAGCTTGTTCGGGCCGACGATCGCGATCGGCGCGCCGTGCGCTTGCCGGTCGAGCGCCGCTTCGTCCGCGAGGATCTGCACGTCCGACAGGCGCGCGAGCGCCTGCACGTACGGCGCGAACGAGCGCAGGCGCTCGGCGTCGCCGGCGGCCAGCAGCGGCACCTTGGTGGCCGGCGACAGGTTCATCTCGCCGCGCAGGTTGCGGCACGCGTCGACGATCGCCTTCAGGTCGGCCGCCCACTGTTCGGACGCCTCGTCGAGCTTCTGCAGGTTCGCGACCGGATACGCCTGCGTCATCAGCGACGCTTCGCCCTCGGCCTTGCCTTGCGGATAGCGGCCGGCGAGCGGCGCGACCTTTTGCCAGAGCGCCTCGGTGATGAACGGGATGACCGGGTGTGCGAGGCGCAGCACCGTTTCGAGCACGCGCAGCAGCGTGCGGCGCGTCGCGCGCTGTTGTTCCGGCGTGCCGTTCTGGATCTGCACCTTCGCGAGCTCCAGATACCAGTCGCAGTACTCGTCCCACACGAACTTGTAGATGCTGCTCGCGATGTTGTCGAAGCGGTAATCGGCGAAACCCTTTGCGATGTCGGCTTCGGTGCGCTGCAAGAGCGACACGATCCAGCGATCGGCCGCCGAGAAGTCGAGGTAGCCGCCGGGGCCGCAGTCGCCCGCGCCGCACACTTCCGGCTTGTCGGCGCCGCAGTCGTGGCCTTCGCAGTTCATCAGCACGAAGCGCGTCGCGTTCCACAGCTTGTTGCAGAAGTTGCGATAGCCTTCGCAGCGCGCGAGGTCGAAGTTCACGTTGCGGCCGAGCGTTGCCATCGACGCCATCGTGAAGCGCAGCGCGTCGGTGCCGAACGCGGGGATGCCGTCCGGGAATTCCTTGCGCGTCTTCTTCTCGATCGTCGCGGCCTGCTTCGGGTTCATCAGGCCCGTCGTGCGCTTCGCGACCAGCGCCTCGAGGTCGATGCCGTCGACGATGTCGATCGGGTCGAGCGTGTTGCCCTTGCTCTTCGACATCTTCTGGCCTTCCGCGTCGCGCACGAGGCCGTGCATGTAGACGGTATGGAACGGCACCTTGCCGGTGAAGTGCGTGGTCATCATCACCATCCGGGCGACCCAGAAGAAGATGATGTCGAAGCCGGTGACGAGCACCGACGACGGCAGGAAGTGCTTCAGTTCGGGCGTTTCGTTCGGCCAGCCGAGCGACGAGAACGGCACGAGCGCCGACGAGAACCACGTGTCGAGCACGTCTTCGTCGCGCTTGAGCGCCCCCGTGTAGCCCTTTGCCGCGGCCTGCGCGCGTGCGTCTTCCTCGTTGCGGGCGACGAACACCTCGCCGTTCTCGCCGTACCACGCGGGGATCTGGTGGCCCCACCACAGCTGGCGCGAGATGCACCAGTCCTGGATGTTCTCGAGCCACTGGTAGTAGGTGGTCGTCCAGTTTTCCGGGACGAACTTGATCTGGCCGTCGCGCACGACGTCGAGCGATACCTCGGTGATCGACTTGCCAGGATGGAACGTGCCTTCCGGCGCCGGCTTCGTCATCGCGACGAACCACTGGTCGGTCAGCAGCGGCTCGATCACGACGCCCGTGCGGTCGCCGCGCGGCACCATCAGCTTGTGCGGCTTCACGGAGTCGAGGAAGCCTTGCGCGTCGAGGTCGGCGACGATCGCCTTGCGCGCGTCGAAGCGGTCAAGGCCGCGATACTGTTCGGGGCCGTTGTCGTTGATCTTCGCGTCGAGCGTCAGGATCTCGATCGGCGCGAGCTTGTGGCGCAGGCCGACCTGGTAGTCGTTGAAGTCGTGCGCGGGCGTGACCTTCACGACGCCGGTGCCGAATTCGCGGTCGACGTAGTCGTCGGCGATCACCGGAATCTCGCGGCCCGTCAGCGGCAGCGTGACGAGCTTGCCGATCAGGTGCGCGTAGCGTTCGTCTTCCGGATGGACCATCAGCGCGACGTCGCCGAGCATCGTCTCGGGACGCGTGGTGGCGACCGTCAGCGAGCCCGAGCCGTCGACGAGCGGGTAGCGGATGTGCCACAGGTGGCCGTTTTCTTCCTCGCTGACGACTTCGAGATCCGACACGGCGGTGAGCAGCACCGGATCCCAGTTGACGAGGCGCTTGCCGCGGTAGATCAGCCCTTGTTCATACAGCGTGACGAACACGTCGCGCACGGCGGCCGACATCTTGTCGTCCATCGTGAAGTATTCGCGCGACCAGTCGGTCGACGCGCCGAGGCGGCGCACCTGGTCCGTGATCGTCGAACCGGATTTCTGCTTCCATTCCCACACGCGCTCGACGAACTTCTCGCGGCCGAGGTCGTGGCGCGACACGCCCTGTGCGTCGAGCTGGCGCTCGACGACGATCTGCGTGGCGATCCCCGCGTGGTCGGTGCCGGGCACCCACAGCGTGTTCTCGCCGAGCATCCGGTGATAGCGGGCGAGGCCGTCCATGATCGTCTGGTTGAACGCGTGGCCCATGTGCAGCGTGCCCGTCACGTTCGGCGGCGGCAACTGGATCGCGAAATCGGGGCGGGACGGATCGAATGCCGGGGCGGCATAGCCGCGTTTTTCCCACTCCGGCCCCCATTGGGACTCGATGGTGTGGGGTTCGAAGCTCTTCGCCAGCGTGTTGTCGCTCATGGTTGGAAATTTGCCGAAAAATGCTTGTTGGAGACTTGAACCGCACATTATAAGTCGCCGGGCGTCGAGCGGAGCCGTTCGCGGCTTACAGTCAGGTTCGCACGTGTCCAATTGCTGACGCGTGTTGGGACGGTTAACTTGCGGGTCAGGCTGCGGGTTTGAGTCGGCGAGGGCTCGCTGCCGCATCGGTCCGCCGTCGTCACCCAGGAGAGTGGAGTGATACGACCGACATTTGCCGCCGCGTGGGCGGCGTCAACGAAGATCTACGATCCGGCCCGTTCGGGCGAGAGAGTGGCACAGGTGATCGGGGGCAGCGTCGCTGCGCATATCCGGGATAAAAAGAACCCTCGGCGGATGCCGGAGGCGAACCCTCGCACTAGCCGCGCTTATTTCCAGTCGCTCAAATGAATATTTTTCGGGTGGTCTGCGCCGTCGCGCTATGTTCGGCACTGTCTGCCGAAGCAGCCGGTTCCGTCATGGCCGTGCGGCGCACCAATGCGGAGAATTACAAGGACAGGGCGTTGGCGGCGTGCCTGTCGCTCGCTTACCGGGGATCGTCGGCAGGCAAGGATGCCGACGTCACCAAGAGTGCGTTCCTGGAATGGACTTATTACGATGAGGAAAAAGGCGATCGGGCGGTCGAGCGGCTTGCAGAACACTATTTGCGCCGCGATTACGGCAATCCCGTGGAAGGTTACGCCGGGGCAAAATTTGCTCTGCTGAAATGCCCGGACCTGCATCACGGCCCCGAACTCGCCGAACAAGTTCGCCGGTATGTCCCTCATCCCGACTGGATCGGCGACCAACCTGCTGCCCCGCGCAGAAAATAACGCTGGTCACGCGTGCCGAAGCCGTCGCCGGCGGGGAAGGCGGCCTGTTGGGCCGCGATGCCACATCGGTCGGTCACGGTATCGCGCACGACGGACTTATAATGTCGGGTCCGCATTTTTCTCGCCCGTTAGCCGCCGCTCCATGCCCGATCTGCTCGCCAATCTGAACCCCGAACAACTCGCCGCCGTCACGTTGCCGAACGAACCGGCGCTGATCCTCGCAGGGGCGGGCAGCGGCAAGACCCGCGTGCTGATCACGCGCATCGCGTGGCTGATCCAGCAGGGCTATGCATCGCCGCCCACCGTGCTCGCCGTCACCTTCACGAACAAGGCCGCGCGCGAGATGATGGCGCGCCTGTCGGCGATGATGCCGATCGACACGCGCGGGATGTGGATCGGCACGTTCCACGGCCTGTGCAACCGGATGCTGCGCACGCACTGGCGCGACGCGGGCCTGCCGCAGACTTTCCAGATCCTCGATACGGCCGACCAGCTGTCCGCGATCAAGCGACTGATGAAAGCGGCGAACGTCGACGACGAAAAGTACCCGCCGAAGAACGTCCAGTACTTCATCAACAACGCGAAGGAGCAGGGGCTGCGCCCGGACAAGGTCGACGCGACCGACAACTTCAACCGCAAGTTCGTCGAGCTGTACCAGGCGTACGACCAGCAGTGCCAGCGCGAAGGCGTCGTCGATTTCCCCGAGCTGCTGCTGCGCTGCTACGAATTGCTCGCGTACAACGCGCCGCTGCGCGCGCACTACCAGGCGCGCTTCCGGCACATCCTCGTCGACGAGTTCCAGGACACCAACAAGCTGCAGTACGCGTGGCTCAAGATGCTCGCGGGCGGCGAGAACGCGATCTTCGCGGTCGGCGACGACGACCAGTCGATCTACGCGTTCCGCGGCGCGAACGTCGGCAACATGCGCGACTTCGAGGACGAATTCCGCGTGCGCAACCTGATCAAGCTCGAGCAGAACTACCGGTCGCACGGCAACATCCTCGACGCGGCGAACCAGCTGATCTCGAACAACGCGCACCGCCTCGGCAAGAACCTGCGCACCGACGCCGGCCACGGCGAGCCCGTGCGCGTGTACGAAGCCAGCACCGATTCGCAGGAAGCCGGCTGGATCGTCGAGGAGATCCGCTCGCTGATCAATACCGGGATGGCGCGCAGCGAAGTGGCCGTCCTGTACCGCAGCAACGCGCAATCGCGCTCGATCGAGCACACGCTGATGTCGTCGGGCATTCCGTACCGCGTGTACGGCGGCCTGCGCTTTTTCGAGCGGCAGGAAGTGAAGCATGCGCTCGCGTACCTGCGCCTGATCGACAACCCGAACGACGACACGGCATTCGCGCGCGTCGTGAACTTCCCGACTCGCGGGATCGGCGCGCGCTCTGTCGAGCAACTGGCCGACGCCGCACGGCTGTACGGCTGCTCGATGGCCGCCGCGATTCCGTACGTGACCGGCAAGGCCGGCACGAGCCTCGGCGGGTTCGCGAACCTGATCGCGAAGATGCGCGCCGACACGCAGCACATGAACCTGCCCGACACCGTCGAGCACATCGTGCGCGCGAGCGGCCTCGCCGATTTCTACCAGGGCGAACGCGAAGGTCAGGATCGCCTCGAAAACCTGCAGGAACTCGTGAACGCGGCCACCGCGTTCATCGCCGAGGAAGGCTATGGGCTCGACACGCCGGCCCGCTCGATTCCGCTGCGCGCGGGCGCGATCGCGGCGCCCGAACTCGGTACCGCGACCGACGATCCGGCGGTCGACGTGCTCGATCCGGCATCGCCCGCCGACCCGGCCCAGAACCCCGACACGATGACGCCGCTCGCCGGCTTTCTGTCGCACGCGTCGCTGGAAGCAGGCGACAACCAGGCGCAGGCCGGCCAGGACGCGGTGCAGCTGATGACCGTGCACGCGGCGAAGGGGCTCGAGTTCTCGGCCGTGTTCATCACGGGGCTCGAGGAGGGGCTGTTCCCGCACGAGAACAGCGTGCTCGAATCGGATGGCCTCGAGGAGGAGCGCCGGCTGATGTACGTCGCGATCACGCGTGCGAAGGAGCGGCTCTACCTGTCGTTCGCGCAAAGCCGGATGCTGCACGGCCAGACCCGCTACAACGTACGCTCGCGCTTCTTCGACGAACTGCCGGAGCACGTGCTGAAGTGGCTCACGCCGAAGGTCGAGGCCGGGTCGCGCTGGGGCGGGCGCTCCGACAACGCCGGCTACGGGCGCGACTGGTTCGCGCGGCCGGGCGGCGGCAGCCGAGAGCAGATCGTCGATGCGGCCGTGTCCGCGCCGCTGCCCGCGTTCGCGGACAAGCAGCGCGCGGCCGACACCGGCTTCCGGGTCGGCCAGCAGGTGTTCCATACCAAGTTCGGCGAAGGCACGGTCACCGCGCTCGAAGGCAACGGCACCGATGCGAAGGCGCAGGTGAAGTTCAAGCGCCACGGCGAGAAATGGCTCGCGCTCGCGGTCGCGAAACTGCAGGCGGTGGAATGATGGACGTCGACCTCGTCGTGGCGCCTGCCGCGCGTCGGCTCGGCATTCTGGCCGCGCTGCCCGAGGAACTCGGCGACCTGATCGCCGCGATGCGCGCCGACGGCGCGATGAAGACGGTCACGCTCGGCCGCCGCGATTATCACGTTGGCACCGTGCACGGCGCGGCCTGCGTCGTCACGCTCGCGCGGGTCGGCAAGGTCGCGGCCGCCGCGACGGTCAGCGCGCTGATCCACGTGTTCGGCGTGTCGGGCGTGGTGTTTACCGGTGTCGCGGGCGGCGTGTCGCGCACGGTGCGGGTCGGTGACGTCGTCGTGGCCGATACGCTGCTGCAGCACGATCTCGACGCATCGCCGCTCTTTCCGCGCTACGAGGTGCCGCTGCTCGGCATCACGCGTTTCGCGACCGACGCGGCGCTGACGGCCCGCTTGCGGGCCGCATGCGCGCTGTTCGTCGACGAAGAGGCCGCGCGGTTCGCCGAGCGCTTCGGGCTCGCCGGCGCGGCGCTGCACGCGGGGCTCGTCATCAGCGGCGACCGCTTCGTGTCGAGCGAGCGCGAAGTCGTCGCGCTGCGCGACGCGCTGCCGGACGCGCTCGCGGTCGAGATGGAAGGCGCCGCGATCGCCCAGGTATGTGCCGAACACGACGTGCCGTTCGCGCTCGTGCGCACGATCTCCGATACGGCCGACGATCACGCGACGCAGTCGTTCTCGCACTTCCTGTCGGCGATTGCGAGCAGCTATTCGTCGGGCATCCTCAAGCGTTTCCTGACGCTGCATGCGACGACGGCGGCCTAGCAGGCTGTTGAAATTCGGAACGGTGTAAACGGGCGTTGCGAGCGGTGCGTTAGAGATATCGTGTTCATGACCTTGGGCAGATAAGAGCGATGCGCGGAATGGACGAGATGCAGGAACCGCTGTTCACGACGGTGAAGCTGGAAGATTTCGTGCCGGCCGATCACCCGTTGCGGCCGCTCCGGCTGCTGGTCAATCAGGCACTGAAGCGGCTCAACGGGTTGTTCGGCACGATCTACGCGGACAGCGGCCGCGCGTCGATTGCACCGGAGAAGCTGTTGCGTGCGTTGTTGCTGCAGGTGTTCTACTCGGTACGCAGCGAGCGCATGCTGATGGAGCAGATGCGCTACAACCTGCTGTTCCGCTGGTTCGTCGGCTTGGCCATCGAAGACGCCGTGTGGGACCACTCGGTGTTCTCGAAGAACCGGGATCGACTGCTGGAGCACGACGTGGTCGAAGCGTTCTTTACCGAAGTCATGAGCCTGGCCGACAAGCAAGGGCTGCTGTCCAGAGAACACTTCTCGGTCGATGGCACGCTGATCCAGGCTTGGGCCAGCCACAAGAGCTTCCGGCCCAAGGACGGTTCGGACGATCCGCCAGCCGGCGGTGGCCGCAATGTCGACACCGACTGGAAGGGCAAGCGGCGCAGCAACGACACGCATGAATCGAGCACCGATCCGGATGCGCGCCTGTTCCGCAAGGGGCGGCAAAGCGGAGCCATCCTTTGTTATCAGGGGCACATCCTGATGGAGAACCGCTCGGGCTTGGTGGTCGGCGCAGTGGTCAGCCACGCTGATGGTTTCGGCGAACGCGCGAGTGCGTTGCGCCTGCTCGATTGCGTGCCGGGTCGTCACGCCAAGACGCTCGGCGCCGACAAGGGTTACGACATGCGCGACTTTGTGCGGGATTGCCGAGCGCGCAAAGTGACGCCACACGTCGCGCGCAACGACACGCATCAAGGCGGCAGTGCGATCGACGGCCGCACCTCGCGGCACGCCGGTTATGGCATTAGCCAAGTGATTCGCAAACGCATCGAAGAGCACTTCGGCTGGGGCAAGACCGTCGGCAGGATTCGACAGACCGCGTATCGCGGCCTCAAACGGGTCGACCAGCACTTCAAGCTGACGATGCTGGCGAGCAATCTGACTCGAATGGCGCGAATGCTGACGGTGGTGCCGCCGCAAGGAGCGGTGCAATGAGCCGCCCAAGCGCGGCCGTCGTACGGCAACGCGCCGGCTGGATCGCTCGCGAACGGTCCAGCTTCGGCGATTCGTTGGCAACTCGGCAGCCAAGCGCATACGAAATCCTTTTAAACAGTGCCCCAGTCATCAAAGCGAGGCGCTTTTCAACAGCCTGCTAGCCGCCGTCTCGTCTTTTCCGTTCAAACCGCTCGACCGGCCACGGTGCGCACGCCGCGGCCGGTCGTTCGTCACGCCTTTTTGCGCCCGCTGCCTTCGAGGTTCGGCAGGAACACCGTCAGCACGCCGATCAGCGGCAGGAACGAGCACACCTTGTAGACGAACGGGATGCTCGTCGCGTCCGCGAGCTGGCCGAGCACGGCCGCGCCGACGCCGCCCAGCCCGAACGCGAAGCCGAAGAACAGGCCCGCGACCATCCCGACCTTGCCGGGCATCAGCTCCGTCGCATAGACGAGGATCGCCGCGAACGCCGACGCCAGCACGACGCCGATGATCACGGTCAGCACGCTCGTCCAGAACAGGTTCGCGTACGGCAGCAGCATCGTGAATGGCGCGACGCCGAGGATCGACACCCAGATCACGTACTTGCGGCCGATCCGGTCGCCGACGGGCCCGCCGATCAGCGTGCCGGCCGCCACCGCCGCGAGGAACACGAACAGGTGGATCTGCGCGGCCTGTACCGACAGGTGGAATTTTTCGATCAAATAGAACGTGAAATAGCTGTTGATGCTCGCGAGGTAGAAGTACTTCGAGAACACGAGCAGCACCAGCACGCCGATCGCGCCCATCACGCGGCCGCGCGACAGCGTCGGGTGGCCGGCCGCCACGGCCTTCTTCTTCATCGACGGATGCTTCTTGTACCAGTGGCCGATCTGCGTGAGCACGATCATCGCGACGAGCGCGGCCGCCGAGAACCACGCGATGCTGTGCTGGCCGTGCGGAATGATCACGAGCGCGGCGAGCAGCGGCCCGAGCGCGGAGCCGGCATTGCCGCCCACCTGGAACACCGACTGCGCGAGCCCGTGCTGGCCGCCCGACGCCATCCGCGCGACCCGCGACGATTCGGGATGGAACACCGACGAGCCGCAGCCGACGAGCGCCGCGGCCACCAGCAGCATCGGGAAACTCGACGCCGCCGACATCAGCAGCAGCCCCGCGAGCGTGAAGCCCATGCCGACCGGCAGCGAATACGGCTTCGGACGCTTGTCGGTATAGAGGCCGATGAGTGGCTGCAGCAGCGACGCGGTGATCTGGTAAGTGAGCGTGATCAGGCCGATCTGCGCGAACGACAGCGCGAACTGGCTCTTGAGCATCGGGTAGATCGCGAGGATCAGCGACTGGATCATGTCGTTGAGCATGTGCGAGAAGCTGATCGCGCCGAGCACCGGGTAGACGGTGCGGGCGACGGGCGGTGCGGACGGCTGAGCGACGGCTGGGCCGGCGCCGGAGTCGAGGCTGGTTTCCATGTGAGCTGAACGAGTTGAGGTGGCTGGCGCGCTCTGTTGGGGATCGGCGCGTGGTTGATTCGTTGATGCGTCAAAGAAGTGTAATGTGGCGTGTCACGAATGTCCTGCCAAGTTTTATCGCGAATCGGACATTCGTCGGACGGATCGGCCGATGCGTGCTTTTTTGGACGGGTATAACGCTGGCGGCGCGGTCGCCGCTTCAGCGGGGCCGCGCCGGGGCCCGGTGCGTGTTTTTCCGGACTCAAGAAACGGCGGTGGCGGCCGTAGAACGACCCAATGACAACACGCGCGCCGCGCCTGGCCCCGGCTACCCGCCGGGCGGGCGCCGGACGCGCGGCATGGCCTGCCATCGCGGGACCGCCGGACCGACCTTTCCGGCAGCGTGATCCATACGGGGATAGTTCGATGAAAGCAGCATCTTTGCATCCACAGCCCGGTGCGGCGGCCGCCGCATCCGGTGTTGCCGCCGGTCGTGTCGCACGGCGTGCGCGCGCGGCGCGTCGCGAGCGTCGGCCGTGGACCGTCAAGGCGACGTTGCGCGCCGCATTCGCGATCCTGCTGGCGGGCACGCTCGCGATCGGCATGTTTTCGCTGTGGCAGATCAGCCGGCTGAACGCGTCGATCGCGTCGGTCTACGAACAGGGTCACGTCGCGAGCCGGGCGGCGGCGGAAGTCCGCGCCGAGGTGCTGCGCGCGAGCCGCGCGCAGAAGATGCTGCTGACCGCGACGACCGCGAAGGAGCGCGACGAACTCGGCGCAGACGTCAGCGCCGGGCTCGCGTCGATCGGCCAGGCGCTCGGCACGCTGCAGCGCTATGCGGATCCGGCCGATGCCGGCGATTCGGCGCGGCTGCACGCGTTCTCGACGGCGGTCGGCACGTGGAGCACGCATCTGCGCGATTTCGTCACGCTGGTGCGCGCGCAGCCGCTCGACCTGTCGCAGATGAACTGGCAGGTCGGCACGCAGGACGTGTCGCTGCTGGTCGAAACCGGCAAGCTCGAAAAACTCGTCGCCGAACTCGTGAAGACGCGCGGCGAGAAGTCGAAGGCGACGCTCGATGCGTCCGCCACCATTTTTTCGTCGTCGTTCGCGATGATCGCCGCGATGACGGCCGCATTGATCGTGCTGGCCGTCGTGATCGCCGAGCGCGTCGTGCGGCGTCTCGCGTCGCAGCTCGGCGGCGAGCCCGCGCTCGCGAAGGAGATCGCCGCGGACATCGCGCGCGGCGACCTGACGCGGCCGATCGCGCTCGGCCGGCACGATCGCGGCAGCATGGTGCGCGCGCTGGCCGAGATGCAGACGGGGCTCGCGGCCACCGTCGGCGAGATCGCGGTGAGCGCCGAGGCCATCGCGGCCGCGTCCGGCGAAATCTCGACCGGCAACCTCGACCTGTCGCGCCGCACCGAACAGCAGGCCGTCGCGCTCGAGCGCACCGCGGCCAGCATGGAGCAGCTCACGTCGACCGTGCGGCAGAACGCCGAGAATGCGCGTCAGGCGAGCTCGCTCGCGGCCAATGCGTCGGCGGTGGCGGAGACGGGCGGGGAGGTCGTCGGGCGCGTGGTCGCGACGATGAGCGAGATCGACGACAGCGCGAAGAACATCCGCGACATCATCGGCACGATCGAAGGGATCGCCTTCCAGACCAACATTCTCGCGTTGAACGCGGCGGTCGAGGCCGCGCGCGCCGGCGAGCAGGGGCGCGGTTTTTCGGTGGTCGCCGGCGAGGTGCGGCTGCTCGCGCAGCGCTCGGCGACCGCGGCCAAGGAGATCCGGGAGCTGATCGGCGCGTCGGTCGAGCGCGTGGCCAACGGCGCGGCGCTCGCGCACGACGCGGGCCGCACGATGGGCGACGTGGTGCGCGCGGTCAAGCGCGTGACCGACATCATCGGCGAGATTTCGGCGGCGTCGGACGAGCAGAGCGCGGGGATCGACGAAATCGGCCGCGCGGTCACCCAGATGGATGCCGGCACCCAGCAGAACGCGGCGCTCGTCGAACAGGCGGCGGCTGCCGCGAACGCGCTCGACGAGCAGGCTCAGGCGCTGAAGGCGCTGGTCGGGCGTTTCCGCATCGCACACTGAGCGTGCGGCGCGCTCCGGCGCTTACGACTTCTTCTGCTTGTCCGGATCGATGATGACCGTGCAGGTCGTGCCCGCCGACAGCACCACGTCGGCCGGCACTTCGTCGATCCGGATGCGCACCGGCACGCGCTGCGCGAGGCGCACCCAGTTGAAGGTCGGGTTCACGTCCGCGACGAGGTCGCGGCTTTGCGGGTTGTCGCGATCGTAGATGCCGCGCGAGATGCTTTCCACATGGCCCTTCATCACGCCGCCGCTCATCAGCCGCATTTCGGCCGGCGCGCCGATCTTCACGCGCGGCAGCTTGGTTTCCTCGAAGTAGCCGTAGACCCAGAACGAATGGCTGTCGACGATCGCGAGCTTCGCCTGGCCGGCCACCGCATAGTTGCCCTTGAACGTCTGAAGGTTCGTGATGTAGCCGTCGACCGGCGCGACGACGCGCGTGCGTTCGAGGTTGAGCTTCGCGGCGTCGAGCGCGGCGATCGCCTGCTGGTACTGCGCATCGGCGCTCGACGCGCTGTGCGCCGCGTTCTCGCGGTTTTCCTTCGACACGACGAGCGCATCGAGGTCCGCGCGGCGGGCCGCGTCGTCGCGGCGCATCTGCAGTTCCGCGCGACGGGCAGCGACCGCCGCCTGCGCCTGCTCGACCGCGATCCGGTAGTGCGACGGGTCGATCTGCATGATCAGGTCGCCTTTCTTCACGAGCTGGTTGTCATGCACGGGCAGCTCGACGATCGCGCCCGACACGTCCGGCGCGACGTTGACGATTTCGGCGCGCACGCGCCCGTCGCGCGTCCACGGATCGTCCATGTAGTGCACCCACAGCGAGCGCCCGATCAGGATCGCGACGAGAAGGATGACGGCGGTCGCGACGAAGCCGAAGAGTTTTCTGAGCATCATGATGGTTCGGAATCAACGGTAAACGGCAAGACTCAGTCCGCCGCAAATGCAGACGAGAAGGCAGGCCCGGAACAGCGACGGGTGCCAGACAAGGCGATAGAGGCCCGTATAGGCGAGCAGGCGGTCGACGGCCCAGGTCGCGATCGCGCCGAGGACGAACATCAGCACCACCGTCGGCATGTAGGCATCGAGAATGGCGATTTCACGCGGCATCATGACGAGGCTCCTGGTTGGGGACGCACGGGGCGGTTGCGGTTGAGCGGCTCGAGCGGCGATTCCGGGTCGAGCAGCGCGGTCCGCACGAAATGCAGATGGCTCAGGATGCGCTGCAGCCGGTGGCGTTCTTCGCGCGACGGCTCGACCGCATCGAGCGTCTGCCGGGTCGCGTCGATCGCCGCATTGGTCGCGGCGAGCGTCGCGTCGAAACGTGCTGCGCTCGGCTTCGAGAACAGCGCCGACAGCGCGCTGCGCATCGTCTCGATCGCGCGCCGCCACGGCATCGCGCTCGCATAGCGCGGGTCGGACGGCAGCGTTGCGAGCTCCTGGCGCAGGTCGATCGTCGCGTTGCCGGCTTCGAGCACCGCGAACATCCAGCGCAGCGCGTCGCGCTGCACGTCCGGCTGGTCGGCCGACAGCGTGTGCGCCTGGTACATCAGGTCGCGCGCGCCGCTTTCGAAGCGCGTGCGCAGGCCCACGAGCCGCGCGTGACCGGCCGCGACGGCCTGGTGGCGCAGGTCCGCGAAGAGGCGCTTCTTGAGCCACGGCGCGGTCGGCGGGAACAGCACCGCGAACGCGATCGCCGACGCCAGCATCGCCAGCACCAGCGCGAGCGAGTCGTTCATGAAGCTGGTCGGATCGTAGTGCGTGATGTTGTCCGGGCCGGCGAGGAAGCTGAAGAAGATCAGGTAGCCCATCCCGTAGCCGGCGAGCTTCGGCTTCAGCGTCATGAAGATGCCGATCGCGAGCAACGGCGCGAGCGCGACGCACAACAGCGGAAAACCGTCGATGTGCGGATAGATGCCGAACGTCAGCAGGAAGCCCGTGCAGATCGCGAGTGCGGTACCCATGCCCATCTGCGCGGACATCGCTGTCGGGCGCGGCGTCGACGACGCGAGCGCGCAGGTGGCCGCCGCCGTCAGCGTCATCGTCACGCCGCTCGGCCACGCGGTCTCGATCCAGAACCAGCCGAGCACGAGGATCACGGTCGCGGTGCGGATCGCCGCGATCACCATCGCCGTCGCATTGGTGCGCGGCTCGTAGCGCTCGATCCAGCGTTCGCGCTCGTGGGTCGCGGTCGACAGCGACGCGTAGGTGGCCGCGTATTCGTGCAGGTCGGTGATGAAGCGGTAAAGCAGTTCGGCGGCCGTATCGAAGTCGAGCAGCGGAAAGTCCGGCTGCGTCTCGAGCGCGGCGCGCGTCGCGCGGATGCGGCGCGGCAGCGCGTCGCGCCACGCGAGCAGTTGCGCGGCCGCGTGGCCGGCATCGGCCGACGTGCGCACCGGTTCGCCGGCGGGCGTCAGCAGCAGCGGCGCGATCTCGCGAAAGTACGGCTCGATCGCGTCGATCGCGGCCTGCGCGCCGGCCGCATGCAGCCGGTTCATCAACTGGTGCAGCGCATGGAAGCGGCTCGACGCGCTCATGAACTCGCTGTTCAGCCGCGCGAGGCGGCCGCTGCGCATCCGCGTGTCCGGATCCTCGAACACGGCCATGCTGCGCGCGGCCTCGAACCCGACCACGTCGGCGACGAAGCGCGTATGGATGGTTTCGATATGCGCGCGGTCGAGCTTGCCCGACAGCGCCGCCGCGACGTAGTCGACGAAGCTGCCGAAGCGCTTGCGCACCGTCGTGCGCATCTGCTCGCCGGTGGTCTGCGGAAACACGAGCGCGCTGACCACGCCGGCCGACACGATCCCGACCATGATTTCGGCCACGCGCGTCATCGCGCTCATGAATGCGCCGTCCGGGTGCTGCGACGCGGGCAGCCCGATCAGCGCGGTCGTGTAGCCGGCCAGCAGGAAGCCGTAGCTGCGGAAGTTGCGGTTGCGCGCGGCGCCGGCCGTGCACAGCGCGACCCACAGCGCGACCGCCAGCAGGAACAGTTGCGGCTGCTGCGGGAACAGCCCGACGAAGGTGAGCGTCGCGATCAGCCCGAAGATCGTGCCGGCGACCCGGTAGAAGCTTTTCGCGAGCACCGCGCCGCTTTGCGGCTGCATCACGATGAACACGGTCGTCATCGCCGTTTTCGGCGCGGGCAGGTCGAGCCGCATCGACACGCCGGTCGCGATGAACGCGGCGAGCAGCGCCTTGAACAGGTAGAGCCACGCGGCGCCGTCGGTGCGGGCCCAGTCGCCGAACGCGTCGGTCCAGGCCGCGAACGGGCCGTCGACGCGCGGGGAAGCGGGGGAGGAAGCTGACATGGCGGCGCTCCGCGTTACCGTGCGGCCGGCGCGGCGCCGCCGGCGGTTGCGACCTGCGCGGGCCGGGCGGCGGCTGCCGCGGGCTTCGCGGCCGATGCGGCGGCTGGCGCGGCTACACCGACGGTGGCCTCATCCTTCGGCGGTTGGCCGCCCCGGACATCCGTCCCCGTCTCGACCCCGCCGCCGAGCGCGGCCATCAGCTGCGCGTGTGCGGCGAGGCGTTCCGCGTCGATGCGGGCGGCCGTCTCCTGCGCACGCAGCAGTTGCTGTTGCGCGACCAGCACGTTCACGTAATCGGTCAGCCCGCGGCGGAAGCCTTCGCGGGACAGTTGATAGCTGCGATTGTTGGCCGCCACCGACCGCGCGGCGTCCTTCTTCTGCGTATCGAGCGAGCGGATCCGCACGACCTGGTCGGCGATGTCCTTGAGCGCGCCGACGATCGTCTGGTTGTAGCGCTCGACCGCCTGGTCGTAGCCGGCATTCGCGGCGCCGAGCTGTGCACGCAGCCGGCCGCCTTCGAAGATCGGCAGCGACAGCGCGGGACCGGCCGTCCAGCCGCCGTTCATCGCGCGCAGGAAGTCGGTGAACGGCGCGGTCACGCCGAAGCCGCCGACCGTCGCGAGCAGGTCGATGTTCGGGTAGAACGACGCCTTCGCGACGTCGATGCCGCGCGCCTGCGCGTCGACCGTCCAGCGCGCCGCGACGACGTCCGGGCGGCGGCCGAGCAGGTCGGCCGGCATGGCCGACGGCAGGCCGGCCGGCGCCTCGAGCGCCAGCTGCGGCCGCTTGATCGCGTCGCCGGCGCCGGGACCCTTGCCGGCCAGTGCGGCGAGCTGGTGGCGCGCGAGCTGGATCGCTTCCTCATAGCTGTCGATCTGGCGCTCGTAGTCGGGCAGCGTCGATTCCGCCTGGCTCACGTCGAGCTGCGTGCCGAGGCCGGCCTGCAGGCGCTTGCGCGCGAGATCGGCGAGCGAGCGCTGGCGTTCGTACGTTTCGTGCGCGAGGTCGAGCAGCGCGTAATTCATCGACATGCCGACATACGCGCGCACGACGTTGACTTCGAGTTCGAGCTTTGCCGCCCGCGCGTCGGCGGCGGTCGCATGCGCGGTGTCGAGCGCACGCTCGGTTGCGTTCTTGTCCTTGCCCCACAGATCGAGGTGATACGACAGGCCGAGCGTGCCGGTGTTGTTCCAGGTGTCGGTATCGGCGAGCGGCCCCGGGCCGTAGTACACGTTGTCCGGCCAGTGCTGACGCATCAGCGACAGGTTGCCGTTGATCTGCGGCAGCTCGGCCGAACGGGCGACGCGCGCCATCGCCTGCGCTTCCCGCACGCGGGCCTCGGCCGCCGCGAGGGTCGGGTTGCCGGCCTGGGCGGCGGCGATCCACGCATCGAGCTGCGGATCGCGGTACGCGCGCCACCAGTCGGCGGCGGGCCAGCCCGCGTCTCGGTCGGCCGCGCGGATGGCCGCGCCGGCGTCGAGCGCGTTCGCTTCGATGCGAGTGGACTGGGTTTTGTTGTCGCCCATGCTCGCGCAACCGGCCATTATTAATGAGACTGCAAGAACCGCCAGTGCGAGCGTCCCTTTTGTCGCCGGAGACTGCACGATTTTCTCCCTTTCGGATATAGATGAGTCGGAGGCGATTATATTTTTCAGCGATTCCTGAATAAACGGACAACGGTGCAAGTCATTTTTACGAATCCTGAGATAATATTTGTTGGACCCTGTGCAACAATCCTTGCGGATTCACACGGGTAATCGGATGGATACGTTACAAAACATGCGGGTATTCGTCCGCGTGGTGGACGCGGGAAGCTTTACCGCCGCCGCCCAGCAGATGAATTCGACCACCGCCTACGCATCGCGCGCGGTCTCGGATCTCGAGGCCCACCTGCGCACGCGCCTCCTGAACCGCACGACGCGCCGGATCGCGCTGACCGAAGCCGGCGAGCGCTATCTGCAACGCTGCGAACAGATCCTGGCCTATGTCGACCAGGCCGAAGCCGAGGCCGGCGACGCGCATGCGCGCCCGTCCGGCAAGCTGAAGGTCCATTGCTTCACGAGCCTCGGCCAGCACTACCTGGTGCCGGCCATCGCGCGCTACCGCGAGCGCTATCCGGACGTGCACGTCGAGCTGACGCTTGCGCAGCGGATGCCGGACCTGCTCGACGAGGGCTACGACGTCGCGATCGTCGTCGGCCGCGATCTGCCGGATTCGGGGCTCGTGTCGCAACGGCTCGGCGAGAGCTACAGCGTCGTGTGCGCGTCGCCCGGCTATATCGAGTCGCACGGCTTGCCGCAGCGGCCGGCCGATCTCGCGCAGCACGTGTGCCTCGGGATGGTCGCGCCGGGCTTTCACTTCGACGAATGGGCGCTGGCGGGGCCGAACGGCGACGAAGTCGTGCCGATCACGGCGCCGCCGTTCCGCGTGAACGTCGCCGAGGCGCTCGCGGTGGCCGTGCGGGAGGGGATGGGCATCGGCGGCCTGCCGCTCTATTCGGCGATCGGCTGGCTGCGCGGCGGGCACATCGTGCGCGTGATGCCCGAGTACCGCTCGCACGTGATGAACATCTACGCGCTGTATCCGTCGCGTCAGTACCTCGACGCGAAAATCCGGACCTGGGTCGATTTCCTGCGCGAAGAGGTGCCGCTCACGCTCCAAGCCGACGAAGCCGCGCTCGAACAGTTCACGCGTGCGACATGATCGCGCGGTCGACCGCGATCTGACGAGATTTGTCCTTCACGCAACATTTTTTTACGAACGTGTGTCAGACAGTTTGATACTGTTGGAATTAACGAGATACACCACACCGGAGTAGCGATGGATACGCACCTGATGATCGGCCTTGGCGTCCTGCTGGGCGCGGCTGCCGCCGCGGCGGCGACCCGCGACCTGCTGCGTGCGATGAAGGCGAAGGCGCAGCTCAAGCCCGTGCCGGTCCGCGTGCGCGAGCCGCGCCGCCCCGGCCGCTGATCCCGCGGGCGTCACGCTTCAGGTCGGGAAGGCCGTGCGACGCGGCCGCCCGGGCCGGCGCTCAGCCGAGCTCGACGACCTTGTCCCACGCGAACGCGGGGTTTTCCCATTCGCCGGTGCGCCGGTGAAAGTAGCCGCGCGGATTGCACACCACGCGCGTGCCGCCGTCCGCAACGTAGTCGAATGACGTATGCGTGTGACCGTGCAGCCACAGATCCACCGGCGGCCGCACCAGTTCCGCCATGTCCGTGACGAACCCCGCGGAAGCCAGATCTTTCGCATAGCGTTCCGCCAGCGAGCGCCGGTGCGGCGCATGATGGGTGACGACGATCGTCCTGCCCGCGAACGGCGCGGCCAGCTGCGCTTCCAGCCATGCGCGGCCTCGCCGGTGCAGCGCGATCGCGTCGGCCGGCGCGAAATCCCGTTCCGGCGCCGCGGCTGTCGTATGCACCGCCGCGTCGTGCGGCCAGGTCACCTGGATCAATCCCTTGAAATCGAGCATCACGCGCAGCCCGGCGTCGGTCGCGCGCGCGACGCTGGCTTCGTCCCGGCCGAACAGCGAAAAATCGGCCCACAGCGTCGTGCCCAGCACGCGGAAGCGTTGCGCGGGATCGACGTAGACGCCGTTGTTCAGGTAATGCACGTTGTCGAGCGCATGCGCCGCGTCGCGCATTGACGATTCCAGCGCGCCGAATTCCCCGTCGTAATACTCGTGGTTGCCGGGCACGTAGATCACCGGCACCGCCGGGTCGAACGTCTCGGCGGCCCAGCGCAGACCTTCCGCGTGATTGTGGATGTCGCCGGCCAGCACGACGAGATCCGCGTCGGCATGCGGGATCGCGTCGGGCAGGTTGTTTTCGAGATGCAGGTCGGACAGGACGCGGACTTTCACGGGCGTGGCTCCTGAGTGGGCGGCTTCAGCGCAGGACCTTGCCGGGATTCATCAGGCCGCGCGGGTCGAGCGCGGTCTTCAGCGTGCGCATCAGCGTCGTTTCGACCGGCGACTTGTAGCGCTGCGCGTCGTCGATCTTCAACTGGCCGATGCCGTGCTCCGCGCTGATGGTGCCGTGGTGACGGTGCACGTTGTCGTAGACGATCCGGTTGATCGGCGCCTGGAACGCTGCGAGGAACGCCTTCGGATCGCCGCCTTCGGGCATCTGCACGTTGTAGTGCAGGTTGCCGTCGCCGAGGTGGCCGAACGTGACCATGCGCGCGCCCGGCGCGGCCTGCTGGATCGCCGCGTCGGTCTCGTCGATGAAACGGGCGATCGACGAGATCGGCACCGCGATGTCGTGCTTGATGTTGAGCCCTTCGTCCGCCTGCGCGAGCGGGATGTGCTCGCGCAAGTCCCAGAACGCACGCGACTGCGCGAGGTTCTCCGCGACCACCGCGTCGACCACGAGCCCGGCCTCGAACGCTTCTTCCATCAGCTTTTCGAACAGCGCGCGCGCATGCGCTTCGCTTTCGTTGTCGGACAGCTCCAGCAGCACCGTTTGCGCATGCGTCTGCGCGAACGGGTAGCGCAGTTGCGGATAGTGCTTGCCGACCAGCTGCATGCAGAAATCCGACATCAGCTCGAAGCCGGTCAACAGCGGCCCGGCCGCGCGCTGCGCGAGCGCGAGGAAATCGAGCGCCGCGTGCGGCGATTCGAGCGCGGCCAGCGCGGTGACCTGCGCGGCCGGCAGCGGATGCAGCTTCATCACGGCCGCGGTGATGATCCCGAGCGTGCCTTCGGCGCCGATGAACAGGTCGCGCAGGTCGTAGCCGGTGTTGTCCTTGCGCAGGCCGCGCAGCCCGTCCCAGATCTCGCCCTGCGGCGTCACGACCTCGAGCCCAAGGCACAGCTCGCGCGCGTTGCCGTAGCGCAGCACTGCGGTGCCGCCCGCATTGGTCGACAGGTTGCCGCCGATCGTGCAGCTGCCTTCCGCCGCGAGGCTCAGCGCGAACAGCCGGCCGCCTTCGCGGGCGCGCGCCTGCACGTCGGCGAGGATCACGCCGGCTTCGACGGTAATCGTATTGTTGTGCGGATCGAGCGCGCGCACGCGGTTCAGGCGCGCGACGCTCAGCACGGCCTGGCTGCCGCTCGCGTCGGGCGTCGCGCCGCCGGCGAGCCCCGTGTTGCCGCCCTGCGGCACGAGCGCGACGCCGTGCGCGTTGGCGAGCTTCACGAGCGCGGCGACTTCGGCCGTGTTCGCGGGCCTCAGCACCGCGCACGCGGCGCCCTTGTAGCGGCGGCGCCAGTCGGTCAGGAACGGTTCGGTATCGTGCGGATCGGTCAGCACGTGGTCGGCGCCGATCGCGTCGCGGCACGCGGAAACGAAAGCTTCGGAGGACATCATCACCTTGTCGCGTAAGGGTCAGGACGCGGCGCGCGGTTTTTTCGCCGCGCGCTTGAACGGCGCGACGTAGGCCAGCGCCGCCACGAAGAAGCCGACGGCAAGCAGGGTCTCGCACCAGCCGAGCGTCGCGGACAGCCCGCGATCGGACATGCCGCGCACGATGCCTTCGGCCAGATAGACGAGGATCAGCATGCTCGCCCACTGCATCGTATAGATGTTACGCCGCCAGACGCCGGGCAGCGCGAGCGCGAGCGGCACGGCCTTGAGCATCAGCGCGGAGCCGCCGGGGCGCAGCGGCGCGAGCCACAGCTCCCATGCGAGCGACAGCGCGATCAGCGCGACGAGACACGCGGCGGCGGCCAGCGCGTAGCGCGGCCGGGCCGCGACGGCGGGGCGGGCGGGGGCGGTCATG
Source organism: Burkholderia sola (assembly GCF_905400185.1). Lineage (NCBI taxonomy): Bacteria > Pseudomonadati > Pseudomonadota > Betaproteobacteria > Burkholderiales > Burkholderiaceae > Burkholderia > Burkholderia sola. Next base: position 1,563,459 of record NZ_FR989675.1, read on the forward strand.
CGGCTTCGGCGGCCTGCGCGGCGGAAAGGGCCGCGGCGGCGCGCGCGAGCCGTACGCCGAGCGCGGCGGCAAGCGCCTTCTCGTCCGCCGACAGCCCCCCGGGCGCCGCGCGGTCGTGCTGCGCGACGTGCGACGCGCCGTACGGCGTGCCGCCGGTACGTGTCGTGCTGAGGGCGGATTCGGTGTACGGGATCCCGACGATCATCATCCCGTGATGCAGCAGCGGCAGCATCATCGACAGCAGCGTCGACTCCTGGCCGCCGTGCAGGCTGCCCGTCGACGTGAACACGCTCGCGGGCTTGCCGGTCAGTGCGCCCGATAGCCATTGCGGCGTCGTGCCGTCGAGGAAATACTTGAGCGACGCGGCCATGTTGCCGAAGCGGGTGGGTGAGCCGAGCGCGAGGCCCGCGCATTCCTCGAGGTCGCGCAGCTCCGCGTACGGCGGGCCGTCGGCCGGGATGTCGGGGGCGGTGGCTTCGCAGACGGCCGACACGGGCGGCACGGTGCGGATGCGGGCCTGCATGCCCGGCACGCTGTCGATGCCGTTCGCGATCGCGAGCGCGAGATCGCGCGTGGCGCCGTGACGGCTGTAATAGAGGACGAGAATGTCTTTCATGGGCGACGGAGCCGCGTGCGGCCGCGCGCGTGCCCGGTGCAGTCGGCCCCTGCTGGGATCGAGCGGCTATTATAGGGGCTGAAGCCGTCGCGCAGCGCGGCGGCGGCGCGCCGTGACGCGCGCAGTTTCGAGAAGGAGAAGCCGTTTGCCGAAGTTGAGCGTCGATCTCGACACCATCAAGCGCCTCGCGCAGTTCGCGGCCCGGCGCAGCGCCGAGGATCGCATCCCGCAGGTGGCGGGGAGCCTGACCTTCACGACGATGCTGGCGCTCGTGCCGCTGCTGACGGTCGCGTTCGCGCTGTTCACAGCGTTCCCGATGTTCGCGTCGTTCCAGATCTCGCTGCAGGGGTTCCTCGCGGATCACCTGATGCCCGCGCAGTTCAACATCCAGATCTTCAAGTACCTGAACCAGTTCGCGTCGAAGGCCAAGGGGCTGACGACGGCCGGGCTGATCGTGCTCGTCGTCACGTCGGTGATGACCATGATGACGATCGAATCGGCGTTCAACCTGATCTGGCGCGTGCGCAAGCCGCGGCCGTTCGCGCAGCGCGTGCTCGCGTACTGGGCGCTGATCACGCTCGGGCCGTTGCTGTTCGGCGTGAGCCTGTCGATTTCGTCGTACCTGTTCACGCAATCGCTCGCGTTCACCGGCGCGGGGGCGTCGACGTCGATCGTCGAGTGGCTGCTTGCACTTGCGTCGCTGCCGTTGACGGTGCTCGCGTTCACGCTGCTGTACGTGTACCTGCCGAACTGCGCGGTCGCCTGGCGCGACGCGGTGATTGGCGGGCTGTTTGCGGCCATCGCGTTCGAACTCGCGAAGCGCGGCTTCGGCTACTACGTCCGGCGCATTCCGACCTATACGGCCGTCTATGGCGCGTTCGCGGCGCTGCCGGTGTTCCTGCTGTGGGTGTATCTGAGCTGGTTCATCGCGCTGCTCGGCGCGATGGTCGCGTCGGCGCTGCCGGCGATTCGCGTCGGCCAGTTTCACCGGATCCACTATCCGGGCAGCGACCTGCTCGACGCGCTCGAACTGCTCGCGCGGCTGGCCGAAGCGCGCGCGGCCGGCAAGCGCGGCTACACGGCGCTGCGGCTCGCGACGATGCTGCGCTGCGACATGGAAACCGCGCAGCGGCTGCTGACGACGATGGAGGAGCGGGAATGGGTCGCGCGGCTCGACGGCGGCGAAGAGGCCACGCCGCGCTATATCCTGCTCGCGAACCCGGAGCAGCTGACGCTCGCCCAACTGTTCGACGTGCTGGTGATCGATCGTACCGAGTTGACGTACCAGCTCGAGCGGCGCCGCAGCCACGTCGAAGGCGCGGCGCTGCTCGAGGTGCTGTCGAGCGACCGGTTCGACGTGACGCTCGCGTCGTTGATCGCCGCGCACCGGCTCGCGGGCGGGCAGCCGGCCGCGAGCGCCGGGCCGGCGCCGGGCGCGGCCGACCCGCACGCGCGGCCGCCGCGGCCGGCCTGAAGGCGGGCCGGCGGCTACAGCGGGATCTTGCCGGTACAGATATCCTTGAACATCACCCAGTCGCCCATCAGGCTGTAGATCGGGTGCCGGAACGTCGCCGGACGGTTCTTCTCGAAGAAGAAGTGGCCGACCCACGCGAACCCATAGCCGCAGACGATCGCCGCCGGCAGCCACAGCCAGTGGCCGGTCGCGACCGCCATCGCGACGCAGCCGATCACGCCGAGCGAGCCGATGAAGTGCAGCCGCCGCGACGTCAGGTTCTGGTGCTCGTTCAGGTAATACGGGTAGAAATCAGCGAAGCGGGCGAATTGCTCCGTATGCGTATGCGCCATGGCCGTCTCCTCGGGCCGCTGTTCATGAGGTCATTGTGCGGCCGGCGGGCCGCGTCCGCAAGCGGCGGCGGCCCGCCGCGCCGGCCCGTGCTTTCCTTTTGACAGGCTTTCCGATAGGATCGAAAGAGATTTTGCATTCAAGCATGAGGGGACTACGATGCGCGTCAGCGATATTCTGAAAGTGAAGGGCAACACGCTGTTTACGGTGACGCCCGATAAGCCGCTGCGCGAAGCGGTCGATACGATGGCCGAGCACGACATCGGTTCGCTCGTCGTGATGGAGTACGGCGATCTCGTCGGGATGCTGACGTTTCGCGAGATCATCCTGCGCCTGCACGTGAACGGCGGCGCGATCGGCGACGTGCAGGTGCGCAAGGTGATGGACGAGCCGCTCACGTGCACGCCGGAAACGGACGTCAACGAAGTGCGCCGGATGATGCTCGAGCGTCACGCACGCTACATGCCCGTGCTCGACAAGAAGGTGCTGATGGGCGTCATTTCGTTCTACGACGTCGCGAAGACGGTCGTCGAGGCGCAGAGCTTCGAGAACCGGATGCTGAAGGCGTACATTCGCGACTGGCCGGAATCGGAAGCCGAAGCGCACAAGCCGTGAATCGCGCCGCGCCCGGCACGTCGATGCATGGGCGCCGCCATCCGGCACGCGGCGGCGCAGGCATGTCCTGCGCCGCCGTTTTTTCAACGACAACACGAGGCCCGCGCAGCATCGCCCAGACGATGCGCGCGTATTCCGCATGAGCGATCACACGCAAGCCACATCGGGGCGGCGCGACGAACGTCGCGCCCACGCATCGCAGTTCGACCTGCTGCGCGAGCGCCGCTTCGCGCCGTTTTTCACGACCCAGTTCCTCGGCGCGCTGAACGACAACGTCTTCAAGATCGGCTTCACGTCGCTCGTCACGTATCACACCGCGCGGTTCTCCGGCGTCGATGCGAAAACGGCCGCGTTCCTGATTTCCGCGATCTTCATCTTGCCGTTCGTGCTGTTCTCGGCCACCTCGGGCCAGATCGCCGACAAATACGACAAGGCGACCCTCACGCGCTTCGTGAAATCGTTCGAGATCGTGCTGATGCTGGTCGGCGCGGCCGGCTTCGTCACGCACAGCGCGACGCTGCTGTATCTGTGCACGTTCATGATGGGGATGCATTCGACGCTGTTCGGGCCCGTCAAGTATTCGTACCTGCCGCAGCATCTCGGCGAACATGAACTGGTCGGCGGCAACGGGCTCGTCGAGATGGGTACGTTCATCGCGATCCTGATCGGCACGATCATCGGCGGCGCGGCGGCCGGCATCGAAGGCAGCGGCGAGCGCGTGCTCGCGGTGAGCGTCGTCGTCATCGCGCTGGCCGGGCGGCTCGTCGCGCAGCGCGTGCCGTCGACGCCTGCGCCGCAGCCCGATCTCGTGATCAACTGGAACCCGGTCAGCGAGACCTGGCGCAACCTCAAGCTCGCGCGGCAGAACCGCACGGTGTTCCTGAGCCTGCTCGGCATCTCGTGGCTGTGGTTCGTCGGCGCGACGTTCCTCACGTCGTTCTTCAATTTCGCGAAGGACGTGCTGTCCGCGAGCCCCGACGTCGTCACGGTCCTGCTCGCGACGTTCTCGGTCGGCATCGGCCTCGGTTCGCTGCTGTGCGAGCGGCTGTCGCAGCGGCGCGTCGAGATCGGCCTCGTGCCGCTGGGCTCGATCGGCATCAGCGTGTTTGCGATCGAGCTGTATTTCGCAAGCCACGCGCTGCCGTCGCCCGGCCATCTGCTGTCGGTCGGCGAATTCCTCGGCGGCGCGCGCCACTGGCGCATCCTGGCCGACCTGTTCCTGCTCGCGATGTTCGGCGGCTTCTACAGCGTGCCGCTGTATGCGCTGATCCAGAGCCGCAGTGCGCCGACGCACCGCGCGCGGATCATCGCCGCGAACAACATCCTGAACGCGCTGTTCATGATCCTGTCGGCCGTGATGGCGATGGGGTTGACCAAGGCCGGCATCGACATCCCGGGGCTGTTCCTCGTCACCGCGCTGTTGAACGTCGTGGTCGCGACGTATATCTACCTGCTCGTGCCCGAGTTCCTGCTGCGCTTCGTCGCGTGGGTGCTCGTGCATACGTTCTACCGGATCCGCCTCGTGCACGCGGAGCGAATCCCGGCGGAAGGGGCGGCGGTGCTCGTGTGCAACCACGTCAGCTACGTCGATGCGCTCGTGCTGGCCGCCGCGAGCCCGCGTCCGATCCGTTTCGTGATGGATCACCGGATCTTCAAGACGCGTTTCGCGAGCTGGGTATTCCGGCATGCGAAGGCGATTCCGATCGCGCCGCGCCACGAGGATCCCGCGATGCTCGCGCGGGCGTACGACCTCTGCGAGGCCGCGCTGAAGGACGGCGAACTCGTGTGCATCTTCCCCGAGGGCAAGCTGACGAAGACCGGCGACATCAACACGTTCCATCACGGCATCACCGAGATCCTGAACCGCACGCCGGCGCCGGTGATCCCGATGGCGCTGCGCGGGCTGTGGGGCAGCTATTTTTCGCGGCATACCGATGCGCGGATGCCGCGCCCCATCAAGCGCGGCGTGATGAGCCGGCTGACGCTGGCGGTCGGCGAGCCGATTCCGGCGTCGGTGGCGACGCCCGAGGCGCTGCAGGTCGCGGTGACCGAGCTGCGCGGCGCGCGGAAGTAGGCGGGCGGGCGTCGGGTCCGGCGCGGGACGGTCGATCCGCGCACCGGGCCGGGATGGCGGCCCGGTTCGGCGGGTCCCGAGCGCAACGCCGAGGGCCTGCGATTGCCACACCTGCCTCGCATCCGCCCTTATCCGCGGCCGGCCCGTGTGGTCTGAACGGTTCACCCGGCCCGCGGGCCCGGGACGGCTGGCATAATAGCGGTTTACCTCTTTCTCGACCGGCAAACGATCGACCTGCCTGCGGCGCCGGCAGCGCATCGGTTTGACCATTTCTCTTTGGGCGGTTCCATCATGTCCGGCAATACCCTCGGCACGCTTTTCACTGTCACGACCTTCGGCGAATCGCACGGTCCCGCGATCGGCTGCGTGATCGACGGCTGCCCGCCGGGGATGGGGCTGACCGAAGCCGACATCCAGGTCGAGCTCGATCGCCGCAAGCCCGGCACGTCGCGGCACGTGACGCAACGACAGGAGGCCGACGAGGTCGAGATCCTGTCGGGCGTGTTCGAAGGCGTGACGACCGGCACGCCGATCGCGCTGCTGATCCGCAATACCGACCAGCGCAGCAAGGACTACGGCAACATCGTCGAGACGTTCCGTCCCGGTCACGCCGACTACACCTATTGGCAGAAATACGGCATCCGCGACTACCGCGGCGGCGGCCGCTCGTCCGCACGCCTGACCGCGCCGATCGTCGGCGCGGGCGCGGTCGCGAAGAAGTGGCTGCGCGAGCGCTTCGGGGTCGAGGTGCGCGGCTACATGAGCGGCCTCGGCGACATCGACGTGCCGTTCGTCGACTGGTCGTACGTGCACGAGAACCCGTTCTTCTCGCCGAACGCGGCGGTCGTGCCGGAGCTCGAGGCGTACATGGATGCGTTGCGCAAGGACGGCGATTCGATCGGCGCGCGCATCGACGTCGTCGCGTCCGGCGTGCCGGTCGGCTGGGGCGAGCCGGTATTCGACCGTCTCGATGCCGATATCGCGAAGGCGATGATGAGCATCAACGCGGTGAAGGGCGTCGAGATCGGCGCGGGCTTCGACAGCGTCGCGCAGCGCGGCTCGGTGCACGGCGACGAACTGACGCCGGCCGGCTTCGTCGGCAACCACGCGGGCGGCGTGCTCGGCGGGATTTCGACGGGGCAGGACATCACCGTGTCGATCGCGATCAAGCCGACGTCGAGCATCCGCACGCCGCGCCGCTCGATCACGAAGTCCGGCGAAGAGGCGACGGTGGAAACCTTCGGTCGCCACGATCCGTGCGTCGGCATTCGCGCGACGCCGATCGCCGAATCGATGCTCGCGCTGGTGCTGATCGACCATGCGCTGCGCCACCGCGCACAGTGCGGCGACGTCGAGACGGCCACGCCGAAGATCGCGGGCAGCGCGACCTGATAGAAGCGGGCGCGTCGCGTCGGCCGTCGAACGATGAATGCAAGCGGGGCGCTGCGTGATGCAGCGCCCCGTTTCGTTTGCGGCGGTGGTGTGCCGTGACCAAAAAACGCGCCGCTCGCGGCGGCGCGTTCCGGCAGCTTACATGTTCGGGTAGTTCGGCCCGCCGCCGCCTTCGGGCGTGACCCACACGATGTTCTGCGTCGGGTCCTTGATGTCGCAGGTCTTGCAGTGCACGCAGTTCTGCGCGTTGATCACGAGGCGCTCGCCGCCGTCGTCGTTCTTCACGAACTCGTACACGGCCGCCGGGCAGAAGCGCGCCTCCGGCCCCGCGTACGTGCGCAGGTTCACGTTCACCGGCACGCTCGCATCTTTCAGCGTCAGGTGCGCCGGCTGGTTCTCCTCGTGGTTCGTGTTCGAGATGAACACCGACGACAGCCGGTCGAACGTCAGCTTGCCGTCCGGCTTCGGATACGCGATCGGCTCGCACTGCGACGCCGGCTTCAGCATCTCGTGGTCCGCATGCTGGTGATGCAGCGTCCACGGCACGTTGCCGCCCATCACCTTCTGCTCGAGCCCGACCATCAGCGTGCCCAGGTACAGGCCCTTCGCCATCCACTGCTTGAAGTTGCGCGCGCGGTACAGCTCCGTGTACAGCCACGATTGCTTGAACGCATCGGGGTACGCGTTCAGCTCGTCCGACTGACGGCCGGCCTGCACCGCGTCGAATGCGGCGTCGGCCGCGAGCATGCCGGTCTTGATCGCCGCGTGGCTGCCCTTGATCCGCGATGCGTTCAGGAAGCCCGCGTCGTCGCCGATCAGCGCGCCGCCCGGGAACACCGTCTTCGGCAGCGACAGCAGGCCGCCGGCCGTGATCGCCCGCGCGCCGTACGACACGCGCTTGCCACCTTCGAGGAACGCGCGGATCGACGGGTGCGTCTTGTAGCGCTGGAATTCCTCGAACGGCGACAGGTACGGGTTCGTGTAGCCCAGGCCCACCACGAAGCCGACCACGACCTGGTTGTTGTCCATGTGATACAGGAACGAGCCGCCGTACGTGTCGGACTTCAGCGGCCAGCCGGCCGTGTGGATCACGAGGCCCGGCTTGTGCTTCGCGGGATCGATTTCCCACAGTTCCTTGATGCCGATCCCGTACGCCTGCGGATCGGCGTTCGCGTCGAGCTTGAACGTCGAGATCAGCTGACGGCCGAGGTGGCCGCGGCAGCCTTCGGCAAACAGCGTGTACTTCGCGTGCAATTCCATGCCGAGCTGGAAGTTCTCGGTCGGCTCGCCGTCCTTGCCCACGCCCATGTTGCCGGTGGCGACGCCCTTCACCGAGCCGTCGTCGTTATAGAGAATCTCTGCAGCCGGGAAGCCGGGGAAGATCTCGACGCCCAGCGCCTCGGCCTGCTGGCCGAGCCAGCGCGTGACGTTGCCCAGCGAAATCACGTAGTTGCCGTGATTCTTGAAGTTGTCCGGCAGCGCCCAGTTCGGCGTCGTGACGGCGCTCTTCTCGGACAGGAACAGGAAGCGGTCTTCGCTCACCTCGACGTCGAGCGGCGCGCCGCGTTCCTTCCAGTCGGGAAACAGCTCGGTGATCGCGCGCGGGTCCATCACCGCGCCCGACAGGATGTGCGCGCCGATTTCGGAACCCTTCTCGAGCACGCACACGCCGATCTCGGTGCCTTTCTCGGCGGCCAGCTGCTTGAGCCGGATCGCGGCAGACAGCCCGGCGGGGCCGCCGCCGACGATCACGACGTCGTATTCCATCGATTCGCGCGGGCCGTATTGCTCGATGAGGCTTGCGGGGGTCATTGGCGTTCCTCTAACCGTTAGAATGCTTTTATTCGGGAGCGTATTGTCTGCGAAACGAAACGCTTGCCGCAACAGCATGCGGGTAGATTAGCACGATCGTTCTATTTTTTGTGCTAGGGTAATGCCGCCCGGGCTGTGCCGTCCGGGCTGGCGCAACGATATCGAAAGGGGATGTGCAAATGGGTCGATCGATCAATCTGGAGGGCAAGGTTGCGCTGGTCACGGGCGCGTCGAGCGGCCTCGGGCAGCGTTTTGCGCAGGTGCTGTCGCAGGCCGGCGCGAAGGTCGTGCTCGCGAGCCGCCGCGTCGAGCGCCTGAAGGAGCTGCGCGCGGAGATCGAGGCGGCGGGCGGCGCCGCGCATGTCGTGTCGCTCGACGTGACTGACGTCCAGAGCATCAAGGCGGCCGTCGCGCATGCGGAGACGGAAGCCGGCACGATCGACATCCTCGTGAACAATTCGGGCGTGTCGACGATGCAGAAGCTCGTCGACGTGACGCCGGCGGATTTCGAGTTCGTGTTCGATACGAACACGCGCGGCGCATTTTTCGTCGCGCAGGAAGTCGCGAAGCGGATGATCATGCGCGCGAACGGCGGCGGCAATGGCAAGCCGCCGTGCCGGATCATCAACATCGCGTCGGTGGCCGGGCTGCGCGTGTTCCCGCAGATCGGGCTGTACGCGATGAGCAAGGCCGCGGTCGTGCAGATGACGCGTGCGATGGCACTGGAGTGGGGCCGCCACGGGATCAACGTGAATGCGATCTGCCCCGGCTATATCGATACCGAAATCAATCATTACCTGTGGGAAACCGAGCAGGGCCAGAAGCTGCAGTCGATACTGCCGCGCCGGCGCGTCGGCAAGCCGCAGGATCTCGACGGGCTGTTGTTGCTGCTCGCGGCCGACGAGTCGCAGTTCATCAATGGCTCGATCATCTCCGCGGACGACGGCTTCGGCCTTGCGTGAGCGGATGACATTTCGCAACAAAGAAGACAGCAATGAGCGCAACAAGCGATTACTCCCCCGTTTTTGAGATGTCGATGCCGATCCGTTGGGGCGACATGGACGCGTTCGGCCATGTGAACAACACGGTCTATTTCCGCTACATGGAGCAGGCGCGGATCTCGTGGTTCGAGCAGCTCGGCATTGCGGGCGGCAACGGCGAGGGGCAGGGGCCCGTCATCGTCACCGCGTCGATGGAGTTCCTCAAGCAGCTGCACTATCCGGGCGACGTGATCGCGAGGATGTCGGCCGCGAAGCCCGGCCGAAGCAGCTTCGACACCGGCTTCGAGCTCACGCGCGCGGACGATCCGCAGCATGTCTATGCACGCGGCAACGCGCGCTGCGTGTGGGTCGATTACGCGCTCGGCAAGTCGGTGCCGCTGCCGCCGCTGCTGCGCGACACGATCGAGCACGCGCTCGCGACGAAAATCGGCTGAGCGCGCATATCGGCAGGCCGTGCGCACCGGGTCGCCGGTGGCGCGCCGTGCCCGTCGTTTCCGTCAATCGGCCGCCATGTGCGGCCGATCGTCATTCGCGCGCCGCGATGCAATGCGCGTTCACTGCCCGAGCAGGCGCTGCAGCAGCTCCGGCGTATTGTTCGTCCCGTATTTGCGCATCAGTCGCGCGCGGTAGATATCGACCGTGCGGGAGCTGATGTCGAGCACGCGCCCGATCTGCTTGCTGGTCTTGCCGGTCGCGAGCTGCGCGGCGATCTCGCGTTCGCGCGGGGTCAGCTCGACCGCGACGCGGCGCGTCGCGCTCAGATCCTCAAAGGTCCAGATGCCGGCCGCGAGCGGCGCGGTGCGGTCGAGCGCGCGGCCCGTCACGTGGCACCAGAACAGTTCGCCGTCCGCGCGCTTCATGATTCTGTCGTCCGAGTAGACGCCGTTCGCGACCATCACGCGTGCGATGCGCTCGCCGATTCGCTGGAATTCGTCCGTGGACGGGTAGAGCACCGCATACGATTTTCCGGTCAGGTCTGCCCGCGCGCAGCGGAAGATCGACGCGAGCGCGTCGTTGCAGTCCTCGATCACGCGGTCGCGCGACAGCACGAGGCCGAGCGGCGCGAGGTGGAAGGCGGTCTGGTAATCGAGATCGGGCATGGCGCGGGGGCGGAGGGAAATGCTTATGTATTTTTGCGTATTGTGCCGCATCCGCGCCGCATCGTACCCTTTCAGGCATCTCGCGGCGTTCGTCGCGACATAAAAAGCGTGCCTCGACGCAGGCATCGCCGCGCATGCATAGAATGGTGCGGCGGGCTTGCGCCACGTGGCGCGTGAACCGGTTTTGCTGGTTTCCATAGAGGAAGGGACAACTGATGAACAAAGTCTATCCAAGCGCGGCTGCCGCGCTGGAGGGGATCGTCCGTGACGGACAGACCTTCGCGGTGGGCGGCTTCGGCCTGTGCGGTATTCCCGAGGCGCTGATCGCGGCGTTGCGCGATTCGGCCGTCAAGGGCATCACCTGCATCAGCAACAACGCGGGCGTCGACGGTTTCGGCCTCGGCCTGCTGCTGGAAACGCGCCAGATCAAGAAGATGATCTCGTCGTACGTCGGCGAGAACAAGGAGTTCGAGCGCCAGTACCTGGCCGGCGAACTCGAGCTCGAATTCACGCCGCAGGGTACGCTCGCCGAGAAGCTGCGCGCGGGCGGTGCGGGCATCCCCGCGTTCTTCACGAATACCGGCTACGGCACCGTGATCGCGGAAGGCAAGGAAACGCGCCAGTTCGGCGATCGCCACTACGTGCTCGAGCAGTCGCTGACGGCCGACGTCGCGCTCGTCAAGGCGTGGAAGGCCGACAAGTCCGGCAACCTGATCTATCGCCGCACCGCGCGCAACTTCAACCCGATGTGCGCGATGGCCGGCAAGATCACCGTGGTCGAGGTCGAGGAGATCGTCGAGAACGGCACGCTCGATCCGGATCAGGTTCATACGCCGGGAATCTTCGTGCAGCGCATCGTGCTGAACGCGACGCCGGAAAAACGCATCGAACAACGCGTCGTACGCGCGAAAGGAGACTGACATGGCCTGGAATCGTGACCAGATGGCTGCGCGTGCGGCGAAGGAACTGCAGGACGGCTTCTACGTGAACCTCGGTATCGGCCTGCCGACGCTCGTCGCGAACCACGTGCCGGAAGGCGTCGAGGTGTGGCTGCAGTCGGAGAACGGCCTGCTCGGCATCGGCCCGTCGCCGACCGAAGACGAAGTCGATGCCGATCTGATCAACGCCGGCAAGCAGACCGTCACGACGCTGCCCGGTTCGTCGATCTTCTCGTCGGCCGATTCGTTCGCGATGATTCGCGGCGGCCACATCAACCTCGCGATCCTCGGCGCGATGCAGGTCAGCAAGCAGGGCGACCTCGCGAACTGGATGATCCCCGGCAAGATGATCAAGGGGATGGGCGGCGCGATGGACCTCGTCGCGGGGGTGGGGCGTGTCGTCGTGCTGATGGAGCATGTCGCGAAGGGCGATCAGCACAAGATCCTCGACGAATGCAACTTGCCGCTCACGGGTGTCGGCGTGGTCGACCTGATCATCACCGATCTCGGCGTGATCGAAGTGACGCCGTCCGGGTTGAAGGTGCTCGAACTCGCCGACGGCGTGAGCGTCGACGAGATCCAGACGAAGACGGGCGCACCGCTCGACGTCAGCGCCGTGGCCTGAGCACGACCCTGGTGCGTGATCCTCGACGCCCCGCGTTCCCGACGGAGCGTGGGGCGTTTTGTCACGAACGCACGTACGCGTCACGCAATCGCGCCGCCGCCGTCGATCAGTACCGTCGAACCGGTTGCATAAGGCGTGGCCGCCAGATACAGGATCGCATTCGCGACATCCTCCGGCTGGCCGACCCTGCGTGCCGGAAGCCGTTGGGCGGCGCCCGCGTACATCGCGTCGCGTGCGTCGGGCGCGAGCTTATCCCACAGCGGCGTCGCGATCAGGCCCGGCGACACGGTGTTCACGCGAACCGGCGCCAGTTCGAGCGCCAGCCCTCGGGCGAGCGCCTCGAGCGCCGCGTTGATCGCGCCTTGCAGGACCGACGACGCGCTCGGCCGCACGCTGAGGAACCCCGACACGAACGTCAGCGAGCCGCCTGGCGCGATATCGATCGCGCGGGCGATGCGGTAGGCGCCCCAGAACTTGCTGTCCATCGCTGCCTGCGCGTCGGCGAGCGGCAGCGCACGGAGCGGGCCCGTGGCCGTCTTCGCGGCTGAAATCACGACGTGGTCGAACCGGCCGACGCGCGCGCAGAACGCATCGACGTCCGCCGTATCGGTGATGTCGAGCGCTTCGGTCCGCACCTGCGCGCCCGGTATGGCATCGATGCCGAACCTGGCCGGATCGCGCGACGCGATCGTCAGATGCGCACCGCGCCGCGCGAATGCCGTCGCGGTGGCGGCGCCGATGCCGGAGCTTCCGCCGACGACGAGTACGTTCTTTCCGTGGAGCGGATCGTTCATGAAAGTCTTTCCTGGGTAGTGAATTGAGCAGAGTTGAGCGGAATCCGGTCAGATCGTTTCGGCCTCGCGCAGCGTCGACGGGCTGTGCAGCGCGAAGCGCGCGATGTCGTCCTTGCGCATGAAAACGACCCCCGGGTGTGATCGAGCGTAGTGCAGGAAGGTGTCCCACGCGCGGACCATCTGCGGCGTGCCGCTGATCCGGTCGTGCGCGCTGATCGACATCAGTCTGCGCCGCTGTCCGGCTTCCGCGTACAGCTGGTCGAAATCCAGCTTGATCTGCTCGACGAACATCGTCGGCGAGTAGTTGCGGCCTTCGATCAGCAGGATGTCGTTGTTGCGCAGCGTGTACGGGACCACCGCGAAATCGCGGCCGCCGACGGTCTCGATGAACGGTTCGTCGCGGCTGACGTCGTCGATGTGATACACGTAGCCGAGTTCCTGCAGCAGCGATAGCGTATGCGGGCCGCGCCGCAGCCAGTTGCAGTTGTAGCCGGTGGGGCGCTGGCCGGTCACCGCCTCGACCATGTCACGCGCGTCGGTCAGGAAGCGGCGCTCGTCGTCGCGGCTCATCGCGAATTGCGCGCGCCACGTCGGGCCGTGCGCGGCGGCTTCGTGGCCGCGCGATACGATTTCGCGCGCCAGTTCGGGGTGCCGGCGCGCGGCTTCCCCGATCATGTGCGACGTCACTTTCACGCCGTGCCGGTCCCACAGATCGAGCAGGCGCGGAATGCCTTCCCGGTAGCCATACGCAAACCAGGTGGCCGACGCGAGATCGACCGGCACCGACGGCGGGAACGCGACGGCCGGAAACGGGCTGTCCGCGCCCGTGGGCGGTTGGCCGCCCGCCTCGAACTGCATCGAGATCGAGATCACGAGCCGCGCGCCGTCCGGCCAGAACGGCGTGGTGCCCGGTGCGGCAGGCATCGGCGTCGGCGCGGCGGTGGCGGGCACGGACGTGCCTGCGGCCAGCGCGACGCCGGCCGCGAGCCCGGCGCCGGCCTGGGCCAGGAATGTGCGGCGCGGCAGCGGCGTCGCGGAAGTGTCGTTACCGTGAGTCATCGTCCCCTCCGTCAACCGACGAGCCCAAGCTGACGCATCAGCGTCAGGTTGTCTTCGATGTGCCAGTTTTCCGCGATCCGGCCGTGGTCGATCCGATAGATATCGGTCGCGATGAAGTCGATCGCCTGTCCGCGCCCGGCCGTTCCGTTGAACGCCCCGGTGAAATGCCCGCGGAAATGCAGGTGCACGACGACCCGGTCGCCGGCGACGATCATCTGTTCGATGTCGCAGCGCAGGTCCGGGATCGCGCCGCGCATCGTGCTGGACGCCGCGAGCGGCCCCGGTAGGCCCTGTTCGCGGCCGGGCGGCAGCGTTCGGTCGGTGAAGTCGTCGGCGAGCGCCGCGCGGGCGAGCGCGGGGTCGCCGGTATTCCAGAAGCTGCCGTAGCGGCGCGCGGCCAGCACTTGCGCGCGGGCCTGTGCGGCCGGCAAGCCCGCCGCGACGGTCAGCGTGTGCGGCTCGACGAGATCGGCGGCATGGGCCGCGGCGGGCCAGAGCGCCACGACGCAAGCAGCTGCCGCGAATGCGTGCGCGACGGGGCGGGTGGCCGAACGAAGGCGGATCGACATGGTTTCGAGGGTCCTGTGAAAGCGTCAGGCGACGACGCGGAACAGGTATGGTAGGTTTCCGTTCTGCATGCAAATACGGGCAAAAGGCGAATGGATTATTCGAAAAAAGGAAAGGTTTGGGTGAGGCGGGCGCCATGACGCTGATCGACGATTTCCCGGCGCTCGATACCTTCGCGCGGATCGTGTCGGCCGGCAGCCTGTCGGCGGCGGCGCGCGAGCTCGACCTGTCGTTGTCCGTCGTCAGCAAGCGACTCGCGCATCTCGAGTCGCGGCTCGGCGTGCGCCTGCTGCACCGGACGACGCGGCAGCAAACGCTCACCGACGACGGCGCGCAGTTTCACGCGCAGGTGCTACGCATCCTCGCGGAGGTCGAGCAGGCGGAAACGCTGATGCGCGATCGCCGCGGCACGGTCAGCGGCGTGCTGCGCGTGACGGCGCCCGGCGAGCTCGGCCGCCTGCGAATCGCGCCGCTCGTGGCGGCCTTTCAGCAGCGACATCCGCAATTGACCGTACAGCTGATGCTGACCGATACGGTCGTCGATCTGCTCGCGTCCGACATTGACGTCGCCGTGCGGATCGGCAATCTTGCCGATTCGACGATGATCGCGCGCGAGCTGGCGCCGAATCATCGCGTGCTGTGCGCGTCGCCGGGTTATCTCGCGGCGCACGGGTCGCCGGCCCATCCGGTCGAGCTTCGTGCGCATCGATGCATCGTGATGGGCGACCAGCCGCGTGCCGAATGGCGGTTCGACGGCGCGCAAGGCGGCGTGGCGGTCGAGGTGACGGCCGCGCTGCTGACCAACGACGGCGGCGCGGCGCGCACGCTGGCGCTCGAGGGCGCGGGCATTGCGCTGAAGTCGATCTGGGACGTCGGCGCCGATCTCGACGCCGGCCGGCTCGTACGCGTGCTGCCGGCCTTCGCGGCGTCCGCCGCGCCGCTGCATGCCGTCTATCCCGGCGGCCGTCACGTGCCGCTGCGCGTGCGGACATTCGTCGATTTCCTGCGCGAGCAGTTGCGTCATGCGTGGCACCGCCACGACTGAACCCACCCCGGGTGGCGGGCCGGGCGCGTGGCGACCCGTCATTCCGAAGCGGTTTACAATCGTTTGCATCGGGCGTCGCAAGCGTTGCCCCGCGCGTCGCCCCCCGTTCGACAGGATGCCAACGATGCCAACGACCTCAGCGAATCCCCCGGTTCCCCGCCAGCGGCGCGTGCAGTGTGCGAGCACGGCCGGCCTTCACCACGTCGCCTATACCGAGTGGGGCGACCCCGCGAATTCGCGCGTGCTCGTCTGCGTGCACGGCCTGACCCGCTCCGGCCGCGATTTCGACCGGCTGGCCGCCGCGCTGTCCGATACGTATCGCGTCGTCTGCCCCGATGTCGCCGGGCGTGGCCGCTCGGACCGGCTGGCCGATCCGCGGCTCTATGCGATTCCGCAATACGTGGCCGACATGGTGACGCTGATTGCCCGGCTCGACGTCGAATCGGTCGACTGGTTCGGCACGTCGATGGGCGGCCTGATCGGCATGGCGCTTGCCGGGCTGCCCGGTTCGCCGCTGCGCCGGATGATCGTCAACGACGTCGGTCCGCGCATCGAGCCCGATTCGCTGACGCGTATCGGCGAGTACCTCGGCGTGCAGCCGCGCTTTGCGACCGAGCAGGAGGGAGTCGATTATCTGACGTCGCTGTCGCTGCCGTTCGGTGCGCTGAGCGCCGACGAGTGGCGCGAGATCAACGGGCCGCTGCTGCACGAACTGCCCGAAGGCGGCTGGACGATGCGCTACGATCCGCGCATCGCCGAGCCGTTCAAGGCGACGACGCCCGAACTGGCCGCGCTCGGCGAGGCCGCGCTGTGGCGCGCGATCGGGACGACGGACGCGACGCTGCTCGTCGTGCGCGGCGAGACGTCCGACCTGCTGTCGCGCGAGACGGCGGCCGAAATGGTCCGTCGCGGCCGGCATGTGACGCAGGTCGAGATTCCGGGGGCAGGGCACGCGCCGGCGTTCGTCAGCGCGGACCAGATTGCGCTCGCGCGGCGGTTTTTCGTCGAAGGCGACGCATAAACGCGTCATAATATGCGGTTCGGCGGCACGCGGGCCGTGCCGCCGCCCGAATCCCTACCCATCACGACCGGAACATTTCATGGCAGTCATTCGTCACCACGTCGGGGCCCGTCTCTCCGAAACCGCGATCCACAACGGTACCGTGTATCTGGCCGGCCAGATCGCCGAAGACACCACGCAGGACATCCGCGGCCAGACGCGCGAAGTGCTCGGCCACATCGACCGCCTGCTCGCCGAAGCGAACAGCGATAAGGCCCATCTGCTGTCGGTGCAGATCTACATCTCGGATCTCGCGAACTTCGAAGGCATGAATGCCGAGTGGGACGCATGGGTTGCGGAAGGCAACGCGCCGCCGCGCGCGACCGTCGAGGCGAAGCTTGCCGATCCGGCGCTGCTCGTCGAGATCGTGGTCGTCGCCGCGCAGCGGAGCTGAGCGTCAGCCAAAGATGACCGTATTCCGGCAGGCCGTGCAATGACCGAATCCGTTTCCGCTTCTCCCGTCGCGGCGCCGTCGTTCGACGACGTGCTCGCGTTCGTGCGCGAGCGGGCCGGCGACGCGCGCCTGTCGTCCGGCGAGCTGCTCGCCGATCACTCGGCCGGCACGGCGTCGATCATGCGCACGCTGAACGTCGATCCGCACGCGATGCAGGCCGCCGCGCTGTTCGTGCTGACGCCGCATCTGAGCGACCCCGAACGCGAGCTGACCGAGCGTTTCGGCGACGAAGTCGCGCGGCTCGTGGCCGACGTGCGCAAGCTGTTGCGGCTCGGCACCGTCAGCCTGCGCGCCGCGCAGAACGCGAAGCCCGACTCCGGGCGCGACGCGGCGGAAGAGCGGCGCACGCAGATCGAGGCGCTGCGCAAGATGCTGCTCGCGTTCGCGCAGGACATCCGCGTGGTGCTGATCCGCCTTGCTTCGCGCTTGCAGTCGCTGCGCTACTACGCGGCCGCGAAGCTCGATCCGCCGCCCGACGTCGCGCGCGAGACGCTCGAGATCTATGCGCCGCTCGCGAACCGTCTCGGTATCTGGCAACTGAAGTGGGAACTCGAGGATCTCGCGTTCCGCTTCGAGGATCCCGTCACCTACAAGCGGATCGCGAAGCTGCTCGACGAGAAGCGCATCGAGCGCGAGGCGTACGTCACGCAGGCGATCGCGCGGCTGCAGCACGAGCTCGCGCAAGCGCACATCCAGGCCGACGTCAGCGGCCGGCCGAAGCATATCTACAGCATCTGGCGCAAGATGCGCGGCAAGGAGCTCGATTTCTCCGAGCTGTACGACGTGCGCGCGTTTCGCGTGATCGTGCCCGACATCAAGGATTGCTACGCGGTGCTCGGCATCGTGCATCACCTGTGGCAGCCGGTGCCGAAGGAGTTCGACGACTACATCTCGCGGCCGAAGCCGAACGGCTACAAGTCGCTGCATACGGTCGTGATCGGCGACGACGGCCGTGCGTTCGAAGTGCAGATCCGCACGCAGGAGATGCATCGCTTCGCCGAGTACGGCGTCGCCGCGCACTGGCGCTACAAGGAGGCCGGCGCACGCGGCTATGGCGGACAGTTCTCGGCGAGCGACAAGTACGACGAGAAGATCGCGTGGCTGCGTCAGTTGCTCGCGTGGAAGGACGACGTCGAGGACGGCACCGAGGTGTCGGGCGATCAGGCGTGGGCGCAACTGCGCGAGACGTCGCTCGACGACGACCACATCTACGTGCTGACGCCGCAGGCGCGCGTGATCGCGCTGCCGCAGGGCGCGACGCCGGTCGATTTCGCGTACCACCTGCACAGCGAGCTCGGCCATCGCTGCCGCGGCGCGCGCGTCGACGGCGTGATGGTGCCGCTGAACACGCCGCTTTCGAACGGCCAGACGGTCGAGATCGTCGCGGTGAAGGAAGGCGGGCCGTCGCGCGACTGGCTGAACCTGCAGCTCGGTTACCTGAAGAGCCCGCGTGCGCGGCAGAAGGTGCGTGCGTGGTTCAACTCGATCGAGCAGGAAGAAAACATCGCGCACGGCCGCGCGCTCGTCGAAAAGACGCTGCAGCGCGAGGGCAAGACGTCGGTCAGCCTGGACAACCTCGCCGCGAAGCTCGGCTTCAAGTCGCCCGAGGAGCTGTTCTCGGTCGTCGGCAAGGAAGAATTCAGCCTGCGCAACGTCGAGCACGCGCTGTCCGACGCGCCGCCGCCGGAACCGGCGCCCGAGGCGCCGGCCGATTTCGAGAAGCGCAGCAGCGGCGCGAGCGTCGCGCACGGTGCATCGACCGGCGTGCTGGTGGTGGGCGTCGACGCGCTGCTGACGCAGCTGGCGCGCTGCTGCCGTCCGGCGCCGCCCGATCCGATCAGCGGTTTCGTCACGCGCGGCAAGGGGATGTCGATCCACCGCACCGACTGCCCGACGTTTCGCCGGATGGTCGAGCGCGCGCCGGAACGCGTGCTGCAGACGACCTGGTCGGCCGACGTGCTGGGCGGGCGCGGCGCGTCCGTCTATCCGGTCGACCTGATGATCGAGGCGAGCGATCGGCAAGGGCTGCTGCGCGATATCTCCGAAGTGTTCGCGCGCGAAAAGATCAACGTCGTGGGCGTGAAGACGCAAAGCCGCCGCAATGCGGCCTTCATGCAGTTCACGGTCGAGGTCTCGAATTCGGCGCAGGTGCAGCGCGCGTGCACGCTGCTCGGCGAGGTGCAGGGCGTCGTGCGGGCAGGGCGGAAATCCTGATGGGGTTGGATCCGCGTTATTTTGCTGCGACCGCATAAAACACTTGCCAAGCCTGCAGCCACTCCATATAATCTTAGCTTCTCTAGGCTCGTAGCTCAGTTGGTTAGAGCACCACCTTGACATGGTGGGGGTCGTTGGTTCGAATCCAATCGAGCCTACCAACGAATTGAGAATGCCCGGCCTACGGGTGTTCGAAGCAGTACACAACTCAACGCGAACAAGGCGAATACGGTTATGACACCGCGAACGTTGACCGAAACCACTTCGGAGCGACGCTAGTCGAGGAACGTTTTCGCCCTTTCAGTTTGAGTGAAGTATCGAATGCGGCCCCTCGAAAGCGGGGCCGCATTTTTTTTGTCGCGAATTTTCACGCGCGAGTTGATCTCGCGTACCTGGTCTGCCGCCCACTGTCGGCATCACGGAGAATGCTATGGTTTCGATACGCTTGCCTGACGGCTCAGTTCGACAATACGAGCATCCGGTGACAGTTGCCGAGGTTGCGGCCTCGATCGGTCCCGGCCTCGCCAAGGCTGCGCTGGGTGGCAAGCTCGATGGCGAGCTCGTGGATACGTCGACGCTGATCGACCGCGACGCGTCGCTCGCGATCGTCACGGACAAGGATGCCGACGGCCTCGACATCATCCGCCACTCGACCGCCCACTTGCTCGCGTATGCGGTGAAGGAGCTGTATCCGGACGCGCAGGTGACGATCGGCCCGGTGATCGACAACGGTTTCTATTACGACTTCTCGTACAACCGCCCGTTTACGCCGGAAGATCTGGAAAAGATCGAAAAGCGCATGCAGGAACTCGCGAAGAAGGACGAGCCGGTCACGCGCCGTGTCGTGTCGCGCGACGAGGCGGCCGGTTACTTCCGCAGCATCGGCGAGAAGTACAAGGCCGAGATCATCGAATCGATTCCGCAAAGCGACGAAATCAAGCTGTATTCGCACGGCGGCTTCACCGATCTGTGCCGCGGCCCGCACGTGCCGTCCACCGGCAAGCTGAAGGTCTTCAAGCTGATGAAGGTCGCGGGCGCGTACTGGCGCGGCGATTCGAAGAACGAGCAGCTGCAGCGCATCTACGGCACGGCCTGGACGAAGAAGGAAGACCAGGACCAGTACCTGCACATGCTCGAGGAAGCGGAAAAGCGCGACCACCGCAAGCTCGGCAAGCAGCTCGACCTGTTCCACATGCAGGAAGAGTCGCCGGGGATGGTGTTCTGGCATCCGAAGGGCTGGGCGCTGTGGCAGCAGGTCGAGCAGTACATGCGCCGCCGCGTGAACGACGCCGGCTATCTCGAGATCAAGACGCCGATGATCATGGACCGCTCGCTGTGGGAAGCGTCGGGCCACTGGCAGAACTATCGCGAGAACATGTTCACGACGGAGTCGGAGAAGCGCGACTACGCGATCAAGCCGATGAACTGCCCGGGCCACGTCCAGGTGTTCAAGCACGGCCTGCGCTCGTACCGCGACCTGCCGCTGCGTTACGCGGAATTCGGCTCGTGCCACCGCAACGAGGCGTCGGGCGCGCTGCACGGCCTGATGCGCGTGCGCGGCTTCGTGCAGGACGACGCGCACATCTTCTGTACGGAAGATCAGTTCATCTCGGAATCGATCGCGTTCAACACGCTCGCGATGAGCGTGTACAAGGACTTCGGTTTCGATCACATCGACATCAAGCTGTCGCTGCGCCCCGACCAGCGTGCGGGGACGGACGAAACGTGGGATCGCGCCGAGCAGGGTTTGCGCGACGCGCTGACCGCCTGTGGCCTCACGTGGGAAGAGTTGCCGGGCGAGGGTGCGTTCTACGGCCCGAAGATCGAGTACCACATCAAGGACGCCCTCGGCCGCTCGTGGCAGTGCGGCACGCTGCAGCTCGACATGGTGCTGCCGGAGCGCCTGGGCGCCGAGTACGTCGCCGAGGACAACAGCCGTCGCCGGCCGGTGATGTTGCACCGCGCGATCGTCGGTTCGATGGAGCGTTTCCTCGGCATCTTGATCGAGCACCATGCTGGTGCAATGCCGGTCTGGCTCGCGCCGTACCAGGCAATTGTGCTCAATATCGCCGAAAGTCAGGCCGAATATGCGCACGCTCTGACCCAAACGTTGCAAAAACAAGGGGTTAGAGTGGCGGCCGATTTGCGCAACGAGAAGATTAGCTATAAAATACGCGAGCACACGCTGGAAAAGGTGCCTTATCTCCTCGTCGTGGGCGATAAGGAGCGTGATGCGCAAACGGTAGCCGTGCGTGCCCGTGGCGGCGTCGATCTTGGCGTTATGCCGGTCGAAGCCTTCGTTGAGCGTCTGCAGGAAGACCTGCGCTCGTTCAAGTAACCGCCCTGGCAGCGCGGCTCATTTTTTTAATTTTTAGAGGAAACGTAACATCGCTACTGATAAGTCGTCGCACCGCATCAACGGTGAAATCACTGCGCCGGAAGTGCGCCTGGTCGGGATCGAGAACGAACCGCTCGGTATCGTAAAACTCGCTGACGCTTTCCGTAAATCGGAAGAACTGGATGTTGACCTGGTGGAGATCGCGCCACAAGCGGTGCCGCCGGTTTGCCGTCTGATGGATTACGGCAAGTTCAAGTACCAGGAATCGAAGAAGCAGCACGAAGCGAAGCTGAAGCAGAAGGTCATCCAGGTCAAGGAAGTCAAGTTCCGCCCGGGTACCGATGACGGGGATTACAACGTCAAGCTCCGCAATCTCGTGCGCTTCCTCGAAGAGGGCGACAAGACGAAGATCACGTTGCGTTTCCGCGGCCGCGAAATGGCTCACCAGGAAATCGGTATGCGGATGCTGGAGCGTCTGCGCACGGATCTCGAGGAAGTCGGCCAGGTCGAGCAGATGCCGAAGATGGAAGGGCGCCAGATGATCATGGTGCTCTCGCCGAAGAAAAAGAAGTAACGAGCCCGCGCGCATCGCGCGCAGGTTCGACAGTGGTTCGGCGCGTAGCCCGGTCAGGGCGGCGCGCCAACGATGACGGCGGCTGCGCAAGCGGTGCGCCGTACACAAGTGGACTGGGTTTCGAAGGGCGGGTCAAGGGCGCAAGCCAACCGCACACCCATCGCCATCTAATAAACTGGAGTTGTTCGTCATGCCTAAGATGAAGACCAAGAAGAGCGCTGCAAAGCGCTTCGTGGTGCGTCCGGGCGGTACCGTCAAGCGCGGTCAAGCCTTCAAGCGTCACATCCTGACCAAGAAAACCACGAAGAACAAGCGCCATCTGCGCGGCGCAACGGCAGTTCATGATTCCGATCTGAACTCCGTCCGCGCGATGCTCCCGTTCGCGTAACCCCTCAACTGATACTCCAAGGAGAGAAACATGCCTCGAGTCAAACGTGGGGTAACCGCACGGGCCCGCCACAAGAAGATCATCAACCTGGCCAAGGGTTATCGCGGCCGCCGCAATAACGTCTACCGCATCGCCAAGCAGGCGGTGATGCGCGCTGGTCAGTATGCGTATCGCGATCGCCGCAACAAGAAGCGTGTGTTCCGCGCACTGTGGATCACGCGTATCAACGCGGCAGTTCGCCAGCACGACATGACCTACAGCGTGTTCATCAACGGCCTGAAGAAGGCGTCGATCGAACTCGACCGTAAGGTGCTGGCCGACATGGCGGTGTTCGACAAGGCTGCTTTTGCTGCGATCGTCAAGCAGGTGAAAGCCGCCGTTGCAGCCTAATTGCGAAATTAGCACTGCGTGGTTAGTTGCAGCGAGGTTCCGGTAGTCTCGGCCGCTGCAGCGAAAACGGGGCTCTTCCGAGCCCCTTTTTTGTTTGGCGAGGCCATTTCGCTCGCCAAGACCGAATGACGTTGGAAATGATGGGATCTATGGATCTGGACCAGATTGTCGCCGACGCGCAGCAGTCCTTCGAACAGGCTGCCGACATCACCACGCTCGAAAACGAGAAAGCCCGATTTCTCGGCAAATCGGGTGCGCTGACCGAGTTGCTCAAGGGCCTCGGCAAGCTCGATCCCGAAGCACGCAAGACCGAAGGCGCACGCATCAACGTCGCGAAGCAGCAGGTCGAAGCCGCGCTCACCGCCCGTCGCCAGGCCCTGGCCGACGCGCTGCTGAATCAGCGCCTCACCGCCGAAGCGATCGACGTGACGTTGCCGGGCCGTGGCGCCGGTGCAGGCAGCCTGCACCCGGTGATGCGCACGTGGGAGCGTGTCGAACAGATTTTCGGCTCGATCGGTTTCGACGTGGCCGACGGCCCCGAAATCGAGACCGACTGGTACAACTTCACGTCGCTGAACAGCCCGGAGAACCATCCGGCGCGTTCGATGCAGGACACCTTCTACGTCGAAGGCAAGGATGCCGACGGCCGCCAGCTGCTGCTGCGCACGCACACGAGCCCGATGCAGGTGCGTTATGCGCGCATGAACCGTCCTCCGATCAAGGTGATCGCGCCGGGCCGCACGTATCGCGTCGACAGCGATGCGACCCACTCGCCGATGTTCAATCAGGTCGAGGGGCTGTGGATCGACGAAAACATCAGCTTCGCCGACCTCAAGGGCGTCTATACCGACTTCCTGAAAAAATTCTTCGAGCGCGACGACATCCTCGTGCGCTTCCGTCCGTCGTATTTCCCGTTCACGGAACCGTCGGCCGAGATCGACATGATGTTCGAGCACGGCAAGAACGCCGGCAAGTGGCTCGAAATTTCCGGCTCCGGGCAGGTGCATCCGACCGTGATCCGCAACATGGGCCTCGACCCCGAGCGCTACATCGGTTTCGCGTTCGGCAGCGGCCTCGAGCGCCTGACGATGCTGCGCTACGGTGTCCAGGATCTGCGGCTGTTCTTCGAGAACGACCTGCGTTTCCTGCGCCAGTTCGCATAACGCCGCTCGCCGCGCCGACCTGTGCCCGCGCATGCCCCGACGGACGTTTCCGACGGAGCCCGGGCGTCGATCTAACCTGTTTCGAACGTAGACATCCATGCAATTCCCTGAATCCTGGTTGAGAACCTTTGTCGACCCGCAGCTGACGACCGACGCCCTGTCGCACGCGCTGACGATGGCGGGGCTCGAAGTCGAATCGCTGAGCAAGGCTGCGCCGCCGACGTCGAAGATCGTCGTCGGCCGCGTGCTCGAAGTCGTCAAGCATCCGGATGCGGACAAGCTCAATGTCTGCCAGGTCGACGCCGGCACCGGCGCGACGCTGAACATCGTGTGCGGCGCCCCGAACGTGGCGCCCGGCATCAAGGTGCCGGTCGCGCTGGTCGGCGCGGAACTGCCGCCGGCGGAAGAGGGCGGCAAGCCGTTCGCGATCAAGCTGTCGAAGCTGCGCGGCGTGGAGAGCCAGGGGATGCTGTGCTCGGCGCGTGAGCTGAAATTGTCCGAGGATCACAGCGGGCTGCTGATCCTGCCGGAAGATACGCCGATCGGCCAGGACATCCGCGAGACGCTCAATCTCGACGACACGATCTTCGAAATCAAGCTGACGCCGAACAAGGCCGACTGCCTGTCAGTGTTCGGTATCGCGCGCGAGACGGCCGCGATCACCGGCGCACCGCTGACGCCGGTCGACATCCGCCCGGTGAACGTCGAGCTCGACGAGACGCTGCCGGTGCGCATCGCCGCGCCCGATCTGTGCGGCCGCTTCTCGGGTCGCGTGATCCGCGGCGTGAATGCGCACGCGAAGACGCCGCAGTGGATGGTCGAGCGCCTCGAGCGTTCGGGCCAGCGCAGCGTGTCCGCGCTCGTCGACATCTCGAACTACGTGATGTTCGAGCTCGGCCGCCCGTCGCACGTGTTCGATCTCGACAAGATCCACGGCGGCATCGAAGTGCGCTGGGGCAAGCGCGGCGAATCGCTGAAGCTGCTCAACGGCAACACGGTCGAACTCGACGAAACGGTCGGCGTGATCGCGGACGATCGTCAGGTCGAAAGCCTGGCCGGCATCATGGGCGGCGACAGCACGGCCGTCACGCTCGATACGACCAACATCTACCTCGAAGCCGCGTTCTGGTGGCCGGACAGCATCCGCGGCCGCGCGCGCAAGTACAACTTTTCGACCGATGCGGCCCATCGCTTCGAGCGCGGCGTCGATTACGCGACGACCGTCGAGCACGTCGAGCGCATCACGCAACTGATCCTCGAAATCTGCGGCGGCAAGGCCGGCCCGGTCGACGATCAGGCGGTGAACCTGCCGCAGCGCGTGCCGGTGAAGATGCGTGTGTCGCGCGCGAACCGCATCATCGGCGTGAAGATCGACGCCGACGAGATCGCGAACATCTTCACGCGCCTCGGCCTGCCGTTCGAGCGTGAAGACGACGCGTTCCTCGTCACGCCGCCGTCGCACCGCTTCGACATCGAGATCGAGGAAGACCTGATCGAGGAAGTGGCGCGCATCTACGGCTTCGAGAAGATTCCGGCGCGGCCGCCGGTCGCGACGAGCGAAATGCGTGCGACCCACGAGACGCGGCGTTCGATCCACGACATCCGTCACGCGCTCGCCGCGCGCGACTACGCGGAAACCGTCAACTTCAGCTTCGTCGATGCGGAGTGGGAGCAGGATTTCGCGGGCAACGACAACCCGATCCGTCTGCTGAACCCGATCGCCAGCCAGCTTTCGGTCATGCGCACGACGCTGTTCGGCAGCCTGATCTCGGTGCTGCGCCACAACCTGAACCGCCGCGCCGATCGCGTGCGCGTGTTCGAATCGGGGCGCGTATTCATTGCCGATCCGTCGGTGAAGGCCGGCGAATTGGCGGTCGAAGGTCATGCGCAGCCGAAGCGCGTCGGCGCGCTGGCGTACGGTCCGGCATTCGACGAGCAGTGGGGCGTCGCGACCCGCGCGGTCGATTTCTTCGACGTGAAGGGCGATCTCGAGGCGCTGCTCGCGCCGGCGGTCGCGCGCTTCGTGAAGGCCGAGCATCCGGCCCTTCATCCGGGCCGCAGCGCGCGCATCGAAGTCGATGGCCGTGCGGTCGGCTGGATCGGCGAGCTGCATCCGCGCCTGATGCAGAAGTACGAGCTGCCGCACGCACCGGTGATGTTTGAAATCGACGCGGATGCGCTGACTGCACGTGCGCTGCCCGCGCCGACCGACGTGTCGAAATTCCCGCCGGTCCGTCGCGATATCGCCGTTGTCGTCGATCAGGCGGTCGAGGTTCAGGCACTTTTCGACGAAATGAAGAAGGCGCTTGCCGAAGACGCCTGCCGATTCGTTCAGAAGGTTGTACTCTTTGACGAATTTCGTGCAAAATCAAATACTTCCGGTGGTCTTGCCGCGAACGAGAAGAGCCTTGCCTTCCGCGTGACGCTGCAGGACGCGGCTGGCACGCTGCAGGACGAGGTCGTCGATCAGGCGATCCAGACGCTGGTCGAGCGAATGGCTCGTGCCGGTGCGCGCCTGCGCGGCTAAGGAGAGGGCCCGCCCGTTCGCGGGCGGCTTTTTCCATCGTAAGTTTTGATTCAACGCGCTGTATGGCAGATATGAACGACATGACCTCGAGTGAATTCGAAGCCCTCCTGACGGCGCAACGCAGCGCCATGAACCGCGACGCTTCGGCGCCGGCGTCCACGGAGACGCCGACGCTGACGAAGGCGGAACTGGCGGAGCTGCTGTTCGATAGCGTCGGGCTGAACAAGCGTGAAGCGAAGGACATGGTCGAGGCGTTTTTCGAAGTGATCCGCGATGCGCTCGAAAACGGCGAAAGCGTCAAGCTGTCGGGGTTCGGCAATTTCCAGTTGCGCGACAAGCCGCAGCGCCCGGGCCGCAACCCGAAGACGGGCGAAGCGATTCCGATCGCGGCCCGCCGGGTGGTAACCTTCCACGCGAGCCAGAAGCTGAAGGCGCTGGTCGAAAACGGCGCGGAGTAATACGCGCCCACGCCCCGCGCGGCCGCCGCGCACCCTTACCGACGGTTAACCGATGACCACCACGGTTGAGAAAGTCGTCTTGCCTCCGATTCCCGCGAAGCGCTACTTCACGATCGGCGAAGTCAGCGAACTGTGCGGGGTCAAACCACACGTGCTGCGTTACTGGGAACAGGAGTTCACTCAGCTGCGGCCGGTGAAGCGGCGTGGCAACCGGCGGTATTACCAGCATCACGAAGTGCTGCTGATCCGGCGGATTCGCGAGTTGCTGTACGAGCAGGGCTTCACGATCAACGGCGCGCGCAACCGGCTCGATTCGCCGGGCAGCGATCGGGCCGCGGCGGAGCCGGTCGAATCCGATGTGCAGGCCGCCGATGCGCGCGGGGCGGCCAACGCGGGCGCAAACGTCGATGTGACCGCGTTGCGGCAGGCATTGCTGGACGTGATCGACGGACTGAAACACGACTGAGCGCACGGTGCGCAGGATGTATGGGAAAGCCCGGTTGGCGACCGCCACCGGGCTTTTTTCATGCGGGTCGCGCCTGCGGATCAGCGCGACGCGAGCGGATTCTTCCGGCCCATGTCGACGACCAGCGTGCCGTCCGGCAGCATCCGCACCGAGCCCTGCGCGACCTGGTTGCGGTACCCGTACAGGTCGAACCGCATCGGGCCGGCCTCGGCCGAATTCCGGATCAGCGCGCGCACGTTCAGTTCGAGCACGTTGAACATCTTCATGTCGCCGCCTTCCATCCACATGTAGCTCGGCGCATCGATCTGCGGCCGCTTCGGCGCGGGCGCGCCCGGTGCGCGCCGGAACGTCAGACGCAAGCCGTCGCGCTCGACCGTCGCCTGGCCGAGCTTGCCGTTCAGCACGGGCGGCGGGAACACGGTGTACTGGTCGAGCACGAGCGTGTCGCCGCGCAGTTCCGCGCCGCGCCGCTGCAGCGGCGTCAGCGACGACAGCTCGATGCCGAGCGAGCGCAGTAGCGTCGCCTGCGGGATGCCGAGCACCGACACCTGCGACGGCTTGAATGCGAGGTGGCGGTCGTCGAGCACCGTCAGCGAGCCCTTCATGTCGGTCGGCAGCCAGACGCCCGGCACGTGATTCCACAGCTTGATGCCGCCCTGGACGCGCAGGTTCTGCCCGTCCGCGCTCAGTTGCAGGCCGTTCAGCGAACGCGGCGAATAGTCGAGCAGGTAGTCGTTGAACAGCGCCGACATCGCCTTCCACGACTCGACGACCGTGCCGCCGAGAATGCGGATGTCGTACTGGTTCGGGTCGTCGAGATCGACGGGTTCGCCGGCGCGCTTCGACACGAGTTCCACGTCGAGATCTTCGACATGAAAACCGATATCGCCGGACAGGTTGAAGTCGACGTTGCGCAGATGGATCGTCGGGTTGCGGTTCGACACGTGCCGCTCGTTGAACGGCGTCGTCGACGTGCGCCGCATCGCGACCTTCTGCATGCCGGGCCGCGCGGCGTCCGCCGCGAGCGCGTACGCTTCCCAATGCTGGCGCACGTCGCGCAGCGCATTCTGCTGCGCGGCGAGGAAGCTGTCGTTCAGGCGCGCGGCCGCGTTGCCGAGCAGCGCGCCGCTGGCCGGGCCCGCATATGTAGGCATCCGGATCGCCATCGCGCCGCTTTCGTCGAAGTTGAAATAGCCGGCCGATACCTGGTCGCGATAGTGGTACAGGTCGAACACGAACGTCTGGTCGCGCTTCGACGCGTCGAGCGGAGCGATCAGGATGTCCGCGTTCATCGGCATCGAGCGCATGAATTTCACGTCGCCGCCGCGAATGTACATCGCTTGCTGCGGCGCGTTCGCGGGCATCGCGAAGCCCGCATGCGTGCCGTCGTCGAGCTTCAGGTCGAGGCCCGCCGGCGTCACGCGCAGCGCGGTGATCGTCAGCTTCAGGCGCGGCGGCGGCATCAGCTTGTCGACCGCCATCACGAGATCGTCGCCGGCGAGTTGCGCGATCGGCGTCTCCACCTTCAGCAGGTCGGCCATTTTCACGTTGGCCGCGCGCATCACCGGCTGCGCGTCGAGGCCCGACACGCGTACGCCGGTCGGGTGGAACACGAGCTGGCTGCCGTCGCGGATCGCGAGCGTGCCGGTCAGCGAGAACGGTACCCAGCCGTCGCGCTGCATCTCGCCTTGCAGATGGATCACGCCGTCGCCGGCCGATACCGCGAGCTTGCGCAGCGGCGCGTTGCGATAGCCGAAGATGTAGGTGTTGAAGAGGGCGGTCAGCTTCGCGTTGTCGAGCGTGACCGTGCCTTCGTGCACGTCGATCTCGAAGCTCGTCGGATCGTCGAATACGATCGGCGCGCCGGCCTGCGTGGGCACGAGCGTGGCCGACAGCTGATGAATGAAGAAGCCGAGATTGTTGACGACGCGGAAATCGACGTCGCGCAGGAACGTCATCGCGCCGTTCTGGCCCGAGTCGCGCAGCGTGAACGGGCGCGGTTGCGTGAGGCTGATCGACGCGAGCGACGGCACGGTGCGCGCGATTTGCTGCTCGCGCGCGAGGCGCTCCGCCTTCGTGCGTTCTATCTTCGTCGATGCGATCGACGTGTTGCTGTCGCGCTGCGCGGCCGATTCCGCGCAGCCGGCGCAGAGCAGCGTGAGCGCCAGCGCGCCGCAGCCGAACACGCGGGATGTCGTGTGTGATCGCGGGGCGGCCGTGCGTCGCAGGCCGGCAACCCGGTCGAAAATTGCCAAAGGCGAGCGATGGCCGCGCCGGACCGCATTCCGCATCGTCTGTCTCCATGTCTTGTCTTGATCGACGGGGGGCGCGCGCCACTGCACGGCGCGAGCGTCGATGCCGTGCAGTGTGTCATAGCGCGCTAGAGCGGCGTTACCAAACAACGGCCGCCCGGTTACGGCGCGCTGGCGGGCTGCCGGACAATGGTTTCGCGGTGGATGGACGGGCGGATCAAACGGTCGTTTGGTTTGTCCGGACCGTCGGCCGGCGTCTTTCGACGCGCCCCTGAAAACCCGCGGTCGACCATGGCCGGCGCGGGTTTCACCGGATGCCGAAGTGGCGCGGCCCCGGGCATCGACGGATACGATCGGCGAGGGCGGCGAGGTAAGATCGGCTCAGTGGCGAATTCGACATCACAACACGGCAGCCATCACGGGGAAGCGCCATGGACCTGAAGGAAGTCGACGTACTGGGTGCGGGAGTGGGCGATCACTGGTACTACGCGTCGAAGGCGAGCGCCATTCGCCGGTTCCTGGGCGCGTCGGGCGTGAACCGGATACTCGACGTCGGTGCGGGCTCCGGCTTTTTCTCGAAGCATCTGCTCGAGCGCACGCCGGCGACGGAAGCATGGTGTGTCGACACGAGCTACGCCGACGACAGCGATGGCGAAGAGGCCGGCAAGCCCATCCACTTTCGGCGCTCCGTCGATCGATTCGATGCCGATCTCGTGTTGCTGATGGACGTGCTCGAGCATGTCGACGACGACGTCGGGCTGCTGACGCAGTATGTGAAGGGCGCGCCTGCGGGCAGCCGGTTCCTGATCACGGTTCCCGCGTTCCAGTTTCTTTGGAGCGGCCACGACGATTTTCTCGAGCACAAGCGCAGGTATACGCTCGGCGGCCTCGAGGACGTGGTCCGGCGCGCGGGGCTCGACGTCGAGCACGGCGCCTACTATTTCGGCCTGACGTTTCCGCTCGCGGCCGCACTGCGGCTGGGCGAGCGGGCGCGTTCGCATCCGCGCGAGCCTGCGTCGCAATTGCGCCGTCATCATCCGTTCGTCAACGGTTTGCTCAAGACGATCTGCCGCATCGAGTTGCCGATGTTCCGCTTCAACCGCATCGCCGGCCTGACGGTCATCTGTATCGCGCGCAAGCGGTGACGGTGAAGGCGATGCGGGTTCGATGCCGCGGATTGCTTGCATCGGCACGATCGCGCCAAAAAATTTCACGAGGGCAGGCACAAAATGCATGCGACCCGTTCTAAATCGGGGAACTGTCTGTTATAATTTTTTTCTTTCGGGGCGTAGCGCAGCCTGGTAGCGTACCTGCATGGGGTGCAGGTGGTCGGAGGTTCAAATCCTCTCGCCCCGACCAGACAAGAACCCGCGTCAGTTCAAGCTGACGCGGGTTTTTTCTTGGCCGTCGCTTTTTTGCACATCGCGGCGCGGCCCCGGTAAAATGCACGGTTGATCCACGGAAAGCGCCGTGATTTAGCGGAAGAGGATTCCCCGAACATGACTGATCTTCGTCTTACCATGCGGTTCGCTGCAGTGCTCGCCACCGGCGCGCTCGTCGCCGGTTGCGGTACGTCGTCGCCCACGAAAGTGGACTACAAGAGCGATTCGAAATCGAAGGAAGCGTCGCTCGCAGTGCCGCCCAACATGCTCGACGAGACGGCCGATCAGCGTTCGCTGCCGCCCCAGGGCGGCGCGACTTCCCTGTCCGCGCTCAAGCAGGTCCAGCAAGCCGCGCCCGCGCTGGACACCGTCGCGCCGGCCGTGGCCGGCATGCATATCCAGCGCGACGGCACCGAAAGCTGGCTTGTGATCGACGGCAAGCAACCGGCCGCGATCTGGCCGCAGGTTCGCCGTTTCTGGCAGGAGCAGGGCTTCCTGCTCGTCGTCGACCAGCGCGACAAGGGCGTGATGGAAACCGATTGGAACGAAACCCATCCGCAGATCAACGACGGCCTGATCCGCAGCGTGATCTCGAAGGCGATGGGCAATTCGTACGTGACGGCCGAGCGCAACAAGTACCGTACGCGTCTCGATTCGGCGCCGAACGGCGGCACCTACGTGTTCATCAGCCAGAAGGGGATGCGCGAGGCGATCACCGGCGCGAACAACGATTCGAGCAAGTGGGAGCCGAAGCCGAACGATCCGGCGCTCGAGACGGAATACCTGAAGCGGCTGATGGCCGTGCTCGCGCAGAACGAGCAGCGCGCGAAGAACGGCGAACCGCCGATCGCGAACATCAAGGACGACGCAGTACCGAAAGACAAGAAGGCCGATGCCGACGCGTCGTCGAAGGCCGCTGCGGCAATCGCCGCGCAGAACGTGTCGCGCACGTCGGCGCAAGGCAGCGACGCGGCTGATGCGGCCGTGCCGTCCGAAGTCACGCTCGGCGAGCCGTACGACCGGTCGTGGCTGCACGTCGGTCTCGCGCTCGATCGCGCGAACTTCACGGTCGACGATCGCGATCGCTCGAAGGGGCTGTATTTCGTGCGCTATGTCGATCCGAAGGATCTGAGCTCGGCCGAGCAGGGCTTCTGGAGCCAGCTGTTCCACGGCAAGAAGGAAAAGCAGGCGAAGCAGTATCGCGTCAACGTGAAGGCGCTCACTGCCGATCAGACGCGTGTCGCGGTCGTCGACGATGCGGGCGCGATCGACACGTCGTCGCCGGCTCGGCAAATCATGGGATTGCTCGTGAATCAGCTCCGCTGATCCCGGCGTTTCCCGCACTCCTGAAAAGCCCGCCATCCGGCGGGCTTTTTTCATGGCTGCTCGCTGGCGCGTGCGATTGTTCTAGTGGTTCGGCCCGCCTCGTGACGTTACGTAACATTCGGGCGTTACGACGACAGAACACGTGTCACATTGTCGCCGATCCAAAAAATTGTCCTTACAAATCAAAGGAGTGTCGTGCATGTCGAGCTTGGCACGTAACCTGCTTTATAGGTTGGAATCGTTAGAACGGGGAGGCTGGCGTCAGCGTCCGGAGCGTGCGCCGCGTGCGCCGAACAACGGTCTCGATGCCTTCACATGCCGACGCGACAAGCGTCCGCACAACAGATGATGATCCGCACCCGCGTGCGGATCTCGATGGCCCCGTCGCCTATCCTCGTAGGGCGACGGTTTCGCCCGCGCTTCTCTGAAGCGCGGGCTATTTTTTTTGTGCCATCGTCATGCCGTATCGGCGTAGCCGATGCGCGCTGCGGGATTCGCGTATTCTCGGACTTTTTCGGACGAAGGAGGCGGGAATGGCGGAAATTGCAGTCGTGGCGCTGATCGTGGCGAAGCCGGGCGCGGAGGAAAAACTGCGCACCGTGCTCGAGGGTATCGTCGAGCCGACCCGCAACGAAGCCGGCGCATTGCAGTACGACTTGCACCGGGATCTGAAGGAGCCCGCGCGGTTCGTATTCGTCGAGCGTTGGGAGAGCGAGGAGGCGTTGGCTGCTCATGCGCGTTCCGCGCATATTCTCGCTTATCGCGAGGCGGCCGCGGACTGGATCGAGCGTTCCGAAATCCGCGTGCTGTCGAAGCTCCTCTGAACGCGAGCAGGCCAGGGCGACCGGACGTGTCCGGTCGCGGGCGGCGCGTCAGTGCGACGTGCCGGGTACGTCCAGGATCAGGATGATCGTCCAGTCGGCGTCGCCGTCATGGTGATACTGGCGCTCGGCAACGATGAACGGTTGCTGCTTGCCTTGCGGGCCGAGGAACAGCACGTCGCCTTCCATCGGCAGGCACTCGATCGGCGGTAGCGCGAGGAACGCGTCGGCCGAGCCGCGGGGCATCAGTTGCTTGATCTGGCGAGTGGCGGCTTCGGTCCACTCGATGTCGAGTTGAATGTTGCTCATGCTGTCCTCCGCACCGGGGTGCGCACGGGTGGAAAATTTCGGTGCGCGACTTTAGCACAGCGCGCAGGCGCCGCAACCAAAAAAGCCGAACCCGGCTGCCCGGATTCGGCTTTTCGCTGAAGCGGTGCCGCCGAACTTACTGGCTGGCAGCGTCTGCAGCCTTCGCCTTCTTGGCGGCCTTCTTGTGATGCGCAGCCTTCTTGCCGTGGTGATGCTCTTCCTGCGCCGCCGGCTGAGCCGCTTCGGCCGCTTGTTGCTGTTGCAGCGCTTGTGCACGCTGCTCGATCTCGGCGATCTTGGCCGGATCGGTGATGGTTTGAATCTGCGTGCTCTCTTGCGCGTACGCTGCGCCAGTCAGCGCCGACATCGCTACCAGGATAGCCAGGGACGTCTTCTTCATTGCTTTACCTCCGCTAAGTGGTGATGAACCCGAGTGTTGCCGTTTTGTCTGGCGACTGCCGTCGAGTGCGTGTCGAGTGTAACAAAAGTGACGGATCAATGTGCACCGGATCGTCGCACGACGCAAGACCTCGTTGAAGTCGCGCAACACTTCGCGCACTTCGTCACGCGTCTGCCATCCGGGTGGCACCGCGATTTTCGCGCCGGGTTTCCCGGTGTCGTCAAAACCAGCCGAGCCAGCGATACACGTGGAATTGCGCGATTCCCACCAGCTCGTGCAGCGCCTGCGCGGCGTTGGCCACATTGCGCCAGCGCGGCAGCCAGCCAGTCTGCGCGCGGCGGAGATTCGCATAAACGGGCTGCGGATCGATGCCGAAACGGCGGAAATCGAGCAGGGCGCGGCGCATCTGATACGACGACGTGACGAGAATGCGCGCGTCGTCATACTGTGAGCGTAGTATAGACGCAGTGAATTTCGCGTTTTCGTAGGTCGTGCGGCTGTTCGGTTCGAGCACGAGGTCGGCGGGCGCCACGCCCTGCGCGACGAGCTGGCGTCCGTAGACGGCCGCCTCCGTGTCGCCGTGATGTTGCGGGTCGCCGCCCGACATCACGACGGTGCAGCGCTGGGCCTGCTGCCGGCACGTGCGATAGAGCGCCGCCACCTTGCGGATGCGCGCGACGCCGTCCGGCGGCGGCTGCAATCCGGTGTCGGTGCGGTGCGTGCCGGCGCCGATGAGGATCAGCGTGGTGCGCCCATGCATGTCGGGGCGCTCGACCGGCGTGACGCCGGCCTCGGTCCACGCGATCAGCGGCGCTGCGAGCCAGCCCGTCGCGAGCAGCCAGAACAGCGCGGCGGCGGCGATCGAAATGGTTCGACGCTGCTTGCGGCAGAGCATGAAACCGATGAAGAGAAGTACAAATGAATCGAACAGAATCAATTTGATTGGGGTATGGTGTCTTTTTATGGACGGCTGACGATACGGCCCTGACGCGACGCCGAACAACGTTGGCCTCCAGAATCGGTGGCGGTTTCGGCGGGCGGAGACCCCGCCCGGTGCGCCGCTTCGCATTGTCGCTGCACTTTAAGAAAGAATCGAGATGGCCACGTATTCCAACGAAGCGGTGCTCGACGCATTGAGACGAGTGCAGTACCGCCAGGTACCGTGGGCACGCCGCCCGGGCGTGTTCGAGTATCTCCGTTCGCTCGGGCTGATGGACACGGTCAGGCAGAAGACCGTTGCCCCCGCACCGGGCTTTCATGCACCGGTCGACATTGCCGTACTGACCGACAGCGGTCGAGCCGAATTCTCGCGCCTCGAGCGCGCCGAGAAATTACTTTCCTGGACTGATCGCCGCATGGACGACTACGCATTGAGCGAAGCGGGCGCCGTGGCGATTCTCGAAAGCCGCCTGTAGCGGGCTTCATCCCGGCCCGTGCGTCGCCGCGCAGGCCGGCGATGCAAAAAAAAGCCCGTATCGCGAGGATACGGGCGTACCGGATACTTTTGCTGCTGCCACGCTGTGCTCATGGCAACGATGTGACTCGCCGCATGCGGCGCAGTTCCCGGATCCGGGCATTTTCTTTGGCGAAATCTCGAAATCGACAGGACTACGGATGACGCGACATGCCGGGCGGCTGTGAGCCGATCCGCGCCCGAGCGTTGCTGGCGATATCGCCGCGCAAGTCGCCGCGCGGCACGGTTTGCCGGCTCGACGAGTTGGCGGCCGGCGGCTGGCGGAGGCTGTTGCGGTGGTCCTGCTGGCGATGGGGCGGCTTCGCGCGATCGTCGGCATGGGCCGGAGCGGCCAGCGCCACGGAAACGACAATGCCGCATGCAACGAGCAGTGACATTGTTTTCATGGCGGGGCTCCCTCTCAAGCCGTCCGTGCGGCCTGTTGATATGACGCTAAGGTAAGCGTGGGAGTGCAGGCTTGCTGTAAATATTGGTAAATAGATGTTTCGCGGCACGACAACGGTAATCGACGGCAAAGCGTGCGACGCAACGAAGTCGCGTCGCAGAAAGACACCGGGCGGCCGCAGCCGCCCGATCGAGCATTCGTTACGCCATCTTGACGGGGGCGCGCCAGGATTCCGGATTGGTCCAGAAGGCGCCGCGCAGCCGGTCGCGGCTCGGCGGGGCGGGCGGCTTCGCCGCGCTTGCGCCGATGCGTCCGCGCAGCGAGATTTGCCGGCCGCTCGTGCCGAGTCGTTTCACGATTTCGGCGAGCGTACCGTCCGCCTGCCATTCGTCGAAGCGGCGGCGGCAGGTCGGCGGGGACGGGTAGCGGCCCGGCAGTTTCGACCAGCCTTCACCCGTCGACAGCACCCACAGCACGGCGTTGACCACCGACCGGGCTTCCACGCGGGGACGGCCGCGCCGCTCGCTCCGCGCGGGCTCCGAGCAAAACAGACCCTCGACCAGCGCCCACTCGTTATCTCTCAAATCGTCGAACAGCATCATGTCCTCACCTCAGCGAAGCTAACTCCGGTGCGCTGCCCTGCGCCGCGCACTCTTCAAGCACTCGAGCGTCGAGTGCCGGGTGGGGGCGTCCGGTTGGCCGGCAGCGGCGTTTCTGCTCTTCCGTCCGACGAACCTGCACCCTGTGCGCAAGGTAATGCACGAAGCGTGCCATGTCGGAGGTGAATCCCTCGAGAGCCGCTTGGCAGCGAGCTAACGGCTAAGTCAGCTAGGGGCGTATAAGACGCCAAAATAACCCGTCAGCAAATCGGGACAATCACCAATCTTGTGCAATTCGCCCATGTCACGTGCGTTTGCGAATCTATTGCACCGCAGCGAAACATGGACGGCGGGGGCCAGATTCGCTCACCGCGGACGGCTTCGCACATTAGAATCACGCATCGATATCGGCGATTGATGAGGTCGGGACATGAACGTTACGCTGCGCCAGCTTCGCGTGTTCATCGAGGTCGCGCGGCTCAAGAGCTTCAGTCGGGCGGGTGACGAGATCGGGCTCACGCAGTCCGCGGTCAGCCGTTGCGTGCGTGAGCTCGAGGCCGAACTCGGGTTGAAGCTGATCGACCGGACGACGCGCGACGTGCAGCTGACCGACGTCGGCGGAAACCTGATCGCGAGCGTGTCGCGCCTGCTCGACGATCTCGACGACACGCTGCGCGAGATTCGCGAGATTGGCGAGCAGCGTCGCGGGCGCGTGATCGTCGCGGCAAGCCCGACGATCGCCTGCAGGCTGATGCCGCGCGTGGTGGCGTCGTGCGAGCGCCAGTTCCCGTTCGTGACGCTCGGCCTGCGCGACGACGTGCAGAGCGACGTGCTGCGCAAGGTGAAGTCGAGCGAAGTCGACTTCGGCGTCGTGATCGGGCCGCTGACGGTCGCCGATATCGTCTGCGAGCCGCTGATGACCGATTCGTTCTGCCTCGTCGCGCGCGCCGACCATCCGCTTGCGGCGCGGGCCGAGGTGCCGTGGACGGCGCTCGACGGCGAGCGCCTCGTGCTGCTCGATCATGCGTCGGGCAGTCGGCCGCTGATCGACGCGGCGCTGGCCACGCATCGCGTCAACGCGACGGTCATGCAGGAACTCGGGCATTCGGCGACCGTGTTCGGGCTGGTCGAGGCCGGTGTCGGCGTAAGCGTGCAGCCGTGGCTGTCGTTGCCGCTGCCTGCCGGCTCGACGCTGGTCGCGCGGCCGCTCACGCCGCGCACCGAACGCACCGTCGAGCTGGTGCGCCGCCGCGACCGGTCGTTGTCGCCCGCCGCGCAGGCGATCTGGGAGCTCGTGCGGCAGATGCCGGCAAGGGCCGAGGATCTCGACTGACGTGCGCCGCCGTGCGCCGGTCCGGCTTGCCGGCCGGTACACTACGCGGATCGTGTTCCTCCGCGGTGTTCTCGATGACGCATTCCGCAGGTTTTTTCCCGCCGCACGATGAGCCGGCGGCGCGCACCGCGGTGCATGCGCTGCGGCCGTCGCTGATCCGCGAGGTCGCGAACGCCGGTTTCGGCGTGCCGGACATGCTGCCGTTCTGGTTCGGCGAATCCGATCGCGTGACGCCGGACTTCATCCGCGACGCCGCGGCGGCGGCGCTGCGCGACGGCGCGACCTTCTACACGCACAATCTCGGCACGGCGCCGCTGCGCGACGCGATCGCGGCCTACGTCAGCGCGCGTCACGGTGCGACGGCGGCCGACACGGTCGCCGTGACGAGTTCGGGCGTGAGTGCGCTGATGCTGGCCGCCCAGATGCTGGTCGGGCCGGGCGAGCGTGTCGTCGCCGTCACGCCGCTGTGGCCGAATCTCGTCGAGATTCCGAAGATTCTGGGAGCGCAGGTCGATTGCGTGCCGCTCGGCTACGGCGACGCGGGCTGGCAGCTCGACGTCGGCCGGCTGCTCGCGGCGCTGACGCCCGATACGCGGATGCTGCTGATCAACTCGCCGAACAACCCGACCGGCTGGACGATGTCGCGCGACGATCAGCTGGCCGTGCTCGCCCATTGTCGTCGTCACGGTATCTGGCTGGTCGCCGACGAGGTGTACGAGCGGCTTGCCTTCGACGAGGGCGGCGCGCCGTCGTTTCTCGACATCGCGTCTCGCGACGAGCGCGTCGTGGTCGTGAATTCGTTCTCGAAGGCATGGGCGATGACGGGCTGGCGGCTCGGATGGCTGATTGCGCCGGCCTCGGTGATGGGCGACCTGTCGAAGCTCGTCGAATACAACACGTCGTGCGCGCCGGGCTTCGTGCAGGCCGCGGCCGAGGTCGCGTTGCGCGACGGCGAGCCGTTCGTGCGGGCGTTCGTCACGGCGCTGCGCGACGCGCGCGATCACCTGGTCGCCGCGCTGCGGACGCTGCCGGGCGTCGAGGTGCCGCCTCCGCCGGGCGCGATGTACCTGTTCCTGCGGCTGCCGGGGGCGGCCGACAGCCTGGCGTTCTGCAAGACGCTGGTGCGCGACGCGGGGCTCGGCCTGGCGCCCGGGCGTGCGTTCGGCCCGGAGGGGGAGGGGTTCGTGCGCTGGTGTTATGCGTGCGATCCGGCGCGGCTCGACGCGGGCGTCGAGCGGCTGCGCCGGTTCCTTGCGCATGGCGCGGGCGCCCGCTGAAGCGGGGACGGAGCGGGTGCGCCGCCCGGGCGGCGGCCTGTTCCACTCATCTTTACGCACCGGGCAATTTTGCGTAATATGGCGCTCAGTCACGCGGTTCCGTCGTTGAGCCGTGCTGTTCCGTCCGGTTTGGGCCTGGCCTGAAGTTGGTTCGCCGCCCCCGGTTCGTGCTCCCATCAATATGACCGATCAGAATCGGGCGAGCGCGTCTTCCGTTCCTTTCGTCTGTTTGTTGATCCGGTTCGTTTGACCACAGGGTCTGGCCTAGCTGCATGAATACCCAAGAGGCGAAGATCGTCCTCGAGACTGCTTTGATCTGTGCGCAGGAACCGCTGAAGCTTGGCGATTTGCGCAAGCTCTTTGCCGACGGCGTGTCGGCTGACACGGTCCGCACGTTGCTCGAAGACCTGAAACAGGATTGGTCCGGTCGCGGTGTCGAACTGGTGGCGCTGGCGACCGGGTGGCGCTTTCAGAGCAAGCCGGCGATGCGTCATTATCTGGATCGCCTGCATCCCGAGAAGCCGCCGAAATATTCGCGCGCGGTGCTCGAAACGCTCGCGATCATCGCGTACCGGCAGCCCGTCACGCGCGGCGACATTGAAGAGATTCGCGGCGTCACGGTCAATACGCAGGTGGTCAAGCAACTCGAGGACCGCGGCTGGATCGAGGTGATCGGTCATCGCGACGTGCCGGGGCGTCCGGCGCTGTATGCGACGACCAAGCAGTTCCTCGACGATCTCGGCCTGAAGGCGCTCGACGACCTGCCCGCGCTCGAAGAGCCGGCTGCGAACATCGAGGCCGCGCTGCTCGCGCAGCAGGCGATGGATTTCGACGGTGACATGCCGGCGGCCGACGCGCCGCAGGCGCTGGCGGATGAAGCAGTCGCCGGCGAGTCGACCGACGGGGCCGGCGATGCCGCGGCCGACGTCGCGTCGACGCAGGAAATTCCGGGTCGCGATACGCTCGATGCTGATCGCGGGCAAACGGAACAGATTGAACGGACGGAACAGGTTGGCGCCGAAGCAGTGCCGACCGATGTGCAGCCCGAGCCGCAGCGTGCGGATTGGAGCGAGGAAGATCGCAAGCCGGCCGCCGAAGCGGCTGCCGGAGACGGAGCGGAAGCGGCCGGCGGCATGCCCGGCGAGGCCGATCAGGCCGACGCATCCCGCCTCCGTCCTGCGGACGACGAGGCGCTGGACGACACGTCCGACAGTCTCGCGGATGCCGTGCGAAGCGCCAGTGCGCCCATCGGCGCCGACGCGCTGCCGGACGACGAAGCAGAACCCGAACAGCGTCGCGCCTGATCGCGGCCAACTTCTTGCCGCGCCCGCGCCGGGCGCGAGACCTGACATTTTGAGGTTGTTTTGACAGATATCCACGATATTGAATCGTCCGCGCCTGCCGTGCAGGCAGCGCGTGCCGACGATGCGCCGGAGCGGGATGCTTCGGCCGCGGGTGGCGACGAGCGTCCCCGCCGCGGTCTGCGGCGCGGCCCGCGCAGCCTGATCGCGCGGCGTCGCGCGGCGGCCAAGTCGAAGGGCGCCGAAGGCGAGCAGCCGGGTGCCGAGGGCGCGGATGCGCAGCCGGCCGACGCTGTCGACGCGCAGCCGGCGCGTGCGCCGCGCAAGGAAGGCGCGGCCAAGGGCGGTCGCAAGCCGGCCGCCAAGCGCGAAGGCGCACCCAAGGGTGGCCAGGGCGGCCAGGGCCGTCGCGGTGCGGCGAAGGCTGAAGGCGGCCCGGCGAAGGCGGCGGAAGGCGATGCGTCCCAGGACGAGCTGTTCGCATACGTGACGTCGCCCGCCTTCGACGCGGACAACTCCGCGGGCGGCAGCGGCGTGCGTGCGCCGATGCTGCGCCGCGGCCGCAGCCAGCCGGCGAACAAGCGCGTGCTGTCGCCGGACGACGACGCGCCGAAGCTCCACAAGGTGCTGGCGGAAGCAGGCATGGGTTCGCGCCGCGAAATGGAAGAGCTGATCGTCGCCGGCCGCGTGTCGGTGAACGGCGAGCCCGCGCACATCGGCCAGCGGATCATGCCGACCGACCAGGTGCGGATCAACGGCAAGCCGGTCAAGCGCAAGCTGCCGAACAAGCCGCCGCGCGTGCTGCTGTATCACAAGCCGACCGGCGAGATCGTCAGCCACGCGGATCCTGAAGGCCGTCCGTCGGTGTTCGACCGTCTGCCGCCGATGAAGACGGCGAAATGGCTCGCGGTGGGCCGCCTCGACTTCAATACCGAAGGTCTGCTGATGCTGACGACCTCCGGTGATCTCGCGAACCGCTTCATGCATCCGCGTTACAGCGTCGAGCGCGAGTACGCGGTACGCGTCGTCGGCGAGCTGGCCGAAGGGATGCGGCAGAAGCTGCTGCACGGCGTCGAGCTCGACGACGGTCCGGCGAATTTCCTGCGCATCCGCGACGGCGGCGGTGAAGGCACGAACCACTGGTATCACGTCGCGCTGGCCGAAGGCCGCAACCGCGAAGTGCGCCGGATGTTCGAGGCGGTCGGCCTGATGGTGAGTCGGTTGATCCGGACGCGTCACGGCCCGATTCCGCTGCCGCGCGGCCTGAAGCGCGGTCGTTGGGAAGAGCTCGACGACGCGCAGGTGCGCAAGCTGATGGCAACCGTCGGCCTGAAGGCGCCGGCCGAGGAGAAGGGCAAGCGCGGCAGTGCCGGTCCGGCCGAGCGTCGCCAGCCCGACCCGATGGAGACGTCGATGGGCTTCATCAGTCGCGAGCCGGTGCTGACGACGCACGGGCAACTCGACCAGCCGCGTCGCGGCGGTGGCCGACGCGGCGGCCCGGGTCTGCCGGGCCTGAGCGGCTACGGCAGCCTGCCGGTTGCGCCGTCGGGTTATGGCAACCGCGCGGGCGGCGGCCGTGATGGCAATCGCGCAGGCGGCGGCCGCGACGGCAATCGCACCGGCGGTGGTCGCGATGTCGACGGCAATCGCGCGTCGTATGGCGCGGGCCCGAAGCGCGGCGGCAGCAAGGGTGGCGGCAATCGCAATCCGAACGGCAATCGTGCGGACGGCGCCGGCAACGGCGGCGCGCGCGGTGGCCAGCGTCCGCAGCGCAGCCGCACGCGCGGCCGCTAAGCGTCTATTGGGGCACGGCGGCGTAGAGCCGCCGGCGTGCCGGCTCGATCGGCGTCCGGCCGATTTTTCCGGCACGACGCATCGCGTCGATGATCTTCGGCTGTATCCATGCCGCGTGCCGCGGCAATGCCGATCATCGGCGCGGCGGGATGCGCCGGTCGACCGGACAAGCCCGATTTCGCATTTTCGGTCCGTAAAGGCGGCCGACGCGCTGCTTTTACCGGCTGGCTTGGCGTTTGCGCCAAAAATCGCTATAATCGCGGAGTCGCTGGGCGTACGGATTCAATGTGCGGCTCAGGTGCGACCACCAGTAAGAAGATGGGCGTTCCGCCCATTTTTTTTTGCTGAAACGGTTAGGCATCTCGGGTAGCGCTTCCTGCGCCGGCTAAGGCGCGCGCCCGCGGGTGAATCGCGAGCGGCGGGCGCGAACACCTGAGAGGACACTGTGCAACTGACGGAACTGATAGAAACCACGGTCACCGGGCTCGGCTACGAGCTGGTGGAACTCGAGCGCACCGGGCGCGGCATGCTTTGCATCTATATCGATCAGCCTGCCGGCATCTCGCTCGAAGATTGCGAAAAGGTTACGCGTCAGCTCCAGCACGTCTTGACGGTCGAAAATATCGATTACGAACGGCTCGAAGTCTCGTCCCCGGGGCTCGACCGCCCGTTGAAGAAGCTGGCCGACTTCGAGCGCTTCGCCGGCA
This sequence comes from Burkholderia sola, assembly GCF_905400185.1. Lineage (NCBI taxonomy): Bacteria > Pseudomonadati > Pseudomonadota > Betaproteobacteria > Burkholderiales > Burkholderiaceae > Burkholderia > Burkholderia sola. Next base: position 1,606,293 of record NZ_FR989675.1, read on the forward strand.
GCGAAGTTTCCGTGACCTTGAAAAAGCCGCTGGACGGGCGCAAGACGTACCGGGGCATTCTGCACGCGCCGAATGGCGAAACGATCGGTTTGGAATTTGAGGGGAAGAAAGGCGAGGCAGCCATGCTGGATTTCACGCTGGCCGATATCGATAAAGCCCGCCTGATTCCGCAAGTTGACTTTAGGAGCCGCAAATAATGAGTCGCGAAGTGTTGATGCTGGTGGATGCGCTGGCGCGCGAGAAAAACGTCGACAAGGATGTGGTGCTGGGCGCCCTCGAGGCTGCGCTCGCGTCCGCTTCCAAGAAGCTGTTCGACGAAGGCGCCGAAATCCGCGTCCATATCGATCGCGAAAGCGGCGAGCACGAAACCTTCCGTCGCTGGCTCGTCGTGCCCGACGAGGCAGGCTTGCAGGAGCCGGATCGCGAGATCCTGCTGTTCGAAGCACGTGAGCAGAAGCCCGACGTCGAAGTCGGCGAGTATGTCGAGGAACCCGTTCCGTCGATCGAATTCGGTCGGATCGGCGCGCAGGCCGCGAAGCAGGTGATCCTGCAGAAGGTGCGCGACGCGGAGCGCGAGCAGATCCTGAACGACTACCTCGAGCGTGGCGAAAAGATCATGACGGGTACGGTGAAGCGGCTCGACAAGGGCAACTTCATCGTCGAATCGGGCCGTGTCGAGGCGCTGCTGCGCCGCGATCAGCTGATCCCGAAGGAAAACCTGCGCGTGGGCGACCGCGTGCGGGCATACATCGCGAAGGTCGACCGCACCGCGCGCGGCCCGCAGATCGAGCTGTCGCGCACGGCGCCCGAATTCCTGATGAAGCTGTTCGAGATGGAAGTGCCGGAAATCGAGCAGGGCCTGCTCGAGATCAAGGCGGCCGCCCGCGACCCGGGCGTGCGCGCGAAGATCGGCGTGATCGCGTACGACAAGCGGATCGATCCGATCGGCACCTGCGTCGGCATCCGCGGTTCGCGCGTGCAGGCCGTGCGCAACGAGCTCGGTGGCGAAAACATCGACATCGTGCTATGGTCGGAAGATCCCGCCCAGTTCGTTATCGGCGCGCTCGCGCCGGCAGCCGTCCAGTCGATCGTCGTCGATGAAGAAAAGCATTCGATGGACGTCGTCGTCGACGAGAACGAACTGGCTGTCGCGATCGGCCGCAGCGGTCAGAACGTGCGCCTTGCCGGCGAACTGACCGGCTGGCAGATCAACATCATGACGCCGGACGAATCCGCGCTGAAGCAGGGCGAAGAGCGCGACCGGCTGCGTGCGCTGTTCATGGCGCGTCTCGACGTCGACGAAGAAGTTGCCGACATCCTGATCGACGAAGGCTTCACGAGCCTCGAGGAAATCGCGTACGTGCCGCTCAACGAAATGCTCGAAATCGAGGCGTTCGACGAGGACACCGTGCACGAACTGCGCAACCGCGCACGCGACGCGCTGTTGACGATGGCCATCGCGAACGAAGAAAAGGTCGAGAATGCAGCGCTGGATCTCAAGAGCCTCGACGGCATCACGCCGGAGCTGCTCGCGAAGCTGGCCGAACACGGCGTGCAGACGCGCGACGATCTCGCCGAACTGGCTGTAGATGAACTGGTCGACATGACCGGAATGGAAGAGGATGCCGCTAAGGCGTTGATCATGAAAGCACGTGAACATTGGTTCCAGTGAGAAATGACCATGGCGCACTGATTTGATGGCGGCCGTATGGCCTGACCCGATGCTAACCGCAAGGAATCGGTCCTTGCACTAAGAGGAATGAATGGCGAGTAACAACGTAGCCCAATTTGCCGCGGAACTGAAAATGCCTGCTGGTGTGCTGCTCGAACAGCTGCAGGCAGCGGGCGTCCAGAAAGCGAGTGAAGACGATGCGCTGTCCGAAGCGGACAAGGCGCGTCTGCTCGATCATTTGCGCAAGTCGCACGGCGCAACCGACGGCGACAAGCGCAAGATCACGCTGACCCGCAAGCATACGTCGGAGATCAAGCAATCTGACGCGACGGGCAAGGCTCGCACCATTCAGGTCGAGGTCCGCAAGAAGCGTACGTTCGTCAAGCGCGACGACGTGGCCGACGGCGCGGAACAGGGTCAGGCGCAGGTCGCCGAAGCGGACGACGATGCAGAACTGAAGCGTCGCGAGGAAGAGGCGCGCCGCGAGGCCGAGCTGCTCGAGAAGCAGGCGCAGGAGCTGCGCGAGCGTCAGGAGCGCCTCGAGCGCGAGGAAGCCGAACGTCGCGCCCGCGAGGAAGCGGCCGAGGCCGAGCGCCGTCGCGCCGAGGAAGAAGCGGCGACGAAGCGTGCCGCGGCGGAAGCCGCCGCAGCCCAGCAGCAGGCGGCAGCGCAGCAGGCTGCTGCTGCCGAGCAGGAAGCGACGCCGACGCAGTCCGCGCAGGACGAAGCACGCGCAGCCGCCGAACGCGCGGCGCAGCGCGAAGCGGCGAAGAAGGCCGAGGACGCTGCCCGCGAGGCAGCCGACAAGGCGCGCGCCGAGCAGGAAGAGATCAGCAAGCGTCGCGCGGCGGCAGAAGCCGAAGCACGCGCGATCCGCGAAATGATGAACACGCCGCGCAAGGCCGTGGTCAAGGCAGTCGAGCCGCCGAAGCCGGTCGAGCCGCCGAAGCCGGCTGAAGCGAAGGGCACGCTGCACAAGCCGGCGAAGCCGGAAGGCGCACAGGCGCGTCCGGCCGTGAAGAAGCCGGCGGGTGCGGCGGCTCCGGCCACCACGCAGGCGCCGGCAGGCGCGGGCGACCGCAACAAGAAGCCGGGCGCAGGCAAGGGCGGCTGGCAGGACGACGCATCGAAGCGTCGCGGCATCAAGACGCGCGGCGACTCGAGCGGCGGCGTCGACCGCGGCTGGCGCGGCGGCCCGAAGGGTCGCGGCCGTCACCAGGACAGTTCGACGTTCCAGGCGCCGACCGAACCGATCGTTCGCGAAGTGCATGTGCCGGAAACCGTGTCGGTTGCCGATCTCGCGCACAAGATGTCGATCAAGGCCTCCGAAGTCATCAAGGTGATGATGAAGATGGGCCAGATGGTCACGATCAACCAGGTGCTGGACCAGGAAACGGCGATGATCATCGTCGAGGAACTGGGCCACCGCGCGGTTGCCGCGAAGCTGGACGATCCGGAAGCGCTGCTCGTCGAAGGCGAAACCGGTACCGATGCGGAGCAACTGCCGCGTCCGCCGGTCGTCACGGTGATGGGTCACGTCGACCACGGCAAGACGTCGCTGCTCGACCACATCCGCCGCGCGAAGGTTGCAGCGGGCGAAGCGGGCGGCATTACGCAGCACATCGGCGCTTACCACGTCGAAACGCCGCGTGGCGTCATCACGTTCCTCGATACGCCGGGTCACGAAGCGTTCACGGCAATGCGTGCACGCGGCGCGAAGGCGACCGACATCGTGGTGCTGGTGGTGGCGGCCGACGACGGCGTGATGCCGCAGACGAAGGAAGCCATCGCCCACGCGAAGGCGGGCGGCGTGCCGATCGTCGTCGCGATCAACAAGATCGACAAGCCGGATGCGAACCCCGATCGCGTCAAGCAGGAGCTGGTCGCGGAAGGCGTCGTGCCGGAAGAATACGGTGGCGATTCGCCGTTCGTGCCGGTGTCGGCGAAGACGGGCGCGGGTATCGACGATCTGCTCGAGAACGTGCTGCTGCAGGCCGAAGTGCTGGAACTGAAGGCACCGGTCGAAGCGCCGGCCAAGGGCATCGTGATCGAAGCGAAGCTCGACAAGGGTAAAGGCCCGGTCGCGACGATCCTCGTGCAGTCCGGTACGCTGAACCGCGGCGACATCGTGCTGGCGGGTACGGCCTACGGCCGCGTCCGTGCGATGCTCGACGAGAACGGCAAGCCGACGAAGGAAGCCGGCCCGTCGATCCCGGTCGAAATCCAGGGTCTGTCGGAAGTGCCGGGTGCGGGCGAGGAAGTGATCGTGCTGCCGGACGAGCGCAAGGCACGTGAAATCGCGCTGTTCCGTCAGGGCAAGTTCCGCGACGTGAAGCTCGCGAAGCAGCAGGCCGCGAAGCTGGAAAGCATGCTCGAGCAGATGGGCGAGGGCGAAGTGCAGAACCTGCCGCTCATCATCAAGGCCGACGTGCAGGGTTCGCAGGAAGCGCTCGTGCAGTCGCTGCTCAAGCTGTCGACCGACGAAGTGCGCGTGCAGATCGTGCACAGCGCGGTGGGCGGCATCAGCGAAAACGACGTCAACCTCGCGACGGCATCGAAGGCGGTCATCATCGGCTTCAACACGCGTGCGGATGCTCAGGCACGCAAGCTGGCCGAGGCGAACGGCATCGATATCCGCTACTACAACATCATCTACGACGCAGTGGATGAGGTGAAGGCGGCGATGTCGGGCATGCTGGCGCCGGAGAAGCGCGAAGTCATCACCGGCATGGTCGAGGTGCGCCAGGTCTTCAAGGTACCGAAGATCGGCACGGTCGCCGGCTGTATGGTCACGGACGGTATCGTCAAGCGCTCGTCGTCGGTGCGCGTGCTGCGCAACAACGTCGTGATCTTCACGGGCGAACTCGAATCGCTGAAGCGCTTCAAGGACGACGTGAAGGAAGTGAAGCAAGGCTTCGAGTGCGGTATGTCGGTGAAGAACTTCAACGATATCGTCGAAGGCGACCAGTTCGAAGTCTTCGAAGTGACCGAAGTCGCGCGTACGCTGTAATCGTCGCGCATCGGCTCATGGGCGGGGCAGGCTTGGGCCTGTCCCGCCCATTTTCATGGTGGCGTGCCGAAAACGGCCGCCGCTTCATCCTGATAAACGGATCACGGATCGATCATGTCCAGGAAACGTACTTCCCCCAATCGCAACGTTCAGATCGCCGACCAGATTCAGCGCGATCTGTCCGAACTCATCATGCGCGAGGTCAAGGATCCGCGCGTCGGCATCGTGACCATCCAGAGCGTGGAACTCACGCCGGACTATGCGCACGCGAAGGTCTATTTCACGGCGCTCACCGGCGATCCGGACAAGACGCAGGAGGCGCTGAACCATGCGTCGGGTCACCTGCACAACCTGCTGTTCAAGCGCCTGCACATTCATACGGTGCCGACGCTGCATTTCCATTACGACCAGACGATCGAGAAGGCCGTCGAAATGTCGCGCCTGATCAAGGAAGCGAACTCGACCCGCGCGAAGGACGACGACGAGGCCGACGCGCCTGCCAAGGACGACTGAGCTCGACGGGCCTATGACGAATGCAGCACCCCAACGTCCGCGCGTGCCCCGGCGCGTGCTGGACGGCGTTCTCCTGCTGGACAAGCCGGTCGGCCTGTCCAGCAACGATGCGCTGATTCGCGCGAAGCGCCTGCTTCTCGCGAAGAAGGCCGGTCACACCGGCACGCTCGATCCGCTGGCTTCGGGCCTGCTGCCGTTGTGTTTCGGCGAAGCGACCAAGTTTTCGCAGGATTTGCTCGACGCCGACAAGACCTATGAAGCGACGATGCGTCTCGGCCAGCGCACGGCCACCGGCGACGCGGAAGGCGACGTGATCGACACGCGGCCGGTCGAATGCGATCGAGCGGCGGTGGAAGCCGCGCTCGTGCGCTTCACCGGCGACATCGTGCAGGTGCCGCCGATGTATTCGGCGCTCAAGCGCGACGGCAAGCCGCTGTATGAATATGCGCGCGCCGGTCAGACCGTCGAGCGGAAAGGCCGCAACGTGACGATCCACTTGCTCGAACTACTCGCGTGCGAGCTGCCCGACGTGACGTTTCGCGTGACCTGCAGCAAGGGCACGTATGTGCGCACGCTGGCGGAGGATATCGGCGAAGCGCTGGGTTGCGGCGCGCATTTGACGATGCTGCGTCGCACGGGCGTCGGTGCGCTGACGCTCGAGCATGCGGTGACGCTCGACGCGCTGTCGGACGCGGCCGAATCGGCGCGCGATGCATGGCTGCAGCCGGTTGATGCGCTGCTGTCGACGTTTCCGCTGGTGCGTCTCGACGAAGCTAGCACGAAGCGGTTTCTGCACGGGCAGCGGCTACCGCTGTCGGCGCTCGAACCGATCGACGCGGGCGAGGGCGAGCGCGTGCGCGTGTACGACGCAACGCGGTTGCTCGGCGTGGCGCGCAAGGCGAATGGCGTGCTCGCGCCGGAGCGGCTGGTCGTGACGGCTGAGTGATGCGAGGCGCGCAAGCGCCATCGTCGGCACAAAAAAACCCGGTCGAAATCGACCGGGTTTTTTGTTGGGTGCATTGCATTGAACGTGGTGCTCAGTGCGCGGCCGACGCCGCCGCCCCCGCATCGCCGCCGCCCGCGCGTTCGGGCTTGGTGATCCAGATCAGTCCGATCAGCAGCACGAAGATCGCCGCCGAAATGTAGAACAGATCGTTCACGCCGAGTTGCGCAGCCTGCTGCGTGGCCATGTTGTTGATCAGGCCGTGTGCCTGCTGCTGCGTAAGCCCGAGATTGCCCATCTGAGTGACGGCCTGATTGAACGTCGGGTTGTACGGATTCGTCTGCTCGACCAACTGAGCGTGGTGGAAGTTGTTGCGGTGGTCCCACGCGGTCTGGAAGATCGACGTGCCGATGCCGCCGCACATGATCCGCACGAAGTTCGACAGGCCGGACGCCGCCGGAATGCGGTGGCCGGGCAGGCCCGACAGCGTGATCGACACCAGCGGGATGAAGAAGCCCGCCATCGCGATGCCCTGCACGAGCGTCGGCAGCGTCAGCGACCATTCGTCGACGCCGGTCGTGTAGCGCGAACGCATCCAGAAGCACAGCGCGAACGTGAGGAACGCAGCGGTCGCGATGTAGCGCGGATCGGTGCGCGGCAGGAACTTGCCGGTCAGCGGCGACAGCAGGATCGCGAACAACCCCACGGGCGCCATCACGAGCCCCGCATCGGTGGCCGTATAGCCGATCTGGGTCTGCAGCCACAGCGGCAGCAGCACGAGATTGCCGAAGTAGAGCCCGTAGCCGACCGCAAGCGCGATCGTGCCGCCCGTGAAGTTGCGCATGCGGAACAGCGACAGGTCGACGACCGGATGTTCCGCGGTCAGCTCCCAGATCACGAAGAACGCGAACGAGATGACCGCGATCAACGCGAGCGCGACGATCGTGGTCGACGCGAACCAGTCGAGATCCTTGCCCTTGTCGAGCATGATCTGCAGCGAGCCGACCCACAGCACGAGCAGCGCGAGGCCGACGCCGTCGATCGGCGCGCGGCGCACCGTCGATTCGCGCGTACGGTAGATCGACCACGTGGCAAGCGCGGCGGCGATGCCGACGGGGATGTTCACGTAGAAGATCCAGGGCCACGAATAATTGTCCGAGATCCAGCCGCCGAGGATCGGCCCCGCGACCGGCGCGATCAGCGTCGTCATCGACCACAGGGCGAGCGCCATCGGCGCCTTCGCGCGTGGATAGCTCGACAGCAGCAGCGATTGCGACAGCGGAATCATCGGGCCCGCGACGGCACCCTGGAGCACGCGTGACGCGAGCAGGAATGGCAGGCTCGGCGCCAGCCCGCACATCCACGACGAGATGACGAACAGGATGATCGACGCGAGGAACAGGCGAACTTGCCCGAAACGGTCGGTCAGCCAGCCGGTCAGCGGCACCGAGATTGCGTTGGCGACCGCGAACGACGTGATGACCCACGTGCCCTGGTCGGACGACACGCCGAGGTCGCCCGAGATGGTCGGGATCGCGACGTTCGCGATGGACGTGTCGAGCACGTTCATGAACACCGCGAGCGACACCGCGATCGTGCCGAGCACGAGTTGCCCGCCCTGCAGGGGCGGGTAGGAGACAGGAGCCTGTGCCATGTCGGTTGTCTTTCCGGAGTCGGAACGGTTACATCATTTTCGCGGCGGCGTTCTGCTTCGCCGCGACCGGCGCCGACGCGTTGCCGCCTGCGTTCTCGGCGATGATGCGCGCGATTTCGGCGTCGGCTTCGTCGCCGTATTTCGCGAACACGTTGGTCTCGTAGACGGTGTTCGGCGCGTTGACGAGCTGGTCGCCGCGTTCGTCCTTGATGTCCACGTCGACCTGCATCGACAGGCCGATGCGCAGCGGATGCTTGTCGAGATCCTTCGGGTCGAGCTCGATACGCACCGGCAGGCGCTGCACGACCTTGATCCAGTTGCCGGTCGCGTTCTGCGCCGGCAGCAGCGAGAACGCCGAGCCCGTGCCGGCCGAGAAGCCGACGACCTTGCCGTGGTACGTGACCGACGAACCGTAGATGTCGGCCGTCATCTCGACCGGCTGGCCGATGCGCATGTGCTTCAACTGGACTTCCTTGAAGTTCGCGTCGACCCACACGGCATTGAGCGGCACCACCGACATCAGCGGGTTGCCGGGCGATACGCGCTGGCCGACCTGCACCGAGCGCTTTGCGACGTAGCCGGTGACCGGCGCCGGCAGCACGTTACGCGCGTTCGCGAGGTATGCGTCGCGCACCTTCGCGGCGGCGGCCATCACGTTCGGGTGCGATGCGATCGTCGTGTTCGCGGTCAATGCGCGATTCGATGCGAGCTGCTGCTGGGCGGCGTCGACCGATGCCTGCGCGGCCTTCACCGCGTCGCGGGCGTGCGAGATTTCTTCCTGCGACACGGCGCCCGTCTGCGCGACGGCGAGGCGGCGACGCAGGTCGTCCTGTGCCTTCGACAGGTCGGACTGGCGCAGCGCGACTTGTGCGCGGTACTGGTCGTCGTTGACGAACAGGCCGCGCACCTGGCGCACCGTCTGCGCGAGGTTGGCTTCCGCCTGCTGCAGTGCGACCTGCGAATCGGCCGGGTCGAGCACGACGAGCGGGTCGCCGGCCTTGACCGTTTGCGTGTCGTCCGCCTTCACGGCGATCACGGTGCCGGTGACCTGCGGCGTGATCTGCACGACGTTGCCGTTCACGTACGCATCGTCGGTGTCTTCATGGAAGCGGGCGACGAGGAAGTAGTACAGGCCGTATGCGATGGCCGCGATCACGATGACCGCGACGAGCAGCGTCATCATTCGTTTGCGCTTGCCGTTGTTCTGCGGCTGCGCGCTGGCGGCGTTTTGTTGGTCGCTCATGGCGATTTTCTCCGTCCGTTATTTCGAGTGTCTGCGTAGTGGTGGCGCCGGCTCAGTTGGCGGCTTGTTTGGTCGGCGTGGCCGCATCGGGCGCGGCGAGCGGCGTGCCCGTCGCGTCGAACCCGCCGCCGAGCGCCTTGATCAGCGCGAGCTGCATGTCGCGGCGACGCATCTTCAGGTTGGTCACCGTCTGCTCCGATGCGAGGCGGTTGCTGTCCGCCGTCAGCACTTGCAGTTGCGGCGACAGGCCGGCCTTGTAGCGGATGACCGCGAGATCGTACGCGCGCGTCGATGCGTCGAGCGCACGTTGGGCGTCGCCCATCTGGCGATCGACCGCGCGGATCGACGCGACCTGCGTCGCGACGTCGTTCAGCGCGCTGATCAGCGTCTGGTTGTAGTTCGCGACCGACAGGTCGAAATCGGCGTAGCGGCCCTTGAGCTGGGCGCGCAGCGCGCCGGCATCGAAGATCGGCAGGTGGATCGCCGGGCCGAACTGCGCCTGGCGGCTCGCGAAATTCAGGAATTTGCCCCAGCCGAATGCATCGAAGCCGAAGCCGGCCGCGAGGTTCACGTCGGGGTAGAACTCGGCCTTCGCTTCCTTCACGTCGTGCATCGCGGCTTCGACCTGCCAGCGCGCGGCGACGATGTCGGGGCGGCGCGACACGAGATCGGCCGGCAGGTTGCCGGGCAGCGTGACGTCGCCGCTCGGGTTCATCACGGGCGCCGCGATCTGCAGCCCGCGATCCGGGCCCTTGCCGAGCAGCGCGGCGAGCTGGTAGCGCACCGTCGTGATCTGGCCGTCGAGGTCCGACAGCGAAGCCTGCGTCGTCGCGATGTTGCCGCGGGCCGTCTGGCGTTCGACGTTGGTGTCGAGGCCGGCCGATACGCGGCCGTCGGTGATCTTGCCGACCGTCTCGCGGTTGCTGATCTCGCGCTGCGCGATGTCGCGCAGCGCATAGAGCTGCGCGAGCGAGTTGTAGGTGCGCGCGACCGACGACGCGAGCGTGATGCGCGCCTGCTGCATGTCGGCTTCGGCGGCCTTTTCCTGCGACACGGCCGTGTGCAGGCGTTCGCGGTTCTTGCCCCACAGGTCGAGTTCCCACGACGCGCTCGCGAGCGCGTTGTTCTCGCTGTACCACTGGCCGCCGTACGGAGGCGGGAACAGTGCGTTCGACGAATACAGCTCGCGCGTCCACGAATAGCTGGCTTCGGCCTTCGGCATCAGGTTCGAGCGGGACGATTCGATGTACGACGACGCCTTCGCGATGCGTGCCTGCGCCTGCGCGATCGACGGGTTGCCCTGCAGCGCTTCGTCGATCAGCTTCGGCAGTTGCGGATCGCCGAACTGGCTCGCCCAGTCGAGCGCCGGCCACTGGCCGCCCTGGGCCGGCAGGCTCTGGGCGGATTCGAATTGCGACGCGGGGGCGATCTGCTTGTCGCTCTTGATGCCGATGTAATTCGCGCAGCCCGCCAGCGCCAGCGCGGCGACCGCGGCGGCGACGGCGGCGCGGCACGACCCGGCGCGCACGGACAACGGGGAGGTTTTCATCGCGCTAACCCCTGACTCGGAATGAATGATGGACACTGCAAGGATTTCCTTACATTAATCTGTCAAAAGTAATTGTTATGGCAACTATTACGTGACGCTGCCGCCGGCCGTCTCGCAATAGTTGCTGAGAATGCGGCGCAGCATGCTCTTCAGGAACCCGACTTCTTCCGGCGTAAACCCGTCCAGCACCTGGTCGAGCACGCTGCGAAAAATGGGCGGCAGCCGTTCGGCTAGCGCACGGCCTTCGTCGGTGAGTTCGAGGCGCACGACGCGCCGGTCCTCGATGCTGCGCACGCGCGACAGCAGGCCGCGTTTCTCGACCCGGTCGAGCAGGCGCGTGACCGCGCTCGCGTCGATCCCGTATTCGCGCGCCAGTTCGGCGGCCGTCGAACACTTGCCGACCGCGATCATGAACAGCATGCTCGCCTGCGTGCCGGTGATGCCGAGCTCTTCCTGCGTGCGCTGCGTGACGAGGTTGGTCATCACGGACTTCACGCGCGACATCAGATAGCCGACGCTGTCGTTCATCTGATACGTGGACAACGGCGAAACGGGCGGTGGGGTAGGAGAATCCGACATAAAACCCTGAAGCTGCAATAGTTGACTAGGCAGCAGTATAGGCGCAATTGCTTGCCGCGGCAAATGTTAATCGAACGGCTAAGCGCGTGCTCGGCACGGCGAGAATCCCTTGTCTCGATAAGGTTTTTCGTCCGGGCGCGGTGGGGCGAAGCGGATTGGCGCAGCCTGTTTTGCTGCGTTGCAACGCGCGGGACAGCTGTCGACACGCACACGTGCTATAATTTGAGGCTCTCCAAGCTGCAACGCGCGCGCCCCGTGGAAAACAAGCGCGCGCGTTTGCGCGTTCAAACGATTTCCAGGTTTCTATGACCCGCGCCCTTCGCAATATCGCCATCATCGCCCACGTCGACCACGGCAAGACCACGCTCGTCGACCAGCTGCTCCGCCAGTCCGGCACCTTCCGCGACAACCAGCAGATTGCGGAGCGGGTGATGGACTCGAACGACATCGAAAAAGAGCGCGGGATCACGATTCTCGCGAAGAACTGCGCGGTCGAATACGAAGGCACGCACGTCAACATCGTCGACACCCCGGGGCACGCGGACTTCGGCGGCGAAGTCGAGCGCGTGCTGTCGATGGTCGACTCGGTGCTGCTGCTCGTCGACGCGGTCGAGGGCCCGATGCCGCAGACGCGCTTCGTCACGAAGAAGGCGCTCGCGCTCGGCCTGAAGCCGATCGTCGTCGTCAACAAGATCGACCGTCCGGGCGCGCGGATCGACTGGGTGATCAACCAGACCTTCGACCTGTTCGACAAGCTCGGCGCGACCGAAGAGCAGCTCGATTTCCCGATCGTCTACGCGTCGGGCCTGAACGGCTATGCGTCGCTCGACCCGGCCGCGCGCGAAGGCGACATGCGCCCGCTGTTCGAGGCGATCCTCGAGCACGTGCCGGTTCGCCCGGCCGATCCGGAAGCGCCGCTGCAGCTCCAGATCACGTCGCTCGACTATTCGACGTACGTCGGCCGGATCGGCGTCGGCCGCATCACGCGCGGCCGGATCAAGCCGGGCCAGCCGGTCGTGATGCGCTTCGGCCCGGAAGGCGACGTGCTGAACCGCAAGATCAATCAGGTGCTGTCGTTCAAGGGCCTGGAGCGCGTGCAGGTCGAATCGGCCGAAGCGGGCGACATCGTGCTGATCAACGGGATTGAAGACGTCGGCATCGGCGCGACGATCTGCGCGGTCGACACGCCGGAAGCGCTGCCGATGATCACCGTCGACGAACCGACGCTGACGATGAACTTCCTCGTCAACTCGTCGCCGCTCGCCGGCCGCGAAGGCAAGTTCGTGACGAGCCGCCAGATCCGCGACCGTCTGATGAAGGAACTGAACCACAACGTCGCGCTGCGCGTGAAGGATACCGGCGACGAAACGGTGTTCGAAGTGTCGGGCCGCGGCGAGCTGCACCTGACGATTCTCGTCGAGAACATGCGCCGCGAAGGCTACGAGCTGGCCGTGTCGCGTCCGCGCGTCGTGATGCAGGAAATCGACGGCGTGCGTCACGAGCCGTACGAGCTGCTGACGGTCGACGTCGAGGACGAGCACCAGGGCGGCGTGATGGAAGAGCTCGGCCGCCGCAAGGGCGAAATGCTCGACATGGCGTCGGACGGCCGCGGCCGTACGCGCCTGGAATACAAGATCTCGGCACGCGGCCTGATCGGCTTCCAGAGCGAATTCCTGACGCTCACGCGCGGCACGGGCCTGATGAGCCACATCTTCGACTCGTACGCACCGGTCAAGGACGGCTCGGTGTTCGAGCGCCGCAACGGCGTGCTGATCTCGCAGGACGACGGCGCGGCCGTGGCCTACGCACTGTGGAAGCTGCAGGATCGCGGCCGCATGTTCGTGAAGCCGGGCGACGCGCTGTATGAGGGCATGATCATCGGCATCCACAGCCGCGACAACGACCTCGTCGTGAACCCGATCAAGGGCAAACAGCTGACCAACGTGCGCGCGTCGGGTACCGACGAAGCCGTGCGTCTGGTACCGCCGGTCCAGATGTCGCTGGAATACGCGGTCGAATTCATCGACGACGACGAGCTCGTCGAAGTGACGCCGCAGTCGATCCGCCTGCGCAAGCGCTTCCTGAAGGAGCACGAGCGTCGCCGCGCGAGCCGCGAAGGCGCGGTCGACTAAGCATCGACTGTTCCCGCGCACGACGAAAGAGGCTGCCTTCGGGCAGCCTTTTTTGCATTCGCGCATCGCGCAACCGGAGTGCCTGCAAAACACTGTTCCGGCGGGTCGCGGCAATCCGGCAAAACCCCGCCACGCGGTGCTTTCGGGCACATTTCACCGTGAACTCCGGTATCGGTTCTGTGATATGCTGCGCGCACGCAAGTTTTAGGTCCTTCCAAGCAAGACTTGATTCGCAATCCGCTAAACGGTCAGGCCGTGTCGCGGAAGGTTGAGTAACCCGCTATTTCTCGAGAAGCTCGAAGAAAGGTGAGCGTAAAATGTCAGATGTAATGAAGCAGTTTCAGCTGAACTCCTATCTGTTCGGCGGCAATGCTTCGTACGTTGAAGAACTGTACGATGCATACCTCAACAATCCGGCGTCGGTGCCGGAGAACTGGCGAGAGTATTTCGACGCGCTGCAGAACGTGCCCGCGACGGACGGCTCCAACGCCAATGACGTCGCTCACTTCCCGATCGTCGAATCGTTCGCCGAGCGCGCGAAGGCCAATGCCTTCATCCCGCGCGAAAGCACCAGCAATCTGGCAACCGCGCGCAAGCAGGTGCACGTCCAGTCGCTGATCAGCGCCTACCGCTTCCTTGGCTCGCAATGGGCCAACCTCGATCCGCTGAAGCGTCGCGAACGTCCGGCCATTCCGGAACTCGAACCCGCGTTCTACGACTTCTCCGAAGGCGACCTCGACCAGACGTACAGCGCAAGCAACCTGTACTTCGGTTTCGACCAGGCTTCGCTGCGCGACATCGTCAAGGGCCTGCGCGACACGTACTGCGGCACGATCGGCGCCGAGTACATGTACATCAGCGACCCGGAACAGAAGCGCTGGTGGCAGGAGCGCCTGGAATCGACCCGCGCGACGCCGGCTTTCTCGGTCGACAAGAAGAAGCACATCCTGAATCGCCTGACGGCCGCCGAAGGCCTCGAGCGCTACCTGCACACCAAGTACGTCGGCCAGAAGCGCTTCTCGCTCGAAGGCGGCGAAAGCTTCATCGCGGCGATGGACGAAGTCGTCCAGCACGCGGGCAAGAGCGGCGTGCAGGAAATCATCATCGGCATGGCTCACCGCGGCCGTCTGAACGTGCTGGTCAACACGCTGGGCAAGATGCCGGCCGACTTGTTCGCCGAATTCGAAGGCAAGCACGTCGACGACCTGCCGGCCGGTGACGTGAAATACCACAAGGGCTTCTCGTCGGACGTGTCGACGGAAGGCGGCCCGGTCCACCTGTCGCTCGCGTTCAACCCGTCGCACCTCGAAATCGTGAACCCGGTGGTCGAAGGTTCCGCGAAGGCGCGGATGGACCGTCGCGGCGACGAAGACGGCCTGCAGGTGCTGCCGGTGCAGATCCACGGCGACGCGGCCTTCGCCGGCCAGGGCGTCGTGATGGAAACGCTGAACCTCGCGCAGACGCGCGGTTACGGCACGCACGGCACGCTGCACATCGTCATCAACAACCAGATCGGCTTCACGACGTCCGACCCGCGCGACGCGCGCTCGACGCTGTACTGTACCGACGTCGTCAAGATGATCGAAGCGCCGGTGCTGCACGTGAACGGCGACGATCCGGAAGCCGTCGTGCTCGCGATCCAGATCGCGATCGACTACCGGATGCAGTTCCACAAGGATGTCGTGATCGACATCGTCTGCTTCCGCAAGCTGGGTCACAACGAGCAGGACACGCCGGCGGTCACGCAGCCGCTGATGTACAAGAAGATCGCGCAGCACCCGGGCACCCGTGCGCTGTACGCCGAGAAGCTCGTGCAGCAGGGCGTGATCACCGCGGAAGACGCCGACAACTACGTGAAGGCGTACCGCAAGGCGATGGACGACGGTCACCACACCGTCGATCCGGTCCTGTCGAACTACAAGAGCAAGTACGCGGTCGACTGGGTTCCGTTCCTGAACCGCAAATGGACGGACGCAGCCGACACGGCCGTGCCGCTCGCCGAACTGAAGCGCCTGGGCGAACGCATCACCACGGTCCCGGAAAACTTCAAGGTTCACCCGCTCGTCGAGCGCGTGATCAACGACCGCCGTAACATGGCGCGCGGCGACCAGCCGCTCGACTGGGGCATGGGCGAACACCTCGCGTTCGCGTCGCTCGTCGCATCGGGCTACTCGGTGCGCCTGACGGGCCAGGACTCGGGCCGCGGCACGTTCACGCACCGTCACGCGGTGCTGCACGACCAGAACCGCGAGCGCTGGAACGACGGCACGTACGTGCCGCTGCAGAACATCGCCGACGGTCAGGCGAAGTTCACGGTGATCGACTCGGTGCTGTCGGAAGAAGCGGTGCTGGGCTTCGAATACGGTTACTCGACCGCCGAGCCGAACACGCTCGTGCTGTGGGAAGCGCAGTTCGGCGACTTCGTCAACGGCGCGCAGGTCGTGATCGACCAGTTCATCTCGTCGGGCGAAGTGAAGTGGGGCCGCGTGTCCGGTCTCACGATGCTGCTGCCGCACGGCTACGAAGGCCAGGGTCCGGAACACTCGTCCACGCGTATCGAGCGTTTCCTGCAACTGTGTGCCGACCACAACATGCAGGTCGTCCAGCCGACGACGCCGGCGCAGATCTTCCACCTGCTGCGTCGCCAGATGATCCGTCTGTTCCGCAAGCCGCTGATCGTCGCCACGCCGAAGTCGCTGCTGCGCCACAAGGAAGCGGTGTCGGATCTGTCGGAACTGGCGAAGGGTTCGTTCCAGCCGGTGCTGGGCGAAACCGATGGTGGCATCGACGCGAAGAAGGTCAAGCGCGTGCTGGCATGCTCGGGCCGCGTGTATTACGACCTCGTCGCGCATCGCCGTGAAGCGAAGGCGAACGACGTCGCGATCATCCGTATCGAGCAGCTGTATCCGTTCGCGCACAAGCAGTTCGAAGCCGAAATGAAGAAGTACGAGAACGCGACTGAAGTGGTCTGGGTGCAGGACGAGCCGCAGAACCAGGGCCCCTGGTTCTACGTCGAGCACCACCTGAAGGAAGGCATGAAGGAAGGGCAGAAGCTGGCATACAGCGGCCGTCCGGCTTCGGCCTCGCCGGCGGTTGGCTACTACGCGAAGCACTACGAGCAGCAGAAGGCCCTGATCGAAGGGGCATTCGGCCGCCTGAAGAGCGCATCGATCGCGAAATAACCGACGTCAAGCGACACGGGAAGGCGCGCGGCGCTTTCCCGTCCCTTTTGGCCCCCGCGCGCGTCGCGCGCCGCACCGGCCGAAGGAATCGCACGAACCTCGTCACACCCCAGATTAAGCATCCAGGAAAATCACATGGCTATCGTAGAAGTCAAAGTCCCCCAGCTGTCGGAGTCGGTGTCGGAAGCCACCATGCTGCAGTGGAAGAAGAAGCCGGGCGAAGCAGTCGCGCAGGACGAAATCCTGATCGAACTCGAGACCGACAAGGTCGTCCTCGAAGTGCCGGCGCCGGCAGCGGGCGTGCTCGCGCAAGTGCTGCAGAACGACGGTGACACGGTGGTCGCCGACCAGATCATCGCGACGATCGACACCGAAGCGAAGGCAGGTGCTGCCGAAGCAGCGGCAGGCGCCGCCGAAGTCAAGCCGGCCGCCGCGCCTGCAGCAGCCGCGCCGGCCGCCCAGCCGGCTGCCGCGACCGCATCGAGCTCGGCCGCCGCATCGCCGGCCGCCGCGAAGCTGCTGGCCGAGAAGGGCCTGTCGACGGGCGACGTCGCAGGGTCGGGCCGCGACGGCCGCGTCACGAAGGGCGACGCGCTGGCAGCAGGCAGCGCACCGAAGGCGGCTCCGGCCGCCGCACCGGCGAAGACCGCCGCCGCGAAGCCGGCACTGCCGGAAGTGAAGGTGCCGGCGTCGGCAGCGACCTGGCTGAACGACCGTCCGGAACAGCGCGTGCCGATGTCGCGCCTGCGTGCGCGTATCGCCGAGCGTCTGCTCGAATCGCAGCAGACCAACGCGATCCTGACGACGTTCAACGAAGTGAACATGGCGCCGGTCATGGAGCTGCGTAACAAGTACAAGGACAAGTTCGAGAAGGAACACGGCGTGAAGCTCGGCTTCATGTCGTTCTTCGTGAAGGCGGCCGTGCATGCGCTGAAGAAGTTCCCGCTCGTGAACGCGTCGATCGACGGTAACGACATCGTCTATCACGGCTACTTCGACATCGGTATCGCGGTCGGTTCGCCGCGCGGCCTGGTCGTGCCGATCCTGCGCAACGCGGATCAGCTGAGCCTCGCCGAGATCGAGAAGAAGATCGCCGAATTCGGCCAGAAGGCGAAGGACGGCAAGCTGTCGATCGAGGAAATGACGGGCGGTACGTTCTCGATCTCGAACGGCGGCGTGTTCGGCTCGATGCTGTCGACCCCGATCATCAACCCGCCGCAGTCGGCCATCCTCGGCGTGCACGCGACGAAGGAGCGTCCGGTCGTCGAAAACGGCCAGATCGTGATCCGCCCGATCAACTACCTCGCGCTGTCGTACGACCACCGCATCATCGACGGCCGCGAAGCCGTGCTGTCGCTCGTCGCGATGAAGGATGCGCTGGAAGATCCGGCACGCCTGCTGCTCGACCTGTAAGCCGAGTCTCACCGCATCGACCCGTTCCGTGGGTTCGCGCCCAAGCGCGAACCCACGGGCGTACAAGTAGAAAGGATTGTCATGTCCAAGGAATTTGACGTCGTCGTGATCGGCGCCGGCCCCGGCGGCTACATCGCCGCGATTCGCGCCGCGCAGCTCGGCAAGACCGTTGCCTGTATCGAGAAGTGGAAGAACCCGGCCGGCGCGCTGAAGCTCGGCGGCACTTGCCTGAACGTCGGCTGCATCCCGTCGAAGGCGCTGCTCGCGTCGTCGGAAGAGTTCGAGAACACGTCGCATCACCTGGCCGACCACGGCATCACGGTCGACGGCGTGAAGATCGACGTCGCGAAGATGCTCGGCCGCAAGGACGCGATCGTCGAGAAGATGACGAGCGGGATCGAGTTCCTGTTCAAGAAGAACAAGATCACCTGGCTGAAGGGCCATGGCAAGTTCACCGGCAAGACCGACGCCGGCGTGCAGATCGAAGTGAGCGGCGAGGGTGAAACCGAAGTCGTCACCGCGAAGAACGTGATCATCGCGACGGGCTCGAAGGCGCGTCACCTGCCGAACATCCCGGTCGACAACAAGATCGTGTCGGACAACGAAGGTGCGCTGACGTTCGACGCGGTGCCGAAGAAGCTCGCCGTGATCGGCGCGGGCGTGATCGGCCTCGAGCTCGGCTCGGTGTGGCGTCGCCTGGGTGCCGAAGTGACGGTGCTCGAAGCGCTGCCGGCGTTCCTCGGCGCAGCCGACGAAGCGCTCGCGAAGGAAGCGGCGAAGCTGTTCAAGAAGCAGGGCCTCGACATCCATCTCGGCGTGAAGATCGGCGACGTGAAGACGAGCGCCGACGGCGTGTCGATCGCGTACACGGACAAGGACGGTAACGCGCAGACGCTCGACGCAGACCGCCTGATCGTGTCGGTCGGCCGCGTGCCGAACACCGACAACCTCGGCCTCGAGGCCATCGGCCTGAAGGCCAACGAGCGCGGCTTCATCGACGTGGACGACCACTGCCGCACGGCGGTGCCGAACGTGTACGCGATCGGTGACGTGGTGCGCGGCCCGATGCTCGCGCACAAGGCGGAAGACGAAGGCGTGCTGGTCGCGGAAGTGATCGACGGCCAGAAGCCGCACATCGACTACAACTGCATTCCTTGGGTGATCTACACGTACCCGGAAATCGCATGGGTCGGCAAGACGGAGCAGCAGCTGAAGGCCGAAGGCCGCGAGATCAAGTCGGGCAAGTTCCCGTTCTCGATCAACGGCCGCGCGCTCGGCATGAACGCGCCGGACGGTTTCGTGAAGATGATCGCGGACGCGAAGACCGACGAACTGCTCGGCGTGCATGTGATCGCGGCGAACGCGTCGGACCTGATCGCGGAAGCCGTGGTGGCGATGGAGTTCAAGGCGGCGTCGGAAGACATCGCCCGCATCTGCCATCCGCACCCGTCGATGTCGGAAGTGATGCGCGAAGCGGCGCTCGCGGTCGACAAGCGCTCGCTGAACAGCTGAGCGCGGTATAGCGCCGGCCGGCCACCGGCTGGCGCAACCGTCTCATGACGAGGGCGGGCGGGTTTTTCCCGCTCGCCTTTGTTTTTTCCGGTTTGCCCTGATGAACGTCACCGAATACTACACGCGCGAACTGACCACGCGCGGCTATCAGTCCGATCCCGCTCAGCGCGCGGCCGTCGATCGCCTGCAGCGCTGTTTCGACGAATGGGTCGACTACAAGGCGCGCCGCTCGAACGCGTTCAAGAAGCTCATCAATCACCCGGATCTCCCGCGCGGCGTCTACATGTGGGGCGGTGTCGGCCGTGGCAAGAGCTTCCTGATGGACAGCTTCTACGCGGTGGTGCCCGTGCAGCGCAAGACGCGCCTGCATTTCCACGAATTCATGCGCGAAGTGCACCGCGAGCTCGAGGAGCTGAAAGGGCAGGCCGATCCGCTCGACGAACTCGCACGACGCATCGCGAAGCGTTACCGGCTGATCTGCTTCGACGAGTTCCACGTGTCGGACATCGCCGACGCGATGATCCTATACCGCCTGCTCGACCGCCTGTTCAACAACGGCGTGCAGTTCGTGATGACGTCCAATTACGATCCCGACGACCTGTATCCGGATGGCCTGCATCGCGACCGCATGCTGCCGGCGATCGCGCTGATCAAGGAAAAGCTCGACGTGCTCAACGTCGACGCGGGGGTCGACTATCGCCAGCGCACGCTCGCGCAGGTGAAGATGTATCACACGCCGCTCGGCGCGGAGGCCGATCGCGAACTACGCCATGCATTCGGCAAGCTCGCGGCCGTGCCCGACGAGAGCCCGATCCTGCATATCGAGAAGCGCGAGCTGAAGGCGCTGCGCAAGGCGGACGGCGTCGTGTGGTTCGATTTCGCGACGCTGTGCGGTGGCCCGCGTTCGCAGAACGATTACCTCGAGCTGGCGAGCCGCTTCCATGCGATCGTGCTGTCCGAGGTGCCGCAGATGTCGCCGCGGATGGCGTCCGAAGCGCGCCGCTTCACGTGGCTCATCGACGTGCTGTACGACCACAAGGTCAAGCTGCTGATGTCCGCGGCGGTGCCGGCCGAGGCGTTGTACGTCGAAGGGCCGATGGCCAACGAATTCGCGCGTACGGTCTCGCGCATCGTCGAGATGCAGTCGAAGGAATATATCGAGACGCCGCGCCGCATCGTCGATACGTCGTTGACCTGAGCCGATTGCCGGCTCGGGTAATTGGCGACATTTAAACGTCAATTTCGGTTAAATTCAGCGAATCTCAGGGTATTTTCGGATTTGTCTTATATTCATCGTTGAGGTGAGCCGATATTGTGGTGTCATGGTTATTAAGGCTGGAGATGTCCATGACCCCGTATCGCGATTTGACCGACCACCAATGGCGCTGCGTCGCGCCGCTTCTGCCCGAAATGCAGCCGCGCACCGAATTGCGCGGCCGGCCGTTAGCCAATACGCGCGCCGTGCTGAACGGCGTGCTCTGGGTGATCTACAGTGGCGCGACATGGTCGGCCATGCCGCGCCGTTACCCGTCGTATCAAACATGCCATCGACGCTTCAAGGCGTGGCACGAAACGGGCACGCTGATGAACGTGATGCGTGAGCTCTATGGCGACGTCGGCATGAATCTCTGCAATGAGCTGTCCGCGCGGATGCGCAAGCACACGCAATCGAAGGCGGCGGAGGCGCGTAGCCACGCGGCACCCGCATATCGTGCGCCGGGCAGCTATCCATCGGATGCGATGAAGCACGCGGCGTGAAGCCCATCGGTTTTTCGTTGTGCGTGCACCAAAAGAAATCGGCCTGGCGACGTCGTCGCAGGCCGATTTTTCATTGAGCCGCGCGTACTCGCGCGTACGGCGTTATTGCTGGCGCACCCAGGTCTGCGACCGGCCCAGCAGCGACACGCCGATGTAGCCGCGCACCACGAGCTTCTGGCCGCCGTCTTCAAGCGTCATCTTGCACTTGTAGACCTTGCCGTTCTCCGGGTCGAGAATGTTGCCGCCGTCCCAGTGGTCGCCGTCCTTCTTCATCGCCTTGATGATCGTCATGCCCTTGATGAGCTGATCCTTGCGCTCGTCCGTGCATGCGGTGCAGCGGCGATCGGGCGTATCATTCGCGCCGAGGCCCTTGACGACCTTGCCCGTCAGCGCTCCGTCGCCGTCCTCGGCGATCTGCACGAGCGCCTTCGGTTGATGGGTGTTGTCGTCGATCGTTTGCCACATGCCGATGGGGCTGTCGGCTTGTGCGAACGTGGGGGCTGCGCACGCGAGCAGGGCGCCGGCGATGGCGAGTGCACGCAACGGGCGAGTCAGTTGAATCATTGTCATCCTCCTTGTTTTGCATGTCTGTTCGATTCGCTCGCACGACCGTCTGCATGGGGCGGGCATGTTGCGAGCTTCGCCAGAATACGTGAAACCGCACGCCGCGTTTGATAGAGGGGACTCTAATCGAAACGGCCAGCATGACGCTCGCCGTTCGTGACTTTGGTGACCGATCAGTTGAGCTGATAAGAGAACGCCGCGTTGATGCGCGGGCT
Source organism: Burkholderia sola (assembly GCF_905400185.1). Lineage (NCBI taxonomy): Bacteria > Pseudomonadati > Pseudomonadota > Betaproteobacteria > Burkholderiales > Burkholderiaceae > Burkholderia > Burkholderia sola. The sequence continues at coordinate 1,628,232 of NZ_FR989675.1, forward strand.
GCGTGACGCGCTTTCGACCGGCGCATCGCCGACCGGTTTGGCGACGTTCAGATCGAGGCTGTAGTAGCGGCTGTCCGTGAGTCGCACGCCGATGCCGACCGACGACATGCGATTCGGCGATGGCGTGCCCGCGTGCAGATACACGCGCGCCATGTCGTATGCGATGTACGGCGTGATCGATTTCAGATACGTCCAGCCCGGCGTGAAGCCGCGGTTGACTTCGAGCGACATCCCCCAGCCCGAGTCGCCCGACGTTTCACCCGGCTGATAGCCGAGCGCATAGCGGGTCGAGCCGAACGAGATCTGCTCGGACGTCGGCAGCGAATCGGGACTGTATTGCCCGGTCAGCGACACCGACGTGCCGATGCGGAACGGCCATTCGTTCGTCTGCGTGAAGGTCGCGCCGGTTCGAACGAAGGTCAGCGAGATCGGGCTGTCCGCCGAGATCGTCGTCGTACCGATAGTCGTGTCCTGCGCTTTCGACGCGCCGAGGATGTTGAAGCCCTTCGCGACGTTGACGCTCAGCTTCTGCACCTGTTTCGGCTGGACGCTCGTGTAGTCGAGCTGCATCTGCAGCACGCGGACTTGCGAGCGCGTATCGATGCTGTTGCCGTTGATTTTGCTCTGGTAACGGTCTTCGTTGTGCGACGCATAGCCAGACACGGTACCGAGCAGGCTACGCTGATTGTTCAGCAAGATCGGATAGGAGGCCGAAAGACCGAGCTTCTCGTTCTTGACCGTGCGCTCGACCGACGACGGCAGGCCGGGGTTGTCGGTCGGCTTGCCGCGATACGTGCTGGCATCGAGGCGCGTGATGAGGCCGTTGCTGCCGATCGGCACCGCGCCGCTGAACGCGAAGTAGGTCTGCTTGTCGCGTCCCGGCGGCGCGAGCGCCGAGATGCTCAACTGCTCGCCGAACCGCGTGAGGCCGTTTTCGGTCGCGGTGATGAGGCCCTGGACGCCCGGGTGGTTGAAGTCGATCCCCGTGCTGACGTTGAACGGCTTGCGATCGACCGCGAGTTCGAGCGTCGTCGCGCCGTCGGTGGTTTGCGGCGGCGGCACGTTCGCCTTCACCGTGAGGCCCGGCAACAGCCCGAACGTGTTCACGTAACGCTCGAACGTCGCGCGGCGCAGCGGGCGATCGTCCGTGATGTGGGCAGCAATCGCGCGAATCTTGGGTTCCATCGCGCCGGGTTTGCCGGTGACCTTGACGTCCGACACATAGCCTTCCACCACCGTGATGCGCACGACGCCGTTCTCGAACGTCTGCGCGGGAACGAACGCGAACGACAGCGCGTAGCCGCGTTCCTGATACAGCTTCGTCACGCCGTTGGCGGTTTCGATCAGCTCGCCGATCGTGATGTCCTTGCCGACGAGCGGTGTGAAGCGGCGCGTGATTTCCTCGAACGGTATCGACTTCACGCCTTCGACCTGGAACGTCTTCGGCGTCAGGTGCCGCGACAGCAGCTCCTGCAATTGCGGCGCCTGCGGCGCGACCTGAACGGTGACGTTCGGGCCCGTCTTCGGTGCGTTGATCTGGGGAAGGGAGTCGAGCGGGTTGCCGCCGACGCGCGTTTGCGCCTGTGCCGTGCCTGCTGCCGCGATGGCGAGCAGCATCATCCATCTGTCGAGTCTGGATTTCATTGTTCTTCCTCGTAGGCCTTGCTTTTCGTCTTCTTTGTAATGCCGGCGCGCGACACCCAGGTGTCGCGCGCCGCGTGCCGCCATGCCGGTTGTGTTCGTACGGCCGCGTCATTCGCTCCGGCTGCGATGACGCGACCGTCCTCCTTACTTGCCGACGCTACCCAGCGTACCCAGCAACCCCGTGACCGGTGCCAGCAGGCCCGTCGAACCGCTGCCCGACGATGCCGTACCCGACACGCTGCCGACCAGCGACGTGACCGGCGCGAGCGGGCTCGAGCCCCCGGACCCTGCTGCACCGCCCACTGCTCCGGTGACAGTATTCAGCAAACCGGTGACGGGCGCGAGAGGGTTTGCACTGCCTGCGCCGCCCGTCGCGCCGCCGAGCGCGCCGGTGACCGTCGAGACGAGGCCCGTGACCGGTGCGAGCGGGCCGCTGCCCGAGCCGCCCGTTGCGCCGGTGAGCGAGCCGAGCGGTGTCGAACCGAGACCCGACAGCAGGCCGCCGAGCGGATTCGTCGAAGCGGAACCCGACGACGAGCCGTTCTGGACGGTTGCCGTCGAGCCGCCGACGAGGCTTGTGATCAGGCCGGGGATCGGTGCTGCGCCGTTCGGGCCGTTCGGATTGACGAGGCCGCCCGCGTTGGTCACGGTATTGCCGACCGCGGTCACGAGCTGACCGACGTCGCCGACGAGCGGCTGGCTCGACGTCCCGCCGACCTGCTTGCCGGCCGAGCTGATCGCGCCGCCGATCTGGCCGAGCAGGCCCGACACGGGTTGGCCGAGACCGGTCGTCGTGCCGACCTGCTGCGTGACCTGGCCGGCCGTGATCACGAGCGGCGTGATCGCCGAGCTGATCGGTTGCGTGACCTGCTGCACGGCGCCCGACGACAGCGTCGAGCCGATCGTCGTGCCGGCGGCCGTCAGGCCGTTGGCGACCGTGTCGAGCACGGTGCCGACCGGCGTCGTGACCGGTGCGAGCGGCGCCAGCGGGCCCGCGCCCAGCGCCTTGACCGTCGAGCTCAGGCCGGACACCGTGTTGCTCGTCGCGCCGACGACGTTGCCGAGACCGGCGACCGTCGTGCCGACCGGATCTTTGATCGAGCCGGTCTGGCCGAGCCCGTTGCTCAACGCATCGGCGGCCGCGTCGATGATCGTGCCGGTGCTCGACACGGTGCTGCCGACGCCCTTCGTCACGCCGTCGCCGAGGCCCGGCAGGCTGACGTTCCCGATGGTGCTGCCAAGGTCGGTGGCGGTTTGGCCGAGCGTGCTGACGGCGCCCTTGGTACCGGTCGTCGTGCCGCTGGTGCCGCTCGTCCCGCTGGTACCGCTCGTGCCACTGGTGCCGCTCGTCCCGCTGGTGCTGCCGCTCGGCGGCGCGCTGACGCTGTTGCCGCCGCACGCGGCGAGCAGGCAGGCCGTCGCGAAAACGGTAAGGGGTACGCGCCATTGGCGCAGGGTGGTCGTCGTGTTGGAACGCTGGGACATGATGGACTCCTCGCTGTCTTGTCGATGAATGGATGTCGGATTACTTGTGCGTGCCGCCGAGCAAGCCGCCGATCAGCGACGTGACGGGTGCGAGCAGGTTCGTGCCGGAGCCGGAGCTCGTGACGGCACCCGTGCCGCCGCTCAGCGCCGGCGCGCCGACGGTGCTGGTGGCTGCGGGGACCGGCGCTGCAATCGGATTGCCGCCGCCCGTTACGCCGCCGAGTGCGCCGGTGACCGCGGAGACGAGGCCCGTCACCGGGGCGAGCGGGCTGCCGCTGCCGCCTGCCGCACCGCCGAGCGCGCCCGTCACGGTGGAGACCAAGCCGGTGACGGGTGCGAGCGGGCTGCCGCCCGCGCCGCCCGCCACACCGCCGAGCGCGCCGGTGACAGTGGAGACCAGGCCGGTGACCGGAGCCAGCGGGCCGCCACCTGCGCCGCCTGCGGCGCCGCCGAGCGCGCCGGTGACGGTGGAGACGAGGCCGGTGACCGGAGCCAGCGGGCCGCCGCCTGCGCCGCCTGCGGCGCCGCCGAGCGCGCCGGTGACGGTGGAGACGAGGCCGGTAACCGGAGCCAGCGGGCCGCCGCTCGTGCCGCCTGCTGCACCGCCCAGACCGCCGACGGTGCCGAGGAGGCCGGCGAGCGGCGCGAGCGGATTCGTCACGCCGCCCGTGCCACCTGTGAGCAGGCCGCCGACGGCCTTCACGGTGTTGCCCGTCGACGAGACGGTGCCGCCGAGGCCCGTGGTGACCGGGTTGCCGCCCGTCGATGCGATCAGCGCGCCGGCCTGGTTCAGCCCGTTGCCGATCGTGCCGAGCAGCGTGTTGACCGGTGCGCCGAGGCCGGTTGCCGCGCCGATCGTCTGCGTCGTCTGGCCGACCATCGTCGTGATCGGCGTGATGGCCGAGCTGACCGTTTGCGTGACTTGCTGGATCGGGCCGGTCGACAGCGCGTTGGTGAGCGTGGTGCCGCCGTTCGACACGGCGCCGCCGAGCGTCGATACGAGGCCGCCGACGGCGCCCGTGACCGGCGCGAGCGGCGACAGCGGGCCGCTGCCGAGGCTCGTGACCAGATTGCCGGTTTGCGTGACTGCGCCGCCGAGCTGATTGACCACGCCGCCGGTGCTGGCGACCGTGGTGCCGACCGGATCCTTCGTCGCGCCGAGCTGGCCGAGGCCGCTGCCGAGGCCATTGCCCAGCGCGGTGACCGCGCCGCCTACGCTTTGCACGATGCCGCCCGCGGCTTGCGTGGTGCCCGGATTGACGCCCGGCAGCGACTGGCCGGCGATGACGGTGCCGAGACCCGAGACGGCGCCGCCGAGCCCCGTGGGGATCGTGCTGGCTTGTGCGAGGACAGTTCCCACGGCGTTCGACGAGACACCCGAGGTGCCGGACGTACCGCTCGTACCCGAAGTTCCGCTGGTGCCGGACGTGCCGCTCGTACCCGAAGTTCCGCTGGTGCCGGAGGTACCGCTCGTGCCGCTCGTACCCGAGGTCCCGCTGGTGCCGGAGGTGCCGCTCGTACCCGAGGTGCCGCTCGTGCCGTTGCCGCCCGACGTGGAGATCGTATCGCCGCCGCCCGAGCTGGAACCGCCGCCGAGGCCCTGGCTGATGGAGCCGGAGCCGCCGCACGCGGAGAGGGAGAGCATGGCTGCAACGGTGGCCGCGATCAGAGTCGTCCGGAACACGCCATGAGGGATAACCTTAATGTCCATTTCTTCCTCGCATTAAAAATGTGTTGTGAACTGCGTTGTGTTGAGTGGTGCGAGGACTACTCTGCAACTGTCGTGCCATTTCGAGGCCCGACGGTTCGACAACCGGTTTTAAACGAGGCAATTCCTTGTCGGAAAAGGAAGTCGCGGGAATTGAAAGATTGTTGAATCTGTTTAAAAGCAGATGAATGAGAACGGTTTCGGCCGTTTCGTAACGTAACGTCACAACATTGGCGTTACGCGTGCGGCGTAACGTGGGCCCCGCGCAGGCTTGGTGGACACGGCAATGGTTTTACTGATGGATTAGGTGTGCACATCTAACCTATCGTAAATCCTATGTGTAAGTCGTACCGAAACGCCGTACAAATACGTCGTGCTCCTGGTCTTTTTTTCCGTCAGAGCGGTTAAAAGAGGTTGGAATTTAAATAGGAACGGATATAGAATCGGGAGCAGATGTAAGGAAATGTACGGTTCGGTACACTACGTTCGAGGAGGAGCGCTATCGCGAATGTTAACTTGCATCAAATCGTGAGCAATGCCCTTCGGGGCGACCTATAAAGAAAGCGCACCCGGTTGACGTTACAGCAGATGTGACGAACGGTTGGGGCAAACGGCCAGAATGCGGGGATGTATACGTATAAAGGCCAGAAAACGTAAATACAGGCACGAGGAATAAAATGAAAGCAATCATCAAGCGTTTCCTTAAGGAAGAAGACGGGGTTACCGCAGTCGAGTATGGCCTCATCGCAGGGCTGATCGCCGTTGCTCTCGTCACTGCCGTTGGCACGTTGACGGGCGGCATTTCCGGGGCGTTCAGCTACATCGCGAACCAGCTACCGAAGGCATAACGAACGAGCTTTTGCTCATTTCCCTGTTGTCAGGGGCGCGGATTGCTTCGGCAATCCGCGCGGTAAGTTTTGCCGTTCGGGGCGCAAATGATCCTGCTAACTGGCGTCGGGGTTTTCCTCGCGTGGGCGACGCTCGTCGCGCTTGAGGACATCCGGCATAGGCGCATACCGAATTCACTGGTGATCGGTGGGTTCGTATCCGCATTTGTGCTCGCCGGACATAATCCATTAGGCATATCCGTGAATCAGGCGCTCATTGGCGTACTGGTCGGCTTTCTCGGTCTTTTCCCGTTTTTCGTGCTGCGCGTCATGGGCGCAGCAGACGTCAAGGTATTCGCGGTGCTGGGCGCGTGGTGCGGCCCGCAAGCATTGCTGTGGCTCTGGATCGTCGCAAGCCTGCTGGCATTCGCGCATGCGGGCATGCTGGTCTTCTCCACCCGTACGCCGGTGTCGGCCCTGTGGCAGCGGCGTTCCCCGACGATGCAGATCGCCGGTTTCCGGGCCTCGCCGTATGCCGCGTTTCTCGTGATCCCCGCGGCCCTGTGGTGCCTGTACCGGATCGCGACCGGGGGAGTGCAATGACGGCGGTTCGTCCGGCATCCGGGACGCGGCGGCGCGAGCGTGGCGCGACGGCGATCGAATTTGCGCTGATGCTCCCGGTGTTTTTCCTGATCCTGTACGCGATCATCACGTACGGGATGATCTTCGCGGCCCAGCAAAATCTGACGCTTGCCGCAACGGAAGGCGCGCGCGCCGCGTTGAACTATCAGCAGGTCGGTGCGGCCGCATCGGTGCAGGCAGCGCAGCAAGCCGCGCTGGCGGCGCGGGCCCAGGCCGCATGCACGGCCGCGACGAACCTGACCACCTGGCTGAAAGGGTCGACATGCTCGCCCACGCAGCAAGGTAACTGTTCGTACGACGCGACGATGCTGTGCGTCCAGATCACGTTGACCTACCCGTACGCGCAGAGCCCGCTGATTCCGTCGTTCCCGCTGCTCGGTTCGCTGTTGCCGGTGCCGTCGACACTCACCGGAACCGCGATGGTGCAGATCAGCCCGGTCAACATCATATAGACGGCGGCGACGGCGCCGTGCCGGTCGAGGGCGCCCGGTCGGCGACGTCGCGCGGAGAATTCAATCGTGAGTAGCGGGGAAGCATAACAACACCATGGCCAACAACCTGACGAAGATCATCGCGGGCTTGCTGATCGCGATCGCGATCCTGCTCGGCATCTATGCGTGGATGCTCGGTCGCAAGCCGGCCGACGTCGCGCCGGTTGCGTCGACGGTCGCGACGCAGAGCGTGCCGGTCGTCGTGACGACGCGGCAACTGCAAGCCGGCCAGCCGATTCCGGCCGATGCGCTGAAGGTCCAGCAGTCGAGCGCCGCTCCGCAGGGGGCGTTCGCCGATCCGCTGCAACTGGTCGGCCGCATTCCGGCAGCGGACATTCCCGCGCAGGCGGCCGTCGTCGGGAGCGCATTGTCGTCCGGCCTCGCCGAGCAGATTGCACCGGGAGAGCGCGCCGTGGCGATCAAGGTCGACGAGACCAACGCGGTTGGCAACCGCGTGCGGCCGGGCAACTATGTCGACGTGTTCGTGAATCTGAAGCGCGACGGGACCGGCGTGGCGATCGGCGGGACGTCGACGGCCGAGATCGTGAATACTCAGGCGCGGCTGCTGATGTCGAAGGTCCGCGTGCTGTCGTTCGGCGATGCGACGACCGAGCGGGACAGCTCGAACGGCTCGGTGATCGGCACGCGGACCGCGGTGCTGGCCGTGCCCACGGCGCAGGTCGACGCGCTGACGCTCGCCGAGCAGAGCGGCCGGCTCGTGCTCGCGCTGCGTAGTCCGCGCGACGACGACGTCGCGGCGCAAACCGTCGCCGTTCGCGTCGGCGACGACAAGAGTCCGTCGGCGCTTGCCGCGGCCGGCATGGTGCTGGGCGAGTTGTCGAAGAGCGCGACGACGGCGCCGGCCCCGCGTGCGGCGCCACGGGTGGTCGCGCGGCATCCGAGCGGCGGCAGCATCGAAGTCATTCGGGGTGGGCGGACCGAAACGGTCGCTTATTGAGCGGGACGAAGACGGCAAAACAATGAAAAAGAAACTGGTTGGTTTGGCGATTGCATTGAGCGCACTGGCGATGCCGCCGCTGTCGGACGCGGCCGACACGAGTGGCACGATCAGCCTTGCGGTCGGCGCGCAGCGGCAGCTTGCGACGGGGCGCGCACTGCAGCGGGTCGCGGTCGGCGATCCGTCGGTGGCCGACGTGCTCGTCGTGAAGGGCGGGCGCGGCGGCGTGCTGCTGGTGGCGAAGAATGCCGGTGCGACGAACGTGATGATCTGGGAGCGCGGCCGCGACGAGCCGACCGCCTATAACGTGAACGTTACGAGCGGTGCGGCGCGGGCGCTGCTGGACGGCGCGTCGCCGAGCGTGAACACGTACGGCGGCGCGACGGTGATCGGCGGTGCGGCCGCAACGCTCGACGGACATCAGCGGGCAGTCCACGCAGCGAAGACGGTCGGCGGCAAGGACGGAACGACGCTCGATGCGTCGACGATCTCCGGCAAGAATGTCGTGCAGGTCGACGTACGTGTCGTCGAATTCAGCCGTTCGGTGCTGAAGCAGGCGGGCCTGAACTTCTTCAAGCAGAGCAACGGCTTTGCGTTCGGCGCCTTCGCGCCGACGGGGCTCACATCGATTACCGGTACGCCGGGCGGTTCGCTCACCTACAACACGAACGTGCCGATTTCGTCGGCGTTCAACCTCGTCGTCAATTCGGTGACGCACGGGTTGTTCGCCGACCTGTCGATTCTCGAGGCGAACAACCTGGCCCGCGTGCTCGCGCAGCCGACGCTCGTCGCGTTGTCCGGCCAGAGCGCGAACTTCCTCGCGGGCGGCGAGATTCCGGTGCCGGTGCCGCAATCGCTCGGCACGATTTCGATCGAATGGAAACCCTATGGCGTCGGGCTCACGGTCACGCCGACCGTGCTGAACCCGCGGCGGATCGCGCTGAAGGTCGCGCCCGAGTCGAGCCAGCTCGACTTCGTGCATTCGATCACGATCAACGGCGTGCAGGTACCCGCGCTGACGACGCGGCGCGCGGACACGACGGTCGAGCTCGGCGACGGCGAGAGCTTCGTGATCGGCGGCCTGATCGACCGCGAGACCACGTCCAACGTCAACAAGGTGCCGTTCCTGGGCGATCTGCCCATCATCGGTGCGTTTTTCAAGAATTTGAGCTACCAGCAGAACGACAAGGAACTCGTGATCATCGTGACGCCGCATCTCGTTGCCCCGATCGCGCAGGGTGCACCGCTGCCGGCGACGCCGGGCGAGCTGTCCGAGCAGCGCGACGGTCCGGTGTGGCGTTCGTATCTGGGCGGCATGGCATCGCCGGACGCGGGGCCGGGGTTCTCGAAATGAGCGCGCCGAATCGTTACCGGACCGCGCAGGCCGTCGCGTACGACGCGATGCCTTGCTTCATTGGGAGTATCCAAGATGAATGCGAGAACCTACTCTTTGGCTGAGCCCGCCGTCACCGACTACTTCGTCTGTGCATCCGCGCTCGCGGAGCATGTGCACTGGCTGTCGCAATCGCTCGTGTCCGCCGGCGCGGTCGAAGGGGTGCCGCTCGACGGCGCCGCGCTGTCGCAGCGTATCGGCGTGCTGAATCCGGCACTGGTGTTCATCGATTTTTCCGGTGACTGCGCGGCGGCAAGCACGGTGGTCGCCGCGGTACGCGCGGCGCATCCGGGCGTGCCGGTCGTCGCACTGGGCTCGCTCGCGCAACCGGAAGGGGCACTCGCCGCGCTGCGCGCGGGCGTGCGCGATTTCGTCGATTTTTCCGCGCCGGCCGATGAGGCGCTGCGGATCACGCGCGTATTGCTCGACAACGTCAGCGAGCCGGCCAACCGTCACGGGAAGGTCACCGCGTTGCTCGGCGCACGCGCCGGGATGGGCGTGAGCACGCTCGCCGCGAACCTGTCGGTGCTGATGCAGCGGCGGCCGGCCGACCCTGCGCGCACGGCGGCGCTGCTCGATCTCGGGCTGCCGGCCGGCGACGGCGCGTTGTTCCTGAACACGCGGTGCGAATTCCATTTCGTCGAGGCCGTGCGCAACCTGCGCCGGATCGACCGCACGTTCGTCACGACCGCGCTCGCACGTCATTCGAGCGGCGTCGCGTTGACGACGCTGCCACCGAATCTCGCGGAGTTGCGCGACGTGGCGACGGCGTCGTGCGCGGCGTTGCTGAACCGGCTGCGCGCGTTCTTCGATCACCAGATCGTCGATCTCGGCGGCTTCCCGAATCGCGAATTCATCGCGCAGGTCGTGAACCTGGCGGACGAAGCATGGCTGGTCTGCGACCAGGGCGTGGCATCGGTCGTGTCGGCGGTCGAGATGCTGGACGGGTTGCGCGAGGCAGGCGCGGCGACCGACCGGATCCGGCTCGTCGTCAACCAGTTCGACGCCGAGCTTGGGCTGATGCCCGCGCAGATCGCCGAACGGCTCGACCTGTCGCTGGTCGCGACGCTGCCGTCGCGGCGCGTGTCGATCGGGCATGCGGCGAACCAGGGCAAGCTGATCGCCGAGGTCGCGGAACGCGATCCGTACGTCCGCGCGCTCGGGCCGCTGGTCGAGCGCCTCGCGGGCGCGCCGGCGCCCGGAGCGACACAGCGTGCGGCCGGCGGCCTCTCGGCGCTCAGGCGAATCATTCAATCCTCAACGAAGCGGTCGTAAGCGATGGCACACGACATTCAATTTGCCGACGGCGCAGCGCCGTTCTCGCAAACGCAACAGTTTCACGACATCAAGAATGCCGCACACGAGCATCTGCTCACGCGGATCGAGGAACTGGGTGCCGAATTCGGCCGTTGGTCGCGACAGGCGATCAACCAGTTCGTCGATCTCGAAATCGACAGCTTCGTGCGGCTGCGGCGCATCCCGCTCAACGAGAGCGAGGTGCGCGCGGTGGCCGAGGCGCTGACGAAGGAGCTCGCCGGCTTCGGGCCGATCGAAGACCTGTTGGCGGACCCGCATGTCGAGGACATCCTGATCAACGGCTACAACGACATCTACGTGTCGCGCCACGGGATCCTGTCGAAGCTGCCGATCCGCTTCACCGACAACGCGCATCTGCTGCGGATCGTGCGGCGGATTCTCGCGCCGGTCGGCCGGCGGCTCGACGAATCGAACCCGATGGTCGATGCGCGGCTGCCCGACGGCGGGCGGGTCAACGTCGTGATCGAACCGCTGTCGATCGACGGCCCGGTCGTGTCGATCCGGAAGTTCCGCAAGGATCCGCTGAAGCCCGAGGACCTGCTGGGCAACGGCACCTACAACGAGGAAATCGGCCGGCTGCTCGAGGCTGCGGTCGATGCGCGCTGCAACGTCCTCGTGTCGGGCGGCACCAGCTCGGGCAAGACGTCGCTGCTGAACGCGCTGGCGTTCCACATCCCGATGGCGGAACGCGTCGTGACGATCGAGGATACGGCCGAACTGTCGTTGAATCACCCGCACGTCGTGCGGCTCGAGAGCCGTCCCGGCGGGTTCGACGGCAGCGGCATCGTGACGATTCGCGACCTGCTGCGGAACACGCTGCGGATGCGGCCGGACCGGATCATCGTCGGCGAAGTGCGCGGCGGCGAAGTGCTCGAAATGCTGCAGGCGATGAATACCGGCCACGACGGATCGATGGGCACCGTGCACGCCAGCTCGCCGCGCGAATGCCTGTACCGGCTCGAGATGCTGGCCGGTTTCGCCGGTTTTCAGGGCACCGAAGCAAGCCTGCGGCGGCAGATCGCCAACGCGATCGACTTCATCGTGCAGATCGGGCGGCTGTCCAACGGTCGCCGCCGCATCCTGTCGATCACCGAAGTCACCGGCATGTCGGACAACATCGTGTCGACGCAGGAGCTGTATCGTTACGAGGCGCGCGTCACCCCGGAGGGCGAAGAGATCGATCATTGGGAGTCGCTCGGCATTCATCCGCATTCGCCGAAGCTGGCACGTTTCCGCAGCACGCTGGTGTCGTCCGGCGGCGGCGGGTTCGGTGGCCACTTCGGGCGAGGCGGAGGCTTCAATGTCTAGCGCCACCTTGCTCGCGCTGATGTTCGCGCTGATCTGCGCGGCGGCCGGGTTGCTGCTGTGGCGTGCAAGCCAGGTGCGGGAAGGGCGTGCGCATGCGCAGCGGTTCTTCGACAGCCGGGTGGGACAGGGCGCGCGCGCCGCGGCCCCGGCCGGCGAGACGCGCACCGCACGCGCCCCGGCGGCCGGTACGGCCAACGCGCAGGAGCCCGAACAGGGGTTCGCGCGATGGCGCGCGTCGGCGTTCGGTGCATGGGCCGTGCTGTCCGACCGTGTGGGCCTCGACGAAGTGCGCACCGGCCTCGTGCTGGCGCTCGGGGTCCTTGTGATGCTCGCGCTGTGGGCCGGCATGGCTGGCGGCGTGCTCGCCGCGGCAGCGGCGGTCGTTGCCGGCAGTGTGCTCGTCGTGCTGTGGATCACGTCGCGCATCAGCCGGCGCCGCCTGAAGATCGTCCGTCAGTTGCCGTCGTTTCTCGACGGGATCGTGCGGCTCGTGACGCTCGGGAACAGCGTGCCGGCGGCGTTCCAGTCGGCGCTTCAGACGACCGAAATGCCGCTGCGCCGCTGCCTCGACGACGTGTCGCGGATGCTGCGCTCCGGTGTCGAGATCGATCGCGCGATGCTGCACATCGCGCACACCTATCGTATCCGCGAATTCGAACTGGTCGGTGCGGTGCTGCGTCTGTCGGTCCGCTACGGCGGGCGGGCGGACGTGATGCTCGACCGGATGTCGACGTTCATGCGCGATCTCGAGCAGGCGGAGCGCGAACTGTCCGCGATGTCGGCCGAAACGCGGCTGTCCGCATGGGTGCTGGCGCTGTTGCCGATCGCGGTCGGCAGCTTCGTCATCGCCACGAGCCCGCGCTATTTCACGACGATGTGGAGCGACGATAGCGGGCGTCAGATGATTTATCTGGCGTTCGTGCTGCAGGCGGTCGGCGGTTTCTGGCTGTACCGGCTCGCGCGGCTGAGGTGAATCGATGGATGCAAACCGTTTAGGCGCCCTTGCGCTGGTGCTCGGATCGGTCGGCGTGCTGCTGCTCGCCGCACTCGCGATCGTTCGCATCGTGCTCGTGCAGCGTGCCGAGCGCGCGCTGGTGGATGCGCTCGATCGCCGGACAGCGGCGATCGAAGCGGCCGCCGCGCGCGCCGGTGCCACCGAGCCCGCGCGCGACGCGGCGGCGCCTGCCGCGCCGCGCGTCCGTTTCGCGGGGCTGCGCGAACGCTTCGAAGACGTCGGGATGCGGTGGCTCGAGACCGGCTTCAGCCGGTATCTGATCGCCGACGAAGACCGCCAGTTGCTCGAGCAGTGCGGTTTCGTCGACGTGCGCGCCAGAGCGCTGTTCGTCGGCGCGCGCATCGTCTGCGCGATCCTGCTGCCTGCGCTCGCCGTGCTGGTCCTGATCGGCCGCGGGCAGCAGACGCGCTGGCCGTTGTGGATCTCCGTCGCGCTCGTGACCGGCTACATGCTGCCGAAAATCTACGTGCGCCGGCGCGCGACCGCGCGCCGGCAGAGCATCGGGGCCGAACTGCCGCTGCTCGTCGACATGTTGCGGCTGCTGCAGGGCGTCGGCCTGTCGCTCGACCAGAGCATCCAGGTCGTCACGCACGATTTTCAGACGATGCTGCCGGTGCTGTCGTGGGAGCTCGGCGTCGCGCAGCGGCAGTTCGCGGCCGGGCGCACGCGCGAGCAATCGCTGCAACGCCTGACGAACAGTTTCGACAACGAGGATCTGCGCGCGATCGTGCGTTTGCTGATTCAGGTCGACAAGCATGGCGGCGCGGTGCAAGAGCCGCTGAAGCAATTCGGCGATCGTCTGCGCGAAGGGCGTCGCGCGACGCTGCGCGAGCAGATCGGCCGCCTGACGGTGAAGATGACCGGCGTGATGATCGTCACGCTGTTGCCGGCACTGCTGATCGTGACCGCGGGGCCCGGGATCATGACCGTGCTGTCCGCGCTCGCTGCGTTTCAGCGCTGATGCGGCATGAGGGGAAGGAGCGACACAAGATGAATCGATTGGGGTGGGTTCGCACGATTGCAGGCGCGACGGCGTGCGCGTTGCTGGCCAGCGGGTGCGCGATGTTCAAGGAGTCCGGATACGGAATCGGTGCGCAGGCCGAACGTGGCGCGCTGATGCAGGCCGCCGCCGACAAGAATGCGACGCCCGATACGCCGGGCATGTATCTGGGCCTGATCGAGCGGATGCAGGCGCAGGGGCTGTATTTTGCGTCGCTCGCGCACATCGATCAGTACGAGAAGCAATATGGCGCATCGCCGGATACGATCCTGCTGCGCGCCGACGCATTGCGCGCGACCGGCCAATACGACGCCGGCGTGGCCGCCTATACCCAATTGCTGACGACGCCGCTCGCCGCGCGCGGCTATCGCGGGCTGGGCCTGACCGCCGGCGCCCGCGGCGATTTCGCGCTGGCCGCGCAGCGGCTCGAACAGGCGACGACGCTTGCGCCGACCGATGCGGCGACGTTGTCCGACCTCGCCTATTCGAAGATGCGCGAAGGCGATCTGGCGGGCGCGCGCGTGCCGCTGCTGAAGGCGGCCGAACTCGAGCAGAAGAACCCGAAGATTCTCAGCAACTTCGTGCTTTACCTGTTCGCGACCGGTCATGCGAAGGACGCGCGGCGGCTGATGGATCAGCAGAAGCTGTCGCCCGCGGTGCGCGGCCAGATTCGAGACGACGAGACGAAGGTCGCGGCCGCGATGCGCGCGAAGCAACGCGCCACCGCCTATGCGCCGGCCAATGTGTCCGTGCCGTCGGTGGCGAGCAGCGACAATCTGGATCTTGCCGTGCCGCTGCTGCAGCGTTTCGCGCGATAACGACGATATTCACGGAGGCCATCATGTTTCACCTTTCCTCAATCCGCGTGTGGGCCGTGGGCATCGCGTTCGCCTGCTCGCTGGGGGCGGGCGTCGCGCATGCGCAAGGCGACACGCCGGCGGCCGAAATCGGTCATGCGACGAGTGCGCTGCTCGACCTGCAGCGCTCGAACCGCGCGGCCGCCACGCCGCAACCGATCGATGGCGCCGCCGGTACGTTTGCCTATCAGCGCTATATCGACTCGTTCAAGACGCCGATTCCGCAGTGGTTCGGCACGATGTCGGCGTCGGGCGGCGGTAGCGGCGGCGGCAGCGGCGGACTGTCCGGTGGCGATCTCGCGCGCTGACGGAGCACCACGGTGACTATCCGGCACAGTGGCGGCACGATCCGTCGCGCGTCACGACAGCGCGGCGCGTTCTCGGTGATGGCGATCATCGCGACGCTGATCGCCATTACGACGCTTGGCGCCATTGGCGTCGGTAATCTCTTTTACCAGCGTCGGGACGTGCAGCGGATTGCCGACATGGCCGCGCTCGCGGCCGTGCAGAGGATGGACGACGCCTGTTCGCAGCCGACTGCCACCGCGACCAGCAACGCGCAGTCGAACGGGCTCAACGCGTCGAACGGCGACACGATCAACATCGAGTGCGGCCGTTGGGATACGTCGGTCAACCCGTCACCGAGCTACTACGCTGCCGCGACATCCGGGGCCACGCAGTTGAACGCGGCCAAGGTGATCGTCAGGCGTCAGGTGCCGTTCTTCTTCGTCGGACCCCCGCAGACGATATCCGCGGTATCGACCGCGCGTTCGACGAACATCGATACATTCTCGGTTGGTGCAACCTTGGCCGCGCTCGGCGGGGTCGGTTGCGCGGGCGGATCCGCGCCGGCGTCCGGCAATCCGGGGCTCGTCAACGGGCTGATCGGCGCGCTGCTGGGCGCCAACCTGAACCTGAACATCGCATCGTATCAAGCGCTGGCGTGCACGAACGTGACGGTCGGCGATCTCGTTGTGGCGGCGGGCGTCGGCACGGTCGATCAACTGCTCGCGCTGAAGCTCACGTTGCCGCAACTGATCCAGTTGATGGTGAACGCGGCCACGAAGACGGCCGTCGCGAACGCAAGCCTGCAGGCGAGCATTGCGACGCTGCAAGCGATTCTGAACGCGAACGTTCCGGGCACGTCGATCGGTCTCGGCGGCGCGGGCGGGTTGCTGAACGTCGCGCTCGCGGATACGCAGGCGGCGCTCAACGCGCAGGTGGATCTGCTTGATCTGCTGATGGTCGGTGCGGAGATCGCGGCAACGGGCAAGCCGGCGGTCGCGGTCAACGTGCCGTCGGTGAATCTCGGCGGGCTGACGGGGACGCAGTTGCAGGTGCAGATCATCAGCCCGCCGTCGATCGGTGTTGGCGAGGGTGGGAAGGATCCGGCGACGGGAACGTGGCGGACGAAGGCGTCGACGGCGGCGGTGGGTGTGTATCTGAATGTCTATCTTGGGACGGCGCAGTTGCCGCTGCTGGGCGCTTTGCTGGCGTTGCTGAACGTGAAGGTCGATGTCAATTTGCCGATTTATCTTCAGGCCGGTACCGGCACCGCCACATTGAACTCGACGCAATGCGCTTCCACGCAGGCGGCAAGCACGGCCGTCATTACCGCCCAACCGGGCGTGGCCAATCTGTGCATCGGCAAGCCGCCGCTCGATTCATCCGGCAAGATCAGCCTGTCGTCGAATTACAGCTGTACGTCGCCTGCACAGATCATCAACTCCAATGTTCTCGGGCTGGCCCAGTTGACAGTTTCCATGTCCAACATATCGGTTCAGGTCCAAGGCGCGTCCCAATCGCATACGTTCAGTGGCGTACCGGGGATCGATGCGAATTACTGGACGGTGAACTCGAATGCGCTCGGTTCGGCGCTTAGCTCGGCTTTGACGCAACTCGCGGCTGCGAATATCACCGTCAACCTCGGCCTGTTCGGCGCCAACGTCCTGACGGTCCCGGGGAACTTCGTCTCCACATTGCTCACGTTTTTGACCGGCCTGCTCGGCCCGCTCCTGTCGAGTCTCGACGCAGTCCTCGTTCCGCTGCTGAATCTCCTCGGCGTCCAGGTCGGTGCGGCGACGGTCCATCAGATCTCGCTCAATTGCGGGGTCGCCCAAACGGTTTACTGAAGAAGCAGATCAGATGAGAAATACGCCCGCAATCGAAGAGCTCGACCTGTACGTCTGGGAAGGCAAGGCGGACATCGTCGACCGCGTCGCCCGGTGCATGGCGAGCTTCGACGTCGAAGTGATCCGCGCCGACAACGCGACGGTCTCGCCCGAGCGCGCCGCGATGCGGCGGTCGCTCGCGATCATCAGCGTGACGATGATCGAAGGCGGCGCGGCATTCCTGCGCGACTGGCAGGCCAATATCGGCATGCCGGTCGTCTGGGTCGGCGCGGCGCGCGACCACGACGCGTCGCAGTATCCGCCCGAGTACTCGCACATCCTGCCGCTCGACTTCACGTGCGCGGAACTGCGCGGCATGATCGGCAAGCTCGTCACGCAACTGCGCGCGCACGCCGCCGAAACGTTGCAGCCGTCGGAACTCGTCGCGCACTCCGAATCGATGCAGGCGCTGCTGCACGAAGTCGATACGTTCGCCGACTGCGACACCAACGTGCTGCTGCACGGCGAAACCGGCGTCGGCAAGGAGCGCATCGCGCAACTGCTGCACGAAAAGCATTCCCGCTATCGGCACGGCGAGTTCGTGCCGGTGAACTGCGGCGCCATTCCGGATGGCCTGTTCGAATCGCTGTTCTTCGGCCATGCGAAAGGGTCGTTCACGGGCGCGGTTGTTGCGCATAAAGGCTATTTCGAGCAGGCGGCCGGCGGCACGCTGTTCCTCGACGAAGTCGGCGATCTGCCGCTGTACCAGCAGGTCAAGCTGCTGCGCGTGCTCGAGGATGGCGCGGTGCTGCGCGTCGGCGCGACGGCGCCGGTCAAGGTCGATTTCCGTCTGGTCGCGGCGAGCAACAAGAAGCTGCCGCAGCTCGTGAAGGAAGGGCTGTTCCGCGCGGACCTCTATTACCGGCTCGCGGTGATCGAGCTGAGCATTCCGTCGTTGGAAGAGCGCGGTGCGGTGGACAAGATCGCGCTGTTCAAGTCGTTCGTCGCGCAGGTGGTCGGCGAGGAGCGGCTCGCCGAGTTGTCGGACCTGCCGTACTGGCTCACGGATTCGGTGGCGGACAGCTATTTCCCCGGCAACGTGCGCGAACTGCGCAACCTCGCCGAGCGCGTCGGCGTGACGGTGCGGCAGACGGGCGGCTGGGATGCCGCGCGGCTGCAGCGGCTGATCGCGCACGCACGCAGCTCGGCCCAGCCGGTGCCGGCGGAGAGTGCGGCCGAGGTGTTCGTCGATCGCAGCAAGTGGGACATGAACGAGCGTAACCGTGTGATCGCGGCGCTCGACGCCAACGGTTGGCGGCGTCAGGACACGGCCCAGCAGCTCGGCATCAGCCGCAAGGTGTTGTGGGAAAAAATGCGCAAGTACCAGATCTTCGACGAAGAGCCCGAGACCCGCGAAAGCGAGTAATTAATGAGATAAAATCGCGTGGAATGACAACGATCCGCGCGGGAATAAAACTTCATGAGCCATATGACGGGGTTGGGGCGGGTGAGCGTATTGCTCGCCCTGGTAGGAGGCATGCAAGGCGCGTTCGCGCAGGGGCTGGCAGGCAGCGATCCGTCGGCGGTGCAGCCGGCGTCGGCGCCGGTGGCCGCGATTCCGGTGATCGATTCGCAGGCACCGACGTCGGTGCAGCCGCAGGCCGGCGAGTCGACGGGGCCGAGCACGGTAGACGATTTGCAGCGCCAGATCCAGGCGCATTCGCTGACGGAAATGCGCACGAGCTACAACGGCAGCTACGGCGCGAGCCTGCTGTTCAACGTCAAGGACGGTGCGTATTTCGTCGCGCTGTTTCAGCAAAAGGCGTTCTGGCGCGTGATCAAGACTTACAACGAAGCGCGAGCGGAAGCGATCTATCGCGATTTCTCGCACCAGGCCGAGCGGCTGGCCGTCGACGAACTGCGCGCGGCGAAGCTGGAATCGCAGAAGGCGCAGATGGACAAGCAGATCGAAGTCGTGCAGGACCGCGCGCGGCGTCTGCAGGCGGACATCTCGATCGCCCGCCAGCAGCAGGCGGCGGTGGCGGATCGCCAGAAGAGCGTGCGGAGCGAAACGGCGACGCTGCAGGCGCAACAGGCTCAACTTCAGTCGCAACTGCGGGCGTTGCAGCAGCAGGTGCGTTCGTTGCAGCGCGAGGCCAACGCGGGCCTGCCGACGACGGCACGCTGAACCCGGTCGCGGCGGCGGTGCGGCGACGTGCCGCGCCGGCCGTACCAGTGAAAAGGGCAAGCCGGTTGGCTTGCCCTTTTGTTTTACTGGCCGTCCGGCACGATTCGCCGGCGCCGCGTCACGATGACCGGCCCGTTGCCGCCGCGGGAATCCGACGGCGCGGCGTTGCCGGATGCGTCGCCGGTGTCGCGCGGCGCGCCGTAGCTTTCGCGGGGTTCACGCGGAGCGCCGTAGCCTTCGCGCGGCTCACGCGAGCCGTAACCCTCACGCGGTTCGCGCGAACCGTAGCCTTCACGCGGCTCGCGAGAGCCGTAGCCGCCGTCGCCGCGCGATTCGCGCGGGCCGCCGTGCGAGCCGTACGGGCTGTGACCGCCGCCTTCACGGCCGCCGGGGCGACCGCCGGTGCGCGGGCCGCGGGGGCCGCCGCCGCCAGGGCGCGAGCCGCCCGTATCGAGCTGGATCGTGGAAATCGCGCGCTTGTAGATGCCTTGCAGACCCACGGGGGTGCGCAGCATCACCAGATACTGGTCGAACGACTCGATACATCCCGTCAGACGAATGCCGTTGACGAGATAGATTTCAACACGCTTACGTTCCTTGCGCGCCGAATTGATGAAGTCGTTTTGCGGATGGGATTCTGCGGGATTGGCCATTGAGGTGCGGCAGGAGCCTGCGTCAGAGAATATGTTGTGCGTGTGTGTGGCGTGTTCGTCCACAAGGCGTTTGGCGGAATTCTACCCTGTTCGATAGGGGAGCGCGCAGTCGCGATTGTGTCGAACCGTAACCCACTATAGACGTTCCGGCGCATTTTCGCGATTAGGCCGAACGGCCGAAGCCGTTTCGTTACGCTGCGTTACGACTCTCGCAGCCCCGTATCACCTCGGTGCGCGCGCTGCGCTTACATTGGTCGCGCGAGCCGGGCGGGCCGGCTTATCAGGGATGCGGAGCATGAACAAGAGGCAAGTCGCAGTGGTGATCGGGAGCATGGCGTTGCTCGTTTCCGGCAGTGCAATGGCGGGGCGTGTGGATCTGTCGGTCGGCATCGGCGTACCGGTCGCGCCGGTAGCACCGGTCTATGTCGAGCCGGCGCCGGTCTATGTAGCGCCGCAGCCCGCCGTCGTCGCCTATCCGGGCTACGGGTATGGCTATTACGGCGATGACGACGACGACCGCTACCGCAAGTGGCGCAAGCACTATTACAAGCACTGGCATCGTCACCACGACGACGATGACGATTGAACCCGCGGTGAGCCGCGCCGACGCGCGTCAGAACGCGTAATCCGGGTTTTTCGGGTCGAATGCGGTGTCGTCGAGGGGCGTCGGCGCGATTTTCTCGATGACGATCCGCTCGAAGATCCTGCCGTCGTTGTCATAGGATTCGACGGTTCGGAAATAGGGGGCGTGCAGGTCGAGCCCCAGCACTTCCTTTTTCGCATAGAACTGCGGCCGGCCGGTCGGCGTTTCGTAGGTGAGTGCGACGACGCGCACGCCGTCGATCGTCCGGGCCTCCACGTCGGTCGGCCGCTGCACGCCGGCTTCCACGTATTTCTTCCCTTCGGTCAGGTACAGGTTCGCGATGAACTCGGTGCCGAGATCCTTCACCTGATGATTCGACTGGGCGCGCGCGAGCGCGCCGTCGATCGCCGTCCACAGCGGAATCTTGCCGAGCAGGCCGCCGAGGTGGCCGTACATCTCGTCCTTGCGCTGCGTCGTGTCGTAGATCGTCTCCTGTCCGGCATGCGCGCCGCCCGGCAGCCATTTCGCATACAGGCGCAGCGGCTCGCGGGTCGTCTTCACGAGCATGCGATCGGGCGTGTCGGGCCATTTTCCGCTGATGCGCTCCTGGCGCACCATCGTGAACTGGTAGGACGGATAGCCGTTCGGGCCGTGACGGATATAGAGCGGCACGGCGAGCGGATCGAGCGCCTTGAAGAGCGCGGTGAGCGTCGTGTCGTCGAGCTGAGCGAGCGTGCCGCGCTGGGCCGCCGTGCGCAGCCAGCGCGCCTGTTGCGCAACCGGCTCGTGCGTGACCTTCGCGAGCTCCGCCGGCAGCGCGGCCGCCTGCGCCGCGCTCTCGGCGCCGGCCGTTTCCTGCGCATGCAGCGCGGCTTGCGCGAGCGCCAGCGCGCACGCGACGGTCGCCACGGCGGCATGCCGCGCGCGGCGTTTCATTCGTTCGTTCATCGACGGCGTCTCCCGGAGCGATGGATCGTTCAGCCTTGCTTCGCGGCCTTGAGTTTGGCGAGTTCCTCGTCGCGCAGCGCGCGGCGCAGGATCTTGCCGACATTCGTCTGCGGCAGCGCGTCGCGGAACTCGACGAATTTCGGCATCTTGTAGCCGGTCAGGTTCTTGCGGCAGTGCGCGAGCACGTCCTCGGCCGTCAGCGACGGGTCGCGCCGCACGACGAACACCTTGATCCGTTCGCCCTGGACCTCGTCGGGAATGCCGATCGCCGCGGCTTCGCTGATGCCGGGATGCATCACGAGCACTTCCTCGATCTCGTTCGGATACACGTTGAAGCCCGACACGAGGATCATGTCCTTCTTGCGGTCGATCAGGCGGATGAAGCCGCGCTCGTCCATCACGCCGATGTCGCCGGTGGCGAGCCAGCCGTCGGCGTCGATCACCTTCGCCGTCTCGTCGGGGCGCTGCCAGTAGCCGCGCATCACCTGCGGGCCGTGCACGCACAGCTCGCCCGGCTCGCCGATCGCGGCCCAGGTGCCGTCCTCGCGGCGAAAGCGCACGACGGTCGACGGCGCGGGCAGCCCGATCGAACCGCTGAACGCGGCCATGTCGTTCAGGTCCACGGGATTCATCGTGACGATCGGCGAGCACTCGGTGAGGCCGTAGCCTTCGACCACCGGCCGGCCCGTCACCTGCTGGAAGCGCTCGGCGACCGCGCGCTGCATCGCCATCCCGCCCGCCATCGCGAGCTTGAGCTTCGAGAAGTCGCGCTTGCGGAATTCCTCGTTGTCGAGGAACGCGTTGTACAGCGTGTTGATGCCGGTGATGCCCGTGAACGTCTCGTGGCGGATGATCTTCATCACCATCTTCATGTCGCGCGGGTTCGCGATCAGGATGTTGCGCCCGCCGAGCCCCATGAAGATGAACGCGTTCACCGTCAGCGAATAGATGTGATAGAGCGGCAGCGGCGTGAGCACGGTCTCGACGTCGCCCGACACCTGGTCGGCGATCCAGGCCTTCGCCTGCAGCAGGTTCGCGATCAGGTTGCCGTGCGTGAGCATCGCGCCTTTCGCGACGCCGGTCGTGCCGCCCGTGTACTGCAGGAACGCGAGATCGTCGCGCGTGATCTGCACCGGTTGCGGCTTGCCGCGCGCGCCGAGCGCGAGCGCGGAACGCAGCCGGATCGCCTGCGGCAGGTGGTAGTCCGGCACGAGCTTCTTCACGTGCTTCAGCACGAAATTGATCAGGCGGC
The DNA here is from genome assembly GCF_905400185.1 of Burkholderia sola. Taxonomy (NCBI): domain Bacteria; kingdom Pseudomonadati; phylum Pseudomonadota; class Betaproteobacteria; order Burkholderiales; family Burkholderiaceae; genus Burkholderia; species Burkholderia sola. Next base: position 1,650,612 of record NZ_FR989675.1, read on the forward strand.
CTTTCGCGTTGAGGCCGTCGGCGAGCAGGTCGCCGAGCGCGGTGACGACGATGTGCTTCACCTGCGTTTCCGGCAGCGCGTCCTGCAGCGTGCGCGCGAAGTTCTCGAACACGACGATCGTCTGCGCGCCGCTGTCCTTCAACTGATGCGCGAGTTCGCGCGCGGTGTAGAGCGGGTTCACGTTGACGACGATCGCGCCGGCCTTCAGCGTGCCGAACAGCGCGACCGGATACTGGAACGTGTTCGGCAGCATGATCGCGACACGGTCGCCGGGCTTCACGCCGACGCTTTGCAGATACGACGCGAATGCGTCGACCTTCTGCGCGAGCGTGCGGTAGGTCATCGACGCGCCGGCGCTCACGTAGGCGACGCGCTCGGCGAAGCGGGTCGTGCATTCGTCGAAGAACTGCACGAGCGACGCGTATTGCGTGACGTCGATCTCGTGCGGAACGCCGGGCGGGTACGACGCGTACCAGACGGCGTCGGTGTTCGGCGGAAGTTGGGCCGAGGTGGGTGCTGCGGAAGATGACATGACGTGTCTCCGGTCTTGGCTCTCGGCGAGGGCCCGCGCGTCAGCGCCTGCCCATGCCCCGTGCTTCGCGGCCGGCCGACGCGGGCGTCTCGACGCCGTGCCCGACCGCGCGTATCAATCAAATCGTGAACAGGAAGCCGCGCGTGGCCTCGCGCGCTCAGTTCGTGGAATGCAGTGTCGTAGCCTCGGCGGTCGTCGTCGGGCACGACTGCGGCAGCCCGAACGCTTCGCTTGCGCCCGCGTCGTCGAGTACCGCCGCGAAGATCGACAGTTGAGCGCTGTCGGGCATCGGCGCCTTCAGCGCGGCGACGATCAGCGACGACAGCCGCGCGATCATCTGCACGTCGTTCATCGTGCGGCCTTGCGAGAATTCGTCGATCAGGCTTTCCGTTTCGGCGCCCGCGAGCGCGCCGGACAGCGCGCCGATCGCGAAGTGCAGCCGCCAGCCGAGCTCGGTGCGCGGCAGGTGCGGCAGCGCGCGCTGGAACGCGTCGAAGAAGCGGCCCGCGACGCTCGCGTAATGCGCGGTCAGGAAGTTGCGCACGAACGGCGAAGGATCGGTGTACGCGCGGCCGATCAGCCGCAGGAACCCGGGCCCGCCGCGTTCGGGGTTGCGCGATGCCTTCAGCGCCGGAATGAACATCGCGCCGAGCACGTGCTCGCAGGTGATGTGCGTGCCGAGCTGCGCATCGAAGCGGTCGAGGATGCCGAGGCGTTCCTGGTTCAGCTGGTCGAGCCGGCGCGACAGCATCGCGTGGATCAGCGCTTCCTTGCTGCCGAAGTGGTAGTTGACCGCGGCGAGATTGACCGTCGCGCGCGACGTGATCTGCCGCATCGACATCGCTTCGAAGCCATGTTCGATGAACAGGTCCTCGGCCGCATCGAGAATGCGCGCCTTCGTCCCGCCGGTCTGCCGCGTGCCGGATGACCGTGCCCCCGACGGCCGTCCCGCGGATGGCCGCCCCTCCTGACTTACTGCCATGTTCCGCCTCCCATGCCGGTTTCCCGGCCGCGAACTGGTGATTTGATTATCTGATTCAAACAGTCGTTTTTATTAAGATAAAAAATCGCGGGCGGACCGGGCAAGCGCGGAATCTGGATCAATTCCTCTAGTTCGATGTGCGGGTGCGGAAAGCACGGCGCCCGCGCCCGGCGGGGCGCGGCGCGCGCGATGACGCGGTGCCGCAACGTGCGGGGTCACCCGGTAGTGGTACGCGTATTGACCGATTGCGTCATGTCGATGCCGCGCCGCTCGCGGCTGAACAGGATCAGCACGGCGATCGCGACGGCGACGATGCCGGCCACGAGCGCGAGCGCGAAGCCGTAATTGTCGTGGTTCGACACGGCGAGCGACGCCTGCATCGTCGCGTTGCCCGACGCGAGCAGGTTGCCGAGCTGGTAGACGACGCCGGGGAAGGTCGCGCGGATCTCGTCGGGCGAGATCTCGTTCAGGTGAACCGGTATCACGCCCCATGCGCCCTGTACCGAGATCTGCATCAGGAACGCGCCGGCGGCGAGCGCGATCGCGCCGCTGGAGAACGCCCACAGCGGCAGCACGGGCAGCGCGATCAGCGCGGCGATGAAGATCGCGCGGCGCCGGCCGATCCGCTCCGAGATCGCGCCGAACGACAGCCCGCCGACGATCGCGCCGATGTTCAGCACGATCGTGATCCACGACACGGTATGGGGATCGAAGTGGTGCCGTTCGCGCAGGAAGGTCGGATAGAGATCCTGCGTGCCGTGCGAGAAGAAGTTGAACGCGGTCATCAGCACGATCGCGTAGATCGTGAGCTTCCAGTTCTGTTTCAGCGTGGCGCCGAGGCTCGGGCGCGCGCGCTTCTCCATCTGTTTCCAGGCCGGCGATTCGGGCACGTGTGCGCGGACGTACAGCACGAGCAGCGCGGGCAGCACGCCGACCATGAACATCCCGCGCCAGCCGATGTATTGGTAGAACAGGCCGAACACGACCGACGCGAGCAGATAGCCGCTCGGGTAGCCGGCCTGCAGTAGCCCGGACACGAGGCCGCGCGCGTGGGTCGGCACGGTTTCCATCGTCAGCGCGGAGCCGACGCCCCATTCGCCGCCCATCGCGATGCCGAACAGCGCGCGAAGCACGAGCAGCGCGGTCAGGCTCGGCGCGAAACCCGACGCGAGTTCGAGTAGCGAATAGCATGCGATGTTGACCATCAGCGTCGGGCGGCGACCGAAGCGGTCGGCGAGCCGGCCGAAGATCAGCGCGCCGAGCGGTCGCATCGCGAGCGTCAGCGTGAGCGCGAACGCGACGGCGGGGATCGTCGACGCGAATTCCGCGGCGATGTCCTTCAGCACGAAAACCATCAGGAAAAAGTCGAACGCATCGAGCGTCCAGCCCAGATAGGCGGCGATCGTGACGTTGCGTTGCTCGCGGGTCCAGCTCATGTGCGGGTCTCCTCGTTGGCTTGCGCGCTCGCGATTCTGCATGCGGATGCCGGCCCGGCTCGCGCGCGGCGCGGGGCACTGATCGAGTGTAGGCTTGCGCGCCGCGCGAGGTGGGGCGCGATAGCCGCGAATCGGGAATAATCCCTACGAAATGCACTGTTTCGGAAATGGAAACGGAGCCGCGCGAGGCGCGCGACCGGACTCTGTATCATTCCGGAAGGCTTTTTGTATCAGTTCTGTAATGCGCGCGCTGCGCATCGCCACCGAATCAGGAGTCCCGATGAACGACCGTTCCGCCACTGCATTGCCCGTGCTCGAAGCCGCGCGGCTGTGGCTGCGTCCGCGCGTGCTGGCCGATCTCGATGCGTGTATCGAGATGGATCGCGATCCCGAGGTCACTCGCCACATCGCGGGCCCGTGGCACGACCCCGTCGAGCATCGCCGCTTCGTCACGCACCGGATCACGCGCGACTATCCGCCCGGTCTCGGCTACTGGTCGATCTTCGAGAAGGCCGCGCCCGAGGTGTTCATCGGCTGGATCCTGCTGATCCCCGACTACAAGGACGGGTCGCGCGACGTCGAGATCGGCTGGCGGCTCGTGCGTGCGACGTGGGGGCGCGGCATCGCGAGCGAAGCCGCGGCGGCCGTCGTGCGGCACGCGTTCGACACCGTGCGCCTGCCGCGCGTGATCGCCGATATCGCGGAGGCCAACAGCGGCTCGCTGAACGTGGCGCGCAAGCTCGGAATGCGGCGCGTGAGCATCGTGCACGACGGCATTCCCTACATCCGGCATCGTCTCGAACGCAACGATTTGCGCGCGTAGCGCGGCGTCGTGCAGGCAGCGGGCGTCGCGGATCGTCGACCGAACGCGGATCAAGACGATGACGGATTAACGGCGCGCGCGATCAGGAGTATCGTTGCCGGAATTTCGCTACATGGGGTACGACCATGGCACTCGGCAACGACGTTCATCTCATTCCCGTCAGGCTCGACGCGCTGCGTCCGACCCAGATGACGGTCGGCTATCGCGAAGTGAAGGCGAAGCGCAAGCACTGGAAGGCGCTGAACCGGCGCGCCCGCAAGGCCGCGATCGAATCGCACTGGTTCCCGGCCGTGCTCGGCCCGGGCGGGCTGCACTACATCACCGATCATCATCATCTCGGCCTCGCGCTGATCGAGGAGGGCGAGGCACGCGTGAACGCGATGCTGCTGAAGGATCTGTCGTGGCTCGACGACACGATCTTCTGGCGGATGATGGAACACAACCAGTGGGTGCATCCGTTCGGCCCGGACGGCTCGCGGCGCGACTATGCGCATTTGCCGAAGGCGCTGACGGGCCTCGAGGACGATCCGTACCGCAGCCTCGCCGGCGAGCTGCGCACGGCGGGCGGCTATGCGAAGGACGCGACGCCGTTCAGCGAATTCCTGTGGGCCGACTATCTGCGCCAGCACGTGACGCTCGACCAGATCCGCAAGAACTTCGCGAAGGCGCTCGACGTCGCGCTGCATCGCGCGCACGAGCAGGATGCGCGCTATCTGCCCGGCTGGTCGGGCGTGATTGCCGTCAAACCCTGACCGGCGCACGGCGCGCACCGCCTCATGACGATCGCCCCGATCCGCCCCGACGCCGGCCCGCAACATCCGGACCATTTCGCGACGCTCGACGCGCCGCCCGCGCCGCGCACGCGGCGCGTCGGCCTCGATGCGCTCGCCGGCCTGTCGATTGCCGGCCTGCTGATTCCCGAGGCGGTCGCGTATGCGGGGCTCGCCAATCTGCCGCCGCAGGCCGGCCTGATCGCGCTGCTGTCGGGGCTCGTCGTCTATGCGCTGACGGGCAGCAGCCGCTTCGCGATCGTGTCGTCGACGTCGTCGTCGGCCGCGGTGCTCGCCGCGACCGTGCTCGCCGAATCGGGGATGGCGCTGGCCGCGCAGCTCGCGCTGGCGGCGGCGCTCGTCGCGATGACGGGCGCGCTGTTCATCCTGGCCGGCGTCGCGCGGCTCGGCGGCATGTCGGATTTCGTCGCGCGGCCTGTGCTGCGCGGCTTCACGTTCGGTCTCGCGCTGACGATCGTTATCAAGCAGCTGCCGAAGATTCTCGCGATTGCCGTGCAGCACAGCGACGCGCCGCACGTCGCGCTCGACCTGCTCGCCGGCGCGCCGCACGCGAATCTCGCGAGCGTCGTGCTCGGCGCGACCGCGCTCGCGCTACTGTTCGTGCTCGGGCGCCGCTCGCGCGTGCCCGCGACGCTCGTCGTGATCGTGCTGTCGATCGCGGCGAGTTATGCGGTCGACTGGCAGCGGTACGGCATGGCGATCGTCGGCCATATCGACTTCCGGCACCTCGAATTCGGCTTGCCGCATCTCGATCGCAATGCGTGGATGCAGACGGTCGAGCTCGCATTCGCGCTGATGCTGATCCTGTACGCGGAATCGTACGGATCGATCCGCAATTTCGCGCTGAAGCACGGCGATACCGTATCGCCGAACCGCGACCTCGTCGCGCTCGGCTGCGCGAACCTCGTGTCGGGCCTGCTGCACGGGATGCCGGTCGGCGCCGGCTATTCGGCGACGTCGGCGAACGAGGCGGCCGGTGCGCAGTCGCGCGTGGCCGGCCTGTGGGCAGCCGGCGTGGTCGCGCTGATCGTCTGGCTGCTGCTGCCGCAGCTCGCGCGCACGCCCGAGCCGGTGCTCGCGGCGATCGTGATCTTCGCCGTCAGCCATTCGCTGCATCCGTCCGTGTTCCGGCCGTACTGGGCGTGGCATCGCGACCGGCTCGTCGTGATCGCGGCGCTGCTCGCGGTGCTCGTGCTCGGCGTGCTGCACGGGCTGCTCGCGGCCATCGGCGTGAGCCTGCTGCTGACGCTGCGCAAGCTGTCCGAGCCGAACGTCAGCGTGCTCGGCCGGCTGCGCGACAGCCACGATTTCGTCGACGTCGCGAGCCATGCCGAGGCGAAATCGGTGCCGGGCGTGCTGATCGTGCGGCCCGAGGCGCAGCTGTTCTTCGCGAACGCGGACCGAATGCTCAATCGCGTGCGGGCGCTGCTGAAGACCGCGCCGGACACGCATACCGTGATGGTGAGTCTCGAGGAAACGCCGGATGTCGACGGCACGACGATCGAATCGTTGCGCACGTTCGCGGCCGAATGCGCGGCGCGCGGGCTGCGGCTCGCGCTCGTGCGACTCAAGGTGCACGCACTGCATGCGCTGCGCCGCGCGGCGGACGGTACGCTGCACGCCGACGTGATGTCGGAGCTGAGCGTCGACGAGAGCCTGCAACTGTTGCAGGCGGGCAGGCCGCCGAACGGCAGCGGCGGCCGCGAAGGCACGAGCGCCGCGTGACGGCGCGGCGCGTCGGCGCCGTCTATGGCGAAAGCGCGGCGCCGGCGGCGGTGCGCTCGATCATGTCGGCCACTTCCGCGGCCGTCGGCGCATAGGCGCCCGCATGTTCACACGCCACGGCCGCGCACGCGGCCGCGTGGCGCAGATGCTCGGCGGCCGACGCATCGGGCCGCGCAAGCTGGCTCGCGAGCCAGCCGCCGATGCTCGCATCGCCGCAGCCGACCGTATCGGCGACTTCAGTCGGGAACGCAGGCTGGAACAGCACGGTATCGCGATGCAGCAGTTGCATGCCGGCCGCGCCGCGCGTGACGAGCATCGTCGCGTCGGGCGCCCACGTGCGCAGTTGCGCGAGCGCGGCTGCTTCGTCGAGTTCCGGAAACAGCCCGCGCAAATCCTCGTCGGATACCTTGATCCAGTCGGCGAGCGCGGTCAACCGGCGCAGCGTGTCGCGATACGACGGTGCGGCCATCGGCGCGCGGAAGTTCGGATCGAACGAGATGCGCTTGCCGGCCGCGCGCGCGGCCTGCGCGAGCGCGATCAGGCGCGACGCGAGCGGCTCGCGCACGACGCCGAGCGAGCCGACGTGCACGATGTCGGCCGCGTCGAACGCGCCGGCCGGCAAGTCGGCCGGATCGAACGCGAGATCGGCGCTGTTTTCGCCGATGAAGAAATAGTCGGGCGGCTGCTTCGATACGACCATCGCGAGCAGCGGCGCGCGGTCGACCTGCCGGATGAAGCGCATGTCGAGCCCCGCGTCGGCGCTCTTGCGCATCAGCTCGTCGCCGAAGGTGTCGCGGCTGACCGTGCCGGCGAAGGCCGTCGGCACGCCGAGTCGCGCGCCGACGCGCGCGACGTTCCAGCACGAGCCGCCGGCGATGCTGTGCCAGTGGTTTGCGTCGTCGCGGATGAAATCGGTCAGCGCTTCGCCGAACACGATCAGGCGGGGAAACGTCGTCGTCATGTTGAAACCTTGTGCCGCGGCGTCGCGCGCGGCCGTACGGCGGTTGATCTGAATCTGAACGGTCGGGCAGTACGGGCCGTCGCGCGCGGCGACGCGGCCCGCCACCGCCCGGCGTCGCGGGCGGGCGGCGCGCTCGCCGCGATCAGCGTGGGGCGCTCCAGCCCTTGTAGGTCTTCACGTTGTCGCGCGTGACGAGCGTCGGCTCGATCAGGATCATCGGGTTGGCCGGCTTCTGGCCGTTCATGATCCCGTAGCCGACATTGACGGCCTGCTGCGCCATCGCCCACGGATCCTGGCTCGACGACGCCTGCACGAGCGTATTCGACTTGAGTGCGACCTCGATGTCGGGCGCGCCGTCGACCGACGTGATCACGATGTTCGGACGGTTCAGCTGTTTCGCCGCGAGATCGGTGCCGATCGCCTGCGGGTCGTTGATCGCGAACACGCCGTCGAGCTTCGGAAAGCGCGTCAGGTAGCCCTGCATCGCATTCATCCCGCCTTCGCGCGAGCCCTTGCCGTCCTGGTCGCTCGACAGCAGCTTGATGCCGGCGTTTTTCGCGAGCACGGCCTTGCAGCCGTTCACGCGATCGATCACGGCCGACACCTGCGGGCCGTTCTCGATGATCACGTTGCCCTTGCCGTTCAGCTTCTTCGCGAGGTAGTCGCACGCGAGTTCGCCGGCCTTCACGTTGTTGGTCTGCACGGTCGCATTCGCGCCGGCCGCCGCGACGTCCACCGCGACGACCGTGATGCCGGCTGCCTGCGCCTTCTTCACCGCCGGCTCGATCGCCTTCGGATCGGTCGCGTTGAGCAGGATCATGTCGACGTGCGCGGAGATGAAGTTGTCGATCTGCGTGAACTGCTTGTTCAGGTCGTAGTCGGCCGAGACGGCCGTGACCTTCGCATTCGGGTTGAGCTGCTTCGCGCGCGCTTCGGCGCCTTTCACGATCGTGACGAAGTACGGGTTGCCGAGCGAGCCGACCGTGACGCCGATCGATTTCAGCGGCTTGTCGGCTGCATGGGCGGCGGCGCTGAAGGCAAGTGCGCAGGCGACGGCGGTCAGGGCGGCGGTGTGCTTGAACATGTCGTTGTGTCTCCGAGAGGTCTGTTGGCGAACGGGCGCAGGAGGACCTGCCTGCACCTTGATGGTTGAATGGTAAGAGACGGGTATCAGGTACGGGCCGAGTCGCGCTGGCGGTAGCGGTCGAGCGCGACCGCGCCGATGATCACGAGCCCCTTGATGATGTACTGCCAGATGTCGGACACGCCGAGCAGCACGAGGCCGTTGGTCAGCACCGCGATGATCAGCGCGCCGATCAGCGTGCCGACGATCGAGCCGACGCCGCCGACGAAGCTCGTGCCGCCGAGGATCACCGCGGCGATCGCGTCGAGCTCGTACGACTGGCCGAGCTGCAGGCCGTTGGCCGCATACAGGCGCGCGGCCGACATCACCGCGCCGAGGCCGGCGAGCAGGCCCGACGCCGCATACACGAACAGCTGGATCGCCCGCACGTTGATGCCGGACAGGCGTGCGGCTTCCGGGTTGCCGCCGACCGAGTAGATCCGCATCCCGAGCACCGTGCGGCGCAGGATGAACCACGAGATCGCGATCACCGCGCACGCGATCACGACGAGCCACGGCACACCGAGGATCGAGCCGTTGCCGATGAACGCGAACGGCAGTTGCGGGTTGAACACGGTCGTGTCGTTGCCGATCAGCCGCGCGACGCCGCGCACGGCCGTCATCGCGCCGAGCGTGACGATGAACGGCGGCAGGCGCAGGAACGAGATCAGTCCGCCGTTGATCGCGCCGAACACGAGGCCGACGACGAGCGCGAACGGCACGCCGAGCCAGCCCCAGCCGGGAATGGTCGACGCGATCAGCGCCGCGACGGCCGCGGCGGCGAGCACCGAGCCGACCGACAGGTCGATGCCGCCCGTCAGGATCACGAAGGTCATGCCGGCGGCGAGCACGATGTTGATCGACGCCTGCTGCGTGACGATCGACAGGTTCTGCAGCGTGAAGAAACCGTCGGTCAGGAAGCCGAAGCCGACGCACAGGACCAGCAGCACCGGCAGCATGCCGGCCGTACGGATCAGCGATTGCATGCGGGCGCGATGATCGGCGCCGCGCATCAGGGGCGTGCGGTTGGTGACCGGATGGGCGGTCGCGGAAGCGAGGTTCCGCTGCTTGGTCGGGTTGATCATTTCGGTACCTTGAATGAAGAGGGAAATGAAGGGGCCGTGGTCAGTGCGCGTCGGCCAGTTCGGCCTGCGAGCCGGTGGCGAGCGCGATGATCGCTTCCTGCGTGATCGGCGTATGCGTGTGTCCGCCGAGTTCGCCCGCGATCTCGCCTTCGCGCATCACGAGCACGCGGTCGGCGACGCCGATGATTTCCGGCAGTTCGCTCGAGATCACGATCACGCCCACGCCGGCACGGGCCAGTTCGTTGATGATCCGGTAGATCTCGGATTTCGCGCCGATGTCGATGCCGCGCGTCGGTTCGTCGAGGATCAGCACGCGCGGCTTCGTCTCGAGCAGGCGCGACAGCAGCACTTTCTGCTGGTTGCCGCCCGACAGCGCGCCGACGTTGACGTTCGCGTGCGGGACGCGGATCGACAGCGATGCAATCGCGTCGCGCGCGCGTTCGGCGCCGCGCGCGAGGTCGAGCGCGCCGAGCCGCGCATCGCGGTTGCATACCGAGATGTTGATGTTGTCGCGCACGCTCATGTCGAGGAACAGGCCCTGGCGCTTGCGGTCTTCCGTCAGGTAGACGAGGCCCGCGTCGATCGCGTCGCGCGGCGAGTGTGCGCCGAACGTGCGCTCGCCCAGCTTCACGTCGCCGCGCACGCGCGGCTCGGCCCCGAAGATCAGCCGCGCGAGCTCGGTGCGGCCCGCGCCGACGAGGCCCGCGATGCCGAGCACTTCGCCCGCGTGCAGGTCGAGGCTGCAGCCGCGCACGCGCGCGCCGTCGGCGATGTCGCGGACCGACAGCAGCAGGTGGCCGGGGTCGTACGGCGCGTGTTCCTTCTTGTAGAAACCGGAGATGTCGCGGCCGACCATCATCGCGACGAGCCGCTCGGCCGACAGCGCCTCGCGTTCGAGCGTGCCGACGTACGTGCCGTCGCGCAGCACCGACACGCGATCGGACAGCTCGTAGATCTCCGCCATCCGGTGGCTGATGTAGATGATCGCGAGGCCTTCCTCGCGCAACTGGCGGATCAGGCGGAACAGGTGTTCGGTTTCGCGCGACGACAGCGGCGTGGTCGGCTCGTCCATCACGAGGATGCGGGCGCGGGTGTGCACGGCGCGCGCGATTTCGACGAGCTGCTGTTCGGCGATCGACAGCGTGTCGACGAGCGTGTCGGGCCCGAACGGGGCGCCCAGGCGCGCGAGCACGTCCTGGCAGCCGCGCGCCATCGCCGCGCGATCGATCGTGCCCCAGCGCCGGTTGCCGCGGCGCAGTTCGCGGCCGACGTAGATGTTTTCCGCGACGGTCAGGTTCGGCGACAGGCACAGCTCCTGGTAGATCACCGCGACGCCGGCATCGCGCGCGGCGAGCGGGCCGTCGATGTCGATGCGTTGGCCGTCGATCAGGATCTCGCCGCCGGCGTCGGCGCGATAGGCGCCCGACAGGATCTTCATCAGCGTCGATTTGCCCGCGCCGTTCTCGCCCATCAGCGAGTGGATCTCGCCCGGATAGACGGTGAGGCTGACGTTGTCGAGCGCGCGCACGGCCGGGAACGTCTTGCTGATCCCGCGCATCTCGAGCAGCGGGCGGGGCGACTCAGAACGCGACATGGTGGACCTCCTGCGAATCGGTGCGGGCGCCCTTGAGGATGCCGGCCCGCGGGGAGAAGTTGAAAAACATAGGCAGCGTGGCGGCGCCGATCGCGCCGGCATCGGCGCCGAACGTGCCGCGCACGAGGACCGGCGTGCCGCGCGCCTCGGGCGCGGTGGCCACGAGCGCCGCGCGCAGGCGGGTCGTGAGCGCGTCGAGCAGGCCCGCGTCGGTGTCGGCGTCGATCACGACCACCGGCGCGTCGATCACGCACAGCACCGCGCGCAACGCCGGTGCAAGCGCGTCGACGCAGTCGTCGATCCATTCGTCGACGGCCGGCAGGCCGCGGGCGATGCAGGCTTCGAGATCGGCGCGGTTCTCGACCGTCTCGCCGTGATGGCGCAGGTGGCGCACGAGCGCATGCAGCGAGGCGCGTGCGAGCAGGATGTCCCACGGGCCGCGCGGCGGCGGCGCGGAGGCCAGCCGGCTCGGCGGCACCGGAATCACCGCGATGTCGCCGGCATTGCCGGTCACGCCGCGCAGGCAGTCGCCGTCGATCGCGATGCCGCCGCCGATCGCCGGCCCGATGAACAGGTAGACGAAGTCGTCGCACTGCCGGCCGTACCCGTAGAACAGTTCGGCGATCGCGGCCGCGTTGCCGTCGTTTTCGCCGAATACGGGCAGCGACAGCGTGCGGCCGAGGTCGGCCGCGAAGTCGACGTCTTCCCACGCGCGGAACGTGTCGGGCGCGAGGCCGAGCTCGCGCATCCACGCGCCGAGGTTGTACGGCTGCGCGACGCCGACGCCGGTCAGGCGCGCGCGTTCATGGTCGGGGAGCAGGGCCTGCATCGCGTCGATGTCGTGACGCACGATCTCGAGCACGTCGGCGGGCGGGGGAAGCAGCGTGTCGTGTGAGCGGCGGCCGAGCACGTCGCCCGCGAAATTGACGAGCGCCGTCTCGATGCGCATCCGGTCGAGATGGACGCCGATGCCGAACGCGCCGCGCGGATCGAGGCGGATCAGCGACGCCGGCTGGCCGCGCTGGCCTTCGGTGCGGCCCGCGAATTCGATCAGCTTCGCGTCGGCGAGCGACGCGATGATGCTGCCGACCGCCGTCCCCGTCATGCTCGCGAGACGGGCGAGGTCGGCCTTCGATGCGCTGCCCGCACGGCGCAGCGTCTTCAGCAGCAGGCGCTCGTTGTAACGGCGCACGTTGGCCGAATTGCTTCCCTGGCCGAAGTGCGGGCTTCTCATGGCGTCTCCTTCCATGTCGCACCGCTCGGCGGCGCATTAAATAAATCACGTTGATTTATTTAACCGCGCGAACGGCGGTCTGTCAGCCTAGGGAAATCCCGGTCGTATCCGGGAACGGCAGCGTGGCTCGGCCGCCCGCGGCTCGTTTCGGGGCCGGGAATTTCGAATTCGTCTGATGGATTTGCTGCCGGCCGCGCGTCACGATTGCCGGCTCGGCTGCATGCGAAAGCACAGCCGGAAGAGGGCGATGTCTGCGGGCGCCGCGTGATGCGGGGCCGGCAGCGTCGGTCGTTCATCGTTTACTGGACGCAGGGCGGCGGGAGCCGTCCGGCGTCTGCACTCGGGAGAAACGCCATGCATCGTACGACGCGGCCTTCGGTATCGCTGCTCGATCCTTATACCGGCAGCGAACCGCTGCCGCTTTACACGACGACGGTGACGGTCACCGGCGGCGAAGCGGCCCACGGACGTTCGTCCGGCCACGCGCGTTCGACAACCGGCGAACTCGATGTGTCGTTGCGCCTGCCGGTCGAATTGGGCGGAGTGGGTGGCGGTACGAATCCGGAGCAGTTGTTCGCGGCCGGCTTCGCGGCGTGCTTTCACGGCGCGTTGACGCTGGTGGCGATGCGGCGCCGGGTGCGCTTGCCGCCCGATCTCGCGATCACGGCCAGCGCAACGTTTCAGCGCGATCCGGTGGATGGCCTGTTTGCGATCGCGCTCGATCTCGAGGTCGGCATGCCGGGCGTCGGCGCAACTGCCGCGCGCGAGCTGGTCGCGGAGACGGAGGCGATTTGTCCGTACGCGAAGATGGCGAGGGACGGGATTCAGCATGTCGTGCGCGTCACCGGGACGGTGTAATCACGACGCCAGCCGGCTGCGCTTGCAAGCGCAGCCTTTCGAGCCCTCGCGCAAGGCGCACAGGCGCTTTGTTTCCTGGGCTTGAAATGAAAAAAGGCCGGCTAGAAGCCGACCTTTTTAGAAAACAGATGGTGCCCAGGAGAGGACTCGAACCTCCACGATGTTGCCACCGCTAGGACCTGAACCTAGTGCGTCTACCAATTCCGCCACCTGGGCACGTTTCGCTTGCTGCGATGCGAAGACCGCTATTTTAGCGTGCTGACGGAGTCTGTCAACACAATTTCATCCGGAGCGATAAAAATAATGCGCGCGTGGCGTGGCGCGATCGTCACGCGCCGATCGGTTCCGCGCGCTTCGCGGTGAAATTCCAGCGCTCCGCCTGGCTGGTATCGACGCGGGCGGGCAGCAGTCCGGCCGCCAGGAACGTATCGGCGATCTTCTGTTGTTCGCCGAAGTTTTGCGCGGCCACCGCGCGGACGAGGTAGCTGCGTCGCGCATTCGCCCGCGCGATCGTCGCAGCATCGAGCCCCCAGATCGGCGCGAGCGTGTTCGCGGCGTCCTGCGGATGGTCGCGCAGCCACGCGCCGGCCTGGGACAATTGGTCGAACAGAATCTGGACGACGTCGGGGCGCGCGGCGGCAAAGCTGCTCGATGCGAGGTAGTAGCGCTGGTACGACGCGAGTCCGCTGCCGTCGGCCAGGATCCGCACGTCGGGATTCCGGTCGACCGACGCGACATAGGGGTCCCACGTGATCCATGCGTCCACGCTGCCGCGCTCGAATGCGGCGCGGCCGTCCGCGGGCGTCAGGTAATGGATCGCCACATCGGCGGGCGCGAGCTTCGCGCGGGCGAGCGCGGCGAGCAGCAGGTAGTGGCTGCCGGCTGCCTTCGTGACCGCGATACGCCGGCCCTTGAGATCGGCGAGCGTGCGCAGCGCGCTGTCCTGCTTGACGACGATCGCCTGCGCCTTCGGCGAAGGCGCCTCCTGCGCGACATACACGAAACGCGCATGCGCGGCCTGCGCGAAGACCGGGACCGTATCGGCCACATCGGCGCTGAAGTCGACGGCGCCGACGTTGAGCGCTTCGGTCAGCGGCAATCCGCTCGCGAATTCATGCCATGACACGGTCAGGCCGAGCGGCGTCAGCGCCTGCTCGAGCGTGCCGCGCGTCTTGAGCAGCGTGATCAGCGTCGACGACTTCTGGTAACCGATGCGCAGTGCGGCCGGCGCGTTCTCGGCGTGCGCGCGGACACCGGCGGCCGTGAGGCCCGCGGCCAGCATCGCGCGTGCGAATGTGCGGCGGTTCATCGACGTCATGAAGGGGACTCCTCGTTGGATGCGTTGAAAGCGAGGCGGCTAACGTAACAACGGGGAGGGGGATTGATAACCGATAAATTCTGCTATCGATCGGAGCGGCCGACATAAGGGGCGAAGACGGGCAGTCGCGATGGAAGTGCCGAAATGAAAAAGGCCGGCTGAAAGCCGACCTTTTTAAATACAGATGGTGCCCAGGAGAGGACTCGAACCTCCACGATGTTGCCACCGCTAGGACCTGAACCTAGTGCGTCTACCAATTCCGCCACCTGGGCACGTTTCGCTTGCTGCGATGCGAAAGACCGAAATTATAGCGGGTCCGAAGTGGCTGTCAACACAATTCCACTGGAACCCACCAAAAATATTCGTTCGCGCTCGATAGCCGCCGGCACCTCGACGGATCGGACCGCGCCGTTGCACGACGAAACTGCGGCGCGATGGCCCTGTATCGACGCGAACCGGCCCGCGACCCGTCGTCCCGTTGCGCAGACAACGGCGGAGCGTTGCCGTCCGTCCTCGTCGTGGGCAGCACGCTTGATTTCGAGGGATAAGACAAGTACTAAAGTGCGGATAAATCCTATGGGACAAGAGATAATTGAATCTGGAACTTGAAAAAAATCAAAGCGATTCGAGCAACATGTCGGTCTGGTAACCGGCAGCCGAATGCGGCGCGGTTGTGTGTTGAGGAACCCGAGCCCGCCTGCGCGGTAGTCGCGCGGCGGGATCGCCAGTGCGACGAAGAATGCGGACGATCCGCCGCAAGACAATTCAGGAAATGCGCACCATCGAACTCGGGCAAATAAAACAATAACGCGGAATGCCATCCCATGCCTGACTGGCTCAATCGAGTCTGGAGAATCGCGACGTCCGTGCGGCCCGCCGTCTGGCCGCTGTCGGCCGGCGTTGCATTGCTGGCGGTGCTCAGCTGTACGCCGGCGGCCGAGACCTTGCTGTCTCCGCTCGACCGTCTGTACTGGAATCTGGTCACGACCGGCGTCGATTACGGCGCGCGCGACGATGTCGTCGTCATCTCGATCGACAAGAAGACGGTCGCCGAACTGGGGGGCGATGCAAGTTATACGCGAGCCGCCTATGCGCAAGTGCTCGATCGTCTGGGCGGCGCATCGAGCGTCGTGCTCGACATGACGATGTTCGGCCCGGCGCGCGGCGACGACGCGCTCGCGGCTGCGCTGGCCCGGCACGGGCGCGTCGTGCTGCCCGCCCACGTGTCGCCGGAGGGCACGCGCGCCGACACCGTGCTGCTGCCCGCGCCGCGGTTGCGCGGCGCGGCGGCGGCCGTCGGCCAGCGCAGCGTCGTGCTCGGCAGCGACCATCTGGTGCAGGGCATCGTGCCGTACGTCCGGGCCGGCGATTCGGACCGCGAACTGTCGCATGTCGCGCTGGAGGCGATTCGTGTCGCGGGGAGGTCGCTGCCGGCCGGCGACGTGCGCCTTCACGTGCAGGATCACGTGTCCAGGATGGGCCATGTCGAAGCGAGCTCGCTCGCGTTGCTCCTGCCGGCGCGCTTCGATCTCGACCGCTATTCGTACGTCGATGTGCTGAAGGGGCGGATCCCCGAGTCGGCGTGGCGCGGCCGCATCGTCTTCGTCGGCGACGCGATGTCCGATCTCTCCGGCGTCTACGACCTGTCGACGTCGGCGGGCGGACGGCTGCGTCGCGTCGAGGTGGATGCGCTGGTGACGCAGGCGCTGGTCGACGGCCAGATCCTGTGGCGCGAGCCGATCGCGATCCAGATCGCCGTCAGCATCGCGGTCGCGACGGGGATGCTGCTGATCTGCCTGCTGGTGCCGGGCTGGCGCATGTATGCATTCGCGATCGGGTGGCTGGCCGCGTTCGTCGCCGCCGAAATGCTGCTGCTCGTACATGGGTCGTACTGGACGCCGATCGGACCGTTGCTTGCCGTGTGCGTATTGATTTTCGCGATATGCGGCTGGCGGCGCGCCGGCAGCCTGCGGGCGTTCCTGCTGAGCGAATACGGGATGCTGCGCGGGCTGGCCGGCCAGCACGCGTTCGTCGGCTTGCCGCCCGCGGCCGGCGCGGACAGCGGGCTGCCGACGACGGATGAAGTCGACCTCGCGATGCAGCGCATTCGCGAATGGCGGACGGCGTATGTCGACATGATCGAGACGCTGCCGTATCCGATCTTCGTCGAACAGCGTGGCGAGATGCTGATGTGCAACGCACGCGGCCGCGCGATGCTGGCGGCGCTCGACGCCGACGGCGACGCGGCGGTACGGCGCGTGCTGTCGATCGTGCGCGACGAAGTGCTGACCGCGAAGGCGAGCGGCAAGATCCATTCGGCCGAGCTGGCGCTGAACGGGCGCACGCAGATGGTGATGGTGACGCCGTTCGGCGATGGCGAACGGCACAGTTCGACCGCGAGCATGATCTGCCTCGTCGATATCCACAACATCAAGGCCGCGGTCGAAAGCGACCGGCGGACGCTGCGGCACATGGCGCACGATCTGCGCAACCCGCTGTCGACGGTGCTCTCGCTGCTCGAGGAGCGCAACCAGGCCGATGGCGCGAGCGACGAGGGTTTCCTGGCCGACCTGCACAAGCTCGTCGACTACAGCCTGCGCGTCGCCCAGGATTTCACGCAGTTGTCGCGCGCCGAGCACCTTGACACGCATGCCTACGTGCCGATGTCGGCGAGCGACCTCGCGACGGAAGCGGTCGATCATGTCTGGCACAGCGCGAACGGGAAGCGCATCCGCGTCGAGGGCCCGCATTACGAGGGTGACGACGCGTTCGTCCTCGGCAATCGCGACATGCTGCTGCGCGCGTTGACCAATCTGCTCGACAACGCGATCAAGTACTCGGCCGAGGACACGGTGGTCGACGTGTGGATCGATGCCGACGACCGGCAGGTTTCGGTCGCGGTGCAGGACCAGGGGATCGGCATTCCGGCCGACGCGATGCCGCGGCTGTTCGAACCGTTCTTTCAGGTCGACGGCATGTATCGCGACGCAAGTGGCGGTGTCGGCCTCGGGCTGCCGTTCGTGAAGGCAGTGATCGAGCGCCACGGGGGATCGGTCGAGGTGACGTCGGCGCCGGGGCAGGGCAGCCGCTTTACCGTACGCTTGCCGAGAACCGCAGCGCAAATGCTCGAAGACGCGTAACCGCCGGGTACCGGAACGGCAGCGCGGGCGTGCGCTTTGCCGAAGCCGGGCGAGGATTGAAACCCGATCGATGAAAGGCCGGATCCCGTGCCGCGCGGGTCCGGCCTTTTTGCGTTTCGGCGGGGCATTCGTCACGACGACGAATACCGAGGCCCGGACAGCGTGTCGAATGACGTCACGTGTGCCCGGCTCGGGCGGAAGGAAGCGTGAAAGGGTTGCGTGCGTCTTGCTGTCGTACCGCCTACCGCTTACCGCACGACGGCGAGGCCGCGAATGCCGCCAGGCGATGACGATCCGGCGGCCCGGCCCTGTCGGCCATCGCGCGCACCATCCGGCGCGTTTGCAGGCTGATCCTGCGGCGTACGGATGCACGCGCGGCGGCACGGCAAGCGCCGGAAGCCGACACGGGAGACCGACGCCTGAAACGGCCGCGCATCGCCCGGTCCCGAAACGAAAACGCCCCCGCACGAGGCGGGGGCGATTCAGGCATTTGCCGTTGTGCGTCGTTGGACGCGGGTTTCACATCGGCCGGGGCGCCGCGATGGCGCGGCCGGCCGGACCTGGCACGTCGTCGGTCTTACTCCTTGTGTTCCTCCCACGCCTGGTCCCATGCGGTGCCCTTGCCCGGCTCGTAAGCCCAGGCCGCCATCGAGCACCAGTTGGTGTACGGGAACGGCTTGCAGCGGTACAGCTTGCCGTTGTTGGAGACGACGTCGCCGGCGTTGTACTTCGTCCCTTCCTTGTACTGCGGGTGGTCGCCGCCGCCTTCGCCGCCGCCTTCGCCGCCGCCGTTGCCGCCGCCTTCGCCGCCGCCGTTGCCGCCGTCACCATGGAGCGTCCACGCGTCGTTCCACGCGAAGCCCTTGCCCGGTTCGTATGCCGCCGGCGCGCCGGAGCACCAGCCGCTGTACGGGAACGGCTTGCACTGGTACAGCTTGCCGAGGTTCGACACGATGTCGCCAGCGTTGTATTGCGTACCGGCCTTGTATGCCGGGTACTCGCCGCCGCCATTGCCGCCGCCTTCGCCACCGCCGTTACCGCCACCCGCATCCTTCGCCTTCACGAGGACCGTATGTTTGGCGCTGCTCGACAGCTTGCCGTCGCTGACGGTGACCGAGAACGTGAACGACTGGTCCTTCGCGAGTTCGGGCGCGGAGAAGTTCAACGTCGCGCCGCTCGGCGTTGCGTTGATGCCGGTCGGGACGTTCCACTTGAAGCTCAGCTTGTCGCCGTCCGGGTCGGTCGACTTCGCGGCCGACAGCGTCACGGCCTGGCCGGCTTCAGCCGTTGCCGGGCCGCCGAGGTGCGCGACCGGCGGACGGTTCTCGGCGGGCGGCGGCTCGACCGTCGCGTCCGCCTGCGCGGTCACGACCACCTGCGCCGTATCCTTCAGCCCGGCCGGATCGGTGACCGTCACGCGGAACGTGTACTTCGTGTCCTGTTTGACCGACGGCACGTCGACGCTCGCGGTCGCGCTCGTCGCATTGACGAGCTTCAGCGGATCGCCGCCGACCTGTTCCCACTTGAAGCTCAGCTTGTCGCCGTCGGGGTCGCGCGACTTCGACGCATCGAGCGTCACCGTCTGCGGCCCGGTCACCGTCATGTCGGCGCCTGCGTTCGCGACCGGCGGATGGTTTTCGGCACCGCCGCCGCCTTCGTCGCCGTGGCCGAGGCCCTTGTGCATCGCGTTCAGGATGTCGCCGTTGTCCGCGTCGATTTCCCACGAGAACAGGCCGCCCAACTGATGCGCACGCACGTAGTCGCCCTTGGCGAGGACCGAACGCTCGTCGTCGAACGTGAGGAGTTCGCCGGTGCTCTTGTTGAACACGTACGGCGCTTCGGCCGTCTGGTCGTAGTGGTATTCGTAGCCGTTGATGCCGGCGTTGTTCGGCCCGATCATCTCCGCCTTGAGCTTCTTGTAGTCGAGGATGCCCGGCTCCCACTGGCCCTTGTGCGGGCCCGTCGCCGTGCCGGTGAACGGATTGCCGTCGGCATAGCCGTGCACGCCGTTCCAGCCGCGCGCATACGCCGCCGCGCCGACCACGAGCTTCTTCGGATCGACGCCCTGCGCGAGCAGCGCCTTGATCGAGTTGTGCGTCGTGTACGCGGTGTCGGGCTTCCAGTCCGGTGCGTACAGCGCGGTTTGATGGCCCAGCTCCGTCAGACTGAACGCACCGTAGAAGTCGTACGTCATGTCGAAGATGTAGTCCATGTACTTCGTGGCTTCCTTGTAGTTCACCACGTCGATCTTGTCCTTGCCCGCGCCGATCGCCGACGTCAGCTCGTAGGTCTTGCCGGTTTCCTGCGACAGCTTGTCGAGCATCTGCCGCAGTTCCTTCATCAGCGTCACATACAGCGGGCCGTCCTTCACCGGATCGCCGAGCGACGGATTCACGCCCTTGCCGCCGGGGAATTCCCAGTCGATGTCGACGCCGTCGAAGAACTTCCACGTGCGCAGCAGTTGTTCGGTCGAATCGACGAACACCTTGCGCTTCGCCGGATCGTGCATCTGGAAGAACGGGTCGGATAGCGTCCAGCCGCCGATCGACGGCAGGATCTTCAGGTTCGGGTTGCGCTTCTTCGCGGCCATCATCTGGCCGAGCACGCCCTTGAGCTTCGAATTCGCGGTCTGGCCCGGCAGCGCCTTGGCCATTTCGCCGTACGTGTCGTGGATCGCGACGCTGTAGTCGGGCAGGCCCTTGCAGCTTTGCATCAGCGTGTTGAACGAGCCCGGCAGGTCCTTCGCGAGCGACGCGTTCACGTCCGCGCCGCCGCAGATCGGGATGAAGCCGTACAGCATGTGCGTGAGGTTCTCGACCGGCACGTTGTCGACGTTGAACTTGCGATCGTAGATCGACCAGGTCGCGAAGTAGGTGCCGACCACCGAGCCGGACGTGTTCGCATACGGCTTGTGGGTCTTGCTCGCGTTGTTCGGCAGGTCGTCCGCCAGTTCGGGAATCGTGTCGAACACGACCACGTCGAGCGGCGCGCTGTCGGTCGAGGCGCCGTTGGCGTCGATCACGCGAACCTGCATCTTCTTTACGCCGGGCGTCTTCACGTTCGCGACGACCTGGCCGCTTTGCGTGCCGCCGGGCGTCATCCGGACCTCGGACGCCGGATCGACGACACCGTTGACCACCGCGACCGCCTTCACCGCGGTGCCGTTGCTCCAGATGTCGAACGGTAGCGGCACGTCGACCTTCTTGTTCAGCTTGACGATGTCCTTGTACGGCGCGACGCCGGCCTTCTGCATGTCGATCTCGACGAAGCCGTGCGGCTGCGACGTGATTTCGTACTGCTTCAGGCTGGGCTTGCCGGGCGCGGCCAGCGCGGCGTTCGCGAAGCTCAGCGCGCTGGCCGCGGCGAGCGCGGCATAGGCAACGTGCGCACGACGCAGGGAGCGGCGGCGGATCACGATGTCGGGAGTGCGTTTATGCGATTTCAATTTGATAACCATCCATCCGGGTGTTGAAAGAAAGTGCGGGAAAGCGAGCACATTCTTTTTCGAGGGCGGCATGGCGGCAACGATTCTCAACGCAATCTAAAAGCGGGCGGGCTGGGGGCGACGATTCTTTGAGAGATCGTTCAGGAAGGTACGCCGAAGCGCGGCGCCTGACGATACTGCACCCAGCGTTTCGTCAGCAGGACATACGTCACGCACATTCCGGCGGATCGTTCGCGATTCGCTTAACGAGGCAACTCCATTCAACGCTCAACCCAACGGAATCAGATGAGAACCCGATCAGCCAAAAAGACCCTCTTTACCCTGTCGCCGCTCGTAGCCTGCGCGTCGATGTTCTTCGCGCAAGCCGCGTTTGCCCACGGCTACCTGTCGGAGCCGCCGTCGCGCGGCCTGCTGTGCAGTTCGAAGGCGGGCAAGGTCGAAAACTTCAACTGCGGTTCGGTCACCTACGAACCGCAAAGCATCGAAGGCAAGCAGGGTTTCCCGGCAGCCGGCGCGCCGGACGGCGAGATCGCGAGCGGCGGCGTGACGCAGTTCAGCGAGCTCAACGAGCAGTCGGTCGATCGCTGGAAGATCACCGACATCAAGCCGGGCGCGCAGAAGTTCAAGTGGACGTTCACCGCGCCGCACGTGACGAAGGAATTCAAGTACTACCTGACGAAGCAGGGCTGGAATCCGAACGCGAAGCTCACGCGCGAGCAGTTCGACCTGACGCCGTTCTGCACGATCGACGGCGGGATGAAAAAAGCCGACGAGATCGGCCCGCACGGCTGCACGATCCCGTCGGACAAGAAGGGCCATCACGTGATGCTGACGACGTGGCACGTCGGCGATACGGCCGGCATGTTCTATAACGTGGCCGACCTGAACATCACCGACGCCGGCGGCCCGACCGATCCGGGCAAGCCGAACTGGTCGAACGTCGGCAGCATCGCGCCGACGATGGACCTGAAGACTGGCGACAAGGTCACGAACCGCGTGTTCAAGTCGGGCGGCGAAGTGCCGTCGATGAAGACCACGGTGACGATCGGCTCCGCGCAGCAGGGCGAACGCAACATGTGGCCGATGCTGCTCGCGAAGGAAATCAACCGCACGCAGGCGGCGAACCTGATCGCCGGCGTCGAGCGCGACGGCCGCATCGAGCCCGCGCTTGGCAAGAACGACGTGTTCTCGAAGAGCACCAGCGGCATCGTGCGCACCGAGACGACGATCGATCACCAGCCGGAAGGCGGCCTCGACGAAGGCTTCAGCATTTCGAACAACGGCGAGTTCAAGATCCAGAACGGCAAGGCGACCGCGAAGTTCTTCCTGAAGTTCAATCACACCAAGGACACGAACGTCACGGTGAAGGTCTACGACGCGGCGAACTCGCTGGTCGGCTCGAAGTCGTCGACGATGCGCATGCAGGGCGACGTGAACGTCGATATCGCGAACGCGAAGGCGGGCGACCACACGGCCGTGGCGACGTCGCAGATCGAGGGCGGCACGCTGAAGCAGGAAACCACCACGTTCAAGCTGACCGGCGAATCGGGCGGCGAAGGCGCTCAGTGCCAGGCTGCATGGAAGCAGGGGACGGCCTACACGGGCGGTGCGAAGGTGCAGCACAACGGCCGCACGTACGAGGCGCGCTGGTGGACCCAGAACGAGGTCCCGGGCGATCCGGCATCGACGGGCGCCGACCATACCGGCAAGGTGTGGAAGGACCTGGGCGCCTGCAGCAAGTAACGACCTGACAAGGAGATGACGTGAGCCGCGCGCAGCCATGCGCGCGGCTTTTTTGCTGACGCGCGGTCGCGAGTCGGCCGATTCAAAACCGTTTTTGATATTTCGTTGATGAAGGTGGTGACGCTTCCCTTCCCCCGGGAAAATGACCTCATCGATCGGCGCTTTCCTTCAATCGAACCACCTCTCCGAAAGCGCCTCACTCACCTGCCGTCTGCAACACGACGGCCCCCGGCCGCGACGCCGTGCCGGGATCTCTACAGAGGGCAAACGACGTGAAACAGAACTACCGGAAATGGGCAACGCGCCGCGGCCAGCAGGGCTTTACGCTGCTGGAGCTGCTGGTCGTGCTGCTGATCATCGCGCTGCTGGCCGGCTATGTCGGTCCGAAGCTGTTCTCGCAGGTCGACAAGGCCAAGGTCAAGTCGACCGAAGCGCAGATGAAGACGCTGGGCGACGCGGTCACGCAATTCCGGCTCGACACGGGCCGCTATCCGACGGCCGACGAAGGGCTCGACTCGCTGGTCGCGCAGCCGCAAGGCAGCGACGGCTGGAACGGTCCGTACCTCGCGAAGGCGGTGCCGAAGGACGGCTGGGGCCGCGCCTACCAATGGAACGTGCCGGGCCGCGAAGGCGAGGCGGAGATCGTGTCGCTCGGACGGGACGGTCGTGTCGGCGGGAGTGGTCTCGATGCGGACCTCGTCTATGACATGTAAGGGTCCGCGCCGCTGGATCGCGGGGGTGGCGCTGTTCGCCGCCTGCGCGTCCGGCGCCGCGGCCAAGGATTGCTGGACCCGGGCGGGCGATCGTCACGGCATCGATCCGTTGCTGCTGGTCGCGATCGCGAAAGTGGAATCCGCGCTGAACCCGCGCGCGATGAACTGGAACCGGAACGGCACCTACGACATCGGGCTGATGCAGATCAACAGTTCGCATTTGCCGCGTCTCGTCAAGGTCGGCGTGACGCACAAGCGATTGATCGACGAGCCGTGCACGTCGATCGACACCGGCGCGTCGATTCTCGCCGGATTCATCGACCGGCACGGCTACACGTGGAACGCAGTCGGCGCGTACAACGCCGGGTCGTCGACGAAACGGGAACCCGCGCGCAAGGCTTATGCGACCAAGGTCTGGCGCGTGTACCACGCGCTGACGAGCGATCGCGACTCGAGCCTCGCGCTGCTCGACGATTGGCGGAGGTAGCGATGGACGCGTTTCGGGTACGCGTGCTTGCCGCCGGCAAGGTCACGCAGCAGGCGGTCGAAGCGGCAAGCGAGACGGACGTGCGGGCGCGCTTCGCGGCGCAGGGCGCGGTCGTGCTCGAGGTGCGGCGCGATGCCCGTTTCGGGCGTCGTAGACGGGCGCCGAAGTTCGCGCTCGCGCTGTTCCTGCAGGAATTGTCGACGCTGCTCGACGCGGGCCTCGTGCTGATCGAGGCGCTCGAGGCGCTGCGCGACAAGGCGGATTCGGGCCGGGATGCGAAGCACGTGATCGACCGGATCCTGGCGGTGATGGTCGAGGGGCAGCCGTTGTCGAAGGCGCTCGCGCAGCAGCCCGCCATTTTTCCGCCGCTGCTCGTCGCGACGATCGAATCGTCGGAGGGCAGCGGTCAGTTGCCGCTCGTCCTCAAGCGCTATCAGCAATACGAAGTGCGAATCGAACAGGTTCGCAAGCGCGTGATCGGCGCGCTGATCTATCCGGCGGTCGTGATCGGCGTGGGCATCGCGATCCTGCTGTTCATGGCGTTCTTCGTGATCCCGCGTTTCGCGGTGGTGTTCGAATCGCTCGCCACATTGCCTGCGACGGCCCGCGCGATGCTCTGGTGGGCGAACCTGCTGCGCGAGAACGGGATGGCGGTCGGGCTCGCGGTCGCTGCGTCGTTCGTCGGCGCGGCGCTGGGGCTCCGCTCGGCCGCGTTCAAGCGTGCGGTGCAGCGCCTGATGTGGCGCGCGCCGAAAGTGCGCGACATCTGCGCGCTGTTCGCGCTCACGCGGTTCTACCGGACCGTCGGCCTGCTGATCGCGGGCGGCACGCCGGCGATCGTGGCGCTGGAGCTGTCCGGCAAGGTGTTGCCCGAGCACTTTCGCGCGCGGCTCGCCGTCGCGCTGACCGAGATGCGCGCAGGGCGGCCGGTCGCGGCCGTGCTCGCCGCGCATGGATTGACGACGTCGGTCGCCGAGCGGCTGTTGCGCGTGGGCGAACAGAGCGGCGACCTCGGCGGGATGTGCGAGCACATCGCGCAGTTTCACGACGGCGCGCTCGACCGCGCGATCGAGATGCTCAGCAAGGTGTTCGAACCGGTCCTGATGCTCGCGGTGGGCGCGACGGTCGGCGCGGTGGTCCTGCTGCTCTACATGCCGATCTTCGAATTGGCCGGCAGCGTCGGATAGCCCGAGCGCCAACGCGTTCGCGATTCCACTGTCCAACTGGAGAAAATTCAATGAAAACGGAACACATCGTTCAACGCTGGCAGTCGGAATCCGACGCATCGGGCGTCGATTTCGCGCAGTACGTCGGCGGGTTGCTGGCCGCCGATGCGGCGCTGCTCGCACAGGCGGCCGCCTGCCTCGGCATCGGCGCAGTCGACGCGGATGCGCTGCGCGCGGCGCGCACGCGCTTCGACCTGCTGCCGCTGCACGACGCGCTGACCTGGCGCGTGCTGCCGGTCGAACTCGACGGCGCGCCGTGCGTGGTCGTCGCCGATCCGTTCGCCCGCCACGTGCGCGACGAACTGCTTGCGCGCTTCGGCACGCGGCCGATCGAACTGGCGATGAGCGCGCCGGGCGAGGTCGAGCGGCTGCTCGGCGACATCGAGTCGAGCGAGCGGCTGATGGATGACGTGACGATCGATACGCAGGGCGATTCGCTCGCGCAGGCGATCGAGTCGATCTCGCTCGCGAGCATCGCGAAGGACGAAAGCCCGATCATCCGGCTCGTCAACACGACGCTCTACGACGCGCTGCAGAGCCGCGCCAGCGACATTCATCTCGAAGCGGTGCCGGACGGCCTGTCGATCCGCTACCGGATCGACGGCGTGCTGCAGTCGATCCGCCATATTCCGGGGCTCGAGGCGGCCGCGCAGACGCTGTCGCGTCTCAAGGTGCTCGCCGCGCTCGACATCGCGGAGAAGCGCGTGCCGCAGGACGGCCGCTTCAAGGTCGTGATGCAGGGCCGCGAAATCGATTTCCGCGTGTCGATCATTCCCGGCACCCATGGCGAAAACGCGGTGATGCGCGTGCTCGACAAGTCGCAGCGCGGCGACAGCGTGAGCCTCGACGTGCTCGGCTTCGATGCGCCGACGGCGCGGCGCGTGCGCGCGCTCGCGCATCGTCCGTACGGGCTGATGCTCGTGACGGGGCCGACCGGCAGCGGCAAGTCGACGACGCTGTACGCGGTGCTGTCGGAGGTCAACACCGGCGACGACAAGATCATCACGATCGAGGACCCGGTCGAATACGAACTGCAGGGCGTGCTGCAGATTCCGGTCAACGAGCGCAAGGGGCTCACGTTCGCGCGCGGCCTGCGCTCGATCCTGCGTCACGATCCGGACACGGTCATGGTCGGCGAGATCCGCGACGAGGAGACCGCGTCGATCGCCGTGCAATCCGCGCTGACCGGCCACCGCGTGCTGTCGACCGTGCATGCGAACGACGGGTTCAGCGTGATCGACCGGTTCATCTACATGGGCGTGGAGCCGTCGACGTTTCTCGAGGCGCTGAACGGCGTCGTGTCGCAGCGCCTGGTACGCCGGATCTGCGCGAACTGCGGCGACGCCGCGCACGGCGCCGACCTGCGCGACGCGCCGCTCGACGAACTGAAGCGCGTGGTCGCGCCCGGCGCGGGCTGCGAGACGTGCCGCGGCACCGGCTATCACGGCCGGATCGGGCTCGCGGAAGTGCTGACGCTCGACGCCGCGATGAAGGTCGCGTTGCTCGAACGCTCGATCGAGAAGCGGACGCGCGCGCTTGCGGACAACGCCGACTACCAGTCGATGCGCGACGCGGGGCTGGCGGCGATTCGCGCGAGGCTCACGACGTTCCAGGAGGTGCAGCGTGCGATCGCCGTGGAATAACGCCGTCGCGGTGCTCGACGCCGACACGCTGCGCGTGTGGACGAGCGACGGCTGGCGCGTGCGTCGCGCCGGTCCGCCGCAGATCGTCGTCGCGCACGACGGACTGCCGGCCGACGCGCTGGCGCGGGTGCTGGGCGACCTGCCGAAGCAGCGCCTGCCGATGTGCAACCGCCTGCGGATCGTCGTCGGCCATCCGTGGACGCATGGCGTCGTGCTGCCGTGGCAGGACGGGCTGGTGTCGGACGCCGCCTGGGACGGCTATGCGCGCGCGCTGTTCGCCGCCCGCGCGCAGCGCGGTGCGCTGCGCATCCGTATCGAAGCCGCGCGGCACGGCCGCGCACGTCTGGCGGTGGCGGCCTGCGACACGTTGCTCGCGTCGCTCGCGACCGTGAGCCGCGCCACCGGCTGGCGGCTCGTCAGCGTGCGCGATGCGCTGTCGGCGTCGCTCACGCTGCATGCGGGCCGCCTGAGCGCGGAAGACTGCCGCTACGCACTATTGCAGCCGCGCGTCGTCACCTGCGTGTTTCGCCGCGCTGGCGAGTGGGCCGACGTGGTCACGCTGCCGCGTGCGGGCGGCCGGCGGCTCGACGACTGGTTCGCCGCCGCCGCGCTGATGGCCGGGCAACCGCTGGCCGGCGCGGCGTTCGCGAGTGCGCTCGACGGCGCGCCGCCGGCCGCGGACGACGTCACGCTGCTCGACGACGGGTGGGGCGACGTACCCGTGTGCGCATCCGGAGAACCGGCATGACGCGCGTCGACGAACTGGATTTCGCGGCGCCTCGCACGCGCGTCACGCCGTGGGCGGCCGTCGCGCTGTGCTGCGCGTTGCTCACCGGTGCATTCGCCGCGAGCGAGTGGTCGCGCGTCGACCAGTTGCGCGACGACGTCGACCGCCTCGAAAGCCGTATCGACCAGCGCAAGCGCGCGATCGAGCGCGAGCAGCGCCGGCAGAAGAGCATGACGCCGGAGCAGCGCCGCATCGAGCGCGTGCTCGCCGAGCAGAAGACGAGCGCCGCGGGCTCCGGGCTGTCGGTGGTCGACTGGATCGAGCACGCATGGACGCCGCAAATCGCGCTGAAGTCGCTGACGGTCGACAAGGCCGGCCGCGAGGCGCGCATCGAAGGCGGCGCGGCGGAGTTGTCGCACATCTACATCTTCGTCGATCGTCTGAACGACCGTCACCCGGACCGCAAGATCGGCCTGCTGCAGCACCGCACGAAAGCGGAGGACGGCAAGAACATCTTTCACTTCAGCCTGAGCATCGAACACCCATGACGAACCTGAAAGCAATCGACACGACGGCGCTTGCCGCGCGGCTGCGCTGGGGCGCCTATGCGGCGACCGCCAAGCTCGGCGTGCCGGGGCTGCTCGCGGGCGGACTGGTCGTCGCGCTGATCGGCGCTCACGCGCTGCACCTGCAGCCGGACGACGAGCGGCTCGAGGCCGAGCGTTCGGCGCGCGTGGCGGAGCTGGCCGCGCTGCCGAAGCCGGGCAAGCAGGCCGGCGCCGGCGGCATGACGCTGCAGCAGGTGCAGCAACTGCGCAGCAGCGAGCAGGCGTACTCGATTTTCCAGATCCTGTCGCAGCGCGGCATGGATCGCAAGCACGCGACGTATCGCCGCGAAGTCGAGATGAAGGGCAAGCTGCGCCGGCTCACGATCAGCATCGCGCTGAGCGGCAGCTATGTCGGGCTGCGCGAAGCGATGCGCGAGATCGCGGACCAGCCGATGGTGCGCATCGAGGGCGTGTCGATCGAGCGCGACCGGATCGACAGCGCCACCGTCACCGCCGACCTGCGGGTCAGCCTGCTGGGGCCCGATACATGATGCGCACCGTCCTGATCCCGCTGGCGCTCGCAGTCGCCACCGCTTGCCTCTCCGGCGGCAGCGCCGCGCACGAGAGCGGCAGCGCCGCGCACGAGAGCGGCAGCCCGGCGCCGATCGTCGACGTCTTCCCGGCGCAGAGCTGGGCGTCGCTCGGCGCGGAGCCGGCGCGCGACGACCCGCCGCCGGTCGCGGCGCCCGAACCCGCACCCGAACCGGAACCGCCGTCGCTCGACACGCCGATCGACGCGCCGCCGGCCGCCGCCGTCCCGTTCGAGATCGCCGGGGAGTGGCGCGAGAGCGGCCAGCGCATCGTCGTGCTGGAAGGCATCGGCAAGACGTTCCTGCTGTGCGGATCGCGCTGCGACGTGCGCGACGCGGTACGGCCGGGCGACGAGATCGCCGAAGGCTACCGGCTGAAGAAACTGGGCGAACAGGGCACGGTGATCGTGACCCGCGGCAGTGCCGATGTCGAGTTGTCGCTGCCCGTCCCGATCCAATGAACCCCGAATCCAACCTCTGCCGAACACCATCATGAAACGTAAAGTCAGTCTGTTGCTCCTGATTTCGGCGCTTGCGCTGACAGGATGCGCAAGTACCCCGTTCAATCCCGCGCCCGATGCCGCCGCGACGCCCGCCGAACGACTCGGCACGCTGCAGCAACAGCAGGCCGCCGCGCCCGACGACATCGCCGTCGCGACCGCCGTCGAATTCAGCCGGCAAGCGTATGTGCGCGCGGAACTGAAGGAAGCCGACCGCCAAGTCGCGCAGGGCAACCATGCGGCCGCGATCGATCACCTGGAGAACGTGCTGGGCGAAGATCCGGGCAACCTGAAAGCCGCCCAGACGATCGAGCAGGTCAAGCGCCGCCAGCAAATGGCGGTCGACCTCGCGCGCGCGCAGCGCATCGGCGGCGAGAAACCGCAGGAGGCGCTCGAGATCGCGCGGCGCATCCTCGCCGAGCAACCGAACCACGCGGGCGCCAAACGCCTGCGCGACACGATGCTGCGCCAGTCGCAGGCCAGCCGCGCGGTGCGCCCGCAACTGTCCGACGCGCTGCGCAAGCCGGTGTCGCTCAATTTCAAGCAGCAGCCGCTGGCCAACATCTTCGACGTGATTTCGCGCGTGTCCGGCGTGAATTTCGTGTTCGACCGCGACGTGGACACCAGTCAGGCCGCGACGCTGCTCGCGGAGCGCACGACCGCCGAAGACGCGATCAACCTGCTGCTGCGTACCAACCAGCTCGAGAAGAAGGTGCTCGACAAGCACACGCTGCTCGTCTACCCGTCGCAGCCTGAGAAGGCCCGCAATTACACGGAGTTCGCGATTCGCACATTCTTCCTGTCGCATGCGGACGCCAAATCGGTGATGGCCGCGCTGCGCCAGATGGTCAAGCCGAAGGACGTGTACGTGGACGAGCGGGTGAACGCGGTCGTCATGCGCGACACGCCGGAGACGATCCAGGTCGCGGAGCGCGTGGTGATGGGGCTCGACATCCCGCAATCGGAAGTGACGCTCGACGTGCAGGTGCTCGAGGTGAACATGAACGACAGCCTCGATCTCGGCGTCCAGTATCCGGGCAAGATCCAGTTCAACGCGCTCGGCGGCGTGGAAGGCAGTGCGCTGACGCTCGGCGACCTGCTGCGGCTGAATCGCGACCGCGTCGGCGTGTCGAGCGAATCGGGCGGCCTCGCGCTCGCGATCGATCTGCTGCAGAAGCAGGGCAAGACGAAGACGCTCGCCAATCCGAAGATCCGCGTGCGCAACATGGAGAAGGCGAACATCAAGATCGGCGAACGCGTGCCGATCGTCACGACCACCAACGCGAACGGCGTCGTGACCGAATCGGTCAGCTACCAGGACGTGGGCCTGATGCTCAAGGTCGAACCGCGCATCAGCCTGAACGAGGAGGTGAGCGTCAAGGTGAACATGGAGGTCAGCAGCATCCTGTCGAAGGAAACCACGAAGACCGGCCTGGTCGCGTATTCGCTCGGCACGCGCAACGCCGAGACGCTGATGACCGCGAAGAACGGCGAAACGCAGATCCTCGCGGGCCTCGTCAAGCGCAACGAAAGCGACAGCATCGCCGGGCTGCCGGGCGTATCGGGCCTGCCCGTGCTCGGCCGGCTGTTCGGCTCGAACGGCCGCAGCAACGAGCGCTCGGAGATCGTGCTGCTGATCACGCCGCATATCGAGCGCAATCTCGACCTGCCGATGTCGGCGGTGACGACCTTCCTGTCGGGCACCGAGTCGCGCGTGACCACCGAAGCGCTGACGCTCGAGTCCGCGCAGGCCGTGCCGGCGCGCCTGCCGTCGCCGAACGGCCCGGATCTGGACGCGCCGATCGAGCCGTCGCCGCCCGCGGGCAACCGTGCAGCCGCGGAGCGCGACACCGCCGACTCGGCAGAGTCGGCCGGCGCGCAACCGCAGGCGCCCGCGGAGGCCCGGCAGGACGACGCGACGAGCCCTGCAGTCGAGTCCGGCGTGCGCGGCGTGGGAATGATGCGTACGCGTGCCGCGGCCGGGCAGCAGCCGGTTGCCGCCGTCAAGGTGGCCGCGCTCGCCCCGGCCGGCACGGCGGCGAACCGTCGGACGGTAGCGCCGCGAGAGGATGCGCCGCACGCGGCCGCCACGCCGGCGAAGCCTGCCGGCCTGCGCGCGGAAATCGCGATGGCGCGAATCGAGCTGGATCGCGCGAGCGACATCGACGGGGCGTCGCAGCGCGCGCGACCGGCCGCGCTCGAGCATGCCGGCGCACCGGCGCCGGACGCGCAGGCGAGCGCCGCCGCTGCGCCTGCGCGCGGCGAGCACCGGGTCGCTACCGCGGTGCGCTCGCTGATCGCCACGCTGCAGGCGTTCGTCGATCGCTTCGTGGGCGGGCCCGAACCGGCCGCGCCGCTGTACGCCGACGCGCCGATGCTGCTGTCCCGCACGCGGGGCTTCGCATGAGCGTCCGTCGACGTGCCCGTGCGCGCGGCTTTACGCTGATCGAGCTGATGGTGGCGATGTCGCTGCTGGCGTTGCTCGCGACCGTCGCGCTGCCGTTGACGGATCTGGTCAAGCGGCGCGCGGACGAGGCCGAGCTGCGCCGTACGCTGGTCGTGATCCGCTCGGCACTCGATGCATACAAGGAGGCGGCGAGCGACGGGCGGATCGAGCGCAGCGTCGACGCGAGCGGCTACCCGGCCGACCTGCGCGTGCTCGTCGACGGCGTCGTCGACAAGAAGTCGACGGACGGTGCGCGACTGTATTTCCTGCGCAAGATTCCCGCCGATCCGATGTGCGAATGCGACGGCAAGGCGCCCGAAGACACGTGGGAAACGCGCAGCTACGCGAGCGATCCCGATTCGTTTTCTTCCGGTGAGGACGTGTTCGACATCCGCTCGACCAACCGCAAGGAGGGCCTCAATGGCGTCCCGTACAACCAGTGGTAGTCGTGTGCGCCGCGCCGCCGGCTTTACGCTGATCGAGTTGCTCGTCGTGATGGCGATCATCGCGGCGCTCACCGCGTTCGTCGCGCCCGGCTACCTGAAGCAGAGCGACCGCGCGAAGGAAACGGTGCTGCGTCACAACCTGAACACGCTGCGCCAGTCGATCGACGACTATCGGGCGGATCACGGCCGCGATCCCGCCACGCTCGATGCGCTGGTCGAGCAGCGCTACCTGCGCGAGCTGCCGCTCGATCCGGTCACCGGCAAGCGCGGCTCGTGGCGGCCGCAGGCCGGCGAGACGGGTGGCATCGCGGACGTGAAGAGCGGGGCGAAAGGGCGCGCGCTCGACGGGAGCGACTATGCGACGTGGTGATCGGCGATGCGGCTTGCGCAGACAGCGCGGCATCGCGTATCTCGGCGTGCTGATGCTGGTCGCGGCGCTCGGGCTCGGCATGACGCAGGCGGCGCGGATCTGGACGACGGTGCAGCAGCGCGACCGCGAGGCGCAGCTCCTGTTCGTCGGCGACCAGTTTCGCGCGGCGATCGCAAGCTACTACAATGCGGCGGGAGGCGGCCGCTATCCGGCGTCGCTCGACGCGCTGCTCGAGGATCGTCGCGGGCTGCCGACGGTGCGTCACCTGCGGCGCCTGTACGCCGATCCGCTGACCGGGTCGACGCAGTGGGGGCTCGTGAAGGCGCCGGACGGCGGCATCATGGGCGTGTTCAGCGAGGCGCCCGGGCAACCGCTGAAGCGCCAGGGTTTCCCGGCGCGATACGACGCGTTCGGCGACAGCGGCGCGTACAGCGAATGGACTTTTGTTTATCTGCCGCCCGCTCCGGTCGACGCTGCGGCGAACGGGCCGGGAGACGGGGCGGCATACTGAGATCAGGACGAACATGATTGTCGCAATACTTGAAGACATCGTGACCCAGGCAGGCGTCGTGGCCGGCTGGCTCAACAAGGCCGGCTACGACACGGAGGTGCGGCACGACGGCGACGGCTTCATCGAACTGGTGCGCACCCAGCGCGTCGACGTGCTGCTGCTCGACTGGGACGTGCCGGGCAAGTCGGGGATCGAGGTGATGCGCTGGGCGCGCGAATCGTTCGCCGACGCGCTGCCGATCATCATGATGACGCAGCACGACGGCGAGAACGACATCGTGTTCGGTCTGAACAGCGGCGCCGACGATTACCTGATCAAGCCGCTGCGCGAGCGCGAGCTGGTTGCACGCGTGAACGCGCAGGCGCGCAAGTACTATCCCGAGACGCAGCGGGCGAAGGTCGTCGAGGTCGGCAAGTTCGCGCTCGACGTGAGCGCGCACGCCGCGACCGTGGACGGTGCGCCGGTCGAACTGTCTCTGCGCGAGTTCGAGGTCGCGCTGATGCTGTTCGAGAGCGTCGGGCGGATCGTGTCGAAGGACATGATGATCAAGCGCATCTGGGGCGTGGTCGACCGGAAGTACGACGCGACGCTTGCCACCTACGTGAGCAAGCTGCGCTCGAGTCTCGGGCTGCGCGCAAAAAATGGCCTCGTGATCACGACGGTCTACAACTACGGATACCGGCTCGAGCGGGCCTGAGCATCCGGCCGGATAGCGGCCGCTTCGTCTCCCGATCCGGCGACGCGGGGTGGCGCACCGCCTCGGCTCGCTGGCCTTCCGCCGCCGTTCGGCATTGCAACGATGCACGTCGCGACGCTGTCGTGATGCGCGGCGGCGCGCTTCGCGATCCATTCATCCACCTGTTCTTTCTCTGTCATTTTCCACCGGTTCGAACGGCACGTTCGGTCACGCCGGTGCGAGATCGCGCTCGCGCTCGGCGCGCGTGCGGCGCCTGTCGGGCGATCGTTGAGGATCTCTTCACATTTGTTGGGTGGCGGCGACCGGGCCGGAATAATGCCTGTGAACTCGACGGGTTCACGGTTCCGCTGTCCGGGACCGGCAGTGAAGCTCCTTACTTTTCCCCAAGACATTCGATGAAACAGTTCCAGAAACCTTTCGTGCTGCTCGCCCTGATGGCGGCATTCGGTTCGACGTCCGCGTTCGCGGCCGACGGCACGGTGAACTTCCACGGCAAGATCGTCGCGACGACCTGCAAGATCGACAACAGCAATATTCAGGTGCCGCTCGGCGCAATCGGTATCGACCAGCTCGCCGAAGCGGGCCGGGAAAGCCGTCGCGTGCCGTTCCAGATCGCGCTGAGCGAGTGCAATGAGCAGTTGAGCGGCGTGCGTGCGCAGTTCGAAGGGCTGTCGCACGGCGAAGATGCGACGCTGCTCGCGGTCGGCACCGGCAGCAAGGACGACGCGAAAGGCGTCGGTATCCAGTTGATGCACGAAGACGGCAAGCAGATCGGCATCAATACGGAGTCCGACACACTCCAGTTGACGCCGGGCAGCAACGTGCTGAACTTCGCCGCGAACTACGTTTCGACGTCGGACCAGACCGAGGCGGGCGAGGCGAACGGTACGGCGTCGTTCACGCTGAACTACCGTTGAGCCGAGGGGGCCAGCCGATGACGCATCGCTTCGTACCCCGCGTGCTTGCCTGCATGCTCGGGCTGTGCATGACTCACGGCGCGCTCGCGGGCATCGTGGTGGGCGCGACCCGCGTGATCCTGCAGGAAGACCGGCGCGAGGCCGTCGTGCCCGTGAAGAACACGGACGGCCAGCCGTATGTCGTGCAGGCGTGGATCGACGGCGGGCCCGCGCAGGCCGGCGCGAAAGCGCCGTTCTTCGTTACGCCGCCGCTGTCGCGGCTCGATCCCGGCAAGGAAAACCTGCTGCGCGTGATGCGCGTCAAGCACGCACTGCCGGCCGATCGCGAGTCGATGCTGTGGCTGAACGTGAAGGAAATACCGGTCGCGGCGAAGCAGGAGAACGTGTTGCAGATCGCGATCCAGACGCGGCTCAAGGCGTTCTACCGCCCGCAGGGCCTGACCGGCTCGGCGGCCGATGCACCGGCGGCGCTGACCTGGCGCATCGTGCCGTCGCGCGACGGCGCGATGCTGGCGGTGTTCAATCCGACGCCTTATCACGTCACGTTCGCGAAGATCGACGTCGATGCGGGGGCGACCGAGGATGTCGATCTCGAGACGGCGCCGCCGTTGCAGGCGACGACCTACCCGCTGCGCAACCTCCGTGCGCTGCCGGCGCAGCCGGTCGCGCTGCGGTTCAGCACGATCAACGACTACGGCGCCGTGACGCCGACCGTCACGGTGACGGTGCCGGCCGACGCCACCTGATGCGACGCGGTCGCGCAGCCGCGGCCGACGGGCGCTTCACGATCCGCTTTTACGACCTTTTCATCCTTCAGACCTCACGCGGTGCGCGTTCATCCGGCGCGCGCCGCGCCTTTCGTTCATGACACGACGCCTTCACCTGCTGCGCCGATGCGTGCTCGCGCTCGCCTCGACCCTCGCGATCGGATTGCCGATCGCGGGCGGCGGGTCCGCGCACGCGCAGACGGCATTCAATCCCGCGTTCCTCGCGTTCGGCAACACGCAGGCGGACGTGGACCTCGACGCGTTCGCCGAGGCGAACGTGCTGCTGCCCGGCATCCATCCGGTCGAGGTGGCGGTGAATGGCGAATCGTACGGCCTGAACGACATCCGCTTCGAGCGCGGCGCCCCCGACGAATCGGTACGGCCGTGCCTGAGCGCCGCGCAACTCGATGCGTTCGGCGTGAATCTCGCGGCGTTTCCGCGACTCGCGGATGCACAGGACAATGCGTCCGCTTGCATGAACCTGCGCGACGCGATGCCGGACGCGACCGTCACGGTAGACCCGGATCGCCAGGCGCTGTCGCTGACGGTCCCGCAGGCGAAGATGAAGCGGGTCCCGCGCGGCTCGGTCGATCCGTCGCGCTGGGACAACGGCATCGATGCGATGCGCATCGACTACCGTGTCAACGCCGCGCAGCGGCGCTACGGCGACCTGCCGTCGGGCCACGCGACGGAAGCCTACGGCAGCGTGCGCGCGGGCCTGAACCTCGGCGCGTGGCGCCTGCGCGGCAGCGCGATGGCGAACCGCAACGCGTCCGGTTTGCAGACGCAGTTCTCGAACGCCTATCTCGAACGCGACATCCCCGCGTGGCGCAGCCGCGTGACGCTCGGCGACAGCTTCACGTCCGGCAGCGTGTTCGACAGCGTGGCCTTCCAGGGCGTGCAGCTCGCGTCCGACGACACCATGCAGCCGGACAGCCAGCGCGGCTACGCGCCCGTCGTGCGCGGCATCGCGCAAAGCCACGCGAAGGTCGAGATCCGTCAGAACGGCTATCTGATCTACAACAGCTACGTACCGCCCGGCCCGTTCGAGATCGACGATCTGTATGCGGTCGCGTCGAACGCGGATCTCGAGGTGACGATCATCGAGGCCGACGGGCAGGCGCGCAGCTTCATTCAGTCGTCGGCGAGTATTCCGACCCTGCTGCGCCAGAACGCGTGGTCGTATCGCGCGGCCGCGGGCCGCCTGCGCGCCGATTCCGGCCGGCCGCAGTGGTTCGCGTCGGCGAGCGCCGCCTATGGCTTGCCGGGCGAGACGACGATCTACGGCGGCGCGACCTTCGCGAGCGGCTATGCGGCGCTGGCGGCCGGGGTCGCGCGCAACATGGCGCGCCTGGGCGCGGTGTCGGTCGACGTCACGCATGCGCGCCACCGGAACCACGCGGGGCAGGCGGGGGCCGGCAGCGCCGCGCGCCTGATGTTCGCGAAGGCGTTCGCGGCCACCGGCACCGAGCTGCGCGCCGCGCACCATCATTATTCAGACGGCTATCGCAGCCTGTCCGACGTCGCGGTGCGCTATGCGGCGTCGGTCGACCGGTGGGCGTATCGCGCCGGCAAGCGCAGCCGCAGCGAGCTGAGCGTGTCGCAGAACCTCGGACGCGCGGGCTCGCTGTACGTCAACGCGAGCCGGCGCACGTACCGCGACGGCGCGGGGGAAGACCGGCTGGTGCAGCTCGGCTATTCGGGTAGCGTATCGCGCGTGTCGTACAACGTGAGCGTCAGCCACGAGTCGCGCGCCCGCGGCGCGAGCAGCCGGCAGGTGTCGCTGAACCTGTCGCTTCCGATCGGCGGCGGGCGCACGGCGGCGCCTCGCGCGTACGGCAGCGCGACGCTGATCGCCGGCACTGCCGGCACGGAGCAGCGCGCGGGCGTGTTCGGCACGCTGCTCGCCGACGATAGCCTCAGCTATGGCGTCGACGCCGATCGATCGGCGAACGGCCTCGGCGGCGCCCTGAACCTGAACTATCGGGCGACGGCCGGCCAGTTCTCGGCCACCCACAACCAGGCGCGCGGCGGCTCGCAGACATCGGTCAGTGCCGCGGGCGGCGTGCTCGTGCACGGCGGCGGCGTGACGTTGTCGCAGCCGCTCGGCGAAACCGTCGCGCTCGTGCGCAGCGAGCGCGCGGCCGGCGTCGGCGTGGTGGCGCATGCCGGCGTGCGTACCGACCGCGCGGGTTATGCGGTCGTGCCGCATGTCACGCCGTACCGGCAGAACCGCATCGCATTGCGGACCGCGGAGCTCGATCGCCGGCTCGAGATCCGCAACGCGATCGTGCACGTCGTGCCGACGCGCGGGGCGGTCGTGCTGGCGCCGTTCGAGGTCGAGGCCGGGCGCCTGATGCTCGATCTGGTCGACGACGCGGGCAAGCCGGTGCCGTTCGGCGCGGCCGTGCTGACGGCGAACGGCAAGGCGGTCGGCATGGTCGGCCCGAACGGTCAGGGCTTCGTCACGGGGATCGACCGCGCCGGCGACCTGCTCGTGCGCTGGGGCATGCGTGCGGACGAACGCTGCGCGCTGTCGTACGACATCGGCGAATCGACCGCGCATCGCAATTTTCCCGAACTCGCGGCCGTCTGCTCGCGCGCGCATCCGGCGCTGCGGGCCGACGCCGCGTCAACCTCGTCATCCCGATCATGAAACCCTCGACTTTCCGATTTGCCGCGCGTCTGCGCCGCTGGGCGGCACTCGTCGCGCTGACGCTCGGTACGGCGCCCGCGTTCGCCACGTGCCTGAGCGCGCCCGAAGACTTCAATCCGCTCGAGTTCGGCCCGATCGCGGCCGACAGTGTCGACGCCGGCGGCATCGTCGCGTCGGCGCGTTTCACGCTGACCGTCACCTGCTCGCGCAACGGCCAGAACGTGCCCGAGCCACGCACGTTGCGGTATGCGAGCGAGTTCGGTCCGCTGCCGGGCATGAACCTCTGGGCAAGCAACCTGCCCGGGCTCGCGCTTCGCGTGGCGCGCGATGGCGAGGATCTCGGCGGCCAGACCGACGGGTTGCTCGGCGTGCATCCGGGCGATGGCACGGCGCGCGAGTACGTGATCGACGTGGAACTCGTCAAGACCGGGCCGGTGACGCCCGGCTTCCTGCAGGGGCAGGTGCTGAGCGTCGATGCATCGGCCGCGATTGGCGACCCCGACCACAACGTGGTGCACAAGCACATCACGAGCAGCTATGTGCGCGGTGTCGCTTGCACGGTCAATACCGATTCCAAGCATCTTGTCGTGCCGCTCGGCGCGGTGCCCGCGAACGCTTTCGATGGTCCGGGCTCGACCCGTGCGTCGCGGGAATTCGCGATCAACCTGACCTGCAGCCCGTATGGAGAAGCGCGGCCGACGCCGCTGTCGATCCAGTTGCTCGGCGAGACGGTGCCGGGCACGGCGGACGTGCTGAAGCTGCATGGCGACGCTGCCGCGCAAGGGGTGGGGATCCGCGTGC
This sequence comes from Burkholderia sola, assembly GCF_905400185.1. NCBI lineage: Bacteria > Pseudomonadati > Pseudomonadota > Betaproteobacteria > Burkholderiales > Burkholderiaceae > Burkholderia > Burkholderia sola. Next base: position 1,689,447 of record NZ_FR989675.1, read on the forward strand.
TGAAGGACGAAGCGCCGGTGGCGTTGAATGCGTGGCACAGCCTCGGCGATGCGACCGTCGGCGCGACCACGTTGCCGTTCACCGCGCAGTACTACCAGTACGGCGAGCGCGTGACGGCGGGTTCGGGCGACGGCGTGATGACATTCCTGATCGAGATGCGTTGACGCCGGCCGGCCACGCGGCGCTCGTCCGCGCGCCGGCCAGCGCCGGACCGGGCGTTTTGAAATCTTTGAGGATGCTTATCCATACCGGAATCGACGTCGATAATTTCATCCACTGTTCCAACACAACACTGCAATGGCAATCGATAAAGGATGAATCATGCATACGGTTTCTCAGACCAGTTTTCGGCAAGCGTCTTCGGATGACGGCCGCTACGATCGCTTTTCCCGCGCACTGCACTGGATCTTCGCGGTCGTGATCCTGTACACGATGGTGGCCGGATTCTCGCTGCACTTCATTACCCAGCCGGACGTCTGGCGTTTCGTGTCGACGCTCAACATGTCGCTCGCGAGCAGCCTGATCGTGCTGTTTCCGCTGCGCTACGTGTGGTCGTTCTTCCGTCGGACGCCGCCCGACATCGCGTCGATTCCTTCGAAGCAGCGGTCGATCGCGCATCTGGTGCACTCGCTGATTTACGCGCTCGTCGCGTTCGTGCTGTTCAGCGGCTTCGTGATGGTGCCGGACGGCTACTGGCTGTTCTGGGCGGTTTACGTGAATACGCCGTTCAGCGCGGGGCCGGTTACCGAGCACTGGTTCGTCCTGCACAAGATCGGCTGCTATCTGCTGGCATTGCTGGTGGTCGCGCACGCGGGCGCCGCGCTCAAGCACCATTTCGTGTCGAAGAACGGCGTGCTGAAGCGCATGCTTTGACGAGGCCGCCGCAGTGAGTCGATGAAAGGGAAGGCGGGCGCGCAGGCGCTTTACTTCCTGGGCCGAAAATGAAAAAAGGCCGGCTAGAAGCCGACCTTTTTAAATACAGATGGTGCCCAGGAGAGGACTCGAACCTCCACGATGTTGCCACCGCTAGGACCTGAACCTAGTGCGTCTACCAATTCCGCCACCTGGGCACGTTTTGCAGTAGCTGCTTGCTGCAAAGAAGCGAAATTATAGCGCCCCAATTATTCCTGTCAACACTTTTTTGCGATGCATCGCAAACCGGCCGTCGCCGCGCGCGCCGGCGGCATTCCCGTCTTTTGGCGACACGGGCGGGTGATAGAATGACCCGCCGCCGTCAATATAGAACTGTCAGACGGACACCTCTATGTTGATGCCGTGCACCATCAGTCAACGCAACGAGAACAATCATCGACAAACCCTTGAGCAAATATCCGTACCCCATTCCGAGCCGTGAAGAGATTCTCGGCGTGCTGCGTACGAGCGACGCGCCGCTGGCCGCCAACGACATCGCCGAAGCCCTGTCGATCAAGCGTCAGGAGCGCGAGGGGTTCTTCCGGCGTGTCGCCGCGATGGAGCGCGACGGCCAGATCCGCCTCGACAAGCGCGGCCACTACCAGTTGACCCATCCGTCGAATTTCGTCGCAGGGCGCGTGCAAGGGCATCGCGACGGCTACGGGTTCGTGATCCGCGACGACGGCCAGGACGACCTGTTCTTGCCGAACGGCGAAATGCAGAAGGTGATGCACAACGACCGCGTGCTCGCGCGGATCGTCGGCTACGATCGCCGCGGCCGGCCGGAAGGGCATGTCGTCGAAGTCACCGAGCGCGCGAACAAGCGTGTGATCGGCCGCCTGCTGAACGAGAACGGCGCGCTGATCGTCGCGCCGGAAGACAAGCGCATCGGCCACGACATCCTGATCACGCAGAACGTGAAGAAGGCGAAGGTCGGGCAGGTCGTCGTCGTCGAGCTGACCGATTTCCCGAGCCGTCATTCGCAGCCGCTCGGCCGTGTCGTCGAAGTGCTCGGCGACATCGACGATCCGGGCATGGAAATCGAAATCGCGGTGCGCAAGTACGGCGTGCCGCACGAATTCAGCCAGCCGGCGCTCGACGAAGCCGCCGCGCTGCCCGACAAGGTGCGCCCCGCCGACCTGCGTTTCCGCGTCGACCTGCGCGACGTGCCGCTCGTGACGATCGACGGCGAGGACGCCCGCGACTTCGACGATGCCGTCTACTGCGAGCCGGTCAAGGTCGGCCGCGGCGACGGCTACCGGCTGATCGTCGCGATCGCCGATGTGTCGCACTACGTGCAGCCGGGTAGCGGGCTCGACGCCGACGCGCTCGAGCGCAGCACGTCGGTCTACTTCCCGCGCCGCGTGATCCCGATGCTGCCGGAGAAGCTGTCGAACGGCCTCTGTTCGCTGAATCCGCAGGTTGATCGCTGCGTGCTCGCGTGCGACATGGTGATCACCGGGCGCGGCGAGATCAAGGCATACCAGTTCTATCCGGCCGTGATCCATTCGGCGGCGCGCCTCACGTACACCGAAGTCGCGGCCGTGCTGTCGAACACGAAGGGGCCGGAGGCCGCGCGCCGCGCCGACCTGCTGCCGCACCTGCAGGATCTGTACGGCGTCTACAAGTCGCTGTTCGCCGCCCGTCAAAAGCGCGGCGCGATCGACTTCGACACGACCGAGACCTACATCGTCTGCAATTCGCAGGGCAAGATCGAGCAGATCGTGCCGCGCCAGCGCAACGACGCGCACAAGCTGATCGAGGAATGCATGCTGGCCGCGAACGTCTGCGCGGCCGATTTCCTGAAGCGCAACAAGCATCCGGGCCTGTACCGCGTGCACGCGGGGCCGACGCCGGAGAAGCTCGAGAACCTGCGCGCGTTCCTGCGCGGCATGGGCCTCTCGCTCGGCGGCGGCGACAAGCCGCATGCGAGCGACTACGCGGCGCTGATGGCGCAGATCCGCGACCGGCCGGACGCGCAGATGCTGCAGCCGATGCTGCTGCGCTCGATGCAGCAGGCGGTCTACAGCCCCGACAACATCGGTCACTTCGGTCTCGCATACGAGGCGTACGCGCACTTCACGAGCCCGATCCGCCGCTATCCGGACCTGCTCACGCACCGCGCGATCTACGCGATCCTGTCGGGCAAGAAGTACGCGCCGAAGGCGCCGGAAGGCTTCGAGCTGAATACCGCGTTGTCGCCGCGCGCCCGCGCGATGCAGCAGGCCGACGACGAAGCGCGCGGCCGTTCGCGCTCGAACACGGCGATCTGGGAAGAGCTTGGCCTGCACTGCTCGGCGAACGAGCGCCGTGCGGACGAAGCGTCGCGCGACGTCGAGGCGTGGCTCAAGTGCTACTTCATGCGCGACAAGCTCGGCGAGGAGTACGGCGGGATGGTGAACGGCGTGACGTCGTTCGGCATCTTCGTGCAGCTCGACACGCTGTTCATCGAAGGGCTCGTGCACGTGACGGAGCTCGGCTCGGACTACTTCCAGTACGACGAGATCAAGAACGAGCTGCGCGGCGAACGCACGGGCATCCGCTATCGCCTGTCGGATCGCGTGCGCGTGCAGGTGAGCCGCGTCGATCTCGATGCGCGCAAGATCGATTTCCGCCTCGTGCGCGATACGCCGGTGAAGGCGCCGCGTCCGTCGCCCGCGCCGGCTGCCGGCGTCGATCGCAACGGCGGCGGCCCGCGCGTGCGTGCGCTGCCGCCGGTCGACGAAGCCGCGCCGCGTCGCAAGCCGGCCGCGAGCGCGCCGAGCGTCGCGGTGAAGGAAGCGCGCGCCGCGCGTGGCGCCGCGAAGAAGAAGGGCGGCGGCGGTGGCGGCGGCGCACCCGCGAAGCCGACCGCGAAGAAGGCCCGCGCCCGCAAGAAGTATTGAGCGTTCGGGGCGGCGTACGCGCACGCCCCGCAGTATCGAGAGACGCCGCGTCACCGGTCATCGGCCGGCCACGCGGCGCTTTCCTTTTCCATGGATCGCGGCCGCGCACGTCGCACGGCCGCACGTTTGATCGAAGGTTGTTCCAGTCATGTCACGTCTGAAGGTTCTTTACGGTTTTCATGCGGTGACCGCACGTTTGCGGCACGATGCATCGACGGTGGCGGAGGTGCTGTACGACCAGACGCGCCGCGACCGCCGCATGCAGGACTTCCTGCACACCGCGAAGGAAGCGGGCGTGCGGCTGATCGCGGCCGACGAAACGCGCCTGTGGGGCCTCGCGCATACGGAGCGCCACCAGGGCGTCGTCGCGCGCGTCGAGGACATGCCGCTCGCGCAGAACCTGTCCGAGCTGCTCGACGGCATCAACGGGCCCGCGCTGCTGCTCGTGCTCGACGGCGTCACCGATCCGCACAACCTCGGCGCATGCCTGCGGGTCGCCGATTCGGCCGGCGCGCACGCGGTGATCGCGCCGCGCGACCGGGCGGTCGGCCTGAACGCGACCGCGGCCAAGGTGGCGAGCGGGGCGGCCGATACGGTGCCGTACATCACGGTGACGAACCTCGCCCGCGCGCTGCGCGAGCTGAAGGAGGCCGGCGTGTGGATCATCGGCACGTCGGACGAGGCGTCGGCGACGCTCTACGACACGAAGCTCGACGGCCCCGTCGCGCTCGTGATGGGCGCGGAAGGCGAAGGCATGCGCCGGCTCACGCGCGATACCTGCGACGAAGTGATGAGCATCCCGATGGCCGGCAGCGTCGAAAGCCTGAACGTGTCGGTCGCCAGCGGCGTGTGCCTGTACGAAGCCGTGCGCCAGCGGCGCGTGAAGGGCTGAGCCCGGGGCTGCCCCGTCCCGCGCGCGATGCGCGGGCGTCGAATGACCCGAACGACGCGCGTCGCGATGCAACGCGGCACGCGGCTCTGCGGAACCCGCGACCGATGACCCTGTTTCGTGTTGGCGTCTCCTGCGCCGTGCTCGGCCTGCTGGCGGCCTGCACGTCGCCGTCGCTCGTCGAACGCGACGCCTACTACGCCGACACGAGCCTGCACGCGCGCGGCGCCGATTCGCGGATCCGCTTTCTCGTGATGCATTACACCGAAAGCGACGAGACGAAATCGCTGCGCACGCTGACCGGCGAGTCGGTCAGCGTGCATTACGTCATCCCGCCGCAGCCGCGCACCGAGCGCGGGATGCCCGTCGTCTACCAGCTCGTTCCGGAAGCGCGGCGCGCGTGGCACGCGGGCGTCAGCGAGTGGCAGCGCACGACCGAGCTGAACGCGGTGTCGATCGGCATCGAGAACGTGAACCGCGGCCCGCTCGACGCGCAGCAGCGTACCTGGCAGCCGTATCCGCCCGAGCAGGTCGACGCGCTGATCCGTCTGTCGAAGGACATCGTCGCGCGCTACGGGATTGCGCCGACGCGCGTGGTCGGGCACAGCGACATCGCGCCGCAACGCAAGATCGATCCCGGCCCGCTGTTCCCGTGGCATGCGCTCGCGCAAGCCGGCGTCGGCGCATGGCCGGACGACGCGACCGTCGCCGCGCGGCTCGGCGGCCGCGACCCGCACGCGCCGGTCGACGTGCGCGACCTGCAGTTCAAGCTCGCGCGCTACGGCTACGACGTGCCGACCGACGGCGTGCTCGACACGCGCACGCAACGCGTGATCGCGGCGTTCCAGATGCATTTCCGGCCATCCGATTACGCGGGCAATCCGGACGCGGAAAGCGACGCGATCGCGCAGGCGCTGCTCGACAAGTACTTCCCCGGCACGCAAGCGTCGGCCCCCGCACCGGCGGCCGACACGCGGTGACTACGCGGCGTATCGCACGCCGAAAAACGCGGGGGCGTCCGCCGACTCCGGTAAACTGGCAGTTTTCCGCAATCCCGCAGCATTACCACGCCATGACTCAAGACGAACTCAAACGCCTCGTCGGCCAGGCCGCCGCCGATTACGTGATCCAGAACGTGCCGGAAGGCGCCGTGATCGGTGTCGGCACCGGCTCGACCGCCAACTGCTTCATCGACGCGCTCGCCGCCGTCAAATCGCGCTATCGCGGCGCCGTGTCGAGCTCGGTCGCCACGACCGAACGCCTGAAATCGCATGGCATCAAGGTGTTCGACCTGAACGAGATCGAGTCGCTTCAGGTGTACGTCGACGGCGCCGACGAAATCGACGCAGGCGGCGCGATGATCAAGGGCGGCGGCGGCGCGCTGACGTGCGAGAAGATCGTCGCGTCGGTGGCCGACACGTTCGTCTGCATCGCCGACGCCAGCAAGCGCGTGCCGGTGCTCGGCGCGTTCCCGCTGCCGATCGAGGTCGTGCCGATGGCGCGCACCGCGATCGGCCGGCGCGTGACCGCGCTCGGCGGCGTGCCCGTGCTGCGCGTGACGAAGGACGGCGCGCCCTACATCACCGATAACGGTAACGAGATCATCGACGTGAAGGGCCTGCAGATCGCCGATCCGCGCGGTTTCGAAGCGCAGCTGAACGCATGGCCGGGCGTCGTGACGGTTGGCCTGTTCGCCGAACGCGGCGCGAATCTGTGCTTGCTCGGCACGGAAAACGGCGTCGAAACGATCGTTTATCCGGCTGGCTGAAACTGAATGAGAAGCAGTCCGTAACGGTGCGGTATCGGCCGTCATGGATCGGATGGTTAAATCTTGTGGAAACCGGGGTCCGGCAGGCGCGGCGCGCTTCCCGGGCCTTTTTTTTAGCCGTATAAATCACCTCGTTCAAAAGAGGGATAACCCTGTCAGGTGTTTACCAGATAGCGAAATATCGTCGAACTCATCAACTTATAGATCATAAGAACAGAGTAGTAACCAGGGCCGGCGGAACTGCGGAGCAGGTGTTCGCAAATCGACGCACGGGGAGGTGTCATGGAGCAGGGCAAAGACCGGTCACTGGTCGCCAAAGTGATGGATGGGCTTGTCGCGGGTATCGTCGAGGACAAGTACGGCGGCATCTTGCCGCCGCAGGACGTGCTGTCGAAAGAGTTCGATGTGAGCCGCACGGTGATGCGGGAAGCGTTGTCGATGTTGCTTGCGCGCGACATGCTCGACGTGCGTCCGAAAGTCGGGACGCGCGTGCGGCCGATGCGCGACTGGCGGATGATCGACGAGGACGTTGTGAGCTGGCGCTTTCGGGCAAAACCCGATCCGCAGTTCATGCGCGACGTCATCGAATTCCGGATGCTGATCGAGCCACGTGCGACCGCGCAGGCGGCGGTGCGTGCGACGGCGGCCGACATCGCGGGCATTCGCGAAGCGTTCGATGCGTTCAAGGTGCTGCAGCCGGGCGACGCCGGCTACGACACGGCGGACGAGTTGCTGCATACGCGGATCGTCCAGGCGAGCGGCAACCAGTTCTTCCAGCAGATGGCGGCGATCGTGCGCGGCGCTGTGCGTCTCGTGAACCCGCGCGTCGTGCAGAAGGAGGGCGCGCACGACACCGCGGTGAAGGCGCATGCGCGCGTCGTCGATGCGATCGAGCGGCGCGACCCGCGCGAAGCCGAAGCGGCGTCGCTCGCGCTGATCGATTTCAGCGCGGACGAGATTTCGCGCGATTTCTCGGTCGACGTGCCGGTGCGCGCCTGACGCGGCGCGTGTCGCTCATCCTCGTGCCGCCGGGCCGTTTATCATGACGGGCGGCCGGCAGCGTGCCGGCCACCGTCATACGACCGACACGGAAGATCAGGATGAACGACAACGACCATCGCCCGGTGCGCTTCGGCATCGTCGGTGCAGGCAGCATTGCGCGCCGCTTCGCGCAAAGCCTCGCACACGTGCCGGGCGCCACGCTCACCGGCGTCTGGGCGCGCCGCGCCGACGCGGCTGCCGCCTTCTGCGGGGCATACGGCGGCACGCCTGCCGCGCGCCTCGACGCGCTCCTCGCGAGCGACGAAATCGACGCGGTCTACATCGCGACGCTCCATGACAGTCACGCGCGGTACACGCTGGCCGCCCTGGCTGCCGGCAAGGCCGTGCTGTGCGAGAAACCCGCGGCGCTGAACGCCGCGCAACTCGACACGGTGCTGGACGCGGCGCGCGATGCCGGGCGGCTCTTCATGGAGGCGATGAAGCCGCCATTCTTCCCGCTGTATCGTCAACTGCGTGCGCACCTGCGTGACGATCCGATCGGCGAGATCCGGCTCGTGCGGGCGGGCTGCGCATCGTCGTCGGTGCCGGACGACCATTCCGTCTATCGGCTCGATCGCGCAGGCGGCGCGTTGCTCGACATCGGCATCTACGAGGCGTTTCTCGCTGTCGACTGGCTCGGCGCGGCGCGCGACGTACAGACGCTCGGCCGCGTCGGTGCGACCGGTGTCGACCTGTTCGCAAGCCTGAACAGCGTGCATGCGAACGGCGGGATCGCGCAGCTCTTTTGCGGGCTCGACGTGATGGGGCGCGGCGACGCGCTGATCGCCGCGGCCGGCGGCCACGTGACGATTCACGAGAAGTGGTGGAACCCCGAGCGTGCGACGATTCGCTATGCGGACGGGCGCACCGTCGAACTCGACGCACCGGCCGCGGGCGGCGGGCTGAACTACGAAACCGCGCATTTCTGCGACCTGCTGCGCGCGGGCGAGACCGAAAGCCCGATCATGACGCACGACCATTCGCGGCAGATGATTGCGATGACCGATGCGGCGCGCGCCGTGCTCGGCGTGCGCTATTCGGGCGAATAGGCGGAATAGCCGAAACAGGCGGGAAGGAGGGCGCCGGGCCCGCGAGCGCGGCCCGGCGTAACTGCGCGGCTCAGTGCCGCGACGGCAGCGACAGGCGCTTTTCGTACCAGCGCTGCACCCATTCGAGAATCTGGCACAGGATCCAGTACACGGCCGCGGCGGCGAGATAGAGCGGCAGCGGCTGATAGGTCGCCGCGATCACTTCCTGCGCGCTGCGCAGCAGTTCGGTCACGGTGATCACCGACACGAGCGACGTGTCCTTGATCAGGCTGATCAGGCTGTTCGACAGGCTCGGCACCGCGATGCGCAGCGCCTGCGGGCCGATCACGTAGCGCAGCGTCTGGCCCCACGACAGCCCGAGGCTGTATGCGGCGAGCCATTGGCCGCGCGCGATCCCGTTGATCGCGCCGCGCATGCTTTCCGACATGTAGGCCGCGACGTTCGCGGACAGTGCGATCACGCCGGCCGGCGTCGGGTCGAGCGAGATGCCGAGGCTCGGCAGCCCGTAATAGATCACGAAGATCTGCACGAGCAGCGGCGTGCCGCGCATCAGGCTCACGTACGCGCGCGCCAGCCACGCGAGCGCGTTGACCCAGATGCGCTCGAAGCCGTCGAGCGCTTCGCTTTGCCGGATGCCCATCATCGCGAGCACGACGGCGCCAAGCAGGCCGAACACCATTGACAGCACGGCGAACTTGACGGTCAGTACGGCACCCTGGGCGAGCACCGGCAGCGATTGGACGAGCAGGGACGTTGTCGACATGGAATACGAAGCGAATGCGTGCGCGAAAGCGCAATCATAAACCGGACCGATAAAACAAAGGGCGGCATCGTTGCGGATGCCGCCCTTTCCGGCCCGCCGTCAGGCGGGAAATGCAGGCGTGCTTACTTGATCGGTTTCGTCACGTCGATGCCGAACCACTTGTCGGAGATCTTCGTGAACGTGCCGTCGGCCTCGAGCTGCGTCATCGCGTCGTCGATCGCCTTCTGGAACTTCGGGTTGCCCTTCTTGAACGGGATACCCGACGGGTTCGCCGAACCGACGTTCGCGCCCGGGCGCAGCGGCAACTGCGAGTTCTTCGTCAGGTACGCGAGCATCAGGCGGTCGTTGAGCGCCGCGTCGAGGCGGCCGGCCGCGAGATCGCGCAGGTACTCGGGCGCGCCCGGGTACGTCTTCACGTCGATGCCGGGCACCGATTTCGCCATGTCCATGTAGTTGGTGCCGAGCGCGACGCCGAGCTTCTTGCCCTTCAGGTCTTCCAGCGACTTGAACTCGCGCGTGTCGTCCTTGCGCTGGATCAGCTGCGCGGACGAGAATGTGTATGCAGGCGAGAAGTCGAGCGTTTCCTTGCGCTTGTCGGTGATGCCGACCTGGTTGGCGATCACGTCGAACTTGCCCGCCTGCAGGCCCGCGATGATGCCGCTCCATTCGGTCGTCACGAACTCGGCCTTCACGCCGAGCTTCGCGGCGACGGCCTTCGCGATGTCGACGTCGAAGCCGACGAGTTCGCCTTGCGGGTTCTTCGAGTTGAACGGCGGGAACGTGCCTTCGAGGCCGACGCGCAGCGTGCCGCGCTGCTTGACCTGGTCGAGGAGGTCGGCCGCGTGGGCGGTTGCCACAGCGAACGACGTGCCGATCACGCCGGCAACCAGCAGCTTCTTCAACAGCGAAAATTTCATCGTGTGTGTCCTTGCCCTGTCCGGGTCAATGATTCTGATCGTGAAGCGATGATAGCAAAAATGCTATTGATATCTAAATAAAGTTTGTTTATGGCTATATTACGCGGTGCGTTCGCGGGCGATCGCCTTCACGCATTCGGACACGAGCGCCGGGCCGCGATAGATGAAGCCGGTATAGAGCTGGACGAGCGCCGCGCCGGCCGCGAGCTTCGCACGGGCATCCTCGCCCGAGAAAATGCCGCCGACGCCAATGATCGGCACGTCGTTGCCGACTTCGGCGTGCAGCTTGCGGATCACCTCGTTCGACGCGTCGAACACCGGGCGGCCCGACAGGCCGCCGGCTTCGTCCGCGTGCGGCAGGCCCTGGACCGCCGCGCGCGACAGCGTCGTATTGGTGGCGATCACCGCTTCGATCTTGTGGCGCAGCAGCGTGTCGCCGATTTCCTTGACCTGCTCGTCGTCGAGATCGGGCGCGATCTTCAGCGCGAGCGGCACGAGCTTGCCGTGCAGGTCGGCGAGGCGCTGCTGCTTGTCCTTCAGCGCGGCGAGCAGCGCGTCGAGCTCGCCCGCGCCCTGCAACTGGCGCAGGTTCTTCGTGTTCGGCGACGAGATGTTGATCGTCACGTAGCTCGCGAACGGGTACACGCGCTCGAGGCAGTACAGGTAATCCTCGGCCGCGCGTTCGATCGGCGTGTCGGCGTTCTTGCCGATGTTCAGGCCGAGGATGCCGCGATAGCGGGCGGCCTGCACGTTCTTCACGAACTGGTCGACGCCGTGGTTGTTGAAGCCCATTCGGTTGATCAGCGCTTCGGCCTGCGGCAGCCGGAACATCCGCGGGCGCGGGTTGCCGGGCTGCGGGCGCGGCGTGACCGTGCCGACCTCGATGAAGCCGAAGCCGAGCGCCGCGAGGCCGTCGATGGCCGCGCCGTCCTTGTCGAGGCCGGCCGCGAGGCCGACCGGGTTGCGGAACGTGAGCCCCATCACGGTGCGCGGCGCGTCGGGCACGCGGGCCGACAGCGCGCAGGCGAGGCCCGTGCGTCCGGCCGCGCCGAGCGCGCGCAGCGTAAGGTGGTGAGCGTCTTCCGCATCCATTTTGAACAGGGATGCGCGGGCCAGCGGGTAGAGGGAACTGAACACGGGAATGGGGCGGACGGCCGAAATGAATGACAACCCGCTATTTTACCGGGAGTTGCGCGGCACGGGCGTGCTTCGCTTCGTAGCCGCCGCGACGCGCGTCAGCCCGAGCCGGAATGTCCGCCCGGCAACGGCGCGCGCGCCAGCGCCGCGTCGACGGGCGGCAGGTCGATCCGTTCCGGATCGAGCGTCTTCCAGCGGCCGTCGATCAGCCCTTCGAGCGGATGGAAGTTCGCCTTATAGGCCATCTTCGGGCTCTCGCGGATCCAGTAGCCGAGGTACACGTAGGGCAGCCCGAGGCTCTTCGCCTGCTCGATCTGCCACAGGATGTTGTAGGTGCCGTAGCTCGTGTGCCGGTCGTCGGGCTCGAAGAACGTATAGACCGACGACAGCCCGTCGCCGAGGATGTCGATCATGCTGACCATCCGCAGCTTGCCGGGTTCGCCGCCCGGTGCGTCGAGGTCGCGGAATTCGACGAGGCGCGAGTTGATCCGGCTTTGCAGCAGGAACTGTTCGTACTGGTCGCGACTGTCGCGATCCATGCCGCCGCCCGCGTGGCGCGCGGACTGGTAGCGCATGTAGAGCGCGTAGTGCTCTTCGTCGTAGTGCAGCGGCGACACCGTCGCGACCAGCGTGCGGTGCCGCTTCCACATCCTGCGCTGCGTGCGCGTCGGCGCGAACTCGCCGACCGGCACGCGCACCGGCACGCATGCGCGGCAGCCGTCGCAGTACGGACGGTACGTGAAGACGCCCGAGCGGCGGAAGCCGGCCTTCACGAGTTCGGTGTAGATGTCGGAATTGATCAGGTGGCTCGGCGTCGCGACTTGCGAGCGTGCGATGCGGCCGTCCAGATAGCTGCACGGATAGGGCGCCGTTGCATAGAATTGCAACGCCGAAAGCGGTGAAAGCGGCAGCTCAGTCGGGTGAGTCATGGGCAGCTCTCGATGCAGGGAAGGAGTGCCGCGCTAGCGCTCGCTCCCGGTGGGCGCCGCCGTTTCGGCGGGGCTCGTCAGCGCGGCGAGCACGCGCTTGTCGAACTGCCACGGAATCGGCGGTTCGGCTGCCGCGCGGCGCACGTGAGCGACAAAGGCCTGGCGTGCGATCTCGCGGCCGCCGAGCGACGCTAGATGCGACGTATTCTGCTGGCAGTCTATCATTTCCAACCCCTGCTCGCGAAGGTGCGCGACGAGCGCGGCCAGCGCGATTTTCGATGCATCGGTCACGTCCGCATACATCGATTCGCCGAAAAACATCCGGCCGAACGACACGCCATAGAGGCCGCCGACGCGGCGCCCGTCGTGCCACGTTTCGATACTGTGCGCGTTGCCGGAGCGGTAGAGCGACGTATAGGCGTCGATGATCTCGGCGGTGATCCAGGTGCCGCGCTGCCCGCGGCGCGGCGCCTGCGCGCACGCGCGCATCACGCCGGGAAAGTCGTGATCGACGCGCACTTCCCATTCCGGCGTGCGCAGCACGCGCTTCAGCGTCTTGCGCAGCGACGGCGACACCTTGAATTCGGCCGGCACCAGGATCATGCGAGGGTCGGGGCTCCACCACAGCACCGGCTGGCCGTCCGAGTACCACGGGAAGATGCCGCGCCGGTACGCGTCGATGAGGCGCGACGGCAGCAGGTCGGCGCTCGCGGCGAGCAGCCCGGGCGCGCCGGTCGCGGGGCCGAGCGCGCGTTCGATGGACGGAAACGGATCGTCCGGGCCGAGCCAGGGAACCATGGGTGGGGGCTCAGCCGTTGCGCAGCGAGCGGAAGATATCGCCGGTGTGCACGCCGTAGTCGCCGGCTGCGCGATCGGCGAAGAAGAAGCGCAGCGTCTGGCTGACGGTCGGGAACGCGATCTCGTCCCACGGAATGTCGGCTTCGTCGAACAGTTTCACTTCGAGGCTTTCCTCGCCGGCTTCGAAACCCGGATCGGTGAGCCGCGCGAGGTAGAACAGATGGACTTGATGCACGTGCGGCACGTTGAGCAGCGTGAACAGGTTCTGCACCTCGACGCGCGCGCCGGCTTCCTCGAGCGTTTCGCGCGCGGCGGCTTCCGCGGTCGTCTCGCCCATTTCCATGAAACCCGCCGGCAGCGTCCAGAATCCGTAGCGCGGTTCGATCGCACGGCGGCACAGCAGGATCTGGTCGCCCCAGACCGGCACCGTGCCGACGACGTTGCGCGGATTCTGATAGTGGATCGTGCCGCAGTGATCGCAGACGAAGCGTTCACGGTTGTCGCCAGGCGGAATGCGCGCGAGGACTTCGTGACCGCAGACGGAGCAGAATTTCATGTCGAGTGGAAGGGACGAGGTGATGCGAGTGTATCACCGGCCCGCGGCATTCTTGAACGCCTGCGCATGCGGCGGCGTGTCGGGCGAAACGGCGCGCGCGTGCGCGAAGAGGGCGCGGCGTCCGGACGCGCGAAAACAAAAAGCCCGGCGCGAGGCCGGGCTTTTTGCGACATTCTGGACGGTTGGTTGCGGGGGTAGGATTTGAACCTACGACCTTCGGGTTATGAGCCCGACGAGCTGCCAGACTGCTCCACCCCGCGTCCGTCGAAGAAATGAATTATATGGGCTAACCCAGATGCGTGCAAGTGTTTTCTGACAACCGCATGGCAGGCGCTGGTGGGGCCGGTACGCGGTGGCACGTGCGCTAGAATCGAGCGGTTTGTGTCGCCATCCCGGCAGCGGCGCTGCGCGATCGCATCGGCGCCGCTGCAATTCTCATTACTGCATCGACGGATTCATGGATATCGCTCACGATCTGCAATCGATCGGCGCGCAGGAACAGGCGCTCGTGTTTCCCCATTTCGACCCGGCCCGCGCGTGGGCGCTCGGCAACCGGATGCACGCGCTCGCGACGTCGCGCGGCCATGCGATCGCGATCGACATCGTCACGTTCGGCCAGCCGCTGTTCTACGCGGCGCTCGCCGGCGCGACGCCCGACAACGCCGACTGGGTGCGCCGCAAGCGCAACGTCGTCGCGCATTTTCGCCGCAGTTCTTACGCGATCGGCCTGCGCATGCAGCAGGCCGGCGCGACGCTCGCGGACAAGCACGGGCTGCCGGCCGCCGACTATGCGTCGCACGGCGGTTCGTTTCCGCTGACCGTCGCCGGCGCCGGCGTGATCGGCTCGATCACCGCGTCCGGGCTGCCGCAGCGCGCGGACCACGAGTTCGTCGTCGAGGCGCTGTGTGCGGAACTCGGTCACGACTACGCGGTACTGGCCCTCGCAAGGAGCTGAGCGATGCAACTGCCCGGTTACGCATGGCTCGCGATCGCGATCGTCGCGGAAGTGATCGGCACGTCCGCGCTGCGCGCGGCGGACGGCTTCACGCGCCTCTGGCCGTCGGTGCTCGTCGTCGCCGGTTACGGCGTCGCGTTCTACTGCCTGTCGCTCACGTTGCGCACGATGCCCGTCGGCATCATCTATGCCGTCTGGTCGGGCGCCGGCATCGTGCTGATCACGCTCGTCGCGATGCTGCTCTATCGCCAGGTGCCGGACGTGCCGGCGGTGATCGGTCTCGGGCTGATCATCGCGGGCGTCGTGGTGCTGAACCTGTTCTCGAAGATGCAGGCGCACTGAGCGTGCGACTGCCGTTTGCCGGATGACCGTCATGACCGATTCCACTCCCGCCGCCGTTTCCGCCGAATCCGCCCAGCCTGACGTGCGCGCGTACGTCGCGAACCGCATCGGCTTTCTCGAACTGAACCGGCCGAAGGCGCTGAATGCGCTGTCGGTCGGCATGATCCGGCTGATGCAGCAGGCGCTCGACGCGTGGCGCGACGATCCCGACGTCGTCGCGGTCGTCGTGCACAGCCCGCATCCGCGCGCATTCTGCGCGGGCGGCGACGTGCGCTTCTTCCACGACGCGTGGCGGCGCGGCGACCGCGATGCGGTCGACACGTTCTTCATCGACGAATACACGCTGAACCATGCGATCTTCACGTATCCGAAGCCGTACATCGCGCTGATGCACGGCGTCGTGATGGGCGGCGGCATGGGGATATCGCAGGCGGCGCGGCATACGGGCGGCCTGCGCGTCGTGACCGACTCGACGAAGATGGCGATGCCCGAAACGCGCATCGGCCTGTTCCCGGACGTCGGGATGAGCTGGTTTCTCGCGCGCACGCCCGGCGCGATCGGCCGCTATCTCGCGGTGACCGGCGCGACGCTCGACGCGGCCGGTGCGCTGTACGCGCAACTCGCCGACGTCTATCTGCCCGACGCCGCGCTGCCGGCGCTGCTCGACACGCTGCGTACCGCGCGCATCGACAGCGGCGCGCAGGCCGTCGCATGCGTGAAACATGCGGCAGCCGCGCACAAGGTCGTGCCGACGCCCGACACGTCGGCGCTCGCCGATGCGCGTGCCGGGATCGACTGGCATTTCGCGCAGCCGGACATCAACGCGATCCTCGCGTCGCTCGACGCCGAGCAGGATTGCGCGGCGGTCGACGGGTGGGTCGAGAAGGCGACCCACGCGACGCGCGAGCAGTTGTCGCCGCTGTCGATGGCCGTGTCGCTCGAAGTCGTCGAACGCGCGCGCGGCGCGACGATGGCCGATTGCCTGCGGCGCGATCTCGATCTCACGCGCTCGACCTTCGCGCGCGGCGACGTGATCGAAGGCGTGCGCGCGCTGATCGTCGACAAGGATCACCAGCCCGTGTGGCGTTTCAAGTCGGCTGCCGACGTCCGGCGCGCCGACGTGCTCGCGATGTTCGACAGCCCGTGGGCGCCCGACGCGCATCCGCTGCGCGAGCTGAAGGACTGACGTCGATCAGGCTGACCCGCGCGAGCCGATCGACGCGCGACACGGAAACGAAAAGGCCGCGTGCACGATGCACGCGGCCTTTTTCATGGAAGTCGGCCGGTCCTGAAGGGCGCGTCGCCCGCGCCGCGGCGTTATTCGTCGCCCGCGTCGTCCGACATGAACGCGCGCATGAACACGAGCGCGCCGAAACCCCACACCGCATTGGCCGCGAAGCCGGCCGCGAGCACGGGCATCATGTTGCCCGACGGCCAGATGCCGCGCAGCGGATCGATCGCGAACACGCGAGCCGCCGTCAGCACGATGCCGCCGAACACGAGTGCGCCGATCCACGATGCTTCGCGTTCCGGCGACACGCGCAACAACCACGCCATCGGAATCGCGCAGCACGCGCTGATCAGCGCATTCGCGACAAATTCAGGAATGCCGAGCGGCGCGAACGGTTGTGTCGAGAAGCCGGTTGCGGCGATCAGGTCGGCCGTGTGAAGGAGGGCGAGCGTGGCCTCGCGGAAGAACAGTGCGGCCAGGAAGCCGGACAGGAAGGGCAGGATGACTTTCTGCATCGATGAGTGCACCGCAGGCGCGCACGGCCGGGGCCGGGCGCGCGGAGTTATTCGGATAGGTGCGCCATTATAGGGCCCGGCCGCGGCGATATTCGCTCCAGCGTCGTGCTAATCACGAAAGCGGAAAACCTAAGCTCAAAAAAATCGTTCCAAAGCCCTGTACCGGTCCCTAGACTGATTTCCCAGAAACAGCCGTGCAATCGCGTCCTCGTCCGCGGCACGGCCTGACCGGCGAGCCATCCCGATTCGAATGCACACCATGCATGCGTCGCTCATCCGCGACGCGAGCAGGGCGATGTCTTTTTCAAATTTCGGCAGTGACAGTCAAGCAGGAGCAGCAGATGAATGTGTTCTGGTTTATCCCCACGCATGGCGACAGCCGCTATCTCGGCACGGCCGAAGGCGCGCGAGCCGCGGACTACGATTACTTCAAGCAGGTCGCCGTGGCGGCCGACACGCTCGGCTACGACGGCGTGCTGCTGCCGACCGGCCGTTCCTGCGAGGATGCGTGGGTCGTCGCGTCGAGCCTGATTCCGGCGACGCAGCGTCTGAAGTTCCTGGTCGCCGTGCGTCCCGGCATCGCTTCGCCGGGGCTGGCCGCGCGGATGGCCGCGACGTTCGACCGCCTGTCGGGCGGCCGCCTGCTGATCAACGTCGTCACGGGCGGCGATGCGGCCGAGCTCGAAGGCGACGGCCTGTTCGCCGATCACGACACGCGCTACGAGATCACCGACGATTTCCTGAACATCTGGCGCGGGCTGCTGACCGCGTCGCACGACAACGGCGGATTCGACTACATCGGCAAGCACCTGCAGTCGAAAGGCGGCAAGGCGCTTTATCCGCCGGTGCAGCATCCGCATCCGCCGCTGTGGTTCGGCGGCTCGTCGCCGGCCGCTCACGCGATTGCCGCCGATCACATCGATACCTACCTGACCTGGGGCGAGCCGCCCGAGGCCGTCGCGAAGAAGATCGCCGACATCCGCGCCCGTGCCGACGCGCGCGGCCGCAAGATCAAGTTCGGCATCCGCCTGCACGTGATCGTGCGCGAGACCGAGGACGAAGCATGGCGCGACGCCGAGCGGCTGATCAGCCGGCTCGACGACGACACGATCGCGCGGGCGCAGAAGGCGTTCGCGAACATGGATTCGGAAGGCCAGCGCCGGATGGCCGCGCTGCACGGCGGCAAGCGCGGCGGCCGCGAGGCGCTCGAGGTCTATCCGAACCTGTGGGCCGGCGTGGGGCTGGTGCGCGGCGGCGCCGGCACGGCGCTCGTCGGCAATCCCGAGCAGGTCGCCGAACGCATGCGCGAATACGCGGATCTCGGTATCGAGACGTTCATCCTGTCCGGCTATCCGCACCTCGAGGAGTCGTATCGGTTCGCGGAACTCGTGTTCCCGCTGATCAAGGGCCAGGGTGTCGAGAAGGCGGCCGGTCCGTTGTCGGGGCCGTTCGGCGAGATCGTCGGCAACAACTATCTGCCGAAGACGAGCCAGAGCTGAGCGACGGAGGCTTGCGATGACAACGAAAACGTCGAAGACGGGCGTCGCCGTGGCCGCCCGCGCATGGCGCGGCGTCGCGCCGTGGCTCGTGCCGCTCGCGTTGCTGGTGGTGTGGGAAGTCGGTGCGCGCACCGGCTGGCTGTCGACCCGCGTGCTGCCCGAGCCGGTGGCGGTCGTGCGCGCGGCCTGGTCGCTCGTGACGTCGGGCGAAATGTGGGCGAACGTGAAAGTGAGCACGTGGCGCGCGCTGTTCGGCTTCGCGATCGGCGGCGGCGTCGGCCTCGCGCTGGGGCTTGCGACCGGGCTGTCGAAGGCCGCCGAGGTCGCGCTCGACTCGACGATCCAGATGATCCGCAACATCCCGGCGCTCGCGATGATTCCGCTCGTGATCCTGTGGTTCGGCATCGACGAGAAGGCGAAGCTGTTCCTCGTCGCGCTCGGCGTGTTCTTCCCCGTCTACATCAATACGTATCACGGGATCCGCTCGGTCGACGCGAACCTGATCGAGATGGCGAAGAGTTACGGCGTGCGCGGCTTCGCGCTGTACCGCGACGTGATCCTGCCGGGCGCGCTGCCGTCGATTCTCGTCGGCGTGCGTTTCGCGCTCGGGCTGATGTGGGTGATGCTGATCGTCGCGGAAACGATCTCCGCGCAGTCGGGCATCGGCTACATGACGATGAACGCGCGGGAATTCCTGCAAACCGACGTGGTGGTGGTCGGCATCCTGCTGTACGCGGTGCTCGGCAAGCTGGCCGATGTGCTGGCGAAATGGATCGAGCGCGTGACGCTGCGCTGGCACCCCGCCTATCAATCAGGAGCAAAGGCATGAATGCGACGACTTCGGCGGCCGCCTACGGCCCGCTCGCCGGCGCAGACCTCGAGGCCGAGCTGGCGCAGGCCCGCGTCGCGGACGGCGATGCGCGCGATGCGGCCATCCTCGAACGTGACGGCGGCGCATCGGTCGTGCCGCTCGCGCGGCGGCGCGCGGGCGGTCCGGCATCCGACGACGCGGTCACGCTGTCGGGCGTCAGCAAGCGCTTCGGCGCCCGCACGGTGCTCGACAACGTCGAGCTGAACATCGCGCGCGGCAGCTTCGTCGCGATCGTCGGCCGCAGCGGCTGCGGGAAATCGACGCTGCTGCGTCTCGTCGCGGGACTCGAGCAGCCGAGCAGCGGCGCGCTCGTGACGCACGGCGACGGCGGCGGCGCGCTCGATACGCGGATCATGTACCAGGACGCGCGCCTGCTGCCGTGGAAGACCGTGCTGCAGAACGTGATGCTGGGCCTCGGCCGCGGCGCGCGCGACCGGGCCCGCGCGGTGCTCGACGAAGTCGGGCTGCTGGAACGCGCGAACGACTGGCCCGCGCAACTGTCGGGCGGGCAGCGGCAGCGCGTCGCACTGGCCCGTGCGCTCGTGCACCGGCCGCAACTGCTGCTGCTCGACGAGCCGCTCGGCGCACTCGATGCGCTGACCCGCATCGAAATGCACGCGCTGATCGAGCGCCTGTGGCGCGAACATCGATTCACCGCGCTGCTCGTCACGCACGACGTGCAGGAAGCCGTCGCGCTCGGCGACCGCATCCTGCTGATCGAGCAGGGGCGGGTGGCGCTCGACCAGCCGGTGCCGCTCGACCGGCCGCGTGCCCGCGCGTCGGCGGCCTTCGCGGCACTCGAGGATCGCGTGCTGAAACGCGTGCTCGCCGGCGGCCCCGGCGCGGTCGATCAAGCCACGCAGCATGAAGCAGACAAGGTTCGACCGGTCGGGCAGATCCGCTGGGCCGTTTAATGCCGGGCGGCTCCGGCCGCCCGTTCTGAGACTTTTTCTTCGGAGCGATCATCCCGATGAGCATCACCGCAATCAACGTACGTAACCAGTTCAAGGGCAAGGTCAAGGAGATCATTCGCGGGTCCGTGGTCTCCGAAGTCGACGTCGAGACGCCGTTCGGCATCGTCACGTCGGTGATCACCACCCGTTCGGTGGACGAACTCGAACTGAAGGTCGGCGCCGAAGTCGTCGCGCTCGTGAAGTCGACGGAAGTCTCGATCGCGCGTCTCTGAGCGCGTGGGTCGCGCGTCGGTGCGGCGCCGCCGGGCAGGCAACGTGCCCGGCGGCGCCGCATTGCATTCGTGGAGCGCGTTTGCCTCGGTATTCGACTGCCGGACGAAGTGCTAGGATGGAACGACACCGATGCCGGAGGCGAACGCATGACCCCCATCCTTTCCCCCGAAGCCATCGAGGCGCTGAAATGGATCGACCAGTTCGGCGACAGCCGGCCGGTTCCCGCCGCGTTCAATGACGTTATCTACGCATTGCTGAACGACGGGCTGATCTATCAGGCGACGGCCGACCGGGTCGACCTGACGGCCGATGGCCGGTCATTTTTGTCAGACGAATACGATTGAGCGCGCGATGGAACCGAGAGGCAGCGACCTCGGCGATTTCAGCGAGCCGTACCGCGGCTTCGAGATCGAGGTGAAGACCGAGCAGGTCTGGGACGGCGAGCATGCGCATTACCGCGTGCTGCGAGGCGATACCGTGCGGATCGACTGGCGGCTGGTCAAGGTCGACGGGATGCTGTTGACCGAGCGGCACGTGATCGAGCGCGTGTTCGACGAGGCGCGCCGGGCGGTCGATGCGGAGCTGGGCGACCGGTAGCGCGCGTGTCGGGCGGGCATGGCCGGGATTGCGGTAAAATACCCGGTTGTTTCCGCGCCGCCTGGCCTGTACCCGAATTCCATGTCCGTTTCGTCCTCGCTTCCTCCCCGCCGTGTATCGGTCGCGCCAATGCTCGACTGGACCGACCGCCATTGCCGGTCGTTCCACCGCACGCTGACGCGCAATACGTGGCTGTATACGGAGATGATCACGACGGGCGCGCTGCTGTTCGGCGATGCCCAGCGGCATCTTGCGTTCACGCCGAGCGAATCGCCGGTCGCGCTGCAACTCGGCGGCAGCGAGCGGGACGACCTCGCGCGCGCGGCGAAGCTCGGCGAGCAGTGGGGCTACGACGAAATCAACTTGAATTGCGGTTGCCCATCCGAGCGCGTGCAACGCGGCGCGTTCGGTGCATGCCTGATGAACGAGCCGCAGCTCGTCGCCGACTGCGTGAAGGCGATGCGCGATGCGGTGTCGGTGCCGGTCACGGTCAAGCACCGGATCGGCGTCGATGCGGTCGAGGACTACGCGTTCGTGCGCGACTTCGTCGGCACGGTGGCCGAGGCCGGTTGCGAAACGTTCGTCGTGCATGCCCGCAACGCGATCCTGAAGGGGCTGTCGCCGAAGGAGAATCGCGAGATCCCGCCGCTCAAGTACGACTATGCGTATCGGTTGAAGCGCGATTTTCCGTCGCTGGAGATCGTGATCAATGGTGGCATCACGACGCTCGATGAAGTCGCGCAGCATCTGGAGCATGTCGACGGCGTGATGCTCGGCCGCGAGGCGTATCACAACCCGTACGTGCTGGCGGAGGTCGATGCGCGCTTCTACGGATCGAGCGCGGCGGTGCCGACGCGCGAAGCGGCCGAAGCGCAACTGATCGCGTATTGCGCGGCCGAGCTGAAGCGCGGCACCTACCTCGGCGCGATCGTGCGGCACGCACTCGGGTTGTATCGCGGCATGCCGGGCGCGCGTGGCTGGCGTCGCGTGCTGTCCGACAACAAGAAGCTCGCACGCGGCGATCTGGCCGTGTTCGACGAGGCACGCGCGCATCTGAACGAAGCCGAAGAATTTTTTGAAAAAAAGGCTTTGCAAGATTCAAAAGTGTTCGTATAATCTTGTTCTTCGCTGCTGAAACAAAACAGCGAAACGAAGCAAGCAGTATCAGTGGTGGCTGTAGCTCAGTTGGTAGAGTCCAGGATTGTGATTCCTGTCGTCGTGGGTTCGAGTCCCATCAGCCACCCCAACAAATTCAAGCAAAAAGCCCGGTTCATTGAACCGGGCTTTTTGCTTTCTGGCGTTCGGACACAGCTAATGCGTGTCTTGGTCCCGGCTTCTTTAACGAAGTGGCATTCCCGTATTCAGCGAATCAACCACGGCGCCATTTCGGCCTCGCGCGCGTCAAAAGAGCGGTTGCATAAATCGAGTCGTCCCGGCGATATGACTTCGCTACCGAATATGAGACCTCGAATGAGACGACGCGGGCAGGTATCGGAATCGGGCGCGCGATCGTTCGTGGTATCGACGGATGGCCGCTTGTCCCGCATCGCCGATGTGGATGACGGAGATGGCGACGAGGCCCCCGGGCCTGCTTCGTATCGCGTTTCCTTGTCGTTGCGCTGACAACGTTCGTACCATGCTCGCGCCGTTTCCTTTCCCGCCTAAGGTTCCCGCGCGCCGTGCCGTTATCTTCTCTGGACAGCCCTCGTGCCTCGAATGCTGATCCGTTTTCTTGCCTGCTCGCGCTAAACGCGAGCGGGCTTTTTTCGTTTACGGCCGCTCGTAACCGGCTGATTGGCGGAATCGAACAAGGGCTTGGCGCAAACCGACAAAGCGCAACAGTCTTACATGCGTGTAATGTAGGACCTTCCTCGTGCCCTCATGCTTTGCAGGGCCGTTCGATCCCGACGACCGGAGAAGGTGTCGGGATTTTTTTTGGGCGCTCGCCGACGATCGCCGACAAGCCCTGCGAAATGCATCCCGCAAAGCGCGGTATATTTTGCGACGACACAGGCCGATCAAGAGAACCTACACGAGGAGTGGCTATCGATGCCGGACACGGTCACACTGCGCGCCGCGACGCGGCCCGACGCGAGCCACATTGCTCGCCTGCACACGCTGAGCTGGCAAACCGCCTATAGCCACATCCTTCCGGCCAGCTATCTGTCCGACGAGGTGCCGACGGAGCATGCGATCCGGTGGCGCAACTATTTCGATCGCAACGAGAGTGAGTGGGGTCTCGTGCTGATCGCCGAGTCGAACGGCGAGCCCGTCGGCTTCGTCAGCGCCGAGCGCCCCGTCGATCCGGCGCTGGGTGTGCTGCTCGACTGCCTGCACGTTCATCCTTCGCATCACGGCGGCGGCACGGGCAAGCGCATGATCGAAGCCGTTCGCGCATGGGCTCGCTCGATCGGCGTGGACAAGGTCCATCTGCAGGTACTCGAGGGCAACGTGCGTGCGATCGGGTTCTACGAACACAACGGCTGGCAATTGGCCGGTGTCGAAACGTGTCGCATCGGCCAGACGCAAGTCACCGACCGGATTTACGCAATCCACGCTTGAACGCCGGCCGGCATCGATGCGAGCGGCGGCAAGCGAGTGCAATTGCGCCTGGCTGCTAGGGAAGCGCCGGGTGAAAGCCGAACGGGCTTTGCCCTCACTCGCCGCAATACCGCACAAGCAAATCGGCTTCGGTCTCGTGAATTTCGACGGGCAAGATCGTCGCGCCGGCATAGGCGAGATAGCGCGCGCGATGCTGGCCGTTACGGAACGATGCGACGCCGATTTTCGACAGGCCGGGAATGCCGAGCAACGTTCGCGTTCTCGTCTCGCGAAACGTGATGAACGGCATGTCCGGAATCCGGTCCTGGCCCGGATCGAGAAATTCGCGAATGCCCGCGGCTTTTCCAGGGGCCCAGTACTGGACCGACGGCAACACATAGTCGGTGGTGTCCCGGTCGGCGCAGGCGAGCAGTTTACTCAGGTCGATCGTCACGACCCGATGGCGAGAGTCGTCGGACGAGAATACCCGCTTGAGGTGCGTGTAGGCATAGGGAACGTGCCCGGGAAGCTGGACGATCCAGACATCTACGCCGCTTTGTCGTGCGTGAGCGAGCGTCATTATTTCCTCTGGTAGCGCAAGCGGTCTTTGTGATCCGAGTTTAGCAGCGCGGACGGCTGCGCAGCAGGTCGAGACCAAAAATAGGAAAACAGAGCGACTTGCGGCTCAATCTGCAAAAGGAATGGGGGCGGCCATCCGTTGACGGCCCATATCGACGGGCCGCAACAATATCGCGATACGGCCAGCGAGAATGAAGCGCTGCGCGAAATTCTCGCAAGATTCATACTGTGTGGCGAAGCATGCGTCACGCACCGGGCATCACGAAAACTGAGAGGGCACATTGAACGGAGAGGCCAAGTCGTCGAAACTCGAGATCGACCATCTCGATTACCGCTTCACGGCAACGCTCGAAATCACGGAGTCCGGCCGTACCGCCGTTGTCGACAGGCAACTCGAGTCCGAGGTACGCAGCAAGACGCTCGGGTGGATCGTGTTCGATCGTTTTCTCGAGCGGAACGATTTCGCCGATGAGGCGGACGCGCGCGCCAATATCGTCGACTGGCTGGCGCGGCTGGCCGATCCGAGGTCCGTTGCCTCGGCCGAGATTGCGAAGGCGCGCGCGGTGGCAACCGGCGTGGTGGCGGCAGATCTGTCGACAGCCGAAATCGTCGGCGGCGTCGCTATTGAAATCGCCGGCAATCTCGACTGGATCGATAGGACGGTCGACTGGTTTTCCAGTGGTGCGTTGTAGCGACGAACGCGTGTTTTCGTGACGTAGATCATTGCGCGCAAGAAATTCCGCACATAAAAATGAGATGGAAATCGCATTGCGCAAAAAAATAGAATAATCCTGCTTTGACAATATCTGCGACTTACCGGAAACTGCCGCGGGTCTGAAAACGAGATTTGAATTAAAAAGAAATAAAAGGCTGGAATGAAAAACCGAACGCGGTCGGCCGGTTCCTCGCGCTTGAATCACGATGGTATTCGCCGGCACGCGCGCATGCCGGTTGCCGTCGCGTTGTCACTAAAGGGTGAGTTGCCGCACAGACCGTCGCGCAGCCCGCGATCACAATTTGACCGGTTGACCGTTCTTCCCCGGCCCGGTCAACCGTTTCCCCGCTCGCTCGTGCAGGAGCGGGGGCTTTTTGCCCCCCGACGCCGGAAGATTGCGTCGGCGGAATCGGACAGGCGTTCGGCGGGCTGCGCGACGGCACACGTTCGCCCCCGACATCCGTTCGCCCGATCCGGACGAATTGCTTTCCTCGTGCCTGAGCGAACCCTCAGGCCCATCGCCGGTCCTTGCCGGCGATGCCTTGTCCCGGCGGCGCGTCACAGCGCTGCCGGGATGTTTTTTGCGTCACGTCACATCGCGCGTCACGGGCATCGCGCTCCGCTCAGCCCGCCTGTTCGACGCTGGTTTCCCATCCGTCATAGTTGCCGCCGAGCGCGCGCACCTCGCGATTGAGCGCGACCGTGTGGCGCGTGACGTCGGCGAGCGCCATCGTGCCTTCGTGCGAAAACCGCACCGCCGACTTGCCGTCCTCGGTCGGCGCGACCGATTCGACCGGATAGCCTTTCGCTTCGGCCCAGTCCGCGAACTGGTGCGCGTCGCTCGGGTCGGGGAAGTACGCCCAGTGCATCACGCGCCGGCTCACGTCCGGCGCGTCGCCTTGCTGCCGCAGCGCGTCCAGCGTGCGCATGTCGCGCATGATCTGCCAGTCGTCGTCGGTCGGGTAGAGCGTCTGCCAGTATGTCGTCTTGTCGGGGTCGTCCTGATGGGCATACTGAAGCGCATAGGTCGTCTGGTCGGCCAGCGATTCGACGATCTCCGCGGCCGCCTCTTCGTCGAACGGCACGTAGAAAAGAAAATCCCGGTTGCCGTCGACGGTGATGCGGCCGACCTGCACGCCGCCTTTCGCGACGATCGCGGCGTCGAGCAGATCCTCGATCTTCGCGAGATCGGCGAATTCGTCGCCGGTCGGCAGACCTTCGGGCGACGGATGTGCAAAGGGGACGCGCACGCTGAGCAGCGACGTGCGCGGATCGCCTTCGGCGATTTCCGCAAAGCCGTGATTGAAGCTGATGAAAGCCTGATGGTCGCCCATTCTGGCAGGGAAGGTTCCCCAGGCGTCGCTCATGTGTTTCTCCCGTACACGATTGTCTGTTGACGGTTGCAAAGCGTCCCAATGTATCATCGAAAATCGCGTTGGCCGGAGCCGCGCACCCGATCGCGGGCCGTGTGCGCCGCGCCCGCGGGATCCGGGCTGTTCGCAGCGCGCCGCATGCATGCGGCCGGCCGCAAAAATTCAAGGGAGATGCCGATGTCGACGTTCGCGGTGAATGGTGTCCGAATCGATCCGCTCAGCGCGCGCGTGACGCACGTGCGCTGGGCGGCCGTGAACCCGGCCGATCGCTCGTGGGCGGCGACGCCCCGCGAGGCCCCGGTGGCGGACGTGGCGCGCGCGCTTGCGTCCGGTAACGATGTCCGCGCGATCTTCTCGGCCTCGGACACCACCGCAATCGGGCCCAGGCTGAAACGCGTGCTGTATCGCGATGCGTCGGAAGGCATCGAGCTCGACATCGATGCAACGAGCGAGTCGCGCACGTTGCGCGATCTGCCGCAGATCTGACCGCGAGCCGTTTCCCCAACCGAATCGCGCGAACGCGCCCACGACCATGTCCAGATTCGCCATTTTTCCGCTGGCATTCGCGCTTTGTCTGGCGCTTGCCGCCTGCCAGACCGCGTCCGGGCCGACGCCCGTGCACCCGTCGCCCGAAACCGCGTCGACGACCGTTCCCGCATCGTCGCCGCCGGCCGCGCCGATTCGCGGCATCGGGGGCGCGCCTCGTCTGGCCGGGCAGAGTCACGCGGCCGTCGGTCAATGCACGACCAACGGTACCGTCAACGTATGCAATTGACCGGCGTCGGCGCGATGGCGCGTGATGCGTGCAAACGGAATCGGAATCCCGACATGTCGCCCGCGTCGATGGACGGGCGGCCGTCGACACGAGCCGGCGAGCAATGAACGACGAACGCGAAACGACGGATTCCGGCTGGCACGTCGATCCCGTTGCGGGAACGGTCACCGGGGCGTTGCCGGTGACGCTCGCGGTCGACAGCCGAAGCCTGAAAAGCAGGGCGGTCGTGTGTGCGGGGCTGGCCGCGGCGAGCCTGTGCGGTTACGTGGCCGCCCCGACGCTCTGGCCGCTAGCGGCGCTGGCCGCGTTGCTGGGGCTCGCCAGTGCCGCGTTGTTCGTCTCGTCGCGGCGCAAGCTGGCGCTGCAGGTCGACGAGACGGGCTTCCGGCTGATCGGTTCCGCCCGCGAAAAACCCGTCACGCCGTGGCGGGACGTCGCTGAATTCCGGATCGTCAGCGTCGCCGGTAATCGTTACATCGGCTACCAGTTCTCCGTACATTCTTCCCGTACGAAGGTGCCGGGCGGCGTGATGCTGCCGATTGCCCGGTTTGCCGATCTTCCGCTCGACGCGGTGGCCGCGTTGCTGGAGGCTTGCCGCCGGCAGTTCGGCTTGCCGGACCAACCGGCCGACCGAACGGGCCGGTAACGCCCGATGCGGCTTCCTGCGCGCCCCGTCACTCGAGCAAACAGAAAAATCCCGGGCGCCGTGTCGATTTCCGCGGGAGTCGTCCGTCGTAGCATCGGAGGCGTGCGCATCGCGCGTCCGTCCCGATTTTCGATACGACAACCGACTGAAGGAGCGACACCATGGCCACATCCGTCAAGCCGATCCCGGAAGGGATGCGCACGCTGACCCCGCACCTGATTTGTGCGGGCGCTACCGCCGCCATCGACTTCTACAAGCGCGCGTTCAATGCGACCGAACAGTTTCGCCTCGCGATGCCCGACGGCCGGCTCGCGCATGCGTGCCTGGCGATTGGCGATTCGACGCTGATGCTGGTCGATGAAATGCCCGAACACGGCGCGCTGGGGCCGAAGGCGCTGAAAGGCACGCCCGTCTGCCTGCATCTGTACGTGCCGGACACCGATGCGGCGATCGAGAGGGCGGTCGCGGCCGGTGCGACGGTCACGATTCCGGCGGCCGACATGTTCTGGGGCGATCGTTACGGGCAGGTCGAGGATCCGTTCGGGCATCGCTGGTCGCTGGCGACGCATCAGCGCGATCTGACACCCGAGCAGATCGCGGACGCCATGGCCAGCGCGCCGCCCTGCGGCAGTTGAATCGACACCGTCGCACGAGCGCGGCGACGGCGGCGACGGGCAGCGCGGCGGCTTGATCGCGCCGCGCCGGCCTGGCTCGTCGGCGGTCATGCGCGGGCCGTCCGGCCGCGCTGCTTGTGTTAGTCCATCCGCCGATCGGCCGAGCCAAGCAGGTCGGCGACGGTGCGATGGCGGGCGGGATCATAGGCAACGTGTCCGACCGGGCCGCCACGTCGGCCGGTTTCGGTGCGATTTGCGTGAGTCTTGTCTCGTGTCCCGACTGTCAGGTCGGTCATGGTTCGTCGAACAGTATTGCGCACGGTTCGATGCATCGCCACGCTGCAACTCCCGCCGCGGCGGCGATCGGGTTCGCGAGTGTCGGTGAAGATGCGGCGAGAAGCGAGGGGCATCGGCCCGCGTTCCGTCCCGATGCGGAATCGGACCCGCGATGCCTCAAGGGCGCGCGTCGCCCTGCCGTAAACACGACGAGTCCAATCGTTCATCTCATCCGATCGCACCATGGTTCGAATTCTGTACGCGGGCTATCTCGCGTTTGCGCTGTATCTCCTTTACCCGCTGGTTCAGAACACGCTGATGTTCAGCACCGCGTGCGTGCGCAGCGTGCTGCCGATGGGCGACCACGGGCTGTCGGCGAATTCGGCCAGCGGCGCGGACGGGCACGCGAGCCGTTGTGTCGCGAGCGCGCCTGCGCGCGTCGCGACCGGGCGGGCGCCGGAAATCCATTGAACGCGGCGCGTCGCGCGTGAAGGGCGCTTCGCGACGCCGCGTGCTGGCCATTCGGCCGAATTGAACATCGCGCCATGCTCGCCGATCATCTGCAACGCGGCGGCAGAAATGCGAGGGGCGAGCGCCACGAGAAAGCGTGTGTCGGCGTCAGTAGCTGGAGCGATACGGCGTGCCCTGGTCGAAGCGGCTTTGCCAGTGCGTGAGGTAGCGTGACGCGAGTTGCGGGTTGTTCCAGACCACGACGACGTTCTCGGAATTGCGGCTGGCCGCCGACGCACTGTAGTTGAACGAACCCGTTTCGACGTGCTCGGCGTCGATCACGAGGTACTTGTCGTGATGGATCGCATAGGCATCGATCGTGCGCGTCGGGATGCCGGCGTTGACGAGCAGGTTCAATGCCTGCTTGCTGCTCTTCGCGCGATTGCCCTTGTCGTCGACGACCACCGCGACGTTGACGCCGCGGCGCTTGGCGGCAAGCAGCGCGCGCGCGACGGGCGGCGACGTGAACGAGTACGCGGCGACCCGGATCGAGGTGCGCGCCGCCCCAATCGCTTTCAGCACGAGCGCCTCGGCGCCGCCGTCGGGCGAGAATGCCGATTCGACGACCTGGGTCGCGGGGGCTTCGTGAGTGGGGGCCGGCAGCCATCGCGACACGAGGTCGATCGCTTGCTGGAGCAGCGATTCGCTTTGCGTCTTGCCGAAGGCGGCGAAGGGTGTGGCGAGCAGGGAAGCGGCGAGACAGGCGGCGGCGAGGCGATTGCGCGACAACATCTTGGACAGCGAATAATTTCGAGACAGCGGGCCGTGAGTGTAACGCACGCATGCCGGCCCGGTCACGCGCGGATGCGAAACGAGGGCGTGCGCAGTGATCGGCAGTGGTGGACAGGGTGACGCAAAGTTGCGTTATGCAGCCGGTGCGGGCGAGCGGGCGATCAACGCACAGCGATAGTGCCGGCGATGGCAGGCGATTGCGTTTGCCGTTGCGGCGCACCGGCGTGCGAACGATGCGTGCGCCGGCGGGCGGACTGCGACTCGATGCGGCCTGTGGCCCAAGCGTATGTCTAGCAGGCGCGTCGGAACGACATCCGTGCGCGACGTATCGTCAATCCGTGGATGCGGACGCCTCGGTCCCGTCGGACGCGATCCATCCGGGCCCCGGCTCGGGCTGCACGTCGCGTGCGTCGAGCGGTTCGCCGCACGCCGAGCATACGGTGACCGCGTGCATCAGTTGCCCGCAGGCCCGGTGGCGTAATTGCACCGGCGGCCCCTGGCCGTCGTCCTTCCAGCGATCGCCCCACACCATCAGCGCGAGCAGGGCCGGGTAGAGGTCGAGGCCCTTTTCCGTCAGCCGGTATTCGAAGCGCGGCGGGCGTTCCTGATACGCGCGCTTGACGAGCACGCCTTCGTCGACGAGCCGCGCGAGCCGTTCGGCCAGCACGTGGCGCGTCAGGCCAAGCTGGGCCTGGAACGCGTCGAAGCGGCGGCAGCCGAGGAATGCGTTGCGCAGGATCAGCATGGTCCAGCGGTCGCCGAGCACGGCGAGCGTGCGCGCGACCGAACAGTTCAGCGTGCCGATGTCATCCCATTTCATTGTCGAGTCTCGTGCCCGTTGCGGCAGTCTTGCGGCGGTTCAGCGAAATAGCGGGTTCGATTATAGAACCCGCCTTCGGTCGCAACGGGCGCAGCCGCGTTGACAACGGCCCGCCTCGTTGACAATAATGAGTTCCAATTTAGAACTTACGCGCGCGGCGACGCGCTTTCAACCCGGAGACAACCCGATGAACCCGCTTTCCCTGTCTGGCCTCGATCTGCTGCGTGCCGCCGCGTCCGGAGACGCGCCCCTTGCGTCGATTTCCGAGACGATTCCGATGCGCCCGCTCGACGTCGAGCTCGGTTACGTGAAGTTTTCGGCGCGGGCGGACGGCCGGCACCTGAACCCGCTGGGCGGCGTGCACGGCGGGTTCGCCGCGACGGTGCTCGATTCGGTCACCGGGTGCGCGGTACATTCGATGCTCGACGCGGGCGTCGGTTACGGCACCGTCGATCTGCACGTGAAGATGCTGCGGCCCGTGCCGCGCGACGTCGACCTGATCGCGGAAGGACGCGTGATTCACCTGTCGCGTTCGCTGGGCGTCGCGGAGGGCACGCTGAAGACGCCGGACGACAAGATCGTCGCGCATGCGTCGGCGACCTGCTTCATCCAGCGACCGCAGTGACGGAGCGCGGCCGCATCCGGGCGGGCGCGTGAACGCGCGGGGCAGCGCTGGAGGCCGCCTGTAAGCGTGCGCCGCGCCTGCCTGAAGCAGTTGCGTCAATGTGATAGCTTTCCTGCTTTCCACCGACGCGACAGGAACAGCATGGAATACCGCACACTCGGCGATTCGGGTCTCGAGGTCAGCCTGATCGGTCTCGGCACGATGACGTGGGGCGAGCAGAATTCGGAGCGCGACGCGCACGAGCAGATCGACTACGCGCTCGGGCAGGGCGTGACGCTGATCGACGCCGCGGAGATGTATCCGGTGCCGCCGAAGCCCGACACGCAGGGCCGCACCGAGCAATACATCGGCACCTGGATCGCGCAGCATCGCGCGCAGCGCGACCGTATCGTGCTCGCGACGAAGATCGCGGGCCCGGCGCGGCAGCCGCACAATCCGCGCCATATTCGCGGCGAGGGCAACCAGTTCGACCGCAAGAACCTGACCGAAGCGCTCGACGGCAGCCTCAAGCGCCTGCAGACCGACTATGTCGATCTCTACCAGTTGCACTGGCCCGATCGCAGCACGACCACGTTTGGCCGGCCCGCGTATCCGTGGGTCGACGACACATACACGGTGCCGATCGAGGAAACGCTCGGCGTGCTCGCGGAATTCGTGAAGGCCGGCAAGGTGCGCGCGATCGGCGTGTCGAACGAAACGCCGTGGGGTGTCGCGCAGTTCCTGCGCGCGGCCGAAAAGCTCGGGCTGCCGCGCATCGCGAGCATCCAGAATCCGTACAGCCTGCTGAACCGCACGTTCGAGAACGGGCTGTCGGAATTCACGCATCGCGACGGCGTCGGCCTGCTCGCGTATTCGCCGCTTGCGTTCGGCTGGCTGTCCGGCAAGTACGAGAACGGCGCGCGTCCGGCCGGTGCGCGCATCACGCTGTTCGAGCGTTTCCAGCGCTACAGCAAGCCGCAGGCCGTCGAGGCGACGTCGCGTTACGTCGCGCTCGCGCGGCGTCACGGGCTGTCGCCCGCGCAACTGGCGCTCGCGTTCGTCAACAGCCGCCCGTTCGTGCGCAGCAACCTGGTCGGCGCGACGTCGCTCGAGCAGTTGAAGGAGAACATCGGCAGCATCGACGTGGCGCTGTCCGACGAGATCCTCGCCGAGATCGACGCATTGCACGAACGGCAGCCGAACCCGGCGCCGTAAACGGCACGCGGCCCGCGCGGCAGCGATGCCGCGACGGGCCGAGTCGGGCGGTTGCGGCGGCGCCGCGCCGCGCCGTCGTTTCTCGCGTCAGCGCATCTTCAGCCGCGTGCGCGCGACGAACAACGCGGCGAGGCTCAGCAGCGCGCATCCCATCAGATAGAGCGCCGGCGACAGTCGGTTGCCGGTCGTGCTGATCAGCCAGGTGATGACGAACGGCGCGAAGCCGCCGAACAGCGTGACGCCGGTGTTGTAGCTGACCGCGAGCCCGGTGGCGCGTGTTTGCGACGGGAACAGTTCGGCCATCAGCGCCGGCAGCGCGCCGCAGTACATCGCCTTCAGCGCGCCGATCCAGATCAGTGCGGCGAGCATCGTCGCGAACGACGCGTGGCGCGTGAGCCACGCGAACGTCGGCCACACGGTCAGCAGCATCAGCACGGCCGCGACCGCCATCATGCGGATCCGCCCGGTGCGGTCGGACAGATGGCCGACGACCGGCGTGACGAGCGTCAGCACGAAACCGGTCGCGAGCGTCGCCGCGAAGCCCGTCGATGCCGGCAGCCCGAGCTGCTTGATCGCGTAGGTCGGCATGTACAGGATCATGTAGTTGACCGCGGTCGAGATCACGAGCGCGCCGATCGACAGCAGCAGCCGCACCTTCTGGTCCGCGAACAGCTCGCGAACCGGCGCCTCGGAGCGCGCCTGCGTCTTGAACTCGACGCCTTCGTCGACGTAGCGGCGGATATACAGCCCGACCGGGCCGATCGCGAGCCCGAACAGGAACGGCACGCGCCAGCCCCAGCTTTCGAGTTGCGCGGTGGTCAGCGTGGCCGTCAGCAGCGCGCCGAAGCCCGACGCGAGCAACGTCGCGAGGCCCTGGCTCGCGAACTGCCAGCTCGACATGAAACCGCGCCGCTGCGGCGCGTGTTCGACGAGAAATGCGGTCGAACTCGCGAATTCGCCGCCCGCGGAAAAGCCCTGCATCAGCCGCGACAGCATGATCCCGAGCGGCGCGAGCATGCCGATCGATGCGTAGGTCGGCATCAGCGCGATCAGCAGCGTGCCGACCATCATCATCGCGATCGACAATAGCAGCGACGCCTTGCGGCCCGCGCGGTCGGCATACGCGCCGAGCACGAAGCCGCCGATCGGCCGGATCAGGTAGGACAGCCCGAACGTGCCGAGCGTCAGCATCAGCGACGTCGCTTCGCTCGTGGCGGGGAAGAACAGCTTGGCGATCGTCACCGCGAAGAAGCCGTAGACGATCAGGTCGAACCATTCGAGCGCGTTGCCGATCGACGCGGCGAAGATGATGCGCCGGATTTTCGCGGCGCTCGGGCGCGCGGCGTCCTGCGCGGTGAGGGTGGTCGTATTCATCGTGTGTGCAGATCCCGTGAAAGGGGCGAAGCGCGTTACAGGGCGGCGCCGGCCGCGGCGGATGCCGCGCGGCGAACGGGCGGCGCGTCGTCGCCGAGATCCCAGAAGAGGCCGGCCATCATCTGCAGCCCCTCGCTGACGACGCTCGCGAGCAGATGCTCGTCGGGCGCGTGCTGCGCGCACGCCGGGTAAGAGTGCGGCACCCACAGCGTCGGCAGCCCGAGCGTGTCGGCAAACACCTCGTTCGGCAGCGTGCCGCCGAGATTCGGCAGGATCGCGGGCTTCTTGCCGGTGGTGCGCGCGAGCGACGCGACGGCCCAGCGCACCCACGGATCGTCCGGCGGCACGCGCGTCGCCGGTGCGCCGCGCTCGACGTCGATCTCGATGTCGGCGAAGCCGTGCGCATCGAGGTGCGCGCGCAGGTGCGCATGCAGTGCTTCCCAGTCGGTGCCGACGACGAAGCGCAACTGGCAGTGCGCATACGCGGCGGGCGGGATCGCGTTGACGGGGTGCTCCGGATTGCCGGCCTTGAACGCGAGGATCTCGAACGTGTTCCAGCCGAATACGCGTTCGGCCGCGGACAGGCCGGGCTCGCCCCAGTCGGCGTCGAGCGCCGGGTCGCCGGGGCCGCCGCCGACGGAAAGATCGGCGAGCGCGTCACGCACCGCGGCCGGGATCGGCGGCGGGCGCAGCCCCGCGACGCGAATCGCGCCGCGCGCGTCGACGAGGCTCGCGAGCGCATGCGCGAGCACGATCGCCGGATTGCGCAGCAGTCCGCCCCAGTTGCCGGAATGATGCGCACCGTCGCGGGCGCGCAGGCTCAGCTTGAAGTTGACCGCGCCGCGCGAGCCGAGGAAGACCGTCGGGCGCGCGGCGGCGATGCGTGGGCCGTCCGACGCGATCAGCACGTCGGCCGCCAGCGCGTCGCGCT
Organism: Burkholderia sola; assembly: GCF_905400185.1. Lineage (NCBI taxonomy): Bacteria > Pseudomonadati > Pseudomonadota > Betaproteobacteria > Burkholderiales > Burkholderiaceae > Burkholderia > Burkholderia sola. The sequence continues at coordinate 1,723,993 of NZ_FR989675.1, forward strand.
CCTGGCGGCACAGCGCGTCGAGCCCCGGCGACCCGGTTTCCTCGCCCATTTCGATCAGCAGCTTCGCGTTGAAGCCGAGCCGGCCGCCGCGCGCATCGAGCACGCTCGCCAGCGCGGCGAGGTTGATCGTGTGCTGGCCCTTGTTGTCGGCGCTGCCGCGGCCATACCAGCGATCGCCGTCGGCCGTCAGCGTCCACGGCGACAGCGGCGCGCGCCACTGCGCGTCGTAGCCGCGCACGACGTCGCCGTGGCCGTAGATCAGCACGGTCGGCAGCGCGTCGTCTTCGTGGCGCGACGCGAGCAGGAACGGGCCGCCGCCGTCGACCGGGTTGTCGACGATCCGCGACGTGAAACCGAGGCGGGCGGCCTCGGGCGCGATCTCGTCGGTCAGATAGGCGCGCAGCGCGGCGCCGCTGCCGCATTCCTGGCTTTCGGTGCGCAGGCCGACGCGGCGGCTCAGGGTCGTGAAGAACGCGCCGGATTCGAACTGGTTCAGCGCATGCTGGATGGCGGCGGTACGGCTCAAATCGTGTCTCCTCGGTCGGGTTCGCCGTGCGCGGGCCGCGCAGGCAACGTGAAGTGCGATCGATTCTAGAAAGCCGCTTTTTTTGTCACAATGATCGAATTTCGAACCTTTCTTTGCCGAAAAGGCAAAGCAGCGCGGCCGGATGCGGCGCGGAGACAGAACGATGGCGGCTTTCCTGCATGGCCTGGGGTTGCGGTATTTCGTCGAGGTGGCGCGTACCGGCTCGATCAGCGACGCGTCCGCGCGGCTGCACGTGGCCGTGTCGGCGATCAGCCGCCAGATCGCGAAGCTGGAGAGCGAGCTCGGCGCGCCGCTGTTCGAGCGGCGGCCGCGCGGGATGGCGTTGTCGGAGGCGGGGGAGCGGTTGCTGGCGTTCGCGCAGCGCAGCCTGCTGGAGGCCGAGCACGTGATGAAGGACATCGGCGGGCTCGACGCGCTGCACGGCAGCCTGCTGAAGATCGCGTGCTCGGAAGGGTTCGCGATCGATTTCCTGCCCGGCGTGCTCGCGAGCTTCAAGGCGCGCCACCCGGGCGTCGATTTCACCGTATGGGTCGTATCGCCGGCGGACGCGACCCGGCGCGTGCGCGACGGCGATGCGGACATCGCATTGACGTTCAGCCTCGCGCCGGAGAAAGGCGTGCGCGTCGACCACACCGAGCGCGCGCCGGTCTTTGCGCTGGTCCGGCACGATCACCCGCTCGCGGCGCGCGATGCGGTGTCGCTTGCCGATGTCGCGCGGCACGCGCACGTGCTGCCCGAGGCCGGCACGACGGTGCGCCAGTTGATCGACATCGCGTGCGCGCTCGACGGGCTGCTGCTCGAGCCCGAACTGACCAGTAACAACACAGCGGCGATGTACGGCTACGCGCGCCGCACGGGTGCGGTGATGTTCACGGGGCTGTTGTCGGTGCGCGATCGCGCCGATGCGGACGGCTTCGTCGTCGTGCCGGTGACGAACCCGCAACTGCGCGAACGCAGCATCCAGGTGCAGACGATGGCCGGGCGCGATCTGCCCGCGTCGGTGCGCGCGTTCCGCGACCATCTGATCGACGCGATGCAGGCCGCGTCGTCGTCGCCGACTGCCGCACGAGGCCCGGGACGCCGGCCCGTGAGATAATCGTCAATCCGCCTTCCGTGCCCATGCGGCTCCCCGAGCCGCATCGCCCCTGTTCGACGCCAAATTGAAGAACCTGATTGTCACCCTCGATCGCGCCGGCGAGTTCGACGAGATCATCGACGTGCGCACGCCGCTCGAGTTCGCCGAGGACCATATCCCCGGCGCGCTGAACGCGCCCGTGCTCAGCAACGAAGAGCGCGTGCTCGTCGGCACGATGTACCGGCAGGTGTCGCCGTACGAGGCGACGCGCGTCGGCGCGGCGATCGTCGCGCGCAACATCGCACGCCATCTCGACACGACGTTTGCCGACCGGCCGCGCAACTGGCGACCGCTGATCTACTGCTGGCGCGGCGGCAAGCGTTCGGGCTCGATGACGACCTGGTTCAACCTGATCGGCTGGAAGGCGCGCCAGCTCGACGGCGGCTACAAGGCATACCGCCGGTCGGTGTGCGCGACGCTCGACTCGCTGCCGACGCGCTTTCGCTACATCGCGCTCGTCGGCCATACGGGCTGCGGCAAGACACGCCTGCTGAACGCGCTGCGCGACGTGGGCGCGCAGACGCTCGATCTCGAAGCACTCGCGTGCCATCGCGGCTCCCTGCTCGGCGCGCTGCCGGGCAAGCCGCAGCCCACGCAAAAGGGGTTCGATTCCGGGCTCGTCGAGACGCTCGGGCGTTTCAACTCCCAATGGCCAGTATTCGTCGAGTCGGAAAGCCGCAGGATCGGGCTCGTGCAGTTGCCGATCGCGCTGATCGAAGCGTTTCACGCGGGGCCGTGGGTGCAGGTCGAAGCGGCGCACGACGAGCGGATCGCGTTCCTGCTCGACGATTACGCGCACCTGTTCGACGAACCGGACGCATTCAAGGCGCAGCTTCATCGGCTGATCGGCCTGCACAGCCGCGAAGAGGTGATGCGCTGGAAGGCGCTGATCGATGCCGGCGCGCGGGCCGATCTGTTCACCGAACTGATCGACAGACATTACGATCCCGCCTACGCACGCACGTATCGCGCGACATACGACAAGCCGAACCGCGCGCTGACGTTCACGTTCCGGCCCAACGCGGACGACGTACGCGCTCAGGCGCGCACGCTGCTGGCCGAACTCGCGCAGGCCGGATTGCCCGCATCGGCCGCGCTTGCCGGCGGCACGACATCCGAAACCGACAAAAACCAATCGACGATCACCACACGATGACGACCACACGCACCCAACCGAACCCGGCCCTCGGCTGGATGACCTTCCTGCTGATCGCGGTCGCGGGACTGTTCTACGTAAAATGGTTCCCGTACTACAACAAGGCGTTCGTTGCCGCCGAGCACCATTCGATCGGCCAGTCGATCCTGATGGGCACGTCGGCGGCCGCACCCGAGCCGTCGCTGAAGGCGGCGCTCGACTACGCATGGGCATACGGCAAGGCGATCTGGCAGGCGATGGTGCTCGGCCTGCTGCTTGGCTCGGCCGTGCAGGCGCTGCTGCCCGCGCATTGGGTGGCGCGCGTGCTCGGCCGCACGGGCTTCGGCAGCGTCGCCGCGGGCGGGCTGCTGTCGCTGCCCGGGATGATGTGCACGTGCTGCGCGGCGCCGGTCGTCGCCGGCCTGCGTGCGCGCCATGCATCGCCGGGCGGCGCGGTCGCGTTCTGGCTCGGCAATACGGTGCTGAATCCGGCCGCGCTGGTGTTCATGGGCTTCGTGCTCGGCTGGCACTGGAGCGCGCTGCGCCTCGTGCTGGGCATCGCGATGGTGTTCGGGATCGGCTATCTGCTGAACCGCATCGCGCGCCCCGAAGACCGCAGCATCGACGATGCGCAGCTCGCCGCGCTGGCGGCCGAACAGGCCGCTGCCGGCAATCCGTTCGTCCGCTGGATGAAACTGCTCGCGCGCATGGCCGTGCGGCTCGTGCCCGAATACATCGTGCTCGTGCTGCTGCTCGGCGCCGCGCGCGCGTGGCTGTTTCCGCACATCGGCCCGGACATCGGCAATCATCTCGGCTGGATCGTCGCGTTCGCGGTCGCGGGCATGCTGTTCGTGATCCCGACGGCCGGCGAGGTGCCGATCATCCAGGCGATGCTGTCGCTCGGCATGGGCGTCGGTCCGGCCGCCGCGCTGCTGATGACGCTGCCGCCGATCAGCGTGCCGTCGCTCGCGATGCTCGCGCGTTCGTTCAAGCCCTACATGCTGGCGATCGTCGCGACGCTCGTCGTCGTATTCGGGATCGTGAGCGGCTTGCTCGCGATCGCGTTCGGGTTCTGACAACGCGGGCGACACGCCGGCCCGGCGCACGCGTCGCATTCGTATTCATCCGGCGCCGCCGCTTCACGCGTGCGGCGCCCTTTACAAGAAGCAAACAGGAAAACGCATGACCCAACCGAAGATCCATCCTCGACTCGAAAAGGCGCTGACGCGCGGCGATCTCGCGATCCGCCAGGCCAATTCCGCGCGGGCGACTGCCGTGCTGAACGCGCTCGGCACGATGATCATCGAGGCATCCGCAACGATCGGCGTCGAGGCCAGCATCGACATTCCGCAAGGCGATCGCATCTACGATCCGGTCAACGGCCTGTGGCCGCAGAAGATGCTGGTGTCGTTCGACGGCCCGGTGAACGAAGCCGACAAGGAAGAACTGCGCACGGTCTATCTGGTGGCCGACGATCCGGGCACGCAGTTCCGCGTCGAATGGCATCGCGCGGACGGCAAGCTCGGCCGCCAGGAAGGCGGCCCGCTCGCGACCGTCGCGTTCCTGACCGACGTCGAAATTCCGTGGAGCGACGACGACGAGTAACGTCGTCGCATGAAGCCGGCGCCCGGTGCCCGACGCCCGGTGCCCGGTGCCCGGTGCCCGACGCGCCGGCCGTCAGCGCATCATCCGCCGCCGGAACAGCCACGCGGACAGCAGGAACCCGCCGACCGCGTAGCCGGCGAGCACCACGACGTGCAACGCGATGTCGGTCGCCGGCCGACCGAGCATCGCAGGCCGGATCAGCTCGACCGCATTCGCGAGCGGCAGCGCCTGCGCCGCGTGCCGCGCGAGCGGCGGCAACTGCGTGATCGGGAAGAACACGCCCGACAGCAGCAGCATCGGCGTCAGCACGAGCGTCTGGTAGAACATGAAGAAATCGTAGGATGGCGCGAGCGCCGTGACGATCATCGCGAGGCTGGCGAACGCGAGGCCGGCCAGCGCGATCACGGGCAGCACCGCGAGCATCGACGGAAACGCCGCGTAGCCGAGCACGCCCGCGACGAGCATGATCGCGCTCCCCGACAGCATCGCCTTGCTGGCCGCCCAGACGATCTCGCCGAGCACGATGTCGCCGAGCGCGAGCGGCGTATGCATGATCGCTTCCCACGTGCGCTGCACGTGCATCCGCGAGAAACCCGAATACATCGATTCGAAGCTCGCGGACATCATCACGCTCGAGCCGACCGTGCCGGCCGCGAGGAACGCGATATACGACACGCCGTCGACATGGCCGAGCATCAGGCCGAGCCCGAAACCCAGCCCGAACAGATAGATCATCGGATCGGCGAGATTGCCGAACATCGACGCGAGCGCGAGCTTGCGCCACACGAGATAGTTGCGCCGCCAGACGGCGACCCAGTTGCTTGCGTTCGCCGGCATCGCGATCGCGAAGCGCGACGCGCGCGGCGGGGCCGATGGCGTGGTGGCGGAATAGTTGCGGACGTCCATGGTCGATCAGTCCTGCATCTCGCGGCCCGTGAGCCGCAGGAACACATCCTCCAGATTGGCCGGGCGATGCAGATAGCGCAACCCCGGGCGGCCCGTGAGTCGTGCGCTGACCGGTTCGGGGTCGGTCACGTAGCAGAACAGCGTCTCGCCGCTGATCTCGGTGTGCTTCGCGAATGCCGACAACTCGTCGCGCAGCGCGACCGGATCCGGCCCGTAGATCTCGATCACGTCGCAGCCGATCTCCGATTCGATCAGTGCATGCGGCGCACCTTCGGCGATCTTGCGGCCTTCCTCGATCACGCACAGCCGATCGCACAGGCGCTCGGCTTCTTCCATGAAATGGGTGGTGATCAGGATCGTCTTGCCGCGCGCGAGCAGCGAGCGCAGCCGCTCCCACATCAGGTGGCGCGCCTGCGGATCGAGGCCCGTCGTCGGCTCGTCGAGCACCAGCACGTCGGGATCGTTGACGAGCGCGCGGGCGAGCGTGAGGCGGCGTTTCATGCCGCCCGACAGTTCGCCGACTTTTGCATCGGCCTTGTTTTCCAGCTTCGCGAATTCGAGCAGCGGCGGCACGAGCGCGCGTGCGGCCTGCGCGGACATCCCGAAATAGCGGCTGAACACGAGCAGGTTTTCACGGACGGTGAAGTCGGGGTCGAGGTTGTCGAACTGCGGGACGACCCCGACTCGCCGCCGTGCATGTCGCGCACGCGATGGAACCGGTTCGCCGCACAGCGCGATCGTGCCTGCGTCGGGATGCGCGAGGCCGAGCAGCATCTTCAGCGTCGTGGTCTTGCCGGCGCCATTCGGCCCGAGCAGACCATAGCATTCGCCGGCCTTCACGTTGAAGGACAGGCCATTGACGACGAGCTTGTCGCCATAGCGCTTTTCGACGTTGCGGAAATCGATTGGTGCGACGGACATGGGCGTGTTGTCGTTGTAAGCGGGTGCGTTCCGCCGCCCGGCCCGCGGCCCGTGTGCGAACGGATCGCGCGAAGGCGTGTCACATGGGCATGGCCGAAGCATACGACGCCGGCGCGAGCTGGCCCGCCGGACGTGGAACGGGGCCATTCTAGTGCATCGCTGCATCGCTTGAGGGCATGCGCGCACGGTGCGAGGCAAGCACGCACCGATCGTGCACTGCATCATCGCGCACGCGCCGAGCGGGGCGAATCAGCGTTTTCCATCCCTTGCGTCCTGAATTGCGGCGCACCATGATGAATGCGTAGGCTCGTTGTCGCGATAGGGAGGCTTCATGGCTAGCTACAACAAGATTTTGCTGTGTTACGACGGCACGCTCGAAGGGCGCAAGGCGCTGCGTTACGGCGCCAATCTCGCAATGGACCTGAAGGCCGAAACGCACTTGCTGTCGGTCGTGGACATGCGTTCGAGCATCGCGCAAAGCGCGGGTTTGCTGACCGACGTCGCATGCGGCCGCTTCGAGGAAACCGCGCGCGAAATCCTGCAGGAAGGCGTGAACTGGCTGCGCGAGCGCGGCGTCCAGGCCGAAGGCCATTTCGCATTCGGTTATCCGATCGACGAAATCGCGAATCTCGCGTCGGAGCTGAAGGTCGACCTCGTCGTCGTCGGCCACCGGTGCCGCAGCGGATTGTCGAGATGGTGGATGGGGTCGGGCAATACGCAACTGCTCGATCGCGTGAACTGCAGCATTCTGGTCGCGTGCTCGTCGGCGGAAGAGCAGAAGGCCGAAATCGCGCGCGAACGTGAAGCGGCCACGGCGAGCAGCCAATGACCTAAAGGCTGGATGACCCTGACAGCCCGACCGGCGATGCGGGCCGGTCAGGCGTCGCGCTGCATTGGCAGCGCGCGCACCGAGCGCGGCCTGTTATGCGTGCAGGTCGATTCCGGACAATTTCCACGAGAACAGCCCGAAGCGGTGGAAGATCGCCGCATAGCGCGTGCCGTCGGCGCTGCGCTGATATGTGACGACGAATTCATCGATATTCCGGTAGCCCGCGCTGGTTTGCTGCTGGCGCGGCGCTTGCGTTGCTTCGCTCGGGCTGGCAGGTGCGGCGGGCGCAGGTGCCGGCGACGATGCGGCCGAAGCGGCCGCGTTGCCGCCCGGTACCGCAGCACTTGCCGGCGCCGGATTGACGGGCGGTGCGGCAGGCGGGTTGCCGGACGCATTGCCTGCTGGCGGCTGATTCGACCACTCGGGCGGGCGCTCGCCGGGATTGCCGCGCGGCGGCAATCCGCTCATCAACGCGGCGACGCCTTCCGGGGTCGCGTACGCATCGACCAGCGGGCCGATCAGCGCCGACCCGATCAGCGCGCCAATCACCGCTAACGGATTGTTCTTCTTCACGGCGTCGATCCGGCGCATCAACTCTTCCGTGACCTGCTGCTTCAGGCTGATGCGCAGCGACGGAAAATCGACATACTCGCTGATCGCCTGCGCATCGCGCGCATCGATCGCCGATTTCAGGCGACCGAGCGCGACATACGGTGACGCGTACGCATAGCCGAGCGCCGCAATGAGGGCGACGACCAGCGCGACGATCAGCAGCGGCTTGATTCGCCAAGCGCGGCGCGACGATTCAGTCACGTTGCCTCCGGTGCGGGAAGGTTCCGCAATCAGAGACCGCCCGGCGTGGCCGATCGTTCCTCCGCGATGCAGCGATCGATCATCCGGCACACGGCATCGATCGTGCCCACCATGATCAGGCGCGAGCGGCCGTGATAGACGCGCACCGGCGCGCGGCGCGCGGGTTCCGCATGATTCAGACCGGCGTTCAGCGACACCCGCGCGAACGCGGGGAGCGCTGACGGCAGCAGGGACGCCTGCCGTTCGACTGCGATTTCTTCTTGCACAGGCGCAGCCGCGGACAGCGGTGCGCAGGGCGTGCGGCCGCGCAGATGACGCAGGCGACCGAATTGACGGAAAGGCAGCAGGCGGGAAAGGCGTTCCATGATGTTCTCCTAGCGAGACGGAATGTCAGAGTTCGCCCGAGCGGATCAGCCCGACGGCGATGCCTTCCAGCGCGAAATCCGCGCTGCCGGCCTTGACGAAGATGTTTTCGTAATCCGGGTTCTCCGCGATCAGCTCGAGGCCGCCAGGCCGGCGCATCAGGCGCTTGACCGTGACGTCGTCGCCCAGACGCGCGACGATGATCTGGCCGTCCTTCGCTTCCGTGCGCTTCTGCACGGCGAGGAGGTCGCCGTCGAGAATGCCGGCGTCGCGCATCGACAGGCCGCGCACCTTCAGCAGATAGTCGGGCTTGCTGGTGAACAGCGCGGGATCGCACGCGTAGTGCTGCGAGATGTGCTCCTGCGCGAGGATCGGGCTACCGGCCGCGACGCGGCCGACGAGCGGCAGCGACAGTTGCATCAGGCCGGCGTGCGGCAGCGTGAACTGATGTGGGGCGTCGTCGAGGCCGAGCAGCCGGATGCCGCGCGACGCGCCGGCCGCCAGCTCGATCACGCCCTTGCGCGCCAGCGCGCGCAGGTGCTCCTCGGCGGCATTCGGCGAACTGAAGCCCAGCTCGGCCGCGATCTCGGCACGGGTGGGCGGGAATCCGGAGCGCTCGATCGCGCGACGGATCAAGTCGAACACTTGCTGCTGACGGGCGGTGAGTTTGGTCATGGCTGAACTGTATGGATAGACAGTGAGCTGTATTTTTATACAGTACTTGGGGAATTTCAAGTGTTACTTGAGGTTCGACGCGATCGCGCCGGTTCCGGCGTGATTTCGCGACGTCCTGACGCCGGTTTGTCCGCCGCAACCGTCCATCCCGTCTGCGTTAGCACTTTTGAGTATTAAAAAATAAGGAACGATTATTTTTAATCATGTAACCCGTTCGATAGACTGGCCCGACATCGCAATACCGACAACACTGGAGAACCAAGGATGGCGAAGCGCAATACGGGGCTGGTGGGCGGAGTGGGTCGCCTGATCGCAACACTCGCGCTGGGCGCGGCGGCGGCGCTGGGCGTCGCGACGCATGCGCAGGCCGATACGACCTTCCTGAACGTGTCGTACGACCCGACGCGCGAGCTGTATCAGGATTTCAACCAGGCGTTCGGCAAGGAGTGGAAGGCGAAGACGGGCGAAACGGTCAACTTCAAGCAGTCGCACGGCGGTTCGGGCGCGCAGGCGCGCTCGGTGCTCGACGGGCTGCAGGCCGACGTCGTCACGCTGGCGCTCGCGTACGACATCGACGCGCTCGCGAACAAGGGGCTGGTGAACAAGGATTGGCAGAAGCGCCTGCCCGACAACGCGTCGCCGTACACGTCGACGATCGTGTTCCTCGTGCGCAAGGGCAATCCGAAGGGGATCAAGGACTGGGACGACCTGACCAAGCCGGGCATCTCGATCGTCACGCCGAACCCGAAGACCTCGGGCGGCGCGCGCTGGAACTACCTGGCCGCATGGGCGTACGCCCAGCACAAGCCGGGCGGCAACGAGCAGACCGCGAAGGAATTCGTCTCGAAGCTCTACAAGAACGCAGGCGTGCTCGATTCGGGCGCGCGGGGCGCGACGACGAGCTTCGTGCAGCGCGGGATCGGCGACGTGCTGATCGCATGGGAAAACGAGGCATTCCTGTCGGTCAAGGAATTCGGCACCGACAAGTTCGAGATCGTCGTGCCGTCGGTGAGCATCCTGGCCGAGCCGCCCGTCGCGGTGGTCGACAAGGTGGTCGACAAGAAGGGCACGCGCAAGCTGGCCGAGGCATACCTGAATTTTCTGTACAGCCCGCAAGGCCAGGAAATCGCGGCGCGCAACTACTACCGGCCGCGTTCGAAGAACGTACCGGCGGAGCTGACCAAGCAGTTCCCGAAGCTGAAGCTGTACACGGTCGACGACACGTTCGGCGGCTGGACCAATGCGCAGAAGACGCATTTCGCGGACGGCGGCGTGTTCGATTCGATCTACAAGCCGCAGTAACGCACGCAGTCACACCATAACGACAAGCGGCGCGCCACGACAGCGCGCCGCGTCCCCGACGGCTCGCCGGCGCGATTCACTGCGCCGGCGTTTGCGTCGGACCCGTGAGCAGCATCGACCCAGCAAGAGCATCCGATGACGACGTACACCTTTCGCAAGCCGAGCGCGCTGCCCGGTTTCGGCGTGACACTCGGCATCACGGTGGCCTATTTGAGCCTCGTGGTGCTGATTCCGCTCGCCGCCACGTTCCTGAAGACCGCAACGCTGTCGTGGGACCAGTTCGTCACCGCCGTCACGTCGCCGCGCGTGCTCGCGTCGTACCGGCTGACGTTCTCGGCCGCGCTCGGCGGCGCGCTGATCAACGCCGTGTTCGGCTTCCTCGTCGCATGGGTGCTGGTGCGCTACACGTTCCCGTTCAAGCGCCTCGTCGACGCGGTCGTCGACCTGCCGTTCGCGCTGCCGACGTCGGTGGCCGGCATCTCGCTCGCGGCCGTCTACGCGACCAACGGCTGGGTCGGCCAGTATCTGGCGCCGCTCGGCATCAAGATCGCGTTCACGCCGGCCGGCGTGCTGGTCGCGCTGACCTTCATCGGGCTGCCGTTCGTCGTGCGCACCGTGCAGCCGGTGCTCGAGGATTTCGAGCGCGAGCAGGAAGAAGCCGCCGCGTGCCTCGGCGCGTCGCGCTGGCTGACGTTCCGCCGCGTCGTGCTGCCGGCCGTGCTGCCGGCGCTGCTCACCGGTTTCGCGCTGTCGTTCGCGCGCGCGCTCGGCGAATACGGGTCGGTGATCTTCATCGCCGGCAACGTGCCGATGAAATCCGAGATCACGTCGCTGCTGATCATCACGAAGCTCGAGCAGTACGACTACGCGGGCGCGACCGCGCTGGCGGTCGTGATGCTGGTCGTGTCGTTCCTGATGCTGCTGCTGATCAACACGCTGCAGTGGTATCTCCAGCGTCGTACGAGCAAGGGGGCGAGCGGCCCGGCGCCCGCCACCGTCACCGCTGCTGCTGCCGCCGCAGGAGGCCAGCAATGAGCCAGGAGGCCACCGTCGTGCTGAAAACCCCGTCGCCGGCCGCGCGTGCCGCGAAGCGGCTCGACCCGGTCAGCGAGTCGCGCGTCGTGCGCTGGCTGCTCACCGGCATCGCGCTGGCGTTCCTCGCGTTCTTCCTCGTCGTGCCGCTCGCCGCGGTGTTCGTCGAGGCGTTGCGCAAGGGCGTCGGCTTCTATCTCGAATCGCTCGCCGATTCCGATGCGTGGTCGGCGATCAAGCTGACGCTGACCGTCGCCGTGATCGCGGTGCCGCTGAACCTCGTGTTCGGCGTGTGCGCATCGTGGGCGATCGCGAAATTCGAATTCCGCGGCAAGGCGCTGCTGACGACGCTGATCGACCTGCCGTTCTCGGTGTCGCCGGTGATCTCGGGCCTCGTGTACGTGCTGCTGTTCGGCGCGCAGGGCTGGTTCGGGCCGTGGCTGCAGGATCACGACGTGCAGATCATCTTCGCGGTGCCGGGCATCGTGCTCGCGACGATCTTCGTCACGTTCCCGTTCGTCGCGCGCGAGCTGATTCCGCTGATGCAGGCGCAAGGCACCGACGAGGAAGAAGCCGCGCGCGTGCTCGGCGCGTCGGGCTGGCAGATCTTCCGGCGCGTGACGCTGCCGAACGTGAGGTGGGGCCTGCTGTACGGCGTGATCCTGTGCAATGCGCGCGCGATGGGCGAGTTCGGCGCGGTGTCGGTCGTGTCCGGCCACATTCGCGGCGTGACCGACACGATGCCGCTGCACGTAGAGATCCTGTACAACGAATACAACTTCGCGGCGGCGTTCGCGGTGGCGTCGGTGCTGGCGCTGCTCGCGCTCGTCACGCTCGCGCTGAAGCTGATCGCCGAGCGTCATCTTGCGGCCGAACTGGCCGACGCGCACGACGCCGTTCCCGCACATGCCGGCCCCGTCGGCGCCGTTTCGTCGAAATCGTAAAGAGGCAACCAGAATGGGTATCACCGTCCGTCACCTTCAGAAGCGCTTCGGCGATTTCACGGCGCTCGACAACGTCTCGCTCGACTTCCCGCCCGGCGAACTGGTCGCGCTGCTCGGGCCGTCCGGCTGCGGCAAGACCACGCTGCTGCGCGTGATCGCGGGCCTCGAGCACGCGGACGCCGGCCAGGTCGTGCTGCAGGGGCTCGACGTCGCGTCGGTTGGCGCGCGCGAGCGGCAGGTCGGCTTCGTGTTTCAGCATTACGCGCTATTCCGCCACATGACGGTGTTCGAGAACGTCGCGTTCGGGCTGCGCGTGAAGCCGCGCCGCGAGCGGCCGTCCGAAGCCGCGATTCGCGAGAAGGTGCACGAGCTGCTCAAGCTCGTGCAGCTCGACTGGCTCGCGCAGCGCTATCCGTCCGAGCTGTCGGGCGGCCAGCGTCAGCGCATCGCGCTTGCCCGCGCGCTCGCGGTCGAGCCGAAGGTGCTGCTGCTCGACGAACCGTTCGGCGCGCTCGACGCGAAGGTCCGCAAGGAGCTGCGCGGCTGGCTGCGTCGCCTGCACGACGACCTGCACATCTCGACGATCTTCGTCACGCACGACCAGGAAGAGGCGCTCGAAGTGGCCGATCGCATCGTCGTACTCAATCGCGGCCACGTCGAGCAGGTCGGCAGCCCGCAGGACGTCTACGACCATCCGCAAAGCGCGTTCGTGTACGAGTTTCTCGGCGCGGCGAACCGGCTGCCGGGCACGGTGGCCGGGCGCGGCTTCGTCGCCGAGGGCGCGGCGGCGCCGATCGAGGTCGACGCCGATTTCGCGGGCCCCGCGAACGCGTACGTGCGGCCGCACGATCTGCAGCTGTGGCCGGCGGGCGAAGGGCACAGCGACGGCATCGCGGTGGACGTACGGCGCGTGATTCCGCTCGGCGGTTCGGTGCGCGTGGAGCTCGAGGCGCGCGCAGGCGGCGCGCTCGAGGCGGAACTCGACCGCGACGCATGGCGCGCGCTTTCGCTGCAGGTCGGCGACGGCGCGACCGCCGTGCCGCGCGCCGTGCGGGTATTTCCCGCGCGTTGACGAGACAACGCAGGGCAGAGGGCGGGATTCGCGCCGATTCGACAATCAAACAACGACAGCCTAAGAGGCATACCCATGAATTTTCAGCAATTGCGGTTCGTGCGCGAAGCGGTGCGCCAGAACATGAACCTGACGGAAGTCGCGAACGTGCTGTACACGTCGCAGTCGGGCGTGTCGAAACAGATCAAGGATCTGGAAGATGAGCTGGGCGTCGACATCTTCATTCGGCGCGGCAAGCGGCTGACGGGGCTCACGGAGCCCGGCAAGGCGGTGCACCAGCTGATCGAGCGGATGCTGCTCGACGCCGAGAACCTGCGCCGCGTCGCACGCCAGTTCGCCGATCAGGACAGCGGCCACCTCGTCGTCGCGACGACGCACACGCAGGCGCGCTACGCGCTGCCGAAGGTGATCCGGCAGTTCACCGAGGTGTTCCCGAAGGTGCATCTCGCGCTGCGTCAGGGCAGCCCGCAGCAGATCGCGCAGATGATCCTGAACGGCGAGGCCGATCTCGGTATCTCGACCGAGGCGCTCGATCGCTATCCGGACATCGTCACGTTCCCGTGCTATTCGTGGCACCACACGGTCGTCGTGCCGAAGGGCCACCCGCTCGTCGGTCGCGAGAACCTGACGCTCGAGGAAATCGCCGAATACCCGATCATCACGTACGACCAGGACTTCACGGGCCGCTCGCACATCGACCAGGCGTTCACGCAGGCGGGCGCGGTGCCCGACGTCGTGCTGACCGCGATCGACGCGGACGTGATCAAGACCTACGTCGAGCTCGGGATGGGGATCGGCGTGGTCGCGGCGATGGCCTACGACCCGCAGCGCGACACGGGGCTCGTCGCGCTCGACACGCAGCACCTGTTCGAGGCGAGCACGACGCGGGTCGGGCTGCGCAAGGGTGCATTCCTGCGTGCGTATGCGTACCGGCTGATCGAAATGTTCGCGCCGCACCTGAACGAAGCGGAAATCGCGGGGCTGTTGCGCGAAGCCGTTTGATTCGCGCGTGTCGCGCGCTGTCCGGGCGGATCCCGCGGACGGCGCGCGACACGCATGACGCGCACCTTGCCGTACGCCGCACCGGGCGGCGGCGGGGGGATGGCCGCCGTCACGCTTCAAGCATCGGCCGACGCTGCCGGTCCGGTGCGTCGCGTCAGCCGACGATCGACCTGCGTTCCCGTGCGGACAGAAAAACAAGAACAACCGGCAACGCAGAACCTGGATGCACCGCGCTTCGGCGAACCGCCGCCGGCATCGCGAGTGTCGTATTTGCGCGTCGCGAAGCGCGCTCGCGCGCTCCGAATAAACCCTTAAATATTGATTAGACAGGTTGCGCGCCGAAGCGAATCGGTACAGCATAGCCTTCACTCCGCCGGCGTCCCGCCGGCGGTGGCGCGTCAACGCCAGCACGCGCCAGGCAGTCGGCCGTCTGCCTCGCTTCCATTCCGTGGTACCGACAGCAACATCGATGGCCATTGCCCGGGTAGTGTGGCGCAAACGTTTGCTCACATTAAAACAACAACCGAACAACAATCGGCCTTCGGGCCAGTCGCCAGGAGATGTGTATGAATGTCCGCTTTCGCCGTCGCTTCCTGACCGCCGCGCTCGCCGCCGTCGCGGTGGCCGCTGCCCCGGCTGTCCACGCGCAGTCCGCAGCCAAGCCGAAGGTCGCGCTCGTGATGAAGTCGCTCGCCAACGAGTTCTTCCTGACCATGGAAACGGGCGCGAAGGAATACCAGAAGCACAACGCGAACCAGTTCGACCTGATCACCAACGGCATCAAGGACGAGACCGACACCGCGAACCAGATCCGCATCGTCGAGCAGATGATCGTGTCGAAGGTCGACGCGATCGTGCTCGCGCCGGCCGATTCGAAGGCGCTCGTGCCGGTCGTGAAGAAGGCCGTCGACGCCGGCATCGTCGTCGTGAACATCGACAACCGGCTCGATCCCGACGTGCTGAAGTCGAAGAACCTGAACGTGCCGTTCGTCGGCCCGGACAACCGCAAGGGCGCGCGCAAGATCGGCGACTACCTTGCGAAGCGGCTGAAGGCGGGCGACCAGGTCGGCATCGTCGAAGGCGTGTCGACGACGACCAACGCGCAGCAGCGCACGGCCGGCTTCCAGGACGCGATGAAGGCGGGCGGGATGAAGGTCGTGTCGGTGCAGTCGGGTGAATGGGAGATCGACAAGGGCAATGCGGTGGCCGCCGCGATGCTCAACGAATACCCGAACCTGAAGGCGCTGCTGTGCGGCAACGACAACATGGCGATCGGCGCCGTGTCGGCCGTGCGCGCGGCCGGCAAGCAGGGCAAGGTACTCGTGGTCGGCTACGACAACATCAACGCGATCAAGCCGATGCTGAAGGACGGCCGCGTGCTCGCGACCGCCGACCAGTATGCGGCGAAGCAGGCCGTGTTCGGCATCGACACGGCGCTCAAGGCGATCGCCGAGCATCGCAAGCAGGCCGACCTGTCCGGCGTGGTCGAGACGCCGGTGGATCTCGTGACGAAGTAACGCCGCACCGGTCCGGCCGCCGCGCTCAAGAATCCGGCGCGGCGGCCGTTATCCGGTGTGAGCGCGATCACGGCCACTGCATGCACTTGTGAGCGTCATACCCGCGCGCCCCGTGCGCGCGGCCGCAACCAGGATCGCGATGGAACCGACCTTCCAACCCTCCCGTTCAGCCCACCCCGTGCTGTCCGTCTCCGGCATCGGCAAGACCTATGCCGAACCCGTGCTCGCCGACGTCACGCTGACGCTCGACGCGGGCCAGGCGCTCGCGCTGACCGGCGAGAACGGCGCCGGCAAGAGCACGCTGTCGAAAATCATCGGCGGGCTCGTCGACCCGACCATCGGCACGATGCAGCTCGGCGGCGAGGCCTATGCGCCGGCGAGCCGCACGCAGGCCGAGGCGCTCGGCGTGCGCATGGTGATGCAGGAGCTGAACCTGCTGCCGACGCTGAGCGTCGCCGAAAACCTGTTCCTGAACCGCCTGCCGCGGCGCTTCGGCATCATCGATCGCGCGCGGCTGCGCGACGACGCGCGCGCGGCGATGGCGCAGGTCGGGCTCGACGCGGTCGACCCCGATACGCCGGTCGGCGCGCTCGGTATCGGCCATCAGCAGATGGTCGAGATCGCGCGCAACCTGATCGGCGACTGCCGCGTGCTGATTCTCGACGAACCGACCGCGATGCTGACCGCGCGCGAAGTCGAGCTGCTGTTCGAGCAGATCGACCGGCTGAAGGTGCGCGGCGTCGCGATCGTCTACATCTCGCACCGGCTCGAAGAGCTCGCGCGCGTCGCCGAGCGCGTCGCGGTGCTGCGCGACGGCCGGCTCGTGCATGCGGGCGACATGGCGGCGACGACGTCCGACGGGCTCGTCACGCTGATGGTCGGGCGCGAGGTCGGCGAACACATCGATCTCGGCGAGCGCCGCTTCGGCGCGCCGCGGCTCGCCGTATCGGGCCTCACGCGCGGGACGGCGGTGCGCGACGTGTCGCTCGAGGTGCGCGCGGGCGAGATCTTCGGCATCTCGGGGCTGATCGGCGCGGGACGCACCGAGCTGCTGCGGCTGATCTACGGCGCCGATACGCCGGATGCCGGGACGATCGCCGTCGGTCAGCCGTTGAAGCCGGCGCGGATCGCGTCGCCCGTCGATGCGGTGAAGCTCGGCATCGCGCTGATCACCGAGGATCGCAAGGGCGAAGGGCTGCTGCTGTCGCAGTCGATCACCGCGAACGTGTCGCTCGGCCAGCTCGACCGGCTCGCGCGCGGCGGCATCGTCGATTCGGCCCGCGAAACGGCGCTCGCCGAGCAGCAGATCGATGCGCTGCGGATCCGTACGCACGGCGCGGCGCAGTCGGTCGGCGAGCTGTCGGGCGGCAACCAGCAGAAGGTCGTGATCGGCCGCTGGCTCGCGCGCGACATGGGCGTGCTGCTGTTCGACGAGCCGACCCGCGGGATCGACGTCGGCGCCAAATTCGAGATCTACACTTTGATGGGCGCGCTCGCGCGCGAAGGCCGCGCACTGGTGGTCGTATCGAGCGACCTGCGCGAGCTGATGCTGATCTGCGACCGGATCGGCGTGATGTCGGCCGGGCGCATGACCGCCGTGTTCGAGCGCGGCAACTGGACCCAGGACGCGCTGCTGGCCGCGGCGTTCGCCGGCTTCGGCCGCGAGACGCTGGCGGCCGCCATGCAGCATCCGGACCCGGAGCACGCGCGCGGCGCCGCTCCGGGCACTTCGACGACAGGACGACAGCAATGACCCAGCCTCCCGTATCCCCGACCGACGCAGGCGCGCAGCAGGACGTGACGGGCCGCCGCGCGCGCACGCTGTCCGGCACGCGGCTCGGCCTGTCGAACTATCTCGGGCTCGCCGGCGCGCTGGCCGCGATGATCGCGCTGTTCTCGGTGCTGAGCTCGCATTTCCTGACCTACGACACGTTCAGCACGATCGCGAACCAGATTCCCGATCTCGTCGTGATGTCGGTCGGGATGACCTTCGTGCTGATCATTGCCGGGATCGACCTGTCGGTCGGCTCGGTGCTCGCGCTCGCCGCGTCGATGGTCAGCGTCGCCGCGCTGAAATGGCAGTGGGGGCCGCTGCCGGCCGCGTTGATCGGGATCGCGGTCGCGACCGCCACGGGCGCGCTGACGGGCGCGGTCACGGTCGGCTGGCGGATCCCGTCGTTCATCGTGTCGCTCGGCGTGCTGGAGGCCGCGCGCGGCCTCGCGTACCAGCTGACGAATTCGCGCACCGCGTATATCGGCGACGCGTTCGACTTCCTGTCGAACCCGATCGCGCTGGGCATCTCGCCGGCGTTCCTGATCGCGGTCGCGGTGATGATCGCGGCCCAGTTCGTGCTGACGCGCACGGTGTTCGGACGCTATCTGGTGGGCATCGGCACGAACGAGGAAGCGGTGCGACTTGCAGGGGTTAACCCGCGGCCGTATAAAATCCTCGTATTCGCACTGATGGGCGCGCTCGCGGGGCTCGCGTCGCTGTTCCAGATTTCGCGGCTCGAGGCGGCCGATCCGAACGCGGGCGCGGGCCTCGAACTGCAGGTCATCGCCGCCGTCGTGATCGGCGGCACGAGCCTGATGGGCGGGCGCGGCTCGGTGATCAGCACGTTCTTCGGCGTGTTGATCATCTCCGTGCTGGCCGCGGGGCTCGCGCAGATCGGTGCGAACGAGCCGACGAAACGGATCATCACGGGTGCGGTGATCGTGGTGGCGGTCGTGCTCGATACGTATCGCAGCCGGCGTACGCGCGTGCGGTAAAAAGACAGACAGAACAGACCAGAGAGAAACGGGAAATGGCGACGATCAAGGATGTGGCGGCCATGGCGGGCGTGTCGTTTACGACCGTCTCGCACGTGGTGAACAATTCGCGGCCGGTGTCCGCCGACGTGCGTGCGAAGGTCGAGGGCGCGATCCGCGAGCTGAATTACGTGCCATCGGCCGTGGCGCGCTCGCTGAAGGCGCGGGCGACGGCGACCATCGGCCTCGTCGTGCCGAACAGCACGAATCCGTACTTCGCCGAGCTGGCGCGCGGCATCGAGGATCAGTGCGCGGCCAACGGCTATTGCGTGTTCTTCTGCAATTCGGACGACGATCCCGTGAAGCAGCGCAACTACCTGCGCGTGCTGCAGGAAAAACGCATCGATGGGCTGATCGTCGCATCGGCCGGCGAGGACGCGGTGCTCGCGCAGACGCTCGCGGATATCCATGCGCCGCTCGTCGTCGTCGACCGCAACATCGAGGGGCTCGCGGCCGATCTCGTGCAGATCGACCACGAGCGCGGCGCATACCTGGCGACGCGCCACCTGCTCGAACTCGGACACGCGAAGATCGGCTGCATCACCGGGCCGACCGACACCGCGGTCAGCGCGATGCGCGTACACGGCTTCATCCGCGCGATGGCCGAGCGCGGCGTCGACATCGTGCCGGGCGCGATCGCCGAAAGCGATTTCTCATGCCTCGGCGGCTATCACGCGGCGTCGCGGTTGTTCGAATCGGTACGGCCGAGCGCGATCTTCGCGGGCAACGACCTGATGGGGGTCGGCGCGCTGCGCGCGGCGGCCGAGCGCGGGCTGCGCGTGCCCGACGACTGTTCGATCATCGGCTTCGACGACATCGAATTTTCCCGCTACACGTATCCGGCGCTGTCGACGGTCGGCCAGTCGGTGCGCGCGCTCGGCGAAATGGCCGCGCAGACGTTGATCGAACGGATCGGCGGCGGCTCGACCGCCGTGCCGAGCCGCCGCCGTGTCGTGTCGCCGCGCCTCGTGCTGCGCGAATCGACGGCCGTCTATCGCGAGCCGGCCGCGCCGGGTGCGCGCGCATGACGGCGAGCGCAACGGGCGCCGGCCGCGTGACGGTGGTCGGCAGCCTCAACATGGATCTCGTCGTGCGCGCGCCGCGGCTGCCGCTGCCGGGCGAAACGCTCGCCGGGCACGCGTTCGCGCAGGCGGCGGGCGGCAAGGGCGGCAACCAGGCCGTCGCCGCCGCCCGGCTCGGCGCGCAGGTCGCGATGATCGGCTGCGTCGGCGCGGATGCGCACGGCGCGGCACTGCGCGCGGGCCTCGAGGCCGAGGGAATCGACTGCACGGGGCTCGCGACGAGCGCGTCGGCGTCGACCGGCGTCGCGCTGATCGTCGTCGACGATGCGAGCCAGAACGCGATCGTGATCGTCGCGGGCGGCAACGGCGAGGTCACGACCGACACGATCGCACGGCACGAGGCCGCGCTGGCGACGGCCGACGTGCTGATCTGCCAGCTCGAGACGCCGCCGGACGCGGTGTTCGCGGCGCTGTCGGCCGGACGCCGGCTCGGCCGCACGGTGGTGCTCAATCCGGCCCCGGCCGTCGCGCCGCTGCCGGACGGCTGGCTGCAGCTCGTCGATTACCTGATCCCGAACGAGGTCGAGGCGGCCGCGCTGACCGGGCTGCCGGTGCGCGACCCGGCCGACGCCGAAGCCGCCGCGCGGGCGCTCCAGGCCGGCGGCGCGCGCAACGTGCTGATCACCCTCGGCGCGCGCGGCGTGCTCGCGCTGACGGCCGACGGCGCCGCGCGGCACTATCCGGCGCCGGTCGTGCAGGCCATCGACACGACGGCGGCCGGCGACACCTTCATCGGCGGCTTCTCCGCACGGCTCGCGGCCGGCGCGGACGTCGATACCGCCATTCGCTTCGCGCAACGCGCGGCGGCGCTATCGGTGACGCGCGCGGGCGCCCAGCCCTCGATCCCGACGCGGGCGGAACTGGCCGACTAGGGCCGGATCCCCGGTCTCGCGTTTTCGGTTCCCCACGCGCCCGGTCCGTCGCACGAGACGGCCGGGTGCGCTGCATTGGCGCGCCGACGCGCGTTCGCCCCGTTTTCGCTCCGACCCGAATTGCGTCGATTATTCAGTCTTATTCAATAAACAGACGAATAATACGAAATAAACACGGCAAAACCATCAAGTTATGCGCCGCCCGGTCGTAAATGCACCGAGTGAAGCAATGCTTCGAGCCAACGGGCCGGGCCCGTTCATGACGACGCAACACAGGGTGGATGATGGTGTTCAGGAAGCTGACGATTCGTGCGCGCATCGGTTTGACGATGGCGTTTCTGGCGGTACTGCTGGCTGTCACCGGCGTGCTCGGTCTGCACGGGATGACGCGTTCGAACGAGTCGACGCGCGAGATTTACACGAACCAGATGCCGAGCGCGGTCGACGTCGCGGTCTCGGAAATGTTCGCCGCACGCGAGCGCCTCGCACTCGACCGTGCGGCGCTGCTGGCCGGCACGCCGGACTCGGCGGCGGCCATCGAGCGCAGCCGCGCGATGCGCACGCAGTCGGACGCGTGGTGGCAGAAATACCTTGCGCTGCCGCGCGACGCCGACGAGGACCGGCTCGCACAGGACGTCGCCGCCCGGCGCAAGGTGCTGCAGGCCAGTTGCGACGCGTTCGCGAGTGCGGTCGCGGCCGGCGATCATGACCGGATCGGCGACGGCGCGAAGCAGCTTCAGGCGCGCTATACCGAGCTGGCCGCGGCCGGCGAAGCGCTGCGCAACTTCCAGTTCGCCAATGCGCAGGCGCACTTCGATCAGGCGGAATCGGTGTTCGAGACGATGCGCGTGCTGTCGATCGTCGTGCTGTTGGCCGGCATCGGCGCCGCGGTGCTGTCGTGGCTGACGCTGAGCCGCGCGATCGGCCGCCCGATCGCCGACGCGCTGTCGCATTTCGACGCGATCGCCGCGGGCGACCTGCGCCGGCCGATCGTCGTGGACCGGCGCGACGAGATGGGCCAGATGCTGGAGGGCCTCGCGAGGATGCAGCGCGGGCTCGTCGACACGGTGCGCACCGTGCGCGGCGGCAGCGAGTCGATCGCGACCGCGGCCCGCCAGATCGCGGCCGGCAACATCGACCTGTCGTCGCGTACCGAGGAACAGGCCGCCGCGCTGCAGGAAACCGCGTCGAGCATGGAGCAACTGACCGGCACCGTGAAGCAGAACGCGGACAATGCGCGTCAGGCAAGCTCGTTGGCCGCGAATGCGTCCGAGATTGCAAACAAGGGCAATACGGTGGTCGGCCAGGTGGTCGGCACGATGGGCGAAATCAACGACAGCTCGGCGAAAATCGCGGACATCATCGCGATCATCGAGGGAATCGCGTTCCAGACCAACATTCTTGCGCTGAATGCGGCCGTCGAAGCCGCGCGGGCCGGCGAGGAAGGCCGAGGCTTCGCGGTTGTCGCCGGCGAAGTGCGCAGCCTCGCGCAGCGTTCGTCGAGCGCGGCGAAGGAAATCAAGGCGCTGATCGACGCGTCGGTGGAGCGGATCCGGACCGGCTCGACGCTGGTCGACGAAGCCGGGCGCACGATGAGCGACGTGATCAGCGCGGTTCAGCGCGTGACGGACATCATGGGCGAGATCGCGGCGGCGTCCGAGGAGCAAAGCGGCGGGATCGACCAGGTGGCGCGCGCGGTCACGCAGATGGACGAGGTCACGCAGCAGAATGCCGCACTCGTCGAGGAAGCCGCGGCTGCCGCGCAGTCGCTCGAAGAACAGGCGGCCCGCCTGCGCGAAACGGCGGCGGTATTCCAGCTCGACGACGGAGCGGCACGCGCGGGCGCCGTCGTTGCGGTGGCGGCGCGTCCTGCTCCGCGTGCGCCTTCCGCTCCGGCGGCGGCCCCCGCACCGGCTGCCGCGCGCGTCGAACGCGACGCCGCGCCGAAACGTGCGGCCGCTGCAGCGACGGCGCCGGCGCGCAAGCCTGCCGCCGTCTCGGCTGCGCCCGCGCCCGCGCCGGCCGCCGCGACCGTCGGCGGCGACGACTGGGAGACGTTCTGATCGGCGCGCGCCGCGTATCGATCCCCATTTGGTGACCAACGACGCCCGCGATTGCGGGCGTCGTCGTTTCTGCGACAGTTGAATGTGACAGCGTGGACGATCGGTCGTGCATCGGCACGTGCGTTGCGCATCGTGCACCGACGGACCCTCGGCGATGCGCTGCATGCGCGTCATGTTCCCCCGTTCGTCGTACGGGTATGTCCGTAAGGGACTGCGAAAAAAATTTGTAACGGTGCGCGCGGCGTGTCATCGCACGCGACCGCTCGAACGTATAGGAATGAAGGGAGAGGCGACGACGTCGGAGGTGTCCAACGCACGAGACGTTTCGATGTTCGACGAGACGCGGCGGATGCAGTTTCTGCGGCTCGGGAGGTCGATTGTAAAACGACGAAATGCGTTGTCCAAGCGGTGTTGTCGAGAATGACGAACTTCATACGAAGAGTTCGTGAAAAAAAATAAGAAAGGGTTTAGGATGAATTCGAACGCGCTTGCTTCTGCGCAGTCAGACGAAGGCAGGCACGTCTTCAGACTCAGGCGAGGGAGGTAGCATGGATATTTACAGCAGCTTCGCGAACCGCTTCGAAAAAACGCGAGAGGAAGAGCTCTCGCTGGAGGAGTATCTCGCGCTCTGCAAGAACGATCCATCCGCGTACGCGACGGCTGGTGAACGCATGCTGGAAGCAATCGGGGAACCTGAACAGATCGATACCCGCAACGATCCGCGCCTGTCGCGGATCTTCGCGAACAAGGTCATCAAGGTGTATCCGGCATTCCGTGAGTTCTACGGAATGGAGGAGGTGATCGAGCAGGTGGTCGCATACTTCCGCCACGCTGCGCAAGGTCTTGAAGAGAAGAAGCAGATTCTCTATCTGCTGGGCCCGGTGGGCGGCGGCAAGTCGTCGATCGCCGAGCGCCTGAAGCAACTGATGGAGCGCGTGCCGTTCTATGCGCTGAAGGGCTCGCCCGTCAACGAATCGCCGCTCGGGCTGTTCGACTACGACGAGGATGGTCCGATCCTCGAGGAACAGTACGGCATTCCGCGCCGCTACCTGAAAAGCATCCTGAGTCCGTGGGCCGTCAAGCGCCTACACGAATACAACGGCGACATCCGCCAGTTCCGCGTGGTGCGCCGCTATCCGTCGATCCTGCGGCAGGTCGGCATCGCGAAGACGGAGCCGGGCGACGAGAACAACCAGGACATTTCGTCGCTGGTCGGCAAGGTCGATATCCGCAAGCTCGAACAGTACGCGCAGGACGATGCCGACGCCTATAGCTACTCGGGCGGCCTGTGCCTCGCGAACCAGGGCCTGCTCGAATTCGTCGAAATGTTCAAGGCGCCGATCAAGGTGCTGCACCCGCTGCTGACCGCCACGCAGGAAGGCAACTTCAAGGGCACCGAAGGTTTCGGCGCGATTCCGTTCGACGGCGTGATTCTTGCGCACTCGAACGAATCGGAGTGGAAGGCCTTCCGCAACAACCGCAACAACGAGGCACTGCTCGACCGGATCTTCGTCGTGAAGGTGCCGTACTGCCTGCGCGTGTCGGAAGAGATCAAGATCTACGAGAAGCTGATCCGAAATTCGTCGCTGGCCGAGGCTGTATGCGCACCGGGCACGCTGAAGATGATGTCGCAGTTCTCGGTACTGTCGCGCCTGCACGAGCCGGAGAATTCGAGCCTGTTCTCGAAGATGCAGGTGTACGACGGCGAAAACCTGAAGGACACCGATCCAAAGGCGAAGTCGTACCAGGAATATCGCGACTACGCGGGCGTGGACGAAGGGATGACCGGCGTGTCGACACGGTTCGCGTTCAAGATCCTGTCTCGTGTGTTCAACTTCGATACGAGCGAGGTCGCGGCGAACCCGGTGCATTTGATGTACGTGCTCGAGCAGCAGATCGAACGCGAGCAGTTCCCGCCGGAAACCGAGCAGAAGTATCTGTCGTTCGTGAAGGACGTGCTCGCGTCGCGCTACGCGGAGTTCATCGGCAAGGAGATCCAGACCGCGTATCTCGAGTCGTATTCGGAGTACGGTCAGAACATCTTCGATCGCTACGTCACGTATGCGGACTTCTGGATCCAGGATCAGGAATTCCGCGATCACGACACGGGCGAGAGCTTCGACCGCGCCGCGCTGAACGCGGAACTGGAGAAGATCGAGAAGCCGGCCGGGATCAGCAATCCGAAGGATTTCCGCAACGAGATCGTGAACTTCGTGTTGCGTGCGCGGGCGGCGAACGCCGGCAAGAATCCCGTGTGGACGAGCTACGAGAAGTTGCGCGTCGTGATCGAGAAGAAGATGTTCTCGAACACCGAAGAACTGTTGCCGGTCATTTCATTCAACGCCAAGGGTTCGGCGGAGGAGCAGCGCAAGCATGAGGACTTTGTGAACCGGATGGTCGCGAAGGGCTATACGCCGAAGCAGGTGAGGCTGCTTTGCGACTGGTACCTGCGCGTGCGCAAGTCGTCATGACGCGCGCGGTATCGCGCCCGTACGGCGAGTCCGTACGGGCGCTTTCAGAGGCGCCGCCCGCATGACGGCAGACGGCATGCGCGGCGAGTGCCCCGGCAGATCGACTTTCGAGCGGGAGACCGGGAGTGCTTCATCAAATCATCGACCGCAGGCTGGCCGGCAAGAACAAGAGCATCGCCAATCGCGAACGCTTTCTGCGTCGCGTCAAGAACTACATTCGTCGTGCCGTGTCCGACGCGGTGCGCGACCGTAGCATCAAGGATATCCAGAGCACGCAGAGCATCACGATCCCGCGCAAGGACATCGCGGAGCCGAATTTCCGGCACGCGCCGGGCGGGCGTCGCGAATATGTGCACCCGGGTAATGAAGACTACGTGCGCGGCGACAAGATTCCGCGTCCGCAGGGCGGCTCGGGCGGCGGCGGCAGTCAGGCGAGCAACGAGGGCGAAGGGCAGGACGACTTCGTGTTCGAGCTGTCGCGCGACGAATTCATGCAGTACTTCTTCGACGATCTCGAACTGCCGCGCCTCGTGAAGACGCACCTGCTGACGGTGCCGAGCTGGAAGAACGTGCGCGCGGGCTGGTCGGCGGAAGGTACGCCGAACAACATCGACGTCGTGCGTTCGCTGCGCAGCGCGCTCGGCCGGCGCATCGCGCTCGGCTCGCCGCTCGTCAACGAGCTGCGCGAACTCGAGGCGCAGCTGGAGGCGCTGAAGAGCGACCCCGAAGACCGCCGCGCGGAAATCGCGACGCTCGAGGCCGAGATTCATCACCTGAAAGGGCGCATCTGGCGGATTCCGTTCATCGATCCGTTCGACCTGCGCTACATCAACCGAGTGAAGCAGCCGCAACCGTCGAGCCAGGCCGTGATGTTCTGCCTGATGGACGTGTCGGGCTCGATGGACGAGCAGCGCAAGGATCTCGCGAAGCGCTTCTTCATCCTGCTTTACCTGTTCCTCAAGCGCAACTACGAGCGCATCGAAGTCGTGTTCATCCGCCACCACACGCGCGCCGAGGAAGTCGACGAGGACACCTTCTTCCATTCGACCGAAAGCGGCGGCACGGTCGTGTCGAGCGCGCTCGAACTGATGCGCAAGGTGATGGACGAGCGCTACTCGCCGACCGAGTGGAACATCTACGGCGCGCAGGCATCCGACGGCGACAACTGGACTGACGATTCGCCCAAGTGTCGCAAAATCCTGGAAGAGGATATCCTCACCAAGACGCGTTACTTCGCGTATATCCAGGTCGCGCCGGAAGAGCAGAATCTGTGGCTGGAATACGCGCAACTGGCCCTGTCGCAACCGCATCTCGCGATGAAAAAAGTGGAATCGGCTGCGGACATTTACCCGGTGTTTCGCGAATTGTTCGAAAAGCAGGTGGAAATGTCATGACGACCCGCCATCTGCACAACGAGTCGCGCGGCTACGAGCCGCGCCCTTCCGGCGACGATACGGCCGGCCCTGCCGCACCGCAGCAACGCGCGCAGGCCGAACCGCCGCCGCCGGCCGCCGACTTGCCCGGTTCCGGGCAAAAGGAAGCGCGTATGAACGTGGCCGAACGCAAGCCGTTGCCGTGCCCGTCCGACTGGACGTTCGAATTGCTCGAGGAATACGACACGCACATCTCGCAGGTCGCCGAACAATACGAGCTCGACATCTACCCGATCCAGCTCGAACTGATCAGCGCCGAGCAGATGATGGATGCGTATGCGTCGGTCGGGATGCCCGTCAACTACCGTCACTGGTCGTTCGGCAAGCACTTCCTCGCGACCGAGAAGAGCTACCGCCGCGGCCAGATGGGCCTGGCCTACGAAATCGTCATCAATTCGAACCCGTGCATCGCGTATCTGATGGAAGAGAACACGATGACGATGCAGGCGCTCGTCATCGCGCACGCGGCGTACGGGCACAATTCGTTCTTCAAGGGCAATTACCTGTTCCGGCTGTGGACCGACGCGCACGCGATCATCGATTATCTCGTGTACGCGAAGAACTACGTCGCGGAATGCGAGGAGCGCTACGGCCTCGATCGCGTCGAGGAACTGCTCGACTCGTGCCACGCGCTGATGAATTACGGCGTCGACCGCTACAAGCGGCCGCAGAAACCGTCGCTGTCGAAGGAGGCGGCGCTGCGGCGCGAGCGCGAGGCGTACCTGCAGTCGCAGGTCAACGAGCTGTGGCGTACGCTGCCGGGCAAGAAACCGGAGCTGACGGAGGAGCAGGACGACCGCTATCCGTCCGAGCCGCAGGAGAACCTGCTGTATTTCGCGGAGAAGAATGCCCCGCTGCTCGAACCGTGGGAGCGGGAAGTGATCCGCATCGTGCGCAAGATCGGCCAGTATTTCTATCCGCAGCGGCAGACGCAGGTGATGAACGAAGGCTGGGCGACGTTCTGGCACTACACGTTGCTCAATACGCTGTACAACCAGGGGAAGCTGGAAGACGGCTTCATGATGGAGTTCCTGCATTCGCACAGCAACGTGGTCTACCAGCCGCCCGTCACGAAGCCGTACTACAGCGGGATCAACCCGTATGCGCTCGGTTTCTCGATGATGAGTGACATCCGACGGATCTGCGAAGCGCCGACGGAGGAAGACTACAAGTGGTTTCCGGAGATCGCGGGCACGCCGTGGCTGCCGGCGATGCACTACGCGATGCGCAACTTCAAGGACGAGAGCTTCATCGCGCAGTACCTGTCGCCGAACCTGATCCGCGAGATGCGGCTCTTCTCGGTGCTCGACGACGACATGCGCGATTCGCTCGAGGTATCGGCGATCCACGACGATTCCGGTTACCAGTACGTGCGGCAGGCGTTGTCGCGGCAGTACGACATCCATCACCGCGAGCCGAACATCCAGGTGTGGGCCGTCAATACGCGCGGCGACCGCAGCCTCACGCTGCGCCACTTCATGACCGACAACCGCCACCTGTCCAACGACAGCGACGAAGTGCTCAAGCACATGGCGCGGCTCTGGCAGTTCGACGTGTACCTGGAAAGCGTCGACGAGGCCGGCACCGTGCGCAAGCGCTACGAGTGCCGCTACGTGCCGCCGGAAGTGCGCGTGTGATTGTCGCCGCAGTCGGAAATGTTTGCATCGAACGCCAGCCTTCGGGCTGGCGTTTTCATATGACGAACGCGTGGCGGGAGAAAATTTTTCTACATCCGGACGAACCCGGAGCGCTTGTTACTTTACATTTCGCTAAAATCCCGTAGCGCCGTGCGCCGGAACCGGTGCCACGTGCGACCGCACGCGGCGGCCCCCAGCCGTCTCGCCCAGAAAGCACTAAAAGGAACAGACCAACCCATGGACGTCCAGACCGACCAAGCTGCGCTGTCCGCGCATGACACCCGGCGGCGCGTGTTCGCCATCGTCGGCGCCTCATCGGGCAACCTCGTCGAGTGGTTCGACTTCTACATCTACTCGTTCTGCGCGCTGTACTTCGCACCGGCGTTCTTCCCGAGCGGCAACACGACGACGCAGTTGCTGAACACGGCCGGCGTGTTCGCGGCTGGCTTCCTGATGCGTCCGATCGGCGGCTGGCTGTTCGGCCGCATCGCCGACCGTCACGGCCGTCGCGCGGCGATGATGATCTCGGTGCTGATGATGTGCGGCGGGTCGCTCGTGATCGCGGTGCTGCCGACCTATGCGCAGATCGGCGCGCTCGCGCCGGCGCTGCTGCTGGTCGCGCGCCTGTTCCAGGGCCTGTCGGTGGGCGGCGAGTACGGGACGAGCGCGACCTACATGAGTGAAGTCGCGCTGAAGGGCCGTCGCGGCTTCTTCGCGTCGTTCCAGTACGTGACGCTGATCGGCGGCCAGCTGTGCGCGCTGCTGGTACTCGTGATCCTGCAGCAGACGCTGTCCGCCGGCGAGCTGAAAGCATGGGGCTGGCGCATTCCGTTCGTGGTCGGCGCGGCGGCCGCGCTGATTTCGCTGTACCTGCGCAAGTCGCTCGACGAGACGTCGACGAGCGCATCGCGCGACAAGAAAGACGCCGGCACGATCCGCGGCGTGTGGCAGCACAAGGGCGCGTTCTTCACCGTGGTCGGCTTCACGGCCGGCGGCTCGCTGATCTTCTACACGTTCACGACGTACATGCAGAAGTACCTCGTGAACACGGCCGGCATGCACGCGAAGACGGCCAGCAACGTGATGACCGTCGCGCTGCTCGTCTACATGCTGATGCAGCCGGTGTTCGGCGCGCTGTCGGACAAGATCGGCCGCCGCACGTCGATGATCCTGTTCGGTTCGTTCGCGGTGATCGGCACGGTGCCGCTGATGCACGCGCTGAAGGACGTGACGAGCCCGGTGGCCGCATTCGTGCTGATCACGGTGGCGCTGGCGATCGTCAGTTTCTACACGTCGATCAGCGGCCTCATCAAGGCCGAGATGTTCCCGCCGGAAGTGCGCGCGATGGGCGTCGGCCTGTCGTATGCGGTGGCGAACGCGATCTTCGGCGGCTCGGCCGAGTACGTCGCGCTGTGGTTCAAGTCGATCGGCAGCGAGGAAACCTTCTACTGGTACGTGACCGTGCTGTGCGCGATCTCGCTGATCGTGTCGTGGCGGATGCGCGATCCGAGCAAGGAAGGGTATCTGCGTCACGAGCCGTGATCGGGCTGCGCGTCGCGCGTACTTGCATGATGACGAACGTCCCGCCGGTTGGCGGGACGTTTTTTTTGCGGCGTGCGATTCCGCACGCGCCGGCATGAGCGTGCCGCGTCATATCGATATGGAAATCGATTCGTTGTCCATGACGGGCGATTTCCTTAATCTGGCTGCGTAGTTCGTGTGACACCTCCTTGACTGGGATTCGCGCCCGCTGCTTGCAGCGGGCGTCTTTTTTTGTGTGACCGCGTGCGTGACCGCAGCCCATGTGCCTCATCACGAAACCCGCAGAGCAAAGCACCATTTGTTGGTTCGAATTCGCCGCACGCGCTGATACGTTAGCGGCTTCGCGACGACACACTTCGTCGCGATGTGTTTCGAACCGTGCCGCCGCGCGATCCGCGGCGGCCTCCATAACAAATCAGGTCGTGCTCATGAAAATCAACACGCTCGCTACGTGGCTCATCGGGGTCGCGCTCATCTTCGCAGGCACCGTCGCGCATGCGGACCGTCTCGACGACATCAAGAAGGCCGGCGTGCTGCGCGTCGCGACGTTCGACAGCAACCCGCCGTTCGGTTATGTCGACGCGAAAAGCAACCACATCGTCGGTCTCGACGTCGATTACGCGAAGGCGCTTGCCGACAAGCTCGGCGTGAAGCTGCAACTGCAACCGACCAACCCCGCGAACCGCATTCCGTTTTTGACGTCCGGCAAGGTCGATCTCGTGCTCGCGAACTTCACGATCACCGACGAGCGTGCGAAGCAGGTCGACTTCAGCATCCCGTATTTCTCGTCGGGCCAGCAGTTTCTCGCGAAGAAGGGCGTGCTGAAATCGGTCGATCAGTTGAACGGCCTGCGCGTCGGCGCGGACAAGGGCACGACCAACGAGATCACGCTGCGCGAGAAATTCCCGAAGGCGACGATCGTCGCGTACGACGACACGCCGTTCGCGTTCGCCGCGCTGCGGGCCGGCAACGTGCAGGCCATCACGCAGGACGGCCCGAAGCTGATCGGCCTGCTCGCGAACGTGCCGGACAAGCAGAACTACGAGATCCCGGCGTTCACGATCTCGAACGATTACATGGGCGTCGGCGTGCCGAAGGGCGAGACGCGCCTGCTCGGCTTCGTCAACGACACGCTGAAGGGGCTCGAGGCGAGCGGCCGCGCCACGCAGATCTACGACGCGTGGTTCGGGCCGACGACGAAGACGCCGCTCACGCGCATTTTCCGGATCGGCGACAAGACCTGACCTTCGCTGCACGCGCGCCGCGATCGGCCGGAACACTGGCCGCGCGGCGCTTTTCGTTTTCATCCGACCGCGCGCGTCGTGCGCGCTCTCCAGCATGCTCGGATTGGCTCCCAAATATCTATCCTGGCTCTGGCAGGGCTTCCTGCTGACACTCGGCCTCGCGGCCGCGTCGGCGATTGCCGCGACCGTCGGCGGGCTGCTGCTCGCCGTGATGCGGCATGCGCGCGGCAGGGCGCCGCGCGCGGCCGCCGCCGCGTACGTCGTCGCGTTTCGCAACACGCCGCTGCTCGTGCAACTGCTGTTCTGGTATTTCGGCGTCGCGTCGTTGCTGCCCGATACGTGGATCGCGTGGCTCAATGCACGCCATGCGGTGAGCGCGGGCCCGTTTACGCTCGCGTGGCCGTCGTTCGAATTCGTCGCGGGCTGGGTCGGCTTGAGCGCCTATACCGCAGCGTTCGTCGCCGAGGAGTGCGAAGCCGGCCTGCGCGGCGTGCGGCGTGCGCAACACGATGCGGCGGCCGCGCTCGGCCTCACGCCGATGCAGTCCCTGCGCTACGTGGTGCTGCCGCAGGCCGTGCGTATCGCGTTGCCGCCGCTGTTCGGCCAATACATGAATCTCGTGAAGAACTCGTCGCTCGCGATGGCGATCGGCGTGGCCGAGCTGTCGTATGCGTCGCGGCAGGTCGAGACCGAGACGTTCAAGACGTTCGCCGCGTTCGGCGTCGCGACGCTGCTGTACGTCGCGGCGGTGGCCACGATCGAGGCCGGCGCGTATGCGGCCACGCAATGGCGCGACCGGCTCGGAGCGGGGCGCTGACGATGGACCTTTCGCTGCTGCTCTCGAATCTGCCGTACCTGTTGGTCGGTGCATTTCCGGACGGCCCGCTCGGCGGTGCCGCGCTGTCGCTGGTGCTTGCGCTTGCGTCCGCGCTCGCGTCGGCCGTGCTCGGCGTGGCGCTCGGTGTCGCGATGGCGCTCGCACGCGGCCCGGCGCGCGTGCTGCTGCTCGCGTTCATCGGCTTCTTCCGCGCGATTCCGGTGCTGATGCTGATCTTCTGGACGTATTTCCTGATGCCCGTGCTGCTGCACATGGACGTGCCGGGGCTCGCGACGGTCGTGTGCGCGCTGGCGCTGGTCGGCGGTGCGTATCTCGCGCATGCGGTGCATGCCGGGATCGTCGCGGCGGGCGACGGGCAATGGCAGGCGGGGCTGTCGCTCGGGCTCACACGCTGGCAGACGGTGCGCTACGTGCTCCTGCCGCAGGCGATCCGGATTATGACGCCGTCGTTCGTCAACCAGTGGGTCGCGCTCGTGAAGGACACGTCGCTCGCGTATATCGTCGGCGTGCCGGAACTGTCGTTCGTCGCAACGCAGGTGAACAACCGGCTGATGGTGTATCCGGCGCCGATCTTCCTGTTCGTCGCGCTGATCTATCTGGTGCTGTGCACGTCGCTCGATGGCGCGGCGCGGTGGTTGTTGTCGCGGGGCGCGCAGGCGCGGCGTGTCGAGAGCACGGCGGTCGAACGGATCAAATCCTTGCAATGATGTCATCCCGATAAGCAATTACAAGAGATCTGATTACAGGTCGCATGCCGATTCGACCTCGCAATTCTGTCAGGGATTTTTTTGAACTGACGGGTGAGGTAAGATTCGCCCGGATTGCCGTTAACAATACCGTCGATATTTGCAGTCGACGGAGTATTTCATTATATAAAATATCAAGATAGTCGGATTGGCATGGCAGTAATCGACCGATGTATCGAGTCGTCTCGTCCATCGCATCTCGGCGACGATTGACACTCGTTGACGGTGCCTTTCCACGATTTCAAATAGATTCCACGCGATGTCCGAGGCCGTCAGGGCGGATCGAACGAAAATCGCGAGTAGACCAAGAAGATGAACAAAAACCATTATCGGCTGGTATTCAGCCGCGTACGGGGTATGTTGGTTGCCGTCGAAGAAACGGCCAGCAGCACGGGGAAAACAAATACGGGCGAGACTCGCCGTTTCGCCAAGCGCGGCGCCGAGCATCCGGCAGCGAAGTTCGCATTACGGGTGACTGCATTCGGCGCGCTGGTCGCAGCCGGCGCGAATCCGATATGGGCGACTGCGCAGATCGTCGGCGGAGGGGCTCACGCGCCCGCGGTGCTGCAGACGCCCAACGGCCTGCCGCAAGTCAACATCAACACGCCGAGCGCTGCCGGCGTGTCGTTGAACACCTATAACCAGTTCGACGTTCAGAAGAACGGCGCGATCCTGAACAACGCGTCGACGATCGTCAACACGTAGCAGGCCGGCTATATCAACGGCAACCCGAACCTGAGCGCGGGGCAGGCGGCGCGCATCATCGTCAACCAGGTCAACAGCACCGCGGCCAGTCAGATCAAGGGGTATGTGGAGATCGCGGGCAGCCGCGCGGAGATCGTGCTGGCCAACCCTGCCGGTATCGTCGTGGACGGTGGCGGGTTCATCAATACCTCGCGCGCGGTCTTGACAACCGGCGTGCCGCAGTTTGGCGCGGACGGGTCGTTGACGGGCTTCAATGTCAATCGCGGCCTCGTAACCGTGCAAGGCGCGGGCCTCGATACTTCGAATGTTGATCAGACCGACATCATCGCCCGTGCCGTACAGGCTAATGCCGCGATCTATGCGAAGAATCTCAATGTAATCGCCGGTGCGAACCAGGTTAATCACGACACGCTTGCCGCGACGCAGATCGCCGGTGACGGTCCTGCACCTGCTGTCGCGATTGACGTCGCTCAGTTAGGCGGCATGTATGCCAATAGGGTGTTTCTGGTTGGCAACTCCGCAGGCGTTGGTGTCGCGAACGCAGGGACGATCGCGGCGCAGGCAGGCGATTTGACGTTGCAATCGGACGGCCGGCTCGTGCTCGCGGGCAAGACCACGGCAAGCGGCAACCTCGCGATGTCGGCGTCGGGCGGCATCCAGAATAGCGGGACCACGTATGCGCAGCAATCGTTGTCGGCGAACACCGCAGCCGATCTGACGAACAGCGGGACGCTCGCGGCGCAGCAGAATGCGACGGTCAACGCCGGCAGCGTCAACTCGACCGGTACGCTCGGCGCGGGTGTGAACAACGACGGTTCCGTCGCGCACAGCGGCGACCTGAACTTGAGTGCGTCGGGCCAACTGACCGCGACCGGCCAGAATGTGGCGGGCGGTAACGCGTCGCTGACGGGCGGCAGTGTGAATCTCGCCGGCAGCCAGACCGCCGCGAACGGCAATCTGTCGCTGAACGCGACGGGCGGCGACGTGAATCTGTCGAACGCGACGACGAGCGCGCAAGGCGCCATTCAGGCGAACGCATCGGGCACCGTGATCAACGACCGCGGCAGCCTGTCGAGCGGCAACAGCATGACGCTGGCCGGCGGGAACCTGTCGAACCAGGGCGGCAAGGTGTCGTCTCAAGGCGCGCTGTCGGTGAATGTCGCCGGCCAGATCGCCAACCAATCCGGCGAACTGGTATCCGAAAGCACGGCGGACGTGCGTGGCGGCGCCATCGCGAACAACCAGGGCACCGTTCAAAGCGCGGCTGGCACGACGGTGGCCGGTGTGTCGCTGGACAACACGGCGGGTCGGATCACGTCGCTCAACAGCGACGGCCTCTCCGTGACGACCAGCGGCCAGTTGACCAACGCAGCGGGCAAGACTGCAAACGGCGCGCAGGGCGGCGTGATCGGTGGCAACGGCGACGTCACCGTGCATGGCGGCAACGTTGCCAACCACGGGACGATGACGTCCAGTACGAATCTGCATGTCTCGGGACAATCGGTCGACAATAGCAGTGGCGTTTTGCAGGCTAAGCAAAAGGTGGCGGTCGATGCGGGTGCGCGCCTGATCAACAGCGGCGGCTCGATTGTCGCTCAGACGGCGGCACTGACCGGCACGACCCTTGACAATAGCGCGGGCGCCGTGAAGGCCGACAAGGTGTCGTTGAACGCGACCGACCTCGTGAATCACGGCGGCACGATCACGCAGATCGGCACCGGCGCGATGAGTGTGAACTTGTCGGGCACGCTCGACAATTCCGGCGGCGGTACGTTGCAAACCAACAGTAGCGACCTGACGCTCGCTCCCGCGTCGCTGGTCAATGACGGCGGCAAGATCACGCACGCGGGCACCGGCACGCTTACGCTCGGCAACGGCACGGGATCAGTGTCGAACGTCGGCGGTACGATCGCGAGCAACGGGCACGTGGTGGCGCAATCGGCCACGCTGAACAACACGTCCGGCTCGATCAGCGGGCAAACCGGCCTGTCGGCCACGGTCGGTAGCGCGCTGAACAATACGAATGGCAAGCTGCTGTCCAATACGGACCTTGGCATCACCAGCGGCACGCTCGCGAACGACGGCGGTCAGATTAGCGCGACTACGAACGCGATGATCCACACAGGCTCGATGACGAACCTGAGTGGATCGGCCAGCGCGTCCAATCTGTCGGTGACGGCCGATTCGACGCTTAACAATAGCGGCGGCAAGCTCGAAGCCAACCAACTCGCGTTGACCACACCGAACCTGACGAACCATGGCGGCACGATCACGCAATACGGCTCGTCGACCATGGCTGTCAACGTCAGCGGCACGCTCGATAACGCGGCAGCCGGTGTGATTCAGACGAACAGCACCGACCTTACGCTGACTCCGGCTTCGCTCGTGAACGATGGCGGCACGATTACGCATGCAGGTACCGGCACGCTGACGATTGGCAACGGCACTGGTTCGATTTCGAACGCGGGCGGCTCGATCGCGAGCAATGGGCGAGTCGTCGCGCAAAGTGGTTCGCTGAACAACACGTCGGGGGCGATCAATGGCCAAGCCGGGGTGACGGCGACGATCGCCGGCGCATTGAACAACACGCGTGGCAAGCTATTGTCCAGTACGGACCTTGCCGTTTCCAGCGGCACGCTGACGAACGACGGCGGCCAAATTGGCGCAAGCGCGAACGCGATGATCCACACGGGCGCGATGTCGAACCTGAGCGGATCGATCGTTGCGCCTAACCTGTCGGTGATGGCCGACTCGACGCTTGACAACAATGACGGTTCGCTCGAAGCGAATCAGCTCGCGTTGAGCGCGTCGAATCTCACGAACCGCGGCGGCACGATTACGCAACTTGGTTCGTCGGCCATGGCTGTCAACGTCAGCGGCACGCTCGACAATTCGAATGGCGGCACGCTACAAACCAACAGTACGGACCTGACGCTTTCTCCTGCATCACTCGTGAACGATGGCGGCACGATCACGCATGCCGGCAGTGGCACGCTGACGCTTGGAAACGCGACGGGATCGGTATCGAACGTTGGTGGATCGATTGCAAGCAACGGTAGCGTCGTGGAGCACTCGGCCACGCTGAACAATACGTCGGGATTGATCAACGGCAAATCCGGATTGACGGCGACGGTCGGCAGCGCGCTGAACAATACGAACGGTAAGTTGCAGTCCCGTGCGGACCTTGGCATTTCCAGCAGCACGCTGACGAACGACGGCGGTCAGATTGGCTCGAGCACGAACGCGTCGATTCACACGGGCTCGATGACGAACCGGAGCGGATCGGTCAGTGCGTCCAACCTGTCCGTGACGGCCGATTCGACGATCGACAACAGCAGGGGCAAGCTCGAAGCCAACCAACTTGCGTTGACCGCGCCGAACCTGACGAACCACGGCGGGACGATCACGCAATATGGCTCGTCAGCCATGGCTGTCAACGTCAGTGGTTCGCTCGACAACTCCGCAGCGGGCGTGATTCAAACGAACAGTGCGGACCTGACGCTGGCCGCTAGCCAATTGAACAATGCAGGCGGCACGATCACGCATGCCGGTACCGGGACGCTGACCATCGCGCCGGGTAACGGCGCGAGTGCGCTGAACAATGCAGGCGGGACCATTGTCACCAAGGGGCAGGCGGTTGTCGACGCGGGCAGCTGGGACAACTCGAACGGCATTCTCGCGGCACAGGGCGGCGTGACGGCGACGGTCGCGGGCGACGTGAACAACGTACAAGGGCTGGTGCGTGCGGGCGCGTCTCTGTCGTTGACGAACGGCGGCGCGCTGGTGAACCGGGCCGGGCACGTTCAGGCCGGTCAGACGACGGCCGGCGACACGAGCACGATCGCTGTTCATTCCGGCTCGATCAATAACGCCGACGGGGCCATTACCGACCTCGGCACGGGCGCGATGACCGTGCAGGGCGGCAGCCAGATCACGAATAGCCGCGCGGGCAACGTGTCGGGCATGGGCGCGATCACCGGTAACGGCGACGTTACGATCAGCGCGACATCGATTTCGAACACGCAAGGCGGGCAGTTGAGCGGCGCGAGCCTCCATGTTCAAGGGGCGACCTTGGACAACAGCGGCGGGCAAATCGGCAGCGTTGCGAATTCGAGCGGCAACGTGGACATGACGGCGAGCGCCGCACTCACGAATACGAACGGGCAAATCAGCTCGGCGCACGACCTGACGATCACGGCTCCGACACTGCAAGGCGGCGGCGCGTATAGCGCAGCGCACGATGTACACGTGAATCTGCAAGGTGATTACACGACAACGACGGATACGCAGTTCAACGTCGGCAACGACCTTACCTTTGCGCTGCCCGGCACGTTCACCAACAACGCGGGTTTCCAAACCATCAATGGCCTGAACATCAACGCGGCCAATATCGTCAATTCGGGCGCGTTGTCGGCCGGTGGACTGCTGCATACGCAATCGAGCAATCTGTCCAACACCGGGTCGCTGGTGGGAGGGAGCGTCTCGCTCAACGCAACCGGCACGGTGTCGAACGCTGGGTCGACGGCGTTGATTGGCGCATCGGACAGCAACGGCAAGCTTGAAATTCTCGCGCACGACATCGAAAACCGTGACGACACGACGGCGGCCGATTCAATGCCGACGACGGCGATTTTCGGGATGGGTAAGGTTGTGCTCGCGGGCGGCAAGGATGCGGGCGGCAATTACACGAATGCGGCACTGGTCAACAACGTATCAGCTCTGATTCAGTCCGGCGGTGATATGGAACTGCACGCCGACAAGGTGACGAGCACGCGTCGTGTGATGAGCACCTCGGGAAGCACGAGTAACGTTGATCCGGCGGCCCTCGCGCAATACGGCATTAGCCTGTCAGGTTGCGCATCGTACTTCGCGGTGAATTGCGCGGGAGGGGGACAGATGATCGCCGGTCTCGGGCCCTCCAACCTCACACCGGCCATAACAGCCGCCTTGATCGCCCAGCCGGGCGGTATGTACATTGACCCGCCGCACGGCGGCCAGTGGAACAGCGGGTACTTCTACACGACCTATACTGGAACGGCTGTGGGGAACACGGTCACGGCATTGAGCCCGACTGCGCAAATCGTGTCGGGCGGCAAGATCGATGCCTCATCGACCGGCACCCTGCAAAACTACTGGAGT
The DNA here is from genome assembly GCF_905400185.1 of Burkholderia sola. NCBI lineage: Bacteria > Pseudomonadati > Pseudomonadota > Betaproteobacteria > Burkholderiales > Burkholderiaceae > Burkholderia > Burkholderia sola. The sequence goes on from NZ_FR989675.1 coordinate 1,762,371, forward strand.
AGCATCACAGCGGTTGGCAATGTCGATATGCCGCATGCCTACGATGCCAATGGTTGGGCGGCTACCGGCCAGCAGGCGCCGACCGTAACGGTGACGTACTCGGGCCAGTATCACTACAACAACTACGATAGCAGCGAATATAACTGGCAATTGCCGTTTGGCAACGCGCCATTTGTGACGGGCAATCCGGGGGGCTACACCCAAGCTGCGCCAGCGGACGTCAAGACCTACAAGCTGCCGGGCTACGATTCGACCTTGGGTTCGAATGGCACAATTTCCGGCACGGGCGTGAGCATCAACAATACTGCGAGCAACGCATCGCTTCCGTCCCTTGGCTTGTTGCCCGGTCAATCGGTTGCGGGGTTGACGCCTATTTCGCTTAATGGCGCTGCGACAGGGTCCGGCACGACCGTGACGCCTGCCACGCTCAACGGCAATGCGACGGCTTCGGCTACAACTGGCGGCGTCGTTCGAGGGACGGTCACGGGCGCGGGCGCGCAATCGACGGCGCCGGTGCACGGCGTGGGCTCAACACAGGTCGATCCGGTCATTGCAAGCGCGACTGCGTTGAACGTGCTGAACAACCTGACGATTCCGCAGGGGGGGTTGTATCGACCGAATCCGTCGCCGAGCGCGAGCTACGTGATCGAGACGAACCCGGCGTTCACGAACCAAAAGAGTTTCATTTCAAGTGACTATTTCTTCGGTCAGATTGGCGTCGACCTGACCCACATTCCGAAGCGACTGGGCGACGGGTTCTATGAGCAACAGCTTGTTCGTAATCAGGTGACGGCGCTGACCGGCCGCGCGGTATTGGGTCCATACGCGGACCTTCAGACGATGTATCAGCAGCTTATGGCGGCGGGTGCATCGTTGGAGAAGTCGCTTAATCTGCCGCTGGGCGCGAGCTTGTCTTCCGAGCAGGTATCGAAGCTGACCGGTAACGTGATCATGATGGAAACGCGCGTGGTCGACGGTCAGTCGGTGCTCGTGCCGGTCGTGTATCTGGCGCAGGCGAACCAGCAGAACGTCAATGGTCCGCTGATCACCGCCACCGACATCGATCTGAAGGACGCGCAGAACTTCACGAACAGCGGCACGTTGAAGGCGGACAATTCGTTGTCGATTCAAGGCAAGCAGATCGACAACGCGTTCGGTGCGCTGCAAAGCGGCGGCCTTATGTCGCTGAAGACGGATGGCAACGTCGATCTCACATCGGCGAAGGTCAAGGCGGGTAGCTTGAACCTGAACGCAGGCGGTGATCTCGTTCTCAATAGCGCTGTGAATACCGACACCCAGGTAAGCCGCGACGGTGCGACGAGCGTCAAGACGACGCTTGGGCCGATTGCGCAACTCGACGTCAAGGGCGACGCGGCGATCATCACCGGGGGCAACCTTGAACAGCATGCGGGTGCGCTGACAGTTGGTGGGAATCTCGGCCTGCTTGTTGGTGGGAACTACGACCTCGGTACGCAGCAAGTCGGCGAGCACAAGATCGTGCAGCGCGCGAATGGCGTATCGAATACCGACATCAATGACGTGGTTGGTAGCGCAGTGAATGTTGGTGGCGTGTCGATGATCGGAGTGAATGGTGATTTGACCGCGAGCGGCGCGCAAATCAACCTGCGCAACGGGGGAACGGTCGCTGCCAAGGGCAATATCACGCTCGGCGCTGCGAGTGCCACATCGACGGTCGACAGCAACAGTTCGGGCAGCGATCACCACGGCAGCTATTCGGAAACATTGCACACGTACGATCAGACAGTGGTTGGCACGACGGTGCATAGCGGCAATACCGTGAACGTTGCTTCGAGCAAGGACATCAACGTCATCGGAAGCACGATCTCGCTTGATCAGGGCAATGTGGGCCTCATGGCAGTCGGCAACGTGAACGTCGGCGCGGTGACCGAAACCCATGTGTCGAACATGGACGAATCGCACGACCACGGTGGCGTCGCAAGTCATGCGAGCGCGACAAACCGGGTTGATCAGACCACCACGTATGCCAATGGCAGCACGATCTCGGCCGACGGCGTAACGGTCGTAAGCGGGAAAGACATCAACGTCACCGGTAGCTCCATTGTCGGGACGCACGATGTGGCACTGTCGGCCAAGGACAATGTCAACATCACTGCAGCAACCAACACGTATCAGGACAACGAGTATCACCAAGAGAAGCATTCGGGCCTGTCCGGCTCGGGTGGTCTGGGTATCACGATCGGATCGAGCGAAAAGAGCGATCGATATAACGCAACTTCGACGACGCAAAGCCAATCGCGCAGTTCCGTCGGCAGCGTCGAAGGCAACGTGAAGGTGTCGGCCGGTAAGGACGTTCATATCGGCGGCAGCGATGTGGTCGCCGGCAAGGCGGTGGGCGACGTCAAGGGTGCGACGGGTAACATCAGCATTGCTGGCGAGAACGTCACGATCGACTCGGGACAGGACCGTGCGCAATCGCATGATCAGCAAGAAGCGCGTTCGAGCGGATTGACGGTGGCGGTCACTGGTACGCCGTTTGATACGGTGCGCAACCTGAAAGCGGATGCGTCCTCGGGCAACGGTTTCCAGCGAGGCCAATCGGTGCTGACCGAAATCGGCGCAGGTGCGGCCGATGTGCCGTCGATTTCGGTGACGTACGGTCGGAGCCGTAGCAGCAGTACGACCGACATGTCGAGTTTGACGAATGCGGGAAGCACGGTGCGTGGCGGCGGCAACGTGACCGTGAAAGCGACCGGCGGTGCGCAGAAAGATGCGAATGGGAACACTGTGGACGGCGATATTGCCGTGATTGGCTCCGCGATCAGCGCTGGCGGTACGGCGGCGCTGGATGCCAACCGCAACGTGACGTTGCAGGCGTCGACAGATCAGATTCGGCAGAGTACGTCGTCGAGCAGTTCCAGCACCAGCCTCGCGTTACTGTCGACGCCGAGCCTTGGAGACGTCGCTCGCTGGATCGGCGGCACGGCCAACAGTGGCGGGAACAGTCCGTCTCCGTACAACGCGAGCCGGGGCAATTCGGACGGCAGCCAGACGATGACCCAGCAAACGGCGTCGTCGGTCACTGGTAATAGCGTTGTCATCAAGAGCAAGACGGGCGACATTAACGTCGTCGGGTCGGGCATCAGCGGAACGCAGGGCGTCGATCTCGTCGCTACGCAGGGCGCGATCAATGTACTGGCGGGTCTCGACACCAACGTGACGCGCCTGGAGTCGAGTAGCCGCCAGGTTGGCAGCCTTGGTAGCAACGGCACGGCGACCGGTTTTTCGGTCGGTGTGGCGAATAGCCATAGCGTGCAGGACACGTCGTCGCAAACGCAGAGCACGATGCGCAGCCAGATTGTGAGCGGCAAGGGCAACGTGACGCTCGATGCAAAGCAGGACATCACGGTCGCAGGCTCCGATCTGAGCGCGGGTAAGGATCTAACACTGATCGGTAAGAACCTGAATCTCGATCCGGGAACGGATGCGACGCAGAGTCGGATGAGTCAGGATTCCAGCCAGTTCGGCGTGAGCGTTGCGCTTGGTGGCGCAGTCGGTAATGCCATCGCGCAGGCCAATCAGGCATTTGCGCAGCCGGCGCGTGGCGGCGATTCGCGATTGGCGGCGCTGGATAAGGCTCAGGCCGGACTTGCGGCTTACAACGCGTATCAAGTTGGAAGCGCGTTGAGTGACGGAAAGCCGACGAATCAGGCACTGATCAAGGCGACGGTCAGTATCGGCGGTGGCACCAGCCATAGCGAAGCGCAATCCAGTTCCGTCGCCAACGACGGGAGCACTCTGCACGCAGGCGGTAAGGCAACGCTCATTGCAACAGGAAGCGGTGCCAAGGATGCGAACGGCGTTGCGACCGATGGCGATATAAACGCCAGTGGGACGCAAATTACCGCGCAGAACGTGGACTTGAACGCCGCACGCGATATCAACCTGACGAGCGCGAAGGATACGAGTCAGCAGTCGAGCAGCAATAGCAGCAGCGGCGGCAGTATCGGTGTTGGCGCAGCTATTGGCGGCCAGCAGAACGGTTTCACGCTTGAACTGGGCGCGAGCACGGCGCACGGCCATGCAAACGGTAGCAGCATCACGAATCGGGATACGCAGGTTACCGCAGGCAATGCGCTGTCGATAACGAGCGGACGCGATACGAATCTGCGCGGTGCGGAAGTGTCGGGCAATACCGTCAACGCGAGTGTTGGGCGCGACCTCAATATCGCGAGCCAGCAGGACACCAGCACGTACGACAGCAAGCAATCGAGCGCTGGTTTCCAGGCAAGCATTTGCGTGCCTCCGTTCTGCTACGGCCAAACGGTCAGCGGTAGCGCGAGCGCGAGCCAGCAGAACATTAACGCGAACTATCAGTCGGTGAACCAGCAAAGCGGGATCTATGCGGGCACGGGCGGGTACAACGTGAATGTCGGGAATCGTACGCAACTCGATGGTGGCTTGATTGCGAGCACGGCGACACCAGACAAGAACAGTTTGTCGACGCAGACGCTGGGCTTTACGAATCTGGAAAACCACGCCTCTTACTCCGGCGATACGGTCGGCTTCAGCGCGAGCGGTGGCTTCGGGAACAGCACACCGGCTGGTGTGAACCTCAATACGCCTGTCAAACAAGGCGCGAACAACGTACCGGGAGCGCAGAATTCGCAAGGCTTGGGACCGAGCGGGTTCTCGGCGGCGGGCACGAGCAGCGACGCGTCGGGAACAACCTACGCGGCCGTCGCTCCCGGAGCGATCACGGTACGCGGCGACGCGGGTACCGGGCATGACAGTACGGCGGACCTGAGCCGCGACACGGCGAATGCGAACGGCGCGGTGCAGAACACGTTCAATGCGCAGAACGTGCAGAACGACATGGCGGTTCAGCAGTCGGTCGGCCAAGTCGGTATGCAGGTGGTGGGGGATGTCGCGAACGCGCTGCAGAACAAGGCAATTGCAGACGAGGCCAAGGCCCGACTGGCATATGCCAACGCTAGCGCCGCCGGCGATACAGCCGGGATGGCACAGGCGCAGGCCGATTTCACGGCGGCGCAACAGCAGGAAGCTTTGTGGGGTAACGATGGCGCAGCTCGGATCGCATCACACGCCGGTATAGCGGCAATCGGTGCGGCGATGGGGGGCGGCAATGTCGCCGGGGCCGTCGCTGGCACGGTGGCCGGTGATATGGCGGGCAATGCCGTTGGGAAGGCGCTCGGCGATACACTGGGCGGCACGTTGTTGGCGAATGCGGCATCGGGGCTGGCTGGTGCGGCGGCGGGCGGCGCTTTAGGCGGTTCGGCTGGAGCGATGAGTGGCGCGAACGGTGCATTGAGTGCCGATCTGTTCAATCGTCAGCTCCATCCGCAAGAGCGTACGATGATTTCCACGGTGGCGAAGGGTATAGCAGCCGCCAACGGCAAGACTCCGGCTGATCAGGCGAAGCTGGCGGACTACTGGACCAATATGCTGACATTGGCTGCCGGCGCGAAGGTAGACGCTCAGGCACAGACGCAGCTCACGCAGTATGAAATTCAGTTAGTGCAGGCGGCTCAAGCGTCTGGTAACTCGCAAGCGCTCGATACGTTTATGCAGAATCTGAAGATTGCACAGAATGCGATCAATCAGATGTCCGGCTACACGATCTCGGGCACGACCGGCGCGATCGTAGCGGATGGCAGCACAGTCAAGACGTTCCAGTCGACGAGCGCTCAATTCAACGACTCGACGTTGTTTGGTACGCCGGGGGGAACAGCGCATGCACTCGCCCCGGGCCAAACGCCTCAGACGGCCGGGATCGGATCGCAGTATTACGTTGATCCGAACGGCCCGACCAACCAACAGGTGGCGGGGTTTGCGCAAGATCAGATTACAAAAGCGGGTACGTCCAGGGATGCAATCGCACCAGAACACACTGCCGAAGATATGATTGCGGCAACTATGGCTGGGGGATTGGCGACCGGAGCCGTTAAGGCGATCGTTGGGCGGGTCATCGGAGCCATCGCTGACGGAGCCGCCAGCAAGAGTCTTTCGGCTTTGGAGGGTGCCACGCCGGCAGTGCCATCCGCTTCCGGCTTTGTGAATGCAACGAAGGTTTGTGAAAGCGGTTGCGTGTTGAACGCTTCGACGCCCGAACAAAAAACCTTGGTTCAGACCATCATGCAGAAAGGAGACCCTTCAGGTCAGCTGACGGAAGACCTCATCAATTCGATCAGCAAGAGCGAAGGCTATAGTAGCCTAGCAGGTGGCAAGTACGGCGCGAACAAACGGGTTCGATCACGTCCTTGAGGACGCTTCCGGAAACGTAACTTTGCTGATAGACAGTAAGCAAATCACCAACGGATCGTTTTCGTTGTCTGCAAGCGGTGCTGGCGGGAATATGCAGTTGTCGAACGGGTGGATTGATTCCGTTTTGAGTAGGCTAGACAGCACGTCTCCCGCATATCAAGCTATCGAACAAGCGCGAGCCACCGGCAAGTTAATTACCGCTGTGGCAGGTGTTGACAAGTCGACCGGACAGGTGGTTGCGGTTCCTGTAAAGATTAAATGAGTGTGATATGGCAAAAGAACTTGATTATTCGGATATTCAGAGTAAGGGGCTGGAGCATGTCGAAAAGCACCTTCTGGCCCTTTCTGATAAGGTGAAATTCTTTTTGGAGATTATCTCAAGCGGTAGCGGAGATCCTGATTTTTGTATGGTACGCCTTCGCTCTCACGCCATGGCTGCAGCCTTGGTATCATGGTTCAAGGGGCGTGACTTAATTTCCTTTAAGCAGTGGTGCTATGTATCTGGAAAACTGGAATCCATCACGTTTCAACGAGAGCCGAAAAGTTGGTACCCAGCGTATCTTCTATTGATGCCGTTGTTATCGGATCACGAGGGGTTGATTCAATGGTTCTCAAGCAATGATCAGCCGTTCGACATGATTCGAGCCAATGATCCGGCGACAGCGGAATTTCATGGATACCAGGCGCTTTTGGCTCTGCGCGGTGAGTGGAAGACGTTGGAGGAGCGTTGCCTCAAGATCATTGGAAATTCGTCGACAGAGATGAAAAAGTACGAAATAGATCATCGTTTCTATCTTGCATTGTCCCGTCGAGATGTGCCGAGCATGGAGGCGACGTTACAAGAGCTCACGTCGCCAAAAGTTGCTAAGGTGCGAAACGCCGAACACGCGTTCGGCTTTACTGAAAAACTCATTGGCACCCATGCGGTGATATACGCGAAAATCGCGTGGCGCCACGGATTGAGGGTGAGGGTTGACACGCCTTGGATTCCGGAGGAGTGGCTGCCGATTGAGCCGCTAGACAATTACCTCGATCCTTACGAGTTTATGGGGAATTTTAAAGTTTGATCGATTATTCTGCCCCTCGAATTTTTGCTCGAGCGTGGTGGTGATCATTTGTTGGGATCAGGCGGAATCAGGGATTTAAGAACAATGAAAATCAAGAAGCGGCTGGCGGCATTGCCGATCACAGCCTTAGTATCGCTCGGGGTGCAGGCGCAGCAAGCCCCCACGCCTGCCGATCAAGCCGCCGCAGCTCGCGCGAACGCCGAACAGGATCGGCAGGCGCAGCAGCAACGTGACGTGCAGCAGCGCGACGCGGCCGTACGTACTCCGTCCGTGCGTTCCGACGTGCCAAAGGTTGAAGCGTATCCGGCACTTCCCTCGGAGACGCCGTGCTTCCGCATCGATCGATTTACGCTCGATGTGCCGCCCTCATTGCCTGATGCAGCGAAGGCCCAAGGGGCATCCGCCTTGCCGATGGATCGTTTCGCGTTCGCGCGCGAATGGCTGAACCACTACGCAGGGCAATGCGTCGGTAAGCAAGGCGTAGACGTGTTAGTCAAAGGGCTGTCCCAGGCGATTCTGGCGCGCGGCTACGTCACGACGCGCGTGCTCGTTCCCGAGCAAGACCTATCGAACGGCACGCTCAGACTCTCGCTGATTCCCGGCACGATTCGCCATGTGCGCTTCGCTGATGAAAAACTGCGGGGTACATGGAAAACGGCTTTCCCCACCCGCGACGGTGAGGTGCTGAACCTGCGCGACCTCGAACAAGGCCTTGAGCAAATGAAACGCGTATCGAGTCAGGATGTTTCGATGCAACTTGTTCCGGGCGAGCTTCCCGGTGAAAGCGACGTCGTGCTCGACGTAAAGCGTGGCAAGCCGTGGACCGTCGTCGCATCGGTCGACAACGCCGGCACGCGCGCGACCGGCAAGCTGCAAGGCAACCTGTCGCTTGGCATCGACAACCCGCTCGGCCTGAACGACGTCTTCAACATCGGCGTGAGCCAGGACCTCGAATTCGGCGACAAGCGTCTCGGCTCGCACGGCTGGAACGGCTTCTACTCGATTCCGTGGGGCTACTGGACGGCCACGCTGTCCGCCTACACGAACACGTACTACCAGCAGATTGCCGGCGTGAACCAGACATTCGTCGCGAGCGGCAATTCGAAGACGGTCGATTTCAAGCTGGCCCGCGTGCTGTCGCGTAGTCAGAATGATGTATTCGGCGCATACGTTCGCCTGTCGCGCCGTTTCGGACAAAGCTTTATCGAAGACACCGAGATTTCGCAGCAGCGCCGCAATAACACGATGATCGAGCTCGGCCTGACCGATCGACACTATTTCGGCGGCGCGCAGTTCGATGGCTCACTTGCATATCGTCAAGGCGTCGGTGGGTTGGGTGCTCAGGACGATACGTTGGCGGCGGGTGGGGGGCCGACCTATCGGTTCAAGATGGCGGTGCTCGACGCGAACCTGGCGGTGCCTTTTGCGATCGGCAAGCAGCCATTCCGCTATGTCGGCACATTCCACGGTCAGTACACCGGGAACACGCTGTACTACATCGACGACTTGACGATTGGCAGTCGCTATACAGTGCGCGGCTTCGATGGCGAAACGATGCTCGCGTCGGCACGCGGCTTCTACTGGCGCAACGAACTGCAGGCGCCGATCGGGCAGACGGGGCAGGCAGTTTATGTGGGACTCGACTATGGTCGCGTATGGGGCCCGCAGCCTGTGGCCCTCGTCGGGACGCAGTTGGCCGGCGCCGTGATCGGCATAAAAGGCAGCATGGGCACGCGATTCGGAGCCTATGCGTACGATCTCTTCGCGGGTACGCCTGTCTACAAGCCGTCGGGTTTTCCGACTGCGCGAGTGACGCTCGGTTTTCAGGTGACCGCTCAGTTCTGAATAAACGCGGTCTTGTTTGTCATGAGGGAACCAACCTCGGTCGACTACGAGGGGCAAGCGCACACCGCCGACGGTATCGAGCGCAGTTCTACTTTTACCTCGCGCCAAAACATTGGCTCAAGCCCGTGACCAACTGACGGTGTAGAGAAGAGCGCGGGAGCATTCTGACAACCGTGCGCTCTTCTCCAACCACCACGATCGTGTGCCTCGGCGTCAGCCTCGTTCTGCCGAGTAGTGCGTATCGAAAACCGCCCGCAGCGTCGACGGACCGGTCGCGAAATCCCCCCACAGCGGCCCGTCGTTCTGCGCGAACGCGAACGGCGTCTTATTGATCGACGCGAGGCGGAAGCGCCATTGCGCGGCTTCCTGGCGGAATGCGGTGAGCTGCATGTCGGACAGCCCCGTCTGCGCGTTCGCGAGCGTGACGAGCGGATCGACCGGATCGTTCGCGACCCGCACCTCGAAATGCAGGTGCGGGCCGGTGGCCGCGCCCGTCATCCCGACCGAGCCGATGCGCTGGCCCTGCTTCACGGTTTCGCCGACCTTCAGCCCGCGAGCGTACGCGGACAGGTGCGCGTAGTACGTCGAATAGCCATCCGCATGATCGACGATCACATAGCGGCCGTAGCCGCCCGGATCGGTGCCGACGAACGACACGACCCCGTCGGCCGCCGCATCGACCGGCGTGCCGCTCGGCGCGGCGAGATCGACGCCCGTATGGAACGCCATCGCCTGCGACAACGGATGGACGCGCTCGCCGAAGAACGAACTGATGCGCGTCCACTTGACCGGCATCGTGAACGCGGCGGCTTCGAGCGGCGAACCGTCGAGCGTGTAGTACGCACCGTGCTCGGCGCCCGGCGCGCGGAACCAGATCGCGCCGAACGTGCGGCCGGCGACGCGCAGCTCGAGCGCGGTGAGGCGCGGCGTGCCGTCGTTTGTGTCGAACGCGACGCGGTAATAGTCGCCGCGCTGCGCACTCGCACGCATCGCGACCTTGCCGGTGACGAGGTCGCCGAGCTGGATGCGCACTTCGGGCGGCACGTCGAGACGGTTCAGCGTATCGGACAGCGTGAGCTCGATGTCGCCCGCGCGCATCCCTTGCGGGCGATCGGGCGACGCGAACTGAAACAGGCTCGCGTAGCCGAGCATGTCGTTGCGATGCGCGCTGAGCGGCGCGAACAGGCCCGGCTGCAGGCTGCGATCGTTGCGATCGACGTGTTCGTTGCGCTCGCCGATCGTGCGGGCGAGTTCGCTCGTCACGAAATGCTGCGCGGTGGGAAACGGCGTATCGGACAGCACGCGCTGCGGCAGCGCGGCCGTGCCCGAATCGACGGCGCCCGGCAATTGCGACACGGCCGGCAGCGCGGCGGCGAGGCCGAATGCGGCGAGGGCGCCGAGCACGGCGGCCGGCACGAGCGCGCGCACGGCGCGCTGCGCGCGACCGGGCGCGACGGCATCAGGGGTTGCGACAGACTTGACCAAGGTGTCCACATCCAGGAAAGCGGTTCAAAGGGGTGTGGGCGGGGGCCGCCGGCGGCACATCCGTCGAACGGCGACGGGGCGGGCGGCGGGCGTGCAACAAAACAGGCCCCGCCAGGGGCCTGTGTCGTTTCCGTTCGACCCAACCTGCGGGGCGGTGCCCGCTTCGAACGGCGGCGTGCATACCGGGTCGAACCCGGTTATCACGAAGACGCTAAAGAAAGATGACAGCGTCAGTCTACCGATGTTCCGCGAAACGTTAAAAATTTTAAAGAGGGTCGGCTCACTCGTTTCGCACTGCGGTAAATCGGGTTAAATCAGCATTTGTTACGACGATTTCCGTTAGTCCGGCAATTTTTGCGCGCGTCTGCGCAGGGCGGCGGACGTGCGCACGGCGTCGAAACCGGCGTCGAGCATCGCCTCGGCGTCGTTCCATAGGTTGCCGCGCAGCCGGTTGGTCCAGATCATCGACGCGAACACGCCTTCGAGCAGCGACACGAGGTAGACGGCGGCCAGATGCACGTCGAGATCGGCGGCCACTTCGCCGGCCGCGATCGCGCGACGCAGCAGCGCCTTGGTGATCCGCAGCATCTGCAGCTCGAGCAGCATGCGGCGCCGCTGCAGCGCGCCGTTTTCCTCGCTCTGCTCGCATTTCGTATAGAGGATCACGAGCACGCGCTGCATCGGGCCCGGCTCGCCGCATTCCTGCAAGTAGTGCGACGCGGCGCGCCGCAATGTAGCGAGCGGCGGCAGGCCGTCGCCCGCGTCGAACCCCTCGGACGTGCGCGCGAACGCGCGGTCGCACATCGCCAGACACACTTCCATCTTGTTGCGGTAGTGGCCGTAGACGGCGCCCCGCGACATCCCGGCGGCCTCGGCGAGGTCCGCCATCGCGGTTTGCGCGACGCCTCTTTCGAGCAGCACGAGCTCGGCGGCGTCGAGGATCCGGTGCTTGATGGCGAGCGATTCTTCCCGGGTCTTGCGGGCCATGTCGTGAAATTCCTTACAGTTCGCTGTCGTTTTATTGAGACAGTGCGTCAGCCGGATGGAAAGCGGATGTATTTAATCAGTCGTGACTGATTATAATCGGCCACCCTGAGCCGCCGCATTGTATCGGCGGCGAACGATCCGAGGTCAGAACATGAATAACAAACGCACCCTGTGGCGCCGCCTGCGGCTGGCGCCGTTCGCGCTCGCGGCGCTGCTGGCCGTGGCCGGATGCGGAAAGGGCGACAAGGACGCCGCGCCGGAGACCGCGAAGCAGGCCACCGTCGTGACGGTGCGCCCGACGGCCGTGCCGATGACGGTCGAACTGCCGGGCCGGCTCGATGAGTACCGGCAGGCGGAAGTCCGCGCACGGGTCGCGGGCATCGTCACCGCGCGCACCTACGAGGAAGGCCAGGAGGTGAAGCAGGGCGCGGTGCTGTTCCGCATCGATCCCGCGCCGCTGAAGGCCGCGCGCGACGCCGCGCAGGGTGCGCTCGCGAAGGCGCAGGCCGCCGCGCTCGCGGCGACCGACAAGCGCCGTCGTTACGACGATCTCGTGCGCGATCGCGCGGTGAGCGAGCGGGACCACACCGAAGCCGTCGCGGCCGATACGCAGGCGAAGGCCGAGGTCGCGTCCGCGAAGGCCGAACTCGCGCGCGCGCAACTGCAGCTGGACTACGCGACCGTCACCGCGCCGATCGCGGGCCGCGCACGGCGCGCGCTCGTGACCGAGGGCGCGCTCGTCGGCCAGGACCAGGCGACGCCGCTCACGACCGTCGAGCAGCTCGATCCGATCTACGTGAACTTCTCGCAGCCGGCCGCCGACGTCGACGCATTGCGTCGCGCGGTGAAGAGCGGGCGCGCAACGGGCATCGCGCAGCACGATGTCGCGGTGACGCTGCTGCGCGCCGACGGCACCGCATATCCGCTGAAGGGCAAGCTGCTGTTCAGCGATCTCGCGGTCGACCCGACCACCGACACCGTCGCGATGCGCGCGCTGTTCCCGAATCCGGAGCGCGAACTGCTGCCGGGCGCGTATGTGCGGATCGCGCTCGACACGGCGGTCGACCGGCGCGCGATCCTCGTGCCGCGCGACGCGCTGCTGCGCACGGCCGACCGTACGTCGGTGCGTGTCGTCGGCGCGAACGGCAAGGTCAAGGACGTCGAGGTCACGGCCGACCAGATGAGCGGCCATGACTGGCGCATCACGCGCGGCCTCGCGGGCGGCGAGCGCGTGATCGTCGACGACGTCGCGCAGTTCGCGCCCGATACGGCCGTCCAGCCCGTCGAAAAGGCGCCGCCGTCGAAGGCCGCGCCGGCAGCGGCCGCTTCGCAGGCGGCCGCCCGTCAAACCTGACCGGTTCAAACCAACATGGCACGTTTCTTCATCGATCGCCCCGTCTTCGCATGGGTGATCGCGATCTTCATCATGCTGGGCGGCCTGTTCGCGATTCGCGCGCTGCCCGTCGCGCAGTACCCGGACATCGCGCCGCCCGTCGTCAGCATTTATGCGACGTACCCGGGCGCGTCCGCGCAGGTCGTCGAGGAATCGGTGACCGCGCTGATCGAGCGCGAGATGAACGGCGCGCCGGGGCTGCTGTATACGTCCGCGACGAGCAGCGCCGGCGCGGCGTCGCTGTACCTGACGTTCAAGCAGGGCGTGAACGCCGATCTCGCGGCCGTCGAAGTGCAGAACCGGCTGAAGACGGTCGACGCGCGCCTGCCCGAGCCCGTGCGCCGCGACGGCATCCAGGTCGAGAAGGCCGCCGATAATATCCAGCTCGTCGTGTCGCTGACGTCCGACGACGGCCGGATGACCGACGTGCAGCTCGGCGAATACGCGTCGGCGAACGTCGTGCAGGCGCTGCGCCGCGTCGAGGGCGTCGGCAAGGTGCAGTTCTGGGGCGCCGAATATGCGATGCGGATCTGGCCCGACCCGGTGAAGCTGGCCGGGCACGGGCTCACCGCGTCGGACATCGCGTCGGCCGTGCGCGCGCACAACGCGCGCGTGACGATCGGCGACATCGGCCGCAGCGCGGTGCCGGACAGCGCGCCGATCGCGGCGACCGTGTTCGCGGACGCGCCGCTGAAGACGCCAGCCGATTTCGGCGCGATCGCGCTGCGCGCGCGGGCCGACGGCGCCGCGCTGTTCCTGCGCGACGTCGCGCGCGTCGAATTCGGCGGCAACGACTACAACTATCCGTCGTACGTGAACGGCAAGGTCGCGACCGGGATGGGCATCAAGCTCGCGCCGGGCTCGAACGCGGTGTCCACCGAGAAGCGCGTGCGCGCGACGATGGACGAGCTGTCCCGATACTTCCCGCCGGGCGTGAAATACCAGATTCCGTACGAGACGTCGTCGTTCGTGCGCGTGTCGATGAACAAGGTCGTCACGACGCTGATCGAGGCCGGCGTGCTGGTGTTCCTCGTGATGTTCCTGTTCATGCAGAACCTGCGCGCGACGCTGATCCCGACGCTCGTCGTGCCGGTCGCGCTCGCGGGCACGTTCGGCGTGATGTATGCGGCCGGCTTCTCGATCAACGTGCTGACGATGTTCGGGATGGTGCTCGCGATCGGCATCCTCGTCGACGACGCGATCGTCGTCGTCGAGAACGTCGAGCGGCTGATGGTCGAGGAGGGGCTCGCGCCGTACGACGCGACCGTCAAGGCGATGCAGCAGATCAGCGGCGCGATCGTCGGGATCACCGTGGTGCTGACGTCGGTGTTCGTGCCGATGGCGTTCTTCGGCGGTGCGGTGGGCAACATCTACCGGCAGTTCGCGCTGTCGCTCGCGGTGTCGATCGGCTTCTCGGCCTTCCTCGCGCTGTCGCTGACACCCGCGCTGTGCGCGACGCTGCTCAAGCCGGTGGCCGGCGACCATCACGAGAAGCGCGGCTTCTTCGGCGGGTTCAACCGCTTCGTCGCGCGCGCGACGCAGCGCTATGCGACGCGGGTCGGCACGATGCTGAAGAAGCCGCTGCGCTGGCTCGTCGTGTACGGCGCGCTGACCGCGGCCGCGGTGCTGATGCTCACGCAGTTGCCGACCGCATTCCTGCCGGACGAGGACCAGGGCAACTTCATGGTGATGGTGATCCGCCCGCAAGGCACGCCGCTCGCGGAAACGATGCAGAGCGTGCGCGCGGTCGAGTCGGCGATCCGCCGCGACGAGCCGACCGCCTATACGTATGCGCTCGGCGGCTTCAACCTGTACGGCGAAGGGCCGAACGGCGGGATGATCTTCGTCACGCTGAAGAACTGGAAGGAGCGCCAGGCCGTGCGCGATCACGTGCAGTCGATCGTCGCGCGCATCAACGAGCGCTTCGCGGGCACGCCGAACACGACGGTCTTCGCGATGAACTCGCCGGCGCTGCCCGATCTCGGCTCGTCGAGCGGCTTCGACTTCCGGCTGCAGAACCGCGGCGGGCTCGACTACGCGACGTTCAGCGCCGCGCGCGAGCAACTGCTCGCGGCGGGCGGCAAGGATCGCGCGCTCACCGACCTGATGTTCGCGGGCACGCAGGACGCGCCGCAACTGAAGCTCGACATCGATCGCGCGAAGGCGTCCGCGCTCGGCGTGTCGATGGACGAGATCAACACGACGCTCGCGGTGATGTTCGGCTCCGACTATATCGGCGACTTCATGCACGGCACGCAGGTGCGACGCGTGATGGTGCAGGCCGACGGGCGGCACCGGCTCGATCCGGACGACGTGAAGAAGCTGCGCGTGCGCAACGCGCGCGGCGAGATGGTGCCGCTCGCGGCGTTCACGACGCTGCACTGGACGATGGGGCCGCCGCAGCTCACGCGCTACAACGGCTATCCGTCGTTCACGATCAACGGCTCGGCCGCGGCCGGCCACAGCAGCGGCGACGCGATGGCCGCGATCGAGCGGATCGCCGCGAAGCTGCCGGCCGGCATCGGCCATGCGTGGTCGGGGCAGTCGTTCGAGGAGCGGCTGTCGGGCGCGCAGGCGCCGATGCTGTTCGCGCTGTCGGTGCTCGTCGTGTTCCTCGCGCTCGCGGCGCTCTACGAGAGCTGGTCGATTCCGTTCGCGGTGATGCTGGTCGTGCCGCTCGGCGTGATCGGCGCGGTGCTCGGCGTGACGCTGCGGATGATGCCGAACGACATCTATTTCAAGGTGGGGCTGATCGCGACGATCGGGCTGTCCGCGAAGAACGCGATCCTGATCGTCGAAGTCGCGAAGGATCTCGTCGCGCAGCGCATGTCGCTCGTCGACGCGGCGCTCGAGGCCGCGCGCCTGCGGCTGCGGCCGATCGTGATGACGTCGCTCGCGTTCGGCGTCGGCGTGCTGCCGCTCGCGTTCGCGTCGGGCGCCGCGTCCGGCGCGCAGACGGCGATCGGCACCGGCGTGCTCGGCGGCGTGATCACGGCGACCGTGCTCGCGGTGTTCCTCGTCCCGCTGTTTTTCGTGATCGTCGGCCGCCTGTTCGACGTCGGCCCGCGCCGGCGCGGCGGTGCGCAGCCGACGACGATGGAGGGTTCGCAACCATGATGTTCGCGCTGAATGCACGCGCCGCGCGGCGGGCGCCGGTCGCGCTGGCCGCCGCGCTCGCGCTCGCCGGGTGCTCGCTCGCGCCGCGTTACGAGCGCCCGGCGGCGCCGGTGCCGGCGTCCTATGCGCCGGTCGACGGCAGTACGGCGCCGGCGGCCCTACCGAGCGCGGCACGGGATGCCGCGCTGCTCGACGACTGGCATGCGTATTTCACCGATCCGGCGCTGCAGGCGTGGATCGACGCGGCGCTCGCGAACAATCGCGACCTGCGGATCGCGGCCGGCCGGCTCGAGGAAGCGCGCGCGCTGTACGGCGTGCAGCGCGCGGACCGGATGCCGTCGGTCGACGCGAATCTCGGCTACGAACGCGCGCGCCAGTACGACCCGGTCGTGCGCGAAAGCGCGATCAGCGGGCTGTATCGTGCGGGCGTCGGCGTCAGCGCATACGAGCTCGATCTGTTCGGCCGGGTGCGCAACCTGTCCGACGCGGCGCTCGCCGAGTATTTCGCGACTGCCGACGCGCAGCGCACGGTCCGTATCGGTGTGATCGCCGAGGTGGCGGGCGCGTACGTTTCCGAACGATCGTTGCACGAGCAACTGGCGCTCGCTGAGCGCACGCTCGAAGCCCGCGAACGGGTGGCCGCGCTCACGCAACGCCGCTATGCCGCCGGCACGAGCGACGCGATCGAGCTGCGTTCGGCCGAGATGCTGGTGGCGTCCGCGCGCGCATCGCAGGCCGCGCTGCAGCGCGAGCATGCGCAGGCCGTACGGGCGCTGCAACTGCTGGCGGGCGACTTCGCGCGCAACGTGCCCGACGACGCGACCGCGCTCGACACGCTGTCGATCGCGCCCGTGGCGCCGGGCGCGCCGAGCGAACTGCTCGAACGGCGGCCAGACATCCGGCAGGCCGAGGCGCGGCTGAAGGCCGCGAACGCGAACATCGGCGCGGCGCGCGCGGCGTTCTTCCCGCGCGTCGCGCTGACGACCGACTACGGCTCGGTGAGCGACGCGTTCTCGAGCCTGTTCGCGGCCGGCACCAGCGTGTGGACGTTCGCGCCGCGCATCACGCTGCCGATCTTCGCGGGCGGTCGCAATCGCGCGAACCTCGACGTCGCGCACGCGCGCAAGGACATCGCGGTCGCCGAATACGAGAAGGCGGTGCAGACCGCGTTTCGCGAAGTGGCCGATGCGTTCGCCGCGCGCGACTGGATCGACCGGCAGCTTGCCGCGCAGCAGGACGTATATGCGGCGGACGGCGCACGGCTGAGGCTCGCGGAGCGCCGCTATGCGGGCGGCGTCGCGACCTATCTCGAGCTGCTCGACGCGCAGCGCAGCACGTACGAGTCGGGGCAGGAGCTGATCCGGCTCAGGCAGCTCAGGCTCGCGAACGCGATCGCGCTGTATCGCGCGCTCGGCGGCGGCTGGGCGCCGGCAACGGCGGAGGCCGCGGCTTCCGCGTGACGTGCGACGCGTCGCCTGACGCGGCAGCGTGTCGGGCGACATGACGGCGGCCGTACGATTCAACGTGCGGCCGCTGCTTCGACAGCGCGTGATGCCCGTCGTTTCGCCGCGCGGCATCGGCGCTTCCTGGCGCTGTTCCGCGCCTCCTTTTCATCTCCCGGCAGGGCAGAGCGGTTGCTTCCCTGCCACCCGCATCCGGCGACCGGTCGTGCCGCTCCCCGGCGCAAACGTGTGCCGCGTTCTTTCCTTTTTCATCTCGTCCAATCCGGCAAGCGAGCCGCGTTCCAGCGGCCGCGCATGCATGCGATTCAAGATCGGCAATTGACGAATGGATTAATCAACATATCGGAATTAATGGTGGCGGCAAAGTGTCGCGGTAAAACGTTTGTATTCTTGCGCAATCGTTTGCGCGATAAATCCATATTGATGGAATGCCATCGTTAATTTCCTGTCAGTTGAAAATGATTAGATATTAGCGTTGTAATCGGACAACGATGGCGGTGTTGGACAATGTTTTGTCCTTTGAGTGGCGGTCCTGCTCAAGCCAGCGCCAGTAAGGAAGTGCGCGGCGTCGATGATTATCGGCAAGAAATTCCCTTAATCTTCAATCGGTTCCGGAAAATAAAAAAGGACTGCGGATAAAAAATCCGGGATTGAAAATGGAGGGGAAATAATGGGGTTTTAGAGGGGTAAATCGAACATTGTCAGATGCATTTGACAATGATTTACAGACATCTTTCGTGGTTATCTCGATAATGCCGCCTCGTGTCGGACGGGAGCCACCACGCGCTGTCGTTTGTGTCCGCCACGTCGTCCATTCCATTTGCACTCCTTACGGGAAACCTCATGAAAAAATCCATCCTGAGCGCTGTCGCACTCGCAGCCCTGTCCACCTCGGCCTTCGCAGCGGGCACCGGCACGATCAACTTCACGGGCGAGATCGTCGCGGGCGCATGCGGCATCGACTCGGGCTCGGTCAACCAGACCGTGAACCTCGGCAAGGTGCCGACCAACGTGTTCAAGCAAGCCGGCGACAAGTCCACGCCGACCAACTTCGACATCAAGCTGACCGATTGCGACACCAGCGTCGCGAAGAACGCGTACTTCACGTTCACGGGCACGTCGAGCGCGGGCCAGCCGAAGCTGCTCGCCACGATCGGTTCGGCAACCAACGTCGGCATCCGCCTGCAGGCCGCGTCGGGCGAATACCTCGACAACGGCGCCGAGCAGAAGGCGCCGACGCTGCTGCAGAACGGCACGAACATCGCGCGCTTCGCGGCGATGTACGAAGCGACGGCAGCCGGCGTGACGCCGGGTACCGCCGACGGCGTCGCGAACTTCACGGTCCGCTACCAGTAAGCATCCGTACCGGAGGAGGGATGCGTGCATCCCTTCCTCCTTCGTCCTTCCTCTCGTTTTCCTTCTCCTCGGACTCCCGGTAGCACCGCGTGCGAATCAGACATTCCTTCCTTTGCGTCTCCGTGCTGGTCGTCGGCAGCCAGAGCCAGGCGACGGAATTCAATTCGTCGTTCCTCGACATCGACGGAACGCGCAACGTCGACCTGTCGCAGTTCTCACAGGCCGACTTCACGCTGCCCGGCGAGTACATGCTCGACGTGCAGGTCAACGACCTGTACCTCGGATTGCAGCCGATCGAATTCGTGGCGGTCGATGCGACGGGCGCGGGCAAGCCGTGCCTGCGGCCGGAGCTCGTCGCGCGGTTCGGCCTGAAGCCGTCGCTGGTCAAGGACCTGCCGCGCTTCCGGGGCGGTAGCTGCGTCGACCTGGCCGCGATCGAAGGGGCGACCGTGCGTTACCTGAAAAGCGACGGGCGGCTCAAGATCACGATTCCGCAGGCGGCGCTCGAATTCACCGATTCGACCTACCTGCCGCCGGAGCACTGGTCCGAAGGGATTCCCGGCGCGATGCTCGACTATCGCGTGATCGCGAACACGAACCGCAACTTCGGTGCGGGCGGCGGGCAGACGAATGCGATCCAGGCGTACGGGACGGTCGGCGCGAACTGGGATGCGTGGCGTTTTCGCGGCGACTACCAGGCGCAATCGAACGTGGGCAACACCGCGTACGCGGACCGCACGTTCCGCTTCAGCCGGCTTTATGCGTTTCGCGCGCTGCCGTCGATCCAGTCGACGGTGACGTTCGGCGACGACTACCTGACCTCCGACATTTTCGACACGTTCGCGCTGACGGGTGCGTCGATCCGCAGTGACGACCGCATGCTGCCGCCGTCGCTGCGCGGCTATGCGCCGCTGATCTCGGGCGTCGCGCGCACCAACGCGACCGTGACCGTGTCGCAGGCCGGCCGCGTGCTGTACGTGACGCGCGTGTCGCCGGGCGCATTTGCGCTGCAGAACATCAACACGAGCGTGCAGGGCACGCTCGACGTCGCGGTCGAGGAAGAGGACGGCAGCGTGCAGCGCTTCCAGGTGACGACGGCCGCCGTGCCGTTCCTCGCGCGCACCGGCCAGTTGCGCTACAAGGCCGCGGTCGGCAAGCCGCGGCTGTTCGGCGGCGCCGGCATCACGCCGTTCTTCGGCTTCGGCGAAATCGCGTACGGCCTGCCGTTCGACGTCACCGCCTATGGCGGCTTCATCGCCGCGTCGGGCTATACGTCGATCGCGCTCGGCGTCGGCCGCGATTTCGGCGCGTTCGGCGCGGTGTCGGCCGACGTCACGCATGCGCGGGCGCGCTTGTGGTGGAACGGCGCGACACGCAACGGCAACTCGTATCGGATCAACTATTCGAAGCACTTCGACGGGCTCGATGCGGACGTGCGCTTCTTCGGCTACCGCTTCTCCGAGCGCGAGTACACCAGCTTCGCGCAGTTCTCCGGCGACCCGACCGCGTACGGCCTCGCCAACAGCAAGCAGCGCTATTCGGCGACGCTGTCGAAGCGCTTCGGCGACACGTCGACCTATTTCTCGTACGACCAGACGACCTACTGGGCGCGCGCGTCCGAGCAGCGCGTCGGCCTGACGCTCACGCGTGCATTCTCGATCGGCACGCTGCGCAACCTGAACGTCAGCGTGTCGGCATTCCGCACGCAAAGCGCCGGCGCGAGCGGCAACCAGTTCTCGGTCACCGCGACGCTGCCGATCGGCGGCCGCCACACCGTCACGTCGAACCTGACGACGGGCAACGGCAGCACCAGCGTGAACGCGGGCTACATCTACGACGATCCGGCCGGCCGCACCTATCAGGTCAATGCGGGCGAGACCGACGGCCGCGCGTCGGCGAACGCGAGCTTCCGGCAGCGCACGTCGGCGTACCAGCTCACCGCGCAGGCATCGACGCTCGCCAATGCGTATGCGGCCGCGTCGCTCGAAGTCGACGGCTCGTTCGTCGCGACGCAGTACGGCGTGTCCGCGCACGCGAACGGCAACGCGGGCGATACGCGGCTGCTGGTGTCGACCGACGGCGTGCCCGACGTGCCGCTGTCCGGCACGCTCACGCACACCGATTCGCGCGGCTACGCGGTCCTCGACGGCATCTCGCCTTACAACGTGTACGACGCGACCGTGAACGTCGAGAAGCTGCCGCTCGAAGTGCAGGTGACGAACCCGATCCAGCGCATGGTGCTGACCGACGGCGCGATCGGCTTCGTGAAGTTCTCCGCCGCGCGCGGCAGCAACCTGTACCTGACGCTGACCGACGCGGCCGGCCACGCGCTGCCGTTCGGCGCGTCGGTGCAGGACGCGGCGAACGGCAAGGAGCTCGGCATCGTCGGCGAGGGCGGCGCGGCGTTCCTGACCCAGGTTCAGCCGAAATCCGCGCTGGCGGTGCGGGCGGGCGAACGCACGCTGTGCACGATCGACGCGCTGCCGAATCAGCTCCAACTCGAAGGCACGCCGATTCCGGTGACGTGCCGGACACCGGGCGAGTCGCATGCGGCGGCCGCGCGGGTCGAACGATGATTTTCATGGATCCAGCGATGAAGAACGCTTTCTCCCTTTCTTTCCCGCGGCGCGCGCTGTGCGCGTTCGCGACCGTCGGCGCGATGCTGGCTGGCGCCGCGCAGGCGGCGATCGTGCCCGATCGCACGCGCGTGATCTTCAACGAAGGCGAGCAGGCCGCGATCGTGACGATCACCAACAAGAGCGCGACATATCCGTATCTCGTGCAGTCGTGGCTCGAGGACGCGAAGGGCAACAAGACCACATCGCCGCTGATGGTCGTGCCGCCGCTGCAGCGCATCGAGGCGAACGAGCGCAACGTGCTGCGGATCGCGAAGCTGCCGGGCACCGAGTTGCCGGCCGATCGCGAAACGGTGTTCTACCTGAACATCCGCGAAGTGCCGCCGAAGACCGATACGCCGAACACGCTGCAGATCGCGCTGCATACGCAGATGAAGCTGTTCTACCGGCCGAAGGCCGTGCAGCCCGCGCGCGACGAGGACTGGACGCTGCCGATGACGCTGCGGGTGGAGGCGGCCGCGCACAAGCTGGTGTTCGACAACCCGACGCCGTACCACGTGACGGTGGTCGACGTGAGCGCGGGCGCGCAGAAGACGCCGGTGCCGATCGAGCCGGTGATGGTGAGCCCGATGAGCACGGCCGACGTGCCGTTCAAGGCCGCGACGCCGGCGACGCTGTTCGTCACGCATATCGACGATTACGGCGGCCAGGTGGCGGTCGAGTATGCGTGCGACGCCGGTGTGTGCAAGAGCGTGAAGCAATGAGCGCGGGCATGCGTCATCGGGCGGCGCCGGCGGCATGGCTGCGCTGGGTCGTCCTCGCGCTGCTGATCGCGGCCGTGCAGCCGGCGTGGGCGCTGCGCTGCCTGACGAACAGCGGCGCGACGTCGTTGACCGAGCCGATCGGCGGCGTGGCGTCGTATCCGACCGACGCGCCGGACGGCTACGTGATCTGGGTGTCGCCGGTGCGCACGACGTCGGGGTATTGCTACAAGGACCTGGGGGACGCCGGCAGCCTGAAGGTCGTCGACAACATCTACTTCTACGCGAATCCGAATCGTACGGACCCTGCCGCATGGGGACTCGAGATCGGCATCCGCTACAAGGGCGTCGATTATTTCGACAAGACCAGCAATCGCGGCGGCGGGGTGTTTACCGGGTATTCGGTGCCGCCGTGCACCCGGTACGACTTCGACCGCGGGCGTTGCCAGCGCACGAACATCAGCATCGACTACCAGGTCGTCGTGCGCAAGAAGGGCAACTGGATCCAGCCGCCGAGCGATATCTACACGGTGTTCCAGTTCGACGGCGAGTTCGGGCTGAATGCGTTCGGCACGAGCTTCCAGTACCGGCTGAGCGGCCTGCGCAACCTCAAGCCGACACCGTGCTTCGTCGACGTCCTCGTGACGCCCGAACCGGGCATCGTCAATTTCGGGCAGGTGCAGGCGGCGGGTAACGGCTTCATGCCGGCGGTGCCCCGCAAGCGGTTCTCGTTGTCGCTGACCAAGAAATGCAACGTCGCGGTGCGGGTGGACGGGTATTTCGAAACGAGTTTTCCGGTCCAGAACGGTTTGCTGGTGCCGGCGCAGGACAGCAATTTCGGGATCGGCATCGAGGATAGCCAGGGCAAGGCCATTCCGTTCAACCAGCAGTTCACGCTGGCTCAGTTCGCGTCCAACGTAATGAATCAGAGCGTGCTGATGGACGCGGTGCTGAAGTCGTTCGGGCCGCCGAAGATCGGGCGGTTCGATGCGACGGCGACGATCCGGTTGTTCATCTACTGACGGCGGTGGGCGCGGCCGCGTCGTGCATCTCGGTCGTTTCGGTCACCGGGCAACTTCCTTCGGCCCGGAAAGCTTGCCGTGCTTCGTAGACCCGTCGCGTTCGTCCTGTCCGCCGAAGCAGGCATTCCGGCAATTGTTCAGACAAATCCCACTAACCTAAAGGGTTATCTCGTAATCGGATTGAGAATGATTTGCGTTTACGTTAAATTCCCTTATCTCGGAATTTGACGGAGCAGATCGATGGCGATGGCGGAAGTGCTCGACCGACCGGTAGCGGCAGCGGCAAACCCGTTCCTCGGCAGTTATCCGGACCTGCCGCCGCGCGCCGCGCCGCGTGCGCGCCGGGCGTCCGAGCCGCGTGCGCAGGGCGCGCTGCTCGATGTGCTGATCTCGCATCGCGCGATGCTCGTCAACGTCGCGCGCGGCTTCGTCGGCTGCGCGAGCCGCGCGGAGGACATCGTGCACGACGTGTTCGTGAAACTCGTCGAGTTCCCCAATCAGGACGCGGTGCGCCAGCCGGTCGCGTACGTGACGCGGATGGTGCGCAACGCATCGATCGACGCGTGCCGCCGGCAAAGCCTCGAAAACGTCTATCACACCGAAGAGGACGACGGCTACGACGTGCCGTCGCCCGAGCCGACGCCGGAAGCCGCGTTGATGACGCGCGATACGCTGCGGCGCGTGTGCGCCGCGCTCGACGACCTGCCGGCGCGCAGCCGGGCGGCATTCGAGATGGTGCGGCTGCGCGAGGAGACGCTGCAGACCGCGGCGCGCGCGCTGAACGTGTCGCAGACGCTCGTGCATTTCATGGTGCGCGACGCGGAGCGCCACTGCGCGGAATGCCTCGACGCATGCCATCGCGGCGTCGCCTGCCCGGTGTTCCTGGGCGGCCGCGCACGGCGGCGGTAAAAAAACGCGCCGGCCAACCGTCTATCAGACAGGAGCGGCCGAATTCGCCGCTTCGCTTCCTTCAACCGCCCAGCGATTTCCGATCATGACGCAAGCCCCGACGCCTTCCGCCGACACCGACGATCTCGTCTATACGGTCGTCATCAACGACGAAGAACAGTATTCGATCTGGCCGACGTTCCGGCCCGTGCCCGCCGGCTGGCGCGAGATCGGCGTGAGCGGCCCGAAGGCCGACTGTCTCGCGCACATCGAAACCGTCTGGACCGACATGCGTCCCGCGAGCCTGCGCCGCGCGATGGACGGCGAGCGCGCGACGCGCGCGTCGTGACCCGTTGCGCCGCACGTGCGGCGCGTCACCTGAAGAGGACGTTGCATGACCCTGCTTTCGTTGCCGACGCTCGACGACCTGCGTATCGAGCCGGGACTGCCCACCGTCGTGTCGCCGCGCGGCAACGACGGGATGTCGATCGACGACGTCGCGCCGCTCGCGCGCGAGATCGCGGTCGACACGCTCGAACGGGCGGGCGGCGTGCTGTTCACGGGCTTTCGCGTGCCGTCGATCGACACGTTCCAGCAATTCGCGGCCTCGTTCGGCGATCCGCTGATCGGCTATGAATACGCGTCGACGCCGCGCAGCCAGGTCGAAGGCGCGGTCTACACGTCGACCGAATACCCGCCGCACCGCGCGATTCCGCTGCACAACGAGCAGTCGTACACGCGCGAATGGCCGCTGCGGATCTGGTTCCACTGCGCGCTCGCCGCGCCGAAGGGCGGCGCGACGCCGATCGCGGACAGCCGCGCCGTTTACCGCGCGCTCGATCCGGCGCTCGTCGCGCGCTTCGAGAAGCGCGAGCTGCTGTACGTGCGCAATTTCGGGCAGGGTCTCGATCTGCCGTGGCAGCAGTCGTTCGGCACCGACGAGCCGGCCGAGGTCGAGCGGATGTGCGCGGCGCGCGGCATCGAGTGCGCGTGGCGCACCGACGACGACGGCGAACTGCTGCTGCGCACGCGCGAGCGTTGCCAGGCCGTCGCGCGCCATCCGCGCACGGGGGACCGCGTATGGTTCAACCAGGCGAACCTGTTTCACCTGTCGGCGCTCGACGACGACATGCAGGAAGCGCTCGTCGACGCGGTCGGGCTCGAGAACGTGCCGCGCAACGTGTATTACGGCGACGGCGAACCGCTCGAGGCCGACGCGCTCGCGCAGATCCGCGGCGTGCTCGACCAGCAGCGCATCGTGTTCCCGTGGCGCACCGGCGACGTGCTGATGCTCGACAACATGCTGACCGCGCATGCGCGCGACCCGTTCGAGGGGCCGCGCAAGGTCGTCGTCGCGATGGCGCAGAGTTACACGGTCCCGCGCGACCGAACGGAGGATTGATGACGCGTAGTACCGCCGCGCTTGCCGCGCGCGGGCTGTCGGTGGGATATCGCGACCATGTCGTGATCGACGGGCTGGACCTGTCGATCGCGGCCGGTCGCGTAACCGCGCTGTGCGGACCGAACGGCTGCGGCAAGAGCACGCTGCTGCGCACGCTCGCGGGCCTGCAGCCCGCGCGTGCCGGCCACGTTGAAGTCAACGGCAAGCCGCTCGCATCGTTTCGCCGTCGCGCGCTCGCGCGCGAGCTGACGATGCTCGCGCAGTTCAACCAGATTCCGTCGGGCCTCACGGTGCGCGAACTCGTCGCGTACGGGCGCTATGCGTACGGCGGCTTCCTGCGCGGCCTGTCGCGCGCCGATCATGCGGCGATCGACGAGGCGCTCGACACGAGCGGCCTTGTGAACGATGCGGAGCGCGACGTCGGCGCGCTGTCGGGCGGCGAACGCCAGCGCGCGTGGATCGCGATGGCGCTCGCGCAGCAGGCGCCGATCGTGCTGCTCGACGAACCGACGACGTATCTCGACATTCATCACCAGCTCGACATCCTCGATGCGCTGCGTGCGCTGAACCGCGCGCGCGGGCTGACGATCGTCTGGGTGTTGCACGACCTGAACCAGGCGGCCGCGTACAGCGACGAGATCGTGCTGATGCGCGCGGGCCGTCTCGTCGCGCAGGGCACGCCCGACGCGATGCTCGAGCCGGCGCGGCTGCGCGCGGCGTTCGGCGTCGAGATGCTGAAGCTCGCGCATCCGCAGACGGGCGCGCCGATGTGCGTGCCGGCCTACGGGCCGTCGACCGACGGCGCGCCGCAGGCGGCCGGCGTCTTCGACCGGGATCTCGCCGTATGACGACGTTCGCGATGCGCAAGCGCCTCGCGGCGACGGGCAAGAGCGCGGCGAAGGGCCGGGCCGGCGCGATCGCGTTCGGTCTCGTCGCGCTGATCGCGCTGCTCGCGGCGCTGCGGATCGCCCCCGATCTGCGCGTGTGGTGGGACGCGGCGCCCGGCAGCGATGCCGCGTCGCTCGCGCACGTATTCCTGTTCGACCTCAATCTGCCGCGCGTCGCGGCCGCGCTCGTCGCGGGCGGCTGCCTCGGCATCGCCGGCGCACTGTTCCAGTCGCTCACGCGCAATCCGCTCGCGTCGCCCGACCTGCTCGGCGTGACGGGCGGCGCCCAGCTCGGCCTGCTCGCGGCGATGCTGGTGCCGGCGCTGGCGGGCGTCGCGTCGGTGCCGCTGCTGTTCGTGTGCGGGCTCGCGGCTGCCGCGTGCGCGATCGTCGCGGCGGGCGGCTGGCGCGCGACGCCGTTGCGGCTCGTACTCGCGGGCAGCGTGTGCATGCTGCTGTTCGCCGCGCTGTCGACGCTCGTGCTCGCGTTCTTCGAGCAAAACATCGCGGGCGCCGCGCTGTGGACCAACGGCAGCCTGTACCAGCCGGGCGCGGCGGGCCTCGCGCTCGCCGCGCGCTGGCTCGTCGTGCCGCTGGTCGCGCTGCCGTTCGTGATCCGGCCGCTGAATCCGCTCACGCTCGGCGACGATGCGGCGGCCGCGGCCGGCGTGCGCGTCGATGCGACGCGGCTTGTCGCGACGATCGTCGCGGTCGCGTTCACGAGCGTGGCGGTCAGCATCGCGGGCCCGCTGTCGTACGTCGGCCTCGTCGCGCCGAACCTGCTGCGCCAGGTGCGCGGCGCGCGCGCGGCGCGGCTCGGCGTGCTGGTGTCGCTGTCGGCGCTCGCCGGGGGCGCGCTCGTGCTCGTCACCGATAGCGCGGTGCTCGCATCGGGCCTCGACGCGACGCTGTCGACCGGCGTCGCGATCGCGCTGGTCGGCACGCCGCTGATGCTCGCGATGATCCGGCGCGGCGCCGCGTGGTCGGGCGTGCTGCACGCGGATGCCGAACGTGCGGCGGGCGGCGGCTCGACGCGGCTCGTCGGCTGGCTCGAACGGCTCGGCTGGCCGTTGCGCACCGTGCTGTTCGTCGTGGCGGGCCTGCTCGTGGTTTTTGTCGGCGTGTCGGCCGGCCCCGAATGGCTGTCGCCCGCGCGCTGGTCGGCCGCGCTGTCCGGTCACGATGCGCTCGCGCGGATGCTGATCGACCTGCGCCTGCCGCGCTTGCTGTGCGCGCTGCTCGCCGGCGCGTTGCTGGCGGTCAGCGGCGTCGCGATGCAGAGCGTCGTGCGCAATCCGCTCGCGGGCCCGGAAGTGCTCGGCGTCACGCAGGGCGCGGGGCTCGTCACGCTGTTCGCATTGTCGACGTGGCCGCTGATGGGCCACGTGACGCTGGCCGCCGCCGCGCTGATCGGCGGCGGGCTGTCGCTCGCGATCACGCTCGCGCTGAATCACCGGCATCGCTACGCGCCGCTCGCGGTCGCGCTGACCGGCATCGTGATCGGCGCGCTGTGGACCACGCTCGCGCAATGGCTGATCACGCAGGAAAGCGTGCAGCCCGCGCGCTTCGTCGTATGGCTCGTCGGCGGTACGTACGGCCGCAGCTGGGGCGAGGTGTCGATGCTGCTGCCGTGGTGCGTGCTCGCGGTGCCGGTGTTCGCGTGGCTCGCGAAACCGCTCGACATGCTCGCGCTCGGCGACGATCAGGCGGCCGCGCTCGGCCTGCCGGTGGCCGCGCTGCGGCCGCTCGCGCTGACGATCGCGACGCTCGCCGCGTGCGCGGCCGTCGCGGCGGTCGGGCCGGTCGGTTTCATCGGGCTGATGGCGCCGCACGTCGCGACGATGCTCGGCGCGCGCCGACATCGCACGCGGCTGTGGCTCGCGGCGGCGTGCGGCGCACTGATCCTCGGCGTCGCGGATCTCGCGGCGCGCACCGTCGTCGCGCCGCGCGAAGTGCCGGCCGGCGTGCTGACCGCGCTGATCGGCGCGCCGTACCTGCTCGGGCTGCTGATTCTCGAGGGGCGCCGCGCCCGGCGCGCCGGGCGATGACGCCGGCGCTCGACGGCGCGCGCGCCACGCGTTTTTCGGCGTTCGCGCCGGGACCGTTTGCCGAGCACCTCGACGCCGTGTGGCTCGGCATGCCCGACGATGGGCACGCGCCGGGCCGCATCGTCGTGCCCGTCAGCGCGTTGCCCGCGCACCGCGACGCCGTGCTCGCCGCGATGGTCGACCATTACGGCGGCGATCCGGCGCAGCATGCGCGTGCGCTGATGTCGCAATGGAGCAAATACTATTTCGGCCGCGCGGCGCCGGCCGGCGTCGTCGCCGCGCTGACGCTCGGCCGGCCGCTCGACATGACGCCCGAGCGCACGTTCGTCGCGCTCGACGACGGGATGCCGGCCGCACTGTATTTCGCGAGCGATGCGCTCGGCGCGCCGTGCGACGAACCTGAGCCGCGCTATGCGGGGCTCATCGCGCATCTCGGCGCGGTGATCGACCTGCTCGCGGCGATGGGTCGCGTCACGCCGCGCGTGCTGTGGAGCAACGCGGGCAATCTGCTCGACTATCTGCTCGATACGTACCGTTCGCTGCCGTGCGCGGCGGATCCCGTCCGCGATGCGGACTGGCTGTTCGGCTCGACCTGCGTGCGCGGCGAATCGAATCCGCTGCGCCAGCCCGTGCGCGATGCCGTGCCGCGCTCGCCGCTGCTGCCGACGCCGTTTCGCGCGCGCCGCGTGTGCTGCCTGCGCTACGAAATTCCTGGAGAAACGCAACTGTGTGGAAGCTGCCCGCTGCTACTGACGATGGACGACGCGGCGCTGGCCGAGCAGGACGCGATCCGGTGACGCATGCCGGCCGCCGGCATGTGCTTGGCACGCTCGCGGCCGCGCTCGGCGCCGCATGCTGCGGCGCGTTTTCCGCATCGGCCGCCGCAGCTTCCGTGGCCGGGAGCGCCGGCGGTACGCAAGGCGCCGTGTCGCTGGCCGGCAATCCCGTCGTGTCGCAGGCCAGCGCGAAGATGCCCATGCGGCCGCAGCGCGTGGTCGCGCTCGACTTCATGTTCGCGGAAAGCGTGATCGCGCTCGACCTCGTGCCGGTCGGGATGGCCGATACCGGGTTCTATCCGGGTTGGCTCGGTTATCGGAGCGAGCAGCTCGCGCACGTGACCGACATCGGCTCGCGGCAGGAGCCCGGGCTCGAGGCGATCGCGGCGGTCAAGCCGGACCTGATCATCGGCGTCGGGTTCCGGCATGCACCGATCTTCGACGCGCTCGACCGGATCGCGCCGACGATCCTGTTCCAGTTCAGCCCGAACGTGTCCGAAGGCGGCGTGCCCGTCACGCAGCTCGACTGGATGCGGCAGATCTTCCGGACGATCGGCGCGGTGACGGGGCGCGACGCGCGCGCGCAGGCGGTCGAAGCGCAACTCGACGCCGGCATCGCGCGCAATGCGGCGCGGCTCGCGGCCGCGGGCCGCCACGGCGAGCGCGTCGCGCTGCTGCAGGATCTCGGCTTGCCCGACCGCTACTGGGCCTATACCGGCAACAGCACGTCGGCCGGCCTCGCGCGGGCGCTCGGGCTCGATCCGTGGCCGAAGAAGCCGACGCGGGAAGGCACGCTGTACGTGACGTCGGCCGACCTGCTGCGGCAGCGCGACCTGGCCGTGCTGTTCGTGACCGCGTCGGGGATGGACGTGCCGTTGTCGACGAAACTCGATTCGCCGGTGTGGCGTTTCGTGCCCGCGCTGCGCGAGCATCGGATCGCGCTGATCGAGCGCAACATCTGGGGGTTCGGCGGGCCGATGTCGGCGCTGAAGCTGGCCGACGTGATGACCGATACGATCCTGAAGCTGCCGGCCGTGCGTTGAGCGTGCGGACGAGGCCGCGTGGACGGGCAGGGCGTGGCGACCGGCTTGACGACGCGGGGCTTCCGCCTGTCCTTTCGCTACACGTCAGCCACATTCCCCGCTGAAACGACCATCGCCGACACACTGCCCATGCAGCATGTCGGCGATTTTTTCGATCGACTGTCGGTGTCGTGTTACGCGCTCAGCGCATCGACGCCATCCTGCGCGCGCAGGCGCGCCGGCTGCGTGTCGCTGACGATGCGCCCGTTGTCGAGCTTCAGCAGACGATCGGCGAGATCGAAATAGCGGTCGTCGTGCGTGATCACGATCACGGCCTTGCCGCGCGCGCGCAGCTCGGGCAGCAATTGTTCGTAGAACACGGCCTTGAACGACGGATCCTGGTCGGCCGCCCATTCGTCGAACAGGTAGAACGGGCGATCTTCCAGGTATGCGACGACGAGCGCGAGCCGCTTGCGCTGCCCGGTCGACAACGCGCGCGTCGAGAATGCGCCGTCGACCACCTTCACCTTGTGGTCGAGCGCGAGTTTCGCGACGAGCGCGTTCGCCCGCGCATCGGCCTGCGCACGCGACGGATCGTCGGGGTCGACGATGCCGAGCAGCGCATCGAACAGATGGAAATCGTTGAACACCGCGCTGAAGCGCTGCCGGTAGGCCGCGCGTTCGCGCCAGCCGATCGTGCGGCCGTCGACCTCGATCGTGCCTTGCTCCGGCTCGTACAACCCCGTCAACACCTTCGCGAGCGTCGTCTTGCCGCTGCCGTTGCCGCCGACGATGAACACGAGTTCGCCCGGCTTGATCGTCAGGTCGATCGGCCCGATGCTGAACATCCGTTCGTCGCGCTCGTGGAAATACGCATGCGTGACGCCGCGCAGCGTGACCGCGCCGGCCGGCGGCACGTCGGGCGCATCGGCCGCGGGCGGCACCGTGCGCAGCGCGCCGAACTCGGCCATCACGCCTTCGATCCGCGTGAGCGACACGCGCGCCGCGTTGACGGTCGGCAGGTTGTTCAGCAGGCCGTCGAGCGGCACGAGCATGAACAGGAACACGACGACGTAGCCGGCGGCCGCGGCCGGATCGGCATGCACGCCGAGCTGCGGCCAGAACGACGCGATGCCGAGGAACACGTAGAACAGGAAGATGATCCAGCCGACGCCGACCGCATACGCGCTGAACGCGCGGCGCCGATGGTCGCGCACTTCGCCGATCGCGGCGCCGAGCTGGCCGTCGACGAACTGGCGGGCGCGCGCATCGTGCAGCTTCAGCTCCTTCGCGCCGGAGAACAGCGAGCCGAGATAGCCGAACAGGCGGTCTTGCGCCTGGCCGGCCGCTTCGAGCGCCGCGATCGCGCGGCGGTCGCCGGTGTGATAGCCGAGCGAGCCGGCGACGATCGCGGCCAGCGCCAGCACGCACACGGGCCAGGACAGCCACGCGAGATAGCCGAGGCAGCCGAACACGATCGAGCCGTGCATGACCAGGTTCGGCAGCGCGAAGAACAGCATCGACACGTTGGTCGCATCGTCGGTCAGCACCGACTGCACGGGCGCCGCGCCGATCCGCTCGATGTCGCGCAGTTCGGCCGCGCCGACGCGCCGCGCCAGATGCACGCGCAGCCGCGCCATCGTGTCCTGCGACAGGCGGGCGAACAGCGTGCCCGACACGATCCGCGTGACGAGCGCGATCACCGCGCACAGCGCGAAGCGCCACGCGAGCGCGGCGTCGGCGGCGCCCGGTTGCGACAGCGCGCGGTTCAGCGTCGCGACGAGCAGCACGCTCGCGACGCCGTTCAGCACGCACGCGGTGAGCGCCAGCGTGAGCGACACGCGGCTTTCGCGCAGCAGCGCAAGGATCAGGCGCGCCGCGGGGCGGCCGGGGGAAGCGTCGAGGGACGGCGGGGAAGAAGGCTCGTGGGCGGCTGTCATCGGCAACGTCGGTAAAGGGAAGGCAGGCAATAACGCGAAAAACGGCAAATCTGACGCGAAAGCGGCGGGCGGGGCGCGCCCCGTTCCGGCTTTCCTTCCTGATAGACGAACGGGCCGCGCAAATATTTAGCGACATCGCCAAAAAAAGCGGTCGCACGCATTTTGCGCACAAAGCGGTAAAAAATCGGCCGCGTCGTTCGTCACACCAGTGAAGCCGCCCCAAGCGGCCCCGAGACTTGGCCGAAGCGGCCGGACCGAAGGATTTCACGCACATGACGAGTTTCCCGACTGCGCTGCATCACCGAATCCGCGAACTGGCGCGCATCGCGCCCGACGCGCCCGCCATCGCGGTGCCTTTCCAGAACGACCTGCGCCTGTCGCGCGGTGCGCTCGACGCACGTGCGTCGCAACTCGCCCGGCAACTGCGGGCGGCCGGCGTCGGCGCCGAAGTGCGGGTCGGCGTGTGCGTCGAGCGGTCGGGCGACCTGTTCGTCGCGCTGCTGGCCGTGCTGAAGGCCGGCGGCGTGTTCGTGCCGCTCGATCCGCGCCATCCGGCCGCGCGCCTCGACTGGATCGTGCAGGACGCGCAACTGCGGCACGGCATCGTCGACGCCGCCGGCCGCGCGGCGCTCGGCACGCCGTTCGAACACGCGTTCGACGCAGCGGTGGAAGCATCGGGCGTCGCGCAGGATCACGTGTTCGATGACGACATCGTGACCGTGCATCCGCGTTCGGCCGCTTACATGATCTATACGTCGGGCTCGACCGGCACGCCGAAGGCGGTGGTCGTCGAGCACGGGCCGCTCGCCGCGCATTGCGACGCGCTCGCGGCCGCGCTGCCGATCGAGGGCGGCGACCGTCTGCTGCATTTCGCGTCGGTCAACTTCGACGCCGCGCACGAATGCTGGCTCGCGCCGCTCGCGGTCGGCGCCGGCATCGTCGTGGCGCCGCCGCAGCCGTTCGCGCCGGTGGACGCGCATGCGCTGATGGTGCGCGAAGCCGTGAACGTCGCCGCGTTTCCGCCCGCGTACCTGCGTGAATTCGCGGCCGTCGCCGCGCGCGACGGCGTGCCGCCGGCCTTGCGCGTGCTCGCGTTCGGCGGCGAAGCGCTGCCGCAGCAGGCGTTCGAATTCGTGCGCCGCACGTTCCCGGCGGTGCGCCTGATCAACGGTTACGGGCCGACCGAAGCCGTGATCTCGCCGATGCTGTGGCCGGTCGAGCCGGGCGAGACGCCGGTGCTGGCCGCGGACGACGCGTATGCGTCGCTGCCGATCGGCCGCGTGATCGGCCCGCGGGTCGCGTGCATCGACGGCGCCGACGCCGATGGGGTGGGCGAACTGCTGCTCGGCGGCGTGTGCGTCGCACGCGGTTATCACGGTCGCCCGGCGCTCACGGCCGAGCGTTTCATTCCCGATGCGGACGGTGAACCCGGCGCGCGCGTCTATCGCACCGGCGACCTGGCACGCCTGCGCGACGACGGCGCATACGATTATTTGGGCCGCCTCGACGATCAGGTCCAGGTGCGCGGCGTGCGCGTGGAACCGGCGGAAATCGCCGCGTGCCTGCGCTCGCACCCGGCCGTGACCGACGCGGCCGTGATGGCCGACACCGCCAACGGGCCGACGCGCTTGATCGCGTGCGTCGCGCTGCGCGCGGCGGCCGACGATGCCGCATTGAAGGCGCATGTGGCCGCGCAATTGCCGGCCGCGTGGCAGCCGCACCGGTTCGTGCGTTGCGATGCGCTGCCGTACACGCTGAACGGCAAGCTCGATCGTGCCGCGCTGCGCGAGCGGATTGCCGCCCAGCGGATTGCCGCCGCGCGCGACACGACGCAAGCCGCGGGCGATGCGCCGCGCACACCGACCGAACAACAGATCGCGGGCCTCTGGCAGACGCTGCTGGGCCTCGACGCCACGCCGTCGCGCGACGATCGTTTCTTGGCGCTGGGCGCCGATTCGCTCGCCGCGATGCAGTTGCAGGCCGCGATCCGTGCCGCCATGCGCGTGAACCTGCGGCTCGACACGCTGTTCGCCGATCCGGCGCTCGCCGAACTGGCCGAAATCGTCGACCGCGCGGAACGCGAGACCGGCGAACCGCTGGCCGCGATTGCCGCGCGCCGCGCGCCGGCCGATGCGGCCGCGTCGGGTGCGACGTACGTCGATCGTGCGGCATCGCTCGCCCAGCAACGCTTCTGGGTGCTCGCGCAAACGCGCGACGCAAGCGCGGCGTATCACATCGCCGCGCACTGGACGATCGACGGCGTGCTCCACCGCGACGCGCTGCAGCGCGCGCTCGATCACGTGATCGGCCGACATGAAGCGTGGCGCACGACACTCGTGGACAACGACGACGGCGTCGTGATGCAGCGGATTCACGCGCATCTGCCGGTGTCGATCGCGTCGGTCGACCTGCGCGAGCAGCCGCCGGCTGCCCGCGACGCGCAAGCCGCGCGTCTTGCCGAGCGCGACGCGGCCGAACCGTTCGACCTCGCGCGCGGCCCGCTGCTGCGCGCGACGCTGGTCGTGCTCGCGGACGACCGTCACCGCCTGCTGCTGACCGCGCATCACGCGATCACCGATGGCTGGAGTTCGCGTTGCGCGTTCGACGAACTGTCGGCTGCGTACTGCGCGTATGCCGAAGGCCGAGAACCGTCGCTGCCCGGATTGCCGATCCAGTACGCGGACTACGCGGACTGGCAGCGCGACATGCTGGCCGGCGGCGAGGGCGAGCGCCAGCTCGACTACTGGCGCGGCGCGTTGTGCGACGTGCCGGGCCCGCTCGCGCTGCCGGTCGACCGCCAGCCAGGCGCCGCACGCACGCTGCACGGCGCGCGCGTGTCGGTGCGCCTGCCCGATGCAGTCGCGGCCGACGTGCGGCAACTCGCCCGCAGTGCCCAGGCGACCGTCTTCACGGTGCTGCTGGCCGCGCTCGACGCATGGCTGTCGCGACTGACCGGCGAAACCGACGTCGTCGTCGCGGTGCCGGTCGCGCATCGTCAGCGCCCCGAAACGCGCGCGTTGCTGGGTCTTTTCCTGAATACGGTCGCGCTGCGCGTCCGCGTGGCGCCGACGCTGCCGTTCCGTGCGCTCGTCGATGCGGCGCGTACCGCGGCGCTCGACGCGGTCGCGCACCAGGACGTGCCGTTCGAGCGCGTCGTCGACGCGGTGAAGCCGCCCGTCAAGCGCGGCGACGAATGGCTGCGCGTGAAGTTCGCGCAGCAGTTCGACGCACGGCACGACAGCGTGCTGCCGGGCGCCACGGCGGTCGCGACGCCGGGGCCCGATCTCGCCGCGCGCTTCGATTTCGCGCTGGATTTCACCGACGACGCGAACGGGATCGAACTGGTCGCGGCCTATGCGACCGACTGCATCGATGCCGATACCGCGCGTGCGTGGCTCGACAGCTATGCGGCGCTCGTCGCGTCCGCCGCGCATGAACCGCACGCGACGACGGCCGCGCTGCCGTGCGATGCATCGGTGGCGTCGCGCCAGCCGCGCGACGGCCGTGCGCTGCGCATCGAACATGCCGACATCGTCGCCGCGTTCGCGCGGCAGGCGGCTGCCTACCCGCATCGCGTCGCACTTTCTGACGCATCGACCTCGCTGACGTTCGCCGAACTCGACGACGCATCGAACCGCATCGCGCGGGCGCTGACGCAACGCGGCGTCGCCGCCGAAGCGGCGGTCGTCGTCTGCATCGAGCGTTCGGCACGGTTCGTCGTCGGCCTGCTCGGCGCGCTGAAAGCCGGCGCGCTGGCCGTGCTGCTCGACCCGGCGCAACCGTCCGCGCGCCTCGCCGCGGCGGCCGCCGACTGCGGCGCGCGCTGGGCGCTCGTCGCGGACCCGGCCGCGTGGCCGGCCGGCACCGACACGCAGCCGCTCGACGTCGACGCGCTCGCGCAGGACGCGACGCTCGCCCATGCGGCCGGCATGCGCGTCGCGCCGCACCCGGAACAGGGCGCGTACCTGATCTACACGTCGGGCTCGACCGGCACGCCGAAGGGCGTCGTCGTGTCGCACGGCGCGCTGGCCGACTACGTGCAGGGGATGCTCGACGAACTCGCGTTCGCGCCCGACGCGTCGTTCGCGATGGTGTCGACCGTCGCCGCGGACCTCGGCCACACGACGCTGTTCGGCGCGTTGTGCGCGGGCCGTACGCTGCACCTGCTGCCGGCCGCGTGCGCGTTCGATCCGGACCTGTTCGCCGACGAAATGCGCCGCCGCGACGTGGGCGTGCTGAAGATCGTGCCGAGCCACCTGCAGGCGCTGCTCGACGCGCGCGTGCCGGCCGACGTGCTGCCGCGCCACGCGCTCGTGACGGGCGGCGAAACGCTCACGTGGGCGCTCGTCGCACGGCTGGCCGCGCTCGCGCCGGCCTGCCGCGTGATCAACCATTACGGGCCGACCGAAGCGACGGTCGGCGCGATCGTGTGCGACACGGCGTCGATTGCCGCCGACGCGCGCGATCCGGCGAGCGGCGTGCCGCTCGGCCTGCCGCTGCCGAATGCGCGCGCGCTGGTGCTCGACGCGTTCGGCGCGTGCGTGCCGGCCGGCGCGACCGGCGAGCTGTATCTGGGCGGGCCGGGCGTCGCGCGCGGCTACCTCGGCCGGCCCGCGCAAACGGCGGAGCGCTTCGTGCCCGATCCTTTCACGCCGGGCGCGCGGCTGTATCGGACGGGCGACCGCGTGCGGTTGCGCACGGACGGCCGTCTGGCATTCCTCGGCCGCATCGACGATCAGGTGAAGATTCGCGGCTATCGCGTCGAGCCGGGCGAGGTCAGTGCGGCCGTGCGCGCGACCGGCCCGATCGCGCAGGCCGAGACGCTCGCGATCGAGCACGATGGCCGCCTGCGGCTCGCGACGTTCGTCGTGATGCGCGACGGCGCGGCGTTCGACGAAGCCGCGGTGCGCGCCGCGCTGGCCGCGACGCTGCCCGACTACATGGTGCCCGCGCAGTTTGTCTCGCTCGCGCGTCTGCCGGTGACCGCGAACGGCAAGATCGATCGCGCGGCATTGCGCGAACTGGCCGCCGTGCCGGTTGTGGTCGCGTCCGGCGATGCACCGCAAGGCGCGGTCGAAACGGTGCTTGCCGATGTCTGGCAGGCCGTGCTGAAGGCGCCGAAGGTCGGCCGCGACGACAACTTCTTCGAACTGGGCGGCGACTCGATCCTCGTGCTGCAGGTGATCGCCCGGGCGCGCAAGCGCGGTGTCCGCTTCACGCCGAAGCAGCTGTTCGACGGGCCGACCGTCGCCGAACTCGCGCGCGTCGCGAAAACGGATGACACGGCCGTCACCGCGCAGCACCCTGCGGTTGCGCCTGCAACGGCCACGCCGGCTGCCAAGCCGATCCTGACGCCCGCACAACAGCGCTTCTTCGCGCTCGATATCCCGCACCGCGGCCACTGGAACCAGTCGGTGTCGTTCGACGTGCGCGGCGCGTTCGACGCGGACGCATTCGCGCGCGCATTCGACGCGTTGCTCACACATCACGACGCATTCCGCCAGCGCTTCGCATGCGCCGCCGACGGCACGTGGCACGCGAGCGATGCGGCGAAGCCGTACGACGCGCTGCCGTTCGTCGAAGTCGCCGCACGCGACGAAGCCGATGCACTGGCGCGCTTCGACGCGCTGCAACGCCGTCTCGATCTCGGCAACGGGCCGCTCGCCTGCGCATGCGCGGCACGGCTGCCGGACGGTTCGACGCGGCTCTATCTCGCGATTCACCATGCGATCGTCGACGGCGTGTCGTGGCGCATCCTGCTCGACGATCTCGACACCGCCTACCGCGCGGCATGCGAGCGCACGCCGGCCCGCCTGTCGCAGCCAGGCCTGCGCGCGGACGCCTGGGCCGCACGGCTCGCCCGCGCGGCAACGGAACCGGTGTCGCCGTTCGCAGCGGAAGCCGCCTACTGGGCCGGCACGGCGCAGGGCGACGACATCGCGCCCGATCACCCCGACGCAGCGGCGACGAACGCCGATGCGGCCGTCGTCGTGCAGACGATCGACGCGACATTGACCCGCGCCGCACTGACCGACGCGCACGCGGCCTATCGCACGCAGACGATCGAGCTGCTCGGCGCGGCGCTCGCACTCGCGCTGGCCGGCGCGCGCGGTGCCGCATCGTGCCGGGTCGAACTCGAGGGGCATGGCCGCGAAGCGCTGTTCGACGACGCGGATGCCAGCCGCACGATCGGCTGGCTGACGAGCCATTACCCGGTGACGCTGCCGGTCGCAGCCACGGCCCGCGACACGCTGTGCGCGGTCAAGGACACGCTGCGCGCGGTGCCGCACAAGGGGCTCGGCTTCGGCGTGCTCGCGCACTACGGCGATGCGGCCACGCGTGCGGCGCTGGCCGCCGTGCCGCGTCCGCGCGTCACGTTCAACTATCTCGGCCAGTTCGACGCGCCGCGCGACGCGACGCTCGTCCCGCGCTTCGGCGGCACCGGCGTCGAGCGCGATCCTCGAGGCCCGCTCGGCAATACGCTCGCGATCCATGCGTACCTCGACACGGACGGCGACGGCGCGCGCACGCTGAAGGTGCACTGGGTCTACGGTGCGCCGCAATTCGAACGCGCGACGATCGACGCATTCGCCGAACGCTTCGCGACCGCGCTGCGCGAACTCGTCGATGCATGCGTGTCGCGCGTCGCGCATCGCGGCGCCGGCGCGACGCCGGGCGATTTCCCGCTCGCGCAGGCCGCCGGCCTCACGCAGGCCGCGATCGAACGCGCGCCGCTCGACTGGCGCGCGATCGACGACGTGTATCCGTTGTCGCCGATGCAGCAGGGCATCCTGTTCCATGCGCTGTTCGCGCCCGGCCACGCGAGCTACGTGAACCAG
The DNA here is from genome assembly GCF_905400185.1 of Burkholderia sola. Lineage (NCBI taxonomy): Bacteria > Pseudomonadati > Pseudomonadota > Betaproteobacteria > Burkholderiales > Burkholderiaceae > Burkholderia > Burkholderia sola. The sequence goes on from NZ_FR989675.1 coordinate 1,801,509, forward strand.
CTCGTCGCGACCGCGACCGCGCTGGACGCCGACCGGCTCGCGGCCGCATTCGACGCGTCCGTCGCGCGTCACGACATCCTGCGCACGAGCGTGATGCCGGACGAAGCCGCGCCGCTGCAATGCGTGCATCGGCACGCACGCATGCCGGTCGAGCAACTCGACTGGCGCACGCGCGGCGACACGCTCGACGCCGATTTCGACGCATGGCTCGCGGCCGACCGCACGCGCGGCTTCGACTGGCGCGCGCCGCCGCTGATGCGGCTCACGCTGATCCGCGTGACGGACGATGCGTGGCGGGTCGTCTGGACGCGCCACCACGTGCTGCTCGACGGCTGGAGCACCGCGCGCCTGCTCGCCGACGTGCTGCGCGACTACCGCGACCCGGACGCCGTGTCGCCGTTCGCGAGCCGCCCGGCGCTGCGCTATCGCGATTTCATCGCATGGCTCGGCACGCGCGACCGCGACGCCGACGAGCACTTCTGGACCGACCGCCTGGCGCGGCTCGATGCACCGACGCTGATCGCGGAGCGCACGGCCGATCGCGCGGATGCCGAGATGGTCACGTGGCGCGCGACGCTCGACGCCGACACGACGGCGCGCGTCGCGCAAACCGCCCGCGCGCTGAAGCTGACCGTCAACACGCTGGTGCAGGGCGCATGGGCGCTCGCGCTGCAGCGGATGACGCACCAGCCGGCCGTCGCGTTCGGCGCGACCGTCGCCGGCCGCCCCGATGCGCTTGCGGACGTCGACTCGGTGCTCGGCCTCTTCATCAACACGCTGCCGGTCATCACCGCGCCGGCGCCGCAGCAACGTGCGGCCGACTGGCTGCAAGCGCTGCAACGCGAGAACGCGGCGGCCGCCGAACACGCACACACGCCGCTCGCCGACATCCAGCGCTGGGCGCGCGGGTCGGGCGGCGCGCTGTTCGACACGCTGGTCGTGTTCGAGAACTATCCGGTGGACGAGTCCGTGCGTGACGCCGATCCGCGCGCGCTGGCGTTGAGCGGCATACGCAGCATCGAAGCGACCGATTTCGCGCTGACGCTCGTCATCGAATGCGGCGCCGAACTGACGATCGACTACGGCTACGACACCGCACGCGTCGACGCGCGTCAGGTCGAGACCTGGCATCGCGCGTTTGCCTGCGCGCTCGATGCGCTGGCCCGTACGCCGGACGCGCTGCTGGGCACGCTGTCGATCGCCGACGATGCGACCCGCGATACGCTCGTGCATGCGCAGCACACCGCACATGTCTGGCCGTCCGAACAGCGGCAGCCGCTGCACCTGCAATTCGCCGACGCGGCACGGGCGACACCCGACGCGACCGCGCTCGAATACGCGGACGCTCACGGCCGCGTGCAGCGCGCGACCTATCGCGAACTCGACGCCGCGACGTCGCGCATCGCCGCCGCACTGCGCCGGCGCGGCGTGCAGCCCGACACACCCGTCGCGCTGTGCGTCGAGCGCTCGTTCGACATGGTGATGGCGCTCGTCGGCGTGCTGAAGGCCGGCGCCGCGTACCTGCCGGTCGATCCCGACTATCCGGCCGAGCGCATTGCGTACCTGCTGCGCGACGCGCGGCCGGCCGTCGCGATCACGCAGGCGCATCTGCGCGAGCAGGTCGAGGCCGCGCTGGGCGAGGGCGCCGACACGCAATTGCTGACGGTCGCGGACTTGCTGGCCGACGAAGCGCGCGAAATCGACCACGAAGCCGCCGCGATCGACGACGCGCAGCTCGCGTACCTGATCTACACGTCCGGCTCGACCGGCAAGCCGAAGGGCGCCGGCAACACGCACGGCGCGCTTGCGAACCGGATCGCGTGGATGCAGCACGCGTACCGGCTGACGCACGACGACGTCGTGCTGCACAAGACCCCGTTCGGCTTCGACGTGTCGGTGTGGGAATTCGTGTGGCCGCTCGCGATCGGCGCGAAGCTCGCGATCGCCGCGCCGGGCGATCACCGCGACCCGGCGCGCCTGGCCGCCGCGATCCACGCGCACGGCGTGACGGTGCTGCATTTCGTGCCGTCGATGCTGGCCGCGTTCGCCGCGCATCTCGACGATTTCTCGGCCGCCGCGCAATGCGACAGCGTGCGCCTGATCGTCGCGAGCGGGGAGGCGCTGGCGCCCGAGCTCGTCGCGAAGATGGCGCGCCTGTTGCCGAACGCGACGCTCGTGAACCTGTACGGGCCGACCGAGGCCGCGATCGACGTATCGCACTGGACCTGCGGCCCCGACGACGCGCAGGCGGTCGCGGTGCCGATCGGCCATCCGATCGCGAACCTGCAACTGCACGTGCTCGATGCCGCGTGGCAGCCGGTGCCGGCCGGCGCGACCGGCGAACTGTATCTCGCGGGCGCGGGCCTTGCACGCGGCTATCTCGGCCGTCCGGCGCTGACTGCCGAGCGGTTCGTGCCCGATCCGTTCGTGCCAGGCGCCCGCATGTACCGCACCGGCGACCTCGCACGCCGGCGCGCGGACGGCGCGCTCGACTACCTCGGCCGCGTCGACACGCAGGTGAAGCTGCGCGGCCAGCGGATCGAGCCGGGCGAGATCGAGGCGCTGCTGCGCGCGGCGCCGGGCGTCAACGATGCGGTCGTGGTCGTGCGCGACGAGCAACTGATCGGCTATGTCGCGCGCGGCGACGCGGGCCCGCTCGACCGTGCGGCGCTGCTCGGTGCGTTGCGCGCGCAACTGCCGGCGTACATGGTGCCGTCGCAGTTGATCGAGCTCGATTCATTGCCGGTCACGCCGAACGGCAAATGCGACCGCCACGCGCTGCCCGCGCCGGTGCGCGAAGCGACCGAAGCCGTCGAACTCGCGACCGATACCGAGCGCGCGCTCGCCGACATCTGGCAGCGCGTGCTGCATGTGGACGCGATCGGCCGCGACGGCGATTTCTTCCTGCTCGGCGGCCACTCGCTGCTCGCGACGCAGGCCCACGCGCAGGCGAACCTGCACTGGGGGCTCGCGCTGCCGCTGCGCACGCTGTTCGACACGCGCACGCTGGCGCGCTGCGCGGAAGCGATCGACGTGGCCTGCGCGGCACGCGGCGCGACCGATGCGGCGAGCGCGATCGACGCGCTGCTCGGCGAACTGGAAACCCAATAAGGACGACGGATGACGAAGGTTCAACCCGACTGGCTCGCGCTCGCGACGCGTTTCGCGCAACTGCCCGACGCGCAGCGTGCGGTCTTCATCGACAAGCTCGGCGCGGCCGGCATCGACTTCCGCGTGCTGCCGATCCCGCCGCGCACGCCGCGCAGCGATCGCGTGCCGGCATCGTTCGCGCAGACGCGGCTGTGGCTGCACGCGCGGCTGATCGATGCGCCGGACGCGTATCACATCACCGAGCGCCTCGCGCTGACGGGGCCGCTCGACGTGCACGCGCTGCGTCTTGCATGCGACGCGTTGATTGCGCGCCATGAGGCGCTGCGCACGACCTTCGACGAAGCGCAGGACGGCGTCGCGCAGACGATCCACGCACCGCTGCGCTGCCCGTGGCGCGAAACCGATCTCGAAGCGTTGCCGGACGCGCAGCGCGCGGCACGCGCGGAAGCCGTCGCGACGGCCGACGAAGCCGAGCCGTTCGATCTCGGCACGGCGCCGCTCGTGCGCGCGCATCTGGTGCGCTTCGACGCGACGCATCACTGGCTCGCGCTGACCGTCCATCACATCGTGTCGGACGGCTGGTCGTCGGGCGTGATGCTGTTCGAGCTTGCGGCGTTCTATCGCGCGTATGCGTCGGGCGAACCGGTGACGCTCGCGCCGCTGCCGATTCAGTACGCCGACTACGCGCTGTGGCAGCGCCGCTGGCTCGATGCCGGCGAGCGCGACCGTCAGCTCGCGTTCTGGCGCGAACGGCTCGATCCGCAGCGCGGCGTGCTGACGCTGCCCGGCGCGACCGCACGGCCGGCCCGTCGCAGTGCGCGCGGCGCGCGCCATGTGTTTTCGCTCGACGCGCGCGTCGCTGCGCAGTTGCGCGCGTTCGCGGCCGCGTCCGGCGCGACGCCGTTCGCGGTGCTGCTCGCCGCGCTCGATGCGCTGCTGGCGCGCGCGACCGGCGACGCGCGGATCTGCGTCGGCGTGCCGGCCGCGAACCGCGAGCGCGCGGAAGTCGCCGGCCTGATCGGCTTCTTCGTCAATACGCTCGCGATCGACGTCGACGTGCCCGCGCACGGCGATTTCTCGTCGCTGGTCGCGCGTACGCAGCGTGCGCTCGTCGATGCGCAGATGCACCAGGACGTGCCGTTCGAGCAGGTGGTCGACGCGCTCGGCGTGCCGCGCAGCGCGAGCCACCATCCGCTGTTCCAGGTGATGGCCGCGTATGGCGAACGCCGCGCGCTGCCGCCGCTCGGCGCGGCGTCGGCCGCGCTGCTGCCGTCGGGTACGCCGTCCGCGAAATTCGACCTGACGCTGTCCGTCGAAGCGACGCCGGACGGCACGTTCGACGCCGCCTTCATCTACGCGCTCGACCTGTTCGACGCGGATGCGATCGCACGGCTGGCCGCGCGCTTCGTCACGCTGCTGACCGATGCGCTCGCGCGCCCCGATCTGCCGATCGGCGATCTCGACTGGCTGCCCGCCGACGAACGCGCGCAGCTCTTCGCGTGGAACGCGCCGGCCGGCGCGACCGCCGCCGAGCCGTTCGTACCGGTGCATGCACGCATCGCCGCCCATGCGCACGCGCGGCCCGACGCACGCGGTGTCGCCGATATCGATCGCGCGTTGACGCGCGGCGAGGTCGATGCCCGTGCCGCACGTTTGGCGCGCCATCTGGTGGCGGCCGGCGTGCGGCCCGAGATGCGCGTCGGCGTCGCGCTGCAGCGCTCGGTCGACCTGCTCGTCGCGCTGATCGCGGTGCTGAAGTCGGGCGCCGCGTTCGTGCCGCTCGATCCGGCTCATCCGCGCGAACGGCTCGCGCAGATCGTCGGCGATGCGGCCATTGCGCACGTGCTGACCGACGCCGCGAGCGCCGCGTCGCTGCCCGACTTGCCTGAATTGCGCATCTGGCGCGCGGACGAAATCGCTGCGCTCGACGAAGCCGCACATGTCGCGCTGCCGGACGTGCTGCCCGGTCATGCGGCGTATGCGATCTACACGTCGGGTTCGACCGGCAAGCCGAAGGGCGTGATCGTCGACCACGCGTCGTTCGCGCTGCATTGCGCGGCGATCGCCGAGCGCTACGGCGCGGGCGAGCACGACGTGTTCCTGCTGTTCCAGTCGGTCAATTTCGACGGCGCGCACGAAGGCTGGTTTTCGCAATACATGTCGGGCGCCGCCGTGTCGGTGACGGCCGACGTGCTGTGGCCGCCCGCGCAGACCTGCGCGATGATGATCCGCGACGGCGTGACGATGACCTACGTGCCGCCCGGCTGCGCGGCCCAGCTCGCCGAATGGGCGCTCGCGCACGGCGCGCCGCCGACGCTGCGTTCGCTGACCGTCGGCGGCGAGGCGACGTCGCGCGAGGCGTTCGCGATGCTGCGCCGCGCGCTGCCGAACGTGCGCGTGGTCAACGGCTACGGCCCGACCGAAACGGTCATCACGCCGACGCTGTGGATGTTCCGTCCCGGCGACGATCTCGCGAAGCTCGGCGACGCCGCGTATCTGCCGATCGGTACGCTGGTCGGCGCGCGCACCGCGCACGTGCTCGATGCGCGGCTGCATCCGCTGCCGGTCGGCGTGATCGGCGAACTGTATCTGGGCGGCGAGGGCATCGGCGTCGCACGCGGCTACCTCGACCGGCCGGCGCTGACGGCCGAGCGCTTCGTGCCCGATCCGTATGGTGCGCCGGGCGCGCGGCTGTACCGGACCGGCGATCTCGTGCGGCGCCGCGCGGACGGCGTGTTCGATTTCATCGGCCGCGTCGATCATCAGGTGAAGCTGCGCGGCCTGCGCATCGAACTCGGCGAAATCGAAGCGCAGCTCGCCGCGCACGACGCGGTGCGCGAAGCCTGCGCGGTCGTGCACGGACAGGGCGCGCTCGCGCAACTCGTCGCGTATGTCGAGTTGACCGCCGAAGCGCAGGCGGCCGCGCAGCCGGTCGAAGCCGCGACGCTCGATGCGCACCTGCGCCGCACGCTGCCCGACTACATGGTGCCCGCGCAACTGATCGTGCTCGATGCGTTGCCGCGCAACGCGAACAGCAAGGTCGACCGCGCGCGGTTGCCGGCGCCGGTGCGGGTCGAACGTGCGTACGAGGCACCGCACGACGGCGACGAAGCCGCGCTCGCGGCGATCTGGTGCGACGTGCTGAACCTCGAACGCGTGGGCCGCGGCGATCACTTCTTCGACCTCGGCGGCCATTCGCTGGCAGCCGTGCGCGTCGCGACGCGCGTGGCCGAGCGGCTCGGCCGCGACGTGCCGGTGCGTGCGTTGTTCGAGGCGCCCGTGCTCGCGCCATACGCGCGGCAGGTGGCCGATGCGCCGCGCGCCGCGCATACCGGCGCCACGGCGCCGGGCGTCGCCATGGCCAAACCGGACGCGCACGGCGTGTGGCCGCTGTCGCCCGCGCAGCTCGGCCTGTGGTTCCTGTGGCGCGCGCAGCCGGACAGCGCCGCATACAACATTCCGGTCGCGCTGCGCGTGCGCGGCCCGCTCGACGTCGATGCGCTGCGCGCCGCGTTCGCGGATGCCGCCGCCGGGCATCCGGCGCTGCGCGCGCGGCTCGTCGTCCGCGACGGCGCGCTGCCGGGCCAGCGGATCGACGCAGACGTTGCCGTCGATCTGCCGGTGATCGACCTGTCGGCGCAAGCCGATGCGCTGGCTCGCGCGACCGCGCTGACCGACGCGGATGCGCTCGCCCCGTTCGACCTCGCGGCCGACGCGCCGCTGTGGCGCGCCCGCGTGTTGCGGCTCGGCGCGGACGATCACGTGCTGTCGGTGACGATCCACCACATCGTGTCGGATGGCGAATCGATCGAGCTGTGGCTCGACGCGGTGCGCGCCCGCTATGTCGCCCGCGTGCAGCGCAGCGCCGTGCCGGCCGGTGAAGCCGTCGAACCGGCCGCGCCACCGCTCGTGCTGCCCGCGCCGTGCCATCCGGCGCGCGTCGCGTACTGGTGCGATGCGCTCGCCGATCTGCCGTCGCGCATATTGCCGCAGCGCACCGATGCGCCGGCCGTGCCGCAATGGCGCGCGGCCCGCATCGCATTCGAATTCGATGCGCCACTGATTCGCGCCGCGCGCGACGCCGCGTCGGCCTCGCACGCGACGCTGCCGATGCTGCTGCACGCGGCGCTCAACACCGCGCTGTTCCGCGCGACGGGCGCGGCCGACCAGCCGGTCGGCGTGCTCGCGTCGACGCGCGAACTCACGGGCGACGCGGCCCGCGCCGCGCTGGGCCTGTTCATCAACTCGGTCGTCGTGCGCACGCGGATCGCCCCGTCCGCGCGCCGTGCGGACGTGCTCGCGCAAGTGCGCGACACGGCGCTTGCCGCCTATGCGCATGCCGACGTGCCGTTCGCCGACGTCGTGGCCGCGCTGCGTGCGCCGCGCGCCGCGCAGGCCAATCCGCTGTTCCAGGTGATGTTCAACTACCTGCGCCCGACCGGCGCCGCCGCACGCGACTGGGCCGGTCTGTCGCTGGCCGGATTCGACGACGTGCGCCATCGCGTCGTGTTCACGCTGGAGCTGGACGTCGTCGAGCATCCGGATGGCCGCGTGAGCGCCGCGTTCTCGTATGCGGACGAACTGCTCGCGCGCGATTTCGTCGAGACGCTCGTCGATCTGTATCACGACGAAGTCGCGCGGTTCGCCGGCGCGTCGGAGGCGGCGCTCGGCGCACCTGATAAGCACGCAGCCGCGCACGCTGCGTCCGGCGCACGCGCCGGCGCCGCGACCCAGCCCCATGCAATGTCGTCCCATGCGGCCGCCGCGCTCGCCGCGCTGTGGTCGGACACGTTCGCGACGGCCGCACCCGAGGCCGATGCAGACCTGTTCGAAGCCGGCGCGACGTCGTTCGACGTCGTGCGCTTCGTCGACGTGGCCGGTCGTGCCGGTCATGCGCTGACGGTCGCCGACGTGTTCGCGGCGCCGACGCTCGCGGCGCTCGGCGCGCGGCTCGATGCGCAAGCGGAAACGGGACAGGAGGCGCGCCATGCTGGCTGAAGTGCGCCCGGACGGATTCACGATGCTCGATACCTACCGCCTCGCGTTCGCGGACGGCCTGTTCGCCGCGCGCGACGGCGCGGAGATCCGCGTCGCGCAGGGCGACGGTATCGGCGCGCAGTTGCTGCGCGCACAGCTCGGCGACGACGGCGCGCTGCGCCTCGTCGCCTATAACCATCGCGCGGCGCCGGCCGATCAGCGGCGGGCGCTGCTGGCCGCACTCGCCGCGGCGTTCTCGGACAGCGCGCGCCACGCGGCGATTCGGCTCGACCCGGCCGCATGGCCGGCGGTCGCGCTCGACGCGCTGCGCGCGAGCGGCGTGCTGGCCGACGGCGGCCGCTGCCTGCGCGACGGCTGGGCGCAGCAGGCCGACCTGTGGCGCGTCGGCGCGGCGCTGCCGTGCGCGACGCTGCCGACGATCACCGACGGCCGGCGTCATCCGCGCCGTCCGCCCGCACCGCGCGGCGACGTCTATGCGCGCGACCTGCCGGCGCTCGGCGTGCGCTTCACGCTGCGCGGCTGGCAGCCGGCGGAAGACACCGAGCGGCTCGCGCGCTGGTTCGACGAGCCGCGTGTGCGCGACGGCTGGCCCGGCGCACAGCCCGCGCCACGCGGCGCGGAAGGCGCGCAGGAAACCGATCCGCACGTGACGCGGCTGGTCGGCTGTTTCGACGACGAGCCGTTCGCGTATTTCGAAGCGTTCTGGCTGAAGGAGGACGCGCTCGCGCCGCACGTCGCGGCGCGCGACTACGACCGCGGGCTGCGGATGCTGGTCGGCGAGCCGCGCTGGCGCGGTGCGCACCGCGTGGCCGGCTGGCTGCCGTCCGTCGTGCATTACCTGTTTCTCGACGACCTGCGTACCGAAGCGGTCGGCTGTGCCGTTCCGGCCGGCCACACGCGGGTTGCCGACCATCTCGCGCGGCATGGCTTCGCGCGGCAGCGCCGTCTCGCGCTGGCCGACGCGCAGCCGCTGTGGATGCGCACGCTGCGCGAGACGTTCTTCTCCGGCCGTCACGTCTGACGGGCCGGATTCACCGATAAAGGGAGCTGAGACATGCAGAGAGAAACCGTATTCGACCTGATCGGCGTCGGCTTCGGGCCGTCGAATCTGGCGCTGGCCGTGCGCCTCGCGGAGCGCGGCGGCGCGCACACGCTCGCCCATTGCTTCATCGAGCGCCAGCCGGAGTTCGGCTGGCATCGCGGGATGCTGCTCGACGACTGCCGGATGCAGATCTCGTTTCTGAAGGATCTCGTGACGATGCGCGATCCGAAAAGCCGCTACACGTTCATCAACTACCTGTTCGAACGCGGCCGGCTGAACGAATTCATCAACCTGAAGAACTTCTATCCGACCCGTGTCGAATTCCACGACTACCTGAGCTGGGTGGCCGACGCGTTCGACGATCGCGTCCATTACAGCGAGACCGTGCTCGGGATCGAACCCGTGCGCGGCGACGGCGCGAAGATCGACGCGCTGCGCGTGCTGTCGCGCGACGCGGCCGGCCACGAGCGCCAGCGCGTCACGCGCGCGCTGTCGGTGGGCGTCGGCGGCACGCCGGCGATTCCCGATGCGTTCGCCGCGCTCGGCCGCGACCGCGTGATCCATTCGTCGACGTATTTGGCCGACATCGACCGGCTCGTCGCGTCGCCCGACGGCGAGCGCCGCCGCGTCGCGGTGATCGGCGCGGGGCAAAGCGCGGCCGAGGTGTTCATCGACCTCGCGCGCCGCTTCCCGCACGTCGACGCGAGCCTCGTGATGCGCGCGGGCGCGCTGAAGCCGGCCGACGACAGCCCGTTCGTCAACGAAATCTTCAGCCCCGAATTCACCGACGTCGTCTATGCGCAGCCGCACGACGCGCGCCGCGCGCTGCTCGAGCGCTATCGCGACACGAACTACGCGGTGGTCGACCGGCCGCTGATCGAGCAAATCTACGAAATGCTCTATCTGCAGCGCATCGACTGCACGCCGCGTCATGCGCTGCTCGCGAACAGCGCGATCGAGGCCGCGGTGCGCACCGCCGACGGCCGCATCGAGCTGACGCTGCGCGACCGGATGAGCGGCGCCACGCGCGTCGAGCGTTTCGACGCACTCGTGCTCGCGACCGGCTACCGCCGCGACACGCATTCGGCGCTGCTCGAAGGGCTCGCGCCGCACCTGGGCGATGCGCTCACGCGCGGCGACGTCACGCGCGACTACCTGCTCGCGACGCCCGAGCACTTCGCGCCGCGCATCTACCTGCAAGGCTGCTGCGAAGACAGCCACGGCCTGTCCGACACGCTGCTGTCGGTACTGGCGCGCCGCGCCGACGAGATCTGCGCGTCGCTCGAGGACGGGATCGCACCCGCGCACGACGAAGGCGCGGCGCGGGCCACGCACGAAAAACGACCGAACAACGGGGTGAGCGCGGGCCGGATGGCTTTCGCTCTTTGACAAAGGCGCGGTCGGAGACCGCATGAAAAAAGTGGAGCAGAAGAAGATGGAGTGGGCAACAGGCACGCGTTTGCGTGCGATCGCAGCCGCGGCAAGCGTCGCGTTCGGTACGGCGGCGGCAGGGCACGCGTACGCGCAGACGGCGCCGGCCGTGAACGCGGGCGCCGCGGCGTCGGCCAGCAGTGCGCAAAGCGGCGCGACGACGTCAACGTCGAGCACCGCGCAGAACGGCACGCTGCCGGCGATCACCGTCAACGCGGCCTCGGCCGGCGACGGCACGGTCGGACTCGTCGCGAAGCGCAGCACGACCGGCACCAAGACCGACACGCCGCTCAACGAGATCCCGCAGACGATCAACGTCGTCACCGCGCAGCAGATCGAGATGACCGGCGCCACCGACGTGAACGCGGCGCTGCGCTACGTGCCGGGCTTCTCGTCGTACGGGTCGGACAACCGCTCCGACTGGTACGCGGCGCTGCGCGGCTTCACGCCGACCGCCTACGTGAACGGACTGCAGGTGCCGAACACGATCAACCTCGCGAGCTGGCGCGTCGACCCGTACATGATCGACAGCATCAGCGTGCTGCGCGGGCCGACCTCGGTGCTGTACGGCGCGGGCGATCCGGGCGCGATCATCGACGTGCACACCAAGCTCGCCGACGGCGAGCGCGTGCGCGAAGCCGGCGTGCAGATCGGCAACTACGCGCGCAAGCAGTTCATGATCGACGTCGGCGACAAGCTCGATCCGGACGGCAAGTATGCGTACCGCTTCGTCGGCGTCGCGCGCGACGGCAACGCCATGACGGGCCCGAACAACGACCAGCGCGTCGCGCTCGCGCCGTCGTTCCGCTGGCGCCCGGACGCGGATACGTCGCTGACGCTGTCCGCGACCTACCTGCAGGACTGGGGCGACATCTCGTCGAACTTCCTGCCCGCGCAGGGCACGGTGCTGCCGAACCCGAACGGCCAGATCAACAAGGACATCTACGAAGGCGACGGCAGCTTCAACTACTACCGCAAGAAGCAGTGGTCGGTCGGCTACCAGTTCGAGCGCAACCTGACGCCGGCCTGGACGTTCCGCCAGAATACGCGGCTGATGCACCTGTCGCTCGACAACGGCTCGGTGTTCGGCAACGGCTTCGTCGACGGCAGCACGACCGACGTGTCGCGCTGGGCCGGCGTGTTCCAGATGAACTACAGCCGCTTCGACATCGACAACAACCTCGAGGGCCGCTTCGCGACGGGCCCGCTGCAGCACACGCTGCTGCTCGGCTTCCAGTACAACCGGCAGACCGCGACCGACAGCGAGTGGCTCGCCGCCGCACCGCCGCTGAACATCTACAACCCGGTGTACCAGCCGGTCACGACGGCGGTGTTCACGCCCGACGCGACGTTCCGCACCAACACGTACACGACGCTGAACACGTTCGGCCTGTACGCGCAGGACCAGATCAAGTGGAACCGCTGGACGCTGACGCTCGGCGGCCGCGAGGACTGGGTCAACATGCGGCAGGACGACCGCGCGGCCGGCACGTCGACGAAGGCCGACGTGACGGCGTTCACGGGCCGCGTCGGCCTCACGTACCAGGGCGACTACGGGCTGTCGCCGTACGTCAGCTACGCGACGTCGTTCAATCCGCTGATCGGCGTGAACCTGGTCGGCGGCGGACTGCCGCAGCCCACGCGCGGCAAGCAGATCGAAGCCGGCCTGCGCTGGCAGCCGCCCGGCAAGAACCTGATGCTGAACGCGGCGATCTACCAGATCAACCAGACCAACGTGCTCACGTCGGCGCTGCCGAGCCAGGACCCGACCGGCACGAAGTCGGTGCAGACGGGCGAAGTGCGTTCGCGCGGGATCGAGTTGAGCGCGACCGGCAAGGTCACGCGCAACCTGTCGGTGATCGCGTCGTACGTCTATCAGGACGTGAAGAACGTGCAGGCCAACGACGTTTCGCTGAACAACTGGCCGGTCGACATTCCGCGTCCGCGCCAGATGGCGTCGCTGTGGACCGACTGGACCTGGTACACGGGGCCGCTCGCCGGCTTCGGCCTCGGCGGCGGCATTCGCTACCAGAGCGCGTCGGCCGGTGCGGCCGACAACTCGCTGACGGTATCGAGCGTCACGCTGTTCGACGCGGGCCTGCATTACGACATGCGCAACTGGCGCTTCGCGGTGAACGGGACGAACCTGTTCAACCGCCATTACATCAGCGGTTGCCAGTCGAACAACGTCTGCATCTTCGGGACCGACCGCACGGTGATCGCCACCGCGAAATACAACTGGTGACGTCGCGCGCCGCGGCTCGCCGGCCGGCCTTCGTAGCCGGGGCAGGCCGGCCGCGGCGCCTTCGTCCGCTTTTTTCCACGACGCCTCCATGCCGAAGAAAAATCTCGTCTACATCCAGTCGCTGCGCAACGGCGCGGCCGATCGCGCCGGCCAGCCGGTCGCTTATCGCGGCGGCACGCGCTACATGAAGGCGCCGCTCGAATTCCTCGTCGAGCGCCTGAACGATTCGCCGCTCGGCGAACGCTACACGCTCCAGGGCGTGATCGTCGACGACGACGAAAGCTCGCCGGCCGACCGCGCGAAAGTGGCCGATTACGGCTTCGCGCGCACGCCGGGCCGCCCGTGGATCCTGCCGGAAGGGCTGACGGTGCAGGGCCGGCCGGTCGACGAGCTGTTCTGTTCGATCCCGTCGACGTACCGGCGGCTGCCGCGCGACGCGCGCGAGCGCGTGGCCGGCAAACAGGCGTTCGAGCGCCGCCTGCTCGAGCGCCTGCTCGAACTCGACGCCGACGTCGTCGTGCTCGACGGGCTGCTCGTGATCCTCGACGAACTCGTGCGGCCGGGCGCGCGCTTTCACCGGCGCATCGCGAACATCCACCCGGGCATCACCGCCGACGATTCGCCGTACCAGCGGCGCGGCGCGTGGGCGACGCTCGACGCGCTGCACGGCGCGCGCGGCGAACGGGTCGACTGGGCCACCGGCGCGACGTCGTCCATCGAACCCGTGACGATGACGGGCGCGTCGTTCCACTACGTCGACAACGGTATCGATTCCGGCGAGGTGATCTGCGACGTGCTCGACACGCCGATCGCGCCGGACGACACGATTCTCGAACTGCGCTGGAACAACTTCCAGCGCAGCCTGTTTCCGGCGCTCGAGCGCGGGCTGCATGTGCTCGCCGATCGCCACGACGCGGGAGCATTGTGATGCAAGACACGCTGACGAAACCGGCCGGCGCCGCCGACGCCGTCGAAGGTGAAGTGGCCGCCGCACTCGACGGCGCCGCGCACGGGCAGGCGGCGGCGGTCGTCGAGCATGCGCTCGACGCATGGCGGCCCGACGACGCGCCCGACGCGCTGCTCCCGACGTTAGTGGCGCTGTTCAACACCGACACGCGGCACGACGCGGCGACGATCACGGTGCCGCTCGGCGGCGCCGATGCGGCGGCCGTGGCCTCGTACGTCGCGCGTGCGGTGCGCGAAGGCGTGATCGACGGCGCGCAGGTCGCGGGCGACGCGCTGCGGCTCACCGTGTCGCGCACGACGTTCTGGCAGAACCCGCGGCCGTGGCTGAAGGCGCCTGCGTCGGGCGGGATGCCGCTGCGCTACGCGATCACGAACGGCCACCGGCATCCGGTGCGGCCGCCGTCGCCGGCCGGCGAGATCTATGCGCGCGCGATGCCGCAGGTCGGGATGACGTTCAGCCTGCGCACCGTCGACATCGACGCGCACGCGGACCTGTTCAGCGGCTGGATGAACCTCGACCGCGTCGCGCATTTCTGGGACCAGCGCGGCACGCGCGACGAGCATGCGGCGTATCTCGCCGAACGGCTGGCCGATCCGCACATGCACCCGATGATCGGCTATTTCGACGACACGCCGTTCGGCTATTTCGAGTTCTACTGGGCGAAGGAGGACCGCCTCGCGCCGTTCTACGACGCGCACGACTACGATCGCGGGCTGCACCTGCTGATCGGCGACTCGCGGTTCCAGAGCGCCGGCAAGCTGCATGCGTGGTGGAGCGGGGTGCTGCACTACATGTTCGTCGACGAACCGCGTACGCAGCGGCTCGTCGGCGAGCCGCGCGTCGATCACGTGCGGCATATCGCGTACATGCATCGGCTCGGGTTCTACACGCTGAAGGAATTCGATTTCCCGCACAAGCGCGCGGCGCTCACGGTGATCGAGCGCGATACGTTCTTTGACACTTTCCGGTTGCCGTGACGAGGCGGGCGCGCGGCGTCGGTGCGACGGCCTGCGTAGCCTGGCGATGCGCATGCATCGGCCGTCCGGTATATGGACCGCGCGGCCTGCGTCGTGAAGAATGGATCGCTCCTCTCATCGACGACAGGCCGGCAGCATGAATCAGACATCCGCGACAACGTGGGACGCAACCGCGAATGCGCGTCCCGACAAATTGACATATGCCAGCATATGTTTAGAATGGGCGCATCGTACTCCCATGGAGTGGCTCATGCGCACTGTTTCCATTTTCAAGAACGCCCGTAACCAGGCAATCCGCATCCCGAAGGACATGGAGTTCGAGGGTGTCACGGAACTCGAGATCCGCCGCGAGGGCGACACGCTGCTGTTGTGGCCGGTACGTCCCACGTGGCTGTCGTTCGCGAACGAACCGCTGGCCGATGCCGATTTCCTGGCCGAACGCCCGGCTGTCATCGAGTCCGGTCGCTTCGACCTGTCCGGCGATGCCGACGCGCCGGAGTCCAACCGGTGACCACGCTCTACATGCTCGATACGAATATCTGTTCGTTCATCATGCGCGAGCGGCCGCCCGTGGTGCTGTCGCGGTTGCAGTCGTGCGTCAACGCACAGCACCGGATCGTCGTGTCGGCCGTGACCTACGCCGAGATGCGCTTTGGCGCGGTGGGCAAGAAAGCGTCGCCGAAGCATGCGGAACTCGTGACGGCCTTCGTTTCGCGGTTGGATGGCGTGCTGTCGTGGGATTCGGCGGCAGTCGACGCCACCGCCGCGATTCGGGCGGATCTCGCCATACGCGGCACGCCGATCGGCGCGAACGATGCGTCGATCGCCGGACACGCGATCGCGGCCGGCGCGGTGCTGGTCACGAACAACGGCCGCGAATTCAGTCGTGTCGCGGGGTTGCCCGTCGAAGACTGGGTGGCTTGACCCCGACGCGCGGCAGCGTCGTCCGCTTGCCGGGCTGCGTCACGTCACACGCGGCGGGCGGGTGGGCCGGCAAGAAAGGCGTCACGGAACGCGTCGAGATACCGGTCCGCGTCGTCGTCGAACTCACCCGGCAACAGCGCGAACGCACGTGCCAGCAGGTCCTGCCCGAGCATCGCGTACATCGTTTCGTCGGCTAGCAGCGCGTGAATGGCGTCGCGCGTATGCGGCAACGCAATCCGTTTCGCATCGCGCGCCAGCAACGCCGCCGCCGCCAGCTCCGGCTGGAAACCATGTCGTTCCACCAGATCGGGCGCGACGTCCCAGATGCGCTCGCGATTACCCGCGTCGTGAAAATGCGTGAGCAGGAACAGCAGGTCGTACGCGTCGCTGTTCTGGCGCGCGCGCCGGTCCTTCCACGCAAGCAGCTTCAGCAGCACGAGCGCCGGCAGGCTGGCCACCGGCACCACGACGCCCGCGCCGACCGACACGGGCAGTGCCGTATCGACCGCCTCCTGGAAACCCAGCACGTTCAGCACGAACTCGCCGCCGGGCGGCCACGCGATTTCCCCGGGCGGCGTTTCGAGCGGCCCGAACGGCACGAGATCGAGTTCGGTGCGAAAACCCGGCGTGCCGCTGTCGAACAGCAGCTTCTGCTGATGCTTCGGCGCGTGCGCGAATTGTCCGGTCGCGACGAGCGCATCGACGAGCTGCGCGTGAAACGGCCAGCTCACCGCGCATACGGCAACGTCGACATCCCGCGTCGCACGCACCGGACGGATGCCGTGCACGTGCCACATCAGAATGTCGCGCGCGGTCGCACCGGCCACGACGAAGGCCGCGTCGAGATGCGCGCAGGCCGCGCCGACCGCTTGCAGCAGCGCGACCGCCGCCGGCTCGAGCGGCCGGCTCGCATCGATTTCAAGCGGGCGGGTGGGCGAGGTATCGGTCATGGAGCTGCGCGGCGGCGGCAAGGTTGCGGCTGTCTCCGGACGAGACGAGATCCGCATAGATCAGAAGCGGCGGCACGAGCGGCACATCCTGCTCGCGCCAGTCGAGCGCCGGCGAGCGCGGCCAGAACGCTTCGAGGATTTCGACGTCGCCACGTTCGTCCGGACGCATGCGGCCTTGCAGCAGCAGGCGGTTCGGCACGGCGCCGTGCGTATAGATGGTGATCGTGGCCGGCTTCAGATCGTGAGTCAGCAGATCGGCCGCGGGTTCGCCGCCGAGTTGCGCATCGAAGGACGCGAAATCGAAGTCGCGCCACCAGTCTGGCGAGATCGCGGCAAACCGCCGGGCCGGCAACTTCGCGCGCAGGCGGCTCGGGTAGAGCGCGACCCACTCCTGTACGAAGCGCGGCCAGTCGGGAATCAGGCGCTCGCCGTTGCGCCGTTGCGCGACGAGGCCGCGCGCGATCAGATCGTCCATCGCAAGGTTGACCGTGCCGAGCGCGACGCCCGACGCGGCGGCAATCCCCCGATACGGCTGCGCGACGAGGCCCGACTGCGTCGCGAGTGCGAACATCACGGCGAGCCCCTTCGGCGTGGTCGCGCGTGACGCCTGACGGCGCGGCGTGCGGGCAGGTTTCGGCCGACCGGCGATCATCACGGTGGCCCCCGGCTGGATCAGGCTCGCATTGCCGGCGGTATCGAGAAACGGGATGTCGTGCTCGATCAGGCGGGCGGCCAGTTCGGCGGAAAAATAAGGCGCGACCAGCATCAGCGGCCGCTCGCCCGGCGCCGGCGTGCCGCCGCGGCGACGCAGCGCCGCGAGCGCGCCCTGCAGCGATTCGACGCCGATGCTCACGGCCGCCGGCATCTCGATAGTCTGCCCGGCGATGTCGAAGCGGATCATTGCGTCGGCGCGCGCCCGGTACGTCGCCGGCACGCGCACGGGCCGCGCAGCGAAGCGCCGGCTCGCGCGCGCGAACGCGGCACAGGCCTCATCGAGCACGTGCTGTTCCGATATCGGAAGAGGAGCGTTTGCGGGCATCACGGAGGATCGCTTGTTCACTGTTTTGTCAGCGTACACAAAAAATGTACATTCGTCAAAAAATGAACAAACGTTCCCAACCATTTGATGTAAATGGATTATTCCAGATTGTTGAGCGACACCCAACGATCCCCTCCGCATGAAAATTCGAACCTGAACACACAGTGTCGTGCGTGCCGATCGCCAGCGGCAGTCGTCCGGACGGCATAGCGCTCGCGAGGGCCACGCTTCGTCCCCTGCGTGCGCGATCCGACCAGCAATCAGTAGTTGCTGCCACGACGACTTTCTGTCTGTCCGGTTGCTGTTCAACGCACTATCCTTGCCTGCACATTCCCCACTGCACAACAGGAGACGACACCGTGACGCACAGCGTGATCCCCGCAGGCCTCGCCGACGAAATGATCGAGATCCGGCACCGCATCCATGCGCATCCCGAACTGGGTTTCGAGGAATTCGCGACGAGCGAGCTCGTCGCCGAGCAGTTGCAGTCGTGGGGCTACGCCGTGCATCGCGGGCTCGGCGGCACCGGCGTCGTCGCGCAGTTGAAAGTGGGCGATGGCGCGCAGCGCCTCGGCCTGCGCGCCGACATGGACGCGCTGCCGATCCACGAAGCGACGGGCCTGCCGTACCAGAGCACGATCGCGGGCAAGATGCACGCGTGCGGCCACGACGGTCACACGGCGATGCTGCTCGCGGCCGCGAAGCACCTCGCGCGCGAACGCCGCTTCTCGGGCACGCTGAACCTGATTTTCCAGCCGGCCGAGGAAGGGCTCGGCGGTGCGAAGAAGATGCTCGACGAAGGGCTGTTCGAGCAATTTCCGTGTGACGCGATCTTCGCGATGCACAACATGCCGGGCTTCCCGACCGGCAAGTTCGGTTTCCTGCCGGGGCCGTTCATGGCGTCGTCGGATACCGTCGTCATCGACGTGCAGGGCCGCGGCGGCCACGGCGCGGTGCCGCACCGGGCGATCGATCCGGTGGTCGTGTGCGCGCAGATCGTGCTGGCGTTGCAGACGATCGTGTCGCGCAACGTGTCGCCGCTCGACATGGCGATCATCACGGTCGGCGCGATCCACGCGGGCGACGCGCCGAACGTGATTCCCGATCGCGCGCAGATGCGCCTGTCGGTGCGCGCGCTGAAGCCCGACGTGCGCGACCTGCTCGAAACGCGCATCAAGGAGGTCGTCCGTGCGCAGGCGGCCGTGTTCGGCGCGACCGCGACGATCGACTACCAGCGCCGCTATCCGGTGCTCGTGAACGATGCGGAGATGACGGCGTTCGCGCGCGGCGTCGCACGCGAATGGGGCGGCGAAGCCAATCTGATCGACGGGATGGTGCCGCTCACCGGCAGCGAGGATTTCGCGTTCCTGCTCGAGAAACGGCCGGGCTGCTATCTGATCATCGGCAACGGCGACGGGGAGGGCGGCTGCATGGTGCATAACCCCGGCTACGACTTCAACGATGCGGTGCTGCCGACTGGCGCGTCGTACTGGGTGAAGTTGGCCGAGGCGTTTCTGGTGTGATGGAGGATGCGGTGCGAGGTTGGGGCCGGGCATTCACAATCCGCTCCCAGTCATGACAGACGACATGTACCTGGCCTTGATATATGCCCATCGTGCTCAAACGAAGTGAATCATGTCGAGAAAAGCGCCTGTTTCTCCAGACGATCACGTTGTCGAGTACGTCGACGCCGGCGGGCTGTCGGAGCGATGTTCCGATAGCGACACCATGCGAGCGAGATGGCGGCCGCCCGAATCATGCAACGCACAGGTGCGCGTGTTGCATGACGCGCTGGACGCCGGGGAGGCCTCCGGTCATCCCAAGACGTTCGACGGAGAAACCTTCCTGGCTCGCATGCGGGCGCAACGCGTTGCGGTCAAGGCCGGTCACGCCTGGTCACACGCTTCCTGTCCCGAATCCTGAAGAGCGTTGGCGTCGTACCGCCGAAGGCCGGCCGATCATGTCTCGAATGCTTCCCCACCGAACAGCGCCACGACCGCATCCGGATTCGACGGCCAGTACATGTGCATGTACGTCGCGACGATCGCACCCGCGCGATAAACGGCTTCGCCGCTGCCAGCCTCGCCATCGGGCCGGGCCGCGGTCGCGACCGGCGCCAGCGCCGTATCCAGCCGCGAATAATGAAACGTATGGCCGCGCATCGGCCCGGTGCGCGTATCGAGCTGCTGCATGCCGAGCGCCGCGAACCGGCGCTGCATCGTCGCATGCCCGGGCAGCAGGCCGAGCATCGGCGTCGTCGAGCCGTCCACGTCGGTCAGCGATTCGCACAGGTACACCATCCCCCCGCATTCCGCGACGATCGGCCGGCCGGCTGCCGCATGCGCGCGAATCGTTCGTGCGGTCAGGGCATTCCCGGCAAGCGTCGCCGCGTGCAGTTCCGGATAGCCGCCCGGCAAAAACAATGCATCGCAATCGTCGGGCACGGGTTCGTCGGCGAGCGGCGAGAAGAACCGCGGCTCGGCACCGAGCGTATCCAGCAACGCGAGATTGGCCGGATAGATGAACGAAAACGCCGCATCGCGCGCCACCGCGATCCGCTTGCCGGCCAGCGCGCGCGGCAGCGGCGCGGCCACGTCCGGTTCCGCGAACGTGACGGCAGCCGGCAACTCGACAAGCGCGGTTTGCGCGAGCACATCGGCCGCGCGCTCGAGCCGTGCATCGAGATCGTCGATATCGGCCGGCTGATGCAGCCCGAGATGCCGCTCCGGCAACGCGATGCCTGCATCGGCCGGCACGTGCCCGAGCCAGCGCAGGTCGTCGGGCAACGCCTGTTGCAGCAATTCCGCGTGCCGTGCCGAGCCGACGCGGTTCGCCAGCACGCCGTGAAACGGCACCTCGGGCCGGAACCGCGCGAGCCCGAACGCGATCGCCGCAAACGTTTGCGCCATCGCCTTCGCCGAAATCACCGCGACGACCGGCACGCCGAACGCGGCCGCGAGATCGGCGCTGCTCGGCGTGCCGTCGAATAGCCCCATCACGCCTTCGATCAGGATCAGGTCCGCGTCGTGCGCGGCGTCGGCGAGCAGCGCGCGGCAACCGGCCTCGCCGACCATCCCGAGATCGAGCGCATGCACGGGTGCGCCGCTCGCGCGTTCGAGCAGCATCGGATCGAGAAAATCCGGCCCGGTCTTGAACACGCGCACGCGACGGCCGAGCCGGCGGTGCAACCGCGCGAGGCCGGCCGTCACCGACGTCTTGCCCTGTCCGGACGCGGGCGCGCTGACGAACAGCGCGGGGCAGGCCGGCATGCTCAGAACTCCACGCCGCGCTGCGCCTTCACGCCTTGCTCCTTGTACGGATGCTTGACGAGCCGCATTTCGGTGACGAGATCGGCCGCATCGATCAGCGCATCGGGCGCGTGCCGCCCGGTGACGACGACGTGCACCAACTCCGGTCGAGCCGTGAGCGTCGCGAGCACTTCGTCGAGCGGCAGGTATTCGTACTTCAGCACGGTGTTCAGCTCGTCGAGGATCACCATCCGGTAATCGCCGCTTTCGATCATCCGGCGCGCCTCGTCCCAGCCCTTGCGCGCGGTCGCGATGTCGGCGTCGCGGTTTTGCGTGTTCCACGTATAGCCGTCGCCCATCGTCACGAAATCGCACTCCGCGACCGCGCCGAGGAAGTCGCGCTCGGACGTATGCAGCGCGCCCTTGATGAACTGCACGACACCGAGCCGCATCCCGTGGCCGAGCACGCGCACGGCCATCCCGAACGCGGCCGTGCTCTTGCCCTTGCCGTTGCCGGTGTGGACGATCAGCAGGCCCTTTTCCTGGGTGGCGGCGGCCTGTTTCTTTTCATGGCCGGCGCGGCGGCGTTCGGCCATCCGCTGATGGGATTCGGAATCGGTCTTCATCGGGAGTCGTCCTGTCGAAAGCGAAACAATGGGTTCAAAGCGGGCCGGCGAGCGCGACCGTCACGCCGTCCCGGATGGATTTGGGGCCGAGCAGCCGGCCGTGCGGCGCGGCGAGCTGCGCGCACGGCTCGGCTACGCCCGCGATGCCGAAGCGGGCGAGCGCGGCGCCGGACGGACCGCTCGCGGCCAGTTCCGGGCGGCTCGCGAGTTGCGCCGCGTCGAACGCGACGAGCGGCCAGCCGCGGCGCGCGCACAGCGTGCGCAGCGCACGGGCGCGCGCCTTGTCGGCGAGCGTCGCGACGAGCGCGGGTTCGGCGGCCGGGTAGCACGCGAGCGCGGCGCGGATCGCGGCATCGAGTTGCGCGGCCGTGACGCCCGCGCGGAAACCGACACCGAGCGCGACGCGCATCATGCGTGGCCGCCGAGCGCCGCACGCACCGCCGGATCGTCGGCGAGCGCCGCGACGCGGCCGATCACGACGATCGCCGGCGAGCCGATACCGGTTTCCGCGATGCGATCGACGAGCGTATCGAGCGTCGCGACGACGTGGCGCTGTTCGGGGCGCGTCGCGTTCTCGATCGCCGCGCACGGCGTGTCGGCTGGCAGCCCGCCGTCGCGCAACGCCGCGGCAATCGCGTCGAGCCGGCGGATGCCCATGTAGACCACGATCGTCATGCGGGTGGCCGCGAGTGCGCGCCAGTCGGGCTCGTCGGCCCCCGCGCCGTGGCCCGTGACGAAGATCACGCCTTGCGCGTCGCCGCGGTGCGTGACCGGGATGCCGAGCGCGGCCGGCGCGGCGATGCCCGCGGTGATCCCGTTGACGACTTCCACCGGACAACCCGCCGCACCGAGCGCGATCAGCTCCTCGCCGCCGCGGCCGAACACGAACGGATCGCCGCCCTTGAGCCGCGCGACGCTGCGGCCCGCGCGCAGGTGCGCGAGCATCGCGGCCACGATCGCCGCCTGCGGCGTCGACGCATGGCCGCCACGCTTGCCGACGTGCTCGATCAGCGCATCGGCGCGCGCATGGCGCAGCACCTCGGGGTTCACGAGATCGTCGACGAGCAGCACGTCGGCCGCGCCGATCGCGCGCACGGCCCTGAGCGTCAGCAGGTCGGCGTCGCCGGGGCCGGCGCCGATCAGCCACGCGCGGCTCATCGCGCGCGGCACGGCGCGCACCGTGTCGAAACAGTGGAACAGGGAAGGCGGGCGGCGCATCGGCGGCCGGCGGGCAGGCAGTGCATGTCGGATCGGGCGAAACCCGCGCGAACGCGGGTGGAATGCGCACCCCATCCGTTCCCCGCGGATCGGGCGTTCGGCGAGCATCGCGCTCGCCCCTTGCGTCGGCCGGTATCCGGGCTGGCCGCTTGCCAGGCCGCAGCCTTCCCGCCCGTCGAAGGGCAGTGGCATCGCGGGCGGCCTGGGCGCACGCGCGGGAAAGCGCGTTGCGCGGGCGGCGTACCGTTGCGGGGACAGCACAGGCCGGGCGGATGTCCGCCTCCTGTTTCCCGTTTAACTGCATGCGCGGAATGCGCATGCGAGCACCGAACGCGGCGCATACGATAGCACAGCGTGCGTCGGGCGCGAGGCCGGCGAACCGCGCCCGCATCCGTCCGGGACTCAATCCGGGGAAGAAGCATTGCGTACCCGCAATATTGGTGTGCAATCATCTGGTCGACATCGTAAGCAAGGCGCCGGCTTCGGGCTGCCAGTCGCACGAAGCTGACGAGACCCATACCAAAATCGGCTCGCTCTGCCGGACCTGCAGGGCGATGGCCACTACATCGCGAAGTGCCGCGCCTATGGCGAACGTACGCAGATGGACAACCTCCAGTGGGGCCGGTTATGCACTCGCGATCGGCATGCTGGTCGTTTCGGCAGGACTGGCGCTGAAAGCCTGGCCGCTTGTTACGAAGACCGTGCTGGCGCAATCGGTTGCGGGGCTGGGGGCGCAAGTCGTGCAGCAGATCGACCTTGTGTTCGATTCGGCGGCCAGGACGCTTGCCGACGTGGATGCCTCCCCGTACGCGGACTGCTCGCCGCGAGACCTGCGCCTGTTGCGATCGGCTTCCGTGCAGTCGAAGTACGTCAAGGACGTCGGACGCCTGTCGGGCACCGATCTGCTTTGCACGACGATGCTGGGCATGCTGCCCAGGCCCTTTTCTCCGAAGCGGCAGCCATTCCGGCTGACCGACGCGATGTCGGCCTTCTGGACCGTGCCGTTGTTGTCGAGTCCTGACACGCTGGGGCTCGTGGTCGCGGGAAGGAGGGCGAACCTGCTGATGGATCTGGACGCGTTCAGGGTACTGCCGCCGTCAGGTCTGCACTACGTGATCGGGCTCAAAGGCCACCCAACCGCGCTCGTCATCGGGCTCGACGCGCGCGGCGTCCCGGCGTACGTCGATGCCAGCCAGGTGCCGGGGTTTCGGGACGGCAAATCATTCTGCTCGGCCCGCGTGCCGGTGTGCACGATCGTCGTCGTGACACCGCAAGCACTGGCAAACGCCAGTCGGCACGTCGCCTGGCTGCTGGGGATCGCCGGTGGCGCGGCGGGCTGCTGTCTGGGGCTCGGGGCGCTGATGCTGCACCGACGGTGGACGGCGCTTCCCGCGCAGATACGTCGAGCGCTGGCAAACGGGCAATTTGTCCTGCGCTATCAGCCGATCGTCGCGCTGGGCGCATCATCGCGGATCGTCTCCGCCGAGGCGCTGATCCGCTGGATCGACGGGCCAGCCGCACCCGACGTATTCATTGCCGACGCCGAACGCGCCGGCATGATCGCCGACGTCACGGCCTTCGTCGTGCGCACGGTCCTGCGGGAGATGCGCCTGCTGTTCGACAGCGAGCCGGACTTTCGCGTGACCATCAACGTCAGCGCTGACGAACTGCGGGACGGCAGCCTGATGGCGACGCTGGACCGTTGCTGGCCGGCCGGATTGTCGCGCAAGCATGTCGGCTTCGAACTGACCGAACGGTCGACCGTGGAACTGCCGGAAATTGTGCCGGCGCTTCGGCAATTGCGCGATCTCGGGCATCCCGTCTACATGGACGATTTCGGCACGGGCTACTCCAGCCTGAGCCTGTTGCAGCATCTTCCGATCGACTACATCAAGGTCGACCGTTCGCTTCTGCCAGCCGCGCCGCAGCATGACGGCACCTCGATCATTCCGGAGATCCTCGCGATTGCCCGTCGGCTCGGGGTCGGCGTGGTCTTTGAGGGCGTCGAGACCCGTGAGCAGGCGCAGATGCTCGACATCCCGGGGCTGTCGATCGGCGCGCAGGGCTGGTATTTCGGGCGTCCCGATACAGTGCAAGCGCTGCAGGAAGCGATCGCGGAGCAGTCGCCGCGAACCGGCTGAGCATCCGGACCGAAACGCCGGTCGCGACGACCGCTCGTCTTGACGCCGTCCCCCGCGGGCCGGCTGCGCGGGGCGTCGGCGCGGCCCGCGCGGTCAGAACTTGTACGCCGCCGTCAGCGTGAACGTGCGTGGCGCACCGGGCATGATCTGCGCGAGGCCCGTCGCATTCGCGTAATAGTCGCGATCGGTCAGGTTGACGGCCGCCAGCGTGACCTCGAAGTCGCGCGTGCGATAGCCGGCCTTGCCGTCCCAGCGAACGTAGGCGGGTAGTTCGAGCAGGTTGTCGCGATCGGCGTAACGCGCACCTTCGTACACCAGCCCGAGTTCGGCGAAAAATCCGCGCAGCGGCGCATGGCTGACGAACAGGCTGCCGTTCGCCCCGGACACGCCCGCCGACCGCTTGCCCGCGTACTTCGGCTCGGCGTCGACCACCCGCGCGTGTTGCCAGCCGATGCCGCCGCGGACGAACCAGTCGCCCGTGAGCCGGCCGGCGACGCCCAGTTCCAGGCCGCGATTGCGTTCGAGGCCGGTGAGGTCGAAAAAGCCCGGCCGCACCGGGTCGGCGACGCGGCGGTTGTACAGATCGAGCTGAAACAGTGCGAGGGTCGTGGTGAGCGCGCCGCCGCGCCAGTCGCTTTTCACGCCGATCTCGTATTGGCGGTTGTATTGCGGGCCGAGATCGTTGGCGTTGCCGCGCGCGTCCGGCGTGATGCCGATCAGGTCGCCGCCGACCGGCGCGAAGCTCTTGCTGTACGACGCATACACGCTGTGCGCGCGGACCGGCGACCACACGACGCCGAGCCGCGGGCTCCATGCCGTCGTCGTGCGCCGCGAATGCAGATCGTTCAGCACGTTGGTCGAATCGACGTCGAAACGTTCGCCGCGCAGGCCGCCGAGCAACTTCCACGCTCGACCGAGGTCGATGCGGTCCTGCGCGAAGATCGCGTAGTCGCTCACGCGATGGCGGTTCATCGCATACGGGCGCGGCGCCGAACCGGCCAGAGCGAAACGATCCGGTCCGCTGATCGGGACCGGCGTCGCGTCGGCCTGCCAGAGCGTCGGGCTGCGTTTCTGCCAGCCGTATTCGATGCTGAACAGCAGATGATGCAGCGCCGGTCCGGTCGCGACCTTGCCGCCCAGTTCGACGCCGGTCTGCACGTTGAGATGCGTCAAGTCCTGCAGGTAGCGCGCCCGTTGCACGCGCCGGTAGTCGCGCGGCTTCGTGACGTAGCTTTGCGTGACGTAGGTGTTGTCGAAGGTGCTGCGCAAATCCAGCACGCCCAGCGTATGACGCAGTTCCCAGTCGCCGCCGAGCGCGTGCGTGAAGACCGAGCGCCAGTTCATGTTCTGGTCGCGGATGGTGTCGCGTCCCGCCGCGCCGAAGAAGGTCGCGCGCCGCTCGGACGGCAGTGAGTACGCAACGGGTTTGCCGGCCGCGTCGAGCGCGGCGACCGGCGCCGGGATGCCGCGATCGGGCACGCGTCGGTACGCGTCGTATTCGAACTGCAGCAGCCAGCTGCGCCGCGCGTCCCGCCATTTGATCGACGGCGCGATGGTCTGGCGCGTGCCGTCGACGTGGTCGCGGAAGCTGCCGGCGTGTTCGCGTCCGGCATTGAGCCGCACGCTCCATGCGCTCGACAGCATCCGGTTGAGATCGACCGATGCGCCGAGCCGTCCATCACTGCCGGTCGCCGCCGACAGATGGCCGAAGTTTTCCGGCAACGGCTGCTTGGTGATCCGGTTGATGACGCCGCCGCCGCTGCCGCGCCCGTACAGCGCCGCCGCCGGCCCCTTCAGCACTTCGACGCGTTCGATGTTGCCGAGACTGCGCACGTATTGCGCATCGTCGCGCATGCCGTCGAGCAACAGGTCGCCCGCGGCGGAAAAGCCGCGAATGCGGAACGAATCGAAGCGCGTATCCGACGTATTGGACACGCCCGGCACGCCGGCCAGCGCGTCGGCCAGCGTGCGGCCGCCGTAGGACAGCGTTTCGTCGACTGCGACGCTGTCGATGGTTTGCGGGACGTCGCGCGGATCGCTCGCGGTGCGGGTTGCCGTGCTCACGCTTTCGGCGCGCGGATCGTTCGGATGACGGCGGCTGCGCACCTCGAGCGCGGGCAGTTCGTCGTCGAACTCGGCCGCCGGCGCAGGGAAGGAGGCCACGCCGGCGAGCGAGCACAGCGACAGGGCCAGCACAGGAAAGCGCCGCCCGGATATCTGTCGTTTCGACATGAAAATTTAAGGATGACTGAGTGATTGCCTCACATTGCCGTTGCGCGATGGTTTGCGTTGTTGTCGGCGAAGTTTATCCCGATCAGTTGAAAACGACAATCATTCGCGTTCGCCGAGGGCCGCTCGCCTTGACGCTCCCGGCCCCGCCGCCTACACTCGCACGCGTTTTGGTGCTCGCGCGCGCCGCTCCGGCACGCGCAGTTAAACGGGAAACAGGGAGCCTGCCTGCACCGCAGTCGAGCCAACCTGTGCTGCCCCCGCAACGGTAAGCGAACGCGTCGCGCGAGAAGCGCCACGCAGCGCCGCTTCGCCGCATGCCATGCGCATGCGGACGACCGCCACTGGATGCCGCGCATCCGGGAAGGCGAAGCGGCGTGTTCGTCAGCCCGGATACCGGCCTAAACGTTGGGGTTCAGCGCCGCGGGGAGGCGGCGCATCGTCCACGGCCGCAGCCGTGTTGGCATTCACGATGTCGACCGTTCGCAAGGAAGCACCATGTCCGATTCGTTGTTCCGCCCGCCGTGCGACTGTCCGCGCGGATCACGCGGCGAGCTTCCCGCGCACCGCCCGCTGAATGGCCGCGCCGCCCCCGACGCGACGATCCCGTCCTGATTCCCTCTTCGACACCGGACCTACCATGACCCTACGCAAGCTGCCCGTCACGATCGTCACGGGCTTTCTCGGCAGCGGCAAGACGACGCTGATGCGCCATATCCTGCAGCACGCCGAAGGCCGCCGCATCGCGGTGATCGTCAACGAATTCGGCGAGCTCGGCATCGACGGCGAAATCCTCAAGGGCTGCGGCATCGGCTGCGACGATGCCGACGGCGCGCAGGGCGAAGCGCCGGGCCAGCTGTACGAACTCGCGAACGGCTGCCTGTGCTGCACCGTGCAGGAAGAGTTCTATCCGGTGATGGAAGCACTCGTCGAGCGCCGCGCGGACATCGACCACGTGCTGATCGAGACGTCGGGCCTCGCGCTGCCGAAGCCGCTCGTGCAGGCGTTCAACTGGCCGACGATCCGCAACAGCTTCACGGTCGACGCGGTCGTGACCGTCGTCGACGGGCCGGCCGCCGCGAGTGGCCAGTTCGCGGAAAACCCGCAGGCCGTCGACGCGCAGCGCCGCGCCGATCCGAACCTCGACCACGAATCGCCGCTGCACGAACTGTTCGCCGATCAACTGTCGTCAGCCGATCTCGTGATCGTGAACAAGGCCGACCTCGTCGGCGACGCCGAGTTCGCGCAGATCGAAACCGCGATCCGCGAAGAAATCCCGCCGCAGGTGAAGATCGTGCGTGCGACGCGCGGCGAGCTCGATCTCGCGATGCTGCTCGGCCTCGAATCGGCGTCGGAGGACACGATCCATCTGCGGCACGACCATCACGGCTCGGCCGACGACGGCGATCACGATCATCATCACGACGATTTCGATTCGGTGGTGGTGTCGGGCGACGCCGGCATGCGCGAAGCGACGATCGCCGCATTGCAGCGGGTGGTCGAAGCGCACACGATCTATCGCGCGAAAGGTTTCGCCGCGCTGCCCGGCGCGCCGATGCGGCTCGTGATCCAGGGCGTCGGCCGCCGCTTCGACAGCTATTTCGACCGCCGCTGGCAGGACGGCGAAACGCGCGCGAGCCGCTTCGTGCTGATCGGCGAGGATCTCGACGCGGCCGCGCTGCAACGCGCGTTCGACGCCGCGTGCGCGGCCGAGCCGCAGCAGGCGTAACGCACGATGCATCTGTTGCGCACCACGCCGGGCGGCTTCGTCGACGATACGCAGGGCGTCGTCCGGATCGACCAGCAGCCGGCCGACATCGTGATCCTGAGTTCGGCCGACACGACGCTGTCGCTGCTCGCGAGCGTCGTGCCGCACTTGCCGGCCGGGTTCCCGAGCGTGCGGCTCGCGAACGTCACGTTCCTGCGGCAGCCTGCGTCGGTCGATTTCTATGTCGACGACGTGCTGCGTCACGCGAAGACGGTCGTGATCGATCATCTCGGCGGCGAAGCGTACTGGCCGTACGGGATCGAGCAGGCCGTGTCGCTCGCGTCGAAGCGCGGGCAGCAGCTCGCGATGTTCTCGGGCGACCTGCAGGAGGACCCGAACCTCGTCGCGAAGAGCACGGTCGAGGCCGAGCTGTGCCGGCTGTGGTGGCGCTATCTGCGCGAAGGCGGCGTGCACAACGCCGACGCGCTGCTGCGCAGTATCGCGTTTCACACGCTCGGGTTCGGCGACGAGCCCGAACCGCCGCGCCCGCTGCCGGCCGCCGCGCTGTATCACCCGGCGCGCGACCGTGCGAGCGTCGACGACTGGCGGCCGCGCTGGACGCCGGGCGCGCCGGTCGTCGCGATCCTGTTCTATCGCGCGCACTGGCAGGCCGCGAACACGGCCGTGTTCGACGCGCTGGCCGATGCGTTGATCGACGAAGGATTGAATCCGCTGCCGATCGCGGTGACGTCGCTGAAGGACGCGGTGAGCCGCGAGGTCATCACGCAGCTGTGCGACACGCATGGCGTCGCGCTCGTGCTCAACACCACCGCGTTCGCGGCCGGCGCGATCGACAGCGCCGAGCCCGACGTGCTGGCCGGCGACGCGCCGGTGCTGCAGGTGATTCTGTCCGGCGGCAATCGCGACGCGTGGGTGGCCGACAACCAGGGGCTGCACGCCCGCGACATCGCGATGCATGTCGCGCTGCCCGAAGTCGATGGGCGCATCGTCACGCGCGCGGTGAGCTTCAAGGGGCTCGCGTATCGTTGCCCGCACACTGAAGTCGACGTCGTGCGCTACCAGCCGGATGCGGAGCGGATCGCGTTCGTCGCGGCGCTTGCGCGCGGCTGGTGCCGGCTGCGCACGCTGGATAACGCCGACAAGCGCATCGCGCTGATTCTCGCGAACTATCCGCAAAGCGAAGGGCGGATCGGCAACGGCGTCGGGCTCGACACGCCGGCATCGGCGCTGCGCGTGCTCGCGGCGCTGCGCGATGCGGGCTACACGGTGGCCGATCTGCCGTCTGACGGTGATGCGCTGATCGCGCAACTCACCGAAGGCGTGACCAACGATCCCGCCGTGCGCACGCTGCGTCCCGCGTTTCAGAGTTACGCGCTGGCCGACTACGTCGCGCGCTTCGCGCGACTGCCGGCGGCCGTGCGCGACGCGCTGAACGAACGCTGGGGGCCGCCCGAAGCGGACCCGACGCTGCGGCAGCAGCGCTTCACGATCGCCGGCTGGCGCGCGGGCAACGTGTTCGTCGGCATCCAGCCGTCGCGCTCGCGCGACGACAACGACTACGCGAGCTACCACGATGCGGATCTCGTGCCGCCGCACGCGTATCTCGCGTTCTATTTCTGGCTGCGCGATGCGTATCGCGTCGACGCGGTCATCCATCTCGGCAAGCACGGCAACCTCGAATGGCTGCCGGGCAAGAGCGTCGCGCTGTCCGACGCATGCTGGCCCGACCTGACGCTCGGGCCGCTGCCGCATCTGTATCCGTTCATCGTCAACGATCCGGGCGAGGGCAGCCAGGCGAAGCGCCGCGCGCAGGCGGTGATCGTCGATCACCTGATGCCGCCGCTCACGCGCGCGGAAAACTACGGCCCGCTGCAGGATCTCGAACGGCAGGTCGACGAATACTATGAAGCGCTGATGGTCGATGCGCGACGCGCGAAGCTGCTGCGCAAGACGATCCTCGCGACGATCGCCGAGCATCGTCTGCATGACGAACTGAGCGTGTCGCCGCCGCGCGATGCGGGCGACGAGGATGCGCTGCTCACGCGCGTCGATGCATGGCTGTGCGAATTGAAGGAAGCGCAGATCCGCGACGGGCTGCACGTGTTCGGCGCGTCGCCGGTCGAGCGCCAGCGGCGCGACACGCTGCTCGCATTGGCACGTTTTCCGGTCGGTGACGGCAAGGGCGAACGGGCTGGCCTGATCGGCGCGCTCGCGCACGATCTCGCGCTTGGCAGCGATTTCGACCCGCTTTCGGCCGACTGGGCCGCACCGTGGACCGGGCCGCGGCCGGCCGTGCTGCAAACGCTCGACGCGTCGCCGTGGCGGCATGCGGGCGATACGCGCGAACGGCTCGAACGGCTGGCGCAGCATTGGCTCAACGTCGTGTGCGGAACCGCTTCGGAGGATCCCGGCCTCGACATGCCGCCGCCCGGCGAATGGCCGCATACGCTCGCGGTGCTCGAACGCGTGCGTTCGACGCTGTTGCCTGCGCTCGACGCGTGCGGCGGCGAGGAAATGCGGCAGTTGCTGCGCGGGCTCGACGGCCGCTTCGTGCCGCCGGGGCCGAGCGGTTCGCCGTCGCGCGGCCGTCCCGACGTGCTGCCCACGGGCCGCAATTTCTACTCGGTCGACACGCGCGCGGTGCCGACGCAGGCCGCGTGGTCGCTCGGGCTGAAATCCGCGCAGCAACTGATCGAACGCCATCTGCAGGATCACGGCGACTATCCGCGCGCGATCGGACTGTCGGTCTGGGGAACGGCCACGATGCGCACCGGCGGCGACGACATCGCGCAGGCGTTCGCGCTGCTCGGCGTGCGACCGAAATGGGCGCACGGCAGCCACCGCGTGACCGACTTCGAGATTTTGCCGATCGAGATATTCGACCGGCCGCGCATCGACGTGACGCTGCGCGTGTCCGGTTTCTTCCGCGATGCATTCCCGAACCTGATGCATCTGTTCGACGCGGCCGTGCAGGCGGTTGCCGCACTCGACGAGCCCGAGGAACTGAACCCGATCCGCGCGCGCATCGAGCGCGAACGCGAGAAGTGGGTCGCGCAGGGCATGGCGCCCGACGAAGCGCGCCGCCGCGCCGGCTGGCGCGTGTTCGGCGCGCGGCCGGGCAGCTACGGCGCGGGCCTGCAGGACCTGATCGACCAGCGGCGCTGGCAGACCGACGCCGATCTCGCGGATGCCTACCGTCGATGGGGCGGCCATGCATACGCGCAGAACAGTGCGGGCGACGCCGCGCCCGACGTGTTCGGCGAGCGGCTCGCGACGATCGACGTCGTCGTGCAGAACCAGGACAGCCGCGAGCACGACATTCTCGATTCGAACGACTACTACCAGTTCCAGGGTGGAATGACGGCGGCGGTGCGGCACCTGTCCGGGCAGCAGCCGAGTATCTATCACGGCGACCATGCGAACCCGGTCGCGCCGAAGATGCGCACGCTGCGCGAGGAAATCGCGCGCGTGATCCGCTCGCGCGTCGTCAACCCGAAATGGCTCGACGGCGTGAAGCGTCACGGCTACAAGGGTGCGGCCGAACTCGCCGCGACCGTCGATTACCTGTACGGCTATGACGCGACCGCGCGCGTGCTGTCCGATCACCAGTACGCGCTCGTCGCCGACGCGTACCTGTTCGACGACGCCACCCGCGCGTTTCTCGAACGGCACAACCCGAACGCGCTGCACGGCATCTGCGAGCGCTTCGTCGAAGCGATGCAGCGCGGGCTGTGGCAGCAGCCGGGCCCTTATCGCGAGCGGATCGAGGCGATCTGGCTCGCCAGCGAACAACGTCAGGAAGGAGGACGGCGATGACCGATCCGACGACGCACCGCGCCCGCGCGGTTTTTCCGTTTGCGGCGCTCGTCGCGCAGGACGCGTTGCAGCAGGCGCTGCTGCTCGCCGCGATCGACCCGTCGCTCGGCGGCGTGCTCGTCAGCGGCCCGCGCGGCACCGCGAAATCGACCGCGGCGCGCGGCCTCGCGGAGCTGCTGCCGGAAGGGCAGTTCGTCACGCTGCCGCTGTCGGCAAGCGACGAGCAGGTGACGGGCACGCTCGATCTCGCGCACGCGCTGGCCGAAAACGGCGTGCGTTTCCGGCCGGGCCTGCTGGCGCGCGCGCATCGGGGCGTGTTGTATGTCGACGAAGTGAACCTGCTCGCCGACGGGCTCGTCGATACGCTGCTCGACGTCGCCGCGAGCGGCGTGAACATCGTCGAGCGCGATGGCGTGTCGCATGCGCACGACGCGCGCTTCGTGCTCGTCGGCACGATGAATCCCGAGGAAGGCGAGTTGCGTCCGCAACTGCTCGACCGCTTCGGGCTGATGGTCGAGCTGGAGAACTGCTTCGACGCCGCCCAGCGCGAGCGGATCGTGAAGGCGCGTCTCGCGTTCGATCTCGATCCGGATGCGTTTCGCGCGCGTCACGCGGCGGCCCAGCGGGCACTCGCGGACCGGATTGATGCGGCGCGTGCGCGGCTGGCGACGCTGGATTTCGATGATGCGGTCCATGCGCGCGTCAGCGCGCTGTGCATCGACGCGGCCGTCGACGGGTTGCGCGCCGATCTCGTGATGCTGCGCGCCGCGCGTGCGCTGGCCGCGCTGGAGCAGGCCGACGCGGTGACGGTGTCGCATGTGGCGCGCGTGGCCGAAGCCGTGCTGCGGCATCGGCGCCATGCGGGGCCGCCGCCGTCGCAGCAAGGTGGTGAGCACGACGATCGTTTGCGCTCGGATACACCACGGCAGCCCGACAAGCGACACGGCGGCACCGACGACACAGAGGCCGACGCGTCCGCATCGCAGGGCGACTGGGGCTACCTGCCGCCCGAACCGACCGGGCTGCGCGACGTGAAAAGCGTGGTGCCGCTGCCGCTAAAAAAACGCTGAGCCATCGAGCCGGCGCCGCCGCGAACGCGAT
The DNA here is from genome assembly GCF_905400185.1 of Burkholderia sola. NCBI lineage: Bacteria > Pseudomonadati > Pseudomonadota > Betaproteobacteria > Burkholderiales > Burkholderiaceae > Burkholderia > Burkholderia sola. The sequence continues at coordinate 1,835,301 of NZ_FR989675.1, forward strand.
TCGCGGTCCTCGATGGCAGACAGGCGCCGCCGCGCGCGTGCCGGGCACGGCGCGCGCCGGCACGGCCGTCGCGTGGCCGGCGACGCTCGCCGCGAAACGCGGCGGCCCGCTGCATCGCGATCATCTGCGCTACGGGAAACGCGCGGGCACGCCGCACGCGCTACATTGCTTCGTGCTCGACTGTTCGGCGTCGATGTTGTCGCATGAGCGGCTCGCGCTCGCGAAGGGGCTGATCGTCGCGTATTTCGATCAGGCTGCGCGCGCACGCGTCGAAACCGCGTTGATCTGCTTCGGCGGCAACGGCGCCGCGCGGCGCTTCGGCCCGGCCGTACCGCGCTGGTGGAACGCGCGCTGGCTCGAGCCGGTCGACGGCGGCGGCGGCACGCCGCTCGCGGACGGTATCGCGACCGCCGCGCAGTTGCTTGCCCGCGCCGCTCGCCGCGAGCCCGGCAAGCAGCGCTGGCTGTGGGTGCTGTCCGACGGCCGCACGCGCGAGATGCCGGCCAGACCCGCGGCGGCCGATCACGTCGTGTTCGTCGACTTCGACGATGCGGCCGTGCGAATCGGGCAGGGCGCGCGGCTCGCCGCGGCGTGGGGCGCGCGATGGATGACGGTCGACGCGCTTCGCACGGATCTCGCCGGCTGATGGCCGGTCGGCGGTGCGCTATGATCGGCGTTTGCGCTTCTGCCCACTGGACACTCCCGCCATGCAAGTACTGGTCGATGCCGACGCATGTCCCGCCGTCATCAAGGACATGCTGTTTCGCGCCGCGCGTCGCGCCGAAATCCACGTGACGCTGGTCGCGAACCAGTTTCTGCGTACGCCGCCGTCGCCGTTCATCAAGGCCGTGCAGGTGCCGGCCGGCTTCGACGTGGCCGACGCGCGCATCGTCGAGCTGGCGGAACCCGGCGACCTCGTGATCACCGCCGACATCCCGCTGGCCGCCGCCGTGCTCGACAAGGGCGCGCACGCGCTCGACCCGCGCGGCAACTGGTTCAGCCGCGAGAACATCGAGGAGCGCCTGTCGACGCGCGCGATGATGGACCAGTTGCGCAGCGCGGGCATCGACACCGGCGGGCCGGCGCCGTTCAGCGCGCGCGACGGCAAGACGTTCGCGTCGCAGTTCGACCGGTTCCTCGCGCGGCACGGCAAGCCGTAACGGCATGCGTTTGCGCCCGTCTGCGCCCGGCCGGGATGCAGGTTCGCGCCGACGCTGCTATCGTGTGGCGCGAACCCTCAGCACAGGAGCGCACGCGTGTCACCGACCCAACTTCTCGTTCCGACCTACGCCCAGATGCTGCGCGCCCAGTCAGCGTGGCTCGACAAGGCCGTCGCCCACCGGCAGGCCGCCGGTGACGAACCCGACGCGGCGATGACGCTGAGGCTCGCGCCCGACATGTGTCCGCTCGCCGCGCAGGTGCGCTTCTCGTGTTTCCAGGCGATGGAGCCGGTGCACCGGCTGCGCGGCGAACCGCTGCCGGCGGCATTGCTCGCGTTGCGCGAGGCGGGCTGGAATGCCGATGCGCAACCCGGCTCGCCGGCCGATGCGCAGGCGCTCATCTCCGGCACGCTCGCCTTTCTCGGCGAACTCGCACCGGATGCGCTCGATGGCGGCGCAGCGCTGCCGATCTCGCTCGAGATGCCGAACGGGATCGCGTTCGACATGACCGGCGAACAGTACGCGCGCGACTGGGCGCTGCCGCAGTTCTACTTTCACGCGATCGCCGCGTACGCGATCCTGCGCCATCACGGCGTCGAACTCGGCAAGGCCGATTACGTGCCGCACATGCTCGCCTACGTGCGGCCGGGCACGATTCCGCAGGGTTGAGCCGGCCTCCGGGCGGCCGCGAAGCGACATGGCACGTGCTCTGTTCCTCTGCAGCCGCAACCGGCTGCGCAGCCCGACGGCCGAAGCGGTGTTCGCCGCGTGGCCGGGCGTCGAAACCGACTCCGCGGGCCTCGCGCCCGACGCGGACGTGCGGCTGTCCGCCGAGCAGCTCGATTGGGCGGACATCGTGTTCGTGATGGAGCGCGCGCACAAAGCGCGACTGTCGGCGCAATTCGGTGCGCATCTGAAGCACCGGAAGATCGTCTGCCTCGATATCCCCGACCGCTACGCGTTCATGCAGCCCGAACTCGTCGCGCTGCTCGAACGCAAGGCTGGCCCATTCCTGCGCGCGTAATCGCCGCGAGCCGTGCCCAAGCCTGAGCCGGCATCGACCTTAGCGAAGCGGTTCGCTCACGAATGCAGAAAACAGTCGAGCCGCAGCAGCTCGATGATCTTGCGTGTCGGCACGCTCGCTCGCAGCGTGTCGAGCCGGTCGACCGCGAACCACTTGCAGTGGGCGATCTCGTTGCTCGCGCGCGGCATCAGGTGCGCCGGCACGTCGGCCACGAACACGTGATGCAACTTCGTCAGCCCGCCGAACTGCACCGCGTAGTCGAGCGCGAGTCCCTCGAGCCGGGTTTCCTCCGCGAGTTCCCGCCGCGCGGCTTCGAGCGGCGTCTCGCCGCGCCGGATCGTGCCGCCCGGCAGCGACCAGCGCGCCGTGGTGCGCGCGACCAGCAGCACGCTGCTGCGCTGGCGGCACACGATCGTGGCGCGTTCCTTGATGACGGCGAGGGTATCCGGCCCGGTGCTCATGTTCTGGCAAGACAGGTGCTGAATCGTGGAGAGAAGTGCACGCCGGCGGCCGTCGTCCGACAGCAGGCGGCGACGGCATGCAAGCCGCCGCGCCGATGTTACCGGCCGTTCGTGACAGTTCCGTGCACCGCGGTCGCACGGCGGAATGGACGAAAGCTCACGCGTGCGTGTAGATCCCGCTGCGCGTCGGCTTCGTGTGGCGCGAATGGCGGCGCTTGTGAACCGCACGCCGGTGATGGGGCGACGGCGCGGTCACGTGCCGACGTGCGGGCGCGGGCCGGGCCGCCGGCGCGGCGGCATGCGGCGCGGCGCCCGGCATCCCGGTTTGCCCTTCGCCGAAATGGAAAGTCTGGTTCTGCGCATGCGCGACGCCCAGCGTCGACGCCAGCACGAGGGCCGCCAGCCACAATCGTTTCATGGAGATTCCGTCTCGTGTCGTTCGGGATGAACGTGGTCCGTCAGCTTAGCGAACGGCGGGGCGTCACCGCAACCGGCCTGCGTTCGGCGTCGTTCCCGCTTGCGCGCGACGACGCGATCCGCGCGGCAGCCGGGTCCCTCCGGGCTTGACAACATAATTCTCCGGTGTGAATATAAATTCACACACAAGAATTATTCGTCAAATCCGGAGAAGCCGCGCGCAAGCGCCCGGCCACCGGAACCGGCGGTCCGATCGACCGGAACCAGGAGCGAGACGCATGGCGGAACACGAGCAGCAGGGCGCGCTGGCGGGATTGCGCATCATCGATCTGTCGCGGGTGCTGGGCGGCCCGTACGCGACCCAGATCCTCGCCGACCACGGCGCGGAGGTGATCAAGGTCGAGCCGCCGTCCGGCGACGAGACGCGCACGTGGGGCCCGCCGTTCGACGGCGACACCGCGTCGTATTTCCTCGGCGTGAACCGCAACAAGCTCGGCATCGCGCTCGACCTGACGCAGCCGGCCGATCGCGAGCGGCTGCTCGGACTGCTCGAACGCGCGGACGCGCTGGTCGAGAACTTCAAGATCGGCACGATGGAGCGCTGGGGGCTCGGGTTCGACGCGCTGCATGCGCGGTTTCCGCGCCTCGTGTATTGCCGCGTGTCGGGTTTCGGCGCGGACGGCCCGCTCGGCGGGCTGCCGGGCTACGACGCGGCCGTGCAGGCGCTGGCCGGGCTGATGAGCGTCAACGGCGAAGCCGGCGGTGCCCCGCTGCGCGTCGGCGTGCCGATCGTCGATCTCGTCACGGGGCTGAACGCGGCGCTCGGCGTGCTGATGGCGCTGCGCGAGCGCGATGCGAGCGGGCGCGGCCAGTTCGTCGAATCGACGCTGTTCGACTGCGCGCTGTCGATCCTCCATCCGCATACGCCGAATTTCTTTCATTCGGGCAACGCGCCCGTGCGCACCGGCAACGCGCATCCGAACATCACGCCGTACGACAGCTTTCCGACGGCGGGCGCCGACATCTTCCTGGCGGTCGGCAACAACGGGCAGTTCGCCGCGCTGTGCGACGTGCTCGGCACGCGCGACTGGCTCGACGATCCGCGTTTCGCGGACAACCGCGCGCGCAGCCAGCACCGCGCCGCGCTGCGCACGCTGCTCGAAACGGCGCTGGCCGCGCACGACGGCGCGACGCTCGCCGAGCACCTGATGCGCCGCGGCGTGCCGTGCGCGCCCGTGCTCGGGCTCGACGCGGCGCTCGACCATCCGCATGTCGCGCACCGGCAGATGAAGGTCGAGCTGGGCCGGCACCGCGGCATCGCGTCGCCGATCAAGCTCGGCCGCACGCCGGCCACGTACCGGCGGCCGCCGCCCGCGCTGAACGAACATGCGGCGCAGGTGTTTGAGGACGACAACGGCAACGACGACCACCGCCGCACCTGACCGGCATCGCGGCGTCGGCCGTGCCGCACAGCGGCGCACGGCCGCGCGCCGCGCACACCCACATTCGGACATCACGTCGGCCCGCGCATCGACACGCCCGTCGATGCGCGCCGGCTGAAGAGGAGACGCATCATGCTCGCATGGATCGGCGCGGTCGCCATCGTCGCGCTGTTCGGCCTGATCATCACGAAGCGGCTGTCGCCGCTCGTCGCGCTGATCGTCGTGCCGGTGGCCGCGTCGCTCGCGGCCGGTTTCGGACTGCAGACCGGCAAGTTCGTCGTGCACGGCGTACAGAACATCGGCCCGATCGCCGGGATGTTCGTTTTTGCGATTCTATTTTTCGGAATCCTCACCGATGCGGGGATGCTCGACCCGATCATCGCGGGCGTGCTGCGCGTGATCGGCTGCCATCCGCCGCGCATCGTGATGGGCTCGGCGCTGCTCGCGCTGCTGATCCATCTCGACGGCTCGGGCGCGGTCACGTTTCTCGTCACGCTGCCCGCGATGATGCCGCTCTATACGCGGCTCGGGATGGATCGCCGTATCCTCGCGTGCGTCGCGTCGATGGCGGCCGGCGTCAACTTCCTGCCGTGGGTCGGCCCGATGCTGCGCGCATCGGCCGCGCTGCACATTCCCGGTTCGACGATCTTCACGCCGATGATCCCGGTGCAGATCGTCGGGCTCGTGTTCGTGTTCGGCACCGCGTACGTGCTCGGCGTGCGCGAGGCGAAACGGCTCGGGCTCGACCGCGCCGGCGCGGCCGCGCTCGCGATCGCGCCGCGCGAGCTGACCGACGCCGAACGCGCGTTGCGCCGCCCGGGACGCTTCGGGATCAACGTCGCGCTCACGCTCGTCGTGCTCGGCACGCTGGTGTCGGGCATCGTCGACCCGATGGTGATGTTCATGCTCGGCACGGTCGCCGCGCTGGTGATCAACTATCCGGACGTCCAGGCACAGCGCGAGCGGATCGACGCGCATGCGAAGGCCGCACTGATGATGGCGAGCGTGCTGCTCGCGGCCGGCGCGTTCACCGGCATCATGTCCGGCACAGGGATGCTGAAGGCGATGGCCGAGGTCGTCGTCGCGCACGTGCCCGTCGAGCATGCGCGCCACATGCCGTTCGTGCTCGGGCTGCTGTCGATGCCGCTCAGCCTGCTGTTCGATCCCGACTCGTTCTACTTCGGTGTGCTGCCGGTGCTCGCGGAGAGCGGCAAGCTGCTCGGCGTGCCGCCGATCCAGATGGCGCAGGCCGCATTGCTCGGCCAGATGACGACGGGCTTTCCGGTGAGCCCGCTCACGCCCGCGACGTTCCTGATCGTCGGCCTGACCGGCGTCGAGCTCGCCGAGCACCAGAAATTCACGATTCCGTTCCTGTTCGCCGCCACCGTGCTGATGGTCTTCGCCGCGGTCGCGACGGGCCTGTTTCCATTGTGAGCGGCGCGGCCGTTCACGCTTTCCGGGAGAGCAGTCCATGCAGTTCGACCTGACCGACGACCAGCGCGCGATCGAAAGCGCGATCGAGAAAATCTGCGAACGCTTCGGCGACGACTACTGGCTCGAACGCGATCGCGCCGGCGGGTTTCCCGCCGATTTCCACGCGGCGCTCGCCGACGCCGGCTGGCTCGGCATCGCGATGGACCCGGCCTACGGCGGCGCCGGGCTCGGGATGACAGAGGCGGCGCTGATGATGCGCACGATCAGCGCGTCGGGCGCGGGGCTGTCCGGCGCGTCGGCCGTCCACATGAACATCTTCGGGCTGAACCCGGTGCAGGTGTTCGGCAACGACGCGCAGAAGGCGCGCTTCCTGCCGCCGCTGATCGCCGGCCACGACAAGGCGTGTTTTGCAGTAACGGAACCCGATGCGGGGCTCGACACCACGCACCTGAGCACGCAGGCGCGCCGCGACGGCGATCACTACGTGCTGAGCGGACGCAAGATCTGGATCTCGACTGCGCAGGTCGCGAACAAGATGCTGATCATCGCGCGCACGACGCCGCTCGACCAGGTCGCGAAGCCGACCGACGGGCTGAGCCTGTTCTATACCGACCTCGACCGTTCGCATGTCGAAGTGCGCGAGATCGAGAAGATGGGCCGCAAGGCGGTCGATTCGAACATGCTGTTCATCGACAACCTGCGCGTGTCGCGCGACGACCTGATCGGCCACGAAGGCGACGGCTTCCGCTATCTGCTGCACGGGCTGAACCCCGAACGGATCCTGATCGCGGCCGAGGCGATCGGCCTCGGGCAGGCCGCGCTGCGCCGCGCGACGCAGTATGCGTGCGAGCGCGTCGTGTTCGGCCGGCCGATCGGGCAGAACCAGTCGATCCAGCATCCGCTCGCGCAGGCGTGGATGCAGCTCGAGGCCGCGTGGCTGATGGTGATGAAGGCCGCGACGCGCTACGACGCGGGCCAGTCGTGCGGCGCGGAGGCGAACGCGGCCAAATACCTCGGCGCGGAAGCCGCGTTCCACGCGTGCCAGACGGCGATCGCGACGCACGGCGGGATGGGGTACGCGAAGGAATATCACGTCGAGCGCTATCTGCGCGAGTGTATGATTCCGAGGCTCGCGCCCGTGAGTCCGCAACTGATCCTGTGCTACATCGCGGAGAAGGTGCTCGGGCTGCCGAAGTCATACTGACCGTAGCGACCCGGCGGCCCGCCCGGCGCGCGGTTTCCCGTTCCGAATCAAGCGCTCGTCATGGACGTCAAACTCGTTGCCCGCACGCTCGACCTGTTCGAGCTGTTCGCCGCCGAACGGCGGCCGCTGCCGCTCACCGAACTCGCGCGCCTGCTCAATGTGCCGGCGTCGAGTTGCCTCGCGATGGCGCGCACGCTCGTGAGCCGCGGCTATCTGTACGAAGTGCGCAAGCGCGGCGGCTACTATCCGACGCGACGCCTGCAGACGGTCGCCGCCGCGATCGACGCGACCGATCCGGTCGTCGACATCGTGCATCCGCACCTCGTCGCGCTGCGCGACGCGAGCCGCGAAACGGCGGTGCTCGGCAAGATCCAGGGTGCGTCGGTCACGTATCTCGACGTCGTCGAATCGGAACAGGCGATCCGCTATACGCGTCAGCCGGGCGAGCTGCGGCCGCTGCATGCGAACTCGATCGGCAAGGCGATTTTCGCGGAACTCGCGAGCGATGCGCAGCAGGCGCTCGGCGCGCAACTGCCGTTCGAACGCTTTACCGACGCGACGGTGGCCGACCTCCCGGCGCTCGTCGCGCAGACCGCGCGGTTTCGCGAACTCGGCTGGGCCGAGAATTTCGGCGAGAGCGCGCCGGAGCTATCGGCGATCGCGGTCGCGCTGACGCTCGACGGCGACTGGTACGGGCTGTCGGTCGTCGGGCCGACCGAGCGGATCCGCCAGCATCGCGACACGCATGCGGCGCTGCTCGTCGACGCGAAGGCGCGGCTGCAGGCCGAGCACGCGCGCGGGTAGGGCAGCGGCGCGCGACGGCGCGGGCAACGGGCCGTCGCCGGCGTGCGGTCCCGCCACGCCGGAAGCGGCCCGCCGCACGTCACGCGCGGGTGTGTCGCACCGTCACGACTTCACCCACACGCCGCCCGCGCTCGGGTTGTCGCCCTGCGTCCACCATTTCGCGCAATACTTCGCGCCCTGATACGTCACGCACGTGCCGCCCTGATACGCGGTCGTCGCCGACCACGCGGGCGTGCCGCCGCTTATCGGCTTCCACACGGCCGCCTGGCCCGGCACGTCGCCCTGCGTCCACCACTGCGCCTGATACGTGGTGCCCTGGTAGGTGACCGTCGCGCCGGCCGTATAGACCTGGCCGGCCGCCCACGGTGCGCCCGGCTGCGGCGTGCCGCCGTCCGAGCCGCCGCCGTAGTTCGGATCCTGCGTGACGCCCGCGCCCCACTTGCCGTCGAGCTTCTTGAAGATCGTCGCGAATGCGTACGGCTGCTGCGCGACACCGGAGCAGGTCGGCGACGCATACGTGCCGCCCGACGGGCACGCCTGATCGCGGCCGACCGACCAGTTGCCGAAGAAACCGTAGCCGTTCGCGACGGCCGCGTTCAGCACGGTCTGCGCATTCGCGAGCGTGAAGGTTTCGCCCTGCACGTCGTTGACGCCGATCATCGGCGTGACGCCGACCATCTGCCACAGCTGCGCGTTGGTCTTCGGCTGGCCGGCCGACTTGAACGCGGTGTCGAGCTGCGAATAGAGCGCCTGCGCGGCGCTGATCGCGGCGGCGCCCATGTCGATGTTCGCGGGGCCGTAATCCATCGCCATCACGTTGACCGCGTCGAACGTGGTCTTGTTCGCGATGGCCGCGTTGACGACGTTCACGCCGTCCTGCGTGAGCCCGGTCGGCATCGTCGGCAGCGTCAGCGTCACGTGCAGCGGCTTGCCCTTCGCCGCATAGTCGGCTTGCAACTGCGCGACCGCCTGGAAGTTGCGCGTGACCGCCGCCGTGTCCTGCTGCGACGCGCCCTCGATGTCGAAGTCGATATGCGTGAGGCCGTACGTGTCGATCACCGTCTGGTACGCGGTCTTCAGCGCGGGAACCGTCGAGCACGCCTGCATCAGCGGCGTGCCGTTCGCGCCGCCGAACGACACGGCGACTTCGCCGCCTTTCGCGCGGTAGCTCGCGATCGACGTGGACAGCGCGGTCAGCAGCCCGCCGCTCGCGCCGTTGCCGATCGGCTGCACGCCGCCCCACGACGGCACGCAGCCGTTGCCCGCGACCACGAATGCGAGCGTGAACTGCTGGATGCCCTGGCGCACGCCGATCTGATCGACCAACGGCGTTGGATAAAGCGTCACGTCGACATACGGCGCATAGACGCCGGCACCGTGCGACACGCTCGCCATCGCGAGCAGACAACCCGCGGCAAACCCACGCGGAATGAAACGCGGCAACACATTGTTGTTCATTCTGTGTTCTCCAAGTGGAAGAGGGATACGCTGGCCTGCGTATCGTCGCCGGGGGGCAACGCACGTGTCCCGCCGGCGGCGTGCCTATCTTGGAGGATTCGCGTCGAATAGGAAACTTAGGTGTTCTTCTTTTTGTTATTCGATTTCCGATACGTAACGAACTTGCCGATTCGGTCGAATATCGAAACGCGCGGAGGGCACTTTTTCCGATCGATCGCGCGCCGCCGCGCGGATGGACCGGTTCCAGCGAACCGGCATGCCGATCAACGGCTCGCTCGCATGCGCATTCACATTCGTGCGAACCCCGCCGGGATGCGGTATGCGCAACCCGGCGGGCGCAGCGGCGTTCAACGATACCAGCGCGGCGTATAGACCCATTCGCGTGCGTTGCCGATCGCGAAACGCCGCGTCGTCGACGAGCCGACGATCACCATCGTGCGCATGTCGACCTGGTCGCTGCGCAGCGCGCCGAGGGTCGTGGTCGAAAGCGTCGCGCCCGGCCGGCCGATGTCGCGGCCGAGCACGACCACCGTGTCGGCCGCGCGATGCACGCGCACGATATCGAGCGCACGGTCGAGCTGCCACGGCCGCGCACGCGAGATCGGGTTGTAGAACGCCATCACGAGATCGGCTTGCGCCGCATGCCGCAGGCGCGTCTCGATCACGTCCCACGGCTTCAGGTTGTCCGACAGCGAGATCGCGCAGAAATCGTGGCCGAGCGGTGCGCCGGCCTGCGCGGCCGTCGCGAGCGACGCCGAGATGCCGGGCTCCACGCGCAGGTCGACCGCGGCCCATTGCGGGTCTCGGGCTTCATCGAGCGCTTCGAGCACGGCCGCGGCCATCGCGAATACGCCGGGGTCGCCCGACGACACGACCGCGACGCGCCGGCCCTCGGCCGCCAGTTCGAACGCATGGCGCGCACGCTGCATTTCCTCGCGATTGTCGGTGCCGTGCACGCGCTGGTCGGCCCGAAACGGGCCGGCCATGTTCACGTAGGTGGTATAGCCGAGGATGTCGGTCGCATCCGCGAGCGCCGCGCGTGCGGCCGGCGTGAGCCAGGCGGCGCCGCCCGGGCCGAGGCCGAGCACCGTCAGGCGGCCGCGTGCGCGGCCGAGCGTGGCCGGATCGACCGGGTGCGATGCGATCGCGCACGCGAGGCCGTTCGATTCTTCACGTAGCGTGTGGGCGACGCGTAATGCGCGGCCGAGCAGCGTGGTGGCGTCGGCGGGCGCGTCGCGGTCACTATCGCTATCGACGAAACGCAGCGGCACGTCGAGCGTGTTCGCCGCTTCTTCCAGCGCGGGTTCGCCGATCGCCGATGCGGGCGCGACGAGGGCCGCGAGCGCCAGCCGCGCGAGGCCCTGTGCGTCGAGCAGGGCTTCGATGCGCGCAGCAAGCGCTTCGCCGGCATGCGCGGCATTCGCGGCGACGCCGACCACCACGCTGCGCGGATGAATCACGAGTTCGTCGCGCGCGCCGCGCCACGCATCGGGCGTCACGCGAATCGCGTGCGCGGCTGCGGCATCGCGCGGCAGCGCGACGTCGTCGAGCCACGGCGCGGCGCCGTCGATGCGCATCGACGCGCCCGCGAGCAGGTCGGACACGAAGCGCTTGCCCTGCGCGAGATCGGCGAGCGCATAGCCTTCCGGCGGATTGAGCACGCACGCGCCGAAGCGCAGTTCGCCGCTCGTCGTGATCGCCGGCGCGACGCCGACGCATTCGGCGATTTCGCGCGCGATCACGTTGACGCCGGTCAGCCCCCCGAGCAGCGGCACGACGGCCGAGCCGTCCTCCGCGACCGCGAGCACCGGCGGCTCGACGCCCTTGTCGGCGAGCGCGGGCGCGAGGCAGCGGATCACGATGCCGGCCGCGCACAGCGCGACGATCGGCAAGCCGCGCGCATAGAGTTCGCGCAGGTGAGGGCCGAGTTCGTCGAACGGCACGTCGGCGTCGACGCGCGACGCGAGACCGTGCACGAGGGCATCTGGATAACGCGCCTGGATACGTCGCGCGGTATCGAGCGCGCCCGCGCCGAGGATCACGATCGCGGGCGGCGTCGTCATCCTTGCCATTTTTCCCCCGGCACGACGAGCAGCGAGAAATACGGCGACGCCATCGGATCGACTTCGTCGAGCGGCACGATGCGCTGGTTCGCCATCGTCGCGCGCTCGACGTAGAGCGCGCGCTTCGCGAGCCCGAGTTCGTCGAGCACGCGCCGCACCTTGTCGAAATTGCGGCCGAGCTTCATCACGACGGCCGCGTCGGCCCGCGCGAGCCGCTCGCGCAGTTCGTGCTCGGGCAGCACGCCCGACAGCACCGACAGGCTCTGGTTGCGATAGACGAGCGGCTGGCCGAGCACGGCCGTGCCGCCGAGCATCGCGCACACGCCCGGGATCACCTCGGTGTCGTAGCGCGGCGCGAGACGGTCGTGCAGGTACATGTACGAGCCGTAGAAGAACGGGTCGCCTTCGCAGATCACCGCGACGTCGCGGCCTGCATCGAGGTGCGCGGCGACGATCTCGGCCGCGGTGTCGTAGAAATCTGCGATCACCGTCTCGTAGCACAGCGGCGGCGGCAGCGCCTCGGTCGTCACCGGATAGACGAGGGGCAGTTGCGTCTGTCCGTCGAGCAGGTGCGCTTCGACGATGCCGTACGCGTTGCCTTTCTTGCCCTTCGCGACGAAATACGCGACCACGGGCGCCGCCTGCAGCACGCGTAGCGCCTTGATCGTCATCAGTTCCGGATCGCCGGGGCCGACCCCGACCCCGAACAGCCGTCCGCGCGCGCGCGTCATTCGACCTCCGTCGCGAGCGCATTCACCGCGGCGGCGGCCATCGCGCTGCCGCCGCGCCGGCCGAGCAGCGTGACGTACGGCACGCCGCGGCTGTCGGCGTCGAGCGCCGCCTTCGATTCGGCCGCGCCGATGAAGCCGACCGGGAAACCGACGATCAGCGCGGGGCGCGGCGCGCCGGCGTCGATCATGTCGAGCAGGTGGAACAGCGCGGTCGGCGCATTGCCGATCACGACGACGCTGCCCGCGAGATGCGGACGCCACAGTTCGAGCGCGGCGGCCGAGCGCGTGTTGCCGAGGCGTTGCGCGAGATCGGGCACCTGCGGCTCGCCGAGCGTGCAGATCACGCGGTTGGCCGCGGGCAGCCGCGCGCGCGTGATGCCTTCGGCGACCATCCTCGCGTCGCACAGGATCGGTGCGCCGGCCGCGAGCGCGGTGCGGCCGGCCGTGCCGGCGCCAGCGGAAAAACGCAGGTCGTACACGACGTCGACCATCCCGCTCGCATGGATCACGCGTACCGCGAGTTTCTCGAGATCGGGCGGCACCTGCGACAGGTCGGCCTCGGCGCGGATCGTCGCGAACGACTGACGGTAGATTTCCTGCCCGTCGCGAATGTAGTCAAGCATCGGTGGTGTCCTGGCTGTGCCGCGCGTCCATGAGGCGGATCGCGGCCTGGTCAATCGTCAGACGGCGCGCGAGCAGGGCGCCGAGGCCCGCGGCCGCGTCGCGCCGATAAAGGTCGTAGCGTTCGGGCGCCACCGCGACGAGCGTATGCACGGCAGCGTGCGGCAGCGCGCAGTGGCGTTCGCAACCGGTCAGATGCACGTCGAGCGGATGGCCGACGCGCGCAGCAAGCACGCGCGCGTCGTGTTTCGTGTCGGCGTGCGCTTTCGCGCAGCCCGCGCTGCCGGTGCAGGCGACGAGCGTCGCCAGCGGGTCGGACGCCGCGCACACGAGGCCGAGCGACGCGAGTGCTTCGCGCGTCGCGGCCGCGTGTTGGTTCGATACGCCGTGCATGAACACGCCTTGCCACGGCGTCATCGACAGCGTGCCGTCGCCGTCGGCTTCGGCCAGCGCGGCGAGCCGCTCCAGTTGCGCCGCGTCAAGCCGCCCGAGCGCGAATTGCGCGCCGATGCTGCAGCGTGCCGCGTCGCGCGACGGGTATGCGCCGAAACGCAACGCGGCGTCCGCGGGCGTGCGCCGCCAGCCGGCGAGCGTCGGATCGGCCGCGAGCGGGAACGGCAGATAGTGTTGCGCGCGCTCGAGCAGCGTGCGTTCGCCGCACATCGACAGCAACGCGCGCATCCGCGTGACGTCGGCCGGCGCGAGATCGAGGAACGCGAGCAGCAGTGCGCGGACCAGTGCGACGCCCTGATCGATCGACACGTCGACCGACGCGGGCCGGTCGTCGTGCGCAACCGGAGGGCAGCCGGCCAGCCCCGCCGCGAGACGTACCGCGCCGTCGCCGCGACGCCACGCGGCGAGCCAGACGTCGTGCGGATGATCGAGCGCCGCGACCGCTTCGCCGCCGTCGAGCTGGATCGAGAATTTCGGCGACAGTTCGCCGCGGCGCGGCTCGCTCGCGAGCATGTCGAGCAGCGGCATGGCGAGCGCCCGGCTATCGACGAGCGCGGCCGGGTCGTGCCCGGCGAGCGGGCTCAGCATCACGTTGCGAACGTCGTCGCTCGCCGCGAGCGCGGCCGCATCGATGGCGGTGTTGCCGGCGCTTGTGCGCGGGCCGAGCCCTGCTTCGAGCAGCGCGCGCGCGAGCGCATCGGACGCACCGTCGCGAATGCCGCGCAACTGGAGATTCGCGCGATTGGTCGCATCGATCTCGCCGGAGCCGTGCAGGCGCGCGGCGGCGGCGATCGCACGCGCCTGGCGCGTGTCGAGCCGGCCGCCCGGCAGCTTGATCCGGCACAGCCCGCCGTCGGCGGCCGCGACCACGCGCACGAGCCCCGGGCAAGCCGACGGGCGCACGATGGGCGACGCAGGAATCGAATCGGGGGCGGAATTCAACGGGATACCGGAACAGTGTGGCGCCACGGCCAACGCATCGGTACACCCCGCCCGACGCCGACTGGCACGCACGCACTTTCTGGCCGGCAGGTCTCCTGGCTGACAGGTCGGCGCCGCCTCCCGGCCTTCCCGGTGAAACCAGTGGCATGAGGGGGAGATCGGCTCGCTGTCTACAGTTGCGGGGGCAGCCACAGCGGCGCGCGGTGCGCCCTGTGTTCCCTCTTCGGCCCCGAAGGGCACCGGCGAACGAACGGCCGTAGGATACCCGATTTCGGCCGCGATTCGCGACCGGCCGGCCGTTCGAGGCCGGCGAAGCGGGCAACGGTCGGGCGCGGGCGAGCCGGCAGATGAAACGCCGGGTGGAACACGGTACCATGCCGTTTTTTGCAACGCGGACGGCGGCACCGGCGCTTTCACGGCCGCGCGGCGACACGATGGAATCGAACGATGGGGAAGGGTGCATGACGGCGTGGCTGACGGTAGTGGGCATCGGCGACGACGGTTACGCGGGGCTCGGACGCCACGCGCGGCGCGCGCTGCTCGATGCGACGCACGTGGTCGGCGCGAAACGGCATCTCGACATGCTGCCCGCGCGGCTGCGCGCCGCGCGCGAAGCATGGCCATCGCCGTTCGACCTGTCGGGGCTGCTCGCGCGCCGCGGCGCGCCCGTGTGCGTGCTCGCAAGCGGCGACCCGATGCTGTTCGGCGTCGGCGCGACGCTCGCCCGCGCGCTTTCCCCCGACGAATGGCGCGTGCTGCCCGCGCCGTCGTCGCTGTCGCTCGCGGCCGCGCGGCTCGGCTGGGCGCTGCAGGACGTCGGCGCGGTCTCGCTCGTCGGGCGTCCGCTCGCGACGCTGGGCCGCCACCTGCTGCCGGGCCGGCGGCTGTTCGTGCTGAGCGCCGACGGCCGTACGCCGGCCGCGGTCGCGGCCGAACTCGTCGCCCGCGGCTTCGGGCCGACGCGCATCAGCGTGTTCGAACATCTGGGCGGCCCGCTCGAACGGCGGATCGACGGCCTCGCGCACGACTGGAACATCGACGAAACCGCCGCACTCAATCTCGTCGCGCTCGACTGCCGGGCGGGCCCCGACGCGCCGCGCCGCGCGCTCACGCCCGGCCTGCCCGACGACGCGTACCGCCACGACGGCCAGCTCACCAAGCGCGACCTGCGCGCGATGACGCTCGGGCGCCTCGCGCCCGCGGGCGGCGAACTGCTGTGGGACGTCGGCGCCGGCAGCGGCTCGATCGGCATCGAATGGATGCGCGCGCATCCATCCTGCCAGGCGATCGCGATCGAAGCGCATGCGGAGCGGCAGCGCTTCATCGAACACAACCGCGATACGCTCGGCGTGCCGGGCCTGCAACTCGTCGCGGGCCGTGCGCCCGATGCGCTCGCGGGGCTCGCCGCGCCCGACGCGATCTTCATCGGCGGCGGCGCGACGGCGCCCGGCGTGCTCGACGCGTGCTGGGCGTCGCTGAAACCCGGCGGACGGCTGGTCGCGAACGCGGTCACGCTGCAAGGCGAGATGGCGCTCGCCGCGTGGCGCGATGCGCACGGCGGCACGCTCACGCGCGTGTCGCTCGCGCACGCCGAACCGCTCGGCCGCTTCGACACGTGGCGGCAGCCGCTGCCGGTCACGCTGTACGACGGGCGCAAGCCCGACGCGACAGACGCGACAGACGCGGCCGACGCGGCAGGTTCGTCGAATAGGGCGAACCCGTCGAACCCAGCGGACGCGTGATGCGCGACGAAACCCCCGAACAGCCCGCGCCGCTGCGCTTCGGCTACACGACCGGCAGCTGCGCGACCGCGACGTCGCTCGCGGCCGCGCGGCTGCTGCTCGCGGGTCACGCGGACGACGCGGTCGAGATCGTGCTGCCGAAGGGACAGCGCGTGATGATGCGGCTCGAATTCTGCCGCGTCACGGCCGACGGCGCCGAAGCCGGCACGATCAAGGATGCCGGCGACGATCCGGACGTCACGCACGGCGCGCTGATCTTCGCGCGCGTCGCGCTCGCGGGGGCGCCCGGCGTGCGTTTTCATGCGGGGCCGGGCGTCGGCACGGTCACGCGTGCGGGGCTCACGCTGCCGGTCGGCGAACCGGCGATCAACCCGGTGCCGCGCCAGATGATGACCACGCACCTCGAAGCGCTCGCCGCTGAACACGGCTACACGGGCGGTTTCGACGTGACGATCGGCGTCGAAGGCGGCGAGGCGCTCGCGCTGAAGACGATGAACCCGCGCCTGGGCATCGTCGGCGGGCTGTCGATCCTCGGCACGACCGGCATCGTGCGGCCATTTTCGTGCTCGGCCTATATCGCGTCGATTCATCAGGGCATCGACGTCGCGCGAGCGAATGGCATCGCGCACATCGCCGCCTGCACGGGCAACGCGAGCGAGGATGCGATGCGCGCGCACTACCATCTGCCCGACATGGCGCTGATCGAGATGGGCGATTTCGCGGGCGCGGTGCTCAAGCACCTGCGGCGCGCGCCGGTCGCGCGCCTGTCGATGTGCGGCGGCTTCGGCAAGCTCAGCAAGCTCGCGGCCGGCCATCTCGACCTGCACAGCCGCCATTCGAGCATCGATCTGCCGCTGCTCGCGCAGTGGGCGGCGCAAGCCGGCGCGAGCGATGCGCTGCAGGCCGCGATGCGCGCCGCGAACACGAGCCAGGAAGCGTTGAAGCTCGCGCAGGCCGACGGCGTGCCGCTCGGCGATCTGGTCTGCGCGCACGCGCTGCGGGTCGCGCGCGACATCGTGCCGCCGTCGGTCGCGGTCGAAATGTTCGCGATCGATCGACAGGGCCGCTTCGTCGGGGAGGCGCGATGAGCCCGCGCATCCTGCTGCTCGGGGGCACCGGCGATGCGCTGAAAATCGCGCGCGCGCTCGGCCCGCATCATGTCTATAGTCTCGCCGGCCTTGGCAAGACGCCCGACGATTTGCGCTGCGACGTGCGCGTCGGCGGTTTCGGCGGCGCAGCCGGGCTGACCGCGTATCTTCGCGACGCCGGCATCGGCCTCGTGATCGACGCGACCCATCCGTATGCCGCGCAAATCAGCGCGAACGCCGCGGCGGCGACGCGCGACGCGGGCGTGCCGCTATGGGCGCTGCGCCGCGCGCCGTGGACGCCGCAACCGGGCGACGACTGGCGGATGGTCGACGACTGGGCCGGCATCGAGGCCGCGCTCGCGCCGTTCAGGCGTCCGCTGTTCACGCTCGGCCGCGAGCCGCTCGCGCATCTCGACGCGATCCCGCCGCACCAGTTCTGGCTCGTGCGCTGCCTCGATGCGCACCCCGGCAACGCCCGCGCGCAGGTCATCGCCGCGCGCGGGCCGTTCACGCCCGACGGCGAGCGCGCGCTATTCGCGCTGGCCGGCATCGACGTCGTCGTCAGCAAGAACAGTGGCGGCGCGGCCACCGAGGCCAAGCTCGACGTCGCGCGCGAACGCAGGCTGCCGGTCGTGATGCTGCGTCGGCCGCCGCTGCCCGATGCCGACCGCGGGTTCGACTCGGTCACGGCGCTCATCGACGCACTCGATCCGGCCGCGCGCGCCTGACGCGACGCAGCGGTCACCCCACGAATTGACGGAGAATTTTCGATGACGGTGTACTTCATCGGCGCGGGCCCTGGCGACCCGGAGCTGATCACGGTGAAGGGCCAGCGCCTCGTGCGCATGTGCCCGGTGATCCTGTATGCGGGTTCGCTCGTGCCGGCCGCCGTGCTCGACGGTCATTGCGCGGAGCAGGTCGTCAACACGGCCGAGCTCGACCTCGATGCGATCGTCGCGCTGCTCGCCGCCGCGCACGCGAAAGGGCAGGACGTCGCGCGCGTGCATTCCGGCGACCCGTCGCTGTACGGCGCGATCGGCGAACAGATCCGCCGCCTGAAAGCGCTCGGGATTCCGTACGAAATCGTGCCGGGCGTGACGGCCACGGCTGCGTGCGCGGCGACGCTCGGTGTCGAGCTGACGCTGCCCGGCGTGGCGCAGACGGTGATCCTCACGCGCTTCGCGGGCAAGACGACGATGCCGGAAGGCGAAGCGCTCGGCGCGCTCGCCGCGCATCGCGCGACGCTCGCGATCCATCTCGGCGTGCGCCATCTCGCGCGTATCGTCGACGAAGTGCTGCCGCATTACGGCGCCGATTGCCCGGTGGCGGTGATCTATCGCGCTAGCTGGCCCGACGAGGAACGCGTGACGGGCACGCTGGCCGACATCGTCGACAAGGTGCAGGGCACGCAGATCGAGCGCACCGCGCTGATCCTGATCGGGCGCGTGCTCGACGCCGAAGGGTTCGCGGATTCGACGCTGTACGCGAGCGGGGGCTGAACGCACTCGCGCCCGCGCCGCTGGCCCGCGGCGTCGCTCAGGCCCGCGCCATGCGTCGCACCCGCTTCGGCGCAAACCCCGCCGCCAGCGCGAACAGCGCGACACAGAGGCACGCCATCGCGATCCACGCGGGCGTCAGGTCCGCAAGATGCTGGCGCACCAGGCCGGCCGCGAACGGAAACAAGCCTGCGACCAGGTAGCCGACGCCCTGCACGAACCCCGTCAGCGACGCGGCATCGGCCGGCGTCGCCGCATGGTCAACCGTGACGATCAACGACAGCGGAAACAGCGCGCCGATCCCCGCGCCGAGCAGCAGCGCGGCCGGCAACGCGAGCGCGTCGGGCGCGGCCAGCATCACCAGCAAGCCGACGAACAGCGACGCGATCGCCGCATGCAGCGCGGGCCGGCGATCGGGCAGGCGGTCGATCGTCGCGGAAATGGTCAGCCCCGCGACGACTTCCGCGAGCGTCACGCCGCCGAGCAAGCTGCCGGCCACGGTCGGCGACCAGCCAAGCCGCATGTAGTACGGCGGCAGCCACGCGAGCACGAGCGTGTAAGCGCCCGTCGCGATGCCGAAGAACAGCGCGAGCCGCCATGCGCGCGGCGAACGCGTCGGCCGTGCATTCGATACCGACGCCGGCCCGCCGGCCAGCGCGTCGCCACCGCGGCTGGCCAGCGGCCACGCCAGTGCGGCGAGCGCCGCAGGCAGCGCCCAGCCCGCGAGCGCGGCGAGCCAGCCCCAGCGCGCCGCGGCGAATGGCGCGACGACGCTCGCGAGCACCGCGCCGCCCATGATCGACGTCGAATAGACGCCCATCGCGCCGCCGATGCGCGTCGCGAAATGCGCCTTCACGAAGCCGGGCAACAACGCCTGCACCATCGCGATCCCGACGCCCGCGCAGCACGCGCTCGCGAGCAGCAGCCATGCGTGCTGCGCACCGACGCGCGACGCGCAGGCCAGCCCGATCAACGCGACGCCGAGCCACACGCCGCCCACGATCCCGGTGATGCGCTGTAGCCGCCGCGCGCTCAGCGCGCCGAGCCCCATCAGCAGGATCGGGATCGTCGTCAGCAGGCTGGCCGCGCCGTCGCCAATACCCGTCGCGCGCTGGATCATGTCGAGCAACGGGCCGACCGCGGCGAGCGCCGGCCGCAGGTTCAGCCCGACGAGCACGATCGCGGCGAGCCGCCATCCGGGGGAAGTGAAGCGATTCATTGCAAGGCCCTCGATATCGGTGCGCGGCTGTCAGCGAGACGCCGCGCGTTTTTCCGGTAAAGTATCTCGACATCAAGATATATGGCGAGTTATCTTGACGTCAAGATAACTGGTGAGCCGAGGAGGGTTAATGGATCGAGCCGAGCATGCGCTCGCGCAATGGCGCGCCGAGCGTCCGGATATCGACGCAACGTCGATGGTGGTGATGGGGCGGCTGCAGGAAGCCGCGCTCGTGATCGCGCGGGACCGTCTCAATCCGCTGTTCGCGCGCTACGGCATGCAGCCGGGCGAATTCGACGTGCTCGCGACGCTGCGGCGCAGTGGCGCGCCGTTCGCGCTGACGCCGACCGCGCTGTACGACGCGCTGATGATGTCGTCGGGCGGGATGACCGCGCGCATCGACCGGCTGCAGAAGGCGGGGTGGGTCGAGCGTCGGCCGAACCCGGCCGACGGGCGCGGCACGCTCGTCGCGCTGACGGATGCGGGGCGGGCGCTGATCGATGAGGCGGTTGGTGCGCATATCGATAATCAGCGCGAGGTGCTGGCTGTGTTGTCGGCGGCGGAGCAGGCGCAGTTGTCGGAACTGCTGGGGAAGTTGCTGGCGAGGCTGGAAGGTGGGGCGCCGGAAGGGGGGGAAGGGACGTCGCGTTGAAGAATGCGTGATGGAACGTACGCGGCGGGCAAAAAATTTCTTCGTGAATTTTCGTGGGCGTCGCTTGCCGACCCGAAGCGGACCTGGACGTCTTGGCAAAACGGACGTTTACCGTGGAATGAGCGGGACCGTGACCTGGGTGTAAATCTGCGTGGCCGAAATGCATCATGGGGGCGTCAAAAGCCCTGTGGTTGTCTGGATTTCCAACCTGTCATCGGCGGGGCCGTCATCAAGAAAACATCGTGCGGCGGGCTCTCCGATCTAATGAACTCGGCTGCCCTTTGATTATTTCGTTCCGCAGCGCTCAGATCAATAGGAGGATCAGCACCATCCCAAATGCAATCGACCCTCGCTTCGAATCCAGGAAAATGCCATATGCCGCCTTCGATTCGAGCGACAACCAAGCCGTGTTGGGCCGCCCGCTCACAAACTGCAATTGCCGCGTCGGTAGAAAGCTGCATCACGATGCTTCCATCGAGGGAAAAAAAGTCATCCGACGAATCGTAGACGCGAGAACGATCGATGTTCATAGGGTGGTTTCAATACAATCCGACTGTGAGAAGTTCATTTTCGATTGTTCTTCACGATTGCGGACGACGCCAATGGCCGCTTTGCGCAACGGTTGTCGACTAGTCCGCTCCTGGCCGAAGACCGACAGTCTTCCCAGCGTTCCCCGAAAATTCGCGATGACCCAAAAAAACCCT
The DNA here is from genome assembly GCF_905400185.1 of Burkholderia sola. NCBI lineage: Bacteria > Pseudomonadati > Pseudomonadota > Betaproteobacteria > Burkholderiales > Burkholderiaceae > Burkholderia > Burkholderia sola. The sequence goes on from NZ_FR989675.1 coordinate 1,856,416, forward strand.
CCGCACAATGCGGCGGGCGTCGCAGGTCGCAGGGCGCGGGCCGCACGTGGTGCGCCCGCGTAACCGATCAACCCCGCGCCGGAATATTAAGCCCCCGCGCGACAGCCGGACGAGCAACAAACGCGTCAAGCACCCGCTTGACGTTCCGGAATTCGCTGAACCCGACCAGATCGCCCGCCTCATAGAAACCGACCAGGTTGCGCACCCACGGGAAGATCGCGATATCGGCGATCGTGTACGTATCGCCCATCACCCACTGGCGGTTCGCGAGATGGGCGTCGAGCACGCCGAGCAGGCGCTTCGACTCGTCGACGTAGCGCTGACGCGGTCGCTTGTCCTCGTAATCGCGCCCGGCGAACTTGTGGAAGAAGCCAACCTGGCCGAACATCGGCCCGATGCCGCCCATCTGGAACATCACCCACTGGATCGTCTCGTAGCGGCCCGCGAGATCCTTCGGGATCAGCTGGCCCGTCTTGTCCGCGAGATAGATCAGGATCGCGCCCGATTCGAACAGCGGCAGCGGCTGGCCGTCCGGGCCGTTCGGATCGATGATCGCCGGAATCTTGTTGTTCGGGTTCAGCGACAGGAATTCGGGCGACAACTGGTCGTTCGTGTCGAAGCGCACGAGGTGCGGCTCGTACGGCAGGCCGGTTTCCTCGAGCATGATCGACACCTTGACGCCGTTCGGCGTCGGCAGCGAGTAGAGCTGGAGACGGTCGGGATGCTGGGCCGGCCACTTTTGCGTGATCGGGAAGGCGGACAGATCGGGCATGAAGGTTCGCTCGTCGAAGTGAATGATCCGCGCTCCGCCCGTGCCGTCGCGCTCGCGCACGGTTCACGGCTCGGCGGCGGGGCGGAGCGCGCCGAAAGCGCCCACTGTAGCCGATCCGGGAAATCGATGCAGGGGTCGGTCGGCCGCCGGTTGTTCGACACGGTAGCCGTGGCCGGCGTCGTTCACAGTGCCGCAAGACACGGCGAGCAACGCGTGTCCGTCGGCCGCCGGACCGCATACGGCTCGATGCCCGTCGCCTCCCCCCGAGATACGACGTCCTAACACACCGTGCCAGGCGACGGCACAACCGCCCACAAAATCAACCACCGCGCAATTCGTCAACAAACGGAAGGTTTTTGTCAGGGAAAGTCCCGCCCCGCATTCCGTGGTTTTTTGTTGACCGACATCGTATAACGCCGTCATGATTTCCTGACAAGAAAGGTCCCATCCACCGACCGAAGTGAGGAGACATGAACACCACCCCGATCGCTCGCCGTGTCCGCCGGATCGCACTCGCCCTGGGCTTCACGCTGTCGGCCGGCGCGGCCGTTGCGGCCCCCGTATCGCTGAACATCGTCGACGTCGCAGGCAACCTGCAGCTCACGCAGAAGGCCATCGAGGCGTTCAAGGAGAAGAACCCGACCCTCGTCGCGAACGTCACGTTCACAAACGCACCCGCGCCGCAGTTGCCGGGCAAGATCAAGGCGATGCAGGCGGCGGGGCGCTCCGACATCGACCTCGTGCTGACGGGCACCGACGCGCTGGCCGCCGGCATCGAACAGAACCTGTGGCAGAAGCTCCTGCCCGACAACGCAGCCGCGCTCCCCGGCGTGCTCGACAAGTACGCGCCCGGCCCGCGCAAGATGCAGGATCTGGCGCAGGGCTTCGGCCTCGAAGTCACCTACATGCCGGCTGGCCCGTTGCTCGAATACAACCCGGCGAAGGTCTCCGACCCGCCGAAGACGCCCGACCAGTTGCTCGCATGGTGCAAGGCGCACCCGAACAAGCTGATCTATGCGCGCCCGGCGAACTCGGGCCCCGGCCGTACGTTCCTGATGGGGCTGCCGTACGTGCTCGGCGACAAGAATCCGCAGGACCCGATCAACGGTTGGGACAAGACCTGGGCATTCCTAAAACAGTTGAACGACTGCGTGCCGTATTACCCGGGCGGAACGTCGGCGGTGATGAAGGAGCTCGGCGAGGGCACGCGCGACATGACCGTGACCGTCACCGGCTGGGATCTCAACCCGCGCGCGCTCGGCATCGTACCGGCCGAATTCAAAGTCCAGGCGTTCGACAACATGACGTGGGTCAACGACGCGCACTACATGGTGATCCCGAAGGGCGTGCCGAAGGAAAAGCTCGACGTGCTGTTCAAGCTGATGAATTTCCTGCTCGAGCCGGCGCAGCAGGCGACGACCTACGACGACGGCTACTTCTATCCGGGCCCGGCGGTGAAGGGCGTGACGCTCGAGATGGCGCCCGCGCACAGCCAGGAAGTGATCAGGAAATTCGGCCGTCCCGAATACGCGAAGCTGCTCGCCGATCGTCCGCACGTGCAGCCGCTCAACGCGCAGGCGATGGTCGCCGCGTTCCAGAAGTGGGATCGCGAGATCGGTTCGCAAAAATCGAAATAACGCATGAACCCGCGGGCGCTCGGGCGCCCGCGCCGACGGAGTTCGCGTAAATGAAGCACAGTTTCGAACGGTTGCGGCTCGACGGCGTGTGCCGCAGTTTCACCAATGCGCAAGGCGCGCAGGTTGCCGCGCTGAACGGCCTCGACCTCGAGATCCGGCGCGGCGAATTCATCGCGCTGCTCGGCCCGTCCGGCTGCGGCAAATCGACCGCGCTGAACTGCATCGCCGGGCTGCAGCCGCTCACGCGCGGCGGCATCTGGCTCGACGACACGCGCATCGACGTGCTGCCGCCCGAGCGTCGCGGCTTCGGGATGGTGTTCCAGAACTACGCGTTGTTTCCGCACATGTCGGTGCTCGACAACGTCGGCTTCGGCCTCAAGATGCGCGGCGTGGCGAAGCAGGAAACGCGGCGGCGCGCGCAGCAGGCGCTCGAGCTCGTGCAGCTCGTCGGTCACGAAGGCAAGCTGCCCGGGCAACTGTCGGGCGGCCAGCAGCAGCGCGTCGCGATCGCGCGGGCGATCGTGATCGAGCCGCCGCTCGTGCTGATGGACGAGCCGTTGTCGAACCTCGACACCAAACTGCGCATCGAGATGCGCGCCGAGATCCGCCGCATCCACACGCAGCTCGAACGCGCGACGATCTACGTGACGCACGACCAGGACGAGGCGCTGTCGATGGCCGACCGCATCGTCGTGATGAAGGAGGGCGTCGTGCAGCAGGTCGCGTCGCCGAAGGACGTCTACACGCGTCCGCACAACCTGCACGTCGCGCGCTTCATGGGCTATCGCAACGTGCTGCCGTTCACGCTCGAAGGGATGGCCGGCGACTGCGTTCGGGTGACAGCCGGTGGCGTGCGCCTCCTCGGCGTGCCGATGGCCGGCTTCGACGCGAAGGACGTCGTGATCGCGCTACGCCCCGACGACATCGAGCGCGCGCAAGCGGGTGCCGACAATGCGTTCGACGCGACCGTCGAGACGGTCGAATACGGCGGCCGCGACTCGCTGATCCGCGCGATCACGCCGTTCGGCCCAATCTGGGCGCGCGTGGCCGGCGAGTTCGCGCAAGGCGAGGCGCTGCGGCTGCGCGTGGCGCCGGCGCGCGCGCTCGTCTATGCGGGAGACGTGCAATGAACGGGCTGCGCCAATCGGCATGCGCGGGGGTACCTCGCCCGGAGGCCGCATGAGCACGCTCGCGACCGGCGGCGCGCCGCGCGATGCGAAGGCGTGGCTCGTCACGCCGGCGCTCGCGTTCATCGCCGCGCTGTTCATCTATCCGTTCGCGTACGGCCTCGTGCTGTCGTTCCAGCCGACGAACGGCGGCGGCGCGCTCGCGAACTACGTGCAGTTCTTCACCGACACCGCGATGTGGCCGACCGTGCTCGTCACGCTGAAGCTCGCGGTGCCGGCGACGCTGCTCAACGTCGGCATCGCGGTGCCCGTCGCGTTCGCGCTACGCCGCAGTTCGCGGTACCAGAAGTTCGTCACGACGCTGCTCGTGATTCCCGTCACGCTCGGCACGGTGCTCGTCGCCGACGGGATGCTCACGTATTTCGGGCCGAACGGCTGGTTTCCGCAGGCGCTGCAGGGGCTGCACCTGTACACCGACGAAGTGCGCCTCACGCATAACTACTGGGGCGTGCTGCTGTCGCTGATCGTGTCGGGCTTTCCGTTCGCGTTCCTGCTGATGCTGTCGTACATCAGCGGCATCGACCCGACGCTCGCGCGCGCAGCCGCGACGCTCGGCGCGAACCCGTGGCAGCAGTTTCGCCGGATCTACCTGCCGCTGCTCGTGCCGGGGCTCACGATGGCCGCGTGCCTGTCGTTCGTGCAGGCGTTCTCGGTGTTCCCGTCGGCCGTGCTGCTCGGCGCGCCGGCCGGCCCGACGCGCGTGATCTCGATCGCGGCGGCCGAAGCCGCGTTCGAGAGCTACGACTATTCGCTCGCGTCGGCGATCGCGATCGTGATGGGCTTCGTGCAGCTGCTGGTGGTCGCGTCGATGCTCGGCGCGCGCCGCTTCTTCTATACGGGTGCGGTCACGGGAGGCAAGGGCTGATGGCGACCGACAATCATGCCGCTCGCACGTGGCCGCCGAAGCACGACGCGCCCGATGCGCGACCCGTCGACGCAAGGGAACCGCACCGGATGAAAAGCAATCTCGCCGGCCGCGCATGGAAGGCGCTCGTCTGGGGGCTGATGGCGTTCTTCCTGCTGAACGTGATGCTGCTGATCGCGACCGTCGCGGTGAACTCGGTCGCGACGCGCTGGTTCGGCACGCCGCTGCCGCAGGGCTTCACGCTGCACTGGTATGCGAAGGCGTGGGAAGACTTCCAGCTCGCGAGCGTGCTGTGGGTGACCGTCGAGGTCGTCGGCGCGGTCGTGCTGCTGTCGATCGCGCTCGGTGTGCCGGCCGCGTATGCGCTCGCGCGCGTGCAGTTTCGCGGCAAGCGCTTCGCGCTGCTGGTGTTCCTGCTGCCGCTGATGGTGCCGCCCGTCACCTACGGGATTCCGATGGCGACCGTGATGTACAAGATCGGGCTGGCGGGCACGCTGCCGGGCGTGATCCTCGCGAATCTCGTGCCGGCGCTGCCGTTCGTGATCCTCGTGATGACGCCGTTCATCGAGCAGATCGACCCGAATCTCGAAGCCGCCGCGCGTATCTTCGGCGCGAACACGTCGCGCTATTTCCGCTACGTGCTGCTGCCGCTGCTCGTGCCCGGCATGCTCGCGGCCGGGTTGCTCGTGCTGGTGCGCACGATCGGGATGTTCGAACTGACGTTCTTCACCGCGGGGCCGAGCACGCAGACGCTCGTCGTCGCGCTGTATTACGCGGTGTTCTCGACCGGCGTGCGCGCGCCGCAGTCGATCGACGCGATGGCGATGATCTACATGGCCATCACGCTCGTGTGGGTCGTGATCGCGTTGCAGTTCGTCAGTCCGACCCAGCTCGTGAGCCGCGTGAAGCAGGAGCGGCAGTAGGCGAGGGCGGCAACGGACGCGCCGGGCCGCCGTGCAATTGGTTACAAATGGATACCGCGCACGATACGCGGACGTTGCAGACTACGCGGCGTTCACCCGATCGACGAATATCCATGAAGTTTCAAACGCTGCTGACACTCGCCGGTGCCTCGACGCTGCTGGCCGCCTGCAATCTGCTCCACGACGGTCCCGGATCGAGCGACGTCGACGCCGCCGTGCGCCGCGCGCTCGAGGCCGAAAACCACGGCGGGCTGAACGCGCTGTTCGGCCAGCCGTTGCCCGTGTCGGCCGACGTCGTGTCGGCGAAACCCGACGGCGACTGCAAGAAGCTCGGCGACCGCACGTACTCGTGCGACGTCGTGGTCACGTGGCGGAATGCCGATTACTCGCCGTCGCGCGCGAACCTGACCTTCGTGAAGGCGGCCGACGGCTCATGGCAGACGTCCGGCGTCGATGCGGCGCTCGTGACGGGCACCGCGAAGTCATTGATCGACCATATCGGCAAGGCTTGGCCGGGCAATGCGGCGAGCGGCGCGTCGGCGGCGAAGTGACGCGAGGGCGGCCAGCCTGGACCGCACTGCTGCTTTTTCCCGATAAAAAAGGGCGCGAGCATCGCGCCTATCTCGTTTGAACGCATCCTCGGTATGCAGCCAGGGTTATAGGGAAAACCCTTATCTCAAGGTATAATTCCGGCCATGAGAGAAAGGTCATCCCATGCCTGAACGCTTCCAAACCCTTGAAAAATTTGTGTTTTCCCTCGTCGTGATGTCCGCCGTCGTGTGCTCGGCCTTCCTCGCGTACGAGCGTCACCCCGAGATCAGGATCGCACTGCACGAAGGCGAAGCGCTGATGCGCGAGAGCGCCAAGTACTCGGTCATCTGCTCGCCGTCCAAGGTCGACCCTTGCGTCGAGATGTCCGCTTACTGAGCCGGCTTTCCGCTTTTCGGGCTTGGGCGACGTCACTACCGGTCTCAATGCCCTGAAGTCGTCTCGTCACGTATTCGGAAACCGGCCGCAAGACAGCGGCGAACGCACGAACCCGTTACGTGCCGAGTCGCCCGCATAAGCAGCCCGCATCCGGTCGGCCCTGCTTCGAGCAATCGAGCGGGGCCGTTCTGTTTGTGCATGTCTGCGCGTATCACACGACATGCCGCGGCTCGCCACCGACGAACGCGGCGACGTTGTCCACGAGCTGATCGGCCAGCGCCTGCATCGCTTCGTCACTGGCCCATGCGACATGCGGTGTCAGGATGAACGCCGGATGCGACAGGATCGCGTGAAACGGATGCGCGGCCGGCAGCGGCTCCTGCGTAACCACGTCGAATCCCGCGCCCGCGATCTGCCCCGACTGCAACGCGTCGACGAGCGTGCTTTCGTCCACGAGCCCGCCGCGCGCGGTATTGATCAGCAGCGGCCGGCGCGCCATCCGCGCGAACGCATGTGCGTCGATCAGATGCCGCGTCGCGGGCGTGAGCGGACAGTGCAGCGTGATCACGTCGCTGACGCGCAGCAGCGTGTCGAGCGGCGCATAACCGTCGCCCGCTGCGTCGTCGTGCGCGGCGAACAACACGCGCATGTCGAGCGCCCGCGCGATGGCGGCCACCGCACGCCCGAGCACGCCGTCGCCGACGATCCCGAGCGTCGAACCGGCCAGGTCGCGAATCGGATGATCGAAGAAGCAGAACTGCCCGCTGTCGAGCCAGCGCCCGCCACGTACCGCGTCGCGATACGCGACGAGGCTGCGGCGCAGCGCGAAGATCAGCGCGAACGTGTGCTCGGGCACCGTACGCATCGCATAGCCGCGAATATTGCTCACGACGATGCCGCGTGCCGCACATGTATCGAGATCGACGATATCGGTGCCGGTCGCGGCGATCGCGATCATCCGCAACCGCCGCGCGTCGGCGAGAGCCGTCGCGTCGAGCCGCACCTTGTTGGTCACGACGATGTCCGCATCGCGGATGCGCGCCGCGACTTCGTGCGCGGCCGTCCGGTCGAACGTCTGCACCACGTGCGGAAACGGAAACGGCTTCAGCACGGTCTGCGGCGACAGCGTCGCGCGATCGAGGAACACGATCTTCGCGGGAGAAGAAACGGAAAACATGGCGGGTCTCGCTGACAGGCGCCCGGCGGCGCGGAACGGATCCGATTCTGCGCGCGGCGCGCGCGCCGCCGTTTGACCGTTGCGGGAGCGTGCTTTCCCGGATGGAAAGGCTGGCGCGTCACACCTGGCCGATACCGCGCTCGCGCCGTCGCCCGCCTTTCCGTTTCGGAAAGTCTGGTTGACCATCGATCGATTTTCGCCGGGCGCGAACGCCGTCATGATCGCCGTCATCGACAACACGATTTCATCGGAGACGGTCATGACACGCCCCCTGGACGGCATCCGCGTGCTGGAACTTGGCCAACTGATCGCCGGGCCGTTCGCGGGCCGGATGCTCGCCGAATTCGGCGCGGAGGTCATCAAGGTCGAGCCGCCCGGCGTCGGCGATCCGCTGCGCAAATGGCGGCTGCTGCACGACGGCACGTCGGTCTGGTGGGCCGCGCAGTCGCGCAACAAGACCTCGCTCACGCTCGACCTGCGCACGCCCGAAGGGCAGGACGTCGTGCGCCGCCTCGTCGCCGACACCGACGTGCTGATCGAAAACTTCCGGCCCGGCACGCTCGAAGGCTGGGGGCTCGGCTGGGACGCGCTGTCCGCGATCAACCCGGGGCTCGTGATGCTGCGCGTGTCGGGCTTCGGGCAGACGGGCCCGTATCGCGACCGCCCCGGCTTCGGCGTGATCGCCGAGGCGATGGGCGGCCTGCGCCACCTGACCGGCGAGCCGGGACGCACGCCGGTACGCGTCGGCATCTCGCTCGGCGATTCGCTGTCCGCGCTGCACGGCGTGATCGGCGTGCTGCTCGCGTTGCGGCATCGCGAACAGCAGGGCGGCAAGGGGCAGGTCGTCGACGTCGCGCTGTACGAATCGGTGTTCAACATGATGGAAAGCCTGCTGCCCGAATATGCGGCGTTCGGCGCGGTGCGCGAGCCGGCCGGCAGCAGCCTGCCGGGCATCGCACCGACCAACGCGTACCGCTGCCGCGACGGCCGGTACGCGTTGATCGCCGGCAACGGCGACAGCATTTTCCGGCGCCTGATGGAACTGATCGGCCGGCCCGATCTCGGCAACGATCCGGCGCTCGCGCACAACGACGGGCGCGTCGCCCAGGTCGCGCGCATCGATGCGGCGATCGGCGAATGGAGCGCGCGTCACGACCTCGACGACGTGCTCGCCGCGCTGAACGACGCGCGCATTCCGTCCGGGCGCATCTACGACGTGGCCGACATCGCGGCCGATCCGCACTACCGTGCGCGCGACATGATCGTCGACGCCGCGCTGCCCGACGGCACCCCGGTGCTCGTGCCGGGCATCGTGCCGAAACTCGACGCGACGCCCGGGCGCATCGAGCGGCCGGCGCCCGCGCTCGGCGCGGATACCGATGCGGTGCTCGAATCGCTCGGCATCGACGCGGCAACCCGCGACGACTGGCGCACGCGCGGCGTGATCTGAAACGACCACCGGGACGAAGACATGAACCCCCATCCGCAACGACTCCATATTCACGAAGTCGCGACCCGCGACGGTTTCCAGAACGAAGCGGCGTTCGTCGACACCGACGACAAGATCGCGCTCGTCGACGCGCTGAGCGCCTGCGGCTACGCGAAGATCGAGGTCACGTCGTTCACGTCGCCGAAGGCGATTCCCGCGCTGCGCGACGCGGAAGCCGTGATGCACGGCATCGCGCGCGCGCCGGGCGTCGTCTATACGGTGCTCGTGCCGAACGTGCGCGGCGCCGAGCGCGCGCTGTCGTGCGGCGTCGACGAGGTCAACCTCGTGATGTCGATGAGCGAGAGCCACAACCGCGCGAACCTGCGGATGACGCGCGAGCAGTCGTTCGCGCAGTTGCGCGACGTGATCGACGCGGTGCGCGGCACGGGTGTCGCGATCAACGTGTCGCTGTCGACCGCGATGGGCTGCCCGATGGAAGGCGACGTGCCGGCCGAAACGGTGCTCGCGTGGATGCAGCGCTTCGCGGATCTCGGCGTGCACGGCTTCACGCTGTGCGACACGACGGGCATGGCGTTTCCGTCGCAGGTGCGCGACTTGTCGCGCCGCGCACGCGAGCGCTTCCTGGCGTCGCAGCTCACGCTGCACTTTCACAACACGCGCGGGATGGCGCTCGCGAACACGCTCGCGGCGCTCGACGCCGGCATCGACCGCTTCGATGCGTCGCTCGGCGGGCTCGGCGGCTGCCCGTATGCGCCGGGCGCGACCGGCAACGCGTGCACCGAGGAACTCGTGCACATGCTCGAACTCGACGGCTACGATACGGGCATCGACCTCGTGGCCGTGCTCGCCGCGTCGGCGCGGCTGCCCGCGCTGATCGGGCACGACGTGCCGAGCCAGATCTTGAAGGCCGGGCGCCGCTCGGACCTTCATCCGCCCCCGCGCGCCGATACCTGCGACATGCCCGCGCAACGCGCTTTCTCGTGAACGTCAACAGAAACAGGAGCGAATCCCATGGCGCTGATCGACCGCCTCGATCATCTCGTGCTGACCTGCGTCGATCCGGAGCGGACGAAGCATTTCTACACCGAGGTGTTGCAGATGCAGCTCGACACCTTCGGCGCGGGCCGGCTCGCGTTCCGTTTCGGTAACCAGAAGATCAACCTGCACGTGCGCGGCGCGGAATTCGAGCCGAAAGCGCACGTGCCGGTGCCGGGCGCGCTCGATCTGTGCTTCATCGCGTCGGTCCCGCTCGACGACGTGATCGCGCACCTGCGGCGCGTCGACTGGCCGATCGTCGAAGGGCCCGTCGAACGCACGGGCGCGACGCAGAAGATCCGCTCGGTCTACGTGCGCGATCCCGACCTGAACCTGATCGAAATCTCCGAACCGATCTGACCGGCCGCGCGAGCACCGGCACGCTGCGCGCACGCCGCCACAATCCTTCGCCGAAAGCGGACACGCAGGCGCCGCGCCCGCCGATTCCGGATAGCCGTGCGCGGCCGCGCTGCGGATAATGGCGCCACGGCGTCGGCGCGGCCGCCGCCTTCGCCGCGCACGGAACCCACCGGCCGCGCGCATCCGCAACCCGATCCAGGCGCTTTCCGAATGACGATCCTCTATCGCGGCATGGACCGCACGGCGCTCGACGCCGCGTACCTGAACACGAAGGCCGTTCCCGATTTCCCCGCGTTGCTGGCGTCATGCCAGACGCGCAGCGCGGCGCTGTACGCGGCAACGCCCGGCCGGCGCGACCTGCGTTACGGCGCGCAACCCGCGCAGCGCTTCGACTGGCTGCCGTGCGGACAGCCCGACGCGCCGCTGTTCGTGTTCATTCACGGCGGCTACTGGCAGCACTGCACGAAAGAGGATTTCGCGTATGCGGCGAGCGGGCCGCTCGCGCGTGGCTACGACGTCGTGCTCGCCGAATACACGCTCGCGCCGGTCGCGACGATGACCGATATCGTCGGCGAGATCGGCGCGCTGCTCGACCATCTCGCGGCCGACCGCGACGGCCTCGGCACCGCGGGGCGGCCGATCTACCTGAGCGGCCATTCGGCGGGTGGCCACCTGACGGCCATGCATCGCGCGCATCCGGCCGTCGTGTCGGCACTCGCGATCAGCCCGCTCGTCGATCTCGAACCGATCGCGCTGTGCTGCCTGAACGACAAGCTGCAGCTCACCGCGCGCGAAGTCGACGCATACAGTCCGCTGCATCACATCGGGCCCGGCGCCCCGACCGTCATTGCGGTCGGCGACGCCGAACTGCCCGAACTCATCCGGCAAGCAGACGTCTACGCGACGGCGTGCGAAGCCGCCGGCGAGCGGATCGTCCGCACATGGCTGCGCGGCATGCAGCACTTCGCGGTGCTCGACGATCTCGCGACGCCGGACGGCGCGATGCTCGACGCCTTGCATGCAATCGCGCCGCGCTAGCCGGGCCATATCCCGCCATATCGCACGCGCACGGCCCGGCGTATGATCGGCGTCAGGCCGGCGCGCTGACGGCATACCCCGGCACGGCCTTCCAGGATTCCACGACATGGTGAACCCGCTTCATTTCGATCTGCAGTCGCTGCGCGTGTTCGCGCTCGTCGCCGAGCACGGTAGCCTGACGAAGGCGGCCGAACACGGCCAGCTCACGCTGTCCGCGGTCAGCAAGCGCATCGCCGAACTCGAAAGCGTGACCGGCAGCGCGCTGTTCGTCCGGCATGCGCGCGGCGTCGAGCTGACGCCCGCGGGCCGCGCGCTGCTCGATCATGCGGCGAAGGTGATCGAGCAGGTGAACCGGATGGCGCACGAGATGAGCGACTACGTCGCCGGCGTGCGCGGCCATATCCACGTGTGGACCAATACGTCAGCGATCGTCCAGTTCCTGCCCGCCGATCTTGCCGCGTTCCTCACCGACCACCCCGGCATCAAGGTCAGTCTCGAGGAGCGGCTGAGCCACGAGATCGTCGACGCGCTCGCGTCGGGCAAGGCCGATCTCGGCGTATTCGCCGACAACGTGCCGGCGCCCGGCATCGACCGGCGGCTGTACCGGCGCGACGAACTCGTGCTGCTCGTGCCGCGCACGCACCGGTTCGCCGCGCGCGACAGCATCCGCTTCGCGGATACGCTCGACGAGGACTACGTAGGCTTGAGCGACGGCAGCTCGCTGCTCGCGCGGATGACCGACGCCGCGTTCGCGGCCGAGCGCTCGCTGAAGCTGCGGATCCAGGTATCGAATTTCGACGGTGTGAGCCGGATGATCGAGGCCGGCCTCGGCATCGGCGTGCTGCCGCGCGACGCGGTGACCGGCGAGCGCGCGGCGCGGCTCGGTGTCGTGAAGCTCGACGACGCGTGGGCAACGCGCACGCTGTGGGTCGGCGTGAAGGCCGACACGGTGCTGACGACCGACGTCGCGAAGCTGTTTGATTTCATGTCGGCGCGGTGAATGCGATGGTGCGATAGTGCGATGAAACGGCGACGCACGGGCATGCGCCCGTGCGCTCCGTGCCGACTGCCGCGTCAAACCGGATTGATCTCATCCTGGCTGCGCCGCGTGGTCAGCGGCCCCAGCACGCGCAGCGTGACGGCGACGACGCCGAGCGCGGCCGAGATCACGCCGAACATCGCGCCCGCGCCGTAGTTGACGAGCACCGGCAGCAACACGAACGGCAGCGCGCCGCTGACGATGCGCGACAGCGCATAGGTGCTCCCGATCGCCGTCGAGCGTACGCGTGCCGGGAAGATCTCGGCCTGATACACGTGATACGCGTTGCTGAACACGTTCGACGCGCACGTCGTCAGGAATCCGAAGCCGACGATCAGCACGGTATTGCCCGAATACGCGAAGCACAGCCCGAACACTGCGATCGACAGGATCGACACGATCACGAGCGTGCGGCGCTCGATCCAGTTGAGCAGCGGAATCGACAGCAGCGAGCCGATCGGATAGCCGATGAACGATAGCGCGATGAACAGCGTGCTGTCCGTCACGTCGAAACCGCGACTCTTCACGACCGTGCCGGCCAGCGTACCGAATCCGTAATAGCCGAAGCCCTGGAACAGGTGAAAGATCGCCAGCATCAGGTAGCGCGCGCCATACGGTTGGCGGCGCAGCAGCGCGATGCGCTCGCCGAGCCCGAGCGGCCGCTGCGGCTCGGCCGGTTCCGCGAAGTGTTCGGGCGCGCGCACGCCGGCGCTTTCCGCAAAGCGCCGCAGCGCCGCGTGCGCCTCGGCCGTGCGGCCTTGCGCGAGCAGCCAGCGCGGGCTTTCCGGCAGCCGGTGCTGGACGAACAGCACGTACACGGCGCCGAGGCTGCCGATCGCGAGAATGATGCGCCAGCCGGCGACGCCCGCCACATGCAGCGGGTTCAGCCACAGCGCGAGAAAGCCGACGAGCGGCACCGCGACATACGAAGTCGTATAGGCCCACGCGGCGAGCCGGCCGCGCTTGTCCTTCGGCAGGATTTCGGACAGGAAGCTGTCGGCAACCGGATAGATCGCGCCGACGCCGATGCCGGTCAGGAAACGGCAGGCCACGAGCATGTCGGCGTTCACCGAAAACGCGCCGACCAGCGAGAACGCGCTGTACCACCCGAGCGTGAGCAGGAACGCCTTGCGTCGGCCGATACGGTCGGCCAGGCTGCCCAGGCACATCGCGCCGACGAACATGCCGATGAACGCGGACGCCAACAACAGCTTGAAATCGGCGCTTTGTCGACTCAGCCCGTATTCGTGCTGCAACGCCGAGCCGATCGTACTGACGAGAAAGATCTCGTACATGTCGAAGAACAACCCGATGCCGATCACCCAGACGACGAATCGATGCAACGCACCGACCGGCAGATCGTCCATGAAATCGCCGAGCGTGACGCGGCGGCCGGGGAGGGTCGCCGTGTCGACGCCGGCGCCTGCGGAGGCGGCCGGCGGGCGGGCGGACGCGGGTCCGCCCGCGTGGCCGTCGAGGTCGAGGGATTGGCTGTTCATCGTGTCTCCTGATTATCGATATGCGGTGTTGCGGGTTCTGGCCGTTCGCGACCCGCGTAACACGTCGGCCGCCCGGCGCGACGACAGGCATCGCCGGGCTCGCGCAAGCGTCTGCCATGCGGGTTGCGCCGATCGTCCGATACATGGTGGGCAAATCGGCGGCACGTGATAATTGAGGATGTCTCAAGCCTCCTTTCCTGAGCAGAAAGGGTGGGGCGCGCGCGGTGGCCAGATTCGCGCGGCAGGCCGTTGCAGCCTGCGTGGCGGGCGGGTGCATATCGAAAACGATGCGCACCCGCGCGATCCCTTGGCCCGGGAAAACCATGACGCCGATTCTAGGGATGAAACCGGAAATGCGATACCTGTCGCCGCGCGCGGTAGATTTGCAATGTCCTGTATCCGCGCCGACTACCGATACAGTGCGATACACCGCCCGCGCGCGGGTTCGCTATAAAGCAGGCATGACCTCTTCCGGAGTCCATCATGTCTGCAACCTGGTTCAAGGGGTCCTGCCATTGCGGGGCCGTCAAATTCGAAGTCACGACGGCGATTGCGCCGGCCATTCGCTGCAACTGCAGTCTGTGCCGCCGACGCGGCGCGTTGATGAGCCCGATGTTCGCCGCCGCCAATCTGAGCGTCATCGAAGGCGAGGACGCACTGACGTGCTATCGCTTCAACACGCACACCGCGCGTCACTACTTCTGCAGCGGCTGCGGCGTCTATCCGTTCCACCAGACCCGCAAGGATCCGGCCTGCTGGCGCGTCAATCTCGGTTGCCTCGACGGCGTCGATCCGTATGCGCTCGACGCGGCGGTCGCCGATGGCGCGAGCCTCTCGGTCGTGGAGGACGCATGAAACGCTGGCTGATGATCCTGCTGTTTGCCGCGGGCGGGCTCGCGACCGAAATCGCGCATCCGGTGCAGTGCACGTTGCTGTCGGTGAGCCGTCAGCAAACCGGCAAGCGCCGCAAGCCGGGCTGAGCGCGCGGCGCGTCGGCCGATCGCCCCCGATTATCATGCTTCCGATAAGATCGCATGCGATATATAATGCGATTGTCTGCGACCGTTCGTGTCGCTGGAGGAAGTCCATGAAACCGACCGAAACCCCGTCGCCTGCCGCGCCGAAGCTGTCCGAGTTCCTGTGCTTTGCGATCTACTCGGCGAACCTCGCGTTCGGCAAGGCGTACAAGCCGATCCTCGACGAGCTCGGCCTCACGTATACGCAATACATCACGATCATCGCGCTGTGGGAGCAGGACAACCAGACCGTCGGCCAACTCGGCGAGAAGCTGTTCCTCGAATCCAATACGCTGACGCCGATCCTGAAGAAGCTCGAGGCAATGGGCTATCTGGAGCGGCACCGCGATCCGTCCGACGAGCGCCAGGTGCTCGTCAGCCTGACGAAAAGCGGCCGCCGCGTGCGCGAGAAAGGGCTCGACATGAACCTGGTCGAAGCGACCGGGCTGAAGCCGGACGAGTTCGCGAAGGTGCAGAAGGCGATCGTCACGCTGCGCGGCAACCTGATCCGCTCGACCGACGCATAAAAACACTCAGGCGCGACAAGCGGCCGACGCGGGCATCGCGCCGGCCGCGCGGTCATGCGCGCGCATCGTCCAGCACCAGCAGGTGCATCTCGCGACGGACGACGAAACCGAGCGCGAGATAGCGCTCGATCGCCACCTGGTTCGTCGTGAGGACGTGCAGGAAAGGCGTTTGCGAACGCGCACCGATCGTCGCGATCAGCGACCGGATCAGCCGCGCCGCCAGCCCTTGCCGCCGAAACGCGGCATCCACGCAGACGGCGCTGATCTCGGTATATCCGTCCACCTGCATCCGCTCGCCGGCCATCGCGGCCAGCCGGCCGTCACGGCGCACGCCGATGTAGTGGCCGAGCTCGAACGTGCGCGGGCCGAACGGGCCCGGCTGCGCGGCGGCGGTCAGCGCGAGCATGTCCGGCACGTCGGCTTCGCCGAGCGGAACATGCTCCGATTCGGGGGCCGGCTCGAACGTCCGTTCGCAAGTCATCTGAAGCAACGTCGCGCGCCGGATCACCGACAATCCCGCCGGCGGCTCGATTTCGTTCGGCGTAACGAGCGCCGCCGGCCTGTGTGCGGCGATCAGCGCGCGCAGTGCGTCCAACGACGCCGGGCTCGCGTCGTCGATCGCGGCGAACGGCGCGATGGCCGTCGGGAACCGCAGCGCACGGCCGTCGCCGAGCGCAAAACGGCGCTGCCTGCCCGTGAGCGCATTCCAGACGACCCGGTCGAGCACGTGCGCATCGCCTGTCGTGTTTGCGGTCATCGCGTCCGGCATCGGCGGCTCCTTGATGGAAGATGGGGGCCGCACAGAATAATCCTGGATGGGCCGGGCAGGTAGCTCCGTCAACGCAGATCCGCGCAACATGAAAAAAGCGCATGCGATTACATCGCATGCGCTTTATATGGGGACTTCGGCGACCGAATTCGCCGTACCGCGCTCAATGTCCGAAATAGATCGAGCGCTCGGCGGTGCGCAGCGTGTTTCGGCTGCCGGACTGCGAGGCGCCGCCGGCGTCGTTGCCGTAACCGGCTGTCTTCGTGTCGGCCGCGACGGCGCCGTCGTCCCGAATCCGTTTCAGCGCCGCCTGGATATTGTCCGGGTAGTTCGGATCGTTGGGGCGATTCGGCTGGTAGCCGGCTTGCTGCAACGCGGCCAGTTCCGCACGCACCTGCGCACGGGTGACGGTGCTTTCGCTTGCAAAAACCGGCGCGGCGACGGTGGCCGACACGGCAACGAGAAGGGCGGCAATCAGTTGGGTTTTCATTTTTCACCTCGATAGAAAAGGAATTCGGGAAGCGCACCGCACGCCGGCCATCGGCGTCGTTCGCGTGTTCGTTCAATGGCCGAAGTAGATCGAGCGTTCGGCAATACGCGTCGCCGGCCGGCTGCCCGACTGCGTCGCGGCTGCGGCATCGATGCCGTAACCGGATGCCGACGTATCGGCCGCCACCGCATCGTTCGCATGAATGCGCGTCAACGCGGCCTGCAGGTCGGCCGGGTAATGCGGATCGTTCGCGCGGCCCGGCCGATAGCCGGCTTGTTCAAGCTGGACGAGCTCGGCGCGTACTTGCGCGCGGGACACGACGCCTGCGTCGGCAAACGCCGGTGCGGCGACGGAAGCGGAAACGGCGACGAGAAGGGCAGCGATCAATGGGGTTTTCATCATTCACCTCGAAAAAATGGCATCAGGAATAAAAGGACTCGCGGTTCACGTACCGGTGGGGTGCTCAGTGACCGAAGTACACGGAGCGCTCGGCTACGCTTGCGACATAGCGGCGGCCGGATTGCGTCGCGGTGTCGCCGTTGCTGCCGTAGCCGGCAGCCTGTGCGTTGGCCGCGACGGCATCGTCGGCGTGGATCTGCGTCAGCGCGGCCTGCAGATCGTTCGGGTAGGTGGCGTCGGTCGCGCGGTTCAGCGGATAGCCGACGTGTTGAAGCTGCGCGAGTTCGGCGCGCACCTGCGCACGCGTCACGGCGGCTTCATTGGCAAACGCCGGAGCGGCAACGGCAGACGAAACAGCGACGAGCAGCGCAGCGATCAATTGAGTCTTCATTTTTCACCTCGATAGAAAAGGAATCGGGAATTCGAGAAGGCGGCGTTCGGCCGCCCGATGCAACGTTCAGGCGATCCGGATGTGCCAAGATCGACTTCGGCGTCGACCGCGAGATCGGCCGGCAGCGTCACCTTCTCGGCACGCGCCGCAAGCTGCATCGCGCCGATGAAGCAGGCCGACCAGCCGGCCGCGAACAGCTGTTCCGGGTTGGTGCCGGTGCCGGCGCTGCCCGGCGACGACAACTGGATGTCGAGGCGGCCGTCGGAACTGCGCGCCGCGCCGTCGCGGCCGCCGGAAGTCGTATGCGTCTTGCCCGTGTACAGCACTTTGTCGATCTTGCTCATCATTTGCTCCGTCAGTTGAGGTTTGTGTCAGATGCGATTCGATCGCATGCGACGCAGTTTCCGCCTGGCCGCCGCTTGCGTCAAGCGCATTCGATTAAATCGCATGCGATATTTTGTATTTCAATGTATCTGAAACGGGCAGCGCCTTTCCTGGCAAGGCTTTTCAGGCGATTTCGCCCCCAATGAACCACGGCTGCCCAGTGGACGATGCGGTTTCGCCGCTCTGGTTCTTGGCCGATAGGGTTCGGACGCTCGGCAAGGTGATCGCCGCGCGCGAATGTCGAAACGTGGCGAGCGCTCGCGACGGAACCGATTTCCCGGTGGTTTGATGACCTGAACCTTCTGTCGCGGAACATGCAGTTGGATAAAACAATGCATCTATCCAGATAACTTTTCTTATCACAATAGCACTGTTGGCAAACCAAACTCGCCGTTTCAAAAACGCGCGGGCCACCGAACGTGCGCTCGATTCGAAGGGCAGGGAACTGAATGCGCCATCACGCCGGCGCGCTCATCCGCGCAAACAGCACCGTCAACACCTCCGCCGTTGCGCGCGAGACGTCGTGTGCGGTCGTGTCCACCAGCGCGTGCGCGCATTCGCGATACAGCGGGTCACGCATCCGGTACAGCGCGGCGAGCGTCTGCCGCGGCTCGCCCGCCTGCAGCAGCGGCCGACACCGCGCGTCGTCGCGCGTACGCCGCCACAGCACATCGGGGTCCGCATGCAGATAGATCACGCTGCCGCGTTCGCTCAGGCGTGCGCGGGTGCGCGGATTCAGAACCGCGCCTCCGCCGGTCGCCACGACCACGTTCGCGCGCTGCGTCAGCTCGTCGACGATCTGCGCTTCGAGCAGCCGAAAGCCGCCTTCGCCCACCCGGTCGAACAGCGCGGCGACCGAGCGCCCCATGCGCCGCTCGATCTCGTCGTCGCTGTCGGCGAACGACCAGCCGAGCGACGCCGCGAGCGCGCGGCCAAGCGTCGACTTGCCCGCGCCCATCATGCCGACCAGAAACGCGCGCCCGCCGGCCGTCGCTACGGCGGTGTTCATAACCGTCGCGCGAGCGGCCAGCGCGCCCGCGTCGCCAGACAGATCCGTCGCGCGCGCACTGCGTCCGACAGCGTGTCGAGCGCCGCGCCGGTCGACGCGTCATCGGCGTCGAGCAGCGCGCCGAGTATCGGCTCGTCCGGATCGCCGGCCGCGATGTGTTCGGCCGCATCCGCCGCAATGGTTCGCGGCGTGCGTTCGGGCCCCGCGTCGCGGTCGGGCCGTCGCCACCTGTCGTGCAGATCGCGCCATCGCACGACCAGCCCGGAGAGCAGCGCACCGCCCGGCACGGCCGCGTCGTCGCGTGCCATCGCCGAGCCGTCGGGCGTCGTCGTACACCGTGTGACCCAGCTCGCGAATTCGAGCAGCGACGCATCGTGCGTGACCGTCGCCGCGTCGAGCGCGACGGCCACGCCGGCGTCCCGCAGCCGGCCGAGCAGCGTCCGCACGCCGTCGTGCGCGCCACCGCACGGCTGCAGCAGCACCTCCAGCTCGTCCTCGTGGCGATACGCGAGCGCACGGTGCCGCTCGAGCGCAGCCGGCCCGAGCAAGGCCTGCGCCGCATGCCGGACGATCACGATCGCGCGATCGTCCCGCCGCTCCACGATCGCGCCGATCCGGCGCCGGGCGCGCGCCACCGCGCAGCTCACGTGTCGCCCCCGAATGGGTGCGCACGCATCACAGCGACCCCTGGAATTCGAGCACGCGCGTCTTGAATTCGTCGGGCACGGGCAGCGTCGTGTTGTTCGCGTAATCGAACATCACGTGCGTCGACACGCCCCGCGCGACGATGGTCTGGTCGTCGCGCTCCATCAGGTGTTCGAGATCGAAGCTCTTGCTGCCGAAGCGCACGATGCTCGAGCGGATGGTCAGGTTGTCGCCGAATTGCGCGGGCGCGAGGTACTCGCACTGCGTCTTCACCATGATGTGCGGCAGTTTCTCGCTGCGGGGCAGGCCGAGCAGGTCGAACATGTAGCAGAGATACGAATGCTGCAGGTAGTCGTAATAGACGGGGCTGCTCACATGCCCCATCGAATCCGTATCGCGATACTTGACGTGAATAGGGGTTTCGTAATGTCGTTTCGACATGGTGACTCTCCGCAATGACTGGGTTGATTTATATTTTCGAGCCCGAATGGCCCTCGGGCATCCGAAAATTAATCGAACGACTATCGGGCCGCCACTATCAGAACGAATAGCGACGCGCGGCGGAAAGTCGCATCAGCCTGCAGTCCCCTCTGCGAAATCACATCCCCATTTTCGAATGAAACCCAATGAATATGCGGTTCCACACGCCGCAAACGTACACGCACCGGGTTCCTCGATTATCGAATCCGACTCTTATTCTTCTCATTCATAAAGTTATGAATTAGAAACTGATAAATATGTTAGTTGCGCGTAGAAAGCGCCATTCAATACAGTCGCGCTGTAGTGAAAAAATCCCGTTCATTATCGACAGGAGGGCAGTCCCCATGCATGCAAACGCCTGGACGACAAACCGCGACGCCGTGTCGCGCTTGCCGTCCCCTGCGGATCTGGCCGGCGCACTGCCGCCGGCGTGGCGCGCGTCGCGCACCGTTCACACGACCCGCCGCGCGATCGTCGACGTGCTCGATGGCGCGGACGACCGGCTCGTGGTCATCGCCGGCCCGTGCTCGATACACGATCCCGACGCCGCACGCGACTACGCGGCACGGCTCGCGCTGCAACGCGCGCGCTTCGCGGACGAGCTGGAAATCGTGATGCGCGTGTACTTCGAGAAGCCGCGCACGACGGTCGGCTGGAAGGGGCTGATCAACGATCCGCTGCTCGACGGCAGCGACCGGATCGACGTCGGGCTGCAGACGGCCCGCGCGCTGCTGTGCGACCTCAACGGCGCGGAGATGCCGGCCGCGACCGAGTTTCTCGATCCGCTGTCGCCGCGCTACCTGGCCGATCTGGTCGCCTGGGGCGCGATCGGGGCGCGCACCGTGGAGTCGCAGGTGCATCGCGAGCTGGCGTCGTCGCTGCCGATTCCGATCGGCTTCAAGAACGGCACCGACGGCAATGTCCAGGTCGCCGTCGATGCGATGCGCGCGGCGGCGCACGCGCACCGATTCCTGTCGATCGATGCCGACGGCCGGCTATGCGCGAGCGCGTCGCCCGGCAATCCGCATACGCACGTCGTGCTGCGCGGCGGGCGCGAGCCGAACTTCGACGCGGCCGCCGTGCATGCCGCCTGCGAGCGGATGACGGCCGCGCACGTCGCCCCGCGCGTGATGATCGACGTCAGTCACGGCAACAGCCGACGCCAGTACCGGAACCAGCTCGCCGTCGGCGCGGAAGTCGCCGCGCAGGTGGCGGCCGGCGATACGCGCATCGTCGGCGTGCTGATCGAGTCGCACCTGATCGAAGGGCGGCAGGATCTCGTGCCGGGCGTGCCGCTGCGCTACGGGCAGAGCATCACGGACGCGTGCCTGTCGTTCGCCGATACCGCGCAGCTGTTCGAGACGCTCGCGCACGCCGTGCGTACCCGGCGACGCGGCCATGCGCTGCCGCTCGGCGCCGAGTTCGCGCACGAGCCGCTGCTTGCCTGCTGCGCGTGAGCGGCCCGGCGCGACGCGCTCAGATGGCGGCTTCGTCATGGATCCGCGTCGCGTCGCCGACCCACGCATCGCGATAGCGGGCCAGCCAGTGTTCGGCCTGGGTCGGCGCGCCGGCGACGATTTCGTCGAGCGGCGCGAGATACATCGATTCGTCGCGTCCGGCCGCATCGTTGCGCGCCCGCGCGCGCAGGCCGCGATGCGCGATCGCGAGCGCATCGGCCGCCACCGCGCGTAACGACCGGCCGTCGGCCGGCGTGTCGAGCCCGGTACGCGGCACGTCGCGACGCAGCGCGAGCAGCGTGCCGCGGTCGATCTCGGCAGCCAGCGTCTCGGCTTCCGACAGCGCGGCCGGATCGTACAGCAGGCCGGTCCAGAATGCGGACAGCGCGACCATCATGTCCGGCGAGCCGGCATCGGCGCCGCGCATCTCGAGATAGCGCTTCAGCCGCACCTCGGTGAACACCGTGGTCAGATGGTCCGCGAAATCGCCCAGCGTCGGCATCTCGCCTTCGAGATGCGGAATGCGCCGCCGCAGAAAATCGCGGAACGTGTGCCCGGTCGCGTCCGCATAGCGATCGCCGCGCCGTACGAAGTACATCGGCACGTTGTCGAGCAGCCAGCTCACGTAGCGCTCGAAGCCGAAGCTGCGCGACAGGAACAGCGCCGGCACGCCGCAGCGATCCGCGTCGGTATCGAGCCACGTGTCGGCGCGCGTCGACAGCAAGCCCGACGGGCGGCCGTCGCGGAACGGCGAATTCGCGAACAGCGCGGTCGCGACCGGCTGCAACGCGAGCGACACGCGCAGCTTGCGCGCCATGTCGCTTTCCGACGCGAAATCGAGGTTGACCTGCACGGTGCACGTGCGCTGCATCATGTCGAGCCCGCGCGTGCCGACGCGCGGCATGTAGCGCCGCATGATCGCGTAGCGCTGCTTCGGCATCCACGGCAGCGCGTCGCGCGACAGGTGAGGGTGAAAACCGAGCGGCACGCAGCGCAGGCCGAGCGGATCGCATGCCGCACGGGCCGCGGCGAGGTGCGCATGCAGTTCGGTGTGCGTATCGTGCAGCGTATCGAGCGGCGCACCCGACAGTTCGAGCTGGCCGGCCGGTTCGAGCGAGATCGCGGCGCCATCGCGCTGGATCACGCCGACGGTCTGCCCGGCATCGACGATCGGCGTCCCGTCGCCGCGCAGCCGCGCCAGCACCTCGGCGATGCCGGACGGTCCTTCATAACGCGCAGCCGCGTGCGTCGCACGGGAAACGACGAATTTCTCGTGCTCGGTACCGATCCGGAACTGCGCGGCCGGCTTGCAGCCGGCGGCCAGATGATCGGCGAGCTGCTGCTCGGAGACGATCGGCGTGTTGTCCGATCCGACGGCGTTCGACATCGACATCCTCCACAGGTCACATTGGGCGACCGACCGGCCGGTCGCACGGCGACTATAGCGACGTCGATGCGCGCGCAGTACTGGCAGGGGTGATAGGGGGCCGGGCGATGCCGCACGGCATTACGGCTGCTTGCGCTTCGCGAAGTAATGCGCGGGCGAATCGCCGAACGCGCGGCGGAACATCGCGATGAAATTGCTCGGCGTCGCATAGCCGAGCGCGTCCGCGATGTTGGCGACGCTGTCGCCGTTCGCCAGACGTTCGAGCGCATGCGTGAGCCGCGCCTGCTGCCGCCACTGCGCGAAGCTCGTGCCGGTTTCCGCGACGAACAGCCGGCTCAGCGTGCGGGCGGACAGCCCGGCCCATTCGGCCCACGCGTCGAGCGTCCGGCTGTCGTGCGGCTGCCCGAGGATCGCGTTGGCGATCCGCAGCAACCGCCGGTCGCGCGGCATCGGCAAGTGCAGCGGTTCGTGCGGCGCGCGGCGCATCTCGTCGAGCAGCACGACGCTCATGCGCGCCTGCTCGAGGTCGAGCCGGTCCTGGTCGGCCCACGACACCGCGCGCCGCACGAGCGCGCGCATCAGTTCGCTGATCGCGATCACACACGGCTGGTCGGGCATCCGGCGGCTCGCGGCCGGTGCGATCACGACGCTCCAGCCGCTCAGCGCACCGCTGATGCTGACCTTGTGCTGCTCGCCCGGCGGAATCCAGCCCGCGCGATGCGGCGGCAGCAGCCACGAACCGTGCGGCGTGCGCACGTGCGCGAACCCGCTTTCGACGCAGAACACCTGACCGCGCAGATGGCTGTGCCAGTCGACCTCGCGCGTGCCGAGCTGGTAGGTGTTGCTGCCGTCGTCCTCGCCCCAGACGGCGATCAGCGATGGGCCGTCCGCGCGTTCGCTCGGATCGGCGTCGGCGCGTTGCGCCGCGCGGGCGGGAGAGGTGTCTCGGATGGGCATGGCCGGATTTCATTATTTTTTGTCTAAACAACATTATCAGCTTTGCCGGGGAGCGTCCAACAATGCGTGTCGTATTCAAACTCAAACGAATCCGAGGAATGCGATGCATGCAGTACTTGCTCCGCCGCCGCGCGATGCCGTCGCGCCGCGCGTCCTGTCGCGAATGGCCGTCGCCGTCGTGCTCGCCATGCTCGGCGCCTGCGCGAGCCGCGACGGGCTCACGCCCGCCGGCACGCTGCGCGGCGCCGATACGCTCGCCGCATCGCGCAGCCTCGCGCATGCGCCGGTCGCCGACTGGCCAGCCGCCGACTGGTGGGCTGCGCTGAACGATGCGCAGCTGAATGCGCTGATCGACGAAGCGCTTGCCGGCAATCCCGATCTCGCGACCGCCGATGCGCGTGCGCGCGAAGCGCAGGCGCTCGTGATCGAAGCGCAGGCCGCCCGGCTGCCGCACCTCGTCGGCCGCGCCGGCGCGAAAGGGGAACGCACGTCCGCCACGCAGTTCTCGCCGGGCGAGGGCGGCGGTGTCTTCAGCCACACGCGCGAGATCAATCTCGGCCTGAGCTGGGATCTCGATCTGTGGGGTGGCCGCCGCGCCGCGTGGGAAGCCGCGCTCGGCGAAGCACGGGCCGCGCAGATCGATGCACGGGCCGCGCGCGTGCTGCTGTCCGTCAACGTCGCGCGCGCCTACGTGAATCTCGCCTATGCGTTCGATCAGCAGGACGTCGCGCGCGCCGAATACGATCGCGCCGACGAAGCGCTGTCGCTGACGCGTCAGCGTGTCACGAAAGGCATCGACAACGTCGCGCAGCAGCGCCAGGCCGAAAGCGAAGTCGCGGCCGCGATGCGCGAGCAGGCACGCGCGGCGCAGGCGATCGACAGCGCGCGCATCGCGCTCGCGATCCTGCTCGGCGCAGGCCCCGATCGCGGCCTCGCGCTCGTGCGGCCCGCGCCGCTGCCCACCGCCGCGCTCGCGGTGCCGGCCGACCTGCCGGCCGCGCTGCTCGGCCGGCGCGCCGATCTCGTCGCCGCACGCTGGCGGGTGGAAGCCGCGAGCCGCAACGTCGCGGCCGCCCGCGCGGACTTCCTGCCCGACGTGAGTCTCACCGCGCTGATCGGTCTCGCGACGCGCGGCGGCGCATCGCTGTTCCAGGCCGCCTCGCGCACCTACAACGTCAGCCCGGCCGTGAGCCTGCCGATCTTCGACGGCGGCGAACGGCGCGGCGTGCTGCGCAAGCGCGACGCGCAATACGACGTCGCGGTCGCCGGCTACAACAAGACGCTGATCGGCGCGATCGGCGAGGTGGCCGACGATCTGCACCGGCTGCATTCGCTCGCGGCGCAGGCCGATGCGCAGCAGCGCGCGTTCGACGCCGCCACCGATGCATGGCGGCTCGCGGACGCGCGCTACCGGGCCGGCGTCGGCAGCTACCTCGACGCGCTCGTCGTGCGCCAGCAGCTGTTGATCGCGAGTCGCGAAGTCGCCGCGTTGCGCGCCCAGCGCGCGGACCAGTCGCTGCAGCTCGTCGCCGCGCTCGGCGGCGGCTTCCATGCCGAGCCGGACGACGTCGCGCTCGCCGCCACTCCTTCCCACCGTCCTTGACATCGAACCATGAGCAGCGACAACACCCTGCAGACTCCCGCGCGGCCCGCAACCGCCGATCCCGCCAGCGCCCGCCAGCCCCCGTCGGCCGACCACACCGGTGCGCCGCGCGCGCCGGGCGGGTCGGACGCCCGCACGCAACCGGCGCCGGGCGGCGCCGCACCGGCCACGCCGCCGCCCGCACGACGCAAGCACCTCGTGCGCGCGCTCGTCGCCGTGTTCGCGCTCGGCATCGTCGGCTGGGGCATCTGGTACGGGATCGTCGGCCGCTGGTACGAGTCCACCGACAACGCGTACGCGCAAGGCAACGTCGTCGAATTGACGCCGCAGGTGACGGGCACCGTCGTGTCGATCGACGCGGACGACGGCAACCTCGTTCGCGCCGGCACGCCGCTCGTCCGTCTCGACGCGAGCGACGCGCAGATCGCGCTCGCGGCCGCGCAGGCCGACCTCGCGGCCACGGTGCGCAAGGTGCGCGGCCTGTACAGCAACGAGCGCGGGCTCGCGAACAGCATCGACGGCGCGCGCGCCGACCTCGACGCACGGCGCACCGCGCTCGACAAGGCGAAAGCCGACTATCGGCGCCGCGAGGATCTCGGCCGCTCCGGCGCGATCTCGCGCGAGGAGCTCGCGCATGCGCTCGACACGCTGACGTCCGCGCAAAGCGCGTACGCCGCCGCGCAAAGCGCGCTCGCGACGTTGACCGAACAGCACCAGACGAGCAAGGCGCTCGTCGACGACACCGCGGTCGCGTCGCATCCCGACGTCCAGGCCGCGGCGTCGCGGCTGCGCGCCGCCTACCTGGCCCGTGCGCGCACCGACATCGTCGCGCCCGTCACCGGCTATGTCGCGAAGCGCACGGTGCAGGTCGGGCAGCGCGTGTCGCCGGGCGTGCCGCTGCTCGCGGTCGTGCCGCTGCGCGAGCTGTGGGTCGACGCGAACTTCACCGAAAAGCAGCTCGAACACATGCGGATCGGCCAACCGGTCGAGCTGACCGCCGACCTGTACGGCGACGCCGTGCGTTATACGGGCCGCGTGCAGAGCCTCGGCGTCGGCACCGGCAGCGCGTTCTCGCTGCTGCCCGCGCAGAACGCGACCGGCAACTGGATCAAGATCGTGCAGCGCTTGCCGGTGCGCATCGAACTGACGGACCCGTCGCAACTCGACGCGCATCCGCTGCGCATCGGCCTGTCGATGCATGCGCGCGTCGACCAGCACGACCGCAGCGGTGCGATGCTGTCGCATCGCGCGCAGGATGCGCCGGTGTTCCGGACCGACGTGTACCGCGACGAGCTCGCGCGCGCCGACAGCCTGATCGCCGACGTCGTGCATGCGAACCTGCCGGCGGCCGTGCATGCGGAGCGTGTGCGATGAGCGGCCCGGTGCCGGCCGCCGACGCCGGCTTTCGTCCGTCGAGCGTCGCGCTGACGACGTTCGGCCTCGCCCTCGCGGTGTTCATGCAGGTGCTCGACGGCACCGTCGCGAACGTGTCGCTGCCGACGATCGCCGGCAACTTCGGCGTCAGCACGACGCAGAGCGCATGGGTCGTCACGACGTTCTCGGTCAGCAATGCGATCGCGTTGCCGCTGACCGGGTTTCTCGTGAAGCGCGTCGGGCAGGTCCGGCTGTTCGTATGGGCGACGCTGGCGTTCACGTTCGCGTCGCTGCTGTGCGGCCTTGCGCAAAACCTGCCGCAGCTCGTCGCATTCCGCGCGCTGCAGGGCCTCGTGGCCGGGCCGATGATCCCGACCACCCAGGCGCTGATGCTGTCGATCTACCCGCCGCAGCGGCGCGGCTTCGCGCTGTCGATGATCGCGATGGTGACCGTCGTCGCGCCGATCGCGGGCCCCGTGTTCGGCGGCTGGGTGACGGAACATTACTCGTGGCGCTGGGCGTTCCTGATCAATCTGCCGATCGGCGTGTTCGCCGCGATGTGCGTGTTCGCGCAGATGCGCGCGCGCGTCGAGACGACGGTTGCCGCGCGCGTCGACTATGTCGGTCTCGCGGCGCTCGTGGTCGGCGTCGGCGCGCTGCAGATCGTGCTCGACAAGGGCAACGAAGCCGACTGGTTCAACTCGACGTTCATCGTCGTGATGTCGGTGGTCGCCGCGTTCGGGATCGCGCTGTTCCTGATCTGGGAGCTCAACGAGCCGAACCCGATCGTGAACCTGCGGCTGTTCAAGCATCGCAACTTCGCGGCCGGCACGCTGACGCTCGTGCTCGCGTACTCGGCGTTCTTCGCGGTCAACGTGATCGTGCCGCAGTGGTTGCAGCGCACGCTCGGCTATACGGCGTTCTGGGCGGGGCTGGCCGTCGCGCCGATGGGCGTGATCCCCGTGCTGATGACGCCGTTCATGGGCAAGTACGCACCGCGCTTCAACATGCGCGTGCTCGTGTGCTGCGCGTTCGCGATCCTCGGCACGTCGTCGTTCCTGCGCGCGGGCTTCGTGCCCGACGTCGACTTCACGCACATCGCGCTGATCCAGCTGCTGCAGGGCCTTGGCCTCGCGCTGTTCATCATGCCGATCAACAGCATCCTGCTGTCCGACCTGAAGCCGGACGAGATCGCCGCGGGCTCCGGCTTGTCCACGTTCCTGCGCACGCTCGGCGCGAGCTTCGCCGTGTCGATCACGTCGTTCCTGTGGGACCGGCGCGCGATCCTGCATCACGCGCAGCTCAGCGAGCACCTGAGCAAGTTCGATCCGGCCGTTCGCGCCGAACTCGCGCAACTCGGCGGCGGCGATCCGCAACGCGCGGCGACGCTGCTCGGCAACCTGGTCGACGCTCAGGCCTACCAGATTTCGTTCAACGACGTGTCGTTCGCGCTCGGCTGCGTGTATCTCGCGGTGATCGCGGTGGTGTGGCTCGCCCGCCCGCCATTCGGCCCCGGCGCCGCCGCGAAACGATGAAACGGGCGCCGCGCGGCCCGTTCCAACCCATGCTGTTCAATTCGATGGAGATTGACCCGATGCCTACCCACCACGCTGAAAACGCGCCGTCCGCACTGGCGGCGCTCGCCGTGTTCGACGTCACGGAATTTCCGCTCGTCGTCGTGCGCAACGATGCAATCGCATCCGCCGGCTACGCGCAGCGCTGGCTCGACGACATGCACGCGCTGATGCGGCACGGCGAGCCGTTTGTCATGATCTTTCCGCCGGCCCGGCCCGACGAGCAGCACGACGACCGCAAAGAACGCGGCATGTGGCTCAAGCAGAACCGCGCCGCGCTCGCCGCGGTCTGCCGCGCGCTCGTGTCGGTCGAACCGGACCCGCGCGAGCGCGAAGCGGCCATCGCCAACGCGGCCGGCATCGAAAAGGCGTTCGGGATTCCGTTCGACGTGACGGCTTCGCTCGACGACGCGAAGCAGGCCGGTCGGCGACGCTTGACGGAGGCGGTCTAGCGCGGCCCGTTCGCGCGCAACGCCTCGAACCGGTTGCGCAAGTCCGCCTGATTGCAGATTCCAACAATTAAACGGGGTGGCCTGTATGAAAGGACTGGATTGTCTGAAATGGTTGGTACCCGGCGACACGGACGCGTCATGGCAGCGGATGACCGACGCGGCCGCCGGCATGGGGTTCGACAAGGTCGTGCTGATCGTGTTGCCGTTCGCCGGCGCGTCGTTCGATCTCGCGCGCAAGTGGAGCAGCGGCGTGCCGGGCTGGACGGCGCTGTACCGGCAGCGGCAGTTCGACCGCATCGACCCGATGCTGCAGCATTGCTTCCGTTCGGCGCTGCCGCTCGTCTGGGACGGCGCGCTGTTCGGGCTGCCCGAGCAACGGCCATGCTACGAAGCGGCGGCCGCGTACGGCATGCGCAGCGGCGTCGTGCTGCCCGTGCGCGGCCCGAAGGGGGAGGTCGGCATGCTGTCGTGCGCGAGCGCGGACGATCTCGCCGCCACGTGCGAGCGCTGCGACCGGCATCTGGCGGCGCTCACGCTGTTGCGCGACATCGCCTGCGAAGCGATCGCCGGCACACGCTGCCACGCACCGCCCGACAGCGTGCCGCGCCTCAGCCGGCGGGAGGTCGAGTGCCTGCGCTGGCATGCGGCCGGCAAGACCTCGTGGGAAATCGGCCACATCCTGAACGTGACCGAGTCGTGCATCAACTTCCACTTCATGAACATCCGCCGCAAGTTCAACGTGTCACGTCGGCACGAAGCCGTGCTGCGCGCGGTCGAGTGGGGGCTGATCAGCATCTCCGACGTGACGGTGCCGACCTGACGCCGGCGTCTCGTCGAGCCAGCGGTCGAGAAACGCGCTGAGCCACGCGGCCGTCGCGCGGTCGTGCCGGCAGCCTTCGCTGGCCTGCGTCGCCAGGTCCTGCGCGCCGGGCACCGTCAGCTTGTGCGCGGCCGCCGTGCTCCAGCGCCGCATCATCGAATAGCTCACTTCCGGATGGAACTGGACACCGTACGCGCGCGGCCCGTAACGGACGGCCTGGTTCTCGAAATGCTCGCCGGTCGCGAGGATCTCGAGCCCGGCCACGCGCTCGAAGCCTTCGCGATGCCACTGGTACACGTGCGACGGCCATGAACCGAGCCGACGGCCGGCCGGCGTCGCGGCGATCGGCCAGTAGCCGATTTCCGCGCGCCCGTCGCGATGCGTATTCACGCGCCCCCCCAGATGGCGAATCATCATCTGCGCGCCGAGGCAGACGCCGAGAAACGGCGCCGCCTCGCGCAGCGGCACACCGATCCAGTCGATCTCGTCGCGGATCCAGCGATCGCCGTCGTTGGCGCTCATCGGCCCGCCGAACACCACGGCGCCCGCATGGTCGGCGAGCGTCGCCGGCAACGGATCGCCGAGCGGCGGGCGGCGGATGTCGAGTGGATGGCCGCGGGCGGCGAGCAGCCGGCCGATCCGGCCGGGGCTCGACTGTTCGCGATGCAGCACGATCAGGATCGGACGAAGGGCTAAGTGCGTCATGTCGGGTGGTCGGTAGAAGGTCAGCCCGGCTGGCCGCGCAACGCGTCGAACGACACCATCACCTGTTCGCGATAGGCGGGCCGTCGGCACAGGCGGGCGTACCAGGCCTCGACGTGCGGCAACGGCGGCCGCTCGACGTCGAGCGAGAAATAGCGGAACAGCGTCGCACCGGCCGGAATGTCGGCCAGGCCCGGCGACGCGCCACCGAGAAACGGCTGGGTCGACAGCAGCCGGTCGAGCAGCCGGTAATGCGTCGCGCTGCGCGCGGCCTTGTCGAGCACGATCGCCTCGTCGCGCCGCTCCGGCGGCGTTCGCACGAGCGCCCAGAACAAGCCGGTCATCACGTCGGGCTCGAGCGCGGTCTGCGACCAGTCCATCCAGCGCTCCGCGCGCGAGCGGGCGAACGTGTCGCGGCACCAGAACGGATTGTTCGGCACGCGCGCGGCAAGATAGCGCAGGATCGTGTGCGACTCCCACACGACGTCGCCGTCCCAGTCGATCACCGGAATTCGGCAGGTCGGATTCAGCGCCGCGAACGCGGGCGTCTGCAGCGAGCCATGCTCGCCGCCGACCGCAATATGCCGGTACGGCAGGCCGAGCTCGCCGATGAGCCACAACACCTTCTGCACGTTGAACGACGTGCGGCGGCCCCAGACGGTCAGCATCGCGCGGCATCCTCGCAAGCGGCGATCGACGCGCATGCCGCATAGCGGTCGAGGCCCGCCGCAAGATCGGCGATCAGGTCGTCCGCATCCTCGAGCCCGATGTGCAGGCGCACGCCGCGGCTACCGGACGGCCAGCGCGCCGCGAGGCCATGCGCGTCCAGCTCGAACGGCAGCGCGAGGCTCTCGTAGCCGCCCCACGAATAGCCGAGCCCGAA
This sequence comes from Burkholderia sola, assembly GCF_905400185.1. Classification (NCBI taxonomy): domain Bacteria; kingdom Pseudomonadati; phylum Pseudomonadota; class Betaproteobacteria; order Burkholderiales; family Burkholderiaceae; genus Burkholderia; species Burkholderia sola. The sequence goes on from NZ_FR989675.1 coordinate 1,887,644, forward strand.
CAGCGTCAGGTGATCGAGAAACGCGTCGATCGCATGCGCGGGCGCGGGCTGCAGCACGATCGAGAACAGCCCCGACGCGCCGCGGAAATCGCGGCGCCACAGCGCGTGGCCGTCGTCGCCCGGCAATGCCGGATACAGCACCCGCTGCACCTCGGGACGCCGCTCGAGCCAGCTCGCGACGGCGAGCGCGTTGCGCTGGTGCTGCCGCAGCCGCACGCCGAGCGTGCGCAATCCGCGCAGCGCGAGATAGACGTCGTCGGGGCCCGCGCACAGTCCGAGATCACCGTGCAGTTGCTTCAGCGCGGGCCACGCGCGCGCGTTGGCCGACACCGTGCCGAGCATCGCATCCGAGTGCCCGACCAGATACTTGGTGCCGGCCTGGATCGACACGTCGATCCCGAACGCATGCGGCTGAAAGAACAGCGGCGTGGCCCAGCTATTGTCCGCGATGACCTGCGCGCCGTGCGCGTGCGCGAGCCGCACGAGGGCAGGGATGTCGTGCATGTCGAACGTGTAGGAGCCGGGCACCTCGACGTACAGTGCGCGCGTGTTCGGACGAAACGCGGCCGCGACGGGCGTGCTGCCGTCGTACCACGTCGTCTCGACGCCGAGCCGCGCCAGCACGCCTTCGCATGCGTGACGCACCGGGCCGTAGACCGATGCGGTCATCAGCAGATGGTCGCCGGGTGTCAGGCACGACAGCAGCGCGAGCGTGCACGCGGACAGGCCCGACGGGCACAGCACCGCGCCGGCGCCGCCTTCGAGGCTCGTCACCGCGCGCTCGAGCGCGTCCGTCGTCGGCGTGCCGCGACGGCCGTAGATATACGGCTGCGTGCGGTTCAGCAGATCCGACACCGTCGGGCTGAGCACGGTCGACGCATGGTAGACGGGCGGATTGACGAAGCCGTGCCATGCGGCGCTGTCGCGGCCGGCGTGCGCGAGCCGCGTGTCGTCGTGCAGGCGGTCATGCATGCCGTCGCGCGGCAGCGACGGCGGTTCGTCACGCTTCACGGCCATAGCGCGCACCGCTCCCAGCGCTCGCCGGCGCGGCGATACGCCTGCCGCGCGAAACGGCGCGAACTGTCGGCCCGCCAGAACTCGACGTCGTCCGGCGCCAGCGTATACAGGTGCCAGTCGTCCGACACGAGCGCCGGATCGGCGGCCAGCCGTTCGAGCTGCGCGTCGATCGCACGCGCCAGGTCGGCCGGATCGTCGAGCCGTTCGCTTTGCCGTCCGGCCAGGATGCTCGCGCGCGACCGCTCGGGGCGGCTCGCGAAATCGGCATGGCCTTCGGCGTCCGGCAAGCGCTCGACCGGGCCGCTCAGCCGGATCTGGCTCGCGATCGCGGGCCAGTAGAACGTCAGCGCCGCGAACGGCAGGTTCGCGAGCTGGCGCCCCTTCGGACTGCGTGCGTTCGCCGCGAAATGCCAGCCGCGCGCGTCGAGGTTCAGCAGCACGACGGAACGTGCATCGGGCCGTCCGTCCGGGCGGACCGTCGACAGCGTCGTCACCTGCGGTTCGAGCGCGCCCGCGGTCACGGCCTCGTCGAGCCAGCGTTCGAACTGCGCGTGCGGCGTATCGGCCCAGTGGTCGGCCGGCACGTGCGGCGCGGCATGCGCGAGGGTTTTCAGCGCCTTCAGGCGCGTGGCGATCGTATCCATGGCGACACTCATGCGATGCCGAATTGCGTCGCGCGGGCGATCAGCCGATGCGCGGCGAGATAGTCGGGGACTTCCGCGAGGAAGCCGTCGACGACGGCGGCGGCTACACGACGGCCGCCGGAGGTACGCCGCGCGTGATCGAACGCGTCGATCACGCGGCGGGCGAGAGCGACTTCATCGGCCGTCGGCGTCAGCACGCGATTGACGACCGGCACGAACTGCGCGTTGACGATCGCTTTCGCCTGGTAGCCGAGGCCGCGCGACACGCGCATGTCGAGCTCCGCGCCTTCGTTGTCGGCATAGCTGTACGGGCAGTCGATCGCGGTCACGCCGACCGCCGCGCATTCGACGCGAAAACGCGAGCGCACGTAGTCGAGCTCGCGGCCCGCACGGGTGCGCTCGGCACCCATGTCGGCCACCATGTCCTCGGTCGCGACGAGCACGGCCGACACGCGCGGGCTCGAGCGTGCGATCGCCATCGTGTTCACGAGGCCGAGCGTCGTCTCGACGTTCGGCACCAGTTCGGTCGAGCCCGGCGCGATGTCGTATTCCCGCTCGAAACGCGTGACGGCTTCGTCGAGCGCGACGACCTGCTCGGGCGTCGCGACGTACGACATCATCACGATGTCCGGGCGGCCGCGCATCGCGGCGCGCAGGTCGTCGATGCCGCCCGCGTCGAGCGGATTCACGCGTACGGACGCCAGCACGCCGGCGTCGCGCCAACCGGCGAGCACCCGCTCGCTCAGTTCGCGCGCGGCCGGGCGCCGGTCGGGAGGCGTAAAGGTTTCGAGTTCCTGGATCAGCACATCCGCGCCGCTCGCGGTGCCGTCAACGAGCGCATCGTGATCGGCGCCGGCGAGAAACAGCCAGGAGCGGCGCAGGCGGGAAGGGCGTCGGTTCGTCAGTGTCATGCGTGGTTTCCTGTAGGGCGCGGGGTGCGCGTGGCGATGGCGCGAGCACTCAGCCGGCGCGCATCATCTGGTTGAAGATGTTCTTGCGATGCATTTCCTCGGTGCCGCCGACGCTCATGAAGCCCAGCGCGTCCGCCGCGAACGCGGCCACGGGCCCGGCCTGATAGCCGAGGCTGCCGTACAGCCGCACGAGACCGATCGCGCCGTCGACGAGATCCTGCGCGCCGACCAGCTTCGCGATCGAGCACGTCATCAACGCCTGCGGGTGATCCGTCAGCAACTGCGCGAGCGCGCCACGCGCGAGCCACGTGCCGCGCTCGATGCCGATCTGCAGGTCGACGAGGCGGCGCTGCACGTACTGGTGGGCATCGATCGTGCTGTCGAAGCTGCGTCGCTCGCGGCAATAGCCGATCGCATCGCGCAGATAGGGCGCCATCACCTGCGCCGCGACGAGGCCGTAATAGAGACGGCCGAGCGAGATGATGTCGATCAGGTTGCCGAGCCCGGCGCCCGGTTCGCCGAGCAACTGGCCGCGCGTGATCGGACAGTCGTCGAAATGCAGCGCACCGGTGGGCAGGTCTTCGAGGCCGAGCTTGCGGTCGGGCGGGGACACCGTCATGCCCGGCTGGTCGCGATCGACGATCACGAGCGCGGTGTTGCGCCGGCCCGGCGTTTCGATGCGCGTGACGACGAGGATGAAGCGCGCGAGCGGCGCATGCGCGATATTGAATTTGCTGCCGGTCAGCCGGTAGCCGTCGCCGTGCTCGGCGAGCGTCGTCGCGATGCTGCGCACGTCGGTGCCGGTGCCGGGCTCGGCAATCGCGGTCGCGCTCAGTTCGCCACGCAGGATCGCGCCGAAATAGCGGTCCTGCTGCGCCGCCGTGCCATGGCGCTCGAGTGCGCGCACCATGCCGGCCTGCGCGATCACCGACAGCAGCAGCGCCGGGCGGCGGATCGACGACGCAAGCCCTTCGAGCGCCGCGGAAAAATGCCACCAGCCGTGACCGTCGCCGCCATACGTCTCCGGCACGATCATGTCCCACAGTCCTTCGTGCCCGAGCCGCGTCCAGCCGGCTTCGTCGAATGCGGCGGGCGGGCGGCCGTCCTGCTCCACGGCGGCGGCGATCTCCGCGCCGATCTCGCGAAACCGTACACGCGTCGCGTGCTGTTCCTGCGTCCAGTCGAATGGCATCTGTCGTGTCTCCGGTCGAAGCGGCGCGGCCTTCGACGGCGCGCCAGCGATGACGACAAGGTTAAGGGGGCAGGGACAGCGCAGGTACTGGCAGTAGTGGTAGTTGCAGGGTGAATGAGCGGTTTGGCGGGATCGGGAGAGGGCGACACGAGCCTGATCTATGTAGACAAAAACGGGGCGTCGCGTTGCGGCGGGGATCAACGACATGTCGCATTTCAGCCGCACGTTCTGCGAACGGTTTGCGACATCGTCGCGCGGCTCGCGGGAACGACGGGCGAGCAGGCGAGCGGTTGCATCGTCGATGGCTTCGTCGTCGATGCGCCTGCCCGATGTCGGCATGCGATGCACGTCAGCCGTCTGACCGGACGCCGCCTATAATCGCTATCAACTTCCCCACGAAATCGCGGTGACCAAGGTGAAAGGGTGTCCAAATGGGACAATGCCGTCGCATCTGTTCGCGCTTCGTCCTCGCAAGCTCGATCGCTGGTCTGACAATACTGGCGTGCCCGGTACACGCGCACGCCGAGGACGGTCCTTCGAGCTCGCCGAGCGGGCCCAAATCATCGGAGAGAACGCTCAACGCCTATGCGGTGTATGGCGACGGACGCGGGACCGAAGGCGGCGACATGCATTGGCGTGCGTACGAAGTCGGATTCGGCGACGTCTTGAATGACTACCTCTCCGTCTATCTTGCCTATTTGAACGAAGGGCATCCGCTGGATCACCACCGTGACGGTTTCGCCGCGTTGGGTTCGTTTCGTTGGCCGCTCGGCAGTCGTATGGCACTCGAATTTTCGGCGGGCCCGTATTTCAGCATGGACACGACACATGTCGACGACCAGCCACGCAATGAAAAGCGCTGGGGCGTGCGTGCGTCGGCAGCGGTGCGGTATTACGTCGTTCCCAACCGCTTCTTCCTCAAGCTGCAGTACAACCACGTCCAGATGATTGGCGGATTCAATTCCGACGCGGTGCTCTTCGGTATCGGCTCGGATTTCGGCGGCGCTCCTGGCCCGGTGTTTTCGGACGGCAAGACGCAGGTCGGCGTTTGGGCCGGGACGTCGCAGACGAACCGCCCTCGAGTGCCGATCGAAAAAGGATACATGGTCGAAGTCAAGCGGCCGCTCGGCAATGCGTGGGCCTATTCGGCGAGCTTCATCTATGAAGGCAACAATGGCGTGGCCGGCCGACGAGGCGTGGCCGCGCAATTCTGGTACGTCGCGCCGGTCACGAGCAAATGGACGCTTTCGGCCGGCGTCGGTCCGTATCTCTCGCGGGATCGGAACGACGTTTCCGGCACGACACGACTCAATGCGTTGCTCAGCGCGCAAGTGGCCTATCGGATCACGAACGGGTGGGCGGCGAGCTTGCGCTTCAATCGTGTCGCAACCGGCAACGACAAGGACCAGGACATGTTCATGGTCGGCGTGGCGCGCAATTTCTAGTGATGGTGGAATGTCATTGGCGTAATGACAACCATCAATCGTGAGTCAATGCGCGACGATATCGGGCGACGTATTTCGCCTGAGCGATGACTTTCCCGTGCATCTGATAGGCGACGAGTGCAGGACTCGCCGCCGGCGCCACGTCAATTTTTTCCACGTCCAAGGCCGACGCCGTCACGACATATCGATGCGACGCCCCCGGAGGCGGGCAGGGCCCACCGTATCCGGATTCGCCAAAGTCCGTCAACGTCTCGACAGCGCCCGCCGGCAGGAATTTCGGATTGCCGGAAGCGCCTTTTTCGATCGACGACTCCGAAGGTGGAATATTGACGATCTCCCAGTGGGTCCAGCCGAGCCCGCCGGTCGGCGCATCGGGGTCGAAAATTGTGACGACGATGCTCTTCGTGCCGCGCGGAACGTGAGTCCACGAAATTCGCGGCGAAACGTTCTGACCGCGACAGCCAAAGCCTCCGTACACGTGTTCGTTCGTAAAATGCCCGTGACTGAGGTCATCGACCATGATGGTGAACGGCGCCGCGCTGGCGATCGCCGGGATGACCGCTAGTGCCGCTGAAGTGCATAGAATCGCGGAAAATAAAATCCTCGATCGCATGATGTGCTCCGTTGAAGGGTAAGCGTTCAGTACAACGGTAACAACGGTATCGTGTAGCGATTCGTCCCGGAAGCCAGATTCGCGAACCACGGTGTTGCCTTCGCTGCAACGTCGTTGGCAGGACGTTCAGTCGATTCGATCGTCGCTCGTGCCGGCGAGGTCGAATCCGGCTGGCTGCATGGTCGGCTCCCGGGCTTACTCAACGAGCCGTCCAGCATGCCAGCAGTCAAAAACACGACATCTGTAAATAGCCAGAACACGACATTAGGATATGGCCGCTACAACAAATGTCATACCCGGATTCAGATGTCCACCTTCCAGCTATTTAAAAATGTCCGGTTTTTAGGTTGGTTTTGCTGCGTCTTTTTCCTCGTTTTGAGCATTACGCAGTGTCGAAGGTCGGCGCCTGAACGGGCAGGGCGCTTACGTTTGTTTCACTAGCCTTTGCAGACCGACGGCCAGGTTTGGTTGGCGGCTTTGCGGTTTGCCGACGTTGCGCCAGCTCCACGATCACATGCTCGACGTCGGCCTGCGTGATCTCGCGTTGCTTCTTCTTTCCCGCTTGCGGGTCGTTTCGATTGGTCCGGGTTGAGTCGCCGCGATGTGTCCGTGACGGCGCTTTACCGATTCGGCTGTTATCGCGTTGCGCCTGAAGCGCTTGCGCGACCTGCAGCACATGACTCAAGCGCTTGTGCTCAACGACGGCGCCTTGATCGATTTCGGTTAGGCGGTCGTACTGTCTGTAGTCCAACACCCGGTCGTCAGCCCGTAGTTCAATCCGTCCATCCGGGTACTCCCACACCTCGATCTGCCGGTCAATCAACTTCCGATTCTCCGGCGTGTCCTCCAGCAAGTACAGCACCCGGTCGTACTGCACCGTCAGCGACTTCGTTACTTTCCGCGGCTCGCGCCACGTCAGCGCCAAGTCCAGACTCTCGTCGGCCCGCAGCGGCCGGTGCGCATTGAAGTCACTCTTCGGCGGCTTCGCGAAGCGTGTGTTGTAGGCGGCCATGAAGGAGGGCGCGTAAGCGTTGGCGTCGGCCACCGTGTTGATTCCGCGCAATCGCATCTCCTTGACCAATCGGTCCTGCAACGTCAGGTGTGCGCGCTCGACGCGCCCCTTGGCTGAACTGCTGTTCGCGCAGAACGTGTCGATGTTCAGCTCGTACATCGCGCGGCCGAACGGCGTCACACGGTTACCGGTCTTGCCTGGCTTCACGTTGCGGAACACGCTGGCCTTGTCGCTGTAGAACGCTCCGGGCTTGCCATGGCGTTCGATATACGCCCGCGTGGCCTCGAAGTAGCTGAAGGTCGATTCGGTCTGCGTGAAGTGCAGCATCATCAACCGGCTCGTCGCGTCGTCGACGTACACCAGCAGCGTGCAGGCCGGCGCCCGTTCCTCGAACCATCGATGATCGCTGCCGTCGATCTGGATCAGTTCACCGAGGCACGCCCGGCGCGCTCGCGGCTGATAAACCTTCGGCGGACGCTGCCGACGCGGAATCCAGAGGCCAGCCTCCGTCATCAGCTTCCTGACCGTCTCCTTGGCCAGCCGAATGCCGTGACACTCCCAGAGCTTCTCGCAGGCCAGCGTCGGCCCGAAATCGGCGTAGCGATCGCGGATGATCGACAGCGCCCGGTCCACAATTACCGCGTCCAGCCGGTTGTTGCTTGGCTTCGCATACCGTCCCGACACGAGACCTTGAGGCCCGTGTTCCCGCAGCCTGGCGACCAGCCGGCGAACCTGCCGGGTCGTCAGCTCCAGCCGTTCTGCCGCACGCCATGGCTTGAGCTTGCCGTCCGCCACGTCCTGAATGACCTTGAACCTGTCCAGTTCGCGCATCGTCATCGTGATCCGTTCCGTTGCAGCCATCGCAGCCTCCGGCGCCGGACAACCGGCAGCCGGTCAGCTTACGATGGGTCGAAAAACGGACATCTGAACTTAGCCAGAAGCGGACATTTGAACTTAGCTACTACAACAAAAAATGTTGATAATGTTGATTATGTCAAATTGGATGAAAAGGCTACGCCGTTGGCTGAACGCAGCCTATGCAACATGTATCCCGACACTGCCTCGCCCGGCAACACGCTAGAAAATCCAAAACTTCACGCTTCGAGACGCCTGCCACGAGCAGGCGTTTTTTTTGAACCGCGATTTGACGATACACGCGCCGACGACGTGCGTCATGCAGCCCTCGACGCGTGTTGCGAATATGCCAGTACAAATTCCGTATCTCGCCGACCACCACCGCCAACTGAGCCCCAGACAACGGCTCACGTTCCCACAATTCCAATTGAACCATAGCTAGGCGACACGCCTCGCGCTACCCGTCGCCAACGCCACCAGCGACTCGAAATCGCGTCGCAAAACGGCCGCGTCCGTACCAACACTCCGATATCGCACCACACGCAAACCAGCAGCAGCCGCAATATCGTCCTTAACCGAGTCACGACGACGTGCGCTCCCCGACGCATGCGACTTGTCATCCAACTCGATTACGTACAGTACGTCCCCGTCCGCGCGACATACCACGAAATCGAAAATCTTTCGGTCGAACGAATTCCGCGCCGAGCGGTTCGCCCCCTCAACATCAATAAGCGCAGCCATAGCCACCTGCGAATGAATCACCGCATCAGGAAGCGCCGCCCGTAACGCGCCAAAAAACTGAAATTCCCGAGCCGTCATGAGCCGACGGCGAACGTAACGCACAGAACCGCCGCGTCTAGGGGCGCTGGCACCTTTCTTAGCGCCACCAGTCATTAGAAGAATCGCAACCAGACCGACAGCTAAAATCGGAAGCAATCCGTGCATACCCACCCCGACAAAAAACACGAATGTCCGCTATTTAAGCAAACACTGACTACAATCTGTTGCAATCTGTTACGTTGGCTTCGAATACATTACCGACGCATTCAAAATCATTACGTCCCGTTGCCCGTCGCCATCCAGAAAACACCTATTCCCTGATTCCAGTAAAACTGCGCCCCATCGCACGAGGAGCCGGCCGACAGCACCGCGCGATGCGCCTCGACAATGGCATCCTTCGCGCCAAACTCCGGTCCCAGATGCGCGTACGGCTCGACCTCGGGCACCACAATGCCCCGGCTCGTCCAATACCGTTTCTTGTTGAACGTCGATGCGTCGGCATCCTTGCCGATGTATTTCGCGATATACGTCGCGATCCGATGGCGCATCGCACGCCCCTTGCCGCCCATCCGGCGCACCAGCGCACGCCATTTCTTGTTGCCGGTGCTGTCATTGACCGCACCATCGGTGCCCGCCTTGCTGACGACCGACAGCCAGATCGAACGCAGCAGTTTCCAGTTTTGCCGGCCGCTCACCGCCACATGGATATGCCACGCACCGCGCTGCTGTCGCTCGAGCACCGCCACGTAGTGGAAATCATGGATACGATTCAGCCGGCGCCGAAACTCGTCCCACCACTTTGCCCACACCTCGACTCGAGTCTCGTTCTCACGCGTTGAGAGCGTCAGCATGCGGTCGGCGCCGATCGCCTTGCACCTCAACCGCACCATGCGCTTTGATCGCTCGATAGACGTTTGCAACGACTTCGACGCCCTCGCCGTAACCTGCTCATCAGTCTCACCGTCAGCTTTTTCGCGCTCGCCCCTTGCTGCCCTGGGACGTAACCTGATCTCTTGAAAGTGTCGCCGGATGCGCGCAGCAAAAGACACGACCTCTTGCTGGCCATCGGCAAAGCGCCGCGTGCGGACGATGTACTCGTCACTGAACGGCGAAAACTGCATCAAGCCATCGCCGTACTCGCGCCCACCATCGACTACAATATCGTTGCTCACGTTGGATAGCCCTTTATCCGATGTTTGCCACCGCCCGGGATCGTTGCCGCGATCGCCGGGTTTTTCTTTTACTGCCGCCTGTCTCCGCCTTGCTGCCAGCGCCCTGCTGTAGGCCGTTTCCGTTAAGTGTTAGAGGTACAAGTTTAGGCGCGCTGCGCGCGCCGGCCTTCGCGGCCTGCGGCTCGCGGGAGGCCCGCGCGCGCCCCGCCAGCATGTTCCCCTACACAACCATCGGCCGGCTCGCGAGAGCGCCCTACGCCGGCCCCTATAGCGCGGTAGACGCCCCGGAAAATCGGCTTAGCAATGAGGGGTGCCCCGGCATTGACGCACCGCCTACGTTCACGGCCTGCGCCGATACCCGCTACTCGGTCCCGCGAGGGGCCTTGAGAGGCCGCAGCCGCCCCGACTTCGCACAACCGCCGAGGCGGTACGTCGCTTCGAACACGGCGGGACACTCCTAACGCTAGACGCCCCGCCCGCACGCCGGCACTTACACCTTTTGCACTTGCAGCACGAGCACAACTTCGGTTCGTCCCTTCGAACGCGTATGCCCGTGCAGGAACGACGGCAACCAACGCTGACCGCTATGCGTCTCGCTGTCTTGATCCTGAATCAGCCCGCCGAGAACGATCACCTCGCCATCCTTGAGCGCCGCGACGGTTTGCAGTGACCTAGTGCTTTTCGTCGGCGAGCCGTTCACGCCCGTCGTCGTCGCCGCAAAGCTGGAAATTTCTTCATCGATGCTCAACTGGATCGTGTCTTGAAGCACGGTCGGCGTCACGTTGAAGATAACGCCGGCATCCTGGTATTCGATGGACTGCACAGGCGTGCCGCTCGTCCCTTGGTAACTGATGCTCGACACCGTCGGCACCCGTTGTCCGACATTGAGCTTGACCTGCTGCCCCGACACGCACCGCACGTTCGGCGACGACACCTCATGAAAGCGGGAATCGGTACTGAGTGCGGATATCGCGAAACCCAGCCGGCCGGCGCCAAATTGCAGGGCCGTTGTGTCGATGGCCGTCGAGCCACCACCGACTTGCACCCCCACGCCGAGCAGCCGGGAGACGATGCTAAAACCCGTATTCCCCCCGTCCGTATCGTCAACCTCATACGCCCATCCCCGTACGACGACCTCGCCCACCACCGTATCCAGTTCGGGCAACAGCGCCTTGACTTGCTTCACGTCGCTTGGCGCACCGACGAAAACGAGCTGATCACCGGCCGCTGCCATCGGCCCGTCATTACTCGGCATGGCCGCGCTCGGCACAGCCGCGGGAACGCCGGACGCCGAAGCGGGTACAGCCGCGGCGACCGACTGCACCGGCGGTACTTGCGCGACACTCGCAAGCCGACTCCCGAAAAGCGGCTGCACGAGTTTCAGCAGGTAGCCCGCGCTGCGATGGCGCGGCGTATAGACGAAGGTCTCGCGTTGAGCCGGACTCGCGTCACGCTTCTTCCCGACGAAATCCACGCCGTTACGCGTCACCACTTCGAAGCCTTGCGAATCGAGGAACGCCTTGAAGAAATCGTGCAAATCGCCCTTGCTGCTATCGAACTGAAACGACACGAGCCGGGTATCTTCGAGCACGTCCGACGAAATCACGTGCGGCACCTTGAGCGCGTCGCCATATACGAGATCGACCACTTGACCGACGTTCACGAATCGCAGGTCGAACGCTCCATTGCGAACCGGCGGCAGCGGCTTCAACGCGACCGCAGACATAGGCGCAGACGCGAGCGACGGCGGCAACGGAGGCAAACCCGGCACGTCCGCCCAAACCGCACCGCAAACCATCAACAGCGCAACACCTAACGCACGCATCATTTCTCTGCTCCCCGTAGCTTGCCCGACCACATCCCGACGCGTTGCCCGTCAACGGTCCCGACCGTCGCCAACCCTTCGCCCACGAAACGCGCGGAATCCTCGACCCGCAGCGCACCGCGTTCATTCGCGAGGACTACGAACGCGCGGCTACCCAACGCATAGCGGCCGACGACTCGCCAACTTTCCGAGGCACTATCCGATGCTGACGAAACGCTCGGTATCCCTGCGGCGGCCAAAGGTGCCGGGGCGGTGGCCGATACTTGACCGCCCGATTTATTCGTCGCACCGAAGCCGCTATGAATCGACTTCAAACCGGCGTATGCCGCGACGACCGCGACGACAGCAGCAATCGGAATCAGAAACAGCGACTTTGGAATGACCGCCTTTGGTTTGGTATGGACCTCGGCGCTTGTGTATAGCCTGAACACCTCGCGCGGATATGCCCACACCGTCTTTACCGCGTCCTTAAGGCTCGCGACGTTATGGCAATGGTCCCACTCGTAGAGCATCGCCCGATTGAGCCCGAACAGCTTGCGCACGTGCACATGCCGGCCGACCAGATCGCGCACGGTCTTATTGATTCGCTGTGGGTGTTGCGTGATCAGGATGAAATCGACGCCCATATGGCGATGCACATGCAGCTTTTCGATATCCTCGCCCGGCTTCACGCTCACGGACGTAGGCGGCCAAATCCGCTGAGCCTCATCGACGACGATCAGGTCCTGCGCCTGCGCGTGCTCGAACCACTTGCGCAACCACGGCTCATCGACCATGACATGATCGAGCGCCAAGTCTTTGATGCCATCGACCATGAGCCGCCGACCGGCCTTAACCTCGCGCGACATTTCGAACACGGCCCGCAACGACTTGCCGCTACCGGGCACCCCCGTTATGAGCGTAATCATTTCAGGAAGAACCGTTTAGCAGCCGACAGGCCGAACATCGTCACGCGCGCTGTAAAGGCCCCGACGATGTACGAGACGCCTTGAAAAACGCCGCCGAGCGCCAGCACATTCGCCATGTCGCTCGGCAGCCCACCGACGCCGCTCGTAATCCATCCGATGGCCTGATTCAACGCCACATCGGTTCCAGCGACGGTCAAGACGCCGACGCCGAGCGCAATCAACGCCTGAATCAGCATCGGCCCGACCAAAGACATTAACCACGCGGCAATCGTCATGATCGAAGCCCCGCAACAAAAATCCCCGCCGCGACGATCCCGCACATCGCCACGATAAATGGCCTAACGCGGACCATGAAATCGCACTCGGGTTGATACTGGATCACCAGTCGGCTCCCGAATACATCAACGCTGACAGGTGCGGGGCAGACCGGATTCGACGGGCCACCCACCGAGACCGGCGACAATGAAACGGATGCGCTGCTCGACGGCAACGTCGGCGCCGACGCAGAGCCCAACTGCTGACACGCAACAATTGATGGGTTCAATCGGCACAGGTCCGACGTGTCGGACGATCCGCCGGACGTACCACCACCTGTGCCCGTTCCCGTTCCCGTTCCTGTTCCCGGATCCGTTCCGCTACCGGTACCTGTTCCCGTGCCGGTACCGGTACCCGTTCCAGTGCCTGTTCCCGTGCCCGTACCTGTCCCGGTGCCGGTACCCGTCGACGGACTCGGAATCACGTACGGATTACCACCGCCCGAAGGTGCCGCAACCGGTGCAGCCGCACCGCCCACTGTCGGCCATGCCGAAGGATTCGACTGCTGAACCGCGCCCGCATCCGATGACGTAACCGGGTTATCAACCGGATACGGAATGCCCTGATAGCCAGACTGTTGCGACGCATCCTGCCAAAGCGCATCAACAACGTCCGCGAGAACCTCGGGGTTCAGCGGTTGACTTAATTCGTCGCTCGATAAACCGCTAATAGCCTGAGGCAAGGACTCCGTCACCGGGGCCGGCGTCGTTGGCTTCGCCGGCACGTAAGCCGTACAAGCGCCGGTCTTATCGAGCATCCCGCTCGCACATGCCCCGCCGCCATACGTGCCATTTCTGTTTGCGATAAAGCCATCCTGCGTATAGTGGGAACCATCGCGCACTTGATCGATTTCGACAGTGCACGTTACTGACGTACTGCTCGTACCGGAACAACTCACCACGTGCTCAGACTTCCCATCTGAAGCGATGATCCCGCTGTTGTACTGCGAAAAAGACTGTACAGCGGCCTCGCCAGACGAACCGCACCACGAGTAATAGCACCACACGGCAACGCCCGGATTCAACGGCGGATAAGGACTTGAAACCGTTGCCCCCGATCCGTGCGCAAGCGTTACCGTCCCGTCCTTATTGAATTGCCACGTCGTCAACGTATCGTTACCCAACGATGTAGGGGTCGCCATTAGTCCCGCCCCTACAACCGCCTGTAGCCCTACCAACAGCCAGGACGCCCCCGCCGCTGCGGCCGCCTCAGCTTGCGCGGCAGCCGACATTGCCTTTTCCGTCGCCACAACGATCTCATCCAACGCCGTGCCGGTGTAGCCGAGTTGCCCCGCCTTGTTCGCAATCAACTGCGCAATCGCACGCGGCACCGACGTTGAATCCGGCGACACCTGCGCATAAGCCACGTCGTGCGGCATCGTCGCAAAGATGCCGTACAGCAGAACAGCACACGACGCAACGAAGTGAGAAAACCGCATAACGCCCCCGCGTATCGCTTCAGAGAAAGAGAATCAAGCCGACCGACCAGCACGTCCCCACGATGAGCGCCACTTCGAACCAAAAGCCGATATGCATCGCTTACCCCTCGGACGATGAATTGATCCAATTACGCACCACGCGAAACCCGTACGCCACCGCCAGCACGCCAAGGACCGCCGCGCCAATCGCCGAGCCGACCGCAACGCCGCCGTCATCGGTCGTATCGTTCGCATTCAAGGCGACCAATTGCGTGCTCATCTGCAGAACCAGTGCATTGCCGTTCGCGTCGGTCCCGCACGACACCGACTGGCCTGCCACACTCACATACGTGACACCCGCCAAGCCTTGCGGACCGCAGACAACAATGTTTGCCGCCAGCGCCGAGGACTGAGCGCGTGCGCCCGAAGCGACAAGCGCAACGACGAGCACGGCCAGCACGCGCCACGCGCCCGCACACCACCGCACACCGAAACCCGCCCTTATCGATCCGCCCATGCTCACGCCCTCGCCAACAAAAAGGGCGACGCCCTGGACACCAGAACGCCGCCCCAACACCACCCGCTCCCGATCAGCGACCCACGAACGAGCGCACCATCTTGATACCCCATGCCACCGCGACGACGCCCAACACCGCGCCACCAACGGAAACCACAGCGGGCACGACCGAGTTGATCGAGTTGACGATCGGCGTAACGTCGAACGACGAACCCGTCGTGCCGCCGCTCGACTGCGCAAACGCGCCCACCGAAGCGACCGCAGCCACCACGCCGACAGCCGCACGCTTCGAACCAGCCATCACTTTCTTGATTTGAAACATTGCTTTCTCCCTGATTCAGCCCACCGATTAGGAACCGTCCGATTGGGCCAGCTTCGAACGATTCAACTTCTTCGGCGGATCGCGCCGACCGATGACGGCCGACGCGTACCCGACACCCTTGCAGACGAGATACACACACAGAAGCACGTTCAACAACGCCAACTGCAATGCGATCCGATCCAACGCATCTATCGGAAGACTCTCCATTCACCACACTCCACACAGCCCGCCGAGCATCGCAAGGCTCGACGCCGCCAACCCGTGATCGCCTGCCGACAGCGCGTCAAGCAACCGAGCGCGCCATAGGTGTACCCACGTGCACGCCGAGCAGCCGCATCGAGCCACCACGGCCTTACGCCGTCGCTCCCACGCCCGCGCCCGGCTTAGGCTTTGCAACAGGCATGCCGAACGGCACCAGCGACGTGATACGCGGTTCGAGCCGGCCCTCCATCGACTGGAAGAACCCAAAGTCAGCCAAGTACTCACCCGGCTCCACGGCCTTGAGGTGGTCCGGCAAGTTGATCGTGCCAACGAGCAGTTGCTTTTGACCATCGACGTCCTGCTCCAAGACGCATTGCGCCGAATGAATCGCCCACGGCCGGCCCGTTTTTTGGGACACGCCGTCGCGCTTGATGACTTGAAGAATGGACAACTTTTGCTTGTTCATATCTATCTCCATTAGGACTACCAATCAGACGAAATAAGCCCATGTCGGGCGACAAAATGCGCTCTCAGCGCTCAACGACTCTCAGATCACTACAGGCACCACAACCACCAACACGGTCAACGCCGCACCAGCCGCAAATCTCATCCGCGACCTCGACCGGAACCGTCCGCACATCGCGACGCCGTACGTCCAGCGGCATCCGACGCGGCGGCACCGACGTGCGACCGTCGAACAGATCAGGCGTGACGTAATCGGTCGGGCTCTTTGCCACGACTCACACTCGGAAAGGATTGAACGTCGCGCCGACTTCAACAGGCACGAGCGTTAGGGAATTCGGTTGACGGCCCTGCCGATGCAACTCGGCACGGGCTTTCTGACGCGCGCTCTCGCCATCACGAGCGCGGACTTCGACCGTCGCGACACGCGTATGCGCGTGCGGCGTATAGGCATGGACTCGATATGCAGCCACGGAGACCCCCCCGTCCGTTAACTTACAAAACCCCGACCAACGGGGTTTACCTTTCCCACCAGACTGCTAGACTGCGGTCTTGACTGATACGGCAAAAATTTGCCGGTTCGTCTAAATCTGAGTGGGATTATTTGTACGAACTGGCAAAACTGTCAAGGGGATATTTATGACGATTAGCGAATTACTCGACGCAGCCAAGCGAAAGCAAGGCTCACTCGGCGCTGTCGCCGACCAACTTGGCATAGAGCAGTCACGCCTTTCGAACTGGCGGAAAGGGACACGCCGACCAGACCCAGCCCAAATCATGCGGCTGGCTGAAATGGCGGGATTACCGCCGTTCGAGACACTCGCCGAAGTTGAGCAAGAGATCGACGAGAAGAACGCATCGGTATGGGCACGAGCCTTGGGAAACCTACGCGCGGCCGGGGTAGCCGCGACCGTGACCCTTGGACTGGCGATCTATTCGACGACGCCTAACGAGGCAGACGCCGCTGTCACAAATTTTGTGACACCTACCCCCGCGCAACCCGCGCCAGCGGAAGGAAATGGGGTCGGGGCGGTGTTGATTATGTCAAATAACAAAGATCGACTGCACGAGGTGCTGCTGGCCGAGCGCCTTCGCATTCAAACCCTCCACCTCTGATCCTCGTAGGAGTCGATGTGCTCATTCTTCGTCGTCCCGGCGCGGGCCGCGCGCCGGGACCGGTTGCCGCCTGGCGGCCTCCTCGCCGTCAGAACCGGTACGTCGCCCCGATCTGGAAGAAGCGGCCGAGATCCGTGTAGAGCGACTGGTCATAGCCAGTGATGTCGGGCACGGCTTGCCACTCGACGTCGAACGGCGGTTTCTTGTCGAAGAGGTTCGTGATGCCGCCGTAAATCGTCCAATGCTTGAAGCCGCGATAGTTGAACATCAGGTTGAACTGGCTGTACGACGCCACCGATCCCGTACCGCCGTCGCCGAATTCCGCGGCCACGGCGTTCGTATATGGCCCGGTGTATTGCCAGGTCAGCGTGGTAGTCAGCTGCCGGTAGTCCCAGCTCAGGCTCGTATTGCCCTTCCAGCGCGGGTTGCTCGCGCCGAACGGCTGCAGCAGCGCAAGGTTGTTGCCGGCGAAGTCCTGCGGTGCGGTTCCGGGGCTGTGCAGCTTGAAGTGCCACACATAAGTCCAGTCGCCTGCGAGCGTGAACGTGCCGTACTTGGTGCGCAGCGCTTTGCGGAAGTTGAGATCGAAGCCATCGGTATCGAGCGCACCGAGGTTCACGAAATGCTGAACGAGGTAACGCACCGACCCGTCAGCGTTGCGCACGACGCGCGA
This sequence comes from Burkholderia sola, assembly GCF_905400185.1. Taxonomy (NCBI): domain Bacteria; kingdom Pseudomonadati; phylum Pseudomonadota; class Betaproteobacteria; order Burkholderiales; family Burkholderiaceae; genus Burkholderia; species Burkholderia sola. The sequence continues at coordinate 1,905,041 of NZ_FR989675.1, forward strand.
GGGATCGTTGGCGACGAGCACCGCGTTCGGATCGTCCGTGCCGATGACGCCGTCGATGCGGACCTTGTAGAACGCCGCGCCGATATCGGTCATCGCATCGGGTGAAAGCTGGAAGCCGATGTTGTAGTTCTTCGTGTGCTCCGGCTGAAGATTCGGATTGCCCGCGACTTGCTCCGTCGTGAAGTGCTTGGTCGGCACACCGCTCGGATCGTTCGGATCGACGAGGTTCTGGTGAGAGAGATAGACGGCCTGCGAGTTTTCGACGAGGGTCGGCGCGCGGAAGCCGCGACTGTACGATGCATACGTCGTCAGCATTTGCACCGGCTGGAAACGCAGCGCAAAGCTCGGCGAAAACGCCCCACCGAAGTCGCTGTAGTGATCGTAGCGGCCCGCCTGCGTGAACGTCAGATTGCGCAGGATCGGAATGTCGACCTGGTAGAACGCGGCGGCGACGTTGCGCGAACCCTCCACCGTCTGCACGTTCGCCGGTGCGGATACGCCCTGCGACGCGAGCGTCTGGGGGTTGATCGTCGACGATTCGTGGCGGAACTCGGTGCCCAGGCCCAGGCCGACCGGGCCCCCGGGCAGCGTGAAGAGATTCGACGTCGAGGCCTTGGCCGTCACGCTGTCGACCTTCGAGATGGCCTGCTGATCGTCGTCCGTGAAAACGCCGTTCAGGCCGTTTGGCGTGGAGGCCGGGTTCGAGAAGTTATAGGTGCCGTTCGCGAGCATGTTCTCGAGGCCCGCGGCGTTGATCCGGTTGCGATACGTCGTATCGACGGTGCTCTGCGAGTGGCCGTAATCGGCCGACCAGTCCCACGCGCCGAATCTGCCCGCGTCGAGCGAGCCTTTGACGCCCGTGTTCGCCATCCAGAACGTCGATACCGTGTCCGCCCTCACGACGTTGCCCGGGAAAGTCAAGTTGATCGCCGTCGGCACGCCGAACGGGTTATAAGGATTGCTCACCGGTACGGTGCGCGGCAGCGGCGAAACGGACCCGGTCGAAGGGTTGTAGACGTTCGTCGTGCTCGAGATCGACGCCGGTCCCTGCAACTGGACGGTTTCATCGCGGCTCACCCAGAAGCCCGCATAGGCCTGCGTGTTGTCGTCGATCTTGAAGGTGGCGCGCACCTTCGCGTTCAGGCGCGTCGTGGACGGAACGAGCGACGTCGACGCGGCCGGGTTATACGTGCAATTGGTCGCGCTCGTCTTGCTGCCGGGCGGGCACGGCGAAAGCGGCACCTTGGAGCCGTCCGCCAGCGACCAGTACGATTGCTGGTTCGGCCCGAGCGGCGCTGCCAGTCCGCCGGGATATTGCGTGAAGTCTTGCGCCGACGTCATGTCTCGATCGCCGAGCGTCGAACCCGAATCGCGGTAATAGCTGGCGGCCGCGGTGACGTTGAAGCGATCCGAATTCAGGTCGCCGAAGCCGGCCAGTACGCTGAAGTTGCCCTGCCCGTCGCCCGGATGCTGCGCCTTGCCGAGTTGGCCGTCGATCTGCAGGCCCTGAAAGTTCTTCTTCGTAATGATGTTGACGACGCCCGCGATCGCGTCCGAGCCGTAGACGGATACCGCGCCGGTCTTGACGATCTCGACGCGCTCCACCATGTTCAGCGGGATCGCGTTGACATCGAAGAACGTGTCGGTGAAGTTCACCGACTGCGCATAGTTCGCGACGCGCTGGCCATCGACGAGCACGAGCGTGTATTTCTCGCTGAGCCCGCGCAACGCCATGCCGGCGCCGCCGGGTGCCGAGCTGTTCATCGTCGTCTGGCCCCAGCTGCTTGCGGAATTGGCCGAGGTCGAACGCAGGAAATCGGCGACCGTCGTGTATCCGCTTTGCTGGATTTCCTTCGCGGTGATGACCTGCACTTCGGTGTGGCCGACCTTATCCGATGTGCGGATCAGCGAGCCCGTCACTTCGAACTTGTCGAGCTTTTTCACGGTCTGCCCGCCCGCAGCGGCGCCGGACGCCGGCGCGGGCGCGGCGGCGGCCGTGCTGCCGGTTTGCTCGGCGGCGACGCTCCCGTCGACAGGCGTTGTCTGCGCGTAAGCGGAGGTACCCAAAGCCGCCGTCAACGCGACTTCAGCCCATGCGATGCTGCGTATTGCCGATCCCAAAGCCGTTGGTTTCATAACACCCCTTTCCCTTTGTCGTCGCAAGGCCTGACCTTTTTGTATGCACGGAGACTCGCCGGCCTTTAAATAGCGTTGCCCCGCGTTCCTGATTCGTCATCTGACGATCACAACCATTCCGTCCACCTTCCCATTTCTTTCAAAATTATTTCCTCCGCTTATGAGTGGAATGAATTTGAAATACAAGAAGCTGAATTTCTATAGAATTAGGAAGCCTAATTACATGGATCGGTATTTCCGCGTATCGAAAGGCTGCATACGCGCTACGCCCTGGAACATTCTCACCATGGCGCTTCGTCAATCAGTGCGTACGGGTTGCCAGGAAGGCAGTCTCCCGTTGAAAGGCTTCTTTACGTATTCACTTTGAAAGCATTAATTCACGGAACATGAATTACCGTTTACTACCAAGTTTTACATTGGACGCGAACATAGCAGGACAGAATCGACGCGTCAAAAAATATTTGATGCCACATAACTTTGTTTAGGTGCAATAGATGCACTCGGTTGGTGCCGAATAAAAATCGATATGGTTCATCAGCCGCTACCGTTGTCTTGTCTTCCTTGTTCGGCTGCTTTTTCACCCGTTCGCGCATGCGCCGCAATGGAGCATGCGGCCGGTACTCGCCAGTCCGAACTTTTTTGTTTACCAGAGGGAAGACGCGAATCCTTGGCATGGAAACAGTCCGAACGCGTGGTCGATGAATCCCCATCACTACCATCAATCGATCTCCAGATTCCCGGCCGTTTCCACGCGCGGCGCCTCGCGCTTCGTCACCGCTGCATGCCGCCCGCGCCGGCCTATGGACACGACTACCCGAAACGCCACCGGCGCGAACACCAGCCCGAATATCGTCGCCGCCAGCACGCCCCCGAACGCGCCGGTCCCGATCGAACGCCGGCTTTCCGCACCCGCGCCGGTCGCCAGCACCAACGGCACGACGCCGAGCAGGAACGCCATCGACGTCATCACGATCGGCCGAAACCGCACGGCCGCGGCCTCCACCACAGCCTGCCGCAGCGGCACGCCGCGCCCGACGAGTTCGCGTGCGAACTGCACGATCAGAATCGCATTCTTCGCCGACAATCCGATCACCGTAATCATCCCGACCTTGAAGTACACGTCGTTCGGCATCCCGCGAGCGAACGCCGCCGCCAACGCGCCCACGATGCCGAGCGGCACGATCGTCAGCACCGACAGCGGAATCGTCCAGCTTTCATACAAGGCGGCGAGCGCCATGAACACCGCGAGCACCGACAACCCGACCAGCAGCGGCGTCTGCCGCTCGGCAATCCGCTCCTCGCGCGCCGCGGCGACCCAGTCGTAACCGATCCCGGCCGGCAGCATGGCGGCCAGCCGCTCCATCTCCGCCATCGCCGCACCCGAACTGGTGTGGGTCGCCGCCCGGCCGCTGACGTCGAGCGACGGATAGCCGTCGTAGCGATTCAGCATCACGGGCCCGACCGTCCAGTGCGGCGCGGCGATGGCCGACAGCGGCACCATGTCCCCCGTCCGGTTCGGTACCGTCAGCGCCATCAGTTGCGCGTCGGTCGCACGCGCGGCCGGGTCGGCCTCGACGATCACGCGGCGCATCCGGCCCGACGCCGGAAAATCGTTGATGTAGTTCGAGCCGAACGTGCCGCCGAGCAGCCCCGCGATGCGCTCGAACGGCACGCCGAGCGCATATGCTTTCGCGCGATCGACGTCGAGCTCGATGCGCGGCGCGTCCGGCAAGTCCTCGAAATGCACGGACGCGAGCGCCGGGTCCGCCTTTGCACGCGCGGCCAACTGCTCGCGGGCGGCCTTCAGCGCGTCGAGCCCGACCCCGCCGCGATCCTCGAGACGGAACGTGAAGCCGTCCGCGTGACCGATGCCGGGCACCGACGGCGGCAGCGTCGCCTGTACGTCGCCGTCGAGAATCGCGTCGAAACGCCGGTTGAGGCGATCGCGCAACGTCATCGCATCGACGTCGCGCTGCGCCCAGTCCTTCAGGTCGACGAATGCCATCCCGACGTTCTGCCCGCTGCCCGCGAAACTCCAGCCGATCACGCTCGTCACGTTCGCGACGGCCGGCTCCGCGCGCAGGATCGCCTCGACGCGCTGGACGACCGCGAGCGTGCGCGCCTGCGTGGCACCGGCCGGCAACTGGATCATCACCTGCAGCTGCCCCTGGTCCTCGGTCGGCAGGAAGCCGCCCGGCATCGTCCAGTACAGCAGCCCGCACACGGCCAAGAGTGCGACATAGATGCCGACGACCGCACCCGTGCGGCGTACCGCCGACACGGTGACGCGCCGATAGCTGGCCTCGGCGCGCGCGAACGCGACGCCGAAGCGGTCGGCCACGCGCGCGCCGAGGCTGCGGCGCGGCACGCCCCCGCCCCCGCCTTCGTGACGGACGACCGGTTTCAGCAAATTCGCGCACAGCGCCGGCGTGAGCGACAGCGCCATGAACGACGACACGAGCATCGACGCGATCATCGACACCGCGAACTGCCGGTAGATGCCGCCGACGCTGCCCGGGAAGAACGCCATCGGCACGAACACGGCGGTCAGCACCGCGGTCACGCCGACGATCGCCCCGCCGATCCGCTTCATCGCGTGCCGCGTCGCATCGCGCGGCGACACGCCCGCCTCCATCACCCGGTGCACGCTCTCGACGACGACGATCGCATCGTCCACGAGAATGCCGATCGCCAGCACGAGGCCGAACATCGTGAACACGTTGATCGACAGCCGGAACACCCACATCGCGACGAACGCGCCCATCAGCGTGACCGGAATCACGACGGTCGGCACGAGCGTGTAGCGCAGCTCGCGCAGGAACAGCCACATCACGCAGAACACCAGCACGACGGCCTCGACGAGCGTCAGCACGACTTCCCGGATGGCGATCTTCACGAAATGCGCGCCGTCGAACGGAATCTCGACCGCGACGCCCGGCGGCAGCGTCTTCGACAGCTCGGCAAGCCGGGCGCGGATCGCGTTCGACGTTTCGAGCGCGTTGCCGCGCGGGCCGAGCTGGATGCCGACGGTGGCCGCCGGACGGCCGTTCAGCCGCGAATAGAACGAATAGTCGTCGCGGCCGATTTCGATGCGGGCGACATCGGCGACGCGCACGACCGAACCATCCTGCTTCGACTTCAGCACGATCCGGCCGAACTCCTCCGGCGACGTCAGCTGTCCCTTGACGACGATCGTCGCGGTGAGCTGCTGGCCGCGCACGAACGGCGCATCGCCGATCGCGCCGGCCGTCACCGTCGCGTTCTGCACGCCGATCGCCGCGATCACGTCGTCGGCGCCGAGGTCGTATTCGCGCAACTTGCTGGGATCGAGCCAGACCCGCAGAGCCTCGTCGGCGTCCCACAACTGGGCCGCGCCGACCCCGGGCGCGCGCTTCAGCTCGCGCAGCACGTAACGGTTCAGATAGTCGCCGAGCTGGGCGGAGTCGCGCGTGCCGTCGGTCGACGTCAGCGTGACGAGCATCAGGAACGTGTTGGCCGCCTTGAACACGCCGATGCCCTGCTGCACGACCTGCTGCGGCAGCCGCGGCTCGACCTGCTTCAGCCGGTTGTTGACGTCGACGAGCGCGATGTCCGGATCGGTGCCGGGCGCGAACGTCACGTCGATCTCGAGATTGCCGTGACCGTCGCTGCTCGTCTCGTAGTACTGCAGCCCGTCGGCACCGTCGAGGCTTTCCTCGATGATGCTGCCGACGTCGGCGTCGACCGTCTCGGTCGACGCGCCCGGATAGGTCGCGGTGATCACGACGCGCGGCGGCGCAAGGCGCGGATACTGCGCGATCGGCAATTGCGGAATGGCGAGCACGCCCGCGACGACGATCGCGAGCGCGACGATCCACGCGAACACCGGGCGGTCGATGAAGAACGATGGCATCGGCGTGCGTCAGCGAACGGTGCAGGCGCGCCGCGCCCGCTTCACGTCACTCATCCGCGCCCCCTTCCCGCTGCAGCGGACCCGGTTCCGGTGCGAGCATCGACGACGCGAGCAGCGCCTGCGTATACGGGTGGGACGGCGCGTGCAACACGTCGAGCGTATCGCCCTCCTCGACCACGCGCCCCGCCTTCATCACGATGACCCGATGGGCCATCGCGCGCATCACCGCGAGATCGTGCGTGATGAACAGGTAGCTCAGTTGATACTTCTTTTGCAGGTTCGTCAGCAGATTCAGCACCTGCTTCTGGATCGACACGTCGAGCGCGCTCGTCGGCTCGTCCAGCACCAGCAGCTCCGGCTCGACGGCCAGCGCGCGCGCAATCGCGATGCGCTGACGCTGGCCGCCGGAAAATTCGTGCGGATAGCGAAGCATCGCGTCGGCCGGCAGGCCGACCTCCTGCAGCAAGGCAGCGACCCGCGTGCGCCGCGTGGCGCCGGCCACCTCCGGCCGGTGCACGGCAAGCCCCTCGCCGACGATCTGCTCGACCGTCATGCGCGGCGACAGCGAGCCGAACGGATCCTGGAACACGACCTGCATGCGGCCGTACAGCGCGCGCCGGCCGCGTGTCGTGCGCAGCGACGCCAGCGGCATGCCGTCGATCTCGATGCCGCCCGACGCCGGCCGCTGCAGGCCGAGCACGGCCGCCGCCAGCGTCGATTTCCCCGACCCGGATTCGCCGACGATCCCGAGCGTCTCGCCGCGCCGCAGGCTCAGCTTCACGTCGTGCACGGCCCGGAACGCCGTCTTGCCGAACACCGCGCGCCAGCCCTTCGTCGCGATGCGGTAATCGACGGCGAGTTGCCGCACGTCGAGGATCGTCTGCGCACCGGCCGCGACCGGTTCGACCGCACGTTGCGGCGCGCTGTCGAGCAGCCGGCGCGTGTACGCGTGTTGCGGCGCGGCGAACAGCGCGCCGGTCGTGTTCGTTTCGACGAGCACGCCCTGCTCCATCACGGCCACGCGCTGCGCGAAGCGCCGCACGAGATTCAGGTCGTGCGTGATCAGCAGCACGGCCATCCCGCGCGCGGCGGCCTCCTGTTCCTGTAGTTCGATCAGCAGGTCGACGATCTGCTGGCGCACCGTCACGTCGAGCGCCGTCGTCGGCTCGTCCGCGAGCAACAGCCGCGGCCGGCACGCGAGCGCCATCGCGATCATCGCGCGTTGCCGCTGGCCGCCCGACAACTGGTGCGGAAAACTGTCGATGCGCCGCTCCGGCTCCGGAATCCCGGTGCGCCGCAGCAGCGCGATGCCGCGCTCGCGCGCGTCGCCCGGCCGCAGTCCCTCGTGCAGCCGCAGGCTCTCGGCGATCTGCTTGCCGATCGTATACAGCGGATTGAGCGCCGTCATCGGCTCCTGGAACACCATCGCGATATCGGCGCCGCGGATGCCGCGCATCTGCTGCTCGGTCTTCGCGAGCAGATCCTCGCCGTCGAACAGCATCTGTCCCGACAGCGTCGCCTGCTGCGCGAGCCGCAGGATCGACAGCGCCGTCACGCTCTTGCCCGAGCCCGACTCGCCGACGAGCGCCACGCGCTCGCCGCGCCCGACCGCGAGGCTCAGGTCCTGCACGGCGGCTTTCGCGCCGAAGTGCGCGGAAAACCGTCGAATGTCCAGCAAAGGAGTCGTCATCGTTGCTCCCCGCCGAAGGCCGAGCCGCGCGCGCGCGTGTCGAGCGCATTGCGCAGCGCGTCGCCCATGAACGTGAGCAGCAGCAGCGTGACGACCAGCGCCGAGAACGCGGAGATCGAGATCCACCACGCGTCGAGGTAGTTCTTGCCTTCCTGCAGTAGTTCGCCGAGGCTCGGCGTCGGCGGCTGCACGCCGAGGCCGAGGAAGTCGAGGCTCGTCAGCGACAGGATCGCCGCACTCATCCGGAACGGCAGGAACGTGATCACCGGCGTCAGGCTGTTCGGCAGCACGTGCCGCCACATGATCTGCCAGTTCGACAGTCCCATCGTGCGTGCGGCCTTCACGTAGTCGAGCGCGCGGTTGCGCAGGAACTCCGCGCGCACGTAGTCGGACAGCACGAGCCAGCCGAACATCGACAGCAGGACGAACAGCAGCCACAGCGACGGCTCGAAGATCGACGCGAAGATGATCAGCAGGTACAGGTCGGGCAGCGCGCTCCAGATCTCGATCAGGCGCTGCCCGACGAGATCGGTGCGCCCGCCGTAGAAGCCCTGCAGCGCGCCCGTCAGCACGCCGATCGCGACGCCCGAAACCGTCAGCGCGAACGCCATCAGCACCGACAGCCGAAATCCGTACAGCAGCCGCGCGAGCACGTCGCGGCCGAACTGGTCGGTGCCGAGCCAGTTGCTCGCGGACGGCGGCGCCGGATACGGCCGCGACGCGAAATAGTCGATCGTGTCGTAGCGGTAGCGGTTCGGCGGGTAGATCGCGAAGTTGTCGTGCGACTCGATCTTCGCGCGGATGTATGGATCGAGATAGTTGGTCTTCGCCGGGAAATCGCCGCCGAACTGCGTCTCCGGATAGTCCTTCACGATCGGGAAATAGAAATGCCCGTCGTAGCGCACCACCAGCGGCCGGTCGTTCGACAGTCCTTCGGCCAGCAGGCTGAGCGCGAACAGCGTGGCAAAGATCACGAGGCTCCAGTAGCCGAGCCGCTGCGCGCGAAACCGCCGCCACGTGCGTCGCCATGGCGACGGCGACGCCGCGCATGCGACGGCGGCCGGATCAGTGGTCCAGGCGGTTGAACTGGATACGGGGGTCGACGAGGACATAGCAGACGTCAGCAATGAGTTTGGTCAGAAGGCCGATGAGCGTGAACAGGAACAGCGAACCGAGCACCACCGGATAGTCGCGGCGAATCACCGAGTCGTACGAGAGCTGCCCCATCCCGTCGAGCGAGAACAGCGTCTCGATCAGCAGGTTGCCGTTCAGGAAGGCGCCGACGAACGCGGCCGGCAACCCGGTGAGCAGCGGGATCGCCGCATTGCGCAGTACGTGCTTCCACAGCACGTCGCGCTCCGGCGCGCCCTTCGCGCGTGCGGTCAGCACGTATTGCCGGCCGATTTCATCGAGGAACGTGTTCTTCGTGAGAATCGTGACGATCGCGAAATTGCCGACCACCGACGCCGTCACCGGCAACGCGATATGCCACAGATAGTCGAGAGCCTTGCCGATCAGCGTCAGCTCGTCGAAGTCGTCCGAGGTCAGGCCGCGCATCGGAAACACCTGCCAGAACGTGCCGCCGCCGAACAGCATCAGCAGCAGCACGCCGAGCACGAAGCCCGGAATCGCGTAGCCGGCGAGCACGAGCACGCTCGTTACCGTGTCGAAACGCGAGCCGTTGCGCACGGCCTTCGCGATGCCGAGCGGCACCGACACGAAGTACGTGAGGATCACCGTCCACAAGCCCAGCGTGATCGACACCGGCAGCTTCGAGCGGATCACGGCCCATACGCTGCGGTGCGCGAAATAGGACTGCCCGAGGTCGAACGTCGCATAGCTTTTCAGCATCAGCGCGTAGCGTTCGAGCGGCGGTTTGTCGAAGCCGAACTGCTTGCGGATCTGCGCGATCTGCTGCGGATCGACGCCCTGGCTGCCGTGGTAGCCGCCCCCGCCTCCGCCCGCCTCGCCTCCACGCGCGCTGCCGTGGCGCAATTGCGTGAGCACCTGCTCGACCGGGCCGCCCGGCACGAATTGCGTAACCGCGAACGTGATCGTCACGACGCCGATCAGCGTCGGGATCATCAGCAGCAGGCGCCTCAATATGTATGCAAGCATCGTCGCTCCCTCGTCAGGCCGCGGCGGCGGGTTGTGGCCGTGCTACCGGCTTCTTCACGTACCAGTAGTCGATGATCCAGTCCTCGTACTGATAGGAAGCCGGCACGACCGGCGGATGGCCGAGCGTCGTCTTGTACGCGATCCGCGCGTTCGGCATGTAGTACTGCGGAACGAGCACGTACAGGTTGATCAGCACGCGGTCGAGCGCGTGCGTGGCCGTCTCGAGATCGTCGAGCGTATTGGCCGCAAGCGCCGCGCGGATCAGCGCATCGACGGCCTTCGACTTCACGCCCGGATAGTTCTCCGAGCCCGGCTGCGATGCGGCCTCGCTGCCGAAACGACGCGTCAGTTCCGCGCCCGGGATCGTCACGGGCGAGTAGATATACGTCGTCATGTCGTACTCGAAATTGTCGAGCCGCTTCTGGTAGAGCGCGCTGTCGATCTCGTGCAGGTACGCATGGATGCCGAGCGTCGCGAGCGCCTGCGTGTACGGCAGGATCAGGCGATCCATGCCGGGCTGGTCGTCGATGATCTCGATCGACATCGGCGTGCCGTTCGCGTCGCGCAGCGCGCCGTCCCGGTAGTGCCAGCCAGCCTGAGCGAGCAGGTCGCGCGCTTGCTTGAGGTTCGCGCGCAGCGAGCCCGGCGGCAACGTCGACGGCTGCTTGACCATCGGGCCGAACACCTCCGGCGGCAGCGTCGAGCGGTACGGTTCGAGCAGCGCGAGTTCCTTCGCGCTCGGCATGCCCGACGCGGCGAACGGGCTCGCGTCCCAGAAGCTGTTGGTGCGGCGGTACTGCCCGTAGAACATCATCCGGCTCATCCAGTCGAAGTCGAATGCCAGCGCAAGCGCGTGCCGCACGCGCACGTCCTGGAACATCGGTTTGCGCAGGTTCATCAGGAAGCCCTGCATCTGCGCGGGGCCGTCCGGGAACTCGCCCCTCTTCAGCATGCCGTTGCCGAAATTCTTGCCGACGTACTTGCGCGCCCACTGCGTCGAGCTGTACTCCATTCGCGCATCGACATCGCCGGCCTTGAACGCCTCGAGCGCCGTGTACTGGTCGAGATACAGCTTGAACGACACGCGTGCGAAACGGAACATCCCGCGCCGCGACGGCAGGTTCGCGGCCCAGTAGTGCGGGTTGCGCACGTACGCGATCTGCTTGTCGTTCCTGCGCTGCTCGATCAGGTACGCGCCGCTCGCGATCGGCGGCTCGTTCGCGATCTGGTCGAACGGCGGCCGCGTACCGTCCGCGTGTTGCCCCCACTTCGGCGAGAACACCGGCAGGTCGCCCGCGATCAGCGCGGCGTCGCGCTCCGCGTGCCTGAACTCGAAGCGGATCGTGTGGCCGTCGACGACCACTGCGCGCCGGATGATCGAGAACTGCGCGTTGTACAGCGGCGACGCCTGCGGGCTCGTCAGCGTATCGAACGAATACTTGACGTCGGCCGCGGTGATCGGGTCGCCGTTCGAGAAGCGCGCGGCCGGGTTGATGTGGAACGTGGCCGACTGCCCGTCGGGCGCCACCTCGACGTCGTCGGCAATCAACGCGTATTCGGACGCGAGTTCGTCCCAGCTGCGCTGCATCAGCGTGTCGAACATCAGGTTCTTGATGTCCGGTGCGGGCGAGCCGCGCACGAGGAACGGGTTCAGCGAGTCGTAGCTCTGCGCTTCGTCGTAGTTTTCGAAGTTGAGCGCGCCGGTGTCCGGCGCCTGTGGGTCCGCATAATCGAAATGCGCAAAGTCCGGCGGGTATTTCGGCTGGTCGTATTGCGCGATCGCCGACACCGCGAGCGCCGCACGTGGCATGGCGCTACCCGACACGAGCAGCACGGCGCATGCGAACAGCGCCGCGCGCGGCACGCCTGCCCATCGCCATTTCAACAGTTTCATGGTCGGTCTGTCCGAAAGCGTGCGGGCGCGAGGCCTGCGCGCGGTAGATTCCTGTGCAGGTTGCCGCGTGCCACCTGCATCCCACTGGTTGTTCGTGCTGAAAACGATCCTGCGAACTGCATCGCCGCACGTCCCGGTTGCAGGCCGTCGTGGCGCCAGGCGAAAAAGGGCCGCTCCAAAAAATGGGGAGGTGGACGTGGAGCGGCCGGTCTAAAGCCTATCGGTGCATCGCAATCGCCATCAGAACTTGTAGGTCGCGCCAACCTGCGCGAATCGACCGACATACGTGTACAGCGACGTGTCGTAGCCCGTCTGGTAGCTCGCGTTCATATAAACCGGGTCGAACGGCGGCGCACGATTGAAGATGTTGTCGATGCCCGCATAGATCGTCCAATGCTTGAAGCCGGTGTAGCTGACCATCAGATTGAACTGGCTGTACGAAGCCACGCTGTCCTGCATGTTCGGATATTGGCCCGGCGACAGGATGGCCTGGCTGTACGGTCCCGTGAACATCCACGTCAACGTCGCGTTCCATTGGTTGTGGTAGTTCCAGTTCAGACTCGTGTTGCCCTTCCAGCGCGGGAAGCTGCCGCCGAACGGCTCGTTCAGCGAACCGTTGTTGCCCGCGAAGTCGGTCGTCTCGCCGCCCACCGGCATCTTGAAGTGCCACACGTAGGCCCAGTCACCCGACAGCGTGAACGTACCGATCTTGGTCGACACCGACTGGCGGAAGGTGGTCTCGAAGCCGTCCGTATCGAGCGACGAGAGGTTCATATACGGCAGCAGCACATACGCGATCGAGCCGTTCGGGTTACGGATCACCTTCGACGGATCGTTCTGGTCGACCACCGTCTGGATGTCTTCCGTGCCAATCACGTTGTCGATGTGGATCTTGTACCAGTCGAAGCCGAAATCGGTATTGCGGGTGGGCGACAGCTGGAAGCCGATGTTGTAGTTCTTGGTCCGCTCCGGCTGCAGCTTGCTGTTACCGGTCTGCACTTCCTCGACGAGGTTGTATGCGTTCGGGTTGTTAGGATCGTTCGCGTCGACCGCGCCCTGCGCGCCGTAGGTCCTCGACGAGGTGTTTTCGATCAGCGTCGGTGCGCGGAAGCCACGGTTGTACGAACCGTACATCGTCAGCTCGCGGATCGGCTGGAAGCGCAACGCGAAGCGCGGCGAGAACGCGCCACCGAAGTCGCTGTAGTGGTCGTAGCGCCCCGACTGGCTGAACGTCAGGTTCTTCAGGATAGGAATGTCGATCTGGTAGTAGACCGCCGCGACGTTGCGCTCCCCGTTGACCGACTGCAGCGACGGCTGGATGAGCGTGCCATTCGCGTAGTCCGCGCCCGTACCGATGTACTGGCTCTGGTGCGTGAATTGCGTACCGAGACCCAGGCCGACGTTACCCGTGGGCAACGTGAACAGGTTCGGCGTCGACAGCGTCGCGTCGACAGCATCGAGCTTCGTGATGGCCTGTGTCGACGTGCTTCCGTACAGTCCGTTCAACCCGTTCGGTGTCGACGATGGATTGGCGAAGTCGAACACGCCGTTCTGGACGATATTTTCCAGTGCGGCCGCGTTGATCAGGTTCGAATAGTTGTTCGACACCGTGTCCTGCGAATGCGTGTAGGACGCCGTCCAGTCCCAATCCCCCACGCGTGGCGTGCTGAACGAGCCTTTCACGCCCGTCGCGGCACGCCAGAAGTTGGAACTCGTATGCACGGCCTGCGCGGCCGGGAATGCGTAGACCAGTTTGGCCGGCACGCCAAACGGGTTATACGGGTTGCTGCCCGGCACAAGGTTCGAAATCGGCGCGAGACCGCCCGTTGCCGGATCATAGGTCTGCGTGCTGTTGCCGAGGCGGCCGACGAAGTTGTTCGTGACCGTCGTATTGTTGCTTTCCCAGAGATCGGCGAACGCCTGCATCGCGTCGTTGATCTTGAAGTCGGCGTGCACCTTCGCGCTCAGGCGTTCAGTCCACGGCGACAGCGACGATGCGTACGCGGTGTTGTTTGCGCAGACCGTGCCGGGACCGTTGACCTGCGCGACGGAGGTGCCCGGCACGGCCTGGCCTCCGTTCGGACACGGGCTCAGCGGCACCTTCGCGCCGGTGGTCGGATTGCGCCAGTAGGAGACGCTCTGGTTCGACAAGCCGCCCGGGAAATTGGAGAAGTTCTGGTTCTGCGTCGTGTCGCGATCGGCGATCGAGATGCCGTTCGACTTGTAGTAGCTGGCCGCCGCCGTCACGTTGAAGCGGTCGGCGTTCAGGTCACCGAAGCCGCCGAGGATGCTGAACTTCGTCGTGCCCTGGCCGCCTTCACCGTTCGTTGCGCCACCGTAGCTGCCCCCCAATTCAAGACCCTGAAAGTTTTTCTTCGTGATGATGTTGACCACGCCCGCGATTGCGTCGGAACCATACTGAGACACCGCGCCTGTCTTGACAATTTCGATACGGTCGATGATGTTGAGCGGCAGCGTGTTCAGGTCGAAGAATTGATCGCTGCCGTTCACTGCGAACGCATACGGCGACACCCGCATGCCGTCGATCAGCACCAGCGTGTATTTCTCGCTGAGGCCGCGCAGCGCGATACCTGCGCCGCCCGGCGCGAAGCTGTTCGTCGAGCCCTCGCTCCAGCTGCTTGCCGAGTTGGCCGAGGTGCTGCGCAGGTAGTCAGCGACGCTGGTCTGGCCGCTGTTCTCGATGTCCTTGCTCGTGACGGTCTGAACCTGGTTGAAGCCGACCTTGTCGGCCTGCCGGATCAGCGAACCGGTCACTTCGAACCGCTTGATCTGCGCTACCTTGCCCTGTCCGTTCGCGCCGGGCGTGGCAGGCGTCGCCTCGGCTGCCGCACCGGACGCCGAGGCGCCCGTGGCAGCGACAGCGCTCGTCGCACCGTCCGCCTGTGCAACGGTCATCGGTGCGCCGTTCGCGACCGCATCCGCGATCGATGCGGCGCCCGGCGCCGGCTGGCTCTGGGCGAACGCCGGCGGCACCAGCGCGGCCGTCAGCGCCAGTTCCGCCCAGACTATCCTCTTGATGGCCAACGCCAAAACTCTCTGCTTCATCTTGTTCCCTCTCGCTCGTAGTAAGACCCCGCCTGCTGCGTGCCGGAACCTTGTGAATTCCTTGCGCGTCCTGGGTGCCCGTCTAACGGAACCCGCGATAGCCACTCTTCCGACTGCCGTGACTCGAACGGATCGGCCTCAGGGCACCCGTGCCACTCGGCATCACCATCTCGTTATATTTCGATTCGTGATACTTACTACATGTCCTGAGCGCGCTTCCTGCCACTTCCGATTCGAGGGATGGCGAGCCCAGCCCCGCCGTCGACGAAAATGCTCGCGCGCCATACTGCGTGCTGCCTTCCATCGATCGGGTACTTCTCCTGCATCGCGGCGTGCAGCACCTGCCGCCTCCGCTAGAACAGCCGCGGCGTACCGACCCAGACGATCACCGCCTCTTCGTCGGCCGTGTTGTGCCACGCATGCGGCAGCGTCGACTCGTAGTGCGCGGTGTCGCCCGCGCTCAACACGAACGTGCAATCCTCCAGCGTGAGCACGACCCTTCCGCGCATCACGTAGAGAAACTCCTCCCCGGCATGCGTCGTCACTTCAGACGGCGACTGCCCCGCCGGTATCCTGACGAGAATCGCGTCGAGCTTGCGACCGTCCACGAGATTCGTCAGCCGCGCAAAGGAGCTCGCCGAGTTCGCGAACTGGAAATACTGCAATGCGTCGCCGCGGCACACCGAGCGCGCCTCGGTCGGCGTGTCGATGAAGTACTGCATCGTCACACCGAGCGCCTTAGCGATTCGGACCAGCGACGTGATCGACGGCGTCGCGCGTCCGCGCTCGACCTGCGACAGGAATGGCTTCGAGATCCCTGCCGTCGTGGCCGCTTCGTCGAGCGTGAGTTTCAGCCGCTGCCGAAGCGCGCGGATCTTGTTGCCGAGCGAAACCGCAACGAGCACCGATTCATCGGGAGGCAAGACCATGGAAGAACGGAACCTCTCAATCGAAATCGGTTTGATGTCGGCAGGCCTTTCCCGGTGCCATGAGACTGCCGCCGCGGCGCGAAACTCCGGTCCCCTTCGCCGCCGGGCGCACGTCGCACGTGCCGCGAAACGGGATTCCCGCTTCGTGGCCGTGCGATTCACGCTCATTTCATTCGGTTTACTAATTAACAAGACTGCCCCTTTTCTTCACCTAGACAGACTTCCCCGCCTTCAGGTCGCCGCGGTACCACGTGTATGCGGCACGGCGCCCATCCCGCATCGCGCGCCTGCTTCCCCCTCCGTCGTTACCGCGACGCGACGGCCGTCCAGAGCTTCGCCAGATCCCCTGATCCGTCGTTACCCTTCACCGTGCGCAGTACCTGAACCGCGTGCGCCTTCTCGCCCGCCACGTAGTACGCCTCGCCAAGCCGCAGCCGCGCCGCATCGGGATGCTCGAGCCCGCCCTTCGCGATCGCCTGCTCCATCATCGACAGCCCCTGCGCCGCGTGGCCCGCGAACACCAGATTCATGCCGACGTCGATCGGGGCCACCGGATTGGCAGCGTCCGCGCCCGACTGCGCGCGCCTGGCGGCCAGCGCCTGCAGCCGTTTCTCGCGGTCCGCCTGCGCATCCTTGCCCAGCACGCCGGATGCGAAACCCTGGTCGATCACCTGCCGGCCTTCGGCCGGCGTGCCCGCCACCAGCGCGAGCTGCGTCATCTCCATATAGGCGTCGGCCGTCGTCAGCGAGCCCGTCGCCCTGCGCAGCCGGTAGATGTCGAGGTCGAGCGACGACAGGTAACCGGGGCTGCCGCGAATCGCCGAGACCATTTCCTCCCAGTACGCGGGGCTCGGATGATAAGCCACCAGCATGGCGAGCGCGCTGCGATACGCGCCGGCATCCTTGCTCTTTTGCGCGCAGGTCGCGAGCATCTGCAACTGCCCTTCGTCGGGCGCGCGGCCGGCCTTCACCTGTGCGTCCGCGCTTGCCTTCAACTGGCTCACGACCTGGCCGCAATCGTTCGACAGGTAATACGATTGCGTGAGCAGCGTACGCATTTCCGGATCCGTGCCGCCCGCCTTCAGGTAGCGCTGCGCGATTCGGATCGCCTGCGGATAGTTCTTCTGCTGGAAGTAGATCCCCGCGAGCGCCGCCGTCGTCCGCTGCTCGTCCTCGCCCGACAGGCGCCCCGAATTCAGCACGGTTTCGTACGCCTGCGCGGCCACGCCCGTATCGCCGGCCGCCATCGCCGCTGCGCCGCGCGTCGCTTCAACCATGTAGGTTTCATACGGCGTGCGGTTGGGCACGGCGGCCGCCTGCGCGATCTTGCCGAGCGCGTCGCGATACTTGTGCGCGCGATACAGGTCCTGTGCCGCCGCCAACGGCTTCGCCACATCGGGCCGCAACGCGTCGGCCGCCCACGCCGGCCGGCCGAGCAAGCAGGCCGCACCGAGCGCCGTCAGCGCCATCATCCGTTTCCATCGTCGCTGGTTCATCGGTCGACCTGTCCCGTCATTGCATGAACTGCTCGTTTCCGATCAGGCCGATCTTCGTCGCGCCCACGCGCTGCGCGGACGCCAGTACGGCCGCCACGTCCTTGTACGGCGCCAGCTTGTTCGGCCGCAGATGGATCTCCGCCTGCACGGGCTCGTGCGCGACCTGCGTCAGCTTCGCCTCGAGTGCCGCGCGGTCCGGCACCGGCGCACCGTTCCACGTCGTCGTGCCGTCGAAGTCGATGTCGATCTGCACGACTTCCGGCTGTGTGGCGGGCGGCGGCGGATTGCCCACCGGCAGGTCCATCTTCACCGAATGCATCTGGATCGGGATCGTGATGATCAGCATGATCAGCAGCACCAGCATCACGTCGATCAGCGGCGTGGTGTTGATGTCGACCATCACGTCCGGCTCGCTGCCGCCCCCGCCCGAAGGCACGTTCATTCCCATCGTCTGCTCCTGTCGATGCCTGCTCCGATCCGCTGCGTCGCCGTCGATCGGCAGCGGTGCGTATGCCGTTCCCACGCAACGTTAGCCACCACGCGCCGGCGGTTCCGTAATGAACGACACCTTCGCGATACCCGCGCGCTCGCACATCGTGATGACCCGGCCGATGAACTCGTAGCGCGTGTTCTGGTCGCCGCGCACGTGCACGCTCGGCTGCGGCTGCTGCTGCGACACCCCCTTCAGCTTCGCGAGCAACGCCGACGTGTCCACCCGTTGCTCGCCCCAGAAGAAATCGCCGTCGCGGTTCACCGCGATCTCGACGCTCTTCGGCGTGGTCTGCAGCGGCTGCACGACCTCTTTCGGCAACTGCAGCTGGATCGTGTGCGTGACGACCGGAATCGTGATCAGGAAGATGATCAGCAACACCAGCATCACGTCGACGAGCGGCGTCGTGTTGATGTTCGCGATCACCTCGTCGCTTTCGTCCTGCCCGACGTTCATGCCCATCGCGCGTCTCCGTCAGCCGGTCAGTTCACGAGCGACGCGGCGGCCGACGGCACGCGAGCGGGACGCTTGCTGCCGGCCAGCAGCACGGTATGCAGCTGGGCGCCGAAGTTGCGCACCCGCTCCATCACCGACTTGTTGCGCCGGACCAGGAAGTTGTAGCCGAGTACGGCAGGCACCGCGACCGCGAGGCCGATCGCCGTCATGATGAGCGCCTCGCCCACCGGGCCGGCGACCTTGTCGATCGACGCCTGCCCCGCGATGCCAATCGCCGTCAGCGCGTGATAGATCCCCCAGACCGTGCCGAACAGCCCGACGAACGGCGCGGTCGAGCCGACCGTCGCGAGGAACGCGAGCCCGTCCTGCATGCGGTTCGACACGTTCGTGATCGAGCGTTCGACGGACACGTCGATCCACGTGTTGCGGTCCACTGCTTCGAGCAGCGCCTCGTCGTGATGCTCGCCCGCCTCGATCGCCGTTTCGGCGATGAAGCGGAACGGCGACGCCTCGTCGAGCAGCTTCGCGCCCTCGGCCAGCGACGGTGCGCTCCAGAGCTGCGCGTCGGCGAGTTTCGCGCGGCGGTTAGCCCGCAACTGCTCGACGAACTTCGTGATCATGATGTACCAGCTCCCCATCGACATGATCACGAGCAGGATCAGCACGAAGCGCGCGACGAAGTCGCCGTTCCTCCAGAGCGCGCCGAGCCCGTACGGATTCTCGACCGCTTCGGTCGCGGCCGGCGCCGGCGGCGGGGCCGACTCGGCGGCGGCGGGCGCCTGCGTCGACGCCGCGGCCTGTGTCGACGCGTCGGATGTCGCCGTGGCTCCGCTCGCTTGCGCGTAAGCGAGTTGCGGCGCAACGAGCCCGTCGATCGCAGCGACGGACATCAACAGGCTTGCCGCCAGCGCGGCCAGAGAACGTTTCGTCATACCCCACTCCAATTCTTTCGTTAAACTTACGATTTGAGTTCAAGCCGGTTTTCCCCGGTCCGGCTCCCGCCGGACCGCCCACTGCATCAATTCAGATTGAACGAGAACGGCACCTGGACCCGCACCGCCTGGCCTTGCGCCACGCATTTGAAGCGCTTCACGGTGTTGTAGGCCGCACGATCGAGCACCGGGTCGGCCGACTGGGCCACGCGTTCGTTCGTGATGTTCCCTTCCGCATCCACGACGAACTCGATCGTCACGTCGCCCGTGATGTTGTTTTCCTGCGCTTCCTTCGGGTACTGCATCGACGCGCGAATCGAGTCCGAATTCGGGCAGACGACCCCGACTTCGTGACTGACCGGCTTGGCCGGCGCGGGCGGTGCGATGACCGGCGCCTGCACGGCCGGCGCGGACGGCGCCGGGGCCGACTGGTGCGTGATCGTTGCCTGCTGCGGGGGCGCCTGCACCGGCACTTCGGGCGGCGGCACGAACGGCGGCGGCGGCGGCGCGAACTTCGGCGGCGGAAGCTTGACGACCGGCATCGGCGGGGGCGGCGGCGGCTTCACCGGCTCGATGATGCGGGTTTCGATCGGATGCTGGATCACCTGCACGACCTTGGTCGCGAGGCCGTTGAGCAATGCGTAGATCAGCACTGCATGCAACAGGAGGACGACTGCGATGCCGCCGAAACGGCGCACCGGATTCTGCTGCTTCTTGCCGAATTCCCGCGGACGGCCCAGCGTGGCCAGTCCGCTGTTCGAAGCAACCAGATGCTCTTCGACTTTCATGCCCACTATCCTTCCCCCAAGCGAATCGCCCAGTTTCGCGATGATGGCCGGCGCCGGAACCGGATCGGTTCCGTCTCCGCCTCAACCCGAAATTTCATTCTTAATTCAATTGGTAATCCGAATTGAAAGCATCGAATCCGGATCCTGATTTGTGCAATTTCAAGGAATCGTTTCAACCGCAACGGGATAGCCGCCCTATCCGGCGTCTACCCCGAACCAGCGCATTCAGGCAGTTGTCAGCTGCGTCGACATAGTCACACTTTTCGCATGACGATTGGATCTTCGTTACACGCCGATGTCAGCCAAGCCGTTCGTCTTGGGTGCAGAAGATAGCAAGGAAAAAATTTGGGCGTCAAACTTTATTTGATAGCCGAATACAAAGTTTGGAGGCATTACTCGAATAACGAGTTAGTAAACTTCATGAATCATTTTTCATTGATTTAGTAATTGATTTGTATGGTATCGCACTCATTTAGTGACTTGCGCATAAATAATCACCAGTTTAGTGCGGCGCACCGAATTGGCCCGCTCGGTGCGCGTGTTGCCGGATGTGTTTCGTGGGCGCGCCCGGCGACGGCAGCCGATGAACCACTGCCGCGCATGCATACCGTGCGAGGCCACAGCTCACGCATGCCGGGAACGGGCTTGCATCCGCGCGAACAGGCTCTAGCCGATTCCACGGCGGCTCGGCGATGCTCGGATGGCGCTCGCATCGACCATATATCAAGGATTCCAAATCAAAAGCAATAGATCTCGCTGCTCGTCCGGTTTCCATTAAATGATTCGCACAACCAATCTAATTTTCGAATCAGGACTCCGCCGTATCAGCATGAATTCATTCCCCGCCCTCTGCACGCACCGGCATCTCCCCCTCACCGAACCGGTGGAAAATTCCCGCGCGCATCCTTCCTCGACGAACGACCGGCATCGCTCAGGACAGCATCATCCCCTGCATCCGGTGCGAGAAATGCGCGCGCTCGGCCGTCTCCATCAGCATCAGGAATTCGTCCTGCGTCATGTGAATCAGCGCCTCATGATCGCCGGCCTCGAAATAGACTTCCGGCTGCTGCGCGAGGTGCTCCTCGAGGAACGTTTTCATCCCGTACGCCATGCACACCGGCGGCAGCGCGCCCATGTCGCAATCCTTGAACAGCTCGCGCAATTCGACCTCGCGAGCGAGCACGAGATGGCGTCCCGTCTTCACCCAGAGATCCGACAGACGCACGGCGTGCGTCGTCGGCAGCACGGCGGCGACGTAACCCTCGGCGTCCTCGAGGAGCACGGTTTTCGCGAGGCGATCGCCGGGAATATGCGCGGCGGCGGCCGTCTCCATGCTCGTATGGCTATAGGGGTGGTACACGACTTCGTACCGCGATGACTTCTGGCGCAGGCAATCCTGCAGGGTGGCTGAGACCGGCATGGCGCACCTCGTCTGGGCGAATCGGGTCAATCGGGCGAACGGCGTTCGCTCTTGATTCGTTCAGCATAGGTCGCATTTCGGCCCAATGGAAACGCTCGTGTGCGACGCCAGTCCACCCGGCCCGGCAGCCGCCGCCCTCAGCTTCCGTCCGGGCCGCCCGCCCTCGCCGGCATGTGAAATCGGGCCCCGGAATACGTTTCGCAGCCCCTCACTTCCGCAGACAGATTTTGGGCAGTGCGCACGTAGATGCGGTCGCGCCCGGCAATTAGCCGATGTACAGACACTAGACCGTTAGTTGCATTCGAGGAAGAACACCAGGATACCTGCGGGCACGCATTGTTCCGAAGCGTGCACCCCAAGGCACGCCAGCCAACCCCGTCGCCAACGGCTTTCCCGGTGCCCTATACTGAGCCGGCCGCCCACCCTCCCGCGGCGGAAACCGACTCCTGGAGCGATCATGCATTACCAGTTGATCTACGAACTCGTCGACGATTACCTGTCGCGGCGCGACGCGTTCCGTGCGGAGCATCTCGCGCTCGCGCAGGCCGCGACCGAGCGCGGCGAACTCGTGCTCGCCGGCGCGCTGGCGGAGCCGGCCGATCAGGCCGTGCTCGTGTTCGAAGGCGATTCGCCGGAAGCGGCCGAATCGTTCGCGCGCGCCGATCCGTACGTGCAGAACGGCCTCGTGAAGTCGTGGCGCGTGCGGCCGTGGCGCGTCGTGGTCGGCAAGCACGCGCCGCGTCCCGCGTGAAATCGGGCCTGCGCAAGCCCGTTATTAGCGTGAACAGGCCCTACAGCCACCCTGCCCGCTTGAAGCGCCACCACAGCGCGAGATCGGCGATGGCCATCACCGCGATGCAGCCGTAGAACCCGTATTTCAGGTGCAGCTCGGGCATGTTCGCGAAGTTCATCCCGTAGATGCCGGCGATCATCGTCGGTATCGCGAACAGCGCGGCGAACGAGCCGAGCCGCTTGGTCACCTCGTTCTCCGCGAGCGAAATCATCCCGAGGTTGACCTGGATCGCGGTGACGACCATCTCGCGGCGCCCTTCGATCGTCTTCACGATCCGCTGCAGATGGTCGTACACATCGCGGAAATAGGCCGCCATCCCGCTGCAGACCTGCGGCACGCGCCCGCCGGTGAGCTTCGCGAGCGGCTCCATCAGCGGCGCCGTGTGCTGGTACAGCAGCACGAGCCGGCGCTTCAGCGAATAGAGATCCTCGATGATCGCGCGCGACGACGCAGGCGTCGCCTTCGCGAAGATGCGATCCTCGAGTTCCTCGAGTTCGGCTCCGAGCGTTTCGAGGATCGGGAAATACCGGTCGACGACCTGGTCCATCAACGCGTAGAACACAAACGCCGACCCCTCCCGCAGCAGATGCGGCTCCCGCTCGCAGCGCTTGCGCACGTCGCGGAAATCGTGCTCGGTATGGTTGCGGATCGACAGCACGTAATTCGGACCGACGAACACGTTCAGTTCGCCGACCTTGAATTCGCCGTCATCCTCGAGTTCGACGGTATGCAGCACCGCGAACAGCGAATCGCCGTATTCCTCGATCTTCGGCCGCTGATGTCCCTTGCGGGCGTCCTCGAGCGCCAGCTCGTGCAACCCGAATTCCTCGCCCATCAGGTCGATTTCCTCGGGCGTCGGATCCTTCAGCGCGACCCATACGAAGCATTCGGGCTTCGACACGTAATCGCTGATGGCGTCGATGTCGATGTCGGCCAGCTTGCGGCCGTCCTGGTAAGCAGCGCAGTTGATCAGCATGTTGTCCACGATGTTGCGGTTTGCGCATCAGTTTACCGGTTTGCTGCACGGACGGCCCGGCTTGCGCGGTACGCCGATATTGGTCATGATCGTGCTGCGTGCGCCGCAGCACGCGCGTCGGGGCACGTCGACAGGCCCACCGGGCCTGCGTTGCACAACGCACAACGACCGTGCGACCCCACCGTCAAGGAGACAGACCTATGTGGTATTTCTCGTGGATACTCGGCATCGGCGTGGCGCTCGGCTTCGGCATCATCAACGCGATGTGGCTGGAAGCGGAAGTGTTCTCGCGCGGCGACAAGCGCAGCGACACATCGCGCCAGGAGGCGGGGAGCCGGTATTCGTGACGCATCTCGTGTTCTTCTGCGGTCACGCCGGCACCGGCAAGACCACGCTCGCGAAGCGGCTCATCGGGCCGCTGATGCGCGCGACCGGCGAGGCGTTCTGCCTGCTCGACAAGGACACGCTGTACGGCCGCTACAGCGCGGCCGCGATGGGCGCGCTCACGGACGATCCGAACGACCGCGACAGCCCGCTCTACCTGAAACATCTTCGCGATCCCGAATACCAGGGCCTGCTCGACACGGCCCGTGAAAATCTCGCGCTCGGCATCGGCGCGCTGGTCGTCGGCCCGCTGTCGCGCGAAGTGCGCGACCGGCGCATCCTCGATCGCGCATGGCTCGGCATCGCGCCCGACGTCACGCTGACGGTCGTCTGGGTCCACACGTCGGAAGACGTCGCGCACCAGCGGATCGTCGCGCGCGCCAATCCGAACGATGCGTACAAGCTCGCGCATTGGGACGAATACCGGCAGCGCCGCTTCGTGCCGACCGGCCGCGAATGCGACGGCATCGTGATGTTCGACAACACCGCGCCGTCCGACGCAGACATCGACGCGCTGCTGCACCGCATCGTGCCGCCGCCGCAACCGGCGACGATCGTCCCGCCGCTGCCGGCCTGAGCGCGCCGCCCGGCGCCGTTCCCGCTTCTCCCAAAAAACGACGCCGGAAGCGCTGCTGCGCTCCCGGCGTCGTACGGCCCTCGTGCCGGAGATGGGCTGGCGAATCGTCTGATAACGACGGTCAGGCGACCGCGTGCACGCGCTCCATCGTGCCGCCTTCGTACAGTTTGCCGAAGCGGTTCGACAGGAACGCCTTCAACGACACCTTTTCCTGCGGGATGAAACCGCTCTGCGGCAGCTTCTTTTCGCGGAACAGATCGAGCACCGCGCACATCGCGCCGGCCGTCGTGATCTGGATCGCGCTCATGTGCATCCCGCACACGTCCTTCGCGAAGATCTTGCGCGTGAACACGTCCTGCACCAGCTGGCCGTCCTTCACGCCCGTCACCGTGACGAACACGAGCACGACGTCCTGCTTCGTCGACGGCACCGCGCGGCGCATGATCGACTTCAGCGTGTCGCGATCGGTCGACAGGCGCAGGTCTTCCAGCAGGAACTGCACGAGTTCGCGGTGGCCCGGGTAGCGCACCGACTTGTAGTCGAGCGTCTCGACCTTGCCCGACAGCGTCTCGCACAGCGTGCCGAGGCCGCCCGACGTGTTGAACGCTTCGTATTCGGTGCCGTCGAGCGAGAAGTGCTCGAGGCCTTCGAGCGGCTGCACCCACTGCTTGCGGCCGTCGCGGATCGCTTCGCACGGCTGGCAGTATTCGTTGATCAGGCCGTCGACGCTCCACGTCAGGTTGTACTTCAGCGCGTTGGTCGGATATTCGGGCAGCGCGCCGACGCGCATCTTCACGTCGCGCACTTCGCTGAAGCCGTTCACGAGCTCGTGCGCGGCGATGCCGATGAAGCCCGGCGCGAGGCCGCATTGCGGCATGAACGCGCGGTCGGAGCCGTCGGCCAGTTCGCGGATCGCATGGGTGGCGCGCACGTCTTCGGTCAGGTCGAAGTAATGAACGCCCGCGGCCTTCGCAGCGGCGGCCACGTTGACAGCGAGGTAGTAAGGCAGCGCGTTGACGAGCGCATCGAAGCCCTTCACCGCTTCGCGAATCGCATTCGCGTCGGCCGAGTCGACCCGTTGCGTCGCGATGCCTTCGCGCGACAGCTTCGCGAGCGCATCCGCGTCGCGGTCGAACGCGACGACTTCGTAGTCGCCCGTTTCGCGCAGCATGTGAGCAATGGTGTGGCCGATCAGACCTGCGCCGACGATGGCGATTTTCATGCGCTTATCTCCTGATGATGGGTTGGTGTTGTGGACGGCGTTGAGCCATGGACACAGTGTAGGGACGCTCAAAATCAGTTCCAAGACGAAGAATGATGCGAAACGACCTGTAGTTTCGACGTTATGACGATATATTTCGTCTAAACGACCAAATCATCTAAAAATCGCGTAGAGGCACTGCCGCAAACCGGCCGTTGGCGGTTGCGCATTGCGAGGACGAAAACGAGGACACACCGCGTGACATCGGACGCACGCACTGACCGTGCGTCAAGATGCAACACGCCGGTCAAAGCGGAATACGAAAGGAGATTCGGGAGAGATGCGCGAAGGGACGACCGCGGTCATCCGTGTCGATCATGAAGTACGACGAAGGCCAATACGAATGCGAGCGGAGACGTACCCGTCGTCAAGCCGAGCACCTGTGATGCACCGCTCCCTGCGCGGTGCATGCACGCGCGCCGTCATGCACGCGCCGCGTGCAGCAACAAGTCAGCCGCCGATCGTCCCGCGATCGATCTTGCGCGACAGGATGATCGACGTCGTCGTGCGCTCGACGCCTTCGAGCGTGCCGATCTGGTCGAGCAGATCGTTGAGCCGTTCGGGCGAATCGGCGCGCAGCCAGGCGACGTAGTCATACTCGCCGCTCACCGCGCACAGCAGCTGGACTTCCGGCATCCGGTCTAGCTTGCGCAATACGTCCTTGCCGAACTTCGGCGTGAGGATGATGCCGACGTACGCATAGATGCTCGCATCGAGCACGTCCTGCCCGAGCCGCACGCTGTACCCGGCGATCACGTTGGTGCGTTCGAGCCGCGCGATGCGCGCGACGACCGTCGTGCGCGCCACGTCGAGCTGGCGCGCGAGATCCGCGACGCTCGCGCGCGCATCGGCTTGCAGCAGCGCGACGAGCTGCCGGTCGAGATCGTCGAGTTGGTCGAGGCGGGGTGGACGCATGACGCTGGGCCGGCACGCACGTGCCGGCGGAGTGGAAAGTGACGCGATGATAGCGCCGAACGCCGGCGCGCCCAACCGGCATGGCCCGGATTCGAACCGTCGATTTCGATTCGTATCGGATGTAAGCAAGTGTCGCATTCACTGCCGCCCCGCAGGCAACGTGCTACTAATAACGACGACGCGAGAGGCGCGCCGGCGGCGATGGCCGCCGCGCCCGCTCGCAAGACACCACCCCGGAGAGCCAACCATGAAGAAAATCTCGCTCACCCTCGCTACGCTCGTCGTTGCAGCCAGCGCATTCGCGCAAACCCCGGCGCAGCCGCAAGCACCGGCCCAGGCGCCGGCCACGACGGCCGCGGCATCGGCCCCGAGCGCCGAGCAGCGCGCGGCACGCCACGAAGCGCGCACCGAGCAGCGCATCAAGTACCTGCACGACCAGTTGAAGATCACGTCGGCGCAGGAGCCGCAATGGAAGACGTTCGCCGATACGATGCGCGACAACGGCGCCACGATGGGCCGCCTCTACAGCGAACGGATGGCCAAGCACGACGTGTCCGCGCTCGACGACATCAAGCAGTATGCGGAGCTGTCGCAGGCGAATGCCGACGGCGCGAAGAAGCTCGCCGACGCGTTCGCGCCGCTCTATGAGAGCTTCCCGGCCGAGCAGAAGGCGCTGGCCGACACGACCTTCCGCAGCTGGCTGCACCACGGCGGCGAGCACCACGGCAAGGGCAGGACGAAGGGCAAGGAAGGCAAGGCGGCCGCCGCGCCGGCCGCGAGCGCGCCGGCGCAGCCCTGACGCGCCCCGCCGGCGCCGTGCCGGCCCGCCCGGGCCGAACGGCGCCGCGCCGCGATCGGCGACGGCGCGTCACACGGCGCGCCGAATTCGGGATAAGCTCCCGGCTTTTCCCGCTTTCCCGCCCTTCCCCGCCCTTCCCCGCCATGCTCGAACTCAAGCAACTCGATCTGCGTACCGATCCGCAGGCCCGTCGTGTCGTCAAGGACGAAACCGTCGCCGTGTCCTTCGCGGACGCCGACGGCGAACTGATGAGCCTCGAAGGCCCGAACCGTTATGTGACGGGCGACGCGCTGATCACCGGCTCGACCGGCGACCGCTGGGCCGTGTCGCGCGCGCGCTTCGACGCCAAATACCTGCCCGCCGACCCGGCGCTCGCGCACGGCGCAGCGGGCGCCTACCGCAACCGGCCGGCCGTCGTGCTCGCGCGCCGGATGGACGAACCGTTTACGATCGCCCGCTCGGAAAACGGCGACACGCTGCGCGGCGTGGCCGGCGACTGGGTGATGCAATACGCGCCCGGCGACTACGGCGTCGTGCAGGCGCAGCGCTTCGCGCAGGTCTACCGCGACGCGTAACGCGTCACGCGCCGGCACGCGGCCGGCGCCACCGCTCACGCAAAGTCTTCGTCGAGCTCGAGTTCCGCGTCGCGCTCGACGGCCTCGCCGGCCGCGTGCCGTTCTTCGAGCGACCCGAGCATCGCTTCCGTATACGCATGCAGCACCGCATGGCTGCGCGCGCGCTGCATCGGCTTGAGCGCCAGATAGCGCGCGAGCGCGGCCGGCACGATCCGGATGTCGAGCGTCATCCGCTTCGGCGTCGCGCCGAACCGCATCGCCAGCCAGTGCACGGACAGGAAGCGCCCGCGCGCGTCGCTGCTTTCGGCGAAGCGCGTCTGCTCCGGAAACAGATCGCAGATCACGCGCGCGAGCGCGTCGAATTCCGCGCTCTGGCATTCGATCAGGTAGTCGTCCATTCCGTCTCTCCCGTCAGGCCGCCGCACGCGACGGCCGGCACGTCTTCACCAGCACGACCACCAGCACCGCGGTCAGCACGAAATACGCGGCCTCGACCCACGCGGCCGGCAGCACGCGCACCTGGTACAGCAGCGTCGGCGTCGCCGCGAGCGCATGCAGCACGATCGCGAGCGGCAACACGGCGATTCGGCCGGCCCGCACGCCGCGCCACACCAGCACCGACAGCGCCAGTTGCACCGCGAATGCCGCGCAGCGTTCGAGCAGCAACAGCAGGATCGACTGGGCCGACAGCGTCGCGAGCATCATGTGCAGCCGCACCACGGTGTCCACCGGCAGGTCGGCCAGCTGCGTCTCGAGCTGGCCGCGGCTCGCGAGCCACGCGAGATACGACCACTGGCCCCACACGAGCACGCCGACGAACCACGCTTCGGCGCCGCCGTGACCGATCCCGTAGCCGATCCCGCGACCGTCGCCGGCCGATGCGCCGTAGCGGCGCTCCAGAAAACGCATCCCGAGATAGCGGCCGACTTCCTCGAATACGGCGGTCGCGAGCGCGCCGTATGCGACGAATGCGAGCGGCTGCGTCAGCCAGCCGTCCTCGGGCGTGTGGCTCAGCACGAGACCGTGGAACGCGCGCTCGAGAATCATCGCGAACAACGTGAAGACGGCGACGCCGACGATCGTGTCGCGGCGGTTGAGCGCAAGCGGCTTGCGCAGGATGCGGTAAAGGACGAGCGGCAGCAGCGCGATGATCAGCGTGGCGGCGATCAGCGCCGCCAGCGTGACGGGAGCGACAGTCATGTATTTCCTTGGTTCGGGGCAGCGCACCTGACGCGCCGCGTGCCCCGAATGATACTCAGCTTGCGGTCGACGCGCGCGCGATCAGCTCGCCGGGCAGCATCGCGACGCGCACGTCGCCCGCCGCGCCGTCGATCCGCTCGTGCACGAATTCGACGGCCTTGTAGCCGATTTCGTAGGTCGGCTGACGGATCGTCGTGATGCCGATCAGCTCGGCCCATTCCGGATCGTCGATCGACAGCAGCGCCGCCTGCTGCTGCCACGCGGCGCCGAAACGCGCGCGCAGATGGCGCGCGATCGCCAGCGCGACCGGTGCATTCGCGGCGAACAGTGCGGCGCGCACGCCGCGCCGGGCCGCATCGTCGAGGCGGGCATCGACGTCGGCGAGCGCCGCCGCGGCCGCGTCGGGTTCGTTCAGGTCGAGCACGATCGTCGGCGGCACCGGCAACCCGCGCGCCGCCAGCGCCGCGCGGAACGCGGTCTCGCGCACGCGCCGCGAGCTGACCCGCTCGAACGGCTGCACGACGAAATGGATCGCGTCGAAGCCGTGTTCGACCAGGTGCGCGAGCGCCGTCTCGATCGCGTCGGTATTGTCGAGGCCGATCAGGTCGGCCTCGAAGCCCTCGACCGTGCGGTCGACGAGCACGGCCGGAATGCCTGCGCCGCGCAGCGGGCGCAGCACGTCTTCGTCGGCGCCGAGCGCGTTGACGATCAGCCCTTCGACGCGGTAAGTCGTGAGCAGTTGCAGGAAGCGGCGCTCCATCTCGACTTCGTTCGCCGCGTGACAGATGAGCGGCATGTAGCCGAGCGCATGGCACGCGGCCTCGACGCCCTGCAGCACTTCGACGGTATAAGGATTGGTCAGGTCGGCGGCGAGCATGCCGAGCAGCCGGTTACGGCCGCGCTTGAGCCCGCGCGCCATCTGGTTCGGCCGGTAGTTGAGCCGCGCGATGGCCGCCTCGATCCGCTGGCGCAGATCGACGGACAGCACATGCGTCTCGCCGTTCAGATAGCGCGAAACGCTGGTCTTGCCCGTGCCGGCCTCGCGCGCGACGTCGCTGATCGTCGCCGGACGCGTCGTGGAAGGTTGCGAATCGGTCACTGTCGTGCCTCGCGACGTACGATCCGCGCCGCTTCGTGAGCAGACGGACCATTGTTGTTGGAAACGTAAGCCAACCGGCGGCCTCCCCTGTCGTGGCGCGTGGGCGCCTGCGCTGGCCCGGTGCGCTGTCGAGCCGCGCCCGCCAGCAGCGTGCTATGGCAGTCGGCCGCACCGGACCTGGCGCGGATGCCCGTCGCGCGACACCGCCGGCCGCGTGGCCGGCCGTCGATACGACGAGCGCGGGCGATCATAACGCAGCCAGCCCTCTCGCACCAAGATCATCGACTCTAATGGCGCCGGGCGGTTATCGCAGGCGGCTCAGGCATGCGCCAGCGCATCCGGATTGACGAGATTCGTGCGCAGCGTGCCGGCCAGCGCGCCGACCAGGTTCTCCGCGGCGCAACGCGCCATCGCATCGCGCGTCTCGTGCGTCGCCGAGCCGATATGCGGCAGCGCGACGACGTTCTTCATCTGCAGCAGCGGCGAATCCGCCGGCAGCGGCTCCTTCTCGAATACGTCGAGCCCCGCGCCGCGGATCGTCCCCGCGCGCAGCGCGTCGACCAGCGCGGCTTCGTCGACGACCGGCCCGCGCGACGCGTTGATCAGGATCGCGCCGCGCTTCATCTTCGCGAATTCGGGCGCGCCGATCAGGTGGCGCGTGTCGGGCGACAGCGGCACCTGCAGGCACACGAAATCCGACTGCGCGAGCAATTCGTCGAGCGTCACGCGCCGCGCGCCGTACTGCGTCTCGGCCTCCGCATGCGCGGACCGGTTCGCGTACAGCACCTGCATCCGGAAGCCGAGCGCCGCGCGGCGCGCGACCGCGCCGCCGATCCGCCCGAGCCCGACGATGCCGAGCGTCTTGCCCTGCACGTCGGTGCCGTACAGGTCCGGGCCGATGCTGCGATGCCAGTGGCCGGCCTTCACCCACTCGGCCAGCTCGACCACGCGTCGCGCGGACGCGAGGATCAGCGAGAACACCGTATCGGCGGTCGACTCGGTCAGCACGTCCGGCGTATGCGCGAGCACGATCCCGCGCCGCGTGAAATCCGCGACGTCGAAGTTGTCGTAGCCGACCGAGATCGTCGACCACGCCTTCAGCCGCGGTGCGCGGTCGAGCATCTGCGGCGTGATCTTCAGGCTCGCGCCGATCGCGCCGTCCGCGCCGCCGAGCGCATCGGCGAGGGCTGCGGCGCCATCGGCCTGCACGACGTCCGCATGCTCGCGCAGGTACGCGAGGACGTCATCGGGCAGCGGCTTGTACGCGACGATACGGGGCTTCATCGTTTCATTTTCCTTGCAGCGGCGCGGCGAGCGGATGCGCATCGCGCGCCTGGGGTTTGACGGACAGCGTGAGGATCACCGCGGCGACGAGCGCGGCGCTCATGAATGCGTACGACGCGACGGGCGACCCGGTCGCGCCGTTCAGGTAGCCGACGAAATACGAGCCGACGAACGAGCCGAGCGCGCCCATGCTGTTGATCAGCGCCATCGCGCCGCCGGCGACGTTCCTCGGCAGCAGTTCCGGCACGATCGCGAAGAACGGGCCGTACGGCGCATACATCGCGGCGCCCGCGACGACCAGCAGCGCATACGATATCCAGAAATGCGACGAGCCGAGCGCGTACGACGCGGCGAACGCGGCCGCGCCGACCAGCAGGAACGGCCACACGAAACCACGACGCGAACCGACCTTGTCGGACGCCCACGACGCGGCGAGCATCGCGATCGTCGCCGCGAGGTACGGCAGCGCGGACAGCCAGCCGGTCGCGACCATCCCGAGGTCGGAGCCGTTCTTCACGATCGACGGCAGCCACAGCACGAAGCCGTACACGCCGATGCTCCAGCAGAAATACTGCGCGCACAGCTTGATCACGGCCGGCGAGCGGAACGCCTCGCCATAGTTGCGCACCGGCTTGATCGCCGCCTGCTCGGCCGCGAGCGCGGCGTCGAGATCGCGCTTTTCCTGGGCGCTGAGCCACGGCGAATCGGCCGGCTTGTCCTGCACGAGCACCCACCAGCACACGGCCCAGATGATGGCCGGCACGCCTTCGGCGATGAACATGTGGCGCCAGCCGAATTCATGCACGAGATAACCGGACACGATCGACATCCACAGCACGGTGACCGGGTTGCCGAGGATCAGGAACGTGTTCGCGCGCGAGCGCTCGTTCTTCGTGAACCAGTTGCTGATGTAGATCAGCATCGCCGGCATCACGGCCGCCTCGACGATGCCGAGCACGAAGCGGATCGCCATCAGCGACGGAATGTTGCTGACCACGCCGGTCAGCGCCGCGCAGCCGCCCCACAGCACGAGGCTGACGAACACGAGCTTCTTCACGCTGCGGCGTTCCGCGTAGATCGCGCCGGGGATCTGGAAGAAGAAATAGCCGAGGAAGAACAGCGCGCCGATCAGCGACGACAGGCCCTTGCTGATGCCGAGATCCTGGTTGATGCCGGCTGCGGCCGCGAACCCGTAGTTCGCGCGATCGAGGTAGGCGAGGCTGTACGTGATGAAGACGATCGGCATGATCGTCCACCAGCGTCGAGCTGCGAGATTGGCTGCCATCAGAGTGTCTCCTGAGTAGACCGGCATCGGCGCATCGTTGCGTCGTCCGGTCTCATGCAAAACCGTGCATGAAGCACGAAATGGATCCGCGGATTGTGCCGTGTCCGGCCTCTCATTGCGCGGTGACGGTTTCCTCTAAGCGATCGGCGCGATTGCTGACCTTTTCGAGCCGGTCGAGCGCATCGCGCGTCGGCAATCCTTCCGAATCGCCGATCACCTGGATCGCGAGCGCACCGATCCGGTTGCCGCGCGCGACCGCCTGCTCGACGCTGCGCCCTTCGAGCAGCGCGCTGACCACGCCGACCGCGAAGCCGTCGCCGGCGCCGACCGTATCGACGACCTTCTCGACGCGCTCGCCGGCGACCGTGCCTTCGCGGCCGTCGGCCGTGCGGAAATACGCGCCTTGTTCGCCGAGCTTGATCACGACGCCGCGCGCGCCCTGCGCGAGATAGAAGCCCGCGATGTCGGCCGGCGTGTCGTGCCCGGTGAGCTGCCGCCCTTCGGCGAGGCCCGGCAGCACCCAGTCGGCGAGCGTCGCGAGCGCATTCAGCGTCTTCGCCATCACGTCGGCGGACGGCCACAGCGTCGGGCGCAGGTTCGGGTCGAACGAGATCGTCTTGCCGGCCGCCCGCATTTCGCGCGCGAGCCGGAGCGCGAGTTCGCACGACGTCGCCGAGATCGCCGGCGCGACGCCCGTCAGATGCAGGTGGCGCGCGCCGAGCACGTAGTCGGCCACGTAGTCGTCGCACGACAGGTGGCTCGCCGCCGAACCCTTGCGGAAATATTCGACGGTCGGGTCGCTGCCGTCGTCGTTGCGCGACTTCAGCTGGAAACCGGTCGGGTAGCGCGGGTCGACGGTCACGCACGACGCGTCGATGCCCTCGCGCGCCAGCGTGTCGAGCACGTAGCGGCCGAACGAATCGCTACCGACCCGGCTCATCCAGCCGACCCGGAAGCCGAGCCGCGACAGCCCGATCGCGACATTGAGATCGGCGCCGGCGATCCGCTTCGCGAATTGTCCGGCGTGCGCGAGGTGGCCGGGCTCCGTCGCGACGAACATCGCCATCGCTTCGCCATAGGTCACGACATCGAGTGCTGCTTTCATGACTGAACTCCTCAGGATCCTTCCGCGGTCACGCGGTTGCAAGCCACGCGACGCGCCGGCACGCATCGCCGGCCAGGTCGGCCGCGTCGAACGGAAACTCGATGCCGCGCGGCGCATGCTGCGGCAGCGCCGCGAGCACGCCGGTCACGAGCGGATCGTTCGGCGCCGGCGCGACGGCGAACCGGCGCGCGCCCTCGCCTTCGGTGGCCTTGCAATGAATGTATTCCACATGCGGCGCGAGCACCTGTGCGCAGTCGAGCGGCGCTTCGCCGCGCCACTGCCAGTTGCCGATGTCGAACGTCATGCCGAGCGCATCGCGCATGCCGGCATCGGCGAGCGCATCGAACAGCCCACGGAACTGCGCGAACGCGCCGCCGACCTCGAGCTGGCCGTTCTCGACCACCACGCGGGCCTGCGCGCCGCGCGACAGCGCGACGATTTCGGCCGCGTGCGCGTCGCCGGCGAAGCCCCCGAGCTGGAATTTCACGAAGCGTGCGCCGAGCGCATCGGCTTGCGCGAGCCCGTCGCGCAATGCGTCGGCATCGAGCGCGCCCGTTTCCGTATACAGCGAGTCCGGCGTCGAATAGACCGACCACAGCCCGTGGCCGGCGATCTGCGCGCCGAGCGCGGCCAGCGCACCGGGCGCCGTGTCGTCGTCCGACGCGAACAGTTCGCGCCGTACCTCGAAACCGGTCGCGCCGGATGCCGCCACGGTCGCGATGAATGCACTGTGGCCCTCCTGGCGCACCCGGTCCATCCCGAATGCGCTCGCCACGATCACGATGTCTGCCATGTTGCCCTTTTTCACCGGAATGGAACCGGTTCCATTTGCTTGAGACGGATGGTGCGCTTCGCCTCGGACGCACGCCATAGAGGAAATCCCTAACGCTCCGTTATCGCACGAATGCGCGCCGCGCCCGCGTGCAACGCATGTTCCCGGCGCAACTTCGGTCGACTACGCGAGGCGCTGCGCGAGACTCATTTCGAGGAATTGCGCGGCGAGCCGCGACGGCGCGCCGCCATGCGGGACGAGAATGGAGAAATGCCGCGTGAGCGGTGCGGGCGCCAGCGAGCGCAGCACGAGCGCCGCATCGTCGTGACGCAGCGACATCGCGGACACGAACCCGACGCCCATCCCCGCGCGCACGGCCTCCTTCACGGCCTCGACCCCGGCGATCTCGAACGCGACGCGCATCGGCGCGCCGCCATGTGCGAACGCGCGCTCGACGAGCTGCCGTACGGCGGAGCCCGCCTCGCGCAGCACGAGCGGATGCGCGGCGAGCGCGTCGAGCGTCACGCCCGCGTCGTAGCCGGGCGCCGCGAGCGGATGGCCGGCCGGCACGATCGCGACGATCTCGTCCTCGTGCCACGCGTGCACGGCCGTACCGGGCGGCAGCGCCTCGCCGGGCGGCCCTTCGATCAGCGCGAGGTCGAGCGACGGCAGCGCCGCGACCACGTCGGCCGTGTTGCCGCTCATCGTCTGGATCGCCACGCGCGGCGCGCGCGGCTGGAACGCCGCGATCAGGTACGGCAGCAGGTAGCTCGCGGGCGTCGTGCTCGCGCCGATGCGCAGCGTGCCGGCTTCCAGCCCGCGCACCGCGTCGCGAAACGCACGCGCCTGCGCGAACGTGTCGCGCTGCGCGTTCGCGTACTGCGCGAGCTGTTCGCCGACCGGCGTCAGGCGGATGCCGCGGCCGTCGCGCTGGTACAGCGGCTCGCCGAACTCGTCCTGCAGCAGCCGCAACTGGCCCGATACGGCCGGCTGCGACAGATGCAGCGCCACGGCGGCGCGGCTGATGTTCAGATGCTCGGCGACGGCGGCGAACGTTATCAGTTGATCCGGGGTCATGGGAACGAATTATCGGCTTTTCGGATAGTTTACGTCACAAATCACAATTTTTCATATCGATATAACGAAATTAGGATTACACCATCGCCACACGCTCCATCACGGTGCTTCCATGTCCACTGCTCCGACTCCCTCTCTCAGCCACGCCGCGCCGTCGATGCGCGGCCAGTTGAACGGCGTGCTGTTCGTCGCGCTGTTCGCCGCCGCCGTCACGAGCCTGTCCGAGCTTCCCGCGATCGCGGGGCTCGGCCTGTCGCCGCTGATCGTCGGCATCGTCGCCGGCGCGTTGTACGGCAACGCGCTGCGCGACGGCATGCCGGCCAGCTGGGCGGCCGGCGTCAATTTCTCCGCCCGCAAGCTGCTGCGCATCGCGGTCGCGTTCTTCGGCTTGCGCGTGAGCCTGCAGGAAATCGCGCAGGTCGGGCTGCCGGGCCTCGCGGTATCGGTGCTGGTCGTCGTCAGCACGCTCGCGATCGGCACCTGGGTCGGCATGAAGCTGATGAAGCTCGACCGCGACGCCGCGCTGCTGACCGCCGCCGGCAGCGCGATCTGCGGCGCGGCCGCCGTGCTCGCGTTCGAATCGACGCTGCAGTCGAAACCGCACCAGAGCGCGATGGCCGTGGGCAGCGTCGTGCTGTTCGGCACGCTGTCGATGTTCCTGTATCCGCTCGCCTATCACGCCGGGCTGCTGAACCTCGATCCGGCCGGCCTCGGTCTGTTCTTCGGCGGCACGATCCACGAAGTCGCGCAGGTGGTCGGCGCGGCGAGCGACATCAGCCCGCAGGTCGTGCACGTCGCGACGATCGTGAAGATGACGCGCGTGATGCTGCTGGTGCCGGTGCTGCTGGCGCTCGGCTGGTGGCTCGCCCGTTCGGCGCGCTCGGCGCACGACGCGGCCGGCGGCACGCACGGCAAGCGCAAGGTGGCGGTGCCGTGGTTCGCGCTCGGCTTCCTCGGCTTCGTGATCGTCAATTCGCTGAACGTGCTGCCCGCGGACGTTACGCATACGCTGAACGTGCTCGACACCTTCGCGCTGACGATGGCCATGACCGCACTCGGCATCGAGACGCGCGTCGCGCAGATCCGCGCGGCCGGCCCGCGCGCGCTGATGACCGGCCTGATCCTGTACGTGTGGCTGATCGCCGGCGGCTACGCGATCACCTGGGCCGTGCAGCACTGGCTTGGCTGAGCCGCACGTCCGCGACGGCTCGCGCGCCGCGCCCTACGGGAAGCCCGACGGGGAAGTCCCGCGGGCGCGGCGCAGTGCTATGCTTCGCGTCGTTTTCCATCGCCCCCTTTCAGCCGTGCTCTCGTTCCTGCTGAAGCTGCGCACTCGCGCGCGAACGCTGCTCCGCCTGTCGGACGCCCATACGATGCTGATCTGGTCGGCCATCGTCGGCGTCGGCGGCGCCTTTGCCACGATGGCGTTCCGCGAAGGCATCGACCTGATGCAGCGCCTGATCTCGGGGCACAGCGGCAGCTTCGTGCAGATGGCGAAGAGCCTGCCGTGGTACGTGCGATTCTGGATGCCGGCCGCGGGCGGCTTCCTCGCCGGCTGCGTGCTGCTGCTCGCGACGCGCGGCGACAAGGCGGCCGCCAAGACCGACTACATGGAATCGGTCGCGCTCGGCAACGGCGTCGTGCCGGTGCGGCAGAGCCTGTGGCGCAGCGTGTCGTCGCTGCTGACGATCGGCAGCGGCGGCTCGATCGGCCGCGAAGGCCCGATGGTGCAGCTCGCGGCGCTCGCCGCGTCGCTCGTCGGCCGCTTCGCGCACTTCGACCCGCCGCGCCTGCGTCTGCTGGTCGCGTGCGGGGCCGCGGCCGGCATTACGTCCGCGTACAACGCGCCGATCGCCGGCGCGTTCTTCGTGTCGGAGATCGTGCTCGGCACGATCGCGATGGAGAGCTTCGGGCCGATGGTCGTCGCGTCGGTCGTCGCGAACATCGTGATGCGCGAATTCGCCGGCTACCGGCCGCCGTACGAGATGCCGGTGTTTCCGGCCGTGACGGGCGCCGAGGTGCTGCCGTTCGTCGTGCTCGGCGCGCTGTGCGGCGTGCTCGCGCCGCAGTTCCTGCATCTGCTCGACGCGTCGAAGACGCAGTTCAAGCGACTGCCGGTGCCGCTGCCCGTGCGGCTCGCGCTCGGCGGCCTCGTGGTCGGCGTGATCTCGGTATGGATTCCGGACGTGTGGGGCAACGGCTACAGCGTCGTGAACCACATCCTCCATTCGCCGTGGACCTGGCAGGCGCTCGTCGCGGTCCTCGTGTTCAAGGTGATCGCGACCGCCGCGACGGCCGGCTCGGGCGCGATCGGCGGCGTGTTCACGCCGACGCTGTTCGTCGGCGCGGTGTTCGGCTCGCTGTTCGGGCTCGCGATGGACGCGCTGTGGCCGGGCCATACGTCCGCGTATTTCGCGTACGCGATCGTCGGGATGGGCGCGTTCATGGCGGGCGCCACGCAGGCGCCGCTGATGGCGATCCTGATGATCTTCGAGATGACGCTGAGTTATCAGGTCGTGCTGCCGCTGCTGGTGTCGTGCGTGTTCGCGTATTTCGTCGCGCGCGCGACGGGCACGACGTCGATGTACGACATCACGCAGCACCACTACCAGGACGCGCAGGAGCGGCAGCGGCTGCGCACCACGCAGATGCGCGAGCTGATCCAGCCCGCGCAGACCGTCGTGCCGCTCACCGCCAGCGTCGCCGACATGACGCGCGTGTTTCTCGAATATCCGGTGAAATATCTGTACGTGACCGACGACGCCGGGCGCTTTCGCGGCGCGGTCGCGCTGAAGGACATCACGTCCGATTTGCTCGACAAGCGCGACACGACCGACAAGACAGCCGCGCACTACGCGCACACGCCGTTTCCGCTGCTCACGCCCGACATGCCGCTCGCGACCGCGCTCGAGCGCTTCATGGCGTTCCAGGGCGAGCGGCTGCCGGTGATCGAGAGCGAAGCCGAGCCGACGCTCGCGGGCGTCGTCTACAAGACGTCGCTGCTCGACGCGTACCGGCGGATGACCGGCGAGCGCTGACGCGCACCGCCCGCGCCGCCTGCCGTGTTCAGTCCGGCGCGCGCCCCAGCACGACCCGCGCGAAGAACCCCGCGAGCACCGATTCGGCCACGTCGACCGATACGTGCTGCGGATCGGCCGTGTAGTACGACTGCACGCCGTCGCACAGGCACATCAGCCCGAACGCGAGCGTGTCGGCCGGCAGCAGCAGCGGCGTGCCCGAACGCTCGGCGAAGCGCTCGATGAATTCGGCCATCTGCACGCGCTTGCCGTGCAGGAACTGGTTGAAGCGCACGCGGAACTTCGCGTCGCGCGCCGCCTGCAGCTTCGCCTCGCCCCACAGCAGCGAGTATTCGTCGTCGCGAAACAGCGTCCGGTAATACGCGAGCGCCATCGATTCCATCTGCTCGCGCGTGCCGCCCCCTTCGAAAATCGCCTCGAAGTCGGCCCGCACCTCCTCGTGATTGCGCTCCAGCAGTTCCAGCAGCAGGTCGGACTTGCTGCGGAAATTCGAGTAGAACGCGCCGCGCGTATAGCCGGCCGCCGCTGCGATGTCCTCGACGCTCGCGGCCACATAGCCTTTCTTCAGAAAAATGCGATGCGCGGCTTTCAGCAGACGCTCGCGCGTCTGGTCCCTGCTCTGCTCGCGAGTTAAGCGCTGTGGTTTCATGCCGCGCAGTCTAGCATCTCTTCCCTTTCGGATTCATCTTTGCATTCAGATACAGGTGTGTATTAGAATCCGCCACAGTTTCCGAAGATGTCGTTCGTCTGTCCGTGTGCGCCGCTGCCGGCGCCACTTGGGGCAAGCGCCCGCCGCGCTTGCCGGCCTCGTTCCGCTCCACCTCACCTGGGGGTTTCGTGAATCGCTCCGGTTCCCGCGCCGCGCTGCTGATCGGCGCCGCGCTCGTCCTTGCCGCCTGTCATCCGAAAGAATCCGCGCCGCCCGCCCCGCGCCCCGTCGTCGCGCTGCCCGCGCGGGCCGACACCGTCGCGGCCGCACGCACGCTGCCCGGCGACATCCAGCCGCGCTATGCGACCCCGCTGTCGTTCCGCATCGCCGGCAAGATCATCGAGCGCCGGGTGCGGCTCGGCGATACGGTGAAGGTCGGCCAGGTCGTCGCGCTGCTCGATCCGTCCGACGTCGAGAAGAACGCGGCAAGCGCGCAGGCGCAATTCGATGCCGCGTCGCACAGCCTCGCGTTCGCGAAACAGCAGCTCGACCGCGATCGCGCGCAGGCCCGCGAAAACCTGATCGCGACCGCGCAGCTCGAGCAGACGCAGAACAGCTACACGTCGGCGCTCGCGCAGCGCGACCAGGCGCAGCAGCAGCTCGCGCTCGCGAAGAACCAGCTCCGCTACGCGACGCTCGTCGCCGACCATGCGGGCACCATCACGGCCGAACAGGCCGACACCGGCCAGAACGTGTCGGCCGGCCAGCCGGTCTACCAGCTCGCGTGGTCGGGCGACGTCGACGTCGTCAGCGACGTGCCCGAGGCCGCGCTCGCGTCGCTCGCGCCCGGTCATGCCGCCACCGTCACGCTGCC
Organism: Burkholderia sola; assembly: GCF_905400185.1. Classification (NCBI taxonomy): domain Bacteria; kingdom Pseudomonadati; phylum Pseudomonadota; class Betaproteobacteria; order Burkholderiales; family Burkholderiaceae; genus Burkholderia; species Burkholderia sola. The sequence goes on from NZ_FR989675.1 coordinate 1,945,011, forward strand.
GTCGCTGCCGGGCCGCCAGTTCGCCGCGAAGGTGCGCGAAATCGCGCCGGCCGCCGATCCGCAAAGCCGCACCTACCGCGTGAAGCTCACGCTCGGCGCGCCCGATCCGGCGATCCGGCTCGGGATGACCGCGGACGTCGCGTTCGACGGCGCGCCGGCCGCGGGCGATACGCAGCCGATCACGCTGCCCGCGACCGCGCTGTTCCACGACGGCGCGCAACCGGCCGTGTGGGTCGTGCGCACCAAGGACGACACGCTCGAACTGCGCCGCGTCGACGTCGCGCGCTTCAACGAGCGCACGGTCACCGTGTCGCACGGGCTGCAGCCGGGCGAGCGCGTCGTGCTGCAGGGCGTGCATACGGTCAGCGCGGGCGAGAAGGTGCGCGCGATCGCGCCGCTGCATCCGGAGGACTTCGCATCGTGAGCGTCTCCCACGAAGAAGGCCGCTTCAACCTCTCTGCCTGGGCGCTGCGCCACCAGGCGCTGGTCGTCTACCTGATCGCGCTCGCGACGCTCGCGGGGATCCTCGCTTACACGCGGCTCGCGCAATCCGAAGACCCGCCGTTCACGTTCCGCGTGATGGTGATCCGCACCTTCTGGCCCGGCGCGAGCGCACGGCAGGTGCAGGAACAGGTGACCGACCGGATCGGCCGCAAGCTGCAGGAAACGCCGGCCATCGACTTCCTGCGCAGCTATTCGCGCCCCGGCGAATCGCTGATTTTCTTCACGATGAAGGATTCGGCGCCCGTGAAGGACGTGCCCGAAACCTGGTACCAGATCCGCAAGAAAGTCGGCGACATCGGCTATACGCTGCCGCCCGGCGTGCAGGGCCCGTTCTTCAACGACGAATTCGGCGACGTCTACACCAACATCTGGACGCTCGAGGGCGACGGCTTCACGCCCGCGCAACTGCACGACTACGCGGACCAGTTGCGCACCGTGCTGCTGCGCGTGCCGGGCGTCGGCAAGGTCGATTATTTCGGCGACCCCGACCAGCGGATCTTCATCGAGGTCAACAACGCGCAGCTCACGCGCCTCGGCATCTCGCCCCAGCAGCTCGGCCAGGCGATCAACGCGCAGAACGACATCTCGTCGACCGGCGTGCTGACGACCGCCGACGATCGCGTGTTCGTGCGGCCGAGCGGCCAGTTCGACAACGTCGACGCGATCGCGAATACGCTGATCCGCATCAACGGCCGCACGTTCCGGCTCGGCGATCTCGCGACCGTGAAACGCGGCTACGACGATCCGCAAGTCACGCAGATGCGTACGGCCGGTCCAGGCACCAACGGCCATGCCGTGCTCGGCATCGGCGTGACGATGCAGCCGGGCGGCGACGTGATCCGGCTCGGCAAGGCGCTCGACGCCGAATCGAAGGACTTGCAGGCGCAACTGCCGGCCGGACTGAAGCTGACCGAGGTGTCGAGCATGCCGCACGCGGTCTCGCATTCGGTCGACGACTTCCTCGAAGCCGTCGCCGAAGCGGTCGCGATCGTGCTGGTCGTGAGCCTCGTGTCGCTCGGGCTGCGCACCGGGATGGTCGTCGTGATCTCGATCCCGGTCGTGCTCGCGGTCACCGCGCTGTTCATGTACCTGTTCGACATCGGGCTGCACAAGGTGTCGCTCGGCACGCTCGTGCTCGCGCTCGGGCTGCTCGTCGACGACGCGATCATCGCGGTCGAGATGATGGCCGTGAAGCTCGAACAGGGCTACACCCGCGCGCGCGCCGCCGCGTTCGCGTACACGAGCACCGCGTTCCCGATGCTGACCGGCACGCTCGTCACGGTGTCGGGCTTCCTGCCGATCGCGCTCGCGAAATCGAGCACCGGCGAATACACGCGCTCGATCTTCGAGGTGTCGGCGATCGCGCTGATCGCGTCGTGGTTCGCGGCCGTCGTGCTGATCCCGCTGCTGGGCTTCCACATGCTGCCCGAGCGCAAGCGGCACGCGCACGAGGCGCACCTGCCCGATGATCACGAGCACGACATCTACGACACCCGCTTCTACCGGCGGCTGCGCGGCTGGATCGACTGGTGCATCGAGCGGCGCTTCGTCGTGCTGCTGATCACGGGCGTGCTGTTCGTCGTCGCGATGATGGGCTTCTCGCTCGTGCCGCAGCAGTTCTTCCCGAGCTCCGACCGGCCCGAGCTGCTGGTCGACCTGCGGCTGCCCGAAGGCGCGTCGTTCGCGGCGACGCTGCGCGAAACGGAGCGCCTCGAGAAAGCGATCGACAAGCGGCCCGAGATCGACCATGCGGTGAACTTCGTCGGCAGCGGCGCGCCGCGCTTCTATTTGCCGCTCGACCAGCAGTTGCAACTGCCGAACTTCGCGCAGTTCGTGATCACCGCGAAATCGGTCGAGGATCGCGAGAAGCTCGCGACCTGGCTCGAAACCACGCTGCGCGACACATTTCCTGCCGTGCGCTGGCGCCTGTCGCGGCTCGAGAACGGCCCGCCGGTCGGCTATCCGGTGCAGTTCCGCGTGAGCGGCGACAGCATCGCGACGGTCCGCTCGATCGCCGAGAAGGTCGCGGCGACGATGCGCGGCGATGCGCGCACGGTCAACGTGCAGTTCGACTGGGACGAGCCGGCCGAGCGCTCGGTGCGCTTCGAGCTCGACCAGAAGAAGGCGCGCGAGCTGAACGTCACGTCGCAGGACGTGTCGAGCTTCCTCGCGATGACGCTGTCCGGCACGACCGTCACGCAGTATCGCGAGCGCGACAAGCTGATCGCCGTCGACCTGCGCGCGCCGCGCGCCGACCGCGTCGATCCGGCGAAGCTCGCGGGCCTCGCGCTGCCGACGCCGAACGGCCCCGTGCCGCTCGGCTCGCTCGGCCGCTTCACGCCGACGCTCGAATACGGCGTCGTGTGGGAGCGCGACCGTCAGCCGACCATCACCGTGCAGTCGGACGTGCGCGCCGGCGCCCAGGGCATCGACGTCACGCATGCGGTCGACACGAAGCTGAACCCGCTGCGCGCGCAACTGCCGGTCGGCTATCAGATCAACATCGGCGGCTCGGTCGAGGAAAGCGCGAAGGCGCAGGCGTCGATCAACGCGCAGATGCCGCTGATGGCGATCGCCGTGTTCACGCTGCTGATGATCCAGTTGCAGAGCTTCTCGCGCGTGCTGATGGTCGTGCTGACCGCGCCGCTCGGGCTGATCGGCGTGGCCGCGACGCTGCTGCTGTTCGGCCAGCCGTTCGGCTTCGTCGCGATGCTCGGCGTGATCGCGATGTTCGGGATCATCATGCGCAACTCGGTGATCCTGGTCGACCAGATCGAGCAGGACATCGCGGCCGGCCACGGCCGCGTCGACGCGATCATCGGCGCGACCGTGCGGCGCTTCCGCCCGATCACGCTGACGGCCGCGGCCGCGGTGCTCGCGCTGATCCCGCTGCTGCGCTCGAACTTCTTCGGGCCGATGGCGACCGCGCTGATGGGCGGCATCACGAGCGCGACCGTGCTGACGCTGTTCTACCTGCCTGCGCTGTACGCGACGTGGTTCCGCGTGAAGCGCGCCGAACGCGACCCGCAGGACGGCCCGCCGCCAGGCGGCACGCCCGCCGCGCCGTCGGGAGCCTGACCATGGATCGATCGATGACCCTGAAAAAGAAAGCCGTGCGGGTGCTCGCCGCGGCGAGCGTCGCCGGCCCGCTCGCGGGCTGCGCGTGGTTCGCGCCGAGCGGCGAGCCGCCCGCGATGCCGTCGCCCGCGCACTACGGCGCCGCGCCGCAAGTCCAGCAGACGGTGTCCGCACAAGGCGTCGCGCAACAGTTCGAGGTCGGCGCGCAGCCGGTGCCGGACTGGTGGAAACAGTACCGTTCCGATGCGCTGAACGCGCTCGTCGACGAAGGGCTGCGCAACAGCCCGACGCTGAGCGCGGCGTCGCATTCGCTGGATGCGGCGCGCGAGCAGTTGCGCGGGCAGATCGGCAGCTCGATGCTGCCGTCGATCGACGCGGTCGGCCAGGCCACGCGCCAGCGCGCGCTCGGCGTGCCGATTCCCGCGCTCGGCGCACCGACGCTGCTGTACGACACGTTCGTCGGGCAACTGCAGGCGAGCTACACGGTCGACCTGTTCGGCGTGTCGCGCTTCGCGAACCGCGCGCTCGCGAAACGCGTCGACGTCAGCGCGTTCCAGCTCGAATCCGCGCGGCGCGCGCTGGCCGCGAACATCGTGACCGCGTCGATCACCGTATCGGTGCTCAATGCGCAGATCGACACGACCGAGCGGCTCGTCGCGCTCGCGAACGACCAGGCGCACGACGCCGAGCGCCGCCATGCGCTCGGTTCGGCCTCGCGCAGCGACGCGCTGAACGCCCGGCAAAGCGCCGACACGTTCGCGGCAAGCCTGCCCGCGCTGCGCCAGCAGCGCGACTCGGCGCGCCACGCGCTCGCCGTGCTGGTCGGCCGTACGCCCGACCGGCCGCCGGCCGATCTCGCGCTCGCCGATCTGCATCTGCCCGAGCAGGTGCCCGTCGTCGTGCCGTCGGACCTGCTGCAAAGCCGCCCGGACATCCAGGCCGCCGACGCGGGGCTGAAGGCCGCCGCCGCCGAAGTGGGCCTCGCGACCGCGCAAATGTTTCCGCAACTGTCGCTGTCGGCGGCGATGGGCAAAGGTGGCTTCAGCTGGCCGGCGATGCTGTCGGGCGCCGGCGCGATCTGGAACGTCGGCGCGTCGCTGAGCCAGCCGATCTTCCACGGCGGCGCGCTGCTCGCGCAGCGCCGCGCGGCGAAGGCAACCTACGAGGCCGCGGTCGACCAGTACAAGCAGGCGGTGCTCGGCGCGTTCCAGAACGTCGCCGATTCGCTCGCGGCGCTCGAGCACGACGCCCAGGCGCTCGATGCGACGTCGCGCGCCGCGCTGTCCGCGCGTGGCGCGTACGACGACGCGGCCGCCCGCGTGCGGCTCGGCGCGCTGCCGCCGTCGGCCGCGCGCGCGAGCGAGTTGCAGTACCGCAATGCGCGGCTCGACGAGATTCGCGCGACCGGCGCACGGTTCGCGGATACCGCGCGGCTTTACCAGGCGATGGGCACGCCGCCGGCCGACAACGGCGACACGTCCGGTAAAAGCGGCCACGCCGCCGGCGACGGCACGACCGGCACGCAAGCACGCGCCGCCGCGCCCGACCCCGCTCCTTCGGCGCAATAACCGCCATACCCCCCCTCCGATCGAACGTGCGTGCGGCGCCCCGCCACGCGCGTTCGATCGCCGATCTTCCGCTTGACCCTCACGTAGCGTAACGTTCGAGACTCCAGTGTGCGTACCGAACGGAGGAACGAATGCGACTGAAAGTGGGAGAACTGGCGAAACGCAGCGGGCTGACCGTCCGCACGCTTCATCACTATCACGCGATCGGTCTGCTGACGCCTTCGGCGCGCGCCGACAACGGCTACCGGCTGTACGACCGCAACGACATCGCCCGGCTCCACCAGATCCAGGCGCTGCGTCGCTTCGGCCTGTCGCTCACCGAAATCGGCGACCACCTGAACCAGCCCGGCACCCCGCTCGTCGATCTCGTCGCGAAGCAGATCGCGCTGCTCGACCGTCAGCTTGCGCAAACCGCGCAGCTGCGCGAGCGGCTCGTGAGTCTGCATGTGCAGCTCGCCGCGGGCTCGGAGCCGGAACTGGCCGATTGGCTCACCACACTGGAGTTGATGACCGTGTACGACAAATATTTCTCCGAGGAAGAACTCGCGCGCCTGCCGATGTACCAGAAGAGCCAGGCCGGCGACGCGGAATGGATCGCGCTCGTCGACGAGGTCCGTACGCTGCACGAGGCGGGTGTGCCCGCCGAGGACGAGCGCGTACGTGCGCTTGCCGCGCGCTGGATGGCGCTGCTGGTACGCGACACGAACAACGATCCGCGGTTGCTCGCGAAGCTGAATCTGATGCATGAGCAGGAGCCGTCGATGCAGTCGAAGATCGGCATCTCGACGGCGTTGCGCGACTATGTGCTGCGGGCCTCGTCGGAAACGAAGATGCGGCTCTTCGAGAAGTACCTCACGCCGGACGAGAGCCGCTTCATGCGCGCGCACTACCGTCAACGGGCGATGGAATGGCCGCAACTGATGGCCGACGTGCGCGACGCGATCGATGCGGGCACGCGGCCCGATTCGCCGCAAGGCCGCGCGCTCGCGCAGCGCTGGCTCGAGCTGTTCTGCAGCTACGCGGGCCACGATCCGGCCACGCACGCGAAATTCCGCCACGCGCTGATGAACGAGCCGGCGCTGACGAAGGATTCGTGGACCGACGACACGCTGCTCGGTTTCATGCGCGAGGCGACGGCGCAGCTGGCGCCGGCGCGCTGATCGCGTGATTCGCGGGCGGCAAGCGGGGTTCCCGTGTGCCGCCCGTTTCACCATTGGCAGCCGGTATCGCGAACCGCATCCAGCGCGAGCATCGGCAACGCGAGCAGGCCGGCACCCGCGTACGCGTTGCGACAATCGGCGCGACGCGCGCCCGACATGCCGTCGGCCAGCCTGGCGTCGATGGCGCGACGATGCGCAGATGTGTCGCCGGACGATGCGCCCAGCGCGCCGACGGCCGCCTGCGCGGGGCTGCGCGCTGTGCGTGGCTGTGCACCGATTGCATCCAGATCGCGACGCCAGTCTAGATCAGGGCTCGCAGCGGTCGCCGGCTCGTTGGCACTTGCACTGGCCGTCGTCTGGCCTTGCCTGTGCGATGCATCCGGCATATCCGCAGACGAACGCGCGGCCCTTTGCGCGTTCGCCACCACCGCAGAACGTTTCGCCGATTGCACGTTGCCGCGCCCGCCTGCATTCGGGCCGACCCGCCCGATCTCGCGTGCGATCACCTCTGGCGTCGGCCGCGCGGGAATCAACTCGACGCGCAGCGCGGTGCGCGGCCGCTCGACGGATTTCGGGCTACCCGCTGGCGGCACTCGTTGCATCAGCAACCATCCGAGCAGGTGGAGCGATACGGACACCACGACCGCGAGCGCGACGACGCGCGACCGACGGCGCCCCGCCGCATCGGCACGCCGCGAGCGCGCTGCGTCAGTCGGGCGTGCCGCCGCCGTCATCGCTGAACGCGAGCAGGTCGCCCGGCTGGCAGTCGAGATAACGGCAGATCGCGTCGAGCGTCGCGAAGCGGATGCCCTTCACCTTCCCCTGCTTGAGCAGCGACAGATTCTGTTCGGTGATGCCGACGGCGGCCGCCAGATCCTTCGAGCGGACCTTGCGCATCGCGAGCATCACGTCGAGCTTGACTACGATCGTCATCGCGCGCCTCAGACGAACTGCCGATGCTCGGCATCGAGCTCGCTCGCCTGCCGGAGAATGTGCGCGATGATCGCGATGCAGGCTGCGGTGAACAACGCGACCACGTACGGCATGGTGAAGCCGAGGCTGACCACCCGATGGCCGACCGGTTCGCGCAGCGTCGCCCACACGCTCAGCAGCGGCTCGCACAGCAGGCTCAGCAGCACCCACAGGCCGATCGCCCGCCCCGTCTTGCCGAGATGGCCGGCCGCCTGTGCGGAGAAATAGTCGCGCCGCGCATACGTGCGGAACAGCGCGCGCAGATGCCGCAGGCCATTCGCGAGCGCGACGAGCGGCACGCTCGACAGCAGGATGCCGACCGCCTTCTGCCACCACGGGAACGCGGCAACGTCCACGTGCAGGTTGGTGAGTACCGAATCCGTGAGGCCGAATACGAAGCCGGGCCCCGAGGCTGCGCTCAGCGACGGAAACAGCCAGCACGCAGCGTTGAGCACCAGCATGCAGACGATGAACCCCAGCGTGACGGTGGCCATCTGCTGGCTGATACGGGCAATGCGATCGGAATGCATGGCGTCTCCTCGACGACGATTGAACGAGCGTCGATTGTACGTCGATAATTATCGTGAAACGATAATTAATTGTCGTCTTGTTGTGATTTTTTATTGCGTGGCAGGCTCAACCCGTATCGACCCGCCCGTACCGCACGCAACGGCCGGGCATCCGCCTAGGGCGTGTTCACGCCCTAGTCGTTGCGCATGCTGATCCCGCGCCAATGCTTCGTCATATAGCGTAGAAACGCGGGCTGCGCCTTCAGGTCTGCGTTCGGCACGGGCGCCGCGCCCCCGTCGACGAACTTGCCGTTGACCGTGACGATCTCCTCGCCACGAAGCACGTATTTCGTCCCTGCGTCGATCAGGAAGTACTTGACCTGATCGGCGCTCACGTCGCCGCGGCAACCGATCTTGTACGCGAACAGGAACTGCTTGCGGCCGTTGCCGAGCAGGTCGCGCATTTCGATCGACTTCGGCACGACGTCGAGAATCACGTCGACCGGGCATGCCTTCACGTAGTCGCGCACTGCCCAGTCGGGGCGGCCGTCGAGCGTCGCGGACACCTTGAGTTCGACGTCGTCGCCGGACGCGGTTCTGGCGAGCGTCACCGCGTGCGCGCCGGCCGCATCGGTCCACGTGTAATCGGCGGCGTGCGCCTGGCTGGCCAGCGCTGCGACTGTGAGCAACAGACAACTCGAAAGAACATGCCTTTTCATCGGAGATGGAGAGAGCCGGAATCGAACGCGCCATTATCGACAAAGCCGTGTGCCGCTGCCAGCGGCACGCACCACGCCCGTTCAGCGCTCGCGCGTGCCGAGCCCGAGCGCCTTCATCCGGCGGTACAGCGTCCGTTCGCTCAAGCCGAGCTGCGCGGCGAGCGCCTTGCGCGTGCCGTCGAACGCGCGCGCGATCCGGACGAGCTCCGCATCCGACACGCCGCCCGCATCCGCCGCCTGCGCATGCGGCGCCGCCGCGGCCACGACGAGCTCGGCCGGCAGATGTTCGACGCGGATCGTCCCGTCGTCCGCGAACAGGCACGCGCGTTCGAGCACGTTGCGCAGCTCGCGGATGTTGCCGGGCCACGCATACGCATCGAGGCACGCGCGCGCACGCTCGGTCAGCGTGAACGGTCGCGCATTCGCGTCGCCCGCGTTGCCGCGCGCGTTCGCGATCCGCCGCAGGATCGATTCGGCCAGCAGCGCGACGTCGCCCTGCCGTTCGCGCAGCGCCGGCAGCGGAATCGGAAACGCGTTGATCCGGTAGTAAAGATCCTGCCGGAACCGGCCGTCGTCGATCATCTCGCGCAGCGGCTTGTGCGTGGCCGCGACGAGCCGGAAATCGGCGCGCAGCGCCTCGACGCCGCCGACGCGCCGGAACGTGCCCGATTCGATCAGCCGCAGCAGCTTCACCTGCATCGGCAGCGGCACGTCGCCGATCTCGTCGAGAAACAGCGTGCCGCCCTGCGCGGTCTCGACGAGGCCCGGCTTGCGCTGGTTCGCGCCCGTGAACGCGCCTTTCTCGTAGCCGAACAGTTCGCTCTCGAACAGCGTCTCGGCGATCCCCGAGCAATCGACGACGACGAACGGCCCCATCGCGCGATCGCTCGCCTCGTGCAGCGCGCGGGCGAACAGCTCCTTGCCGGTGCCCGATTCGCCGAGCAGCAGTACCGGCAGCGTCGACGGCGCCACGCGCTGCAGCGCGCCGAGCGCCGCGTTGAACGCGTCCGAGCCGCCGACGAGCCCTTCCGCGCTCGGCTGCGCGGACGCGCTGCGCACCGTCGTCAGCCGCTCGACGTACGCGATCACGTTGCCGTCCGCGTCGAAGATCGGCCGCAGTTCGACGTCGACATGCTCGGGGCCGCGCGGCGTGTGATGGATGTGCAGCACGCGGTTGAGCCCGCGCGACTCGAGCGCCTGCTTCATCGGGCAATGCTCGCCGGCCTGGTCGCACGGCACGTTGTAATGATGCGACACCTGGAAACAATGCCGGCCCACATGCTCGACGCCGGCCACGCCGAACTGGCGCCGGTACGCATCGTTCGCCGCGAGGATCCGATAGTCGGGGTCGACGACGATCATCGGCTGCGGGTCCTGCTCGAGATACGCGACGAGCGCGCGTACGTCGGGCATCGCGTCGTGACGCGCGGAGGGGACGATCGGAATGGTGTCGTGCGGATTCATGCGGCGGCTCGCTCGGCGAAGGGGCGCCCGGATGGACTGCCAGGCTGACTGCCAATTCTGCCACGGCGCTGCCAGATGTGGCAGTTCTCGTCCGCCACCGGATGTCGTTGACATCTCCACAGGGCCGCCGACGTCCCGAAAACCCGAGCCGAATCAAGCCCCTGCCACATCGGCCGGTACCGCGCCGCAGGTTGGCATGCTTCTTGAGATAAAGACCGCGATTGCAGATGCAGCACCCGATCGAGGACACCCCGTGAGCAACGCCCCCGCCCTGTCGGTCGAAGGCTTTTTCGACCCGGCGACCCACACCGTCAGCTATCTCCTGCTCGATACGACAAGCCGCGCATGCGCGCTGATCGACAGCGTGCTCGACTACGACCCGAAATCCGGCCGCACGCGCACCGCCAGCGCCGACCGGCTGATCGCGCGCGTCGCCGAACTCGGCGCGACCGTGCACTGGCTGCTGGAGACGCACGTGCACGCCGACCACCTGTCGGCCGCGCCCTACCTCAAAGCGCAGGTCGGCGGCCAGATTGCGATCGGTTCGCACGTGCGCCGCGTGCAGCACGTGTTCGGCACGCTGTTTAACGCAGGCCCCGGCTTCGCGGAAGACGGCCGCCAGTTCGACCGGCTCGTCGACGACGGCGACACGCTCGCACTCGGCGCGCTGACGATCCGCGCGCTGCACACGCCGGGCCACACGCCCGCGTGCATGACCTACTGCGTGGACGACGCGACGCAGCGCGCGGCGTTCGTCGGCGACACGCTGTTCATGCCCGACTACGGCACGGCCCGCTGTGACTTCCCCGGCGGCGATGCGCGCACGCTGTACCGCTCGATCATGCGCGTGCTCGCGCTGCCGCCCGACACGCGCCTGTACCTGTGCCACGACTACCAGCCGGGCGGCCGCGACGTGCAGTTCGTGACGACCGTCGCCGAGCAGCGCCGCGCGAACGTGCACGTGAGGGATGGCGTGAGCGAGGACGATTTCGTCGCGATGCGCACCGCGCGCGACGCGACGCTCGACATGCCGGTGCTGATGCTGCCGTCGGTGCAGGTCAACATGCGCGCCGGCCACCTGCCCGAACCCGAGAACAACGGCGTGCGCTACCTGAAGATCCCGCTCGACGCGATCTGAGCCGCGCGCCCCCAAACGGAGCCCCCCCAATATGACCATCCGCAAGCTGACCGACACGCTGTCGGTCTCGCCGCAGATCGCGGCGGCCGACCTGCCCGCGCTTCACGCGGCGGGCATTCGCGCGATCATCTGCAACCGGCCCGACGGCGAAGGCGCCGACCAGCCGACCGTCACCGAGATCCGCGCGGCCGCCGCGCCGCTCGGCATCGACGTGCACTACCTGCCGGTCGATACCGGCAAGGTGACCGACGACCAGGCCGCGCAGTTCGGCGCGCTCGTCGCGTCGCTGAATGGGCCCGTGCTCGCGTACTGCCGCAGCGGCACGCGGTCGGCCACGCTGTGGGCGCTGTCGCAGGCGGGGCTGCGCCCGCTGGACGACCTCATCGCCACCGCCGGCGCGGCCGGCTACGACCTGAGCGCGCTCGCCTCGCGTATCGCGCAGGACGGCCGCCAGAGCGCGCCGGCCGTGGACGCGCGACACGACATCGTGATCGTCGGCGCGGGCGCGGCCGGCATCGCGGTCGCGTCGAGCCTGCTCGCGCGCGACGCGTCGCTCGACATCGCGGTGATCGATCCCGCCGACGTTCACTACTACCAGCCCGGCTGGACGATGGTCGGTGCGGGCGTGTTCTGCCCCGAGACGACCGCGCGCAGGATGACCGACGTACTGCCGCGCGGCGTGCAGCGGATCCAGGCCGCGGTCGCCGGCTTCGAGCCCGACGCGCACGTGGTGGTGCTCGACGGTTGCCGGCGCATCGGCTATCGCAGGCTCGTCGTGTGTCCGGGGCTCAAGCTCGACTGGCATGCGATCGACGGCCTCGCCGACACGCTCGGCCGCAACGGCGTCACGTCGAACTACCGCTACGATCTCGCGCCGTATACGTGGGAGCTGGTGCGCGCGTTCCGCGGCGGCCACGCGCTCTTCACACAGCCGCCGATGCCGATCAAGTGCGCGGGCGCGCCGCAAAAGGCGATGTACCTGTCGTGCGATCACTGGCGGCGCACGGGGCGCCTCGACGCCGCGAACGTCGAATTCCTGAATGCGGGCGGCGCGCTGTTCGGCGTCCCCGACTACGTGCCCGCGCTGATGGAGTACGTGAAAAGCTATGACATCGCGCTGTCGTTCGGCCACAACCTCGTCGCGATCGACGGGCCCGCGCGCCGTGCGACGTTCTCGCGCGCGCTGCCGGACGGCGGCAAGGAAACCGTCGAGCGGCCGTTCGACATGATCCACGTGGTGCCGCCGCAGAAGGCCCCCGATTTCGTACGCGCGAGCCCGCTCGCCGACGCGGCCGGCTGGATCGACGTCGATCCGGCGACGCTGCGCCACAAGCAGTTTCCGGACATCTACGCGCTCGGCGACGTCACCAACACGACCAATGCGAAAACGGCCGCGGCCGCCCGCAAGCAGGCGCCCGTCGTCGCGCACAACCTGCTCGCGTCGCTCGGCCGCGCACAGGGCGACGCCGCGTACGACGGCTACGGCTCGTGCCCGCTCACCGTCGAGCGCGGCAAGATCGTGCTCGCCGAATTCCTGTACGGCGGCAAGGTCGCGCCGACCTTCCCCGCCTGGCTGATCGACGGCAAACGGCCATCGCGGCTCGCGTGGCTGCTGAAGGAACGCATGCTGCCGCCGCTCTACTGGAAGGCGATGCTCAAGGGCCGCGAATGGCTCGCGAAGCCCGCGATCGCCCGTTGACCGGAGCGCGATGACGTCATGCTGATTTCCCTCGTACTCGGCGGCTTCGTCGGTGCCGTGCTCGGCCTGACCGGCGCCGGCGGCGGCATTCTCGCGGTGCCGGCCCTCGTCGTCGGGATGAGCTGGCCGATGCAGCAAGCGACGCCCGTTGCGCTCGTCGCGGTAGCCGGCAGCGCCGCGCTCGGCGCGCTCGAAGGCTTCCGCCGCGGGCTCGTGCGCTATCGCGCGGCGCTGCTGATGGCCGTGGCCGGCGTGCCGCTGACCACGCTCGGCGTGCGACTCGCGCACGTACTGCCGCAGCGCCTGCTGCTCACGTTGTTCGCGCTGACGATGCTGGTCGTCGCCAGCCGCCTGCTACGACAGGCGCTGCGGCGGCAGGCGACCGACGCGGACGCGTCGCCGCTGTGCGTCGGCCGCGTGAATCCCGATACGGGCCGGCTCGTGTGGTCGTGGCCCGTGGGCATCGCGCTGGCGTCGACCGGCGCGGTCACGGGCTTGATGACGGGATTGCTCGGTGTCGGCGGCGGCTTCGTGATCGTGCCGATGCTGCGCAAGTTCACGAACGTGTCGATGCATGGGGTGGTCGCGACGTCGCTGATGGTGATCGCGCTGGTCGGTACCGGCGGCGTGTTCGCGACGCTCGTGTCGGGCACGCGCGCGCCGCTCGACGTGACGCTGTGGTTCAGCGTCGCGACCGCGCTCGGCATGGCCTCCGGCCGCGGCGCGTCGCGCCACCTCGCCGCGCGGCACGTGCAGGCCGGGTTCGCGGCCGTGCTCGTCTGCGTCGCGCTGGGATTGCTGGCGAAGGCGGCGCTCGGCGCATAAACGCCGGCGATGGGCCGGCGATCGTTACGCGCCGCCAAACAAAACGCCCGGGCCGACTCGTCGTCGGCACCGGGCGTTTTTCTTGAAGGCCACAACCGCCGTATCAGGCCGCAAACCCCGCCATCCGCTTGCGTTCCTGACGCAGCATCACGAAGTTCGCGATCACGACGCCGGCCGTCACCGCGATGATGAACAGCGTCGCGAGCGCGTTCATCTCCGGGTTCAGCCCGAGGCGCACGCGCGAGAACACGACGAGCGGCAGCGTCGTCGAGCCGGGGCCCGACAGGAACGCCGACAGCACGAGGTCGTCGATCGACAGCGTGAACGACAGCAGCCAGCCCGCGATCAGCGCCTGCGAGATCAGCGGCAGCGTAATCGTGAAGAACACCTTCAGCGGCGTCGCGCCGAGATCGAGCGCGGCTTCTTCCAGCGACGGATTCAGCTCGCGCACGCGCGACTGCACGATGATCGCGACGTACGAGATGCACAGCATCACGTGGCCGAGCCAGATCGTGAACACGCCGCGCTCGGCCGGCCAGCCGATCCACTTCGCGAGCTCGATGAACAGCAGCAGCAGCGAGATCCCCTGGATCACCTCGGGGATCACGAGCGGCGCGTTGATCATCCCGCTGAACAGCGCGAAGCCGCGAAAGCGGCCCATCCGCGCGAGCACGAAGCCGGCCCACGTGCCGATGAACACCGACGCGAACGCGGTCAGCACGCCGATCTTCAGCGACAGCCACGCGGCCGTCAGCAACTCGTCGTCCTCGACGAGCGCCTCATACCAGCGGAACGAGAAACCCGACCACACGGTGACGAGCTTCGACTCGTTGAACGAATAGACGATCAGGCTGATGATCGGGATGTACAGGAACGCGAAGCCGACGAACAACGCCGCGAACTGCAGGTAGCGATTCGGCTTCATCGACGGCCTCCCTGTTCCTTCGCCTGGAAGTGCTGGAACATCGCCATCGGCACGAGCAGCAGCAGCACCATCGCGCAGGTCACGGCAGACGCCATCGGCCAGTCCGCGTTGTTGAAGAACTCGTTCCACATCACGCGGCCGATCATCAGCGTATTCGCGCCGCCGAGCAGCTCCGGAATCACGTACTCGCCGACCGCCGGGATGAACACCAGCAGGCAGCCCGCGATGATCCCGTTCTTCGACAGCGGCAGCGTGATCTGCACGAACGCCTTCCACGGCTTCGCGCCGAGGTCGTACGCGGCTTCGAGCAGGCGCAGGTCCATCTTCACGAGGTGCGCGTAGAGCGGCATCACGAGGAACGGCAGGTACGAATACACCATCCCGATGTACACCGCATAGTTCGTGCGGTACAGCTCGATCGGCGTATGCGTGAGCCCGATCCACATCAGGAAGTTGTTCAGGAGCCCGTTGTTCTTCAGGATCCCGATCCAGGCATACACGCGGATCAGGAACGACGTCCAGAACGGCAGCATCACGCCCATCATCAGCAGGTTGCGGGTGGCCGGGTTCGAGCGCGCGATGTAATACGCCATCGGATAGCCGAGCAGCAAACACAGCAGCGTCGTGATCGCGGCGACCCACACCGAGTTCACGTAGGTCGCGAAATACAGGCTGTCCGTGAACAGGAACGCGTAGTGCGACAGGTTCAGCGCGACGTGCACGACGCCGTCGGCGTACGACGCGAGCTCCGTATACGGCGGGATGCCGAGCTGCAGCTCCGCGAAGCTGATCTTCACGACCAGCACGAACGGCACGAGGAAGAACAGCACGAGCCACGTGAACGGCCCGGCCACGACCGCCGTGGCGCCCGTCAGGTTGAAGCGCCGCACCGGCCACTCGAGCAGGGACTTGAACGCGTTCATGACGTCAGCACCACGCCGGCGGTCGCGCTCCAGCGCACGTAGATCTCGTCGGCGAGCACCGGCGTGTCGAGTTCGGAAATCGCGAGGCTCGACACGTTCGCGATCACCGTCTTGCCCCCGTCGAGCTTCACGTGATACAGCGAATAACCGCCCATGTACGCGACGTTGCTGATCCGGCCGCGCGCCCAGTTGAACGCGCCTTCGGGCGGCTTGCGCGTGAGCGCGATCCGCTCGGGGCGCACCGACACCGTGACCGGCATCCCGAGCGGGCCCGAGATCCCGTGGCTCACGTACAGCCGGCTCGGCAGTTCCGGCGATTCGATGTACACGTGATCGGGTTCGTCCTCGACCGTCACGCCGTCGAACAGGTTCGTCGAGCCGATGAATTCGGCCGAGAAGCGGCTGTTCGGGTATTCGTACACTTCGTTCGGCGAGCCGATCTGCACGATCTGCCCTTCGCTCATCACCGCGAGGCGGTTCGCCATCGTCATCGCCTCTTCCTGATCGTGCGTGACCATGATGCAGGTGACGCCGACCTTGTTCAGGATGTTGACGAGCTCGATCTGCGTACGCTGGCGGATCTGCTTGTCGAGCGCGGACATCGGCTCGTCGAGCAGCAGCAGCTTCGGGCGCTTGACCAGCGAACGCGCAAGCGCAACGCGCTGCTGCTGGCCGCCGGAAAGTTGATGCGGCTTGCGCTTCGCATACTTGCCCATCTGCACGAGTTCGAGCGCGGACGCGACGCGCGCCTTCAGCTCGGCCTTCGGCGTGCCTTCCTGCTTCAGCCCGAACGCGACGTTCGACTCGACCGACATGTGCGGGAACAGCGCATACGACTGGAACATCATGTTCACGGGCCGCTTGTACGGCGGCATCTGCGCGAGGTCCTCGCCGTCGATCAGGATCTTGCCCGACGTGACCGTCTCGAGGCCCGCGAGCATCCGCAGCAACGTCGACTTGCCGCAGCCCGAGCTGCCGAGCAGCGCGAACAGCTCGCCCTGGCGCACGGTCAGGTTGACGCTGCGCACGGCTTCGGTGTCGCCGAATTTCTTGACGACGTCGACGATCTGGACAAAGTTCTCGGCGCGCGCATCGGCGCCGGAGGAGGAAACGGAGAACGGCGCGCCCGCGACCGGCGCGCCCGACTGGCTATTCATGATGTGCTGCTTCTCTCCTGCGTTAGACGAACAAAGCCCCCGGGGGCACCAGGGGCTTCATGACTGCGGGTTCACTTCGGCTCGCGTCAGCGGCCCGACTTCAGCTCGGTCCACAGACGCGTCTGCAGACGCTGGATTTCAGGCGGCAGCGGCTTGAGCAGGAACAGCGTCTTCACGACGTCGGCCGGCGGATACACGGCCGGGTCGTTCGCGACGTCGGGCCGCACGTACTTGCGTGCCTCGGCGTTCGCGCTCGGGTAGTACACCGCGTTCGTGATCGCCGCATGCACCTTCGGATCCTCGATGTAGTTGATCCACTGCAGCGCGGCTTCCTTGTTCTTCGCATCCTTCGGGATCGCCATCACGTCGAACCACACCGGCGCGCCGCCCTTCGGAATGTAGTACTCGACCTTGTACGGCTTCTTCGCCTCGATCGCACGATGCTTCGCGATCACGACGTCGCCCGACCAGCCGAACGCGAAGCAGATGTCGCCGCCGACCAGGTCGTTGATGTAGCCCGACGAGTTGAATTGCGTGATGTACGGACGGATCTTCTTCAGCACGTCCATCGCGGCCTTGTAGTCGGCCGGGTTCGTGCTCATCGGATCCTTGCCGATGTAGTGCAGCGTCGCCGCGAACATCTGGTCGGGTGCGTCGAGCACCGACACGCCGCAGGTCTTCAGCTTCGCGAGGTTTTCCGGCTTGAACAGGATGTCCCAGTTGTCGAGCGGTACCTTGCCGAGCGCCTGCTGCGCCTTCGTCAGGTTGTATGCGAGGCCGGTCGTGCCATATGCCCAGGGCACCGAATACTTGTTGCCCGGGTCCGCGCCGGCGACGAGCGCCATCAGTTGCGGATCGAGGTACTTGAGGTTCGGCAGCTTCGACTTGTCGAGCGGCGCGAAGATGCCGGCGGCGATCTGCTTGCCCGCGTAGTTGCTGGTGGGCACGACGATGTCGTAGCCCGAGCTGCCGGTCAGCAGCTTCGCCTGCAGCGTGTCGTCGCTGTCGTAGTTGTCGTAGCGAACCTTGACGCCCGCCTGCTTCTCGAAGTTCGGGATCGTGTCCTTCGCAATGTAGTCCGACCAGTTATAGACATTGAGCTGCGTATCCTTCGCCGCTGCCGCCGACGCCCCCACGCACAGCGCGAGCGCTGCGAACCGGCCCACTACCTTTGCTTTCATCCCGTTCTCCCTTCGGCCGGACGCGTTGCCCGGCTGCCGTCTGCCTCGTCATGGCGGCGCATTCTGGCGCGCCGCCCCTCGAAAACCCCGAAAACTACCATCATTCGCGCCCCGTCACAAAAAAATCATGCCGGTGTCGCGCAAACGGAACAGATTCCCGCCGCCGGTCGGTCGAACCGCCCGTGCGGCGGGGCGTTCCGGGGGAATTCTATCGGGTAATCGGCGGCTGTCCACCGGGAAAAACGGGCAGCGGCGAAGCGGCGTTCGGATGGCGGGCGCGTGCGCCCGGCGCCGGCGGCCGGCCGGGCCGTCGCGATGCATTAAAATGGCGGCTGACGATTCAACTGCGCGAACCCTCCCGATGGCCTCCAATCTTCACGACCTCCCCGACAGCCCCTGCATCGGCGTGTGCTCGACGCTCTTCGACGAAGTCTGCAAGGGCTGCGGCCGCACGGCCGCCGAAGTGTCGAACTGGGTGTTCCTGAGCGACGACGAAAAGCGCGCGGTGTGGGAGCGCATCACGCGCGAAGGCACCGCGATGCGTTTCCAGTACGACAAGCTGTAAATCCACTGCACAAAAAAAGAGCGGCATGCCGACCGCCATGCCGCCAACCCCAACTCTGTTCCTTTCGCGCGAGCGCGTCGTGTCTAGAACTTCATCCCGACGCCGATGCCGACGATCAGCGGATCGATGTGCAGCGTGCCGATGCCCTTGTCGCCGAGCGTCGCATCGGTGCTCATCCAGATCTTCTTCACGTCGACGTTCATGAACACCTTCTTCGTCAACTGCACGTCCACGCCGAACTGCAGTGCCGGACCGAAGCTGCTCTTGTTGATCGACACGCCCTCGCCGCCGACGTTGAGCCCGTTGTTGTAGAAGTACGTGTAGTTCAACCCGGCGCCGACGTACGGACGCACCTTGCCCGCATGGTTGAAGTGATACTGCAGCAGCAGCGTCGGCGGCAGCACGCCCACGCCGCCGAGATTGCCGAGGCTCGACGTCATTTGATGCCGCGACGTGCCGAGGATCAGCTCGACGCCGAGGTAGTCGCGGATCATGTACGTGAAGTCGAGCTCGGGCACGATCGCGTTGTTCACGCCGGTGTTGATCGCGCCGAGCGTGTCGCTCGCGCGCTCGTTCGGCTGGATGCTGATCGCGCGCAGCCGGACCAGTACGTCACCCTGATTGATGCCGTCGCCCGGCGACGCCGCGTGCGACAGCGACGGCATCGCGACGAGGCTGGCCGCGACGGCGGCTGCGGTGACACATGTTCGAATCGTTTTATGCATGGTACGGACCCCCAAAGAATGGTTTCCATTCTCCCGGTAGGGTCTTTTCGTCATCTTGATATTGGTCAAGCCAGCGTAAACGTGGGACGGTTTGCCGCAGGCTCGGTCGCACTGCCCGTCAGCAGCAGGTCGAGCAGATCGCGCACGCTGCGGATCGCGCGGCCGAACGGCAATGCTTCGCGGCCGCGGAAGAACAGCCCGTTCGAGACGTCGCCGCGCAGCGCGGCCGCAAGCCGCGTGTCGATGCAGAAGTGGCCGAATTTCTCGATGCCGTCGCGCAGCCCGCATACGCTCAGGCATTCCAGCGCGGTCGGGCAGCGCTGCTTGAACGCGCCGAGCTTGTTGCGAATGCGCGTCTCGTTGCGCAGGTAACGATCGAGCCACGGCGTCTTCACCGCGCGTGCCGGCAGCCCCGTCACGCTGACGAATTCGACGATATCGTCGGGCAGCGCATCGGCCAGCACACGCTTGAAGTTCGGGTGCGCGTCGCCTTCTTCCGTCACCGCGAACGGCGTGCCCACCTGCACACCGTTCGCGCCGGCCGCGAGCGCCGCGCGCACCGTGTCGTGACTGTTGATCCCGCCGGCCACGATCAGCGGGATCGTATCGCGCGCGAGGCCGAGCGACGCCATCACCTGCGCGGTCTCGTCGAGCACGCGCGCGAAATCGAAGCGCGCATCGTGCATGTCGTCGATCTGCGTGACGCCGAGGTGGCCGCCCGCGTGCGCCGGATGCTCGATCACGATCGCATCGGGCAGCCGCCCCTTCTTCATCCACTTCTTCAGCACCAGCGCGATCCCGCGGCTGTCCGACAGGATCGGAATCAGCGCGATGTCGTGCCCTTGCGTGAGATCGGGCAGATCGAGCGGCAGGCCCGCGCCCATCACGATCGCGTCCGCGCCCTCGTCGCACGCGACCCGCACGTAGTCCGCATGCGCGCTCACCGCCTTCATCACGTTGACCGCGATCATCCCGCGCCCTTCGCTGTACGTCTTCGCGAGACGGATCTCGCGCGCAAGCGCGTCGAGGTTCGCCGCCTCGAGCGTCGCGCGATCGGGGTGCGCGCGGCAACGCGCGAGCAGGTCCGCATGATGGTGGCGCAGGTCGATGCTCGCGATCGTGCCGACCGCGCCTTCGCGCGCGACGCTGCCCGCCAGCCGGTGCGCGGAGATGCCGACGCCCATGCCGCCCTGCACGACGGGCAGCAAGGTGCGACCGCGGATCGTCAGCGGCGGAAAGGAAGTGCGTACGGTCATCTGAAACCTCGTCGGAACATCGAAATCGCGATGATCGACGATCCACCGCCGCGCACCTTGACGGCCGTCAATAAAAAACGGCACGCGAGCGTGCCGTTGCGCGGTCATGCGGGATGAAACGCTCAGGCCGGCTTCGCCGGCCTCAGCTGCATCGACTTGTATTCGAGGTATTCCTCGAGCCCGTACACGCCGTTCTCGCGGCCATGCCCCGACTGCTTGAAGCCGCCGAACGGCGCGGCGGCGTTCCACGTGCCGCCGTTGATGTCGACCTGCCCCGTGCGGATGCGGCGTGCGACGCGCATCGCGCGTTCGTCGCTGCCGGCCCACACCGCGCCGCCGAGCCCGTACGGCGAATCGTTCGCGATCCGCACGGCCTCGTCTTCGTCGCGATACGTGATGATCGACAGCACCGGCCCGAAGATCTCTTCCTGCGCGATCGTCGCTTTCGGATCGACGCGGCCAAACACGGTCGGTTTCACGAAGAAGCCCTTCGCGAGCCCTTCCGGCAAACCGGTGCCGCCCGTCACGAGTTCCGCGCCTTCGTCGATGCCTCGCTGGATGTACGCCTGCACGCGCTGCTGCTGCGCGGCCGACGCCAGCGCGCCGAGGCGCGTCGTCTCCTGCCGAGGGTCGCCCGCGACGTACGTTTCGGCCGCGGCCTTCGCGATCTCGCGCGCTTCGTCGTAGCGGGCTTCCGGCACCAGCATCCGCGTATGCGCGGAGCAGGTCTGGCCCGCGTTCAGGTAGCACGCGTTGACCGTGCCCTTCACCGCCGTCGCGAAATCGGCATCGTCGAGGATCACCGACGCCGACTTGCCGCCCAGCTCCAGCGCGACGCGCTTGACGCCCGCGGCCGCCAGCTCGGCCACGCGCTTGCCCGCGCGCGTCGAGCCGGTGAACGACACCATGTCGACGTCCGGATCGGTGACCAGCACCTCGCCGACGACCGGGCCATACCCGCACACGAGGTTGAACACGCCGGCCGGCAGCCCGGCTTCGTGGATCGCTTCGGCGAGCATGAACGCGTTGAGCGGCGCGACTTCAGACGGCTTCAGCACCACCGTGCAGCCGGCCGCGAGCGCCGGCGCGACCTTCAGCGTGATCTGGTTGAGCGGATAGTTCCACGGCGTGATCGCCGCGACGACGCCGACCGGCTCGCGCACCACCAGCGAATTGCCGACCCGCGCCTCGAATTCGAACGATTCGGCGAGCTTCGCGTACGCCTTCCAGTTGTAGACCGGGCCGCCGACCTGGATTGCGCGCGACAGCTTGATCGGCATGCCGACTTCGCCGGTGATCGACTGCGCGAGTTCCTCGCTGCGTGCCTGCAGATGCTCGACGATCTTGCGCAAGTAGCCCGCGCGCGTCGCGGCCGGCGTGGCCGCCCACGCGTCGAAGGCCGCGCGCGCCGCGCGGATCGCGTCCTGCGCGTCGGACGCGACGCCCTCGGGAATCCGGCCGATCACGGCTTCGGTGCCCGAATCGATCACGTCGATCGTGCCGGCGCCGGCCGGTTTGCGCCACGCGCCGTCGATGTAGAACTGGTCGTAGATTTTCATCGTGTTCCGCCTCCAGGGAAGCCGCCATTCTAGCGAGCGTTTCGGTGGCTGGTGTGACGAATGACAGCCATTCGAAAGGACCGGCGCGCCCTAGCGCCGGTGCTCCGCCGCGCGCCGCGCACGGCAGGCGCCGCACGCTTCGGGCCGCCGTCACGTCGGCATCCGCCCGGGTGCGCGGCCGGGCCCGCATCGTGCTATGTTTTTAATATCGGCATCGGCCCGTTGCGGCCGGCGCCGCCCGGAATCGACGCACTTCGTGAGCGCTGCCATGTCCGACGCATCCCATACCCTCGGCTCGCAAGACCGCCTGGAGCTGCTTTGCTGGCTCACCTGCGGCAACCTCGGCGCGTTTTACCTGAACGAATCCTGGCCGGACGCCGCGTTCCAGGTCCAGGCCGCGCACCGCTGGCTCGACCGCCATCACCGCCAGGCCGACTGGCTCTCGGTCGCCCGGCTCGCGGCGCTCGCGCAGGACATCGCGAAGCGGCATGCGGGCTTCGTCGACGCGTCGTGGGCGCGCGACGCGGTCGAGGAAATCGTCGATACCGACGATCTCGACTATCGGGCCAAACTCGTGCAGTGGGTGTACGAGGACTGCTGCAAGGCGCTCGCCGACAAGCGGCTGGCCGATTGAGCGGCGCCGGCGCCGCCCGGTGCGCGAGTCGCGGTGTCGCCGGGCGCGACGCCCTTTCGCCGTGACGACCGTCACGGCCGGAACGATTGTCGGGGTACGGTGCATGCGCGCTGCCCCGGCGCCCGCACGCGCGAAGCGTCATACAATCGTCGCCGCCGGCCATTCGGCCGCCGCGGCCCGACCTCGATCTCGACCATGAAAGACACTCGCGTGGCGCTCGCCCATCGACTTCTGCTGATCGCCGGCGCATCGGCCGCACTGACGGCCGGCGCCACCGGTGCTGCGCCCGCAGCCACGGCGGCCGCGGCCTGTGCATCGCCTGCGTTCGACCGTTACCCGGCACCGGCCGCCGCCGCCCGCGCGCCGCGCAAACCGGCTGCCGCGCCTCGGCTCACCAGCCACGAAGCGCGCCTCTATCGCACCGTTATTCGTGACGCGTTCGCGCAACCGGCCAACTTTGCCGGTCACTACCGCGTCGCGATCTGGGGTTGCGGAACGGATTGCCGAAATTTCGCGATCGTCGACAAGGACACGGGCGCGACGTACACGATGCCCGGCGTGACGGCCGTCTCGGGCGTGATGGGCAACGACGACGAGCGCGTCGACTTCCGTGCCGGCAGCAGGCTGCTGATCGTCGCCGGCTGCTTCAACGACGATTGCGGCGACGGCAATGCGAAAGCGGCCCGATTCTTCTACGAATGGACCGGCACCCGGCTGCGTCCGGTCGGCACGTGCCCGCTGGCCATCGAGCCAGTTCAGTGAGCGGCCCGGGCAACCGATGATATCCATTCATTTCAGTTTCGACGACGGCCCCGGGCCCTCGACGCCCGCGCTGCTCGACGTGCTGCGCGATGCGTCGTGCACGGCGACCTTCTTCGTGCTCGGCAAGCATCTGGCGGGCGCGCTCGGCGTCGCAACGAGCATCGCGCGCGAAGGCCACCGGCTCGGCAATCACACCTATTCGCACGCGAAGCCGGGCGCGCTCGCGGACGCCGCACTGATCGACGAAATCGACATGACCGATGCGCTGATTCGCGATGTGTATCGCCGCGCCGGCGTTGCCGCGCCGCACGCGATCCCGCTGCGGCTGCCGTACGGGTTGATGCCGCACGACGATCGCGCCGCCGTGCTCGCGCGCCTGCAACGCGAACACACGGGCTGGACCGCGATACTGGACGACTGGCAACGGCCGGCGCCCTCGTCGCAAGCGCTGTTCGACGCGATGTGCGCGCATGTCGACGCGTGCACGGCGCAGCATCGCGACGTGCTGTTCTGCCTGCACGACGGGTCGCGGCACGGCGACGCGCGGCCCAACACGGTCGAAGCCGTGCGCCTGTTCCTGAACCGGCAGCGCGCCGACGCGACGCCCCGCTAACCCGCGGGCACCGCCCCGTCCAGCAACTGGCGCCAGCCGCCGAGGAACCCGATGCCGGGCCCCGGCATCCATAGGCCGCGCTGCGCGGCTTCGAGATGGATCAGCGACTGGTCCGCGCAGAACAGCGTCGTCAGCGTGTCGTGGTTGTCGCGCAGCCAATCGGGCGCCGCATCCGGCCGCGTCGCCATATAAGTGTGCAAGCAGGCCGTCCATCGCCCGCGGTCGAATACGAAGCCGTCGTCCCGACCCGCATCGCGCGACAGCGCGAACGACGCGAAGGCCGCCTCGAGCCATTGCGCGCCCTGCCCCACATCGTCGAAATCGAGCACGCCGTTCACCGCGTTGCCCACATACAGCAGGTTGCCCGCGTGATAGTCGCCGTGCAGCCACTGCACGGGCCCCGTGAGCCACGACGCCGCCGCGTCGAGATGCGCGCCGATCCGCCGGATCACCGTGTCGTAGTCGTCGTGCAAGTCGGCCGGCAGCGACGGCATCGCGCGCGCCGCCACGCGTGCATGACGTGCGGACAGCCATGCGAGCGGCGCCGCTTCGCTCGCGGGGATCGCGGCCAGCGCCGTATGCAGATGCGCGAGCATGCGCATCGCATCGATCGCTCCCGCGTGCCGGTCGTCCGGCAGGCCGGGACGGCCGTCGATATGCTCGAACAGATGCAACCAGCTTCCGTCGGGCGTCTGCACGCCGGTTTGCGCGTCGACGGTCGGCCGCAGCCGCGGCAGCGCGGGCAGCGTCGAGGCCATGCGCGCCTCGCCGAGACGCGCGAGTATCGACGCCTCGCGCCGCATCTGCGCGACCGGCTTGCCGGCCCACGACACGCGCAACACCGTCCGCCCCGCATCGCACTCGACGAGATAGGTTTTGTTAGTATGGCCCGACGCCAGCGCGTGCAGGCGCGCCGGGCCGATGTCCCAGTACCGGTGTAGCCACCACTCCAGCGTTTTCACGTCACTCCTACTCGTTGCATCGACCATGTCAGAGCGTCCTTCGGCCCGCATGCGGGACATCAACATCGAATGGCTGACGCGCGCCGGCGAATTCGGCCATCTGTTCCAGACCCGCTGGCTCGGCGAACGCTTCTTCCATCTACCCGGCGACATGCTCGCGCTCCAGGAACTGATCTGGCGCGAGCGCCCCGACTGCATCGTCCAGACCGGCATCGCGGCAGGCGGCGGCGTGGTGTTCACCGCGTCGATGCTGGAACTGGCGGGCACCGAGGGCCGCGTCGTCGCGATCGAACCGAGCCTGCGCGACGAGGTTCGCCAGCGCCTGCAATCTCACCGGCTCGCCCATCGCATGATGCTGATCGAAGGCGAATCGTGCGCGGCCGACACGCTCGCCTCGGTGCGGGCGCAGATCCACGACGGCGCGCGCGTGATGGCGATCCTCGATCTCACGCATACGCACGCGCACGTGCTGCGCGAACTCGAATGCTATGCGCCGTTCGTGACGCCCGGCAGCTACGCAATCGTGATGGACACCATCATGGAGTACCTGCCCGAGTCGATGTTCGACGGCAAGCCGTACGGCCGCGGCAACAACCCGGCCACCGCCACACGCGAATTTCTCGCCCGCGACGACCGGTTCGAAATCGATCACGACATCGAGGACCGCGTGCTCATGACGCTGTCGCCAGGCGGCTTCCTGAAGCGAGTGCGCTGACCAGGCGGGCCGCTTGCGCGGAGCCGTCGCACGCGGCATAGCTGTCGCGGATCCGCGCCGCGTGCTCGCGCAACGATCCCGCACGCAACAGGCGTTCGAGCGCGCCGGTAATGGCCGCGATACCGGCCTGCCGCAGATCGAGCACGCAACCCGCGCCGGCCCGCTCGACGAAGTGCGCCGAATGGAACTGGTCGTTGCAGAACGGCGACAGCAGCATCGGCACGCCGCACGCGAGCGACTCCATCACCGAATTCGCGCCGCCGTGGCTGACGAACGCATGCGTGCGCCGCAGCAGCGCCAGTTGCGGTGCGTAACGCACCGCGATCACGCGTTCGTCGCCGGCCGGCAGCAGATCCGAATCGACCAGTTCGCCGACCGACAGCACCAGTTGCGCGGCGCTCGCGCGCGTCGCGTCGATGACCTTCGCGAACACCTCCGGGTGGTAGTAAAGCTGGCTGCCGAGCGACATGTAGACGAGCGGACGATCCGCGTCCAGGCGCTCCCATGGAAATGCCGTCTCGTCGCCGCGCGGGCCCGACGGCATCGCGGGGCCGACCAGATCGACACCGCGCGGCGGCGCGCCGACCAGCGCGTCGGTCGTGAACGCGAGCGTCAGGTGCGGCGACAGCACGTCGCAACCGCGAAAGCGTGCGTCGAGGCCGTAGCGCGCGAACAGGCGCGTGCGTTCCGGTGCGAGCCATCGCACCGTGCGCAGCAGTTCCGAATCGAGATCGTCGGGCAGCACCGGATTCAGCGAATTCGACATCGATACCCACGGCAGCCCTTCCAACTGGGCCGCAATCGCCGCCGCATACAGCAGCGGGTCGATCACGACCACGTCGGGCTGCCATTCGCGCAGCACCGCGCGGATGCCGTCCACCTGCGCGGGCGCCAGATCGATCAGCAGCGTGCGGATCCAGTGCCGCAGCCAGTCGGCGTCGCGAATGTTCGCGGCGAAGCTCGCGCCGCGCGACAGGTCGTGGCGCTCGGGCGTCTCGCGCGGCCCGACGAACGCGAAGTCGCCAGCGCCGTCGAGCTGTGCGCTGATGTCGGCCGGCGCATAGAACGCGACGTCGCAGCCGGCCGCGCGCAAATGCTGGGCCGGGCCGATGCACGGATTGACGTGGCCCTTCTCGGGCACCACGCAGAACAGGATGCGTTTCATGAGCGGCTCAGGTTGGGCGATGCGCGGCATCGGGATGAAGGCGACCGAGATGATCGAGGATCAGTGTCAGCGTCGTCCACAGCACGCGTTCGGTATCCGTCTGCAAAGTGGGCGTGGCAAGGCCGAGCGTGTCGGCCAGCGCATGCGTGCGGTCGCGATCGAGCAGCGGCGCCAGATTCATCGCCGGCGCGAGCCGCCCGCGCTTCGGGCCGTGCACGAGACGCTCCGGCAGGTTCAGGCGCGCGCCGAGATCGCGCAGGCACTGCTTGTCCGGGTCGGGCGCGATGCTCGTCAGATGCGCGACGACGGCGGCGTCGACGAACGGCGGATGCAGATCGACCGACGCGGCGTCGAACAACGCATGGCACAGCGGCAGATAGTTGGCCGACCGGTCGCGGCGCAACACCTGGTCCGCGCCGTCGCCGGTAATCGCCACCTCGACGCCGTCCGCCGCCATCGCGTCGGCCAGCAGCAGCTTCGCGACCGGATGCAGGTTGAACATCGGCTCCTCGACCGCGCGGGTCGTCCTCGGCAGCGCCGCGATGAAATCGGCCTCGTTCGCGCGCACGATCTTCACGTTCGCCTGCATCTGCGCGGCGAGTTCGAGCGCCGCGTCGCGTTCGCAGTAATCGGGCATGTCGGTCGCGAGGATGTAGGCCGTCACGTGCCGCAGCGCGCCGAGTTCGCGCAGCAACGCGAGCAGCAGCGCCGAATCGAGCCCGCCGCTCAGCGCCAGCGCGACGCGCTTGCCGCTGTCGAGCGCGCGTTGCAGCGACGCGCGCAGCGCGGTGTCGAGATCGGCTGGCTGCGGCCGCTCGGGCGCCGGCTGTACCGTCAACCCTTGTGGCGACCGGATCAGTTGGTGGCCGGGCGGCACCGCGAGCACGTCGCGCAGCACCGTGCGGCCGATGAGGCGCTCGCCGCTCAGGTAGCCAGCGATGGCCGCCGTGTCCGGCGCGCCGGCCGGTTGCCCCGACGCCCGCAATACCGCGCGGATGCCGGACGCCGACACGCCGCTGCGCGGATGGTAGTGCAGACGATCGAAACCGAACGGGTCGCGCGTGCCGACGATCATGGATAACGAGCCTTCAAGGTGTTCACTTCAATGCGTTTCAGGATGCGATGCGGCGCCACCGGCGCGCTGCCGCCCTGGCAATGCAGGCAGGCTTCGAGCGGCGTCTCGCGTTGCAGATAGGCAAGCATCGCGTCGAGCATGCCCGCGTCGTCGCGCAGTGCCAGGCCGTCGGCCTGAAAATCCTTCTCGCCCTTGTACAGCGTGTGGAAGTGCGCGGGACGCGTGCACGTGTAGAACATGCCGTCGCGAATCATATGGCAGCGCTCGCGGATCCAGCAATCGTGATACAGGCGTCGGGCTTCATCGCGATCCGTGCCGGGCCGCGCACGGTTCATCGTTGTGAACACGTTCTGCACCTTCCAGTTCAGCCGCACGTCGAAGCGCGCGGCCTGATGCTCGACATGCGCGATCAGGTCGGCGGAAAGCGCGGGTTTCGGATAGCGCGAGATCGTCAGCGCATCCACTGCCTGCCAGAACGCGTCGGGCATCTCGCCGAGCTTCAGGCCGTTCGTCGTGACCGAGATCACGGGCGCGATGCCGGTGCCACGCACGCGCTCGACGAGTTCGACGAGCGCCGGATGCAGCAACGGTTCGCCGCCGACCAGCTTGAACATGTGCGGACGCAACACCTTCGCGGCCTTGCGCAGATCGGCTTCGATCGATTCGGGGCTCGCGTACCACTCGGGCAGCAGCGGCGACAGCGAGCAGCATTCCGCACAGGTCAGGTTGCAGTGATCGACGATATGTGCTTCCAGCGAACGGGTCTGGACGCGCCCGTCCTCGACGCGGTAATCGCGATCCAGCGGCGGCGGAAACACATGCTGCCGCTCGCCGGCGCGCAGCGGATTCGGGGTCTCGTTCGGATTCGCACTCACATCAGCTTCCTGCTTCCACGCAACGGGAAAAGAAATCGATCAGACGGTCGCGCGCGTCCACCATCGCGGACGCCATCGTCATCGCGCCGTTCAGGTGCGACGCGAAGCGCGACGGATCGTCGAGCCAGCCTTGTACGATCCACAGCTTGAGCGCGTGCTGCACGCATGCGGCATCGACCGCCCACGCGATGTACGCCGGGTTTGCCGGCCGCACGCGCAGGTACGCACGCACGAACGCTTGCGCGAGGTGCGGTGCCTCCAGCGGCAAATGATTCAGGCAGCGCACCAGTTCGTATTCGCGCGGCGCGCCGATCGACGCTTCCCAGTCGACGATCAACGGCGGCAGCGTGCCCGTGAACAGATAGTTGAACTGGTTGTAGTCGTTGTGGATCGGGTGCTGCGGATCATCGGCCGGGAACGCATCGACGCTGCCCGGATAGTAGCGGTCGAGCATGCGTAGCGCGAGATCGACGTAGCGGCGCAGGTTCGTGGCGTCGGCGGCGTTCGCATCGGCTCGATCGAGCGCGTCCAGCAGGCTGCGGCGCACCGCATCCGCGTCGATCGCGGTCAGCCGCGCGCGGATCGTATCGAGCGACGGCAGAGGCAATTGTTCGAGACTCAGGTGCAACGCGGCCAGGCTCGCGCCGAGCACATCCCATTCGGCTGGCGAAAACGTATCGTAGGTTTTGAATTGCCCGGCTTCCCAGCGCGTCAGCATCGCATGGGAATGTTGTCCTGACCAAAGCGATTCGCCGGACGTCGTGCGCTTCAGCGTCTGCACGTGGAAGCGAGTATCGCCGTGCGTTTCGAGATGCGCGAGGACGGCGGTTTCCTTGAGTGCGCGCGCATGGTGTTCGGGCGCATAGCGTTTGACCGCCACGCCCGCGCCGCTGCTGGTCGGCAGATGCCACACCCGCTCGCTGACCTGCGTCGGCGGCCCGCCGCGACCGAGCCCATAGGCATCGCGAATCTCGTCGAAGGTGACGGCGAGCGAATCCATTCAGATGTGCTCGGCCGGCCCGTGCCGATACGGATGACCGGTCAGGAACGTGTTGTGTCCGACGTAGCGCAGCTTGTACATCGCCGGCCGGAACAACACCGACGGATCGTTGTTCGCGATGCCGAGCAGCGGGTACAGGTCGTGTCGCACGAAGAACGCGTTGTTGCCCATGTCGTCGCAGCAGACGAGTTCATAGCCTTTCTGGCGGCCGAGGTGCACGAGCGATTCGAGGCTCGCGCCGTAATAGGTCGAGCCGTCCCATTCGTGGTCCGGATTGAAGCACATGACCCAGCGCTCGGGCGGCGTGTAGTACGGGTTGTATTCGATCACGACGATGCGCGGCTGGAACGCTTGCAGGCCGCGCCACACCCAGTAATCGTTGCCGTCGATGTCGATCGACAGCAGATCGAAGTCGGTCGGTACGTTCGCATCGGCGAGCAGTTGATCGACCGTATCGGGCTGCACGCGATCGTGGTGCAGGCGGACGCGCTCCGCGCCCGCGTAGTGGGCGGCAAGCTTGCCGAACCGGTATGCGCTGCCTTCCACGAGTACGCCGGCCCAATCCTGTTCGCGCAGCAACCGCGCGGTGTTGCTGTTGCGCAGGCCGTCGCTTGCGCCGATATCGACGCAGAAGCGGTTGGTCGGTGTGAGGCGCTCCATCAGGCGCGACAGGATGCCCTCCTCGGCGCCCTGCGCGTACAGGCTGGGCGCAAGGCCGGACAGGTCGAGCGGGAGAGGATGGTCCTGCATCGAGGGCGGCTCCGGGGTGAAATGGGGAATGATGGGGGCGTTGGGTGGGTAATTTACCTGAAGTCGATTACGCGGAGGAAACTGGAAAGCGCCGCGTGGCGGGGTTTGGCCGCGGGGAAATGAAAAAGCCCGCATCGACATTGCTGTCGATGCGGGCCTGTAGCGCTTCTGGCGGCTCGCTCCGTGTGGTGATGCTTAAGCTCGACTCACGACCGGAGGAAACCTCAGGACACTTACTCCTGCCCCTGACTCGTCAGGAACTCCTCGTAATTCCCGCCGAAGTCGAACAGCGTGCCATCCGTCTTCACTTCGATGATCCGGTTCGCCAGCCCGCTCACGAACTCACGGTCGTGCGACACGAAAATCAGCGTGCCTTCGAACTGCTCGAGCGCGATCTGCAGCGACTCGATCGACTCCATGTCCATGTGGTTGGTCGGCTCGTCCATCAGCAGCACGTTGTGGCGGCCGAGCATCAGCTTGCCCCAGATCATGCGGCCCTTCTCGCCGCCCGACAGCACCTTCACCGACTTCCTGATGTCGTCCGACGAGAACAGCAGGCGGCCCAGCGTGCCGCGCACCATCGTTTCGTCGTCGCCGTCCTTGCGGTACTGGTCGATCCAGTCCATCAGCGTGATGTCGTTCGGGAATTCCTCGTACGTGTCCTGCGGCATGTAGCCGACGTTCGCGTTCTCGGACCACTTCACCGTGCCGTGATCGAGCGGCAGCGCGCCGAGCAGCGAACGCAGCAGCGTCGTCTTGCCCGCGCCGTTCTCGCCGATGATCGCGATGCGCTCGCCCGGCTGCACCGACAGGTTGAAGTTCTGGAAGATCGTGCGCTCGTACTTCTTCGTGATCTCTTCGGCGACCACCGCGACGTTGTGCAGCTTCTTCTCGAACTCGAAACGGATGAACGGATTCTGGCGCGACGACGGCTTGAATTCCTCGATCTTGATCTTGTCGATCTGCTTCGCGCGGCTGGTGGCCTGGCGCGCCTTCGACTTGTTCGCCGAGAAGCGGCGCACGAAGTCCTGCAGTTCGGCCACGCGTTCCTTCGCACGCGTATTCGCCGCGGCCTGGCGCTCGCGCGCCTGTGCCGATGCGAGCATGTAGTCGTCGTAGTTGCCCGGCCAGACCTTCAGCGTGCCGAAGTCCATGTCGGCCATGTGCGTGCATACCGAATTCAGGAAGTGACGATCGTGCGAGATGATGATCATCGTCGAGTTGTACTCGTTGAGCGTCTGCTCGAGCCAACGAATCGAGTTGATGTCGAGGTTGTTGGTCGGTTCGTCGAGCAACAGCACGTCCGGCTTCGAGAACAGCGCCTGCGCGAGCAGCACGCGCAGCTTCCAGCCCGGTGCGACGTCGGCCATCGTGCCGTTGTGGAACTTCTCCTCGATGCCGATGCCGAGCAGCAGCGCACCCGCGCGTGCTTCGGCGTCGTAGCCGCCGTATTCGGCGAACTTGCCTTCGAGCTCGGCCGCGTGCATGTAGTCGTCGTCGGTGGCGTCCGGGTTCGCGTAGATCGCGTCGCGCTCGGTCATCGCGGCCCACATCTCGGTATGGCCCATCATCACGACGTCGAGCACGCGCACGTCTTCGTACGCGAACTGGTCCTGGCGCAGCTTGCCGAGGCGGACGTTCGGCTCCAGCGCGACGTTGCCGGCGCTCGGCTCGAGGTCGCCGCCGAGGATCTTCATGAAGGTCGACTTGCCACAGCCGTTCGCGCCGATCAGACCGTAGCGGTTGCCCTCGCCGAATTTGACCGAGATATTCTCGAACAAGGGCTTCGGCCCGAATTGCATCGTGATGTTGGCAGTAGAAAGCACGGCAGGTCCCGTTAAGAGAGAAATCGACGGAAAACCGTGTATTTTAGCAGGTGTCGGAGAAACTGCCGACCGCCCCGCCCCGGCAGCGTATTCCCGGCCCTCCCGCCGGCCCGTCAACATGACGGCACGCGCGTCACCGCCGTCTCACCGGAATCCCGCATGCTCGCCAGCCAGCTTCGCGAACAACTCGTCGGCGCATGGCGCCTCGTGTCGTACGAAATCCGCCCGCGCGACGGGAGCACCGTCACCTATCCGCTCGGCCGCGACGCGCGCGGCTGGATCCTGTACACGCCCGACGGCTACATGTCCGCGCAACTGATGGCGGCCGGCCGCCCGCCCTACGCGGACGGCGACCTGCAAGGCGGGAGCGTCGAGGAGCGCGCGGCCGCGGCGCACGGCTACATCGCGTATTCAGGCCCCTTTAGCGTCGACGACGACGGCACGTTGACCCATGAAATGGACGTCAGCCTGTATCCGAACTGGATCGGCAACGTCCAGCAGCGTGTCGTGAGCCTGGACGGCGACCGGCTGCAGCTCGGCACCGCCGGACCGGTGCGGATCCGCGGCCGGGAGGTCGACCCGGTGCTCGTCTGGGCACGCGCCCGCCGTTGAGCGCGCTGGCCGCGCAGCACGGCCGGCGCTCAGCCAGGCGCGGCAACGACGCCGAGGCCGCACGGTGGCGCATGCCGCGCCCGTGGCCGCGCGTCACTTGCCGGCCTTCGCCGCCCCCTTCTGCGCCGCCTTGGCCTTCAGCTGCCCGAACAGTTCCGAGCACGGCACGTCGCGATTGTTGCTCGGCGCGATCAGCGGGATCAGCGCCGCGAACGGGTTGAGCAGCCCGAGCCCGACCATCGCACCGGCGCGCAGCGCGAGCGCGCCCGCATCGACGCCGACCTTCGGGTTCTTGAACGTGCCCTTCGCATACAACGGCGAGCGCAGCGAGAAGATCCGGAAGCCCTTCGTGTGCGGATGGATCTTCAGGTCGATCGATTCGTCGCGCAGGTTGATCGGGCCGTCGACGTTGATCAGCGCATCGTCGGTATCGAGCGCGAACACCTTCGGGTCGAGCATGCCGTCGGTCGCCACGAAGTCGATCGCCGCGCAGTTGATGTTGACGTCGCGGTTGCCGAACAGCTTCTCGTAGACCACGTTCGCGACGTTCAACCCCGCGGCCTCCATCAGCAAGCGGCTGATGCGGCCGTTGGTGATCAGCGCCTTCACTTCGCCGGTCGACGTCGCCGCGAGCGCGGCCGGCGAATTGCCCGTTGCCGACAGCGACGCATCGCCGTTGATTTCGCCGAGGGCCGTCTGCATCACCTTCTGCGTCGGGAACAGCTGCTTGAGCTTCAGATGCCGCGCGGCCAGCGTGAAGCGGCCCTTCAGCGGCGTACGGCTGCCGTCGAGATGCGCATTCGTCGCGAGCGTGCCGCCCGCGACGCCGAACTGCAGCGGCTCGAGCGTCAGCACGCCGTCCTGCAGCAGGATATGCGTGTACAGGTCGGTGATCGGCAACTGCGGGCTCTTGATCAGCTTGCGGCCGGTGAACTTCACGTCCGCATCGATCGCGCTCCACCGTTCGGTGCGGAACGCCGCGACCGGCAGCACGCGGTCCGGCGGCTGGCGCGTCGTGTCGCCGCGCTTCTTCTTGCTGGCAGCCGAGTCGGCGCCGATCACCGGCGCGAGGTCGGAGAACTGCAGCAGGTTCGACACGAGCTCACCCGACAGCTTCGGACGCGGCTCGCGCTGCGCCCACGTCAGCGTGCCGTGCAGATCGCTGCCGCCGACGCGCCCGTTGAAGTTCTCGTAGCGGAACGTGCTCGCGTCCTGCTTGATGTTGCCGATGAGGTGCCCCTCGGTCGCATACGGCGGCGTGTCGGGCAGCGTGATCCCGGTGAGCTGGTAGAGATGCGACATCGACGTGCCCTGCAGCCACAGTCGCAGGTCGAGCGCCGCCAGATGCATCGGATCGGTCAGCGTGCCGACGATCGCGAGCCGCGTGTCGCCGGCCTTCACGTCGGCCTGCAGCGGGAACGGCTGCGTCGCGTTCTCGATCGCCAGCACGCCGCCCACCTTGCCGGTGCCGGTGACCGGCACGTTCTTGTAGCGGCCGTCGAACTTCAGGCCGAACGCATAGGTCGGCCCGGACGGCTTCGCGGGCACGGTGGCGCCGGAGGTGGCCGATGCGCCGCTCGCGCCGGATGCCGACGCAACCGTCGATGCGGACGAAGCCGTATTCACCACGGACGCAGGCAGCACACCCGATGCGGACCCGGACGTCGATGCCGCGCTCGGGACCTGCGCCGCCGATGCGCGGGATGCATCCGACGCAGCCTCGGCGTTCGCCTTCGCGCTCAATTGCGCGGCGCCGCGCTTGCCGACGCGCTGGGCGGACGCCGCGCGCGACTTCTGTTCCTGCTCCTTCAGCACGTCGCCGAGCGGGACCGGCTGGCCGAGCGTATCGATCCCGATCGTCAGATCGGCCTGGGTGATCGCATCGCGATAGACGACGGTACCCTTCGCGAACCCGAAGCTGTCGAGCCGCACTTTCCACTTGTTCGGTTGCCCCGATTGCTTGAACTGGAAGGTCCACGTATTGCTGCCGTCCGCGCGCCGTTCGAGATCGACGGCAGGATTGACGACGTCGATCGAAGGGATGACGATTTCATGCGCCAGCAGCGGCAAGAGCGCGAGATCGAAGTGCGCGGCATCGAGCGTGACGAACTTGGGCGCCTGCGCCCAGTCGGGATTGCCGATCTCGAGTTGCGTGGCCGAGAAGCTCGGCCAGGGTATCCATGCACGCCAGCCGGTCTCGCCATCGGGACGGCGCCAGCCGACCTTGATGTCGCCGTTGATCGCAAACGGGCGGCCGAGCGCGGTACTCACGTGTTCGTTGACCCACGGTTTCGCGCGGTTCCAGTCGAACGTGAAAATAAAGATGCCGGCCGCCGCGATGAGCACCGCGACGATACCGACGATCCATGCAGCCGATTTGCCGATGGTTCGGGCTAGCGTCATGGCGGTTCCGTTGTTGTTCTGAAGCGTTGCCGCACGATGCCGGGCCGCTTGCGTGGACGAACGGCGCACGACAACGGCGGCTTTTCAATGGGTATTATGGCGCACGACATGGCGGCCTTTCGGCGCCATTAACGCTTTTTTTCATTTGTGACATGACCTCCCCCACCGGCCTCATCGACGCGCAGCACATCACGCGGCGCGACGCCCGCAGCGGCAAGACGCTGCTCGCTCCGACCGATTTCAGCCTCGCCGCGGGATCGCGAATTGCTATCACCGGACCATCCGGGTCGGGCAAGAGCGTGCTGCTGCGCGCGCTCGCGCTGCTCGATCCGCTCGACGGCGGCCACCTCCTGTGGCGCGGCCGCCGGATCCGGCGCAGCGCGATTCCGCGCTATCGGCGCAGCATCGCCTATGTCCGCCAGCGCCCCGCGCAGATGGACGGCACCGTCGAATCGCAGTTGCGCTACCCGTACTCGCTCGCGATCTATCGCGACGTCGCGTTCGATCGCGCCCGCGCAGAAGCGCTCGCCGCGCAGGCCGGCCGCGGCCCCGATTTTCTCGACCAGCGCGCAAGCGACCTGTCCGGCGGCGAAGCGCAGATCACCGCGCTGCTGCGCGTGCTCCAGCTCGATCCCGACGTGCTGCTGCTCGACGAGCCGACCTCCGCGCTCGATCCCGAATCGGCGCGCGCCATCGAAGCGCTCGTCGGCGCGTGGTTCGACGCGGCGCCCGACGCCCGCGCGTACATGTGGATCTCGCACGATCCGGCCCAGGCCGCGCGGATCGGCACGATGCGGCTCGTGATGCAGGCGGGCGTGCTGCACGCGGCCGACCCGACGGAGGCCGCGCAATGAGCCCGACCTTGCAGGACTTGAGCCTCGTCGACGTCGGCATCGCGGCCGCGCTCGTCGCCGTCAACGGCGCGATCTCGGCGGCGCTGTCGCTTGGCCTCGGCCGCAAGCTCGCGCTCGCGGCGGTACGCACCGTCGTGCAATTGCTCGCGATCGGCTACGTGCTCGGCTGGGTGTTCGGCCATCCGCACTGGTACGTCGTGCTGCCGCTCACCGCGCTGATGACGCTGATCGCCGGGTTCGCCGGCGCGGGGCGCGGCAAGCGCACATACCGCGGCCAGCGGATCGACAGCATCGCGTCGATCTGGTTCAGCAGCTGGTTCGTCGCGGCGGTCGGGCTGTTCGTCGTGATCCGCATCCATCCGTGGTTCGCGCCGCAATACGCGATCCCGATTCTCGGGATGATTCTCGGCAATACGCTGACGGGCGTGTCGCTCGGCGTCGAGCGGATGATGGAAGAACTCACCGCGCGCCGCGATCGCGTCGAGACCGCGCTCGCGCTGGGCGCGACGCGCTGGGAAGCCGCGCAGCACGCCGCGCGCCAGGCCGTGCGCGCCGGCATGCTGCCGACGCTGAACCAGATGGCGGTGGTCGGCGTCGTGAGCCTGCCGGGGATGATGACGGGCCAGGTGCTGGCCGGCCAGTCGCCGCTGCAGGCCGTGCGCTACCAGATCGTGATCATGTTCCTGATTGCCGCGGCGTCCGCGCTCGGCACCGTCGGCGCGGTGCTGATGACCTATCGCCGGCTGTTCTCGGCCGATCACCGCTTTCTCGCGTCGCGGCTCGAAGAGCGAACGCACTGACGCGCGGCGGCGGCACATCGTGCGATCGGCGCGATCAGTGCGCGCCGCGTCGCTTGCCGATTGCCTGCCGAAGGGCGGCCGCGATATCCGCGTCGGGCGCGAGCCCGTCGACCGATGCGACGAGCCGCACCGCACGCGGCGTCGTCACATACGCCTGCGCGCCGACGTAGCCGCCGCTGCCGGCCGAGCGCGAGGTCACGACGAGCGCCTGCGGCGCGCGTGCGCCGAGGTCGGCCGTGTACGCATCGGCGACCGTGCCGTCGCGCGCGTGCAACGTGCCGGTCACGTAATCGTCGGTATCGAAGCCCGGGGCGGCATGCGCGGTCGAATACACGCGCACCGCGTAGCTGCCGGTCGAGCACGCTTCGAGTGCGCCGCTGGATACCACCGCCACCTGCTGTCGCGACGGCAGCTCTACCTTCTTCACGAAACTGCACTCGTCGGCCGCATGAGCGTGCGCGGCGACGAACGCAATGGCGGACAGCAGCGCACGCATTCGAAGTTTCATCGTGGTGTCGTGACGGAAAGGAAAGAATGCGGGCGAGCATAACGTGACATCCGCATGACGTCACGCATCGCCGTTGCACGGTCGGCGCGCCGTACCGCGAAGCAGGTTGAGGAAACGCATGGCAACGGCGACGCGGCGCGATCTGCTCGCGTGCCGCCCTGCTCGTTCCGCCAATCGAACCGGTTGCGCGCGCACCGGACGAAACGCCGGCCCACGCGCGCCGCTCAATGCTTGATCGACACCGTCACCTTGGTGCCGTCGCTCATCGTCACGGCCTTCGACCCGCCGTTGGTCGGCAGCGACACCCACTTCACCTGGCTCACCGACACGACGTCCGGACACTGCAGCGACTTGCCGCCGGCCGTCACGCTGCGCGTGCCCTTCGGCGCGGCCGCCTGGAAGCTCAACTGCACGTTCGCGACACCCTTCGCGTCGACCGACGGCGCGAGCCGCACCTGGGTCTGCCGCACCATCGCGCCGTTCGCGTCGCGCGGCAGGTTGTCGGCGTTCGGGCAGCCGTCCGGCATCGCGACCGCGCCGCTCGGCGGCACCGACTTCCAGTTGAAATCGTCCGTCTCGCCCGAGCGGATCTTGCGGGTCTCCTGCGTATTGCCGAAGGTCTTCGAGTCGACCTTGACGGTGTATTCGAGTTGCCCCGTCCCGCCGCCCTTCAGGCTGCCCTTGACCGGCGGCGCCGCGAATACGCTCGCGCTGGCGCACACCGCCGCGAACACGACCGACCACGATGCGGCGACCGACAAGCTGCGTTGGCTCATGCTGACCTCCTTGTCATGCGGCGGCACGCGCGTGCCGCGCGGTTTTAGATGCATGATGCGTTGCCAGTCTACCGCCAAGCGCGATGCAATGCGCCGCGAACGCATCGGGTGTTACCCCGCTTGCGTTCGCGGCGCCGTCACCTTATTGGCGCGCGCTGCCGGCTCAGAAGCCGCTCAGCACGAGCTTGCCGATCGCGCGCCCGCCCTCGAGCATCCGGTGCGCGCGCCGCACGTTCTCGGCATTGATCGCGCCGAGCCGTTCGCCGAGCGTCGTACGCAGCGTGCCGCCGTCGACGAGCCGCGCGACCTCGCTCAGGATCTTGTGCTGCTCGATCATGTCCGGCGTCTCGAACATCGCGCGCGTGAACATGAACTCCCAGTGAAACGCGGCGCTCTTCGCCTTCAGCAATTCGACCGGCACCGGCTTCGCGTTCTCGACGATCGTGCAAATGCCGCCCTGCGGCCGGATGACTTCCGCCGCGGCCGGGAAATGATGGTCGGTATCGTTGAAGATCAGCACGTAGTCGACGCTCGGATGCCCGGCCTCGCGCAATTGCGCCGGCAAATCGCCGAAATGGTCGACCACCGCATCCGCGCCGAGCGTGCGCACCCATTCGGCCGATGCCGGCCGCGACGCGGTCGCGATCACGTGCAGCTTGCCGAGCGTCTTCGCGAGCTGGATCGCGATCGAGCCCACGCCGCCCGCGCCGCCGATGATCAACACGGACTTGCCGGCGTCCGCGCCCTGCGGCGACACGCGCAACCGGTCGAACAGCGCTTCCCACGCGGTCAGCGCGGTGAGCGGCAGCGCGGCCGCCGCCGCGAAGTCGAGCGTGCGCGGCTTCAGCGCGGCGATCCGCTCGTCGACCGCGTGGAATTCGCTGTTCGCGCCGGGCCGCGTGATGCTGCCCGCGTAGAACACTTCGTCGCCGGGCCGGAACAGCGTGACGTCGGCGCCGACCGCGACGACCGTGCCGGCCGCATCCCAGCCGAGCACGCGCGGCGTCTCCTCGACCTGCGGCTTCGGCGCACGCACCTTGGTGTCGACCGGGTTCACGGAAATCGCATCGACTCTCACGAGCAGGTCGCGCGGGCCCGGCACGGGCTGCGGCAGTTCGACGTCGAGCAACGCTTGCGGGTCGTCGATCGGCAGATAACGGGTCAATCCAACGGCTTTCATCTCGATACTCCTTTCAGGGGATCCGGCAGGCTGCGGCGCAACCTCCATGCGTGCCATCGTAGGCAACCCGATCATTCGAGAAAACCGCTATATTTCCTGAAACATTTTCAGGAATTTCAGAATAATGTCGTCTGATCCGACGCCTGCTCCCATTCCCGCGCCCGACAAGCCGCTCGACCTGCTCGACGTCGCGCTGTTCGTGCGCGCGGCGCTGCTCGCGAACGTCAGCGCGGCCGGTCGCGAATTCGGCGTGTCGGCCGCGGTCGCGAGCGCGCGCATCGCCCAGCTCGAACGCCAGCTCGGCGCGCGGCTGCTGCACCGCACCACGCGCCGCATCAGCCTCACGCAGGACGGCGAAATCTTCATGGCGCGCGCCGACGCGCTGCTCGCGGCGGCCGACGCCGCGCGCGCGTCGGTCGGCCGCGGCCGCAGCGAGCCGTACGGGCGGCTGAAGGTGTCGATGTCGTCGTCGTTCGGCCGCCAGCACGTCGCGCCGGTGATCCCGGCGTTCCTGCGCCGCTACCCGTCCGTGTCGCTCGATTTGCGCCTGTCCGACGAGATCGTCGATCTGGTCGACGACGGCTACGACGTCGCGATCCGCCTCGGCGCACTGAAGGATTCGACGCTCGTCGCCCGCAAGCTCGCCACCAACCGCCGCGTGCTGTGCTGCTCGCCCGCCTATCTCGCCGAACGCGGCATGCCGCGGCACCCGGCCGATCTGACGCAGCACGAGTGCGTGATCCTCGGCGACCAGCGCGACTGGTCGTTCGCGACGCCGCAGGGCCCGCTCACGGTGCGGGTCGGCGGCCGGCTCGTCGCGAGCAACGGCGAGGCGATCCGCGAAGCGCTCGTCGACGGCTTCGGGATCGCGATCAAATCGACCTGGGACGTCGGCCCGCTGCTCGCGAGCGGCGCGCTCGTCACCGTGCTCGACGACTATCCGTTCGCGGACGACGTCGCGATCTGGGCCGTCTATCCGAGCCGCGCGCACGTGCCGCTGAAAACGCTCGCGTTCATCGCGTTCCTGGCCGAGCATTTCGGCGATCCGCCGTACTGGGATCGCGCAAACGGGTGACCGCCGCCGTACCGCGCCCGGTTTCGCGCCGGCACCGGCCGCCACGCGCGACCAACCGGCTACAATGGCGCGTTCGCGACGCACGGGCCCGCAGCCGCACGGGGCCCGCGCGCGCAGGCGGCCACCCGTGGGCCGCGCACGTCATTCATTCGCTTCCCAACCACTCGTCATGACCCACAATCTCGTCATCCAGAGTCTTGCGCCGCTGTCGGACGCCCATCACAAACCGCTGCTCGCGCTGTCGCGCGGCACCCGCGTCGTGCAGACCGACGATCACGCGCTGCGCATCGAAAACGCGAGCCCGGCGCAACGCCTCGACATCGACGCGTACTGCGGCACGCATGCGCTCGACTTCGGCTTCGTCGAGGCCGGCCGCACGCTCGGCGATTTCGGGCTCGCGGTGATGGACATGGATTCGACGCTGATCACGATCGAATGCATCGACGAGATCGCCGATTTCTGCGGGCTGAAAACGCAGGTCGCGGAGATCACCGAAGCGGCGATGCGCGGCGAGATCCGCGATTTCAACGAAAGCCTCACGCGCCGCGTCGCGCTGCTGGCCGGGCTCGACGCGCACGCACTCGAGCGCGTGTACGAAGAACGGCTGCAACTGTCGCCGGGCGCCGAGACGATGCTGGCCGGCGTGAAGGCCGCCGGCCTGAAGACGCTGCTCGTGTCGGGCGGCTTCACGTTCTTCACCGAGCGGCTGAAAGCCCGCCTCGGCCTCGACTACGCGCATGCGAACACGCTCGAGATCGTCGACGGCAAGCTGACCGGCAAGGTGCTCGGCGAGATCGTCAACGCCGACGTGAAGGCGCGCCTGCTGCGCGACACGTGCGCGTCGCTCGGCCTCGAGCCGAGCCGCGCGATCGCGATGGGCGACGGGTCGAACGACCTGAAGATGATGGCCGAAGCCGGGCTGTCGGTCGCGTTCCACGCGAAGCCCGTCGTGCGCGATGCGGCCACCGTCGCATTCGACCATGTCGGCCTCGACGGGCTGCTGCGCCTGTTCTGATCCCGCGGCACCGTCAATGAAAAACGCCGGCGCGATGCGATATCGCGCCGGCGTTTCGTTTTTCTGCCGGACGTTGCCGGCGCGCAATCAGCCGAGCGTGGCCTGCATCGCCCGCTCGATGTCGGCGCGCAAATCCGCTTCGTCTTCCAGACCCACGTAGAAACGCACCAGCGTGCCGCGATGCGGCCAGTCCGGGCGCATCGACGCGACGTCGTAAGGCATCGCGAGGCTGCACGCGCCGCCCCAGCTCCAGCCGATCGCGAACAGCTCGAGCGACTCGACGAAACGGTCGATCTGCTCCGCGCTGTAGCGTGCGTCGAACACCACCGAGAATAGCCCGCCCGCGCCCGTGAAATCGCGCATGAACGACGCATGCCCCGGGCAGTCGGCGATCTGCGGGTGCAGCACCGTCGCGATCTCCGGCCGCGCCTTCAGCCACTGCGCGAGCGCGAGCGCGCTCTTGCTGTGCGCATCGAAGCGCACCTGCATGCTCGGCAGGCTGCGCAGCACGAGCGAGCAATCGTCGACCGATACGCCGATCCCGCAGCGCATCCGCGCGAGCTTCAGCTTCGCGTGCAGTTCCGCATTCGCGGTGATCGTCGCGCCCATCAGCACGTCGCTGCCGCCCGACTGATACTTGGTCAGCGCCTGCACCGAAATGTCGACGCCATGCGCGAACGGCTTGAACGCGAGCCCCGCCGAAAAGGTGTTGTCGATCGCGGTGACGATGCCGCGCGCCTTCGCGGCGGCCGCGATCGCCTGCACGTCGGGCACCTCCATCGTCACCGAGCCCGGCGCCTCGAGCCAGATCAGTCGCGTGTTCGGCTGGATCAGCTCGGCGATGCCGGCGCCGATCAACGGATCGTAACCGCGCACGGTGATGCCGAAATCGTTCGCGAGCCAGTTGCCGAAATCGGCGTTCGGGCCGTACACGTTATGCGGAATCAGCACGTCGTCGCCCGCTTTCACGATCCCGAAGTAGACGTTCATGATCGCCGCGAGGCCCGACGGTTGCAGCAGCGCATGCGTGCCGCCTTCGATCTCGGCGAGCCGCTGCGCGAGCGCGAGCGACGTCGGCGTCGCGTGCAGCCCGTAGCGCCACT
This sequence comes from Burkholderia sola, assembly GCF_905400185.1. Lineage (NCBI taxonomy): Bacteria > Pseudomonadati > Pseudomonadota > Betaproteobacteria > Burkholderiales > Burkholderiaceae > Burkholderia > Burkholderia sola. The sequence goes on from NZ_FR989675.1 coordinate 1,987,641, forward strand.
GGTTGTCGTCGTGCCAGACCAGCGCGCGCATCGTCGCGAGATCGGGGAACACGACCGTCGACGCGCGCGCGACCGGCGGCACGAACGAACGGAAGCCTTCCGGAATGACGTCGTCGGGTTGAACGATGCGGGTTTGCAGCGCGCGCTTGGGAGTGGATGCAGTCATGACTGGGGGCCGGGCACGAGGCCGTTCGGTTGCGGAATATGTCGTTAGAGTAGCCAAAATCGGCGCGCTTGGCCCGGTACAATGCGCGCCGCGCGCACCGAGCCAGCACGTGCTCAGTCGTCGGTACGCAGGTTGACGACGCCGCCCACCGTCTCGATTTCCTGCACCCGGCCGTCGCGCACCTGCAGCGCCGCGCGCTTGCCCGGCGCCAGATGCAGCACGACCGGCTGCGGGTCCGATTCGTCCGAGTTCATCCGGTCGGCCTTCAGGTCGCCCGTCGCGTCGAAGCGGCCGATCCACACGCCGGTGATGTTCGTGCCGTCGTTCGACTCTTCGATCTCGAGCGTATCGCCGTCCCGGTCGCCCGCGAGCAGCACGACTTCGCCCGTGTCGGCGAACTGGTATTCGCCGTGCACGCCTTCCTCGTCCGTCTTCGGGCCGAGATGCACGACGATCGGCCGATCGCCGAGCGTGCCTTCGTAGCGCGGCAGGCCGGCGAACTCGGGATTCGGCTTCAGCGGCCGCGCGGGCGCCGGTTCATCCTGCTGCACGGCCGGTGCGACCGCCTGCGCGGCGACCACCGTCGGCATCGCGATGCCCGCTGCCAGCGCACCCGCGACGACGAGCGCCCGTTGCCATTCCGAATATCGACCCACCTTGTGTTACTCCTTGCTTCAGATTCGCCCGACCATCGCGGACCGTGCCGGGCCGCGACCCGGTTCCTGCATGACCACGCAAGCCTGCGCCGCGAATGCGCGGGCAGGCGCGTGTCGCGTCAGCCCTGCATCAGGCGTTCCACCGCGTCGCGATGCGGAATCGGCGCGACCGCACCGTAACCGGTCGTCGACAGCGCCGCCGCCGCGTTCGCATAACGCGCGGCCGCGAACGGATCGTCGCCCGCGACGATCCGCGCGACGAACGCGCCGCCGAAACAGTCGCCCGCGCCGGTCGCGTCGACGGCCTCGACCGCGAAGCCCGGCACGACGCGCCGTTCGTGCGGCGTCGCGACATACGCGCCTTCCTTGCCGAGTTTCAACGCGACGACCTGCGGCCCGTGTTCGAGCATCGCGTCGACGATCGCGTCGCGATCGTTCGCGCCCGTGAGCGCCGTGACGTCGTCCCAGCTCGGCAGGCAGATGTCCGTCTGCCGCAGCGCCTCGCGCATCACCGCACGGGCACGCGGCAGCGGCCACAGCTTCAGGCGCAGGTTCGTGTCGAAGCTGACCTTCGCGCCGCTGCGACGCGCATGGTCGATCGCCGCGAACGCCGCGTCGCACGCGGCCGTGCTGATCGCGAGACTGATGCCCGACAGGTGCACGGCCTTCGCGGCCGCGAGCGCGTCGAGCGGCAGGTCGGCCGTCGCGTAGCGGCTCGCCGCCGACCCCGCGCGCAGATAGTCGAACTGATGGCCGTCGGCGCCGTGCGTGACGAAATACACGCCGGTCGGTGCCGAGCGGTCGATCCGCACGTACGTCGTGTCGACCTGCTCCGACGCCCACATGTCGGCCAGCAGGCGGCCGAACGGATCGTCGCCGATCGCCGACACGAAGCCCGTCGATGCGCGCTGGCGCGCCGCCGCGATGCAGAAGTTCGACGTGTCGCCGCCGAAGCCCTGCAGGAATTCAGGACGCCCCGGCTGCGACTGGTTGAATTCGATCATCGCCTCGCCGAGCGCGAGGATCTCCGGGAATGCGGCGGCCATCGCTTACACCTCGCCCCACAGATCGTGGCCGTCGGCGCCCGTGATCTTCACGGACACGAAATCGCCGACCTTGTAGCGCTTCGATGCCTTCGCCGCCGGCTCGACGTAGACGACGCCGTCGATCTCCGGCGCATCGGCTGCCGTACGGCCGATGCCGCCTTCCGCGCTGACTTCGTCGATCAACACCTTGAGCGTCTTGCCGACCTTGCGCTGCATGCGCTTCGCCGACACTTCCTCCGCCACTTCCATGAAACGCGCGCGACGTTCCTCGCGAACCTCGTCCGGCAGCGCGCCATCCAGGTCGTTCGCGGTCGCGCCTTCGACCGGCGAATACGCGAAACAGCCGACGCGATCGAGTTCCGCTTCGCGGATGAAGTCGAGCAGCGTTTCGAACTGTGCTTCCGTCTCGCCGGGGAAGCCGGCGATGAAGGTGCTGCGGATCGTCAGGTCCGGGCAGATCTCGCGCCACTTCTGCACGCGCTCGAGCACCTTCTCGGCGTTCGCCGGCCGCTTCATGCGCTTCAGCACGTCCGGATGCGCGTGCTGGAACGGCACGTCGAGATACGGCAGCACGTGGCCCTTGAACGGGCCTTCGGCCATCAGCGGGATCACCTCGTCGACGCTCGGATACGGATACACGTAGTGCAGGCGCACCCACGCGCCGTACTGCGCGGCGAGTTCGCCGAGCGCGGCGACCAGGTCGGTCATCCGCGTCTTGATCGGCTTGCCGTTCCAGAAGCCGGTGCGGTACTTCACGTCGACGCCGTATGCGCTCGTGTCCTGCGAGATCACGAGCAGTTCCTTCACGCCCGACTTGAACAGGTTCTCGGCTTCCAGCATCACTTCGGCGACCGGCCGCGACACGAGGTCGCCGCGCATCGACGGGATGATGCAGAACGTGCAACGGTGGTTGCAGCCTTCGGAGATCTTCAGGTACGCGTAGTGACGCGGCGTGAGCTTGATGCCGGCCGCGGGCACGAGATCGACGAACGGGTCGTGCGGCTTCGGCAGGTGCGAATGCACGGCCTGCATCACCTCGCCCACCGCGTGGGGGCCGGTGACGGCGAGCACCTTCGGGTGGACTTCCTCGATCAGGTTCGAGCCGCTCGCACTCGACTTCGCGCCGAGGCAGCCGGTGACGATCACCTTGCCGTTCTCGGTCAGCGCTTCGCCGATCGCGTCGAGGCTTTCCTGCACGGCTTCGTCGATGAAGCCGCAGGTGTTCACGACGACGAGGTCGGCGCCGTCGTAGCTGCCGGAGATTTCATAACCTTCGGCGCGCAGTTGCGTGATGATTTGTTCGGAATCGACGAGCGCCTTCGGGCACCCGAGGGATACGAACCCTACTTTGGGGGATTGGGACATCTGGAATGGGGGGCGTGGCAGCAAAAGCGTGAGTTTACAGCGATTTAGGGTCCAGCGAGCCAAAATGAGCGGTTGGCGGCAGCACCCATCGGCAGTTCGAGCACGCTGCCCGCTGGGGGCCGACAACGAGATGGAGTTTTATATGACCCTATCACTTCGGGGAATCGGACACGAAGAGCAAGCGCGTGAAGGCGGCGATCCGCCGGCAGTGCCAGAGCTGGATCGCGGGGACGTGGCGCGCGCCGATCCGCGTCAGAGGAGATCCGCATGGGGTAGAGCCGACAGTGGCGTCGGTCGCGCGCGCGAAATCCAGCCTGGGCCTTTCGCGAAGCTGCTCGGCGTGGGGTTGCGCACGTTCCGGCAGTACGAGCAGGGAGACCGCAACCTAACCGAACCTTCAGCGGTTTGATGTCTATGGGTGTCGGTGCAGTCGTCAGGGCATGGCTCCGCGCGAAATCGACAAGATCTTTCGTGCGCGGCTGCTCCGCTCGCGTCAGGCCCCGCGTCAGGGCTCAACCCTGATCAGCGGGGTTGTAACTCCAGATCACGAGTCCCCAATTCGTCGACTTGATGTCGGGAAATTTCTCCCCCTCCTTAAAATAGCGCCGCCCCTGTTCACTCCCGAGTGCCGGGCTAGTCCACCATCCACTCTGCGGTACCACGTCGCCGGGCCGGCCCTTCAGTCTCGACGAGGCGACCTTCTGGGCAGGCTCGCTCGAACCGATCACAACGGGACACCATTCGATGGCGCGCCCATTCTCCGCACTGCCCGCGGCAACCGCACGGCGGGCTTCCGGTATATCGTCGAACCGAGTCCGGTAGGTCGTCTCACCCTGCAGCACGTCACCGAATGTGCCACCAAGAAAGCGCACACCCGTCAGGTCCGCGCCCCTGAAGTCAACACCGCTCAGATCGCAATTCTCGAACGTGGCATCGATCAGCCGTGCGCCATCGAGCCGGGTTGCCGTCAGTCTGCACTCGACGAAACGGGCCGCCACGAAAGCGCATCGCGTCGTCGTGTTCCAGCGCCATTCGCTCTGCTCAGCGAGCATGCCGGAAAAATTGCATTCGATGAGCTCCGAAAAATTCAAACTGCTGTCGGACAGCGTCACGCCGGAGAGATCGCTATTGCTCAACTTGGCATACTCGATGAACGATTGCCGGAATCGAGCATGGCGAAAATCAGCACCGTTTCCGTAGACAGGCAGCATCTGTGCCAAATGAAACCCGCATTCCTTGAAAGAGACACCGTCCAGGATCGCGTGTTGAAACCCTACTTCCTCGAACTGCGAGGCATCGAACACAGCAAAGCCGAGATGGCTGTAGCTCAGGTCCAGGTTCTCGAGTTTGCCGCCCGGCAACGGCGCCCCGCGCAGGTCGATCGTCGGCGAGCCATCCAGCATATGTGGCAGGGAGTCGCACAAAGGCACCCATTCATCCTCTGGCAACGCTTCCTTGATTGCGTCGAGCAGTTCTTTGTACTTCCCGATTTTCCATCGATCGCGCAATTCCCGCACGTCGGTGTCGTTCGTCAACATGCAATTTCTCCGGGCAAATATGTGATTACCGTGGCAGTTTACGCGCCATCAATCTTCCGCTTCGGCTCATCACCACTTCATACACCGCCTCCACCTGTTCCGGCTTGACTCTTCCCGGCACTGCAATTTCCACCTCGCCGTGCACGGCGTTACCGCCGAAACTGCCGTCGGGCTTACGCACCCGCCCCTCGAGTACGGCATTCACGTCGTAGCCCTTCACGTTCTTCAGTTCGATCACAAATCCGCCTTCGTCGGCCCACAAGATCGCGCCGGCCTGACCGTCGGGCGTCATCATCATGACCGTTGTGCCGCGAAACGCGCGATCGTGTGCGCCGCCGGCGTGTTCAACCAGATCGATATTGTTGCCTCGTCCCGGCAGACCTTCCGTATATATCTTTGCCGCGACCTCCTTGGCCGACAGCTGCGTATCGACGCCGAGCGTGGCTCGGTCGGCCCCGTGATACAACTTGTCGTAAAGCAGAGGCTTGATCTTGACACCGTTTACCACTGCATACTGCTCACCCGGCGTATGCACCTCCTCGATCTTCACATTCGGCTGACCAGTCGGCGGCGGCGGCACGTTCGGCTTCTCTTTGCGGGCCGGCGCGGAACCCGTCCTCGCGCTTCCATTGGTGCCGTCGGCACCGTGCGCCGCCGGATCACGAAGCGTCGCCCCTGGCGTGTCGTGGATCTCCTGCTTGGGCGGCGCGACGGCTTGTGGCTTCGTCGCTGTCACCCCTGCGGAGACCACGTGGCCGTCCTTTGGTGCCTCCTGCGCCAGCAACCGGTCGAGGCGCTGCTGCAACTCTGCCACGGCCCTCGGAATCTGCTGGATGCCTTCCTGCTGTACCGCGTAGAACCGCTGTTCCCACGTCGACAGCTTCTGGACCAGATTCTGGACCGACTCGAAATGATCCGCGATCTTGACATGAAACACTCGGGCTTCCAGAAGCTTGCCGCGTACTTCCTGCACGATGCCGATCAGCTTGCCCGTAGTCTGCTGAAGAATTTCGAGCAGCGACTTTTCATAGTTGGCAAACTTCACTCCCTTCAGAAACTCAAGAATGTTGCCTTTGATGAATTTGTTGAGAAAGCGGATCATTTCGGCTAGCTTTCCCGACTTCTCGATCAGCATCAGCATCACGGCGCGCAGCGCAGCCGCGAGTTCGTCACCCATGACGCCGGTGACCACCGCGCCGACGCCCGCGGCGACCGCACCGGCGGCGGCCATCACCAGCGGCAAGGCCAGGGCGATTAAGCACGCGCACAGCAGAATCCACTCGGACACTTCCTTGCGCCGCTCAGGGTGCGTGGAAAGACGGACTATGATGGCGACCGCATCGCGCGCGCTCGTGACGATAATGACGCCCGGCACGAAGTTCGCGAGCATTTCGGCAACGATCACGGAGAACGGTCGGTCTGGAACGAACTCGCCCAGCAGGAAATCCTTCAGCCAGTTGAAGGTGGCCGCCGCGTCGCCGAGCACTTCCTTCCAGATTGCGTCCAACAGGCCGCTGCTTGACGATTCGCTCATACTGTCCCGCTCCGATCAGGATCGTTGGAATTGCCTGCGTCGGCCACAGGCTTGGCCGTAACCTTTATCGACTGAAACAGACTCCAGTCGGAATCAGTCTTGATACCGACCTCCGACTTGGGTGGACTCTTGTCCGTCAGGTATTGGACTTTCGCGCTGGTGCCGGCAGGTACGCCACTGATCTTCGCGTAACCATCCGCATCCAGTACGCCGTGTTTGACAGAGCCGTCACTGAGCGTCGTTTTGTATTCCACGCCGGGACTGGGGCGCCCGTAGGGATCGACCAGACGGAATTCCAAGTCGGTCGGGGCCGCTACGCCCTGGGGCAAGTGCGGCATGACGAAATTTGTGCTCGCTGGCCCCGCGAACGTATGTGACGCGCCCTTGATATCGATTTTTCCGGGAGCATGAACTTCGACATTTCCATCTTTGATCAGGATGTAGGCGCCACCGCTCGTCAGCAGAATTCCTTGGTCGGCCGCGATCTCGATCCGGTCCGTCGCCGATACAACCTTCACTGCTTTCTGCGCGGTCACCTCGATGTTGTCCGACTGCGCCTGGATCTCGACCTTGCCCTTGCCCGCAAACAGTTTTATTCCCGCGTTCTGCACGAAGAGGCTCAGTTTTTGCCCGACGCTCGCCAGTAGCGATTTGCCTATGGCGATGTGGGTACTCTGCCCGCTAACCAAGTTGACATGCTGGTCCGCACTCACGTGAACGGATTGATGTGTCGAGAGGCCGATGCTGGCCGGGCTGCCGAACAACATCACCGACTCTTTGAATGCACTCGCCGAGCCAGTGCCACCGCCCGCCGTGCGCCCGCCCGACGTTGCGCCCGACACACTGTCCTGAGTCGCATCGGTGAACGCACGCATGGCATCGCGGCCCGGTTTAAGCGATTCCGCCTGGTGCAGTTCGCTGGTGCCCGACAGCGATTCGAGCAGGCTTTCCGCGTTCACAAGTTGCTGCTGCGTCTCACACACGTCGAGCGGCTGGCTCGTCGGCGATTTCGGATGCGTGGTCACGTATAGGCCACGGGTCGCGCGCACCGCACCATACGCGTCCGTGCGCAAGTCGAAGCCACTGCCGAGGTAGGCCCCGCGCGTGTTGCCCTCCTGATCGATTAGGTAACCCAGGTGCAGAATGCTGTTGCTAGAACTGCTCATCAACCGCACACGATTCTGCGAAGTGGCATCGTCCAGCGCCAGTTCGTTGAAACCGCTGCCGGCATACTCCTTCGAGCGGTACCCGGACAGAAGCCCGTTGCTGTGCCACTGCGGCTGGGTCACCCCGTTGTAAACGCGGCCCACGACCAGGGGCCGATCGCAATCACCGCCGACGTGATCGATCAGCACTTCTTCGCCGATCCGTGGGACATGGACACCCCCGTAACCGCCCCCGGTGTCGGACTGAACGACGCGCACCCAGCACGACGCGCTCTCGTCACCCTCGTTCACGCGATCCCAGACGAAGTGAACGCGGATCCGGTTCAACTCGTCGGTGTAAACCTCCTCGCCCGATGGGCCAACGACGACGGCCGTCTCCAGATGCATCTTCGGCTTCTCGTGCTCAAACAGGCTGCGGTACGGCACACTCGCGCGTTGCGCTTCGACCTCGACGAGGTAAAAGCCGACGGAACCGTCGGCATGCGGCACCTGCAACGACGCGTCGCCCGGGTGACTAGCTCGTGCGTCGGCGATATCGTCATGCAGGCTATACGGAAAATTCGACTCAAGAGTGATCGGCAGGTTGTTCTCGATCCACCAGGATGACTTGATCGTCGCGAACTCGCGCTGATCGACAGGATCGGTGTCGTGCACCGGATGGTCTGTCAGCACGAAACGCCGGCCCGCTTCAATTGCACGGAGTCCTCCTATACCGTGAAAGCGCTTCGCGCGCGACTCCCATTCCTCCATCCGAAAGCGAGATTGTGCGTCTCCGCGCTGCTGTTGCAGGTACGTGTATGCACCCGTGTATTCGTAGACTTCGAGTTGGTCCGGGACATTGCCTTGGCTCTCGATTGTCGGCACCGTCGTGCCCTTGGGGTTCGAGGGATCGGACGGGTTCTTGTAGTCGAAGGTTCGAGTAGTAAGGGTGACGCTTTGGAGCGTGCGCGTACCGGCCCACTGCGTGAGCGCGTCGACCTCGGTCTTTGCGCCCCCGCGGTAAAACGAAATGCTCTTGGGCGACAGGTCCGGAAACGTATCCGGTCTATCGGTGATCACCAAGGTGTGCGATTTTCGGGCCTGTCAGGAATTTCGTGTTTAAGGCATAACATGCTCTCAAGGAGAGTGTATGCCTCGCAAATCGAAAGCCCAGCCGGTGGATCTGCCGGCGATTCCGGTCGAACTGCTTGAGCAGTTTGGCAACGGTCCGATGACCGCCGAAGCCATCAATGCCGCGACGCTGGCGCTCAAGAAGGCGCTGATCGAGCGAGCGCTGAGCGGTGAGATGAGTCATCATCTCGGCTACCCTGCCGGTGCGGCCAAGCCGGCCAACGCCACAAATCAGCGCAACGGCCGAGGTGCCAAGACTGTCCTGACCGAAGACGGCCCGATTCGCATCGAGGTGCCTCGCGACCGCGACGGCAGCTTCGAACCCATCCTGATACCCAAGCACGAACGGCGCTTCACCGGCTTCGACGACAAGATCGTTGCCATGTATGCCCGGGGCATGACCGTGCGCGAGATTCAGGGCTTCCTGCTGGAGCAATACGGCACGGAGGTCTCGCCCGACTTCATCAGTTCCGTGACCGACGAGGTCATGGCCGAAGTGACTGCCTGGCAGGGCCGACCGCTTGAGCCGATGTATCCGGTCGTGTTCTTCGACGCCCTTCGGGTTAAGATTCGCGAAGACGCCGTCGTGCGCAACAAGGCGGTGTACCTGGCGCTGGGCGTGCTGCCCGACGGCACCCGTGACATTCTGGGCCTCTGGATCGAGAACACCGAGGGGGCCAAGTTCTGGATGAAGGTGTTCAATGACCTGAAGACGCGCGGCGTTCACGACATCCTGATCGCTGTCACCGATGGTCTCAAGGGTATGCCCGAGGCCTTGGCGGTGGTGTTTCCGGCGACCACACTGCAAACTTGTATCGTCCATCTGATCCGCAACAGCCTCGATTACGCCAGTTGGAAAGACCGCCGAGGGTTGGCCGCCGCGATCAAACCGATCTACGCCGCGCCCAGCGCGGAAGCGGCCCAGGCCGAACTCGATGCGTTTGCCGATGGTCCGTGGGGTCAGAAATTCCCAACCGTCAGTAGCGCGTGGCGCAACGCCTGGGATCGCGTGATCCCGTTCTTTGCCTTTCCGCCAGGCGTGCGCAAGATCATCTACACGACAAACGCGATTGAAAATATCAACTCGCAGTTGCGCAAGATCATCAAGACCCGCGGGCACTTCCCGACCGACGAGGCAGCCACCAAACTCATCTGGCTGGCCCTGCGCAACATCACGGCGAATTGGGGTAGTGCAGCTCATGACTGGAAGACCGCCATGAACCAATTCGCTATCCTTTACGCAGATCGATTCGTCCGGCCTTCCGTGTAATTACTCAACCCGCCTTGAACACGGAAATCCTGACACCCCCCGATTTCCGTCGTCGGCCTGCTCCCAGTAGCCGAACAGCCCCTCGCTCTCGAGCAGACGGTGCACGAAGTTCCAGTCGGTCTCGCTCTGCCGGGTGTATGAGCGGTTTGGTAACGACTGGGATAGCGTGAATCGAAACCGGCCACGAGCCTCGGGGTGCTGTTTCAGGACATCGGAAACGATGTCCTCGACCGTCTTGTCGATCCAGATCCTTTGGTCCCGCCGGAACTTCAGTATGTGCATCCACGCTTGCAGCGTGATTTGATACGTTGTGAGACCACCGTCGGCGCCCAGCCGGCGCGCGGTATAAACATAACCGTTGATTGGGCGATAGTCGCCACTCGCTTGCTGGATCCACAGGGTAACCGGTTGGGCGATGAGCCTCTTCAGCTCGATCGCGCTGTCAGTCGACACCACGTCCAGCGTAAAAATGTAGTCCCGGCCGACCGTCGAATGACCGATGGCCCGCTGCACCACAAGGGAGTTCGGTCCCAGAGGCGTATCGAGTTTCAACAACCGGCCCTGCTGAATCAGGCCACCGCGCAATGCAGCAGCCAAGTTCTGCACGTTCATTGTTAGCCTTTCATTATTATTACAGCGCTCTCGGATAGCGTCTGATTAATGCTTGCTCAATTTTACCCGAGCCAAGGACGACCTTCATGTCGCGAGGTACCGTTGTGGGAGGGAACCAGTATCGAAGCCCATGAAATCGAGAACGGGTTAAATGCGGTCGGTTATTCCAAGCCCCGCTCGACCGCCATGAGCAGCCGATGCCAGCATACAGCCAGCGCCTCAACACTTCGCCAAACGGCCCGAGCCGCAACTCGATCACCGGCGCGCGCCTAGGCAAGCGCCAGTGCGGCCCCTTTCTCGGCAACCGGATGAAGTGACGGGGATCCAGCCGCACGCGTCGCTTCCCGACAATTCCGCCGGATCCGCCCTGTCGCTATGCGAAAATCGCAGCGTCCACTCTCTTCCATCTCTTCCATTACCCAACGGGACTCGCATGACCACCCACCTCACGATCGAATTCACCGAACACGCCGCAGAAGCCATCGGTGAGCAGACCAACACCAGCTTCTCCTACGACCAGGGCGCGCATGTCCCGCAGCCGGGCGACTTCGTCGAGCTCGAAAATTCGCGGCAGACGTTTCTCGTGATCGGCCGCGTGTTTTCGCTCAAGGCCAACTACAGCGCGGTCAAGCTCGTTCTCGATCTACCCCCGTCGGATGGCGAAGACTGACTCGATCCGACGCTTATCGCTGCCGTCGGGCACCGTTTGAACCGGACCGCATCGTCGCCATCGCCGATCGGCCACAGCTCCGTACGGAGTTGCGGCCGACCGGTTGTCGGCGCAGGCGCGTGACTATCGCTATCGCCGCCCCCCACGCACCTCACCCAGCCTGCGCGCCATCGTCATCGCACCCGGCGCCAGCGCCTCGCAGAGCGCCATCGGGCGAATCTTCCCGCCATCGGCCACAGTCATCGCGCGATACTGACAAACGCACCGGTGGCCCAATCCTCGCTCCGGCTGCAGACACGCGCACGATGCTGCACGTGTAGCGCACCGAAACACGGATACGAAACGTGTGCGCCCCGCGCATCGCCCGGAACGAAATCGCAGCTCGCTTCGAAGCCCGCCAACGGGCCGCCCGTCTATTCCGCGAGCACTGGCGCTCGGCCCGCGCCAGCGCGATCAGCCCTTTGCCCGTCCGATCGGCCCGCACGGCGGCACGCTCGCCGATGGCCTTGCGCATTTCAGCGGTGATCATTCAAAAAATCCGGCCGCGCAAATAAAAAATAGAGGAATAAATTAAAAAAACCACAAACCAAACCACAACCAAAAATCGTCGATAAATTTATTTTGTTGCAACCGTCCAATTACCACCAGCCCTTATTCGACCTCACAACACACAATTCACAAGAATAGTTTGAAACGCTCAACAATCCACAAAAATCATTTCCAAATCCGCCACCCCCATTCAACGCCCGATTAATCTCCGATACATTTCACATCGATCAGACATCGGCACCTATTCGGCCAGCCAATACTGAACCGTGCATGACCCGCATCACAACCCCAGCAATCCACTCATTCACCAAGGAAAGACCATGAGAAAACTCGCGGCCACCCTCGTTTGCGCCATGACGCTTGCAGCATCCTCGTACGCGTCCGCGGAATCGCTTTGCAAGGCAGGCAAGATCGACAAGATCGAAACCGATACGAGCGGCAACCTCCTCGTATCCATCAACGATGGCATTTACTCGTTCAGCGCCAAGGAAGTTTTCCCGATCATCTACTCGGCATTTTCCGAAAACAGAAATCTCTTTATTTACGGAAATAACTGCGCGAACGGATCGGCGGCAAGCCGCTTCGCGGTTCGATAAGCCGGCCGAAAATCCGGCCATCGGCATCTTTTACAATCAGCGCTTTATCTGATATTCGGCCGACCGGGCTTTGCCGGTCGGCCTTGTTCGTTTTATTTGCACTGAGGCGCTACGGCACGACGACGCCCATGCACGCGCGTGCGATGTCGCCGTGCGAACAATCGTTCCGCGACGCGGCCCGTTGCCGTCCCGAATGGGTCGTCCCAAACGACCGTCCCGCACGATGCCGGCGCGACACTTTGCGCGTCCACGCCGGCTCGCCGCTTACTTCTTTTCGGGCTCCGGCGCGCCCGGCTGCTTGAACGGGAACGTGCTGAACATCGACTTCGCCTGGTTCTGCATCTGCTCCTGCATCTGCACGAACATGTTCTTCGACTGCTCGATGTAGCTCGTCATCATCCCTTGCATCATCGGCGCCTGCATGTTCATGAACTGCGACCAGACTTCCGGATTCATCGCGTTACCTTCGTAGAGGTTCTTCGATTGATCCGCGAGCTTGTTCTGGATGTCGATGAATGCCTGGATGTTCTTTTCCAGGTACGTGCCCATCATGCCCTGCATCGCATGACCGTAGAAACGGATGATCTGCGACAGCATCGACGACGAGAACATCGGCACGCCACCGCTTTCCTCTTCGAGGATGATCTGCAAGAGGATGCTGCGCGTCAGGTCTTCATTGGATTTCGCATCGACGACCTTGAAATCCTCCTGCTCCAGCACGAGTTGCTTCACGTCGGTCAGCGTAATGTACGTGCTTGTCTCGGTATCGTAGAGCCGGCGGTTCGGGTATTTCTTGATGAGCCGTTCGGCCGTCTTCTTTGTAGTAGTCATGTAACGCCTTTGAGTGCAGCGTAGCGCAAGTGACGAATCCCCGCCGCCCGAATCCGGGAGGCGGGGGCCTTCGGAAAACGCCCGGCTGCGCGGCCGTCCGGCTCGCGCAGCCCGGACGCTCAGCCCATGTGCAGGCCGCCGTTCAGCGAGAAGTCGGCGCCCGTCGCGAAGCCGGAATCGTTCGACGCGAGCCACGCGACGATCGAGCCGATTTCCTCCGGCCCGCCGAGACGCCGCACCGGAATCGTCGCGACGATCTTCTCCAGCACGTCCGGACGGATCGCCTTCACCATGTCGGTGCCGATGTAGCCCGGCGACACGGTGTTGACCGTCACGCCCTTCGTCGCGACTTCCTGCGCGAGCGACATCGTGAAGCCGTGAATGCCGGCCTTCGCGGTCGAGTAGTTGGTCTGGCCGAATTGCCCCTTCTGGCCGTTCACCGACGAAATGTTGATGATGCGGCCCCAGCCACGTTCGACCATCCCGTCGATCACCTGCTTCGTCACGTTGAACAGGCTCGTCAGGTTGGTGTCGATCACGGCCGTCCAGTCTTCATGCGTCATCTTGCGGAACACGACGTCGCGCGTGATGCCCGCATTGTTGACCAGCACGTCGATCTCGCCGACTTCGGCCTTGACCTTGTCGAACGCTTCCTTGGTCGAGTCCCAGTCGCCGACGTTGCCTTCCGACGCGATGAAGTCGTACCCGAGCGCCTTCTGGTCCTCGAGCCATTTCACCCGGCGCGGCGAGTTCGGGCCGCAACCTGCGACCACCTTGAAGCCGTCTTTCGACAGGCGCTGGCAGATGCTGGTGCCGATGCCGCCCATCCCGCCCGTTACGTACGCAATTCGCTGAGACATAAATCTCACTCCATTTTTTGGTTTCGAGAGCTGCCGGAGCCCCCTCTGACTTCACGTGACGCCGGCCGAAGCCGCAATCGGCCGGCGCACGAATTCGGTTCGCCAGTGGCGAACGGCCGGTGACGGAAGGCAGGTTACGGACGCTCGACCGCGAGCGCGACGCCCATCCCGCCGCCGATGCACAGCGACGCCAGCCCGCGCTTCGCGTCGCGCTTGACCATCTCGTGCAGCAGCGTCACCAGGATCCGGCAGCCCGACGCGCCGATCGGGTGGCCGATCGCGATCGCCCCGCCGTTCACGTTCACCTTCGACGTGTCCCAGCCCATCTGCTTGTGCACCGCCAGCGCCTGCGCCGCGAACGCTTCGTTGATCTCCATCAGGTCCAGGTCGCCCGGCGTCCAGCCCGCGCGCTCCAGCGCCCGGCGCGACGCCGGCACCGGCCCCATGCCCATCACGCTCGGATCCACGCCCGCGTTCGCATACGCCTTGATCCGCGCCAGCGGCGTCAGGCCCAGCGCCGCCGCCTTCTGCGCCGACATCACCAGCACCGCCGCCGCACCGTCGTTCAGCCCCGACGCGTTCGCCGCCGTCACCGAGCCGTCCTTCGCGAACGCCGGCTTCAGCCCGGCCAGCGACTCCGCCGTCACGCCGTGACGCACGAACTCGTCGGTCGCGAACTGCAGCGGCTCGCCCTTGCGTTGCGGGATCGACACCGGCACGATCTCGTCGTCGAAGCGCCCGGCCTTCTGCGCAGCTTCCGCCTTGTTCTGCGACAGCGCCGCGAACGCGTCCTGCTCTTCGCGCGTGATCCCGTATTCCTTCGCGACGTTCTCCGCCGTGATGCCCATGTGGTACTGGTTGTACACGTCCCACAGCCCGTCGACGATCATCGTGTCGACCAGCTTCGCGTCGCCCATCCGGAACCCGTCGCGCGAGCCCGGCAGCACGTGCGGCGCCGCGCTCATGTTCTCCTGGCCGCCCGCGATCACGATCTCCGCGTCGCCCGCGACGATCGCATTCGCCGCCAGCATCACGGCCTTCAGGCCCGAGCCGCACACCTTGTTGATCGTCATGCCCGGCACCGCGCTCGGCAGCCCCGCCTTGATCACCGACTGCCGCGCCGGGTTCTGCCCGGAGCCGGCCGTCAGCACCTGGCCCATGATCACTTCGCTGACCTGGTCGGGCTTCACGCCCGCACGCTCCAGCACCGCGCGGATCACCGTCGCGCCCAGTTCCGGCGCCGCAATCTTCGCGAGCGAGCCGCCGAATTTGCCGACCGCGGTCCGCGCGGCCGATACGATCACTACATCCGTCATTTCCCTTTCCTCCAGGCCCGCACGACACGGCGCATCGTTACCGGCCCTGTTAAAAAAACTGCGGTGCGCCGGACAGCGTGCGCCGCTGTCCGGTTTTCGTCAATCGCGCTGCAATACGTAGCGCCCGGGCGCCGGCTCGATCACCGGGAATTGCGCGGAACCCGGCTGGGCCGGCGGCGCGACCTTGCGGCCGCCGTACGCGTCGAGCCACTCGACCCACGTCGTCCACCAGCTTCCCGGCTGCTCGGTCGCCGCGGCGAACCAGTCGTCCGCGGATTCGGGCAGGTCGCCATCATTGACCCAGTAGCTGCGCTTCTTCTTCGCCGGCGGATTGATCACGCCCGCGATGTGTCCCGACGCGCCGAGCACGAACTTCAGCGGCCCCGACAGGATCGACGTCGACGCGTAGGCCGTCTGCCACGGCACGATGTGATCCTCGCGCGAACCGTAGATGAAGGTCGGCACGTCGATCAGTGACAGGTCGACCGATTCGCCGCATACGGTCAGCGCGCCCGGTTCGCGCAGCTTGTTTTCGAGATAGGTATGGCGCAGGTACCACGCGTACATCGGGCCCGGCAGGCTCGTCGAGTCGCTGTTCCAGTACAGCAGGTCGAACGGCGCGGGCGTGCGGCCCTTCAGGTAGTTGTCGACGACGTAGTTCCACACGAGATCGTTCGGCCGCAGGAACGAGAACGTGTTCGCGAACTCGACGCCGCGCATCAGCCCCGGTTGCGCCCCGTTCTTGCCGCCGATGGTCTGCTCGCGCATCTGCACGTGCGCCTCGTCGACGAACACGTCGAGGATGCCCGTATCGGTGAAGTCGAGCATCGCGGTGAGCAGCGTCATCGATGCGGCCGGATGTTCGCCGCGCGCGGCGAGCACCGCGAGCGCGGTCGCGAGCATCGTGCCGCCGACGCAGAAGCCGAGCGTGTTGATCTGTTCGCGGCCGCTGACCTGCTGCACCGCGTCGATCGCCGCGAGCAGCCCTTCGTTCATGTAGTCGTCCCACGTCTTGTGCGCGACCGATGCGTCCGCATTGCGCCACGACACGAGGAACACCTGATGGCCGCTCGACAGCGCGTGCGCGACGAGCGAATTCTCGGGTTGCAGGTCGAGGATGTAGAACTTGTTGATGCACGGCGGGACGATCAGCAGCGGCCGCTCGAACACCTTGTCCGTCTTCGGCGTGTACTGGATCAGCTGGATCAGGTCGTTCTCGTACACGACCGCGCCTTCGGTACACCCGAGGTTCTTGCCGACCACGAACTGCGATTCGTCGGTCTGCGAAATCTTGCCGCGCTGCAAGTCGCCGAGCAGATTCATCATCCCCTGCCGCAGGCTTTCGCCGTGCGTTTCGAGGATCGATTTCTGTGCGTCGGGATTGAGTGCGAGGAAGTTGCTCGGCGCGGCGGCGGCCGTCCATTGCTGGACCGTGAAACGGATGCGCTCGCGCGTCTTCGGATCGGTCTGCAGCGCGTCGGCCAGTTCTTGCAGATAGCGCGCGTTGAGCAGATACCAGGCGGCCGCGAACGCATGCGCGGGCGACGCCTTCCACGCGTCGCCGCTGAAGCGGCGGTCTTTCAATTCCGGCGACTCGAGCTTCGCGGCGGCCGCCTGCTGCATCAGCGTCATGCAGTCGCGCGCGTAATCGGCCTGCAATGCCTGGAGCCGTTCGGGCGGAATCGCGGCCACCGGCAGCTTCAGCCCCGCGAACGGCGACGCCATCGCGCCGAAGTCGGGCATCGACGGCATCTGGAACGGAAACGACGTCGGAAACTGGAATGTCGCGAATGGATTGACCGAGGCCGATACCGTCGCGGCACGCGCCGGATCGGCAAAACCGCGCCACGCGTTCAACCACGACTCGAACATCTGCTGCATCGGCTGGGCGGCCGGATCGACACCGGCGCTGCCCGCGGAAGTGCCCGCATGCGCGGACGTCGACGAATTTTTCGATGCTGTCATTACCTGCCTTACCGGTGATTCGTGAGCGTCAATCGTGAAATCCTGCTCGCGCGCGGCGTGCCGGCTGCGAGCCGGGCCGTCATGCTCTGGAGAGGCGTCTCCAGATTCTGCCGCAGTGCGGTATTTTTATCATTATCGTTTTCCCCATGTGAAGCGCGAGATCAAACCACTGAACATTTCTGCACGGAGATAATCCACGCGCAACAGACGGGACAAGGGTTCCGGCGAAACATAAAACATTTTTTCCGGCTTGACGTCGGGATTTTTCATTCAGTCGCGCATGCAACGCCGCATTGCCGCCTCAATATCGAGATAAACCGATTTCGCGGCGCAACAAAACCACGCGCGCATGCGCATGCCGTCAATCGGCCAGCCAGATTGCCGCGGCCATGCGGCCCGTCACGCGGTCGCGCCGGTACGAATAGAAGCGCGCGCGTTCGGCGACCGTGCACGCCGTCCCGCCGCTCACGTGCGCCACGCCCGCACGCGCGAGGCGCAGGCGCGCAAGCGCGTAGAGGTCGGCCAGAAACTTGCCGGGCGCGCCGTCGATCGCGACGAACGCATGACGGGTTTCATCATGCTCCGACTGCGGAGCCGTGTCGAGAAACGCGTCGCGCACGTCGGCGCCGACCTCGAACGCCTGCGGGCCGATCGCCGGACCGAGATACGCATGCAGCGCGTCGATCGCGCCGCCCGCGAGCGCCGCGACGCGCGCGGCCGTCTGCTCGACGATGCCCTCCGCAAGCCCGCGCCAGCCTGCATGCGCGGCGCCGACCGCGCGGCCCTGCGCGTCGCACAGCAGCACGGGCAGGCAATCGGCCACCATCACCACGCAGACGGCACCCGGCTGGTTCGTGACGCTCGCGTCGGCCCGCACCGGCGCCGTTGCAGCGGGCGCCGCGGCGATCACCTCGTCCGCCTGCACGATCTGCGCGCCGTGAACCTGCTCGAGCCACGCGGCGCCCGACTGGCCAGCGAGGGCGAGCACGCGCGCGCGATTGACGGCGACATGGTCGGGATCGTCACCGGTATGCAGGCCGAGATTCATTCCGCCCGGCAGCGCGGCACCGTCCCGCCAACGCCCGTACGGGCCTTCGCTCACACCGCCGTCGCGCGTCGTGATCAGCGCGCGCACGCGCGGCGATACCCGCCAGTCGGGCCGCACGCAGTCCTGCCACGTCAACGGCGCCAGGTTCGTCATCGGCACTCACTCCTCCTCATCGTCCAGGTACGGCTCGTCGTCGCGATACTCGCCGCCGAAATCGTCATCGTCGTAGACGCCGTCGTCGTCGTCGAATTCCTCGTCGCCCTGCCCGAAGCCGAGCGCCGCGACCAGTGCGTTCATGTCGTCCGGCAGCGGGCAGCGCCACTGCATCGCCTTGCCCGTGACCGGATGCACGAGGCCGAGCCGCCACGCATGCAGCGCCTGTCGCGCGAACCCGTCCGGCAGCGGCGCGACCGAGCGCTTGCCGCGCGCGCGCCCGTAGATGGGATCGCCGAGCAGCGGGTGCCCGGCGTGCGCGCAGTGCACGCGGATCTGGTGCGTGCGGCCGGTCTCGAGATCGCACTGAATCGCCGATACCGGCTGACGTTGCCACAGGCATGTGTCAACCGTTCGGAAATGCGTACGCGCGGGCTTGCCCGACGCGCCGGTGACGACAGCCATGCGCGTGCGCTCGCGCGGGTCGCGGCCGATCGGCGCGTCGATCGTGCCCTCCTCGGGCATCGTGCCCCACACCAGCGCGAAATAACGGCGCTTCACCGTGCGGGCCTGCAGTTGGCGCACGAGATCCGTCTGCGCGGCCAGCGTGCGGGCGACCACCATCAGGCCGGAGGTTTCCTTGTCGAGCCGGTGGACGATCCCCGCGCGCGGCAGGCCGGCCGCCGCGTCGCCGTAACGATGCAGCAGACCGTTGAGGATCGTGCCGCTCCAGTTGCCGGCGGCCGGATGGACGACGAGGCCGGCCGGCTTGTTGATGACGACGAGCGCGTCGTCCTCGTAGATCACGTCGAGCGGCACCGGCTCCGGCGTGAACGCGAGCTGCTCGGGCAGCAGATCGGGCACGAGCTGGATCTTCGCGCCCAGCGGCACCGGCTGGCGGATCTTCGCCGGCGCGCCGTCGACGAGCACGCGCTGCGCCTCGATCCAGCTCTGCAGGCGGCTGCGCGAGAATTCGGGGAACAGTTGGGCAAGCGCCTTGTCGAGGCGTTCGCCCGCGAGCGACAGCGGCACTTCGACGATACGCGGCGCGTCGTCGCGCGCCGCGGACGGCACCACGGGCGGCGGCAATGCGTCGCCGGCCAGATCGTCATCGAGGGAATCCCCCGACGCAGCGTCGGCGGGCCGATCGCTTGGGCTATAATCTTCGCGATTTGGTGTGCCCGGCTGGGCATTCTGCGAACTTGAACGGGTCATTTAGACTGGGTCACCGAGACTTGAAGCTAGGACATGCGAGCATGATGAATTCGACCAAACGCACGGCCAGAACCGTCGCCGCCCGGGCTGCGGCGGTAGCGGCCGCGGCCCTCATCGCCGGCTGCCACGGCTTGCCGCAGAAGCAGGACGAGACGGCTACCTGGTCGAACAACAAATTATACTCAGAGGCCCAGGACGCACTGTCCGGCGGCGACTGGGGCAAGTGCGCGAAATATTTCGAATCGCTGCAAGGCCGCGATCCGTTCGGCCATTTCGCGCAACAGGCGCAGATCAACGTTGCATACTGCAACTGGAAGGACAACGAAGCGGCAGCCGCCGACCAGGCCGTCGATCGCTTCATCCAGCTCCACCCCGATCATCCGGACATCCCGTACGCGTACTACCTGAAGGGGATGATCCACTTCAACGACGATCTCGGCCTGTTCGGGCGCTTCTCCGGCCAGGACATGAGCGAGCGCGATCCGCAGGCGCTGCGCGAATCGTACGATGCGTTCAAGGTCGTCGTCGACCGCTTCCCGAAGAGCAAGTACGCGCCCGACGCGGCTGCACGGATGCGCTACATCGTCAACGCGCTCGCATCGCACGAAGTGCACGCGGCCGACTACTACTACCGGCGTGGCGCGTATGTCGCGGCCATCAACCGCGCGCAGCTCGCGATCAAGGACTACAAGGGCGCCCCGGCGATCGAGGATGCGCTGCACATCATGATCCTGTCGTACGGCAAGCTGAACCAGCCGGAACTCGCCGAGGACACCAAGCGCGTGCTCGCCGGCACGTTCCCCGACAGCCCGTACGTGACCGGCCATTCGCGCCCCGGTACGAAGAAGTCGTGGTGGCAGTTCTGACGCACGGCGCGATGTAACACCCGTTGCGCACGCAAAAAACCCGGCCATCGAGCCGGGTTTTTTATTGGCGCCGCATTCGGGCGGCGTCGGGGCGTTCACGCGGCATGCGCCGCGCGTGCGGTCACGCACCCGCACCCTTGTCGGAGCGGCGCTCGTCGAAGAAATCCTGCACGACCGCGATCTCGCGCGTGCGCTTGAACGGCGGCAGGCTTTGCCAGATCCGGCGCCCGTAAGGCTTGTCGACGAGCCGCGTGTCGCAGATCATCAGCACGCCGCGATCCGTCTCCGCACGAATCAGCCGGCCCGCGCCCTGCTTCAGCGTGATCACGGCCTGCGGCAACTGGTGCACGGCGAACGGGCTCAGCCCCTTCTTCGTCAATGCATCGAGCCGCGCGGCCAGCACCGGATCGTCCGGCGGCGCGAACGGCAGCTTGTCGATCACGACCAGCGACAACGCATCGCCGCGCACGTCGACGCCTTCCCAGAAACTCTGACTGCCGACCAGGATCGCATTGCCGTACGCGCGAAAGCGGTCGAGCAGCTCGGTGCGGCTGGCGTCGCCCTGCACGAGCAGCGGCGTGTTCCAGCCGCGCGATTCGATCACGTCGCGCAGCTTCGACGCGATCCGGTCGACCGCGCGCAGCGTCGTGCACAGCATGAACACGCCGCCGCCGGATGCCTCGATCGCCGGCAGCGCGGCATCGAAGACGGCATCGGTAAACGCCGGCGACGACGGCTGCGGCAGGTTGCGCGGCACATACAGCAGCCCCTGCGACTGGTAATCGAACGGGCTGGCGAGCGTCATCGAACGACGCGAACTGAGGCCCATCTGCGCCGCGTAGTGCGTGAAATCGCCGCGCACCGACAACGTGGCCGACGTAAACACCCATGCGCGCGGCACGCCCGCCCGCTGCTTCGCGAAAATCGGCGCGACCGACAGCGGCGTTTCGTGCAGCTGCACGGTATGCGCGAACACCTCGACCCAGCGCACCTTCTCGTTCGGATCGCCCTCGGCTGCCGCCTTGTCGCCGGCTGCCGCCGCATCGGCCTGCGCGGCTGCTTCCGTCGCGCCGGGCGCGACCCAGCCGGCCAGCAGGTCCTGCAGCTCGCGCGCGCGCCGCAGGCACGCACCGAGCGATTCCGCGCGCTCGGCCTGGCCCGCGAGCGCCGATGCGAGCGCATCGAGCGCAGCGTCGAGCGCGTCGAGCGCGCCGAACATCGGGTGATCGTCGCCGAGCTGCGCGAGCGACATGCGAACGATCTGGTCGTTCGCGAACGCGAGGCGCAAGTCGCGCGCCGCGCGCTCGAGATCGCCGCCGAGCTTCACCCATTCGACCGCGTCGCGCGCATGGCTCAGGCCTTCGGCCACCGTGTCGCGCGCGAGCTCGAGGATCTGCGTCGTCGACAGCGTCTCGCCGAAGAACAGCGTCGCCGTCTCCGGCAACTGGTGCGCTTCGTCGAAGATGATCGTGTTCGCGTTCGGCAGCAGTTCGGCCATCCCCGTGTCGCGCAGCATGATGTCCGCGAAGAACAGGTGATGGTTGACGACGACGACGTCGGCCTGCTGGGCCTCGCGCCGCGCCTGCATCACGAAGCATTCCTTGTAGTGCGGGCATTCCTGGCCAAGGCAGTTGTCGCGCGTCGACGTGACCATCGACCACACGGGCGCGTTTTCCGGCACGCTCGCGAGCTCGGCCTTGTCGCCGCTCTTCGTGATTTTCGCGAAGCGGACGATTTCCTGCAGATAAGCGGTGTCCTGCCGCGACGGCAGCCGGCCGTTGTCGGCCGTGCGCTGCAGGTAGTAGTGGCACAGGTAGTTGGCGCGGCCCTTGAGCATCGCGACCGTCACCGGCACCGCGAGCGCGTTGCGCACGGTGGGGATATCGCGCTGGAACAGCTGGTCCTGCAGGTGCTTCGTGCCGGTCGACACAATCACCTTGCCGCCCCACAGCATCGCGGGCACCAGATACGCATAGGTCTTGCCGGTACCCGTGCCGGCCTCGACGATCAGCGTGTTGTCGCCGGCGTCGCTGTCGGATTCGGTTGCCGCGGCATCCTCCGCGGCCGGCCCGCCCGGCTTGTCGGCGTCGCCCAGGCGGCGCGCCGGCCGCTTGCGGGTTTCGAAGATCTCGGGCTCGGGCATCCGGCGCGCCGACGCTTCCATCGCGGACGCGACCGCGCGCGCCATCTCGATCTGCGACGTACGCGGCCGATAGCCGTCGAGCGCGCGCGCCAGCAACCCGCCAACGCCAAAGATCGTGTCGAGTTCGTCGACGCGTTTGCGGCTCAGCTCGAAGGTGCCTTCGGGCGCACGAGCGCGCCCGGCGGACGTCGTGTCACGCCGGGCATCGGGGGTGGCTTCAAGCGGTGAATTCAAGGCAAGCGTTCCTGTGTCCAGCGCCCGGGCGGCGCCGGCGCTTGCCAGGCCGCGCTCAGGCGCGCTTATCCGGTTCGAGCTGCGATTGCAGCAAAATGATTTTGTCCTTGGCCGCCAGCTTTTCCTTCTTCAGCCGGTGCAGCGTGATGTCGTCGATGTCGGAGTGTCCTTCCTTCAGCTCGATCTCCCGAGCGAGCTGCTGGTGCTGCTCCTGCAATGCAGCCAAACGGTTGTGCAATTCCTGCTGCTGTTCCGTGTGACGGTTTTGCATACTTGCCTCCTCATCGAAGCAGCGCGACGACTGGCGTGCCGACGCGCCCGAGACTGATCCCGATCAATTCAACACGTTACTGCCCCTGCTGTTGCTGCTGCTTGGCCTTCTGGGCCGCTTCCTGCTGACGCCGCTCGACATCGGCCTTGTGCTGCGCGGCTTCCTTCTGCTTCTGCTCGTAACGCGTGGCGTTGTCCGCCCGCTCCTGCGCCTTCTGCGCGGCCTGCTGGTGCGCCTGGTCGAGCTTGCGCTGGAAATCCGCCTGCTTCTGGTCGTACGCCTGCTTGCTCGCCGCGCGTTGCGGCCCTTCCGCGCCGCGCTGCGCCTGCTTCAGTGCATTCTGCTCCTGCTTGTCGCGGAATGCAGCCGCGTTGGCCGCGTCGTTCGCCGCCCGCTGCGGCGCTTCCGCCGCGTTCTGGGCCTGCTTCAGCGCCTGCTGCTGGTCGCGCTGCTGCGCCCGCACCGCGCGCTGCTCGTCGTTGAGCGCGAGCTGCTCCTGGCGGATGCTCGCGCGCTCCTCGCGCATCTGGTCACGCGCCTTGCCCAGACAGTGATTGACGAAGAATTTGTTGTAGCAATCGTGCTCCGCCACCGCATAACGATAATCGTTTTCCGCGGAGCGTTGATTGAGCACTTTTTGACGGGCGTCGAAATCCGGGGCGGCGGAGGCGGCAACGGACGCGGACGCGGACGCGGCGGCGTCCGAGGCCTGCGCGAATGCGCCGGAAGGCCCGGCAGACAAAGCCGCGGCGAGCGCTGCGCCGAGCGCGACGAGAGAAATACGGGAAGTTGGCAACGTCGTAGGAAAGCTGCGGGACATGTGTCAAATTCTATCACCCCCGGCTGGACGCTCCGCCATTTATGGCAAAATGCCCCGCTTCATTCACCCGCGGCCTCTGGCCCGCCGGGCCCGCCGGGCAGCCCGCCGCTTCGGGCCTGCCGGCCCGCGCCGCGATTTCAGCAGGCAGACAGACCATCCACGACATGACGGAAACCGTAGCATTCAAGATCGTACAGCGCATCGCCACCGAACTGTCCGTCCAGCCGCGCCAGGTCGCGGCGGCCGTGCAACTCCTCGACGAAGGCTCGACCGTTCCGTTCATTGCCCGGTACCGCAAGGAAGTGACCGGCAACCTGGACGACACGCAGCTGCGCAACCTCGAGGAACGCCTCCTGTACCTGCGCGAACTCGAGGATCGCCGCGCCGCGATCCTGTCGAGCATCGACGAACAGGGCAAGCTGACCGACGAACTGCGTGCCGCGATCGACGCGGCCGACAGCAAACAGGTGCTCGAGGACCTTTATCTGCCGTACAAGCCGAAGCGCCGCACGCGTGCACAGATCGCCCGCGAAGCCGGCCTCGAGCCGCTCGCGCACGCGCTGCTCGCGAACCCGCTGCTCGACCCGCAGGCCGAGGCGGCCGCGTATGTCGACGCCGACAAGGGCGTCGCCGACGTGAAAGCGGCGCTCGACGGCGCGCGCGACATCCTGTCCGAGCAGTTCGGCGAGACGGCGGAGCTGCTCGGCAAGCTGCGCGACTACCTGCACAGCCAGGGCGTCGTGTCGTCGGCCGTCGTCGAGGGCAAGGAAAACGAGGAAGGCGAGAAATTCCGCGACTATTACGACTACGCGGAAACGATCAAGACCGTGCCGTCGCACCGCGCGCTCGCGCTGTTCCGCGGCCGCAACGCGGGCGTGCTGACGATCAAGCTCGGCCTCGGCGAGGAACTCGACGCGCAGGTGCCGCATCCCGGCGAGGCGATGATCGCGCGCCATTTCGGCATCGCGAACCAGAACCGTCCGGCCGACAAATGGCTGTCCGACGTCTGCCGCTGGTGCTGGCGCGTGAAGGTGCAGCCGCATATCGAAAACGAATTGCTCACGCAGCTGCGCGAAACGGCCGAAACCGAAGCGATCCGCGTGTTCGCACGCAACCTGAACGACCTGCTGCTGGCCGCGCCGGCCGGCCCGAAGGCCGTGATCGGCCTCGACCCGGGCCTGCGCACGGGCGTGAAGGTCGCGGTCGTCGACCGCACCGGGAAGGTGCTCGCGACCGATACGATCTACCCGCACGAGCCGCGCCGCGACTGGGACGGCTCGATCGCGAAACTCGCGCGCATCGCCGCGCAGACGCAGGCCGAACTGATCAGCATCGGCAACGGCACCGCATCGCGCGAAACCGACAAGCTCGCGAGCGAACTGATCGCGAAACACCCGGAGCTGCGGCTGCAGAAGATCGTCGTGTCCGAAGCCGGCGCGTCGGTCTACTCGGCGTCCGAGCTCGCCGCGAAGGAATTCCCGGACCTCGACGTGTCGCTGCGCGGCGCGGTGTCGATCGCCCGCCGCCTGCAGGACCCGCTCGCCGAGCTCGTGAAGATCGAACCGAAGGCGATCGGCGTCGGCCAGTACCAGCACGACGTGAACCAGCGCGAACTCGCCCGCTCGCTCGACGCGGTCGTCGAGGATTGCGTGAACGCGGTCGGCGTCGACGCGAACACCGCGTCGGCCCCGCTGCTCGCCCGCGTGTCGGGCCTGAACGCGACGCTCGCGCGCAACATCGTCGACTACCGCGATGCGAACGGCCCGTTCCCGTCGCGCGAGCATCTGCGCAAGGTGCCGCGCCTCGGCGACAAGACCTTCGAGCAGGCCGCCGGCTTCCTGCGCATCAACGGCGGCGAGAATCCGCTCGACCGCTCGTCGGTGCACCCGGAAGCGTATCCGGTCGTCGAACGGATGCTCGCGAAGATCAACAAGCGCATCGACGACGTGCTCGGCAACCGCGAAGCGCTGTCGGGCCTGTCCCCGACGGAATTTGTTGACGAACGTTTCGGCCTGCCGACCGTGCGCGACATCCTGGCCGAACTGGAGAAGCCGGGCCGCGATCCGCGCCCGGAATTCAAGACGGCCACGTTCCGCGAAGGCGTCGAGAAGGTATCGGATCTCGTGCCGGGCATGACGCTCGAAGGCGTCGTGACGAACGTCGCCGCGTTCGGCGCGTTCGTGGATATCGGCGTGCACCAGGACGGCCTCGTCCACGTGTCCGCGATGTCGACGAAGTTCGTCAAGGACCCGCACGAAGTCGTGAAGGCCGGCCAGGTCGTCAAGGTGAAGGTGATCGACGTCGACGTGAAGCGCCAGCGCATTGCGCTGACGATGCGCCTCGACGACGACGCGGCAGCGCCCGGCATGACGTCGCGCGGCGGCCAGGATCGCGGCAACGCGGGCCGCGGCGCCGCCCGCCCGCAGCGTTCGCGCGAGCCGGAACCGGCCGGCGCGATGGCCGCTGCATTCGCGAAGCTGAAGCGCTGAGCACGCGAAGCGTCGACGCACAAAAAACCCGCCGAAAGGCGGGTTTTTTATTGCTTCGGCGACACGCGCCGCCTGCTCGGCATGGTCCGCCGCATGGGCGGCCCCATCGCGCCCGTCAGATCTCGATCTTGGTGCCGAGCTCGACGACGCGGTTCGCCGGAATCGAGAAGAAGTCGGTCGGCTTCGCCGCGTTCTGATGCATCCACGCGAACACGCGCTCGCGCCAGATCGACATCCCCGGCAGATGCGTCGGCACCACCGTTTCGCGCGCGAGGAAGAACGACGTGTCCATCAGTTCGAACGTCATGTCGTGCGTGCGGCCGAATTCCTCGAGCACGGCCTTCACGTCCGGCGTCTCGTTGAAGCCGTACTCGGCCTTGACGATGTACAGCCCGCCGCTCGCATCGCGCGAACTCAGGCGCTTGTCGTCGCGCACGTACGGAATGTCGCGCGTGACGAACGTCAGGAAAATGGTCCGCTCGTGCAGCACCTTGTTGTGCTTCAGGTTGTGCAGCAGGCTGACGGGCACGAGCTTGTCGTTGCCGGTCAGGTAGATCGCGGTGCCCGACACGCGGTGCGGCGGATGCGCGAGCAGCCCCTGCAGGAACGGCTCGAGCGGGATACCGTCGGCCGCCGTGCGTTCCTTGACGATGTGACGCCCCTTGTACCAGGTCATCAACAGGAAGAACAGCAAGGCGCCGATGCCGAGCGGCAGCCAGCCGCCCTGCGCGACCTTCAGCAGGTTCGCGCCGAAAAAGCCGAGGTCGATCGCGAGGAACACGGTGATGATCGCACCGACCAGCAGCCGGTTCCAGTTCCACACCTTGACCATCACGACGCACGCGAGCACGGTCGTGATCACCATCGTCGCCGTCACCGCGATGCCGTACGCGGCCGCGAGGTTGTCGGAGCTCTTGAAGCCGACGACGATACAGAGGATCACGGCCAGCAGCAGCCAGTTCACGACCGGCACGTAGATCTGGCCGATCGCGAGCTCGGACGTATGCAGTACCTTCATGCGCGGCACATAGCCGAGCTGGATCGCCTGCGACGTCAGCGAATACGCGCCCGAGATCACCGCTTGCGACGCGATCACGGTCGCGACCGTCGACAGCACGACGAGCGGCAGCAGCCCCCATTCGGGCGCCAGCAGGAAGAACGGGTTTTCGATCGCCTTCGGATTCTGGATCAGCAGCGCGCCCTGACCGAAGTAGTTCAGCACGAGCGACGGCATCACGAGCCCGTACGCGGCGTACCGGATCGGCTTTGCGCCGAAGTGCCCCATGTCCGCGTAGAGCGCTTCCGCGCCGGTCAGCACCAGCACGACCGAGCCGAGCACGACGTACGCCTGCAGCAGGTGGTCGGCCATGAACGACGCCGCGTAATACGGATTGATTGCCGCGATGATGCCCGGCACGCGCACGATGTGGTACACGCCGAGCGCCGCGATCACGACGAACCACAGCACCATGATCGGGCCGAACAGCTTGCCGACCAGCGCGGTGCCGTGCCGCTGGATCCAGAACAGCGCGATCAGGATCACGATCGTGATCGGCAGCACGAGATGGGACAGGTGCGGCGTCGCGATCTCCAGACCTTCGACGGCCGACATCACCGAGATCGCCGGCGTGATCACCGCGTCCCCGTAGAACATGCACGCGCCGAATATCCCGAGCGCCATCAGCGCGCCCGCGACCCGGGTTTTGGAATCGAGCGGCCGCAGCGACAGCGCCATCAGCGCGAGCACGCCACCTTCGCCGTTGTTGTCCGCCCGCATCACGAATAGCAGGTACTTGACGCCGACCACCAGCACGATCGCCCAGAACAGCAGCGAGATCACGCCGAGAATCGACCCTTCGGTCAGCGGGATGCCGTGCGCGGGGCTGAACGCCTCCTTGAGCGAATACAACGGACTGGTGCCGATGTCGCCGAACACGACGCCGATGGCTGCTATCGCTAGCGCCCGCATCGAGTGTTGTTGCGTCGAATGCGGCGCGTGTGCGGCGTCGGTCGCGTGAGTCGTGTCGTTCATATGAAGCGTAATAATCGGGTCCGGGTCGGACAAAACGAGCGCTATTCTACTCGCGCCCCCGTGAAACACCGCCCTGCCGTGTTGCCGTGGAACCACGCGATCCACGCTGCGCATGCAATCCGGCGCGAGCTGTGGCAGGGCTGCCATCATAGCCGGGGCCGCGCCGCCTGCCTATCGGGTACGCAACGCGCACCGCGTGACGCACCGCGCGCGCCAACGAAAAAACGGCGCCGCAAGCGGCGCCGTACAAGGCTTTCCTTCGATCGGCCGGCCGCTTACGCGCCCGAACCGTCGCGCTGCGCGCGACCGCGCTTGATCCACGCCTCGAGGTTGTGCGGACGCACCGTGTCCCACTCCTCGAACGGCTGATGAATCCACGGATTCGTCGGCAGGAACTGCGTGTGATAGTCCGGCTTGACCTTCGAGCAACCCTTGTACCAGAGCACAGCCGAACGCACGGCCGTGACCGCCGGATAGCGCTCCTTCAGGTGCTCCTGCACGCGCGCGAGCGTGACGCCCGAATCGACGAGGTCGTCGACCAGCAGCACGTTGCCCGCGAGATGGCCGCGCGTCATCGTGATGTACTGCGCGATGTCGAGCTCGCCCTGCTCGGTGCCGGCCGCTTCCCGGTACGAGCTCGTCGCGAGGATCGCGAGCGGCACGTCATAGATACGCGACAGCTGGTCGCCGACGCGCAGGCCGCCGCGCGCGAGGCACAGGATCTGGTCGAACTTCCAGCCCGACGCATGCACCTGGAGCGCGAGCAGCTCGATCAGACGGTGATACTCGTCCCAGCCTACCCACAGATTCTTGTCGTCGTTGCGCGGATCGGTCATCAAGTCTGCCGCCGTCATCGTGATTTGCTGCGTCATCTGGCAATTACACCTTGAACGGATGGCGGAGCAGGATCGTTTCGTCGCGGTCCGGGCCCGTCGACACCATGTCGACCGGCACGCCAGCCACTTCCTGGACGCGGGCGAGGTAGGCCTGCGCATTCGCCGGGAGCGCGTCCCACGTATTGATCCCGACGGTGCTTTCCTTCCAGCCGGGGAACGTCTCGTACACCGGCTCGCAACGCGCGACGTCAACCGCGCCGCGCGGCAGGATGTCCACGTCCTTGCCGTCGACCCGGTAGCCGACGCACAGCTTCACTTCGTCGAGGCCGTCGAGCACGTCGAGCTTCGTCATGCACAGGCCCGACACGCCGTTGATCTGGATCGAGCGACGCAGTGCAGCCGCATCGAGCCAGCCGGTGCGGCGCGGACGGCCGGTGACTGACCCGAATTCCTTGCCGACGTTCGCGAGCGTGACGCCGATCTGGTCCTGACGCTGCGGGTTGTCCGCATCGTACAGCTCGCTCGGGAACGGGCCCGAGCCGACGCGCGTGCAATACGCCTTCGTGATGCCGAGGATGTAGTTGAGCTTCTGCGGACCGACGCCCGCGCCGGCCGACGCCGCACCCGCGACGCAGTTGCTCGACGTGACGAACGGATAGGTGCCGTGGTCGATGTCGAGCAGCGTGCCTTGCGCGCCTTCGAACAGCAGGTTCTGGCCCGCGTTGTTCGCGTCGTACAGACGGCGCGACACATCGGCCACCATCGGCTTCAGGCGGTCGGCATAGCCGAGCATCGTGTCGAGCGTGGCCTGAAAATCGACGGCCGCGCCGCCCAGATACTGGGTCAGCACGAAATTGTGGAAATCGAGATTTTCGCGCAGGCGATCGGCGAACGTCTTCGCGTCGAACAGGTCCTGCACGCGCAGTGCGCGGCGGCCGACCTTGTCTTCGTACGCGGGGCCGATGCCGCGGCCGGTCGTGCCGATCTTGCCCGCGCCCTTGCGCGCTTCGCGCGCCTGGTCGATCGCGATGTGGTACGGCAGGATCAGCGTCGTGGCTTCGGAGATGAACAGACGGTCGCGCACGTTCACGCCGGCTTCTTCAAGCTCGCCGATTTCCTTGAACAGTGCTTCGGGGGACAGCACGACGCCGTTGCCGATGTAGCAGGCGACGCCTTCACGCATGATGCCCGACGGAATGAGGCGCAAGATCGTTTTCTTGCCGCCGATGATGAGGGTGTGGCCGGCGTTGTGACCGCCCTGGAAACGCACGACGCCCTGAGCGTGGTCCGTCAGCCAGTCGACGATCTTGCCCTTGCCTTCATCACCCCATTGCGTTCCCACGACGACGACATTGCGCCCGGGAGTCACGTTCACTGCGCTGGCAGACATGTTGATTCGTTAGCTGGTTAAAAACGTATTCTACCTATGTTCGCGGGCGTTTCCGAATTTTTCCGTTTCGCTTCAACGATATGCACGCCGAAGCACGGCCCGCGAACACCTCTTTATCGGGGTTCGACCACCCATGCGCCGTTACGCTCGACGAGCGAGCGATCGCACGCGAACTCGTCGAGTACGTGGTCATGGCCCGGCAGCGCCTGGATCACGACCTCGCCCGCATCGCGCAGCGCCGCGACGGCCGCGCCCAGCGCGTCGTCCTGCGCCCACGGCGCGAGAATCGCGGTGCCGCGCGCCTCGACCGGCGAGATCCGCGCGAGCTCGCGCAGGTCCAGCGAGAAGCCGGTCGCCGGACGGGCACGACCATAGGCCTGCCCCACGTGGTCGTAACGGCCGCCGCGCGCGATCGCGTTCGGCACGCCGTCGACGTAGGCGCTGAACATCGCGCCGCTGTGGTACGCGTAGCCGCGCAGGTCGGCGAGATCGATCGCGACTTCGACGCCCTTCGCCTGCGACGCAAGCTGCGCGAGATCGTCGAGCGCCCGCGTGATTTCGGGCAGCACCGGCAGGCGCGTGCGCGCCTCGGCGAGCACGCTCGCGTCGCCGTACAGATTCGGCAGCGCGCGCAGCGCGGCGCGCGTATCGGCGCCGAGATCGTCGGTGAGTTCGTTCAGCAGCGGCACGTCCTTGCCCGACAGCGCGTCGTACAGCGACTCGCCGCGCTCGGCAGCCTGCGCGTCGCGCGCCAGCAGCGCCGCGAGCACGCCCGCGTGACCGAGGTCGAGACGGATGCGCGACAGGCCCGCCAGATGCAGCGCATCGAGCATCAGTTGCTGGATCTCGAGATCGGCTTCGAGCCCGGCGTGCCCGTAGATTTCGGCGCCGATCTGGATCTGCTCGCGCGTCGCGTGCAGACCGCGCGGACGCGTATGCATCACGTGGCCCGCGTAGCAGAGGCGCGTCACGCCCTGACGGTTCAACAGGTGCGCGTCGATCCGCGCGACCTGCGGCGTGATGTCCGCGCGCAGGCCGAGCGTGCGGCCCGACAGCTGATCGACCAGCTTGAAGGTGCGCAGGCGCAGATCGGCGCCGCCGCTCGTCAGCAGCGACTCGAGATATTCGAGCAGCGGCGGCATCACCATTTCGTAGCCGTACGAACGGAAGCGGTCGAGCAGCCTGCGGCGCAGCTCCTCGATCTTGCGCGCTTCCGACGGCAGTACGTCGGCGATATTCTCGGGAAGTAACCAGGTCGACATCGGTACGGTCCTACGACGGGAAACGGCGCGCGTCACGCGCGCCGCGAGTTGAATCGGAACTTCGAAATCGGGCGGAACGAACGGCGGATGCGCCGTCCGGATCAGGGTGCCGGTCAGGTCGCGAGCAACAGCAGCGCGAGCCCGAGCACCATCACGATCAGCCCGCCGATCCGGATATGATGCGGCGGTCGCTCCGCTATTCTACGAAACGTGTCGCGCCATGCGGACGGAAACACGAAGGGGAATGCACCCTCGATAATCAGCATCAGCGCTACTGCGAGCAACAACGAGCCAGCCAGGTCCATGCGAGCGACGGCGCCGCTCGACGCGGCGCCCCAAGGTCAATGTTTGCGGGGAGCAGGCGCCGCCGGTGCGGCACCGCCCGTCGGGCTGCGCATGAAGCGGAAGAACTCGCTGTCGGGATCGACGACGATGATGTCGTTGCGCTTGAACGTGTTCCGGTACGCCTGCAGGCTCGCGTAGAACTGATAGAACTGCGGATCGCGGCCGAACGCGTCGGCGGCGATCGTCGCGGCCTTCGCATCGCCCTCGCCCTTGATCGTCTGCGCGGACTTGTACGCGTTCGCGAGCACGGCCTGCTGCTCGCGTTCGGCGTCGGCCTTGATCTGCTCGACGTCGGCCGCGCCTTGCGCACGCACCTGGGCCGCCTGATCGCGCAACGCGCCGATCATCCGCTGATAGACGGCGTCCGTCTGCGCGGCCGGCAGGTCGACACGTGTCAGCTGCACGTCGACCACGTCGACGCCGAAACCGGACGCTTGCGCCTTCGCCGCATCGCGCGCCGCATCGGCGATCGCGCGCTGACCGCCGAGGGCGTCGTCGAGCGCGCGCTTGCCGAATGCGTCGCCGAGCGCGCCCTTCAGCGCGCCGGACAGCCGGTCGGCCGCCGCCGCCGGATCGCCGCCCGTCGCGGTGAAATATTTCATCGGATCGCTGATCCGGTACTTCACCGCATACGCGACGAGCAGGTCGTGCTTGTCCTCGGTCGCCAGCTGCAGCGGATCGGACGACTCGAGCGACTGCACGCGCGTGTCGATCAGCGTGGCCGTCTGCAACGGCGGCGGCAGCTTGAAATGGACGCCGGGGCCCGCGAGCTCGGGCTGCGCGCCGTCGCGACCCGACAGCACGGCCGCATGGCGCGGATCGACGGTGAGGACCGTCGACGACGCCGCGAAGGCAACGATCACGATTGCGACGACGAGCGCAATGATTCGGTTCATGTTCTGCGCTCCCCGTTACTTCGTATCGTCTTCACGCGACCGGCTGCGAAACGCTTCACGCGATCGCAGCACGTCGACACCCGACGCCGTGGCGGCCGGTGCGGCGCTCGCCGGCGCGGCTGCGGCCGGCGCCGTGGCCGCCGGTGCCGACGCCGCATCGGGCGCGGACGCGCCGGTCGACGCCGCGGCGTTTTGCCGCCCCTGCTCGACGAGCTTGTCGAGCGGCAGGTACACGACGCTGTTGCCGCCCTTGTTGCCGACGAACACCTTCGTCGCGTTCGAATAGATTTCCTGCATCGTCTCGAGGTACATCCGCTCGCGGATGACCGCGGGCGCCTTCGAGTACTGCGCATAGACCTGCTTGAAGCGGTCCGCGTCGCCCTCGGCTTCCGTGACCACGCGATCGGCATACGCCTTCGCTTCGTCGACGAGCTTCGCCGCATCGCCCTGCGCCTTCGGCAGCAGGTCGCTCGCATACGCCTGCGCGGCGCGCTTCGCGGCCTCGCGCTCGTCGCGCGCCTTCGCGACTTCGGCGTACGCGGCCTGGGTCTGCTCGGGCGCCGCGACGCTCTGCATCGTGACGGCCGTCACCTCGAGCCCCGACTGGTAGCGGTCGAGATCGCGCTGGATCGCGGTGGAAAGCTGCTCGCGCAGCGCATCGCGATCCTGATTCAGCATGTCGGCCGCGCTGCGCGTGCCGACGATCGCGCGCACCGCGGCCTGCGCGGCCTGCGACACGCTGCGCTCGGGATCGACGCTGCGGAACAGGTAATCGGTGGCGGAACGGATCCGGTACTGGACGATGAAGCGCACGTCGACGATATCGGCATCGCGCGTCAGCATCGCGGCTTCCTTCACGTTCGCGAGGCGCACGACGTTGTTGCGGCCGATCTCGATCGAGCGGACCTGCGACGTGTCGACGATCTCATGCGACGCGAACGGATACGGCGCGCGCCAGTGCACGCCCTGGCCGACCGTGCCCGACAGCTTGCCGAACTGCAGCACGACGCCCGTCTGGCCGCCCTGCACGACGAACAGCCCGCTGCCCGCATACACCGCGACCAGCACGCCGATCACGATGCCGACGCCGACCCGGGCGGCCCGGCCGTTGTCGGGACGGAAGCCGTTGCCGCCCTTGCCGCCGAACAGGCCGCTCAGGCGCCGGTTGAAGTTGCGCCACATCTCGTCGAGATCGGGCGGACCGTCGCCGTCGCCGCCTTGCGGACGCTTCGATTCGTTCGCGCGGGGGCGGGATCCGTCCTTGCCATTGCCTTCGCCGCGTCCCCAGCGGGGATCGTTGATCGACAGCAAGGCGCGCATCCGCCGCCAGGTACTCCGCTCGTTGTATTCGTTCACCAGAGTTTGTTCACCAGATTGGACGCCGGCGAACCGGCCGGGACCGGTTAGCGCCCGTGTTCGGAAATCGTGTGGTCTTCGTGCGGTTCAGCGGACGTGCCATCGAGCGCGTCGGACAACGTCGCGCTGGAGAGATGTTCCGCGGAGGCGATTTCGGCGATGGCGGCACGCAACGTATCGAGACCCTGACCGGTGCGCGCGCTCAAAAAGACGCGCGAAATATTACCATACTCGTCCCGCTCGACCGCGTCGCCGCGGGCCGCCAGCTCGGGCACGGCGTCGATCTTGTTGAACACCAGCACCTGGCGGATCGTGTCCGCGCCGATCTCGTGCAGCACGCCGTTGACCTGCTCGATCTGCTCGAGCCGGACCGCGCTCGACGCATCGACCACATGCAGCAGCAGATCCGCGTGGATCGTTTCCTCGAGGGTCGCGCGGAACGCCGCGACGAGCTGGTGAGGCAGCTCACGAATGAACCCGACCGTATCGGACACGACGATCTGGCCGACCTCGTCGCCGAGGTACACGCGCCGCGACGTCGTATCGAGCGTCGCGAACAGTTGGTCGGCCGCGTACGCCTGCGCTTTCGTCAGCGCATTGAACAGCGTCGACTTGCCCGCGTTCGTATAGCCGACGAGCGACACCGACATCGTGCCGCTGCGCGCGCGCTGCCGGCGCTGCGTGCTGTGCTGGCGACGCAGCCGGTCGAGCCGCGACTTCAGCATCTTGATGCGTTCGCCGATCAGCCGGCGGTCGGTTTCGAGCTGGGTTTCGCCGGGGCCGCGCAGGCCGATACCGCCCTTTTGCCGCTCGAGGTGGGTCCACGCGCGAATGAGCCGGGTCGACAGGTATTGAAGCTGCGCGAGCTCGACCTGCAGCTTGCCTTCGTGGCTGCGGGCGCGCTGCGCGAAGATGTCGAGGATGAGGCTCGTGCGATCGACCACGCGCCTGTTAAGTGCCTGCTCCAGATTACGTTGCTGGGCGGGCGCCAACGCGTGGTTGAAGATGACGATTTCGACGTTGTGCGCGTCGCAGGCAAGCCGCAGTTCTTCGGCTTTGCCGCTGCCGATGAACATCTTGGCATCGGGACTGGCGCGACGACCGGTGAGGGTGACGGCGGGACGGGCCCCCGCACTGGAGGCGAGAAGACTGAGTTCTTCGAGACTGGCTTCGAAATCGGTCTTGCCGAAATCGATGCCGACGAGCGCTGCGTTGATCAAATTATCGGGTGTCAAGATAAGGCGGCTGGCATCGGTCGCTCGCGGCGACCGGATGCCGGCCGCTGCGATAGGTTAGGACGAGGCTTCCGCGTCCGGGTGGAAATTCACCGGGCGCGCCGGCACGACCGTCGAGATGGCGTGCTTGTAAACCATCTGGGTCACCGTATTACGGAGCAACACGACGTACTGGTCGAACGATTCAATGTTCCCTTGAAGCTTGATGCCGTTGACGAGGTAGATCGAAACGGGAACGTGCTCTTTGCGCAGTGCGTTCAAAAACGGGTCTTGTAACAATTGCCCTTTGTTGCTCATGGCGTACTCCATCTTTTTTTGCAGGTTGATCTGGATTGGCGGCGAAGAAAAAGAGATCCGGCGCCAATCGCTACACTATAGCTGATTTTGCCTGCCCCGCCCGGCCACTGGCCATGCGGCCGATGCCTTGCGCGGCGTGCTTCAGCCCTTGTCCGCGTACGGGTTGTTCGACGAACGGAACTCTATGCGCAATGGAGTCCCGGTCAGCGAGAAAGTTTCGCGGAATCGGTTTTCGAGGTAACGCTTGTAGGTTTCCGTCACCGCGTCGAGCGCGTTGCCGTGGATCACGATGATCGGCGGATTCTGGCCGCCCTGGTGCGCATAGCGCAGCTTCGGACGCACCGGGCCGCGACGGCGCGGCTGCTGGAATTCGACGGCGTCGATCAGCGCGCGCGTGAGCTTCGGCGTCGGCAGCTTCGCCATCGCCGCCGCGTACGCGTCGTCGACCGAGCGCATCAGCGTGCCGATACCCGTTTTCTTCGCGGCCGAAATGAAGTGCGATTTCGCGAAGTCGAGGAATTTCAGCTTGCGGGTCAAATCCGCTTTCGCACGGTCGCGCGCGTGATCGTCGAGGCCGTCCCACTTGTTGACGCCGATCACGAGCGCGCGGCCCTGCTCGACGACGAAGCCGGCGATGTGCGCGTCCTGGTCGGAAATGTCCTGCTGCGCATCCAGCAGAAGAATGACGACGTTCGCGTCGGAGATCGACTGCAGCGTCTTCACGACCGAGAACTTCTCGATCGCCTCGAACACCTTGCCGCGGCGTCGCAGGCCGGCCGTGTCGATCAGCGTGTATTTCTTGCCGTTACGCTCGAAGTCGACGTAGATCGAGTCGCGCGTCGTGCCCGGCATGTCGAACGCGATCACGCGGTCCTCGCCGATCAGCGCGTTGACGAGCGTCGACTTGCCGACGTTCGGGCGGCCGACAATCGCGATCTTGATGCCGCGCGACGGATCGTCCTCGTCCGCTTCCTCGGGCTGGCCCGCATACGCGACTTCCAGCGCCTCGTTGATCATGTCGGTCACGCCGTCGCCGTGCGCGGCCGAGATCGCGCGCGGGTCGCCGAGCCCGAGCTCGTAGAAGTCCGTCGCGACCGCGGTGTACTTCATCCCCTCGGCCTTGTTGACGACGAGGAAGATCGGCCGGCCGGTCTTGCGCAGGTAGTCGGCGATCGACTTGTCCTGCGGCGCGAGTCCGTTACGGCCGTCGACGATGAACACGACGACGTCGGCTTCCTCGACGGCCTGCCGCGTCTGGCGCGCCATTTCGTGCAGGATGCCGTCCTTCGCGACGGGCTCGAAGCCGCCGGTATCGACGACCAGGTACGGTCGTTCGCCGACGCGCCCTTCGCCGTAATGGCGATCGCGCGTGAGGCCCGGCAAGTCGGCAACCAGCGCATCGCGCGAGCGCGTGAGCCGGTTGAACAGCGTGGATTTCCCCACATTGGGGCGCCCAACGAGGGCAATGACCGGTTTCATCTGTGTTTTCTACGGTGATGCGCAGCAGCGGGAGGCCCGCTGCTGCGGGCGGCTGCGCTGAATGAAAATATCACGAATTCGCGCCGCGCCGGATGCGCGCGCCCGGCGCGCGTTGCGCGCCGTCGTCTTTCGTCTCGTACTGCCTTTCAAATACCGAGCGGCCGGGAACGCCGGCCGCCTTCAAGTCGCGCGACCGCGGCGCGCGGGACCTGCCCGCCGCGCCACGGCCGCACCGGTTTCCTGCGTGTCAGCGCGGGCGGAACCCGTACAGGCCGCCGTCCTTCGTCTGCACGACGAGCGTATTGCCCGCGAGGACCGGCGCCGCCGTGATCGCGCTGCCGTCGGTCTTCATCCGCGCGATGAAGCTGCCGTCTTCGCGCGACAGGAAGTGCACGAAGCCCTGGTAATCGCCCATCACGACCGCGTGCCCGAGCAGGTACGGCACGCCGACGTCACGGCTCTTCAGCTTGTCGTTGCGCCAGAGCTGGTTGCCCGTGGCCGCGTCGTACGCA
This sequence comes from Burkholderia sola, assembly GCF_905400185.1. NCBI lineage: Bacteria > Pseudomonadati > Pseudomonadota > Betaproteobacteria > Burkholderiales > Burkholderiaceae > Burkholderia > Burkholderia sola. The sequence continues at coordinate 2,025,770 of NZ_FR989675.1, forward strand.
GTGACGACCGACCAGTCGTCACCGCCGGCGACCACCGAATCGTCCTGCGCGAGGCCGCTGCGGCTCGAGAACGGCTTTTCCCACAGCGGCCGGCCCGAGTTCGCATCGAAGCAGCCAAGCTGACCCTGGAACGTCACCGCGCAGGCTTGCGCGCCCACGAGCGTCGGCGGACCGCTGACGTCGTTGATGCGCTCGACTTCGGTCACGCCCTTCGGGAACGACACCGGGGTCTGCCAGAACGGCTCGCCCGTCTGCAGGTTGATCGCGACCAGACCGCCGCCCGGGAAGCCCGCGAGCACGGCCGCGTCGCCCGCGAACGTCATGCCGGCCGACACGCGCAGGTTCAGCGGCACCGCACGGTTGCGGTAGTTCCACTTCTGCTCGCCCGTCTGCGCGTTGAACGCGATCACCTGGCCGTCGATCGTGCGGACGACCACGAGGCCGTTGCCGACGAGCGGCGGCGAGAAGATCTCGCCCTGCACGCTGGTCTTCCACAGCTGCTTGCCGTCCGGGCCCAGCACGAACACGCCGCCCTTCAGCGCACCGACCGCGGTCAGGTTGCCGTCGCTGCCGACACCGGCCGACAGGTCGGAACCGACCTTCGAACGCCACAGCGTCTGGCCCGTCTTCGCGTCGATCTTCTCGACCGAACCGTTTTCGCCCGCCGCATAGACGGCGTCGCCCACGGCCACCGGCGAAAACAGGTAGCGTCCGCCCTTGCCGACGCTCGCCTTCCAGACCTGTTGCACGTCCATGACGGGCTTGAACTCGGTGAGCGGCGTCGGCACGCGGCGCGCGTCCTTCGACGACGAGCAAGCCGCCAAAGCGAGGACAGCCGCCGCGCAGGCAACGGGCACAGCGTAACGTTTCAGCAAATTCATCGGTTAGCGAAGCAGAGTTAAGAGGTTGAGGGGACCGGGATTCAGCCGCCGAGCGCGTCCAGCTTGAACTGCACGAGCTGGCGCGCGGACTGGTCGTCCTTCGACAGGCCGTCGAGCGCGAGCTTGTAAGCCGCGCGCGCATCGTCGGTCTTGCCTTGCGCGGCAAGCAGATCGCCGCGACGATCGGCCACGAGGCCCTTGAATGCATCGACCGGCGTACCCGACAGCAGCGCGAGGCCCGCATCGTACGCCTTCTCGTCGAGCAGCAGCGACGCGAGACGCAGCTTCGCGATCTGCTTGTACTCGTCGTCCTTGGCGTGATCGACGGCCCATTGCAGCTGCGCCTTCGCGCCTGCCGCGTCGCCGGCCGCGTACAGCGTCTTCGCGGCCGCGAGCGCCGTCATCTGCGCATACGGCGTGCTGCCAAACTTGTCTTCCATGTCGGCGGCCGCGCGGGCCATCGTCGCCTTGTCGTTCGCGGCGGCGGCCTTCTGGACCTGCTCGTACAGCCCGGACGCCTCGGCAGCCTGACGGCGCTGCCAGTAGTTCCAGCCGTTGAAACCGGCCGCGACGACGAGCGCCGCGAGCACGATCCACGTGGTGAGGTTGCCCCAGCGGGCCCACCACGCCTTGAGACTTTCAATCGATTCTTGTTCGTCGTGATAACTCATCGGCGAGCGATTCCTTCTTCCTGTTCAGGCTTTTCTTGTCGAGCGGATGCCAGCGCGATCAGTCGTCGCCGTCTTCGGCGGATGCAACCATCGCATTGATTAGGAATTCGGTCAAGCTTTCGACCGGTACGGTCTGCTGAACGTTCTTTTCCCCTTCCGCACCCACGCCGCGCAACGCTTTCACGCCCACCGTGCCGTTCGCGACCTCTTCTTCGCCGAAGATCACCGCGAACGCGGCGCCGCTCGCATCGGCCCGCTTCATCTGCGACTTGAAGCTCGCCGGCGCGCCGTCGGCGCTGCAGTGGAAGATCACGTCGAGGCCCGTGTCGCGCAGGCGCTCGGCCGCGATGAACGCCTGTTCGCGCGCGGTCTCGCCCTGGTGCACGACGTACACGTCGACGCCTTCCTGCTCGGGCGCGAGATCTTCTTCCTTCAGCAGTTCGAGGATCCGCTCGATGCCCATCGCCCAGCCGCACGCGGCGGTCGGCTTGCCGCCGAGCTGCTCGATCAGCGGATCGTAGCGGCCGCCGGCCGCGACCGTGCCCTGCGCGCCGAGCTTGTCGGTCACCCACTCGAACACGGTCAGGTTGTAGTAATCGAGGCCGCGCACGAGACGCGGATTGATCTTGAACGGAATGTTGTTCGCGAGCAGCAGGCGCTGCAGCCCTTCGAAGTGCGCGCGCGATTCGTCGCCGAGGAAGTCGATCAGCTTCGGTGCGTTCTGCGCGATGTCCTGCAGCGCGGGATTCTTCGTGTCGAGCACGCGCAGCGGGTTCGTATACAGGCGGCGCTTCGCGTCCTCGTCGAGCACGTCGGCGAACTGCTCGAGGTACTTGATCAACTCGACGCGGTGCGCGGCGCGCTCCTCGGCGAGGCCGAGCGAGTTGATCTCGAGCTTGATGCCGGTCAGGCCGAGGTCGTCCCACAGGCGCTGGCACATCATGATGATCTCGGCATCCGCATCGGGGCCCGCGAAGCCGAGCGCCTCGACGCCGACCTGGTGGAACTGGCGATAGCGGCCGCGCTGCGGACGCTCGTGACGGAACATCGGGCCGATGTACCACAGGCGCTTCGGGCCGTCGTACAGCATGTTGTGCTCGATCGACGCACGCACGACGGCCGCGGTGTTTTCCGGACGCATCGTCAGGTTCTCGCCGTTCAGCGCGTCGGTGAAGCTGTACATCTCCTTCTCGACGATGTCCGTGACTTCGCCGATGCCGCGCGTGAACAGCTGCGTGTGTTCGACGATCGGCGTGCGGATGTTCTGGTAGCCGTACGCGCGCAGCAGCGATTTCACGGTAGCTTCGAAGAATTCCCACAGGCCGGCATCCTGCGGAAGGATGTCGTTCATGCCTTTGACGCCGGTGAGCTTCTCGATCTTGCGTTTCTGTTCAGTCATCGTTCGTGTGTGTGGACGAATTAGTTCAGGGCCTCGGTGCGGCCGTAATTGCGTGCGACGTAGTCGCTGACGATCTGCTGGAATTCCTCGGCGATCCGCTCGCCGCGCAGCGTCTTGACCTTCTCGCCGTCGATGAAGACGGGCGCGGCCGGGTTCTCGCCCGAACCCGGCAGGCTGATGCCGATGTTCGCGTGCTTCGATTCGCCCGGGCCGTTGACGATGCAGCCCATCACCGCGACGTTCATCTTCTCGACGCCCGGATATTCCTTGCGCCACGCCGGCATCTGCTCGCGCAGATACGTCTGGATCTGCATCGCGAGTTCCTGGAACAGCGTGCTCGTCGTGCGGCCGCAGCCCGGGCACGCGATCACCATCGGCGCGAACGAGCGCAGGCCCATCGTCTGCAGGATTTCCTGGCCGACGATCACCTCGCCCGTGCGCGACGCGCCCGGTTCCGGCGTCAGCGAGATGCGGATCGTGTCGCCGATCCCTTCCTGCAGCAGCACGCCAAGCGCCGCCGTCGACGCGACGATGCCCTTCGAGCCCATGCCGGCCTCGGTCAGCCCGAGGTGCAGCGCGAAGCCGCAGCGGCGGCCGAGTTCGCGATACACGGCGATCAGGTCCTGCACGCCGCTGACCTTGCACGACAGCACGATGCGGTCGCGGCCGAGGCCGAGCTCGACCGCGCGTTCCGCCGAGCCGATCGCCGACTGAATCAGCGCCTCGTACATCACGCTCTGCGCGTCCCACGGCTGCGCACGCGCGCCGTTCTCGTCCATCATGCGCGCGAGCAGGTCCTGGTCGAGGCTGCCCCAGTTCACGCCGATCCGCACCGGCTTGTCGTACTTCGCCGCGGCCTCGATCATCTGCGCGAACTGCGTGTCGCGCTTCGCGCCCTGGCCGACGTTACCGGGGTTGATCCGGTACTTCGACAGCGACTCCGCGCAGCCCGGGTAGTCGCGCAGCAGCAGGTGGCCGTTGTAGTGGAAATCGCCGACGAGCGGCACGGTCACGCCCATCCGGTCGAGCTGCTCGCGAATCGCCGGCACGGCGGCCGCGGCTTCGGGCGTGTTGACCGTGATGCGCACCAGTTCGGAGCCCGCGTTCGCGAGTTCCTTGATCTGGATCGCCGTGCCGATCGCATCGGCCGTATCGGTATTCGTCATCGACTGCACGCGCACCGGCGCGTCGCCGCCGATCGTCACGAGTTGCCCGCCCCAGCGGACATCCACCGCATGCGATACGCGGCGCGGCTGATGCCCGCCGAACACCGGCTCGGTTGAACAAATCTGACTGCTGCGTGGGGATTGAGCTTCGGATTGCATCGATAGATCCATTTACGCGGAATGCGCCGCGACGCGGCGCATGAATTGAAAAAGCGCCGTGCCCTCACGGCCTGCCGGTATCGACGGCAAGCCTTCGCCACGGCGCTTGACGTCAGGGCAACGTGAACCGCGCCACGTTACCCCGCGCTGCCGAATATTTTGCCGGATCGACCGGTTTTCCGTCGAACGCAACCGCGTCGAGGCCGGCCTTGTTGCCGATCGTGACCTTGAACGGCCCGTCACCGGCAACCTGCTTCGTTTCGCCGGCGCGCACCAGCGCCGAGAACAGCTCCTTGCCGTTCTTGTCGCGCACGCTGAACCAGCAATCCTGCTTGACCTTCAGTTCGACCATCGACTGGCCTGCCGCCACCACGACGCTCGCCGGCTGGGCCGGCGCCGCCGTGCTTGCCGCCGCCGTTGCCGCAACGGGCTGCGACGCAGCCGCCGTCGCGACCGGGGCCGCCGGCGCCGGAACGGCCGATGCGATTGTCTGCGCCGGTGCAGCCGATGCAGCGGCCGGGGCCGGAACCTCATTCGCGACCGCCGTCGACGCGCCGTTCGTCGCCGCTTCTTCGGCGGACGACGATGCCGCCGCGCTCGCCGCCGACGCATGTTCGGCGTCGCCGCCCTTGAAGCGCGCGAGCAGGCCCGACGAATCGCCGCCAGTGTGCCACATCAGTACGGCGACCACCGCGACGATGACGATCCCCGTTCCCCACAGCCACGGATGGTGGCGCGACGAACCGCCGAGCGGAATCGACACGCGGCCGCGCGGCAGATCCGTGCCCGACGACGCCGGCATCGACAGGTCGACTTCCGGCACCCCGCGCTCGCGGCGCAGCGCCTGCGCGAACGGTTCCGGATCGACGCCGAGCATCTTCGCGTAGCTGCGCACGACACCGAGCGCGAACGTCACGCCGGGCAAATGGCTGATGTCGCCGGCCTCGAGCGCCCGGAGCTTTTGCGGTGCGACCTTGAGTCGCGCCGACACGTCGTCGACCGACCAGCCCTTCGTCTCCCGAAGCTGCGCCAGGCGGCTGCCGACCGCGGCCAGCGTTTCCAGTCCCGCCGGTGCCGGCTTCGCGGCATTCGTCTCTGCGCCGTTAGACGGCTGCGGCTCACTCATCCTTGTCCTCGCGTCGATTCTTCTTCACTGGCGGCTGCCGCCGGCTCCTGCCGGCCGGCACCCGCTACGGTTCATACCATGCGCGGCGCCGAGGCGCCGCGACCGATCGCTATTCGCGTGTTGCACCGCCAAAGGGTTCGGGCACCCCGGCCAACTGCCCCCGACTATGCGTCCCCGACTCGGCGTCCCCGACTCGGCGTCCCCGTCAAACTGCCCGAACTTCGATGATTTTTCCTGCTGCGCCCCTCCGCTCCGCGAGGCGCGTGCGATCCTTCACCGCGCCGGCCAGCTGTCCGCACGCGGCATCGATGTCGTCGCCGCGCGTCTTGCGCACGGTCGTGACGACACCCGCATCGATGAGGATCTGCGCGAAGCGCTTGATCTGCTCTGGCTTCGAGCGGATGAGGCCCGACTCCGGAAACGGATTGAACGGGATCAGGTTGAACTTGCACGGCACGTCGCGCGTGACGGCCAGCAGTTCGCGCGCATGCGCTTCGGTGTCGTTGACGCCGTCGAGCATGCAGTATTCGAATGTAATGAAGTCGCGCGGCGCGACTTTCAGATAACGCTGGCACGCGGCCATCAGCTCGCGCAGCGGATACTTCTTGTTGAGCGGCACCAGCTCGTCGCGCAGCGCATCGTTCGGCGCGTGCAGCGAAACGGCCAGCGCGACAGGCAACTCGGCGCCGAGGCGGTCCATCATCGGCACCACGCCGGACGTCGACAGCGTGACGCGACGGCGCGACAGGCCGTATGCGTTGTCGTCGAGCATCAGCCGCATCGCGGGCACGACCGCGCTGTAATTCAGCAGCGGCTCGCCCATGCCCATCATCACCACGTTGGTGACGACCCGTTCGGCCTTGCCGTTCGGTCCGGGCGCCCGGCCCAGCGACGCTCGCAATGCAAATTCAGCCATCCGGAGCTGGCCGATGATTTCGGCTGTCGACAGGTTGCGGGAGAAGCCCTGCTTGCCCGTCGAACAGAAGCGGCAGTTCACCGCACACCCGGCCTGCGACGACACGCACAGCGTGCCGCGCGTCTCTTCCGGGATGAACACGGTTTCGACCGCATTGCCGTTTCCGACGTCGATCAGCCACTTGCGCGTGCCGTCGGCGGAAACGTGATCGCTGGCGATGTCCGGCATCACGATCGATGCGCGGCCCTTGAGTTTTTCCCTCAGGGACTTCGCGAGATCGGTCATGCCGTCGAAATCGCCGGCGTTGTATTGGTGGATCCAGCGCTGCAACTGCTTGGCGCGGAACGGCTTCTCACCCAGGCTGCCGCAGTACGCGACAAGACCCTCGGCGTCGAAGTCGAGAAGATTGACGGAAGTTTCGCTCGTCATGATGTGCTGCCTTGCCGCGTGCGCTGAATCCTGCCTACTTGCTGTCAGCCAGGGCTTAACGCGAGTAAACGTTCATTTCCGGGAAGAAGAACGCGATTTCGACCGCTGCCGTTTCCGCAGCGTCCGAGCCGTGCACGGCGTTCGCGTCGATGCTGTCGGCGAAGTCGGCGCGGATCGTGCCCTTTTCCGCCTTCTTCGGATCCGTCGCGCCCATCAGGTCGCGGTTCTTCAGGATCGCGCCTTCGCCTTCCAGAACCTGGATCATCACCGGGCCCGAGATCATGAAATCGACGAGATCCTTGAAGAACGGACGCGCTGCGTGAACTGCGTAGAACTTCTCTGCGTCAGCACGCGACAGGTGCGCCATGCGCGATGCGACGATCTTCAGGCCGGCGCCTTCGAAACGGCTGTAGATCTGGCCGATCACGTTCTTTGCCACCGCATCCGGCTTGATGATCGACAGGGTGCGCTCGATTGCCATAAAAACTCCAAAAAATTAAGAAGTTACAGGTTCAAATGAATCCGCTATTGTAGCACGATCCCGTGTATCATTGCGATTGAACCCTTACACGCATGAAAGGTTCAGAATCCGTATGTTTAGTTCCGCCGGGCCATTGAAACCTCCGGGCACGGAACGTATCTTAGCCATAGCTGCCCCGGTTTGCTGCGCCGCACATCGCGTGCGCCGAACCGGCCCCGGACGCCCACGCGTTCAATGTTAGGAGAAACCATGAACGACTATCCGTACAATTTCGGCCGCGGCGGTTCCGTCAGCACCGCCGAGGTTCGCAACCGCGTGCTGCGGAACACGTACTGGCTGCTCGCGCTGTCGATGGTGCCGACCGTGCTGGGCGCCTGGGTCGGCGTCGCGACGGGCTTCTCGCTGTTCGCGGCCACGAGCCCGATGATGAGCCTGCTCGCGTTCTTCGCGATCGCGTTCGGCTTCATGTTCGCGATCGAGCGGACCAAGAACAGCGCGGCCGGCGTGTTCGTGCTGCTCGGCTTCACGTTCTTCATGGGCCTGATGCTGTCGCGGCTGCTGAGCTTCATCCTCGGCTTCTCGAACGGCCCGTCGCTGATCATGCTCGCGTTCGGCGGCACCGGCATCATCTTCGCCACGATGGCGACGATCGCCACCGTCAGCAAGCGCGACTTTTCCGGGCTCGGCAAGTGGCTGTTCATGGGCGTGATCGTGATCCTGCTCGCGTCGGTCGCGAACATCTTCCTGCAACTGCCGGCGCTGATGCTCACCGTGTCGGTGCTCGCGATCGCGATCTTCTCGGCCTACATGCTGTTCGACGTCCAGCGCGTCGTGAACGGCGGCGAGACGAACTACATCTCGGCCACGCTCGCGATCTACCTCGACCTGTACAACGTGTTCACGAACCTGCTCGCGCTGCTCGGCATCTTCGGCGGCAACCGCAACTGACGTTCGGCACGCACCATGAAAAACCGGCCCGCGGGCCGGTTTTTTTACGTCCGCCGCCCGGCTCAGTCGCGCTCGAACAGCGCGATCGATTCGACGTGCGACGTATTCGGGAACATGTTCACGACCCCGGCGCCCTTCAGCCGATAACCGGCTTCGTGCACGAGCAGCCCCGCATCGCGCGCGAGCGTCGACGGGTTGCACGACACGTAGACGATGCGCTTCGGCAGCGGACCTTCACCGCTCTGCGCGATCTCGGCCAGCGCCTTCGACACCGCGAGCGCGCCTTCGCGCGGCGGGTCGATCAGGAACTTGTCGAATGCGCCGAGCGCGCGCAGATCGTCGCCCGTCACCTCGAACAGGTTCCGGCACGCGAACGTCGTGTGGCCGTCGACACCGTTCTCGCGGGCGTTCGCGAGCGCACGCGTGGTCAGCGTGTCGCTGCCCTCGATGCCCATCACTTCGCGCGACAGCCGCGCGAGCGGCAGCGTGAAGTTGCCGATCCCGCAGAACAGGTCGAGCACGCGATCGTCGCGCGACGGCGCGAGCAGACGCAGCGCACGACCCACCAGCACACGGTTGATCTGGTGATTGACCTGCGTGAAGTCGGTCGGCTTGAACGGCATGCGGATGCCGAATTCCGGCAGCGTGTAATCGAGCGATACGTCGAGCGGGTAGAACGGCGTCACCGTGTCCGGCCCCTTCGGCTGCAGCCAGAACTGCACGTTGTGCTCGTCCGCGAACGCGCGCAGCAGCGCTTCGTCGTCCGCGTTGATCGGCTCCAGCACGCGCAGCACGAGCGCGGTGACGGCCGAGCCGACCGCGAGTTCGATCTGCGGCATCCGGTCGCGAATCGACAGCCCTTCGACGAGCCGGCGCAGCGGCACGAGCATCGCCGACACGTGCGGCGGCAGCACTTCGCAGCTCGTCATGTCGGCGACGTAGCTGCTCTTCTTCTCATGGAAGCCGACGAGCACGCCGCCTTTCTTCGCGACGTTGCGCACAGTCAGGCGCGCGCGGTAGCGATAGCCCCACGACGGGCCGTGGATCGGCGCGAACATCGTTTCCGCGCGCAGCTTCGCCAGGTGCCACAGATTGTCTTCCAGCACGCGTTGCTTGACCGCCACCTGCGCACGCATGTCGAGATGCTGCATCGAGCAGCCGCCGCAGGTGCCGAAGAATGCGCACTTCGGCTGCGTGCGCATCACGCTCGGGCGCAGAATGTCGACAACCGTCGCCTGCTCGTAGCTCGGCTTGCGGCGATAGCTCGAATAGGTCACGCGCTCGCCCGGCAGCGCGCCTTCGACGAAGATCACCTTGCCCGGCTGACCGTCCTCGGTCATCGTGCGGCCGACACCGCGCGCTTCCATGTCGAGCGATTCGATCTCGAGAACCGGGGCGGGCCCGGGCGCGACGGGCGCGTTTTTCGATTTGCGCGCAGAAGTGGGGACGGCTTCGGACACCAGCTTTTCCTGACAAACGTTGAAGAAGGCGAGATTGTAGACGACGAAGGCTCCCGTCGCGCGCTTTCGTCACGCAAGCGCCGATGCACGTGGCGCGATGCGTGGCGCGTGAGTGGCTGACAACCGCGCGCCCGTTGCGCGCCGACCTGCCGCGCGCAATGCGTGGCGCGGCCCCACCGCGGCACGGGTTCTGCTCGCAGCACCGAGCCAAGGAGACTCGACCATGCGATTGATCGACTGGAACATCCAATGGGGTCGGGATGCGGACGGCATCGTCGACCTCCCGCGCACGATCGCCGCCGCCCGGCAGTTGAGCGATTTCGACGTGCTGTGCGTGCAGGAAGTCACGCGCGGCTTCGACGCACTGCCCGGCCGGCCAGGGCCGGACCAGTTCGCCGAACTCGCGGCGCTGCTGCCTGGCTATACGATCGTCGACGCCATCGGCGCCGATCTGCCGGCCATCCGGCCGGGCGCACCGCGCCGCCAGTTCGGCAACGCGATCGCGACGCGGCTGCCGGTCGGGCGCGTGCTGCGCCAATCGCTGCCGTGGCCAGCCGACGCCGGCGCGCCGTCGATGCCGCGCGTCGCGCTCGATATCGCGTTGCGGGCGCCCCTCGGGTGGTTGCGCGTGGTCACCACGCATCTGGAGTATTACTCGGCGCGCCAGCGGCTGGCGCAGGTCGATGCGCTACGCGACCGGCATCGCGAAGCCTGCGCGCATGCTGACCATCCCGCTCCCGCCGAAACCGCCGACGGGCCGTTCAGCGCGACCGGACAACCGCGCGGTGCGATCGTCTGCGGCGATTTCAACAGTGCATTCGGCGCCGATGCGTACCGGCGCTTCCTGGAGCCGATTGCCGACGCACCGGGTTTCGTGGACGCGTGGGTCGCACGGCATCCCGGTCGTACGCCGCCGCCGACCGCTGGCGTCTACGACACTGTGCAATGGTCGGACGGCCCGCTCGCGTGCGACTTCGTGTTCGTGACCGACACGCTGTTGCCGCGCGTCATCCGCTGCGAGATCGACGGCGACGTACGCGCGTCCGATCACCAGCCGGTGCTGCTCGAACTCGGCTGATCGCGCCGGCTACGGCGCGGCCTGCCCGCACTACGCGTCGAAGCCGGCCAGGTATTCGGCCCAGTGCGGCGCCGGCTCCAGCGCGAGCGCGTTCTTCACGAGCAGGATCTCGTCCGCGTACTCGCTCGGCGTCAGGCCGCCGCGCATCAACTGGAACCGGCAATACAGCAGGTACGTATTGACGACGTCGGTTTCGCAATAGTTGCGGATTTCGTCGATCCGGCCGTCGCGGAACGCCGGCCATACCTGGCTGCCGTCCATCCCGAGCTTGCCCGGGAAACCGCACAGCTTCGCCAGCGCGTCGAGCGGCGCGTTCGCGCGCGCCTGATACATCGCGAGCACGTCCATCAGGTCGGTATGCCGCGAGTGATAGCGCGCGATGTAGTTGTTCCACTTGAATTCGCGGTCGTCCTCGCCGAGATCCCAGTAGCGGGTGGCGGGAATGCCGTGCACGAGCGCGCGGTAATGGAGGACCGGCAGATCGAAACCGCCGCCGTTCCACGACACGAGCTGCGGCGTGTATTTCTCGATCACGCGGTAGAACGACTGGATCAACGTCGCTTCGTTGTCCTGCGGCGTCCCGAGCGAGCGCACGCGAAAACCGTTGTTGTCGCGAAACACGCACGAGATCGCCGCGATTCGCTGCAGATGATGCGGCAGGAAATCGCCGCCGGTCTTCTCGCGGCGTGCGGCAAACGCATGTTCGGCCACCGCCGCATCGTCGAGCGTCGCGGGCAGGTCTTCCAGACGGCGAATGCCGTCGACATCGGGAATCGTCTCGATGTCAAAAACAAGGATTGGGGTCATCGGTTACAGAACGGCGTCCTTGCGCACGCCGTTGGAGGCGAAGAACCGCTTGAGGCGCACCAGCGCCTCCTGCTGGATCTGCCGCACGCGCTCGCGCGTGAGCCCCATCTCGTCGGCGAGCTCCTCGAGCGTCGCCGGTTCGATGTGGTTCAGGCCGAAGCGGCGCTCGATCACATGCCGGTGCTTGTCGGACAGCCGCGACAGCCACGCGCGCGTCAGCGTTTCGAGCTCGCGGTGCTGCACTTCGGCGTCGGGCGACTGGCTCTGGTCGTCGGGCAGCAGGTCGAGCAGGCTGCTCGCGGGATCAAGATCGAGCGGCGCGTCGAGCGACGCCGTGTGTTCGTTGAGCGCGAGGATATCGGTGACTTCCTCGGCGGTCTTGCCGGTGAGATAGGCGATGTCGTCGATGCTGGCTTCGCGGCGCTCGGCCGCCTCGCCCGTCGACATCGAATTCTTTTCGAGATGGCGCTTCGCGCGCAGCACCTGGTTCAGTTCGCGGATTACGTGCACGGGCAGGCGCACCGTGCGGGCCTGGTTCATGATCGCCCGCTCGATGCTCTGCCGGATCCACCACGTCGCGTAGGTCGAGAAGCGGAAACCGCGCGTCGGGTCGAATTTCTCGATCGCGTGCATCAGGCCGAGATTGCCTTCCTCGATCAGGTCGAGCAGCGGCACGCCGCGGTTCAGGTACCCCTTCGCGATACTGACGACGAGACGCAGGTTACGCTCGATCATCACCTGCCGCGCCTCGAATTCGCCGGCCTTCGCCAGACGAGAATAGCGCTGCTCTTCCTCGACGGTCAGCAGCGGCTTCACGCTGATGCGGTTCAGGTAATGCTGGATCGTGTCGGCCGTGAGCTCGGCCTGCAGCAGCGTGCGGAAATCGTCGACGTCGGGCGCGGCTTCCTGGCGGCCTTCGCGCTCGTCGTCGCCGCCGTCCGTGTCGGCGTCGCGCGCCTCGAGATCGCGTTCGTTTTCCGCGACGTCGTCCTCGTCGTCCGTCGAAGCACCTACTCGCCCCACCGATGCTTGCGTGGCACGACTGATCTTCTCAGACTCGGCTTGCGGCTCGTGGCGCTTCGATTTCGGCATGGTCGTCTCGGTTATTGAGGCGGCAAATACTTCAGCGGATCGACAGGCTTACCCTGCCGGCGAACCTCGAAATGCAGCATCACGCGGTCGGCATCGCTGTTACCCATCTCGGCGATCTTCTGCCCCTTCGTTACCGCGTCCCCCTCTTTTACCATCAAAGCGCGATTGTGTGCATACGCCGTGAGGTAAGTTGCATCGTGTTTGATGATAATGAGGTTGCCGTAGCCACGCAGACCGTTGCCGGAGTAAACGACGCGGCCGTCCGCCGCCGCCTTCACGGCCTCGCCGGCCGTCCCGCCGATATTGACACCCTTGTTCTTCGCATCGTCGAACCCGTTCAGCACGGGGCCGCGCGCGGGCCACGCGAACGTCACGGGGCCGCTCGGAGCAGCCGCCGTATCGCTCGACGCGGCTGCCGCGGCAGGCGCCGTCGCGCTCGACGACGACGTACCGGCAGCCGGCGTCGCGGGGCCGCTGCTGAGCGGCGCGGTCGCAACGGCGGCGCCTCCGATCGGCGCGGCGACCTGCGTACCCGCGACCGCGGCACCGGCCTGCGGCGACACGCGCAGCAGTTGGTCGACTTCGATCTGATTCGGGTTCGCCAGATTGTTCCACGCCGCGATGTCGCGATAGTTCTGCCCGTTTTCGAGTGCGATCCGGTACAGCGTGTCGCCCGGCTTCACCCGGTAGTAACCCGGCGGCGCCGGCGGAAGCGGCGCCGCGGGCTGCGCGGCGGCGGTCGTACCGAGCGACCCGGAGCGGTCGACGACGGGCGCGTTGTCGAGCCGCGTCGCACAGGCGGCCAGTAGCGTAGAGAACGCAGCCACACAGATCGCGCGCTGGGCGAGCGTGAGCGGTTCCCTGGATCGGTTGTTTTGCATCGCGCGCAACATACTCATCGGTTTCAAATCACTCCGGATTTTAAAGGGACAAAGAAAACGCGATCAAGCCGGGACTCTCGCCATTGCGCGTGCGCGACGCGCTCGACGAGCGTGAGCACCTGGTGCTGTCCGCTCTGCGCGCCGACCGGCGCGACGAGCCGCCCGCCGATCGCGAGCTGCTCGAGCAGCGCCTGCGGCACGTCGAGCCCGGCCGCCGCGATCACGATCGCGTCGAACGGGGCCGCGGACGGCAGGCCGACACGCCCGTCGCCGTAATGCAGACGGATGTTCGGCACGCGCAGCGGCCGCAGGTTCAGCTTCGCGCGCTCGTAGAGCGGCTTGATGCGTTCAATCGAATACACGTCGCGTGCCACGTGGCTCAGCACGGCGGCCTGATAGCCGCAACCCGTGCCGATCTCGAGCACGCGCTCGAGCGTGCGGCCTGCCATCGCGAGCTCGATCATGCGCGCGACGACCGACGGCTTTGAAATGGTCTGCTGGTGGCCGATCGGCAACGCCGAATCCTCGTAGGCCTGCGTCGCGAGCCCGGGATCCACGAACAGGTGGCGCGGCACCGCGGCCATCGCGTCCAGCACGCGCGCATCGGTCACGCCGTTCGCGCGCAGCCGTTCGACCATCCGCTCGCGCACACGTTCCGACGTGAGCGCGAACGCGCCGGCCGGCGCGATGCTCGGCGCAGCCGGCTTCGGCAGCGCGGGTTTCAGCGCGGTCGGCTTCGGTGCGGTCGCCGGCTTCGCGGCGGCGATACCCGGCAGCGGCGCCCGCGCGGCGGCCGGCTTCACCGCAACCGGTTTCAGTACGGCTGCGGGTTTGTCGGCGGCCTTCGGCACCGCACCCGCCGCTTGGCGTTCGCCGGGCCGACCTTCCGATTTGCGTGGCGCTCGTTTGAGATCTTCGAGCGCGAGCGGGAACCGCTTCGCGCGCTCGCCGCTCATGAAGCCCGCCCTCCGGCGCGCGCCCATTCGCGCGTCGCGGGCAGCATCTGCGTATGCGTGAGATCGAGCTGCAGCGGCGTGATCGATACGAAACCGTTTGCGACGGCGTGAAAATCGGTGCCTTCGCTGGCGTCCAGCGCGTCGCCCGCGGCGCCGATCCAGTAGATCGGCTCGCCGCGCGGGTCGGTCTGGCGAATCACCGGCTGCGACGGATGACGCTTGCCGAGGCGCGTGACCTGCCAGCCCTTCAGTTGGTCGTACGGCAGGTTCGGAATATTGACGTTCAGCAACGGGTTGCCCGGCAGCGGATGCGCGAGGTAGTGCTCGACGATTTCCGCGGCGACGCGCGCGGCGTCGGCCAGATGGGCCCAGCCCTTGTCGACCAGCGAGAACGCGATGGCCGGCACGCCGAACATGATGCCTTCGGTGGCGGCCGCAACTGTCCCCGAATAGAGCGTGTCTTCACCCATGTTCTGGCCATTGTTGATGCCGGACACGACGATGTCCGGCCGCGCGTCGGCCATCCCCGTCAGCGCGACGTGCACCGAATCGGTCGGCGTGCCGTTCACGTAGAAGAAACCCGTACCCGCTGCGCGCTGCACCGACAGCGGCCGCGACAACGTGAGGGAATTCGACGCGCCGCTGCAGTTCTGCTCGGGCGCGATCACCGTAAGCTCGGCCAGCGGCTGCAGCGCTTCGCTGAGCGCGGCGAGACCGGGGGCGAGATAGCCGTCGTCGTTGCTGAGTAGGATTCGCATCCGGCGATTGTAACCGAGGAAAGATGGCGCGAGAGCGACAGTCCGGCCGCCGTGGACGGGCGGGTATACGCATGGGCACGCGATGCGCCGCCGCACTGCGCGGCGGCGTTCCGCGCGTTGGGGAAAACACCGGGCCGCCGGGTTTTCCGCCCGCCGAAAATCTCGTCGGGGAACCCTTCGTCGAGCGGCCCGGCGCAAAGCGCTACGCCGGCTGCGCTCAGATCGCGCCCGCCTCGCGCAGCGCGGCAATCGCGTGCGCGTCGTAGCCGAGGCCGCGCAGCACCTCGTCGGTATGCTCGCCCAGCTCGGGACCGAGCCAGCGCGTTTCGCCCGGCGTGTCCGACAGCTTCGGCGTGATGTTCGGCAGCGGAATGTCCGTACCGTCGGCCAGCTTGAAACGCTGGATCATCTGGCGCGCGACGAACTGCGGATCGGTGAACATGTCGGCCGCGCTGTAGATGCGCCCGGCCGGCACGTCGGCCGCATTGAGCACGACGAGCGCCTCGTCGATCGTGCGCGGCGCGAGCCACGCGGCGATCGCGTCGTCGATTTCCTGCGTGCGCGGCACCCGCCCGTCGTTTTGCGCGAGCGCGGGATCGTCGGCGAGGTCGTCGCGCTCGATCGCCTTCATCAGCCGCTTGAAGATCGGATCGCTGTTGCCGCCGATCACGATGCTGCCGTCGCGGCACGCGTACGTATTCGACGGCACGATGCCCGGCAGCGACGCGCCGGTGCGCTCGCGCACCATCCCGTACACGCCGTACTCGGGCACCACGCTTTCCATCATGTTGAAGACGGCTTCATAGAGTGCAACGTCGACCACCTGCCCCGCGCCGCCGTTGACCTTGCGGTGATGGAGCGCCATCAGCGCGCCGATCACGCCGTGCAGCGCGGCGATCGAATCGCCGATCGAGATCCCGATGCGCGGCGGCGGCAGATCCGGATAGCCGGTGATGTGGCGCAGCCCGCCCATCGATTCGGCTATCGCGCCGAAGCCGGGGCGGTCGCGGTACGGGCCCGTCTGCCCGTAGCCGGACAGGCGCACCATCACGAGGCCCGGATTGTCGGCCGACAGCACGTCGTAGCCGAGCCCGAGCTTTTCGAGCAGGCCCGGACGGAAATTCTCGATCACGATGTCGGCCTCGCTCGCGAGCTGCCGCGCGATCGCCTTGCCGGCGTCGGCTTTCAGATTGAGCGTGACCGATTTCTTGTTGCGCGCCTGCACCGACCACCACAGCGACGTGCCGCCCTGCTCCGGATGGAGCTTGCGCCACTTGCGCAGCGGGTCGCC
This sequence comes from Burkholderia sola, assembly GCF_905400185.1. Lineage (NCBI taxonomy): Bacteria > Pseudomonadati > Pseudomonadota > Betaproteobacteria > Burkholderiales > Burkholderiaceae > Burkholderia > Burkholderia sola. Next base: position 2,042,269 of record NZ_FR989675.1, read on the forward strand.
GCCGTTCGGATCCTCGATCTTGATCACTTCCGCGCCGAATTCGGCGAACAGCCGCGACGCGAACGGTCCCGCGATCAGCGTTCCGAATTCGAGCACTTTGACGCCCGCGAGCGGGCCCTGGCTGGTGCTCATGTGTCTCCTAGGGTCTGTTTACATCTGGCACGTGCATGCGTTGCCACGAGAAACGGCGCCGCCGGCAGGCGGCGCCCGGCTTACATCGTGCGGCGGTCGAGCATCGCGCGGGCAATGGTGCCCGCGTCGACGTACTCGAGCTCGCCGCCCACCGGCACGCCGCGCGCAAGGCGCGTGACGGCCAGCCCGCGCGCCTTGAGCGTCTGGCCGAGGTAGTGGGCGGTGGCTTCGCCTTCGTTCGTGAAGTTGGTCGCGAGCACGACTTCCTTGACGACGCCGTCGGATGCGCGCCGCACGAGGCGGTCGAAATGGATTTCCTTCGGGCCGATTCCGTCGAGCGGGCTCAGTCGCCCCATCAGCACGAAATACAGCCCGCGGTAGGTCATCGTCTGCTCGAGCATGATCTGGTCGGCAGGCGTCTCGACGACGCACAGCAGCGTCGGATCACGCTCCTCGTCGCTGCAGACCTCGCAGATCTGCGCTTCGGTGAACGTGTTGCACTTCTCGCAGTGCTGCAGGTGCTCGGTTGCGAACAGCAGTGACCGGCCGAGCCGCTCCGCGCCCTCGCGGTCGTGCTGCATCAGGTGAACCGCCATGCGCTGCGCGGATTTCGGCCCGACGCCGGGCAGCACGCGCAACGCTTCGACGAGAGCGGACAAGGCGGACGGCTGTTTCATACGGCGGCAAACGGTGGCAAGGACGCGGCGCTCAGAACGGCAGCTTGAAGCCCGGGGGCAGCGGCAGGCCCGACGTCATGCCGCTCATCTTTTCCTGCGACGTGGCTTCGGCCTTGCGCACCGCGTCGTTGAACGCAGCGGCGACGAGATCCTCGAGCATGTCCTTGTCGTCCGCGAGCAGGCTCGGGTCGATCGACACGCGGCGCACTTCGTTGCGGCACGTCATCGTCACCTTGACGAGGCCGGCGCCCGACTGCCCTTCGACCTCGATCAGCGCAAGCTGCTCCTGCATCTTCTTCATGTTTTCCTGCATTTGCTGCGCTTGCTTCATCAGTCCGGCGAGGTTGCCTTTCAACATGGGAATACTCCTTCTTGATCGTGTGAAAACCGGCACGCGGCGCGTGCCGGCCAATGTGTGCGGGGCGTGATTGTGCCTGTCGCGGGGCGGTCAGTTCAATGCAGCGTGGGCGGCGCGCCGTCCGGCGCCGAATCGGCGAGCGGGCGCACCGAGCCCTCGACGATGCGCGCACCGAAGTCGCGCACGAGCTGCTGGACGAACGGATCGCCGTGAATCTCCTGCTCGGCTTCGCGCTGGCGTGCCGCGCGCGCGGCCGCATCGAGCGCCGCCGCGGTGCGCCGGGCGGGCCCGACCTCGACGCTCACCTCGACCGGCTTGCCGAGCGCATCGGCCAGTGCGGCCTTCAGCTTCGCCACCTGCGCGGCGTCCGCATACTGCGGCACCGGCACCGACAATTTCAATGCGCTCGCATCGACGGCCGTCAGTTCGCTGTTGAACGCAAGCTGGTACGCGACGCCCTTCAGCGGCAGCCGCGCGGCGAGCGCCGGCCATTCGCCGTCGAAGCCGATCGCATCGAGCGCGATCGCCGGCGGCAACGGGCGCGTGTCGATCGGCGCGGCCGGACGGGCTTCCGCCTGCTTCGGCGTCACGCGCACATCGTCGGGACCGCTGTCGAACACCGGCACGAAGCCGTCGTCGGAACCGCCGAACATCTCGTCGGCGCTGAGCGGTACGTAGTCGTCCGGCGGGATGTCTTCCCACGGCGGCGACGGCTGGCGCGAATCGGCTGCTTGCGGCGCACGCGCAGCGGCACGCGGCGTCGGCACCTGAACGGCGGGACGCGGCGCGGCCGGTTTTTCGGCGGCCGGCTGGGCCGCCGCCGGCTTCGCTGCCGCGCCTGCGCGCCCGCGGTCCGACGACACGCGCATCCCTGCATTGCGCAGCACGTCGAGCGCGGCGGCGGCACCGCCCGCGCGCGCCGCCGGACGGGCGGCGGCCGGCTCGGGCGACGCGGCGCGCGGCGCCGGTGCGGGCTGCGGCACCGGTTCGTCGTTTCGCTGCGCGGCGGCAACGGCAGGCGGCTCGGGTTCCTTGCGGGCGGGAGGCGGCGCGTCGCCGGCGGGCGCAGCCTTCTCCTCCGGCTGCGGCGGCTCGATCGCTTGAACGTCGGCCGCGACCGGTGCCGGAGCTGCCTTTTCGGGCGCCGAAAGGGGTGCTTCCGCCGGTGCCGAAACGACCGCCGGCTTGGTGACCGGCCGGGCGGCTTCGTCACTGGACTGCGCCGGCCCCGAACGCGCGACCGGCGCAACAGGCGCAACAGGCGCAGCCGGCGCCGCGGCTTGCGGCCGTGCTGCGGCAGCTACCGGCTTCGCCGCAGCAGCGCGCGGAGCCGGCACCGCACGCGGCGGCACGGACGGCTGACCGGCCGACGCACTGCCGGCGCCAGCGGCCGGCTCGAACGCGAGCATCCGCAGCAGCGTCATCGTGAAGCCGGCGTATTCGTCCGGCGCCAGGCCGAGCTCGGCGCGCCCAACCGTCGCGATCTGATAGAACAATTGCACCTGCTCGGGGCTCAGCGTCTCCGCGAAACGGCGCAGGTCGGCCGCTTCCGGCCATTCGTCGAGCACCGAGCCCGGCGCGAACTGCGCCCACGCGATCCGGTGCAGCAGGCTCGCGAGATCCTGCAGCGCGGTCGAGAACGACAGGCTGCGCAGCGACATCTCGTCGGCAATCGCGAGGATTTCCGGGCCGTTGCCGGCCGCGAGCGCGTCGAGCAGGCGCACCATGTAAGTCTGGTCGAGCGCGCCAAGCATGCCCGACACCGCCGACTCGGTCACCTCGTTCGCCGAATAGGCGATCGCCTGGTCGGTCAGCGACAGCGCGTCGCGCATGCTGCCCTGCGCGGCGCGCGCGAGCAGGCGCAGCGCCTGCAGCTCGAACGTGATCTGCTCTTCGCCGAGGATCCGCTCGAGATGCGACACGATGTGCCCGGCCGGCATCTGCTTCAGGTTGAACTGCAGGCAGCGCGACAGCACGGTGACGGGGATTTTCTGCGGATCGGTCGTCGCGAGGATGAACTTGACGTGCGGCGGCGGCTCTTCGAGCGTCTTCAGCATCGCGTTGAACGCGTGGTTCGTCAGCATGTGCACTTCGTCGATCATGTAGACCTTGAAGCGCGCATCGACGGGCGCGTACACCGCGCGCTCGAGCAGCGCGGCCATCTCGTCGACGCCGCGGTTGCTCGCCGCGTCCATCTCGACGTAATCGACGAAACGGCCCTCGTCGATCTCGCGACAGGCGCGACACACGCCGCACGGCTGCGACGTGACGCCGGTTTCACAGTTGAGCGCCTTCGCGAAGATCCGCGACAGCGTCGTCTTGCCGACACCGCGGGTTCCGGTAAACAGATAGGCGTGATGGAGACGCCCGCCGTCGAGCGCGTGCGTAAGCGCCCTGACGACGTGCTCCTGGCCGACGAGCGAAGCGAAATCCTTCGGACGCCACTTGCGTGCGAGAACTTGATAGGTCATCGGGAAATTGTATCAGTAACGCTGCGTCGCGCCGACACGCGAAACGGTGCGGAACACGGGCAAGGCGCAGGTCGAACGGAGTGTGATGCAGAAATAAAAAACGCCCTGCGAACGGGGCGAGAAGGAAGGTGACGAGCCCAACCCTCGGCACTGGCGGAAAACGATTGTGGCTGCTTCGTTCCCGACCTGACCAGGTTCACCGCCCCACCATGCGAGGAGGCCCGTCACGGCATATTCTATCACCGCTTCCGGACGAATGCGACCGTTTGTTCGCATCAATGCGAATCTCGCCGGGCAAACCGGCGCGCCGTCCATTCGGACACGCCGCATGCGGCCCGCCCCTTGTAATTGGCGGACCGGCCTCCACCTGCATGGCACAACGGTCGAACGTCGCGTCGTACCCCTACTCGCGTAGCGGCTACTATCGCCGCCCGCAGCAGATAGCAATTTAGGCTAATATGACGCCCGAACGACCCGCGAGCCGCGGATGCAGCGCTTACGCCCCTCCTTTCCGGAAAGGCGGAGTGACCTGCCGCAGCGGCCGGCAGCCTACGGCGGCCGGTACGCCGCAACGCGCAAGCAGGCAGTCCCCGAACCGTAAGAGGTATTGACCCAATGAGCGAACAGATCAAACACATCAGCGACGCATCGTTCGAACAGGACGTCGTCAAGTCCGACAAGCCCGTGCTCGTCGATTTCTGGGCCGAATGGTGCGGCCCGTGCAAGATGATCGCCCCGATCCTCGACGAAGTCGCGAAGGACTACGGCGACAAGCTGCAGATCGCGAAGATCAACGTCGACGACAACCAGGCCACGCCCGCGAAATTCGGCGTGCGCGGCATCCCGACGCTGATCCTGTTCAAGAACGGCGCGGCCGCCGCACAGAAGGTCGGCGCGCTGTCGAAGTCGCAGCTCACCGCGTTCCTGGACAGCCACCTGTAATACCGGCAGTTCCGCGGACGTGTTGTCAGTCGGCAACACGTCCGTTGTCAAGCCGCCGATCGCTCGCTCAAGCGCGAATCGGGCTATGCTAGAATTAAAAAACGTCGACAAGACGCATTTAAGTCTCTGAGCGCTTCCGCTCGCCCTCCTCCCTTATTTTCTTTCGTCGCATCTCCTCCCTGGCGGGTTCTCCGTATGCATTTATCCGAGCTCAAGTCTCTGCACGTCTCCGAACTGATCGAAATGGCCAATGGCCTGGAGATCGAAAACGCGAACCGCCTGCGCAAGCAGGAGCTGATGTTCGCCATTCTCAAAAAGCGCGCCAAGACGGGAGAGACGATCTTCGGCGACGGTACGCTCGAAGTGCTGCCGGACGGCTTCGGCTTCCTGCGCTCGCCGGAAATGTCGTACCTCGCGAGCACCGACGACATCTATATCAGCCCGTCGCAGATCCGCCGCTTCAACCTGCACACCGGCGACACCATCGAAGGTGAAGTCCGCACGCCGAAGGACGGCGAGCGCTACTTCGCGCTGGTGAAGGTCGACAAAGTCAACGGGCAGCCGCCCGAGGCCTCGAAACACAAGATCATGTTCGAGAACCTCACGCCGCTGCACCCGAACAAGCCGCTCTCGCTCGAACGCGAAATGCGCGGCGAGGAAAACGTCACGGGCCGCATCATCGACATGATCGCGCCGATCGGCAAGGGCCAGCGCGGCCTGCTCGTCGCGTCGCCGAAGTCGGGCAAGACCGTGATGCTCCAGCACATCGCGCACGCGATCAAGCAGAACCACCCGGACGTGATCCTGTTCGTGCTGCTGATCGACGAGCGTCCGGAAGAAGTGACCGAAATGCAGCGCTCGGTCGCCGGCGAAGTGATCGCGTCGACGTTCGACGAACCGGCCACGCGCCACGTCCAGGTCGCCGAAATGGTGATCGAGAAGGCGAAGCGCCTCGTCGAAATGAAGCACGACGTCGTGATTCTGCTCGACTCGATCACGCGTCTCGCGCGTGCGTACAACACCGTGATCCCGGCGTCGGGCAAGGTGCTGACGGGCGGTGTCGACGCGAACGCGCTGCAGCGTCCGAAGCGCTTCTTCGGCGCGGCGCGCAACATCGAGGAAGGCGGCTCGCTGACGATCATCGGCACCGCGCTGATCGAAACCGGCAGCCGCATGGACGACGTGATCTACGAAGAGTTCAAGGGCACCGGCAACATGGAAGTGCACCTCGAACGCCGTCTCGCGGAAAAGCGCGTGTACCCGTCGATCAACCTGAACAAATCGGGCACGCGTCGCGAGGAAATGCTGATCAAGCCCGAGATCCTTCAGAAGATCTGGGTGCTGCGCAAGTTCATCCACGACATGGACGAAGTCGAGGCGATGGAATTCCTGCTCGACAAGATCCGCCAGACGAAGAGCAATTCCGAGTTCTTCGACCTGATGCGCCGCGGCGGCTGATCGCCGTCCCGCTCCGCAACACGGCCGCCCGCGCATCCTGCCCAGCGGCCGTTTTTCGATCCCAACCTGAACGTGAACGTACAGGTTGATCTATAATCGCGTCATTGTCCCGCCGAATTCCCCACCTCCGATGCCGAACGACGCCGCCACCCCGCTATTGACCGTCGGCGACGCCGCGTCGCGGCTCGGCGTGACGCCACGCACGCTCAAATACTACGAAGAGCGCGGGCTCGTCACGCCATCGCGCAGCGAAGGCCGCTACCGCCTCTACGACGAAGCCGACCTCGAGCGCTTCGCGCGAATCCTGCGGCTGCGCGCGCTCGGCTTCTCGCTGCACGGCATCACCGAAATGCTCAAGCGCCCGCTGGAAGAAACCGGCGACGGCCGGCGCCGCAATTCGGATGCGTCGCTGCGCGACATCCGCGCCGGCCTCGCCGAGCAGATCGACACGCTCGACCGGCGGATCGCGGCCGTCCAGCGCGAGCTGAAGGAAGCCGTTTCGCTGCGCAAGGAACTGCAGCACGATATCGACTACGTCGAGCGGCGCCTCGCCGGCGAGAACGCCGATGCGCTGATCGCGCAGCGGCGGGCCGAGGCCGGCACGCGGCGCGCACGCAAGGATCGCGAATGAACACGGTGCCGGGCCGGCCGCTGTGGAGCCGCGCGAACCTGCGCGCGGACCTGTTTCCATGGGCGCTCGCGCTCGTCACCGGCATCGACTACTTCGACAACGCCGTCTTCTCGTTCTTCGCGAGCTACATCGCGGGCGGCATCAACGCGTCGCCCGACGAACTCGTGTGGTCGTCGAGCGCCTACGCGGTCACGGCCGTGCTCGGCATCCTGCAGCAGCAATGGTGGGTCGACCGGCTCGGCCATCGCCGCTACGTCGCGGGCTGCATGCTGATGTTCTCGTTCGGCGCGATCGCGGCGGCACTGGCCGACACGTCGCTGGCGCTGGCGTTCGCGCGCGGCTTCCAGGGCTATTTCATCGGCCCGATGATGGGCGCGTGCCGGATCCTGATCCAGATCAGCTTCAAGCCGCAGGCACGGCCGCCCGCGACGCGCGCGTTCCTGGTCATGATCCTGCTCGGCAGCGCGCTCGCGCCGATCGTCGGCGGGCTGCTGGTCGCGCATTCGACGTGGCGCGCACTGTTCGCGTGCACGGCGCCGGCCGGCATCGCGTTCGCGATCCTCGCGTTGCTCACGCTGCCCGATTCGGGCCGCACGCCGGACGACGAACGCGGCTCCGGCCATTTCTGGCCGTACGTCGTGTTCGCACTCGCGCAAGGCGCGCTGCAGATCGTGCTGCAGCAGGTGCATTACCAGCTCTACAGCGGCTCGCCGATGCTGATCGTGCTGACGATCGCGGGGCTCGGCGCGCTCGCATGGTTCGCGTATCACCAATGGCATCATCCGACGCCGCTCGTGCGGCTGCATGCGTTTCGCGAGCGGACGTTCCAGGTCGGGCTGCTGCTCTACATGTTCTATTACTACGAGACGACGGGCTTCAGCTACCTGACGGCGCGGTTGCTCGAGGGCGGCCTCGGCTATCCGGTCGAGAATGCCGGGCGCCTGGTCGGCACGACGTCGCTGCTTTCGGCCACCGCGCTGTTCGCCTACCTGCGCTACGCGAAATTCGTCACGCACAAGAAGTGGTTCGTCGTACCGGGGTTCGCGATCGCCGTCACGGCCGCGCTATCGATGACGCGGATGACGCCGCAGGTCGGCGAAGCGGCGCTGGTCGTCCCGCTGCTGCTGCGCGGATTGTTGCTGCTGTTCATCGTGCTGCCGGTCGCGAACCTCACGTTCCGGATCTTCGCGATCGACGAATACTCGCATGGCTATCGGGTGAAGAACATCGTGCGGCAACTGACGATCTCGTTCGCGACGTCCTCGGTGATCATCGTCGAGCAGCACCGGCTGGCCATGCATCAGACGCGGCTCGTCGAGCGCGCGAACGTGTTCGATCCGCTGTTCCAGCAGACCGCCGACGCACTGACGCGCGGCTATGCGGCTGCGGGCCACGCGCTGAACGACGCGCATGGCCTCGCGATCGCGTCGATCGCGCGGATGGTCGCGCAACAGGCGTCGTTCCTCGCATCGCTCGACGGTTTTTACTTCCTCGCGGGCGTCGCGCTCGTCGGCGGCCTCTTCGCGGCATGGCAAAAACAGATCGATTGAGTTAAAAGACAGGCTTTGGATTTTCGTCCGAAGCCTCCATGCTCTCGAAACTGACCCGCTGGTTCGACGACCGCCGCCGCGACCGCGCGCTGCGCAGCCATCCGATTCCGGACGCGCTGTGGCAAGAAACCGTCGAGCGCCTGCCGTTCCTCGCCGCCCTGCCGCCCGACGCGCTCGGCCGGCTGCGCGAACTGACGAGCCTGTTCGTCGCGAAAAAATCGTTTTCGACCGCGCACGGGCTCGAGCTGACCGACGCGATGATCGTCGCGATCGCCGCGCAGGCCTGCCTGCCCGTGCTGAATCTCGACCTGTCGCTGTACGACGGCTGGGTCGGCGTCGTCGTGTATCCGGGCGAATTCTTGATCCGCAAGACCGTGCAGGACGAGGACGGCGTCGTCCACGAAGTCGAGCAGGACGCGAGCGGCGAGGCATGGGAAGGCGGCCCGGTGATCCTGTCGTGGGAAGACGCGCAGATGACGGACGGCCGCGACGCGTACAACGTCGTGATCCACGAGTTCGCGCACAAGATCGACATGGTCAACGGCGCGGCCGACGGCTATCCCCCCCTTTTTCGCCGCTGGCATGCGCCGCACCTGGACGCACAGGCGTGGGCCGACGTGTTCGAACCCGCCTACGACCAGTTCTGCGCGCGCGTCGACGCGGTGCCGGACCGCGCGTGGGCGCGCTTCGAGCGGGATTCGCTGATCGATCCCTATGCGGCCGACCACCCGTCGGAATTCTTCGCGGTGTGCAGCGAGGCGCTGTTCGTCCGGCCGAAGCCGTTCGAGTCCGAATTTCCGGAGCTGTACCGGCTGCTCGCGCGCTACTATCGGCAGGATCCGGCCGGCACCGGCGCGCTCGACGCACCGTGAAAATTATTCGTCAACCGTCTGATTTTCTGGCATAATCGCCGTTTTTCGACCTTAGGCAAGTGGCTCGCGCCGGGCTTGGCGTCGTCTGGTGATACGCAAATGGGCGTACCCGGCACGGCAAGCGGCGGGTTGGCTACCGCTCTCACCAAGGAAAGACCATGAAAGAAGGCATCCACCCGAATTACCGCGAAGTCGTCTTCCAAGACATGTCGAACGGCTTCAAGTTCATCACGCGCTCGACGATCCAGACGCGCGAAAACATCGAACTCGACGGCAAGACCTACCCGCTCGCCAAGATCGAAGTGTCGTCGGAATCGCACTCGTTCTACACGGGTCAGCAAAAGATCATGGACACGGCAGGCCGTGTCGAGAAGTTCAAGAACAAGTTCGGCGCACGCGCCAACGGCAAGGCTGCAGCAAAGTAAGCCTTGCACCGATCCGGCGGCGGCAACGCACCGGTACCGCACGAAAGGGCAGCCCAGGCTGCCCTTTTTTGTCTCTGCTCGCCCGGAAGACACCGGCCGGCGCCCGGGAAACGACCTGACGCACAACAGCGGGCGCGACTACAATGCCGGATGCTCGAAACCGGCTCGGCCGCGCGCGATCGCGCCGGCTGCCCGCCCATAACAAATCGCTCATCTGCATGAAGCCTGTCGTCCGTCTCACCGCCTCCGCCACGCGTGCGCTGCCGCGCTGGCTGCTGCTCACGCTCTGCTTCGTCTACGCGGCGTTCGGCCTGTTCGGCCGCGACCCGTGGAAAAACGAGGACGCGGCGGGCTTCGGCGTGATGTGGACGATGGCCAAGGGCGGCTGGCACGACTGGCTGCTGCCGAACCTGGTCGGCAAGTTCATCACGACCGACGGGCCGCTCGGCTACTGGCTCGGCGCGCTGTCGATCCGCGGCCTCGGCCCGTGGGTCGACGCGAGCAACGCGTCGCGCGTCGATACCGGCGTGCTGTTCTGCGTCGCGTGCGCGTTCGTCTGGTACGCGGCCTACCTGCTCGGCCGGCGCGCCGAGGTTCAACCGTTCAAATACGCATTCGGCGGCGAACCCGAGCCGCGCGACTACGGCCGCACGCTCGCGGACGGCGCGCTGCTGGTGCTCGTCGCCTGCTTCGGTCTCGCGGAACGCGGGCACGAAACGACGCCGCAGCTCGCGCAGTTCGCGTGGATCGCGATGCTCGTGTACGGGATCGTGCGCGGCATCGACAAGCCGCTGCAGGGCGCACTGTGGTGGGGCCTCGCGATGGGCCTCGTCGCGCTGTCCGGCAATCCGGTGCTGGTCGTCGCGCTGCTCGCCGGCACGGCCGCGCTGTGGCTCGTCACGCCCGAGATGCGCAACCTGCGCCTGCCGCTGGTCGGCCTGCCGCTCGCGGCCGCGATCTCCGCGCTGTGGCCGCTCGCCGCGTACGTCGCGGCGCCCGACGACGCCGCGTGGTTCTTCAACCAGTGGATCCACGGCAGCCTGATGCGCTTTTCGGGCCCGCCGACGGCCGTGCTCGGCTATGCGGCGAAGAACCTGCCGCTGTTTACGTGGCCCGCGTGGCCGCTCGCGATCTGGGCGTGGTGGAGCTGGGCCGGCATGCGCCGCCGTGCGCACATCGCGATTCCGCTGTCGGTCGCCGTGCCGCTCGTCGCGCTCGTGATCCTGCAAAGCCAGCAGTCGAACCGTATGTACATGCTGCTGCTGCCGCCGCTCGCGGTGCTCGCGACGTTCGCGCTGCCGACCCTCAAGCGCGGCGCGATCAACGCGATCGACTGGTTCGCGGTGCTGAGCTTCACGATCCTCGGCACCTTCGTGTGGCTGGTGTGGCTCGCGTCGCTCACCGGCTTCCCGCATCCGCTCGCGCGCAACCTCGCGCGCCTCGTGCCCGGCTACGAGCCGCATTTCAAGATTCTGTCGTTCATCTGCGCGGTGATCGTCACCGTGTGCTGGTGCTTCATCGTGCGCTGGCGCGTGTCGCGACAGCCGAAGGTGCTGTGGCGCAGCGTCGTGCTGTCGGGCGCGGGCACCACGCTGATGTGGGTGCTGCTGATGACGCTGTGGCTGCCGATCGTCAACTACGGCCGGACCTATCGCGACGTCGCGCAACAGATCGCCGTGCACCTGCCGTCCGACTACGAGTGCATCTCGCCGGTGCGGCTCGGCGACGCGCAGATCGCGACCTTCGCATACTTCGGCAACATGCACTTCGATTTCTCCGGCGACTGCGACGTGATCCTGCGTCAGGACCGCGCGGACTTCGGCGAGCCGAGTTCGATGTCGCAATACGTGTGGCGTCTCGTCTGGGAAGGCCGCCGCGTCGCCGACCGCGACGAGCGCTTCCGCCTGTACGAGCGCATCGAACGGCCGAAGACGCCCGTCAAGCGACGTCCGCCGCGCCGCCAGCCGGCCGATTGACGATGTTCGGCGACATCCGCCGGATCGTCGGTCTCGCGTGGCCGGTGCTGGTCGGCCAGCTCGCGATCATCGCGTTCGGCGTGATCGACACCGCGATGGTCGGCCGCTACTCGGCCGTCGATCTCGCCGCGCTCGGGCTCGGCTCGTCGATCTACGTATCGATCTATATCGGCCTGACCGGCATCCTGTCCGCGCTGCAGCCGATCACCGGGCAACTGTACGGCGCGCGGCGCCATGCGGAGATCGGCGAGGAAGTGCGCCAGGCGCTGTGGCTTGCGCTGCTGCTCTCGATTCCGGGCTTCCTGCTGCTGCATTTTCCGGAACCGCTGCTGCGCGTCGCGCACGCACCCGCCGCGCTGCACGAGCGCACCGTCGACTACCTGCGCATCCTGTCGTACGGGCTGCCCGCCAGCCTCGTATTCCGGATCTACAACGCGCTGACCAACGCGGCCGGCAAGCCGCGGCTCGCGATGATCCTCCAGATCGGCGCGCTGCTGCTCAAGTTTCCGCTGAACGTGTGGTTCATCTTCGGCGGCTTCGGCGTACCGGCGCTCGGCGGCCCCGGCTGCGGGCTGGCCAGCACGCTGATCAACTGGGCGCTCGCGTTGATCGGCTACACGCTGCTCGCGAAGCTCGACGTGTTCGCGCCGCTCGCGATCTTCTCGCGCTTCTGCTGGCCCGTGTGGGAACGGCAGAAGGCCATCCTGAAGCTCGGCGTGCCGATGGGCCTGTCGTATCTGATCGAGGTGACGTCGTACACGTGCATGGCGCTGTTCATCGCGCAGTTCGGCACGACGACGCTCGCCGGCCACCAGATCGCCGGCAACATCGGCGCGGTGCTGTACATGACGCCGCTGTCGATCGGCGTAGCGGCGTCGACGCTGGTCGCACGCGCGCTCGGCGCCGGACGCGCGGACGAAGCCCGGCTGCTCGGCCGGCACAGCGTGATGTTCGCGTGCGGGGTTGCCGCCGCGTACGGCGTGCTCGTGTTCGCGCTGCGCCCGCTGATCATCGGCGGCTATACGCCGAACCCGGCCGTCGCCGCGGCCGCGATGCCGCTCGTCGCGATCGTCGCGTGCTACCACGTGTTCGATGCGCTGCAGGTCACGTCGGCGTTCGTGCTGCGCGCGTACAAGGTGGCGGTCGTGCCGACCGTGATCTACGCGGTCGCGCTGTGGGGCGTCGGCCTCAGCGGCGGCTACGTGCTCGGCTTCGACGTCGGCGGCATCGCGCCCGCGTGGCTGACGGGCGCGCGCGGCTTCTGGTTCGCGAACACGGTCAGCCTGATGCTGGCGGGCGCGGGGCTCGTGCTGTACCTGCGCCGCATCAGTCGCGCGCACGCCGCCGTGGCCGCCGCCTGACGCGCGGGTGCGCTACGCGTCCTCCAGCACGTCGGCTGCGTGATATGACGACCGCACGAGCGGGCCGGCGACGACTTCCCTGAAACCGAGCGCGAGCGCCTCGTCGCGCCACGCGGCGAACGCGTCCGGGCTCACGTAGCGCCGCACCGGCAAATGGTGCGCCGACGGCGCGAGATACTGGCCGAGCGTCAGCACGTCGACCTCGTGCGCGCGCAGGTCGCGCAACGTGTCGCGCACCTCGTCGTCGCGTTCGCCGAGCCCGAGCATCAATCCCGATTTCGTCACGAGCGTCGGCCGCGCGGCCTTCGCCTGCGCGAGCAGTTCGAGCGAGCCGCGATAGTCGGCGCCCGGCCGCGCCGCCCGGTACAGCGACGGCACCGTCTCGATGTTGTGGTTGAACACGTCGGGCCACGCCGACGACAGCGCGTCGAGCGCACGCGCCGCGCGGCCGCGGAAGTCCGGCGTCAGCACCTCGACGCCGATGCCCGGCACGCTCGCGCGCACCGCCGCGATGCAAGCGGCGAAATGCGCAGCGCCGCCGTCGCGCAGATCGTCGCGGTCGACCGACGTGATCACGACGTAGCGCAATCCGAGCGCCGCCGCCGCGTCGGCCAGCCGCGCGGGCTCGGCGGGATCGAGCGGCTCGGGACGGCCGTGCGCGACGTCGCAGAACGGACAGCGCCGCGTACACAGCCCGCCCATGATCATGAAGGTCGCGGTGCGCTGCGCGAAGCATTCGCCGATGTTCGGACACATCGCCTCCTCGCAGACGGAATGCAGCCGATGCTCGCGCAGCACGGCGGCCATGTCGGCCACCGCCGCGCTCATCATCGGCCGCGCGCGCAGCCACGGCGGCTTCGGCAACGCCGCGGCGGCCGCGGGCTCGATGCGCACCGGAATGCGCGCAAGCTTGTCGCGACTTCTCGCGCCGGGCTGGCCGAGCGCCGTGAGGCTGGGTCGTTCGAGCGCGGCGGCCATCGTCAGTCTCCGAGGAATGCGACGATCAGGCGGTTCACGTCGGCGGCCGACTCCATCTGCACCATGTGCCCGCTGCCGGCGATCACCTCGGCGCGCACGCCGCCCGGCAAGTCCTGCGCATGCTGCGCCGGAATCACCTGGTCGCGCTCGCCCCAGATCACGAGCGTGCGCGGCGCCAGCGACGCGAGCCGGTCGCGGAACACGCGCCGCTGCGCGGCGCCGTCGAACGCGGCATGCGCGATCTTCTCCAGCGCGGCCTGCACGCCTTCGAGCCGCTTGTACTTGACGAGATCGTCGACCAGTTGCCGCGTGACCAGCGCGTCGTCCGCGAACAGCGCGCCGAGGTGCGGCTTCAGCGTGTTGCGGCTGTTGCCGGCGACGAAGCCGTCGATGTACGCTCGGTTGATGTCGGGGCCGAGCCCGGCGCTCGCGATCAGCGTGAGCGACGCCACGCGCGCCGGCGCGCTGTCGGCCAACGTCATCGCCACTGCGCCGCCCATCGAATGGCCGATCAGGTGCGCGCGCTCGATGTGCTGCGCATCGAGCAGCGCGAGCACCGCGTCGGCCAGTTCGTCGAGGGTGCCGCTCTCGACCGCCTTGCCCGATTCGCCGTGGCCGGGCAGATCGAGCGCCCACACCGGCCGGTGCGCGGCGAGCTCCGCGTGATTGAACAGCCAGTTGTTCAGGTCGCCGCCGAAGCCGTGGATCAGCACGGCCGGCGTGCCCGACCCGTCGCCCAGCTTCAGGAAGCGGATCATACGGCCGCCGATCTGCGCCTTCTCCGGCTGCGGGCCGGCCGCCTCGTCGGACGCCGCGCTCGGCACGAAATCGCGCTGGAACTCGGCGATCGCCGCATCGATGTCGGCGTCGCTCGCATCGGCGGCCGCGACGACGCCGAGCAGCGCGCCGACCGGCAGCGTCTCGCCCTCCTGCGCGACCTGCCGGCGCAGCGTGCCGTCGAACGCGCATTCGACGCCCGACGAGATCTTGTCGGTCTCGACGTCGAGCACCTCGTCGCCCTTCGCCACGCGTTCGCCGATCGCCTTCAGCCAGCCGTTGACCTGCCCCTGCTCCATCGACAGCCCCCACTTGGGCATCGTGATCATGTGAATCGACATCGTGTCAGCTCCTCGTCTTGAGTACCGCCCGCGCGATCGCATCGGCGGACGGGATATACAGGTCTTCCAATACGCCGGCGAACGGCGCGGGCGTATGCGGCGCGGTCACGAGCTCGATCGGCGCCTTCAGCGAATGGAACGCACGCTGCGCGACGAGCGCGGCGATGTCGGTCGCGATCGAGCAGCGCGGGTTCGCTTCGTCGACGACCACCAGGCGCCCGGTGCGCTCCGCGCTTTCGAGGATCGTTTCCTCGTCGAGCGGCGACGTCGTGCGCAGGTCGATCACGTCGCACTGGATGCCGTCCTTCGCGAGCGTCGCGGCCGCGTCCATCGCGAGATGCACCATCCGGCCGTACGTGACGATCGTCGCGTCGTCGCCGTCGCGCAGCACGCTCGCCTCGCCGAACGGAATCGCATAGGACTCCTCCGGTACGTCGCCCTCGCGCGTATAGAGCAGCTTGTGTTCGAGAAAAATCACAGGATCGTTGTCGCGGATCGCCTGGATCAGGAGCCCCTTCGCGTCGTACGGCGTCGACGGGCACACGACCTTCAGCCCCGGGATGTGCGTGAACAGCGACGTGAGCATCTGCGAGTGCTGCGCAGCCGCGCGCAGGCCCGCGCCGTACATCGCGCGAATCACGACCGGCGTCACGGCCTTGCCGCCGAACATGTAGCGGAATTTCGCGGCTTGGTTGAAGATCTGGTCGAAACACACGCCCATGAAATCGATGAACATCAGTTCCGCGACGGGCCGCATCCCGCACGCGGCCGCGCCGACCGCCGCACCGATGTAGCCGCCCTCCGACAGCGGCGTATCGAGCACGCGGCCCGGAAACTTGTGGAACAGCCCCTTCGTCACGCCGAGCACGCCGCCCCATGCGTCGTCCTCGCCCGGCGCACCCGCGCCGCCCGCGTTGTCCTCGCCCATCACGATCACGCTGTCGTCGCGCGCCATTTCCTGCGCGAGCGCCTCGTTGATCGCCTGCGAATAAGTGATCTTCCTTGCCATGTCTGTCTCCTGGAATATTGGGTTGCCGTGCCGGCTGCCGGGTCAGCCCGCGCTCACGGATACGACACGTAGACGTCGGCCAGCAGGTCGGCGGCATCCGGCAGCGGCGCGGCCTTCGCCTGCGCGACCGCGTCGTCGATCAACGCCTTCACTTGCGCGTCGATCGCGCGCAGGTCGTCGGTCGTCAGCGCCTCGGCGCGCACGACACGCGTTTCGAAATGCTTCAGGCAGTCCTTCTCGTCGCGCAGCTTCTGCACCTCGCCCGGCGCGCGGTAGGTTTGCGCATCGCCCTCGAAGTGGCCGAAATAGCGCGTGAACTTCACCTCGACGAGCGTCGGGCCGCCGCCGTTGCGCGCGCGTTCGACGGCCTCGCCGAGCGCCTCGTGCACCGCGAAGAAGTCGAAGCCGTCGACGATCACGCCCGGCATCCCGAACCCGTTCGCGCGATCGGCGATGTTGTCGGTCGCGACCGACCAGCTCGACGACGTCGCTTCCGCATAGCCGTTGTTTTCGGCGACGAAGATCGCGGGCAGCCGCCACACCGACGCGAGGTTCATCGATTCGAAGATCACGCCCTGGTTCGACGCGCCGTCGCCGAAGAAGCACACGCCGACGCCGCCCGTCTTCTTGTGCTTGGCCGCGAGCGCCGCGCCGCACACGAGCGGGCCGCCCGCGCCGACGATCCCGTTCGCGCCGAGCATCCCCATCGACAGGTCGGCGATGTGCATCGAGCCGCCCTTGCCGCGGCAGACGCCCGTCTTCTTGCCGTAGATCTCGGCCATCATCCCGTGCACGTCGACGCCCTTCGCAATGCAGTGGCCGTGGCCGCGGTGCGTGGTGGCCACGTAGTCGTCGAGGCCGAGGTGCAGGATCGTGCCGACGGCGGACGCCTCCTCGCCCGCGTACAGGTGAACGAAGCCGGGAATCTCGCCGGTCGCGAATTCGACGTGCAGGCGTTCCTCGAATTCGCGGATCGTGCGCATCAGCCGATAGGCGTCCAGCAGCTTGTCCCTGCCGAGCTGTGTCGAAGCGGTCATGTGTGTCTCCTGGTTAGGTCTGACTGCGAATGCCGCCCCGGCCGTGCCGTGGCGGCGGATTGCACGGCCTCGCGGCCGTCAGTGGAACGTGAAGCCGCCGTCGACGTTCACGGCCTGGCCCGTCACGTTGTCCATCGTCGCGAAGAACAGCGCGAGCCGGCCCATGTCTTCCGGCGTCTGCGCGCGGCCCTGCGGAATCAGCGTCAACTGGTGCCGCTGCCACGATTGCTCGACCGATTCGCCGTCGGTCTTCCATTCGTCGGACAGCCGGTCCCACATGTAAGTGCGGACGATGCCGGGACAGATCGCGTTGACGGTTACGCCGTCGCGCGCGAGTTCCTTCGCCAGCGCATTGGTGAAGCCGACGACCGCGAATTTCGATGCGCTGTAATGCGCGAGATTCGGAAAGCCTTCCTTGCCCGCGATCGACGCGACGTTGATGATCCGGCCGCGGCCCTGCGCCTTCAGGTGGGCCAGTGCCGCCCGGCAGCCGAGGAACGTGCCCTTCGCGTTCACGTCCATCACGAAATCCCAGTCGCGCTCGGTCAGTTCGGCGACCGGATGAATGCTGATCACGCCCGCGCAATTCACGAGGATGTCGAGCCGGCCGAGTTCGGCGAGCGCCTGCGCGACCATCGCGTCGACCTGCGCGGCCTGCGTGACGTCGACCTTCGCGATCGCGGCCCGGCGGCCGAGCGCGCGGACCTCGCGCGCGGTGGCGTCGAGCGCGTCGTCGAGCAGGTCGGCCAGCAGGATGTCCGCGCCGGCGCCGGCAAGCGTCAGCGCGATGCCGCGGCCGATGCCGCGCGCGCCGCCCGTGACGATGGCGACCTGTCCTTCGAGAGGGGCTGTCATGCGATGTCTCCTTGATGATCGTTATGGATGGCGAAGCGTCTTCGTCAAACCGGTGTATCAGTCGTGCCACGCGCCGGCGGCGCGCAGCAGCTGCCGCGACGATGCGTAGCGCAGCGTGCGACCGACGTCGACCGTCAACGGCCCGCGCCAGTCGAGCGCGATCTCGTAGCGATCGCCGCGCGCGACCTCGATCTCGCGCTCGCCGTCGAACGCGAGCGTGCCGCGCTCGAACGGAATCGCGTGCCACGTGCCGGGTTCGAGCCGCTCGCAACTGCGCATCACGACACGATCGACGCGCCCCGGCGCGATCGGCGCGACGAGCGGCGTGCCGGCCGCGTTGCCGGCTTGCGCGAAGCGCATCGAGAGCCCGTGCGGCGCGCTGCGCTCGAGCGGCGCCCACGCGCCGCCGAGCGCGGACAGGCCGATGCCGTCCGGTTCCGCGAACGTCAGGTAGAGCGAGTCGATGTCGTCGGAGCCGGAAATCGCGCGCGCGCCGATGAAGCGCTGCCGCGCGGCGCACACGTCGACGAGCGCAATCTCCTCGCGCCCCGGCTGCGCGCCCGCGACGCAGCGCACGACGAGCCGCTTGTTGCGCACGAACGCGACCTCGGCCGGCACGGCGCCGGTCGCGGCGAGCCCCGCGGCGACGCCCGCGACGGTTGCCTCGCGATGTTCGGGAAACGCGTTGTTGGTGCCGGTGGACAGCGCGACGAGCGGCGTCGCGCCGCAATGCGCGGCCACCGCGCGATGGGTGCCATCGCCGCCGAGCACGACGATCAGCGACACTTCCATCCGATGCAGATAGGCAGCGCCCGCCTGCGTGTCGGCGACGCTGTCGGTGATCGGCAGGTCGACGAATTCGACGTGGGGCCAGCGCTCGTGCGGCGCGACCGCGCGATGCGTGTCGATCGCGCGCAGCAGCAGCGTCGCGATGCCCGTGCGGTCGCGCAGCGTCAGCACGCGCTCGACGCCCATCGCGCCGAGGCCGGCCAGCAGGCGCACGATCATGTTCGCCTTCTCCACGGTCGGAAACACGGATGCATGCGTCGTGAGGCGGCGGATGTCGCGCCCCGATGCGGGGTTCGCGATCACGCCGACGGTAACGGGCGTCGTCACGGGTTTGTCTCCATCCAGTCGACGGAGCCGGCGCATTGACGCGCGCCGGCTCCGCCTGTTTCGTCCGCAGCCATCGACGGGCGGCGGATCGTCGTCGCCGACGCGATCGCGGCGGCTTGCCCGTCATTACTGCAAGCGGCATGCCATCGTGCGTGCGATCGCCGCGAAACCCGCGTGGACGCTGGCGCGGCGGGCATGCGCGGGTTCCGGATGCGCGGCCGTGACGACGCAGCGCGCGTCGAATTCGCGCAGACGTCTCACGTCGCCGATACGGCGACGCGATTGCCGCGGCGCCCGTGCATGCGCGGCGTACCGCCCGCAAACCCTGCGTTCGCGCCGCGCCGCGCACGCGACGCCCCGCCGCACGGCCGCCGCGCGCCGCGCATGCGGCCGTCTCAACTGCGCGAGACACGGCGCGATACCGGTGAGACGACCGTCTCATGCGCGCCGCGTGCTGCGATGCAATGTGATTCGCCGAACCGGATGTGCTACAAGAACAGCGACATCCCCGCCGTACGGAACCGGAGCCGACCATGCCCTACGCCGTCCCCCAGGCCCAGCACGCCGACCGTGTACTCGGCGCGCTCGCCGGACGCCTGCCCGCGCCGGCGGATTCCGCGCGCCTCGTGTCGTCGTGGCAACGGTCGCTGGAGCGCTACCGTCTCGACCCCGCTTCGTCGATCGGCCCGCGCGTGCTGACCGCGGCGGAGCTGCGCGAGGTGCGCGACAAGGAGGAAGCCTTCCTGCGCGCGTCGGGCCAGTGCCTGACGCGGCTGCACGACATGATTCGCGTCGCCGACTACTGCGTGATGCTGACCGACGCGCACGGCGTGACGATCGACTACCGGATCGACCGCGAACGCCGCAACGACTTCCGCCATGCGGGGCTGCACATCGGCTCGTGCTGGTCGGAAAGCGAGGAAGGAACGTGCGGCGTCGCGAGCGTGCTGACCGATCTCGCGCCGATCACCGTGCACAAGACCGATCACTTTCGCGCGGCGTTCACGACGCTCACGTGCAGCGCGGCGCCGATCTTCTCGCCGGGCGGCGAACTGATCGGCGTGCTCGACGCGTCGGCCGTGCATTCGCCCGACGGCCGCGACAGCCAGCGTCTCGTCTACCAGCTCGTGCGGCAGAGCGCGGCGCTGATCGAGGACGGCTACTTCGTGCACAGCACCGGGCAGCACTGGATATTGTTCGGGCATCCGAACCGTCACTACGTCGAGGCGCAGCCCGAGTGGCTGATCGCATTCGACGAATGCGGCAACATCGTCGCCGCGAACCGGCAGGCGCGCGACGCGCTGCCGGCGCTGCGCGAGCCGCGCCATATCGACGAGATCTTCGATGCGACCGAGATGCCGCTGCGCGACGCCGCGCGGCTCGACACGATCGTCGCGCTGCGCGTGCGCGCGACCGGCGCCCCGCTCTACGCGCGGCTGCGTGCGCCGCTACGACGCGCCGGCCGCGACCCCGGCGCGGCGTCGCGCCGCCCGGGCACCGCTGCGCCGCGTCACGTCGGCGCGCTGACGCCGTTCCTGCACAGCAGCGATGCGCGCATCGCGCAACAAGCGGAACTCGCGCTGCGCGTCGCGAGCAAGCGGCTGCCGATCCTCGTGCTCGGCGAAACCGGCGCAGGCAAGGAAGTGTTCGCCCGCGCGATCCACGACGCCGGCGCGCGGCGCGCGCGGCCGTTCGTCGCCGTCAACTGCGGTGCGCTGCCGGAAGCGCTGATCGAGAGCGAACTGTTCGGTTATGCGGCCGGCGCGTTCACCGGCGCACGCAAGCACGGCGCGCGCGGCAAGATCGCGCTCGCCGACGGCGGCACGCTGTTTCTCGATGAAATCGGTGACATGCCGCTCGCGCTACAGACGCGCCTGTTGCGCGTGCTCGCCGACGGCGAGGTCGTGCCGCTCGGCAGCGATACGCCCGTGCGCGTCGATCTCGACGTGATCTGCGCGACGCACCGCGATCTCGCGCGGATGGTCGCCGACGGCACGTTCCGCGAGGATCTGTACTACCGGTTGAGCGGCGCGACGTTCGACCTGCCGCCGCTGCGCGAACGCGCGGACGTGCGCGACGTGATCGCCGCCCTGTTCGCCGAGGAAGCGCAGGCGACCGGCCACGTGCTCACGCTCGACGCGACGCTCGCCGAACAGCTCGCCGCGTATGCATGGCCGGGCAACGTGCGGCAACTGCGCAACGTGCTGCGCTATGCGTGCGCGGTGTGCGACGCCGCGCGCGTGACGCGCCGCGACCTTCCGGCCGACCTCGCCGCGCAACTCGGCGGCGCGCCGCCGGGCGCGCTGCCCGACGACGAACGCGGCCGCATCGTCGCCGCGCTCACCGCGCATCGCTGGCGGCCCGACGCGACCGCCCGGGCGCTCGGCATGTCGCGCGCGACGCTGTACCGGCGCATCGCGAAGTACCGGATCGTCGCGCCGCACCGCGCGTGACGCACGGGCGCACGCCCCGTCATGCGGGCTGTCCGGCCGCTTCGTTCGCGTCGTCCGTCACGCCGGCCGCCTCGTCGCGCCGCGCGAACACCTCGCGCGCGGCGAACAGCGCGTTCAGCGCGGCCGGCATCCCCGCATACACGGCCATCTGCATGAACACCTCGACGATCTCGTCGCGCGTGCAGCCGACGTTCAGCGCGGCCTCGATATGCACCTTCAGTTGCGGCTGCGCGTTGCCGAGCGCGGCCAGCGCCGCGATCGTCGCGATTTCGCGCGCCTTCAGGTCGAGCTGCGGCCGGCTGTAGATGTCGCCGAAGCTGAATTCGACCAGGAGCCGCGCGAAGTCCGGCGCGATCGGCGCAAGCGCCGCGATCACGCGTTCGCCCGCTTCGCCGTCGATTTCCTTCAGTTTGTTCCAGCCGCGCGTGTAGCGATCCTCAACGAGTCGTTCCATCGTGTCCGTCCTGTTCCGATAAAGAGTGAGAAGGTTTCGCCCGTCGTTCCGTTTCCCGTTCCTGCGCCTCGTAGTACGCGATCTTGTCGCCAATCGCGTCGAGGCTCGCCTGCAACTCCGCGATATGCGCGCGCACCGCGTCGCGATGCGCGACCAGCAAGTCGCGCCGCGTGCCGAACGTCGACGCGCCCTGCTCGCGCAGCACCGCGAACGCCTGCATCTGCGCGATCGGCATGCCGGTCGCCTTCAGGCGCATCACAAAGGCCAGCCAGTCAAGGTCGGCCGGCGCATAGAGCCGGTGCCCGGCCGCCGTGCGCGAAATCGCGCGCAGCAGCCCAGCCTGCTCGTAATACCGCAGCGTGTGCGTCGACACGCCCGTCAGTTCGGCGACTTGCCCGATCGTCAGCGGACCGGCGGCGGAGGGTTGGGATACGGTTTTCGACATGGCAGGAACAAGGTTAGGAGTTAGAGTTCACTCTAAGTCAAGCATTGTCTGACGGCCAGTGGCGCGTTCACCCGCGATACGCTCGCGATACCCGGCGACACCGTAAAGAATGGTCAAAATCGGCGCCCCGCAGCGGTTTCGGCCTTTACAGCGCCGCAAGCCTTCAGCAAGATTCGGTCAGCCTGTCTCAAAAAGGGCACGCATTTGTCCTATGCTTAACGGCGACGCCCGGCGAGCTCGCGCGTCGTCGTCCGTTGCAACAGCCATTCATCCGTCAGAACCAGGGAGCCCTTGCCATGCTGAAAAAGCTGCTGATGCTGTTTGTCGCGCTGTCGCTGTCGCTCGCCGCCGGCCTTGCCGCGGCCGTCGAAGTCAACACGGCCGACCAGGCCGCGCTCGAATCCGTGAAGGGGCTCGGGCCCGTGAAGTCGAAGGCGATCATCGACGAACGCACCAAGAACGGCCCGTTCAAGGACGCCGACGATCTCGCGAACCGCGTGAAGGGCCTCGGCACGAAGTCGGTCGGGCATCTCGAGGAAAACGGCCTGACGATCGGCGGCGCGTCGACGCCGCCGAAGGGCGTGAAGCTGTCGAAGCCGGCCGCGACGACGTCGGCGGGCACGTCGACCACGACGTCGGCGGGCACCGCCTCGACGTCCACGACCGCGACGGCCGGCACGACGACCGCGGTGCCCGCGCCGTCGGCGAGCGCACCGGAAGCGGCGAGCAAGCCGGCCAAGACCAAGCGCGCGTCGAAGAAGGAAAAAGCGGCAGCCGCTGCCGCGGCATCCGCCGACGCCGGCGCGAGCGCACCGACCGCCGCGTCGTCCGCGAAGGCGACGAAGGGTTCGAAGAAGAAGAGCAAGAAGGACAAGGCCGCCTCCGCCGCCGCGGCGTCGGGCGCCTGATGTGCGCCGCGCGCGCGCGACGGCGTGCGCGCGGCATTCGTTCAACGGGCGCCGTCGTCACGGCGCCCTTTTCAGTGAAGGTGAAGAACCATGGGTCTCCTCGACATCGTTGGCGGTCTGATCGGCGGCCAGGCCGGCGGCAACTCGCAAAGCGCGCTCATCGCGACCGCGCTCGAATTCATCAACAACCAGCCGGGCGGCCTGAACGGGCTGATCGAGAAGTTCAAGGCCGGCGGCGCCGGCGAGATCATCGGTTCGTGGGTCGGCACCGGCGAAAACCAGCCGATCTCGCCGGATACGCTGCAAAACGTGCTCGGCTCGGACGTCGTCGGCTCGCTCGCGAGCAAGGTCGGCATCGATCCGTCGCAAGCGTCGTCGATCCTCGCGCAGGTGCTGCCGCACGTCGTCAACGGCGCGACGCCGAACGGCGAAGTGCCGGCCAGCGGCCAGCTCGACACGTCGAACGTGCTCGGCACGCTCACGCAGCTCGCCGGCATGTTCGGCGGCAACAAGGCCTGAGCCCGCACGCCTGACAGCCCGGGCGGCCGCTTCGAACGTTTCGGCCGCTCCATAAGCAAACACCCCGCCTGAGCGGGGTGTTTGTTTTTGCGCGCCCGGCGGTGCGAACCGGGCGCACCGCCGATTACCGGCGATCAGTGCACGACGCGGTCGAACACGAACTGGCCGTCGTTGACGTCGACCGGGATCACGTCCTTTGGACCGAAGCGGCCGGCGAGGATCAGCTTCGCGACCGGGTTCTCGATCTCCTGCTGGATCGCGCGCTTCAGCGGCCGCGCGCCGAACACCGGATCGTAGCCGACCTTCGCGATCTGCTCGAGCGCCGACGGCGACACGTCGAGCGCCATGTCGAGTTTCGCGAGCCGGTCGTGCAGGCGGGCGAGCTGGATCTTCGCGATCGACTCGATGTTGCTGCGGTCGAGCGCATGGAACACGACGACGTCGTCGATCCGGTTCAGGAACTCGGGGCGGAAATGCTGCTTCACCTCGAGCCACACCGCGTCCTTGATCTCGTCCTGCGGCGCGCCCGTCATCGCCTGGATCACCTGCGAGCCGAGGTTCGACGTCATCACGATCACCGTGTTCTTGAAGTCGACCGTGCGCCCCTGCCCGTCGGTCATGCGGCCGTCGTCGAGCACCTGCAGCAGCACGTTGAATACGTCCGGATGCGCCTTCTCGATCTCGTCGAGCAGGATCACGCTGTACGGCTTGCGGCGCACGGCTTCCGTCAGATAGCCGCCTTCCTCGTAGCCGACATAGCCCGGCGGCGCGCCGATCAGCCGCGCGACGCTGTGCTTCTCCATGAACTCGCTCATGTCGATGCGGATCAGATGCTCTTCCGAATCGAACAGGAACGACGCCAGCGCCTTGCACAGCTCGGTCTTGCCGACCCCCGTCGGGCCGAGGAACAGGAACGAGCCGTACGGACGGTTCGGATCGGCGAGACCCGCGCGCGAACGACGGATCGCGTCGGCCACCGCGCTGATCGCCTCATCCTGGCCGACCACGCGCTCGTGCAGCTTTTCCTCGATGTGCAGCAGCTTCTCGCGTTCGCCCTGCATCATCCGCGACACCGGAATCCCGGTCGAACGCGACACGACTTCCGCGATTTCCTCGGCGCCGACCTGCGTGCGCAGCAGGCGCGGGCGCGTCGGGTTGTGCTGCTCCTGCTCTTCGGCCTGCGTGACCTGCTTGAGCTGTGACTCGAGCTGCGGCAGCTTGCCGTACTGCAGCTCGGCGACCTTCTCGAGCTTGCCTTCACGCTGCAGGCGCGCGATGTCCGCCCGCACCTTCTCGATCTCTTCCTTCAGTTGCGCGCTGCCCTGCACCGCGGCCTTCTCGGCGGTCCAGATCTCTTCCAGGTCCGCATATTCGCGGCCGAGGCGGTCGATCTCTTCCTCGATCAGCTGCAGGCGCTTCTGCGACGCTTCGTCCTGCTCCTTCTTCACGGCTTCGCGCTCGATCTTCAGCTGGATCAGACGACGGTCGAGCTTGTCCATCTCTTCGGGCTTCGAATCGATTTCCATCTTGATCTTCGAAGCGGCTTCGTCGATCAGGTCGATCGCCTTGTCGGGCAGGAAGCGGTCGGTGATGTAGCGATGCGACAGCTCGGCCGCGGCGACGATCGCCGGGTCGGTGATGTCGACACCGTGGTGCAGTTCGTACTTCTCCTGCAGCCCGCGCAGGATCGCGATCGTCGCCTCGACGCTCGGCTCGTCGACGAGCACCTTCTGGAAGCGGCGTTCGAGCGCGGCATCCTTCTCGATGTACTTGCGGTATTCGTCGAGCGTGGTCGCGCCGATGCAGTGCAGCTCGCCGCGCGACAGCGCCGGCTTCAGCATGTTGCCCGCATCCATCGCGCCTTCGGCCTTGCCCGCGCCGACCATCGTGTGGATCTCGTCGATGAAGACGATCGTCCGGCCTTCGTCCTTCGCGATGTCGTTAAGCACCGCCTTCAGGCGTTCCTCGAACTCGCCGCGATACTTCGCGCCGGCGAGCAGCGCGGCCATGTCGAGCGACAGCACGCGCTTGCCCTTCAGCGTCTCGGGCACCTCGCCGTTGACGATCCGCTGCGCGAGCCCTTCGACGATCGCGGTCTTGCCGACGCCCGGCTCGCCGATCAGCACCGGGTTGTTCTTGGTGCGGCGCTGCAGGATCTGGATCGAACGGCGGATTTCGTCGTCGCGGCCGATCACCGGATCGAGCTTGCCCGCACGGGCGCGCTCGGTCAGGTCGACCGTGTATTTCTTCAGTGCCTCGCGCTGGCTTTCCGCGTCCTGGCTGTGCACCTGCGAGCCGCCGCGCACCGCGGCGATCGCGGCTTCGAGCGCCTTGCGCGTGAGGCCGTGCTGACGCGCGAGCTTGCCGGCGTCGCCCTTGTCGTCGGACACGGCGAGCAGGAACATCTCGCTCGCGATGAACGTGTCGTTGAGCTTCTGCGCTTCCTTGTCGGCCTGGTTCAGCAGCCCGGCCAACTCACGGCCGATCTGGATGTCGCCGCCCGTGCCCGTCACTTGCGGCAGGCGCGAAATGGCTTCGTTCAGCGCGCCTTGCAGCGCCTGCACGTGCACGCCCGCACGCGACATCAGCGAGCGGGCCGATCCGTCCTGCTGCGCGACCAGTGCCGCGAGCACGTGAACGGGTTCGATGTATTGATTGTCGCGGCCGGCCGCGAGGCTTTGCGCGTCCGCGAGTGCTTCCTGGAACTTGGTGGTGAGCTTGTCGATTCTCATTTGGTTGAGACCTCCAATTTTCGATTAACACCAAGATGAGGATGGTTATGCGGCTTTCAAGCGAAATTCGGGTTGATTCAGCGCAAAAAATGCCGGACACCCTTAAAACGGCCCGGCGGTGTGATCGGATGGACGCAGGGGCCCGCGGCGCCCGCGTGTCAGTGGGCGTTGGACGACGGCTCGGCGGCCGTCGGCGCTTCGTCCGGCGTCGGCGCGGCGCGCACGAGCGCGACCGGACGGATGCCGAGCAGCGCCGCGAGCGGCGACGCGGGCTCGGCCAGTTCGCCGAGCGTGTGACGATCGAGTTCCGCGAAGAACGCATCGCGTGCGGCCGCCAGCACGCCCTTCAGCCGGCACTGCGGCTCGATCGCGCAGCCGCGCGACTCGCCGCCATCCGACGAAAAGCAGCCGACCAGCGCGAAGTCGTTTTCGGTCGCCCGCACGACCTGGCCGACCGTCAGTTGCAGCGAATCGGCGAACAGCCGCAGCCCGCCGTTGCGGCCGCGAACGGTGTCGACCCAGCCCAGCTCGCCGAGCTGCTGGACGACTTTCATCAGATGGTTCTTCGAGATGCCGTATGCGTCCGAGATCTCCTGGATCGTCGCGAGTCCCTCGCCGCGCACGGCGAGGTACAGCATCACGCGCAGCGAATAGTCGGTGTAGTCGGTGAGTCTCATGAGCGAATACGGAAAAGATCGATCGTGCCCCAACGACGTGAGCCGGGCCGATCGCGACGCGTGCAAGGCCGATCGAGGATCCCGCGGCGCGGCCCCGGGTTGCCGGGATCGCGTGCGCGCAATAAGATGCGTGATATCTGCACGTTTTCCAGGGGTTACAGGACGCTATTTTGCGTCAAAATCCGGCCGGCGTCCTGCTCGTTGCCTGCGCCGGCGCCCTGTCGCTGCCCTGCTCCACCGGCCCTTTTTGTCATGACTGCCCTGCCTGCCTCGCCCGAACCCGTACCGGCCCGCCCCCGCGACGCCGAGCCGACCGAAGACAACATCCGCGCTCTCGTCTACGCGTTTTACGACCGCGTGCGCGCCGATCCGCTGCTCGGGCCCGTGTTCGACGCGAAGCTCGCCGGCCGCTGGGACGATCATCTGCCGAAGATGGTGATGTTCTGGTCGAGCCTCGTGCTCGGCACCAAGGGCTATCGCGGCAACGTGCAGCAGGCGCACCAGCCGCTCGACGGCATCGAGCCGGCCCATTTCAGCCGCTGGCTGTCGCTGTTCCTGAACACCGTCGAAGCGCGTTACGCGCCGGCCGCGGCGATCCGTTTCATGGAGCCCGCGCTGCGGATCGCGCAGAGCCTGCAGTTGAGCCGGTTCGGCTGGGACTACCGGATTCCGCCCGAACAGCAGGCGCTGCTCGACGCGGTCGCGCCGCGCCGTCGCGACACGGGCGACGATCCGCACGCGTTGCCGTCGCGCGCTCGCGGCGAGCCGTTTCCGACGAAGATCATCGGGCGCGGCGTCGACCCGGACGCGTAATACCCGTCACGCGCGACGACGCCGCACCTGCGGTACGTCGCCGCATCGTCCGCGCGCCGCACTCAGCGCCGCGTATTGCCCGACTCGACGCCCCAGCGCGCGAGCGCCGCGTCGTCGGTACTGCGCGCATCGACCCAACGCTCGCCGTCCGGCGTCGTTTCCTTCTTCCAGAACGGCGCTTCGGTCTTCAGATAGTCCATCACGAACTCGCATGACGCGAACGCATCGCCGCGGTGCGACGCGACCGTCGCGACCATCACGATCTGGTCGAGCGGCAGCAGCCTGCCGACGCGATGCACAATCGCGACGTCGATGCCCGGCCAGCGCCGGCCGGCCTCCGCCGCGATCTTCTCGAGCGCCTTCTCGGTCATGCCCGGATAGTGCTCGAGCTCCAGCGCGGCGACCGCATCGCCTTCGTTCAGGTCGCGCACCGTGCCGACGAAGCACGCGAGCGCGCCGATCTTCGGGTTGCGCGCGCGCAATGCCGCCACTTCGGCGTTCAGGTCGAAATCGTCGGTCTGGATTCGTATCGTTGCCATCACCGGTCCCATGCAAAGCTCAGCCGCCCGTCACCGGCGGGAAGAACGCGACCTCGCAGCCTTCGGTGAGCCGCGTGTCGGGATCGGTCATCTCGTGGTTGCAGGCCATGCGCAACGCGCGCCCTTCGGCGAGCGTGTCGGCCCACGCGCCGCCGCGCACGCGCAGCCACGCACGCACGTCGCCGACGGTCGTCACGCTGTCCGGCACGTCGGCTTCTTCGTCGGCCACGCCCAATGCTTCACGCACGCTTGCAAAAAATTTAAGCTGAATCTTCATGGTTCGGAAGCCGCCGCGTTACGACAGCAATTCGGAAAACGGAATGAAACGCACGGTCTCGCCCGCGCTGATCGCGTGCTGCGGCGGATTGTCGATCAGGCCGTCGCCCCAGACCGTCGACGTGAGCACGGCCGAGCTCTGGTTCGGGAACAGGTCGAGGCCGCCGGCCGCATTGACGCGCGCACGCAGGAATTCGTTGCGCCGGTCGCCCTTGCTCTGCGAAAAATCGGCACGCAGCGACAACGCGCGCGGCGCGACGTCGCGCACGCCGGACAGGCGCAGCAGGAACGGCCGCACGAACAGCAGGAACGTGACGAAGCTCGAGACGGGGTTGCCGGGCAGTCCGATGAAGTGCGCGTCGGCGCGCGCGTCGCCACGGCGCACCGCGCCGTACGCGAGCGGCTTGCCGGGCTTCATCGCGATCTGCCACAGCGCGAGCCGCCCTTCGGCCTCGACGGCCGGCTTCACGTGGTCCTCGTCGCCGACCGACACGCCGCCGCTCGTCAGGATCACGTCGTGATCGCGGGCGGCCTCGCGCAGCGTGTCGCGCGTCGCGGCCAGCGAGTCGGGCACGATTCCGTAGTCGGTCACGTGGCAGCCGAGCCGCTCGAGCAGCCCGCGCAGCGTGAAGCGATTCGAGTTGTAGATCGCGCCGGGCTTCAGCGGCTCGCCGGGCATCGTCAGTTCGTCGCCGGTGAAGAACACCGCCACGCGAATCCGCCGCGCGACCGACAGTTGCGCGCAGCCGACCGATGCGGCGAGGCCGAGCGCCTGCGGCGTGAGCCGCGTGCCGGCCGACAGGATCACCGAACCCTGACGAATGTCCGCGCCCTGCGCGGTGATCCATTCGCCGGCCTTCGGCGTGTGGAGGATCTCGACCGCGTCGCCGTCGGCCGACGTCTGCTCCTGCATCACGACGGCGTCGGCGCCGGGCGGCACCGTCGCACCGGTGAAGATCCGCGCGGCCGTGCCGGCCGCGAGCGGCGCGGCCGGATACCCGGCCGGAATGCGCTGCGACACCGGCAAGCGCCGATCGCCGTGCAGCAGGTCGGCGACGCGCACCGCATAGCCGTCCATCGCGCTCGTATGCATCGGCGGCACGTCGAGCGGCGAGCTGACGTCGGCCGCCAGCACGCGGCCGAGCGCGTCGAGCGTGGCGACGGTTTCGGCGCCGGGCAGCGGCTTCGCGGCATCGAGCAGCGCGGCGAGCGCCTCGGCGGTCGACAGCATCGGCGCGCGCGGCGCCGCGGGATTCGGGTTCGACATCGATGGAATCGGGGATCGTTGGAATCAATACGTCATTGTAGCGACGCCGCCGTACGCACGCGCGATATGGCGAACATGCGAAGACTGTGATCGGCGCGAACCCGCAGGTCTGACACTTGTTTCGCGCATTTCGCGCCACATGCGATGTCCGCGTACCCAACCCGCGGGCCAAACGAAACGGCCGGAACCCCGATCCATTCGACGAATCGGCATTCCGGCCGTCCTGCCTGCACGCCGGGCTCGCGCCCGGCGGCACATCATGCGCCCGTATGGGCGGCGATGAAGTCCTTCACCTGCTGCGCGTCGGCCTTCACGACCTCGAAGCGCTGCGGCAGCGCCTCGAGCCCGTCGAATGCGGCCGGCCGCTCGGCTTCGCGATCGAGCGCTTCGCGGATCGTCTCGCCGAACTTGATCGGCTGCGCCGTCTCGAGCACGACCATCGGCACGCCGGCCTCCAGATGCTCGCGCGCGACCTTCACGCCGTCGGCCGTATGCGTATCGATCATCGTGTCGTAGCGCGAGAACACGTCGCGGATCGTCGCGATGCGGTCGGCGTGGCTGCTGCGGCCCGACACGAAACCGAATTCGGCGACGCGCGCGAAATCGCCGCTGGCCGCGAGATCGAAGCCGCCCTTCTCCTCGACGTCGCGGAACAATTGCATCACGCGGGCCGGATCGCGGCCGAGCAGGTCGAACACGAAGCGCTCGAAGTTCGAGGCCTTCGAGATGTCCATGCTCGGGCTGCTCGTGTGATAGGTGTGCTCGGCGCTGCGCACGCGGTATGCGCCGGTGCGGAAGAACTCGTCGAGCACGTCGTTCTCGTTGGTCGCGACCACCAGCTTCGCGATCGGCAGCCCCATCATCCGCGCGATGTGGCCCGCGCAGACGTTGCCGAAGTTGCCCGACGGCACCGTGAACGACACGCGCTCGTCGTTCGACTGCGTCGCCGCGAAATAGCCCTTGAAGTAGTACACGACCTGCGCGACGACGCGCGCCCAGTTGATCGAGTTGACGGTGCCGATCTTCTGCTGCGCCTTGAATGCGTGATCGTTCGATACGGCCTTCACGATGTCCTGGCAGTCGTCGAACACGCCTTCGACCGCGAGGTTGAAGATGTTCGGATCCTGCAGGCTGAACATCTGCGCGGTCTGGAACGCGCTCATCTTCTTGTGCGGCGACAGCATGAACACGCGCACGCCGGCCTTGCCGCGCATCGCGTATTCGGCCGCGCTGCCGGTATCGCCCGACGTCGCGCCGAGGATGTTCAGCGCTTCGCCGTGCTTCGCGAGCGTGTACTCGAACAGGTTGCCGAGCAGCTGCATCGCCATGTCCTTGAACGCGAGCGTCGGGCCGTTCGACAGTTCGAGCAGCGACAGCGCCGTGCCGTGCTCGGTGCCGAGCGTCTTCAGCGGCGTGATGTCGGATGCGTTCTCGCCGTGGCGCGTGTTGCTGTACACGGCAGCCGTGTACGTGCGGCGCGTGATCGCGCGCACGTCGTCGGCCGGCACGTCGTCGCAGAACTTCGACAGGATCTCGAACGCGAGATCCGCGTACGGCAGCGTGCGCCAGCGCGCGAGCTCGTCGGCGGACACCTTCGGATACTCGGCCGGCAGGTAGAGCCCGCCGTCCTTCGCGAGACCGCCGAGCAGGATGTCGGAGAACGTATGGCGCTCGCCGATGCCGGCGCCGCGCGTGGAGATGTAGTTCATGTCGTCAGCCTCAGTTCAGCGCTTCCATGCGCAGCTTCGTCACCTTCGACACGACGGTCGCGAGGCTCTCGATTTGCGCGATCGCCGCGTTGACGTTCTTCTCGACCGTCTCGTGCGTGATCAGGATGATGTCGGTTTCGCCGTTCGCGCCGTCGATCTGCTCCGATTCCTTCTGCAGCAGCGCGTCGATCGAGATGCCCGATTCGGCGAGGATGCGCGTGATCGCGGCGAGCACGCCGGTCTGATCGGCGACGCGCAGGCGCAGGTAGTAGCCGCTCGTCACTTCCTCGATCGGCAGAATCGGCGTGTTCGACAGGCTGTCCGGCTGGAACGCGAGGTGCGGCACACGATGCTCGGGATCGGCCGTATGCAGGCGCGTGACGTCGACGAGATCCGCGACGACGGCCGAAGCGGTCGGCTCCGCGCCCGCGCCCTTGCCGTAGTACAGCGTCGTGCCGACTGCGTCGCCGTGCACGACGACCGCGTTCATCGCACCCTCGACGTTCGCGAGCAAGCGCTTTTCCGGGATCAGCGTCGGGTGCACACGCAGCTCGATGCCGTTTGCGGCGCGGCGCGCGATGCCGAGCAGCTTGATCCGGTAACCGAGCTCTTCCGCGTAGCGGATGTCGGTCGCGTCGAGCTTGCTGATGCCTTCGACATACGCGCGGTCGAACTGCACCGGCACGCCGAACGCGATCGCGCTCATGATCGTCGCCTTGTGCGCGGCGTCGACGCCCTCGATGTCGAAGGTCGGATCGGCTTCCGCGTAGCCGAGCGCCTGCGCGGCCTTCAGCGCGGTCGCGAAGTCGAGCCCGCGGTCGCGCATTTCGGACAGGATGTAGTTCGTCGTGCCGTTGATGATGCCGGCGATGTACTGGATGCGGTTCGCGGTCAGGCCTTCGCGCAGCGCCTTGATGATCGGGATGCCGCCGGCGACGGCCGCCTCGAACGCGACCATCACGCCCTTCTCGCGCGCGGCTTCGAAGATCTCGGTGCCGTGCACCGCGAGCAGCGCCTTGTTTGCCGTCACGACGTGCTTGCCGTTCGCGATCGCGCGCAGCACGAGCTCGCGCGCGATGCCCGTGCCGCCGATCATCTCGGCGATGATCGAAATCGACGGATCGTCGACGACCGCGTTGAAGTCGTCGGTGATCTGCGCGGTGCCGGCGTGGGCGCCGAGCGCCGCCTGAGCCTTGGCCGGGTTGCGCACGGCAATGCGCGCGACCTCGATGCCGCGCCCCGCGCGTCGTTTGATTTCTTCCTGGTTGCGGTGCAACACCGTGAAGGTGCCGCTGCCGACGGTGCCGAAGCCCAACAGGCCAACTTTGATCGGTTCCATGCTGCGTGTGATCGATGAGTAAGAAGTAGTGAGTTCCGTGAGACGCTGCCCGCTCAGACCGAATGGCGCTTGCGGTAGCCGTCGAGGAAGCGTGCGATCCGGTTGATCGAATCGGTCAGGTCGTCGAGGTTCGGCAGGAAGACCACGCGGAAATGGTCCGGCGTCGCCCAGTTGAAACCCGTGCCCTGCACCAGCAGCACGCGCTCCTCGAGCAACAGGTCGAGGATGAACTGCTGGTCGTTCTGGATCGGGTAGAGCTTCGGGTCGAGGCGCGGAAACATGTACAGCGCGGCCTGCGGCTTCACGCAGGTCACGCCCGGGATCGACGTCAGCATGTCATACGCGAGTTCGCGCTGCTTGTACAGGCGCCCGCTCGGCACGATCAGCTCGTTGATGCTCTGGTAGCCGCCGAGCGCCGTCTGGATCGCGAACTGGCCGGGCACGTTCGCGCACAGGCGCATCGACGACAGGATGCCGAGCCCTTCGAGGTAATCCTTCGCGCGCCGGCGGTTGTCGCCGCCGAGGCCCGACACGGCCATCCAGCCCGCGCGATAGCCGCACGACCGATAGCTCTTCGACAAACTGTTGAACGTGACGGTGATCACGTCCTCCGACAGCGCGCCGAGCGCCGTGTGCTCGAGGCCGTCGTAGACGATCTTGTCGTAGACCTCGTCCGCGAACACGATCAGCCCGTGCTGGCGCGCGATCGCGAGCAGCTCGAGCAGCAATTCGTCGGAATAAAGCGCGCCGGTCGGGTTGTTCGGGTTGATCACGACGATCGCCTTCGTGTTCGGCGTGATCTTGCTGCGGATGTCGTCGAGATCGGGCATCCACGCGTTCTGCTCGTCGCACACGTAGTGCACGGGCGTGCCGCCCGACAGGCTCACGGCCGCCGTCCACAGCGGGTAGTCGGGCGCGGGCAGCAGCACTTCGTCGCCGTCGTTCAGGAGCGCCTGGGTCGCCATCACGATCAGCTCGGACGCGCCGTTGCCGATGTAGATGTCGTCGAGACCGACGCCGACGACGCCCTTTTCCTGCGTGTAGTGCATCACGGCCTTGCGCGCCGAGAACACGCCCTTCGAATCCGAATAGCCGGACGACGCCGGCAGGTTGCGGATCATGTCCTGGATGATTTCGTCCGGCGCGTCGAAACCGAACGGCGCGAGGTTGCCGATGTTCAGCTTGATGATGCGGTGGCCTTCTTCCTCGAGGCGCTTCGCGTGCTCGAGCACCGGGCCACGGATGTCGTAGCAGACGTTGAGCAGCTTGTTCGACTTCTGAATCGGTTTCACGACGACACGGTTCCTGGGTTGGCCTTGCGGCCGGGGGACGGGATCAAAACTGGAAAGCGGCCGGTCTGTGCGCGCTGTCTAGACTGGGAAAAAGCGGCGGCCGGACGCGGCTTGTGGCGACGCACGACGCAAGTGGCGCCCGCGGGCGACCAAAAAGTTATAATTTAGCGGATTTTGGCCGACTTTCGCAATGCACCATAGCCGCGCCGGGCCCGCGCCGTCGGGCGTCCGCGCGTGGCCGGGCGCGCGAAACCGGCCTGCCGGGCCCTTGCGGCCCGGCCAACCCATTCCCCTACGGAACCGCGGAATACCGATTTGAAACTGCACCAGGACACGAGCGGCGCGCTCAACACCGTCACCGGCTACGGCCCCGATTATGTCGACGTCAATCTCGAACGCCATGAAACGAGCGTCATCGTGCTGCCCGGCGCGCCGGTCCAGGCCTGGCCCGTGTCGTCGTTCGACGCGCTCGCGCCCGAGCATTTCGCGATGCTGCTCGATCCGACGCCCGAACTCGTGATCTTCGGCAGCGGCGCGCGGCTGCGCTTCCCGCACCCGCGGCTCGTCGCGGCGCTCACCGCGAAGCGGATCGGCGTCGAGACGATGGATTTCCAGGCCGCCTGCCGCACCTACAACATCCTGATGGCCGAAGGCCGCAAAGTCGCCGCCGCGCTCTTAATTGAACGTTAATCCCGGTTGCGGTAAAACTCGGGCCGGCGCAGCGGGTCGATCCCCCGGATCGGCCCGGCCAGGCCGCCCGCCCCCGGCGCAACCCGCCGGCGGCCCGTCACAATAACCAACAGGCTGAAAACCCATGAACGATACGCCGTCGAGGCTACCGCTCAATCGCATCACGCTCGTCCTCCTGCTCGTCGCGTTCGCGATCGTCTGGTTCGCGCCGCTCGGGCTGCGCCACCTGATCCCGAGCGACGAAGGCCGCTATGCGGAAATGGCGCGCGAGATGTTCGTCACCGGCGACTGGATCACGCCGCGCTACAACGGCTACAAGTACTTCGAGAAGCCGCCGCTGCAAACCTGGCTGAACGCGCTGACGTTCGCATGGTTCGGCATCGGCGAATGGCAGGCGCGCCTGTATACCGCCGTCGCGAGCTTCGCCGGCGTACTGCTCGTCGGCTACACCGGCGCGCGCCTGTTCAACCCGCTGTCGGGCTTCCTCGCGGCCGTCGTGCTGGCCAGCGCGCCTTACTGGAACCTGATGGGTCACTTCAACGCGCTCGACATGGGGCTCGCGTTCTGGATGGCGCTGTCGCTGTGCTCGCTGCTGCTCGCGCAGCGGCCCGGGCTGCGCCCGGCCGCGGTGCGCGGCTGGATGTGGGCGTGCTGGGCCGCGATGGCGTTCGCGGTGCTGTCCAAGGGCCTCGTCGGGCTGATCCTGCCGGGCGCCGTGCTCGTGCTGTATACGGCGATCGCGCGCGACTGGGCGCTGTGGAAGCGCCTGTATCTGGTCAGCGGCCTCGTGATCTTCTTCGCGATCGTCACGCCGTGGTTCGTGCTCGTCCAGCAGCGCAACCCCGAATTCTTCAACTTCTTCTTCGTCGTCCAGCAGTTCCGCCGGTACCTGACCCCGGAACAGAACCGCCCGGGCCCGCTGTACTACTTCGTGCCGGTGCTGCTGGTCGGCTTCCTGCCGTGGCTGTCGGTCGCGTGGCAGAGCATCCGCCATGCGCTGCGCATGCCGCGCCAGCCGAACGGCTTCTCGCCGATGCTCGTGCTGCTGATCTGGAGCGCGTTCATCTTCCTGTTCTTCAGCGCGTCGCATTCGAAGCTGATCTCGTACGTGCTGCCGGTCGCGCCGGCGCTCGCGCTGATCATCGGCGCGTACCTGCCGCTAATGACGGCCGAGCGCTTCCGCCGCCACCTGCTCGGCTATCTCGTGTTCTTCGTCGCCGCGGCGTTCGGGATCATCTTCCTCGCGTACCAGGGCGACGCCCGCACGCCGAACGCGCTGTACCGCGCGTTCCAGATGTGGCTGTACGCCGGTCTCGCGGTCTCGGCCGCGCTGACGCTCGCGGCCGCGTGGCTGAACCGCCGCGCGGGCGTAGCCGCCGCGCTCGCCGCGTTCGGCGCCGCATGGCTCGCGTTCGGCACGATCGGCGGCACCGGGCACGACGAGTTCGGCCGCTACAGCTCGGGCGCGCTGCTCGCGCCGGCCGTGCGCGCCGAACTGGCGAAGCTGCCGCCCGACACGCCGTTCTACTCGATCGAAATGCTCGATCACACGTTCCCGTTCTACATGGGCCACACGACGATCATGGTCCAGCGCCAGGACGAGCTCGCGTTCGGGATCTCGGTCGAGCCGAACAAGTGGATCCCGACCGTCGGCGAATGGGTCACGCGCTGGAAGCAGGACACCCATGCGCTCGCGATCATGCCGCCCGGCCAGTACGACGCGCTGGCCAAGGAAGGCGTGCCGATGCGCGTGGTCGCGCGCGACAACCGCCGCGTGATCGTCGAGAAACCGAAATCGTAAGGACGTCCTTCGCATGAATCCCGTTTCGTTCGTCTGCATCATCACCGGCGTGATGCTCAACGCCTGTGCGCAACTTCTGCTGAAAGCCGGCGTCAACGCCGTTGGACACTTCGAATTCAGCCGTGCGAACATCATCCCGGTCGGGTTCAAGATCGCTACCCAGTTGCCGATCATTGGCGGGCTCGGCTGCTACGTGCTGAGCGTCGTCGTGTGGATCGTCGGGCTGTCGCGGGTCGACGTGTCGATCGCGTACCCGATGCTGTCGCTCGGCTACGTCGTCAACGCGTTCGCGGCGTGGTACCTGTTCGGCGAGGTGCTGTCGATCCAGAAGTTCGTCGGCATCGGCATCATCCTGATCGGCGTGCTCGTGCTCGCGCGCAGTTGAGCGCGGCCCGCGGCCCCGGCGTTCGTTAAGCGTCCGCCTACAAAAAATCACGGTGCGAATCGGCCAACCGGTGTTTAATGCCGGTTTCGGACGGATCGCCCGACCCTTTTATTACACGCCATTACAGGCCCAACGCGTTCATGAGCCAGACTACCGCTCCGTTTCTGCCGTTCACCCGCCCCGAGATCGATGAGGAAACCATCCAGGGCGTCGTCGACGTGCTCCGCTCGGGCTGGATCACGACCGGCCCGCAGTGCCAGAAATTCGAAGCCGCGCTGTCCGAGTACTGCGGCGGCCGTCCGGTCCGCGCATTCAATTCGGGCACCTGCACGCTCGAGATCGGCCTGCGCATCGCGGGCGTCGGCCCCGGTGACGAGGTGATCACGACGCCGGCGTCGTGGGTCTCGACCAGCAACGTGATCATCGAAACCGGCGCGACGCCCGTGTTCGCGGACATCGATCCCGTCACGCGCAACATCGACCTCGACAAGCTCGAGCAGGCGATCACGCCGCGCACGAAGGCGATCATCCCCGTGTTCCTGTCCGGCCTGCCGGTCGACCTGGACCGCCTGTACGCGATCGCCCGCGCGCACAAACTGCGCGTGATCGAGGATGCCGCGCAGGCGTTCGGCTCGACGTGGCACGGCAAGCGCATCGGCGCGATCGGCGACATCGTGTCGTTCAGCTTCCACGCGAACAAGAACCTGACGACGATCGAAGGCGGCGCGCTCGTGCTGAACGACGAGGACGAAGCCGTGCTCGCGCAGAAGTACCGGCTGCAGGGCATCACGCGCACCGGCTTCGACGGGATGGACTGCGACGTGCTCGGCGGCAAGTACAACCTGACCGACGTCGCCGCGCGCGTCGGCCTCGGCCAGCTGCCGCACATCGAGCGCTTCACCGCGCAGCGCCGCGCGCTCGCCCGCGCGTATTTCGCCGCGTTCGACGGCGGCGCGGCCGTGAAGCTGGGCCTCGGCCTGCCGGTCGCCGAATTCGAGAACGGCAACTGGCACATGTTCCTGGTCACGCTGCCGCTCGAGCGGCTGACGATCACGCGCGCCGAATTCATGGCGCAGATGAAGGAACGCGGGATCGGCACCGGCATCCACTACCCGGCGATCCATCTTTTCACGCTGTACCGTGCGCGCGGTTTCAAGGAGGGCATGTTCCCCCACGCCGAACGGTACGGCGCGTCGACCGTCACGCTGCCGCTGTTTACGCAGATGACGGAAGGCGACGTGCGTCGCGTGGCCGACGCCGTCAATCAGATTTGCGAACAATACGGAAAATAAGCGTACATGAGTCACCTTGAAGCACGCGCCGGGCATTCGGGCGCCGGGCACCCGGGCGCCGCGCATCTGGACACCGACCGGCCCGAAGTATCGGTCATCATCCCCGTATACAACGAGGAAGACGGCCTCGCCGCGCTGTTCGCGCGCCTGTATCCGGCGCTCGACGCACTCGACGCGTCGTACGAAGTGATCCTGATCAACGACGGCAGCCGCGACCGCTCGGCCGCGATGCTCGCCGATCAGTTCCACGTCCGGCCCGACACGACGCGCGTCGTGCTGCTCAACGGCAACTACGGCCAGCACATGGCGATCCTCGCGGGCTTCGCGCAGTCGCGCGGCGAGATCGTCATCACGCTCGACGCCGACCTGCAGAACCCGCCCGAGGAAATCGGCAAGCTGATCGCGAAGATGCGCGAGGGCTACGACTACGTCGGCTCGATCCGCAAGCAGCGCCAGGACAGCCTGTGGCGGCGCAAGGCGTCGCAGATGATGAACCGGCTGCGCGAGCGCATCACGCGCATCAAGATGACCGACCAGGGCTGCATGCTGCGCGCGTACAGCCGCCGCATCATCGACACGATCAACGTGTGCGGCGAAGTCAACACGTTCATCCCCGCGCTCGCGTACACGTTCGCGCAGAACCCGACCGAGATCGAAGTCGCGCACGAGGAACGCTTCGCGGGCGAATCGAAGTATTCGCTGTACAGCCTGATCCGGCTGAACTTCGACCTCGTGACGGGCTTCTCGGTCGTGCCGCTGCAGTGGCTGTCGTTCATCGGCGTGATCCTGTCGCTCGGCTCCGCCGCGCTGTTCGTGCTGCTGCTCGTGCGCCGCTTCATCGTCGGCGCGGAAGTGCAAGGCGTGTTCACGCTGTTCGCGATCACGTTCTTCCTGCTCGGCGTGATCATCTTCGCGCTCGGCCTGCTCGGCGAATACGTCGGCCGCATCTACCAGCAGGTGCGCGCGCGTCCCCGCTACCTGATCCAGGCCGTGCTCGAGCAGCACGACGGCATGCCGCCGGTGCCGGCCGCCGCGAACCGCCCGGGAGCCGCGCAATGAAGCCGCGCGCGGTCGTCTTCGCGTATCACAACGTCGGCGTGCGGTGCCTGCAGGTGCTGCTCGCGCGCGGCGTCGACGTCGCGCTGGTCGTCACGCACGAGGACAATCCGAACGAGAACATCTGGTTCGGCAGCGTCGCGTCCGTCGCGGCCGAGCACGGCATTCCGGTGCTCACGCCGGCCGACCCCGCCGATCCGGCGCTGCGCCGCGCGGTGTCCGACGCGCGGCCCGATTTCATCTTCTCGTTCTACTACCGGCACATGCTGCCGGTGGACCTGCTTGCGATCGCACCGCGCGGCGCGTACAACATGCATGGTTCGCTGCTGCCGAAATACCGGGGTCGGGTACCGACCAACTGGGCCGTGCTGAACGGCGAGACCGAGACCGGCGCGACGCTGCACGAGATGGCCGCGAAGCCCGACGCGGGCGCGATCATCGGCCAGACGGCGGTACCGATCCTGCCGGACGACACGGCCGCGCAGGTGTTCGACAAGGTCACGGTGGCCGCCGAGCAGACGCTGTGGCGCGTGCTGCCCGCGCTGCTCGCGGGCGAGGCGCCGCACCTGCCGAACGATCTCGCGACCGGCAGCTACTACGGCGGGCGCAAGCCCGAGGACGGCCGCGTCGACTGGTCGAAGCCGGCCGCGCAGGTCTACAACCTGGTGCGCGCGGTCGCGCCCCCGTATCCGGGCGCGTTCACGGACGTCGACGGCGCGCGCTTCGTGATCGCGCGTGCGCGCCTTGCAGCGCCCGGCAGCGCGGCAGCGGCCGCCGCGGCGGATTTGCCGCCCGGCCTGCACGTAAGCGATAATGCGCTATTCGGCGTCTGCGGCGACAGCCGCGCCCTATCCATTCTCGAGCTCTGGCAGCAGCGCGACGGCAGCGAAACCGTCGTGACGCCCGCGGAATTCGCGCAGTTCATTCATTCTTCCCGTCATTCATGAAAGCAAAAAAAGTCCTGATCCTGGGTGTGAACGGCTTCATCGGCCATCACCTGTCGAAGCGCATTCTTGAAACCACCGATTGGGAAGTGTTCGGCATGGACATGCAGACCGACCGGCTGGGCGACCTCGTCAACCACGAGCGGATGCATTTCTTCGAAGGCGACATCACGATCAACAAGGAGTGGGTCGAGTATCACGTGAAGAAGTGCGACGTGATCCTGCCGCTCGTCGCGATCGCGACGCCGGCGACCTACGTCCAGCAGCCACTGCGCGTGTTCGAGCTCGACTTCGAGGCGAACCTGCCGATCGTGCGCTCGGCCGTCAAGTACGGCAAGCACCTCGTGTTCCCGTCGACCTCCGAGGTCTACGGCATGTGCTCGGACGAGCAGTTCGACCCGGACGCGTCGGCGCTCACCTACGGCCCGATCAACAAGCCGCGCTGGATCTACGCGTGTTCGAAGCAGCTGATGGACCGCGTGATCTGGGGCTACGGGATGGAGGGCCTGAACTTCACGCTGTTCCGTCCGTTCAACTGGATCGGCCCGGGCCTCGACTCGATCTACACGCCGAAGGAAGGCAGCTCGCGCGTGGTCACGCAGTTCCTCGGCCACATCGTGCGCGGCGAGAACATCAGCCTCGTCGACGGCGGCTCGCAGAAGCGCGCGTTCACCGACATCGGCGACGGCATCAGCGCGCTGATGAAGATCATCGACAACAAGGGCGGCGTCGCGTCGGGCAAGATCTACAACATCGGGAATCCGAAGAACAACTTCTCGGTTCGCGAACTCGCGCACAAGATGCTCGAACTGGCCGCGGAATTCCCCGAGTACGCGGATTCGGCCAAGCAGGTGAAGCTCGTCGAAACGACGTCCGGCGCCTACTACGGCAACGGCTACCAGGACGTGCAGAACCGCGTACCGAAGATCGACAACACGATGCAGGAACTCGGCTGGGCGCCGCAGGCGACGTTCGACGACGCGCTGCGCAACATCTTCGAAGCGTATCGCGGCCACGTCGCCGACGCGCGCGCGCTCGTCGAACAGCAAGGCTGACCGGGACGTTCGCTTGGCTCGCATTGTCCTCAAGATCGACGTCGACACGCTGCGCGGCACGCGCGAAGGCGTGCCGAACCTTGCGCGCATCTT
Source organism: Burkholderia sola (assembly GCF_905400185.1). NCBI lineage: Bacteria > Pseudomonadati > Pseudomonadota > Betaproteobacteria > Burkholderiales > Burkholderiaceae > Burkholderia > Burkholderia sola. The sequence continues at coordinate 2,083,974 of NZ_FR989675.1, forward strand.
CGACCGCTTCAACGCGCGCGCGACCTTCCTCTTCAGCCTCGGGCCGGATCACACCGGCTGGGCGCTGCGGCGCGTGTTTCGCCCGGGCTTCCTGAAGAAGGTGTCGCGCACGTCGGTGGTCGAACACTACGGCGTGAAGCAGCTGATGTACGGCGTGCTGCTGCCCGGCCCCGACATCGGCCGTCGCGCGATCGCCGACATGCGCGCGATTCACGAGGCCGGCTTCGAATGCGGGATCCACACGTGGGATCACGTGGTCTGGCAGGACAACGTGCGTGCACGCGATCGCGACTGGACCGCCCGTGAAATGCAGAAGAGTCACGCGCGCTTCGTCGAGATCTTCGGCGCGCCGCCCGTCACGCACGGCGCGGCCGGCTGGCAGATGAACGACGCCGCGTTCGAGCAGATCGACGCATGGGGAATGCGCTACGCATCCGACGGTCGCGGCCATTCGCCGTACCTGCCCGTCGTCGGCGGCCGCACGCTGTCGCACGTGCAGATGCCGACCACGCTGCCGACGCTCGACGAAGTGCTCGGCGTCGACGGCATCGACACGCACAACGTCGCCGCGCACATCCTCAAGTTCACCGAAACCAATCCGCACGACCAGGTATTCACGCTGCATGCGGAGCTGGAAGGCCAGAAGCTCGCGCCGGTGTTCGAGCAACTGCTCGCCGGCTGGCGCGCGCAAGGCCATACGTTCGCGACGATGGGCGACTACCACGCGACGCTGGACCGCGACTCGCTACCATCGTACCCTGTCGCGTGGGGCGAAATCCCCGGCCGCTCCGGCGAACTGGTCGTCCAGCCCGACTGAATTCGCGCGAGCCGGCGTCGCCGCCCCGCCCTTGCGGCGCGCTGCCGCGACGCCCCGCCGAACCGCGCCGCCGCAGCGGCGCCATTCCATAACAACAGGAGAAGCACGTGTCCGTCGAAGTTGACCGTCAAGTTCCCGATTTCACCGCACCGGCCACGGGCGGCGACATTTCGCTGTCCGGCCTGAAGGGCAAGAAGCTCGTGCTGTACTTCTATCCGAAGGACAACACGCCGGGCTGCACGACCGAAGGGCTGCAATTCCGCGATCTCTATCCGAAGTTCAAGAAAGCCGGTGCGGAAGTCATCGGCGTGTCGCGCGACAGCCTCCGCTCGCACGACAATTTCAAGGCCAAGCTCGAACTGCCGTTCCCGCTGATCTCCGATGCCGACGAAGCGCTGTGCGCGTTGTTCGATGTCATCAAGATGAAGAAAATGTATGGCAAGGAAGTGCGCGGAATCGAGCGCTCGACGTTCCTGATCGACGCCGACGGCGTGCTCCGACAGGCATGGCGCGGCATCAAGGTACCGGGTCACGTGGACGACGTGCTAAAGGCTGTACAAGCGCTTTGAGGCGCGTTATATTGGGCCGCAATGAATGCCAGTTCGCCCCATATTTCTCGTAGCTGCGCCGGTGCCTGTTGCAATGCTTCACGGCACCTGACGCGCATCACGACGGCATCAGCCGAGCCGCATGTCCCTGTCGACGGGGCAGCGGCTTTTTTTATGGAACGCGCGCCGGCCCGCCCCGGTCCGGCCTTTACCGCATCGAGGAGCTGATCGACACTTAGGCGAACCGGCTAGACGAAATTCCTGTGCGCCACCGCGCGCAAACTGCATGCGTCTACGTCACGCAGGATGCGATCAGCGGCGCACGCCATGCGACACGATTCCTCCCGAGGGACACCATGCCTTTGCCTACTCCCCCCAGCAAGCTCGGCAGCCTGCTGCCGCCCGACGAATACAAGGCGAAAGCGCGGCCCGCGAAAGCCGCGAAGAAATCCGCCGAAGGGGACGCATCCACAGCCGGTGACTATGGTCCGGCCAGCGTGGCCCAACCGATGATCGAAGCCGCGAACACGGCCGCGCCGCTGCGCGCCGTCGCGTCTTCGGCGCCCGAGGCCGCAAGCGCCCCCGCGCGCGGCCGCAAGACGAGGCAGACGGCCGCGCTGCTGCAGCCGCTGCAGACGCCCGCCGAACCGGCGGCACCGGTCGTCGCACGCAACGACAAGCCGGCCGCCGACAAACCGGCCGCCGCGCCCGCGCGCGATGCCGGCGCCGCGACGAAGTCGCGCAGCCGCAAGCCCGCCGAAGCCGAACTGCAGAAGCTGTTCGTGCTCGACACCAACGTGCTGATGCACGACCCGAGCAGCCTCTTCCGCTTCGAGGAACACGACGTCTATCTGCCGATGATGACGCTCGAGGAACTCGACAACCACAAGAAGGGGATGTCCGAAGTCGCGCGTAACGCCCGCCAGGTCAGCCGTACGCTCGACGCGCTCGTCGCCGACGGCGGCCCGATCTCGGCCGGCATTCCGCTGTCGCGCCTCGGCAGCCGCGACGCGCTCGGCCGCCTGTACTTCCAGACGAAGCTCGCCGACATCGCGCCCATCGAAGGCCTGCCCGAAGGCAAGGCCGACAACCAGATCCTCGGCGTCGTGCGCGCGCTGCAGCGCGACCGGCCCGATCGCCAGGTCGTGCTGGTGTCGAAAGACATCAACATGCGGATCAAGGCGCACGCACTCGGCCTGCCCGCGGAAGACTACTTCAACGACCAGGTGCTCGAGGATTCGGATCTCCTGTACAACGGCGTGCGCGAGCTGCCGCAGGATTTCTGGACCAAGCATGCGAAGGGCATGGAGAGCTGGCAGGACACGAAGACGGGCACCACGTACTACCGCGTGACGGGCCCGCTCGTCGCGTCGATGCTCGTCAACGAGTTCGTCTATCTCGAGCCGCAGAACGGCGAGCCGACGTTTCATGCGATCGTCCGCGAGCTGAACGGCAAGACGGCGCTGCTGCAGACGCTGCGCGACTACAGCCACCACAAGAACAACGTGTGGGGCATCACCGCGCGCAATCGCGAGCAGAATTTCGCGCTGAACCTGCTGATGAACCCCGAGATCGATTTCGTCACGCTGCTCGGCCAGGCCGGCACCGGCAAGACGCTCGTCGCGCTCGCGGCCGGCCTCGCGCAGGTGCTCGACGACAAGCGCTACAACGAAATCATCGTGACGCGCGCGACCGTGCCCGTCGGCGAGGACATCGGTTTCCTGCCCGGCACCGAGGAAGAGAAGATGCAGCCGTGGATGGGCGCATTCGACGACAACCTCGAGGTGCTGCAGAAGACCGACGACGCGGCCGGCGAATGGGGCCGTGCGGCGACGCAGGAGCTGATCCGCTCGCGCCTGAAGGTGAAGAGCATGAACTTCATGCGCGGCCGCACGTTCGTCGACAAGTACCTGATCATCGACGAGGCGCAGAACCTGACGCCGAAGCAGATGAAGACGCTCGTCACGCGCGCGGGCCCCGGCACGAAGATCGTGTGCCTCGGCAACATCGCGCAGATCGACACGCCCTACCTGACCGAAGGCAGCTCGGGCCTGACCTACGTCGTCGACCGCTTCAAGGGCTGGGGCCACAGCGGCCACGTGACCCTCGCGCGCGGCGAGCGCTCACGGCTCGCCGACTACGCGTCGGACATTCTGTAACGCGCAGGCCGGCCTCTCGGCCGGGCTTTCGACGCCCACGCGGCGCTCCGTTTTTTGGGGCGCCGTTTTCATTTGGGGTCGAAGAGAAAAGTAACGCTTTGTCACGCAACAATGCAGTTTACGCGCGAAACTTCAAGTAAATTCTCAAGAATGGTTGCTTAAGCCCCGTCGGAGCGTCTACCATCGGGTCTGTCTGTTGTCATACGATTCGCGAGCGCGTCGCGCTCGCCCGCCTTGCCATGCTTCGAATCTGGGTTCCCGTCGCCGTCGTCTCCCTGCTTGCGGCCTGCTCCAGCGTGCCGCCGCAGTCGGCATCGCGTTCCGCGTCGGGCATGAAGATCACGACGCCGCGTGCGTTCCCGGCGCCCGCCAATTTCCCGAAATTCGTCGACCACAGCGTCGGTCAGGAAGAAATCTCGATCCAGGCGATGAGCCTCGTCGGCGTCCCGTATCGCTGGGGCGGCAACACGCCGACGAGCGGCTTCGACTGCAGCGGGCTCGTGCGCTACGTGATCGGCCGCGCGGCCGACGTGAACCTGCCGCGCACGACCGCCGACATGAGCGGTCGCGGCGTGTCGATCGAGCCCGACGAGATCGCGCCGGGCGACCTGATTTTCTTCAACACGACCGGACGGCCGCATTCGCACGTCGGCATCTATGTCGGCAAGCTGCGCTTCGTCAATGCGCCGTCGACGGGCGGCACCGTGCGGCTCGACTATCTGACGAACCCGTACTGGGCCAAGCGATTCGACGGCATTCGCCGCGTCGCGCCGCCGCGCTCGGCCCCGACGCCGTTCGATGCGCCGACCTACGAGGCCAAGCGCGACGAGCCGCGCAATCCGCCGGCTGTCGCGGTCGCGCCGGTGGTCGTGACGGCTGCCGCCGCGTCGCGGCAGCCCGCGACTGCGTCGTCGCAAGCGAGAGCGACGCAGGTGCCGGCTCCCGCTCCGACCGTTCCGAGCACGCCGGTCGTGACGGCTGCCGCAGTTGCACCGGCAGCCCAGGCCGCCGACCCGTACGAGCCGCCGCCACCGCGGATGCAGGTGGCCCGGCAGCAGGCCACGTCGGTAAATGACGATGCGGCCGCGACGACGGCCAACGCCGCACCGGCCGCGCCGGCGGAAGTCGGCACGCAGATTCCGACGACCGCGCTGACGGCCGCCCAGGCCGCCGCGTTCGATGCCGAACCGCCGCCCGCCGCCGCGTCGGCGCCCCCACGCAATATCGAGCCCGCGCCCGTGCAGGTATGGCGTGCGTCGACGCAATCCGCGCCCGTCAGTCCGCGCACGAGTACGGCTGACGATCCGATCGCGCGATTCGCGAACGGCAGTTACTGACCGCTCGTTCTTGCCGAGCGGCGGTGACGTCGAAGGTATTGTCGGCCGCCCCACCCGCGCCGCAGCACGCTTTGGCCACCCCAAAAGAAATGCGCCGCAGCCTTTCGGCTTGCGGCGCATTTTTCATGTCGATCCGGGCGTGTCGGCGATCAGAAGATCTGATGCCCGAGCCACCACCCGCCGGCCGCAAACAGCGCGGCTGCCGGCAGCGTCAGCACCCACGCCCACACGATATTGCCGGCGACGCCCCAGCGCACGGCCGACAACTTCTGCGTGGCGCCGACACCGACGATCGCGCCGGTAATCGTGTGCGTGGTCGACACCGGAATGCCGAGGAACGACGCGACGAACAGCGTGATCGCGCCACCGCTTTCCGCGCAGAAGCCGCCGACCGGCTTGAGTTTCGTGATCTTCTGGCCCATCGTGCGCACGATGCGCCAGCCGCCGAACAGCGTGCCGAGACCCATCGACAGGTAGCACGCGCCGATCACCCACGCCGGCGGCGCATCGGCGGTCGCCGACGCGTAGCCGCTCGCGATCAGCAGCATCCAGATGATACCGATCGTCTTCTGCGCGTCGTTGCCGCCGTGGCCCAGGCTGTACAGGCCGGCCGACAGCAGCTGCAGCCGGCGGAAGCGCCGGTCGACCTTGCTGGGCGCGGTACGGAAATACAGCCACGACACGCCGAGCATGAACAGCGAACCGAGGATGAACCCGAGCAGCGGCGAAATGAAGATGAACGCGATCGTCTTCAGCAGACCGTCGACGTTCAGCGCACCCCAGCCGGACTTCGCGAGCGCCGCGCCGACGAGGCCGCCGATCAGCGCGTGCGACGAACTCGACGGAATCCCGTAATACCAGGTAATCACGTTCCAGCCGATCGCACCGACCAGCGCGCCGAACACGACGTAATGGTCGACGATCTCGGGATCGATCGTGCCTTTACCGACGGTCTGCGCGACTTTCAGGTGGAAGATGAAATACGCGATCACGTTGAACGCGGCCGCGAACACCACGGCCTGCTGGGGCTTCAGCACGCCGGTCGACACGACGGTGGCGATCGAGTTCGCCGCGTCGTGAAAGCCGTTCATGAAGTCGAATACGAGCGCGACGAGCACCAGCGTCGCGACCATCCATAGGGCGAGTTGTATCGAATGCATCGTGGTCCGCTCAGGCGTTTTCCAGCACGATGCCTTCGATGATGTTCGCGACGTCCTCGCACTTGTCGGTGATCTCTTCGAGCAGCTCGTAGATCGCCTTCAGCTTGATGAGCGTCTTCACGTCGTCTTCCTCGCGGAACAGCTTCGACATCGCCGCGCGCAGCACGCGGTCGGCCTCCGACTCCCAGCGGTCGATTTCCTCGCATTGCTTGAGGATCTGTGCAGACTGCTTCATGTCGGACAGCAAGCCGACGGCCTGCTGCACGTGTTGCGCCGACTGCGTGACGATGTGCGCGAGCTGGCTCGCCTCGGACGTGACGGACTGCACGTCGTACAGCGACACGGCCGTCGCGACGTCCTCCATCAGGTCGAGGATGTCGTCCATCGTCGTGATCAGCTTGTGGATCTCGTCGCGATCGAGCGGCGTGATGAAGGTCTTGTGCAGCAGATCGATCGCCTCGTGCGTGAGCTTGTCGGCGGCCTTCTCGGCGATTTGCACGTTTTGCTTGTGAATCTCGGCGTCGGCGAGATTGTCGATCAGCAGTTCGAGTTCGCGGCCACCGGAAACGATGTGCTTCGCGTGCGCGTTGAAGAGTTCAAAGAACTTGCCCTCGGTGGGCATGAATCGACCGAACATGGGATTCCTGAGAGATTGTCAAACTACTGTCACGAAAACGGGCGACATTGTACCGGTTTCGGTCCCGACGCGACGTGCGCATATGCGCACGCCGGGATTGGATACAACAATTGGCGAAATAGGTGTTTACAACCGGCTTTACTCGCCGTAGAAGGTCTGCGCCCCGGCAAAATTGTCGAACTTCGTGTATTGCCCCAGGAACGTGAGCCGAACAGGCCCGATCGGGCCGTTACGCTGCTTGCCAATGATGATTTCGGCCGTCCCCTTGTCGGGGCTGTCCGGATTGTAGACCTCATCGCGATAAATGAACAGGATCACGTCCGCGTCCTGTTCGATTGCGCCCGATTCGCGCAAATCCGACATCACCGGACGCTTGTTCGGGCGCTGTTCGAGGCCGCGGTTCAGCTGCGACAGCGCGATCACCGGCACGTCGAGCTCCTTCGCGAGACTCTTCAGCGAACGCGAGATTTCCGAAATTTCGGTCGCGCGGTTCTCGCCCTGCGACGAACCCGACATCAGCTGCAGGTAGTCGACGATGATCAGGCCGAGCTTGCCGCACTGACGTGCGAGGCGCCGCGCGCGCGAGCGCAGCTCCATCGGGTTCAAGCCGCCCGTCTCGTCGATGAAGAGCTGCGCCTCGCTCATCTTCTGCACCGCGTGCGTCAGCTTCGGCCAGTCCTCGTCCGTCAGGCGGCCGGTACGCATCCGGTGCTGGTCGAGCCGGCCGATCGAGCCGAGCATACGCATCACGAGCTGGGTGCCCGGCATTTCCATCGAGAACACCGCGACCGGCAACCCGTACTCGACCGCGACGTATTCGCCGATGTTCATCGAGAAGGCCGTGTTGTGCGTGACGACGTAATCGTCGGTCACGTACAGCCGAGACGGATGCGAAACCGAGATGCACTGCGTGGCGGTCCGGCGCGACGGCTCGATACCCATAATTACCGGCAGCTTGCGGCGCGTCCGCCCGGCCATTAGCCGCTCGCGCTTGCCCTCGAACAGGAACAGGCTCTGCGGATCCGGGTGACTGATCGTGCAAATATAAGCCGTCGCACCGGCCTTGCGTTCACCGTCGACCGTGAAGCTCGTCGCCTTTTCGGCAACCTGGCACCACGCGCCGAGCGAACGCGCCAGTTCGCGCACGTCGCTCGCCAACTGCGCACTGGCGGTCGAATAACGCACCGTACCCCACGATTCGACCCAGCCGTCCGTGTCGAGCAACCCGCGCAACACATCCAGCCGCGCGTCCTTGTCCGCATCGAGGTAGAGACGCGGGATGAACTTGTCGTAACTCGTCCTCCCCCACACACCGAGTTGCTCGAGCGCAGCCTTGAGCGGGTTGGCGGACGGCCGGGCCACGGTGGCCGTCGACGGCCGGCGTTTGATGCGCCAGTCGTACTGGCCCGCGTATTCAAGTTCGAGCGACGCATCGACACGCTCGCGCATCCGGTTCAACGTTTCCTCGGCCTTCACGCTGAAACGCACGGCGGTCCCGCCGAGCGCACCGTCGCCCAGCAGCGCGCCGAGTACCCATGGGTCAACCGGCAGCGCCTCGCGATGACCAAACTCGCCGCTCGGCATGTCGATCCACAACCGGTTCCGGTAGCGTTCGCGCGTCAGCAACGTGCGAATCTCCGCGGTCGACAGCACACGGGGCTTTTCCCACTCGCGGAAATGGACGCACCACAGGTGCTCGTCGCAGCATTCCGCCGAACGCCCATCCGAAAAGCGGACCCGATACACCTGGCGTTCGCCCTGCGGGTAGATGCCGGTCACGATCGATGGAGCCCCGTCGACCGAAGCAAGTGCATCACCGACCGCCAGCTCGCCCATCGGCTTCCAGCCCGTCAACGTCCTGACGCGCGCATCGAGCGGCTGCGCCTTACCCATCGACGGGCGCCCCGCCACGATGATCAGCTCGCCGCCATGCATCCCCGACGTCATCCGGTCGAGGTCGACGAAGCCGGTCGGCGTGCCGGTGACGTCGCTCGGGTTCGCGGTGTGGTACAGCGTGTCGATGCGCTCGACCACCTGCGTGAGCAGCGGGCCGATCTCGAGGAAGCCCTGGTTGCCGCGCGCGCCCTCTTCGGCGATCGAGAACACCTTCGATTCGGCCTCGTCGAGCAGCTGGCGGACTTCCTTGCCCTGCGGATTGAATGCGTCGGCCGAGATCTCGTCGGCGACCGACACGAGCCGGCGCAGCACCGCGCGGTCGCGCACGATTTCCGCATAGCGGCGGATGTTCGCCGCGCTCGGCGTGTTCTGCGCGAGGGCGTTCAGGTATGCGAGCCCGCCGACGTCGTCGGCCTTGCCGGACGTGGTCAGCGCTTCGTACACGGTCACGACGTCGGCCGGGCGCGTCGACGCGATCAGGCGGCCGATGTGCTCGTAGATGATCCGGTGGTCGTAGCGGTAGAAGTCGCCCTGCGACAGGAAGTCGGCAATCCGGTCCCATGCCGCGTTGTCGAGCAACAGGCCGCCGAGCACCGACTGCTCGGCTTCCACCGAATGCGGCGGGACTTTCAGCGATTCGATTTGGGGATCTTGCGGCGCGTTCATGGGTTGGGATTATCGCGAATAGATGGCGGCAGCGCTACCACCGCTTGCCGGCGAGCAGGCAATAAAAAAGGCAGGCCCCGGTTACCCGGGCGCCTGCCCTTGTCCGGACGGCGGAAGCCGCCCGGCAAGCTTGCGTCTACGCTTACGCGTGGTCGCCGATCACGTTGATCGTGACGTCGACGACGACGTCCGTATGCAGCGCGACTTGCACGTTGTGCTCGCCGATCATCTTCAGCGGGCCTTCCGGCATGCGAACTTGCAGCTTCTCGACTTCGTAGCCGGCCTTCTTCAGCAGTTCCGCGACGTCGCCGTTCGTGACCGAGCCGAACAGACGGCCGTCGACGCCCGACTTCTGCGTGATTTCGAACGACTGGCCGTTCAGCTTCTCGCCGACTGCCTGCGATGCCGCCAGCTTTTCAGCGGCGATCTTTTCGAGTTCAGCGCGGCGCACTTCGAATTCGGCGATCGCTTCCTTCGTTGCACGGCGAGCCTTGCGGTTCGGGATCAGGAAGTTGCGAGCGTAACCGTCCTTGACCTTGACGATGTCGCCGAGGTTGCCCAGATTGGCGACTTTTTCCAACAGAATGATTTGCATTCGAATTCTCCTTATTGCGTCGCCTGATTACGCCTTGTGCTGATCGGTGTACGGCAGCAGCGCGAGGAAACGCGCACGCTTGATTGCCGTATCCAGCTGACGCTGATAGTGGGCCTTCGTACCCGTCAGGCGAGCCGGCGTGATCTTGCCGTTTTCGCCGATGAAGTCCTTCAGCGTTTCCGTGTCCTTGTAGTCGATCTGCTCGACGCCGGCAGCCGTGAAACGGCAGAACTTCTTGCGCTTGAAGAGCGGGTTTTGTTGCTGACGACGCTTGTCGAATTTCTTACCAGTCGGGCGGGCCATGATTTCAGTCCTTTCCTGTGTCCTGCAATGCAGTGATGTGAAACACCAAGGTTCTCGCGTTGCGGCTTTTCTTGGCCAGGAAGCCCGTGAACAGCGTTTCGACGCCCATTTCACGACTTTCCAGCTTGCCGCTCGCCTCACCGGCCGCCACCGCCTCGATCGTCATTTCGACCTGACGGGGAATGCCTGCTTCGACGACTTCCGTGCGGTGATGCAACGTGGCGCTTGCGATCGGAACACCGGCCGGCGTATATCGCACCGGTGCGCGTTCGACGACGCTCGCCGTCAATTGCAACCTGTTCACGTGAGTGGCGCGCTCCTTGATGGCTTAATAAGTGACGAACTTAAGCCTGCGCTTCGGCCGGCTGAGCGGCAGCCGCCTTCTTGGCTTCTTCGCGCTGAACTTCCTTCATCATCGGCGACGGGCCGGTTTCGGCCTTCTTCATCTTGACGATGAGGTGACGCAGCACGGCGTCGTTGAACTTGAACGCGTGTTCGAGTTCGTCGAGCGTCGTCTGGTCGCACTCGATGTTCATGCAGACGTAGTGAGCCTTCGCGAGTTTCTCGATCATGTAGGCCAGCTGGCGACGGCCCCAGTCTTCGACACGGTGGATCTGGCCGCCGTGCGACGTGATCGTGGACTTGTAGCGCTCGATCATCGCGGGCACTTGCTCGCTTTGATCCGGGTGCACGATGAATACGATTTCGTAATGACGCATACACACTCCTTGTGGATTAAAGCCACCCGGGCGTCTGAACCGGTGTGGCAAGTGAGAAGCCGAAGATTCTAACCCGGTTACGGGGCGCATGCAAGGCCAATCGACGATTCGCCGACTGATTCGGCCGTGTTTTCAAAGACTTGAACGGGTATGCGGGCCCGCGAGCGCCCTTCGCCCTTTCGCGGCCGGGGTCGGAACAAGAGTGCACCTCCCCATAACGGCATGGTCATTCGCCGGGCGCGCCGGCCAGCCGCGCGTCGAGCGCCGTCCGGAACGCCGCGAGCGCCGACGGCTCGGCGTCGGTCACCGCCCACCACGTCATGCCGGCCGCGTTCCAGCGGTCCAGCGCATAGCCCTGCGACACGGTCGCGTACGGGGCCGCCGGCCGTTCGCCGGCCGGCTGCACGTAGACGTCGACCACGTGCTGCCGGTGGCGGTAGACGAGCACTGCGACGCGACGCCGCCCGACGTAGTCGAGCCGGCCGCCGACCAGCGCGAAACCGTCCGTGGCGAGATTCTCGACCGGCGGCGCATAGTCGAGCCGGCCGTTGAACCACGGCTTGACCGTGTGCTGGTCGGTCGAGATCACGTCGATGTCGCGCGCCGACAGGTCGGCCCGCACGTGGCTCGCGACCAGTTCGTCGACCGTGCGGTCGGTGTCCGCGTGGCGGGCGGACCACGCCACGCCGCCCGCCGCCGCGACCGCCATCAGCAGCGCGACGCCCCAGCCGAGGCCCGGCCACGCGGCCACGCGCGACCCGGCGCCCGTGCCGGCCGACCCGGCCCGCCCGGTCAGCCAGGCGAACCAGTCGCGTCCGCGCGGCCGCCGGGGCGGCGCTGACTGCCGTTCAGGCCGGGGCGCGGCCCGCGACGGCTCATGGGCCGGCGCGTCGGCCGCGGCCGGCAGGCTCGCGAGGATACTCGCCCGCAGCGCGTCCGGCGCACGGTGATAATCGGCCTGCCGCACCGCCTGCACCAGCGTGACGATCCGTGCGCGTTCGCGGCGGCATGCGTCGCACCCTTCGACATGCTGCTGGACCCGCAACGCATCGGGCGCCGACAGCTCGCGGTCGACGTCCGCGTCCAGCAACGCTCGCGCTTCGTTACAGTCCATCGATCGCCTCCGATGCGGTTCCGCCAGCCGGCGCACGGCCCGGCCGGCCTTCGGTCGCCGGCGCCTGTGCCTCGCCCAGCAGCGCGGCAAGCTTGCGCCGGCCGCGCGCGAGCCGCGACATCACCGTGCCGACCGGCACGTCCGCGATCGCCGCGATCTCGCGATAGCTCAGGTCCTCCATCTCGCGCAGCACGAGCACCTCGCGGTATTCCGGCGGCAGCTTCGCGAGCGCCGCGTTCACGAGCCGCACGTTCTCGCCGCGCAGCAGCTGCGCGAGCGGGTCCTCCGTCGCCGGCTGCCAGTCGTCGGGCACGTCGGCATCGTCCAGCGTGTCGGGCAGCGCGACCTCGTGCGCCTGCGTGCGCCGCCGCCACTCGGTGTACCAGGTGTGGCGCACGATCGTCAGCAGCCACGGCCGCGCGTTGTCGCCGCGACACGAGTCGACGAAGCGCAGCGCGCGCATGCACGCGTCCTGCACGACGTCGTCCGCATCGCCGGCGCTGCCGCTCAGCCAGCGCGCGAGGTTGTACGCGGCGTCGAGATGCGGCAGCACGAGCGCGCGAAACCGCTCGCCGCGCGCGAGCGCATCGTCCACCGCCCGCTCATCGACCGCCTGTCCGGCTTGCCCCACATGGCCTCCCTGGTCCCGGCGGCCGACGCCGCGCCCGTTCCGCGCACGGCGCCCGGACAGACCGGCAACGTGCGCGCTCGATGACCTTACCGCTGCTGCGTCGAGTTTATTCCCGCGCCGCGCGCATGAAGCGTAAAAAATCGCCGGACGGCCGGGCAGCCCGCCCCGTTACGGCGTGGTGCTCCAGTAACCGGGGCGCGCATACGCTTCGCGCAGGTAGTCGATGAAATAGCGCACGCGCGCCGGCACGTAGCGCTGCTGCGGGTAGACCGCGAGGATGTCGTAGTCGGGCAGCGCGTACTCGTCGAGCACGGTCTCGAGTTCGCCCGTTTCGAGTTGCGCGGCGATTTCCCACGTCGAGCGCCAGCCGAGCCCGAGCCCTTCGGCCACCCAGCGATGCAGCAGCTCGCCGTCGTTGCAGTCGAGATTGCCGGTCACGCGCATCGTCGCGATCTTGCCGTGGCGCTGGAAATACCAGCCGCGGTTCTGTCCGCCCTGCAGGTTGAAGGCCAGGCAGTTGTGCTTCAGCAGGTCATCGAGCGATTTCGGCCGGCCGTGCTGGCGGAAATACCCGGGCGTGCCGCACACCACGCGCCGGTTCGACGCGAGCTTCACCGCGACGAAGTTCGGATCGACCGCGCCGCCGATCCGGATCGACAGGTCATAGCCCTCGCGCACGAGATCGACGACGCGGTCGGTCAGGTTGAACGACAGCTGCATTTCCGGCTTGTCGGCGAGAAAACCGGGCGCGTGCGGCGCGACGTGCTTGCGGCCGAACGCGGCCGGCGCCGACACGATCAGGTGCCCGCTGACCGCGCGCCGCCCGGCGGCCAGCTCGTTCTCGGCCTGATCCCATTCGGACAGCAGCCCGCGGCAGCGCTCGAGGAACGCGGCGCCCTCCTCGCTGACCACCAGCCGCCGCGTCGAGCGGTACATCAGCTTCACGCCGAGGCGCTTCTCCAGCGCGTCGATCCGCCGCCCGAGCACCACCGGCGACACGCCCTCCTCGAGCGCGGCCGCCGCGAGGCTGCCGGCATCGGCCACCCGCACGAACGTCTCGATCTGCTTGAAACGATCCATCTGCTGTCTCCGTCCCGGCTCCGACACCGGCGGGAAGCCCCGTCCGGCCGTCATTCCATACTTTTAGTTTCGAAATAAGCGACTTCGGCTGATCTTATCAAACCTTTCCTGCATCCCTAAAGTGTCCTCAACAGACCGATTCGCAAGATCCCACTATCCAAGGAGACATTCATGGCCAAGATGAGAGCCGTCGACGCAGCCGTACTCGTGCTCGAGAAGGAAGGCATCCAGACCGCGTTCGGCGTGCCGGGCGCCGCGATCAACCCGTTCTACTCGGCCATGCGCAAGTCGGGCGGCATCAGCCACGTGCTGGCGCGCCACGTCGAAGGCGCATCGCACATGGCCGAAGGCTTCACGCGGGCGGCGCCGGGCAACATCGGCGTGTGCATCGGCACGTCGGGCCCCGCCGGCACCGACATGATCACCGGCCTCTACTCCGCATCGGCCGACTCGATTCCGATCCTCGCGATCACCGGCCAGGCGCCGCGCGCGCGTCTCTACAAGGAAGATTTCCAGGCCGTTGACATCGAATCGATCGCGAAGCCGGTCACGAAGTGGGCGGTCACCGTGCGCGAACCGGCGCTCGTGCCGCGCGTGTTCCAGCAGGCATTCCACCTGATGCGCTCGGGCCGTCCGGGCCCGGTGCTGGTCGACCTGCCGATCGACGTGCAGCTCGCCGAAATCGAATTCGACATCGACACGTACGAACCGCTGCCGGTCTACAAGCCCGCGGCCACCCGCGCGCAGATCGAGAAGGCGCTCGCGATGCTCAACGACGCGGACAAGCCGCTGATCGTGTCGGGTGGCGGCGTGCTGAACGCGGCGGCCGAAGACCTGCTCGTGCAGTTCGCGGAAACAATCGGCGTGCCGGTGATCCCGACGCTGATGTCGTGGGGCGCGATTGCCGACGACCACCCGCTGATGGCCGGCATGGTCGGCCTGCAGACGTCGCACCGCTACGGCAACGCGACGCTGCTCGCGTCCGACTTCGTGCTCGGCATCGGCAACCGCTGGGCGAACCGCCACACGGGCAGCGTCGAGGTCTACACGAAGGGCCGCAAGTTCGTGCACGTCGACATCGAGCCGACGCAGATCGGCCGCGTGTTCGGCCCGGATCTCGGCATCGTGTCCGACGCGAAGGCCGCCCTCGAGCTGTTCGTCGCGGTCGCGCAGGAATGGAAGGCCGCCGGCAAGCTGAAGGATCGCAGCGCGTGGGTCGCCGACTGCCAGGCACGCAAGCGCACGCTGCAGCGCAAGACGCACTTCGACAACGTGCCGGTCAAGCCGCAGCGCGTGTACGAAGAGATGAACAAGGTGTTCGGTCGCGATACCTGCTACGTCAGCACGATCGGCCTGTCGCAGATCGCCGCCGCGCAGTTCCTGCACGTGTTCAAGGCGCGCAACTGGATCAACTGCGGCCAGGCCGGCCCGCTCGGCTGGACGATCCCCGCCGCGCTCGGCGTGCGTGCGGCCGACCCGAGCCGCCCGATCGTCGCGCTCTCCGGCGACTACGACTTCCAGTTCATGATCGAGGAGCTCGCCGCCGGTGCGCAATTCAAGCTGCCGTACGTGCACGTCGTCGTGAACAACTCGTACCTCGGGCTGATCCGCCAGGCGCAGCGCGCGTTCGACATGGACTACTGCGTGCAGCTCGCGTTCGACAACGTGAACGCGCCGGAACTGAACGGGTATGGCGTCGACCACGTGGCCGTCGCGGAAGGCCTCGGCTGCAAGGCGCTGCGCGTGTTCAAGCCGGAAGAGATCGAGCCGGCGCTGCGCCAGGCGCAAACGCTCGCGGAAGAGTTCAGCGTGCCGGTGGTCGTCGAGGTGATCCTCGAACGCGTGACGAACATCTCGATGGGCACCGAAATCGACGCGATCAACGAATTCGAGGATCTCGCCGATAAGGCCGAGCACGCGCCGACCGCGATCTCGATGCTCGACTGAACCGCACGACATTTTTGACCGACCGAAGAGGCTTAGCTCATGCCGAAGTTTGCTGCAAACCTGACCATGCTGTTCAACGAAGTGCCGTTCCTCGACCGTTTCAAGGCGGCCGCGGACGCGGGTTTCGACGCCGTCGAGTTCCTGTTCCCGTACCCGTACGCGAAAGAAGAACTCGCCGAGCAGCTCGAGTCGCACCGCCTGCGCCTCGTGCTGCACAACCTGCCCGCCGGCAACTGGGATCAGGGCGAGCGCGGCATCGCGTGCCTGCCCGATCGCGTCGGCGAGTTCCAGGAAGGGGTCGGCCGTGCGATCGGCTACGCGAAGGCGCTGAAGGTGCCGCAGCTGAACTGCCTGGTCGGCATTCCGTCGGCGAGCACCGCGCGCGACAAGACTTTCGTGACGATCGTCGACAACCTGCGCTTCGCGGCCGATGCGCTCAAGCGCGAAGGCATCCGCCTGCTCGTCGAGCCGTGCAACCGCTTCGACATCCCGGGCTTCGCGCTGAACCGCTCGTCGGAAGGGCTCGACGTGATCCGCGCGGTCGGCTCGGACAACCTGTTCCTGCAGTACGACATCTATCACATGCAGCGCATGGAAGGCGAACTGGCCGCGACGATCGAACGCAACCTCGCATCGATCGGCCACGTCCAGCTCGCGGACAACCCGGGCCGCAACGAGCCGGGCACGGGCGAGATCAACTATGCGTTCCTGTTCGCGCTGCTCGACCGGCTCGGCTATGCCGGCTACGTCGGCTGCGAATACAAGCCCCGCACCACCACGACGGAAGGCCTCGGCTGGCTGCAAAGCGTGGCCGGCTGCGCACCGGCCTCGGCGCGTCGCGCCGCCTGAGTCGCCCCCTTCCCGTTTTCAGCCCCAGAGGAGACTTTCACATGGCAATCATCGGTTTCATCGGCCTCGGCATCATGGGCGCGCACATGGCGCGCAACCTGCTCAAGGGCGATCACCAGCTCGTCGTGAACGGCGCGTTCCCGATTCCGGACGATCTGCGCGGCAGCGCGAAGGTCGTCGCGAACTCGACCGAAGTCGCGCAGCACGCGGACATCATCATCGCGATGGTACCGGACACGCCCGACGTGCGTAACGTGCTGTTCGCTGACGACGGCGTCGCGAAGGGCCTGACGGCCGGCAAGCTCGTGATCGACATGAGCTCGATCTCGCCGCTCGACACGCAGGCATTCGCGAAGCAGATCAATGCGCTCGGCTGCGACTACCTCGACGCGCCGGTGTCCGGCGGCGAAGTCGGCGCACGCGAAGCGACGCTGACGATCATGGTCGGCGGGCCGGAAAAGGCGTTCGAGCGCGCGAAGCCGCTGTTCGAGAAGATGGGCAAGAACATCACGCTCGTCGGCGACAACGGCGCGGGGCAGACCTGCAAGGTCGCGAACCAGATCATCGTCGCGCTGAACATCGAAGCGGTCGGCGAAGCGCTGCTGTTCGCCGCCCGCTCGGGCGCCGATCCGGAGCGCGTGCGCCAGGCGTTGATGGGCGGCTTCGCCGCGTCGCGCATCCTCGAAGTGCACGGCGCGCGGATGACCAAGCGCACGTTCGATCCGGGCTTCCGCATCGAGCTGCACCAGAAGGACCTGAACCTCGCGCTCGACGGCGCACGCAAGCTCGGC
Organism: Burkholderia sola; assembly: GCF_905400185.1. Taxonomy (NCBI): domain Bacteria; kingdom Pseudomonadati; phylum Pseudomonadota; class Betaproteobacteria; order Burkholderiales; family Burkholderiaceae; genus Burkholderia; species Burkholderia sola. The sequence continues at coordinate 2,101,223 of NZ_FR989675.1, forward strand.
CTCGCGCTGCCGCACACCGCGAGCGCGCAGCAGCTGTTCAGCGTATGCGCGTCGCACGGCGGCAAGGCGTGGGATCACTCGGCGCTCGTGCGCGCGCTGGAGATCATGTCGAACTTCGAGATCGGCCAGACGCCGGCCGCGTAACGCGGATGCAGCAACGCGCGTTTCGCTGCAATGGTGAAACGCGTGTCACGAACAGACGCGATCCGGTTACGGCCGGTCGCATCGATGCGCGACGCACGCGCGCATCACGGTGGGGCGCCCCGCCCTGCATCGCCAACGGCATGCGGGACGGGGCGAAAAACGCCGCTCTGGGCTGAGAGCGGCGTGGTGGGGTCCGCAGCGGCACCCGGCGGCGCCGGGGAAGCCTTGGTCGGTCAGACGTCGTCGTCGGGTGTCCGCCTGTCGGATTTCGCGTATTACATTTCTTTACGTTCGAGCGTGCGATTTTTCATGCATTCGTCGCGATGAACGCCTACACTTTCGCCACGCCTTTCGAGAAAACCGCCGCGCCTGCGCGCCCCTTCCGGGCCCGCACCCAGCGCGGTGTTTTTTTCGCCACTTCACGGCGCGTTTTCTTTTCAACCACCTAAGGAGTGCAACGATGGGTCTTCTTTCGTTTATCAAGGAGGCGGGTGAAAAACTGCTGGGTCACGCCGATGCACAGGCAGCGGAAGATCCGAATGCCGCGAACCAGACCGCGGCCGATGCGATCAAGAATTACATCAACTCGCAAGGTCTCGACACGTCGAACCTGACCGTCGCGTTCGACGGCGCCTCGCGCACCGTCACGCTGTCGGGCAGCGTCGCCGATCTCGACACGAAGGCGAAGGTCAAGGTCGCGGCCGGCAACGTGCAGGGTGTCGCGGGCGTCAACGACGACGATCTGCAGCCGGACGATCCGGAAGTGCGGTACCACGACGTGAAGCCGGGCGACACGCTGTCGGCGATCGCCAAGGAAGTGTACGGCGACGCGAACAAATATCCGGCGATCTTCGAGGCGAACAAGCCGATGCTGTCGAGCCCGGACCGGATCTACCCGGGCCAGAAGCTCGTGATTCCGCCGCAGTCCTGAGCATTCGCGCAGCACTGACACAAAAATGGCAGGCCATTGGCCTGCCATTTTTTATGCTTTCTACGCGCCGCCCGAGCGGCCATCGGTCACAGCGTGTCGAATGCGCGTTGCAGTGCGTCGCGATCGTGAATGCCGTTCGCGAGCGCGAGCATCAGCAGCACGCGCGCCTTGAACGGATGCAGCGAGCCCGCGCTCACGAAACCGAGCGCATCGTCGCTCGCGGCGCCGTTGCGCATCACGTGCCCCGAACCGACGCGCGATGCACGGACCACCGCCACGCCCGCGTTCACCGCATCGGCGAGCGCCGTCTGCAGCGTCGCATGGATCGACCCGTTGCCGGTGCCCGCGACGACGAGGCCGCGCACGCCGGCCGCGACGAGCGCGTCGACGGCCGTGCGCGTCACGCCCGCATAGCTCGCGACGACTTCGACCGTCGGCCAGGTCGCGGCAATCGCCAGTTGCGCGTCGCGCGTGCGCGTGACGCGGCGCGCGAATTCGACGCGGCCGTCCTGCACCCAGCCGAGCGCGCCGAGCTCCGGCGACTGGAACGCGTCGACGGCATAGGTGCTCGTCTTCACGACATCGCGAGCGCCATGGATCCGGTTGTTGAACGCGACCAGCACGCCCTGCCCGCGCGCGGCCGGATGGGCGGCCACCGTCACCGCGTTCAACAGGTTCAGCGGGCCGTCGGACGACAGCGCGGTGGCCGGCCGCATCGCAGCCGTCAGCACGACGGGCTTGTCGCCGCGGACGACTAGATGCAGCGCATACGCGGTTTCCTCGAGCGTATCGGTGCCGTGGGTGATCACGATGCCGTCGATGGCCGGATCGGCCATCAGCGCATCGATCCGCGCGGCAAGCGTGTTCCACAGCGGCAGCGCGAGATCCTTGCTGTCGATACTGGCGACCTGCTCGGCGTCGATGCGTGCGACCGACGCGAGCGCCGGCACGGCGTCGACGAGGAAATTGACGCCGAGCGCGCCGGCCTGATAGCCAGCCGTGCTGGCCGCGTCGGGCGCGGCGCCGGCGATGGTGCCGCCGGTGGCGAGTACGGCGATGCGCGGCAGCGCCGCCGCGGACGAAGAGGATGCGGTGTTCGGTGTATTCATGGCCGCGATTGTAATGGCTCGCGCCCGGCATCCGGTAGGTCCGGCGCGAACGCGCGCTGCGCGCGCCCCGTGTCATGGTTTGTCCCGATCGCCGGCGCGTGCGCGCCGTCAACGGCCATGCCGCCCCCCGCGTTATAGAAAGGCCGTTTTGGTGTTTTCACATTGATTTGCCATAATCGGAGCGCGCGGCGCGATGCGACCCTGTTCACGTCGCGCCGGGCTTCGTGACGGCGTCGATATAAAACGCAATTCACCCCATGGGAGTGTCGAAATGAAAATCCAATCGCTCGTAGCCGCAGTGCTTCTCGGCGGCATGCTGGCTTCCCCCGCATTCGCGGCGAACAGCCAGCAGGACAAGATGAAGGCCTGTAACACGCAGGCAGCCGGCAAGACGGGCGATGAACGCAAAGCGTTCATGAAGGACTGCCTGTCGGCGAAGCCCGCGAAGGCGATGACGCAGCAGGAAAAGATGAAGGCGTGCAACACGCAGGCCACCGGCAAGAAGGGCGACGATCGCAAGGCGTTCATGAAGAGCTGCCTGAGCAACCAGCCGGCCGCCTGAGTTCCGGCGCTCCCGTCTCGAATGCCGCGCCCCGCTTCGGCGGGCGCGGCATTTTCGTTTTCGTTGCACGCGCATCGACCCACGCATTCCTGCCCTTCCCACCCCGTTTTTCCGGTCCGCCGCCGCGGTGCCGCCACATGGTGCGGCAATTCGCCGCGTTTTCTTCTATGATGGCTGCAACGCGGCCCACCCAAGACCAAGAAGCGCCATCGGGCCGCCCTCGAGACGGACGCGCACGCGCGTCAAACGGAGGCTTGGATGGCATGGAGACAACACCGCTGGTTCCGCCGCTGGCTGATCGTGATCGTGTTCTGGGCGGTGCCCGTCGCGATCGTCGCCGTGCGCGAGATCCGCGAGGAAATGGCGTACAACAAGGCGGACCTGCAGCTTGCGCTGACCACCTGGCAGCTCACCGACGCGCAGCAGGCCGCCGGCGCCGCCGCGAAGTGCCACGGGGATCCGGACGAAGCGCGCGCGGCCGGCTGCCCGGCCGACGTGCTCGCCGCCAACGCGCCGCGCCAGCAGGCGGCCCGCGACGAATACGTGGTGCGCCGCAATACGCTCGCCGGTTACCTGTGGCATGCGTTCGTCGGCTACTGGGTCGTCCCGGCCGCGTTCCTGTTCGCATGCGGCGTCGTGATCGCGCTGATCCGCCGCGCGCTGCGCCGCCCGCCGATCAAGCCGCCCGTTCCGCCCGTCACGCACTGACACCGACGCACGCCGCAAGCGCCGCCGCTCTCCGCTCGCTTCTCGCGTTCGCCGCACGCCGGCCACGCGCCGGGCGCGTCCTTGCGCGTCGGCGCCATTTCGTCCGTTGGCGCGCCGCGACACCGCCGCGCGATTTGACGCTTTTTCACACGGCAACGAAAAGAGGCCGTAATCCGCTGTGATATAACTGCCGACGTGATCCGCTCCTTGAGCGAGACTCACTCCGAACGTCATCCGATGGAGAACAACGATGCAAAAACGGACTCTTGTGCTCAAAGCCGCCGCCGCGCTCATCGTCGGTAGCCTCGCGCTCACCGGTTGCACCACCACCCCGGACAAGCCGGACAACGCCGCGACCAACGCGTCGAAGCGTCAGTCGATCGACGCGAGCGTCGACGCCACGCTGTCGCGCATGTACTCCACCGTCAAGGGTTCGCGCGAGCTCGTCGCGAAATCGCGCGGCGTGCTGGTCTTCCCCGAAGTGCTCCAGGCCGGCTTCATCGTCGGCGCCCAGTCCGGCAACGGCGCGCTGCGCGTGGGCGGCAGCACCGTCGGCTACTACAACACGTCGTCGCTGTCGGTCGGCCTGCAGGCGGGCGCGCAGTCGAAGGCGGTCGTGTTCCTGTTCATGACGCAGCAGGCGCTCGACGAATTCCGCAACTCGGACGGCTGGGCAGCCGGCGCCGGCGCATCGGTCGCACTCGTGAAGATGGGCGCGAACGGTGCGGTCGACTCCAACACGGCCACGGCGCCGATCCAGGTCGTCGTGCTGACCAACGCGGGCCTGATGGGCGACGTGTCGATCAACGGCACGAAGGTCACGAAGCTCAAGATCTGACGTCGACGCACTGCCCGCGCGCATGGCGCGCGGGACATGCGCAAACGGCGATGTCCTTGCGGGCATCGCCGTTTTTTTATCCGCCCGCGACGCGCGCCAGGTCGGACAGGTTGCTCAGGCCGATCAGGTCGTCGAATCGATCACCTTGAAGCGCGAGCGCTTCTGCGCGCGGATCACCGACTGGTACACGTCGACGTACTGCTGCGCCATCCGGCGCGACGTGAAGCGCTCCTCGAAGCGCTGCCGCACGCGCGCACGCGGCAGCAGATGCAGCCGGTTCACGGCGGCCACCGCGCTGATTTCATCCTCGACGATGAAACCCGATACGCCCTCGTCCACCACTTCGGGCACCGCGCCGCGGTTGAACGCGATCACCGGCGTGCCGCACGACATCGCCTCGATCATCACCAGGCCGAACGGCTCAGGCCAGTCGATCGGAAACAGCAGCGCATGCGCGCCCGACAGGAATTCGGCCTTCTCGTGATCGGCGATCTCGCCGATGTATTCGACATGCGGCAACGCGAAGAGCGGCTTGATCTCGCGGTCGAAGTATTCCTGGTCGGCCGCGTCGATCTTCGCGGCGATCCGGATCGGCAGCCCGCACTGGCGGGCAATGCGGATCGCAGTGTCGACGCGTTTTTCCGGCGAGATGCGGCCGAGGAACGCGAGATAGCGCGGCTCGACCGGCTGCGGCATGTACAGCGTATCGGGCAGCCCGTGATAGACGGTCGTCAGCCATTTCGCCTGCGGCAACGGCTGGCGCTGCGAATTGGAAATCGAGATCACCGGCGCCGTGTTGAACGTGTCGAACACCGGTTGCTGCTCGGGCAGGTCGAGCCGGCCGTGCAGCGTCGTCACGTAAGGCGTTTCCTGCCGGTTGAAGACCGAGAACGAGTAGTAGTCCATGTGGAAATGGAGCACGTCGAAATCCTTCGCGCGGCGCGCGACCGTCTCCATCAGCAGCATGTGCGGCGCGACGCGGTCGCGGATCGACGAATCGAGCCGCAGCGCGCGCGGCCACACGGGCTCGAGTTTCGCCCGCGTCGTCGAATCGCCGCTCGCGAACAGCGTCACGTCATGGCCGAGCTCGACGAGCGCCTCGGTGATGTAGGACACGACGCGCTCCGTGCCGCCGTACAGCTTTGGCGGCACGGATTCGGTCAGCGGGGCGATCTGGGCAATTCTCATGGTCCACGTCTCCTGTGTCGTGTCCGTTGCGGCACGGCCGGCCGGGCCGCGCTCGCGCGCGCCGTCCGTCTCCCTGCCGCGCCGGCCGGCGTGGGGCCAGCCGGATATCTCATTATTATTCGCGATCCCGACGAGCGGAACCGCAGGTCTTGCATTTTTTGGGGGTTGTTACAGACCGGATACATTCGACCGAGCGGGCCCGGCCGCCTCGCGTCGGGCCCCGGTCGGGCCGATCCCGCGCCACCGGGCGCCGATCGCCACCCCGAGCACGCGATCGGGCTCTCAACGCGACGGCCACTTCCACGCCGGCAGGTCGCGCGAATCGGCATCGACGAGCGCGGTCGCGCCGAGCTGCTTGTCGAGCACCAGCGATTCGCAGCCGGCCTCGCGCTCGAGTGTCGCGATGAGCCGCGCCGCGTGCGACACGACCAGCACCTGCGAGTGCCGGGCCGCCTGCGCGATCAGGCGGCCGAGCGCGGGCAGCAGATCGGGATGCAGGCTCGTCTCCGGCTCGTTCAGCACCATCAACGCAGGCGGCCGCGGCGTCAGCAGCGCGGCCGCGAGCAGCAGGTAGCGCAGCGTGCCGTCGGACAGCTCGGCCGCCGCCAGCGGCCGCAGCAGCCCCGGCTGGCGCATCAGCACGTCGAAGCGGCCGCGGCCGCCCGGATTGTCGATCTCGACCGACGCGCCGGGAAACGCGTCGTCGATCGCCGCGTCGAGCGCCGCCGCGTCGCCGATTTCGCGAATCGTCTGCAGCGCGGCGGCCAGGTCGGCCCCGTCGTCCGCGAGCACCGGCGTATGGGTGCCGACGTGCGACTGGCGCGCTGGCGCCTGCGCATCGGTCCGGAAATGGTCGTAGAAGCGCCACGAGCGGATCCGTTCGCGCATCGCGATCATCTCGGGCGCGCCGGTCGGATCGGCGAACTCGGTCATCATGCTGTCGAAGCTCGCGACCGGCTGCGGAATCGTCCGCCAGTCGCCCGATGCGGTGCGCGCACGGATCTGCGCGCCCTGCCGGTCGACCAGCAGCGTGGACGGGCGCGGCACCGCGCCGCCCCAGATGCATTCGCGCTTGACCACCGGATCGAGCGCGAACTGCGAGCGGCTCGGCAGCGGCAGGCCGAGATCGATCGAATAGCCGAAATCGTCGCACGCGAAGCCGAGCTTCAGGCTCACCGGGCCATTGAGCACGGTGCCCGTCACCGGCACGTCGCCCGCCAGCATCGCGCGCGAAAAGCGCTCGGGGCCGGCCCACAGCGTCGACGGCAAGCCGCCTTCGCGCGCGAGCGACGGGATCACGCGACCCTGTGCGGTATCGGCGAGCAGCCGCAGCGCGCGGTACACGCTCGACTTGCCGCTGCCGTTCGGTCCCGTGACGACGTTGAGCGCCGCGAGCGGCACGATCAGCTCGCGCAGCGAGCGGTAATTGGCGATGGCGAACGTCTTCAGCGCGGTCATGGGAATGGGGGCGGAAATGGCAGGCCGGGCCGCGTTCAGCGGCCGTCGACAGCCTGCGGATCGGCTGCGGTGTTGGCCGCGGTACTGGCGGCAGGCGAGCGCGCATGCGGCCGTTCGGGATTCGGCGCGGCCGGCGCCGATTCGTGCGGATACAGCTCCATCCGGCTGCGCGGCAGGCATTGCGGATAGCGGTTCTGCAGATAGGCGATCAGCCCTTCGCGCACGCGGCAGCGCAGATCCCAGCACGACGACGAATCGGCCGCGCTGACGAGCGCGCGCAACTGCATCGTGCGCTCCGTCGCGTCGGTCACCTGCAGCACCTGCACGCGGCCGTCCCACTCGGGCGCGGCATGGACGAGCCGCGCGAGTTCCTCGCGCAGCGGCGCGAGCGGCGTGCGGTAGTCGACCGACAGATACACGGTGCCGATGATTTCCGCGCTGCTGCGCGTCCAGTTCGTGAACGGGTTCTCGATGATCCACTGCAGCGGCACGACGAGGCGCCGCTGGTCCCACAGCCGCACCGACACGAACGAGCCGGTGATTTCCTCGATGCGCCCCCACTCGCCCTGGATCACGACCACGTCGTCGAGCCGGATCGGCTGCGTGAGCGCGATCTGCAACCCGGCGATCAGGTTGCCGAGCACCGGCCGCGCGGCGATACCGGCGACCAGCCCGGCCACACCGGCCGATGCCAGCAGGCTCGCGCCGACCTGCCGTACGTTGGGGAACGTCATCAGCGCGGCGCCGGTGCCGATGATCACGATCAGCACCATCACGGTCCGCACAAGCACCTTGGCCTGCGTATGGACGCGCCGCGCCTGGAGGTTGTCGGCCGTATCGATCGGATGGGCCTGGATGATCGCGTCGCCGACGCCGGCCGCGAGCCGCACGAGCAGCCACGTGAGCGACACGATCGAGCCGACCGCGGCCGCGGTGCGCATGCCGCGCACGAACGATATGCCGTCGTCCGCCTGGACCCACAGGAATTCGAGCGCCAGCAGCGCCAGCACGACGAGCGACGGCTTGTCGATGTAGCGCAGAATCGCGCTCATCAGCGGATACGGCTGCGCGATGCGCTTGACGATGCGTGCGCCGAGGCGGTGCACGACCGTGACGACCAGTATGACGATGGCCGACACGAACAACGTGCCGAGCCACGAATGCAACGGCGCATCGGCGATGCGCTGCAGTTCCTCGATTGAAATCATCGGCGCCCTCGAGTGATGAAGCGCGCAGGCTTCGTCCTGGATGCGTCGGCGACGTCCGGGCCACGTGCGCGCCCGGACACGGCGTCAGATCAGTTGCCGCTCCTGCAGGGAAACGCCTTGCCGAGACCGAGCGACACCGCGGTGCTCGCGTTGTAGTCGGCCAGCTTCGGATTTTCCGCGATGTACTTGCGTACCGCGTCCGTCATCTGTTGCGCCCGGATGTCGGGCGGCAGGCAGAAGTACTGGCCGACGCGCGGCCCCGTGGTGCCGCCGATCGCATCGATCGTGTTGTAGACGCCGTCGGCGGCGCCTTCGATATAGGCCGCGCACGACGCCCGCGACTTGACGTCCGTCTTCGCGCACAGCCGGTCGAGATCCGCGCCCGTGAAAGCCGCCGCCGACAACGGCACGGCAAACGCCGCGGCACAAAACATTGCGCGCAACATGGTGTTCCTTCTTATGTCAATGCGGCCGGAGACCGCCTGCTGCCTTGGCCGGTGCGGCGCCGGACGCCCTGCTCCGGCCGGAAAGCCGGCCGGGCGGACACGCGCCGCCGCACCAAAAAACGTTATTTTGCACTCTTTTGAGCATCTGCCGGCGTCGCCGCACCGATACGCGTCGTTCGCTTGCTCAGGATCTCGATCGCGTCCGGCGCGTTGTAGTGCTTCGCGAACTCGAGCGCGGTGATGCCGAGCTGGTTCTTCACCTGCGGATCGGCGCCCTGGTCGAGCAGCAGCGTGACCGTCGACGCATGGTTGCCGCGCGCGGCCATCATCAGCGGCGTCGTGCCGTTCGGCGATGCGGTGTCGATGTACGCGTCGTGGTCGAGCAGCACCTTGACGACCGCGTCCTGGCCGTTGGTCGCCGCGTAGTGCAGCGGCGCCCAGCCCTTCTTGCTCACTTCCGCGCCCTTGTCGATCAGCAGCTTGACGAGGTTGAGGTCGCCGTTCAGCGACGCGAGCATCAGCGCGTTTTCGCCGGCCTTGTCTTCCTTCTCGAGATCGACGTTCGGCGTCGTGGCGATCGCCGCCGCGACCTTGTCGGACTTCTCGCGTGCGGCGATCACGAGGAGCGGGTCGCCGTTCGGCGCGACCGTGTTCGGGTCGAGCTTGCCGCTCTTGAGCTGCTTGCCGATATCGGCGATGTCGTCGAACTTGACGGCCTTGACGATCGCGTCGAGCGACTCGGCATGCGCGCCGGCGGCGGCGAACAGGCCGCTCGCGACGAATGCGGCGGCAACGAGTGCGCGTTTGGGCAGATGGTTGGTCGGCTTCGTCATTGTTGTGGGCTCCTTCCCTGGGTTGTCGGCTGCGCGCCCGTCGTTAGCGGGCGATCTTGAACAGCCGGAAAAAGTTCTGCGTCGTCGCATCGGCGAGCGCCTCGACGGCGATCCCGCGCTCGGATGCGATAAAGCGTCCGACATGGCTGACGTACGCAGGTTCATTCGGCTTGCCGCGGTACGGCACCGGCGCGAGGTACGGCGAGTCGGTCTCGATCAGCAGCCGGTCGAGCGGCACGCGCCGCGCGACGTCCTGCACGTCGGTCGCGTTCTTGAATGTGACGATGCCCGACAGCGAGATGTGGAAGTTCTGCGCGAGCGCCTGCTCGGCGACCGGCCACGGCTCGGTGAAGCAGTGCATCACGCCGCCCGGCACGTCCGCGCGCTCCTCGGCCATGATCCGCAGCGTGTCTTCCGACGACGAACGCGTGTGGATGATCAGCGGCTTCATCGTCGCGGTCGCCGCGCGGATGTGCGTGCGAAAGCGCTCGCGCTGCCATTCCATGTCGGCGATCGAGCGGCCTTCGAGACGATAGTAATCGAGGCCGGTTTCGCCGATCGCGACGACCTTCGGATGCGCGGCCAGCTCGATGAGCTCCGCGAGCGTCGGCTCGCGCATGTCCTCGTGATCGGGATGCACGCCGACCGACGCGTACACGTTGTCGTGCGCTTCGGCGATCGCGAGCACGTCGGGCAGCGTCTCGAGATCGACCGACACGCACAGCGCGTGCGTGACGTCGTGCTCGCGCATGTTCTCGAGAACGGCCGGCAGGCGGTCGGCCAGGCCCTTGAAATTGATGTGGCAGTGAGAGTCGACGAACATCGTGTTTCCTGAATACGTGAGACGGACGCTCATGCGCCCGCCGGCATGCGGCACCGGGCGACGTAGCCGGGCCGGCCGGCCGCGCTCGCGCCGCCGCGTGATCCGTTCATCGTTTCGCAACGCATCGGAAACAATGCCGGATCAACCAAACATTTCCCGATATCCGAGAAACAATTCCTCGAATACGAGCCGCGCGTTGAGCGGATGGTTCTCGGCCGTGCGCTGCCGCGTCACGGCCTTCATGAAGCGTGCGAATGCGTTCGCATCGACCGCTTCCGCGCAGCGCGCCAGGGCGGCCGCGTGCGTCGGGAAGTAGCGCGGCGCGCCGGCCATCCGCTGCGCGAGCAGATCGTACAGCCAGCGCTGCAGCCAGCCGAGCACCAGCGGCACCGGCAGCTTCTGCAGCGCCTCGCCGCACGCGAACGGATCGCAGCCCGCACCGGCGGCCAATTGCCCGAGCGTGTAATCGCGCAGCGGGCGATTCTCGTCGCTCGCGAGCGCCAGCGCGGCGAGCGGCGCGCCGCCGGCCTCGGCGAGCAGCGCGCTGGCGTGGTCGACGCCCTGCGCCGCGAGCCACGCGGCGGCGGCCTCCGGCGCCGGCACGGTCATCGGCCACTGCCGGCAGCGGCTGATGATGGTCGGCAGCAGGCGGTCGATGCGCGCCGACACGAGCAGGAACACGACGCCCGGCGGCGGCTCCTCCAGCGTTTTCAGCAGCGCGTTCGACGCGGCGACATTGAGCGCCTCGGCCGGATACAGCACGACGACACGCGCGCCGCCGCGGTGCGAACCGACCCCGCAGAAGTCGAGCAGCGCGCGCACCTGCTCGATCTTGATTTCCTTGCTCGGCGCCCGCGTCTTCTTGCCGCCTTCGTCCGCGTCGGCCGGCTTCGCGTCGTCGGCCGCGCCCGGCGCCTCGCCCGCCAGCGCCTCGGGCAGCACGATCCGGTAGTCCGGATGGTTGCCCTGCGAGAACCAGTTGCAGGCCGCGCAGGCGCCGCACGGCTCGCCGTTCGGCTGCGGCGATTCGCACAGGAAGCCCTGCGCGAGATGCTGCGCGAACTGCAGCTTGCCGATCCCGGCCTGACCGTGCAGCAGCAGCGCATGCGGCCATTGCGCGCGCAGTTGCTGCAGGCGGTCCCAGTCGTCGGTTTGCCACGGATAGATCATGGGTGCGTTCCTTGCGGGTTACAGCGCGGCGAGCACGCGTTCGAGCTGCTGGCGAATCTCGGGAATCGATCGCGTCGCGTCGACGATCGCGAAGCGGTGCGGCGCCTCTTCCGCGCGCCGCAGGTATTCGGCGCGCGTGCGGGCAAAGAACGCGTCGGACTCGCTTTCGAACTTGTCGGGCATGCGCGCGGCGCCGCGACGCTCGCTCGCGACCTGCGGCGCGACGTCGAACAGCACCGTAAGGTCGGGCTGGAAGCCGCCCTGCACCCAGCGCTCGAGCGTCTCGAGCTTGTCGCGCGGCAGCCCGCGGCCGCCGCCCTGGTACGCGAACGTCGCGTCGGTGAAGCGATCCGACACGACCCAGTCGCCGCGCGCGAGCGCCGGCTCGATCACGAGCGCGAGGTGCTCGCGACGCGCGGCGAACATCAGCAGCGCTTCCGTCTCGAGATCCATCGGCTGGTTCAGCAGGATCTCGCGCAGTTTCTCGCCGAGCTGCGTGCCGCCCGGCTCGCGGGTCACGACGACCTGCCGGCCGGCCGCGGCCAGCCGGCCCTGGAGGCGTTCGCAGAACCATTGCAGGTGGGTGGTCTTCCCCGCGCCGTCGATGCCTTCGAACGTGATGAATTTACCGCTCGCCATTATTGACCTCGTATGTATTTATCCACGGCCTTGTTGTGGTCGCCGAGCGTGTCCGAGAACACGCTCGTGCCGTCGCCCTTCGCGACGAAATAGAGCGCGCTCGTCGGGGCCGGATTGATCGCCGCCTGCAGCGCGGCGACACCCGGCAACGCGATCGGCGTGGGCGGCAGCCCGCGTCGGGTGTAGGTATTGTAGGGAGTGTCGGCCTGCAGGTCGCGCTTGCGCAGACGGCCGTCGTACGCGTCGCCGAGCCCGTAGATCACCGACGGATCGGTCTGCAGCGGCATGCCGATGCGCAGCCGGTTCGCGAACACGGCCGCGACGAACGCGCGATCGGCCGCGTGGCCGGTCTCCTTCTCGACGATCGACGCGATCGTCAGCATTTCGTAAGGCGTCTTGTACGGCAGCCCCGGCGTGCGCGCGGCCCAGGCCTCGTCGATGCGCGTCTGCATCAGGTGGTACGCGCGCCGGTAGATGTTCAGGTCGCTCGTGCCCTTGTCGAACAGGTAGGTATCGGGGAAGAACAGCCCCTCGCCGCTGCCGCGCTGCACCGCGCCGTCCGATGCGCCGATCGCGCGCAGCAGCTCGGCGTCGCTCATGCCGGCCGTCGCGTGCGACAGATCCGGGTTCGCGTCGAGTTCCGCGCGCATCCGCTTGAAGGTCCAGCCCTCGATGACCGTCGCGACGTACTCGTTCACGTCGCCGCGCGCGATCTTCTGCAGCACGTCGTAAGGCGTGATGCCGGTCTTGAATTCGTAGTTGCCCGATTTGAGCCGGCTCGACAGCCCGAGCACGCGCGTCATCGCGACGAACGCGAACGGCTCGACCGGCACGCCGCCGTGCTTGAGCTGCAGCGCGACGCTTTTCACGCTGCTGCGCGGCTTGATCGTGACGTCGAGCGATGCCGAGCCCAGCAACAGCGGCCGGGTCGCCCAGTAATACCCGCCGCCCGCGCCGGCAGCGGCCACAACGACGGCCAGCGCCACGATCGTCGCGGCGCATTTCTTCAGTAGGGACATGGAAACGTGACTCAGGTAAGACCCATATAATACTTGCTCGCCTCCGTCAAAGTCAGGGTTGACTGTTCCCTCATTCCATGAGCACACCGTTCGCTTCACCGGCTGCCCAGGCCGCATCTGCCTCGCTCCCCGTTTTCCCCCGCCCGCCTGCCGCCGATTTCGATGCGCCGGGCGCCTGCATGCCGCTGCCGCAGTTCGGCGTGATCGACGTGGCCGGCGACGACGCCGCGACGTTCCTGCACAGCCAGCTCACCAACGACATCGAGCATCTCGATGCCGGCAGCGCGCGGCTGTCCGGGTACTGCTCGCCGAAGGGCCGCCTGCTCGCGTCGTTCCTCACGTGGCGCGCCGGCCACGACGTGCGCCTGCTCGTGTCGAAGGACGTGCAGCCGGCCGTGCAGAAACGGCTGTCGATGTTCGTGCTGCGCGCGAAGGCGAAGCTGACCGACGCGAGCGACACGCTCGCGGTGGCCGGCTTCGCGGGCGACGTGCGCGACGCGCTGTCGGGCATCTTCGATGCGCTGCCCGACGGCGTGCACGTGAAGGTCGACGGCCCGGCCGGCGCGCTGATCCGCGTGCCCGATGCGGCCGGCCGCAAGCGCTATCTGTGGATCGGCCCGCGCGCCGAGGTCGACGCGCGCCTCGCGGCGCTCGCCGGCACGCTGCCCGTCGTGTCGCCCGCCGTGTGGGACTGGCTCGACGTTCGCGCGGGCGAGCCGCGCATCACGCAGCCGGCCGTCGAACAGTTCGTGCCGCAAATGGTCAACTTCGACGTGATCGGTGCCGTTAACTTCAGGAAAGGGTGCTACCCGGGCCAGGAAGTGGTGGCGCGCAGCCAGTACCGCGGCACGATCAAGCGCCGCACCGCGCTCGCGCACGTCGCCGGCGAGACCGATACCGTGCATGCCGGCGTCGAGCTGTTCCACAGCGACGACCCGGGCCAGCCGTGCGGGATGATCGTCAACGCGGCGGCCGCGCCGGCGGGCGGCGTCGACGCGCTCGTCGAGATCAAGCTCGCCGCGCTCGACAGCGGCACGGTGCACCTCGGTTCGGCCGACGGCCCGCCGCTCGCGTTCGACGCGCTGCCGTACGCGTGGCCGACCGAAGCGTGATGCACTGACAACCCGTTCGCGCGCCGGCTCGCGAGTCGCAGCCGGCGCGCGACGTTTCCTGCGAGAGATTCGCCCGATGTGTCTGATTGCCTTCGACTGGCAGCCCGATGCCGCCGCCGGTCCCGTCTTTACCCTCGTCGCCAATCGCGACGAGTTCTTTCGCCGGACCAGCGCGCCGCTCTCGTGGTGGGAGGACGTGCCGGGCGTGCTGGCCGGCCGCGATCTCGAAGCGGGCGGCACGTGGCTCGGCGTCTCGCGCGACGGCCGCTTCGCCGCGCTGACCAACTACCGCGCGCCGTTCGACATCCGCGCGGGCGCGCCGACCCGCGGCAAGCTGGTCTCCGACTTTCTCGGCGGCGCGTCCGTCGCGCCGCTCGACTATCTCGCGCAGCTTGCCGAGCATGCGGCCGTGTACAACGGCTTCAACCTGCTCGTCGGCGACTGGCGCCGACGCGAGCTCGCGTGGTTCTGCAACCGCGCGCCCGAAGGCGAAAGCCGTGTCGCCGCGCCCGTCGCGATCGCGCCGGGCGTGCATGCGCTGTCGAATGCGCGGCTCGATACGCCCTGGCCGAAAGTGGTGCGCAAGCGCGCGGAGCTCGGCACGCTGCTCACCGACAACCCGACGCCGTCGCTCGACGAACTGATCGCGCTGATGCGCGACCCGCACGTCGCGGACGACGACGCGCTGCCGCACACCGGCATTCCGATCGAGCGCGAGCGCGCGCTGTCGGCCGCGTTCATCGAGACGCCCGAATACGGCACGCGCGGCACGACCGCGCTGCGCGTCACGATGAAGGAAGGCGTACGGCTGACGGTCGAGATCAAGGAACGCAGCGACGACGACGGCTCGCACCGCACCGTCCGCCCCGGCGCGTTCGAACGCGCGGTTACGTTCGATATCGACGCGGCGCGGCCGCGCTGAGCGCACACGTGGCGCGCTACGGCGCGCGCGCCATCTCGACGTGCGGCACGCCGGCTTCGACGAACGGCTCGCCGACCGCCGCGAAGCCGTGCCGCAGATAGAACGACACCGCCGAATCCAGCGCGTACAGCCGCACGACGGCTTCGCCGCGGCGGCGCGCGGCGTCCAGCAGCGCATTCAGGACGGCCGACCCGACACCCTGCCCGCGCATGTCGGCCAGTACCGCGACACGGCCGATCGTGCCGGACGGCAGCAGCCGCCCCGTCGCGACCGCACGGCGCAGCCCGGTCGCCGCGTCGGTCCGGTACGCGACCGCATGCAGCGACAGCGGATCGTCGTCGTCGAGTTCCCATTCCGGCGGAATCTGCTGCTCGCGCACGAACACCGCGTCGCGGATCCGCGCGGCGTCGCCGCCCAGCACCGTCCAGTCGCCCGTTTCCACCCCGCCCACGCCGTTCGTCATCGCCATCCTCCCGCGGCGCGCGCGCCTTCCGCGCTCGCCGTCAAACCTCGTCGAATGCAGCCTTCAGCGCCGCGACCGCATCGGCATGCGCGACGCGCACCTCCGGCACGTAGCCGCCCATCTTGAAGAATTCGTGGATCATCCCCGGATAGCAGACCAGCGTGACCGCGTTGCCGGCCGCGCGCAACTTGTCCGCGTACGCGGCGCCCTCGTCGCTCAGCGGATCGTATTCGGCCGTCGCGATCCACGCCGGCGCGACGCCCGCGAACGACGGCGCATCGCGCGTGCCGTCGAGCGGCGCGAAACGCCAGTCGTCGCGATCCGCCCGATCGCGCACGTATTGCGTGAAGAACCACTGGATCGTGTCCTGCGTCAGCAGGTGGCCGCTGGCGAGCCGCGCGTGCGATTCGGTGTCCTGGTCACGCGTCACACCCGGATAGATCAGCAGCTGCAGCGCAAGACGAATGCCCGCGTCGCGCGCGAGCACCGCGCAGACCGTCGCGAGCGTCCCGCCCGCGCTGTCGCCGCCGACCGCCAGCCGCGCGGCGTCGACGCCGAATGCGGCGGCCTCGCGATGCAGCCATTGCAATGCATCGTCGGCATCGTTCACCGCGGTCGGAAATCTGTGTTCGGGCGCGAGCCGGTAGCCGACCGACAGCACCGCGCATTGCGCATCGCGCGCGAACATCCGGCACAGCGCATCGTGCGTGTCGACGCTGCCGACCGTGAAGCCGCCGCCGTGGTAGTACACGAGCGCGGGCAGCGGCTCCGCCAGGCTCGGCGCGACCGGCAGATACAGCCGCGCACCGATCGTGCGGCCGTCGCGCGTCGGCACCACGCATTCCTCCACCGAATGCATCGGCGCCGGCACGACGTCGAGGATCGGCGCGCTCTTCTCGTACGCGGCGCGCGCCTGCTGCGGCGTCTGATGGTGATACGACGGACGTTTCGCGCGCTCGATCATGTCGAGCACCTGGGCGATCTTCGGATTCAGCGGCATCGGAGTGGACGGCGCGGGCGTGGCGCCGTGAACGGACAAGCGTGACATGATGCCACGTGGGGGGCCGGACAGCAGCGGCGCGCCGCGCCGTGTGCCGTTCCGTCCTGCCAAACGAAACGGCCCTGCCGCATCGAAGAGACAGGGCCGCGCGTGGCGAATGCTTACGCGTCGCTCGGCCCGGGATGGGCGTCCGGCGCCGTGCGCGAGCGTTGCCGCTTGATGTCGCGGCCGACCGCGAGCCGCCGCATGTACTTGAACGTACCGAGCGCCTTCGCGACGAAATTGCCGTCGCTGTCGCGCACTTCGCCTTCGCAGTAGGCCATCGTCGTCGAGCGGTGCATCACGCGCCCGTAAGCGCGCAGCTCGCCGCGGCCCGGCTGCATGAAGTTCACCTTCATCTCGACCGTGACGACGCCGACGCCGTCGTCGGTCAGGCTGCGCGCCGCCATCGCGAGCGCGATATCGGCGAGCGTCATCGTCACGCCGCCGTGCGCGATGCTCCACGTGTTCATGTGGCGCTCCTCGAGCGGCAGCACGATCTCGCTCGCACCGTCCTTCGCGAACACGAGCTGCACGCCGAGCAGATCGACGAACGGGCTTTCGATCGACGGGCCTTCCGTCGGGGTTGCCGCGTCGCTCATCGTGCGACGTCGACGATGTAGTCGACGCACTCGCGCGATTCGGCCACCGCGACGACGAATTTCTTCACTTCCTGGTGAACCGGATGCACCTGGTACGCGTCGAGCGCCGCCTTGTCGGTGAAATCGGAGACGAGCACGATGTCGGCGGTCGCGTCGAGGCCAGGT
Organism: Burkholderia sola; assembly: GCF_905400185.1. NCBI lineage: Bacteria > Pseudomonadati > Pseudomonadota > Betaproteobacteria > Burkholderiales > Burkholderiaceae > Burkholderia > Burkholderia sola. The sequence continues at coordinate 2,118,602 of NZ_FR989675.1, forward strand.
GTCGCCAGGCCGACGTCGATCTGCAGGGTGCCGGGCACGAGGTCGCGGCAGCCTTCGAGCTTTTCCTTCAGCTTCAGCGCGTTCTGTGCACGCGTCGCGCCTTCGGCGGATTCTTTCAACTTCCACATGACGATATGTCTGATCACTTCGTTCGCTCCTGTTCGTGTTGGTTCGGCGCTTGGCCGGGGACCCTTGGCAGTCGTGCACATTACGCCCGTTCGCCGGTCGCTTTCGTTCGCTCGGGATCTCGTCCGGTTGGAAAAAGCGGGCATCTTTGAAATCTTCACGGAAGATACCCGCTTTCTCGCCGTATCATTTACCGGCGTCAAGACGCCGACAAGCGAAGGCAGGCGACAAGCCTACCAAACTTACTGACGGCAATGGACTGTGTCTTGACGTGGGTCCGTCAGCTTTGGTCACTGCCGACATGAGTCTGACGAACGGCGCAATGCAACCATCTCCATCACTCCGCCGGCTGCAGCGCGGCAACCTTGTTCCGCCCGGTCGCCTTCGCGTAATACAGTGCCTCATCCGCCGCCTTGATCACGGCATCCGGCTGCCCTTCCTGATCCGGCATCCAGCACGCCAGGCCGATGCTCGCCGTCACACGCCCGTATTCGCTGCCGGCGTGCTCGAGGGCCAACGCATCGATTGCCGCGCGGATCCGCTCGGCAATCTGCGCCGCGCCGGTTTGTGGCGTGTCGGGAAGCAGCACGACGAACTCCTCTCCGCCATAACGCGCCGCCGTATCGGCCGGCCGACGAATATTGTCGCCGATGCACCGCGCGACCGCCGCCAACGCATCGTCCCCGGCCTGATGACCGTACGTGTCGTTGTAAGCCTTGAACCGATCCACATCCACGAACAGCAGCGAGAAAACGGAATGCGCACGTCGCGCGCGACGCCACTCCTGGTCCAGTACCTCGCCAAAGCTGCGGCGATTGCTCAGGCCGGTGAGACCGTCCGTCCGGGCGAGCAGCACGAGTTCCGATTCCGCCCGCATACGGCGCCGTAGCTGCGAACCGAGCAGAAGGGACAGTGCGATGAACGCCACCCCGAACGTCGCGACCAATCCGCCGATCTTGATCGCACGTTGCCGCCATGCGGCGTAAATGTCCTCCTCGGCCTCCGCCACCATGATGATCAGCGGCAGTTTCGGCAAATGCTTGAAGTAGTACAGGCGGCGCACGCCGTCGATCGATGACGTTTCGGAGAAGGCGCCCTCTCGCGCGGTCTGAAACCGCCGGAACGTCGCGGCTTTGCTGATGTCGCGGCCGATGGTATGCACATCGTACGGCTGACGCATCACCATCTTGCCGTCTTCGCCGATGAGCGAAATCGAGCCATGCTTGCCAAGCGAAAGCCCGGCGAAGAGCTGATGGAAATAATCGAGATTGACCGCGATAACGACGATGCCGCCAAACGATCCATCGGGGTTCGAAATCCGCCGCGTGAGCGCGATACTGAGCTTTCCCCCACGCAAACGGGAGACGAACGGGTCACTGATATAGAGTCCGACGTTCGGATTGTCGCGGTGGACCGTGAAGTATCGGCGATCGGAGAAATTACCCTTGCGCGGCTCGTCATAGCCCGAATCCAGAACGATATTGCCGCCTGCATCCATCACGAGCATCGAACCGAGAAATTCCGCGGTCATCGCGTGATCGAACAGCACCGACCGGCGCAGGCCCGGCGAAGCATCCATCACATCGCGGCGCTGCAACCCATGGATGACCGCCTGCAAAGACAGGTCGTACAACTCGATATTGCGTTCGATGTCGCGTTCGGCGATCAGTCCGAGGTTGCGGGACGTTTCCCTTGCCCGCTCCATCGCATCGTCACGGCTCTGCAAGAGTTGCAGCACGCATAGCGCCATGAGCGCGCATGCGATCACGGAAGCAATCGCCACGATGATGTAAGGGGCAGTCTTACGGGGATGCATGGGTCTCCTCACCGCGAATGCGCGCCCCTCGCGTCGAGCGCAGATTGCTCATACTAAATCAGTTGGGCCGATATTCGCGCCCGGCGCGAACGGAAAGGCTCAGCCGCGGGCGATTATAAATATCCAGCGCGAAAAATTGCCCGCTCGTAGCGGGCTTCTGCCTCCGATACACACGTTCGGCGCGCGTCATCGGCCGCGAACGAGCCGCTCGAGCTTCGCGCCGTCTTCGTCGAACTGCTTCAGCCGGCGAAGCGCCGATGGCGACGTCGCGTCGTCGTGCGGGCATACGCAGGAACGCGGATTGCCAGGCGGCCTTCGCGCGCGTTTGCCGCGCATGTCGGCCTGTCACGACACCGACCGACACAATCCGGCGATTCGTTTCCTGTTCGGCATCAATCGCCGGCGCGACAGCGTATTGCCGACCGGTTTTCAACCGATATCCGGAATGCATTAATCCGATCCCATTGAATCGCACATTTTACCGGCGCGACGGGTAATAATTGCGACCGGTTTTCAATTCAATATTGGAAAACAAAAACATTATTGACTTCGACTTTCCCGCAAATTTAGAATCGCCTACGACGGCCTACGTATCGTTTTCCTCGCCGCTCCGGATTCGCCACTCACCTGCGCGAAGGTCCTTCGCATCGGCCTTCCCGCCGGGCATCGACGTGCGCCCCTGTCGTTTTCAGCTGTCGGCATTTATCGACCACCCGGTTGTTTTTCAACCCATTTTCCTTTCGAAGAAACGCAATACCTCCATTCATTCCAGTCATTCGCCAAGAATGAATGCAAAGCAGCACCAAACGGACCCAAGATCCACCAATTAGATATCCAGATAAAAAATCGCCAGTCATCAGGAGGGACATCAACATGCATCGCCTTGCGAAGTCGCTGTGTCTCGGGCTCGTCTGCGCCGGCCTGCTGTCGGCCTGCAATGACGACGACGTCCAGTCGACCACCCCGCCGTCGAATACCGCCGCGTTGTCGTTCCGCATGGATACCGGCGGCCAGATCAACGCGTTCTACCGGCAGGACAAGGTCGCCGCGCACCTGCTGGTACGCTCGTCGACGAAGCCGCGCCTGCTCGTGGTCTTCCCCGCCGGCAACAGCGGCACCGGGCTGTGGTTCGACGACACCGCGCAGCCGGTGAACTGGACCCTCGACACGCCGCCGTCCGCGCTGTCGGCCCCGGACGCACACGGCCGCCCGCTGTACGGCATCGGCGCCGACGTGTCGGTCGACACCGCTACGCTGACGATCCGCCAGGGCGTGCTCAGCAACGTGCGCTTCCTGCGCGACTTCAACGGCGGCGCGACGATTCCGCAGCAGATCCTCACCGCGCCGACGGTCCAGGGCGGCACCGCGCAATGGCAACGCGACCGGCTCGACGGCGCGCCCGGCTATGCGCTGCGCATCACGCTGCGCGACGGCGGCAGCATCGCGCCGGCAGCGGGCGGCAAGCTCGTGCTGAACGCGCCGGCGGGCTCGCGCACGCTGAAGCTGCACATCGATGCGCTGTCGGGCGAGACGCCGCTGTCGCCGATCACGCACGCGGACCTGTTCGCTCCGTCCGTGAATCCCGACCCGGTCAGCCAGAACGTGCTCGAATTCCTGAGCTTCAACGACAAGCTGCTGGCGGGCTCGTGGCAGTACGACACGTACTTCGGCCGCGACACGCTGATCTCGGTCCGCATGCTGATGCCCGTGCTCGAACCCGCGGCGATCGAGGCCGGGCTGTCGTCGGTGCTGAGCCGCCTGTCGGCCGACGGCAAGGTCGCGCACGAGGAAGGCATCGGCGAATTCGCGCTGATCGACAACCAGAAGAACGGGCGGCCGAACGACGCGACACCGACCTACGACTACAAGATGATCGACAGCGACTACCTGCTCGCGCCGATCGCGGCCGCGTGGCTGATCGACGATACGCGCGGCCAGGCGCGTGCGGCCGCGTATCTGGCGCAGCGCGGCAGCGACGGGCAAACCAACGGCAGCCGCCTCGTCGTCAATCTGCTGCACGTCGCGACGACCGCGCAGCCGTTCGCGCAGCAGCCGTCGGTCGCGAACCTGATTCACCTGCGGCCCGGCGAAATCGTCGGCAACTGGCGCGACAGTACCGACGGCCTCGGCGGCGGCGTGTACCCGTACGACGTGAACGCAGTGCTCGTACCGGCCGCGCTGCGCGCGGCGAACGCGTTCCTCGCCCGCGGCCTGCTCGATCCGTACCTCGACGCCGGGCAACGCGCGACGCTCGCCAACACGGCGAACGAAGCGGCCACGTGGGAAACGCAGGCGCCGCCGCTGTTCCAGGTCAGTGTGCCGGCCGCGCAGGCGGCCACCGACGTGTCGGCCTATGCGCCGTCCGCCGGGGTGCCGGCCGGCGCCGCGCCCAATGCGCCGCTGGCCTTCTATGCGCTCTCGCTCGACCAGCAGGGCAACCCGATCCCGGTGATGAATTCGGACGGCGGCTTCGCGCTGCTGTTCGGCGCGCCGCCGGACGATCAGCTCCAGCGGATCGTGACCGACGTCACGCGGCCGTTCCCGACCGGCCTCGTGACCGATGCCGGGATGCTGATCGCGAACCCCGCGTATGCGAACCCGTCGCTGTGGCCGAAGTTCACGAGTTCCGCGTATCACGGCACGGTGATCTGGTCGTGGCAGCAGGCGATGTGGGTGGCCGGGCTCGATCGCCAGCTGGCGCGCCAGGACCTGTCGGCCGCGACCCGCACGCTGCTCACGCAGGCGCGGCAGACGATCTGGCAGGTAATCTCGAACGGACGCGACATGCGCACGTCGGAAATGTGGACGTGGTCCTACGTGAACGGCAAGTACCAGACCGACGCATTCGGCACGCGCAGCGCCGATGCGACCGAAGCCAACGCGGCGCAGCTCTGGAGTACGACGTATCTCGCGATCCGCGATCCGCAGCAGCGCGCGGGCAAGTACTGGTGGCAAGCCTCCCAGCCGATGCAGGACGGGCAGCCGAAGCAGGCGACGGCGGTGGCGTCGCGCTAGCGCGCGGCCGGCACCGGCCTGCAAAAGCCCCGGCGGCGCGCCCGCCGCCGGGGTGTCGGTGCCATGCGGATCATCGCGACACCACGCGGTTGCGCCCTTCCCGCTTCGCCTGATAAAGCCGCTCGTCGACCGCCCGCAGCAGCGCATCGACCGTGCCGCCGTCGACGCCGTATTGCGCGACGCCGACGCTGACCGTCACCTGCACGCGCTTGAAGTCCAGCCCGAACGGCGCACTCGCGATCGACGAACGTACGCGCTCGGCCGTCATCCGCGCGCCTTCGAGCGGCATCTCGGGCAAGAGCGCCATGAATTCCTCGCCGCCGACCCGTGCGAGCGCGCCCGCCGGCCGGATCGCCTCGAGGCACTGGCGCACGACGCCGCGCAGCACCTCGTCGCCGATCTGGTGCCCGTAGGCATCGTTGATGTTCTTGAAATTGTCGAGATCGAGCGCGAGCAGGCAGAACGGCGTGCCGTCGCGCTCGGCCCGCACGATTTCGCGCTCGACCTGCGCGATGAACTGCCGGCGGTTCGACGCGCCCGTCATCGGGTCGGTCGCGGCCATGTACTCGAGCTTCTGGTTCGTACGCCGCAGCTCCTGCAGCGCGCTTTCGGTGCGCGCCATCGATTCCGACAGCCGGCTCATCAGGTCTTCCTGGCTGTAGATCGCCGAGAACGAGCGCGTCGTCTGCAGCGCCTGCACGACACCGTAGCTCAGCAGGAAGAACCCGCCCGCGAAGATCGCGTGCGCGAGCCACCACATGTGATTCCACGGCTTGCCGAGGATGAACGCGAGCGACGACAGCGCGAACGCCATGATCGACACGCCGTAGATCACCATCAGCGGCGAGCGGATCCGTCGTGCGAGCAGCAGGCACACGTTCAGCAGCGAGAACACCAGCGCGCCGCCTTCCATCGACAGCCGCGTGCCGAGCGCACCCGCGACCGGCGAATATGCGATGTACGCGACCGCCACGTTGACGAGCAGGAAGAACACGATCCACGGCAGCCACGTGCGCACGCTCGTGCGCTTGTCGAGCCGGTCGGGCGGACGCGAATACGACAGCAGCCCCGTGAGCAGCAGCGCCGACATCACGAACCGCGACGCGGGCCCGTACAGCAGGAACAGCCAGATATTGTGGTGCGCCATCCCGGTGAACGCGCCGTGCAGCGCGTAGATCATCGCGAAGCCGAGAAAGCCGAGCGTCAGCCAGCGCAGCAGCGGCTCGCCGGATGACCGGTAACACACCCACGTCACGTAGGTGACGAACGCGCCTTCGATCGTCGCCGCCGCGATCGCGATTTCATGGAAGGCGTGGTTCTCGAACACGACGCTCCGGTCGCTGAAGAACCACAGATAGGCAATCAGATAGGCCGGCAACAACGCGAATCCGACCAGCAGGCATTTCGCGTAGAGCCTGGCGGCCGCGCTGACGACGCGCGGCGGTTCCCCGGCTGCATAGGTCGTACTCATTCGGTCCCCGGTCGGTCTGCTGCGTTGGCTGGAATCTTCTCGGGACGGATCGCGCCCCCACGCGCGATCTGGCCCATCATGCCGAAAGGCAAATGTCAGAGCAAGTATAGGAGGGGTAATTCGTTTGACAAGTCAGGGGAAACGGCATTGCCGGGTGCATGCCTTTTGTTTCTCCATCATTGCGAATGGCGCATCGGTCGCGCCGATTCGCTGCGGCGGGGTGCGGTGGCGCCGAAGCGCGACCGCGGCCGCCGCCGGTCAAAGATCAGAGGATTTCGAACAGGCCGGCCGCGCCCTGCCCGCCGCCGATGCACATCGTGACGACCACGTACTTCACGCCGCGCCGCTTGCCCTCGATCAGCGCATGGCCGGTCAGGCGCGCGCCCGACACGCCGTACGGATGGCCGACCGCGATCGCGCCGCCGTTCACGTTCAGGCGGTCCTCAGGAATCCCGAGCGTGTCGCGGCAGTACAGCACCTGCACCGCGAACGCCTCGTTCAGTTCCCACAGGCCGATGTCGTCGACTGTCAGCCCGGCCTGCTTCAGCAGCTTGGGCACAGCGAACACCGGGCCGATGCCCATTTCGTCCGGCTCGCAGCCAGCCACCGCGAAGCCGCGGAACGCGCCCAGCGGCTGCAGCCCTTCGCGCTGCGCGGCCTTGGCGCTCATCACGACGCATGCCGACGCGCCATCCGAGAACTGGCTCGCATTGCCCGCGGTGATCACGCCGCCCGGCACGGCCGAACGGATCTTCGACACGCCTTCGAGCGTCGTGTCGGGGCGGATGCCTTCGTCGACCGAGACCGTCACTTCCTGCGTGAACAGGCGGCCCGTCGCCTTGTCGGCGATGCCCGCGAGCACGGTGATCGGCACGATCTCGTCGCGAAAACGCCCGGCTTCCTGCGCGGCCGCGGCCCGCAGTTGCGACTGCACGCCGTACGCGTCCTGGCGCTCCTTCGAGATCCCGTAGCGCTTCGCGACGTTCTCGGCGGTCTGCAGCATGTTCCAGTAGATCTCGGGCTTGTGCTGGACGAGCCAGCCTTCCTGGACCATGTGCCGGTTCATCTCGTTCTGCACGCACGAGATCGACTCGACGCCGCCGGCCACGTAGATCTCGCCTTCGCCCGCGATGATCCGCTGCGCGGCCAGCGCGATGGTCTGCAGCCCGGACGAACAGAAACGGTTCACCGTCATCCCCGGCACGCTCACCGGCAACCCGGCGCGCAGCGCGATCTGCCGCGCGATGTTCGCGCCGGTCGCGCCTTCGGGGTTCGCGCAGCCCATGATCACGTCCTCGACGCGCGCCGGATCGAGCTTCGCGCGCTCGAGCGCGGCCGCGACCACGTGGCCGCCGAGCGTCGCGCCGTGCGTCATGTTGAAGGCGCCGCGCCAGGATTTCGCGAGCGGCGTGCGGGCGGTCGATACGATTACGGCTTCGGTCATGCGAGTCTCCTTCGGTCCTGCTTCATGTTGGGGTCTGCGCTACGCCGCCGGGCGCGCGCTGGCGGACGTCGCATGCACGACGCCCGCTGCCTGCATCTGCTGCCATGCGTGCGCGAGCGACCCGTTCAGGTCGATCGCGCGGCACGCATCGTTGATCACCGCGGCTTCGAAACCGGCCGCGCGCGCATCGAGCGCCGACCACGCGACGCAATAGTCGGTCGCGAGCCCGCAGCACCACACGCGCTTCGCGCCGAGTTCGCGCAGATAGCCCGCGAGCCCCGTGCGCGTCGTGCGGTCGGCTTCGACGAACGCGGAATAGCTGTCGACCTGCGCGTCGCCCCCCTTGCGGATCACGAGCCGCGCATGCGGGATGTCGAGGTCGCGATGCAGCGCCGCGCCGTCGGTGTCCTGCACGCAGTGCACGGGCCACAGCACCTGCTCGCCGTACGGCAGCGCGAGCGTCGAGAACGGCTCGCGGCCCGGATGGTTCGCCGCGAACGACACGTGCTCGCGCGGGTGCCAGTCCTGCGTGAGCACGACCTGGTCGAAGCGTTGCGCGAGCGCGTTGATCACGGGCACGACCGCATCGCCGTCGGGCACCGCGAGCGCGCCGCCCGGCATGAAGTCGTATTGCACGTCGATCACGAGCAGGACGTCGTCGGTGCGTTTCATTGCGTGTCTCCAGACAGGATCGGTCGCGCAGCGATGCGGCGGCGTCAGCCGTTGAACCCGCGGCCGGCCTTCGCCCGTTCCGCGATCGACGGCGCGAGCTGCCATGCGTCACCGTTCGGCGCGGCCGCATAGCGGCGAATCGCGCGCTCGACGTTGTAGAGGCCGACCATGTCCGCGTACAGCATCGGGCCGCCGCGCCACAGCGGGAAGCCATACCCGGTCAGGTAGACCATGTCGATATCGGACGCCTTCGACGCGATCTTCTCTTCGAGGATCTTCGCGCCTTCGTTGACGAGCGCGAACACCAGCCGCTCGACGATCTCGTCGTCGCCGATCTTGCGCCGCTCGACGCCGCGCTCCTTCGAGTACGCGACGACCATCTCGTCGACGAGCGACGACGGCTTCGCCTTGCGGTCGCCCGGCACGTAGTCGTACCAGCCGGCGCCCGTCTTCTGGCCGAAGCGGCCCTGTTCGCACAGGCGGTCGGCGATCTTCGAATAGTGCAGATCGGGCTGCTCGACGTAACGGCGCTTGCGGATCGCCCAGCCGATGTCGTTGCCGGCGAGGTCGCTCATCCGGAACGGCCCCATCGCGAAGCCGAACTTCTCGATCGCGCGATCGACCTGCGCGGGCAGCGCGCCTTCCTCGAGCATGAACAGCGCCTGGCGGATGTACTGCTCGATCATCCGGTTGCCGATGAAGCCGTCGCACACGCCCGACACGACCGCCGTCTTGCGGATCTTCTTCGCCACCGCCATCACGGTCGCGAGCACATCCTTCGCGGTCTGCGCGCCGCGCACGACCTCGAGCAGCTTCATCACGTTCGCCGGGCTGAAGAAGTGCATGCCGACGACGTCCTGCGGGCGCTTCGTGAACGCCGCGATCTTGTCGACGTCGAGCGTCGACGTGTTCGACGCGAGGATCGCGCCCGGCTTCGCGACTTCGTCGAGCTTCTTGAACACCTGCTCCTTCACGCCGAGTTCCTCGAACACCGCTTCGACGATCAGGTCGGCGTCCTTCAGGTCGTCGTAGGACAGCGTCGGCGTGATCAGCGCGATGCGTGCGTCGAGCTTCTCCTGCGTGAGCCTGCCCTTCTTCACCTGCGCGTCGTAGTTCTTGCGGATCGTCGCGAGGCCGCGCTCGAGCGCATCCTGCTTCGTCTCGAGCAGCGTGACCGGCAGCCCCGCGTTGATGAAGTTCATCGCGATCCCGCCGCCCATCGTGCCCGCGCCGATCACGCCGACCCGGCGGATCTCGCGCAGCGGCGTATCGGCCGGCACGTCGGGAATCTTGCTCGCCGCCCGTTCGCCGAAGAACGCATGGCGCAGCGCGCGGCTTTCCGGCGTCATCATCAGCGCGACGAAACCCTCGCGCTCGGCGATGCTGCCTTTGTCGAAGCCGTTCAGCACGCCGGCCTCGATCGCGTCGATGCACTTGTGCGGCGCGGGGAAATTCGGCGCGGCGGCCCGCGCGGAATTGCGCGCGAACTGGATGAAGCCCGCCGCGTTCTCGTGGACGATCTTGCGATCGCGGACGCGCGGATGCGGGCCGTTCTGCGCGCCGACCTTGCGCGCGAACGCGACGGCCGCGTCGAGCAGGTCGCCGTCGGCCATTTCGTCGAACAGCCCGCTCGTCGCGAGTTGCTCCGACGGCACCGGCGCGCCCGACACGATCATGTTCAGCGCGGTTTCGAGGCCGACCGCGCGCGGCAGGCGTTGCGTGCCGCCCGCGCCCGGCAGCAGCCCGAGCTTCACTTCGGGCAGTGCGACCTGCGCGCCGGGCGCGGCGATGCGGTAGTGCGCGCCGAGCGCAAGCTCCAGCCCGCCGCCCATCACGACGCTGTGCAGCGCCGCGACGACCGGCTTCGCGCTTGCCTCCACCGCGCGGATCACGGTGTGCAGCGTCGGCTCCTGCAGCGCCTTCGGCGTATTGAATTCGGTGATGTCGGCGCCACCCGAGAACGCGCGACCCGCGCCGGTCAGCACGATGGCCGTGACCGACGGCTCCTGCGCGGCGCGATCGAGCGCGTCCATGACGCCCTGGCGGGTCGACAGGCCGAGCCCGTTGACGGGCGGATTGTTGAGCGTGATGACGGCCACGCCGTCGCGAGTCGAGTAATCCACTGCCATCTGCCTGCCTCCATGCATCGCGCGCCGGATTGGCTGCGCTTCATTGTGCGCGGTCGAACGGCCGCATGTCCGAATGAACGCAGGCAGCATACAACGAAAAAGCACGGTCGTTCAATTTGAATTTCGCTCCCGATCCGGGGACGGATCGGGGGATCGCATCGGGACCGAATCGCGGGCCGGCGGCGGCCCGGACGCGAAGGCTTACGGCGCGCACACCGCCGTCGGCAACACGTAATCGCGGAACGTCTCGCGCAGCTTCAGCTTCTGCAGCTTGCCGGTCGCGGTGTGCGGCAGCGATTCGACGAACACGACGTCGTCGGGAATCCACCATTTCGCGACCTTGCCCTCGTAGAACGCGAGCAGCGCGTCGCGGCTCAGGTTCGCGCCTTCGCGCGGCACCACGACGAGCAGCGGCCGCTCGGTCCATTTCGGGTGCGCGCACGCGATGCACGCGGCTTCGGCCACCCCGGGATGCGCGATCGCGACGTTCTCGATGTCGATCGAGCTGATCCACTCGCCGCCCGACTTGATCACGTCCTTGCTGCGGTCGGTAATCTGCAGGAAGCCGTCGGGGTCGATCGTCGCGACGTCGCCGGTCGGGAACCAGCCGTCCGCCAGCGGCGACGCATCGCCGCGAAAGTAGTGGTCGATCACCCACGGCCCGCGCACCTGCAGTTCGCCGAACGCGACGCCGTCCCACGGCAGCTCGCGGCCGTCGTCGCCGACGATCCGCATGTCGACGCCGCAGATCACGCGCCCCTGCTTCTCGAGCAGCCGGCGCTGCGCGTCGAGCGGCCGCTGCGACTGCGCCCAGTTGAGCTTCGCGAGCGTGCCGAGCGGCGACAGTTCGGTCATTCCCCATGCATGGATCACGCGCACGCCGTATTCGTCCTCGAACGTGCGCAGCATCGCGGGCGGGCACGCGGAGCCGCCGATCACCGTGCGGTTCAGCGTCGAGAAACGCACGCCGGCCTCGCGCATGTAGTTCAGCAGGCCGAGCCACACGGTCGGCACGCCTGCGGAAAACGTCACGCGCTCGGCCTCCATCAGCTCGTACAGCGATTTCCCGTCGAGATCCTTGCCGGGCAGCACCAGCTTGCCGCCGGTGAGCGGCACCGCGTACGGCAGCCCCCATGCGTTGACGTGGAACATCGGCACGACGGGCAGCACGGCGTCCATCGCGGACAGGTTCATCGCGTCGGGCAGCGCGGCGCCGTATGCATGCAGCACGGTCGAGCGATGCGAATACAGCACGCCCTTCGGGTTGCCGGTCGTGCCCGACGTGTAGCAGAGCCCCGATGCCTGCTGCTCGTCGAGGCGCGGCCAGTCGTAGCGGCCGTCCTCGGCTTCGACGAGCGTTTCGTAGCAGAGGAACGGCGTCGCGCCGGACGGCAGGTGCGCGGCGTCCGTCATCGCGATCCAGCCCTTCACGTGCGGGCATTGCGGCGCGATCGCATCGACGAGCGGCGCGAAATTGATGTCGAAGAAGACGTAGCGGTCTTCCGCGTGATTGACGATGTACGCGATCTGTTCGGGAAACAGGCGCGGGTTGATCGTATGGCACACGGCGCCCATCCCGCCGATCCCGTAATACGCTTCCAGATGCCGGTAGCCGTTCCACGCCAGCGTGCCCACGCGGTCGCCGGTTGCGACGCCGAGCCGCGCGAGCGCCTGCGCCAGTTGCTTCGCGCGGCGTTCGCAATCGCGATACGTGTAGCGATGCAGGTCGCCTTCGACGCGCTTCGACACGATTTCCGTGTCGCCCGCATGCCGCGCGGCATGCGCGATCAGCGACGACACCAGCAGCGGCACATCCATCATCTGGCCCAGCAACGGCTTACCCATCGTCTTGTTCTCCGTGAGGATGCGAATCGGTGACCCGCCTGGCGGCCGTTTCCATCCGGAAGCAGCCCGCATGCGCGCCCGTCAGCGGCCCGGACGGGCGTGGCGCACGATGCGCGGGCCGCCATGCGGGCGGCGCGACGCCGCCTTACAATATCGGCTTACCCAGAGGCGCTCAACATGTCGTTTTCCCGAAGCGCAGCCGATGCGGCTGACACTCTCCCCGACCTCGCCGCGACGCTCGGCGCGCCCGCCGAACGCGCGTTCGTCACGCTCGGCGACGCGTTTCATACGCGGCTGCCGGCCGCGCCGCTGGCCGCGCCGTACGTCGTCGGCTTTTCCGACGAAGTCGCGCAGCTGCTCGACCTACCGCCCGCGATCGCCGCGCAGCCCGGCTTCGCCGAGCTGTTCGCCGGCAACCCGACGCGCGACTGGCCCCCGCACGCGATGCCGTACGCGTCGGTCTATTCCGGCCATCAGTTCGGCGTGTGGGCCGGCCAGCTCGGCGACGGCCGCGCGCTGACGATCGGCGAGTTGCCCGGCGCCGACGGCCGGCGCTACGAACTGCAGCTCAAGGGCGGCGGCCGCACGCCGTATTCGCGGATGGGCGACGGCCGCGCGGTGCTGCGCTCGTCGATCCGCGAATTCCTGTGCTCGGAAGCGATGCATCACCTCGGCATCCCGACCACGCGCGCGCTGACGGTGATCGGCTCCGACCAGCCGGTGGTGCGCGAGGAGATCGAGACGGCGGCCGTCGTCACGCGCGTGTCGGAAAGCTTCGTGCGCTTCGGCCACTTCGAGCACTTCTTCTCGAACGATCGCCCCGACCTGCTGCGCCAGCTGGCCGATCACGTGATCGACCGCTTCTATCCGGCCTGCCGCGACGCGGACGATCCGTACCTCGCGCTGCTCGAGGCCGCGACGCTGCGCACGGCCGACCTCGTCGCGCAATGGCAGGCGGTCGGCTTCTGCCACGGCGTGATGAACACCGACAACATGTCGATCCTCGGCGTGACGATCGACTACGGTCCGTTCGGCTTCGTCGATGCATTCGACGCGAACTACATCTGCAACCACTCGGACACCAACGGCCGCTATGCGTACCGGATGCAGCCGCGCATCGCGCACTGGAACTGCTATTGCCTCGCGCAGGCGCTGCTGCCGCTGATCGGGCTGCAGCACGGCATCGCCGACGACGACGCGCGCGCCGAGCGCGCGGTGGACGACGCCCAGGCCGTGCTCGCGAAGTTTCCGGAGCGCTTCGGCCCCGCGCTCGAACGCGCGATGCGCGCGAAGCTCGGCCTCGAACTCGAACGCGACGGCGACGCCGAGCTCGCGAACAAGCTGCTCGAGACGATGCATGCGAGCCACGCGGATTTCACGCTGACGTTCCGCCGGCTCGCGCAGATCTCGAAGCACGACGCGAGCCGCGACGCGCCCGTGCGCGACCTCTTCATCGACCGTGAAGCATTCGACGCATGGGCGAACCTCTACCGCGCGCGGCTGTCCGAGGAAACGCGCGACGACGCGGCTCGCGCGGTTGCAATGAACCGCGCGAACCCCAAATACGTGCTTCGCAACCATCTGGCCGAAGTTGCGATCCGGCGCGCGAAGGAAAAGGATTTTTCGGAAGTCGAGCGGCTCGCGCGGATCCTGCGTCGCCCGTTCGACGAACAACCGGAGCATGAAGCGTACGCGGCGTTGCCGCCCGACTGGGCCGGCACGCTCGAAGTGAGCTGCTCGTCCTGAGCCCGCAACCCGCGCATCTCGACCGACCGATCAGGAGAACCCCCATGTCCCACGATTCCGACGACAAGACCTTCCCGTACCAGAAGGACGACGCCGAGCTGCGCCGCCGGCTCACGCCGATGCAGTACGAGGTCACGCAGCACGCGGCGACCGAGCGCGCGTTCACCGGCGAATACACCGACACCGAGGATGCCGGCATCTACAAGTGCGTCGTCTGCAGCACGCCGCTGTTCGAATCCGGCGCCAAGTTCCATTCGGGCTGCGGCTGGCCCAGCTACTTCAAGCCGCTCAACGGCGAGGTGATCGACGAGAAGGTCGACTACTCGCACGGGATGGTGCGCGTCGAGGTGCGCTGCAACCACTGCGGCGCGCATCTGGGCCACGTGTTCGAGGACGGCCCGCGCGACCAGACCGGTTTGCGGTACTGCATCAATTCGGCTGCGTTAAACTTCGAGTCCCGACCCGAAAACGAATGAGCGGCGCCGGGCGGATCTGCCGGGCGGCCAGCCGCGGGCCGGCCGCCCCGCTCCGCGACGGCGATGCCTGGCGGGTCCCTACAACGGTGACAGGCCGCACATGCGGCCTGTCACGCAGCTGCGAGCGCCATGAAATTCCTGTTCGATCTGTTTCCGATCATCCTGTTTTTTGTCGCCTTCAAGGTCTGGGGCATCTTTACCGCCACCGCCGTCGCGATCGTCGCGACGCTGGCCCAGGTCGCCTGGGTCGCCTTCCGGCACCGGAAGGTCGACACGATGCTGTGGGTCAGCCTCGGCGTGATCGTCGTGTTCGGCGGCGCCACCCTCGTCCTGCATGACGAGAAATTCATTCAATGGAAACCGACTGTGCTGTACTGGCTGTTTGCGATCGGGTTGCTCGCCGCGCGTTATGCGTTCAGCAAGAACCTGATCGAGAAGATGATGGGCAAGCAGCTCACGCTGCCGCACCCCGTGTGGGACAAGCTGAACGCCGCCTGGGCGCTGTTCTTCGCGGTGCTCGGCGTCGCGAACCTGTACGTGGTGCACAACTTCACCGAATCGCAATGGGTGAACTTCAAGCTGTTCGGTACGACGGGCGCGATGGTCGTGTTCATCATCCTGCAGAGCCTGTGGCTCACGAAATACCTGAAGGACGAGTGACATGAGCGACGCCTTTCTCCACGCCTCCGCCGACGAACGCATCGCGCTGATCGAAGCGCGCCTCACCGCGTCGCTCGCGCCGCTGTCGCTCACCGTGCGCGACGACAGCGCGCAGCACGCGGGCCATGCGGGCGCGGCCGCCGGCGGCCATTTCACGGTCACGATCGTCTCGTCCGCGTTCGCGGGCAAGCCGCGCGTCGCGCGGCACCGGCTGGTGTATGATGCGCTCGCTGATGCGATGCAGCGCGGCATTCACGCGCTCGCGATCGTGGCTTACACGCCCGAAGAATTCAACGAATCTTCAATCTAGTCTCATTAGGAATTCCCGATGATCCTGAAATCCCCCCGCCTGTGGGTCGCGGCGGCTGCTTTTGCAGCGGCACCGGCATTTGCCCAGAACATCGCCGTCGTCAACGGCACGCCGATTCCGAAATCGCGCGCCGACGCGATGGTCGCGCAGCTCGTCCAGCAAGGCCAGACCGACGGTCCGCAACTGCAGCAGGCCGTGCGCCAGGAACTCGTGAACCGCGAAATCCTGATGCAGGAAGCGATTCGCGAAGGCATCCCGAACCGTCCGGACGTGAAGGCGCAAGTCGCCGTCGCGCAGCAGACCGTCGTGCTGCGCTCGATGATCGAGAGCTTCCTGAAGAAGAACCAGCCGACCGACGCCGAAGTGAAGGCGCGCTACGACGAACTCGTCAAGGGCGTGGGCGGCAACCGCGAGTACCACCTGCACCACATCCTCGTCGAGAGCGAGCAGCAGGCGAAGGACCTGATCGCGAAGATCAAGGGTGGCGCGAAGTTCGAGGATCTCGCGAAGCAATACTCGAAGGATCCGGGTTCGGGCAAGAACGGCGGCGATCTCGACTGGTCCGACCCGAAGGCGTACGTGCCGGAATTCGCGGCGGCCGCGCAGAAGCTGCAGAAAGGCCAGATGACCGACGCGCCGGTGAAGACGCAGTTCGGCTGGCACATCATCCGCGTCGACGACATCCGCGACATCGCGCCGCCGCCGTTCGACCAGGTGAAGGCGCAGATCGCGCAGCAGCTCGTGCAGCAGAAGCTGCAGGCGTTCGAGGAAGGTCTGCGCCAGCAGGCGAAGATCCAGTAACGCCGGCGCGCGTCGTACGCGCATCGACAAGCCGCTCTTCGGAGCGGCTTTTTCTTTTGGCGCGCACGAAACAGATATACCGCGACGCGATGGTGCGCGGCGCGCCGTGCAATAAAAAACCGCTCCGGAGAGCGGCTTTTCCACGCCAGGTGCCGCCCGCGGCATGCGCTACGCGGCGGGATGGAACACGTCGTGATAACGCACGTCGCCCGCCGGCAGCGGAGCCGATTCGTCGAACGACAGCGCGAGAAAATACTCGGCCGGCACGCCCGGAAACACGATGTCGCCGTGCGGTTCGAACCCGAAACGCGTGTAATACGCGGGCTCGCCGAGCACCACGCAGCCGCGCGCGCCGAGCCGACGCAACGCGTCGAGCCCCGTGCGCACGAGCCCGGCGCCGATGCTCTGCCGCTGGCAATCGGGCCGCACCGCGAGCGGCGCGAGCCCGTACCACTGCTGGCTGCCGGCCGGCTCGCCGCCGATCGCGACCGGCGAGAACGCGACGTGCCCGACGATACGTCCGTCGCACTCCGCGACGAGCGATACGCTCAGCGCACCGTCCGCACGCAGCGTGCCGACGATGCGCTGCTCGAACGCCCCGCCTTGCGGCTCGCCCGCGAACGCCGCGCGGATCACGCGGCCAATCGCGTCGGCCTCGCTCGCCCGCGCGTCACGCAGCGTGACGACCTCGACCGATGCGTTGGGGTCGAACATCATCCCGATCAGCCGATCCAGCGGCGCGCGTTGCGGAACACACGCAGCCACGGACTCGCTTCACCCCAGCCTTCCGGGTGCCAGCTCATCGTGACCGTGCGATGCACGCGCTCCATGTGCGGCATCAGCACCGAGAAGCGGCCGTCGGCCGTCGTCACCGACGTGATGCCGGCCGGCGACCCGTTCGGGTTGAACGGATAGCGCTCGGTCGCTTCGCCGCGGTGGTCGACGTAACGCATCGCGACCGCGACGCGATCGATGTCGCCCTGCTGCGAGAAGTCCGCATAGCCTTCGCCGTGCGCGACCGCGACCGGAATCCGCGAGCCTTCCATCCCCGCGAAGAAGATCGACGGCGACTTCTCCACTTCGACGAACGAGAAGCGCGCCTCGAACTGCTCGGACTTGTTGCGCGTGAACTTCGGCCACGCTTCCGCCCCGGGGATCATCGACGCGATGCTCGACAGCATCTGGCAGCCGTTGCAGATACCGAGTGCGAACGTATCGGGACGCGCGAAGAACGCCGAGAACATGTCGGCGAGATTCGCGTTGAAGCGGATCGTCTTCGCCCAGCCCTCTCCCGCGCCCAGCACGTCGCCGTACGAGAAACCGCCGCATGCGACCGCGCCCGCGAAATCGGCCAGCGACGCGCGGCCCGCGAGCAGGTCGCTCATGTGCACGTCGTGTGCATCGAAGCCGGCGCGGTCGAACGCGTAAGCCGTTTCCAGATGCGAGTTCACGCCCTGCTCGCGCAGGATCGCGACGCGCGGCCGTGCGCCCGTCGCGATGAACGGCGCGGCGATGTCGTCGGCCGGGTCGAACGTCAGCACCGGCGAGATGCCCGGGTCGGCCGCGTCGAGCAGCGCGTCGTATTCGGCATCCGCGCACGCCGGGTTGTCGCGCAGGCGCGCGATGCGCCAGCTCACTTCGCTCCATGCGCGATGCAGTTCGGTGCGCGGTGCGTCGAAGATCTTCTTCGCGTCGCGGTACACCTCGATCACGTCGCGATCGTTGACCGAGCCGATCACGTGCGAGCACGTCGACAAGCCGAACTCGCGCAGCGCGCCGAGCACCGCGTCGCGGTCGGACGCGCGCACCTGCACGACGGCGCCGAGCTCTTCGGAGAACAGCGCGCGCAGCGTGCGGTCGTCGCGCAGGCCGCTCGTCTGCTTCGCCCAGTCCTTCGCGTCGCCGTAGTCGGATTCGTGGTTCGGGTCGAGCGTCAGCATGTCGACGTTCAGCGACACGCCCGCATGGCCCGCGAACGCCATTTCGCATACCGTCGCCCACAGGCCGCCGTCCGAGCGGTCGTGGTACGCGAGCAGCTTGTCTTGCGCATTGAGCGACTGGATCGCGTTGAAGAAGCGCTTCAGGTCTTCCGCGTCGTCGACGTCCGGCGTCGTGTCGCCGACCTGCTGCGTGACCTGCGCGAAGATGCTGCCGCCCATGCGGTTCTTGCCGCGGCCGAGATCGATCGCGATCAGCACCGTGTCGCCCGCGTCGGCCACGCGGCGCAGTTGCGGCGTGAGATGACGGCGCACGTCCTCGACCGGCGCGAACGCCGAGATGATCAATGACACCGGCGACACGACTTCCTTCGCGACGCCCTGCTCATCCCACTTCGTCTTCATCGACAGCGAGTCCTTGCCGACCGGGATGCCGATCCCGAGCGCCGGGCACAGCTCCATGCCGATCGCCTTGACCGTGTCGAACAGCGCGGCGTCCTCGCCGGCCGTGCCGCACGCGGCCATCCAGTTCGCCGACAGCTTCAGCTTGTCGAGCGACGCGATCGGCGCGCTCGCGATGTTCGTGATCGCTTCGCCGACGGCCATGCGACCCGACGCCGGCGCGTCGATCACCGCGAGCGGCGTGCGCTCGGCCATCGTCATCGCCTCGCCCTTGAAACCGGCATAGTCGAGCGCGGTGATCGCGCAGTCGGCCACCGGCACCTGCCACGGGCCGACCATCTGGTCGCGCACCGACGTACCGCCGACCGAACGGTCGCCGATCGTGATCAGGAACGACTTGCTGCCGACCGTCGGGTGCTTCAGCACGTCGAGCGCGACGGCCGACAGCGCGATGCCCGTCACGTCGACCGGCGCACGCTCGGTCGTCACACGCGCGACGTCGCGGTGCATGCGCGGCGGCTTGCCGAGCAGCACTTCCATCGGCATGTCGACCGGGTATTCGTCCGCGCCCGTCGCTTCGTCGTCGACGAGCTTCAGCTCGCGTTCGTCGGTCGCGACACCGACTACCGCGAACGGGCAGCGCTCGCGCGCGCAGATCGCCTCGAAGCGCGGCAGGTCGGCCGGCGCGATCGCCAGCACGTAGCGCTCCTGCGCTTCGTTCGACCAGATTTCGCGCGGCGACAGGCCCGATTCCTCGAGCGCGACCTTGCGCAGTTCGAAGCGCGCGCCCTTGCCCGCGCCGTCGACGATTTCGGGGAACGCGTTCGACAGACCGCCCGCGCCGACGTCGTGGATGCTCAGGATCGGGTTTTCCGCGCCGAGCTGCCAGCAGCCGTTGATCACTTCCTGCGCGCGACGCTCGATTTCCGGGTTGCCGCGCTGCACCGAGTCGAAGTCGAGTTCGGCGGTGTTCGCGCCGGTCGCCATCGAGCTCGCGGCGCCGCCGCCCATGCCGATCCGCATGCCGGGGCCGCCGATCTGGATCAGCAGCGAGCCGGCCGGCACGTCGTGCTTGTGCGTGTGCTGATCCGCGATGTTGCCGAGGCCGCCCGCGATCATGATCGGCTTGTGATAGCCGTGCACCGTGCCGCCGACGTTCTGCTCGTACACGCGGAAGTAGCCGCCGAGGTTCGGGCGGCCGAATTCGTTGTTGAACGCGGCGCCGCCCAGCGGGCCATCGATCATGATCTGCAGCGGCGACGCGATGCGGTCCGGACGGCCGTACGGGCCGTGCACTTCGTTCGGATTGCGCTCGGCGACCGGCTGCGCGGCGTCGCGCGCGTTTTCCCACGGCTGGCGCGCATCGGGCAGGTCGAGGTTCGACACGGTGAAGCCCGTGAGGCCGGCCTTCGGACGCGCGCCGCGGCCCGTCGCGCCTTCGTCGCGGATCTCGCCGCCCGCGCCGGTCGCCGCCCCCGGGAACGGCGAGATCGCCGTCGGATGGTTGTGCGTCTCGACCTTCATCAGCGTGTGCGTGAGTTCGGTGTGGCGGCCGTAGCGCTCGCCCGGCTCGCCGGCCGCACCGGCCTTGCGCGGGAACCAGCGCTCGGCTTCGGCGCCGACCATGATCGACGAGTTGTCCGAATACGCGACGATCGTGCCCTGCGGGCTCAGCTTCTCGGTGTTGCGGATCATCGCGAACAGCGACATGTCCTGCGCTTCGCCGTCGATCGTCCACTGCGCGTTGAAGATCTTGTGGCGGCAGTGTTCGCTGTTGGCCTGCGCGAACATCATCAGTTCGACGTCGGTCGGGTTGCGTTCGAGCTTGCGGAACGCGTCGACCAGATAGTCGATCTCGTCGTCGGCGAGCGCGAGGCCCAGCTCGACGTTCGCGCGCTCCAGCGCGCCGCGGCCGACGCCCAATACGTCGACGGTCGACAGCGGCTTGGCCGGCAGTTCGTCGAACAGGTGTTTCGCATCGTCGCGCGCCGCGACCACGCTTTCGGTCATCCGGTCATGCAGCGCGGCCGCGACGGCCGCGCGCGCGTCGTCTGACAGCGCCTTCTTGCCGCCGAGCAGGCCCGACTTCAGCGTGACCGTGAATTCGACGCCGCGCTCGATGCGGCGCACCTGCGTGAGGCCGCAGTGCTGCGCGATGTCGGTCGCCTTGCTCGCCCACGGCGAAACCGTGCCGAAGCGCGGCAGCACGATGAAGGTCTCGGTCGCGCCCTTCTCGCCCGCCGGCTGGAACGGCGCGCCGTAGTGCATCAGCGCATCGATGCGCGCGCTGTCGTCGGCCGACAGCGGCTCGGCCGCATTGACGAAGTGCAGGAACTGGCCGCGCACCGCGACGATGTTGGCGTCGATTTGCCTGAGCGTGTCGAGCAGACGGGTTTGACGGAAATCGGAGAGGGCCGAAGCGCCGGGAAAACACGAGAAGTGAGCCATGGGCTGGACTGACGTCGATGAGTCGCGCGGGGTGGCGACGTGGGGCGAAAGGAAGGCCGTAATTATACCCGGAAGTCGGCCGCCCAAGACCGGCCAATCGGTAGTCCGGCTGCACCGCCACGGTGCTGGTGCGGGCGGCACGCGCGGCTGTCCGCCGGATCGGCCTCTATCGGCCCGGGCGCCGGCCGCCGCCGCATGGCCGCACGGCCATGCTCGCCCGCCGCCGGCTCGCGCACTTTTGGCGCTATCATTCCGGGTTCACCGGGCCCGGGCCCTCAGCGAATTCTCACCGGGCGGCGTGCGTGCCGCCCGTCATCGAAGCAATCTCAATGGATGTCATCGTCATCGGCGGCGGAATCAGCGGCGTCGCCACCGCCTACCAGCTGCGCGCGGCCGGCCATCGCGTATGCGTGGTCGAACGCCACGCGACCGTCGCGCAAGGCGCGACCTACGGCGACGGCGGCGCGCTGCTGCCGAGCCCGCTCGACGTCTGGTTCGGCCCGACTTTCATGCACCAGCGCCAGGCGCGCGACAGCGGCATCGTCTACAAGCCGGGCTTCAACGGCGGCGTGCGCCGCTTCGTCAAGCAGCTCGGCACGCTGCGCGAGCCCGATGCATTCGCCGCGCAGTACGCGCGGCTGCGCCCGCTGATCGACGTGTCGCGCGACGCGCTCGCCGATATCGAAGCCCGCCTCGAGCTCGAATTCGAGCAGAAGCCCGGCATCCTGCACGTCGTGCGCGATCCGCGCGACTGGGACGCGCTGCAGCCCGCGCTCGACCTGCTGCGCACACTCGACCAGCCTTACCGCACGCTCACCGCCGACGAATGCGTGGCGCTCGAACCGTCGGTACCGGCCGAGCCCGGCTTTGCCGGCGGCGTGCTGCTCGAAACCGAGCGCACCGGCAACTGCCCGCTGTTCGCGAAACTGGTCAAGCAGACGCTCGACGAGCACGGCGTGCAGTTCCGCTTCGGCGCGGACGTCGCCGCGATCCGCGTCGACAACGGCCGCGTCGCGGTCGAGCTCGCCCCGCCGGGCAACCGGAGCGCGGCGCACGCGCGCGAGGTCGACGTGATGTCGGCCGACGCGATCGTGGTCGCCGCCGGCGCCGGCAGCCTTGCGCTGCTCGAACGGCTCGGCTGGCGCCTGCCGCTGCACCCGGTGCGCGTGCATACGCTCACCGCGCCGGTCGCGTACGAAGAACATGCGCCGCACCTGAGCGTCGTCGATTCGATCAAGCGGATCTCGATCACGCGCACCCACCAGCGGCTGCGCATCGGCGGGGCCGCCGTGCTGCAGAGCCTGGCGGATACCGCGAAGCCGCTCGCCGAGCCGCTGTCGGAGGCCGCGCTCGCGCTGCTCGGCCAGGCCGTCCACGACTGGGTGCCCGGCGCCGCGAAGATCTCGGCCGCGCTGTCGTGGCAAGGCATGCAACTGCTGTCGCCGGACGGCCTGCCCGTCGTGGGTCCGACCCCGCATCCGCGCGTGTTCGTCAATTTCGGCCATGGCCCGGCCGGCTGGGGCCTCGCGTGCGGGTCTGCTAAAGTGGTGACCGACTATCTGGGCGGCAACGTCCAGCACTGGCCCGCCGACACGCTCGCCGCGCTGAACGCCGGCCGCTTCACGACCTGACCGCCGCGGGCCGGCCCGTGGCGGCATCCTTGCCAGCCGCCACGATCCCGCGATGACCGTTACCCCCGCTCCCCCCGTTCGCCCCCCGTTCCCCGATTCCGATCCGATCGCGCTGCTGCGCGTCGCCGACCTGCGCGCGGCCGAAGCCGACGCCGCCGCCGCGCTGCCGCCGCACACGCTGATGGGCCGCGCCGGCGCGGCCGCCGCGCGCTGGCTGTCCGAGCGGGTCGCCGGCGACGATCGCCCCGTCTGGTTCGCGGTCGGCCCCGGCAACAACGGCGGCGACGCGCTGGTGGCCGCCGCGCAACTCCAGCAGCTCGGCGTCGCGACGCATGCGTGGATGCCGGTGCCGGTCAAGCCGGACGACGCGCAATGGGCGCTCGGTCTCGCACGCTCGGCCGGCGTGCCGCTGTCGGCCACCCCGCCCGCGTCGCTGGAGGGCTATGCGTGGGTCGTCGACGGGCTGTTCGGCATCGGTCTCGGCCGCGCGCTCGATGGCGCGTTCGCCGAGCAGGCAGCACGCATCGCCACCCATGCGCGCGGCGGCGGCCGCGTGCTCGCGCTCGACGTGCCCAGCGGGCTCGACAGCGACACGGGCCGCATCGTCGGCGCGGGCGTCGCCGTGGCGGCCACGCAGACGCTCACCTTCATCGGCGCGAAGCCCGGCCTCTACACGGGCGACGGCCGCGATCTCGCCGGCGAAATCCACGTCGCGTCGCTCGACGTCGCGCCGCCCGCCGCGCCGGCCATCGTGCTGAACGCGCCCGCGCGGTTCGCCGCGGCGCTGCCCGCGCGCGCGTTCGCGTCCCACAAGGGCACGTACGGCAGCCTCGCGGTGCTCGGCGGCGACACCGGCATGTGCGGCGCGCCGATCCTCGCCGCGCGCGCCGCTCTGTTCGCGGGCGCCGGCAAGGTGCACGTCGGCTTCCTCGGCGCGGGCGCGCCGCCGTACGACCCGCCGTTCCCCGAACTGATGCTGCATCCGGCCGACACGCTCGACCCCGGCGCGATGACCGCGATCGCGGCCGGTTGCGGGCTCGGCACGCGCGAAGCCGCGGCGACGCTCGTGCGCGACGTGCTCGCGCACGACACGGCGACGCTGCTCGATGCCGACGCGCTGAACCTCGTCGCGACGCACGCGGACCTCGCGACCGCCGTCGCCGCGCGTGGCGCACGCGGCAATCCGTGCGTGCTGACGCCGCATCCGCTCGAAGCCGCGCGCCTGCTCGGCGGCGACACGGCCGCCGTGCAGCGCGATCGCGTCGCGGCCGCGCAGGCGCTCGCCGCGCGTTACGCGGCCATCGTCGTGCTGAAAGGCTCGGGTACGGTGATTGCGGCGCCCGACGGCCGCGTGACGATCAACCCGACCGGCAACGCGGCGCTCGCCACCGGCGGCACCGGCGACGTGCTCGGCGGCCTGATCGGCGCGCTGCTCGCGCAGCGGGTCGCACCTTACGAAGCCGCGCTGGCCGGCGTCTACCTGCACGGCCTCGCGGCCGACACGCTGACCGCGACCGGCACCGGCCCGGCCGGGCTCACCGCCGGCGAGCTCGCGCCGATGGTGCGCACGCTGATCAATCGCCTTTTTTATCCGTCGCCGCGCGCCGACACGTAACGCCGCTATACTGACTGCCCCGCCGCACGGCGGGCCTTCTCGTCCGCCGGCTTTCCGATCACGATGAGCCGGCGCGGCATTCCTCCCGATTCACGCTTCACTCGAACCGCCATGACGCTGAAATCGCTCCCCGCCTGGACTGCCCTTCAATCCCACTTCGAACAGATCCGCCACGCGCGGCTGCGCGACTGGTTCGCGCCGGAAAACGATCGCGCGCCGACCCGCGCCGAACGCTTCACGATTCCGGGCGGCGGTCTCGCGGCCGATTTCTCGAAGAACCGCATCGACGACGAAACGCTGCGCCTGCTCGTGCAGCTCGCGCGCGACGCCGGCGTCGAAGCGCGCCGCGACGCGATGTTCGCGGGCGAGGTCGTCAACCCGACCGAAGGCCGCGCGGCGCTGCACACCGCACTGCGCGCGACCGATCCGCAGGCGCCGTTCCACGCGCAGGTGAGCGCCGAGCGCGCGAAGATGGCGACGTTCGCGCGCGCCGTGCGCAGCGGTACGTGGACGGGCTATACGGGCAAGCGCATCCGCCACGTGATCAACATCGGCATCGGCGGCTCCGATCTGGGCCCGAAGATGGTCGTGCATGCGCTGCACCACGTCGCGACGCGCGAGATCTCGACCCACTTCGTGTCGAACGTCGACGGCGCCGATCTCGCGCGCGTGCTCGAACAGGTCGATCCCGAGGAAACGCTCGCGATCATCGTGTCGAAGACGTTCACGACGCTCGAGACGATGACGAACGCACGCTCGCTGCGCGACTGGTTCGTCGCGCGCGGCTGCCCCGAAGACGCGCTCGCGAAGCACTTCGTCGGCGTGTCGGCGAACCCGGCCGAAGTCGTGAAGTTCGGCATCGCGGCGGACAACGTGTTCGAAATGTGGGACTGGGTCGGCGGCCGCTATTCGCTGTGGTCGGCGGTCGGCCTGTCGATCATGATCGCGGTCGGCCCCGAACAGTTCGACGAACTGCTGGCCGGCGCGAACGACATGGACCGCCACTTCCGCGAAGCGCCGCTCGAGCGCAATTTGCCGGTGCTGCTCGGCCTGATCGGCATCTGGTACCGGAATTTCTTCGGCTCGCAGAGCTATCTCGTCGCACCGTACTCGGAAGCGCTGCACTACCTGCCGTCGTACCTGCAGCAGCTCGAGATGGAAAGCAACGGCAAATCCGCGCGCCTGGACGGCGCCTTCGTCGACTACCCGACGTCGGCCGTCACGTGGGGCGAGCCGGGCACCAACGGCCAGCATGCGTTCTTCCAGATGCTGCACCAGGGGCCAACGATCGTGCCGATCGACTTCATCGCGGTGCTGACGCCCGAGCATCCGCTCGCGAGCCATCATCCGAAGCTGCTCGCGAACTGCTTCGCGCAGAGCGAGGCGCTGATGCTCGGCCGCACGCTGGAAGAAGCGCGCAAGATCGCCGGGCCGGGCAAGGAGGCGCTCGCGCCGCACCTGACGTTCCCCGGCAACCGCCCGACCACGACGCTGCTCGTCGATGCGTTGACGCCGCGCACGCTCGGCGCGCTGATCGCGCTTTACGAGCACAAGGTGCTCGTGCAGGCGACGGTGTGGGACATCAATCCGTTCGACCAGTGGGGCGTCGAGCTCGGCAAGATTCTGGGCAAGGTCGTCGAGGCCGATCTGTCGGCCGACTCGGTCGATCCGGCGAAGCACGACTCGTCGACCACCGCGCTGATCGAGCGCGCCCGCGCGGCGCTCAAGCGTTGAAGCACTGACGCGACGGCGTCATGCCCGTGCCGGCCGCGCGCTTCACGCCGCGCGGCCGGCACGAACATTCACGCGTTGCGCGATGCCGCGTGCGGCGCGACGATGCGCCCCGCGTCGATGGTGACCGTCGTCGCGCAGCGGCGCGCGAGTTCGGCATCGTGCGTGACGAGCACGAGCGTCGCGCCGTGCATGCGGTTCAGTTCGAACATCAGGTCGATGACCGCGTGGCCGGTGGCCGCGTCGAGGCTGCCGGTCGGCTCGTCGGCGAACAGGATCGCCGGCCGCGTGACGAACGCGCGTGCGAGCGCGACGCGCTGCTGTTCGCCGCCCGACAGCAGCTTCGGATAATGCGCGGTGCGTTCGCCGAGGCCGACCTGCACGAGCAGCGCCCGGGCGCGGTCGGCCGCATCGCGCGCGCTGATGCCGCCCTGCAGTTCGAGCGGCAGCATCACGTTCTCGAGCGCCGTCAGGTGCGGCATCAGCTGGAACGACTGGAACACGAAACCGACCGCGCCGTTACGCAATGCCGCGCGCTCGTCCTCGTCGAGCTGGTCGAGCACGCGGCCGAGCAGGCGAACCGTGCCGCTCGTCGCGCTGTCCAACCCTGCGAGCAAGCCGAGCAGCGTCGATTTGCCCGACCCCGACGCGCCGACGATCGCGAGGCTGCTGCCCGGCTGCACGGCGAGCGTGATGCCGTCGAGGATCGTCAGCTCGCCCGTTGCATCGGCAACCCGCTTGCACACGTCATGGACTTCGATGATCGGATCGGTAATCTTGAACATGGACACGACATTTCGCTGGAAAAGACGCGCGGCGACCGCCGCGCTGCTGGGCACCCTGCTGGCCGTCACCGTGCCCGTACGCGCTGCGACGGCGCCGGCATCGAGCCCGCCCGTGATCGTCGTGCTCGGCGACAGCCTGTCGGCCGAATACGGATTGCCGCGCGACACCGGCTGGGTGGCGTTGCTGCGGCAACGGCTCGCGACCGAGCGAATCGATTATAGCGTCGCGAACGCCAGCGTCAGCGGCGACACCACGAGCGGCGGCCGTGCGCGGCTGCCCGCGGTGCTGCAGCGGCTCAAGCCGTCGATCGTCGTCGTCGAACTCGGTTCGAACGATGCGCTGCGCGGCGTGCCGCTCGCGACGACCGAACAGAACCTGCGCGATATCATCGCCGGCGCGCGACGTGCGCAGGCAAAGGTCGTGCTGGTCGGCATGTACGTGCCGCCCAATTACGGCCCCGACTACACGCAGAAGTTCCATGCGCTCTATACGCGGCTGTCGAAGGATCTCGCCGTGCCGCTCGTGCCGTTCCTGTTGGCCGGCATCGAGAACAAGCCCGAGATGTTCCAGGCCGACCAGATGCACCCGGCACGGCAGGCCCAGGGCATCCTGCTCGACAACGTATGGCCGGCGCTGAAGCCGCTGCTCGGCAAGCCGCACGGCTGACCGCGGCTGCACCGGAAAACAAAAAGCCCCGCTTCGAGCGGGGCTTTTCGATGGTTGCGGGCGAAACGATGCTCAGTTGTCGCCGTCCTGCTGCTGGCTGGCCGTCGTGCTGCCGTACAGCTTCACCTTCGAGCGATCGCGCAGCGCGGCGAGGTACGCTTCGCCTTCGCTTTGCGCGTCGACCTGCGCCATCTGCTGCTGCGCGGCGGCCAGTTGCTGCGGATCGACCGCGGAACCGGGGATCACCGCGTTCACGCGGTAGATCGCATAGCCGTCCGCACCGAGGTCGACACCGACGTAAGCCGGCAGCGTCTTCGCATCGACCTTGTAGACGGCGCTCAGCGCAGCCGGCGTCAGGCCCTGCGACTGCGTGCGCGACACCTTCTGCGCGGCCGTAAAGCCGTCGGCCGACTTCGACTTCTGCAATTCGGCCAGCTTCGCCGCACCGTCCTTCTTCGCGAGTTCCGCGGCCTGCTCGGCGATGACCTTCTGGCGCACGACGTCCTTGATCGCGTCGAGCGCGGGCACCGCAGCCGGCTTGTGCTCGGTCACGCGCGCCGAGATCAGCGTGTTGTTGCCGACGTCGATCGCCTGCGTGTTGTTCTGGTTCTTCACCGCGTCGTTCGCGAACACGGCGGCCAGAAACTTCGGATTGTTCAGCGGGCTCGTCGGCGGCAACTGCGGATTCGGCGTCGGCGTGACGGTGGCCGTCTGGATCGTCAGCTTGTACTTGTCCGCGGCCGGCTGCAGCGTCTTCGCCTTTTCGTAGACGGTCGACGTGAAACCTTCCGCATTGTCCGAGAACGCCTTCGCTGCGTACTGCTGCTTCAGGTCGATCGCGATCTGGTCCTTCACTTCCGCGAACGGCTTGACGACGGCCGGCTTCACTTCGGTCGCCTTCAGGATGTGGAAACCGAGATCCGACTGCACGAGACCGCTCACGTCGCCCTGCTTGAGCGAGAACGCGGCATCGTCGAACGCCTTGCCGCCCGCGGTCGAACCGCGCGTGATGAAGCCGAGGTCGCCGCCCTTCGCCGCCGACGGCGCGTCCTGCGAGTTCTTCTGCGCGATCTGCGCAAATTGATCGGGATGCGCTTTCACGTCGGCGAGCAGTTGCTCGGCCTTCGCTTTCGCGGCCGCCTTGTCGGCCGCGCTGGCGCTGCCCGGCGCGGCGATGAAGATGTGGCTCACGCGCACCTGCGCTTCGGTACGGAAGTGCGTCGGGTTGTCGTCGTAGAACTTCTTGATGTCCGCTTCGGTCGGCTGCGCGCTCGCGGCCGCCGCGGCCGGCGAATAGACGAGGTACTGGATCGTCGCGGTTTCCGGCGTCGCGAAGCTCTGCTTGTGCGCGTCGTAGTACGCGGTGAGCTGCGCGTCGGTCGGCTGGACCTTCGCTGCGAAGTCGCTCGTCTTCAGCACGAGCGCCTGCACTTCACGCTGCTGCGCGGCGAGTTCGGACAGGCGTTGCGCGAGGCTCTTCGGCGTGAACGCGCTCGACACGATGCTGGCCGGAATCTGTTGCAGCGACAGGCTGTAACGCACGCGCTCCTGATACTGCTCGGGCGTCATCCCCTGGAATGACAGCAGTTGCGCATAGCGTTCGACGTCGATCGTGCCGTCGGGCTTCTTCAGCGACGCGATCATCGGGTCGCTCATCAGCGCGTCGCGCACCGCGTTGTCGGACGCGGTCAGGTGCAGACGCTGCGTCTCGTCGGCCAGCACGCGTTGCTGGATCAGGCCGTCGAGCACCTGCTTGCGATGCTCGGGCGTGTCGAACATCTTGATGTCGAACTGCCCACCGAGCGCCTGGCGCGCCTGGTCGATCTGCTGGCGGAACGCGCCGTCGAATTCGACCCGCGTGATCTTGTGCCCGTTGACCGCCGCGACGTTCGCACTGTCGTCGAAGAAGCCGCGGAAGCCTTGGATCCCGACGAAACCCAGCCCCGGCAACACGATCAGGAGCAGGAGCGCCATCATCAGGCGCTGGTGATTACGGAAGAAATCGAGCATGCGTGACGGAAAAATTGGACAAAACGACCGATATTACAACATACGGGGTGGGACGGGAAAAAAGCAGGCAAATGCTGTGCGCGAACGGAACCGGAATCCGGAAGCCTCACAGGCGACTTTTCGCCACTCCGCAGTCACGCGCTCGCAAGCGGGCGCAAACCGAACGCACAAACAACAATGCCCGCACAAGGCGGGCATTGTTGTTTGTTTGGCGGAGCGGACGGGACTCGAACCCGCGACCCCCGGCGTGACAGGCCGGTATTCTAACCGACTGAACTACCGCTCCTTGGTCTGGCTGAATCGTGAAACTGGTGGGTGCTGAGGGGTTCGAACCCCCGACCTACGCCTTGTAAGGGCGCCGCTCTACCAGCTGAGCTAAGCACCCGTTTCCGATTCGTTCTGACTGCGATCTGCGTTTGCGCATCAACAATCAGCGAGCCCGCAAGTTTAATTCATCCCCGATCATTTTGCCAAGCCTGGCGCGCGAATTTTTTACGAACGCGCTCGCATGATTCCGATGCGCGTAAAAAAACCCGCGGACACCGCCGCGGGTTTTCGGGAACGACCGTCGGCAACGACGGTGTTCAGCGCCTCAGTGCTTGACGACTTCCGTCGAGCCGGCATCCTTCGCCGCCTCGCCGACCGGCGCCGCAGCCTTCGCCTCTTCTTCCGGCGGCAGCGGCGTCGGCGAACGCTCGAGCGCGAGCTCCAGCACCTTGTCGATCCAGCGAACCGGCACAATCTCGATCGCGTTCTTCACGTTGTCCGGAATGTCCGCGAGATCCTTCACGTTCTCTTCCGGGATCAGCACGAGCTTGATGCCGCCGCGATGCGCCGCCAGCAACTTTTCCTTCAGCCCGCCGATCGGCAGCACTTCGCCACGCAACGTGATTTCGCCCGTCATCGCGACGTCGGCCCGCACGGGAATACCCGTCAGCACCGACACCAGCGCGGTCGTCATCGCACCGCCAGCGGACGGACCGTCCTTCGGCGTCGCGCCTTCCGGCACGTGGATGTGGATGTCCTGCTTCTCGAACGCTTCGTCCTTGATACCGAGACGACGCGAACGCGAGCGCACGACCGAACGCGCAGCCTCGACCGACTCCTTCATCACGTCGCCGAGCGAGCCCGTACGAATCACGTTGCCCTTGCCCGGCATCACCGCGGCTTCGATCGTCAGCAGATCGCCGCCGACTTCCGTCCACGCGAGCCCCGTCACCTGACCGACCTGGTTTTCCTTCGCCGCGAGGCCGAAGTCGTACTTGCGCACGCCGAGAAACGTATCCAGATTCTCGCCATCGACCTTGATCGCGCCCGACGCCTTCTTCAGCAGCAGCATCTTCACGACCTTGCGGCAGATCTTCGACACTTCCCGCTCGAGCGAACGCACACCGGCTTCGCGCGTGTAGTAGCGGATGATGTCGCGAATCGCCTGCTCGGTGACCTCGATCTCGCCTTCCTTCAGCCCGTTGTTCTTTTTCTGCTTCGGCAGCAGGTAACGCTGCGCGATGCTGACCTTCTCGTCTTCCGTGTAGCCCGACAGACGGATCACTTCCATCCGGTCGAGCAGCGGCGGCGGGATGTTCAGCGAGTTCGACGTCGCGACGAACATCACGTCCGAAAGATCGAAGTCGACTTCGATGTAGTGGTCGGCGAACGTGTGGTTCTGTTCCGGATCGAGCACTTCAAGCAGCGCCGACGACGGATCGCCGCGGAAATCCATGCCCATCTTGTCGACTTCGTCGAGCAGGAAGAGCGGATTGCGCACGCCGACCTTCGCGAGGCTTTGCAGGATCTTGCCCGGCATCGAACCGATGTACGTACGGCGGTGGCCGCGGATCTCGGCTTCGTCACGCACGCCGCCGAGCGCCATCCGGACGAACTTGCGGTTCGTCGCGCGAGCGATCGACTGGCCGAGCGAGGTCTTGCCGACGCCCGGGGGCCCGACGAGGCACAGGATCGGCGCCTTGACCTTGTCCACGCGCTGTTGCACCGCGAGATACTCGAGGATCCGTTCCTTGACCTTCTCGAGGCCGAAGTGATCCTCGTCGAGCACCTGCTCGGCGTTCGACAGGTCGTTGTTGACCTTGCTCTTCTTGCGCCACGGCAGGCCGATCAGCGTGTCGATGTAGTTGCGCACGACGGTCGCTTCCGCCGACATCGGCGACATCAGCTTCAGCTTCTTCAGCTCGGCGTCAGCCTTCTTCTTGGCTTCCTTCGGCATGCGCGCGGCGTTGATGCGCTTCTCGAGCTCCTCGAGATCCGCACCTTCCTCGCCCTCGCCCAGTTCCTTCTGGATCGCCTTGACCTGTTCGTTCAGGTAGTACTCGCGCTGGCTCTTTTCCATCTGGCGCTTCACGCGCCCGCGGATGCGCTTTTCGACCTGCAGGATGTCGATCTCGGCTTCGAGCTGCGCGAGCAGATGCTCGAGGCGCTCGATGACCGGGAACATCTCGAGGATGTGCTGCTTCTGGTCGAGCTTCAGCGGCAGGCGCTCGGCGATCATGTCGGCGAGACGGCCGGCTTCGTCGATGCCCGACAGCGACGTGAGAATCTCCGGCGGGATCTTCTTGTTCAGCTTCACGTACTGGTCGAACTGCGACACGATCGCGCGACGCAGCGCTTCCGTCTCGGCGCTATCGGCATGATCGGGCTCGAGCGGCATCACTTCGCAGGAGAACTGCGTCTCCTGTTCTTCGATGGACAACGCCTTCGCGCGCTGCAGGCCCTCGACGAGCACCTTCACGGTGCCGTCCGGCAGCTTCAGCATCTGCAGAATGTTGGCGATACAACCGACCTCGTACATGTCCTTTTCGGTCGGTTCGTCCTTGGCCGCGGTTTTCTGGGCGACGAGCATGATGTGCTTGCCGCCTTCCATCGCTGCTTCGAGGGCCTTGATCGATTTCGGCCGGCCCACGAAGAGCGGAATGACCATGTGCGGGAAAACGACGACGTCCCGCAGCGGCAGCAGCGGGAGCGTGATGCGTTCCGGCGGGAGAAGTTGGGTGCCTGACATTTCATTTCCCCATGAGTGGAATCAATTGTTCGGTAATTGAGGCCGCCACAACGAATTGCAAGCCTTCAAGTGCGGGAAATATTCGGTAAGAAAGTAACCACCGCGTGTCGAGTCAGAGTTACCCACAAGATAAACGAAAAAAAGCCGCCCACGGACTCATGAACGGCCTTTTTCGCTGAACATCGTCGGCAAGCCGGTCAGTTCGAACCCGCCACCTTCGGCGTGTCCTCGTAGATCAGCAAGGGCTTGCCGTCCCCATCGATGACATTCTCGTCGATGATGACCTTGCTGACCCCTTTCATCGTCGGCAGCTCGTACATCACGTCGAGCAACGCCTGTTCGATGATCGAACGCAAACCGCGCGCGCCGGTCTTGCGGCGGATCGCCTTGCGGGCGACCGCCTGCAACGCGCCCGGCCGGATTTCCAGCTCGACGCGCTCCATTGCGAACAGCTTGTGATACTGCTTGACGAGCGCATTCTTCGGCTCGACCAGGATCTTCATCAGCGCGGCTTCGTCGAGCTTGCCGAGCGTCGCGACCACCGGCAGGCGGCCGATCAATTCGGGGATCAGACCGAATTTGATCAGGTCTTCCGGTTCCGTTTCGCGCAGCACCTCGCCCGCGTCGCGTTCCTGCTTGCTCTTGACCGTCGCGCCGAAGCCGATACCGGTTTTCTCGGTCCGATCGGTGATCACCTTTTCGAGACCGTCGAACGCGCCGCCGCAAATGAACAGGATGTTGGTCGTGTCGACCTGGATGAAATCCTGGTTCGGGTGCTTGCGGCCGCCCTGCGGCGGCACCGACGCCATCGTGCCCTCGACGAGCTTCAGCAGCGCCTGCTGGACGCCCTCGCCCGACACGTCGCGCGTGATCGACGGGTTGTCCGATTTGCGGCTGATCTTGTCGATTTCGTCGATGTAGACGATCCCGCGCTGGGCCTTGTCGACCTCGTAGTTGCAGTTCTGCAACAGCTTCTGGATGATGTTCTCGACGTCCTCGCCGACGTAGCCGGCTTCGGTCAGCGTCGTCGCGTCGGCGATCACGAATGGCACGTTGAGCAACCGCGCGAGCGTCTGCGCGAGCAGCGTCTTGCCGGAGCCCGTCGGGCCGATCAGCAGGATGTTGCTCTTCGACAACTCGACGTCGTCCTTCTTGTCGAGATGCTTCAGGCGCTTGTAGTGGTTGTACACGGCCACCGCGAGGATCTTCTTCGCGCGCTCCTGGCCGATCACGTACTGATCGAGGATGTCGCGAATTTCCTGCGGGCTCGGCAGATCGGACCGGGACAGGCTGGCCTCGACGCCGGCGGCAGCCGCCTCGTCGCGAATGATTTCGTTGCAGAGGTCGATACATTCATCGCAGATGAACACCGACGGGCCCGCGATGAGTTTTTTCACCTCATGCTGGCTTTTCCCGCAAAACGAGCAATACAACAGCTTCTCGCTGTTCGAACCTTTTTTGTCCGCCATGAATGTAGAGCCTCCGGACAGGTAAATGACATGATACGCCGATTGCTCCGGACGCCGCGCCTAGGGCGCGACCGGAGCCGGCTGGATGCGCTTGCCGCAGATGCTCAGGGCACTCGGGACGTTTGAGGGCGCCGGCCCGAATCGGGGCGGCACCCCGTTTAAGCTCACGGGCGCTTCAGCAGCACCTGATCGATCAGCCCGTACGCCTTCGCGTCCTCGCTCGACATGAAGTTATCACGGTCGGTGTCGCGCGCGATGCGCTCGACGTCCTGGCCCGTGTGCTGCGCGAGCAGGTTGTTCAACCGTTCCTTCAGGTACAGGATCTCGCGTGCCTGGATCTCGATGTCGGATGCCTGGCCGCGCGCGCCGCCGAGCGGCTGGTGAATCATCACGCGCGAGTTCGGCAGAGCAAAGCGCTTGCCCTTCGCGCCCGACGCGAGCAGGAACGCACCCATGCTGGCCGCGAGGCCCATGCACAGGGTCGACACGTCCGGCTTGATGAACTGCATCGTGTCGTAGATCGCCATCCCGGCCGACACCGAGCCGCCCGGGCTGTTGATGTAGAGGCTGATGTCCTTGTCGGGATTCTCGCTCTCGAGGAACAGCAATTGCGCGACCACGAGGTTGGCGGTCTGGTCGTTCACTTCGCCGACCATGAACACCAGGCGCTCCTTCAGGAGACGCGAATAGATATCGTACGAACGCTCGCCGCGGCCGCTCGTTTCGACGACGATCGGCACCAGCCCCAGCGCTTGCGCCTCGAAACCCTGCGGCGCGTTCGAAGCAAGCATGTCCAGCAATTCAGCGCGAGTGATCATTCAATGAACCTTGTTCGAATGGAAAATTGAACGGAAGGAAGCCGCCCGCCCAATCGCCATATTAATGGCAACCGTGCGCTTGACGTAAAAACGGCGTGCGGGCCGTCGCTCCGACAGCCGGCACGCCGCTAGAGCAACACTTACGCTTGCGCCGATGCGCTCGCGAGTGCCTCGAAGCTCACTTCCTTGTCCGTCACCTTTGCCTTGCCCAGCACGAAATCGACGACGTTGCTTTCAACGACGAACGCTTCCATCTCGGCGAGGCGCTGCTGGTTGGAATAATACCAGCGGACCACTTCCTTCGGGTCTTCGTAGCTCTTCGCGAACTCGTCGACTTCCGCGCGGATCTGTTCCGGCTTCGCTTCGAGGCCGTTCGCCTTCACCAGCTCGGCCAGCACGAGGCCCAGCTTCACGCGGCGCTCGGCCTGCTCGACGAACATTTCGGCCGGGATCGGCGCGTCCTTCGCGTTCGGCACGCCGCGCTGCGCCAGATCCTGGCGAGCCATTTCGACGAGACGTTGCTGGTCCTGCTCGATCAGCGCCTTCGGCACGTCGAGTTCGGAAATCTTCAGCAGCGCGTCCATCACCTGGTTCTTGACGATCGACTGCGTGCGACGCTTCGCTTCGCGCTCGAGGTTTTCCTTGATCTCGGCGCGCATCTTCGTGAGGTCGCCGTCTTCGATACCGAGCGACTTCGCGAATTCCGCGTCGATTTCCGGCAGGTGCGGCCATTCGATCTTCTTCATCGTGACCGTGAACTGCGCCGTTTTGCCGGCGACGTCCTTGCCGTGGTAGTCGTCCGGGAACTTGAGGTCGAACGTACGCTGTTCGCCGACCTTCAGGCCGAGCGCCGCCGTTTCGAATTCCGGCAGCATGCGGCCTTCGCCGAGCACGAACGGGAAATCTTCGGCCGTGCCGCCCGGGAACGCGACGTCGTCGATCTTGCCGACGAAGTCGACCGTCACGCGGTCGCCGTTCTTCGCTGCGGTGTCGTCGCCGCCGTCGCCGTGCTCGCCGGCTTCGCCGCGTGCGTGGTAGTGCACGCGCTGCTTGCGCAGGATGTCCAGCGTGCGGTCGATTTCGGCGTCGCCGATCGACGTGGTCGAGCGCTCGACTTCAGCCGTCGCCAGATCGCCGATCTTCACTTCCGGGTAGACCTCGAACGTCGCGTCGAACGCGTAGGCATTCTCAGCCTGCTCCTGCTTCGGCTCGAAGCTCGGCTGGCCGGCGACGCGCAGGTTTTCCGCGCGGCTGATCGTGAAGAATTCCTGGCCGATCTTGTCGCTCAGCACTTCGGCTTCGACCTGACCCGCGTATTGCTGGGCGACCATCTTCACCGGCACCTTGCCCGGGCGGAAACCCGGCATGCGCACGGTCTTCGCGAGTTTCTGGATGCGGGCGTCGATTTCCTTCTGCACGGTGTCTTTCGGCAAAGAAATCGTCACACGGCGTTCAAGCTTGCCGAGGTTCTCAACAACGTTAGCCATGGCTTCAATCGTCCTAAAATTATTCGAGCGAATCGGGTTTTCCTTGCCGTGCCTGCCTGCAGCATGCGGTGCGTCGCACTCGCACGCCGCGCCGGAGCGCCACGCCATCCCTGCACGCGCCGGATGGCTAGCGCAAGCGGCTCGGAGCACGGCTTTGGCCGGAAGAATCGAGTATTCTAGCAAACAATTTTCCTCATACGGCCAGATCGGTGCGACACGCGTGCGTCCCGCGCCGTCGACGGCCCGTTACACGGCCCATGCACGCGGATCGCGGCTATGCCGAACGGCGTATCCACCGCGCGCGCGCCATCCTGTAAGCTCCGATAGCGTGTGAGCCACTCTCGTGGCCCGACCGCTCATTCTTCACACCAATAACGCCTTCCGGAGACACCATGCCGCACCACCCGTCCGCGCCTGTCGTCGTCATCGCGCCCGATTCGTTCAAAGGCTCGCTTTCCGCCGAGCAGGTCGCGGACGCGATCGCCACCGGCATCCGCCGCGCGCGGCCCGACGCGGTCGTGCGCTGCTGCCCGATGGCCGATGGCGGCGAAGGCACGCTCGACGCGATGCTGGCAGGCGGCGGCACGCGGCGCACGCTGCGCGTGGCCGGTGCGTCGCTGGCGGCGCGCGATGCGGCGGTCGGCGTGATCGATGCGCGCACCGCGATCGTCGAGACGGCCGAGATCGTCGGGATCACCGACCCGGTCGGCATGAGCGTGCCGGTCGACGCGCGCAGCACGCGCGGGATGGGCGACGCAATCCGCACGCTGCTCGACGACGGCGTGCGCCGCTTCTTCGTCGCGCTCGGCGGCAGCAGCACCAACGACGCGGGCGCCGGGTTGCTCGCGGGCCTCGGCCTGCAATGCTTCGACGCCGGCGGCCAGTCGGTCGAGCCGGTGCCGTCGCGGCTCGCCGACATCGCGCACATCGACGCGTCGGGGCTCGATCCGCGCCTGAAGGAAACGGAATTCGTCGGCATGTCCGACGTCGACAACCCGCTGACGGGCGCGCATGGCGCGACCGCCGTATTCGGTCCGCAAAAGGGCGTGACGGCCGCCCAGGTCGCGATCCTCGATGCGGCCCTCGCCCGCTTCGCCGACCTGCTCGAAGCCGCGCTCGACCGCCGCGGCCGCGATCTGCCGGGTGCGGGCGCCGCGGGCGGCCTCGGTTTCGCGCTGCACATGCTCGGCGCACGCTTCGAGCCCGGCGCCGAAGTGGTCGCGCGCCAGGTCGGGCTCGACGCCGCACTGGCCGGCGCCGACTGGCTGATCACCGGCGAAGGCCGCTCCGACGTGCAGACGCTGCACGGCAAGGCGCCGTTCATCGCTTGCCGGCACGCGCGGGCTGCCGGCGTAAGCGCGTCGCTGCTGTCGGGCGCGGTCGACCCGGCCGCGCTGCCGCGCCTGTCCGAGCATTTCTCCGGCTGCTTTTCGCCGGCGCCCGGGCCGATCACGCTCGACGTCGCGATCCGCGACGCGGCCAATCTGCTCGCGAACGAAGCGGAACAGTTGACACGCCTGAAGTACGGTGCACACTGACCGTTGACCCGAGCGCGCGATACAGGAACAATCGGGCCCGCCCTTTTTCTTCAGGATTCGACATGAAAGGCCGTCAAGCCGGGCTCGATCAGTTTCTGACCTATCGCCTCCATGCGCTCACGAAGCGCTCCGACCGCGGGATCGGCGAGGTGTACCGGCACAAGCTCGACATCTCGCTGCCCGAGGCGCGCGTGATCGCCGCCGTCGGCGCATTCGGCCCGTTCTCGATCATGGATCTCGCGCGCCACACCAATCTCGACAAGAGCCAGGCGAGCCGCGCGGCGGAAGCGCTGCTGCGCCAGGGGCTGCTCGAGCGCAGCGCGAGCGACGAAGACGGCCGGATCGTGCTGATCGCGCTGACCACCGACGGTCGCGCGCTGCATCGCAAGATCATGCCGATCGTGCGCAAATGGAACGACGGCTTGCTCGCATGCCTGTCCGACAGCGAACGTCAGACGTTCGAGCGGCTGCTCGACAAGGTCGTCACGCACGCGATCGAACGCGACGACTGAGCCGCGTGGCGGGCCGCCATCGCCGGATTGGCGAGCGCTGGCGGCAGGTTTGATCCGACGAATCAGACAGGCCGCCCGGGTCGCGTCACGTGCGATCCGGGCGGCCCGTTTTGCGTCATGCGGCAGGCATCGCACGAAGCGCGCGTGGTCGCGTTGACGGCGTTGCCGGCGGCCGCGAATTCAGCCGCCCCGTGCGCACTACAACCCGCTGTTCGCCGCGCGCTGGCGCAACAACCCGAGCACCGCGTCGCAGTACGGGGTCGGCACGCCAAGCTTGCGGCCGAGCTCCGGAAACACGCCGAGGATCGGCCCGATCTCCAGCGAGCGCCCCGCCTCGAAATCCTGCAGCATCGACGTCTTGAATGCGCCGAGCTTGCGCGTAACCGCGATCCGCTCGGGGCCGCTCATCCCGGTGGACAGGCCGAGCCTCGCGCCGATCGCGGCTGCCTCCTCCATCATCCGCAGCGCGAGATCCTGCGTGAACGGATCGTCGAGCAACTGCTCGGCCGTCGACCCGGTCAGCGCGCTCAGCGGATTCATGTTCATGTTGCCCCACAGCTTCGCCCAGATCTCGGTCCGGATCGCGCGCGTCGATTCGACGTCGAAACCGCCGGCCGAGAGCGCGTCGGCGAACCGCGCGGTGGGCATGTCGAGCCGCGGATCGGGCGTGCCGACGATCAGCCGGTTGCCGCGCCCGCGACGCACGACACCCGGCGCATCGGTACTCGACGACAGGTGCACGACGCAGCCGATCGCCTGTGCAGGCGGCAACGCGGCCGACACCGCGCCGGCGGGGTCGACCGCATCGAGCGGCACGCCGTCGATTGCCCCTTCGAGCCCGTGCGTGAACCACCACGGCAGCCCGTTCATCGCCGCGACGATCACGGTGTCCGGCCCGACCAGCGGCGCGATGCGCGCGGCCAGCGCCGGCAGCGCCTGTGCCTTCAGCGCGATCACCACGTAGTCCTGCACGCCGAGCGCGGCCGCATCGTCGCTGGCGCGCACCGGCACCGACGAGATTGCGCCCGCCTCGTCGATCACGCGCACGCCGTGCGTATTCAGTGCATCGAGCGTCGCGCCGCGTGCGTACGCGCTCACGGTCATGCCGGCTCTCGACAACGCGGCCGCGAGCAATCCGCCGATCGCGCCGACGCCGACCACCGCCGTGCGCACCGACCCCGAATTCGTGTCCTTCATGATGGCATTCCGTCTCCTGGGAGCTGACGAGCATAACGCTCAATGGTTGCGGGCACAACCATTCTGGCAACGCAGTGCGCGCCGCCCGGCACACGTTCGTGCGCTTCAGCGCGGCACGCCGCCAGCTTCCACAGCTTCATCGTCGGTCGCGCCGCCGGTCGCGCCGAGCATGCCGGCGATCTGGCTCTTGTCGTGCATGCCGAGCTTGCGGTACGCGCAGCGCAGGTAGTGGCGCACGGTGGTCGGCGAGATCGCCATCTGCTGCGCGACTTCCTTGTGCGAACGCCCGGCGCCGTAATAGCGGATCGCCGCGAGTTCGCGCGGGCTCAGCCGGTCGAGCAGCGAGCGCGGCCGCGCGTCGATCTGGAACAGCCCCGCGACGGGCACGCACTGGATGCGCAGCGCGTCGCCGACGAACGGCCGGCCCGAGTGGCGCCGCAGGTACGCGACGAGCGGCTCCGGCACGCGCGCGCCGGCCCAGTCCGGCCATTCCGTGCGCAGCACGTCGTCGAAACCGTGATCGGCGTGGTGCAGCACCCCGAAGTTGTCGCACAGCGCACGCGCGGCCGGCGCGGCCGTGTCGGCGCGCTCGCGTTCGCGCGTGAGCTGCGCGGCGCGATTGATCGTCAATGCGGCCGCGAGATGCGGAATGACCTCCTCGAAACGACGCGCGTCGTCGTCGCCGAACGGCCGGTTCAGGCCCTGACGGTAGATCGACACGAACGTCGTCAGGCCGAAGCGGCGATCGAGCGTACACACGAACATCAGTTGCGCGAGCCCGTATTTCACGCACCAGTCGCGAAACCGCGCATCGAGCCCCGGCTCGACAACCGACAGCCGCACCGCGCGGCCGTGTGCGCCGTGCAACGTGCGGTGCGCGAGCGGATCGCAATCGCGCACGCGCTTCCAGTCGCTGAAGAACGCGTGCGGCAACCGGTACAAAAAGCTGTTGTGCATCACCGGGCCGGTCGGCAGATGGGTCGCGACGCCCGTCCACGCGGCATCGAACGGCATGAGCGCCTGCAGCAGCGAAAAGAACCGGTACTCGAATTCGCCGATGGCGGACTGCGCGGCCACCGCGTACAGGTCGAGCAGCATCAGGCCGAGTGCGCGCTGCGCTGCGTCGCCACGCGTGACGCCGTCGAAATCGGCGCGACGGGACGGCCGCGGCGGCCACGCGAATTCGTCGAGCACGATGGCGGCCGGCACGTCGCGCAGCGCGTCGAGATCCTGCCCGATATCCGTCGTGATCCTCACCTTCCGCTCCCCTGCCCGGTCGGGCTGCTGATGTGCGCAACGACACCGGCCGATTATAGCGAGCGGCTTTTTTGGCGGGCCGGGGCGCCGGAACGCTCGCCAGCCCCATCCATTTGAACGGTGCGCCGCCGGTTGCTGCTGCGCAGCAACGCGCGCGGCGGCATCGCGGGGCCTTTGCGCCGTGCGTCGCGGGTTTTCCGCACCGTTCATCTGGACGACTGTTCGGCCGTTTTCCCGCTGCGGACACTGCGTCGCGACAACACCAACGACAAACCGATGCAGGACGGTATGGAGAACCCGACGTGACGACACCCCGCTTCATCCGCACGGCCGCGGCCGCCGCGGCGCTTGCCGCATGCGGCGCCGCCGCGCACGCGCAGTCCGCCCTCACGCTGTACGGCGCGCTCGACGCCGGCGTGCAATATCTGACGCACGCCGACGGGCATCGTTCGGCCGTGCGGTTGCAGAACTACGGCATCCTGCCTTCGCAGTTCGGGATCAAGGGCCACGAGGATCTCGGCGGCGGGTGGCGGGCGCTGTTCAAGCTCGAACAGGGCCTCAACCTCAATGACGGCACCGCGACCGTGCCCGGCTACGCGTTCTTCCGCGGCGCATATGTGGGGATCGCCGGGCCGGTCGGCACCGTCACGCTCGGCCGCCAGTTCAGCGTGCTGTTCGACAAGACGCTGTTCTACGACCCGCTCTGGTACGGGTCGTACAGCGGTCAGGGCGTGCTCGTGCCGATGAGCGCGAACTTCATCGACCACTCGGTCAAATACCAGTCGCCGTCGTTCGCCGGCTTCGACGTCGAGGCGCTCGTCGCGACCTCGGGCGTCGCCGGCAATACGCGCGCCGGACGCGTGCTCGAGCTCGGCGGCCAGTACACGAGCAACGGCCTGTCGGTCAGCGCGGTGCTGCATCAGGCGCACGGCGACGTATCGGCGGCGGCCGACGCGTCTGCGCGGCGTCGCGAACTCGGCACGCTCGCCGCGCGTTATGCATTCGCGACGCTGCCGCTCAGCGTGTATGCGGGCGTCGAGCGCCTGACCGGCGACCTCGACGCGGCCCGCACGATCGTCTGGGGTGGCGCGCGCTACCTGACATCGAACGGAATCGGCCTGAACGCGGGCGTCTACCACACCGATTCGCGCACGCCGGCGATCGGCCATCCGACGCTGTTCATCGCGAGCACCACGTACGCGCTGTCCAAACGCACCGTCGCGTACCTGAACCTCGGCTATGCGCGCAACAGCGGCCAGAGTTCGCAGACCGTCTACGAATACGACCCGACGCCGCTCGCCGGCGCGTCGCAGTTCGGCGCGATGGTCGGCATGTACCACCTGTTCTGATTCCGTCAACGAGATCCCGCCATGAAAACCTTGTCCTCCGATGCCGCCCTCTCGCCCGACGGCCGCGCATCGACATTCGCGCGCGCGACGCTCGTCGCGCTCGTCGTGTTCGCGGCCATCACGCCGCTGCTGCTGCTCGTGGCGCCCGCCGTCGCCGGTCGGCTGGCGACGCAGCTCGGTTTGTCCGCGTCGCAAATCGGCATCTACTTCTTCGTCGAACTCGGCGCGTTCAGCGTCGCGACCGTGCCGTCGTACCTGTGGCTCGGTCGCATCGACGCGCGCCGCGTCGCCGCGTTCGCCATCGCGGTGTTCGGCGCGGGCAACCTGCTGACCGCGCTCTGGATGCCGGGCTTTGCCGCGCTGCTCGCGCTGCGCGCCTTCACCGCGCTCGGCGGCGGCTCGCTGATGGTGCTCTGCATGACGAGCGCGGCGACGAGCAAAAACAGCGACCGGGTGTACGGCCTGTGGGTCGTCGGCCAACTGATCGCGGGCGCGATCGGCCTGTTCGTGCTGCCGCACGTGTTCGCCGCATTCGGGCTGCGCGCGCTGTACGTCGGGCTCGCCGCGCTCGCGCTGCTCGCGGCGCCGCTGTCGCGCGGCTTTCCGTCGTCGCTCGGCATGCGGACGGCATCCGCGCACACCGCGCGCAGCGACGCACCGCGAACGCCGCGACGCTTCGTCGTACTCGCCATCGCCGCGGTGCTGACGTTCTATCTCGCGATCGGCAGCGTGTGGACGTTCGCGAGCCGCGCGGCGGCCGAGGCCGGGCTCGATCCGCAGTCGACCGGCAACGTGCTCGCGATCGCGAGCGTGATGGGGATCGCCGGCGCGGCGCTCGCGTCGTGCG
Source organism: Burkholderia sola (assembly GCF_905400185.1). NCBI lineage: Bacteria > Pseudomonadati > Pseudomonadota > Betaproteobacteria > Burkholderiales > Burkholderiaceae > Burkholderia > Burkholderia sola. The sequence goes on from NZ_FR989675.1 coordinate 2,161,829, forward strand.
CGGGCGGCCGGCTCGCGCGGCGCGCAATGCTGGCGGCCGGTTACGGGCTGCTCGCGGCGTCGCTCGTCGCGCTCGCCGCGCTACGTGACACCGGCGGCTACAGCGCGGCGATCTTCGTGTTCAAGTTCGCGTGGACCTTCGTACTGCCGTTCATCCTCGCGACCGTCGCGCAGATCGACACGTCGGGCCGCCTCGTCGCGACGCTCAATTTCGTGATCGGCGCGGGGCTCGCCGCCGGCCCGCTGCTGGCGGGCCTGATGCTCGACGCCGGCGGCACGATGCGCGCGCTGTTCGCGGCCGCGACGGCCGTCGCGATCGTGTCGTTCGCCGCGCTGCGCCACATCGATCGCCGTTCTTCCGTTTCCTCCCAACCGTGACAGGTCACGCATCCATGAATCGCACTGCCTTCTTCACCGACGAACGCACTTTCTGGCATACCGGCGGCACGCACGCGCTGTTCTTTCCGGTCGGCGGCTGGGTCCAGCCGCCATCGAGCGCGGGCTACGCGGAATCGCCCGATTCGAAGCGCCGCTTCCTGTCGCTCGTGCAGGCATCGGGCCTCGCCGCGCAGTTGGACCTGCGCGGCGCCGAGCCCGCGACGGCCGCCGACCTGCTGCGCATTCATCCCGCGCACTATCTCGACGCGTTCCGCGCGCTGAGCGACGCGAACGGCGGCGACCTCGGCGAGCTCGCGCCGTTCGGCAAGGGCAGCTACGAGATCGCCGCGCTGTCGGCCGGCCTCGCGATCGCGGCGGTCGACGCCGTCGTCGGCAAGCGCGCGGCGAACGCGTTCTCGCTGTCGCGGCCGCCCGGCCATCACTGCCTGCGCGACCGCCCGATGGGCTTCTGCCTGCTCGCGAACATCCCGATCGCGATCGAAGCCGCGCGCGCGAAGCACGGCATCGAGCGCGTCGCGGTGATCGACTGGGACGTGCATCACGGCAACGGCACGCAGTCGATCTACTACGACGATCCCGATACGCTGACGATCTCGCTGCACCAGGACCGCTGCTTCCCGCCCGGCTACAGCGGTGCGGACGATCGCGGCGAAGGCGCGGGCGTCGGCGCGAACCTGAACGTGCCGCTGCTCGCGGGCAGCGGCGACGATGCGTATCGCCATGCGTTCGAGCGGATCGTGCTGCCGGCGCTCGTGCGCTTCCGCCCCGAGCTGATCGTCGTCGCGAGCGGCCTCGATGCGAGCGCGGTCGATCCACTCGCGCGCATGCAGCTGCATACCGACAGCTACCGGTTCATGACCCTCGCGGTGAAGGAAGCCGCGCAGCGCCATTGCGGCGGGCGACTGGTGATCGTTCACGAAGGCGGCTATTCGGAGGCGTACGTGCCGTTCTGCGGGCTCGCGATCGTCGAGGAACTGGCCGGCATTCGCACCGAGGTCGCCGATCCGATGCTCGACCTCGCGATCGCGCAGCAGCCGGACGAGCGGTTCGTCGCGTTCCAGCGCGCACTGCTCGACGAACTGGCCGTGTCGTTCGGGTTGTAACGCGCGGGAACGAACGTGACGGGGCCGGCCCGTGCCGGCCCTTGCGCGATCGGTGCGGATGGGGTTTCCTGTGTCTTTACCCCTGTTCCGGCACGAGGCCGCACTCTTCCGATGAAATCGTCCCCGCGCGACAACAACGACAACGCCAAAACGCGCCGCCAGCCGTCGAAGCTGGCCCTGAACATCGCCGCCGTGACGGTCGGCCTCATCACGTTCGCGATCGGCGCGGCGTGGGTAATCTATAGCTGGATCGTCGATCGCGAAGCGCAGTATTTCGCGATTCCGCTGGTGTTCTCGGTGCCGGTGATCGTGGCCGTCGCGATCCGCAGCTTTTGGGAATAAGTGCGGCGGAAACGACGAAGCGCTCATCTACGAGCCATTTGCAGGCCGGCATGCGTTCCCGGACTGTTGCATGCTGCCCTTCGATACAACACTGAGTGCGGACACAGCCAGCACCGTACCAACCGATTTCAGCACGGATTCCGCGGAAGGAGGCGCACCGCCCGCGATCCGCCACCCCGAGGAAGTCGACGTGGAAGCGGAGCAGTCCAGCGGCTTCCTGACGGTCGCGTCGGGTCTGGCGCTCCACGCCACGTTGTCGGCAGGCGTGGCCGCGACAGCCGGCATGGCCAGCATCAGCGCCAGAACGCCGATCGACGTGCGTATGGTGTGGGTCATCGACGGTCCCCGGTTGAACAGCCCGCGTGTATAAAAGGCTTTGCCATGTTACATGCCGCCGATTTAACGTGCCTGCGCAAACGGCATCCTCCCGGCTGACGGCCATCAACAAAAAAGCGCTGCGGTCAGCCGACCGGCAGCGCTTTTTCGCGAACGTGCCCTGACGGGGCACGTTCGACTTCTGGTGCGTGAGGCCGGACTCGAACCGGCACACCCTTGCGGGCGTCAGGACCTAAACCTGGTGCGTCTACCAATTTCGCCACTCACGCGTATTTCCGTCGCCTGATCGCGCGGGACGCAAGATGCGTGCTCCACGCGCCCGGGGCTTGCCCGGGACTTCTCACGCCGGCCCGAAAACCGGCACGCCCGATCAGGCGAGCGCGAGATTCTACCCGATCCGTTCGGCGTTGTCTCGCCCCGTCGGCGCCCGTCGTGCCGCGGTGCTAGAATGCCGCGCTCGACGTTTCGGCAGCGCGCCGCCGCGCGTCCCCCGAACCCGCCCCCACCCGATTTCGCCCGTGAACTTCGACGACTACTGTCAGCAAAAGGCCGCCCCCGCCGGCTCCAGCGTCTACTACGCGCTGCGCCAGGCGCCGCTCGCCACGCAGCCGCGCCTGACCGCGCTGTTCGCGCTGCGCCGCGAACTCGAGGAAACCGTCAAGGAAACCAGCGATCCGACCGTCGGACACACGAAGCTCGCGTGGTGGCACAAGGAACTCGCGGCACTCGCCGACGGGCAGCCGTCGCACCCGGTCACGAAGGCGCTCGCGCAGCATCACCCGGCAATCGCCGCGGAAGCCGATGCATTGCGCACGCTCGTCAACGGTTACGGGATGGACCTCGAACAGGCGCGCTACCTCGATTTCGCGAACCTGCAGCGCTATATCGCGCAGGTCGGCGGCACGTTCGCGTCGCTGGTTGCGCGCGCCAGTTCGCCGAACCCGGCCGATCCGCAGCCGTGGGCCGCGGACGTCGGCCGCGCGCTGATGCTCGCGCAATTCGTGCAGGAGCTCGGCAACGACGCGCGCCACGGCCGCATTTATTTGCCGATCGACGAACTCCAGCGCTACAACGTGACCGCGGCCGATCTGCTGAATCGCCGCTACAGCCCGGCCTTCACCGAATTGCTGCAATTCCAGACGACCCGCGCGCGCGAAGCGCTCGCGGCCGCCGATGCGGCGATTCCCGCCGCCGAACGTCGCGCGCAGCGCACACTGCGCGCGCAGCTCGCGCTGGCCGGGGCGCTGCTCGACGAAATCGCGCGCGACGGCTACCAGGTGCTGCACCAGCGCATTGCGCTCACGCCGATCCGCAAGCTGTGGATCGCGTGGCGCGCCGCACGCCGCCGCTGAGCGGCGCGCCTCACACCTTCAGCAGCGGCAGCGTATCGAAACGCTGCTGCAGCACGCGCGTCGCATCGAGCCCCCACCACGGCCCAAGCACGGTCGCGTAAAGCTGGCGGAAATCGACCGCGACCGGCAGGTTGCCGTTGCCGTCGAGCCGCCCGAGCGCCGGCGGCGCACCGTACAACCCGCCCGCCACGCGGCCGCCCATCACGAAATGCGGCGCGGCCGTGCCGTGATCGGTGCCGTTGCTCTGGTTCTCGCGCACGCGCCGCCCGAATTCCGCATACGTCATCACGAGCGTCTCGTTCCAGCGCCCGAGTTCGATCAACGCCGCGCGCATCGCGCTCATCCCGTCCGCGAACTGCTTGAGCAGCGCGGCGTGCTGCCCCGGCTGGTTCTGGTGCGTGTCGAAGCCGTTGAGCGTCAGGCGCAGCACCGCGACACCGTCCTGCGCGCCGGGGCCGGACGCTTCGCACGCGGCCAGCACCTGCATCGCGGTCTTGACCGACGTGCCGAACGCGCCGGCCGGAAAGGCCGTCCTGAATTCGCGCATCCCGCCGCGCGGGCGCAGCCGGTCGGCCGCCTTCACGATGTCGTTCTCGACGTCGATGATGTGCGCGAGCGCCGGGTTCTGCTCGCGCAGCGACGACGGTTCGGCGAGCCGGGCCGCACGGATGAACTGCGCGGGATTGACGAGCGCGATCGCGCGCGCGCCGTTCGACAGCGGCCCCATCTCGGCGCTGCCGAGCACGACGCCGTCCGCCGCGAAACCGGGCGGCACGGGCGCCTGCGCGAACGTGCGCGTGAGCCAGCCTTCGTGCAGGTACTGATCCGAGCGCGACGCGGTGTCCCAGATCTCGATCGAACGGAAATGCGACAGGTTCGGCTGCGGATAGCCGACCCCCTGCACGACCGCGACCTGCCCGTCGCGCCACAGCGGCATCAGCGGCGCGAGCGACGGGTGCAGCCCCGTCTGCGCGTCGAGCTGCAGCACCTGGTCGCGCTTGATGCCGATGCTGCGCCGGAGCGGGTAATACAACGGATCGGCATACGGCACCACCGTGTTGAGGCCGTCGTTGCCGCCCTTCAACTCGACGAGGATCAGCACGTTCGCATACCCGGTCGCGGACTTGCGCCCGGCCGGCGTCGCGGCAGCCGCCATCGCGGGCGCTTGCCACATCGACACGCCGGCAGCGGCCGCGGCGCCTGCGAGCGTCAGAAAATCACGTCGGTTCATCGCACATCCTTTGGTTCGCCGCCGCGGCGGCTGCCCGCTTCGTCGTCGTTTGCATCATTTCAGTTGATAGGCCGGATCCATCAGCAGCGCCTCGAGATACGCGCTGCCGGTCGAATCCGTGTCGATCGCCGCGACCGGCGAAAGCTGCAACACCGCGTGCTGCAACTGCAGTTCGGTCGACAATCCCGCGACCGCCTGCGGCCGCGCGCGATACTGGGCGAGCCAGCGTTCGAGGTCGAAACGCAGGCCGCCGCGCGCCGGCTTCGCCGGCAGGCCGCGCAGGCCGACAGCGGACGCCGTGTCGATCACCGGCATCGCGTGCGCACGCGCGTTCGGCGGCGGCGTCATCGCGCCACGGGCCGGCGGCCGCATGCCGGCCGTCTCGGTCGCGCGGAACAGCTGCTCGACGAACTGCTTGCGCGACAGCAGCGTGGTGCTGTTGATCCACAGCGCGCCGCCCGGCCAACCCTTCACGTTCGGCGGATAGAACAGGTTCTGCCCGAGCGTGCGCACGGTGTCCGCGAGCATCTGCGGATCGCCGTATGCCACGTCGAACAGCCGCACCGACCCGACCACGAATTCCGCCGGCGACTTGACCAGCACGCCGCGGTTGCGCGGATCCCAGAACGCGTCGGTCGACCACAGCGCGGCGAGCGCCGCGCGAATGTCGTAGCCGCTCGCGCGAAACCGGTCGACCACCGCATCGAGCGCACCCGGCTCCGGCGCATCGGACACGAACTCGCGCCACAGCTTGCCGGCGATGAAACGCGCGGTGCCCGGCCGCTTCAGCAGGACGTCGAGAAAGCCATCGCCGTCGAACGGCCCGGTTTCGCCGAGGATCGTCTTGTCGCCGGCATCGTGCCAGTCGGGCCGCACCGCGAAGCGCAGCGTATCGGGATCGACGGTCCAGCCCGTCATCGCGCGCGCGGCTTCGGTCACGTCGTATTGTGTGTAGTGCCCTTCGCCGAGCGTGAACAGCTCCATCACCTCGCGCGCGAAATTCTCGTTCGGCCGCCCCTTGCGATTGCTCGCGCCGTCGAGATACTGCAGCATCGCCGGGTCCTTCGCGACCGCGTGCAGCAGCGTGCCGAAGTTGCCGAGCGCCTCGCGGCGAAACAGCGCGTTCTGCGCGGCCATCGTTTGCGGATAAGGGACCTTGTCCTGTCCGGACGTGAAATGCCCATGCCAGAACAGCGTCATGCGCTCGGTCAGCGGCGACGGCGTCGCGACCATCTCGTTGACCCAGGCCGCGCGCAACGCATCATAGCGGCGATTGCGCTCGCGCTGCTCGTCGCGCCGCATGTCGGGCGTCAGCGCCTGGCGCTGCGCGCGCGTCGGCGGCGGCTCGGCGAGCCAGTCGGGCCACGTCGTGACGGGTTCGCGTCGCGCGCTGCCGAGGGTGTCGGCGACGACCTGCGCGCGCGTCATGCCGACGATGCGCGCGACCTCGGCGGGCGCGGGAGAGAAACCGGTGCGGCTGAGGAAAAACAGTGCGTCGTCGGCATCGAGCGGCGACTGCATGGCAGGCGACGGCGCCGGTGCGGCAGCGTTCGCTTTCATCGTCATGGACTCCGGGAACGCACCGGCGGTGCGGATGCCCGTACAACGGCATTCGGCAGCAGAAAGTTGACGGAAAAAGTGCTACGAATTCTTTCCGCGCGGACACTTCCGCGCAAGAAGAATGACGGCACGCGTCAGCGCTTGTACAGCTCGCGAACGGCGTCTTCGATGTGCTGGCGCAACAGGTGCCGCTCTTCGGGCGTCATGTGCCCGTCGCGGCGGCGCTGTTCGAGATCGGGAGGCACGGCGGAACGGACCGTCATATCGGCGGCGCGATCGGGTTGCGGCGCTTTGCCGCGCGGCAGCTTGCGCGACGATGCGCCCTGCTCGGGGCGCTGCGCATACGCGAAGTTCGACGCATACGGACCGGCAAGCGCGATCGTCAGCATCAGTGCAATCCGGGCAGATCGCATGACCGTCCTCGCTTCTTTGGTCGATTTGTTCCCTTCGTCACGCGGCAACCGGTTACCTCTGGTACTTGAAAAACCCTGCGGAATTCGGGTGTGCAAAGATGAAAGATGGAGTGCAGGGGAGTATCTACCGAATTTCGGCTTCGAGTAAAGGAATCTCTATAGCCTGCCTTTACTCGGCGCGACACTACGGGTAAATTTTGTAACCGACTGTAACGCACGAAAATCCCCGGCCGTGCGTCAATTCCCATTCGCGATAAGATGCCGATCATGGAAACGAAAAACCCCTCCAAGATTCTCGTCGTCGACGACGACCCTCGCCTGCGCGATCTGCTGCGCCGCTACCTCGGCGAACAGGGTTTCAACGTCTACGTCGCGGAAAACGCGACCGCGATGAACAAGCTCTGGGTACGCGAGCGCTTCGACCTGCTCGTGCTCGACCTGATGCTGCCGGGCGAAGACGGCCTGTCGATCTGCCGCCGGCTGCGCGGCAGCAACGACCGCACGCCGATCATCATGCTCACCGCGAAGGGCGAAGACGTCGATCGCATCGTCGGCCTCGAGATGGGCGCCGACGATTACCTGCCGAAGCCGTTCAACCCGCGCGAACTGGTCGCGCGCATTCACGCGGTGCTGCGCCGCCAGGCGCCGGCCGAACTGCCGGGCGCGCCGTCGGAAACCACCGAGGTGTTCGAGTTCGGCGAATTCTCGCTGAACCTCGCCACGCGCACGCTGACGAAGTCCGGCCAGGAAATTCCGCTGACCACCGGCGAATTCTCCGTGCTGAAGGTGTTCGCGCGCCATCCGCGCCAGCCGCTGTCGCGTGAAAAGCTGATGGAACTCGCGCGCGGCCGCGAATACGAAGTGTTCGACCGCAGCCTCGACGTGCAGATCTCGCGCCTGCGCAAGCTGATCGAGCCGGATCCGGGCAGCCCGCGCTTCATCCAGACCGTCTGGGGCCTCGGTTACGTGTTCATCCCGGACGGCGCCGCCTGAGCTTCTTCCTTCCCGGTTTCGCCCCGCCCACGGCCCGTCCCATGCGTATCGACCGGCGCCTTTTGCAGCTCGCGTTCGGCGGGCTGTTCTGGCGCACCTTCCTGCTGATCGCGCTGCTGATCTCGGTCAGTCTCGCCGCGTGGTTCCAGAGCTTTCGCGTGATCGAGCGGGAGCCGCGTGCGCAGCGCGTCGCGCTCCAGCTCGTCGCGGTCGTGAAGCTCACGCGCACCGCCCTGCTCTATTCCGATCCCGACTTGCGGCGCGCGCTGCTGCAGGATCTCGAGAGCAACGAGGGCGTGCGCGTGTACCCGCGCGAGAAAACCGACAAGTTCAAGCTGCAGCCCGACGAATCGCTGAACCGCCTGATCGAACACGACATCCGCAGCCGCCTCGGCGACGATACCGTGATCGCGCAGTCGGTCAACGACATTCCCGGCGTGTGGATCAGCTTCAAGATCGACGACGACGATTACTGGGTCGCGCTCGACCGCGACCAGCTCGACAACGTCACGGGCCTGCAGTGGGCCGGCTGGGGGTTGTTCGCGCTCGCGCTGTCGCTGTTCGGCTCCGCATTCATCACGAGCCTCGTGAACCGGCCGTTCTCGCGGCTCGCGCTCGCCGCGCGCCAGGTCGGTTCGGGCCAGGCGCCCGAGCCGCTGCCCGAGCGCGGGATGGGCGTCGCGGCCGACACCAACCGCAGCTTCAACCAGATGGTGCGCGACCTCGAACAGCTCGAGGCCGATCGCGCGCTGATGCTCGCGGGCATCTCGCACGACCTGCGCACGCCGCTCGCGCGGCTGCGGCTCGAAACCGAGATGAGCCCGTCCGACCAGGCGACCAAGGACGCGATGGTCGACGACATCGAACAGATGGACCGCATCATCGCGGCCTTCATCGACTATGCGCGCCCGTCGCAGCGCAAGCCCGAGCCCGTCGACCTGTCGTCGGTCGCGCACGAAGTCGCCGCGCGCGTGTCGGGCGAGGACGGCGTCGAGATCCGCACGCGGCTCGCGCCGAGCGCGATCATCGAAGCCGACGAGACCGACATGCGGCGCGTGATCGGCAACCTCGTCGAGAACGCGCGCAAGTACGGTCAGAGCAAACAGGACGGCATTTCGCGCATCACGCTCGAGACGCGCGTGTCGCATGCGCGCGTCGAGCTGTCGGTGAGCGACGAAGGCCCCGGCATTCCCGAGGATCAACTGCCGCTCGTGATGCGGCCGTTCTACCGCGTCGACACCGCCCGCACCAAGGCGGACGGCACGGGCCTCGGAATGGCGATCGTGCTGCGGCTCGTCGGCCGCTATCGCGGCGCGCTGCGCCTGCGCAACCGCCACCCGGAAGCCGGCCTCGAGGTCACGCTGGAATTCCCCGGCGCCGGCAAGGCGCGTGCGACCGCGTGACACGCTCGCGCACGCATCTTGCGCGTCACACTATCGACCCGGTTGACAAAAGCTATGAGAGTCGTTAGTCAAAATCTATTGAAGCGCCTTGCTAATAGTGTTATAGTTTTCCCCATGCTGTCACATCATCGTTGCAGCACCGAGGTAGCTTGACTCAGTCTTCTTCCCAACTCACACAGGAGTATCCGCATGAAAACCGTGGGCGATAAACTCGAAGCTTTCACCGTCGTAGCCGCGAAGCCGGGCTTCAATAATCACGAGGAAAACGGCCAGTCGGCGTTCGAGACCGTCACCGAAGCGTCGTTCCCGGGCAAGTGGAAGATCATCTACTTCTATCCGAAGGATTTCACGTTCGTGTGCCCGACGGAAATCGTCGAATTCGCGAAGCTCACGAAGCAGTTCGAAGAGCGCGACGCCGTCCTGCTCGGCGGCAGCTCGGACAACGAATTCGTCAAGCTCGCATGGCGTCGTGAGCACAAGGACCTCGACAAGCTGAACCACTACTCGTTCGGCGACGTCAAGGGCGAACTGATCGACCAGCTCGGCGTGCGCGACAAGGAAGCCGGCGTGGCCCTGCGTGCAACGTTCATCGTCGATCCGGACAACACGATCCAGCACGTGTCGGTGAACAACCTGAACGTCGGCCGCAGCCCGGAAGAAGTCCTGCGCATTCTGGACGGCCTGCAAACGGACGAACTGTGCCCGTGCAACCGCGCAGTCGGCGGCGCAACGCTGTAAGCGTAGCAATGCACGAAGCCCGCGGCGCACGTCCTGCCTGCGGGCTTTTTTAACGGCCAACCCATAGGAGATATCAATGGAATTCATCGACTCGATTAAGGCACGTATCCCCGACTACGCGAAGGACATTCGCCTGAACCTCGATGGCACGATCTCGCGCTCGTCGCTCGAAGGCACCGATGCGGTCGGCGTGGCGCTGGCGGCGGCCATCGCGGCGAAGAGCACGGTGCTCGTGAAGACGATCCGCGAAGCCGGCGTGCTGTCGCCCGAAGAGACCAACGCCGTGCTGACGGCGGCCGCGCTGATGGGGATGAACAACACCTGGTATCCGTATGTCGAGATGGCCGACGACGCCGACCTGAAGACGCAGCGCGCCGAATTGCGGATGGGTGCGTACGCGACGCACGGCGGCGTCGACAAGCGCAAATTCGAGATGTACGCGCTCGCCGCGTCGATCGTCGGCAAGTGCCACTTCTGCGTGAAGTCGCACTATGCGCTGCTGAAGAACGAGCAAGGGATGACGACGACGCAACTGCGCGACGTCGGCCGCATCGCGTCGGTGATCAACGCCGCCGCGCAGGTGATCGCCGCCGAAGGCGAATAAGCGGTTGCACGGCGCGCGGCCGTGAGCCGCGCCTGCTGCAAACGAAAATGCCACGCATTCGCGTGGCATTTTTCATTTCGGCGGCGCGGCGTGCGGCGCGAACCGCACGCGCCGCCGTCAAGGTCGTCAGCCGCCCTGCTTCACCAGCAACGCGGCAGCCTGCGCCTCGATCCCCTCGCCGCGGCCGAGATAGCCGAGCTTCTCGTTGGTCTTCGCCTTCACGTTCACGCGATCGAGCGGCAGCCCGAGATCGGCCGCGATGTTCGCGCGCATCCCTTCGATATGCGGTGCCAGCTTCGGCGCCTGGGCGATCACGGTGGTGTCCACGTTCTGGATCGTGAAGCCGGCCGCCTTGATGCGTGCGGCGCACTCGCGCAGCAGCACGCGGCTGTCGGCGCCCTTGAATGCCGCGTCCGTGTCGGAAAAATGGCGGCCGATGTCGCCGAGCGCCGCCGCGCCGAACAGCGCGTCGGTGATCGCGTGCAGCAGCACGTCCGCGTCCGAGTGGCCGAGCAGGCCGCGTTCGTACGGAATCGTCACGCCGCCGATGATGAGGGGGCGCCCCTCGACGAGCTGGTGCACGTCGTAGCCTTGTCCGATTCTGAAATCCATGCGTGTTCCGATTGAGAGGGGGTGAATGTCAGGAAGCGTTCGCGGGGCGCGCGAGGATCGCTTCCGCGAGCGCGAAGTCTTCCGGATACGTGACCTTGAAATTGCGCAGGCTGCCCTGCACGACGCGCGGCGTATGACCAGCCCATTCGATCGCGCTGGCCTCGTCGGTCAGGTCGTGCCCTTCGCGCTGCGCCTGCAGGATCGCGTCGCGCAGCATGCCGATGCGGAACATCTGCGGCGTCTGCGCCTGCCACAGCGCGTCGCGCGACTCGGTGCGCGCGATCGCGTCGCCGCCGGCCGGCACGCGCTTGAGCGTATCGGCCACCGGCAGCGCGACGATCCCGCCGACCGGGTCGTCCTTCAGCGTCGCGACCAGCGTGCGGATCAGCGCCGGCGTGATGCCCGGGCGCGCGGCGTCGTGCACGAGCACCCAGTCGTGGTCGGTCGCGCCGAATTCGGCCAGCTCCAGCAGCCCGTTCAGCACCGACGCCTGCCGCGAGCCGCCGCCGCAGCGGCGCACCGCGAAGCGCAGGCCCGCGAAGCGGCGCGCGTCGAAATGGGAATCGTCGGGCGCGAGCACGACGAGCGTCTGCGCGAACTCGCTGCATGCGTCGAACGCAGCGAGCGTGTAGTGCAGCAGCGCGCGGCCGGCCAGCGTGCGGTATTGCTTCGGCACGGCCGAACCGGAACGGCTGCCCGTGCCGGCGCAAGGAATCAGGGCGAAAAGTCGGGGAGTCACGAAGGGAAACGCCGGAAAGGTGAAATCGAGAAGCGGATTTTATAATAGGTCTTTCGTCTCGACCGGCGCACGCGATGCGCCCGTGCACGCCACCCCTGTCGTCCCTATGCCAGATAACGCTTCCACCCCGTCCGCTTCACCCGTTGCCCGCGTCAAGCCCGGCCAGCGTTTTGCCTTCGACGGCGCGCACGGCTCCGCCGACGCGCTCGCCATCGCCCGTTATCTCGCCGACAACCGCCAGGACGTGCCGCTCCTCGCGGTGATCTGCGCGAACGCGGTCGACGCGCAGCGGCTGTCGCAGGAAATCCGCTACTTTTCGCCCGATGCGCGCGTGCGCCTGCTGCCCGACTGGGAAACGCTGCCGTACGACACCTTCTCGCCGCACCAGGACCTCGTGTCCGAGCGCCTCGCCACGCTGCACGACCTCGGCGAGGGCCGCTGCGACATCCTGCTCGTGCCCGCGACCACCGCACTGTACCGGATGCCGCCCGCGTCGTTCATGGCCGCGTACACGTTCGCGTTCGCGCAGGGCGAGCGGCTCGACGAGGCGAAGCTGAAGGCGCAGCTCACGCTGGCCGGCTACGAGCACGTGAGCCAGGTCGTGCGGCCCGGCGAATACTGCGTGCGCGGCTCGCTGATCGACCTGTACCCGATGGGTTCGCCGCTGCCGTACCGGATCGACCTGTTCGACGACCAGGTCGATTCGATTCGCGCGTTCGATCCCGACACGCAGCGCAGCCTCTATCCGGTGCGCGACGTGCGCCTGCTGCCCGGCCGCGAGTTCCCGTTCGACGAAGCGGCGCGCACGGCCTTCCGCAGCCGCTGGCGCGAAACCTTCGAAGGCGATCCGAGTCGCGCGCCGATCTACAAGGACATCGGCAACGGCGTGCCGTCGGCCGGCATCGAGTACTACCTGCCGCTGTTCTTCGACGAGACGGCCACGCTGTTCCACTACCTGCCGCAGGACGCGCACCTCGTGTTCACCGGCGATCTCGACGCGTCGATCCGCCGCTTCACGGCCGATACGAAGCAGCGTCACGCGTTCCTCGCACACGATCGCGAGCGGCCGATCCTCGAGCCGCAGCGGCTGTTCCTGTCCGACGAGGATTTCTTCGCGTTCGCGAAGCCGTTCGCGCGCGTCGTGCTGCCCGCGCAGCCGGCCGGCGGCTGGGCGACCGCGCTGCCCGAACTGACCGTCGACCGCCATGCGGACGATCCGCTCGCGTCGCTGCGCACGTTCGTCGAATCGTCGGGCAAGCGCGTGCTGCTGACGGTCGAATCGGCCGGCCGCCGCGAGACGATCCTGCAACTGCTGGCCGAACACCACCTGCGCCCCGCGTCGAACGACGACTTCGCGGGCTGGCTCGCGAGCGACGAACGCTTCGCGCTCGGCGTCGCGCCGCTCGCGAACGGCTTCGCGGTGCCGGGCGAAGGCTATGCGATCGTCACCGAAACCGAGCTGTACGGCGCGCTCGGCCGCCGCGCGGGCCGCCGCCGGCAGGAACAGGCGAGCAACGTCGACGCGATGGTGCGCGACCTGTCGGAGCTGAAGGTCGGCGATCCGGTCGTCCACGCGCAGCACGGCATCGGCCGCTACATGGGCCTCGTGTCGATGGATCTCGGCGAGGGCGAAACCGAATTCCTGCATCTCGAATACTCGGGCGACAGCAAGCTCTACGTGCCCGTCGCGCAACTGCACGTGATCTCGCGCTACAGCGGCGCCGACCCCGACAGCGCGCCGCTGCACGCGCTCGGCTCCGGCCAGTGGGAGCGCGCGAAGCGCAAGGCCGCGCAGCAGATCCGCGATACGGCCGCCGAGTTGCTGAACCTGTACGCACGCCGCGCGGCCCGCGAAGGCCATGCGTTCTCGCTCGACCCGCGCGACTACGTGAAATTCGCGGAAAGCTTCGGCTTCGAGGAAACGCCCGACCAGGCCGCGGCGATCGCGGCCGTGATCGGCGACATGACGAGCGGCAAGCCGATGGACCGCCTCGTGTGCGGCGACGTCGGCTTCGGCAAGACCGAGGTCGCGCTGCGCGCGGCATTCATCGCGGTGCTCGGCGGCAAGCAAGTCGCGCTGCTGTCGCCGACCACGCTGCTCGCCGAGCAGCACACGCAGACCTTCGCCGACCGCTTCGCGGACTGGCCGGTGCGGATCGTCGAGCTGTCGCGCTTCAAGACCGCGAAGGAAGTGAACGCGGCGATCGCGCAGATCAACGAAGGCAGCGTCGACATCGTGATCGGCACGCACAAGCTGCTGTCGTCGGACGTGCAGTTCAAGCGCCTCGGCCTCGTGATCATCGACGAGGAACACCGCTTCGGCGTGCGCCAGAAGGAAGCGCTGAAGGCGCTGCGCGCGGAAGTCGACGTGCTGACGCTCACCGCGACGCCGATCCCGCGGACGCTCGGGATGGCGCTCGAAGGGCTGCGCGATTTCTCGGTGATCGCGACCGCGCCGCAGAAGCGGCTCGCGATCAAGACCTTCGTGCGCCGCGAGGAGGAAAGCGTGATCCGCGAGGCGATGCTGCGCGAGCTGAAGCGCGGCGGCCAGGTGTACTTCCTGCACAACGAGGTCGAGACGATCGAGAACCGCAAGGCGATGCTCGAGGCGCTCGTGCCCGAAGCGCGCATCGTGATCGCGCACGGCCAGATGCACGAGCGCGAACTCGAACGCGTGATGCGCGATTTCGTCGCGCAGCGCGCGAACGTGCTGCTGTGCACGACCATCATCGAGACCGGCATCGACGTGCCGAGCGCGAACACGATCATCATGCACCGCGCGGACAAGTTCGGCCTCGCGCAGCTTCACCAGTTGCGCGGCCGCGTTGGCCGCTCGCACCACCAGGCGTACGCGTACCTGCTGGTGCACGATCCGCAGTCGCTGACCAAGCAGGCGCAGCGCCGGCTGGAAGCGATCCAGCAAATGGAGGAACTGGGCTCGGGCTTCTATCTCGCGATGCACGACCTCGAGATCCGCGGCACCGGCGAGGTGCTCGGCGACAAGCAGTCGGGCGAAATCCACGAGATCGGCTTCCAGCTCTATACGGACATGCTGAACGACGCGGTGAAGGCGCTGAAGAACGGCAAGGAGCCCGACCTCACCGCCCCGCTCGCCGCGACGACCGAAATCAACCTGCATGCGCCCGCGATCCTGCCGGCCGACTACTGCGCGGACGTGCAGGAGCGGCTGTCGCTGTACAAGCGGCTCGCGAACTGCGAGCACGGCGACGCGATCGACGGCATCCAGGAGGAATTGATCGACCGCTTCGGCAAGCTGCCGCCGCAGGCGCACGCGCTCGTCGAGACGCACCGGCTGCGGATCGCCGCGAAGCCGCTCGGCATCGTGAAGATCGATGCGAGCGAAGTCGCGATCGGCCTGCAGTTCGAGCCGAATCCGCCGATCGACCCGATGCGGATCATCGAGATGGTGCAGAAGCATCGCCACATCAAGCTCGCGGGCCAGGACAAGCTGCGCATCGAGACGCGCTCGCCCGATCTCGCGATCCGCGTATCGACGATCAAGGAAACGCTGCGCGCGCTCGGCCCGAAACAGGGGGCGGCCGTCGCGGCCCGCTGATGCCATCCTGACGGGCGCGACGTTGCTGCACCGCATCGCGCCCGACGAAGGCGGGCCGGCGCGTTTTTGAGTATGATTTCCCATTCATCAGACGGAGTTTTGCCATGTCCACTCTCGACGCGACGGCGCCGTCCGCCGCCACCGAAGGCGACGCATCGCTCGTCAGCCTGCCCTGGGTCAAGCAACTCGTGTCGATGGACACGACGAGCCGCGTGCCGAACCTCGGCCTGATCGAAACGGTGCGCGACGCGCTCGCCGCAAAAGGCATCGCGTCGACGATCACGCACGATCCGCGCGAGGGCTGGGCGAACCTGTTTGCCACCGTGCCCGCGCACGACGGTTCGACGAACGGCGGCATCGTGCTGTCGGGCCACACCGACGTCGTGCCGGTCGACGGCCAGCAATGGGACAGCAACCCGTTCGCGCCGGAAATCCGCGACGGCCGCCTGTACGGCCGCGGCACCTGCGACATGAAGGGCTTCATCGGCGCGGCGCTCGCGCTGCTGCCCGAGATGCAGGCAACCAAGCTCGCGAAGCCGATCCATTTCGCGCTGTCCTACGACGAGGAAATCGGCTGCGCCGGCGCGCCGCTGATGATCGCCGATCTCGTGAAGCGCGGCGTGCAGCCGTCGGGCTGCATCGTCGGCGAGCCGACCAGCATGCGGCCGATCATCGCGCACAAGGGCATCAACGCGTACCGCTGCTGCGTGCGCGGCCACGCCGCGCATTCGTCGCTGACACCGAAGGGGCTCAACGCGATCGAGTATGCGGCGCGCCTCATCTGCCACATCCGCGACATCGCCGACCGTTTCCGCGCCGAAGGCCCGTTCGACGAGCTGTACGACGTGCCGTTCACGACCGCGCAGACGAGTACGATCCAGGGCGGCAACGCGATCAACACGGTGCCGGCCGAGTGCCGCTTCGACTTCGAATTCCGCAACCTGCCGACGCTCGATCCCGAGCAGATCTTTACGCGCATCGAAGCGTATGCGCAGCAAACGCTGCTGCCGCAGATGCGGCGCGAGCATCCGAACGCCGCGATCGAGTTCTCGAAGATCGCCGCGGCGCCCGGCCTCGACGCAACCGAACAGGCGGCGATCACGCAGCTCGTGCGCGCGCTGACGGCCGACCAGGACAAGCGCAAGGTCGCATACGGCACCGAGGCCGGGCTGTTCGAACGCGCGGGCATCCCGAGCGTCGTGTGCGGGCCCGGCAACATCGAGCAGGCGCACAAGCCGAACGAATATGTCGAGCTCGCGCAGCTCGCCGGCTGCGAGCAGTTCCTGCGCAAGTTCATCCGCAGCATGTCGGTCGACGCGCACTGACTGCCTCCCGCCACGCCGGCCCGCGTGTGCGGGCCGGCCCACTCCGCTACCCGCCACGTCATGTCGACTGAACAACAGGGCACTGCCCATACGACGATCGACGGCGAGCCGATTCCGACGCTCGACGAAATCGCCGCACAGCATTTCGCGTTGTCGCCGTGGGTCGCGCGCACGCCCGTGTTCGAACGCGCCGACCTGCCCTCCCTCGAAGGCACGCACGTCAACTTCAAGTTCGAGCTGCTGCAGGCAAGCGGCAGCTTCAAGGCGCGCGGCGCGTTCACGCATCTGCTCGCGCTCGACGAAGCCCGCAAGAACGCCGGCGTCACCTGCGTGTCGGCCGGCAATCATGCGGCGGCCGTCGCGTATGCGGCGATGCGGCTCGGCAGCAGCGCGAAGGTCGTGATGTTCCATACCGCGAGTCCGACGCGCATCGCGCAGTGCAAGCAGTACCGCGCGGAAGTCGTGCTGGCCGGCAGCGCGTCGCAGGCGTTCGATCTCGTGCGGCGCATCGAGGCCGAGGAAGGCCGCTTCTTCATTCATCCGTTCAACGGCTATCACACGATCCTCGGCACCGCGACGCTCGGCTACGAATGGGCGACGCAGACGCCGGACCTCGACGCGGTGATCGTGCCGATCGGCGGCGGCGGGCTCGCGGCCGGCATGGCGACCGCGCTGCGGCTCGCGAACCCGCGCGTGCACGTGTACGGCGTCGAGCCGGAAGGCGCCGACGCGATGAGCCGCAGCTTCGCGGCCAATCACACGATCAAGATGAGCGCGATGCAGACCATCGCCGATTCGCTGATGGCGCCGCACACCGAGGAATACAGCTACCAGCTGTGCCGGCGCCACCTCGACCGCATCGTCACCGTCTCCGACGACGCGCTGCGCGCCGCGATGCTGTTCCTGTTCTCGCACCTGAAACTGTCGGTCGAGCCGGCCTGCGCGGCCGCGCTCGCCGCGCTGCTCGGCCCGCTGCGCGAAACGCTGCAGGGCAAGCGCGTCGGCGTGCTGCTGTCGGGCACGAATACCGACCCCGCCACACTCGGCATGCATCTCGCGCACGCGCAACTGCGGCACTGACGCCGCATCCCGCGTGCGCCGGCCATCCTAGGGTTATCCCCAGATTATGTTGACAGCCCTGTTGATAACCCGCCGGACCCGCTCGCAAGTGATTGAGCGCGCAGCGTTTTGCGCGCGCGAAGGTCGATCGTCACGAAATGGGCAGATGCGGCGGCTGGCCGCATGCTCGATTGCATTCGCGCTGCTCGCCGGTTGCGCGGCACCGCCCTCGCCCACCTCCCACGCGCAACCTGCGGCCTGCACGCAACCGGGCGAAAGCCGCATGCTGCAGGCCGACCTGCTGTTCGGGCGCGACGTCGCCGGCCGCGGCCCCGTCACCGATGCCGAACGCGCGGCCTTCCTCGCCGACACGGTCACGCCGCGCTTCCCCGACGGCCTCACCTACTGGGACACGCACGGCCAGTGGCGCGACCGCTCGAGCGGCGCGATCACGCGCGAAGACAGCTTCGTGCTCCGTATCATCGCCGACGATACGCGCGACACGCGCACGCGGCTCGCCGCGATCCGGCAAGCGTACGTCGAGCGATTTCACCAGCAATCGGTCGGCATGACCGTCGTGCCGGCCTGCGCGTCGTTCTGATTCACCGTCTTCCGCTGGCGGCCGCGCGCAAAAAAACGGGCACCCGAAGGCGCCCGTCGCATGGCTGAAGCCCAGCGTCCCGCTTATTTGCTCTCGAACATGTCCATGATCTGCTGCTTCTCCTGCGGCGTGACGGGCGGCGGCGCCAGCCCGGCCGCGCCGGCCGAACCGAGTGCGTCGTTCGCGCTGATCGCGTTCTCGGCCGGGTTGATGTCGACGTTCGCGACGAAGCCGTTGCCCGGCGTGCGATCGGCGTAGTACAGCTCGCCGTCGATCGTCGTCAGGCCGTCCGGCATCGGCATCTGCTGCTCGGGCACGCCGTTCAGCGCGGTGCGCATGTAGTTCACCCAGATCGGCAACGCGAGCTGTGCGCCGAATTCGCGGCTGCCGAGGCTCTTCGGCTGGTCGAAGCCCATCCACGCGACCGCGACGAGCGATTGCTGATAGCCGGCGAACCAGCCGTCCTTCGCGTCGTTCGTGGTACCCGTCTTGCCCTGCAGGTCGTTGCGGCCCAGCGCGTTGGTGCCCGCGCCCGTGCCGCCCGTCGCGACCGAGTGCAGCAGGCTGTTCATCACGTATGCGTTGCGGCCTTCGATCGTGCGCGGCGCCGTGCCGCCCGCGACCACCGGCTGCGACTTCTGCAGCGGCTGGCCGCGCGCGTCGTCGACTTCGGCGATCAGGTACGGATCGACCTTGTAACCGCCGTTCGCGAACACCGCGTAGCCGGTCGCGAGCTGCAGCGGCGTCACGAGGCCCGCGCCGAGCGCCATCGGCAGGTACGGCGGCGTCTTCGCCGGATCGAAGCCGAAGCGCTGCGTCACGTACTGCTGCGCATACTGCGTGCCGATCGACGCGAGGATCCGGATCGACACCAGGTTCTTCGACCGCTGCAGGCCGGTGCGCATCGTCATCGGGCCGTCCGGCTGGTCGTCGTCCTTCGGCTCCCACGCGGTGCCGCCCGGCACGCTCGGCGGGAAGTACAGCGGCGCGTCGTTGATCATCGTCGCCGGTCCGAGCCCCTTGTCGAGCGACGCCGAGTAGATGAACGGCTTGAACGACGAGCCCGGCTGCCGCCACGCCTGCGTCACGTGGTTGAACTTGCTCTTGTTGAAGTCGAAGCCGCCGACGAGCGAGCGGATCGCACCGTCCTGCGGCGCGATCGCGACGAGCGCGCCCTCGACCTGCGGCAGTTGCACGACCTGCCAGCCCGTCTTGCCGTCCTTCAGCACGCGCACGACCGAGCCCGGCTTGATCCGCAGCGCGTTGTTCGCGCGCGGGCTCAGCGCGGCCGACACGAAGCGCAGCCCGGCCGGGCCGATCGTCGTGGTCGCGCCGCCGACGAACTGCACCTCGACCGCGTTCGGCGATGCCGACAGCACGACCGCCGATTGCAGGTCGCCGTTGTCCGGGTGGTCGGCGAGCGCGTCGTCGATCGCCTCGTCGCGCTCGTCGCCGGCCGCGGGCAAGTTGATCGACGCTTCGGGGCCGCGATAGCCGTGACGGCGCTCGTAGTCGAGAATGCCGCGACGCACGGCCTGATACGCGGCTTCCTGGTCGGCCGAATTGATCGTCGTCGTAACGGTCAGCCCGCGCGTATAGGTTTCGTCCTTGTATTGCTCGTACATCATCTGCCGCACCATCTCGGCGACGTACTCGCCGTGCACCGCGTACTGGTTGCCCGGCGTGCGCACGTGAATCTCTTCCTTGATCGCCTGGTCGTACTGCGGCTGCGTGATGTAGCCGATGTCGAGCATGCGCTTCAGGATGTATTCCTGACGCACCTTCGCGCGCTTCGGATTGACGACCGGGTTGTACGCGGACGGCGCCTTCGGCAGCCCCGCGAGCATCGCCGCTTCGGCGACCGTGATGTCCTTCAGGTCCTTGCCGAAGTACACGCGCGCCGCGGCCGCGAAGCCGTACGAGCGCTGGCCGAGATAGATCTGGTTCATGTACAGCTCGAGGATCTGGTCCTTCGTCAGGGCCTTCTCGATCTTGTACGCGAGCAGCATCTCGTAGATCTTGCGCGTGTAGGTCTTCTCGCTCGACAGGAAGAAGTTGCGCGCGACCTGCATCGTGATCGTGCTCGCACCCTGGCGCGCGCCGCCGTGCATCAGGTCGGCCACGCCCGCGCGCAGAATGCCGAGGAAATCGACGCCGCCGTGCTCGTAGAAGCGGTAGTCCTCGATCGCGAGCACGGCCTTCTTCATCACGTCGGGAATGTCCTGGAAGCGCACGAGGCTGCGGCGCTCCTCGCCGAACTCGCCGATCAGCACGTGATCGGCGGTGAACACGCGCAGCGGCACCTTCGGCTGGTAATGGGTCAGCGCATCGAGCGACGGCAGTTGCGGCGCCATCACGACCAGCGCGTAGCCGACGATCAGCGCGCCGACGACGGCCAGCGTCGCGAACAAGCCGACGAACCACAGCGCGACGCGCGAGCCGAACGTGCGGCGGCGCCCTCCGCCACCGCCACCGCGCTGCTGCGCGCGGCGGCCGTCGTCGCGATCGTCGTCATCGGGGTAATAGGCCCCGGACGGCGAACGGCGCAGCGTGTAGTGGGGTTCGTTCCTGTCGGAAGAAGAAGGCGGTCGTTTGATAATTGGCATGTCGGAATGGCGGGCGTACGTGGCGCCCTCGGACGCATGCGGAAATGCAAGCGGATGAATCAGAGTGGGTGCATCGAGATGCGGCTGTCACGTCGACAGACCCCGCCGCGCGGCGATCCGTTCCCGCGACGTGACAGCGCATTTTAATGAAATCGACCGGGTGCCTTCGCGATTTTTTGTAAAAATTCCCGCAATGCCGTGATTTGCGGCACGTATTGTCGGCATCCTCGGCCTATGATGGACACGCAATACGGCGCACGCAGGCGATTTTCTTTCAGTCGCGAAAGGTTGGCGTCCCGATGCGCGAGCCGCTTGAACTCGCGCGTTTAAGCCGTATTTAAGTGAACCGGTGGTGTAATATCCGCCGGCTCACGCGGGCCGGAACCGAAGCGGGACCGGCTCGCGACGGGCATTGCCGCGGTCACGCGGCGCCTTTCAACCACGGAGGATTTCATGTCGCTTTTCGACTCTATTTCGCGCACGATCAAAGGCCTGCTGAACGATGCGGCCGATTCGGTACAGGATCCGTCGCGCGACGCACGGCAGATCGTGCGGGAGCTCGACGACAGCATCGGCCGTGCCGAGAATTCGCTGATCGAGATCGAGGCACAGGTCGCAACCCAGCGCAGCAAGCGCGATGCGGCCGACGACAAGGTGAAGAAGTACGAGGACGGCGCGAAGCGCGCGCTGCAAGGCGGCGACGAAGCGCTCGCCCGCGAGGCGCTCGCGGCCCAGTCGAACGCGGAAGCCGAGCGCGATGCGCTCGCGGCCGAGCTGGCGACGCTCGAGCCGTCGGTCGACAAGCTGAAGGGGCAGATCGCCGACATGCGTCAGCGCCGCAACGACCTGAATGCGCGCTCGAACATCCTGCAGGCGAAGCAGGAAATCGCGCAGGCGAAGGACGTGGCCGCCAGCGCGCTGGGCGGCATCGGCGGCAAGAACCTGTCCGAGGATTTCCAGAAGCTCGAGGACAAGGTCGCGCTGCAGAACGCCCGCTCGGACGCGCGTCTCAATTCGGCCGACACGTCGAGCGGCAAGGCGCTCGACGACAAGCTCGCCGCGCTGAACAAGGGCCCGTCGGTGGAAGATCGCCTCGCCGCGCTGAAGAAGCAGCTCGATACGCCCGCGCAGTAACCGCCGCCGCGGGCCACCGCGCCGCGCCCCGGCCCGGGCGCGCGGCGCGAACCGATCGTCAGGAGACGGGCGCATGCGCCCGGTTCGACCATGAAGAAATCTCTCGCCGCACTCGGCCTGTCGCTGATGTTGCTGTCGTCCGCCGCGTTTGCGGTCCCGTCGCTTCAGCAGGTCGAGCAGTCGATCGCGCAGCGCAACTGGCAGCAAGCCGACACGCAGCTGTCGCAAGTCATCGACGCCCATCCGAACAACGCGCATGCGCGCTATCTGTACGCGCAGGTGCTGGACCGCGAAGGCCGCGCGTCCGACGCGCTCGCGCAACTGCAGCGCGCGAAATCGCTCGATCCGCAATTGAAGTTCACCGACGCGTCGCGCTTCGCGCAGACGGAGTCGCGCATTCGCGCCGACGCCGCGCGCGTGAGCGGCAACACGCCGTCGGCCACGCAGGCCGGCACGCTGCAGCCGGGGCTCGCCCCCGCCGTCGCGCCGGCCGAAAAACACGGCCCGTCGACCGGCATGTGGATCGGCCTCGGGCTGATCGTCGCCGTGATCGCGCTGGTGCTGCGCTGGACGCTGCGGCGCGCGCGCACGGCCGACAACGGCCGTGCCGACGACGAACGCCGCACGCAGCTCAAGCGCGCGACCGACGTGCTGAACGACATCCGGCCGCTGAAGCTCGATGCGAAACTGTCGACGGCGCCCGGCGCCGCGGCGCTGACCGGCGAACTCGAAGCGATCGAGAACGACGCGCGCACGCTCGTCGAGACGCTGTCGAACGGCAAGAATCCGGTGCCGCCGTATCGCGTCGATGAACTCGAACAGCGCCACGCGAGCGTGAAGGCGCGCGTCGAAGGCCGCCCCGACCCGGCCGCGCAGCCCACGGCGCCAGCGAACGGCAGCGGCTCGGTGTACGCGCAGGAAGCCGACCGCATGACGGGCGCCCAGGGTCAGCCGTATCAGCAGCAGCCCTACCCGCCGCAACCACCGTATCCGCAACAGCAGCCGCCCGTCGTGATCCAGCAAGGTGGCGGTTTCGGCGGCGGAATGGGCGGGCTCCTGACCGGCGTGCTGCTCGGCGAAGCGATGTCCGGCGGCCGCGAGCGCGTGGTCGAACGCGACGTGATCGTCGACGGCGAAAACCGTCGGCAGGACACCGATCCGGGCTTCGACCTCGGCCGCGGCGACGATTCGAGCTGGAGCGACGGCAACAGCGGCGGCAGCGGGATGGATCTCGGCAGCAACGACGACGGCTGGACCGACGACAACACTTGAGTGAGTACGGGTGCACCGGGTGTCGACCTGCATGTCGACGCTCGGCCACGCACGCCACGCGCTGCGGCATGACCGGCCGCGCCGACGCGCGGATTTGTCAATCATTTCAAGATGGGCTACCGGCAATAGGGCACGTTCGCTATCATGCGGCCATCGGCGTGCCACCGACCTTCATTCGACGCAAAGCAATCCTGCGCGTCGCGGCACGCCTCCCCCCGCCCCAACCAGGAGAAAGCCGCTCATGAGCATCATCAAGGAATTCAAGGAGTTCGCCGTCAAGGGCAACGTGATGGATCTCGCCGTCGGCGTGATCATCGGTGGCGCGTTCTCGAAGATCGTCGACTCGGTCGTGAAGGACCTCATCATGCCGGTCATCGGCGTGCTGACCGGCGGCCTGGATTTCTCGAACAAGTTCGTTCTGCTCGGCACCATCCCGCCGTCGTTCAAGGGTAATCCCGATTCGTTCAAGGACCTGCAGGCCGCGGGCGTCGCCGCATTCGGCTACGGCTCGTTCATCACCGTGGCGATCAATTTCGTGATCCTTGCGTTCATCATTTTCCTGATGGTGAAATTCATCAACAAGCTGCGCAAGCCGGACGAAGCCGCGCCGGCCGCGACGCCGGAAGACATCGTGCTGCTGCGCGAGATCCGCGATTCGCTCAAGCAGCGCTGACCGCGACACGCTCCGCCAGCCAGGCCCGCCCCGCGCGGGCCTTTTTATTGCGCATGCGATGCACCGCCGCATGCGGCGTATCTCACTTTTTTGTGACGAGCGAATGCACGCGCGGGAAAAGCAGGTCTATGATGGAGACTAAACGACAGTACGGGCGCCAAGACGCTGGCTGTGTCGATCATGGCGAGCAGGTCGACGGGAGACATTGATCGTCGTACTGCACGAATGCAGCATTTTCGTGTGCTATAAAGGATCGACATGCGGCGTACATAGCCGGGAGTGGGTCGCATGAAAGTGCCGCATTTCTTGCAATTGTTTTTGAGGCGAGTGTTTATGTCCTTCCCGAAAAAACGTCGGCGTGCGCCGCAGGATGGCCAGGAGTCGTTCCTCGCGGTCTTGCGCCACTCGAAGCCGTTTGCCCAGCTCGACACCAAGATTGCCCGCGCTCGCGCGCAGGACGAACCCGTCCTCTATGCGCACGTGCTGCCGGGCCTCGACGTGCTTCTGTGCAGCGTGCGCGGCGCGCAGCCGCCCTATCCGGCCATCGCCGAGCTGCGCAAGCGCTGCATCGAATCGATCGCGAATGCGCTCGAGCAGCCGCTCGACGGCCTCGAGAACGGCGGATACTGGTACGAAGCGAACGGCTTCGGCTTCCTCGTGTTCGCCAGCCGGGCGCGGGCGCGCATCCTGCCCGAGTTTGGTGCAGGCACGAAGGCGAGCCTGCGCGGCGGCCTCGGCCGTCAGAACGCGGGCGACACGACACCCCGCTCGCTCGGCTGATCCGCCAGTCATTCGATGGGCCGCCTCCGGGCGGCCCATCTGCCATTCACACGCCCCGCTTGCCCGTCACGACGCCTGCTGGCGGCCGTTGCCCGGCCGCACGATGTCGATGAACGCGGCGAAATCTGCGCCGGCGAGTCCCTGCGCGGCGCCGAGCCTGAGCACCTGCTGCACGGTGGCCGACACGGGCATCACCGCGCCGGTGTCGCGCGCGGCGTCGGCGATGGCATCGACATCCTTCTGGAACGTACTGAGCGCGCCGATCGGCGGATGACCGCCCGACGTCATGCGCGGCACGAACGTCTGCAGCAGCACCGAATCGGCCCAGCCGCCGGCCAGCGCCTCGGCCAGACGCGCGGCGTCGATGCCGCTCGCCTGCGCGAGGCCGACCGCCTCGGCGATCGCGGTGACCGTCGCGGTGACGATCGCCTGGTTGCACAGCTTCGCCGTCTGGCCCGCGCCGGCATCGCCCATGTGCGTGATGCGCGACGCGTACGTGTCGATCAGCGCGCGCACCGCGTCGAGATCGGCCGCGCGGCCGCCGGCCATCACCGCGAGCGTGCCGGCCTGCGCGCCCGGCACGCCGCCGGACACCGGCGCATCGACCCAGCCGACCCCGAGCGCGGCCGCGCGCGCCGCGTAGTCGCGCGTGGCGGCGGGCGGAATGCTCGAATGATCGACGATGCGTCGCAGGCGGCGCGCGTTCGCGTCGCCGGAAAGCAGCCCGTGCTCGCCGAACACGACGTCGCCGACCGCCCGGCCGTCGAGCACGCACACGAACACCGTCTCGACGCGCTCGGCCAGCTCGTGCGGCATGCCCGCCACCTGCGCGCCGTCCTTCACCAGCGCGTCGGCCTTGTCGCGCGAGCGATTCCATACGCTCACGCGATGCCCGGCCGCCAGCAAATGCCGAATCATCGGCGCGCCCATCAATCCTGGTCCGCAAAATCCGACCTCCACGATGCGCCTCATCTCCGATATGGGTTGCAGTTGCCGCCCATCATACCTATCACTCAAGAAGCCGGGCATGCACGGGACCGTAGCGGGACCGTAGCGGGACCGTAGCGGGACCGTAGCGGGACCGTAGCGGGACCGTAGCGGAACCGTAGCGGAACCGCTTCGGGACCGCGCGTTGCCCCGGCAATACAGACCGATATCCCAGGGAGCGCATCATGAGCGACCACGTGTACAAGCTGATCGAACTGACCGGTTCGTCGCAGCAATCGAGCGACGACGCGATCCGCAACGCGATCTCGAAAGCCGGCAAGACGCTGCACAACCTGCACTGGTTCCAGGTGACCGAAACGCGCGGCCACATCGAAGGCGACCAGGTCGTGCACTGGCAGGTCACGCTGAAGGTCGGCATGCGTATCGACGACTGACGCGCCGCACGCGCCACGCGACGCCCCACCACCGGATGCGTGCAATGCGCATCCGTGCGGCGCTGCGCTCGCCTGCATTTCGCCCCGTTCCGGCCCCTTGTCGAGGCCCGGCCGGCGGGTAGCCGCGGGTATCCATCTCTTGACGCTGATTTTCGTTCATATTAAAAACGATATACCCACCCCATTCCTCGATCAGCCCAGCCATATAAACCGGAGATAACATGAGTCAGCAACGCGAGGCGATCGACACGTACCTCTTGCGCGTCTTGCACACCTTGTTGATGGAGCGCAGCGTCACGCGCGCGGCCGTCAAACTGAACCAATCGCAACCGGCGATCAGCGCCGCGCTGCGCCGCCTGCGCGACATCACCGGCGATCCGCTGCTGGTGCGCGGCAAATCCGGCATGGTGCCGACCGAATACGGGCTGCGCCTGCTCGAGCCCGTGCAGAACGCGCTGCGCGAAATCGAGCGCATCAAGTTTCAGCAGCACAACTTCGACCCGGCCACGTCGATCCGCTGCTACCGGATCGGCTGCCCCGATTACCTGAACGTGCTGTTCGTACCGACCGTCGTCGAACGCTTCCGCCTGGCCGCGCCGAATGCGACGCTCGAGTTCCATTCGCTCGGCCCCGCGTTCGACTACGAGCTCGCGCTGGAAGACGGCAAGCTCGACATCGTCGTCGGCAACTGGCCCGAACCGCCCGAGCAGCTGCACCTGTCGAACCTGTTCGTCGACGAAATCGTCTGCCTGATGAGCAACACGCATCCGTTCGCGAAGCGCGGCGGGCTCACGCTCGACCAGTACCTGAACGCGCCGCATCTCGCGCCGACGCCGTACTCGGTCGGCCAGCGCGGCGCGATCGATGTGCATCTCGCGCGCGAACGGCTCAAGCGCCACGTGGTCGTCACGCTGCCGTACTTCAACCTCGCGCCTTACGTGCTCGTGAAGTCGGACCTGATCTTCACGACCACGCGGCTGTTCGCCGATCACTACGCGAAGTTCCTGCCGCTGTCCGTCGTGCCGGCGCCGCTCGACTTCCCGCCGATGCAGTACTACCAGCTGTGGCACGAGCGCTGCCATTACTCCGACGAAGTGCGCTGGCTGCGCAGCCTCGTCGCCGAGGCCACCCGCACGCTGATCGAGGCGTAATCGCATACGGCGCGCGCCACGCGCCCGCCGGGCACGCCGTTGCGCGGCGGGTGTGACGGCAACGGCCGCGCGACGTGCGGCGCGACCTCCCCGCCGACGCGTCAGCGCGACGCTTCCACGAGTGCTTGCGCCAGCGCGTTGTGACGCTCGATCACCGGCGGCAGATCGAGCGTCGCAAGGCGCCCTTCCCGCACCACCAGCTTCCCGTTCACCACCGTGTACGCCGTCTGCGACGGCGCGCAGAACACGAGCGCCGCGACCGGATCGTGCAGCGCGCCCGCGAACAGCGGCTGACGCAGGTCGAACGCGGCGAAATCCGCGGCCATGCCCGGCTTCAACGCGCCGATGTCGTCGCGGTTCAGCACCTTCGCACCGCCGAGCGTCGCGATCTCGAGCGCTTCGCGCGCGGTCATCGCGTCGGGCCCGAAACCGACCCGTTGCAGCAGCAGCGCCTGACGTACCTCGGCCACCATCTGCGCGCCGTCGTTCGACGCGGAACCGTCCACGCCAAGCCCGACCGGCACGCCCGCGAGCCGCATCTTCTTCACCGGCGCGATGCCGGACGCCAATCGCATGTTCGAGCACGGGCAATGCGCGACCCCCGTGCCGGTGCGCGCGAACAGGCCGATGCCCGCATCGTCGAGCTGCACGCAGTGCGCATGCCACACGTCGTGGCCGACCCAGCCGAGATCTTCCGCATATTCGGCGGGCGTCATCCCGAACTTCTCGCGGCTGTACGCGATGTCGTTGACGTTCTCCGCGAGGTGCGTGTGCAGCGACACGCCGTATTCGCGCGCGAGCACGGCCGCGTCGCGCATCAGCTCGCGGCTCACCGAGAACGGCGAGCACGGCGCGACCACCACACGCAGCATCGCGTAGCGGCCGTCGTCGTGATAGGTCTCGATCAGGCGCTGCGCGTCGCGCAGGATGTCGGGCTCGCGCTCGACGACCGAATCGGGCGGCAGCCCGCCGTCGCGCTGGCCGACGCTCATCGCGCCGCGGCTCGCATGAAAGCGCATGCCGATCCGCTGCGCGGCGCCGATGCTGTCGTCGAGCCGGCTGCCGTTCGGGTAGATGTACAGATGGTCGCTCGACGTCGTGCAGCCCGACTGCAGCAGCTCGGCCATCGCGGTGAGCGTCGACACCTCGATCATCTCGGGCGTCAGGTGCGCCCAGATCCGGTACAGGTTCGTCAGCCAGCCGAACAGTTCGGCGTTCTGCGCGGCCGGCACCGCGCGCGTGAGGCTCTGGTACATGTGATGGTGCGTGTTCACGAGCCCCGGGATCACGAGGTGGCCGCGCAGGTCGAGCACTTCGTCGGCCGTGTCGGGCAGCTCGGCGCTCGGGCCGACCGCGACGATCCGGTTGTCTTCGATGTAGAGCCCCGCGTCGCGCAGTTCGCGGCGCGTGTCGTCCATGGTCACGAGCACGTCGGCGTGCTTGACCAGCAGGGTCGTCGGGCGGGATGAGGAAGGGGTCGGCGCGCGTGCGCCGGCGTGCTGCTCGAGATTCATGCGTTCTCCGCGTCGGTCTGCCTCCAGGGGCTGTCCTGGAAGCGGTCACACAGCCGTTCGAACGCTGAATCGCGGCACGTCCCGGTGCCTGCGTCCGTTCGAACGCCCTGGCCCGGTTACCCGGCGTGCTCGCCGTCTTCGGGGTACGCGCGGCCACCGGCCGACGCGCACGGCGGGAGGATCGCCCAAGCGCGCGCCGCGCACAATACACGATCGCGAATACCGTGCTTCAGGGATTCGGTATGGTACGCCGCCCGACGCCCCGCGCGTGCCCGGCATCGGTGCGCTCGGCCCTGTCCGGCGGGCCGTCGACAGCCGCTCATGCGCGGCGCATTATCTTCGATATCGCGCACGTATTTGCACGGGGAACCTTTTTACAATGCCTGCACGGCGCTCGCTTCACGCTCGCCGACGGGTATGTAGCCACGTGACGTGGAGCCTCGATCCGCCGCACAGTCATGGATCGAGTCGCCGCCGAACCTCGCATTCACACAAGGAACAACGAATGGGAAAGCTCACTACCCACGTACTCGATACGGCGCACGGTCGCCCCGGCGCCGCCATCAAGGTGGACCTCTACGCGCTGGACGGCGAATCGCGCCGCGCGATCAAGACCGTGCTGACCAATAGCGACGGCCGCTGCGACGAACCGCTGCTCGAAGGCGCGGCACTCGCCGCCGGCGAATACGAACTCGTGTTCCATGCCGGCGACTACTTCGCGGCGCTCGGCGTGAAGGTGCCCGAACCCCGCTTCGTCGACCGCGTCGTGCTGCGCTTCGGCATCGCCGACGTCGGCTCGCACTACCACGTGCCGCTGCTCGTGTCGCCGTGGTCGTACAGCACTTATCGCGGCAGCTGACATTCGAATCAGCACCTGCATCAAGACAAACGATCTGAGTCTGGAGGAGTTTCATGGAAGGCTTCATCACCGACTGGCTGAACCTCGCACTGCGATGGCTGCACGTCATCGTCGCCATTGCGTGGATCGGCGAGTCGTTCTATTTCGTCGCGCTCGACAACAGCCTGAAACCGCCGACCGACCCGAACCAGCGCAAGCGCGGGGTGTTCGGCGAGCTGTGGCACGTCCACGGCGGCGGTTTCTACAACATGCAGAAATACACGGTCGCGCCACCGGAAATGCCCGATGACCTGCACTGGTCGAAGTGGCCGTCGTACACGACGTGGCTGTCGGGCTTCACGCTGTTCTTCGTGCTGTACCTGCTTGCGCCGAACACGTACCTGATCGACAAGAACGTGCTCGACATGGGCCCGGTCGTCGCCGTCGCGTCCGCACTCGGCTTCCTCGCGGCCGGCTGGATCGTGTACGACTCGTTGTGTCGCCTGCTCGGCACCAACGACCGCGTGCTCGGCATCTGCGTCGGCCTGTACGTCGTCGCCGCCGCGTACCTCGCGTGCCACATCTTCTCGGGCCGAGCCGCCTACCTGATCGTCGGCGCGATGCTCGCGACGATCATGTCGGCGAACGTGTTCTTCGTGATCATCCCGGGCCAGCGCAAGATGGTCGACAAGATGCTCAAGGGCGAAGAACCGAACCCGATCTACGGCAAGCGCGGCAAGCAGCGTTCGGTGCACAACACGTACTTCACGCTGCCGGTCGTGTTCGCGATGCTGTCGAACCACTATGCGATGACGTACACGAACAAGTTCAACTGGGTCGTGCTCGTGCTGATCATGCTGGCCGGCGCGCTGATTCGCCAGTTCTTCGTGATGCGTCACCGCGGCAAGCAGCTGTGGTACCTGCCGATCGGCGGCGTCGCGCTGCTGTCGGGCGCGCTGGTGTGGACGATGCCAAAACCGGTCGCGCCGGAAGCGCAAGCGGCCAACGCACCGAAGATCGCGATCAACGACATCATGCCGATCCTGCAGCAGCGCTGCGTCGAGTGTCACTCGGCCAAGCCGACGCTGATGGGCAGCGCACCGGCGGGCGTGATGTTCGATACGCCGGACGAAGTGTCGAAGAACGCGCAGCGCATCTACGACCAGGCCGTGCGCCTGAAGGCGATGCCGATCGGCAACGTCACGCACATGACCGACGACGAGCGGACGAAGCTCGCCGCCTGGTTCGAGGGCGGCGCGGTCAAGTAAGCCGCCCGCCGGGCGCCGGAAGTCATTCGCCGGCGCCATTCTCTCCGTTCGCGGGCCCGGTCACACGGGCCCGTTTTTTTGCCCACGCGGAGGAATGCCTTTCGCGTGTCAGCCGCGCATCGCGTCGCGCTGCAGTGCGACGAGTACATCGCGTGCACGCGGGCCGTCGACGAACGGCACGAAGATGTGATCGTGGTAAGCGGCGGCCATCACGTTGCAGCTGATGCCGGCCGCGCCGAGCGCCCGCGCGAACGCGGCCGTGAGGCCGACGGCCGCGAGGTCGGAATGCACGGTCAGCGTGATCCACGCGGCGCGGAACAGCACCGGCCAGCCGCGGCGCGCGGCCGTCTCCTCGTCGACCACGACCGTCACCCCCTCCGCTTCGCGGAACGTCGCAATCACTTCGGATAACGATACGTCTGCGGCGTGCGGTAGCGCGATGAATGCGAATGCACCCGGATGCAGTTCGGGCTGCATCGTGCGCAGCAGGACCGCGAGGTCGTTTTCAGGCTGGCTCATCGGAAGATCGCGCCGGGAACCGGACGTCATGTGGTGGCGATGCGGGCACGATAGCACGCGCTACACGTGCACCATCGCGACTTCGTCCGCGGGCGCGGGCGCCACGTCGACGCTCACGTCGAACGGTCGCACGAGGCGCCCCGCTCACCCGTCGACCGTCTCCGGCAACCGCGCGATCGCCTTGATCTCGAACTGAAACCCGTACAGCCAGGTCACGCCGACGGCGGTCAGCGTCGGATGCGGTGCGTCGCCCCAGTATTCGGGGACGATCTCCCAGACCCGCTCGAACGTCGCTTCGGGGTCGACGAGGAACACCGTCACGTCGACGACATCGTCGAACGTGCAGCCGGCCGCGCGCAGCACCGCATTCAGGTTGTCGAACGCGCGACGAACCTGCGCGCCCAGTTCCGGCTCGGGCGAGCCGTCCTCGCGGCTGCCGACCTGCCCGGATACGAACAGGAAGCCGTTCGAGCGCAGCCCCGGCGAATAACGGTTGCGGTCATACAGCGCCTGGCGACCCGGCGGAAAAACTACGCTACGCTTTGCCATTCGACACCTCCATCGGTCTTGTCGGGCGACATGCCCTTGCATCAACGATGGAGGCACTTTAAGGACCGTTGCGCGGCGGATAAACCGGCAACCCTGTCCAACACTGTTTGCGCATTCCAAACAATCTGCGACCGACGCGGAGCTCCGACCGATGGATCGATTCGACGCAATGCAGGCGTTCGCCCGCGTGGTGGAAGCCGGCAGCTTCACGAAGGCAGCCGACACGCTGCACATGAGCCGCACCACCGTCACGCAACTGGTGCAGCAGCTCGAAGCGCGGCTGCGCGTGAAGCTGTTCAACCGCACGACGCGCAAGGTCGTCGTCACCGCCGACGGCGCCGCGTACTACGAGCGCGTCGTGCGGCTGCTGGCCGACATGGACGATGCCGAAACGAGCCTGTCCGCGGCGTCGGCGTCGCCGCGCGGGCGGCTGCGCGTGGACGTGCCGACTCCGTTCGCGCGCCTGATCCTGATCCCCGCGCTGCCCGCGTTCCATGCGCGCTATCCGGACATCCAGCTCGACATGGGCGTGAGCGACCGCGTGGTCGACGTGATCGGCGAGAACGTCGATTGCGTCGTGCGCGGCGGCGAACCGACCGACCGCGCACTGGTCGCGCGCCGCATCGGCGACCTGCGGCTCGGCGTGTACGCGTCGCCCGCCTATCTCGCGCGCGCCGGCACGCCGTCGCATCCGGCCGAACTCGAAGATACGCATCATCGGGTCGTCGGCTTTCTGTGGGCGCGCACCGGCAAGACGCTGCCGTTCGCGATGGAGCGCGACGGCGAGCAGGTCAATGTGCGCGGGCGCTACGTGCTCGCGGTCGACGACGGCAATGCGTACCTCGAAGCCGGCCTCGCGGGGCTCGGCATCCTGTGGCTGCCCGACTACATGGCCGCCGCGTATCGCGCGAGCGGCGAACTGGTGCCGCTGTTCGAACCATGGCAACTCGAACCGATGCCGATGTATGTCGCGTTCCCGCCGAACCGGCACGTCAGCGCGAAGCTGCGCGTGTTCGTCGACTGGGTCGCCGAGCTGATGGCGCAACATGCGCCGGTCGCGAATCGGCAGCGCGGCGGCAACGGTTCGCGCAATATGCGCAAGGCCGCGGCAACCTGATTCGCGAGCGAGCCAACGAGTGCATATAAAAAACCCGCGCAGGCCGCGCGGGTTTCGACAGACGGACGATCAGCCTGACTCAGGCCGTCACCGCATCGAGCGCATCCTCGGTGAGCCACAGCGACTCCTGCAGATCCTGCTCGTTCAGGTTCAGCCCGTCCCCGCCGCGATCGACGACGATGAAATCGCTGACGCCACCCAACGCGATCAGCGGGTGATGCCACACGCCCTTCGCATAGTTCACGCCCTGCCAGCCGCGCGTCACGAACGCGCGGATCTTCGCCGGATCGAGCTCGCCCGCGGGCGCGACGACGACGAGATACGGCTGGTCGTTCAGCGGCACGAACGCCTGGCTGCCGAGCGGATGTCGCTCCAGCATCTTCACTTCGAACGGCAGCGTGCGCGGCTGGCCGCGGAACAGGTTGACGAGCGGGCGGCCGCCCTCATCGGTCACGTCGACTTTCGCGAGATCGTGAAAGCGGATCGTCGTGCCGAGGTTGATCGGGATCTGCTTCGCCCCTGCCGTTTCGATCACGTCGCCGAACGGCGCAAACGCTTCCCTGGTCAGCGGTTCGATGACAAGCGTCTTCATTTGTCGAGCGTCCCCCACAGACGCAGGCGCGACACGCCGCCGTCCGGAATGATGTTCAGTCGCACGTGCGTGACGGGACCGAGCGACGCGATCTCCCGTTCGAAGTAGTGCTGCTTGTCCATCTGCAGCTTCTGTTCGCCGAGCAGCACCGGCCAGAACATCGACTGCGTGATCAGCGAGCTGTCGGTGCCGCCCGATACATACGCGGCCTGGATCGAGCAGCGATCCGGGTAGTTGCCCTTGAAGAACGCGGTATCGACTTCGATCTTGCGGATCACGCCCGGCTGCGCGAGCGCGATGATCGCCCAGTCGTTGCCCGGCTCGCGGCGGCGGCGGGTTTCCCAGCCGTCGCCCATGTTCACGCCGCGGCCCGGCAGCAACAGGTTCGACGCGACGCCGAAGTGCTGGTTGTTCGCCGCCACCACGTAACCGCCGTTTTCCGTCGCCGCGAGGTCGAACTGCTCGGTCGCGCTCGCGCCGGCCCAGTCGAGCTGCGGCTGGCCGTACACGCGCAGGCGCGCGATGCCGCCGTCCGGATAGATGTTCACGCGCAGATGCGTGAACGCGCGCGCGTCGCTCGCTTCGACGTAGTGATGGCTGTTGCCTTGCAGCGTCGTCGACGGGACGATTTCGACCCACTCGGTCGCGTGCGTCGGCGCGCCGTCGGCCACGAACGCGGCCTCGATCGATGCGGCCGGCGGGAAGTTGCCGGTGAAGTGGCTCGTGTCGATGTCGAAGCCCTTGATCACGCCCGGGCGCGCAAGCTTGACGATGCACCAGTCATAGCCGGTCGTGCGCTTGCGGCGCGTTTCCCAGCCGTCCATCCACTTGCCGTGGTCGTCATACTTGCCGGGGATGAAGACGGCCGGCTCGGGGTTCAGCATCCGGTCCTTCGGCGCGAAGAAATCGTCGCTGGCCTCGAGCGCCTGCGCACCGAGACGCGGGTCGGCAAGATTCACGTAGCGCCGCGTGAAATCGGGTGCGTTCGGATCGAGAAGCGGAACAGCCATGATGTTTCCTTGTTTCAGTGAGACGATCGGACCGCCGCGACGCAGCGGGCCGTATTGCGGTGTCAGGCGGCGGTGTCAGGCGTCGATCAGGTCGTCGAGGCGAAAGCGCGCGATCCGGTAGATCTGGTCAAGGCTCGCACGCAGCTCGTCGTCGCGCGAATGATTCACGCGCGACTCGAAGTTCGCGATGATGCCGTGGCGGTCATAGCCGCGCACCGCGAGGATGAACGGGAAGCCGAATTTCTCGCGATACGTGCGGTTCAGCGTCAGCAGCTTGTCGAATTCTTCCTGCGTGCACTGGTCGAGGCCCGCGCCGCTCTGCTCGCGGGTCGATTCGGCCGTCAGCTCGCCGCGCACGGCGGCCTTGCCGGCCAGCTCCGGGTGGGCGTTGATCAGCGCGAGCTGGCGCGCTTCGCCGCCGGTTTCCACCGCGTCCGACATCGTCTCGTGCAGCGCGTCGATGCTCGCGAACGGCCGCTTGCCCGCGGCGACCTCGGCCACCCACGGCGAATGTTCGAAGATCCCCGACAGCGCCGCGACGAATGCGCTCGGCGCCATCGTATTCAGTTGTTCCAACGTGTAGCGCATCGCCTTCATGCTTTCCCTTCGTTTCGATGATTGGGCTGATACGGATGATGTTCACGCCAGTGACGCGCGATATCGACACGGCGCGTCACCCATACGCGATCGTGCTGCTCGATGTGATCGAGGAACCGCTGCAGCCCGCGGAACCGGCCCGGCCGGCCGAGCAGCCGGCAATGCATGCCGATCGACAGCATCTTCGGCGCTTCGTCGCCCTCCGCGTACAGCACGTCGAACGCGTCGCGCAGGTACTGGAAGAAGTGGTCGCCGGTGTTGAAGCCCTGCGGCGTCGCGAAGCGCATGTCGTTCGTGTCGAGCGTGTACGGCACGATCAGTTGCGGCGACGTGCGGCCGCCCGACACCTCGACGTCCATCCAGAACGGCAGGTCGTCGCCGTAGTTGTCCGAGTCGTACAGGAAGCCGCCGTATTCGGCGACGAGGCGATGCGTGTTGGGGCTGTCGCGGCCCGTGTACCAGCCGAGCGGACGCTCGCCCGTCACGCGCTCGATCGCTTCCATCCCGAGGCGCATGTGCTCGGCTTCGAGTTCCGGCGTCATGCTCTGGTAGTGAATCCAGCGCCAGCCGTGGCACGCGATTTCATGGCCGAGCTCGACGAATGCCCGCGCGAGCTCCGGATGACGCTCGATCGCCATGCCGACGCCGAATACCGTCAGCGGCAGCCCGCGCTTCTCGAATTCGCGCAGGATGCGCCACACGCCGGCCCGCGACCCGTATTCGTAGATCGACTCCATGCTCATGTGGCGGTCCGGATACGCGGCCGCGCCGACGATTTCGGACAGGAACTGCTCGGAGCCCGGATCGCCGTGCAGCACGCAGTTCTCGCCGCCCTCCTCGTAGTTCAGCACGAATTGCACGGCGACGCGGGCGCGCCCGGGCCAGTTCGCCTGCACGGGATGGCGGCCGTAGCCGATCAGGTCGCGAGGATAGTTGGGATCGAGTGACATGGTTCGGAATGCAACGAGAGCGGGCTGGAATAATGGGTTCGCATCGACCGCGCGGTGCCGTGGGCCGGCCCCGCGAGCCGATGCGATGACGGCCCAGTGTAGCGAAAACGTTGATACGCGCCCATACAGCGGCGCAGATAGTGCATGTCAGACGGTGTGTATGTGCGATTGCGGCAAATTCGGCGGAGGCTCCGCCGCATCCCCGCCCGGCGGGCTGAAGCGTGCGAATTCGCCGTCGTAGCGCTTCGGCAGCGGCCGCGCATAATCGCCGCGCTTCGCGGTTGCGAGTCGCAGCGCAACGAGCGCCTCGGCCCACTTCACGGCCGCCGTGACGCCCTCGACCACCGGCGCGCCGATCTGCTGCTCGATCTCGTGCGCGAATTCGGCCATCCCCGCGCAGCCGAGCACGATCGCGTCGGCGCCGTCCTCGTCGAGCGCGCGCCGGCATTCGTCGACGATGATCCGGCGCGCGGCCGAGCCGGGCCGGTCGAGTTCGAGCACCGCGACGTCGGTCGCGCGCACGTTGCGGCAGAACCGCTTCATCCCGTAGCGCTCCGCGAGGTGCCATGCCATCCCGCAGGTGCGCGCGAGCGTCGTGACGACCGAGAAGCCCGGCGCGAGCACGCTCGCCGCATGCATCGCGGCCTCGGCGATGCCGATCACCGGCCCGCGCGCAAGCTCGCGCGCCGCGTAGAGGCCCGGATCGCCGAAACACGCGATCACGTACGCGTCGCAGCCGTCGCGCTCGCCACGCGCGACCTCGGCAAGCAGGCCAGGCGTCGCGAGCGCCTCGTCGTAATAGCCTTCGATCGACGGCGGCCCCATCGGCGGACTCACGGCCACGATCTCCGTGCCGGCAGCCGCGACCTCGCGTGCGCAGCGGCCCATCGCATCGGTCATCCGCTGCGTCGTATTCGGATTGATCAGTCGGATCTTCATCGCATGCTCCTCACGCCTTCGCGCTCGCGAGCAGCCGATAGAACACGAAGCCGAGCCCCGCGCCGATGAACCACGAGAAATTCGCGAGGGCCTGCCAGCCCGGCACCATCACGCAGACAACCGCGATCACCGCGGCCGGCAGCAGCGCGGCCAGCGCACGGCGGTTCACGCCGCCGGTGTACCAGTAGGCGCCGCTTTCCGACATCGTGTACAGGTCGTCGCGCACGAGGCGGCCGCGCTTGACGAGGTAGAAATCGGCGATCAGCACGCCGTACAGCGGGCCGATGAACGCGCCGAGCACGTCGAGCGTGTAGTGGATCACGGCCGGGTTGTTGAACAGATTCCACGGCGTGATGAAGATCGATGCGACCGCCGCGAGCATCCCGCCCGCGCGCCAGCTGATCAGGCGCGGCGCGACGTTCGAGAAGTCGAACGCCGGCGACACGAAGTTCGCGACGATGTTGATGCCGATCGTCGCGATCGTGAAGGTCAGCGCACCGAGGATCACCGCGGTCGGATGGTCGATGCGGCCGACCGTCGCGACCGGGTCGGTGATCAGTTCGCCGAACACCGGCAGCGTCGCGGCGGTAGTGATCACCGTGACGAGCGAGAACGCGAGAAAGTTGACGGGCAGCCCCCAGAAATTGCCGCGCTTCACGTCGCCGAACGAGCGGCAGTAGCGCGAGAAATCGCCGAAGTTCAGCATCGGCCCGGAGAAGTACGACACGACGAGCGACACGGCGGTGATCATCACCGGAATCACTTCCGCGCCGTGATACTTGACGCCGCCGAGATTGATGCCGATGTTGCGCCAGCCCGCGCGCCATACCATGTATCCGGCGAGGATGAACATCACGACATAGACGGCCGGGCCCGCGAAGTCGATGAACTTCTTGATCGTCTCCATCCCGTTCCAGAACACGAACGCCTGCAGCACCCACAGCAGCATGAAGCCGGCCCAGCCGACCGCCGACAGCCCGAGGAAGCCGTAGCGATGAACGTCCGCATACGGCAGCCATTGCGGGAAGAATTTCAGCACGACGATCACGAGCGCGCTCGACGCGAGATAGGTCTGGATGCCGTACCACGCGATCGCGATCAGCCCGCGGATCACGGCCGGCACGTTCGCGCCGAGCACGCCGAAGGTCGCGCGGCACGCGACCGGATACGGCACGCCGATCTGCTGGCTCGGCCGCGCGATCAGGTTGCACAGCGCGTTCACGAGGCCGATGCCGACGATCAGCGCGATCAGCACCTGCCAGCTTGTCAGCCCGAGCGCGAACAGGCTGCCCGCGAACACGTAGCCGCCGACGCTGTGCACGTCCGACATCCAGAACGCGAAGATGTTGTAAGAGCCCCATGTCTGATTCTTCAGGGGTGCCAAATCTTCGTTGTACAAACGTTCGCTGTAACCGTCCGGCAGTGCCGGACCGCCGCCCTCGCCGCCTTCTTCCGCCGGATAGGCGCTGTCGTGCGCCACACTGAACTGAGCCATGACTTCTCCTTGACGCGGCCGCAAGGCCGCTCCACCGTCATCGATATCGCCCCGGATCATCGCCCGGAGTCGGACCCGCGGCCCGCGGCAAACGCCGCAGGCCTGCATTGCTCTCGTCGTGTGGCGCGCGGCCGGGTTCGCGTCGCCGCTCAGGCGCCGCCGAACACTTCGCGCAAATCGACCTGCCCTTGCGCGGGCCGGTCCAGCATCTTCAGTTCGACATGCTGCAGGTGGCGCGCCATCAGCGTCACCGCCTGCTTCGGATCGCCCGCCTCCAGCGCGGCGAGGATCTCGTCGTGGTCGTCGCACGAGCACGGGCTGCGCCCGTGCGATTCGTACAGCGCCGACATCAGCGTCGAGCGTGCGACGAGCCCTTCGAGGCACTCGCTGAGCGTCGCATTGCCCATCAGCGTCGCGAGCGCCGTATGGAATTCGCCCGACAACCGGATCCATGCCGCGAAGTCGTGCCGCTCGAACGCCTTGCGTTCCTTGTCGATCAGCGCCGCGACGCCCTTCAGCCGCCTGGCGCCGGGGCCGGTCGCGAGCCGCTCGACCACGGCCAGCTCGATGATCCGGCGCATCTCGAACACTTCGTGCACGTCCTGCAGCGTCGGGCTCGCGACGAATGCGCCGCGGTTCGGCTCCAGATCGACCAGCTTGTCGGTCGCGAGCTGCGCGAGCGCCTGGCGGATCGTCCCGCGCTTCACGCCGAACACGTCGCAGAGCTGCGCCTCCGTCAGCTTCGCGCCGGGCGCGAGCCGATGCTCGAGGATCGCGGTGCGGATCCGCTCGGCGATCGCTTCGGGGCTGGCCGCACCGGACGGAGAGGAATCGGGCTCGTTCATGATCTGCATCGTGTGATGGTCCTCATCCTAGGGTGGACATAAAGATTGTCAACAATTCTTTTTCAGGATTTCGCACAATCGGCGTGCGCCGGGGTGTCTCCATTCGGTGCGGCGCGCACGAAATCCATGCATGACAGTCCTGACAGGCAAGACGGGGGCCGTTCTCGTCGTATACCCGCCCGGTCATTTTGTTGACAAAAATGGTGCAAAAACGCGTGACGATCGTGTTGGTGTCGACGAAAAACGCGGACCGTTAGTTGCACATCTACATAAAAAAAAGGCGGGAAGCCCGCCTTTCGATCGATCGCGCCGGCATCAGCCGAGATGCGGATAGTCGGACAACGTGAGCCGGAACCCGTGCGCATTCGCGACCAGTTGCGCCTGTGCCCCGAACGGCAGCGTCAACAGGTCGGGCACGTGACCGAACTGGAGCCCCGTGATGACCGGGATGCCCATCACCGCGCGCACCTGATCGATCATCGCCTGCATGTCGTAGCCGTTGTCGTACTCGAACGGCCGCGCGCCGGTGAACTGGCCGAGCACGAGCGCCTGCTGCCGCGCGAGCAGCCCCGACAGGTGCAGTTGATAGATCATCCGCTCGATCCGGAACGGCTGCTCGTTGACGTCTTCGATGAACAGGATGCCGCCTTCGATGTCGGGCATGTACGGCGTGCCGACCAGCGACGTGAGGATCGCGAGGTTGCCGCCCCACAGCGTGCCCGTCACGTTCACCGTCTGCACCTGCGGTGCGTCGGCGACGATCGTCGTGCTCGACTGCGTCAGCGTCTGCCAGAAATGCTGCATCGTGAAGTCGCTGGGCGTTTCCGCGCCGAAGTCGGCCGACAGCATCGGGCCGCCGAACGTCTTGATGCGCGCCTTCGCGTACAGCGCCAGTTGAATCGCCGTGAAGTCGCTGTGACCGACGAGCGCGACCGGCTGGTCGCGCAACCGGCGTTCGAGCCCGCGATAGTCGAGCCCGTGCAGGATGCGCGCGGCGCCGTAGCCGCCGCGCACCGCGAGCGCGATGTCCGGCAGCGGCCGTTCCGGATCGGCGAGGCGGTTCAGGTCGCCTGCCCGCTCGCCGTCGGTGCCGCCGAAACGCTGGAAGCGCCGCTGCGTCGCCTCGATGTTCTCGATGCGCTGCTGCGCGGTGCTGAGGCGCTCGAGCGCGCGGTTGATCGCGTCGGGGTCGTGCGGATAGCCGGACGGCGCCAGCAGGCGGATGGTGTAGGACGCGGCGGGCTGGAAGGACATGGCGAAAGGTGTCGGGATCGTCAAACCTGCTTAGAGGGACCGAACCGTGTCCGGTTCACGAAAACCGTGCGCGCCCGGGACGCCGGGCGCGGCGAGCGGCGGCCTATGACGCGCCGGATTCGGCGTCGCGGGCAAGCCGCGCTTCGCGCAGCGCGCGACGGCGCTCGGCGAAGAACGACTTCAGCGCGGCGCCGCACTCGTCGGCGAGCACGCCGCCGGTCACTTCGGTGTGGTGATTCAGTTGCGGATTCGCGAAGGCATCGATCACGCTGCCGCACGCGCCCGTCTTCGGGTCGGCCGCGCCGTAGACGACCCGCGCGATGCGCGCGTGCATGATCGCGCCTGCGCACATCAGGCACGGCTCGAGCGTCACGTACAGCTCGCAGCCGGGCATCCGGTAATTCTGCAGCTGCTGCGCGGCCATGCGCAGCGCGGCCATTTCGGCATGCGCGGACGGGTCGTGCCCGCCGATCGGATGGTTGAAGCCGCGGGCGATCACTTCGTCGCCGCGCACGAGCACCGCGCCGACCGGCACTTCGCCGGCCGCGCGCGCCTCTTCGGCGGCAGCCTGCGCAAGACGCATGAAATGGAGGTCGCGCGCCGCGACGGGCGCGGTTTCGTGAACGGGAGAATCGGCGGCGGGGTCAGCGGCCGCGGCGGCTGCAGAGCGTGCTGCGTCGTGCAGCGCGTCGGACGTCACATCGTCCCCGCTTCGGCGGGCGCGTCGTCGAGCCCGCGCTCGCACAGGCGTTCCGCGATGCGCCGGCAGTAGTCCCGCGGCATCACCATCGGGCCGCCGCGCAGCGATTCGAGCGCCATGTCGAGCGCGAGGATCTTCGCCTGCAGCCGGCAACGCGCGGCACGGTCGCTGACCGCCTGCACTTCGTCGTGCAGGTTGCGCAGCGCGCGCAGTTGCTCGACGGCCGGCGGCACGAAGCCCGCGTTCTTCAGGATACGGTTGGCCACCCGCACCTCCTCGGGCACGAGCAGGTCGTCATCCAGCGCCTGCGGCGCGCCGGTACCCGGCAAATCGTCGAACTCGCCCCGCGCGGCGGCGGCGGCAATACGTTGTTCGACCAGGGCGTCAAGCAGTCTCATCAGTCAATCGGAACAATGCGGCAGGGCGAATTCTAGCAGGGTGACGCCGGTATGACAGGCCCTTCGAATACATGCTCGATATTGTGGTTTTAGGGGCCGAATCGCCGCGCATGCGCGCCGATCGCCGTCAGTTGCCGCTCTGCTGCGCAGCAGCAGGCTGAGCGCGGTTTGGACGCGTGCAAATGGAACGCGTATCCGGGCCCATTTTTTATCCACGTCGATGCGGCCGGCCGCCGTCGATCGCGTGAAAATGCGACGCGCGTCGCTTCCGCTGCCCGATTACGCAGCCACGGTTTCCGGCCGCGCCTTCGCGAACGGGCGGAACATCGTCGCGATCAGGAACGCGCCGATCCCGATCGCGAACGAGCCGAGGTACAGCCGGCCATAGCTGCCGAACGCATCGACGATCAGGCCGCCGGCGACCGGGCCCGCGGCCATCCCGAGGCTGCCGGCCATCGCGCAGCCGCCGATCACGGTGCCCATCATCCGCAGCGGGAAATTCTCGCGCGCGAGCACGGAATACAGCGGCATCACGCCCGCATAGATGAAACCGAACAGCGTCGCGACCGCGTAGAAGCCGTCGAGCGTGCGCACGAAGTAGTAGCCGAGCGCGCCGAGCGCCTGCGCGAGCAGCCCCGCCACCAGCATGCGCTTCGCGCCGAGCCGGTCGCCGAGGATCCCGAACGCGATCCGGCCGCCCATGCCCGCGAGTCCTTCGACGCTGTAGATCGACACCGCGACGATCAGCGGAATCCCGCAGGTCACCGCGTAGCTGACCGTATGGAAGA
The DNA here is from genome assembly GCF_905400185.1 of Burkholderia sola. Classification (NCBI taxonomy): domain Bacteria; kingdom Pseudomonadati; phylum Pseudomonadota; class Betaproteobacteria; order Burkholderiales; family Burkholderiaceae; genus Burkholderia; species Burkholderia sola. The sequence continues at coordinate 2,204,586 of NZ_FR989675.1, forward strand.
TCGGGCCCGAATGCGTCGCGCAGCAGAAGAAGTTGGTCAGCACGAGCACCATGAACTGCGGCGAGCGCAGCGCATCCGCGACCGACATCGCGGCGGGCGCGCCGGCGGACGCCGGCGCAGCCGCCGCGTGCGCGGATTCGGGATCGAGCGCGGGCGCCCGGCGCACCAGCAGCGACACCGGAATCATCACGACGGCCGCCAGCGCGGCGATCAGCAGCATCGACGTGCGCCAGTCGCGCACCGACACGAGCCACGCAGCGAGCGGCGCCATCGTCATCGGCGCCATCCCCATGCCGGCCGACACGAGCGAGACCGCGAGGCTGCGGTGCGTGTCGAACCAGCCGGTCACGCACGCCATCATCGGCGCGAATATCGCGGCCGTCGCACCGCCGACGGCCAGGCCGAAGGTCAGCTGGAACGCGAGCAGCGACGGCGCGCGGCTCGCCAGCGCGAGGCTCGCCGACAGCAGCACGGCGCCCGCGATGACGACCGGCCGCGTGCCGACGCGGTCCGACAGGCTGCCCCACGCCAGGCTCGCGAAGGCCATCGCGATGAAGCCGAGCGTCATCGCGGCGGAGATGCCGGTCATCGACCAGCCCGTATCGCGCGCGATAGCCCGCAGGAACACCGGCAACGAAAACATCGCGCCGATCGCGACGCAGCCCATCAGGCCGCCCGCGGCGACGATCACCCAGCGGTATCGGGAATCCGGCATGTGGCGTGTCATGTGGCTTCTCCTCGTTCGTTGCGCCATTCGCGGCAACCGGCTGCCGGCCGCATGGCGCGGCGCACTGCCCGGTCGATATCGATACGACGGGCGGCACATCGGGAAATCGACATGCGCGCCGCATGGGTCGCGAATTTTTTATTTTGGGCGAATCCGCTCGGCTCGCAAGGGTCGGATCGCGCGCCCCACTTTTCCTCAACGGGAAATTCGAAATCAGAAATCGTTGGTTGGGGCACGCACTCGCGCTGGCTACACTCGCCCCATCTTGTCATAACAAGTTGACCGATGCCCCCACCCAACGTCGTGCCGTTGTCCGCGGCCCCGCTCTACGTGCAGATCAAGGACACGCTGCGCACGCGCATTCTCGACGGCACCTACGCGCCGCACAGCCGGATGCCGTCCGAGCACGCGCTCTGCGCGATGTTCGACGTCAGCCGCATCACGGTGCGCCAGGCGCTCGGCGACCTGCAGAAGGAAGGCCTGCTGTTCAAGCTGCACGGCAAGGGCACGTTCGTGTCGAAGCCGAAGGCGTTCCAGAACGTGACGTCGCTGCAGGGCTTCGCGGAGGCGATGTCGTCGATGGGCTACGAGATCGTCAACCAGTTGCGCAGCCTGCGCACGGTGAAGGCCGATCGCCATCTCGCGACGAAGCTGAACGTGCCCGAAGGCGCGCCGCTCGTCGAGATCCATCGCGTGCGGCTGCTGAACCGCGAACCCGTGTCGCTCGAACAGACCTGGGTGCCGGAAGCGCTCGGCAAGCGTCTCGCCGGCGCCGATCTCGCGACCCGCGACATCTTCCTGATCCTGGAGAACGACTGCGGCATCCCGCTCGGCCATGCCGACGTGTCGATCGACGCGATCCTCGCGGACGACGAAATCGTCGACGCGCTGCACGTCGAGGAAAGCAGCCCGGTGCTGCGTATCGAACGCCTCACGCACGACGCGTCGGGCGCGCCGCTCGACTACGAATACCTCTACTTCCGCGGCGACGCCTTCCAGTACCGGTTGCGCGTCGACCGGCAGAAGGCGCGCAAACCTGCAAGGAACCCGCGATGAATACCCATGTGCATGAATACGACATCGTCGTGGTCGGCGGCGGCACGGCCGGCCCGATGGCGGCCATCAAGGCGAAGGAGCGCGATCCGTCGCTGCGCGTGCTGCTGCTCGAGAAGGCCAACGTGAAACGCAGCGGCGCGATCTCGATGGGGATGGACGGCCTGAACAACGCGGTGATTCCCGGCCATGCGACGCCCGAGCAGTACACGCGCGAGATCACGATCGCCAACGACGGGATCGTCGACCAGGAAGCCGTGTACGCATACGCGACGCACAGCTTCGCGACGATCGAGCAGCTCGACCGCTGGGGCGTGAAGTTCGAGAAGGACGGCACCGGCGACTACGCGGTGAAGAAGGTCCACCACATGGGCTCGTACGTGCTGCCGATGCCGGAAGGCCACGACATCAAGAAGGTGCTGTACCGGCAACTGAAGCGCGCCCGCATCGCGATCACGAACCGGATCGTCGCGACGCGCGTGCTGACCGACGCGCAGGGTCGCGCGAGCGGCGTGCTCGGCTTCGACTGCCGCACCGCCGATTTCCACGTGATCCGCGCGAAGGCCGTGATTCTCTGCTGCGGCGCGGCCGGCCGCCTCGGCCTGCCGGCGTCGGGCTACCTGATGGGCACGTACGAGAACCCGACCAACGCGGGCGACGGCTACGCGATGGCCTATCACGCGGGCGCCGCGCTCGCGAACCTCGAATGCTTCCAGATCAATCCGCTGATCAAGGATTACAACGGCCCGGCGTGCGCGTACGTGACGGGCCCCTTGGGCGGCTTCACCGCGAACGGCAAGGGCGAACGCTTCATCGAATGCGACTACTGGAGCGGCCAGATGATGTGGGAGTTCTACCAGGAACTGCAGAGCGGCAACGGTCCCGTGTTCCTGAAGCTCGACCATCTCGCGGAGGAAACGATCCGGACCATCGAGCAGATCCTGCATACCAACGAGCGGCCGAGCCGCGGCCGCTTCCATGCGGGGCGCGGCACCGACTACCGCAGCCAGATGGTCGAGATGCACATCTCCGAGATCGGCTTCTGCAGCGGCCACAGCGCATCGGGCGTGTACGTGAATGCGCGCGCGGAGACGACCGTGCTGGGGCTGTACGCGGCCGGCGACATGGCGGCCGTCCCGCACAACTACATGCTCGGCGCGTTTACGTACGGCTGGTTCGCCGGGCAACACGCGGCCGACTACGTGGCCGGCCGCGAACACGCGCCGGTGGACGACGAACAGGTCGATGCCGAGCGCACCCGCGCGCTCGCGCCGCTGCTGCGCGAGCGCGGCCTGGCGCCGGCGCAGGTCGAGTACAAGCTGCGCCGCATGGTGAACGACTACCTGCAACCGCCGAAGGTGACGCGCAAGATGGAAATCGGGTTGCAACGTTTTGACGAAATCACTGAGGATATCGAAGAAATCAAGGCGAACAACCCGCACGAACTGATGCGCGCGGCCGAAGTGCGCGCGATCCGCGATTGCGCGGAAATGGCCGCGCGCGCATCGCTGTTCCGCACCGAGAGCCGCTGGGGGCTGTACCACCATCGCGTCGATTTTCCGCACCGCGACGATGCCGAATGGTTCTGCCACACGTGGCTGCGCAAGGACGCCGCCGGCGCGATGCGCAGCGAGAAGCGGCCGGTCGAACCGTAAGTCGTGCCGCTTGCCGACGACGAACGCGGCGCCTACGCGCAGTTGCGCATCCGCGAACCGGCCGCGCCCGCGGCCGCCCTGTGAGGAACCTTGCCATGCCCCATACCCCGCACGACACCTTCCAGCGCAGCAGCGCGCCCGTGACGATCGACGAGTCGCTGTGCATCGCCGACAAGGGCTGCACCGTCTGCGTCGACGTGTGCCCGCTCGACCTGCTCGCGATCGACGTCTCCAAGGGCAAGGCGTACATGCAGTTCGACGAATGCTGGTACTGCATGCCGTGCGAACGCGACTGCCCGACCGGCGCGGTCAAGGTCGACATCCCTTACCTGCTGCGCTGACACGGCGCGCCACCTGCGCACCGACGACAGCACGACCGAGCCCGTGTTTATCGACATCAAGCGCCGCTGTCTCGCGCTGCTGCGCGACGCGGCCTGAGCGCAATTGCCCATTCACCGCACCGACTTTTCTCCATGACCGCTTCTTCCTCCGCTTTCCCGCTGCCCGGCGTGCCAACTGTCGATCACGCCGATCAGGCCGCGCTCGTCGCGCGCCTCGCCGCAGCCGATGCATCGGTGCGTCGCATCGCGCTGCTCGAACTCGCCGATCTCGAGGCGCCCGAGCTCGTGCCATCGTTCGTCGCGGCGCTGCGCGACGACCCGTCCGCCGACGTGCGCGGCGAGGCCGCGCGCGTGCTCGACGCGTGGGAGCAGCCCGATGTCGTCGACGCGCTGTGCCACGCGCTGCTCGATCCCGACGATGGCGTGCGCGCGACGGCCGCGCAAAGCCTGTCCGAACTGAAGGACGCGGCATCGGGCGCCGTGCTGTGCCGCTGGGCCGACCGGCCCGAGCCGTTCGTGCGCGGCGCCGTGCTGCGCGGTTTGCGCGAGTTGCGCGACCCCGACGCGTTCGCGCCCGCGCTGCATGCGCTCGACGCGAGCACCGCGGCCGTACGCGCCGAGGCGGTCGTCGTGCTCGGCTGGCTCAAGGACAGCCGCGCGCTGGCGCCGCTCGCGCGCATCGCGACCACGGACACGGATGCGGACGTGCGGCGCGCCGCGGTCAGCGCGATCGGGTTTGCGGCGGCCGACGATACCGCGGTCGTCACCGCGTTGCTCGTGGCGCTGCGTGACACTGAATGGCAGGTGCGCGAGGAAGCGGCGGCCACGCTCGGCAAGCTGCGCGCCGCCGTTGCGCGCGACCCGCTCGTCGCCGCGCTCGACGACGATTACTGGCAAGTGCGCGTGCGCGCCGTGCGTGCGCTCGGGCAATTGCGCGATGCGGCCGCGGCATCGGCCGTCGTCGCGCTGCTCCCGCATGCGATCAGCAACCTGCGCAAGGAAGCCGCGCTCGCGCTCGGCGAATTGCGCGACCGGGCGACACTGCCCGCGCTGCACGACGCACTCGACGATCGCGACCCCGACGTCCGCAAGGCCGTGCGGATCGCGATCGGACAGATCGACGACGCATCGCGATGATCGCGCCGACCGACATCGCGCTCGATCACCCGGCGCGCGCATTGACGCTGCGCTGGCCCGACGGCGCCACGCAACGTATCGGTTATGCGCGGTTGCGCAGCGATTGCCCGTGTGCGGAATGCCGAAAGGTCCGGCTCGACGGCGGCCACATCGACGCGCGGCCGGGCCTGACACTCGACGGCATGGAAGCGCTCGGCTACGGCGTACGCTTCCTGTTCGGCGACGGCCATGCACGCGGCATTTATCCGTGGCCGTATCTGGCGGACCTCACGTAGGGGCGACGACGCGCTTCCGTGGTCGCGCGGGCCGGATGGCAGGCGCGCGAAAACGCTGCGATACTGACGCCCACGATCGTCGCCACCTACCGTGGGAGCCGCACCATGCAAACCGCAGTCGGATTCATCGGCCTTGGCGTGATGGGTACGCCGATGGCGCTCAATCTCGCGCGGGCCGGCACGCCGCTCGTCGTGTGGAGCCGTTCGCACGACAACGACGATGCGCTGCGCGCCGCCGGCGCACGCGTGGCCGAGGACATCGACAGCGTATTCGCGTCCTGCCGCACCGTGATCCTGATGCTCGCGAACGACGCGGCGATCGACGCCGCCCTCGCGCGCGGCACGCCGGCTTTTGCCGCCCGGGTCGGCGCACACACGATCGTCAACATGGGCACGAATGCGCCCGACTATTCTCGCGTGCTCGCCGATGAAATCGCCGCCGCGTCGGGCCGCTACGTCGAGGCGCCGGTGTCGGGCTCGCGCAAGCCGGCCGAAGCCGGACAGCTCGTCGTGATGCTGGCCGGCGCGCCGACCGACGTCGATGCCGTCCGCGCGCTCGTGAAGCCGCTGTGCCGCGACAGCTTCGTGTGCGGCGACGTGCCGTCGGCGCTGACGATGAAGCTCGCCGTCAACCTGTTCCTGATCACGATGGTCACCGGTCTCGCCGAGGCCACGCATTTCGCGCAACGTCACGGTATCGACCTCGCGCGCTTCGCCGACGTGCTGAATGCCGGCCCGATGGCCAGCGACGTGTCGCGCGTGAAGCTCGGCAAGCTCGTCGCGGGTGATTTCTCGGTGCAGGCCGCGATCACCGACGTGCTGAAGAATGCGCGCCTCGTCGCCGAATCCGCGCGCGGCATCGGCATCGCGTCGCCGCTGCTGGACATCTGCCACGCGCTTTACGGCGAGACCGAGCAGGCCGGACATGGCGCGGCCGACATGGTCGCCGTGATTCGTGCGATCGAACGGCGTACCGGGGACGCGCGATGAGCGGTGTGCACGTGCACGCGTTCGTTCCCATCGACGGGTAGGAGCGACCATGTCCGCAACCGACAACGCTGCTTGCTTGCGCCCCGTTCCCGCCGTGATCGGCATCGTGCTGCGCGAACGCGATGTGTTGCTCGTGCGCCGCGCGAATCCGCCCGACGCAGGTTGCTGGGGCTTTCCCGGCGGCAAGATCGAGTCGGGCGAGCCGCTCGCGGACGCGGTCGTGCGCGAGATCGCGGAAGAAACGATGATCGACGTCGAAGCGCTCGACGCCTTTACCGCGCTGGATGCGTTCGATTACGATGCGCACGGCGCCGTGCGCCAGCATTTCGTCATGATCGCGGTGCTGTGCAGATGGCTGCGCGGCACGCCGGCCGCCGGCGACGATGCACTCGACGCGCGCTGGTTCGGCATCGACGAACTCGACCGCGACGATTTGCCGATGAGCGCGGGCGTGCGGGACGTCGCGCGACGGGCGATGGAGCGGGCGGCGATGCTGGGCCGCGCGCGTCCGCCATTCGCCTGACACTTCCGCTGTCGCTTGCGCATCGGCGCGACGCGTTCGCTCCGTCATGGAGCCGGCTAGCCTCCGAGCGCCGAATCATCACACATCAAACCATGCTCAGAATTCGACAATCCACCGAGGCCGACGGCACACGTGTGCTGGATATCTGGCGCCATGCCGTCGACGCCACGCATCACTTCCTGAGCGACGACGATCGTCGTTCAATCGAGTCCGAAGTCGTCGCATTTCTGCCGGGCGCACCGCTCGATCTGGCCGTCGACGAGCGCGATCGCGCGATCGGCTTCATGCTGCTCGACGGCAGCCACATGGAAGCGCTGTTCGTCGATCCCGCGCACCATCGCGCGGGAGTCGGGCGGTTGCTCGTCGAAGAGGCGCTCAAACGCCATCCCGACCTGTCGACCGACGTCAACGAACAGAACGAAGCGGCGGCGGGATTCTATGAACGGCTCGGATTCGAGCGCTGCGGGCGATCGGAGCTGGATGGACAGGGGCGGCCGTATCCGCTGATTCACCTTCGTTATCGCGGTGGCGATCGGGACTGAAGATCATCCCGGCGGGCTACCGGTCGTCAGCGGCCAGCGCCCCAAAACGTCGTAGTGCGACTTGCCGAGCCAGCTATCGATCAGGGCGAAGTCGAACACGGTCCAGGTAATCGGCTCGATCCGGTACTCATCGGGCCTCTGTGCACCATACAGCAGCGTCACGTGCGGGGTAAAACTCGACGGAAAAACAGGCACACCCGCCCGTTTCAACGCGTCTCGCAACTGCCGTCGAAAATCGATCAAGTCCTCCAGACCGGCCTTCCCCGTCAGCACCAGCGGCTGACGACCGGACCGCCGGTTGAAACTGATGATCTTGTCGAACGTCACGGAGAAAGATGGCACGTCGATGCGGTCCGCCACCGCACGTGCCCGTACAAGGGTAGCGCCCGGCACATAGGCGAAGTCGCCCAGAGAACCCAGCGTAATGTGCAGACGCTCGATGCCCACCATGCTGTCCTTCTCCAGCCGCATGCTTTCGACAAGGCCAGTAATGCGCGCCGCCGTGGCCAGGTCCGGCATCACGGCGAAAAAGAAGCGGTGCACGGGAACCGGCGGCGGCGCATCGAATCCGGGTAGCGTCAGTTGAGTCACGGCAGCATCTCCATCTGGCCTGGAGCGAGATTTGATTATCGTCAATCGGTAGCCTGCTCGCTCCCGCTCGACGAATCCGCCGTTCGCGCGCCCGAAGATGCTACCCTCTTGGCCACACTCGACACCCTCTGATGACGCACCTGAATTCAACCATGCAAACCGTCGCGGTACTGGATTTCGAAACCACCGGGCTGTCGCCGAATCTGGGCGACCGCGCAACCGAAATTGCCGTCATCCTGCTGCGCGACGGGCAGGTCGTCGACCGTTTCCAGAGCTTGATGAATGCCGGCCGACGCATCCCGTCCGATGTCGTTGCGCTCACCGGCATCACGAACGACATGATCGCGGCGGCGCCGCCCGCGTCCGAAGTCATGAAGGAAGCGGCGGCGTTCGTCGGCAAGCATGCGGTCGTCGCCCACAACGCCGGCTTCGACAAGCGCTTCTGGCAGTCGGAACTGGGGATGCTCGGCATGTCGGCCGACCATCCGTTTGCGTGCACGATGCTGGTGGCGAGGCGGATCTATCCCGACGCCCGGAGTCACCGCCTGTCGAGCCTGGCCGAGATGCTGCGGCTGCCGCAAACGGGCCGTGCGCACCGGGCGATGGTCGATGCCGAGATGGCCGGGCATCTTTGGTGCCGGTTGCAGCAGGAAATTTCGCGGACTTATGGACTGGATCGGATCGATCACGCGTTGATGTCGCGGGTGCAGGCGACGACCAAGGCGAAGGTGCCGATGTATTTGCGGTCGCTCGGGCGGGCGCTTGCGTGACGCATCCGGTCCCGGAACGGAAAACACGACGCGCGCTGACTGACCCCGCGCGTTAACGCAAAACGGCCTGGCAAAACACGGATCAGAGGGGACTGTAATGAACCAATACAAAGTACCCGAACCTCGCTCCCCGTTGCCTGAGCTAACGCAGCTTCTCACGCCCGGCATGCTAGGGTTCTATACGCATGTCGAGTGTACGGAGCTGTTCGCTAATCGGCGCGAACATGATGGTGCGCTCAATGTCTTCACACTCTTAGTTGCCGAGGAGCGATCTAATATTGAGGCACTGCCCGCCCGCTTCCTGACTCCGAAACCTATCCGGATCAAATCCCTCAATGATTGGAGTTTCGGCCTCCGTCGTTACACATTGCAGATCGACACGCTCCTTCCTGCACTTACGGCTGTGGAGGCAGGGGAAGGATGGAAACTTTCGGGCGATAACCTCGAGATCGGCAAGCTTTTCCCAATGCCCGCGCAATTTGTGCCTCCCGACAATGGCTCAGCGGTCCCATGGAACAAGCTCCTGAAAAACAACTTTTGGAGCGGTTCACACCTGCTTGAATGGACCGATCACGGCAAGGAAGTGCTGATGCCGTTCTCTGCCGACCCTCGTCGGTTGCAAGAGCTATCGGTGCAGGTCGAGAAGTACATCCCACTCCAATTGGCAGCGATGTCAGACCGGCTCGGCAATCTAGTTGTCCAACTCCCCGTCACGGTGCTGATGGCCGAATTCCAGAAGCTTCACGATGGGAATTTCCAGGTCGAACACGCCTGGCACCCAAAGGCCATTCCACGTCCTTTGATTGCGGTCTGCGAATTGGAACACGACGACATCCTCACGGGCTTTGCGTCGGCAAGCTTGGAGGACAGAATCACCCCACTCCCGATGCGTGCCGGCCGAGGGCTGTATCGGGGCTTCGTCTGGGACGAGCGGAGCAGCACACTCCTCGTCGCCTCGGGCCCAGGCTCTTTTATCTCAACCCTCTCATTCAATATGAGTTCACCCGATCCTGAACCGCGTATCTTTTCGGTCAAGAATCCGGATGGAAGTTGGGACCCTCGGCGCGTCGGCCTGACTGCGTTTTCCAATCAAAGCCTCGTTGGCGATCCCCAACCAGACGACAATGGCGGGTGGACAGCGAAACGAATGTACACCGAACACGCCAATAGGCTGGCTGCCGAGCGTCGCTTTGTTCAGTACCGTCCAGCCCATGGAAATGGAAATGCCTGCCGTCGAAAAGCGTTAGATGACCTTCGCGCCTTGATCATCGCTTACGGAGGAAAGGGGGCCTGGCTCTGGGATCCTTACCTATCAGCCAACGACATACTTGAAACGCTGTTTTACTGTCCGTATCAAGGAGTGGACCTCCGTGGTCTGACGACGCCCAAGGCTGGTTCCGGCGACGAAATCCGCCAGACACTTGACGAGTGTCAGAGCAATTGGCGGGGCTTGAAACTTGAGCTTCGAGTGCAGAAGGGCTCGACGGGATGGGACTTCCACGACAGGTTCTTGATCTTCCCATCCGGCCCGGACGGGGCCATGGCCTGGTCGCTCGGCACCTCGGTGAACTCCGTGGGCACTGCGCATCACATTCTCCAGAAGGTCGACAATGCTCAGCTTGTTATGGATGCCTTCACCGACCTCTGGGAGCTACTCAGCGAGCCGGACCATCTCATATGGAAGAAACCGTGATGAAAGCCGAGAATATCGTCCTCTCGGCGATGGAGAAGGCTACGCAAGCTGGACCGATCGAAGTTCCCAATGCTCTTATTGCGTCGATCGAAGCACAGTCCGATCCGTTGCAGGCCCTTTCTGATTGGGACGCCCGCAACAAGATATTTGAATCGATCAGATCTCAATTTACATTCGTCGATTTCGTCCGAACAAGCGGCAAGCCGCCGAGCGCTGAGGATTTCGAACAACTCACCGGCCTGCTTCGGTGGGTCCTGCAAGAATGTTCGAGTTGGAACAGCGATGTCGATCCACGGCGCATCCGGCTGGTCGCCCTACTCGTCGTCGGCCAATTCACAATGGTGGATACGAATTTCTGGGCCGCCGCACCAGATAACTTCAAGCCGAACGATGATCTGCTTGCTGCGCTCGAGAGAGGGATCGCGAGCCTGACGACGAGCTTTACGACTCGTGGCCTATCCCCTCCCATCTGGGAATCGGAAGCCGTAGCGAAATTTGAAAAAGCTGACACCGAGGGTGATTGGATCGGAATCGCACAAGGCTGGCGTTTGATCGAAGACCGTTTTTTCCCGAGCATCGCCATCGCGCAGGCTGCCCAGTGCCTTGACAGGTTTGCGCCCCAGCACCTAGTACAGGCTGTTTCGAGTCTACGACAGATGGCGTCGATCATGAGTGTCGCGCTATCGCTCCCTCCCAATGCGGCGCTACGCCTCGGCTCTGAATCGACCAATCCTCATGTTCAATTCGCGACAACTTATAGAGCTGTGTCATCAAGGGCTAACCGGGAGCCGCTTGGAGACGCTTGTAAAGAATTTCTGACTCGGATCTTGAATGAAGTGTCGAAAGATACGCAGCGCTGGGCTGGTTGGATGCGCGTGTTCAACTGCTTTTCTTTGCAGTTTCCAGAGTTACAGGCGCCGCTTGGCGCCGCTCTTGCCAATGCGGACACCGCCGCGCTTCAACTCTACGTTGACACGATCAGCGTGCACTGGTCTGGTCAGCAAACCCGATTTGCAGTTGCGAATTGCCTCCGAATCTTCCGCGACAAGGCCGGAATCGAGAAGCGACAGACATTGTGGAATTTGGCTTATCAGCGTTGGACGTCGTGGGAATTTGGTCTGAGCGGGACTGGTGAGAGCCTTACCAAGATCGCTCGATGCGAATTGGACTACGCTTTGGTGGGTTATATCGTCGAATGTCTCGACGATGCCGATCGACAACACATGCTGGCCTCGCTCATCAAGAAACTTCAGGCCGTGGAAGACACTTGGCACCCAGGGATTGTCGACTGCATTTCTAAGTGGTACGCAGTGTTGTCGGAAATGCAGCCCCTTTACTTGGCAATGAGTATCGTGGGCACAAAAGCTGAGTGGATCGATCAAGAACGGATAATGCGGCTACCGTTCGATCCGGACAAGGAGGCTTATACGGTCCTCAAATACGGTAGACCTCAACTCGCATAGGTGTGTGGCCAAGCCAGATACGCAATTCCAACTTAATTGCCCTAGCCACAAGTTTTGGCTGAACGCCTGATACCATGCCGGGATTACAAATTCCAGGCACGGTATCCGCAGTTTTTCGATGGTGCGCCCTTCGCACACCACGGAAAACACAGTTTATGACGCGAGAGATATCGTTATTTTATCTTTTTATAAAAATCAATAACGCACAACGCGCTCACTCCCACTCAATCGTCGCCGGCGGCTTCCCCGAGATGTCGTACACCACCCGATTGATCCCGCGCACCTCGTTGATGATCCGGTTCGACGCACGGCCGAGCAACGCATACGGCAGATGCGCCCAATGCGCGGTCATGAAGTCGGTCGTCTGCACCGCGCGCAGCGACGTCACATAGTCGTATGTGCGCCCATCGCCCATCACGCCCACCGACTTGACCGGCAGGAACACCGCGAACGCCTGGCTCGTCAGGTCGTACCAGCTCTTGCCGACATCGCCCTCGCCGCACAGGCCCGCAGCCGCATCCTGCGCGGTCGCGGTCGTGCCACGCAGCTCCTCGATGAAGATCGCGTCCGCACGGCGCAGCAGGTCCGCATACTCGCGCTTCACTTCGCCGAGAATCCGCACGCCGAGGCCCGGGCCCGGGAACGGATGGCGGTACACCATCTCCGGCGGCAGGCCGAGCGCGACACCCAGCTCGCGCACTTCGTCCTTGAACAGGTCGCGCAGCGGCTCGAGCAGCTTCAGGCCGAGCGTTTCCGGCAGGCCGCCGACGTTGTGGTGGCTCTTGATCGTCGTCGCCTTCTTCGTCTTCGTGCCGCCCGATTCGACCACGTCCGGGTAGATCGTGCCCTGCGCGAGCCACTTCGCCTTCGACAGCTTCTGCGCTTCAGCCTGGAACACCTCGACGAACTCGCGGCCGATGATCTTGCGCTTCGCTTCCGGATCGGTCACGCCGGCCAGGTGGCCGAGGAACTGGTCGGACGCGTCGACGTGCACGACCTTCGCATGCAGCCGGCCCTCGAACATGTCGAGCACCATCTTGCCTTCGTTCAGGCGCAGCAGGCCGTGATCGACGAACACGCAGGTCAGCTGATCGCCGATCGCGCGATGGATCAGCGCGGCCGCGACGCTCGAATCGACACCGCCCGACAGGCCGAGAATCACTTCCTCGTCACCGACCTGCTCGCGGATCTTCGCGACGGCTTCCTCGATGTGGTTCTTCATGATCCAGTCGGGCTTCGCGCCGGCGATTTGCAGCACGAAGCGTTCGATGATCTGGCGGCCCTTCACCGTGTGCGTGACTTCCGGATGGAACTGCACCGCGTAGTAGCCGCGCGCCTCGTCGGCCATGCCGGCGATCGGGCAGCTCGGCGTCGACGCCATCAGCGCGAAGCCCGGCGGCAGCTCGGCCACCTTGTCGCCGTGGCTCATCCAGACCTTCAGCATCCCGTGGCCTTCGGCCGTCGTGAAATCCTCGATGCCGTCGAGCAGGCGCGTATGGCCGTGCGCACGCATTTCCGCGTAGCCGAATTCGCGATGGTCGCTCCACTCGACCTTGCCGCCGAGCTGCACGGCCATCGTCTGCATGCCGTAGCAGATGCCGAGCACCGGCACGCCGAGATCCCACACGGCCTGCGGCGCGCGCAGTTGATGGTCTTCGTACGTGCTCGCGTGGCTGCCCGACAGGATCACCGCCTTCGGCGCGAACTCGCGGACGAATTCGTCGGACACATCGTTCGGATGGATTTCGCAGTAGACGTGCGCTTCACGCACGCGGCGCGCGATCAGTTGGGTGACTTGCGAACCGAAGTCGAGAATCAGGATTTTGTCGTGCATGGCTGCGGACGGGATGAAGAGAATAAGAAAAGCAGCGCACGAAGCGCTGCGTCAAAAGCATGGATAGCGGCGTCGGGCGGCAGGCGGCTCGCGCGACGCATCGCCGGTCAATCCTGCGACGGCGGGCGCGCGTCGAACGCGACGCTGCCTGACGCGCGCTCGGAGGCGGCCGATGGGGCTGCCGCGGCCGGCGCCGAAGGCGCCACCGGACGGCTGACGACCGGCTCGACCCGCGGCTGCACGGCGGAAGCCCGCGCCGGTTCGACCGGACGCTGCGCGTCCCGGCCCTCGAGCGCCTGCGCTTTCTCGCGCCGGCGCACGGCCGATGCGAGGCGCACGCCGCCGAGGCCGAGCAGGATCAACGCGACTCCGGCCACCGCCGACAACACCCGGCCGGCGGCCGCGAGCGCGGGGCCGCTGCCGGTGCCGAGCGACCACACGACCGTCAGCACGCCGGTCAGCCAGTTGACATGGCCGACCGCGCGCGCGACGGGCGCCGTGAAGTCGCCGTTGAACGCCGCATGAAACGCGAGCCACGCGAGCCCGAGCAGCGCGATGCCGAACGCCTGGCCGAGCATCGCCGGCTGGATGTTCGCCAGTTGCAGCGCGTTGAACAGCGCCTGCCAGGGCGTCAGCACGAACAGCACGCCGAACGCCAGCAGCAGCACGGCATCGACGATCAGCACGGCTCGCAGCAGCGGTTTCATCGGCGATCAGTCCACGTGGTAGTTCGGCGCTTCCTTCGTGATCTGCACGTCGTGCACGTGCGACTCGCGCATGCCCGCCGCGGTGATCTGGACGAATTCGGCCTTCTCGTGCAGCTCGTCGATCGTCTTGCAGCCGCAGTAGCCCATGCTCGCGCGCACGCCGCCGACCAGCTGGAACAGGATCGCGTTGACCGAACCCTTGTACGCGACGCGGCCTTCGATGCCTTCCGGCACGAGCTTGTCGATGTTCGCCGAGTTGTCCTGGAAGTAGCGGTCCGCCGCGCCGTCCTTCATCGCACCGACCGAGCCCATGCCGCGATACGACTTGTACTGGCGGCCCTGGTACAGGAACACGTCGCCCGGCGCCTCTTCGGTGCCCGCGAGCATGCTGCCCATCATCACGGCGTTCGCGCCGGCCGCGAGGGCCTTCGACACGTCGCCCGAGAAGCGCACGCCGCCGTCGGCGATGCACGGCACGCCGGTGCCCTTCAGTGCTTCCGCGACGTTCGCGATCGCGCTGATCTGCGGCACGCCGACACCCGCGACGATCCGCGTCGTGCAGATCGAGCCCGGGCCGATGCCGACCTTGACCGCGTCCGCGCCATATTCGACGAGCGCCTTCGCGGCGGCGGCCGTCGCGATGTTGCCGCCGATCACCTCGACGTGCGGGAAGTTCTGCTTGACCCAGCGCACACGCTCGAGCACGCCCTTGCTGTGACCGTGCGCGGTATCGACGACGATCACGTCGACGCCGGCCTGCACCAGCAGCTCGACGCGTTCTTCGTTGTCCGGACCGACGCCGACCGCCGCGCCTGCGCGCAGCTTGCCGTGTTCGTCCTTGCACGCGTCCGGGTGCTCGGTCTGCTTCGTGATGTCCTTGACGGTCATCAGGCCGCGCAGTTCGAACGCGTCGTTGACGACCAGCACGCGCTCGAGGCGGTGGCTGTGCATCAGCGCCTTCGCCTCGGCGAGCGGCGTGCCTTCCTTGACCGTGACGAGGCGCTCGCGCGGCGTCATGATCGACTTGACCGGCTCGTCGAGGCGCGTTTCGAAACGCAGGTCGCGGTTCGTGACGATGCCGACGAGCTGCGGGCCTTCGACGACCGGGAAGCCCGAGATGCCATGCTGGCGCGACAGCGCGATCACGTCGCGCACCTTCATTTGCGGCGGCACCGTGATCGGGTCGCGGACGACGCCCGACTCGAAACGCTTGACCTTGGCGACTTCGCGGGCCTGTTCGGCCGGCGTCAGGTTCTTGTGGACGATACCGACGCCCCCCTGCTGCGCCATCGCGATCGCGAGGCGACCTTCGGTGACCGTGTCCATCGCGGCGGACACGAGCGGCATGTTCAGGGAGATGTTGCGGGTCAGCTTGGTCTTGAGGCTGGTGTCGCGCGGGAGAACGTCGGAGAAGGCGGGAACGAGGAGCACGTCATCGAAAGTGAGTGCTTTTTGGATCAGACGCATGGCAAATCCTATGGGCGCAAAAGCGAATTATACGCGAAGCGCCGCGAATTTTCACAACACGAACAACGGCTTAGCCGGTTTCGGCCGCTCGGGGGCCGAATCGTTCGGATCGCCGTTCGGTTCGTTTTCGATCGCTTTTCGTTTTACGGGCGCGTCGAACCATTCGCGCAATCAGGCCGGGCGGCAGGTGCGCGTGTTGCGGCGGGGCTACACGGGCGCGACGACAGCGTCCGCGCACGGCCCGGCGACACGCCCGCCGAAGCGGCTTGCCTGCCCGCCTCACGCCAGCCCGGCCGCGCGGGCCACCATCGCGATGCCGGCCACCACCACCGCGTACCCGACGATCCGCGCGACGCACCCGCCGGCCGGCGCCACGCGTTCGGCGGCGATCGCCACCGCGACGGCAGCCATCACGTGCAGTTCCATCATGCCGGCCGCCAACGCGACCGCCATCAGGTTCCCGCAACACGCGCCGCATCGGATCGCGGCGCGCAGGCCGTACCGCCATGCCGTGACGACCGCAGCCCGCGGCACATGCCCATCGTGCGCCGCCGCGTGCCGGCAGCACGCGAGCCGGCGCGCCTTCCACCCGGAGAATTGCAACGCGCCCGCGGCCAGCACGACGGCGCCGGCCGCGAACGGGATCGCCCGGGCGAACGCCGGCAGCCGGGCGGCGGCCATCGTCAGTGCGGCGCCAATCGGAAACACGAGCGCGCCGAGCGCGATCCAGACCGAGAAATATCCGGCCCCCGCGACGACGACGAGCCAGGCCGACCGCACCGCCGCATGCGGGCCGATGCGCTGCCGGTAACCCCAGAGCATCGGCGCGAGCACGGGCAGCATCATCGTCACCGTCATCGCGCCCCACATTTCAACGAACGCCACGAACGCGCGCCCGGCGCCCTGCCCGCACGGCCGCAGCCAGGCGGCCGACGCCATCCAGCCGCCGGGCATCGGTTCGCCGCCCATCGCCGCCATCGACGCGTGCTGCGCCAGCAACGCCATCGCGACGACCGCGAACACGGCCGCGACCGCCACGCAGAACGCCCGGGGATCGGGGGCCGTCTCGCCGGCTTTCGGCCCGGTCGTCATTCGTGTCATCACGCGCTCCCGCCCGTGGCCACCCCGCTCAACCGCGCGCGTACTCGTCGTGACGGCGCCACCATGGGCCGGCCTCGTTGCGACCGAGCGGCGCGCGATCGAGCCACTGGTACATCCCCCACAACCCGTCGAGGCCGCGCGCGTAAGTCGAATACGTGTGATAGACGGCGCCGTCCTCGCGCACGAATGCGCTCATTCCCGGCCGGTCGAGCGAATACCTGCGTGCGTCGGTGCCGCACGTGGCCGCGAACTGTACGACGGGTGCCGGCGGCGGATCCATGTCCATCGCATGGCCGGCCCGCGCATAGTTGTATTCGACGTCGCCCGCGCGCTGCTGCGTTTCGGTGAACGACACGTTGAAGTCGAAGTTGAAATCGCTGCCGACCGACGACGCCCACGGGAACGTCCAGCCCATCCGCTGCCGGTATGCGAGCAGTTTCGCGAGCGGCGCGCGCGACACGGCCGCGAGCGTCACGTCGTGGTGCGCCAGATGCACGGCGAAGCCGTCGAAGCCGTCGGCAAGCGCCGAGCACGACGGGCAGCCCGCCTTGTAGTCGGGGCCGAACATGAAGTGATAGACGAGCAATTGCGAACGGCCGTGAAACAGGTCGTCGAGCGTCGCCTGCCCGTCCTCGGTATCGAACCGGTAAGTCTTGTCGACGCGCACCCACGGCAGCGCCTGGCGCCGCCGCGCGAGTTCGTCGCTTTGCCGCGTCAGCGCCTTTTCCGCGTCGAGCAGCGCGCGACGTTCGGCCAGCCATTCGTCGCGGGTTCCGGTGAGATGGGTCGTCATTGCAGGTTCCTCCTTCCGATGGGTATCCGGGCACGGCATCCGGAGCCGTGTGCGTGGTGCTAGATTAGTGGCCGGCATCGGGCCAGAGGGAGTGACAAGTGTGTCGGGATTCGGATGGATTCGCTGATCACGGCGGCCGCGCGCGCGCTCGCGGCCGGTGACGCGCTCGGCGCACTGAACCGCGTCGCGCTGCGCGACGATGCGCCGGCGCTCGCGCTGCGCGGGATCGCGCTCGCGCAGCTCGGCGATTTCGACCGTGCACGCGCGCTCGTGCGCGGCGCCGCACGCGCATTCGGCGCGAAAGAAGCGGTCGCGCGGGCGCGCTGCGTCGTCGCGGAAGCCGAGATCGCGCTCGCGTCGCGCGACCTGCACTGGCCGACGCGCGCGCTCGATGCGGCCTGCGCGACGCTCGACGCGCACGGCGACCACGCGAACGTCGCGCATGCCCGCTATCTCGGCGTGCGCCGCTTGCTGCTGATCGGCCATCTCGACGAGGCCGAGCAGCTGCTTGCGCATCTCGATCCCGCTCCGCTGCCGCCCGCATCGCGCGCCGCCCATGAATTGATCGCAGCCGGCATCGCGATGCGCCGCATCCGCACGCATGCGGCCCGTGCGGCGCTCGACCGTGCGCGGACAGCCGCGCGCGCCGCCGGCATCGCGGCGCTGACGGCCGAGGTCGACACCGCGGCGCTCGCACTCGACGCACCGGCCGCGCGGCTCATCGCGCGCGGCACGTCGCGGCTCGTGTCGCTCGACGAAGTCGAGACGCTGTTCGAGTCGAATTCGCTGGTCGTCGACGCATGCCGCCACACGGTGCGCGATGCGCGCAAGACCGTGTCGCTCGCGCGGCGTCCGGTGCTGTTCGTGCTCGCCCGCACGCTTGGCGAAGCGTGGCCGGCCGACGTGTCGAGAAACGCGCTCGTCGCCGCTGCGTTCCGCGCGAAACAGGCCGACGAATCGCATCGTGCGCGGCTGCGTGTCGAAATCGGCCGGCTGCGCGCGGTGCTGCGCCCGCTCGCGAACGTCGTCGCGACACCGCGCGGCTTCGCGCTCGAACCGCTCGGCGTGCGCGACACCGTCGTCCTCGCGCGCCCGGTCGACGATCGGCACGCGGCCCTGCTCGCGCTCCTCGCCGACGGCGAAGCGTGGTCGAGCTCCGCGCTGGCGCTCGCGCTCGGCGCCAGCCAGCGCACCGTGCAGCGCGCGCTCGATGCGCTCGCGGAAACCGGCAAGGTGCAGGCGCTCGGCCGCGCACGCGCGCGCCGCTGGATGACGCCACCGCTGCCCGGATTCGCGACGACCTTGTTACTCCCGGTTGCGCTGCCGGGCGATTAGGATGGCCTCATCGAACCACGAGGTGACGAACATGAAACGCTCCACTGCAGACATCCTTCACGAATACGGCCCGTTTCCGGGCGTCGACGGCGTGCACGGCGTCACGTTCGACGGGCAGCACGTGTGGTACGCGTCCGGCGACAAGCTGAATGCGCTCGACCCCGAGCGCGGCACGATCGTCCGTTCGCTCGACGTCGCCGCGCACGCGGGCACCGCATTCGACGGCCGCCACCTGTTCCAGATCGTCGAGGACCGCATCGAGAAGATCGACCCCGAATCGGGCCGCGTGCTCGCGACGATCCCGGCGCCCGGCGGCGGCGCCGATTCGGGGCTCGCGTGGGCGGAAGGCACGCTGTGGGTCGGCCAGTACAGCGAACGCAAGATTCATCAGGTGGATCCGCAGTCGGGCGCCGTGCTGCGCACGATCGAATCGAACCGCTTCGTCACCGGCGTGACGTGGGTCGACGGCGAGCTGTGGCACGGCACGTGGGAGGCCGACCGGAGCGACCTGCGGCGCATCGATCCGCGCACGGGCGAAGTGCTCGAGCAGATCGACATGCCGGCCGGCGTCGGCGTGTCGGGGCTCGAATCCGACGGTCACGACCGCTTCTACTGCGGCGGCGGCAACAGCGGCAAGCTGCGTGCCGTGCGGCGCCCGGCGCGCGCGCGTGTCGCCGGCGACGGCGCGGCGGCGACGCCCGATTCGACAGAGGATTGATTCGCCGCCCTGTCGAAACCACTCCATGCCCCGAGTGCAGGAATGAACAAGACGCCGCCGCGACGGCATCGCTAAGATGCGCGCACCTCGGTCATTTTGTTCGGAGCGGTCGATGCAGCGCGGCGTGGTGTACGGTGTCCTGGCGGGCGCCATGTGGGGCATGGTGTTTCTGGTTCCGCGGCTGCTGACCGATTTCTCGCCGCTGCTGCTGAGCGCCGGCCGCTACACGATGTACGGCCTCGTGTCGCTCGTGGCCGCGCTGTCGGCCGCGCGCGCGCTGCTGGCCCGGCTGACCCGCGAGGATCTCGTCGCCCTCGTGAGGCTCGCCGTCATCGGCAACGTCGCGTACTACATGCTGCTGTCCGGCGCCGTGCACCTGATCGGCATCGCGCCGAGTTCGCTGATCGTCGGCGTGCTGCCCGTGACCGTCACGCTCGCGGGCCTCGGCGACCAAGGCGCGATGCCGCTGCGGCGGCTTGCCGCCCCGCTCGCGCTGGTGATCGCGGGCATCGTCTGCATCAACGTCGATCTGTTTACGTCCGAAGCCGCGCACGCGACGACGCTCGCCCAGAAGCTCGCGGGCATCGCCTGCGCGGCGGGCGCGCTCGCGAGCTGGACCTGGTATGCGGTGGCAAATACGCGATACCTGCAGCGCCATCACCATTTCGGCGGCAACGAATGGTCGGTGCTGTGGGGTGTCGTGACGGGTCTGATCGGCGCGCTCTGCTGGGTGGCGATCCTCGCGCTGCCGGCCGGCGCCGTGCAGGCGGCCGTGCCCGCATCGCGCTGGCAGTTGTTCTGGCTGCTGAACCTCGTGCTCGCGATCGGCGCGTCGTGGCTCGGCAACGGGCTGTGGAACGCCGCGTCGAAGCGGCTGCCGCTGACGCTGTCGGGTCAGCTGATCGTGTTCGAAACCGTGTTCGCGATGCTGTACGCGTTCGTGTACGACCGGCGAATGCCGCATGTGCTGGAGATCGCCGCGCTCGTGCTGCTGCTCGCCGGTGTATACGGCTCGGTACGAAAGCATGGCGACACGCCGGGCGGCGCGCCGACAAACGCAAACGCCGCGGCCCACTGAGCGCCGCGGCGTTTGATCGGACCCATCAGCGCGAACGACGCGTCAGCGCGCGTCCTTGTGCATCCACTTGCGGCCCTCGATCGAGCCGTCGCGGCGGGACTTGTCGACGCGCCGCTGGCGCGCGAGCTTCGGATCGACGATCAGCGGACGGTAGATCTCGACGCGATCGTGGTCGACGAGCGGCGCATCGAGCGGCGCGAGCTTGCCGTAGACGCCCGTCTTCGCGTGCGCGAGATCGATCTCCGGGTGCAGCGCGAGCACGCCGCTCGCGTCGATCGCCGAGCGCACGGTCGCGCCTTCGGGCAGCGACAGCGGAATCAGCGTCTGGCGGTCCGGCAGTGCATAGCAGACTTCGATCGACAGCATCGCGTCACCCCTTTCCGTAGCGCTGGTCCGCGCGCTTCACGAACGAATCGACGAACGTGTTCGCGATGTGGCTGAACACCGGCCCGATGATCTTCTCGAGCAGGATGCTCGAAAACTCGTAGTGCAGCGCGAATTCGATCTTGCACGCGTCGGCGCGCAGCGGGATGAAGCGCCACGAACCCGTGAACTTCTTGAACGGCCCGTCCGCGAACTCCATGTCGATCCGTGTCGGACGCTGCTGCGTGTTGCGCGTCGCGAAATGCTGCTTGATACCCTTGAAGTTGATGTCGATGCGCGCTTCCATTCCGCTCTCGTCCTGACGGCGAACCTCGACACCGCCGCACCAGGGCAGGAAATTGGGGTAGTCGGCCACGTCGGTGACGAGGTCGAACATCTGTTCCGCCGAGTGACGGATCAATACGGTTTTCTGGACATCTGCCATAAATCGCGCGGCATCGCTTAAAGTGGGAACGCCAAGCCGGGCGATTCCCGCCCCGCTTTGCTAAAATCGTGATTTTAAACGAGTTGGCCCGATCCTTTCATGAGCATCATCGACAACAGGAAAGCGCACTTCGATTATCACATCGAGGAACGCTACGAGGCGGGGCTCGTGCTGGAGGGCTGGGAAGTCAAGGCGCTGCGCGCCGGACGCGGCCAGATCAAGGAAGGCTACGTCGTGGTGAAGAACGCCGAGATCTTCCTGATCGGGACCCATATCAGCCCGCTGCCCGAGGCCTCGACGCACATCAAGCCCGACCCGGTCCGCACGCGCAAGCTGCTGCTGCACCGCGACGAAATCAAGAAGCTGATCGGCAAGGTCGAGCAGCGCGGCTATACGCTCGTGCCGCTGAACTTCCACTACAAGGGCGGCCGCGTGAAATGCGACATCGCGCTCGCGAAGGGCAAGAAGCTGCACGACAAGCGCGAAACCGAGAAGAAACGCGACTGGGAACGCGAGAAGGCGCGCATCATGCGCGCCGGCACCTGACGCACACGGCGTTCATCGCAAACGACACGGCCCGCTCGAAGCGGGCCGTGTCGCTTTTGACTACCTGAATCGCGCGTCCGGTTTGCCCGACTGCGCGACGATTCGCCGCATGACGATGCGCACGCGGCAGCCGCGCGCGCATCGCATCGGGCTCAGCCCTTCGCGCCGGACGCCGCCCCCGCGTTCTTGACGATCGTCAGCGCCGACGAGATCGCGGTGCCGAGATCCGACAGGTTCGACGGCACGATCAGCGTGTTGCCCTGCTTCGCGAGATTCGCGAACGCGCCGACATACTGCTCGGCGACCTTCAGGTTCACCGCGTCCATCCCGCCTTGCGACTGGATCGCGCTCGCGATCTTCTGGATCGCCTGCGCGTTCGCCTCGGCCACCGCCAGAATCGCGGCGGCTTCGCCCTGCGCCTGGTTGATCGCGGCCTGCCGTTCGCCTTCGGACTTCTGGATCGCGGCTTCACGCGCACCCGACGCGAGGTTGATCTGTTCCTGCTTGCGGCCTTCGGATGCGGCGATCAGCGCGCGTTTTTCACGCTCCGCGGTGATCTGCGCCTGCATCGCGTGCAGGATTTCCTTCGGCGGCGTCAGGTCCTTGATCTCGTAGCGCAGCACTTTCACGCCCCAGTTCGCCGCTGCCTGATCGAGCGCCGACACGATGTTGTGGTTGATGAAATCGCGTTCCTCGAACGTCTTGTCGAGTTCGAGCTTGCCGACCACCGAGCGCAGCGTCGTTTGCGCGAGCTGCGTGATCGCCAGCACGAAGTTGCTCGATCCGTAGGACGCCTTCATCGGATCGGTTACCTGGAAGTACAACACGCCGTCGACCTGCAACTGCGTGTTGTCGCGCGTGATACAGACCTGGCTCGGCACGTCGAGCGGAATTTCCTTCAGCACGTGCCGGTATGCGATGCGATCGACGAACGGCAGCACGATATTGAGACCGGGCGACAGCGTCGCGTGGTAGCGCCCGAAGCGCTCGAGCACCCATGCATGCTGCTGCGGCACGATCTTCACCGTCTTCGACACGATCACGATCGCGATGACGAGCAGGACAACCCAGATGATCAGCGAATCCATGAAATATTCTCTCCTTGTTGTATCAGCGGACGATCAGCCCGCGGGTTTCGCCACGACCACGAGGCAATTGCCGCGCACGGCGCTGACCTGGTACACGTGCGCATCGTCGCGCTCGCCGTGCGCGAGCTCGACGTCCCAGTCGGCGCCGCGATACTGCACGCGCGCGCGACCGTCACGCCACGCGTCGACCGTGACGGTCGAGCCGATATCGAGATTGACGTCGGGATTCGTCGACGTATCGCGCTTCTGCTTGCGGCCGAGCCCCGAGCGGCGCAGCGCGATCATCGCGACGATCGCGACCGCGGCCGCCGCGCCGAACTGCACGTGCGGCGCGAAACCGGCCAGTTGCAACACACCGCCCGCGAGAAAGCCGAGCGCGATCATCAGCAGATAGAACGTGCCCGTCAGCAACTCCGCGACGACCAGCACGCCGACCCCGACCCACCAGAACAGATGCCCCGACATCATTGTGGTCTCCAGAAAAACGCCCCGATGCTCACTCTATTCGCTGCGTGCGCAACTGCACGCAGCGCTCGGCACACGCGAGATCGCCGCGCGTACCGACGAAAAAAAACACCCCGGTGCTTACCGGGGTGTTTATAGCACGAACCTTGCATTTTGCCTTCAACGAAAGCGCGGCGGACCGCCCTTTCGCCGAAGTTGCATGCCCGATCGTTACTTGCGGTTGGCGAGCGCCTGCCACGTATCGATGATCGTGTCGGGGTTCAGCGAGATCGACACGATGCCTTCGTCGGTCAGCCATTGCGCGAAGTCCGGGTGATCGGACGGGCCCTGGCCGCAGATCCCGACGTACTTGCCCATCTTGCGGCAGGTATCGATCGCACGCTTCAACAGGAACTTGACGGCCGGGTCGCGTTCGTCGAAGTCGACGGCCAGCAGTTCCATGCCCGAATCGCGGTCGAGGCCGAGCGTGAGCTGCGTGAGGTCGTTCGAGCCGATCGAGAAACCGTCGAAGTGCTCCAGGAACTCTTCGGCGAGGATCGCGTTGGTCGGGACTTCGCACATCATCACGAGGCGCAGGCCGTTTTCGCCGCGCTTCAGGCCAAACTTCTCGAGCAGGCCGACGACGCGCTCCGCCTGCTTCACGGTTCGCACGAACGGCACCATGATCTCGACGTTGGTCAGGCCCATCTCGTCACGCACGCGCTTCAGTGCACGGCATTCCATCTCGAACGCCTGCGCGAAGTCCTCGGCGATGTAGCGCGATGCGCCGCGGAAGCCCAGCATCGGGTTTTCCTCGTCCGGCTCGTAACGCGAACCGCCGATCAACTTCTTGTACTCGTTCGACTTGAAGTCGGACAGACGCACGATCACGGGCTTCGGATAGAACGCCGCCGCGATCGTCGCGACGCCTTCCGTCAGCTTGTCGACGTAGAACTGACGCGGCGACGCGTGACCGCGCGCGACGCTCTCGACCGCCTTCTTCAGGTCCTGGTCGATGTTCGGGTACTCGAGAATCGCCTTCGGGTGAACGCCGATGTTGTTGTTGATGATGAACTCGAGACGCGCGAGACCCACACCGCCGTTCGGCAGTTGCGAGAAGTCGAACGCGAGCTGCGGGTTGCCGACGTTCATCATGATCTTGACCGGGATTTCCGGCAGTTCGCCGCGCTGCACTTCCGTGACTTCCGTCTCGAGCAGCCCGTCGTAGATCTTGCCTTCGTCGCCTTCCGCGCACGACACGGTGACGAGCGCGCCGTCCTTCAGCACGTCCGTTGCATCGCCGCAGCCGACGACTGCCGGCACGCCGAGCTCACGCGCGATGATCGCCGCATGGCAGGTACGGCCGCCACGGTTCGTGACGATCGCCGCCGCCCGCTTCATCACCGGCTCCCAGTTCGGGTCGGTCATGTCGGCCACCAGCACGTCGCCCGGCTGCACGCGTTCCATTTCCGACGGATCCTGGATCACGCGCACGGGGCCCGCGCCGATCTTCTGGCCGATCGCACGACCCGTCGCGAGCACCTGCGACTGGCCCTTCAGCTTGAAGCGCTGCTCGGCCTTGCCGCTCGCCTGGCTCTTCACCGTTTCCGGACGCGCCTGCAGGATGAAGATCTTGCCGTCGCGGCCGTCCTTGCCCCACTCGATGTCCATCGGACGCTGGTAGTGCTTCTCGATGATGACCGCGTACTTCGCCAGCTCGATCACGTCTTCATCGGTGATCGAGTAGCGGTTGCGCTGCTCGTGCGGCACGTCGACCGTCTTCACGCGGCCCGGCTCGCCCGGCTGCGTGAATTCCATCTTGATCAGCTTCGAGCCGATCGAGCGGCGGATGATCGGGTACTTGTCCTGCGCGAGCGTCGTCTTGAACACGTAGAACTCGTCCGGGTTCACCGCGCCCTGCACGACGGTTTCGCCCAGGCCGTAGCTCGACGTGATGAACACGGCGTCCTTGAAGCCCGATTCGGTATCGATCGTGAACATCACGCCGGCCGCGCCGACGTCCGAGCGGACCATGCGCTGCACACCGGCCGACAGCGCGACTTCGGCGTGCGTGAAGCCCTTGTGCACGCGGTACGAGATCGCGCGGTCGTTGTACAGCGACGCGAACACGTGCTTCATGCGGTCGAGCACGTCGTCGATGCCGACGACGTTCAGATACGACTCCTGCTGGCCGGCGAACGATGCGTCGGGCAGGTCTTCCGCGGTCGCGGACGAGCGCACGGCGAACGACAGTTCGGCCGGCGAGCCGTTCTTCAGCACTTCGAACTGCGCGCGGATTTCCTGCTCGAGGCGTTCCTGCAGCGGCGCGTCGACGATCCACTTGCGGATTTCGGCACCGGCTTCGGCGAGCGCCTTCACGTCGTCGATGTCGAGCGACTCGAGACGCTTGGCGATGCGATCGGTGAGGTCGTTGTGCTTGAGGAAATCGCGGAATGCGAGCGCGGTCGTGGCGAAACCGGTGGGTACGCGAACGCCTGCTTCGGAAAGCTGGCTGATCATCTCGCCGAGCGACGCATTCTTGCCGCCCACGATCTCCACATCGGTCATCCGCAACTGCTCGAACGGAATTACATACGCCTGGTCCTTTGCGACGTTTGCTGCGTTAGTCATACAAGCCCCTAAGTGTGAAAAAAATGCTCGATCGCGCAAGTGGGCTCGGACGCGGGCGCTTGCAAAAAGGCGCGGCGCGTCTTGCGCAACCTGTTAGATAAACACTCGCAGCGGCGAAAATCTTCCGACCCGATTTGCAAAAATCCCGGCAGAAGGGCGATATTTGCAGACAAATCGCCAGACTTGCCGGGAATTCTTGAATCTCGCGGCCAAGTCGCGGACGCCGTTCGCGCCCCGCCCCCGCAATTGCTTATCCAACAGGTTGCCGCTATTCTACCGTGCCGGCTGCCGGATGTGGCGCGACCTTGTCACTGGGTCTGGAGGCACGCCTCCAGCCGCCCGCGCAACTGCCCTTCACGCTCGACGTCCAGATTCATGCTGCCTACCGTATTCATCGTCTCCGACGGCACCGGGATCACTGCCGAAACCTTCGCGCACTCGATCCTCTCCCAGTTCGACCAGAAATTCCGCCTCGTGCGCGTGCCGTTCGTCGACTCGCTCGACAAGGCCTATGCGACCGTCGAGAAGATCAACGAAGCCGCCGTGCACGACGGCCGCCGCGCGATCGTGTTCACGACGCTCGTCGACAGCGAGTCGAACGACATCGTCAAGCGCTCGAACGCGCTCGTGCTCGACATGTTCCAGCGCTTCGTCGAACCGCTCGAGCAGGAACTGGAGCTCAAGTCGAGCCACGCGATGGGCCGCGGCCACCAGAACGCTGACACCGAGGAATACAAGACGCGGATCGAGGCGATCAACTTCTCGCTCGCGCACGACGACGGCCAGTCGAATCGCAACCTGTCGGAAGCCGACGTGATCCTCGTCGGCGTGTCGCGCAGCGGCAAGACGCCGACGAGCCTGTACCTCGCGATGCAGTACGGCGTGAAGGCGGCCAACTATCCGCTGATTCCGGAGGATTTCGAACGCGGCAAGCTGCCGTCGGCGCTGTCGCCGTACAGTGAGAAGCTGTTCGGGCTGTCGATCGACCCGCAGCGCCTGTCGGAGATCCGCAACGAGCGCCGGCCGGGCAGCAAGTACGCGGCGCCCGAGAACTGCCGCTACGAGATCAACGAGGCCGAGGCGATGATGCGCCGCGAAGGGATCAAGTGGCTGTCGTCGACGCACAAGTCGATCGAGGAAATCGCGACGACGATCCTGCAGGAAATCCGCCTCGACCGGCAATCGTACTGAGCGCGAGAGCGCAGGCCGCCGTCGGGCCGTCGCCGAAAACAACAAGGCCGCGTCGAACGCGGCCTTGTTTCGTTTTACCGCACATGCAACACGTGCGGCGTCACGCAGGCCGCCGCTGCTGCCGTACCTGCTCGAACAGGCACACCGCTGTCGCAGCAGCAACGTTCAGCGACTCCATCCCGCCCGGCTGCGGAATCGTCACCCGATGCGTGGCCGCGTCGCGCCAGAACGCCGACACGCCGGCGCCTTCGTTACCGAACACCCAGGCGACGGGCCCTGACAGGTCGCAGTCGTAGACCGCCTGCGCGCCGTGCGAGTCGGTCAGCGCGACCGGTACGCCGAGGCGTTCGGCCAGCGCCGCCGCTTCGACGTCCTCATGGATCGACAACAAGAAATGCGCGCCCATGCCCGAGCGCAGCACCTTCGACGACCACGCGTAGGCCGTCCCCGGCGCGCAGAACACGTGACGCACGCCGGCCGCCGCCGCGCTGCGCAGGATCGAGCCGACGTTGCCGGCATCCTGCACGCCGTCGAGCACGACCGA
The DNA here is from genome assembly GCF_905400185.1 of Burkholderia sola. NCBI lineage: Bacteria > Pseudomonadati > Pseudomonadota > Betaproteobacteria > Burkholderiales > Burkholderiaceae > Burkholderia > Burkholderia sola. The sequence continues at coordinate 2,232,631 of NZ_FR989675.1, forward strand.
CGTGTGCGTCACGCGTTCGGGCAGCGGTTGCGCCGGCCGATCGACCAGCAGCAGGAAGCCGACGCCGTTGACGACATTCGACAACTGCCCGAACAACGCGTCCGGCAGCGTGACGATCCGCTGCGCGTCGATGCGCGCGACGATCGCCTGCGCCTCGGCATGGCCGAGCGCGCCTTCGGTCGTCACGCACAGTTCGGGCGTCGCGCCCGTATCGAGGTACGCGCTCGCGAGGTGGAAACCTTCGAGCAGCGCCTGGCCGCTGCGGCGCTGCTGGGGCGTCGAACCCGCGAGCGCCTTCAGGCGCTTGTACAGCGGGTTGTCGCGGGAAGTAATGCTTTTCATCAAAGGGCCTGTTCCCGCTAATAACGGGCTTGCGAACGTGTCTTGCCGGTCGCAGTGCAAGAAGCAAGGAGCGCCGTTTGGCCGAGCCAAACAAGTGACGCGCGACGCCGCAATGCGGCCGGCAAGACACGTTCCCGAAACTAAAAAATCCCTTTCCAGGGGCTGGTCGCCAGAAGGGCCGATCGCGGCGTCATGCTCCTTGCGAATACGCCAGGTATTCGCCGCGGCCCATTCCTTGCGCTCGGCCCTTCTGGCGGCCAGCGCAAGCCCGTTATTAGCGGGAACAGGCCCTCAGGTCGAGCGCCTCGCGCACGGGGGCAAACGAACGCCGATGCACTTCGCACGGGCCGTGCTCGCGCAGCGCGGCAAGATGTTTCGGCGTGCCGTACCCGGCATGCACGTTGAAGCCATACACGGGAAAGCGCTCATGCAGGTCGACCAGCATCCGGTCGCGCGTGACCTTCGCGAGGATCGACGCGGCCGAGATGCTCGGCACGAGCGCGTCGCCGCTGACGATCGCCTCGGCACGCACCATCAACGTCGGGCAACGGTTGCCGTCGATCTGCGCAAGCGTCGGCAGCACCGACAGCCCTTCGACCGCCCGTTTCATCGCGAGCATCGTCGCATGCAGGATGTTCAGCGTATCGATCTCGTCGACGCTCGCCGACGCGACGCAGTACGCGCGCGAACGCGCGACGATCAGGTCGTACAGCATGTCGCGCTTTTTCGCGGACAGCGCTTTCGAATCGTCGAGCCCGTCGATCGGCTGCGCCGGATCGAGAATCACCGCGGCGGCCACCACCGGCCCCGCGAGCGGGCCGCGGCCGGCTTCGTCGACGCCGCAGACGATCTCGTCCGGGCGGCTGAAATCGAAACCGCCCTGCACGTCGCTGGTCGCGCGGCGACGCGGTGCACGGACTGCCGTCATGCGCGCCCCTTGCGTTGTTCGAGCACGCGCACGACGGCCTCGGCCGCCTTCGCGGCCGTGTTCTGCCGCAGCGACAGATGCATTTCGGTAAACACTTCGGTCAGCGTACGGCGGTTCGCGTCGTCGCGCAGTTGCGTGAGCGTCGCATCGGCGAGCGCCTCGGGCGTCGCGAAATGCTGCAGCAGCTCCGGCACGACGAAGCGCCCCGCCAGGATGTTCGGCAGGCCGACATACGGGAGGTAGCCCTGCCGGCGCATGATCTGCCCGGTCAGCCAGGGCACCTTGTACGAGATCACCATCGGCTTCTTCAGCAGCGCGGCTTCCAGCGTGACGGTGCCGCTCTTCACGAGGATCGCGTCGGCGGCCGTCATCGCGACCTGCGAACGGCCGTCGGTGATCGTCAGCGCGAGCTGCGGATGGGCGTCGACGAGCGGCTGCAGCAGTTCGCGCAGCGCGGGCGTCGCGGCCGGCATCACGAATCGCACGCCGGGCTCGCGCTGCTGCATCAGCGCCATCGCCGCGAAGAACGTCGGGCCGATCAGCGCGATCTCCGAGCGCCGGCTGCCCGGCAGCACCGCGATCACGGGGCCGTCGGCCGGCAGACCCAGCGCGATGCGCGCGCCGTGCGTGTCGGGTTCGAGCGGAATGTCGTCGGCCAGCGGATGACCGACGTAGGTCGATGCGACGCCGGCCTTGTCGAGGATCGCCGGTTCGAACGGGAACAGGCACAGCATGTGATCGACGGACTTCGCGATCTTCTTGATCCGGCCGCCGCGCCACGCCCAGATCGACGGGCATACGAAGTGGATCGACGGAATGCCCGCGTCGCGCGCCGCCTGTTCGACGCTGAAGTTGAAATCGGGTGCATCGACGCCGATGAACGCGTCCGGCCGCTCGACGAGCAGCTGGCGCTTCAGTTCGCCGCGAATCCGCAGGATCTCGGGAATCTGGCCCAGCGCCTCGACATAGCCGCGCACGGTCAGCTTGTCCATCTGCCAGTGCGAGTCGAAGCCCTGCGCGATCATGCGCGGGCCGCCGATCCCGTAATACTGGGCCGCGTCGGGCAGCCGCTCGCGCAGCCCGCCGAGCAGCGACGCCGCGAGCAGGTCGCCCGACGGCTCGCCGGCCACCATCGCGAGCCGGAGCTGATGGGTGGTGAGCGGCATCGCTTAGCGGATGATGCCGCGTTGCGACGCGTCGATGAACTCGACGAGCGCCTTCACCGGTGCATCGCCGTCACCGCCCGCTTCCGCGAGCTCGCGCAGTTGCACCTTCGCTTCCTCGAGCGACAGGCCGTTCTTGTACAGCAAGCGGTACGCGCTGCGCAGCGCCGAGATCGCGTCGGCCGAGAAGCCGCGCCGGCGCAGCCCTTCGACGTTGATCCCGTGCGGCTCGGCCTTGTTGCCCGCCGCGATCACGAACGGCGGGATGTCCTGCACGAGCGCCGACGCGCCGCCCAGCATCGAATGCGCGCCGATGCGCACGAACTGGTGCACGCCCGACATGCCGCCGACGATCGCGAAATCGCCGATCTCGACGTGGCCGGCCATCTGCGCGTTGCTCGACAGGATCACGTTGTTGCCGACGCGGCAGTCATGACCGATGTGCACGTAGGCCATGATCCAGTTGTCGTCGCCGAGCGTCGTCACGCCGACGTCCTGCACGGTGCCCGTGTGGATCGTCGTGAATTCGCGGATCGTGTTGCGGTTACCGATCACGAGCTTCGTCGGCTCGTCCTTGTACTTCATGTCCTGCGGACGGCCGCCGACCGACGCGTAATGGCCGATGCGGTTGTCCTCGCCGAGCGTCGTATGGCCCTCGATCACGCTGTGCGAGCCGATCGTCGTGCGCGCGCCAATCGTGACGTGCGGGCCGACGATCGCGTACGGGCCGATCTCGACCGATTCGTCGATCTGCGCGCCCGGCTCGACGATCGCGGTAGGATGAATCCTGGTCATGCGCCGTTGCCTCTCGATATGATGTGTCGCGTTGCTCGCGTTATGTTATCCATGCGTGCCGCGTCGCTCAGGGCGCCGCGTCGGCCGTCTTGACCGTGCACATCAGTTCGGCTTCCGCCGCCACCTTGCCGTCCACTTCCGCCACCGCCTTGAACTTCCAGATGCCGCGGATGTAGCGCTCGAACGTCACGTTCAGGATCAGCTGGTCGCCCGGCTCGACCACCCGCTTGAAGCGCGCGCCGTCGATCCCGACGAAGTAATACAGCGTGTTCTCCGGATCCTTCGGCTGCTCTTCCGCGAACGTCAGCAGCGCCGCGGCCTGGGCGAGCGCCTCGAGAATCAGCACGCCCGGCATCACCGGCCGCTTCGGGAAATGCCCCTGGAAGAACGGCTCGTTGATCGACACGTTCTTCAGCGCTTTGATCCCTTTGTGCGGCTCGAGTTCGAGCACGCGGTCGACGAGCAGAATCGGGTAGCGATGCGGCAGCAGCGTGAGGATCTTGTGGATGTCGAGATTGATTTTTTCAGTGCTCATGATGGTTCGTCTCACGCAGAGGCTGCGCGGTGGTGATGCAAAGGCTGAAGCGGGCCGCCGCGCGGCCCAGTCTGGCAAACCGGGCCGGTTGCGCTGGCCGTGCCCGGTTCGTGGTCTCGCATGACGCGCTCAGGCGCCCGCGCCGCCCTGGGCGGCGAGCGCGGCTTCGAGCGCCTTGATGCGCTCGCGCAGCTTGTCGAGGTTGCGCACGAGCGCGGCGCTCTTGTTCCATTCGCCGTGGTCGACGGCCGGGAACGCGCTGGTATAGATGCCGGCCTTCGGCAGCGACTTCGATACGCCCGACTTCGCGGTGATGATCACATAGTCGCCGAGCGTCACGTGGCCGGCGATCCCGGCCGCGCCGCCGATCATGCAGTGGCGGCCGATCGTCGTGCTGCCGGCGATGCCGGCGCTGCCGGCGATCACCGTGTACGCGCCGATCCGGCAGTTGTGGCCGATCTGCACCTGGTTGTCGATCTTCACGCATTCCTCGATGACGGTATCCGCCATCGCGCCGCGATCGATCGTCGTGTTCGCGCCGATTTCGACGTCCGGGCCGATCGTCACGCCGCCAACCTGCGGGATCTTGACCCAGCTGCCGGTGCGTGCGTCGCCGTCGCCGACGAAATCCGGTGCGAAGCCGAAGCCGTCGGAGCCGATCACGGCGCCCGCATGGACGATCGCGCGCGGGCCGATCTTGCAGCCGTGGTACACCGATGCGTTCGGATAGAAATGCGAGCCGGCGCCGATCGTCGTGCCGCGGCCGACGAAGACGTTCGCGTCGAGCTGCACGCCGTCCTCGATCACCGCGCCGGCCTCGACCGTCACGTGCGGGCCGATCACCGCGGTCGCGGCGACCTGCGCGGCCGGATCGATCGTCGCGCTCGGATGCACGCCGGCCGCGCGCGGCGGCGTGGCGAGATCGATGAACATCTGCGCAACGCGCGCGAAGTACGCGTACGGATTCGGCGTCACGATGAAGTTGCGACCACCGGCGGCCGCGCCCAGCTTTTCCAGATCCTTCGGCGCGATCAGCACCGCGCCGGCGCCGGTCGTCTCGACCTGCGACAGGTACTTCGGGTTCGCGAGGAACGCGAGCTGCTGAGGGCCGGCCTGGTCGAGCGGCGCGAGGCCGCTGACCGTGCACTGGGCGTCGCCGGCGATCTCGCCGCCGAACCGCTTTACGAGTGCCTCAAGCGTCAATGCCATTCGTCGTCTGCTCCGTTCAGTTCGTCGAGCCGGACGCGAGCGCCTTGAGCACCTTGTCGGTGATGTCGATGCGCGGGCTGACGTACACGGCTTCCTGCACGATCAGGTCGTAATTCTGCTGCTCGGCGATCTGCTTGATGACCTTGTTCGCCCGTTCCAGCACAGCCGCCAGCTCTTCGTTGCGACGCTGGTTCAGGTCTTCGCGGAACTCGCGCTGCTTGCGCTGGAAGTCGGTGTCGAGCTGCGCGAGATCGCGCTGCTTCTGCGCACGATCGGCCGCCGACAGCGACGTGCCGTTCTTGTCGAGCGAATCGGACATCGACTTCAGGCGCGCCGCGAGGTCCTGCAGATCCTTGTCACGCTTCGCGAACTCGGCTTCGAGCTTCGTCTGCGCCGCCTTCGCGGGCGCCGACTCGCGCAGGATCCGATCCGAATTGACCGCCGCGATGCGGGCGACGTCCTGTGCGTGCACCGTTGCCGCGCCCAAGGCCAGCGCAACGGTCAGCGCGCACATCACTCGTTTCGAAAACTTACCGGTTAGCAAAATTACCCTCTCGTTGCTGTTGTCATGCGTTCGGTCAGAACGCCGTCCCGATCTGGAACTGGAATTTCTGGTACTGGTCGCCTTCATGCTTCTGCAGCGGGAAGCCGAGGCTCAGCTTCAGCGGGCCGATCGGCGAGATCCACGCGAGACCCACGCCGTAGCCGTAGCGCAGGCCGTTGGCGCCCGTACTCGTGCCGCCCGGCGCGTTGCCCCATACGTTACCGCCGTCGAGGAACGTGAACACGCGCAGCGTGCGGTCGTAGCCGGTGCCCGGCAGCGGGAACGTCAGCTCGATGTTGCCGACCAGCATCTTCGAGCCGCCGATCGGGTCGTTCGTCTTCGTGTCGCGCGGGCCCAGCGAGCTCGGCTCGTAGCCCCGCACGGAGCCGATACCGCCCGCGTAGTAGTTCTTGAAGATCGGGTACGGGTTGCCGATACCGTTACCGTAACCGCCTTGCAGGTTCAGGCCCAGGATGAAGCCGCGCGAGAACGAATAGTAGTACTGCGCCTGCAGGTCGGCCTTGTAGTACTGGATCTTGCCTACCGGCACGCCGTACTCCATGTTCGCCTGCGTGAAGTAGCCGCGGCTCGGAATCAGCGCGCTGTCACGCGCGTCGCGCGACCATGCGACCGTCAGCGGCACCGTGTTCGATACGCGGCCGAACTCGTTCACGTAATCCTGGTAGCTCTGCGGCGTGTTCGAATCGACGTCGAGGCGGTTCTGCTCGAAGCCCGCGCCGAAGTAGACGGTGTCGACTTCCGAGAACGGAATGCCGAACTTCAGGTTGCCGCCCGCGCTGATGATCCGGAAGCTCGAACTCGTCGAATAGTAGAGCGGCTGGTACGTGCGGTAGAAGACGTCCGTGATCCGCTTGATGCCGTCGACCGTGAAGTACGGGTCGACCTGCGTGACGGTCAGCGTGCGGTAGCTCTTCGCGGTGTTGACGTTCACCGACAGGCTCGTGCCGGAGCCGAACACGTTGTCCTGCGACACGCCGGCCGACAGCACGACCTTGTCCGTCGACGAGAAGCCGGCACCCAGCGTGATCGCGCCGGTCGGCTTTTCGTCGACCTTCACGTTCACGTCGACCTGGTCGTTCGTGCCTTCGACCGGCACCGTCGTCACGTCGACGTTGGTGAAGTAGCCGAGGCGGTTCACGCGGTCCTTCGACAGCGCGAGGCGGTTCGAGTCGAACCACGAGCTTTCGAGCTGGCGCATTTCGCGGCGCACCACTTCGTCGCGCGTGCGCGTGTTGCCGACCACGTTGATGCGGCGCACGTACACGCGGCGGCTCGGATCGACGACGAGGTTCAGGTTCACCTTGTGGTTCGCCTGGTCGATGTCCGGCTGCGCGTTGACGGTCGCGAATGCGTAGCCGTATTCGCCGAGCTTGTCGACGATCGACTTGGTGGTCTGCTGCAGCTTTTCGGCCGAGAAGCGGTCGCCCGGCTTGATCTTGATCAGCTTGTTGAGTTCGGCCTCGCGATCGAGCAGGTTGCCCGACAGCTTGATGCCCGACACCGTGTACGGCTCGCCTTCGTGCAGCGTGACCGTCAGGTACATGTCCTTCTTGTCCGGCGAGATCGACACCTGGGTCGACTCGATGTTGAACTCGAGGTAGCCGCGGTTCAGGTAGTACGAGCGCACGGCCTCGAGGTCGCCGGTGAGCTTTTCCTTCGAGTACAGGTCGTTCTTCGTGTACCAGGAGAACCAGTTCGGCGTCGACAGCTGCATCTCGTCGCGCAGCGTGCTGGTGCTGAACGCCTTGTTGCCGATGAAGTTGATCTGGCGGATCTTCGCGCTCGGGCCTTCGGCCACCGCGAACAGGATCGACACGCGGTTCGCGTCGACCGGCGTGACCGTCGTCTTGACCTCGGCCGCATAGAAGCCGCGCGTCAGGTACTGGCGCTTGAGCTCCTGCTCCGCCTTGTCGACGAGCGCCTTGTCGTAGTAGCGGCCGTCGGCCAGGCCGACCGCGCGCAGCGCCTTCGTCAGGTTGTCCTTGTCGAATTCCTTCGTGCCGGTGAAGTCGATCGACGCGATGGCCGGACGCTCCTGCACCTGCACGATCACGACGTTGCCCTGCGTGGCGATGCGCACGTCGTTGAAAAAGCCCGTCGCGTACAACGCGCGGATTGCTTCGGATGCCTTGTCGTCCGTGAAGGTATCGCCCTGCTTGATCGGCAGATAGGCGAACACCGAACCCGCTTCGACGCGCTGCAGCCCCTCGATCTTGATGTCTTGCACCACGAACGGTGCCGCTGCATGCGCCGCGAGGCCGTGCGCGGCGAGCGCGGCCGCTGCAACTGTCTTAGGTACAAAGCGATGAGGTTTGAACAACATGCATCCCCAATATTTAGCTGCATCAAATCAGGCGGCTGACCCGCGGCCGCCGCCTGACGCTTCAGAAATGGATTAACCGAGCCAGATCGTTGAACAGCGCGATCGCCGACAACGCGACGATGCAGATCAACCCGGCTCTTTGCAGAATCAGCTGCCAGCGCTCCGAGACGGCTTTCCCGGTCGCGGCTTCAACCGCATAATATAACAGATGCCCCCCGTCCAAAACGGGAATCGGCAACAAGTTCAGGACGCCAAGGCTAATGCTGACAAGGGCGAGGAACGACAGGAACGCCGACGGACCGAGCCGCGCGCTCTTGCCTGCGTAGTCGGCGATCGTCACCGGGCCGGACAGGTTCTTCAGCGACGCGTTGCCCGTGATCATCCGCCCGAACATCTTCAGCGAATACACGGAAATATCCCACGTGCGGTGCGCGCCGAGCCGCAGGCTCTCGATCGGCCCGTAACGCACGTCCACCGACGGCGCGTGCATCGACAGCGCCGCGCCGATCCGGCCGACCTGCTGCCCCGATTCGTCGTCGCGCTGCATCTGCGGCACGATCGACACCGTCTGCGCGGCGCCGCTGCGCTCGATCCGCAGCGCGAGCGGCTGGCCCGCATGGTGCTTCACCGCGTCGATGAAGCGCGACGCGCCGCCGATCGGCTTGCCGTCGAGCGCGACCAGCTTGTCGCCGACCTTCAGGCCGGCCTGCTCCGCCGCGCTGCCCGGCTGCACCGACGCGACCGACAACGTGCCGCCGCCGGCCTCGAAGCCCAGATGGGCCATGAAGTCGTCGTCGAGCTGGCTGTCGGGGACGTTGCGGAGATCGACGCGGAAATCGAACGTCGCATTGCCGTCGCGCGCGCCGAGCACGACCTCGCGATGGTCGAACGCGGCCGACAGCAGCTTCCAGCGCAGGTCCGACCACGATCGCACCGGCTCGGACTCGCCGCCCTGCGCATCGCCTACGCGCACGTTGCGGATCGACACGACCGTCTCGCTGCCGTCGAAGCCTGCACGGGCGGCCGCCGTGCCGGCGGCCGGCGACGCGACGATCGCGGCCGGCTCGGTCACGCCGGTCGCGAATACGACGGAAAACAGTGCGATTGCCAGCAGAAAGTTCGCAATCGGCCCGGCCGCGACGATCGCGATGCGCTTGTAGACCGACTGGCGGTTGAATGCCTGGCCGAGCTCGTCGGTCGGAATGCCGCCCGGGCCCGGATCGCGCTCGTCGAGCATCTTCACGTAGCCGCCGAGCGGCAGCGCGGACAGCGTCCACTCGGTGCCCGTCCTGCGGCTGACCCAGCGCGCGACGGGCTGGCCGAAGCCGATCGAGAAACGCAGCACCTTCACGCCGCACCAGCGCGCGACGCGATAGTGTCCGTACTCATGCACGACGACCAGTACGCCGATCGCCACCGCAAACGCGACCAGTTCGACCAGCACGTTCATGAGCACCTCATTCAGACCGTACGCTCCACGCGTGGCGCAGGCGCTTTTGCAATGATCGCGGCGGCGAGGCGGCGCGCCTCGGCATCCGCCGCGAGGACGTCGTCGAGCCCGTCGGGCGCGCGGTTCGGCAGCGCGTTGAGCACCGCGTCGACCGTCGCCGCGATCGCCATGAAGCCGATCCGGCGCTCGAGAAAGGCTTCGACCGCCACTTCGTTCGCCGCGTTCAATGCGGCGCTCGCGATACCGCCTTCCTCGAGCGCCTTCAGCGCGAGCGCGAGGCACGGGAAGCGCGCGTAATCGGGCTTCTCGAACGATAGCTGGGCGATCTGCGCGAGGTCGAGCTGGTCGACACCCGCGTCGACGCGCTCGGGGAACGCGAGCGCGTGGGCGATCGGCGTGCGCATGTCGGGGTTGCCGAGCTGCGCGAGCACCGAGCCGTCACGGTACGACACGAGCGAATGGATCACGCTCTGCGGATGGATCAGCACGTCGATCCGGTCGCCCGGCAGCCCGAAGATCCAGTGCGCCTCGATCACCTCGAGGCCCTTGTTCATCATCGTCGCGGAATCGACCGAGATCTTGCGGCCCATCACCCAGTTCGGGTGCTTGCACGCCTCGTCCGGCGTCACGTCGACGAGCGTCGCCGGCTCGCGCGTGCGGAACGGGCCGCCTGATGCGGTCAGGATGATCTTCGAGATCCCGCCGTGCTCGGCCGCGTCGCGCGGCATGCACTGGAAGATCGCGTTGTGTTCGCTGTCGACCGGCAGCAGGATCGCGCCATGGTCGCGCACGGCGTCCATGAAGATCGCGCCCGACATCACGAGCGCTTCCTTGTTCGCGAGCAGGATCCGCTTGCCGGCGCGTGCAGCCGCCAGGCTCGGCGCAAGGCCGGCCGCGCCGACGATCGCCGCGACCACCGTGTCGCAGCCGTCGCTCTTCGACACGTCGACGAGCGCCTGCGGCCCGTGCAGCACGACCGTCTTGCTGCCCGCCGCGCGCAGTTTCGCGTCGACGTGAGCGGCCGTCGCGGCATCGCCGACCACCGCCACTTCGGGCGCGAAGCGCAGACACTGCTCGACGAGCTTGTCGCCGTTGCGGTGCGCGGTCAGCGCGTAGACCGAGAAGCGCTCGGGATGGCGCGCGACCACGTCGAGCGTGCTGTCTCCGATCGAGCCCGTGGAACCGAGCAATGTCAGACGTTTTTGCATAACAGAAATAATGGTTTAACCAAGCAGCAGCATCGCGAGCGGCAGCACCGGCAGCAGCGCGTCGACACGATCGAGCACGCCGCCGTGGCCCGGCAGCAGTCCGCTCGAATCCTTCACGCCCGCCTGCCGCTTCAGCAGCGACTCGAACAGGTCGCCGATCACGCTGTACGCGACGAGCAGCGTCAGCGCGGCCCACGCGCCGGGCATCCCGTAGCGCGCGGCGAATGCAGAAAACAGGGTCGGTTCGAATGCGTGCACGGCCATCGCGACGCCGCCGACGACCATCACCGCGAACCAGCCGCCGATCGCGCCTTCCCAGCTCTTGCCGGGGCTGATCGTGATGGCCAGTTTACGCTTTCCGAAGGCCTTGCCCGCGAAGTATGCGCCGATATCGGCCAGCCAGACGACCAGAAGCAGCGACAGCACGAACGGCACACCCTGCGCGCGGGCGGCGACGAGCGCGTGCCAGCAGGCGGCGAACACGACGAGGCCGGCGGCCAGCAGGAACGGCCGCCAGATGCCGCCCGCGAGCGTGGGCTTGCGCCGCAGCGCGAACGGGCCGACCAGCAGCCAGAACACGCCAGCCGCCATGAAAAGGGGACGGGACGAAGCCGCATCGACGCCGAGCGGCGCGGTGGCCGCGAGCGCGAGCGCCGCGACGCCCGCATAGACGATCGGCGCGGCGCCCCCGAGCTTCAGCAGGCGCGCCCACTCCCACGCGGCGAACACGAGCACGACGCCGATCAGTGCACCGAACCCGGCGAGCGGCGCGAACAGCGTCACCGGCAGCAGCACCGCCAGCATCACGATCGCCGTGATCACACGGGTTTTCAGCATGAAAGGGAGTCGGCGTTCTGCGATTGCGGTTCGAGCTGCGCACTCGTGCGCCCGAAACGGCGCTCGCGCTCGGTATACGACGCCAGCGCGTCGGCCAGTGCCGCGCCGTCGAAATCCGGCCAGTACTTGTCGGTGAAATAGAATTCGGCGTACGCGAGCTGCCACAGCAGGAAGTTGCTGACGCGCTGCTCGCCGCCGGTGCGGATGAAGAGATCGGGCTCCGGCGCGTACGCCATTGCCAGGTGCGGCGCGAATGCGTCCTCGGTCACTTCGACCTCGCGACCTTCGCGCACGGCCTGCTCGACGAGTTTCTTCGTCGCCTGCAGGATGTCCCACCGGCCGCCGTAGTTGGCCGCGATGGTGAGCGTCAGACGGGTATTGCGCGCAGTCTTGGTTTCGGCGCGGCGAATCAGCTCGCGGATGCGCGGCTCGAAACGGTCGAGATCGCCGACGACGCGCAGGCGGATCCCGTTCGCATGCAGCTTGCCCACTTCGCGCTCGAGCGCGGTGATGAACAGCCGCATCAGGAACGACACTTCGTCGTTCGGCCGGCGCCAGTTTTCCGAACTGAACGCAAACAGCGTCAGGTATTCGACGCCGGCGCGCGCGCAGCCTTCGACCACCGCCCGCACGGCATCGACGCCGCGGGTATGCCCCGCGACGCGCGGCAAGCGGCGTTCGGTCGCCCAACGGCCGTTGCCGTCCATGATGATCGCGATGTGACGCGGCACGACGCCGACGTCAGGCACGCGAACGGTAGAGCTGGTATAGGTCATGGCCGTTGAGACAGTAATGCGGGAAGAAGGCGGCGCGCGAGGACGGTCGTCAGACCGTCATGATCTCGGCTTCCTTGCTCTGCACGAGCTTGTCGACTTCGGCGACGTGCTTGTCGGTCAGCTTCTGCACGTCGTCGCTCGCACGGCGCTCGTCGTCTTCCGAGATTTCCTTGTCCTTCACGAGCTTCTTCAGCGCTTCGTTCGCGTCGCGGCGCAGGTTGCGGATCGCGACCTTGGCCGTTTCGCCTTCGCTCTTCACGACCTTGGTCAGCTCGCGGCGGCGCTCTTCCGTCAGCGCGGGCATCGGCACGCGGATCAGGTCGCCGGCCGTCGCCGGGTTCAGGCCCAGATCGGCTTCGCGGATGGCCTTCTCGACCTTCGCGACCATGTTCTTTTCCCACGGCTGCACGCCGATCGTGCGCGCGTCGACGAGCGTCAGGTTCGCGACCTGCGAGATCGGCACCATCGAGCCGTAGTAGTCGACCTGCACGTGATCGAGCAGACCGGTGTGTGCACGGCCCGTACGGATCTTGGCCAGATCGTTCTTGAACGCTTCGATCGAGCGCTGCATCTTTTGCTCGACGCCCTTCTTCACATCAGCGACACTCATTTCAACCTCCGAACCTTCAAACCTTCAAAGAACGCGAGCCCCACCCGGCGCATGTCGCGCGCCGCGGCCGGCAACCCGCGCCGTTCGCCCGCATCCGCGGGAGTTTACACGTGGACGAGCGTACCTTCGTCCTCGCCCAGCACGATGCGCTTGAGCGCGCCCGGCTTGTTGATCGAAAACACGCGAATCGGCAGCTTCTGGTCGCGGCACAGCGCAAACGCCGTCGCGTCCATCACCTGCAGGTTGCGGCTGATCGCCTCGTCGAAGCTGATCGTCGTGTAGCGCGTGGCCGACGGATCCTTCTTCGGATCGGCAGAATATACGCCATCGACCTTGGTCGCCTTCAGCACGACTTCCGCGCCCACTTCCGAGCCGCGCAGCGCGGCGGCCGTATCCGTCGTGAAGAACGGGTTGCCGGTGCCGGCCGCGAAGATCACGACGCGGCCTTCCTCGAGCTGGCGGATCGCGCGGGGCCGGATGTACGGCTCGACGACCTGGTCCATGCGCAGCGCGGACTGCACGCGCGCCTCGATGCCGGCGTGGCGCATCGCGTCCTGCAGCGCCAGCGCGTTCATCATCGTCGCCAGCATCCCCATGTAGTCGGCCGTCGCGCGGTCCATGCCGGCCGCGCCGCCCGCGACGCCGCGGAAAATGTTACCGCCACCGATCACGACCGCGAGCTGCGTCCCGAGACGCACGACTTCGGCGATATCGGCCACCATCCGTTCGATCGTCGCGCGATTGATGCCGAAGGCATCGTCGCCCATCAGCGCTTCGCCGGAGAGTTTGAGGAGGACGCGTTTATAGGCATTGGACATAGGGGCTTCCGAGCGACGAGAGGATGACAACCACGAACTGTAGGGGCGAAATACTGATTCGGGCAAGCGCCGACGACCGGACCGGGGTTCCCGGCCGGCCGGCGGCGCCGCCGGCCGCGGCGGAGCGGACGCCCGCCGCGGGTACTGCTGACTGCTTACTGCTGCTTGGCTGCTGCGACTTGCGCGGCCACTTCGGCGGCGAAGTCGTCCTGGCGCTTCTCGATGCCTTCACCGACGACGAACAGCGCGAACTTCTGCACTGCCGCATTCGCCGCCTTCAGCATCTGCTCGATCGTCTGCTTGTCGTTCTTCACGAACGTCTGGTTCAGCAGCGACACTTCCTTCAGGTACTTCTGGACGCTGCCGTCGACCATCTTCGCGACGATTTCAGCCGGCTTGCCCGATTCGGCAGCCTTCTGCTCGGCGACGCGGCGTTCCGTGTCGATCAGTTCCGCCGGCACGTCGGCCGACGACAGCGCGACCGGCTTCATCGCGGCGATGTGCATCGCGACGTCCTTGCCGACCTGCTCTTCCGCGCCCGTGTACTCGACGATCACGCCGATACGCGCGCCGTGCAGGTAGGTTGCAATCTTGTTCGCGGTTTCGAAACGGACGAAACGGCGGATCGACACGTTCTCGCCGATCTTGCCGATCAGCGCGAGACGCACTGCGTCGACCGTCGAGCCTTCGAGCGGCAGCGCCGACAGCGCGGCCACGTCGGCCGGGTTCTGCGTCGCGACGAGTTCCGCGACCGTCTTCGAGAACGCGAGGAAGTCGTCGTTCTTCGCGACGAAGTCGGTTTCGCAGTTCAGTTCGACCAGCGCGCCTGCGTTGCCGCCGACGAACGATGCGACGACGCCTTCCGCCGTCACGCGCGATGCGGCCTTGCTCGCCTTGTTGCCGAGTTTGACGCGCAGCAGTTCTTCAGCCTTGGCCAGATCGCCGTCGGCTTCCGTCAGCGCCTTCTTGCATTCCATCATCGGTGCGTCGGTCTTCGCGCGCAGTTCTGCCACCATGCTTGCGGTAATTGCCGCCATCATTCGCTCCTTGAGTCTGTATTCACAACGCCGCCCGCTTGGACGCGAACGGCCGAGATTCGTTTCCGGACCCGCGCCGATTCGGCGCGATCAGGTCCGGCGCACAAGCTTAAAAAAAGGGGGCCTGTTGAGAGCCCCCTTTTTGCGCCGGCTCGGGGCCAGTTACGCGTTTTCCTCGACGTATTCGTCGTCGCCGCGTGCGGCCTGGACCACTTCGTTGACCGCGTTCGCACGGCCTTCGAGGATCGCGTCGGCCACGCCTTCGGCGTACAGCGCGACTGCCTTGCTCGAGTCGTCGTTACCCGGGATCACGTAATCCACACCTTCCGGCGAGTGGTTCGTATCGACCACGGCGATGACCGGCACGCCCAGCTTGTTCGCTTCCGTGACGGCAATCTTGTGGTAGCCGACGTCGATGACGAAGATCGCGTCCGGAATGCCGCCCATGTCCTTCACGCCGCCGATCGACTTCTGCAGCTTGGCGATTTCGCGTTCGAACAGCAGCGCTTCCTTCTTGCTCATCTTCTCGGTTTCGCCCGATTCGACAGCCGCTTCCATGTCCTTCAGGCGCTTGATCGATACCTTCAGCGTCTTGAAGTTGGTCATCATGCCGCCGAGCCAGCGCGCGTTGACGTACGGCATGCCCGCACGTTGCGCTTCCTGGGCGATCGTGTCACGCGACTGGCGCTTCGTGCCGACGAACAGGATCGTGCCGCGGTTCGCTGCCAGCTGGCGCACGTACTTCTGTGCGTCCGTGAACATCGGCAGCGTCTTTTCGAGGTTGATGATGTGAATCTTGTTGCGGTGACCGAAAATGAACGGAGCCATCTTCGGGTTCCAGAAGCGCGTCTGGTGACCGAAGTGGACACCCGCTTCCAGCATTTGGCGCATCGTAACTGCCATGTAAATTCTCCACGAGGGTTGGGTCTTAAGCCGGCTGCCGTACCGCCGCGCGAACCCGCCTCGAAGGACGGGGATTCCGCACGGACGGCACCCTGGTTGCGCCGGCTTGCGATTCGGCACGTGCAAAACGCCCGTGCCGTAAGCCTTTCTCCGCGACGCCACCCCAAAACGGGGCACGACGGCAAATTTGGATGTCGACTTAGCCAAAGAGTATAGCACGCGGATTTGTCGGCTCTCAAGTCGCGCGGCACTTTCGCTTGCCGCGCGGCAGCGGGCCGGACAATCCTCGAAAACCCGCATCCGCGCGGCCCGCAGGGGCTGCGAGGCCCGCCATAAGGTGCGATAATCCGTCAATTCACCGCATTCCAGGCATACCTCGATGGCTATTACGCTCAAAAACGAACACGATATCGCTCAGATGCGCGTCGCCTGCCGTCTCGCCAGCGAAGTGCTCGACTTCATCACGCCGCACGTCGTCGCGGGCGTCACGACCGCCGAACTCGACCGCCTCTGCCACGAGTTCATGCTCAACGAGCAAGGCACGATCCCCGCGCCGCTGAACTATCAGCCGCCCGGCTATCCGCCGTACCCGAAGGCCACCTGCATTTCGGTCAACGACGTGATCTGTCACGGCATTCCCGGCGAGAAGGTGATCAAGAACGGCGACGCGCTGAACATCGACATCACCGTGATCAAGAACGGCTATTTCGGCGACACCAGCCGAATGTTCATCGTCGGCGAGGGCTCGATCCTCGCGAAGCGCCTCGTGCAGACCACCTACGAATGCATGTGGCTCGGCATCGACCAGGTCAAGCCCGGCGCGCACCTCGGCGACATCGGCTACGCGATCCAGAAGCACGCGGAAGCGCAGGGCTACAGCGTCGTGCGCGAATACTGCGGCCACGGCATCGGCACGGTGTTCCACGAGGATCCGCAGGTCGTCCACTACGGCCGCCCGGGCACCGGCATCGAGCTAAAGGCCGGGATGATCTTCACGATCGAGCCGATGATCAACGCCGGCAAGCGCGACATCCGCACGATGCCCGACCAGTGGACGGTCAAGACGCGCGACCGCAGCCTGTCCGCGCAGTGGGAGCACACGGTGCTCGTCACCGAAACCGGCTACGAAGTGCTGACCGTATCGGCCGGCACGCCCGCGCGCCCGGTGTTCGCGCAACCGGCCGCCGCCGTCTGAGCGCCGTCGCGCCAGCCCGCCCCACCCCGCACCTGATCGGTCGCCCATGAGCGCTCACGCTGCCCCCTCGCCCGAAGCGCTGTCGCGGCGCGCCGAATTCAAGGCCGCCAAGACGGCGATGCTCGAGCGCTTTCGCCGCGCGGCGAACGTCGCGTCGCTGATGCACGCGCTGTCGAAACTCACCGACGACGCGTTGAAGCGCGTGTGGGACGATTGCGGGCTGCCCGCGACGCTCGCGCTCGTCGCCGTCGGCGGCTACGGGCGCGGCGAGCTCGCGCCCTATTCCGACGTCGACATCCTCGTGCTGCTGCCCGATGCGCACGACGCGGCGCTCGATGCGCGCATCGAGCGCTTCATCGGCATGGCCTGGGATCTCGGCCTCGAGATCGGCAGCAGCGTGCGCACGGTCGCGCAGTGCATCGAGGAGGCGTCGCAGGACGTGACGGTGCAGACCTCGCTGCTGGAAGCGCGCCGCATCGTCGGCAGCACCGCGCTGTTCGAGCGCTTCACCGTGCGCTATCACGAAGCGCTCGACGCCCGCGCATTCTTCACCGCGAAGGTGCTCGAGATGCGCCAGCGCCACGCGAAGTGCCAGGACACGCCGTACAGCCTCGAACCGAACGTGAAGGAAAGCCCGGGCGGGCTGCGCGACCTGCAGACGATCCTGTGGATCGCGCGCGCGGCCGGCTTCGGCAGCAGCTGGCGCGAACTCGACACGCGCGGCCTCATCACCGACCGCGAAGCGCGCGAGCTGCGCCGCAACGAAGGCTTCCTGAAGACGCTGCGCGCGCGGCTGCACGTGATCGCCGGGCGCCGCCAGGACATGCTCGTGTTCGACCTGCAGACGCAGGCCGCCGAGAGCTTCGGCTACCAGCCGACGCAGGCCAAGCGCGCGAGCGAGCAACTGATGCGCCGCTACTACTGGGCCGCGAAGGCCGTCACGCAGCTCGCGACGATCCTGATCCAGAACATCGAGGCGCAGCTGTTCCCCGCGACGAGCGGCATTACGCGGGTGCTGTCGGCCGATCGCTTCGTCGAGAAACAGGGGATGCTCGAGATCGTCGACGACGGCGTGTTCGAACGCCATCCCGACGCGATCCTCGAAGCGTTCCTGCTGTACGAAACGACGCGCGGCGTGAAGGGCCTGTCCGCCCGCACGCTGCGTGCGCTGTACAACTCGCGCGAAATCATGAACAACGCGTGGCGCCGCGATCCGCAGAACCGCGCCACGTTCATGCGGATCCTGCAGCAGCCCGAAGGCATCACGCACGCGTTCCGGCTGATGAACCAGACGAGCGTGCTCGGCCGCTACCTGCTGAACTTCCGTCGCATCGTCGGCCAGATGCAGCACGACCTGTACCACGTGTACACGGTCGACCAGCACATCCTGATGGTGCTGCGCAACCTCCGCCGCTTCGCGGTGGCCGAGCATGCGCACGAGTATCCGTTCTGCAGCCAGCTGATCGGCAACTTCGAGCGCCCGTGGGTGCTGTATGTCGCGGCGTTGTTCCACGACATCGCGAAGGGCCGCGGCGGCGATCACTCGACGCTCGGGATGGCCGACGCGCGGCGCTTCTGCCGCGAGCACGGGATCGACGCCGAAGACGCCGCGCTGATCGTGTGGCTCGTCCAGCATCACCTGACGATGAGCCAGGTCGCGCAGAAGCAGGACACGAGCGACCCCGAAGTCATCAAGCGCTTCGCCGAAGTCGTCGGCAACGAACGGTACCTGACCGCGCTCTACCTGCTGACCGTCGCCGATATCCGCGGCACGAGCCCGAAGGTGTGGAACACGTGGAAGGGCAAGCTGCTCGAGGATCTGTACCGCATCACGCTCGCGGTGCTCGGCGGCGCGAACCCCGACGCGCATTCGGAACTGAAATCGCGGCAGGAGCAGGCGCTCGCGCTGCTGCGCCTCGAAACCGTGCCCGAGGATGCGCACCGCGCGTTGTGGGATCAGCTCGACGTCGGCTTCTTCCTGCGTCACGACGCGGCCGACATCGCGTGGCAGACGCGCGTGCTGTACCGGCACGTGAACGCCGAAACCGCGATCGTCCGCGCGCGGCCGTCGCCGATCGGCGACGCGCTGCAGGTGCTCGTGTACGTGAAGGACCGCCCCGACCTGTTCGCGGGCATCTGCGCGTATTTCGACCGCAACGGGCTGTCGGTGCTCGATGCGCGCGTCAGCACGACGCGGCACGGCTATGCGCTCGACAACTTCATCGTCACGCAGACCGAACGCGACGTGCGCTACCGCGACATCGCGAATCTCGTCGAGCAGCAGCTCGCGACGCGGCTCGCCGAAACCGCCACGCTGCCGGAGCCGTCGAAGGGCCGCCTGTCCAGGCTGTCCCGGACGTTTCCGATCACGCCGCGCGTCGACCTGCGGGCCGACGAGCGCGGTCAGTACTACATCCTGTCCGTGTCGGCCAACGACCGGCCGGGCCTTCTCTATTCGATCGCGCGCGTACTCGCCGAGCATCGGATCGGCGTCCACGCGGCGCGGATCAATACGCTCGGCGAGCGCGTCGAAGACATCTTCCTGCTCGCGGGTGCCGGCCTGTCCGACAACCGCCTGCAGATCCAGCTCGAAACCGAATTGCTGCGTGCGATCGCAGTCTGAATGAATCCCAGCGTTTATGCGCACCAAATTAACCGTCAAGAATCCGAAGCCGGCGTCGCCGACCCGCGCCCCTGTCCGCTCCGGCAGCCTCGTCGCCCGCAAGGCGGTGCGCCCCGCCGCGCCGCCCGCGGGGGATAAACCGGCCCGCCCGAAAAAGGCGCCTGCGGCCGCCGCTAGCGGCGAGCGCTCGTTCAAGCCGCGCGGCGCCGCCGGCGCAGAACGCGCGGGCGCGGATCGCGCGCCGGCCAAGCGTGCGCCGCGTGACGGCGGCGCCGAACGCGGCACGCGCGCGCCGTATCGCGACAATGCAGCCGGCGAAGGTGCGAAACGCAGTTTCGGCGACCGCCGTCCGTCGTCGGATCGGCCGCCGCGCCGTAGCGATGACGATGCGCGGCCGCGTCGCGCAGGCGCCGACGACAAGCGTCCGTCCTATCGCGACAACGCAGCTGGCGAGGGTGCGAAGCGCAGTTTCGGCGATCGACGCACGTCGTCGGATCGGCCGCCGCGCCGTAGCGATGACGATGCGCGGCCGCGTCGCGCAGGCACCGACGACAAGCGCCCGTCCTATCGTGACAACGCATCCGGCGAAGGCGCAAAACGCAGCTTCGGCGACCGCCGTCCGTCGTCCGATCGTCCGCCGCGCCGTGATGACGATGCACGTCCGCGCCGCACAGGCGCCGACGACAAGCGCCCGTCCTATCGTGACAACGCATCCGGCGAAGGCACAAAACGCAGCTTCAGCGACCGCCGCACGTCATCCGATCGCCCTGCCCGCCGCAACGACGACGATGCACGTCCGCGTCGCGCAGCAGGTGGCGACGAAGGCAAACGCCCGTCCTACCGCGACAAGCCCGCCGGCGAAGGCGCGAAGCGCAGCTTCGGCGACCGCCCGGCCCGCCCCGCGCGCGACGGCGAGCGCCGTTCGTTCGGCGCGGTGAAGACCGCGCAACCCGTCAAGCGCGCGGCAGCCGACGTCGACTACGGCGACGAAACCGGCCTGATGCGCCTGTCGAAGCGGATGTCCGAGCTCGGGATGTGCTCGCGCCGCGAAGCCGACGAATGGATCGAAAAGGGCTGGGTGCTCGTCGACGGCGAACGCATCGACACGCTCGGCACCAAGGTGCGCGCCGACCAGAAGATCGAGATCGACGAGCGCGCGAGCGCCGCGCAGGCCGCGCAAGTGACGATCCTGCTGCACAAGCCGGTCGGCTATGTGTCGGGTCAGGCGGAAGACGGCTACGAGCCGGCGGCCGTGCTGATCACGCGCGCGAACCGCTGGAGCGGCGATCATTCGCCGGTACGGTTCTCGCCGCAGCACCTGCATGCGCTCGCACCGGCCGGCCGTCTCGACATCGACTCCACCGGCCTGCTTGTGCTCACGCAGAACGGCGTGATCGCGAAGCAGCTGATCGGCGAACAATCGGACATCGACAAGGAATACCTGGTGCGCGTGCGCTTCGGCGAACGACTGATCGACATCGACCAGCACTTCCCGGCGGAATCGCTCGCGAAGCTGCGCCACGGCCTCGAGCTCGACGGCGTGCCGCTCAAGCCCGCGCTGGTGAGCTGGCAGAACGGCGAACAGTTGCGCTTCGTGCTGCGCGAAGGCAAGAAGCGGCAGATCCGCCGCATGTGCGAACTGGTCGGCCTCGACGTGATCGGCCTGAAGCGCGTGCGGATGGGCCGCGTGATGCTCGGCGCGCTGCCGCAGGGCCAATGGCGCTACCTGTCCGCCGACGAGACGTTCTGACCGCAAGCGCATCCAGTGCGCGATGCAATGGAAAAGCCCGCTTCAAGCGGGCTTTTTCTTTTCTGTGCGAGCGCGACCGATCAATCGTCGTCGGCCGGGTCGAGCCCCGGGAACAGCACCTCGGTGAAACCGAAGCGCGTGAAGTCGGTGATCCGCATCGGATACAGCTTGCCGATCAGGTGATCGTACTCATGCTGGACCACGCGCGCATGGAACCCTTCGGCGATACGATCGATCTTCTGGCCGAACTGGTCGAAGCCGCTGTAGCGCACCTTCGCGTAGCGGCTGACGACGCCGCGCATGCCCGGCACCGACAGGCAGCCTTCCCAGCCCTCTTCCATGTCCGGCGGCAAGTACTCGACCTTCGGGTTGATCAGCACGGTCTCCGGCACCGGCGGCGCATCCGGGTAGCGGTTGTTGTTGCCGAAGCCGAAGATGATGATCTGCAGCCCGATGCCGATCTGCGGCGCGGCGAGCCCCGCGCCGTTCGCGTGATGCATCGTCTCGAACATGTCCGCGACGATCTCGTGCAGCTCGGGTGTATCGAACCGCTCGACCGGCTGGGCGATTTCGAGCAGGCGCGGATCGCCCATCTTCAGGATCTCGCGAATCATGGCGTATTGCCCTCCAGGAGTTGGTGCAGACCATCTTCGTCCAGCACGGGGATGCCGAGTTCCTCGGCCTTCGCGAGCTTGCTGCCGGCTTCGGCGCCCGCGACCACGTAATCCGTCTTCTTCGATACCGAACCGGCCACCTTGGCGCCCGCCGCTTCGAGCATCTCCTTCGCCGCATCGCGCGTGAGATTCGGCAGCGTGCCCGTCAGCACGACCGTCTTGCCGGCCAGCACGCCCTGCGGCGCCTTCGGCGCGGGCGGCCCTTCCGGCCACGTGACCTTGCCGGGCGCGCGCAACTGCTCGATCACCGTGCGGTTGTGCTCTTCCGCGAAGAACTGGTGAATCGACTCGGCGACGATCGGCCCGACGTCGTTCACTTCGAGCAGTTCCTCGATCGACGCGTCCATGATCGGCGTCAGCGAGCCGAAATGCTTCGCGAGATCCTTCGCGGTCGATTCGCCGACATGACGGATGCCGAGCCCGTAGATGAAGCGCGCGAGCGTCGTATGCTTCGCCTTCTCGAGCGAATCGAGCAGATTCTGCGCGGACTTCTCCGCGAACCGGTCGAGCTCGGCCAGCGTCGCGAAACCGAGATTGAACAGGTCGGCCGGCGTACGCACGAGATTCAGCTCGACGAGCTGGTCGATGATCTTCTCGCCGAGGCCGTCGATGTCGAGCGCGCGGCGCTGCGCGAAATGCCACAGCGCCTGCTTGCGCTGCGCCGGGCAGAACAGCCCGCCCGTGCAGCGCGCGATCGCCTCGTCCGGCAGGCGCTCGATCTTCGAGCCGCACACCGGGCATTCGGTCGGCATCACGAATTCGGCCGCGTCCGCCGGGCGCCGGTCGAGCAGCGCGCCGACGACTTCCGGAATCACGTCGCCCGCGCGGCGCACGATCACGGTGTCGCCGATCCGGATGTCCTTGCGGCGCACTTCGTCCTCGTTGTGCAGCGTCGCATTGGTCACGGTCGCGCCGCCGACGAACACCGGCTCGAGACGCGCGACCGGCGTGATCGCGCCGGTGCGGCCGACCTGCACGTCGATCGCGACGAGCTTCGTCAGCGCTTCCTGCGCGGGGAACTTGTGCGCGAGCGCGAAGCGCGGCGCACGCGACACGAAGCCGAGCCGCTCCTGCTCGTCGCGCCGGTTGACCTTGTAGACGACGCCATCGATGTCGTACGGCAGCGACTCGCGCTTCTCGCCGACCTTGCGGAAGAAGTCGAGCAAGCCTTCGGCGCCGTGCACGACCGCACGCTCGCGGTTCACCGGCAGGCCGAACGCCTCGTACCAGTCGAGCAGCGCGCTGTGCGTGTCGGGCATCGGCATCCCGTCGAGCACGCCGATCCCGTACGCGAAGAACGACAGCGGCCGCTGCGCGGTGATCTTCGAGTCGAGCTGGCGCAGGCTGCCGGCCGCCGCGTTGCGCGGGTTCGCGAATTCGCGCTGCTCGGCCGCGCGCTGGCGTTCGTTCAGGCGTGCGAAATCGCGCTTGAACATCAGCACCTCGCCGCGCACGTCGAGCACGGCCGGCACGTGCTTGCCCTTCAGCTTCAGCGGAATCGAGCGGATCGTGCGCACGTTCTCGGTCACGTCCTCGCCCGTCGTCCCGTCGCCGCGCGTCGCGGCCTGCACGAACACGCCTTGCTCGTAGCGCAGCGAAATCGCGAGGCCGTCGAACTTCAGTTCGCACGCGTATTCGACGGGGTCCGTCACCGAGCCGGCGAGATCGGTCGTCTTCGCGAGCGCGTCGGCGACGCGCTTGTCGAACGCGACGATGTCCTCGTCGGCGAAGCCGTTGTTCAGCGACAGCATCGGCGCATCGTGGACGACGGGCGTGAAGCCGTCGGCCGCTTCGCCGCCGACGCGCTGCGTCGGCGAATCGGGCGTCACGAGTTCGGGATGGTCGGTTTCGAGCTGCTGCAGCTCACGGAACAGCCGGTCGTATTCGGCGTCGGGCAGATCCGGCTGGTCGAGCACGTAATAGGCGTGGTTCGCCCGCTCGAGTTGGTCGCGCAGCCATGCGGCGCGCGCGTCGGGCTGGCTGGCTGGCGGTTCGGCTTGGGTTCGGGCCATGCTGGCGGCAGAGTCGTTCTGAAAAAAATCGGATGCCCGATTATCTCAGTTTGACGCCGCGGCGGGGCACGCAATGCGGGCCCGATGACGTGCTGCAGCGCACACCGGGCGGTGTGCGCCGCGGCGACGGACGACGGCACCCACGCGCGCCGTCCGCGCGATCGCGTTACTGGCTGAACAGGCGGCGCGTGACTGGCGAACCGGCCGGGATGCCGGCTTCCTCGAGCTTCGCGTACAGCTTCATCAGCTGCTGCTCGATCGCGAGCAGCGTCGACTCCGGCAGCGGCCGGCGCGAATCGTCGACGACGCGTGCGCCGATCCGCTCGGACAGCGACTTCGCGTAATCGCACATCAGCCGGAACGGCAGGATGTCCTCTTCGGCCACCGGCACGTCGAGCACCAGCGTGATCATGTTGCCGCCCTTGTACGTCAGGTCGTCGCGCAGGAAGTTCGTATCGCCGAACTGCAGCATGAACACCGGATTCTGCTTCGCGTCGAGCTTCACGAAGCGCGTGCCGTCGCGCGACAGCAGCAGCCCGTCCTGCGACGCGACCGCCTGCACGTAGTTCGCGGACCACGGCGCGCCGTCCGACATCACGTTGATCGACAGTTGCGCGTCGCACTGCGCGGCAAACGCGTCGAGCTCGCGCGCCATCGCGACCGTTTCCATCATGTCGGGGAATTCCGGCGCGCCGTCGATCGCGTCGGCGAACTGCTGGACGCCCGTCACGAACTCGGAGAATTCGAGCTCGTTCAGCGCGCCGCTGCGGTTCGCGAGCTGCGCGGCCGCGCGCAGCTCATCGTAGCGCACGCCGTTCTGCAACAGCTCCCACTGGCCGCCTTCCGGCTTGCCTTCGATGTGCACTGGCTTGCTGCCCGCGCGGCGCAGCCGCTGCGCGACCGGCAGGATCTTGTCGCCCGGCAGCGGCCCGGTGAGGCGGATCGGCACGATGCAGTCGATCCGGCGATCGACGATCGCCGGCGGCGCCGACGAGACCGTCGTCGCGGCCGGCATCACCGGTTCGGTTGGGCCGGCCGGTTCGGCCGCCGCTTCGTGCGCGGCGGCGGGCACGGCTGCTTCGCCGACAGCCGGTTCGCTCGATTCGGACGACGTATCGGCCCCCGTCGCCTCGGCCTGCAGGTCGGCCGGCGTATCGGCCGGCGCCGCGCCGCCGGCGGCCCCGCCGAACGTCGGCTCGACACGCGCCGCTTCGGTCGCAGCAGCAGCGGCCGCGACAGGTGCCGCAGGCTCGCGGCGCACCGGCTGACGCACCGGTTCGATGAACGGCAACTCTTCGTCACGCTCGGGGCGGTTCATCGCCTCGGCTGCTTCCTCCGGCATCGGGCGCGGCATCCTGCGCCGCACTTTCGCGCCCTGCCATGCGTTGTAGACCACGACGCCGCCTACCACGACGGCGCCCGCGCCGATCAAACCGAGTGTCAACTCGTCCATGCACGCTCCATCAGCAATTCTTTTTCGTCGGGACCGCGAACGGGCGCCCATGCGCCGCGCGAACGCGGTCCGGTTTCGTCAAACGTCAATTCTGGGCAAAACCCGCGGCGGTTTCCATGTCCACCGCGACGATCCGCGACACGCCCTGCTCCTGCATCGTCACGCCGATCAGCTGCTGCGCCATTTCCATCGCGATCTTGTTGTGCGAGATGAACAGGAACTGCGTCTTGTCGGACATCGCGCGGACCAGATTCGCGAAACGCTCGGTGTTCGCGTCGTCCAGCGGCGCGTCGACCTCGTCGAGCAGACAGAACGGCGCCGGGTTCAGCTGGAACATCGCGAACACCAGCGCGGTCGCGGTCAGCGCTTTCTCGCCGCCCGACAGCAGGTGAATCGTCGCGTTCTTCTTGCCGGGCGGCTGCGCCATCACCTGCACGCCGGCGTCGAGAATCTCGTCGCCCGTCATGATCAGCTTCGCCTGGCCGCCGCCGAACAGGCGCGGGAACAGATCGCTGAAATGACGATTGACCTCGTCGAAGGTGCCCTGCAGCAGCGTGCGGGTTTCCTGGTCGATCTTGTGGATCGCGTCCTCGAGCGTCGTGATCGCGTCGATCAGGTCGGCCGATTGCGCGTCGAGGAACACCTTGCGCTCGCTCGCGGCCTTCAGCTCGTCGAGCGCGGCCATGTTCACGGGGCCGAGCGCGTTGATTGCGTTGTTCAGGCGCGTGACTTCGCCCTGCAGGTACGACGGCTTGAGATCCGGCGTCAGCTTCGCGGCCAGCGCGACCTCGTCGACCTCGGCGGTCGCGAGCTGCTCGGCGAACTGCTCGACGGACAGGCGCGCGGCCTGCTCCTTCAGCTGCAGCTCGGTGATGCGGTCGCGCAGCGGCTGCAGCGAACGTTCGGCGACGAGCCGCTGCTCGTCCGACGCACGCAGCTTTGCGGTGAGATCGTCGAGCTCGATCCGCGCGGCCTGCAGCGCTTCTTCCTTCACCGCGCGAATCTCGAGCGCGTCCTGCAGGCCCGTGTGCGCGGTCTGCTCGTTGATCGTCTCGAGTTCGGCGCGCGCGTCTTCGAGCGACGCGGCGACGCGCTCGCTCTGCTCGTGCGCGACCTGGATCGTGCGCTTGAGCTCGTCGATCCGCGTCACCGCGTTGCGTGCGGCGAAGCGCGCATCGTTCGCGCCGCGCTCCAGGTCGCGCGCTTCCTGACGCGCCTGCGTCAGCGATTCGTCGAGCGACTCGAACGCGAGCTGGTTGTCCTCGAAGCGCGCCTGCAGTTCCGCGAGCTCGCCGTCGAAGCGCTCGAAATTCGCTTCCGACTCCGCGCGCAAGGCACGCTGCTCCTCGATCTGCGCGCCGATTTCCTCGAGCTCCTCGCGGATCTGCGTGCTGCGCTGCGTATAGCGTTCGTGCGCCTGCGCGAGCTTCAGCACATCCATCTGCAGCGCATGCACGCGCTGCGTCGCGCGTTCGGCCTGCGCGCGCACGTCGCCGAGCGCCTGCGTGGCCTGCGTGTGCGCGGCTTCCGCCCGCACGGCGGCCGTGCGCGCCTCGTCGGCGAGCAGCGCCTGCGCGCGCACCTGACGCGTCAGGTTTTCGATTTCCTGCTGACGGGCCAGCATCCCGGCCTGCTCCGAATCGGCCGCGTACAGCTGCACGCCGACCCGCGTGACGATATGGCCGGCCTTGACGACGAACGCGCCACCCGCCGGCAGTTGCGCGCGCGTCGCGAGCGCCTGCGCGACGTCGTCGGCGACGTACACGTTGCCGAGCCAGTCGTTCAGCACCGCGCGGATGCCCGCGTCGTCGATGCGCACCAGCGACAGCACCGGACTCAGCCCGGCCACGGCAGCGGGCGGTTCGCCGGCCGCGGGCGGCGCGTAGAACGCGAGCTTCGCGGGCGGCGCATCCGTCGCGAATGCCTTCACCCAGTCGAGATTCGACACTTCGAGCGCGGCAAGGCGCTCACGCAGCACGGCCTCGAGCGCCGCTTCCCAGCCGGCCTCGACGTGCAGCTTCTTCCACAGACGCGGCAACGCGCCGAGCTCGTGCTTGTCGAGCCACGGCTGGATCTTGCCTTCGGTCTGCACGTTGTCCTGCAGCTGTTTCAGCGCGGCGAGGCGCGCTTCGAGCTGGTGGATCTGCGCGGCTTCGGCCTGCACGCGCTCCTGCGCGGCGCGGCGTTCGCCGTCGAGACGCGGCACCGTTTCCTGCGCGTCGGCAAGACGCGCCTGCGCTTCCGCGAGAATCTCTTCCTGCTCGGCCAACTGCATGCGCAGTTCTTCGAGCTGCGTCTCGTCCGGCGCGTCGAGCCCGCCCGCTTCGCTCTTCAGGCGCTCGTTGCGCTGCTGAAGCTGCTGGAGCTGCTGGTCGGCGTTGCGCTGGTGCGCGGCTTCGAGCTTCAGCGACTGCTCGGTCTGCGCGATCCGCGCGCGCTCATCGTTGAGCTGCGCCTGCGCGTCGCGCCACTTCGCTTCGAGCGCCGGCAGCGCATCGTGCTTCGCGGCCGCGTTGTCTTCGGCGAGCGCGGCCTTCTCGTCGGCCATCGCGCGCGCCTCTTCGGCTTCCTCGAGCTCGTCCTGCGACTTCTCGGCCTGCGCGCGCCACTGCTCGCGCTGCGCGTTCAGCGCGGCGATCTGCGCCTGCACGCGATTGCGCGATTCGACGATGAACTTGATCTCGGCTTCGAGGCGGCTCACCTCGGCGTTCGCCTCGTAGAGCGCGCCCTGCGCGCCCTGCATCGCGTCGCTCGCCGAGTAGTGCGCGACGCGCAGCGTCTCGAGCTGCGCCTCGACTTCGCGCAGCTTCGCCGTCTGCGCCTCGAGGTCGATCTGCGCCTGTTCGATCGCACGCTGCTGCTTCTGCTGCTCGCCCGCGGCCTCGTTCTTGCGCAGCAGCCACAGCAGGCGCTGCTTCTCCTCGCCGTCGGCGACGAGTTCCTTGTACTTGGTCGCGACCACCGCCTGCGCCTCGAGCTTTTCGAGGTTCGCGCCGAGTTCGCGGACGATGTCCTCGACGCGCGTCAGGTTCTCGCGCGTGTCGTGCAGGCGGTTCTCGGTTTCGCGACGGCGTTCCTTGTACTTCGACACGCCGGCGGCTTCCTCGAGGAACACGCGCAGCTCTTCCGGCTTCGCCTCGATGATCCGCGCGATCATGCCCTGCCCGATGATCGCGTACGCACGCGGCCCGAGGCCGGTGCCGAGGAAGATGTCCTGGATGTCGCGGCGGCGCGCCGGCAGGTTGTTGATGTAGTAGCTCGACGTGCCGTCGCGCGTCAGCACGCGCTTCACGGCGATTTCGCCGTACTGGCCCCACTGCCCGGCCGCGCGGCCGTCGGAGTTGTCGAAGATCAGTTCGACGCTGGCCCGGCTGCCGGGCTTGCGGGCGGTCGAACCGTTGAAGATCACGTCCTGCATCGATTCGCCGCGCAGCTCGGACGCGCGCGACTCGCCGAGCACCCAGCGCACGGCATCGATGATGTTGGACTTGCCGCATCCGTTCGGGCCGACCACGCCGACAAGCTGGCCCGGAACCTGGAAATGCGTGGGATCGACGAAGGATTTGAAGCCAGCGAGTTTGATCGAGCTCAGACGCACGGCGGTATCGGATGTGAAGAAGGTGTGAAACGGACGGGGCCGCACGGCGCGGGGCCGGAGAGCCCCTGCGCGCCACACGCCCCGGAATTCAAAAACGGGGCCGCGCGCATCCAGCGTTGGGCCCCGCAAACGGCTTCCATCATACCATCGCGCGTGAGCCGTCCCGCCCGTCGCCGGGTTTGTCCGGTGCCGGCGCGGCGCGATGGACCCGGCTCGACAGCAGCGTCGCCAGCACGATGCACGCGCCGCCCGCCCACTCGCGCGCGCTCGGCAGCTCGTTCGCGAACACCCACGCGGACAGCGCGGTGATCACGATCTCGAACAGCATGATGATCGACGCGCGGTTCGCCGGCACGCGCGCGAGGCCGTACTGGACGAGCAGGTTGTTCGACGCCATCGTCACGCCGATCGCGGCGATGATCAGCGCGGCCACGCCCAACTGGTCGCTCGCCGGCGCGGCCGGCAGCCCTTCGAACAGCGACGCGATCGCGCCGAACACGGCCGCGCCGCCGAACAGCGTCGCGGTGCGCATCTCCGCGCGCATGTCGGGCAGCTCGCGGCTCGCCTTGATCACCAGCACGTTGCTCATCGCGAAGCTGAGCCCGGCCGCGAGGCCGGCCCATTCGGCCGGGTTGGCCGGCAGCGGCAAGCCGAGCGCCGGCGACCACAGCATCAGCATCGCGCCGCCGATCGACAGCGCCGCGAGCCCGGCGCCGGCCCAGGTCAGCCGTTCGCGCAGCAGGAAATGCGCGTAGATCGCGGTCCAGGCCGGCGTCAGGTAGAACAGCAGCATCACGCGCAGCACCTCGCCGTGGATCGTGCCCCAGACGAACCCGAGATTCGTCACGCCGGCCGTCACCGCGATGCCCGGCAGCACCCAGTGCCAGCGCAGCGTCGCGATCGTGCGGTGCCGCGCGACGATCACGAACAGGAACGCAACGAGGCTCGTCAGCGCGCTGGCCAGCGTGCCCGTCACGCCGAGCGACGCGAGGATCCGCAGCGGATACCAGATCAGGCCCCATACCGACGCGCCAATCAGGATGGCCAGCGTCGGCAGGCTGCCGCGTACCGCGTTGTTCATTTGGTTCGATACCCTTTATTCGACCGCCCCGGCCGCCGTTCCGGCAGGCCGTGACCGCATTCCGTCACGCTATAATCGTCCATTGCGAACCGCGCGCCCCGGCGCCCGTTCGCAGCCGCGCGGCGCGCCCGCCGCTTCTTTCGCTCCAACCGGCCGCGATGGCCGCTTCGCCCGTGAACCCTCGACTCGACTCGCTCCAGCCCTATCCCTTCGAAAAGCTGCGCGCCCTGTTCAAGGACGTGACGCCCGGTGCCGGTACGCCTTCCGGCAACCTGAAACCGATCAGCTTCGGCATCGGCGAGCCCAAGCACGCGACGCCGGCGCTGATCCGCGACGCCGTGGTGGCCGCGCTCGACGGCCTCGCGTCGTACCCGGCCACCGCCGGCTCGGATGCGCTGCGCACGTCGATCGCGCGCTGGCTCGAACGCCGCTACGGACTGCCGGCGATCGATGCGGCCACGCAGGTGCTGCCGGTGTCGGGTTCGCGCGAGGCGCTGTTCTCGCTCGCGCAGACCGTGATCGACGCGCGGCCGCGCGCGGACGGCAAGAAGGCGATCGTACTCTGTCCGAATCCCTTCTATCAAATTTACGAAGGCGCGGCGCTGCTGGCCGGTGCCGAACCCTATTTCGCGAACAGCGACCCGGCCCGCAACTTCGCGTGCGACTACGCGGCCGTGCCCGAGGAAGTGTGGGCGCGCACGCAGCTGCTGTACGTGTGCTCGCCGGGCAACCCGACCGGCGCCGTGCTGACGCTCGACGACTGGCGCGAGCTGTTCGTGCTGTCCGACCGCCACGGCTTCGTGATCGCGTCCGACGAGTGCTATTCGGAAATCTATTTCGACGAAGCGGCGCCGCCGCTCGGCGGTCTTGAAGCCGCGCACCGCCTCGGCCGTGGCTTCGAACGACTCGTGATGCTGTCGAGCCTGTCGAAGCGCTCGAACGTGCCGGGCATGCGCTCGGGCTTCGTCGCCGGCGACGCCGCGCTGCTCAAGAAATTCCTGCTGTACCGCACGTACCACGGCGCCGCGCTGTCGCCGGTCTGGCAGCACGCGAGCATCGCCGCGTGGAACGACGAGACGCACGTGCGCGAGAACCGCGCGCTGTACGTGCAGAAGTTCAATACGGTCACGCCGATGCTCGCCGATGTGATCGACGTGAAGCTGCCCGACGCCGCGTTCTACCTGTGGGCCAACGTCGCGCGCACCGGCCTGTCGGACACCGAGTTCGCCCGTCGCCTGTACGCCGACTATAATGTGACGGTTCTGCCCGGCTCGTACCTGGCGCGCGATGCGCACGGCACGAACCCGGGCCGCGATTTCATCCGGATCGCGCTCGTCGCGGGCACCCCCGAATGCGTCGAGGGCGCGCAACGCATCGTCGATTTCTGCCGCGCTCTCGCGCGGTAAGACGTCCATCCCGATCAATTCCATCCATCTCCTGCGAAAACGAACATGTCGCAACAACTTCAGCAAATCATCGACACCGCCTGGGAAAACCGCGCCGAGCTGTCGCCGAAGGCCGCGCCCGCCGACGTCCGCGAGGCCGTCGCTCACGCGATCGAGCAACTCGACAAGGGTGCGCTGCGCGTCGCCGAGAAAATCGACGGCCACTGGACGGTCCACCAGTGGCTGAAGAAGGCCGTGCTGCTGTCGTTCCGCCTGGAGGACAACGCGCCGATGCCGGCCGGCGGCTACTCGCAGTTCTACGACAAGGTGCCGTCGAAGTTCGCGAACTACACGGCCGAAGACTTCGCCGCGGGCGGCTTCCGCGTCGTGCCGCCGGCCATCGCGCGCCGCGGCTCGTTCATCGCGAAGAACGTCGTGCTGATGCCGTCGTACACCAACATCGGCGCGTACGTCGACGAAGGCACGATGGTCGACACGTGGGCGACGGTCGGTTCGTGCGCGCAGATCGGCAAGAACGTGCACCTGTCGGGCGGCGTCGGCATCGGCGGCGTGCTCGAGCCGCTGCAGGCGAACCCGGTCATCATCGAAGACAACTGCTTCATTGGCGCGCGCTCGGAAGTCGTCGAAGGCGTGATCGTCGAGGAGAACTCGGTGATCTCGATGGGCGTGTACCTCGGCCAGAGCACCAAGATCTACGACCGCGAGACGGGCGAAGTCAGCTACGGCCGCATCCCGGCCGGCTCGGTCGTCGTCGCCGGCAACCTGCCGTCGAAGGACGGCTCGCACAGCCTGTACTGCGCGGTGATCGTCAAGAAGGTCGACGCGAAGACGCGTGCGAAGGTCGGCCTGAACGAGCTGCTGCGAGGCGACTGATGGCGAAGCCGCACACCGTGGTCGTCTACGGCATTCCGAACTGCGACACCGTGAAGAAGGCCCGCGTGTGGCTCGACGATCACGGCGTCGAGTTCGAGTTCCACGATTTCAAGAAGCTCGGCGTCAGCGCGCCGCTGATCGAAGACTGGCTGAAGGACGTGTCGCTCGACGCGCTCGTGAACAAGCGCGGCACCACGTGGCGCGGCCTGGACGACGGGATGAAGGCGGCCGCCGAAACGAAGACCGGCGCGGTCGCGCTGATGATCCACAAGCCATCGGTCATCAAGCGTCCCGTGCTCGTCGTCAACGGCCGCGTGAAATCGCTCGGGTTCGTGGCCGATCAATACGCGGCGCTGTTTGCCGCATAAGGCCGCCCGCGCCGCGCCTGCGGGCGTAGGGCCTGTTCACGCTAATAACGGGCTTGCGCTGGCCCGACGCCCTGTCGCTGCCGGCCACCGCGCCGGCATTTTTTATCGAAAGTGGTCCGAACCATGTCCGCCACCCTAGCCCTTACCGAACAGCTGATCGCCCGCGCGTCCGTGACGCCCGACGACCAGCACTGCCAGCAGATCATGACCGAGCGCCTCGCCGCGCTCGGCTTCGAATGCGAGACCATCGCGTCGCACGGCGTGACCAACCTGTGGGCCGTCAAGCGCGGCACCGGCGGCCGCGACGGCAAGCTGCTCGCGTTCGCGGGCCACACCGACGTCGTGCCGACCGGCCCGCTCGAACAGTGGACGTCGCCGCCGTTCATTCCCGCCCATCGCGACGGCAAGCTGTACGGCCGCGGCGCGGCCGACATGAAGACGTCGCTCGCGGCGTTCGTCGTCGCGTCCGAGGAATTCGTCGCGGCCCATCCCGACCACCGCGGCGCGATCGCGTTCCTGATCACGAGCGACGAGGAAGGCCCGGCCACCGACGGCACCGTGAAGGTCGTCGAACTGCTGCAGGCACGCGGCGAGCGGCTCGACTACTGCATCGTCGGCGAGCCGACGTCGAGCGCCGAGCTCGGCGACGTCGTCAAGAACGGCCGCCGCGGGTCGATGTCCGGCGAACTGGTCGTCAAGGGCGTGCAGGGCCACATCGCGTATCCGCACCTCGCGAAGAACCCGATCCACCTGCTCGCGCCGGCGCTCGCCGAGCTCGCCGCCGAGCAATGGGACGAAGGCAACGAATACTTCCCGCCGACCACCTGGCAGGTGTCGAACCTGCACGCCGGCACCGGTGCGACCAACGTGATCCCCGGCCACGCCGACCTGATGTTCAACTTCCGCTTCTCGACCGCGAGCACCGTCGAAGGCCTGCAGGCCCGCGTGCATGCGATCCTCGACAAGCATGGCCTCGAATACACGCTGAAGTGGTCGGTGAGCGGCCTGCCGTTCCTCACGCCGCGCGGCGAACTGTCGGGCGCGCTGGAAAACGCAATTCGCACCGAGACCGGCATCACGACCGAGCTATCGACGACGGGCGGCACGTCGGACGGCCGCTTCATCGCGCGCATCTGCCCGCAGGTGATCGAATTCGGCCCGCCGAACGGCAGCATCCACAAGATCGACGAGCACATCGAAGTGCGCTTCGTCGACCCGCTGAAGAACGTGTACCGACGCGTGCTCGAACAACTGATCGCCTGACGGAGCCTCGCATGACGACACCTTTTGCCACAGTTCGCGACCTGCTGCGCTACGCGGTCACGCGCTTCTCGAAAGCAAAGCTCGCGTTCGGCCACGGTTCCGACAACGCGTACGACGAAGCGGCCTACCTCGTGCTGCATACGCTCGACCTGCCGCTCGACACGCTCGAGCCGTTCCTCGACGCGCGCCTCTTGCCCGACGAAATCGCGGCCGTGCTCGCGGTGATCGAACGACGTGC
Organism: Burkholderia sola; assembly: GCF_905400185.1. NCBI lineage: Bacteria > Pseudomonadati > Pseudomonadota > Betaproteobacteria > Burkholderiales > Burkholderiaceae > Burkholderia > Burkholderia sola. Next base: position 2,266,664 of record NZ_FR989675.1, read on the forward strand.
GGCCGACCGCGTGCCGGCCGCGTACCTCACGCATGAAGCGTGGATGCATGGCCACCGTTTCTACGTCGACGAACGCGTGATCGTGCCGCGCTCATTCATCGGCGAATTGCTCGACGACGGGCTGCAGCCGTATGTCGCCGATCCCGAGCAGGTCGGCGCGGTGCTCGAACTGTGCACCGGCTCCGGCTGCCTCGCGATCCTCGCGGCGAGCGCGTTCCCGAACGCCGAGATCGACGCGGTCGACCTGTCGGACAAGGCGCTCGAAGTCGCGGAAATCAACGTGCGCGACTACGGCCTCGAAGACCGCATCGGGCTGCACCGCGGCGACCTTTACGCCCCGCTGCCCGCGTTCCGCACCGATCCCGACTCGCGCTACGACGTGATCCTGACGAACCCGCCGTACGTGAACGCCGCGTCGATGGCCGCGCTGCCGCCCGAATACCGGCACGAGCCGGAGATGGCGCTCGCCGGCGGCGACGACGGGATGGACATCGTGCGACGCATCGTCGCCGACGCGCACCGCTGGCTGCATGACGACGGCGTGCTCGTCGTCGAGATCGGCAACGAGCGCGAGCACGTCGAAGCGGCGTTCGGCGGCCTCGAGCTCACGTGGCTGCCCACCAGCGCGGGCGACGACGCCGTGTTCCTGATCCAGGCGTCGGACCTGCCCCGCAAGGGCTGAGCGTTCCGCCGGGACCGCCGTGCGGCGCACCATTGCGCCGCACGGTTGGGTAAGATGCGCGTAGGCGGCCGCCCGGCCGCACGACTTCGGGAGTCCCCTCGGGCGTCCCGCGGGAGTCCTTCAAGCGCCCATGACCCTCGACTGGCTACATCTCGGCACCCTGATCCTGACCATCCACGTGCTCGGGATCGTCGCGGCATGCCATGCAATCATGAACACGCGCACGTCGCAAGGCGCGATCGCGTGGGCCGTCTCGCTCACGGCCATGCCGTACCTGACGCTCGTTCCCTACCTGTTCCTCGGCCGCAGCAAATTCTCCGGCTACGTCGACGCCCGGCGCCACGAACTCGAAATGTTGCGCACGCACACACCGCGTTCGCCGTGGCGCGCGACCGACGCAACCGACGGGCCGGCCGCCGACGCGCTGGGGCAGGCTGCCGTGCTCGCGCTCACGCGGCTCGGCGGCATGCCGTTCCTCGGCGGCAATTCGGTGCGCACGCTCGTCAACGGCGACGCGACGTTCTCGGCCATCCTGTCGGCGATCGACGCCGCGCGCGACTACGTGCTCGTCCAGTTCTTCATCGTGCGCGACGATGCGCTCGGCCGGATGCTGCGCGACTCGCTGCTCGCGCGCGTGGCCGCCGGCGTACGCTGCTGCGTGCTGTACGACAGCATCGGCTGCTTCGACCTGCCGCACAGCTACGTCGACGCATTGCGCCGCGGCGGCGTCGAGGTCCATCCGTTCGCGACCAACCGGAAATTCGTCAACCGCTTCCAGCTGAACTTCCGCAACCATCGCAAGATCGTCGTCGTCGACGGCAATTGCGCGTTCGTCGGCGGCCACAACGTCGGCGTCGAATATCTCGGCGCGAATCCGCGCCTGTCGCCGTGGCGCGACACCCACATCGAGATACGCGGCCCCGTGGTGGCGAGCATCCAGTACGTGTTCGCCGAAGACTGGCACTGGGCGACGCAGAAGCTGCCGCCGATCGCGCTGCCGCCGCCCGCGCAGCCCGGCGACGGCATGCATTGCCTCGCGGTGCCGATGGGGCCCGCCGACAAGCAGGAAACCGGCTCGCTGTTCTTCGCCGAATCGATCAATGCCGCCCGCGAGCGGGTGTGGATCACCACGCCGTACCTCGTTCCCGACGAAGCCGTGGTGTCCGCGCTGAAGCTCGCCGTGATGCGCGGCGTCGACGTGCGCATCCTGATCCCGAGCCGGCGCGATCACTACGTCGTGTTCGAGGCGTCGAAGCTTTACGCGCGCGACCTCGTCGATGCGGGCGTGAAAGTGTTCCGCTACCGGCCCGGTTTCCTGCACCAGAAGGTCGTGCTGATCGACCGCATCGCGGCAGCAATCGGCAGCGCGAATCTCGACAACCGTTCGTTCCGCCTCAATTTCGAGGTCATGGTGCTGACCGTCGACCCGGCCTTCGCCGAGGAGGTCGAAACGATGCTCGACGCCGACTTCGCTCAGGCGTACGAGGTGGACGCGGACGAATACCGGCAGTCGCCCGCCTGGCGGCGCATCGCGATGCACGTCGCGCGGCTGTTCGCACCGATCCTGTAACGGCGCCGCGACGACCGCCGCCCCCGCACGATCCGCACCGGCGCCGCGCACGCGGCGCTGCGCCGTCACAGCAGCTTGTCGATGTCCGCGGCGATTTCGTCGGGCTTGGTGGACGGCGCGTAGCGCTTGACGATGCGCCCTTCGCGATCGATCAGGAATTTCGTGAAATTCCACTTGATCGCCTTGAGGCCGAGAATGCCGGGCGCCTCGTCGGTCAGGTAGCGATACAGCGGATGCGCGTGGTCGCCCTTCACGTCGATCTTCGCGAACATCGGGAACGTGACGCCGTAGTTGCGTTCGCAGAACGCACCGATCTGCTCGGCGTCGCCCGGCTCCTGCTTGCCGAACTGGTTGCACGGGAAGCCGAGTACGAAGAAGCCGCGCGCCGCGTACTGGTCGTACAGCTTCTGCAGCCCCGCGTATTGCGGCGTGAAGCCGCACTCGCTCGCGGTATTGACGATCAGCAGCACCTTGCCGCGATACGCGTCGAGCGACACCGGCGCACCGGCCAGCGTCTCCGCGTTGAACGAATACAGGGTGGACATCGGGCACTCCTTTTACGAAACCGGATCGACGTGGAGTCTAGGCGAAATCGCGCCGTTGCGGCATCCGCCGAACGGCCGATGCCCGGCGCGACCGGCGCGCGGTCTAGAATAGCGGTTTTGGCCAGTCATTTCCGCCGTGATCCGTTTCAATCAGTTCAGCCTTGCGCGCGGCACCAAGCCGCTGTTCGAGTCGACCTCGTTCGTGCTCAATCCCGGCGAGAAAGCCGGCCTGATCGGCGCGAACGGCGCCGGCAAGTCGACGCTGTTTTCCGTCCTGCGCGGCGAGCTGCATTCCGACGGAGGCGATTTCTCGATGCCGCCGTCGTGGCGGATCGCCCACGTGTCGCAGGAAACGCCCGCGGTCGATCGTTCCGCGCTCGACTACACGCTCGACGGCGATACCGCGCTGCGCGAGATCGAGGCCCGCATCGCCGCCGCGTCGGCCGCGCATGACGGCGCCGCCGAAGGCGACGCGCACGCGGCGTTCGCCGACGCCGACGGCTACACCGCGCCGGCCCGCGCCGAAGCGCTGCTGCTCGGCCTCGGCTTCACGCTCGCGCAAACGCGCGAATCCGTCGCGAGCTTCTCCGGCGGCTGGCGCATGCGCCTGAACCTCGCGCAGGCGCTGATGTGCCGCTCCGACCTGCTGCTGCTCGACGAACCGACGAACCACCTCGACCTCGACGCGATCGTGTGGCTCGAAGACTGGCTGCACCGCTACCCCGGCACGCTCGTCGTGATTTCGCACGACCGCGAATTCCTCGATTCGATCTGCAACGTCACGCTGCATCTGGAAAACCGCCAGGTGAAGCGCTACGGCGGCAACTACTCGCAGTTCGAAGTGCTGCGCGCACAGCAACTGGCGCTGCAGCAAAGCGCGTACGAAAAGCAGCAGAAGACGATCGAGCACCTGCAGAGCTTCGTCGACCGCTTCAAGGCCAAGGCGACCAAGGCCAAGCAGGCGCAAAGCCGGATGAAGGCGCTCGAGAAGATGGAGCTGATCGCGCCCGCGCACATCGCGTCGCCGTTCACGTTCGAATTCCGCACGCCCGATGCCGCGCCGAACCCGATGATGGTGATGGAAGACGTCCGCTGCGGCTACCATGCCGACGACGGAACGGATATCCCGATCGTCGAGCGCGTCGCGCTGTCGATCCAGAACGGCCAGCGCATCGGCCTGCTCGGCGCGAACGGCCAGGGCAAGTCGACGCTGATCAAGACGCTGGCCGGCACGCTCGCGCCGCTGTCCGGGCATGTCCGCGACGGCAAGGGGCTGACGATCGGTTATTTCGCGCAGCACCAGCTCGAAACGCTGCGCGAAGACGATTCGCCGCTCGCGCATCTGGCGCGGCTCGCGCCCGACACGCGCGAGCAGGAATTGCGCGACTTCCTCGGCGGCTTCAATTTCTCGGGCGACATGGCGACCAGCCCGGTCGGGCCGTTCTCGGGCGGCGAAAAAGCGCGCCTCGCGCTGGCGCTGATCATCTGGCAGAAGCCGAACCTGCTGCTGCTCGACGAACCGACGAACCACCTCGACCTCGAAACGCGCCACGCGCTGACGATGGCGCTCGCGCAGTTCGAAGGCACGCTGATCCTCGTGTCGCACGATCGTCACCTGCTGCGCGCGACGACTGACCAGTTCATGCTGGTCGCGAAGCACCGGCTGCAGCCGTTCGACGGCGACCTCGACGACTACCGCGACTGGCTGCTGCAGCATGCGGCCGAGCAACGCGCGGTCGCGAAGGCCGACAGCGCGGCCGCCGCAGGCGCCGATCCGGGCGTCAACCGCAAGGACCAGAAGCGCCAGGCGGCCGAGGAACGCCAGCGGCTGTCGCAGCTGAAGAAACCGCTGCAGAACCGCATCACGAAGCTCGAAAAGGAAATGGAAGCACTGCACGCGGAGAAGGCGCGCCTCGACGCGTTCGTCGCCGATCCGGCGAGCTACGAAGCCGCGCGCAAGACGGAACTGACCGACGCGATCCGCACGCTCGGTGAAGTCACGACCCGGCTCGAGACGGTCGAGGCCGACTGGCTCGCCGTGCAGGAAGAACTCGAGCAGATCGGCTGAACGCGGCCATCGGCGCCGGCAGGCGACGAGCGTGTCGGCGGCGGCATAGCGCGGCGGGGCGCCGGGGCGTCGACACCCCATGAATCCGCCGGGCCGCGCCCCGGGCCGGCCCGGAAACGACAAGGCCGGGCGCCCTGGCCCGGCCTCGTTGTCATTGCTGCGTTCGACGCGGTTGCGTCGGCTGGCGCCCGTATGCCCGCCGCACCATCCGCTCAGCGGCGCGGCAGCGTATCGCGCGGCATCTGCTCGTCGTCGTCCATCAGGTACCGGCGCCCTTCGGTTGGCCGGCGGATCGCCGCGGCGACTTCCGCTTCCGTCACATCCTCGGACACGACCTTGCGCGCCAGACGCCCTTCTTCGTCGATCCACTCGACGATCCGGCATCCGCCGCCCCACGGCTGGCGAATCGGCTCCGACACGCGGCAGCCGCGCAGGTTGTAAAGGCGTCCGCCAGGCGCTTCCCCATAGGATTTCAACATAGGTTCCCTTCGCATTGCGCGGTTCGACAATCCGGCAAAGGATAGGGAAAAGCGATGTCCGGCGGGTTACAGCAGCCTACATATTCTTTACAGCGAATTACGCGACAGATCGCCCGGCGACGCACGAGCCGTGCGCGCGCCGGGCCGCTCATTCAAGATCGCGCACGCGGTCGATCGCCTGCTCGAGCCGCTCGACGGCCATCACGTTGAGCCCTTCGATCGGCTGTTTCGGCGCATTCGCCTTCGGGATCAGCGCGGACGTGAAGCCGAGCTTCGCCGCCTCGCGCAGCCGTTCCTGCCCGCGCGGGGACGGCCGGATCTCGCCGGCCAGCCCCACCTCGCCGAACACGATCAGCCCTTTCGGCAGCGCCTTGTTGCGCATCGACGAGTGAATGGCGAGCAGCACCGCGAGGTCGGCAGCCGGCTCGGTGATCTTCACGCCGCCCACCGCGTTCAGGAACACGTCCTGATCGAAGGCCGCGATGCCCGCGTGGCGGTGCAGCACCGCAAGCAGCATCGCGAGCCGGTTCTGCTCGAGGCCGACCGCGAGCCGGCGCGGGTTCGGCACGTGCGCCGTATCGACGAGCGCCTGGATTTCGACGAGCAGCGGGCGCGTGCCCTCCTGCGTGACGAGCACGCACGAACCGGGCACGACCTGCTCGTGCTGCGACAGGAACAGCGCGGACGGGTTGGCCACGCCGCGCAGCCCGCGCTCGGTCATCGCGAACACGCCGAGTTCGTTGACCGCGCCGAAGCGGTTCTTGAACGCGCGCACGAGCCGGAACGACGAATGCGTGTCGCCCTCGAAGTACAGCACCGTGTCGACGATGTGCTCGAGCACGCGCGGGCCGGCGAGGTTACCCTCCTTCGTCACGTGCCCGACCATGATGATCGCGGTGCCCGACTGTTTCGCGATGCGCGTGAGCTGCGCCGCGCACTCGCGCACCTGCGCGACCGAGCCCGGCGCCGACGTCAGCGCCTCGGAATAGACGGTCTGGATCGAGTCGATGACGGCCACGTCCGGCCGCTCCGCGTCGATCGCGGCCTGGATCTTCTCGAGCTGGATCTCGGCGAGCAGCTTCAGTTCGGCCGCCGGCGCGCCGCCGTCGAGCAGCGCGAGCCGTTGCGCGCGCAACGCGATCTGCGCGGCCGATTCCTCGCCACTGATATAGAGCGCGCGCCGCTCGTTCGCGATATCCGCGAGCGACTGCAGCAGCAGCGTCGACTTGCCGATGCCCGGATCGCCACCGATCAGCACGACGCCGCCGGGCACCAGCCCGCCGCCCAGCACGCGGTCGAATTCGCCGATGCCGGTCGAGAAGCGCGGGACGTCGGCAGCCTCGATGTCGGCGAGACGCTGGACCGGCGCCCGCTTCGCGAGCGACTGGAACCGATGGGCGGCCGGCGACTCGGCGACCGATTCGACGAGCGTGTTCCACGCCTGGCACGACGGGCACTGGCCCTGCCACTTCGGGGTCTGTCCGCCGCACTCGCTGCAGACGTATACGGTTTTCTGTTTGGCCACGCGCGACGCCCTTATTCCGCTCGCACCGGCACGCGGGCCGCGACCGCGCACATCAGCTCGTAGCCGATCGTCCCGCAATGGCGCGCGACGTCGTCGATCGGCAGCGCGTTGCCCCACAGCTCCACGCGCGCGCCGACGCCGGCCTGCGGGCACGGCGTCAGGTCGACGGTGATCATGTCCATCGACACGCGACCGACGATCCGCGTGCGGATGCCGTCGACGATCACCGGCGTGCCTTCCGGCGCCACGCGCGGATAGCCGTCCGCGTAGCCGCACGCGACGACGCCGATCCGCATCTGCGCCTGCGCGGAGAACGTCGAGCCATAGCCGATCGCCTGGCCCTTCGCGATCGTCTGCACCGCGATCAGCTCGGACGAGAGCGTCATCGCGGGCTTCAACCCCGTGTCGGCGATATCGGACGACAGCCCGGACGGCGACGCCCCATACAGCACGATCCCCGGCCGCACCCAGTCGAAGTGCGTGTCCGGATGCCACAGCACGGCCGCCGAATTCGCGAGACTGCGCGCGCCGGCGATGTTTTCCGCGCCGCGCTCGAACGTCGCGAGCTGCTCGGCGACGCCGCGCGCGTTGTCCGCGTCCGAAAAATGGGTCATCAACGTGATCTGGCCGATGCCGGGGCACGCGCGGGCGCGCTCCCACGCGGCACGGTATTTTTCCGGCGTGTAACCGAGCCGGTTCATCCCGCTGTTCATCTTGAGCTGCACGTTGACGGGCTTCGACAGCCGCGCCGTTTCCAGCATCCGCATCTGCTCGTCGTTGTGGACGGTCGTGGTCAGGCTGTAGCGGTCGATCACGTCGATGTCGGTCGAGCGGAAGAAGCCTTCGAGCAGCAGGATCGGGCCGGCCCAGCCGAGCTCGCGCAGCTTCACGGCCTCGTCGAGGTCGAGCAGGCCGAAGCCGTCGGTGCCGCGCAGGCCCGGAAACGCACGGGCGAGACCGTGGCCGTACGCGTTGGCCTTGACGACCGCCCAGACCTTGGACGGGCCGGCAAAGCGGCGGACGACGGAGAGATTGTTCGCGAGAGCGGCGGTGTGGATGGTGGCGGAGATCGGGCGCGGCATGGGAAATTTACGTAAAGACGCTTGCGAATCATCAGCTTACCGCGCCTTTTGAGCACCGAAGCCGACAATTTGCGGAACGATCGGGGAATCTTGCTAGTCCGAATTCGCGTATTTTCATGTTATAAAGCCGTGCGCACAACCCATTTCGAACGGAATAAGCCGATCGCATACCAGGCGGCCTACGCGGCCCTGCCGCAGCGACGAAAGCATCGCATCAGATGAAAAAAGGTTTTTACACCATCATGGCCGCGCAGTTTTTCTCGTCGCTGGCCGACAATGCGCTTCTCATCGCCGCCATCGCCCTGCTGAAAGACCTCCACGCCCCCAACTGGATGACACCGCTGCTGAAGCTGTTCTTCGTGTTGTCGTATGTGGTGTTGGCGGCGTATGTCGGTGCGTTCGCGGATTCGCGTCCGAAGGGCCGCGTGATGTTCATCACCAACTCGATCAAGGTGGTCGGCTGCCTGATCATGCTGTTCGGCGCGCACCCGCTGATCGCGTACGGGATCGTCGGGTTCGGCGCGGCGGCCTACTCGCCCGCCAAATACGGGATTCTCACCGAGCTGCTGCCGGCCGACCGGCTGGTCGCCGCGAACGGCTGGATCGAAGGCACGACCGTCAGCTCGATCATTCTCGGCACCGTGCTCGGCGGCGCGCTGATCAGCCCGCACATCGCGGCGCACGTGATCGCGCACACGCCGGCCTGGATCGGCACGCCCGCCGAAGCCGCGATGGCGATCATCATGGCGATCTACGTGGTCGCCGCGCTGTTCAACCTGCGCATTCCCGACACGGGCGCCCGCTATCCGAAGCAGGAACGCGGCCCGGTCAAGCTGCTCACCGATTTCGCCGACTGCTTCATGGTGCTCTGGCGCGACAAGCTCGGCCAGATCTCGCTCGCGGTCACGACGCTGTTCTGGGGAGCGGGCGCGACGCTGCAGTTCATCGTGCTGAAGTGGGCCGAGGTGTCGCTCAACATGTCGCTGTCCGAAGGCGCGATCCTGCAGGCCGTCGTCGCGGTCGGCGTCGCGGCCGGCGCGATTGCCGCCGCCGCGCGGATTCCGCTGAAGAAGTCGCTGACCGTGCTGCCCGTCGGCATCATCATGGGCATCGCGGTGATGCTGATGGCGTTCTACACGCGCGACCTGTTCCCGTCGCACTGGGCCGTGCATTTCGGCCATCTGCGCCTGCCGTTCTACCTGATCGTCGCGTACATCTTCCTGATCGGCGTCGGCGCGCTGTCCGGCTACTTCGTCGTGCCGATGAACGCGCTGCTGCAGCATCGCGGCCACGTGCTGCTGTCGGCCGGTCATTCGATCGCGGTGCAGAACTTCAACGAGAACCTGTCGGTGCTCGTGATGCTGTGCCTGTATGCGGTGCTCGTGTGGCTCGACGTGCCGGTCGGCGTCGTGATCGTGCTGTTCGGTACGTTCGTCTGCCTGACGATGTGGCTCGTGATGCGCCGCCATCAGGCGAACCAGCGTCAGTTCGACTCGGTCGCGCTGATCGGCGAATCGCGGCACTGACGCTACACTTCCGGTTTTCGTCCGCCGGCGCCGGTCCTCGAACCGGCGCGTTGCCCTCATGACGCACCCGATACCCAACCTCCTGACGATCGCCGGCTCCGATTCGGGCGGCGGCGCAGGTATCCAGGCCGACCTGAAGACGTTTTCCGCGCTCGGCGCGTACGGCGCGAGCGTGATCACCGCGCTGACCGCGCAGAACACGCGCGGCGTGACGGGCGTGCATGCGCCGGACGCCGCGTTCGTGACCGCGCAGCTCGACGCGGTGTTCGACGACGTCCGCATCGATGCGGTCAAGATCGGGATGCTCGCGAACGCGGCGATCGTGCAGGCGGTGGCCGACGCGCTGCGCCGTTACGCGCCGCGCTTCGTCGTGCTCGACACGGTGATGATCTCGAAGAGTTCGCACGCGCTGCTCGCGCCCGATGCCGTCGCCGCGCTGCGCGACACGCTGCTGCCACTCGCGACGGTCGTCACGCCGAATCTCCCCGAAGCGGCCGCGCTGCTGAACGTTGCGCCCGCCACCACCGAAGACGACATGGTCCGGCAAGGTCAGGCGCTGCTGCAGAGGGGCGCGCGCGCCGTGCTGATGAAGGGCGGCCACCTGCCCGACGCATCCGCGAGCCCCGACTGGCTCGTCGAAGCGACCCGCACGGTGCGGCTCGACGGCGCGCGCGTGCCGGTCAGCAACACGCACGGCACCGGCTGCACGCTGGCGTCGGCGATCGCCGCGCTGCTGCCGCAGCAGCCCGATCTGGAAAGCGCGGTGCGGGAAGCCAAGACCTACCTGACCGGCGCGATCGCCGCGAGCGGCCACCTCGACGTCGGTCACGGCGTCGGCCCGGTCCATCACTTTCACCGCTGGTGGTGAGCGGCCGCTGACGCGGCGTCAGCGATCCTGTGCGGCGAACGCCTGCGCGCGCGCCGGCCAGTCGTCGGGCACGACGAACCCGCGCGCCGTCTCGCGCCACGTGCCGTCACTCCCCTTTTCGTGGATGCCGATCAGGTCGGGCGCCTCGCGCGTCGCCAGCACGGGCGGCAGTTCCGGTGCGCTCGCCAGCGGCTCGGGCTCGACACCCGCGCCGGCGGCGACACGTCGCGGCGCCAACCACGCCAGCCGCGGCAATACGCTCCATGCGGCGCCGTCACGCTGCGCAGCCGCCCACGCCGGCCACTGCGCATGCGTCAGCCAGAAACCGCGCGGGTGATCCGGCGCGATTTCGGCGGATACCGGCGGCACCGGCGCGCCGTGCGGATGGAACAGCCAGCCCTTGATGAACATCTGCGCGTCGGACGGTGCACCGTAGCCGAGCCGGGCGAAGCCGTCGTGTTCGCCGAGCCGCAACTGGTGGTCGAGCAGCCGGCTGCGCTTGCGGTCGAACCGGTCGACGAGATTGGGGCCGACGAAGTCGGCGAGCGACGCGCCGTCGCGGACCGGCGCGCACAGATAGCACTTCACCGCGAGTTCCCAGTGCAGGCGTCGACCGTCCGGCGCATCGACGAGAAAGTCGACTTCGCCGAGCGTGCGGCCGTTGCTGCGCAGCGGCAGATTAGCCGCGACGAGCCGCAGCGACGGCCCGTGCGTCAGGAAGTATTCGAGCAGGCATTCGGCATAGCGGCCGAGCCGGGTGGGCCGAAACCCGTCGAGCGCGCGATGCAGCGGCCCGGGCTGCGCATCGAGCGCGGCGAGCCACGCTTCGACGGCCGCTTGGCCCGCCGCATCCGGCCAGGGGCGCGCGAGCGGCGCGCCCGGCACCGCGGTGAGCAGGCTCGGGCTGGCCAGCAGCCAACCCAGATCGCGTACCGCGGCGTCGAGCAGCGTATCGACGAACGCGCACGCCGCGCCGGTCGTCATGACCCGGCCGGGCCGTTCGCGCCGCCGCCTTGCGCACGCTGGAATGTATCGCGTGCGAGGCACAGGTCGGCCCACGCCTTCGACTTGTCCTGCAGGCTGCGCAACAGGTAGGCCGGGTGGTAGGTAACGATCACCGGCACGCCCTCGTACGCATGCACGCGGCCGCGCAGCGATGCGATGCTGGCGTCCGTCTTCAGCAGCGTCTGCGCGGCAAACCGGCCGAGCGCGACGATCAGCTTCGGCTTCACGAGCGCGACCTGGCGCTGCAGATACGGCTCGCAACTCGCGACCTCGTCCGGCTCCGGGTTGCGGTTGCCGGGCGGCCGGCACTTGATCACGTTCGCGATGTACACGTTGTCGCCGCGCTTGAGCGACAGCGACTGCAGCATGTTGTCGAGCAGCTTGCCGGCCTGGCCGACGAACGGCTCGCCCTGCTTGTCCTCGTTCTCGCCCGGCGCTTCGCCGATCAGCATCCAGTCCGCTTCGCGGTCGCCGACGCCGAACACGGTGTTGGTCCGCTTCTCACACAAGCGGCACAGCGTGCAGTCGGCCACGCGCGCGGCCAGCGCATCCCAGTCGAGCGTGGCGACCGGCGTGCCGGCAGGACGCGATTCGGCGAGCGGCGCGGGCGTGGATTCGCCCGGCGGCGCCGCGTCGAACCAGGCGAAATCGTCGTCCGCTGCCGGCGGCGCATCATCCTTCGGCGCCATCGTATCGGGCGATGCCGCCGATGCAGCTTGCGCAGGCGGGCGATCGCCGTCGTCGACACCGTGCGCCGACACCCGCGATTCGCGAGCCGCAGAGGCGCCGGCCGCGCCACGCGCGACGGCCGTCGGCGCATCGTCCTGCACCGGTGCACGCGCTGCCCGCACCGGCCGATCGGCCGCGACGGCGGAACCGTCGTCGGTCGCCGCGGTCTGCGCGACGGCAGGCGCGTCGGCTGCCGCGCCTTCGTCCGCGCGCTGCCCGCGCCGCACCCAGATCTGCGCGAGGCCCAGTTCCTCGAGCGCCGCTTCACCCCACGCCATGTGCGTCCCCCTCGTCCTTGTTCAGCGTCAGACGCATCACGATCGCGTCCTCCCGGCTCCGATGCTTCGCCGGATAGTAATTCTTGCGCCGGCCGATCGTCACGAAGCCGAAGCGCTCGTACAGATGGATCGCGCGCGGATTCGACGGCCGCACTTCGAGCAGCATGCCGTCGAGCCCTTCCGCGCGCGAAATGCGCACCGCCTCGCGCAGCAGCGCGAGGCCCGCGCCCGCGTGCTGCGCGACCGGCGCGACGCACAGGTTCAGCAGATGCATCTCGTCGACCACGGGCATCAGCACGCAATAGCCGACGAGCGAGCCCGTCACGTGCCTCAGGCACACGCCCAGATAGCCGTTGCGCAGCGAATCCTCGAAGTTGCCGCGGCTCCACGGGAATTCGTACGCGACGTGCTCGATTGCGACGACCTCGTCGAGATCGGCGTCCGTCATCGGCGCCAGATAGCGGTCGCTCAGCAGGACACCCGTCATCCCTTCGCTCCGCCCGTCTGCGCGGCCCGTACAGCGAGGCGCTCGGCCGTCGTCTGCGCGACCTTGTCGCGCACGTATTCGGGCGCGGCCTGTTCGGCCGGCACCGCTCGCCCGGCGCGGAACGCGCGCAGCGCGGCATGCGCGACCGCCAGCGCATGCGGCAGCGCATCGCCGTCGATCACGGCCGCCCGCGCGGCGGCCGGCAATTGCGCGCCGAACGCCGCGGCCGCATTGCCGGCGAGCGTAAACGGCGCGTCGGGCACGCCGACGGTCCCCGGTGCGTCGAGCGACGCCGGATGCAGCGTGCGCCAGTCGCCCGCGCCGTCGTCCCATTCGAAATCCGCCCAGTAGGCTTCGTCCATCCGCGCGTCGAGCGCGGCGAGCACGCGGGTCGTGCCGGGCGCGCGCAGCCGCGCGTGCTCGGCGCATGCGAGCAGCGTGCCGATCGGCACGACCGGCAGCCCGGCGCCGAACGCGAGGCCCTGGGTAATGCCCGTCGCGGTACGCAGGCCCGTGAACGAGCCGGGGCCCGCGCCGAACGCGATCGCGTCGCAGTCGGCGAGCGTCAGCCCGGATTCGGCGAAGAGTTCCTGGATCGCCGGCAGCACGCGCGTGCTCGACACGGCGCCCGTCGGTTCGTGACGGACCCAGGTTTGCGGAGTGGAAACGGCGTCATCGGCCGGGGCCGAGCGCAGCAGCGCGACCGAGCAGTATTCGGTCGACGTATCGATGGCGAGGAGCACTGTTTGCGTCATGGCCGACATTGTAATGCGCCGCCCCGCTCCCACGGGCCATCGGGCCCGATCTGTGCGCACGTGCGGCGCCGGCGGCGGTTTGGAAGGATCGCTCGACCCGGCGCGACGGTCCGCTTGTTAAGATCGGCCGATCTGAAACCCTTACGGAGACACCCGATGAGCGAACTCACCGCCCAATTCGACCAGGCCCAGATCGACGTCAAGCAACTGACGGAACGGCCGGGCAATCTGACCCTGCTGCGCCTGTACGCGCTCTTCAAGCAGGCGACCGACGGCGACGCGCACGGCGACAAGCCCGGCTTCACCGATATCGTCGGCAAGTACAAGTACGATGCCTGGGAAGCGCTGAAGGGCACGTCGCCGGACGCGGCGAAGCAGCAGTACGTCGAACTCGTCGAATCGCTGAAAAACGGCACGGCGTCCTGACCAAACCGCCCCCGCCGCAATAGGCAATCAAATCAGTGGCGCAGCGCAGCAAATTTCTTTATAATGCGGCCTGCGTCACCTCCCGCGCTCGGCTCGAAGCCGTTCCGGCCCGACGCCTCGTAGCGTTAAGCTCCAATCCGGTTTAGAACCTGTCCCCTCCTGCTTCGACCCTTGCGGTCGTCAACTAGGCTGGCGGCCCCGCTCCAGAAGCGCGCCGCACCCAAAACAGCTTCTAATGCCTCATCCGCCGACGGTTCGGCGGATTGCACCCGTTTCCCGATTTGCTCGCTGAATCCGACGACTTGGGTATGCGCGATTGGCGCCGACGTTTCACCCACTGTGTTTCAAGGATTGTTATGACTTCGAGCATCAACTCCAGCCCGCTCAACGCGATCGCCGACCAGGCGCTCGGTCTCGACGCCGCCGCCGCACCGGCCGCGGTCGAACCGGCGTCGGACGAGCCGAGCTTCGCGTCGCTCGGGTTGTCGCCGGAGATCGTCTCCGCGCTGCAGGCCGCCGGCTACGTGAAGCCGACGCCGGTCCAGCAGCGCGCGATTCCGGCCGGCATCGCCGGCCGCGACCTGCTGGTGTCGAGCCCGACCGGTTCGGGCAAGACCGCCGCATTCATGCTGCCCGCGATCGAACGTTTCGCACAGCTCCAGAAGACGCAGGCGCAGCAGCCGCGCGCGCCGCGCGACCCGAACCAGGGCGATCGCCGCGCGCGCCGCCCGCAACCCGTCGCGCGCCCGGGCCTGCTCGTGCTGACGCCGACCCGCGAACTGGCGATGCAGGTCACGACGGCCGCCTCGACGTACGGCAAGCACCTGAAGCGCCTGCGCACGGTCAGCATCCTCGGCGGCGTCGCCTACGGCCAGCAGCTGATGCTGCTCGCGAAGAACCCGGAAATCCTGGTTGCGACGCCGGGCCGCCTGCTCGATCACCTCGAGCGCGGCCGTATCGACCTGTCCGAACTGAAGATGCTGGTGCTCGACGAAGCCGACCGCATGCTCGACATGGGCTTCATCGAAGACATCGAAACGATCGTCGCCGCCACGCCGGAATCGCGCCAGACGATGCTGTTCTCGGCCACGCTCGACGGCAAGATCGGTTCGCTGACGGGCCGCCTGCTGAAGGACCCGGAGCGCATCGAGATCCAGCAGCGCCTCGAGTCGCGCACGAACATCGCGCAGACGGTCCACTACGTCGACGACCGCGATCACAAGGATCGCCTGCTCGATCACCTGTTGCGCGACGACGCGCTCGACCAGGCGATCATCTTCACGGCGACCAAGATCGACGCCGACCAGCTCGCCGGCCGTCTCGCCGACGCAGGCTTCGAATCGGCCGCGCTGCACGGCGACCTGCCGCAGGGCGCGCGCAACCGCACGATCCGTGCGCTGCGCGAGCGCCGCGTGCGCGTGCTGGTGGCGACCGACGTCGCGGCACGCGGCATCGACATCCCGGGCATCACGCACGTGTTCAACTACGACCTGCCGAAGTTCGCGGAAGACTACGTGCACCGTATCGGCCGTACCGGCCGCGCGGGCCGTTCGGGCACGGCGGTCAGCCTCGTGCACCACGCCGAGCAAGGCGCGCTCAAGCGCATCGAACGCTTCGTGCGCTCGCCGCTGCCGGTCAACGTGGTCGAAGGTTTCGAGCCGCGCAAGTCGCCCCCGCGTAACGGCGGCACCGGCGGCCGCGGCCGTCCGGGCGGTGGTAACGGCGGTCGTCGTTTCGGCGGCAAGCCGGGCGGCGGTTATGGCGGCAACGGCAATAGCAGCGGCAACGGTCGCAGCTACGGCGGCGGCAATGGCGGTGGCTGGAGCGGCAAGCCGGGCGGCAGCCGTGACGGCGGCCCGCGTCGCGACGGCCAGCGCAGCGGCGCCCCGCGCCGTAGCAATTCGGCATCGTAAGCATCTGGGCGGCCCTGCAGCCGCCCCCGCGGATGGGCACCTCGCCCATTCAACCAACCGGCGCATCCGCGCCGGTTTTTTTTCGCCCCCCGCCAATTTCACGATGCAGGAAATTTTTTTGCGTCGTAAAAAATCATGCTGCACGGCACAACCCGTGCGATTGCGGGATAGGAAAACGCATTTCTTATCTCGAAATGACGAATGCAAATCGTTGATTAAAAACAATTAAAAAATTCCGCACTTCCCGAGCCAGCCCCTGTTTCGCCCCCGCCGATTTGCCTAGACTCTTATACAAGACTTCGCGAACGGGAACGCATCGCTTCCCCGCCTCGCGAACCGCATCGTCACCGCCAGATTCGGCCCGTCACGCATACATCGCATCAAGGAGCTCATCATGTCGCGTCAGCAACAGGCACAGGAACTGCAGCAGCAATGGGAAACCGATCCGCGCTGGAAGGGCATCAAGCGCAGCTACTTGGCCGAGGACGTGGTCCGCCTGCGCGGCTCGATCCCGATCGAGCACACGCTGGCCAAGCGCGGCGCGGAAAAGCTGTGGAGCCTCATCAACAACGAGCCGTTCGTCAACGCCCTCGGCGCGCTGACCGGCAACCAGGCGATGCAGCAGGTGAAGGCCGGCCTGAAGGCCATCTACCTGTCCGGCTGGCAAGTGGCCGGCGACGCGAACGTCGCGGGCGAAATGTACCCGGACCAGTCGCTGTATCCGGCGAACTCGGTGCCGCTCGTCGTCAAGCGCATCAACAACACGCTCACGCGCGCCGACCAGATCCAGTGGTCGGAAGGCAAGAACCCGGGCGACGAAGGCTACGTCGATTTCTTCGCGCCGATCGTCGCCGATGCGGAAGCCGGCT
The DNA here is from genome assembly GCF_905400185.1 of Burkholderia sola. Taxonomy (NCBI): domain Bacteria; kingdom Pseudomonadati; phylum Pseudomonadota; class Betaproteobacteria; order Burkholderiales; family Burkholderiaceae; genus Burkholderia; species Burkholderia sola. Next base: position 2,283,471 of record NZ_FR989675.1, read on the forward strand.
TCGGCGGCGTGCTCAACGCGTTCGAGCTGATGAAGGCGATGATCGAGGCCGGCGCGGCGGGCGTCCACTTCGAGGACCAGCTCGCGTCGGTGAAGAAGTGTGGCCACATGGGCGGCAAGGTGCTCGTGCCGACGCGCGAAGCCGTCGCGAAGCTGTCGGCCGCGCGTCTCGCGGCCGACGTGATGGGCACGCCGACCGTGCTGGTGGCCCGCACCGACGCGGAAGCGGCCGACCTGATCACGTCCGACGTCGACGACAACGACAAGCCGTTCCTGACCGGCGAGCGCACGGTGGAAGGCTTCTTCCGCACGAAGCCGGGCCTCGAGCAGGCGATCTCGCGCGGCCTCGCGTACGCACCGTACGCGGACCTGATCTGGTGCGAAACGGGCAAGCCGGATCTCGAGTACGCGAAGAAGTTCGCGGAAGCGATCCACAAGCAGTTTCCGGGCAAGCTGCTGTCGTACAACTGCTCGCCGTCGTTCAACTGGAAGAAGAACCTCGACGACGCGACGATCGCCAAGTTCCAGAAGGAACTCGGCGCGATGGGCTACAAGTTCCAGTTCATCACGCTGGCCGGCTTCCATGCGCTGAACTACTCGATGTTCAACCTCGCGCACGGCTATGCCCGCACGCAGATGAGCGCGTTCGTCGAACTGCAGCAGGCCGAGTTCGCGGCGGCCGACAAGGGCTTCACGGCCGTCAAGCACCAGCGCGAGGTCGGCACCGGCTACTTCGACGCGGTGACGCAGACGGTCGAACGCGAAGCGTCGACGACCGCGCTGCACGGCTCGACCGAGGACGAACAGTTCTTCGACGGCAAGAAGGTCGCGTAACACGCCAGGCGTTACGCCGATGCCCGCCGCGTCTCGCGACGTCGCGGCATCGGCCACCGGAACAACAATCAGGGAGGAGACGGCAGGCGCGCGAGTCCCATCGCGCAACCGGCCGCGCGGCCTGCGGGCCGCCAGCAACGCTGCGCGCCGGCTTCGTCCGGCGCGCCCTTTTTCCGATGCGCAGCCCGCCCCGCCACGGCCGGCGCTGCCCTACCGATAGACGATCACCGGAATTTTCGTATGGGTCAGCACGCGCTGCGTCTCGCTGCCGATCAGCAGGCTGCCGAGCCCGCGGCGTCCGTGGGACGCCATGAAGATCACGTCACACCCGCCGCGTTCGGCCGCCTCGATGATGCCGAGATACGGCGACGGATGCACGCTCGTCCACGTGTCGCACGCGACCCCGGCCGCCTTCGCGGCCGCTTCCACCTCGTCGAGATGCGCGCGCGCCTCGCGCTCGCTGCGCGCGCGGAAATCGGCGGGCGGCTCGATGATCACTTCGGAAAACGGCGAGTACGGGTATTGCGGCAGGCACGCATAGGCCGTGACCTGCGCGCCGACCGCGCGCGCCAGGTCGATCGCGCCGTCGATCGCCTTTTGCGACAGTTCGGAACCGTCGGTTGGAACGAGGATGTGCCGGAACATCGCGCCCTCCTTCGTCAATCGCACGCCGCGCGCCCCGGCTCCGGCCGAGCCGGCCGCGACACCGCGTGCATGCCTCTTACGATTGTAGTGGGTGAAACCGCGCAAGCCGCACCGCCAGCGGGTTCGCCCTCATATCGGAAACACGCGGGCGCGCGGCGCCTACTCGCCCCAATAGCCGGGCCGCTCGTACGTGTGCTTCAGGTAATCGAGAAACAGGCGCACGCGCAGCGGCAGATGTCGGCGCTGCGGAAACACCGCGTGAATGCCGATCGGCGGCGCGGCGAACGCATCGAGCACGCTGACGAGCCGGCCGGCCGCGACGTCCTCGCCGACTTCCCACCACGAGCGCCACGCGAGGCCGTGGCCGGCGAGGCACCATTCGTGCAGCACCGCGCCGTCCGAGCATTCCATCGTGCCGTTCACGCGGATCGACACGACCTTGTCGCCTTCCTGGAACGCCCAGCCGCGCTGCTGGTTCGCATTCGCCGCGAGCGCGAGGCAGTTGTGCCGCGCCAGTTCCGCGAGCGTGGCCGGCGTGCCGCGCCGTGCGAGATACGCGGGCGACGCGACGCACACGCGGCGGTTCTCGCCGAGCTTCAGCGACACGAGCGACGAATCGGGCAGCTCGCCGAGCCGCACCGCGCAATCGAACCCCTCGTTGACGAGGTCCACCATCCGGTCGGACAGGTCGAGCGTGACCGACACGTCCGGATGCGCGCCGCTGAATTCGGGCACGAGCGGCGCGACGTGCCGCCGGCCGAAGCCGGCCGGCGCGGAGAGCCGCAGATGGCCGCTCGCCTTGACACCGCCGGCGGACACGCTCGCTTCCGCGTTCTGCATCTCGTTGATGATGCGCTGGCAATCCTCGAGGAACGCCGACCCCTCGAACGTCAGCGTGAGCTTGCGCGTCGTGCGCACCAGCAGCTTCACGCCGAGCCGCTCCTCGAGTGCGTCGAGGCGGCGGCCGATGATCGCCGGCGCGACGCCTTCCGCGTGCGCGGCCGCCGACAGGCTGCCTTTGGCCGCGACCGCGGCGAACGTTTCGATCTGTTTGAACCGGTCCATGACTCCGTCGAGAGGACGGCCTCGCCGTCCTTCAAATAGCTTGAGCCGCACAAGATTAGGTATATGAAAGTAAAAGATCAAGTGATGTTTAGCGTCTTTTTTAGCAGCTTATATCACGAATAGAATCGACCCGACCTCTGAAACTGGAGCGCAAGGCTATGTCGGCCACAACGACACTCTCCTCCCCCGACGCCATCCTCTTCGACGCATTCGGCACGTTGTTCGACGTGCGTGCCGTGCTGGCCGCGGCTGAGCAGATGTTTCCCGGACACGGGGAACGGTTGTCGCAGCTGTGGCGGCGCAAGCAGATCGAATACTCGCAGCTGCGCACGCTTGCCGATCCGGCCGGCGCGCACTATCGCCCGTTTCGGGACATCACGCTCGACGCGCTGCGGTTCGCCGCGCGCAGGCTCGGGCTCGCGCTGAACAGTGCGGCCGAGAAACGCCTGATGGACGAATACGCGTGCCTGTCCACCTATCCCGACACGGTGCCCGCGCTGCGCCAGCTGCACGCGCTCGACCCGCGCCCGCCGCTCGCGATCCTGTCGAACGGCACCCCGCAGATGCTCGACATCGCGATCAAGAGCGCGGGCATGACCGGCCTGTTCGATCGCGTGCTGTCGGCCGACACCGTGCGCGCGTACAAGCCGAGCCCGGCCGCGTATGCGCTCGGCACCGCCGCGTTCGGCGCGAACCCGCGCGGCATCGTGTTCGTGTCGTCGAACGCGTGGGACGTCGCGGGCGCCACCTGGTTCGGCTACACGACGTTCTGGCTCAACCGCACGGGCGCGCCCGCCGAGGAACTCGGCGCGCCGCCCGACGGCACGGGCGCCGGCATGGCCGACCTGCTCGCGTTCCTCTCCACCCCCGCCCCGGCTCCGTCCGGCAGACCCGCAAACCGCACGCGCCCCGGCCCGGGTGCATGACGTTTCGCAGCGCTGCCGCCTTCCCCTTTCACCGAAACCGCAACTGACCGACCAAGGAGATGAAACTCATGAGCACCCCGATCACGCTGCCGCAAGGCATGACGATCACCGGCGAAATCAAGCCGGGTTACGAAGCGATCCTGACGCCCGACGCGCTGGCACTCGTCGCGTCGCTGCATCGCACGTTCGAATCGCGCCGCCAGACGCTGCTGCAGGCGCGCGTCGAGCGCACGAAACGCCTCGACGCGGGCGAGCGCCCCGATTTCCTCGCCGAGACGCAGGCGATCCGCGAAGGCGACTGGAAGGTCGCGCCGCTGCCGGCCGACCTGCAATGCCGCCGCGTCGAAATCACGGGCCCGGTCGAGCGCAAGATGATCATCAACGCGCTGAACTCGGGCGCCGATTCGTACATGACGGACTTCGAGGATTCGAACGCGCCGAGCTGGACGAACCAGATCGACGGCCAGATCAACCTGAAGGACGCGGTGCGCCGCACGATCTCGCTCGAGCAGAACGGCAAGTCGTACCGGCTGAACGACAAGGTCGCGACGCTGATCGTGCGTCCGCGCGGCTGGCACCTCGACGAGAAGCACGTGACGGTCGACGGCCAGCGCGTGTCCGGCGGCATCTTCGATTTCGCGCTGTTCCTGTTCCACAACGCGAAGGAACTGATCGCGCGCGGCTCGGGCCCGTACTTCTACCTGCCGAAGATGGAAAGCCATCTCGAGGCGCGCCTGTGGAACGACATCTTCGTCGCGGCCCAGGAAGCGATCGGCGTGCCGCGCGGCACGATCCGCGCGACGGTGCTGATCGAGACGATCCTCGCCGCGTTCGAGATGGACGAGATCCTGTACGAACTGCGCGAACACAGCTCGGGCCTGAACGCCGGCCGCTGGGACTACATCTTCTCGGCGATCAAGAAGTTCAAGAACGACCGCGACTTCTGCCTGGCCGAGCGTTCGAAGATCACGATGACAGTGCCGTTCATGCGCGCGTACGCGTTGCTGCTGCTGAAGACCTGCCACAAGCGCAACGCGCCGGCGATCGGCGGGATGAGCGCGCTGATCCCGATCAAGAACGATCCGGAAGCGAACGACAAGGCGATGGGCGGGGTGCGCTCGGACAAGCAGCGCGACGCGACCGACGGCTACGACGGCGGCTGGGTCGCGCATCCGGGCCTCGTGCCGATCGCGATGGAAGAATTCGTCAAGGTGCTCGGCGACCAGCCGAACCAGATCGCAAAGCAGCGCGACGACGTGCAGGTCGAAGGCAGGAACCTGCTCGACTTCCAGCCGGAAGCGCCGATCACCGAAGCCGGGCTGCGCAACAATATCAACGTCGGGATCCACTACCTCGGCGCATGGCTCGACGGCAACGGCTGCGTGCCGATCCACAACCTGATGGAAGACGCGGCGACGGCCGAGATCTCGCGCTCGCAGGTGTGGCAATGGATCCGCTCGCCGAAGGGCGTGCTCGACGACGGCCGCAAGGTCACGGCCGACCTCGTGCGCGAATTCGCGAAGCTCGAGCTCGACAACGTGAAGCGCTCGGTCGGCGGCAACACGCAGCCGTACGAACGCGCCGCGGCGATCTTCGAGCAGATGTCCACGTCGGAAGGCTTCACCGAATTCCTGACGCTGCCGCTGTACGAGGAAATTTGACGACGCCGTCGGCTGCGATCGCCGGACGGCCACGCCGTGTCGGCGGTCGCATGCGATGACGGGTCACCGGCAGGAAAAAAGCGCCCCGCGGGGCGCTTCCTCTTTTGCAGCGAATCCTGCCACCGCCCGCAGGCACGCTCAGGCGGCTTCCTGCTCGCGCCGGTGCTGAACCCAATCGCCGGACGCGATGCGCGGACGCCCGGCCGCCGCGTGCGCGGCGACCGGATAATACAGGCACGCGTACTGCCGGCCGCCGAGCTCGACCGTTACCTCGTCCGGCTTGAACAGCGAATCGACGCCCGGATAGACGCGCTCGATCTCGTCGAGCACCGGGACGAGCTGCGCGTCGACCTCGTAGACGTCGCCCCACACCAGCGACTTGCCGGCCGTACCGGCGATCATGCCCGGATACGTGCCGAAATCGACCAGTTCGCCCGGCAGCGCGGCCGCGCCCAGCAGCGTCGGCGCGGCGATGCCGTGGCGGGCGGCCGCATGGCCGATGTCGTTGGCCTGTCCGGCTCTCAAGGTGCCATAGACGAATACGTGGCGCATCGTGGTTCTCCTCTTCGATTCGTGTGTTGCCGTGTTGGCGTGCGACCGGTGCGCGATGGGCGCGACGTGGCGCACGCATCGATAGACCGCGATATCGGCCCGATGGTTCGAACCGTCGGTGCGACCGGCTGCGGGCGACCGGCTGCGGGCAGCCACCCCGGATTCGCCGACGCCCACACAAAGTTCATTTGAAGCCGGCATGATGGCCCGAAAAACCGCCGCATGCGCACGCGCGGCGCCTTCTAAAATAACGGCATCGCCGCCGCGCCGCCCGAACTTTCATGAATCCGCCCGCCCAAGCCGACGTATCGAACCCGTACGACGTCATCGACATCCCGCCGGAATTCGCGCCGACCGCCGACCATCCGATGCGCGTGCGCGCGCGGCAGGTCGATGCCGGCCGCCGCATTCCGCTGCACACGCATGCGTGGGCGCAGCTCGCGTATGCGTCGCGCGGCGTGCTGCGCGTGGCGACGACCGGCACGACCTGGATGGTGCCGCCGTCCCGCGCGATCTGGGTGCCGCCGCACGTGTCGCACGAAGTCGTGATCGTCGAAGAGGCCTACTTGCGCACGCTGTATATCGACGAGTCGATCGTGCCGGGCGGGCTCGATGCATGCCGCGTCGTCGAGGTGACGGGGCTGCTGCGCGAGCTGATCGTCGCACTCGACGCGCGCGACCTGAGCGCCGCGCGCGAGCGCCTGCTGTGCGGGCTCGTGCTCGACGAGCTGAGTCATGCCGAACCGTTGCCGCTCGCGGTGCCGATGCCGGACGAAAAACGGCTGCGCCTGCTGTGCGAATCGGTACTCGCGCAGCCCGCGCATGCGGAGTCGCTCGAACACTGGGCGAGCGAGGTCGGCGCGAGCACGCGCACGATCTCCCGGCTCTTCAAGCAGGAACTGGGCGTGAGCTTTTCGCAGTGGCGCCAGCAGGCGCTGCTCGCGCGGGCGATCCCGCTGCTGAACCAGGGGCGACCGCTGTCGCACATCGCGCGCGAACTCGGCTACCAGAGCCAGAGCGCGTTCTCGGCGATGTTCCGCCGCGCATTCGGCGAAAGCCCGCGCGCGTTCATGCTGCGCGGCTACGAACATCGGGGCCCGGAAGGCGACGTCGCGGAAAACGAAACGCCGGACGACGACGGCGCGATCGACGCGGCCCGCTGATCGCTCGTTCCCGCGCGCCGGACCGTCAGACCGGCCGCACCATGTGGCGGATCGAGCCGAGTTGCGCGAGCCGCGGCCCGGTGACGCGGTAGCCCATGCGCAGATACAGATGCGCGGCAGGATTGTCGACGAACACGCGCAACTGCAGTTCGTGCAGCCCGCGCGCACGCGCCCAGCGATGCGACATCTCGAGCATGTAGGTGCCGGCGCCCTGCCCGCGATGGCCGGCCGCGATCTGCACGTCGCGGATGTGCAGCGAATCGCACTCCTCGGTCACACGCAGCACGCCGATGCGCTCGCCGTCGGCTTCGAGGATGAAGTTTTCGGATTCGCGCCAGCTCGCATAGAACAGGTCGCTGCGCCACACGAGCCCATGGCGCTTGTAGTAGCCGCCCATGTTGCCGTGCGTCAACGCTTCGGCATACGGAAAATCGCCGGGCTCCGCGGGTCGGAGCTGATACAGGAGTCGCAGGTCGGTCGGATCGAGCATCGCGCAGGAGTCGGAAACGCATCCCGCCACGATAGCGCAGTCGCGTGCGGATGCAATCGCGAATTTCTCGTAGGGGCGCGGCGCGCGGTGTCGGGTGTCAGCGGAAGGCACAATGGACGATTCAAATGAAAAAGCCCGCACGAGGCGGGCTTCTTCATTTTCTGGCGGAGCGGACGGGACTCGCCTACATCCCGCAGGCCGCGGCTGCGCGTGCACGCGCAGCCCTTCGAGTCCCGTCGGAAGCCGCGCAGGCGGCTTCCTCCGCTCCGCAGTCACGCGCCCGCGAGCGAGCACAACGACCGAATGCACAAACAACAATGCCCGCACAAGGCGGGCATTGTTGTTCGTTTGGCGGAGCGGACGGGACTCGAACCCGCGACCCCCGGCGTGACAGGCCGGTATTCTAACCGACTGAACTACCGCTCCAGTCTTGCTGCTTGCCTGGCAGGCGTCGGTTACTTCCTGCCGGCGCGTCGTTTGTTCGAACGACGCCGAAATCTGGCGTCCCCTAGGGGATTCGAACCCCTGTACTCACCGTGAAAGGGTGATGTCCTAGGCCTCTAGACGAAGGGGACAACGTACTGCTTACATCCTTAACGAGAAAGCCCGTTCAAAAAAACGCTTTTTGAACGGGCTTCGTTCTGGCGGAGCGGACGGGGCTCGAACCCGCGACCCCCGGCGTGACAGGCCGGTATTCTAACCAACTGAACTACCGCTCCAGCTTTTCTGCACCACCGCCTGCAGGATCTCGTCACGTTCCTGCACGCGTTGCGACACTTCCATGAAACGCCGCCGAATCTGGCGTCCCCTAGGGGATTCGAACCCCTGTACTCACCGTGAAAGGGTGATGTCCTAGGCCTCTAGACGAAGGGGACAACGTACTGCTTACATCTTTAATACAAAAGCCCGCTCAAAAACGTCTTGAACGGGCTTCGTTCTGGCGGAGCGGACGGGACTCGAACCCGCGACCCCCGGCGTGACAGGCCGGTATTCTAACCGACTGAACTACCGCTCCAGCTTTCTTACCCAACCTGCAGGACGTCGGTTACGTTCCTGCAAGCCTTGCGACGCTTCTACGAAACGCCGCTGAATTTGGCGTCCCCTAGGGGATTCGAACCCCTGTACTCACCGTGAAAGGGTGATGTCCTAGGCCTCTAGACGAAGGGGACAAAATCTTTTCAGATTTGTCTGACTTTCGCTATTTACTTTACAGTCAACAGCGAAGGCCGAAATTCTAACTGCTTTGAATCATTTTGTGAAGCACTTATTACTACCGCTGCTTCGCAAATCAATCCAGCTTGTTCTGTTGGTGGAGGTAAGCGGGATCGAACCGCTGACCTCTTGCATGCCATGCAAGCGCTCTCCCAGCTGAGCTATACCCCCTTGCAGAACAGAAATGAGATTATATGGACCGATTTCGAACTTGTAAATACCCTTTTTACGATTCGCGCGAAATTTTTTGCGAAGCCGCCGCGCGCTCATGCGCGGCGGCTTCGCGCTCGCCCATACGTCAGCCCAGCGCGGCCTCGATGCGCGACACCACGACGTCGCGACCGAACAGCACGAGCACCGCATCGATCGACGGCGTGTGCGTCGTGCCCGCCACCAGCAGACGCACCGGCATCGCGAGCTGCGGCATCTTCAGCTTGTGCGTGGCGAGCGTCGCCTTCAACGCCGCGGACACTGCCTCCTTCGTCCAGTCGGCCGCCTTCAGCGCGACGACGAGATCGGCCAGCGCCGGCCGCACCGCATCGGTCACGTGCTGCGCGAGCGCATCGGCGTCGGGCGCCGGCACACGGTAGAACATCGTCGCGCCTTCCGCGATCTCCTTGACCGTCGTCGCACGATCCTTCATCAGGCCGACCACCGCGTCGAGCGCGGGGCCCGTCGCGATCGCCGCGTCGTCGATGCCGAGCGCATCGAGGAACGGCTTCGCGAGCGCCGCGAGGCGCGCGTTGTCGGCTTCCTTGATGTAATGCGCGTTCAGCCAGCTCAGCTTGCTGTGGTCGTACTGCGCGGGCGACTTGCCGAGGTGCTCGAGATCGAACCATTCGACGAACTGTTCGCGCGAGAAGATCTCGGCGTCGCCGTGCGACCAGCCGAGGCGCGCGAGATAGTTGACGACGGCCTCCGGCAGGAAGCCTGCGTCGCGGTACGCCATCACGCTCATCGCGCCATGCCGCTTGCTCATCTTCTCGCCCTGCTCGTTCAGCACGGTCGGCAGGTGCGCATAGACGGGCGGCTCGCCTCCGAGTGCGTTCAGGATGTTGATCTGGCGCGGCGTGTTGTTCACGTGGTCGTCGCCGCGGATCACGTGCGTGATGCCCATGTCCATGTCGTCCACCACCACGCAGAAGTTGTAGATCGGCGTGCCGTCCGGGCGCGCGATCACGAGGTCGTCGAGTTCCTCGTTCGAGATCTCGACACGCCCCTTCACCGCGTCGTCCCACACGACCGTGCCCGTCAGCGGATTGCGGAAGCGCAGGACCGGCTTCACGCCGGCCGGCGGCTCCGGCAGCACCTTGCCGGGCTCCGGACGCCACGTGCCGTCGTAGCGCGGCTTCAGGCCGGCTTCGCGCTGGCGTTCGCGCAGCGCGTCGAGTTCCTCGGCCGACATGTAGCACGGATACGCGAGGCCCTTCTCGAGCATCTGCGCGAGCACTTCGCGATAGCGGTCCATCCGCTGCATCTGGTAGATCGGGCCTTCGTCGAAATCCAGCCCGAGCCATTGCATCCCTTCGAGGATCGCATCGACCGCTTCCTGCGACGAGCGCTCGACGTCGGTATCCTCGATGCGCAGCACGAACGTGCCTTTCATCTTGCGGGCGAACGCCCACGGATAGAGTGCGGAGCGGATGTTGCCGAGGTGGATGAAGCCGGTGGGACTCGGCGCGAAGCGGGTACGGACAGGACGGGTCATAAACGGTAACTCGAACGCCTGGGGCGCATGAATGATTCGACGCGGGACGACGGCAGCCCGGACAGCAACGGAGCCGGCGACGCCCGGAACGGGAAAGAAGCCGGAATTATACTCGCGCCGGACATCGCGCCAAGCGCGCCGCTTGCTTTATGATGTGCGCGCCGCGGCCGCCAGCCGGTGCGGCGCCGGCCGCGCGGAACCCGCTGCGCGGCCTCGGAAACCCTCGCCGCCGCGGGCCGTGTGACCCGCCGCCAAGCCGCCGGAGAACCATCGATGTCGTCCCCTCGCCTGTCGCGCCGCCACTTCACGATCGCGTGCGCGTCCGCCAGCCTCGCCGCCTGTACGTCCTTCGGCGACAAGTCCCGCCCCGGCACGGCCCTGCCGCAGGAGAAGCCCGTCAAGATCGGTATCGCGCTCGGCGGCGGCGCCGCGCGCGGCTTCTCGCACATCGGCGTGCTGAAGGCGCTCGAGGCGCGCGGCATTCCGATCGAGATCGTCGCCGGGACGAGCGCGGGCTCGGTGGTCGGCGCACTCTACGCGTCGGGCATGAACGCGCTGCAGATCAACAAGATCGCCCTCGACATGGACCAGGCGGCGATCAGCGACTGGGCGCTGCCGTTCCGCTCGCGCGGCCTGCTGCAAGGCGTCGCGCTGCAGAACTTCCTGAACAAGACGCTCAACAACCGGCCGATCGAGAAGATGGCGAAGCCGCTCGGCATCGTCGCGACGGACCTGCAAAGCGGCCAGCCGATCCTGTTCCAGCAAGGCAACGCGGGGCTCGCGGTGCGCGCGTCGTGCAGCGTGCCGTCGGTGTTCGAGCCGGTGAAGATCGGCACGCGCGAATATGTCGACGGCGGCCTCGTGAGCCCTGTGCCGGCGTCGTTTGCGCGCAAGATGGGCGCGAGCTTCGTGATCGCGGTCGACATCTCGGCCCGCCCCGACGGCGCAGCGACCAACAACCCGATCGAGATGCTGCTGCAGACCTTCACGATCATGGGCCAGACGATCAAGACCTACGAGCTCGACAAGTACGCGGACGTCGTGATTCGCCCGAACCTCGCGGCGATGGGCGGCAGCGACTTCAACCAGCGCAACGCGGCGATCCTCGCGGGCGAGGAAGCGGTCGCGCGCATCATGCCGGAACTGCAGCGCAAGCTCGCGGCGGCGCGCGGCGTGGCCGTGGCCGCGTAAGCCGCCCAAGCCACGATGAGCGGGAGGCCGCGGCACGCGCCGCCTGCCGCCCGTGGCCGACGCAACGACTTCCGCCCCGCCGTCGACGCCGCCCCAAAAGCAAAAAACCCTGCCGCCTTTCGGTGACAGGGTTTTTTATTTTATCGTCCGGCCCGCGCGACCGGCAAACGTCAGTTGCTGCCGTTCGCCGAATCGTCGCCGAGCGTCGCGCGCACGCGCTGACGCAGGTCTTCGGGCTTCATCGGGAATTCCGATTCGATCCGGCGCGCACCGGTGAAACGCTTTTCCCAGTAGCCGCTGTCGAGATCGTCGACGCGAACCGTGCTGCCCGTCGACGGCGAATGCACGAACTTGTTGTCGCCGATATAGATGCCGACGTGCGAGAACGTGCGGCGCATCGTGTTGAAGAACACGAGATCGCCCGGCTTCAGGTTGCTCATGCTCACCTTCTCGCCGACGCGGCTCATTTCTTCCGCGCGACGCGGCAGCGACATGCCGAGCGTGTCCTGGAACACGTAGCGCACGAAGCCGCTGCAGTCGAGGCCCGAATCCGGCGAGTTGCCACCCCAGCGATACCGCACGCCGATCATGTTCAGCGCGCCGACCACCACGTCGCCTGCCTTGCCCGCCATGCCGGCAAGGAACGACTTCGCGCCGCCGCTCGACGGCTGCGCGCTGGTCTGCTGGAGGGGGGAACCCGACCCGATCTGAGTCGAATTGCTGACATTCTGGTTAAAACTGCTGACTTCGTCGGCGAACGCGCCGGGTGCTGCTGCGAACAGGGCGCCGATGAACAGCCCGGCGATGGTGCGCGCGCATGCCTGGGTCAGGGATCGATGCTGCATTGGTCGATGGAATATGCTTAAAAATCAGCTGATTGGCGGAAAATTTCGGTCGATACTAGCCAGCGCGTAATCGTTTGTCAAAACAAATTAATAAATACAATCGAGATGGTCAGACCATTGGCCGCCTATCACGCTTTCCAGACCGCTTTCAACAGCTTTTGTGTGTAAGGATGTGACGGTCGAGCGAAGATGTCGGACACCTCCCCCGACTCGACGACGGCGCCGTCCTGCATCACCGCGACGCGGTGCGCCATCGCGCCGATCACCTCCAGGTCGTGGCTGATGAACACGTAGCCGAGGTTGTATTTCTGTTGCAAATTCGCGAGCAGCTTCAGCACCTGCTGCTGGATCGACACGTCGAGCGCCGATGTGGGCTCGTCGAGGATCAGGATGCGCGGCTCCAGCACCAGCGCGCGCGCGATCGCGATCCGCTGGCGCTGGCCGCCCGAGAATTCGTGCGGATAGCGGTGCAGCACCGTGCGGTCGAGGCCGACTTCGCGCAGCACCGCGAGCGACTTCGCGCGGCGCGCGTCGGGCGTCATGTCCGGGCGATGCAGCTCGAGCCCCTCGCCGACGATCCGCTCGATCGTGTGACGCGGCGAAAGCGAGCTGAATGGGTCCTGAAAGACCACCTGCATGTTCGAGCGCAGCGCGGTCTGTTCGCGGCCGCGATAGGTCGACAGCGCACGCCCCTGGAATTCGATCTCGCCGCCGGCCGTCTTCTGCAGCCCGAGCAGCGCCATCGCGAGCGTCGACTTCCCCGATCCCGATTCGCCGACGATGCCGAGCGTTTCGCCCTGCCGCACCGACACCGACACGTCGGCCACGGCCGTCACCGGCACCGTGCCGAACCAGCCGGCGAAGCCCGGCCGCTTGCGCGCGAACTGCACGCTCACGTGGCGCGCGTCGAGCACGACGGGCGCGATCGGCATCACCGGCGTGACCGCGCGTTGCGGCCGGCTGTTCAGCAGCCGCTGCGTATACGGATGCTCGGGCGACGCGAAGATCCGCTCGACGGGCCCGCTCTCGACGAGCCGGCCATGCTCCATCACCGCGACGCGCTGCGCGAAGTGCCGCACGAGATTCAGGTCGTGCGTGATCAGCAGGATCGCCATCCCGCGCTTTTCCGCCTCCTCGCGCTGCAGCTCGAGCAGCAGGTCGACGATCTGCGCGCGGATCGTCACGTCGAGCGCGGTGGTCGGCTCGTCGGCGAGCAGCAGGCGCGGCCGGCACGCGAGCGCCATCGCGATCATCGCGCGCTGCCGCTGGCCGCCCGACAACTGGTGCGGGTAGCTGTCGACGCGCTTCTCGGGCTCCGCGATGCCGGTGCGCGCGAGCAACGCGATCGCCCGCTTGCGCGCCTCGACGGCCGATACGCCGTCGTGCAGCACGATCGTCTCGCCGATCTGCACGCCGATCGTATACAGCGGATTGAGCGCCGTCATCGGCTCCTGGAAGATCATCGCGATGTCCGAGCCGCGCAGCCCGCGCATCTCGCGCTCGCTCTTGGCCGCCAGATCCTGCCCGGCAAAACGGATCGCGCCGGTGACATCGGCGTCGCGCAGCAACCGCAGGATCGACAGCGCGGTCACGCTCTTGCCGGACCCCGATTCGCCGACGAGCGCGACCCGCTCGCCGCGCCCGATCGCGAGCGTCACGTCGTCCACCGCGACCGTGTCGCCGAAGCGCACGTGCAGATGCTCGAGCGACAGCAGCGGTTCGTCCGCCTTCGATACGACTGCGTCGCTCATCGCTGCCCTCCCGCCGCGCGCACCGAATCGGCGATCCGCGTGTCGAGCGCGTTGCGCAGCGCATCGCCCATGAAGGTCAGCAGCAGCAGCGTCGCGACCAGCACGCCGAACGTCGACAGCGAGATCCACCACGCGTCGAGGTTGCCCTTGCCCTGCGCGAGCAGCTCGCCGAGGCTCGGCGTCGGCGGCGGCACGCCGAGCCCGAGGAAATCGAGGCTGGTGAGCGCGAGAATCGAGCCGCTCATCCGGAACGGCAGGAACGTGATCACCGGCGTGAGGCTGTTCGGCAGCACGTGGCGCCAGATGATCTGCCAGTTCGTGAGTCCCATCGCGCGGGCCGCGCGCACGTAGTCCTGCGTGCGGTTGCGCAGGAACTCGGCGCGCACGTAGTCGGCAAGCCCGATCCAGCCGAACAGCGACAGCAGCACGATCAGCAGCAGGAAGCTCGGCTCGAAGATCGACGCGAAGATGATCAGCAGGTACAGCTCGGGCAGCGAGCTCCAGATCTCGATCAGCCGCTGCCCGACGATGTCGATGCGCCCGCCGAAGAAGCCTTGCACCGCGCCCGCGGCGATCCCGAGCAGCGTGCCGATCACGGTCAGGATCAGCCCGAACTCGACCGAGATGCGGAACCCGTACACGAGCCGCGCGAGCAGGTCGCGGCCCTGCGCATCGGTGCCGAGCCAGTTCTCGCGCGACGGCGGCGCCGGGTTCGGCACGTTCGAGAAGTAGTTCAGCGTGTCGTAGTAATAGCGGTTCGGCGGATAGACGACGAAGTTGCCGGGCGCCTCGAGCCGCTTGCGCACATACGGATCGAGATAGTCGGCCGGCGTCGGGAAATCGCCGCCGAAGGTCGTCTCCGGGTACGCATGGAACATCGGGAAATAGGTCTGGCCGTCGTAGCGCACGACGAGGGGCTTGTCGTTCGACCACAGCGGCGCCGCGAGGCTCGCGGCAAACGCGACGACGAAGATCACGAAGCTCCAGTAGCCGAGGCGCTGCTGCCGGAAGCGCTGCCACACACGGCGGGCCGGCGACGGCGACACGCGCGCGCGCGCGGCGTCGATGCGGGGGGATGCGACGGCCCGGTTCATCGCGCGCCTCGCCCGCTGGCGCCGGGCATGCGAATGGCTCGTTTCATGTCAGCGCTCCAGGTTGTCGAATTGAATGCGCGGATCGACCCACACATAGCAAAGATCGGAAATCAGCTTGGTCGCGAGCCCGATCAGCGTGAACAGGTACAGCGTGCCGAGCACGACCGGGTAATCGCGCCGCACGACCGACTCGTACGACAGCAGCCCGAGGCCGTCGAGCGAGAACAGCGTCTCGATCAGCAGGCTGCCGGTGAAGAACGCGCCGATGAACGCGGCCGGGAAACCGACGATCAGCGGCAGCATCGCATTGCGGAACACGTGCTTCCACAGCACGCTGCGCTCGGAGAGCCCCTTCGCGCGCGCGGTCAGCACGTATTGCCGGCGGATCTGGTCGAGGAACGCATTCTTCGTGAGCATCGTGATGACCGCGAAGCTGCCGACGACCGACGCGGTGATCGGCAGCGCGATGTGCCACAGATAGTCGAGCACCTTGCCGACGAGCGACAGCTGCGCGAAGTTGTCGGACGTGAGGCCGCGCAGCGGAAAGAGCTGCCAGAACGAGCCGCCGCCGAACAGCACGAGCAGCAGCACGCCGAGCACGAAGCCCGGAATCGCATAGCCGACCAGCACGACGAGGCTCGTCGCGACGTCGAACGGCGAACCGTTGCGCACGGCCTTCGCGATGCCGAGCGGCACCGAGATCAGGTACGTGAGGAAGAACGTCCACAGCCCGATGCTGATCGACACGGGCAGCTTCTGCACGACCAGCGACCACACGCTCTGGTGGCGAAAGTAGCTTTCGCCGAGATCGAAGCGCGCGAAGCGCTTGAGCATCAGCCAGTAGCGTTCGAGCGGCGGCTTGTCGAAACCGTACAACGCCTTGAGCTGCGCGAGCTGCTGCGCGTCGACGCCGGTGTGCGCGCGCATCCCGAATGGCGTCGCGCCCTGCTCGGTCGCGCCCTTGCGCAACTCCTGCACGGCCTGCTCGACCGGGCCGCCCGGCACGAACTGGATCACCGCGAACGTGAGCGTCAGCACGCCGACGAGCGTCGGGATCATCAACAGCAGGCGTTTGAGGATGTAGCTCCACATAGGGCGTCGACTCGTGATCGGTGGCGGGTTGGATGAAGGGCCGGCGCGGGTCAGTGATCGGGCTTCGCCCACCAGGTCGACACGACCCAGCCCTCGGCCGAATAGTACAGCGGCAGCGTCTGCGGATAGGCGAGCGTGCGTCGGTACGCGACGCGGTGCGTCGTGCTGTACCACTGCGGCACCGCGTAGTAGCCGTGCATCAGCACGCGGTCGAGCGCGTGCGTCGCGTCGAGCAATTCCTCGCGCGTCTGCGCGGTGCCGAGCGCGTGCAGCAACGCGTCGACGGCCGGCGATTTCAATCCGATGAAGTTGTCGGAGCCCGGCTCGTCGGCGAACTTGCTCGCGTACCGCGAGTATTGCTCGGCGCCGGGCACCTGCACGCCCGGCAGGCGGATCGTCGTCATGTCGTAGTCGAACGCATCGAGGCGCTTTTGCAGCAGCGCGTAATCGGCCGTGCGAAACCGCACGGCGATGCCGAGCTTCGCGAGGTTGCGCTGGTACGCGGTCACGACGCCTTCCATCGCGCCACCCGCATCGTCGAGGATCTCGAAAGCGAACGGCTCGCCCTTCGCATTGCGCAGCGCGCCGTCGCGATAGGTCCAGCCGGCCTGTGCGAGCAGCGCGCGCGCCTTCAACAGGTTCGCGCGCAGCGAGCCCGGCGGATTCGTGTTCGGCTGCGTGACCATCGGGCCGAACACGGCCGGATCGAGCTGCGCACGCAGCGGCTCCAGCAGCTTCAGCTCGCCCTCGCCCGGCGTACCGGTCGCCTGCAGGTCGGTGTCGGCGAAATAACTGTTCAGGCGCGTGTACGCGCTGTAGAACAGCTGGCGGTTCAGCCATTCGAAGTCGAACGCGAGGTCGAGCGCCTGACGCACGCGCACGTCGCGGAACAACGGCCGGCGCAGGTTCATGAAGAAGCCCTGCATGCCGGCGCCGTTATGCTGGCGGAATTCGCGCTTGACGAGCTCGCCGCTGTCGAAACGCTTGCCGACGTCGCGTCGCGCCCAGTTGCGCGCGACGTACTCGACGAGCACGTCGTATTCGCCGGCCTTGAACGCCTCGAGCCGCGCGACGCCGTCGCCGTACAGCTTGTAGACGATCCGCTCGAAGTTGTGGGTGCCGACTCGCACCGGCAGGTCGGCGCCCCAGTACGCGGGGCTGCGCCGGTAGGTGATCGTGCGGCCGTTGTCGTAATGGTCGATCACGTACGGGCCGCTGCCGATCGGCTGCTCGAACGCGAGCTGGTCGAACGGGATGCGGGAGCCGTCCGCGCGCAATCCCCACTTGCGCGAGAACACCGGCACGCCGCCGGCGATCAGCGGCAACTCGCGGTTCGCGCTGTGGAATTCGAAGCGCACGGTCGCCGGATCGACGACCACGGCCTTCGTGATTTCGGCGAAGTACGCGCCGAACTGCGGTGCGGCCTGCTTGCTCTTCAGCGTGTCGAACGAAAACTTGACGTCGTCCGCCGTGACGCGATCGCCGTTCGAGAAGCGCGCGCGCGGATTCAGGTGGAACGTGACCGAGCGGCGGTCCGGCGCGACGTCGATGTCGTCGGCGAGCAATCCGTACGCGGACGCCGGCTCGTCCAGGCTGCCGGTCGCGAGGCTCTCGAACAGCATGTCGATGCCCGGCGCGGTGTTGCCGCGCATCGTGAACGGATTGAACTTGTCGAACGACGTCAGCCGGCTCGGGTTCGCGAGCACGAGCGTGCCGCCCTTCGGCGCGTCGGGGTTCACGTAGTCGAAATGCTTGAAGCCCGGCGGATACTTCGGCTCGCCGTACTGCGCAATCGCGTAGGCCGCGTGCGCGGCGGGCGCGGCCAGCGCCGCGTGCAGCGCCAGCACCGCGGCCACGCGGCCGGCGGCCCGCAGTGCACCGCGGCAGGCGCGCGCGGCGGCGGCCCGGGGCGAACCCTTCGTCATAGAGGCCCTGTCGTCGAATGAGGGTAGTAACGTGGAGCGATTCTACCCATTCAATCCGTCGAGCCAAAAGAAAACCGCCACGCGGGCGGTTTCCTCACGAGCCGTTGTCGCGCGCGCGGCACGCACGCGCGACCGGTCGATCAGCGCCAGCCGTTGTGGCGGCCGTGATCCCAGTGACCGCGATCGCCGCCCCAGCCGCGACCATGGTGGCGATACCATTCGTCGCGGCCCCAGTAGCGGCGGCCGTCCCAGTAGCGGTCGCCGTGCCAGCCGATCACGATCGCCGGCGCCGGCCCGTACACGGGCGCCGGTGCGTAGACGGGCGCCGGCTGGTAGACGACCGGCGGAGGCGGCGGCGCATACACGGGCGCGGGCGCGACGTAGACCGGTGCCGGCACGCCGACGTTGATCCCGACATTGACTCCCGCCATTGCTGCGCCCGACACGAGCAAGGCCGTCATACCGGTCACGAGCGAGGCAACACGCAAAGTCTTCATGGATTCCTCTTCTGGTTGTGTCATGTGTGATTCGACTATAGCGGCAAGCGCCCGCCCCGCATATTTCAAGTTTGTAAGAACTGATGCGCCGCATCGCAACGGGAAGCCCGCGCTAACGTCTTGTAACAATCGGCGCCCGGCGCCCCCCTTTCCGGAAACGTCCTTCAACCTGCGCCGCGGCCCGCGTCGAACCGGAAGCCGAATCGCGCCACCGTTTCGATCCGCGCGGAAAACGCATGCGCGGCCAGCTTGCGCCGCAACCGTACGACCAGCGCATTGACCGTTTCGGGTTCGATGTCCGCATCGCCCCACGCATAACGCAGCACGGCGTCGCGCCCGACCGGCCGCCCCGCTTCGCGCAGCAGGCATTCGACCACGCGAAATTCCCGGGCGCTGAGCGCGAGCCGCCGGCCCCGCTCGTCGAGCGCGCGCGTCGCCGTGTCGAGCCGGATCGATTCCCGCATCGCGATGACGCCCGTGCGGCGCCACAGTGCGCGCAGCCGCTCGTGCAATTCGACGAACGAGCACGGATGGGCCAGGCACACGTCGCAGCCCGCGTTCAGCATCCGTGCACGCTCGGCGGACGTGGTGCCGGCGACGATCGCGGCAATCGTCGCGCTGCCGGCCGACGCGGCAAGCGGCGGGAATCCGTCGAGAAGCGTCGGCACGGAAGCGCCATCGGTCGCGAGGATCACGATCGCGTCGAACCGGTCCTGCGTCGCCGCGAAACAGCCGTCGCGCCATTCGTCGACGCGTTCGACGCCGTGCATGCTTTCCCGAAACGCCTTGTCGAGCCGCGACGCATCAGGCGTCGGCGGCGCAATCAGCAGGATGCGCATCGATCGGCCCCCTCCGTCACGCGAGCGAACGCGGCCAGCATTCGACCGTGATCGCCGCACCGGCCGGCTGCGCATCGCCGATCCGCAGCACGAAACCGTGCACGCGCATCACCGCCGACACGATGCTCAACCCGAGCCCCGAGCCGTTCACGTGGCGCGTGCGCTCGCCGCGATAGAAGCGCTCGAGCACCGCATTGCGCTCGCCGGGCGGGATGCCGGGCCCGGTGTCCTCGAACCGGACGAGCGGACCATGCGACGTCGTCTGGAGCGCGACGCGCACGCGGCCGCCGGGCGGCGTGAATTTGATCGCGTTGTCCGCGAGATTGCTGAACGCCTCGAACAGCAACGCACGGTCGCCATGAATGCCGTCGACCGCGGCCGCATCGAGCTCCAACGACACGTCGACCGCCTCGGCCAGCGGCTCGTAAAGTTCGCACACGTCGCGCAGCAACGCCGCGACGTCGACCGCGGCAAACCCGCCGCGCCGGCTCAGCGTGCCGATCTCGGAGATGCGCAGCATCGCGCGAAAACGTTCGAGCAGCCGGTCGGTTTCGTCGCGCGCCGACGCCAGCAGCGCAGCCGACGCGGGATCGTGTGCGCAGAACGGCTGGTCGGCTAGCCGCGCCAGCATCGTATGCACGCGTGCGAGCGGCGTGCGCAAGTCGTGCGCGATCCCGTCGCAGGTATGGCGCACCTCGCCCATCAGCCGCTCGACTTCGTCCAACATATGGTTCACGAGATGCGCGAGCAGGTCGAGTTCGTCATAGCCGCCGACCGGCAGCCGCTTGCCGAGATCGCCCTCGGCGATCTGCCGCGTGACGCGCCGGATCTCGGCGACGCGGCGCATCTGCCGCATGCCGAGCATGCTGCCGCCCGCGACGCCCGCGATCAGGATCATCACGCCGCCGATCACGAGCCCGCGAATCGCGACGTCGCGGATCTGGATGAAATGCGACAGGTCGCGCGCGACGACCAGCGTCATCCCGTCGTCGCGGCGCACGGCCATCGCGCGCGTGATCGGCGACGATTGACCGTCGAGCGGCGCGAGCGTGCGGTTCAGCGTCCGGCCGTGGCGATCGGTACGCAGCACGGGCGGCGTCGCGATGTCGCCAGCCACGCGGCGCCCGCTCGCGTCGAACAGCCCGTAGAAATTCGTATGCATGTGCTCGTGCTCGAGCCGCCGATGGATCGCGAGCGGCAGCTCGGCGTCGGGAATCGAATCGAAATAGATCAGTTGCCACGCAAGCACCTCGTCGGTGTCGCGGGCCATCGTGTGCGTCGCGGCCACGCTGATCACGCCCGCGAGCAGCAGCAGCGACACCGAGAAGATCGCCGCGTAAGCACACAGCCAGCGAAACGTCGTCGTATGCCAGCGGCGCGTGAAGTTCGCCGCGCGGGCTGCGTCCATCCGTGCCTCCATCAAGCGAGCATGTAGCCCGATCCGCGCACCGTCTGGATCATCGGGTTCGCGCCAGGCGGATCGATCTTCTTGCGCAGCCGCCCCATGTGAACGTCGATCAGGTTGGTGCCGGGATCGAAGTGATAGCCCCACACGGCCTCGAACAGCATCGTGCGCGTGATCGTCTGGCCCGCGTTGCGCATCATGAATTCGAGCACGCGGAACTCGGTCGGCAGCAGCGGAATCTCGTCGGCGCCGCGGCGCGCACAGCGCGAAATGAGGTCCAGCTCGAGCGCGCCGACCTTCAGCAGCGTCTGCTGCGGCACGCCCGATGCCTGCCGGCGGCGCAGCAGCACTTCGATGCGCGCGCTCAGTTCGCCGGAATCGAACGGCTTCGTCAGGTAATCGTCGCCGCCCGCACGCAGACCGCGAATGCGCTCGTCGACGTCGCCGAGCGCGCTCAGCATCAGCACCGGCGTATCGATGCCGACCGTGCGCATCGCGGTCACGATCGCGAGACCGTCCGCCCCCGGCAGCATCCGGTCGAGCGTGATCGCGTCGTACGATGCGCTCATTGCGCGCATCATTCCTTCTCGGCCGTTGTCGATCCAGTCGACCTCGAAGCCGCGTGCGGTCAGCTCGCCGACGATTTCGTTCGCGGTCACCGCATCGTCCTCGACCGTCAGTACTCGCATGGTTGCCCTCGCAATGAACGTCAAGACGGGCGCGCACGATGCGCCCGCCGCTATCGTAAGCGCCGCGATCGCCGCGCGGCGCCAGATGAAAATAGCTTCATCCTGCGTCGCGGCACGCGCCTGTGAAACATGTTTCATCCGTGCGTCGGCCGCGCTGCGGCCGGGGCCGCCTACGCTGACGTCATGCGGCATCGGGCCGCGAAACCAGGAGCTACCGGATGAAACTGTCGACCACCGTCGCCTGCATGCTGCTCGCATGCGCCAGCACCGCCGCATTCGCGGGGCCGCACCTCACCCCGCAGGAATGCAATGCATACCCGTTCGTGCACACGGGCCGCGACGTCACGCGGGCGGACCTCGTGCGCGAGCTGACCGAACTCGAACAGGTCGGCTACGATCCCGCCCATGCGAGCCCGTACTACCCCGACGACCTCGACGGTGCGAAGCGTCGGCTCGCCGCCGAGTACCGCGCGGACTGCACGCATGCGCTGACGGCCGATGCCGGCGTGCGGCACTGACCGCCCTGCCCCGCGCGACGCAGCAGCGGGAAAAAACGAAAAGGCGGCACGTGCCGCCTTTTCTTCATGAACGCGCATGGAGGTGAACCCGATGCGCCGCGCCGCCGCTCAACGCGACATCATGTTCATGCTCACGTTGTGCATCACCCACAGCGTGCCGACGATCAGGATCGCGGCAGTCAGCACCGTATAGCTGAACGCCATCACGTTCCAGCGCTGGCCCGACGAGCCGTTCATGTGCAGGAAGTACACGAGGTGCACGACGATCTGCACGAGCGCGAGCACGGCGAGCCCGATCAGCGACGCATGCGGCGACAGCACGCCGCCCATCACGAGGCCGAACGACGCGGCCGTGAGCAGCACCGACAGGATGAAACCGGCGACGTAGCCGCCGACACTGCCGTGCCCTTCTTCGAGTTGAGACGAATGCGAATGGGCCATTTAGATCACGCTCGCGAGATAGACAAAGGAAAACACGCAGATCCACACGATGTCGAGGAAGTGCCAGAAGAGGCTCAGGCACGTCAGGCGTCGCAGGTCGCGATCGGTCAGGTCGCCGCCGCGCAACACGATCTGCGCGGCCAGCACGATCATCCACAACAGGCCGGCCGTCACGTGCAGCCCGTGCGTGCCGACCAGCGTGAAGAACGCCGACAGGAACGCGCTGCGCTGCGGGCCGGCGCCTTCCGCGATCAGGTGCGAGAACTCGCGCAGTTCCATCGCGAGAAACGCCGCGCCGAGCACGAACGTCACTGCGAGCCACGCGAGCAGCGCACCGCGCCGCTGCTTGTACGCCGCGAGCATCGCGAAACCGTACGTGATGCTCGACAGCAGCAGCGCGGCGGTTTCCACCGCGACGCCCGGAATGTCGAACAGCTCTTTCGCGGTCTGCCCGCCCGCGTACTGGTGGCCGAGCACCGCGAACGTCGCGAACAGCGCCGCGAAGATCACGCAGTCGGTCATCAGGTACAGCCAGAACCCGAACACCGAATGCGACGGCGGATGGTCGTCGTGCTCGAGCAGGGTTGCGCTCAAGGTTTTCTGCAACATCAGTTGGCCTCCAGTTCCACGTCGTCGACGCGCGCCGGGCGCTTCGTCGGCTGCTTGTCTTCGGTCTTGCGCACCGTCGACGCAGGGATGTAATAGCCGTCGTTATCGCGCGAGCTGTAGATCACGAGCGTCGCGATGATCCCGACGAGCCCGCCGATCGCCATCCACCAGATGTGCCACACCAGCGCGAAGCCGAGCACCAGGCTGAAGATCGCGATCACGAGGCCCGCACAGGTATTCGACGGCATGTGGATGTCGCGGATCACGGCCGGGTTCGGCCGGCCTTCGCCGCGCGCCTTCATGTCCGCATACGCGTCGAGCGTGCGCACCTGCGGGATCACCGCGAAGTTGTAGTCGGCCGGCGGCGACGACGTCGCCCACTCCAGCGTGCGGCCGCCCCACGGGTCGCCCGTCGTGTCGCGGTACTCCGGCAGATGGCGGTTGCGGATGCTGACCACCAGTTGCAGCAGCTGGCACGCGATGCCGATCGCGATCAGCACGGCGCCGAACGCGGCGACCAGCAGCCACGGATGCCAGGCCGGGTTGTCGTAATGGTTCAGGCGGCGCGTCATGCCCATGAAGCCGAGCACGTAGAGCGGCACGAACGCGACGTAGAAGCCGACCTGCCAGAACCAGAATGCCGCCTTGCCGAGCTTCTCGTTCAGCTTGAAGCCGAACGCTTTCGGAAACCAGTAGTTGAAGCCCGCGAGATAACCGAACAGCACGCCGCCGATGATCACGTTGTGGAAGTGCGCGATCAGGAACAGGCTGTTGTGCAGCACGAAGTCCGCGCCGGGAATGGCCATCATCACGCCGGTCATGCCGCCGAGCGTGAACGTGACCATGAAGCCGATCGTCCACAGCACGGGCGTCGTGAACTGGATCCGGCCGCGATACATCGTGAACAGCCAGTTGAACACCTTCACGCCGGTCGGAATCGCGATGATCATCGTCATGATCCCGAAGAACGCGTTCACGTTCGCGCCCGAGCCCATCGTGAAGAAGTGATGCAGCCACACGAGGAACGACAGCACCATGATCGCGCAGGTCGCGTACACCATCGTCTTGTAGCCGAACAGCGGCTTCTTCGCGAACGTCGCGATGACTTCCGAGAAGATCCCGAACGCCGGCAGGATCAGGATGTACACCTCCGGATGGCCCCACGCCCAGATCAGGTTCAGGTACAGCATCGCGTTGCCGCCGGCGTCGTTCGTGAAGAAGTGCATGCCGAGGTAACGGTCGAGGCCGAGCAGCGCGAGCGTCGCGGTCAGGATCGGGAACGACGCCATGATCAGCACGTTCGTGCAGAGCGCCGTCCACGTGAACACCGGCATCTTCAACAGCGTCATGCCGGGCGCGCGCATCTTGATGATCGTCACGAAGAAGTTCACGCCGGTCAGCAGCGTGCCGACACCGGAGATCTGCAGCGCCCACAGGTAGTAGTCGACCCCTACCCCCGGACTGAACTGCAGCTCCGACAGCGGCGGGTACGCGAGCCAGCCCGTCTGCGCGAATTCGCCGATCACGAGCGACAGGTTGATCAGGATCGCGCTGACCGCCGTCATCCAGAACGACAGCGAGTTGATGAACGGGAACGCGACGTCGCGCGCGCCAATCTGCAGCGGCACGATCAGGTTCATCAGGCCGACCATGAACACCATCGCCATGAAGAAGATCATGATCACGCCGTGCGCGGTGAAGATCTGGTCATAGTGGTGCGGCGGCAGGTAGCCGGGCGCGTTGTACGCGAGCGCGAGCTGCATGCGCATCATGATCGCGTCGGCGAAGCCGCGCAGCAGCATGATCAGCGCGACGATGATGTACATCACGCCGAGTCTCTTGTGGTCGACCGTGGTCAGCCATTCCGTCCACAGCCATTTCCAGCGGCCGGTGATCGTCAGCGCGGCGAGAATGCCCAGCACGACCAGCCCCATGAAGGCGCCGGCCCCCATGATGATGGGCTGATCGAACGGGATCGCCGAAAGTGTGAGTTTGCCGAACATGCGTTACCCCTTCGTGCCGCAGGCGGCGTCCTTCAGGTCGAGGACGTGGCCATCGTTGTATTTCGCGATGATGTTGTGGAAGAGCCGCGGATCGACCGACGAGAAGTAGCGCACCGGCGCCTTTTCGCTCGGCTGCGCGACGCTGCCGTATACGGTCGCGTCGAGCCGGTCCGGCGACGCCTTCACCTTCTGCACCCACGCATCGAACTGCTCGCGCGGCTCGGCGAGCGTGCGGAACTTCATGTCGGAGAACCCGCGGCCGCTGAAGTTGGCGGACGTGCCCGCGTAATTGCCGGGCTCGTCGGCGATCAGGTGCAGGCGCGTCTGCATGCCGGCCATCGCGTAGACCTGGCCGCCGAGCTGCGGGATGAAGAACGAATTCATCACCGAATCCGACGTGATGCGGAAGTTCACCGGCGTGCCGACCGGAATCGCGAGCTGGTTCACCGACGCGATGCCGAATTCCGGATAGATGAACAGCCACTTCCAGTCGAGCGCGACCACCTCGACGTCGATCGGCTTCACCGCCGATTCGAGCGGCTTGTACGGATCGAGTTCGTGCGTGGTCTTCCACGTGAGCACGCCGAGGAACAGGATGATCAGCGTCGGCACCGTCCAGATCACGACCTCGATCGCGGTCGAGTGCGACCAGTTCGGCGCGTAGGCGGCGTTGCGATTCGACGCGCGGTAACGCCACGCGAACCATAACGTCAGCAGGATCACCGGCACGACGACGATCAGCATCGCCCACGTGGACGTCGCGATCAGCGCCTTTTCGGCCGCCCCCACGCTTCCTTTCGGATTTAGTACATCTAAATTACAACCTGACAGGCTCAATGCCGCGCCCATTGAAAGCAGCGCCGACCAGCCTCTTGATGCTCTTCTTTTCATCACACAGCCCGAGGGTCATTGAATCCGTTTGCGTATGCCCGATGCGCATTCGATTCACGAAATTGGCCGAATCATACGTCGCGCGAGTGCGATGAAAAACCGGTGCATGCGGCAAATCATCATTGCAAAATCTGCCGTGAGTCACATTGTCGCGGGGCAATTTCACGCAGCCGGAAGCGCGCCCGGCACTTGCCGTGCCGGGCCGCGGATCGATGTGTGCGCAACGATGCGCGCCGCGCGATGCGGCGGGCTTGCGCGGCGTGGTGCGGCTCGGTGTGCCGCGCTCAGTCGTGCGTCGATGCCATGTACGACGGCAGCGCCGGCGCGGGGCCATCCCCCGCCGGCACCTTCGAATGGCTCGCTTCCTGGATCAGCTTGCCGACGGTCGGATCGATCGCATCGGTGAACGGCTTCGGATCGATGCCGACCGCCAGCACGATCAGCGCGAGCGACGCGAACATCACGATCTCGCGACGGTTCAGGTCGGCGAGCTTCGCGATCCGCTGGCTCGCGACCTTGCCGAACACCACGCGCTTGAGCATCCACAGCGTGTACGACGCGCTGAGGATCAGCGTGAGCGCCGCGATCGCGCCGATCCAGAAGTTGAAGCGGATCGCGCCCATGATCACCATGAACTCGCCGACGAACCCCGACGTGCCCGGCAGCCCGACGTTGGCCATCGCGAACAGCAGCGTGAAGGTCGCGAAGCGCGGCATCACGCCCGCCACGCCGCCGTATGCGGCGATCTCGCGCTGCCGCGTGCGATCCACGAGCACGTTCACGCACAACAGCATCGCGCCCGCCACGAAGCCGTACGACACGAGCTGCACGATCGCGCCTTCGACGCCGATCCGGTTGAACAGGAACAGCCCGAGCGTGACGATGCCCATGTGCGCGACCGTCGAATACGCGAGCAGCTTGCCGAGATCGGTCTGCGCGAGCGCGATCAGGCTCGCGTAGACGATCGCGAACAGCGACAGCGCGATCACGGCCGGCGCGAAGAAGTGGCTCGCGTCGGGCGTGATCGGCAGCGCAAAGCGCAGGAACCCGTAGCCGCCGAGCTTGAGCATCGCGAGCATCAGCGCGGCGCCCGTCGGGCCGTCCGTGTACACGTCGCTCAGCCACGTGTGGACCGGCCACATCGGCACCTTGACCGCGAACGCGGCGAAGAAACCGAGGAACACCAGCAACTGCGGCGCGAAGCCGAGCTGCAGCGTGCGCCACACGGCCATGTCGAACGTATGCGACTGCGCGTACAGGTACAGCATCGCCATCAGCAGCAACAGCGAGCCGGCGAACGAGATGAAGAAGAACTTCACGGCCGCATACACGCGGCGCTCGCGCCCCCACGTGCCGATCAGCAGGTACAGCGGGATCAGCGTCGCCTCGAAGAAGATGAAGAACAGCAGCCCGTCCTGCGCGACGAACACGCCGACCATCAGTCCGGACAGGATCAGGAACGACGCGTAGTACTGCGCGACGCGCACGGTGACCGATTCCCACGATGCCACCACTACCACCAGCGTCGTGAACGCGGTCAGCACGACGAGCCACAGCGACGCGCCGTCGATGCCGACCCGCCATCCGGCATTGAATGCCGCGAGCCAGTCGCGTCTTTCGACGAACTGCATCGCCGCCGAATGCGCGTCGAAACCGGCAATCAGCGGAACGACGGCCGCCAGCCCGGCAATCGAGCCGACCAGCGCAATCAGTCGTATTCGGCGGAAATGCTGGTCGGAACCGGCGCGCAGCAGGCCCGCGCCGAACAGTATCGGAACCCAGATGGCCAGGCTCAGAAAGGGGAAATCATGCATGTCAACAACGCCTTGAGGAGGTCGCGCCTTGCATCGGGGACAGGCGCGACGAAAGGAACGAAATCAAATCGACAGGTAGATTTCGTGAATCGCCAATGTTGGCTAAATGTAAAGCAGCATCACCGGAAAACTTGATGCCGCTCAAACGCGATCGGGTTAACCAGCATAAGGCGATTGATTATTTTCTGCAGCGCAGCAGAGCATTGTTTTTTGGCGTCGGCGTAGGCCAATGATTTATATGCGTAATTTTTTGTATTGACCGATGCGGCGCGCGCCAGGAATAGACGCAGCGCCGCATTTTTGATACCAACCGGTCGTTTCGAAGGGCCGGAACGACCGGATTGACGGCTCGCGGTGGGGAGATCGTGCAGGGTCGCCTGCCTTACACACGCCCTTTCATTTTTATTTCACAGGGGTCGCGTGATCTTTTCCGCGACAGGAATCGATCGCACGACCATAGAAAGCTCATTTCACGACCGAATACAGCAGCGACCCCGAAAACAGAACCAGCAGCACCGACGCCGAACGAAATAGCGCCGTGATATGACGCGGCCCGGATGCCAGTATCCTCGTCACGCGCCCGAGGCTCGCCCAACCCGCTCCAATGGGCACGAGGACCAGCAGAAACGCACCGAACGCGACGGCCCCGTTACCGACGTTCTGAAACGCCTGGAGTGGAAACGCCGTACTTGCAAGCAGAAAAGCCTTCGGATTCAATAGCGTGGCGACGACGACATCGTGCCACGTCACCGGCTTCGAACGCCGATCCTCTTCCAGCGTGCCCCGTGCCCACATTTTTGCCGCCAGCAGCAGCAGATACGACGCGCATGCCAACTTGATCACGCTCAAGATTTGAGGATGCGCCACGGCGAACGCCAGCAGCGAAACGCCCCAAGCCGAGATAGCGATGACGTAGCCTGCGCCTTCGGCGAACAGGAGCGGGAGGGTTCGCGTCAGACCAACGCTTATTCCGGACGAAAAAAGTAACGTGTTGGTCGGTCCCGGAACGATCAATACTAGGGCCGAGTAAAGGCATATCGTAATGAGTTGATGCGTATCCACTGCAATCTCGATCGAAGGAGTGAGCCAATGTATTCGGCTTCTCGCGCTACGAGGCGATGTCGGTCCCGCCTATCGAACTGCACAACTGCGCAAGAATATCGAGACCCCGCGCCGGCTCCCGTACAAACGGATTCGTCTGGTCCCACGCATAACCCGCCAGAATCGAGCAGACCATGCGTTTCACGTCGGAGGCCTTGTCTTCGTGAAACACGATGTCTTGCAGCGCGCCCGAGTACCAGCGTTCGACGAAGGCGCGGAAGGTGTCGATGCCCTTGCGCAGCGCGATGTCGTAATCACGTGCCCAGTCGACCGACTCGCCACGCAACTGCCGTTCGAGTGCGGCGACCGCCAGTTGAGCCGAGCGCATCGCGATCGTCACGCCCGACGAAAAGATCGGATCGAGGAATTCGCCCGCGTTGCCGAGCAGCGCATAGCCGGGGCCGTGCAGGGTCTCGACGTTCGACGCATAACCCGAGATGCGGCGCACGGGCATCACGAACGGCTTGCTGCCGACCAGTCGCGACAATGTCGGCTCGCTTTGCAGCAATTCGCGCAACAACGATTCCTGTCGCGCGTCCGGCACGTCGAGAAACCCGGCATCGGCCACGCAGCCGACCGACGAGCGCCCGTTCGTCAGCGGGATCATCCAGAACCACACGTCGCGTCGCTCCGGATGAACGGCGATGCAGATCTTGTCGCGATCGGTCGACCCGGCCGGCAGGCTGTCCTCGACGTGCGAAAAGAGGGCCGCTCGCGTCGGCAGGCCGGTCGGCGCGTCGAGATCGAGCAGGCGCGGCAACACGCGGCCGAACCCGCTCGCATCGAGTACGAACGACGGCTGAACGGAATAGTCGTGCCCGGCTTCGTCGACGATGTCGAGCCGCGGCTTGTCGCCCGGCTGGAAGGCGCGCACCGTATGGCCGAATCGCACGTCCGCGCCCTGTTCGGCCGCACAACGGATCAGCAGATCGTCGAAGGCCGCGCGCTCGACCTGATAGGCCGTCCCCCAGCCCGCGGAAAACTTCTCGCGAAAATCGAACGACGACATCCTGTCGCGATAGACGAAGTACGCGCCGTTCTTGAACTGGAAGCCGGCCTCGACGACCGCCTGCAGCATGCCCGCTTCCTCGAGATACTGCATGCTCTGGGGCAACAGGCTTTCTCCGATCGAAAAGCGCGGAAAATGCTGACGCTCGAGCACCAGCACCGAACGGCCGGCCTTGCGCAGCAGCGCGGCCGCGACGGCACCGGAAGGCCCTGCCCCGATGATCGCGACGTCGATGGAATTCGATTTCATTTCACTCATGCTTGCCAATTCAGTCCGATTGATTGGGTATCTTATGTTTCTGACGCCACGATCCGGCGTTGCCAACTACAATAGGCGCTCAACAAATCCAAGATCGATGAGAGACCCATGACGTCCTCCCGCACGCACGCGCCCGCCTATGTTCCCGAAACCCGGTTCGGCATCTGGTTTCTTCGCACGCATACGTGGGAACATCACGTGCTCAAGGTTGCGATCGACGATCTGAAGCGGCTCATCGCGGCGCCGCTGCCGTCGGCCCCCGTCCTCCTCGACGCAGGATGCGGCCAGGGCAAGTCGTTTCGCCTGCTGAGCGAAGCGTTCGCACCCGCCAGGATCATCGGTATCGACTGCCACGACGACTCGCTCGCGCATGCGTCGGAAGCGGCGCATCGCTGCGCCACGCCCGTCGAACTGCGGCATGCCGACTGCACGCAGATTCCGCTTGCCGATGCGAGCGTCGACATCGTGTTCTGCCATCAGACCTTTCACCATCTCGTCGATCAGGACCATGCGCTGGCCGAGTTTCGCCGCGTGCTGAAACCCGGCGGACTGCTGCTGTTCGCCGAATCGACCGACGCGTACATCAAGTCGTGGGTGATCCGGCTGCTGTTCCGCCACCCGATGGAGGTTCAGAAAAGCGCCGACGGCTACCTTGCCATGCTACGCGACGCCGGGTTCGGTTTCGACACCCGCAACGTGTCGTTCCCCTATCTGTGGTGGAGCCGCGCGAAAGACTTCGGACTCCTCGAGCGCATCGGCCTGTACGCACCGAAACCCGGCAAGCGCCGCGAAACGCTCGTCAACGTCGCCGCGCGCAAGCCTGCCTGAGCCAGCAAGGCCGCCGTTCGGCGGCCCCCTGCTACCGGCCGGTGCCGGTTACTGCTTCAACGTCACGACCTCGCCCGTCAGCGCCGCGCCGGCAACCACCGCGCCGGCACCGCACGTGTACTCGCTCGGGCTGGAGCGCGACACGTTGCGGTAATTGCTCTTGATGCCGACCACCGCATTGCCGCCCTCCTTGCGCGCGCGCGCCTGAAGCTCGATCACGGCCGACAGGAATACATGCTGACACGCCGCCTCGTCGCTCTTGCCGAACGCGTTGGTCTTCTTGTTGGTCGCGAACGTCCCGTACGACTTCATCACGCGCGGATGCGGCTGATCGCCGAAATAGAGCGCGACGCCGTCGTCGAGCTTGCCTTCCTCGCTCTTCAACGCGCTGTCGATCGGATAGTCGCGGATCGTATCCCGTGCGTAGGCGGCCGAAGCCGCGAACGTCGCGCCGATCAATGCCAGTGCCATGCGATATTTCACGTGTGCCCCCGTCATTGAGCATTCAACTGCACGACGTCGCCCGACACGGCAATCGCGCCCGCACTGCCGCTCACGCCACACGTATATTCGGTCGTCGAATTCGAGCTTTTTTCATGGAAGCGCGTCATCACGTTGATGACCGCATTCCCGCCGTAATGCTTCGCATAAATGCGAAGACGGTTCAGCGCTTCCGCCAGCGCTTGCTCGCACGTCGGCTGCTCGCTTTCGACCCGGCGCACGCGCACCGATTCCGAACGCGGACCGATGCTGGTCTTGACCTCCGGATGCGGCTGCGCACCGAAATAAATCGCGACGCCGCTCGTGTCCGGTGCCGTTGCCGCTGCCGGCAGAGGCAGCGAACGCACCACGGTGCCGCACCCGGTCAGCAACGATGTCGCGACCAACATGCCGGCCAGATGTCGTGTGTGCTTCATTGTTATCGTCCTCTCAGCTCAGTAAGTTCACTTCAATCGCCCTTCCAGGCGTCCAACAACACACTTGCACAGCTGCCGCCGAATCCGAACGAAACCGACAGCGCGCGTTCGATCGCGAATTCGCGCGCGTCGCGCACGAGCGGCATGCCGGCTATCGCGGGATCGGGCACATCGCCGACGGCCGAGCCCGCGACGAAGCCGTCGCGCATCATCAGGATCGTATAGATCGCTTCATGCGCACCGCTCGCGCCGAGCGGATGCCCCGTCATTCCCTTCGTCGACGAGAACGCCGGCACGTCGCCGCCGAATACGTCGCCGAGCGCTTTCAGTTCCTCGACGTCGCCGCGCTGCGTCGACGGCGCGTGCGTATTGACGTAGTCCGGACGCCGTTCGCCGCCATGTTCGAGCGCGCCACGCATCGCGCGCGCCATCCCCGGCGCATGCGGCATCGCCATGCCGGCGTTGTCCGTGCATTGGCCGAATCCGCTGATCTCCGCATGAATTCGCGCGCCGCGCGCGCGTGCATGCTCGAGCGATTCGAGCACCAGAATGCCGGCGCCGGACGCGATCACGAAACCATCCCTGTCAAGCGCATACGGACGCGACGCGCGGTCCGGCGTGTCGTTGAAACCGCTGGACAACACGCCCATCGCGTCGAACATCAACGTCATGTTGTCGTGCAGCGCCTCGCTTCCACCGGCCAGCACGATGTCCTGGCACCCGGAGCGGATCAATTGCGCCGCTTGCCCGATCGCGAGCGCCCCGCTCGTGCACGCGGACGACGGCGAGTACGACACGCCCTCGATGCCGAACACCTGCGCGACGCATGCCGACGCCGTGCTGCTCATCGCCTTCGGCACGACATAGGGCGGCGTCTTGTCGATGCCGCGATGCTGCGCGATCGTCATCGCGTCGTCGTAGTCGGCCATCGATCCGATGCCGGACCCGACGATCGCGCCCACGCGCGGCGAACGGAGCACGTCGGCAGCGAGGCACGCATCGTCGAGCGCCGACGCGGCCGCATGCGCGGCAAAGCGCGCTGTGTCACCCATGAAGCGTTCGTGCTTGCGGGCAAACCGCGCTGCCGGGGCGACCGACGCCACGCCGGCGACCTGGCTGCGAAAACCGCGCTCGCGCCATGCGTCCACGCGGCTCACACCCGAGTGACCGGCGCGCAGCGCGGCCGATACTTCGTCAAGCGCGTTGCCGAGGCACGACACGATGCCGAGCCCCGTGACGACGACGCGCGCCGTCATGCGGCGACCCGCCGGAAGATCAGCGACGTGTTGATCCCGCCGAACGCGAAGTTGTTGCTCATCACGAATTCCGCTTCGATCCGGCGCGCGTCGCCGACGATGTAGTCGAGCGGCGCGCAGGCCGGATCGATCGTATCGAGATTGAGCGTCGGCACATACCAGTTGCGCTTCATCATCTCGATCGTCCACCACGCCTCGAGCGCACCACATGCGCCCAGCGTATGCCCGACATAGCTCTTCAGCGAGCTGATCGGCATGCGTTCGCCGAATACGGACGCGGTCGCATGACTTTCCGCGACGTCGCCCCGGTCGGTCGACGTGCCGTGCGCGTTCACGTAGGCGATCGCATCGGCATCGAGCGCCGCATCGCGCAGCGCGACACGCATCGCGACCGCCATCGTCTCCGCGGTCGGCTGGGTGATGTGCGCGCCGTCGGAATTGCAGCCGAAACCGACGATCTCCGCATGGATCGTCGCGCCGCGCGCCATCGCGTGCTCGTATTCCTCGAGCACGAGCGTCGCCGCGCCTTCACCGACCACCAGCCCGTCGCGATCGGCATCGAACGGCCGCGGCGTCAGGTTCGCGGCATCGTTGCGCGTGCTCGTCGCGTACAACGTATCGAACACCGCGACCGCCGGGCCGGACAACTCCTCCGCGCCGCCCGCCAGCATCAGCGCCTGCTTGCCCGTCGCGATCGCCTCGTACGCGTAGCCGATTGCCTGGCTGCCGGACGCGCAGGCCGACGACGTCGGCACGATCCGGCCTTTCAGATCCCAGAACAAGCTGACGTTGACTGCCGTCGTGTGCGGCATCATCTGCACGTAGCTGTTCGACGTGACGTCGCGCATCGATCCCGTCTCGATCATCGTGCCGAACGCGCGGATCGGCTCGACCGATCCCGACGACGACCCGTACGCGACGCCCATCCGGCCGTCCCGGATCGACGCGTCGTCGCCCAGCCCCGCATCGGCCAGTGCCAGTTCGCTCGCGCGCACCGCGTACATCGATACGGGCCCCATCGAACGGGTCTTCTTGCGCGGATACGTGCGCGGCAGCTCGAACGCCGGCAGCGGGCACGCGAGCCGCGTATGCAGCGCTTCGTAGCAGTCCCATTCCGGCATGTAACGCACCGCGTTGCGCCCGTCGCGCAGGCGCGCCTCGATGTCCGCCCAGCTTTGACCGAAGGCGGTCACGCCGCCCATTCCCGTCACGACCACTCGCTTCATCACACCATCCCGCCGTTGACGCCGATCACTTGTCGGGTGACGTAGGTCGCCGCATCCGACATCAGGAAGCCGACCACCGCCGCGACTTCGTCAGGCTGGCCGACGCGGCCCATCGGGACCGTCTTCAATGCCTGTTCCAGCGGCACGTCGTCGAGCATGCCGGTATCGACCAGCCCGGGCGCGACGCAATTGACCGTGATCTTTCGCGATGCCAGTTCGACCGCCAGCGCCTTGGTCGCGCCGATCAGGCCGGCCTTCGCGGCGCTGTAGTTGACCTGGCCGCGATTGCCCATCACGCCCGACACGGACGCGATCGTCACGATCCGGCCGCCGCCGCGCAGACGCACCATCGGCATGGTCAGCGGATGAACGACGTTGTAGAACGCGTCCAGCCCGGTTTCGATCACGATATCCCAGTCCTCCTCGGACAGCGCCGGAAACGCGCCATCCCGCGTCACGCCCGCGCTGCAGACGATCCCGTAGTACGCGCCGTGCGCGTCGACGTCGGCCTCCAGTTCACGCCGGCACGCCGCGCGATCGCGCACGTCGAACTGCAGCACGCTCGCCGTGCCGCCCTGCGCGCGAATCGTCGCGGCGACGCTTTCCGCGTCGTCGCGGCCGGTGCGGCAATGAACCGTCACGGCGAAACCGTCGGATGCCAAGCGCAGTGCCACGGCGCGGCCGATGCCGCGGCTCGCCCCTGTCACGAGAACTCGCCGAGTCATGAATTGAAACTCCCTTCGATAAAAGTCTGAAAATCGCTCGGTTGGTACACCTTGACGACGGCTTCCGCGCAGCACTCGCCGTCGGCATGAATCGCGCACTCGTACGCGCCGTGCCCCTCGTCGCCGCGCAACAGTTCCCGCGCGACGATGCGCAGCGTCGTGTCCGTGCGGAACGCGGGGCGATGCGCGACATAGCGGTTCGCGCCGAGCAATACGCCCGGCTTCGCCCGGCCGCCCGCATGCGCGGCGAGCAGGCCGACGTGCGCGGCGATCGCCTGCGCCATCAGCTCGATGCCGATCCACGCCGGCATCGCACCGCTGTCGTCGGCGTACCACGCATCGCGGCGCGCCATCGCGCTCACCTCGATGCCGGTTTCCGAGCAGCGCTCGATCGAGTCGAGCAGCAGCATCGTGCCGCGATGCGGCAGCACGTCGCGCACGTCGCCGACAGGAATATCCGCGCCGCCGTGCAGCGCGTCGATCAATGGTCCGGCTTGCATGTCAGGTCCCCAGAATCAGGCTGGCATTGCTGCCGCCGAAAGCGAACGAATTGCTCATCACGTAACGTCCGGTGGCATCGCCGGCCAGACGGCGCTCGCCGTCGACGAGGTCGAGTGCCGGGAGCGCCGGATCGTGCTCGCCGTCCCAGACGTGCGCCGGCAGCGCGATCCCGCGGGCCAATGTCAGCCAGCCGAATCCCAGCTCGGTCGCGCCTGCCGCGCCGAGCATGTGCCCCGTCAGCGGCTTGGTTCCGCTCGCCGGCACGCCGTGCGGAAACACGCGGGCCATCACGTTCGCTTCCATCTCGTCGTTCAGCCGCGTCGCGGTCGCATGCAGGTTCACGTAGCCGATCGCGGACGCAGCCACACCCGCGTCCGTGAGCGCGGCGCGCAACGCGTCCTCGGCGCCGTGGCCCGCCGGATCCGGCGCCGAGATGTGATGCGCATCGCTCGACTCGCCGACGCCGGCCAGGCGAACCGCCGCTTCGTCGCGGCTCATCACGAACAGCGCGGCGCCTTCGCCGATCGTGATACCGCAGCGGTTCCGGCTCATCGGATTGGTCCGGCCCGGGCTGACCGATTCGAGCGACGCGAAGCCCTGCAGCGTGAGCTCGCACAGCGAATCCGCACCGCCGACGACGACCGCATCGCAGAGCTTCAGCCGCAGCAGGCGGCGCGCGGCCGCGAACGCCTTCGCGCTCGACGTGCAGGCCGTCGACAGCGTATAGGCCGGCCCGCCGACACCGAGTACGGCCCGCACGAACGGCGCGGCCGTGCCGATTTCCATCTGTCGATAGTCGAATCCGGCGGGTGTCGTGCCGGTCGCGGCACGCTCGGCGAGCGCCTGTTCCGCCGCCTGAATGCCGGACGTACTCGTGCCGATCACGACCCCGACCCGGCGCGGACCATGGCGCGCGATCGCCGCGGCGATGGACGATTCGATCTGCGCGAGCGCGGCGAGCAGCAGCCGGTTGTTCCGGCAGTCGAAATGCGCGAGCGCGTCAGGCGGCGCGATGTCGAGCGCGGACCGTACGTGCCCGACCCAGCCGCCGGCGGGAACGTCGGTACGCGGCGTCATGCCCGGTGCGACGCCCGCGCGCAATGCGGCGACGATCTCGTCGGTCGTTGCGCCAAGCGCGTTGATCATGCCGGGCGCGGACAGGTAGACCGGCGTCTGTTTCGAATTCATGCGCGACGCTCCTTGGCGGATGGCGTGGCGAGCGGTGCGAACAGCACCGACAATACGATGCCGATCGCGAGCGTCGTGCCGAAGCTGCGCAGCGCGGGCATCGCGCTCGCGCCGAGCATGCCGAACGACAGCAACGTCGTGGCCGCCGACAGCAGCACGCCGGTCCATACGGCGCCGATCCCGGCCTGGTCGCGCAGGCATCCTTCGCGGAGGAACACGGCGTAATTGGCGCCCACGCCAAGCACCAGCATCAGTGCCAGCCAGTTGAACAGCGTGAGCGGCACCCGCGCATAGCCGAACGCCGCGAGCGTCAACGCGATGGCGAACACGACCGGCAACGTCGTCGCGATGCCGCCGCGCATGCCGTATCGCCACGTCAGCAGCGCGGCGACCACGACCAATGCGCCGATCAACCACAGGCCGCTGTCGACCCGATACGCGCCGAACAGGTTCGACACGCTCGCGGCCTTGTCGACCCACGATACGCCCGGCAGCGTGCGCGCGAGGGCCGCGAACGTCGCCGCGTTCGTCGCATCGACCCGTTCCGGAATCGCGAGTGCCGCATCGACGGGACCGGCGCTACCGTCGACGCGCCCGAGCCACAGATGCCGGAACGGCGCCGACCAGCGTGCCGCCAGCCAGCTGTCGACCGACAGCGTCGCCCGAGCATCGCGGGAAAACGCCTGAATCCATGCGTCGGCGACGTCGTCGCGGAAACCCGCTTTCGCGAGCGTCTCGCGCAGCGCGGCGACATCGGCGAACACGTGCGTGTCGAGCACGGCGCGGTCATGTGCCTGCTGCTTCGCCGACGGCACGAACGTCGCGATCGACTGGATGCGGCCGAGCTGCTGCCGATCGAGCGCTCCGACCAGCGCCTCCGAGCGCTCGAGTACCTGTTCCTGCGACGCACCCTGGATGACGAAGAACTGTGCCGTATTCGCCAGTCCGACCGCCGCCCGGATATTGCCTTCCTGTCGAGCAAGACTCGCATCGCGCTGAACCAGCAGATGAATGTCGTCATCGCTCGTCAAGCGCGCCCAGCCCGGAATCGCGACCAGCGCAACGAGCACCGCGGCGGCCACGGCACGCCGGCCCGCGAGCAGCGACTGCCATCCGCTCAGCAGGCGCGCGGCGCCCGAGAAAACGCGGGACGGCACGCGCCGCGGCGCCTGCGTCAGCATGAGCGGCAAGAAGCCGGTCACGGCGGCGAATGCGCAGAGGATCCCGACGATCGCAAAGCACGCGATCTGCTTGAGCGCCGGGAACGGCACCCACATCAGGATCGCGTAACCGAGCAGGCTCGTCGCCAGCGCCACCGCGAGCGCCGGCCGCACCGCCGCCGCGCCGCGCCGCGCGTCCCACTGCCGCCCCGCGGACAGGTACGCGACGAAATACTGGATCGAATAATCGACGGCCTCGCCGATCAGGCTCACGCCGAACACCAGCGTCAGCAGGTGCAGCTTGCCGAATACGAGCAGCGTCGCCGCCAGCGCGCACACGATGCCGAATGCCGTCGACGCAAACGCGAGCACCAGCAGACGCGGCGAACGGAATACGCTCATCAGCAGCAGCGCGATGCCCGCCAGCGACACGGCGCCGATCACGTGCACGTCGCGCTCCGCGCTGGCGCGTGCGGCTTGCGCATAAAACACCGCGCCGGCCCGGTCGACACGAACGCCGCGAAAGTCCGTCGCCAGCGCTTGCTCCGCATCGGCCGTCGCGATACGCACCGCGTGCTGGACCCTGGATTCATAGGCCGAGCCCGGCAGCGACGTCATCACGAGCACACCCGTTGCCCCGTCGCGATGCGACACCAGCATCCCGTCTTCGAGCGACAGACTCGATGCGGCGAGCGGCAGTTCGCCGAGCCAGTGCTGCAGCCAGCCGAACGGATCGTCGGCCACGGCGGTCTGCAGCCCATCGACCGGCGGCGCATAGAGCCGCCGGGTCAACCGTTCACCGAGCGTGGCGTCGCCTTGTTCGAGCGACCGGCGATCCGCGTCCGTCAGCAGGCCGAAACGGGCCGGCAGGTAGGTGGCCGCGATCTGCGACAGGTCGAACGGCGGCACCTCGACCGTCACCGACCGAAATGCGCCGCTCGCGCCGAGCCGCGCGCCAAACCGCTTCGCGGCGGCTTTCGCGCGGGCGGCGTCCCGGTCAGTCACCAGGTAGACGGTGCGATTGCCGAGCGCATCGCCCAGCATGTCGACGGCGCGTTCGGCAACCGGGTTCGCCTCGGTGGCCGGCAGCAACGCGAGCAGGTTCGTCTGCAGCGGCGCCGGCCCGCTGAAGCGCCACAGGATGTAGGCGACGGCCGCCAGCGTGACGAGCAGCCATGCAGCGCACTGCACGCGCCGCCGGGCCCGTTCGCCCGCCACGCCGATCACGTCGCGCGCCGGGTCCATCAACGCGCCTCCAGCCACGCGCGCTCGGCAGGCGCAGGCGCGTCGACCGGCGTCATCCGCCCGAACTCGAGCACGGTCACGTTGCCGTTCGCGAACGTCATGTCGAGCCGGCCGAGATAGGCGCCGCCACGCATGTCGAGCATGCGGATCGCCTGGGCGAGCTGCGGCTGATTCGGCCGCAGGACCATTCGCCAACGCTCCGGCGTGCCGCTCGCGTCGACGTCGAATTGCGCGTACAGCGCGGACAGGTCGCCGCCCAGCATGTCGCGCATCATGCGCGACACCTGTGCGACGCCACGGCCGCCACTACTGGACGCGACGAGGCGCCCGTCCGCGCCCGCCTCGCGCACGCCGCGGTCGGTAATCACATAAGTGGCCTTGTAGGGCGTCTCGATTCGCCAGATGACGCCCGACCGGCGATCGAACAACATCGATCCGGTGCTGACGAGCGGTTGCTTCATCGCCGACAGCGTCTGGGTCTGTCGAAAATCCGCGCGTATCGCGTCGACCCGCGCCAGCCGCATCGCGATGTCGGACACGAGCGCGGCATTCTCCGGCCGGGTCGCGGGGGTCGGCACCGGAGCGGCCATCGCGTCACCGCCGGCGAGCACCGCACAGGCGGCGAACATCGCCACCAGCCGTCTGCGGATCGGATTCAGGCCCATTGCGCACGCACCCGTTCGATCAGGGCCGGCGGCGCCACGAACTGCAGCTCGCGCGTCGTCGCATCGACCGCCAGTTGCACCGTATACCCCTTCGTCAGACGCTCACCGGAGGCCGCATCGAC
This sequence comes from Burkholderia sola, assembly GCF_905400185.1. NCBI lineage: Bacteria > Pseudomonadati > Pseudomonadota > Betaproteobacteria > Burkholderiales > Burkholderiaceae > Burkholderia > Burkholderia sola. The sequence continues at coordinate 2,323,531 of NZ_FR989675.1, forward strand.
GATTTCGTAACCGATCTTCAGCCGGTTCTCGAATTCGAGCAGCGTCGCACGCACGTCGAGCTGCTGGCTGTAATGGGCCGGGCGAACGTACTTCAGATGTGCCTCCACGACCGGCCACAGGTAGCCTGACGCCAGCATCGCCGGATAGTCGTAGTCGATCATGCGCAGCAACGCCGCACGGCTGCTTTCGAAGTACTTCAGGTAATGACCGTGCCAGCAGACGTTCATCGCGTCGACATCGTGAAACAGGACCTCGACGCGAGCCGTCGCGGTCAGCGGCGGACGAGATGCGTTCATGCCGCCTCCCCGCGCCGGATGCCGCCGGATGCTTCGCCGATCGGCTCGCATGCCGCAAGACGCGCGGTCAGCGCACGCAGCTCCGCTTCGAGCGGCCGGTCCTCGACCACCAGCGGCGACTGGCGGCCAACGTCGTCGATGAACGCGCGCAGCGCGGGCGAAAGCTGTGTCCCGGGGGCGTCGCGCAGACGCAGCCGGGCGGCCTGCACGGTCGCGAGCACATGCGCGGCGGCAACCTGTTCGGTCAGCGCCAGCACGCGCAGGCAATCACGCGCGGCGATGGTCCCCATGCTGACCTTGTCCTGATTGTGCGACTCGGTCGAACGCGAGAACACGCTGGCCGGCATCGTATGCTTCAGCGCCTCCGCGGTCCACGCGGAAGAAGAAATCTGCACGGCCTTGAACCCGTGGTTGATCGCCACGCGCTCCGGCGCCGCGCCGGTCAGGTTGCGCGGCAGTCCGTTGCTGAACTTGTCGTCGACCAGCAGCGCGAGCTGGCGGTCCATCAGATCGGCGAGGTTCGCCACGGCGGTCTTCAGCGCGTCCATCGCGAACGCGATGTGACCGCCGTAGAAATTGCCACCGTGCAGCACGCATCCTTCGTCCGGATCGATCAGCGGATTGTCGTTCGCACTGTTCAGTTCGTTCTCGATGTCGCGACGCATCCACGACAACGCGTCGCGCGCCACGCCGATCACGTGCGGCGCGCACCGCACCGAATAGCGATCCTGCAGACGGCGTCCGGGCAGTTCATCGCGCCCGGCGAGATCGCCGCGTATCCATGCGGCCGCCTCAGCCTGCCCCGCATGCGGTTTCGCGTCGAACAATCGTGCATCGAAGTGCCCCGCCCGCCCGTCGAGCGCGACGGTCGTCAATGCGGTCAGGCGGGCCGCCATCCGCGTCAGGTGATCGGCACGGGCGAAGGCAAGACAGGCCAGGCCGGTCATGACCGCCGTGCCGTTCATCAAGGCCAGTCCTTCTTTCGGTGCAAGCGACAGCGGCGCGCGACCGATCGCGTCCCACGCGGCGCGCGCGTCCCGTTCGTCGCCATCGAACGATACGGTGCGCTCGCCGACCAGCGCCGCTGCGACATAGGACAGCGGTGTCAGGTCGCCGCTGGCGCCAACCGAGCCTTCCGACGGAATGCGCGGCAGGATCCGGTGATTCACGAGATCGGCCAGCCGTTCGAGCAACATGAACCGCACGCCCGAGTAGCCGAACGCGAGCGAGTTGAGCCGAGCGACGACGATCGAGAGCGTTTGCGTCGCGTCGAACCAGTCGCCCATCCCGCACCCGTGATAGCGCGTCAGTTGCAGCGGCAGCGCTTCGACGAGCGCCGGCGGCACCTCGACCACGCACGCGTCGCCATAGCCGGTCGTTACCCCGTACAGCGTGCCGCCATTCGCGAGATAGTCGCGCAGCCAGGTTGCGCCGCGCTCGATCCGCGCGCGCCATTCGGGCGCCGCGTTCAGCGCGACCGGCGCACCGTCGCGGGCGACCGCGACGACGTCCTCGATCGTCAGATGCCGGCCGCCGATCACGACGGGCGGCCGGTTCGCGTGCGCGGCGACGGTCGCCGCGGCGTCGTTCATGTCATGCTCGGCCACGCGGACCTCCATCGGGCCGCGCCCAGAAATCGAAGAAGTTGAACCATTGATAGGGAGCCTTGCGGCAATAGTGTTCGAGCCGCGCGGCATAGCGCTGCGCCCATTCGGCAACGTGGCCCGCGCGCTCGCGGCGCGGCAGCTCGATCCGGTCGGCGAACGGTTCGAAATAGAGCCGGTAGCCGCGCCCCTCCTTCAGGCAGAAGAACAGGTAGACCGGGCAACCGAGTGCGTGCGCGAGGATGTACGGGCCCTGCGCGAACGGCGCCGTCGCGTCGAGGAAACAGGCGTCGACCGTCTTGCCGGAATCGCGCGGCGGCACGCGGTCGCCGACGATCACGAGCAACTCGCCCGCGTCGATGCGCGACTGCATCATCATCGCCGTATCCGGCCCGAAGTCCGCCACTTCGACGAGCTGCTTGCCGAATTCCCGATTCGCGCCGGCCAGCACACCGGTAAAACGCTTCGCATGCTCGGTGTAGACGATCGCCGTCACCTTCGTGTGCGCGTCGCGCAGCGCAAGCGCCCGGGTCATCTCCAGGTTGCCCAGGTGCGCGCCGATCACGAGCGCGCCGCGCCCGCTCGCGGCGAGCGTATCGAACGCGGACGAATCGTCGAAGCGCACGTCGAGTTCGTCGAGACGGCCGGACCATGCGACGAACTTGTCGAATCCCGCCTGCGCGAAGGCAAGCATGTGCCGGTACGCACTGCGCCATCCCGGCTTCGGCACGTCCGCCGCTCGCGCGTCGCGCAGCCGCGCGATATAGGCATGCGACGCGGTGCGCGCCGTGCGATTCGTCAGCACGAAGTAACCGACGATCGGATGCAGCCAGAGCGACGTAAAGCCCTTGCCGAACCAGCGGCAACTGAGCGCCAGCAACGCCATGCCGATACGGCTGCCGCGTTCCGGCAGGCGCCACCACGCGCGCGTGCGCGCCGCCGGCGATGCGCCGCGCCGCCCGACGAGCCGACGGGTCAGCAGCATCGGTGCGCGCGCCAGCATCCCCGCGACGAGCCGCGTATGGCTCATGCTGATGCGCACGTTGTCGCGCCAGACGTCGAAATGCGACACGCCGTCGGCCGGGTAGACGACGCGCGTCGGGACCGTCTTGAACGTCAGCCCGCGCCAGTGCAGCCGGACCAGGATTTCGCTGTCGAAAGCCATTCGGGTCGGCATCGATACCGCGTCGATCAGTTCGCAAACGGCAGCGACCGGATAAAGCCGAAACCCGCACATCGCATCGGGGATGTCGAGCGACAGCGTTTCGATCCATACCCACACGTGCGTGAGGTAGCGGCCATACAGGCGGGCCTTCGGCACGCTGTCGTCGAAACGCGGCCGGCCCAGGATCACGGCATCCGGCGCCGCCTGCGCGGCCGCCACGAACGTCGGCACGTCGGCGGCATCGTGCTGGCCGTCGGCATCGATCTGAATCGCGTGCCGATAGCCGCGGGCGCGCGCGGCGCGCAATCCTTCCATGACCGCCGCGCCCTTTCCGGCGTTGACGGGCAACCGCAGCAGCGTCACCGACGGCGCATAGTGCGCGGCCAGCGCGGCCAGCACCTGTTGCGTCGGTGCGTCGCTGCCGTCGTCGACCACCAGGATCGGCAGGCCGTGCACGACGAGGCGCGCCAGCGTGCCGCCGATCGCTTCGCGATGGTTGTAGATCGGAATGACGATGCAGGTGTCGCTCATCACTCCGCCGCGCCGTAGACCAACACGCCCGACGTGCATTCCCGCCCGGCGCAGCGAAACGCGAAGCGCGCACGTCCGCGTACGGGGTCGTGCGCGATACGCAACGCCAGCACCGCACCCGGCGGCACCGGCGCCTTGAATTTCAGGTGTTCGATGGAACGGATGGCGCGCGCGGCCGGTATTTCGCGGCCGGCGAGGCGTGCGGCCCAGTCGATTTGCACGACACCGGGCAGGATCGGCAGCCCCGGAAAATGCCCGTCGAAATGCGCGAGCGCGGCCGGCACGCGCAGCTCGTAATGCAACGCGTCGTCGCTGCGCCACGAAGCGAGCAGTTCGAAACCCTCCGGCGTGGCCGTGAACGCGGCCGCCAGCGCGACGGCCGGCAATTTGCCGCGCGCATCGAACGGCATCGTGTGCGGGAATCGCCAGTAGCGCGGCAAGGCGGCCGCGTCGAAGTACGCACCGAGCGCATGCCGCAAGATCGTGGCAACCGCAAGTCGCCCCTCGCTCGCCAGTGCGTCGCGCCCCGCCGCGGTCAATACCGCGACGACGCCGACGTGCGCACGGGTCGTGCCGTCGACCACCACGGCCGCCGCCTGCTCGACGTAGGCGTGCGCATGTAACCGCGCCTCGAGTTCGGGCAGCGAAACACGCTTGCCGTCGAGCTTGACGACGCGATCGCGCCGCCCCGCGAGTGCGAAGCGACCATACGCGTCGAAGCGCGCGGTGTCGTCGGTGGGGTGCCAGCGGTCGTGACCGAGATGGGCGGAACGCACGCACAGCACGCCGTCGTCATCGCAACGCACGTCGACGCCCGTCAGCGGCTGCCACGCGGACGAGACATCCTGACGCCGCCACGCGATGCCGCCGGTTTCGGTGCTGCCGAAGATCTCCAGCGGCGCGGCGCCGAACGCGTTCGAATAGACGATCGCTGCATCGGCCGACAGCGGGCCGCCCGACGAGAAGAACGCGCATGGCGGCGGCGCCTGCATCGGAAAGCCGGGTAACGCCGGCCAGCGCATCAGTTGCGACGGCGTGGAAACCACGACACCGCCACCGTATTCGGCCAGCCGCTGCTGCAGTTGCAGCGGCTCGAGCACCGGCATTCGGTCGAACGCACGGCCCGCTGCCAGCGGCCACAGAATCCTGAAGAGCAGTCCGTATATGTGGTGATGCGGCACGCTCGACAGCGTCACCGCCGCCCCGATACGGTCGCCCCACTCGCGCTGCAGGGTGCGCACTTCGGCATCGAACTGCGCGAGCGACTTCCGCACCGGTTTCGCGGTGCCGCTGCTGCCCGACGTATAAAGCGTCACCGCGGCGGCAGCGTCGATCGGGCGGGCGGTGATATCCGATTCGCCCGCCGTGTCGCGCTCGCACGCGGCCAGTGCCGGCGCATCCAGCACCAGGTCGTATGCATGAGCCAGATCGCCGAGGTAGCCTGGCGCGTTGCTCGCCGGAATCACGATTTCCCCGTGGGTCGCCGCGACCGCGAAGAATGCGCACGCGAACGCGTACGGATCGTCCGTGCAGATCGCGACCCGACGCGCGCCGCGCGCGTCCACCAGCCGGGCGATGGCGTCCACGCGGGCCCGCAGGTCCCGCAGCGTCAGCAGCGCGGTGCCGTCGCGACAGACCGCCACGCCGCTATCGACTTCAGCACACAGCATCTCGTGCAGTGCGATCATGCGCCCCCCGCCCGTTTCCGCGTCGGTACGACGACGAACCTGCGCCACAGCCACTCGCCCGCAAGCAGCATCCCGATCAGCACGTACGCGATCAGCCCGTTGTAGAGCGCCCATGATTCACGACTCCAGTACAGCGCCGTATAAACCGAAAAACCGCCGTTGACGATGAAGAACGCGCACCACGCCTGGGTGACGCGCCGCGTATACCGGACGATTGCCGGGCCGGGCTCGGGATAGGTCAGTCGTGCGAATTTTTCGATCATTGTCGGACCGTGCCGCAGGGTGGCGCCGAACGCGACCAGCAAACCGGCACTCACGCATGCGGGATAAAGATGAAGAAGTCGCTCGCTATCGGTCACGGCAATCGCGACCGACAACGCGGTCAATGCACCGGCCACGCACCAGTCGAGCGTCGTGAGCCGTTTGAGCGCCTGCGCCAGCGGGCCCTTGCCGATCGTGCGCTGCAGCCACAGCAACGCAACCAGCAGGCAACCGACGTAACGCGGCGACATGCTTTGCCACGCAAACAGGATGACGAGCGGATAGGCCACGACCAGCGCCACCCTGGCAGCGACCGCTGACCAGCGCGGCAGGATCGTGCCTGTAGTCGCCCGCATGCCCGTCACCGCTATCGTCACGCGCGCGCGAGCAGCGCGTGAACGGCGGCAACGACGTCACCGACGGTCCGAACCGACTTGAACTCTTCGGGCTTGATGCGCTTGCCCGTCATTTCCTGAAGCTTGATGGCCAGATCGACTGCGTCGATGCTGTCCAGGTCGAGTTCCTCGAACAGGTGCGTATCGGGCGTCACGCGCTCGGGCTCGATCGCGAAATTCTCATGAAAGATCGCGCGGATGCGCTCCAGGATTTCAGCGTCGGTCACGAGTGGGCCCCTTTTTCCAGCACGGCTTCTTGCGATGCGTGATGAGACTGCTGATCGGCAATGAAGGCCGCCAGCGTGTTGATCGACCGGAAATGCGCTTTCGTGCGCTCGTCGTTCGCGGCGATCGTCAATTGAAACTTCTTGCGCAGCATGATGCCGACTTCCAGTGCATCAACGGAATCGAGCCCGATCCCGTCGGTCGAGAATAGCGGCGCGTCGTCGTCGATTTCGTCGACCGTCATGTCGCTAAGATCGAGCATCTCGATCAGAAGCTGCTTAATTTGCAGTTTTAAAGTATCCATGCTGAAACAGGCGTTGAGTAATGTGTACTTCCACCTCGCGGGCAATGCTGCGAGCGGCAATCGACGGCGGCGCCACGCTCGGCGCCAGCCGGTTCGGATCCATCGGCTCCAGCACGTCGATGCGCATGCGAAACGCACGAGACGGCACGTGATACCAACGAAGCGTCTTGGTAAATACCGGCGGATCGCAATCGATCAGAACCGGCTGGATCCGCGTGCGCGACTGCAGCGCCATATGCGCGAAGCCGCGCGAGAACGCATGCAGGCGATCGCCCCCTGGGCTGCGCGTCCCTTCCGGAAAGATGATCATCGTGTAGCCCGCCGCCAGTTGCCTCGCTCCGGCCTCGACGAGATCAGTGGCATCTGCATTGCTTACGTACTCGGCTGCACGGACGATGCCCCAGAAACACGGGTTGCCCCAGTGACCGCGCTTGACGACGCAGCATGCCTTCGGCGTCAACGACAGCAGCACCATGACGTCGAGCCAGGTCGGGTGATTGGCGACAACGATTGCCGGGCCGCCTTTTGCAAGGCGCTCGACGCCGCTCAGCTCGAGCCTCATCACGCCGATACGCTGCAGTAATGCAACCAGCGCGCGGAAGAAATAATGGATGACAAGTGTCACGCCGCGCTGACGCGAGCGCCGGTGCGGCCATACCCCGCCGACGACGATTGCCAGCAACGAGAACACCGATCCGCACAGCGCAAAAAAAACCAGGCTCGCGCCAGTCGCGAACAGGCGCCAGCCGTAGTCAAGCCGCGCGATCATGCCAGCTCCATCGCCACGATGCGTGCTGACCGCGCCACGACGCCGTCGTGCGCGCCGACAGACAACGCAGCACCGCCGCGCTTTGCGTACCGGCCGCATCGCCGGTCGCCCCCGCCTCACTCGGGCCATCCTCCGCCACTTCACAGACCAGATGACCGGCCGGCTCGCCGGCATCGAGCAGAATCGCCAGCCCCACGCTCTCCGTGTCGTCATCGACGTCGCCGTAGACGGGATCGGCCGGCTCGTGCGCATAGACGAGCAACACCGGCGATGCCGGCGACATTTCGTATTGGGAATAAGCTTCGAGCAGCGCGTAACCGAGCGTTTCATGCCCGGCCGCGACCGCGGTCGCGGCGGACCGGTCACGCCGGGCGATTCCGAATATGCCTGTAACGGCATTGAGGACCGAAAGACTGAAGGCCGTCGGCGAGACAGGTTCCGCGGCGCCAATGGCGGCGAGAATGCCGCTGGTACGCACCAGTTCGCCGTGACGCGATGCGAATACCACACGCACCGGATTTTCCGTCCCGACACAGTCGTAGGCGACCTGAAGCGCGAGACGCGACAGCCGGCTCAAGCGACGTCGCACCATCGGATCGAGGGCTTCGACGCCCGGCACCCCCGCGGTCGAAATCGACGTCCATCTGGCGATTGGCATGGTCCAATGCAAATCGGCCATTTTTTTGTTCTCTTTGAGATTACTTCGCTGAGGGTAATTTTTCTATTGTGCTGCTCGCCAGTGCGCTGTCACACCCCGCTTTCGCCGAGCGCGCTGTCGTGTATATCGGCCTCAACGGAGGAGACATCGACTTATGGGCTCCCGAGCCACATATGCCCGATAAGACAAGCAATCACATCAGTGAGCACAATACGATCGCACTGCCAACCAGCTTAACTTATCCGGCGCATTGTTTCGGCGAGACTGTAGCAGGACCGTCGCGCAAAATCAACGCGAGGGCCCGGCGCACATCGGCATTTGATACTGTTTGCAAATTGTAATGAAGCCATCGATCCGGGGTCCTCGGAACGCGCTGAAGTATGGCTCGTCAGCAGTCGAAGAAGGATCAGTGAACGCCCCGCCACGCCGGAGGATCGCGCAATACCCAAACACCGGAAAGGCGACTTGCTATTGGGAAACGCAAGTGGCCGGATTTCGATCGTCGTCGAACGCCAAAACCGGTTTGTGATGCCGGTTAAAGCAACCGGCAAGGATGCCGAAGCCGTGGTCAACACATTGATACGACATGCCAGCGAATTATCGCCGAAACGATATAAGTCGCTGGCCTGGGACCGGGGTATGGAAATGGCGAATCACAAAGGCTTTACGGTCGCAACCGACGTTCGGGTCTCTTTCCGCGATCCGCGGAATCCGGGGCAACGCGACTCGAATGAAAACATGAATGGGCTGCCGAGGCAGTACTTCACGAAGGGTACTGACGTCTCTGCCTATTCCCAAGCCGAGCTCGACACCATGGCAAGAGGGCTCAACCGGCGCCCCTCGAGACGCAGAACCTTGATACTCCGGTTGAGCAGTTCCATCAATTTGGGGCATCGACCGGTTAATTTCGCACCCAACGCTAGCCATTCCTTTACATGGAGCGGCAATAACCCGTCACACCGCCTCCGACCGTCGAAATGCGCACGGACCCGCGCGGAGCAGGGTTGCAAGGGTCTACGGAGGAACCGAAAAAGAAAAAGCCCCGCAAGTCCGAGAACTTGCGGGGCTTTGTCACCGCTTTTGGCGGAGACGGAGGGATTCGAACCCTCGATCCAGGTTTTGGCCCAGATGCTCCCTTAGCAGGGGAGTGCCTTCGACCTCTCGGCCACGTCTCCCAAACTTTCGCTCGCACCAGGGAGGCAGTGCGACGAGAACGAAATAATATAGGGTTTCGAACCGCGCGTCAATTTCCGTGAGGCATTTTCTTCAATGCATCACGAAAAATTCACGACGCCTGGTCGAGTTCGAACACCTTGTGCAACGCTCGGACGGCCAGCTCCATGTACTTTTCGTCGATCAGCACCGAAATCTTGATTTCGGACGTCGAGATCATCTGGATGTTGATGCCCTCTTCCGACAGCGTGCGGAACATCTTGCTCGCGACGCCCACGTGCGAACGCATGCCGACGCCGACGACCGACACCTTCGACACCTTCGGGTCGCCCTGCACGCGCTCGGCGCTCACATGGCCCTGCACCTGGTTGGTGAGGATGTCCATCGCCTTCTGGTAGTCGCCGCGACCAACCGTGAACGTGAAGTCGGTTTTGCCTTCGACGCTCTGGTTCTGGATGATCATGTCGACGTCGACGTTCGCATCGGCCACCGGGCCGAGGATCTGATATGCGATGCCCGGCTTGTCGGGCACGCCCATCACCGCAATGCGTGCTTCGTCGCGCTGGAACGCGATGCCGGAAATGACTGCCTTTTCCATGGTCTCGTCTTCTTCAAAAGTAATCAGGGTGCCGGAGCGCATTTCTTCGTCGAGCGCAATCAGCGGATCGGTCAGGCTCGACAGCACACGCGTCTTCACCTGGTATTTGCCGGCGAATTCGACCGAGCGGATCTGCAGGACCTTCGAGCCGAGGCTGGCCATTTCCAGCATCTCCTCGAACGTCACGCGATCGAGGCGGCGCGCCTCTTCGACGACGCGCGGATCGGTCGTGTAGACGCCGTCGACGTCGGTATAGATCAGGCACTCTTCGGCGCCCAGCGCAGCGGCCACCGCCACCGCCGACGTGTCCGAACCGCCGCGGCCCAGCGTCGTGATGTGGCCGTCCGGATCGACACCCTGGAAGCCCGTGATGATCACGACCTTGCGGGCGTTCAGGTCGGCCTTCACGCGCTCGTCGTCGATCGAGTGAATGCGTGCCTTCGTAAACGCGCTGTCCGTCTTGATCGGCACTTGCCAGCCGGCATAGCTCACGGCCTCGACGCCGATTTCCTGCAGCGCGATCGACAGCAGGCCGACGCTGACCTGCTCGCCGGTCGACGCGATCATGTCGAGCTCACGCGGGCTCGGCTGGCTCGAAATCTCTTTCGCAAGACCGAGCAGACGGTTGGTTTCGCCGGACATCGCCGAAGGCACGACCACCATCTGGTGCCCGGCCTGATGCCATTTTGCGACGCGTTTCGCGACGTTCTTGATGCGCTCGACCGAGCCCATCGAAGTGCCGCCGTATTTGTGTACGATGAGTGCCATTGTCGTTCTGAACTGGAGGAGAAGCCGCACGGGCGCGCTGGGCAGGCCGCGTTGCCGTTCGGTCACGCGGCTTGTGGCTGTGGACGGACGACGAGGGGGACGGCTGGGACGCAACACGCAAGCGTGACGGATTTTGCCCGGAAGGCCGATCAGGCCGCGCAAACCGGGTACGTCACGCGGAAAACCTGCACAAAACGCTCAAAAATCGAGCCGAGCAAACGACCGAGCGTACCCGATAGACGCCCACTTGACAAGCCGCGCGCCGTGTCGCCGGCCGTTCCGGCGCTGTTTACCAAATGGTGAAAATGGGCGCGCCATCGCGCCGCCGGCAGCCCGCCGCCGCTATGCGATCAGCAGGTCGGGACGCCATTCGAGCCGGCGCCATGCGGCGGCGCCCAACGTCGCGTCGGCAAGCTCGCCGATGTCGCGATTGACGCCCAGCCTCGGCACGTAGATCAGCCGGTCACCCGCGAACAGCAGCGGCACGTCGCGCTGCCAGGCCGGCACGCCGCGCTCCTGGAACAGATTCTTCAGCGTCCGGCCAGGCCCGCCCGGCGACGTGCGCATCCGTTCGCCGCCGGCCCGCGCGCGCGCCGCCAGCCGCGCACCGCGCAGCAGCCCCTCCGGCACCGCATCGGCGCTGCCCGCATCGGCCGGCGCGAACACGAACGTGCCGCGCCATCCCGGCAGGTGCCACACGTCCTGTCCGTCCCATGCGAGTGCCACCTCCGGTTGCGACGTACCCGTGCCGTCGTCGGGCGGTTCGCTGCTGTCGCCCGCTTCCCAGTAGACGACGTCGCGATAGAGCCGCAGGCACTGCCCCGCGTGATCGACGCGCAGCGCATGCGCGTCGTGGGCCGCGCGCAGTTGCCGCATCATGTTGGCGAGCCGGGCCGCCGACGCGCCCGGCAAACCGAGCCGGCGCATCCAGAAGCGCAGCAGGTTCGCGCCGCGCGTGTCGTCGAAGCCGATCAGCCCGTCGCGCGACAGCGCCTGACCGTCATCGCGCGCGGCGACAGCGAAATCCAGCTCGGCCAGATCGTCGAGCAGCCGCTGAGCGGCCGCCGCATGCTGGGCCGCGCGACCGAGCGCGTCGCGAAAGCCCGGGAAATGCACGGCCAGCGCCGGCAGCACGTCGACGCGCAGCGCATTGCGCGCATAGCGCGTATCACCGTTCGATTCGTCGTCGATCCACGCGAGCGCGTGCTGCTCCGCATAGCGCTCAAGTTGTGCGCGCAACAGTCTCAGCAATGGACGCACGCGCTCGATGCTCACGCCGTCGGGGCGATAACGCGGGGCCATCGCGGCGAGCCCCGCGATTCCCGCCCCGCGCAGCAGTTGCAGCAGCACCGTCTCGGCCTGGTCGTCCGCATGTTGCGCGAGCCACAGCGCCGCCACGCCGTGGCGCTCGCCCATCTCGTCGAGCGCCGCGTAGCGACGCTCGCGCGCCGTCGCCTCGATACCGAGCCCGCTGTCGCGCGGCACGTCGACGCGCATCGATTCGAACGCGACACCGAGCCGCGCCGCCTGCCCTTCGGCATGCGCGACCCACGCATCGGCGTTCGCGCTCAGGCCATGATGCACGTGCAGCGCGACGCAGCGCGATGCGCCCGCGACGCGCACGGCCGCATCGAGCAGCACGGTCGAATCGAGGCCGCCGCTGTACGCGATCGCGATGCGCGCATCCGGCGGCAGGCCGGAAAGCGCAACGCCGACCGCGTCGAGTACGACGCGGTCGGTGGAGAATTCGGTGGGCGGGATCACGAGCGGGACGCGCGCGCAGCGGCGCGCGCATTGAATACACGGCCGGTCATGCGCCCGGCGTGGTTTCCTTGAACTTGCCGTAGGCCATCAGGCGCTCGAAGCGGCGCTCGCGCAGCGCATCGATGCTCATGCCCTGGAACTGGCGCAGCGAATCGGCCAGCGCACGGCGCAGCAGCGCGGCCATGCCCTTCGGATCGCGATGCGCGCCGCCGAGCGGCTCGTTGATGATCTTGTCGATCAGGCCGAGCGCCTTCAGGCGGTGCGCGGTCAGGCCCAGCGCTTCCGCGGCTTCCGGCGCCTTCGCGGCGCTCTTCCACAGGATCGACGCGCAGCCTTCCGGCGAGATCACCGAGTAGGTCGAGAACTGCAGCATCATCACGGTATCGGCCACGGCGATCGCGAGCGCGCCGCCCGAACCGCCCTCGCCGATCACCGTCGTGATGATCGGCGTCTTCAGCTCGGCCATCACGTACAGGTTGCGGCCGATCGCCTCCGACTGGCCGCGCTCTTCCGCGCCGATGCCCGGGTACGCGCCCGGCGTGTCGACGAACGTGAAGATCGGCAGTCCGAACTTCTCGGCCAGACGCATCAGGCGTTCGGCCTTGCGATAGCCTTCCGGACGCGGCATCCCGAAGTTGCGCGCGGCGCGCTCCTTCGTGTCGCGACCCTTCTGGTGACCGATCACCATGCACGGATGGCCGCCGAAGCGCGCGAGACCGCCGACGATCGACAGGTCGTCCGCGAACGCGCGATCGCCATGCAGCTCGTGAAAATCGGTAAACAGTTCCGCGACGTAATCGAGCGTGTACGGCCGCTGCGGATGCCGCGCGATCTGCGAAACCTGCCACGGCGACAGGTTCGCGTAGAGGTCTTTCGTCAGTTGCTGGCTTTTCTTCGACAGCCGCTCGATTTCTTCCGAAATATCGACAGCCGAGTCGTCCTGCACGAACCGCAGCTCTTCGATCTTGGCCTCGAGTTCGGCGATCGGCTGTTCGAAATCCAGAAATGTGGTCTTCATGTGTTCGAATCCTTGGGTCTTGCGGCAGCGCGTATTCTACCCGCGCGGGCGATGCTCAAAACCGGCTCTCAACTATTGATGTTTAAAACCCGATAGCCAGCGCTCAGGCGTCGGCGTCGGGCGCATCGAGGCTGCGCCACATGTACCAGGTCGCGACGGTGCGCCACGGCTCCCAGTTGGCCGCAACCTCGCGCGCCTCGCTGCGCGTGACGGGTTCTCCGCTGAAGTAATTGACGCTGATCGCGCGGATCAGGCCCGGGTCGTCGAGCGGCAGCACGTCCGGCCGCGACAGGTTGAAGATCAGGAACATCTCGGCCGTCCAGCGGCTGATGCCGCGGATCTGCGTGAGTTCCGCGATCACGTCCTCGTCGTCCATCGACATCCATTTGTCGACGTGCAGCGCCCCGGACACGAAATGCTGCGCGAGATCGAGGATGTATTCCGTCTTGCGCTTGGACAACCCGCACGCGATCAGCTTGTCCGCGCCGAGCCGGATCACCGGTTGCGGCGCGAGCTTCGGACAGGCGTCCTCGATGCGCGCCCACAGCGACTGGGCGGACGGCACCGAAATCTGCTGGCCGACGACCGAGCGCGCGAGCGTGACGAACGGGTCGCCGCGCTTCACGAGATGCGCGGGACCGAACTTCGGAATCAGTTTCTTCAGGATCCGGTCGCGCTTGACGAGGTCCGCGCACGCCTTGTCCCAATAGGCGGGGCGCACGACGACCTCCTCGCCGTCCGCCTCGGACGCACGGGTCTTGCGGGCCGCGTCGGCGGCCGGCAGCGCGGCGGCCGGCTGCGCATGACCGTTCAGCGCGCCGTTCGGCACGGCGCGTGTCGCGTCCGCCTTCGTCGCCGGGACGCGCTTGGCTGCCGGACGCGCGGCGACCGGAGTCGCGCGCCTGACCGGCGCTTTTCTGGCCGTTGCCATCTTGCCTCCTACCTGACGGATCGGTCAGTGGAACGCACCGCGCTCATACGCGACGCCATTCGGTCGATCCGCCCGGTTTGTCTTCAAGTGCGATACCGGCTTCGAGCAGTTCCGCCCGGATCCGGTCCGCTTCGGCATAGTCCTTCGCTTGCTTCGCCGCGACGCGCGCGGCGATCTTCGCTTCGATCTCGTCGGCCGCGAGCCCGCCCGCCTGCGCGGCGCCGGACGCCTGCTGCAGGAACGCGCGCGGTTCGCGGCCCAGCAGGCCGAGCAGGCCCGCCAGCTGTTTCAGTTGCCGCGCGAGCGACGCATCGCGCGTGCGGTTGACTTCGCCCGCCAGCTCGAACAGCGTCGCCACCGCGACCGGCGTGTTGAAATCGTCGTTCATCGCGGCCGCGAAACGCTGTGCGTGCGGCTCGTTCCAGTCGAGCGGGAGCGTGTCGGGCTCGACATCCTTCAGCGCGGTGTACAGACGCGTGAGCGACGCGCGTGCATCGTCGAGATGCACGTCGCTGTAATTGAGCGGCGAACGGTAGTGCGTGCGCACGATGAAGAAGCGCATGACTTCCGCGTCGTAACGCTCGAGCACTTCGCGGATCGTGAAGAAGTTGCCGAGCGATTTCGACATCTTCTCGTTGTCGACCTGCACGAAGCCGTTGTGCATCCAGTAATTGACGAACGTCTCGCCGGTCGCGCCTTCGCTCTGCGCGATCTCGTTCTCGTGGTGCGGGAATTGCAGATCCTGCCCGCCGCCGTGGATGTCGAAATGATTGCCGAGCAGCGAGCAGCCCATCGCCGAGCACTCGATGTGCCAGCCCGGACGCCCCATCCCGTACTTCGACGCCCACGACGCGCCTTCCGGCTCGTCCGCCTTCGCGCGCTTCCACAGCACGAAGTCGAGCGGATCCTGCTTCGCATCGTTCGCGGCGACGCGTTCGCCCGCGCGGAGATCGTCCAGCGACTTGCCCGACAGCTTCCCGTAGTTCGCGAACTTGCGCACCGAGTAATTGACGTCGCCGTCGGTCGCCTGGTACGCGTAGCCGTTCGCCTCGAGCGTCTCGATCATGCCGAGCATCTGCGGGATAAACTGCGTCGCGCGCGGCTCGATGTCGGGCCGCTGGATGCCGAGCGCGGCTTCATCCTCGTGCATCGCGCCGATGAAGCGGTCGGTCAGCGACTTGATCGTCTCGCCGTTCTCGACCGCGCGGCGGATAATCTTGTCCTCGATGTCGGTGATGTTGCGCACGTACGTGACCCGATAGCCGATCGCACGCAGCCAGCGCTGGACGAGGTCGAACACGACCAGCATGCGCGCATGGCCCACGTGACAATAGTCGTAGACGGTGATCCCGCATACGTACATCCGCACTTCGCCGGGCTGGCGCGGCACGAAAACTTGCTTGTCACGCGCGAGCGTGTTGTAGATGCGCAGTGATTCCATAGAGATGAACCGTGAGCCGAAGGAAACCGCCCTGGCGAAGCTCGCCCAGCATGTGAAACGGACGGACCATCTGCCGCGGCGCCAGGCCGCGCGTCCTCGATATCACATGGGGCGGTCAGGCTGCAAGCACAGCGGTGACGGCCACGAGAGGCTAAGAAAGACTGTCTGCCGCTCGCCGGAACGCGCAGACGTTTTGTTAGAATGGGTCGGAGTATAACATTCCGATTTACGCCTATGAAACCTCATCGCGGCCGCGCGCCGAGCGCTGCGACCCTCGTTGCGACCACCGTCATGGGCGTCGCGCTGACGCTTTTCGCAGCGCCCGCGGCGCATGCGCAAAAGGCCCCGGCGGTCGCCGACGGCACCCCGGAAGTCGACGCATCGATCGCCGGCAAGCAGTGGAAGCAGGCGCTCGCGCAGCTCGACGCGCGCATCGCGTCGAACCCGCGCGACGTGCAGGCGCAGTTCAAGCGCGGCACCGTGCTGGCCCGCCTGAACCGCGACGACGACGCGATCCAGCAGTTCGTCGCGATCACGCAGGCGTACCCCGAACTGCCCGAGCCGTACAACAATCTCGCGGCGCTCTACGCGAAGCACGGCCGCTATGACGAAGCGCGCACCGCGCTCGTCACCGCGACGCAATCGAACCCGAGCTACTCGCTCGCGTACGAGAACCTCGGCGATCTGTACCTGCGCCTCGCGGCCGAATCGTACAAGCGCGCGCAATCGCTCGGCCGCACGAGCGGCGCGACCGCGCAGCGCCTCGCCGATCTGCAGAAAATCGTGTCGCCGTCGAAAGCCGCGCCAAACGCCCGCACGACGACGCCGGCCACGCGCGACTACACCGACCGCGCCGCCGCGAACGTGAGCACCACCACGCTGCCGATGTCGCCGACGTTCCAGTTCAGCGGTCCGTCGGGCGCACTGGCGGCACCGTACGTCGCGCCGTCGAAATAAAGCGGCGCGGCCTTCCTTCCCTCCCAACCTGAGGATCGCAATGAAACGTCTGTTGCTGGCGCTTGGCGGCGCCGCCCTTCTCGCGACCGCGCCCGCGTTCGCGCAAACGGCCACCGCGCACCCCGTCGTGCAGCTGAAGACCTCGCAGGGCGACATCCGCGTCGAGCTCTATCCGGAGAAGGCGCCGAAATCCGTCGCCAACTTCCTCGATTACGTGAAGGCCGGCCAGTACAACGGCACGATCTTCCATCGCGTGATCAAAGGCTTCATGATCCAGGGCGGCGGCTACAAGACCAACTTCGAGGAAAAGCCGACCCGCGCGCCGATCCCGCTGGAAAGCCGCAATGGTCTGAAGAACCTGACGGGCACGATCGCGATGGCGCGCACGAGCGATCCGAATTCGGCCACCGCGCAGTTCTTCATCAACACGGTCGACAACGGCGGCCTCGACTACCCGAACCCGGACGGCAACGGCTATGCGGTGTTCGGCAAGGTCGTGTCGGGCCTCGACGTCGTGAAGAAGATCGAAGGCGTGGCGACGACCTCGCGCGGGCCGATGCAGGACGTGCCGGCGCAACCGGTCGTGATCGAATCGGCGAGCATCGTCTCCAAGTAAGCACCTGCCGGCACGTCCGGCGCCACACGCGGCCGCGTCGCACGACCGGCCGCGTGCCATTTAAACCGCCTCACCGAAGGAATTCATCATGGTTGAACTGCATACGAACCACGGCGTGATCAAGCTCGAACTCGACGCCGCGAAGGCACCGAAGACGGTCGAGAACTTCCTGAACTACGTGAAGAAGGGCCATTACGACGGCACCGTGTTCCATCGCGTGATCAACGGCTTCATGATCCAGGGCGGCGGCTTCGAGCCGGGCCTGAAGCAGAAGCCGACCGACGCGCCGATCGACAACGAAGCGAACAACGGCCTGAAGAACGACAACTACACGGTCGCGATGGCGCGCACGAACGATCCGCACTCGGCGACCGCCCAGTTCTTCATCAACGTGAACGACAACGACTTCCTGAACCACTCGTCGCCGACGCCGCAGGGCTGGGGCTACGCTGTGTTCGGCAAGGTCGTCGAAGGCCAGGACGTGGTCGACAAGATCAAGGGCGTCAAGACGGGCAACGCCGGCTTCCATCAGGACGTGCCGACCGACGACGTCGTGATCGAAAAGGCCGTGGTGGTCTGACGCACCAGCCGTTACGGAGGCACTTCGATGTTGCAGGAGAGTCCGCCGCGAAGCGTCTCCGCGGGCGTGCCGGGCGAGCGCGAATACGCGCAAGCCGCACGCCCGTTCCTGTTTCTGTCCGATCTGCACCTGAGCGAGGCGATTCCGAAGACGGTCGCCGCGTTCGAGCATTTCGTGAAATACACCGCCGACAGCGCCGACTCGGTGTTCATCCTCGGCGACCTGTTCGAATACTGGATCGGCGACGACCTCCTCGACGACGATCCGTTCGCCGCGCGCATGGCCGCGCTGATGCACACGTTCTCGGAGCGCGGGATCGCGCTCTACGTGATGCACGGCAACCGCGATTTCCTGCTCGGCCGGCGCTTCATGAAGGCGGCCGGCGCAATGCTGTTGCCCGACCCTTCGCTGATCATGGCATTCGGCCAGCGCATCGTGCTCGCGCACGGCGACGCGCAGTGCACGGCCGACCGCGGCTACCAGGTGTTCCGCCGCTTCGCGCGCAACCGCGTCGCGCAATGGCTGTTTCTCGCGTGGCCGTTCCGCTGGCGCCGTGCGCTCGCGCAGCGCATGCGCTCGACCAGCGAAGCGGGCCGGATGCGCCCTGCTTCGGCCGCCTACGACGTCACGCGGGAAGGCGTGGCCGCGCTGTTCCGGAAAAGCCGCGCGAGCGTGATCATTCACGGCCACACGCACCGCCCCGCGCGCCACGCGGAACCGGGCGGGATCCGCTGGGTGCTGCCCGACTGGGATCTCGATCACGGCATGCCGCGCGGCGGCTATCTGCGCGTCGACTCGGAAGGCATCCACGCGATGCCGCTCGACTGACGCCGCCGCTGCCGTCGCACCGACCAGCAGCGATCAGTGCGCGTCACGTTCGTTACATCTGGCGTTCGACCGTCTTGCCTTCCAGCACCGCCGACAGCCTGCGCAGGTCGAGGCGCGCCGCGTCGGCGCCCTGCAGCGTTTCCAGATGCGTGCCGAGCCGCTCGAGCGCCGCGACGATTTCGTCGACGCGGCGGCTTTCCTTCGCCGCGTGATCGATCAACCCGTGAATCGCGAGCGACATCGGATCGTCCGCGTTCGGCGTGATCCCGTACGCGCAGAACGCCGCGCGCTCGGGCTGCGGCTTCGGCTGCGCCGGCATCACGATGCGCGCTGGATTGCCGACCGCGGTGCCGCCCGCCGGCACCGGCTTGACGACCACCGCGTTCGAGCCGATCTTCGCGCCCGCGCCGACCGTGAAACCGCCGAGCACCTTCGCGCCGGCGCCGACGATCACGCCGGCTTCCAGCGTCGGGTGACGCTTCGCGCCGCGCGTGAGCGACGTGCCGCCCAGCGTCACGCCCTGATAGATCGTGCAGTCGTCGCCGATGATCGCCGTCTCGCCGATCACGACGCCCATGCCGTGATCGATGAACACGCGCCGGCCGATCGTCGCGCCGGGATGGATCTCGATCCCCGTCAGGAACCGGCCGGCCTGCGACGCGAACCGCGCGAGCCAGTAGCGTTTCGCGCGCCAGCAGGCGTGCGCGAAACGGTGCAGCACGAGCGCATGCAGCCCCGGATAACAGGTCAGCACTTCCCACGCACTGCGAGCGGCGGGATCCCGCTCGCGAATCGTTGCAACGTCTTCGCGCAGTCTCGTGAACATGATGTGATCTGGGAAAAGGCCGGCGCGCATCGCCGGCAATGCCGGCCGTTATCGCGCCGGGTCATTTGCTTATGACGTCCGGCGATTGTAGGGCCAGTCGCGCCCGGCCGCACGCGGTCGCGCGTTCACCCCGCCGTCGGCGCGGGTATTCGGCCGGGACGCTTGTTGCGGCGGGGTTTCCGGAGGCGATCGGTCGGGAGAAACAGCCGGTTCGACGTCTCCGGCAGGCCGACGCACGGCCTGCCCGGCCGCACGCCGCATCCAGCGGACTCCCGCCCCGCCCGCCAATCGGAGCGCCGGCCGCCTACGCGTCGCCGTCCGGCTTGCCCGACTTCAGCAGGATGTGCTTCGCGACGCCGCGCAAGATGTTGACCTCCTCGCGCTCGAGGCCCGTGCGCGCAAACAGGCGCCGCAGCCGCGGCATCAGCTTCTTCGGATTGCGCGGATCGAGGAAGTCGAGCGCGATCAACGCGTTCTCGAGGTGCACGTACATGCGCTCGATCTCGTCGCTCTGCGCGAGCGTGCCGGCTTCGGCCGGCGGCTGCGCCGACGGCTCGCTCGCCTGTTCGAGAAACGCGACGCGCAACTCGTACGCGAGCACCTGCACCGCCTGCGCAAGATTCAGCGAACTGTAGGCCGGGTTGGCCGGAATATGCGCGAGCGCGCTGCACTGGTCGACATGCTCGTTCGCGAGACCGGTGCGCTCGTTGCCGAACACGAGCGCGATGTCGCCCACGCCGACCTGCGCGCTCGCCTGCGCGGCGGCCGCGCGCGGCGCGAGGCGCGGCGGTCCGTATTCGCGCGTGCGCGCGGTCAGCGCGATCGACCAGTGCACGCCGGACAGCGCTTCGCCGAGCGTCGGCACGACGTGCGCGGACGCGAGGACGTCGTCCGCGCCGCTGGCCATCGCGATCGCCTCGGGGTCGCTCTGCACGTGCGGCACGCGCGGCGCGACCAGCACGAGACGCGAGAAGCCCATCGTCTTCAGCGCGCGGGCCGCCGCCCCGACGTTGCCGGGATGGCTCGGCTCGACGAGCACGAAGCGGGTGGACGTGAAGCCGCCGGACGGCGGCGCGGACGAGGCCGCGCCCGACTCGGACGGCGCGGCGGTGTTCTGCGGGGTTTCCACTACGATACGACTCGGTTCATCAGAATGGCCGTATGGTATCGCCATCGCCCGCGCAAACCCACTCGTCCGGACGGCCAGTGGGGTTTCCCCGCATGCCGGTCGCCTGAAACCGCCGAAAATCGGGTAAAATCATGCCCTTACGCGTTGCGCTCGGCGCAGCGCGGGTCGTACCCCGCTCTTTGTCAATTCGCGTCTCACCTCGCCCCGGCACGCTTGCGCCGTTCCGGGCGGTTGTCCCACTTCGTGGCGGCCCGTGCCGCCGGCTACAGGATCCAGGCTCATGCATCCCATGCTCAACATTGCTGTCAAGGCTGCGCGCCGCGCCGGACAGATCATCAATCGCGCGTCCCTCGATCTCGACCTGATCGAGATCCGCAAGAAGCAGCAGAACGACTTCGTCACCGAAGTGGACAAGGCCGCCGAAGACGCGATCATCGAGACGCTGAAGACCGCCTACCCCGACCACGCGATCCTCGCGGAGGAATCGGGCGAATCGGAGAACGAATCCGAATTCAAGTGGATCATCGATCCGCTCGACGGCACGACCAACTTCATCCACGGCTTCCCGTACTACTGCGTATCGATCGCGCTCGAGCACAAGGGCGTCGTCACGCAGGCCGTCGTCTACGATCCGAACAAGAACGACCTGTTCACGGCCACCCGCGGCCGCGGCGCGTACCTGAACGACCGCCGCATCCGCGTCGGCCGCCGCGACCGCCTGTCGGACGCGCTGGTCGGCACGGGCTTCCCGTTCCGCGAGAAGGACGGCCTCGACGCGTACGCGCGCCTCTTCACCGAAATGACGCAGGCCTGCACGGGCCTGCGCCGCCCGGGCGCGGCGGCGCTCGACCTCGCGAACGTCGCGGCCGGCCGCCTCGACGCGTTCTTCGAGCAAGGCATCAACGTGTGGGACATGGCCGCGGGCAGCCTGCTGATCACCGAGGCCGGCGGCCTCGTCGGCAACTACACGGGCGACGCCGATTTCCTGCATCGCCATGAAATCGTCGCCGCGAACCCGAAGATCTACGCGCAGATGATTCCGATCCTGAACCGCTACAGCCGCATGCATCCGGCAGCGGAGTAAGCCCGGGCCGCGCCCGCGTGGCGCGGCTTTCGCGCAAGCCGCTCGCGCGACATCGTCGTGATGGCGCGCCGATCGCCCGACACGCGGGACAATCTTCCGTGTACGCGGGCCGCTTCGTGCGCCTATCCTGAAGTTGCTCGAGTTGCGCGTTCGAGCCGGCGTACTGCCGCTCGCACCGCTTGTCCCGCAACGACAGCGTAGGGTTTGCGTCCGGCATGCCCGCGCGGCGAAGCACGCCGTAGGCGTGCCGGCCCCGCCTGTATCAACATCGCCACGGCGCCGTGGCAATCGCATCCGAGTCATCATGTTACGGCTAAGCGAAATTAAACTCCCCCTCGACCACCCCGAGAGCGCGCTCGAGGCCGCGATTCGCGCGCGCCTCGCGGAGCTTGGCGTGGCACCAGACGGGCTGCTCCGTTACACCGTGTTCCGCCGCGCGCACGACGCGCGCAAGCGCGCCGACATCAAGCTCACGTATATCGTCGATATCGAAGTCAATGACGAAGCGGCCGCGCTCGAGCGCATCGCCGGCAAGCCGAATTGCGGCGTGACGCCCGACATGGCGTACCACTTCGTCACGAAGGCGCCCGAACACGCCGATTTCCTGCGCCCGGTCGTCATCGGCATGGGGCCGTGCGGGCTGTTCGCGGGGCTGATCCTCGCGCAGATGGGGTTCCGTCCGATCATCCTCGAACGCGGCAAGGCCGTGCGCGAGCGCACCAAGGACACCTTCGGCCTGTGGCGCAAGAGCGTGCTCAATCCCGAATCCAACGTGCAGTTCGGCGAAGGCGGCGCGGGGACGTTTTCCGACGGCAAGCTGTACAGCCAGATCAAGGATCCGAACCACTATGGCCGCAAGGTGCTGGACGAATTCGTCAAGGCCGGCGCACCGGAGGACATCCTGTATCTGAGCCGCCCGCACATCGGCACGTTCCGCCTCGTCAGCATGGTGGAAAAAATGCGCGCGTCGATCCACGAGCTCGGCGGCGAAGTGCGTTTCGAAACCCGCGTCGACGACATCGAAATCGACCAGGGCAAGGTGCGCGCGCTCAAGCTGTCCAACGGGGAAACGCTGCGGTGCGACCGCGTGGTGCTGGCCGTGGGCCACAGCGCGCGCGACACGTTCCAGATGCTGCACGACCGCGGCGTCTACATCGAAGCCAAGCCGTTCTCGCTGGGTTTCCGCATCGAGCATCCGCAGGGGTTGATCGATCGCAGCCGCTTCGGCAAGTTCGCGGGCCACAAGCAACTCGGCGCGGCCGACTACAAGGTGGTCCACCACGCAAGCAACGGGCGCGCGGTCTACAGCTTCTGCATGTGCCCGGGCGGCACGGTGGTCGCCGCGACCTCGGAGCCGGGCCGCGTGGTCACCAACGGGATGAGCCAGTATTCGCGCGCCGAGCGCAATGCGAACGCGGGCATCGTCGTCGGCATCACGCCGGACGACTATCCGGGCGGCCCGCTCGCGGGCATCGCGTTCCAGCGCAAATGGGAAGAACGCGCGTTCGAACTCGGCGGCGGCGATTACCGCGCGCCGGGCCAGTTGGTCGGCGATTTCATCGCGGGCCGGCCATCGACGTCGCTGGGCGCCGTGGAGCCTTCGTACAAGCCCGGCGTGACGCCGACCGATCTCGGCACCGCGCTGCCCGACTACGTGATCGAAGCGATCCGCGAAGCGCTGCCGGAGATCGACAAGAAGATCGCCGGCTTCGCGATGCACGACGCCGTGCTCACCGGCGTGGAGACGCGCACGTCGTCGCCGATCCGGATTCGACGCAAGGACGACTACCAGAGCATGAACGTCGAAGGCCTGTATCCGGCCGGCGAAGGCGCCGGGTATGCGGGCGGCATCTATTCGGCCGCGATCGACGGCATCGAAATCGCGCAGGCGGTGGCGCTCAGCCTGACGTCGGCGCACGCGTCCTGATCGGCGGTACGGGGTCGGCGCGCGCAGGCTCGCAAGCCGGGCGCCGCCGCCCTGCCGCGCGCGTGGCAACGCTTTCGATCGGGAATGGTGAAAGCGCGCGCGGCTGCCGGCCATGCGCCCTTTCGTCGGCGCCTGATGGCCGGCGATCGTGAGCCAGCGCTCGAGGTCGGTTGCCGCTGCACGGCGCCGCCGGCAATCGACCAAACGGCCAACTTCGCACGTTCGCGTCGAAGCCACTGGTAAACTCGGGCAACCCAAGCAACAACTTCATGCCTGACCTATGACCACGCTGTCGCCCGAAGCCTTCGCAGGCCACACCCCGATGATGCAGCAGTACCTGCGCATCAAGGCCGATCATCCGGACACGCTCGTCTTCTACCGGATGGGCGACTTCTACGAGCTGTTCTTCGAGGATGCGGAAAAAGCGGCCCGCCTGCTCGACCTGACCCTCACGCAGCGCGGTGCGTCGGCCGGCACGCCGATCAAGATGGCCGGCGTCCCGCATCACGCGGTCGAGCAGTATCTGGCGAAGCTCGTGAAGATGGGCGAATCGGTCGCGATCTGCGAGCAGATCGGCGATCCAGCCACGTCGAAGGGCCCGGTCGAGCGCAAGGTCGTGCGCGTCGTCACGCCCGGCACGCTGACCGATGCCGCGCTGCTGTCCGACAAGAACGACGTCTACCTGCTCGCGATGTGCACCGGCCACAACAAGCGCGGCGTCGCGGTCAATATCGGCCTCGCGTGGCTGAACCTCGCGAGCGGTGCGTTGCGGCTCGCCGAGATCGAGCCCGAACAGCTCGCCGCCGCGCTCGAGCGCATCCGGCCGGCCGAAATCCTGACCCCGGACGGCGCGACCGACGCCCTTCCCGCCGGCGCGGGCGCAAGCAAGCGCATGCCGGCCTGGCACTTCGACATCGCGTCGGGCACGCAGCGTCTGTGCGACCAGCTCGACGTCGCGAGTCTCGACGGTTTCGGCGCGCATTCACTGACGAGCGCGTGCGGTGCGGCCGGCGCGCTGCTGCTCTACGCAGCGGCCACGCAAGGCCAGCAACTGCGGCACGTGCGCAGCCTGAAGGTCGAGAACGAAACCGAATACATCGGGCTCGATCCGGCCACGCGCCGCAATCTCGAACTGACCGAGACGCTGCGCGGCACCGAGTCGCCCACGCTGTATTCGCTGCTCGACACCTGCTGCACGACGATGGGCAGCCGCCTGCTGCGTCACTGGCTGCATCACCCGCCGCGCGCGTCGGTCGCCGCGCAGTCGCGCCAGCAGGCGATCGGCGCGCTGCTCGATGCGCCGGCCAACGCAAGCCTCGATGCGCTGCGCAGCGCGCTGCGCCAGATCGCCGACGTCGAACGGATCACCGGGCGGCTCGCGCTGCTGTCCGCTCGCCCGCGCGACCTGTCGAGCCTGCGCGACACGTTCGCCGCGCTGCCGGCGCTGCGCGAGCGCATCGGCGCGATCGTCGCGAACGCGGATGCGCTCGCGCGCGTCGACGCGGCGCTCGCGCCGCCCGCCGAATGCCTCGACCTGCTGACGAGCGCGATCGCCACCGAGCCGGCCGCGATGGTGCGCGACGGCGGCGTGATCGCGCGCGGCTACGATGCCGAGCTCGACGAGTTGCGAGACATTTCGGAGAACTGCGGGCAGTTCCTGATCGATCTCGAAGCGCGCGAGCGCGCGCGCACCGGCATCGCGAACCTGCGCGTCGAATACAACAAGGTGCACGGGTTCTACATCGAGGTCACGCGCGGCCAGACCGACAAGGTGCCCGACGATTACCGCCGCCGCCAGACGCTGAAGAACGCCGAGCGCTACATCACGCCGGAACTGAAGACCTTCGAGGACAAGGCGCTGTCCGCGCAGGAACGCGCATTGGCGCGCGAGCGCGCGCTGTACGACTCGGTGCTGCAGGCGCTGCTGCCGTTCATCCCCGAATGCCAGCGCGTCGCGTCGGCCCTCGCCGAGCTCGACCTGCTGGCGGCCTTCGCCGAACGCGCACGCGCGCTCGACTGGGTCGCGCCGACCTTCACCGACGAGATCGGCATCGAAATCGAGCAGGGTCGCCATCCGGTCGTCGAAGCGCAGGTCGAGCAGTTCATCGCGAACGACTGCCGGTTCGGCGCCGAGCGCAAGCTGCTGCTGATCACCGGCCCGAACATGGGCGGTAAGTCGACGTTCATGCGACAGACCGCGCTGATTGCGCTGATGGCGTACGTCGGCAGCTACGTGCCGGCGAAGTCGGCGTGCTTCGGCCCGATCGACCGGATCTTCACGCGCATCGGCGCGGCCGACGATCTCGCGGGCGGCCGCTCGACCTTCATGGTCGAGATGACCGAAGCCGCGGCGATCCTCAACGACGCGACGCCGCAAAGCCTCGTGCTGATGGACGAGATCGGCCGCGGCACGTCGACCTTCGACGGCCTCGCGCTCGCGTGGGCCATCGCGCGCCACCTGCTCGCGCACAACGCGTGCTACACGCTGTTCGCGACGCACTACTTCGAACTGACGCAACTGCCGGCCGAATTCCCGCAAGCGGCCAACGTCCACCTGTCGGCCGTCGAGCACGGCCACGGGATCGTGTTCCTGCACGCGGTCAACGAAGGCCCGGCGAACCAGAGCTACGGCCTACAGGTCGCGCAGCTCGCGGGCGTGCCGGCGCCGGTGATCCGCGCCGCGCGCAAGCACCTCGCGTATCTCGAACAGCAGTCGGCATCCCAGCACACGCCGCAACTCGATCTTTTCAGCGCGCCGCCGGCGGCCGTAGACGATCTCGAATGCGCGGACGCGCCGGCGCTGCCCGACACGCCGCATCCTGCGCTCGAAAAACTGCGCGACATCGATCCCGACGATCTCAAGCCGCGCGAGGCGCTCGACCTGCTGTACGAACTGCGTACGCTGGTCCGGTCGCACGATGCCGACGGGCACGCGTAAGCGCGTTGCGCGCGGCCTGCCGGCCCGCGCCGCCGCCGCGCTGGTCGCGGCGGTCCTTGCGCTGGCGCAGGCCGCTGCGCTGGCCGCGCCGCCCAAGCGCAGCGCGGCGCCCTACTCGTTCGCGGTCGTGTCGGGCGTCATCAACGTCCCGGCGGACGAACCGGCCGCACAGCGGCTGCTCGATGCGATCGCACGCGAGCGCAACCTCGCGTTCGTCGTCTACGCAGGCGATCTCAAAGGCTCGAAGGAAGCATGCCGCGACACGCTGTATGCGCAGCGCGGCGCGATCCTGGATTCGGCGCGCGTGCCGCTCGTGTTCATTCCCGGCCACGACGACTGGATCGCGTGCAGCACCGCGGCCGGCGGCGGCTACGACCCGGTCGAGCGGCTCGATTTCCTGCGGCAGACGCTGCTCGCCGACGCGGCGCTGCCCGATCCCGGCGCGCTGCAGATTACGCGGGAAAGCGAAGTCGCACGGTTCCGGCCGTATCGCGAAAACGCACGCTGGATGCGCGACGACATCGTCTACGTCGCACTCAATGCGCCGGCGCCGAACAACCATTATTTGACGGCGGGCGGGCGCAACGGCGAATTCGAGGATCGCATCGTCGCGAACGGCTTCTGGATCGACCACGCGGCCGAATATGCGAAGCGGCGCGAAGCACGCGCGATGGTCGTGATTTTCGAAGGCGATCCGCAGTTCGAACGCTATGAACGCTCGGAGCGCTTCGCGTGGCTGCGTTTCAACCGGCCGCGCGTGCGCGACGGCTTCCGTGAGCTGAAACGAACGCTGGTGAAGGCGGCGGCGACGTTCCGCGGCCCGATCCTGGTGATGCACGCGAGCGGCGAACCGCTGGCGAACGGCTTTCTGATCGACCGTCCGCTGCATGGCGACGACGGTGAGCTGGTAGGAAACGTGACGCGCGTCGCGATCGGACCGCGCCATCCGGCGAATCAGTGGGTGAAGGTCAGCGTCTCGCCGGCGCGGCAGACGATCTTCAACGTGAGCCTGCAGGAGGTGCCGAAGAACCTGCCGGTGCCGCCCACGCTGCCGCTCGCGCCGCGCGACGACGTGCCGCTGCCGCAGATGCCGGAAATTCCCGCGCTGCCGGCGCTGCCCGACGCGTCGTCGGTCGCGCCGCCGCTGCAGGGCGACGGCGCCGCACCGGGCGGCGCGTCGTGGCCGGCACCATCCCCCGCATCGGGGCCGGCGCCGGGCCTGCCGGCAAGCTCAGTGCAGCGTACGCCCTGACGGCGCTTCGCCGTCTTCGTCGTCATCCTCGTCGACGATCTCGAGCCCTTCCGCGCCATGCGCGTGCTCGTGCTCGATTTCGTCTTCGGTGGCTTCGCGAACGTCCTTCACGGTCAGCGCGAAACGCAGCGCCATGCCCGCCAGCGGGTGATTGCCGTCGAGCACGACCTTGTCTTCGGCGATATCGGTGACCGTATAGATCAGCGAGTCGGCTTCCTCGTCACCGTCTTCCGGCGTGCCTTCGAACTGCATGCCCACTTCGAGCGGCTCGGGAAAACGGTCGCGCGGCTCGATCTTCACGAGTTCGGGATCGTAGTCGCCGAACGCATCTTCCGGCTCGAGCTGGATCTGCGCCTGGTAGCCCGCCTCGTGGCCGTCGAGCTGTTCCTCGATCTTGGGGAACGTGCCATCATAGCCGCCGTGCAGATAGACCATCGGCTCGTCGCTTTCCTCGATCAGATTGCCCTGTGCGTCCGACAGCTTGTAGGTGACCGACACGACGGTGTTTTTTGCGATTTTCATCCAATTCTCCCAAATACAAAACTCATTATACGATGCGCAACCGGTCTCAAGCCGAACCGCGGGATGCCGCTGCCGCCCCGCTCGGCGCGCCGCCTTCCGATCTTCCCACGCCGCTGCTCGGCGGCCTGACGCCGGCGCAATTCATGCGCGGCTACTGGCAAAAGAAGCCGCTGCTGATCCGCCAGGCGATCCCCGGCGTCGCGTCGCCGGTCACGCGCGATGCATTGTTCGAACTCGCCGCCGACTATGACGCCGAATCGCGATTGATCACCCATTTTCGTAACAAGTGGCAACTGTCGCACGGTCCGTTCGAGCCCGACTCGCTGCCTGCCGTCACGCGCAAATCCTGGACCTTGCTCGTGCAGGGGCTCGACCTGCACGTCGACGCGGCCCGTGCGCTGCTCGACCGCTTCCGCTTCATCCCCGACGCGCGGCTGGACGACCTGATGATCTCGTATGCGACGGACGGCGGCGGCGTCGGCCCGCACTTCGATTCGTACGACGTCTTCCTGCTGCAGGTCGAAGGCCGGCGCCGCTGGCGGGTCGGCGCGCAGAAGGACCTGTCGCTGCAGCCGGACGTGCCGCTGAAGATCCTCGAGAACTTCGAGCCGAGCGACGAATGGGTGCTGGAACCCGGCGATATGCTGTACGTGCCGCCGCACATCGCGCACGACGGCGTCGCCGAAGGCGAGTGCATGACCTGCTCGATCGGCTTTCGGGCCCCGTCCGCCGGCGAGCTGGGCGCCCAGTTCCTGTATTACCTCGCGGAGCGCGGCGGCCTGCGCGACGCGGGCGGCGACGACCTCTACCGCGATCCGAAGCAGCCGGCCGTCGACGCGCCCGCGCAGTTGCCGCCGGCGATGGTCGACCGTGTCGCCGAGATCGTCGACGCGATCCGCTGGCGCAAGCGCGACGTCGCCGAATTCCTCGGCTGCTACCTGAGCGAGCCCAAATCGAACGTCGTTTTCGACCCGCCCGAGCGTCCGCTGTCCGAGGCCGCGTTCGTTACGCAGGCATCACGCCGTGGCGTGCGTCTCGACAGAAGGGCCGCATTGATGTATAACGCGCGCTCGTACTTCATTAATGGCGAGGAAGGTCCGCTCGAGCAAGCCGAGGAATGGCTGCCCGAACTGGCCAATCAACGCCAGATGGAGGCGAAACGGTTTGTAACACTATCCCGGGGTCCCTCGATGACAGCCTTGTTGCACGAGTGGTATCGTGCGGGCTGGATACGGGTCGGAAGCCGGAATTAGTGTGAGTCGCCCCGTATGCCCATGCAGATCAAATTCTGTATGGGAAAGACAACGTATTGACCCCGCATTTGTCGACGGTCGATAGGAAAGTGCATATAATTTCCGCCCAAGCCGTAGGGAAGATTCACGCTCTAAGAAGTGCATCTCCACCAGCGGCCCAGGTCGGTGTTGGAGCACATTACCGGTATTGTTTCGCGCTGTTGCTTACCTTTAACCATAAAAGGACGTGATCATGAAGAAATCCCTCCTCGTAGCTTCCCTGTTGGCTGCTGTTGCACTGGCTGCTTGCAACAAGAGCGCTGATCAAGCTGCTTCGTCGGCTGCTAGCGACGCATCGGCTGCTGCTTCGTCGGCTGCTTCGGCAGTTGCTGGTGCTGCGAGCGACGCTTCGGCTGCTGCTTCGTCGGCTTCGGCTGCTGCGAGCGACGCTGCTGCTGCAGTGGCGTCGGCTGCTTCGGCAGCGACGGCTG
The DNA here is from genome assembly GCF_905400185.1 of Burkholderia sola. NCBI lineage: Bacteria > Pseudomonadati > Pseudomonadota > Betaproteobacteria > Burkholderiales > Burkholderiaceae > Burkholderia > Burkholderia sola. Next base: position 2,353,503 of record NZ_FR989675.1, read on the forward strand.
CTCCGGCTTCGGGCGCAAGCCAGTAAGCCTTCAGCATCAGCTGAAAAAAAACCGGCCCGAGGGCCGGTTTTTTTACGTCTGCCGCTTTCGAATCGAGCGCCCGGCAGCCGCTTCGGGCCGCCGCAGCGGCCCTGCCCCGCTCATCCGAGCATCAGCCAGTCGAAGCCCGCGTCCTGCGAGGCCACGACCACGTCCTCCCCGTCCGTCCCGAGTACGCCGCCAAACGCCTGGCGGGCCAGTTCCGGCAGGTTGTTCTGCTGGCTCAGATGGGCCGCGACCAGATGCTGGAGACGGCTGCGTTCGAGCGACGCGAGGATGTCGGCCGCCGCGTCGTTGCTCAGGTGGCCGTGGTTGCCGCCGATCCGCGCCTTCAGCGACTGCGGATAGCGGCTCGCGGCCAGCATCGCGGTATCGTGGTTGGATTCAAGCACCAGCGCGTCACAGCCGCTCAGGACGGCCGTGATGTGCGGCGTAGCCATCCCGACGTCCGTCAGCACGCCGAGCCGGCGGTTTCCGTCCATGAACACGAACTGGAGCGGTTCCCGCGCATCGTGCGGGACCGTATAGGGCATCACGGCCAGATCGCGTATCGCGGCCGTCTCGTCGCCCCACAGCACGTGGAGATCGACATCGGCCTCGTCCGCGCCCACCGCGCGCGCGGTGCCCCAGCTCATGTAGAGCGGCAGCGACGCGCGGCGCGCGAGCGTCAGCGCACTGCCGACGTGGTCGCTGTGTTCGTGGGTAATGAGGATCGCATCGAGATCGGCGATGCAGAGATTCAGTCGGCCGAGCCGGCGCTCGACCTCCTTGGCGGAAAAGCCGCAGTCGAGCAGCACGCGGGTGGTCGTCGTGCCGCTCGAGGCCTCGACGACCAGCGCGTTGCCTTCGCTGCCGCTTCCGAGGCTGGCGAATCGCACGCGCTCAGTTCAGCTGCGCGTGCAGCAGCGAAATGATCCGCTGCGCGTCCGACGAGTTGTCGACTTGGCCGTTCGCGCCGATCACCGCCACCTGCGTGCCGCTGGCGCCTGCCGCGCGCACGTTGATCAGGTATTCCTTGCCGGGCTTGGCTGCCGACGGGCCGCCGTAGAACAGCTTGCCGAACAGGCCGTCACGCTTGAGCTCTTCCATCGAATTCGCATAGCGCACGGTATAGACGCCCTTCTCGCGGTCGCGATTGTCGACCGTGAAGTTGGTCCGGTCGAGCGCCAGGCCCACGCGCAGCCACGCGCGATCGAACGACTCGGCCAGTTGCAGCGTCGCCGCGCCGCCGCTCGTGTCGCTGACCTGCGCCGGCGCCGTCGCCGGGCGCGCATCGGTCAGCAACTGCTTCGCCTGCGCGTCGGTCAGGCCGAACTTCTGCATCAGCTTCGACAGGAACACGGCTTCGAGCACCGGGTTGCGCGGACGCTCCTCCCAGCGCGACGACGTGCCGCCCTGCGGGCCGACCATCATTTCTTCCATCGCGCTATGCGTGATCGAGATGTCGGTGTTGCCGTCCGACGTCCGGTTCACGAGCGTGCGGAAGCGGTCGCGCGTGCCCGACGAGTACGCGAAATCGATGACCCGGCCGATCGTGCGGCGGAACCAGTCGTCCGGAATGTTCGCGCGGTTCTCGGCCCAGTCGGTGGCCATGATGCCCGTCGACGGCGCATCGGTCTTCAGCGAGAAGCCGTTCTCCTGCCAGAACTCCTTCAGGATCGGCCACAGCTGCTCGGGCGTGCGGCCGTCGACGACGAGCCAGCGGCGATCGCCGTCGCGCTCGATGTGCATGCCGAGCGGATCCTGCGCGCTCGGGATGCCGTCGGTCGCGTTGCCCGCTTGCGTCGTGGCCCGCGGCGGCAGCGTGCCGAGTCCTGCGTTGGTCGGTGGCGCGACGAACTGCTGCGTCGTCTGCACCGGCTTCAGGTCGCTCGGCACCGCGAGCGGCGGCGCCGAGCCGGTGTTCTTGTAGTTGACCCGGTCGGGGGCCAGGTAGTCGTTCAGCGTATCGCAGCCAGCGAGCGCGCCCAGCGCCAGCGCCACCACCGACAACTGGATGGCGCGAGAGGAAATGGCGAAACGTTTCATGAAATCCTTCGTCTTGCTAGAACGCTCGTCAGGAGCGGCGCCGGACGGAGCCGGCCGGTGCGGGTTGATCAGGGGTCGAGCCGGCGGCCGCAGGACGCGGCCGCGTCGGCATCAGGCGAGAACGCCGGCCTCGACGAGGGCCGAACGCACGGCATCGTGGCAGCGCTCGTCGAGCGCCGTGAGCGGCAGCCGGATCCCGCCCTGCATCTTGCCCATCGCCTGCAGCGCCCACTTCACCGGGATCGGGTTCGCTTCGATGAACAGATTCTTGTGCAGCGACAGCAGCTTCATGTGCAGTTCGCGCGCCGTTGCGACGTCGCCGGCCAGCGCCGCGCGGCACAGCTCGCTCATCGCGCGCGGCGCGACGTTCGCGGTCACCGAGATGTTGCCGTGGCCGCCGAGCAGCATCAGCGCGATCGCGGTCGGATCGTCGCCGCTGTAGATCGCGAAATGCTTCGGCGCGGCCTTGATCAGGTGCGCGGCGCGATCGATGTTGCCGGTCGCTTCCTTCACGCCGATGATGCCCGGCACCTGCGCGAGGCGCAGCGTCGTCTCGTGCGCCATGTCCGCGACCGTGCGGCCCGGCACGTTGTACAGGATCACCGGCAGGTCGACCGCTTCGGCGATCGTCCGGAAGTGGCGGTACATGCCTTCCTGCGTCGGCTTGTTGTAGTACGGCACGACCTGCAGCGTCGCGTCCGCGCCGACGGCCTTCGCGTGCTTCGTCAGCTCGATCGCCTCGGCGGTCGAATTGCCGCCGGCGCCCGCGATGATCGGGATGCGTTTCGCCGCATGCTCGACCGCCGTGCGGATCATCAGGATGTGCTCTTCGACGCTGAGCGTTGCCGACTCGCCGCTCGTACCGACGACGACCAGCGCATCGGTGCCTTCCGCGATGTGCCAGTCGACCAGTTTGCGAAACGCCGGCAGATCGAGACTGCCGTCTTCGAGCATCGGGGTGACGATCGCGGGGATGCTGCCGCGGATTTGAATGCCGTCTTGGGTGCCGTTAGCCATGAAACGCGATTGAGTATGTACCGGTAAACATTGAGATTGTAGCGGATTAGCCGGGCAGTTCGTAACGTGGAATTCCCGCCCCCGCCTTCGGGGTCGCGCCCTCGCGCACTGCGCTAAGACGCTGGACGAATGCCTCGCGCGGCGCGGCGATGAAACCGTCCTCGTACGCGACCACCCGCAGGCGGCCGTGCACGGCGTCCAGCAACTCGCCCGGGGCGAGCAGGAACGCGGGGTTGGACGGTTTTCCGACCGTTTCGTTTCCTTGCGCGAAGGTTTCGTAGATCAGCACGCCGCCCGGCGCCACCGCATCGAGCAGATGGGGCCAGAGCGGACGATGCAGGTAGTTCGTGACGATCACGGCCGCGTACTGCTCGCCGGCCGGCAGCGGCCACGGCGCGCCCTCGAGATCGGCCGCTCGGGCATCGACACCCGGAATCGCGCGCAATGCGGCCAGCGCGGCCGGATCGCGATCGAGCGCGACGACCGGATGCCCGCGCGACGCGAACCCGCGCGCATGGCGGCCGCCGCCCGCGGCGACGTCGAGCACCGCGCCGCCGGCCGGCACGAGCCGCGCCCATTGCGCGACCCAGCGCGACGGCTCGGCCTGGCCGACGTGGCCGCCCGCAGCGGCGATGACGGATTCGCTCATGCGCCGGATCAGTTGTACGACAGGCCCATTGCGTCGCGCACGTCGCGCATCGTTTCCGTCGCGTACTTGCGCGCCTTGTCGCAACCGTCCGCGACGATCGCACGCAGCAGCGACGGATCGTCCATGTACTTCTGCGCGCGCTCGAGCATCGGCTGCTGTTCGCGCAGGATGCCTTCGACGACCGGCTGCTTGCAGTCGAGGCAGCCGATACCCGCCGAACGGCAGCCCTTCTGCACCCACTCGTGCGTCGCTTCGTCCGTGTAGACCTGGTGAAGCTGCCACACCGGGCACTTGTCGGGATCGCCCGGATCGGTGCGGCGCACGCGGGCCGGATCGGTCGGCATCGTGCGGACCTTCTTCGTGATCGTGTCGGCGTCTTCACGCAGGCCGATCGTGTTGCCGTACGACTTGGACATCTTCTGCCCGTCGAGGCCCGGCATCCGCGACGCTTCGGTCAGCAGCGCCTGCGGCTCGACCAGGATGATCTTGCGCGCGCCTTCGAGATAGCCGAACAGGCGCTCGCGGTCGCTCATCGACAGGCTTTGCGATTCCTGCAGCATCGCGCGCGCCTGTTCGAGCGCCTCGTCGTCGCCTTCCTGCTGATACGCGTTGCGCAGCTCGTGATAGAGCTTCGCGCGCTTGCCGCCGAGCTTCTTCGCGGCGTCGAGCGCCTTCTCCTCGAAACCGGGCTCGCGGCCGTACAGGTAGTTGAAGCGGCGCGCGATCTCGCGCGTCATCTCGACGTGCGGCACCTGGTCCTCGCCGACCGGCACGAGCGAGCCGCGATACAGCAGGATGTCGGCCGCCATCAGCACCGGGTAGCCGAGGAAGCCGTAGGTGGACAGATCCTTGTCCTTCAGCTTCTCCATCTGCTCCTTGTAGGTGGGCACGCGTTCGAGCCAGCCGAGCGGCGTGCTCATGCCGAGCAGCAGCGCGAGTTCCGCATGCTCGGGCACCTTGCTCTGGATGAACAGTGTCGCCTGCGCGGGATCGATGCCGGACGCGAGCCAGTCGATCAGCACGTCCCACACGTTCTTCTCGATGACCTCGGGCGTCTCGTAGTGCGTCGTCAGCGCATGCCAGTCGACGACGCAGAAGAAGCACGGGTACTCGGACTGCAGCTTCACCCAGTTTTTCAGCACGCCGTGGTAATGACCGAGGTGCAGCGACCCGGTGGGTCGCATGCCGGAGAAAATACGTTCTGGGAACATGATTGTCGTTAGAAAAGCGAGGCGAAGGGGGACAGGATGGCGCTCAGGACGGCGTAGCCGACATTGACGAGCGGACGCAGCCAGAAGTTCGTCAGCACGCCCGTCGTGACGAGCACGAGGACGATGATGAAACCGTACGGCTCGATGCGCGACAGCGCGATCGATTGCCTGGTCGGCAGCAGCGCCGCCAGGATGCGGCCGCCGTCGAGCGGCGGCAGCGGAAACAGGTTCAGCACGCCGAGCACGAGGTTCGCGCTGACGCCGGCGAACGCCATCCGCGTGAAGAACGGCTCGTCGACGCCGACGGCCGGCAGCACGAGCGTCAGCAGGCCCCAGACGAGCGCCTGCACGAAGTTGCAGGCCGGGCCCGCGAGCGCGACCCACAGGCTGCCCCAGCGCGGATTGCGCAGGTTGCCGAACGATACCGGCACCGGCTTCGCATAGCCGAACAGGAACGCGCCGCCGGTCAGGAAGTACATCGCGAGCGGAATGGCAATCGTGCCGAGCGGGTCGATGTGGCGCATCGGATTGAACGACACGCGCCCCATCGCGTACGCGGTGTTGTCGCCGAGCAGGCGTGCAGCGTAGCCATGCGCGGCCTCGTGCAGCGTGATCGCGAAGATCACGGGCAACGCGTAGACGGCGATGGTCTGTATCAGGGAAGCATCCATATCGCGTTATTGTAACAAGCGCACTCGCGCAAAAATGAACGGCGCGCTCATGCGGCCGAGAGGCCGAACGGTTCGAGCGCGCCGCGCCCCGCGCGGATGAGTTCGGGCGCGTCGCCGGTCAGGTCGATCACCGTCGACGGTTCGCGCGGGCACGCGCCGCCGTCGATCACGAGGTCGACCTGTTTCTCGAGGCGCGTGCGGATTTCCTCCGGATCGTTCAGCGGTTCGTCGTCCGGCGGCAGGATCAGCGTCGTGCCGAGCAGCGGCTGGCCGAGCGACTCCAGCAGCGCGAGCGTGATCGCATGATCGGGCACGCGCAGCCCGATCGTCTTGCGCGACGGGTGCGACAGCCGGCGCGGCACTTCCTTCGTCGCCTGCAGGATGAACACGTACGGGCCCGGCGTCACCGACTTGATCTGCCGGTACTGGCGGTTGTCGACCATCGCGAAGTTGGCGAGCTCCGACAGGTCGCGCACGAGCAGCGACAGGTGCTGCTTCTCGTCGAGGCCGCGAATCCGGCGCACGCGCTCGACCGCATCCTTGTCGTCGAGATGGCACGCGAGCGCATAGCTCGAATCGGTCGGCATCGCGATCACGCCGCCCTTGTTGACGATCTCCACCGCCTGCTTGATCAGGCGCGGCTGCGGATTATCCGGATGAATCCTGAAGAACTGGGACATGGGGACACGTAAAGAGGGAGAAGTCGGATGCACGCATCGGCGGCAACGCGGGCCGCCCGAAGCCGCCCGGCGTCAGAGCCAGCGCTCCCAGACCGGTGTCAGGTCGGGCGGCAACGGCGGCAGGCTGCCGAGCTCGATGCGGCCCTCGCCCGGCGCATGGAAATCCGAGCCGCGCGACACTTCGAAGCCGAAGCGGCGTGCAACGTCCGCGTATTCGCGGTACTGGTCGGGCGTGTGGCTACCCGTGATGACCTCGATCGCGCGGCCGCCGAGATCGATGAACTCGCCGAAGAACGCGTCGAATTCGACCGGCGTATAGCGATAGCGGCCCGGATGCGCGACCACCGCTTCGCCGCCCGCCGCGCGGATCCAGCCGACCGCGTCGGACAGCGACGCCCAGCGATGCGGGACGAAGCCGGGCTTGCCGTCGCCGAGCAGGCGATCGAACACGTCCGACGTCGATTCGGCGTGGCCGTTTTCGACGAGAAAGCGCGCGAAGTGCGTGCGCGAGATCAGGTCGGGATTCGACACGTATTTCAGCGCGCCTTCGTACGCGCCGGGAATGCCGAGCGTCGCGAGTTGCTCGGCGATCGCCAGCGCGCGCGCCGCGCGGCCGTGGCGCGTGCGGTACAGGCCGTCGACCAGCGCCGGATGGGCGGGATCGATGTGCAGACCGACGATGTGCACGGTGCGCGATGCCCACGTGACCGAAATCTCGACGCCGCTCAGGTAGCGCATGCCGAGCGCTTCCGCCTCGCTGCGCGCCGCCGCCTGGCCGCCGATCTCGTCGTGATCGGTCAGCGCCCACAGGGTCACGCCGCCCGCATGCGCGCGGCGCGCGACGTCGGCAGGCGACAGCAACCCGTCGGAAACATTGGAATGGCAGTGGAGATCGGCGTTCATTATCGGCATCGCAGGTAAGGCCTCATTCTACTGCAACGCCGCAATTGCGCCGCCCGGCCGCCGTGCCGCCCGCGCCACGCGCCTATGCGCAGAACGCCTCGATCAGCGCCGCGATCTGCTCGGGCTGGTCGTGGTGCACCATGTGCCCGGCATCCTCGATGAGCTTCTCGCGCCAGTCCGGGAATGCGTTGAAACGCGCCTTGAATTCGGGCAGCGGGATGTCGCCGGCGATGTAAGCGAGCGTCGGCGAATTGACGGCCTCGACGTGCAGCACCTTCGCGCGCACCTGTTTCCAGGTCGCCATCACTTCGTCGAGCCGGTACAGCAGCGGGCCGGGCATCTTGTGCGCCGGGTCGGCCAGCAGGTGGTAGAGGCCGTCGTCGCCGCGTTTCGACCAGTGCGCGGCGAGAAACGCGGCGCGGCGCGGGTCGAGCCGCGGATTGGTCTTGATCAGGCGCGCCGCCACGTCGTCGAGGGATGCGTTCGGCCGCAGCGCGGGCGGCTGGCGCAACTCGTCGAGCCAGCCGCGCAGCCGGCGCGGCGCCTGTTCGGCGCGGGCCGGCGCGAGCCCGAACCCTTCGAGATCGACCACCCGCCGCACGCGCTCCGGCCGCGCGCCGGCATACAGGCACACGACGTTCGCGCCCATGCTGTGTCCGACCAGATTCACCTCGCCGGTCGGCGCATAGCGGTCGACGAGCGCATCGAGATCAGCCAGGTATTCGTGGAACCAATAGTGGCCGCCGCCCTGCCGCGCGACCGGCCAGTCGGACAGCCCGAAGCCGCGCGCATCGGGCGCGATCACCCGCCAGTCGCCCGCGAGCGCATCGACGACGAACTGGAACGACGCCGCGACGTCCATCCAGCCGTGCAGCATGAACAGCGTCGGCGCATCGGGCCGGCCCCAGCGCCGCACATGCAGCTGGACGCCGCGCACCGTGACGAAATCGGAAACAGAACTCGAGGCAGTCATTGCAGCCGCTCAAAAAAAGAATGGTCGTTCGATTATAGCGGCGCCCCGGCTCCGGCGGCCCGCGATCGAGGTACCGCTCTAGCGGCGAGGTCGTTCCGGCGCCGGCCGGCAGATGGCATCGATCCGGTGCGCGAGCCGGCCGGCGGCCGTCCGGACGCGGCCGAACGCGATCCGGCTAATGCGCGGGGCGTCCGTCCGCCGCGTCCTGCGCGGCCAGTTCGTCGAGTTCGGCCTGGTCGAAGCCGGCATCGCGCCGCGCATCGAAATTGAACGGGCCGCGCAGTCGCGGTGCGTGGTACTGCTCGGCGAGCTGCCGATAGGTCGGCACCGGATCGCGCCCGGCCGCGTCGCACAGATGACGGAACCAGCGGTTGCCGATCGCGACATGGCCGATTTCGTCGCGCAGGATCACGTCGAGGATCGCGGCCGACGCATCGTCGCCCGCCTGCACGAGCCGCGCGCGGATCGGCGGCGACGCGTCGAGCCCGCGGGCCTCGAGCGTCCGCGGCACGAGCGCCATGCGCGCGAGCACGTCGTCCCTGGTCCGCTCGCACATCTCCCACAGCCCGTTGTGCGCGGGAAAGTCGCCGTACGCATGCCCGAATCCGTCGGCGAGCCGGTCGGACAGCAGCGTGAAGTGATAGGCCTCCTCGGCCGCGACCTTCAGCCAGTCCGCGTAGAACGCGTCCGGCAGGCCCGCGAAGCGCCAGACCGCGTCAAGCGCCAGGTTGATCGCATTGAATTCGATATGGGCAAGCGCGTGCAACAGCACGGCACGCCCTTCCGGCGACCGCATGCTGCGCCGCTGCAGTTCGCGCGGCTCGACGAGCGGCGGCCGTGCCGGGCGCCCGGGCAGACCGGCCGGTTCGCGCAGTTCAAGCGCCGGCGCGATCGCGGCCTGCCCGGCCCGCAGCGCATCGTGCAGCACGCGCACCTGCGCGGCCTTGGCCGCCGGCTCGGCAATACGCAGCGCGTCGAGCGCCACGCTGCGCACACAGGCGGGCGCCGGGCCGAAAGAAGAAGACACGATGCTCATAAACGGGGACACCTTGCGTACGCATGCGGGAGCACAGGCACGCGACGGTTTACAATATGCGTTTGTTCCGCGGCGCCAGGCGCCGAGCAAACCGGACGCGCCATTCTACCGGCGCCCATCATCGAAGAGACAAGGAGACCCCGTGACGATCTACAAGCTGGGCGATACGGCCCCGACGATCCACGAAAGCGTATTCGTCGCCGATACGGCAGCCATCATCGGCAAGGTCGTGCTCGAGGAAAACGCGAGCGTGTGGTTCGGCGCGACGATTCGCGGCGACAACGAGACGATTACGGTCGGCGCCGGCAGCAACGTCCAGGAAGGCGCGGTCCTGCATACCGACCCGGGCTTTCCGCTGACGATCGCCGACAACGTGACGATCGGGCACCAGGCGATGCTGCACGGCTGCACGATCGGCGAAGGTTCGCTGATCGGAATTCAGGCGGTGGTCTTGAATGGAGCGATCATCGGCCGCAACTGTCTGGTCGGTGCCGGCGCGGTCGTGACGGAAGGCAAGACGTTCCCGGACAACTCGCTGATTCTCGGCGCACCGGCGAAAGTCGTGCGCGAGCTGTCGGCCGAAGACGTCGCGCGGCTGCGCGCGAACGCGAAGACGTATGTCGAGCGACGCGCGCATTTCAAGGAGCAACTCGTGCGGATCGGGTGATCCGCACGGATTTCAAGGAAGAAGAGTGAGCGACCAGTTACAGAAATTCATGTTCAATGCGGCGCCCGTGCGCGGCGAGATCGTTTCGCTGCGCAACACGTGGCAGGAAGTACTCGCCCGCCGCGACTACCCCGCCCCCGTGCGCACGGTGCTCGGCGAGATGATGGCCGCGTGCGCGCTGCTGTCCGCGAACCTGAAATTTCACGGCACCCTGATCATGCAGATCTTCGGCGACGGGCCGGTCCAGATGCTGGTCGTCCAGTGCGGGTCCGACCTGTCGATGCGGGCCACCGCGAAGTTCGCCGGCGACGCCGCGCAGACGATCGGCGACGACACGCGCTTCGCGTCGCTCGTCAACGCAAGCGGCCACGGCCGCTGCGTGATCACGCTCGACCCGGCCGACAAGCTGCCGGGCCAGCAGCCGTACCAGGGCATCGTGCCGCTGAACGGCGTCGACGGCCCGCTCGAATCGGTGTCGCAGGTGCTCGAGCACTACATGCATCATTCGGAGCAGCTCGACACCCGGTTGTGGCTCGCGGCCGATCGCGACCGCGCGGTCGGGATGCTGCTGCAGAAGCTGCCGGGCGACGGCGGCATCGTGCCGCGCAACGCCGAAACCGATATCGACACGTGGGAGCGCGTGTGCACGCTCGGCGCCACGCTGTCCGCGAAGGAGCTGCTCGAGGTCGAACCGGAAGTGGTGTTCCGCCGGCTGTTCTGGCAGGAAAACGTGCAGCACTTCGAACCGGCCGGCACGCGCTTCCAGTGTTCGTGTTCGCGCGAGAAGGTCGGTGCGATGCTGCGCATGCTCGGTCGTGAGGAAGTCGACAGCGTGATCGTCGAGCGTGGCCACGTCGAGATCCACTGCGAGTTCTGCAACCAGCGCTACGAATTCGATCCGGTCGACGTCGCGCAACTGTTCGCGGCGCCCGGTGTCGAAACCGGCATCGCACCCGCGACCGACCAGCGTCACTGAGTCGCGCGTGAGCCGCATGCCCGTGCCCACCAGCGGCACGGCGCGGGCGCATAATGACGCACGAGCGCCGCACGCGCGGTTCGAGCGCCGAAGGCACGGCCTTCGGCGCCAGCCGCTTTCCACGGTCGGCGCGCCGCAGGAGAAACACATGAATCGCCGCCCCTTTTGCACCGTCCGCACCGTCCGCACCGTCGTCCTGACGAGCATGGCCGCCGGCACGCTCGCGCTTGCCGGCTGCGCGATGCCGCCGCCGACTGCCACGATCCTGAGCCGCCTGCCGGAACCGGGTGCGTCAGGCGGCCAGCCGCCCGTGCTGTCGAGCGCCGAACGCAAGCGCTACGACGAGATCGACCGGCAGGTGTTGCGCGAGCAGAACAGCGCGATGGCGGCCGAAGCGGCCGCGCGCGCGTGGGCCTATTACTCGCCGCCGCCGGTGACGGTCTACGGCGGCTACTACGGCGGATGGGGCAATCGCTGGGGCACGGGCGTCGGTTACGGCTACCCCGGCTGGTGGTGGTGAACGGGCGTCGCCCGATCGATTGACGACCGGCAGGAAATAAAAAAGCGCGGCATTTCCCGCGCTTTTTCAATGGATTCGACGTACCGCGCTCAGTGATGCGCCGGCTTGCCCTTGTCGCCGCCGTGATGCCGCGACGGCTTCGCGATCGACTGCGGATTCGGCACGACCCGCACCGGCGCCGCGGACACGGCGCCGCGCGTCGACGTATTCGACGGCGTGGTGTTCACCGGTCCTGCAGGTGCATTCGGCGACACGAACTGCACGAATACTTCGCCATCCTTCACCATGCCCATCTCGTAGCGCGCACGCTCCTCGATCGCCGCGGTGCCGCTCTGCAGATCCTGCACTTCGCCGGCGGTGCGCTCGTTGCGCAGCTTCTCGTCCGCGTTCTTCTGCAGCTGGTCGTCGAGTTGCTGACGCAATTCGTGCACCCGCAGCCAGCCGCCGTGTCCCCACCATAGGGGGTACTGAATGAGCGCCAGCAAGGCAATCAGGACGACAGTGACAAGCCGCATGTAAGAGACGCAGATATAAGAAGCGCCGCTCCGCGCACAGGCACAGAGCGGCGTCGAGATGACGAACCCGATAGTAGCGCGTTAGCGCAGGTTATAGAAAGCCGATTTGCCCGGGTAGCTCGCGATGTCGCCGAGATCTTCCTCGATACGCAGCAGCTGGTTGTACTTCGAGATGCGATCGCTGCGCGACAGCGAACCCGTCTTGATCTGACCGGCGTTCAGGCCGACCGCGATGTCCGCGATCGTCGAATCTTCCGTTTCGCCCGAGCGGTGCGAGATCACGGCCGTGTAACCCGCGCGCTTCGCCATTTCGATCGCCGCGAACGTTTCGGTCAGCGTACCAATCTGGTTGATCTTGATGAGGATCGAGTTCGCGATGCCCTTCTCGATGCCTTCCTTCAGGATGCGCGTGTTCGTGACGAACAGGTCGTCGCCGACCAGTTGCACCTTCTTGCCGAGGCGATCGGTCAGCAGCTTCCAGCCGTCCCAGTCGCTTTCGTGCATGCCGTCCTCGATCGACACGATCGGGAACTTGTCGGCGAGCGTCGCGAGGTAGTCGGTGAATTCGGCCGACGACAGTTGCAGGCCTTCGCCCGCGAGCTGGTACTTGCCGTCGTGGTAGAACTCGGATGCCGCGCAGTCGAGCGCGAGCAGCACGTCTTCGCCCGCACGGTAGCCGGCCTTCTCGATCGCCTGCAGGATCGTCGACAGGCACTCGTCGTTGCTGCCGAAGTTCGGTGCGAAGCCGCCTTCGTCGCCGACCGCCGTGCTCATGCCGCGGTCGCTCAGGATTTTCTTCAGCGCGTGGAACACTTCCGCGCCGCAACGCAGCGCTTCACGGAACGTCGGCTGGCTGACCGGGACGATCATGAATTCCTGGATGTCCAGGCTGTTGTTCGCGTGCGCGCCGCCGTTGACGATGTTCATCATCGGCACCGGCAGTTGCATCGCACCCGAGCCGCCGAAATAGCGGTACAGCGGCAGGCCGGCCTCTTCGGCGGCGGCCTTCGCGACGGCCATCGACACGGCCAGCATCGCGTTCGCGCCGAGGCGCGACTTGTTGTCGGTGCCGTCCAGCTCGAGCAGCGTCTTGTCGAGGAACGCCTGTTCCGACGCGTCGAGGCCCATGATGGCTTCGGAGATTTCGGTGTTGATGTGCTCGACCGCCTTCAGCACGCCCTTGCCGTTGTAGCGGCCGGCTTCGCCGTCGCGCAGTTCGATCGCTTCACGCGAGCCGGTGGACGCGCCCGACGGCACCGCCGCGCGGCCCATCGTGCCCGATTCGAGCAGCACGTCGCATTCGACGGTGGGGTTGCCGCGCGAATCCAGAATCTCGCGGCCGATGATATCTACGATTGCACTCATGGGTTTCCTCTGAGAATGACGATGGATTCTTCAAACTGCAACGGCGTGCGCGCCGGAACCGCTTTCGCTACAGACGCGCGAAGCCGTCGCAAGGTTCATTCGATCTTTAATTGAAATCGTTTTCCAGGAACGGATTGCGCTTCACCGCCTGGTCGAGCGTGACGAGGGTCTCCAGCAACGCGCCCATGCGGTTCAGCGGCACCGCGTTCGGGCCGTCCGACTTCGCCTCGGCCGGATTCGGATGCGTTTCCATGAAGAGGCCCGCGACGCCCGTCGCGACCGCCGCACGGGCGAGCACCGGCACGAATTCGCGCTGGCCGCCCGAGCTCGTGCCCTGCCCGCCCGGCAACTGCACCGAGTGGGTCGCATCGAACACGACCGGCGCGTTCGTCTCGCGCATGATCGCGAGCGAACGCATGTCCGACACGAGATTGTTGTAGCCGAACGAGACGCCGCGCTCGCACGCCATGAAGCGGTCTTCCGACAGACCGGCTTCACGCGCCGCGTCGCGCGCCTTGTCGATCACGTTCGTCATGTCGTGCGGCGCGAGGAACTGGCCCTTCTTGATGTTGACGGGCTTGCCCGAGCGCGCGCACGCATGGATGAAATCGGTCTGACGGCACAGGAACGCCGGCGTCTGCAGCACGTCGACGACCGACGCGACCTGCTCGATCTCGTCGATCGAATGCACGTCGGTCAGCACCGGCAGGCCGAGCTGACGCTTCACCTCGCCGAGGATCCGCAGGCCCTCGTCCATTCCGAGGCCGCGAAACGACTTGCCCGAACTGCGGTTCGCCTTGTCGTAGGACGACTTGTAGATGAACGGGACGTTCAGCTTCTCGCAGATCTCCTTCAGGCGACCGGCCGTGTCGATCGTCATTTGCTCCGATTCGACGACGCAGGTACCCGCGATCAGGAAGAAAGGCTGGTCGAGACCGACCTCGAAATCGCACAGCTTCATGCTTGCACTCCGCGCGCTTGCTTGTTGGCGAGCGCGGCTTCGACGAACGACTTGAACAGCGGATGACCGTCACGCGGCGTGGACGTGAATTCCGGGTGGAACTGGACGCCGACGAACCACGGGTGCATCGAACGCGGCAGTTCCATCATTTCCGGCAGATCCTCGCTCGGGGTACGGGCGCTGATGATAAGGCCGCCGGCTTCGAGCTGGGGCACGAAGCGGTTATTGACTTCATAACGGTGGCGATGGCGCTCGTTCACGTCCTTGCCGTAGATTTCTTCCGCCATCGTGCCCGGCTTGATCGGGCAGCGCTGCGAACCCAGGCGCATCGTGCCGCCGAGGTCGGATTCCTCGGTGCGCGTCTCGACCTTGCCTTCGCGGTCGTACCATTCGGTGATCAGCGCGACCACGCGCTCCGGCGTGTCCGGATCGAATTCCGTGCTGTTCGCCTGCTTCAGGCCGACGACGTCGCGCGCGAATTCGATCACCGCGAGCTGCATGCCGAGGCAGATGCCGAGATACGGCACCTTCGACTCGCGCGCATAGCGAACCGCGGCGATCTTGCCTTCCGTGCCGCGACGGCCGAAACCGCCCGGCACCAGCACGGCGTCGAGATGCTTCAGGCTGTCGACACCGTTCGCCTCGAGCTCTTCCGAGTCGATGTACTCGATGTTGACCTTGGTCGACGTGTGGATCGACGCGTGACGCAGCGCTTCGATCAGCGACTTGTACGACTCGGTCAGATCGACATACTTGCCGACCATGCCGATCGTCACTTCGTGCTTCGGATGCTCCAGCTTCTCGACGAGCGCCGACCACATGCTCAGGTCGGCGTCCTTCGGCGACAGCTTCAGTTCCTCGCAGATGATCCGGTCGAGGCCCTGGTCGTGCAGCATCTGCGGAATCTTGTAGATGCTGTCGGCGTCCCACACCGAGATCACCGCGTCTTCCGGCACGTTCGAGAACATCGAGATCTTCTTCGATTCGTCGTCGGGGATGCGGCGATCCGCACGGCACAGCAGCACGTGCGGCAGGATGCCGATCTCGCGCAGCTTCTGCACGCTGTGCTGGGTCGGCTTCGTCTTCAGCTCGCCGGCCGTCGCGACGTACGGTACGAGCGTCAGGTGCACGAAGCACGCGCTGTTGCGACCGAGGCGCAGGCTCATCTGGCGTGCGGCCTCGAGGAACGGCAGCGACTCGATGTCGCCGACCGTGCCGCCGATCTCGACGATCGCGACGTCCGGCTCGCCGCAGGTGGCCGATGCCGCCCCGCGCTCGATGAACGCCTGGATTTCGTTCGTGATGTGCGGAATGACCTGCACGGTCTTGCCGAGATAGTCGCCGCGGCGTTCCTTGCGGATCACCGATTCGTAGATCTGGCCGGTCGTGAAGTTGTTGGCCTTGCGCATCTTCGTGCTGATGAAGCGCTCATAGTGGCCGAGGTCGAGGTCGGTCTCCGCTCCGTCTTCCGTCACGAACACTTCGCCGTGCTGGAACGGGCTCATCGTGCCGGGGTCGACGTTGATGTAGGGATCGAGTTTGAGGAGGGTGACTTTCAGACCGCGCGATTCGAGGATCGCGGCGAGAGAGGCGGCGGCAATACCCTTGCCGAGGGAAGAAACTACGCCGCCGGTGACGAAAACATATTTGGTCATCGCTGGATGCTCGCGGGAAAAACGGATTATACCGTAAAGCCCGCCCTTCTCTCAGCAATTGGCGTGATGATCGCGCCCTTTCGTGCCGGCCCGCGCGGACCCGCGCCGATCGCGCGCGCCGGCGCGAACCGGCCGGCCGGTCGGCGCGCCGCGCATGCGCCGGCGGGCATTCCGGCCGCCCGGCGAAACGTCAGGCACGCTTCGCGAGCGGCGCGCCGGCCTGCGAAACGCCGCCCTCCTCCGTCTTCAGCGAATTCAGCATCCGCTGCAATGCGCGAGCAGTCTCGATCGGCCGTTCCATCGGGAACAGGTGGCTCCCCTCGAGCCATTCGATGCGCCCGCGCGTCGCGCGGCGCGTCGCATCGAGCCCGACCTGCCGCACCTCGCGCGAGCGCGTGCCGGCGAGGAAGCCGAGCGGCACCGGCGCGCCGTGCGCGAGCCGCGGGCCGAGCGTGTGCGGCAGCGTCCGGTAGATCAGGTATTCGACCTGCCGGTCGAACGCCAGCGCGCGCTCGCCGTCGGCGCCGGCCTGCGGGATGCCGTGGTCGATATAGTCGGCGAGCATCCGCTCGTCCCAGCGCGCGAACGCGGGCTTCTCGCGGAAGTGCCGCCACACTTCGTCGCGGCTCATCCAGCGCGTGCGCCGGTTGCGCGTCGCCGCGGCCGGCGACAGCCGCTCGTCGAGCCCCGCCCACTGGCTCGCGCGCAGCGCGCCGGCGCGCCAGCCCGCGATGATCGGAGAATCGATCATCACGACGCCGCGCACCCACTGCGGCTTCTTCAACGCGGCCATCAGCGACAGGTAGCCGCCGAGCGAATGGCCGACGAGCCAGACCGGGCGCTCGTAGCGGCTGCCGATATCGTCGAGCAGTTGTTCGACGAGATGCGGCCAGTCGCGCGTCACCGGGTAGCGGCGATCGTGGCCGATCCGTTCGATGTAGCGCAGCTCGTAGTCGTCGGCCAGTTCGGCGAAGATCGTCCGGTACGTCGACGCCGGAAAGCCATTCGCATGCGAGAAGTGGAGGATGTCCTTCAAACGACGATGTCTCCTTTGTCGACGAGAGTTAGCGCTTTAGCGCTTACTCTCGTCCCATGCTTCGCGGTCGGCGGGAGTTAACGCTTCAGCGCTTACGCCAGCCCCATCCTTCATATTTTTGTATGTCGGAACCGTGCTTCGGCACGGTACGCCGGCCCCGGATTTTCCGTCCGATACACCAGCCTTCGCCGCGCTCACCGGTCCATCCAGTACCGGCGCTGTTCGTCGCGATAGCGCGCACATGCGAACCCGCCGGCCGGCGCGACGTCGAACCGCACGGCGCCGTCGCGATCGGTGCGCGGCAGCGGAATCCCGCGCGCCTCGTAGCGGGCGAGGACCGTCCGGTGCGGATGCCCGAAGCGATTGCGATAGCCTACAGGAAAAGCCGCGACGCGCGGCTCGACCGAATCGAGGAAAGGCTCGATCGACGACGTACGGCTGCCGTGGTGCGGAACGACCAGGATCTGCGCGGCCAGCGCGTCGCGCGCATCGGCCACCAGCCGGCGCTCGGCGGCGGCCTCGATGTCGCCCGTCAGCAGTGCCGACGTGCCGCCCGCATCGATGCGCAGCACGCACGATTGTCCGTTCGACGAACCCGTGCCCACCCCGCCGGGTGGCCACAGCATCGTGAAGACGACACCGTCCCAGGTCCACCGCTGCCCCGCCGCGCATGGCAGCCGATCAGCCACGCCGGCCGCCTGCGCATCGCGCCACAGCCGGTGGCGCGGCGCAATACCGGCCAGCAGCTGGCGCACGTCGGCGGCCGCATAGACGGCCGGCGCGCCGCCCGCATGATCGGCATCCGCATGACTGAGCACGAGCGAGTCGATCGTCGCGATGCCGCGCGCGCGCAACGCCGGCGCGACGATCCGCGTACCGGCGTGGGACGACTCCGCGCCCGGCCCCGCATCGAACAGCAACGTCCGGCGCGCGGTTTCGACCAGCACCGCCGCGCCTTGCCCGACGTCGAGCACGGTCAGCCGAAAGCCGCCCGGCGGCGGCGCATCGGGCGCCGGCGCGACGAGCGGCAGCCACGTCAGCGGCGCCGCCCAGCGCAACGGCCAGCCGCGCGGCATCAGCGCCCACGCGACACCCACGCAGGCGAGTGCCAGCACCGGCCAGTCGGGCATGCGCAGCCAGAACACGCCGGCCGGCCAGTCCGCCAGATGACCGAGCAGCGTCATCATCGGCGCGAGCGCCGCATGCGCAAGCCGAAAGGCCGCCGCATCGAGCGGCGACGGCAACGCGATGCCGGCCAGCACGACCGGCGTCACGACCGAGCTGACCCACGGAATCGCGAACGCATTGCCGAACGGACCCGACAGGGAGACCTGCGCGAACCAGGCGGCGGTGAGCGGCGCGAGACCGATCGTCACCGCGTACTGCACGCGCGTCGCCTCGGCGATGCGGCGCCGGCAGCGCGTCGCCCACCCACGCAACCTCCTCCGCAAGCCGGCCGTGCGGCTTTCCGCGCCCGCTTCATCCACATCGTCGAGCTCGCGCACCGCGCGCCAGCCGGCGACGGCCAGCAGGATCACGGCGACCGCGCCGAACGACAGCCAGAATCCGGCCGACAGTACGGCCCACGGATCGGCGAGCAGCACGCCGCCGAGCGCCGCGCACAGCACCGCGGACGTCGGCACGCTGCGGCCGGCCAGATACGCGACGCCGCCGCCCGCGATCATCCACCACGCGCGCTGTGCCGGCACGTTGAAGCCGGCGAGCGCGGCGTAGCCCGCGGCAGCAACCAGCGCGGCAAGCGCGGCCGCGTACGGCGCCGGCAACACGAGCGTCGCGGCCCGCGTGCGCCAGCGCACGCGGCGCCACACCATCGACACGAGCCAGCCGGCGATCGCGCCGACCAGCCCGACATGGAGACCGGAAATCGCGACCAGGTGGCTCGTGCCCGTGTTGCGCAGGACGCGCCAGTCGTCGTCGCCAATGCCCGACTGGTCGCCGATCGCCAGCGCCGCGACGATGCCGCGGTGCGCCGCATCGGCACCGAGCACCGCGCCGATGCGTGCGCGCAGCGTGTCGCGCACCCGGTCGATCGATGCGCGCCATCCCGATGCGCGCGCATCGAGCAATACCGCCCGACGCGGCGCACTGACATAGCCGATCGCACGAATGCCGGCGGCCAGCCACGCCGCCTCGCTGTCGCGCACGCCGGGATTGGCCTCGGCGTGCGGACGCTTGAGACGCACGACGAAACGCCAGCGCTGGGCCGCACGCAAATCGGGCAGCGCTTCGCGTGTCGCGGATGCGCCATACGCGCGCCACGACAGCCGGATCAATGGCGGGAAACGGGTGAGCCCCGCATCGTTCGACTCGACCGCCAACAGCAGCCGCGCGCCTGTTTCGTCAACAACGGGCAACCCACGGATCACGCCCGTGACGACGATGTCGCGCCCTTCCCATTCGACAGGCAGGCTGTCGCGCAGCCGCCATTCGGCGCGCGCGGCCGCATAGCCGAACCCCGCGACGCAGGTCGCGACCGCGCACAGCATCCATCCACATACCAGGACCGCGCGCGTGCGCCGTCGACGCGCGCACCATGCGCCCAGCGCCGCGCAGCCCGCGAGCACGGCTGCTCCGATCGTCCATGCGATCGCCCCGGGCAACGCCGCCTGCCGCTGCAGCACGACGACGCCGAGTGCGAACGCGATCCACCCCACGCGCATTCCGCCTCCTCGTCGACCCGGCGCCCCCTGCCAATGCGGCGCCTTCCGGCAACGATTATGCGGACGAAAGGGCGAGTCGCGGCAGCGCGGCGAGCGCGTTAGCCGAAGTGCATACGGCCAGTTCGCCAGTATCCAGCCCGCGCAATTCGGCGAGCACGCCGCCGATGCGCGGCACCTGGTCGGGCGTGTTGCGGGATTTGTATGCCCATTCGGGCGCGATGTCGGGCGCGTCGGTTTCGACGACGAGCGCGTCGAGCGGCAACTCGGTGGCGAGCCGGCGGATCTGTCGCGCGCGCGTGAAGGTCACGTTGCCGCCAAAGCCGAGATGCAGCCCCTGCGCCAGATACGCTTCGGCCTGCTGAAAACTGCCGTTGAACGCATGCGCGATGCCGCGCCGCACGCCGAAACGGCGCAGCCCGGCCAGCACGCGGTCCTGCGACTTGCGTACGTGGCACAGCACCGGCAGGTCGAATTCCCGCGCCAACTGGAGCTGGCCCTGGTAGAAGAACTGCTGCCGGTCTTCGTCGAGCCCCGGCACGAAATAGTCGAGCCCGATCTCGCCGATCGCGACGAAACGCGGATCGTCGAGGCTCGCCTCGATCTCCATGCGCAGCCGGTCGAGATCGGCGTCGCGCGCCTGCGGCGTATACATCGGATGGATGCCGAGCGCATAGGCCGCGCCCGGCGTGCGCTGCGCGAGTTCGCGCACCGTCGTGAAGTTGTCGCGCCCGATGCTCGGGATCACGATGCGCGACACGCCGGCCGCGCGCGCAACCTGCGCGACCGCGTCGCGGTCGGCGTCGAACTCGGCGGCATCGAGATGGCAGTGCGTGTCGATCCACATGTCAGCGGTCCTGCGCCGTTGCGCCGTGCCGCGACAAACCGGCGGCCGGCCAACGGCGTGGCTTTTTTACACCGGCAGCGCCGGCTCCTCGTTCAGCACCCCGTCGCGCAGCCGCATGATGCGGTCGCAGCGCGCGGCGAGATCGGGGTCGTGCGTAACAATCACGAAACTCGTTTCGAGCGTCTCGGACAGTTCGAGCATCAGGTTGAACACCGTGTCGGCCGTCGTGCCGTCGAGGTTGCCGGTCGGCTCGTCGGCGAGCACGCACGCGGGCTTCGTGACCAGCGCGCGCGCGATCGCGACGCGCTGCCGTTCGCCGCCCGACAGTTCGCCCGGCCGGTGCTTCGCACGCGGGCCGAGACCGACGCGTTCGAGCATCGCCTGTGCCTGCGCGCGCGCGTCCTCGGTCGTCATCCGGCGGATGCGCAGCGGCATCGCGACGTTGTCGAGCGCCGTAAACTCGGGCAGCAGGTGGTGGAACTGGTAGACGAAGCCGAGCGCGCGGTTGCGCAGCTCGTTGCGCTCGCGCTCGGCGAGTTGCGTAAACGGCTTGCCGAGCAGCGACACTTCGCCGGCGCTCGGTTCGTCGAGCCCGCCCAGCACGTGCAGCAGCGTGCTCTTGCCGGAGCCCGACGCGCCGACGACCGCGAGCTTCTCGCCGCGCCGCACCGTCAGCTCGGTGTTGTTGAGCACCTGCACGTTGAAGCCGCCCTGCACGAACGCCTTCGTGATCCCGCGCGCCTGAAGCACGTATTCCTGCATACCTGCCGAATCCTGTCTGTTGTGTTGTTGTCGTGAATCCGCGAATGCGGCCGCGCGGTCATTCATAGCGGAGCGCCTCCGCCGGCTTCACCTTCGCGCCGCGCCAGCTTGGATAGAGCGTCGCGACGGCCGACAGCGCGAATGCGATCAGCCCGATCCGGATCACGTCGCTCGCGACCAGTTCGGACGGCAGCTCGCTGATGAAGTACACCGACGGCGGCAGGAACTGCACGCCGAACAGGTGCTCGATCATCGGGATCAGCCACGGGATGCTCCACGCGATCAGGCAGCCGAGCGCGACGCCGGACGCGGTGCCGACGAAACCGATCGTCACGCCCTGCACGACGAAGATCTTCATGATCGACCCCGGCTGCGCGCCGAGCGTGCGCAGGATCGCGATGTCGGCCTGCTTGTTGGTCACCGTCATCACGAGCGACGACACGAGGTTGAACGCGGCCACCGCGATGATCAGCGTGAGGATGATGAACATCATCCGCTTCTCGATCTGCACGGCCGAGAACCACGTCTTGTTCTGCTGGGTCCAGTCGCGGATGTACAAGCTGCCCGACAGCGTATGCGACAGCTCGACCGCGACCTGCGGCGCCTTCTGCATGTCGGTGAGCCGCAGCCGCACGCCGGTCGGCGCGTTCATCCGGAACAGCGCCTCGGCGTCGCGGATGTTGATCATCGCGAGCGTGCTGTCGTATTCGTAGTGGCCCGATTCGAACACGCCGACCACGGTGAACTGCTTCAGGCGCGGCATCATGCCGGCCGGCGTGATCGAGCCTTCGGGCGCGACGAGCGTGACCTTGTCGCCGACCGTCACGCCGAGATTGCCGGCGAGCGCGTCGCCGAGCACGATGCCGAACTGGCCCGGCACGAGCGCGCCGAGCTGCCCGGCCTTCATGTCCTTGCCGATGTCGGACACCTGCGGCTCGAGCGACGGCTCGACGCCGCGCAGCATCACGCCGCTCACCGCGTCCTGGCGCGTGAGCAGCGCCTGCGCGTCGACGTACGGCGCGGCGCCGATCACTGACGGATTGCGGCGCGCTTCCTGCGCGGTCAGTTGCCAGTCGGGCATCGATCCCGTCGGCGAGAACACCTCGACGTGCGCGAGCACCGACAGCATGCGGTCGCGTACTTCCTTCTGGAAGCCGTTCATCACCGACAGCACGACGATCAGCGCCGCGACGCCGAGCGCGATCCCGAGCATCGATACGAGCGCGATGAAGGAAATGAAGCCGTTGCCGGTCGTGCGTTTGCCGGCGCGCGTGTAGCGCCAGCCGATCTGCCATTCGTACGGAAGTTTCAAGCGAATCCTTTCTGCTGGTTACGGCGGGAGGCACGCCGCGGCCGGACCGCCGCCGGGTGGCGGCCGGCAGCCCGGGCACGGTCGAAAAAACGGCCGCCGGACGCGAACGGGCCGTCAGCCGGCCCGATCACGCGCGCAGTTTGCCATACAATGCGCACCATCATGCACGACCGACGCCTCCATTTTCTCGTTCCGTTCGCGCTGCCGTCGGCGGCCGACGCGGCCTCGTCCCTGCACACGCTGGACAGCCCCGCGCTCCAAAAGTTGCTCGCCCGCGCGACTCTCGTCGAGCGTGTGGCCGGCGAGGACTTCCAGCGCACGCTGCCGCACGAGCGCTGGCTGGCAAGCCGCTTCGGCGCCACGCAGGGCAACGCCGCCGACGAGGCGCCGCTCGCGCCCTACATGCTGCTGGCCGACGGCGGCGATCCCGGCACCCAGGCATGGGCGTGCGTCGAGCCCGTGCACGTCGAAATCGCGCACGATCACCTGGTACTCGTCGATCCGGCTTCGCTGGCGCTCGACGACGGCGACGCGGCCGCGCTGCTCGCGGTCGCGCGGCCGCTGATCGAGGAGCTCGGCGTGCGGCTCGAAGCGCCGAACCCGGCGCGCTGGTACCTGTCGAGCGACCAGCTCGCGCGCCTTGCCGGCGCCGCGCCGCTGCGCGCCAGCGGCCGCAACATCGAGATCTGGCTGCCGCACGAGGCGCATACGGGCGAGCGCTCGCGGATGTGGATGAAACTGCAGAACGAAGTGCAGATGGCGTGGTTCCAGCACCCGGTGAACGAAGCCCGCGAGGCGCGTGGGCTGCCCGCCGTCAATTCGGTCTGGTTCCATGCGCAGGGCACGCTGAAGCCGGTCGGCAAGCCGTTCGCGCGCGTGCTGTCCGCGTCGCCGGCCGCGCTCGGCCTCGCACGCGCCGCGCACGCCGAAGCCGACGGCCTGCCCGCGACGTTCGGCGCGCTGCCCGCCGCCGATGGCGCGACGCTCGTCGAGCTGCCGACGCTGACCACGCCGTTCATCGAGCAGGACTGGGCGCGCTGGCACGACGGCCTCGCCGCGCTGGAGCGCGACTGGTTCGCGCCCGCGCTCGCCGCGCTGCGGAACGGCGAGCTGGCGAGCGTCGACGTCACGCTGTGCGGCGACACGGGCTCCGTGACGCTGCACGCGACGCGCGGCGACCTGCGCAAGTTCTGGCGCCGCCGCGCGCTTGCCTCCCTGTTCGAATAACAAGCCAACCCGAATGACCCGGATCGTTACCCGCCCCGTCGCGCCCGCCGACGCCGAAGCGCTCGCGCGCCACGGACTGCACCCCGTCCTCGCGCGCCTGTACGCGTCGCGCGGCGTGCAGTCGCCCGTCGACATCGAGACCGCGCTCGCGCGCCTCGTTCCGCCCACCGAGCTGAAAGGCTGCGCCGATGCGGCGGTGCTGCTCGCCGACGCGATCGCCGACCAGCGGCGCCTGCTCGTCGTCGCCGACTACGACTGCGACGGCGCGACCGCCTGCGCGGTCGCGGTGCGCGGCCTGCGGATGTTCGGCGCGCAGATCGACTACCTGGTGCCGAACCGCTTCGAATACGGCTACGGCCTCACGCCCGAGATCGTCGAGCTCGCGGCTGCGCGCAAGCCCGACCTGCTGATCACCGTCGACAACGGGATCGCGAGCGTCGCCGGCGTCGAAGCCGCGAACGCGCGCGGCATCGACGTGCTCGTGACCGACCACCACCTGCCCGGCGACGCGCTTCCCGCCGCGCGCGCGATCGTCAACCCGAACCAGCCCGGCTGCGCGTTTCCGAGCAAGCACCTCGCCGGCGTCGGCGTGATGTTCTACGTGTTGCTCGCGCTGCGCGCCGAGCTGCGTCGCCGCGGCGCGTTCGCGAGCAAGGAAGCCGAGCCGCGGCTCGACGGCCTGCTCGACCTCGTCGCGCTCGGCACCGTCGCCGACGTCGTACGGCTCGACGGCAACAACCGCGTGCTCGTCGCGCAGGGGCTGCAGCGCATCCGCAACGGCCGCATGCAGCCGGGCATCGCCGCGCTGTTCCGCGCCGCCGCGCGCGAAGCGCGCACCGCGTCGGGCTTCGACCTCGGCTTCGGCCTCGGCCCGCGCCTGAACGCGGCCGGGCGGCTATCCGACATGTCGCTCGGCATCGAATGCCTGATCACCGACGACATCGGCCGCGCGTGGGATCTCGCGCAGCAACTCGACGTGATGAACCGCGAACGCCGCGAAATCGAAGCCGGCATGCAGCAGCAGGCGCTCGCCGATCTCGCCGACGTCGATCCGGCCGACGCGTGCACGATCACGCTGTTCAATCCCGAGTGGCACCAGGGCGTGATCGGCATCGTCGCCGGCCGGCTCAAGGAAAAGTTCCACCGTCCGTCGTTCACGTTCGCGCACGCCGACGACGAAGGCAAACGGGTCAAGGGATCGGGCCGGTCGATCGCCGGCTTCCATCTGCGCGACGCGCTCGACCTCGTGTCGAAACGCGAACCGGACCTGATCGTCGCGTTCGGCGGCCACGCGATGGCGGCCGGCCTCACGCTCGACACCGACAACGTGCCGCGCTTCGCGGCCGCGTTCGAGGCCGTCGCGCGCGAATGGCTGTCCGACGACGCACTCGCCCGCGTGATCGAGACCGACGGCGAGCTCGAGGACGCGTACTTCACGCCGCAGTTCGTCGGCCTGCTCGACGAGGCCGTGTGGGGGCAAGGGTTTCCGGCCCCGCTTTTCTCGGGCGAATTCGACGTCGTGTCGCAGTCGCTCGTGAAGGAAAAGCACCTGAAGCTGCAGCTGGCGCGCGGCCGCCAGCGCTTCAACGCGATCTGGTTCAACCACACCGAGCCGCTGCCGGCGAGTGCGCTGGTCGCGTACCGGCTCGTCGCCGATACGTGGAACGGCGTCACGCGCGTCCAGCTGATCGTCGAACACGCGGCCGGCTGAGCATCGCACCCGGCCCGCGACGCGCCGCCGCGCGCGCGCCGCGCCGGATGGGCCGTCAACACGCGTGCTGGCACCGTTTGCGTCACCGGGCAAGCCCGCCGATCGGCTATAATTCCGCTTTTTTACGAAGCAAGAATAGCGAACGATCATGGAAGCGGAACGTCTCAACGCGATCGAAAGCTCCCTGCTCGACCTGCGCAACCGCGCGGGCGAGCTTCGGGGGTATCTTTGACTACGACGCCAAAGCTGCGCGTCTGACCGAAGTCAACAAGGAACTCGAAGACCCGAACGTCTGGAACGACTCGAAGAACGCCCAGGCGCTCGGTCGCGAGAAAAAGCTGCTCGAAGGCGTCGTCACGACGCTCACCGCGCTCGATAGCGACCTGCGCGATGCGCTCGACCTGTTCGAGCTGGCGCGCGAGGAAGGCGACGAGGACACCCTTCTCGCGTCCGAAGACGACGCCGCGAAGCTCGAGGCGCGCGTCGGCGACATCGAGTTCCGCCGGATGTTCTCGAACCCGGCCGATCCGAACAACTGCTTCATCGACATCCAGGCCGGCGCCGGCGGCACCGAGGCATGCGACTGGGCGTCGATGCTGCTGCGCCAGTACCTGCGCTACTGCGAACGCAAGGGCTTCAAGGCCGAGGTGCTCGAAGAGTCCGACGGCGACGTCGCCGGCATCAAGAACGCGACGGTCAAGGTCACGGGCGAATACGCATACGGCTTCCTGCGCACCGAAACGGGCATCCACCGTCTCGTGCGCAAGTCGCCGTTCGACTCGTCGGGCGGTCGCCATACGTCGTTCTCGTCGGTGTTCGTCTATCCGGAAATCGACGATTCGATCGAAGTCGAGATCAACCCGGCCGACCTGCGCATCGACACGTACCGCGCGTCGGGCGCGGGCGGTCAGCACATCAACAAGACCGACTCCGCGGTACGGATCACGCACATGCCGACCGGCATCGTCGTGCAGTGCCAGAACGACCGCTCGCAGCACCGCAACCGCGCCGAAGCAATGGCGATGCTGAAGTCGCGCCTGTACGAAGTCGAAATGCGCAAGCGCCAGGCCGAGCAGGACAAGCTCGAATCGAGCAAGACCGATGTGGGCTGGGGCCACCAGATCCGCTCGTACGTGCTCGACCAGAGCCGCGTGAAG
Organism: Burkholderia sola; assembly: GCF_905400185.1. Taxonomy (NCBI): domain Bacteria; kingdom Pseudomonadati; phylum Pseudomonadota; class Betaproteobacteria; order Burkholderiales; family Burkholderiaceae; genus Burkholderia; species Burkholderia sola. The sequence goes on from NZ_FR989675.1 coordinate 2,380,099, forward strand.
GACCTGCGCACGAACGTCGAAATGAGCAACACGCGGGCGGTGCTCGACGGCGACCTCGACGACTTCATCAGCGCGAGCCTCAAACAGGGCGTGTAAGCGCCGCGGCGCGGCCGGCCCGCGCCGCCCTTCCCGTTTGCGTTGCCGCACCCCACTCCGAATTCCGACCATCATGACCGAACCGACCCAAACGCAGCCCGCCGTCACGGCGGACGACAACCAGATCATCGCCGAGCGCCGCGAGAAGCTGCGCGCGTTGCGCGAGCAAGGCGTCGCCTATCCGAACGATTTCCGGCCCGAGCACCACGCAGCCGACCTGCAGGCCAAATTCGCCGATTCGGACAAGGCCGCGCTCGAAGCGAACCCGGTCGAGGTGTCGGTGGCCGGCCGCATGATGCTCAAGCGCGTGATGGGCAAGGCGAGCTTCGCGACGGTGCAGGACGGATCGGGCCAGATCCAGTTCTTCGTGACGCCGAACGACGTCGGCGCCGACACCTACGACGCGTTCAAGAAGTGGGACCTCGGCGACATCGTCGCCGCGCGCGGCGTGCTGTTCCGCACCAACAAGGGCGAGCTGTCGGTCCAGTGCAAGGAGCTGCGCCTGCTGTCGAAGGCGCTGCGTCCGCTGCCGGACAAGTTCCACGGCCTGTCCGACCAGGAAATGCGCTACCGCCAGCGCTACGTCGACCTGATCGTCACGCCGGAAACGCGCGACACGTTCCGCGCCCGCACGAAGACGATCGCGTCGATCCGCAAGTTCATGGACAACGCCGAGTTCATGGAAGTCGAGACGCCGATGCTGCACCCGATCCCGGGCGGCGCGGCCGCGAAGCCGTTCGTCACGCATCACAATGCGCTCGACATGCAGATGTTCCTGCGCATCGCGCCGGAGCTGTACCTGAAGCGCCTGATCGTCGGCGGCTTCGAGCGCGTGTTCGAGATCAACCGTAACTTCCGGAACGAAGGCGTGTCGCCGCGTCACAACCCGGAATTCACGATGATGGAGTTCTACGCCGCGTACACCGACTACCGCTGGCTGATGGACTTCACCGAGCAGTTGATCCGCCAGGCGGCGATCGATGCGCTCGGCACCGCGACGATCCAGTACCAGGGCCGCGAGCTCGACCTCGCGAAGCCGTTCCATCGCCTGACGATCACGCAGGCGATCCAGAAGTACGCACCGGACTACACCGACGGCCAGCTGTCGGACGACGCGTTCCTGCGCACCGAACTGAAGCGCCTCGGCGTCGACGTGTCGCAGCCGGCGTTCCTGAACGCAGGCATCGGCGCGCTGCAGCTCGCGCTGTTCGAGGAAACCGCGGAATCGCAGCTGTGGGAGCCGACCTACATCATCGACTACCCGGTCGAGGTGTCGCCGCTCGCACGCGCATCGGATACGGTGCCGGGCATCACCGAGCGTTTCGAGCTGTTCATGACCGGCCGCGAAATCGCGAACGGCTTCTCGGAGCTGAACGACCCGGAAGACCAGGCCGCGCGCTTCAAGAAGCAGGTCGAGCAGAAGGATGCGGGCGACGAGGAAGCGATGTTCTTCGACGCCGACTACATCCGCGCGCTCGAATACGGGATGCCGCCGACCGGCGGTTGCGGGATCGGTATCGACCGTCTGGTGATGCTGCTGACCGACAGCCCGACGATCCGCGACGTGCTGCTGTTCCCGCACCTGCGCCGCGAAGACTGACGCCCGCCACCGCGTGTGCGCCGCGTCCCGTGGCGCGCACGCGTCGGCTTTGTAACGACGCGTAAATCCCGCCAGCCGGCGTCCGCCGGCCTTCGATCCTCCCCCGTTTTATTCCCTCGTCGCGACGCGCTTCTCCGGGTTTTCCCGGAAACGGCCGTGAATGCCCCGCTGCAATTCGTTACACCTTGATACGGCGCGCCGCTGGGCCGTGGACGACACTCCTGTTGCGTCACCACGCATGACCACGGGACCAGAACGAGGCGCCGGAACGCCGAGTCTGCTCGCTCCCGAGCGTGGGATCCTGCTCCGGCGCAGCGCGCCGATCCGGATCGACCTTGGAGAACAAAATGGACAACCAGAATCAGACCACGCCGCAAAAGCAACGCCTTCACCCGCTGATCGCCACTGCAGCGGGCGCCGTCATCGTCGCCAGCCTCGCGGCGACGGCAGCAATCACGGGCGTCTTCCCGAAAGCCACCAGCAGCAACGAACAGAACGGCCAGACCCAGGCCGCGCTGATCGCGTCGCAACCGGCCGTCGATACGGCCGCGGCCGCCAGCGCCGCGCTGGCCGCGCAAGCGCAGCGGCAGGCCGCGGAACAGGCCGCCGCGCAGCAGAAGGCCGCCGTCGCGCAGGCCGAGCCGAAGCCCGCGCCGCGCCCGGCCGCGCCGCACCGCCGTCACACGACCGCACCGCAGCCGCCGCAATACGCGCAGCAGCCGTCGGCGCCCGCGCAAGCCTACTGCCAGAGTTGCGGTACGGTCGTCGCGATCACGCAGACGCGCACACCGGGCCAGAGCTCGGGGATCGGCGCCGTGGGCGGCGCGGCGGCCGGCGGCCTGCTCGGCAACCAGTTCGGCCACGGCAACGGCCGCACCGCAATGACGATCATCGGCGCGCTGGGCGGCGGGCTCGCCGGCAACCAGGTCGAGAAGCAGGTTCGCGCGGAAACCGACTATCAGGTGCAAGTGCAGATGGAAAGCGGCGCGACGCGCACGTTCACGTACCACAACCCGCCGCCGTTCGGCCAGGGCCAGCGCGTGCGGATCGAGAACGGCACGCTGGTCGGCGCTTGAAGCTGATCGCGTAATCGCAGGCGTCCCCTGCCCGCGCAACGTGCGCGGGCAGCGCGCCCAAAACGAAAACGGCTCGCGAGCAAATGCTCACGAGCCGTTTTTCATTGGCGCGGCGTGCACCGTTGCAGCGCACGCCGTGACCGGTCGGGTCCGTCAGTCCTCGTCGTCGAAATCCGATTCGTCGATCCAGTGTGCCTGGATCGCCTCGAGGATCTTCTCGCCCGAGTGCGTCGGATCGTCGTCGAAGCCGTCGAGCTCGAGCACCCACTGGCGCAGGTCGACGAAGTTGATCCGCTGCGGGTCGATGTCCGGGTGCTTGTCCGCCAGCGCAATGGCTATTTCACGCGAATCGGTCCATTTCATCGCCTGCCTCCGGTTCCTGTCAGTGATTTTCCTTCGCGTGGTTGATCGAGTACTTCGGGATCTCGACCACCAGGTCCGAATCTTCCTTCACGATAGCCTGGCACGACAGGCGCGACGTCGGCTCGAGGCCCCACGCCTTGTCCAGCAGATCATCCTCGTCCTCCTCGGACGGCGTCAGATCGTTGAAGCCTTCGCGGATCACCACGTGGCACGTCGTGCATGCGCACGACTTCTCGCATGCATGCTCGATCTCGATCCCGTGATCGAGCAGGTTGTCGCAGATACTCTTGCCGGGCGTCGCGTCGATCACCGCACCGTCCGGGCACAGTTCGACGTGAGGCAGCACCACCAGTTGAGGCATGTTCGTTCCGTCAGTCAGGGTGCGGCGCCGCGCGCCGCACGTTCATCGTCGCGCGGGCCGTTGCCGGCCGATGCGCGGTTCGTGGGTTCAGATCTCGTCGAGCCGGCGGCCCGACAGCGCGCGCTTGATGCTCTTGTCCATCCGGCGCGCCGCGAATTCGTCGGTACCGTCGGCCAGCGCCTTGGTCGCCGCTTCGATCGCGTTCGTATCGTCGCCCTGCGCGACCGCGCGCAACGCCGCGGTCAGCGCGTCGACCTGCGCGCGCTCGTCGGCCTCGAGCAATTCGCCGTCGGCCGCCAGCGCGGCCTGCGTCGCCTCGAGCATCCGCTCGGCCTCGACCTGCGCTTCGCGCAGCGCACGGGCGCGCATGTCGATTTCGGCGGTCTTGAAGCTGTCTTCCAGCATCTTCGCGATGTCGTCGTCGGCGAGGCCGTACGACGGCTTCACGACGACCGACGCCTCGACGCCCGACAACTGCTCGCGGGCGAACACCGACAGGAGGCCGTCCGCGTCGACCTGATAGGTCACGCGAATGCGGGCCGCGCCCGCCGTCATCGGCGGAATGCCGCGCAGCTCGAAGCGCGCGAGCGACCGGCAGTCGGCGACGAGCTCGCGCTCGCCCTGCACGACGTGGATCGCCATCGCAGTCTGGCCGTCCTTGAAGGTCGTGAATTCCTGCGCACGCGCGATCGGAATCGTCGAGTTGCGCGGAATGATCTTCTCGACGAGACCGCCCATCGTCTCGACACCGAGCGACAGCGGAATCACGTCGAGCAGCAGCCAGTCGTCGCCGGTGCCGCGGTTGCCCGCGAGCAGATCGGCCTGGATCGCCGCGCCGAGCGCGACGACCTGGTCCGGATCGAGGTTCACGAGCGGCGGCTGGCCGAAATACTTCGCGACCGCGTCGCGGATCACCGGCATGCGCGTCGCGCCGCCGACGAGCACGACGCCCTTGATGTCGGCCGGCGTGACCTGCGCATCGCGCAGCGCCTTGCGGGTCGGCGTGAGCGTGCGCTGCACGAGCGGCTCGACGAGCGACGCGAACGTGTCGTGCGAAATCGTCTGCACGAGGTGCGCGCCGCTCGACAGCGTCACGTCGAGCGCCGCTTCAGGCGCCGACGACAGCGCTTCCTTCAGCACGCGCACGCGATCGAGCAGCAGGCGCACGTCCTCGGGCGCGAGCGTCTTCGCGTCGATACCGGCCTGCGCGAGCACGTGACCGAACAGCGCGTGGTCGAAATCGTCGCCGCCGAGCGCGGAATCGCCGCCCGCGGCCAGCACCTCGAACACGCCCTTCGTCAGCTTCAGGATCGACAGGTCGAACGTGCCGCCGCCGAGGTCGTACACCGCATAAAGGCCTTCGGCCGCGTTGTCGAGACCATAGGCGATCGCCGCGGCGGTCGGTTCGTTCAGCAGGCGCAGCACGTTGAGGCCCGCGAGGCGCGCGGCATCCTTGGTCGCCTGGCGCTGTGCGTCGTCGAAGTACGCGGGCACAGTGATCACCGCGCCGACCAGATCGTCGCCGAGCGAATCCTCGGCGCGATAACGCAGTGTCGCGAGAATCTCGGCCGACACTTCGACCGGGCTCTTCACGCCGTCGATCGTGCGGATCTGCACCATGCCCGGCGCGTCGACGAATTCGTACGGCGCGTTCGCCGCGCCTTCGACCTCGGCCTTGCCGCGGCCCATGAAGCGCTTGACCGACACGATCGTGTTGCGCGGATCGGTCGCGGCCTGCGCCTTCGCTTCGTGGCCGATGTGGCGGCCGCCCTTCTCGAGGTAACGGACCACCGACGGCAGCAGCACGCGGCCCGCTTCGTCCGGCAGGACTTCGGGCACGCTGTTGCGCACGGCGGCGACGAGCGAGTTCGTCGTGCCGAGATCGATCCCGACGGCGAGTCGCCGCTGGTGCGGTGCCGGCGCCATGCCCGGTTCGGAAATTTGCAGTAAAGCCATCTTGGTTCGTTCGGGCGCTCGGCCCGTTTGCTGCGCGTGCCGCCAGGCACGCGGTTAAGTTTCGAGGCGCTCGATCTGCGCGCCCACTTCCGACGCGACCCGTTCGATGAACATCAGCTGACGCACGGCTTCCGCGGCTGCCTGGTCGGCGCCGCTGTCGAGCAGCGTGCCGAGGCGCTCGACGCGCACGCGCTTCTCGTCGCGCAACTCGGCGAGCAATGCATCGAGCGCGTCGACGTTGCGGGCGGCCGCGGCGTCCTCGATGCCCTCGCGCCATTCCATCTGCTGCATCAGGAAGGCGGGCTCCATCGCCGTGTTGTTTTCCGCGCCGATGTCGACGCCGCGCAGCGACAGCAGATAGGACGCGCGCTTCAGCGGATCGCGCAGCGTGCGGTACGCCTCGTTCGCGCGCGTGGCCCATTGCATCGCGATGCGCTTTTGCGCATCGCCGGCCGCTGCGAAGCGGTCCGGATGCACTTGCGTCTGCACCGTCCGATAGGCGGTGTCGAGCGCCGTCTCATCGAGCGCGAATTGCGCCGGCAGGTGAAACAGGTCGAAATGGCTGTCTTTGAGCGAAACCATCGTCGCGTTCAATTCCGGTTCGTCGCGCGGCAAACGCCGCACATTAAAAAGGCGGCCCGTGCCGCCTGTTGCCCGCGTCGCGCGGAGGGAGCCGCGTCACACGCGGAACGATTCCCCGCACCCGCACTCGTCCTTCACGTTCGGGTTGTTGAACTTGAACCCTTCGTTCAGGCCTTCACGGGCGAAGTCGAGCTCGGTGCCGTCGATATAGGCGAGGCTCTTCGGATCGACGACGACCTTCACGCCATGGCTCTCGAACACCTGATCCTCGGGAGCCAGCTCGTCGACATACTCGAGCTTGTACGCGAGCCCCGAGCACCCGGTCGTGCGAACGCCAAGCCGCAGGCCCACACCCTTGCCGCGACGGACGAGGTATTTCTGCACGTGCTGTGCTGCTTTTTCGGTCAGTGTAATTGCCATGATGTCCTTGCCGCGGCGCGCCGCCGGGGCCCGCCGCGTTCCCTTCCCTAGCCGCTCGATGCCGTTCAGGCTGCTGCCTGATCGCTTTCCTTGGTGTCGTGGCGCTTCTTGTAGTCGGCCACGGCTGCCTTGATCGCGTCTTCCGCGAGGATCGAGCAGTGAATCTTCACCGGCGGCAGCGCGAGTTCCTCGGCGATCTGCGTGTTCTTGATCGACAGTGCCTCGTCGAGCGTCTTGCCCTTCACCCATTCGGTGACGAGCGAGCTCGATGCGATCGCAGAACCGCAACCGTAGGTCTTGAACTTCGCGTCTTCGATCACGCCGTCCGCGCCGACGCGGATCTGCAGCTTCATCACGTCGCCGCATGCCGGCGCGCCGACCATGCCCGTGCCGACCGTGTCGTCGTCCTTCGCGAACGAACCGACGTTGCGCGGGTTTTCGTAGTGATCCAGAACCTTGTTGCTGTAAGACATGACTCAGACTCCTTGACTCGTTACGTCTGCGTGCGTCAATCCGCCCGCGGTTGCATTCAATGCGGTATCAGTGCGCGGCCCATTCGATCGTCGACAGATCGATGCCTTCCTGGTGCATTTCCCAGAGCGGCGACAGTTCGCGCAGCTTCGCGATCTTGCTGTTCAGCAGATCGACCACGAAGTCGACTTCCTGCTCCGTCGTGAAGCGGCCGACCGTGAAGCGGATCGAGCTGTGCGCGAGTTCGTCGTTGCGGCCGAGCGCACGCAGCACGTACGACGGCTCCAGCGACGCGGACGTGCATGCGGAGCCCGACGACACCGCAACGTCCTTGATCGCCATGATCAGCGACTCGCCTTCGACGAAGTTGAAGCTGATGTTCAGGTTGTGCGGGACACGGCGATCCATGTCGCCGTTCACGTAGGTTTCCTCGATCTGCGACAGGCCGCGCAGCAGCTTGTCCCGCAGCATGCGGATGCGCTCGTTCTCGGTCGCCATTTCCTCGCGCGCGATGCGGAACGCCTCGCCCATGCCGACGATCTGGTGCGTCGCCAGCGTGCCCGACCGCATCCCGCGCTCGTGACCGCCGCCGTGCATCTGCGCTTCGATGCGCACGCGCGGCTTGCGGCGCACGTACAGCGCGCCGATGCCCTTCGGGCCGTAGGTCTTGTGCGCCGAGAACGACATCAGGTCGACCTTCAGCTTCGCGAGGTCGATCGCGACCTTGCCGGTCGACTGCGCGGCATCGACGTGGAACACGATGCCCTTCTCGCGGCAGATTTCACCGATCGTCTCGATGTCCTGGATCACGCCGATCTCGTTGTTCACGTGCATCACCGACACGAGGATCGTGTCCGCGCGCAGTGCGGCCTTGAACACGTCGAGGTCGATCAGGCCGTCGTCCTTCACGTCGAGGTAGGTGACTTCGAAACCGTCGCGCTCGAGCTCGCGGCACGTGTCGAGCACGGCCTTGTGCTCGGTCTTCACCGTGATGATGTGCTTGCCCTTGCCCTTGTAGAAGTTCGCGGCGCCCTTGATCGCGAGGTTGTCCGACTCGGTGGCGCCCGACGTCCAGATGATCTCGCGCGGATCGGCGTTCACGAGTGCGGCCACCTGTTCGCGCGCTTCCTCGACCGCACGCTCCGCGTCCCAGCCGTAAGCGTGGCTGCGCGACGCCGGGTTGCCGAACTGCTCGCGCAGGTACGGCACCATCTTGTCGACCACGCGCGGATCGACGGGCGTCGTCGCGCTGTAATCCATATAGATGGGCAGGTGGAGAGTCTCTTGGGTCATCTGTCGCTCCGGGTATTCTGTGCAGGGACTATGTGCGTTATGGGGGTTGGCGGGCGCCTTCGCGCTCACGAACTCGCGATGTTGAACACCGAATTGGGGCCGAGCGGCATCGTGCGCACGGGCTCGGCCGGTGCGGCGACGGGCTCCGGCGCGCGACGGTCGCGCAGCACCGCAGGGGCGCCCTCGCGTGCGCGCTGCTGATCGACGAGATCCTGCAGCGACACCGAATCGAGGTATTCGACCATCTTCTGGTTCAGCGTCGACCACAGCTCGTGCGTCATGCAATGGCCGTCGGGCTGCTTCGAGCCGTCGCACGTGCCTTTGCCGCCGCACTGCGTGGCGTCGAGCGGTTCATCGACCGCGATGATGATGTCGGCGACGGTGACGTCCTGCGCGCGACGCGCGAGGTTGTAGCCGCCGCCCGGGCCGCGCACGGATTCGACGATTTCATGCCTGCGCAGCTTGCCGAACAGCTGTTCGAGATACGAGAGCGAAATCCGCTGGCGCTGGCTGATGCCTGCAAGCGTCACCGGGCCCTGCTCCTGGCGCAGTGCCAAGTCAATCATCGCCGTGACGGCGAAACGGCCTTTGGTGGTGAGTCTCATGGTGTCTAGGGGACTGCAATCTTGACGATTTTGGTCAAGTATAAATATTTGACGTTTTTAGTCAAGTATCCATGTCTGTGAAAGGGTATTCGCAGACCGCTGAATATTGCGCGGTCAGTGCGCCGTGCGTGCGCGGAGCGTCTCCAGCAGGCCCGCGCACGCGCGCTCGACCTGGTCGAGCACCTGCTCGAAGCCCTGCGCGCCGCCGAAATACGGATCGGCCACTTCGGTTTCGGTCGCGCCCGGCGCGAATTCCATCAGCAGGCGCACCTTGTCGCGATGCTGCGGCGGACAGCGACGGCGCAGCTCGGCGAGATTCGCTTCGTCCATCGCGAGCAGCAGATCGAACCGCTCGAAATCCGCCGCGCTCACCTGCCGCGCGCGCAGCGCCGACAGATCGTAGCCGCGGCTGCGGGCTGCCGCCTGCGCACGCGTATCGGGCGGCTCGCCGACGTGCCAGTCGCCAGTGCCGGCCGAATCGATCGCGATCCGGTCGGCCAGCGCGGCCGCATCGACCTGGTGGCGCATCACGCCCTCCGCGGTGGGCGAACGGCAGATGTTGCCGAGACAGACGAAACAGATCGCAACGCGGGTCATCGCACTATCGAAAAGCCGCGGCGCACCGCGTGGGAGAAGAACACGCCATTATACAAAGGCGGCCGACATCACGCCGCCGCGCGAAGCGACGGCGTCATGCGTTACAGCGCCTTCGGCGCAGCGAGCGCCATGTCGCCGGATGCCGCGGGCAGCGGCTGCGCCGCGTCGCCGACCAGCCCGAACGACACCGCGCGCGCCAGTTCGGCGGACGCCTGGTGAACCGCGAGCGGGCCGCGCGACGGCGCATCGGCCATCGCATGCAGATAGGCAACCGCTGCCAGCGGAACCACGATTGCCAGCGGCCAGTACATCGATATTGTCTTTTTCATGATGCGGACCTCGTTGACCTCGTACCCCGAAACCCGATTCCGGGGACTACAGACGAGATTCTATAGACCGCATCTATCAAGATAAATATGCAAATAGCGAACGCACTGTTGCCGCTCGCTGAACAGTGTCAGCCGAGGTGACTTTGCGACGCCGCGTACAGCTCGCGGAACGTGCGCCCGGTCGGCGTCGGAAGGTCGCGCGTATCCATCCAGCCGCCCATCATCGGCAGGCGCCGCAGCATGCCGCCGTCGCCGCCCAGCCGTTCGAGGACGCGCACCGCGAGCTTGGTCGTCAGCGCATACAGCATCGGGCGTCGGGCGAAGAACCCCCACGCGGCGAGCGCCGCGCGTTCGCGCCACGGTCGCAGGTGGCGCTCGACCTGCTTCTCGCGCAACGTGCGCAACAGGTGCGACAACGGAATCCCGGCCGGGCACACGCTGTCGCATTCGCCGCACAGCGTCGCCGCCTGCGGCAGGTCGAGCGTGCGGTCGAGCCCGACGTAGCTCGGCGTCAGCACCGATCCCATCGGCCCCGGATAGACCCAGCCGTACGCATGACCGCCGACCTTCTGGTACACCGGGCAATGGTTCATGCACGCGCCGCAGCGGATGCAGCGCAGCATCTCCTGGAATTCGCCGCCGATCAGGCCCGTGCGGCCGCCGTCCACGAGCACCACGTAGTTGTGCTCGGGGCCGTCCTCGTCGCCGGGCCCGCGCGGCCCGGTCAGCAGCGAGAAATAGTTCGACGTCTTCTGCCCGGTCGCGGAACGCGGCAGCAGCCGCATCGCGGTCGCGAGATCCTCGAGGGTCGGCAACACCTTCTCGATGCCCGTCACCGCGACATGCACGCGCGGCATCACCGTGCACATGCCCTCGTTCCCTTCGTTCGTCACGATCGCGACCGAACCCGTTTCCGCGATCACGAAGTTGCCGCCCGTCACGCCCATGTCGGCCGACATGAAATGCGGGCGCAGCACCTCGCGCGCCTCGCGCGTCATGTCCGGGATCTCGGTGAGCCGCTCGCGCCCATGCGTGCGCGCGAACAGGTCGGCGATCTCGTCCTTGTCCTTGTGCACGACGGGCGCAATGATGTGGCTCGGCGGCTCGTTGTCGTTGATCTGCAGGATGTATTCGCCGAGATCGGTCTCGATCGACTGCACGCCCATCTCGGCGAGCACCGCGTTCAGGCGCATTTCCTCGGACACCATCGACTTGGTCTTGATGACCTTCTTCACGTCGTGCCGGCGCGCGATGTCGGCCACGAGCCGCGCGGCGTCCGCAGTCGTTTCGGCGAAGAGCACCGTCGTGCCGCGCCGCGTCGCCTCGCGCTCGAACGCCTCGAGCCACACGTCGAGATTCTCGAGCGCGCGGTTGCGGCGCGCCTTCAGCGCGGCGCGCGTGGCCGGAAAGTCGATCAGGGTCATCGCGTCGGCGCGCGCGGACACGAACTTCGTCGACAGCTTCTTCAGGTTCTGCTGCAGGCGCTGGTCGGCCAGCTTCTGGCCGGCGCGCGCCTTGAAATGCATCGATTGGACTTGCATCGCGGTATCGGGGGAAAAGTGAGCGGAACCGGGCGTCAGACGTCGCCCGCCAGCACTTGCGCGACGTGCAGCACGCGCGTGTCGCGGTCGCCGGTGCGGCGCAACCGCCCTTCGATGTTCAGCATGCAGCCGAGATCGCCGAGCACCACAGTGCCCGCGCCCGACGCGCGCACGTTCGCGCATTTTTCGTCCGCGATGGCCGCCGAGATGTCGCCGTACTTGACCGAGAAGGTGCCGCCGAAGCCGCAACAGTGCTCGCAGTCCTTCATCTCGGTGACGGCCACGCCGCGCTGCGCGAGCAGCGCGCGCGGCTGCGCCTTCACGCCGAGCTCGCGCAGGCCCGAGCACGAATCGTGATAGGTGACCGGCCCGGCGAATTCTCCCGGCGCGAGCGACACCTTCGCGACGTTCGCGAGGAAATCGGTGAGTTCGTAAACTTTCTGCTGGAACCGCGTGTAGCGCCCCATCAGCTCGGGATCGTCGCGGAACAGGTCGCCGTAGTGCGCGCGGATCATCCCGCCACACGAACCGGACGGCGCGACGACGTAATCGAATGACTCGAACTCGCGCAGCGTCTTTTCCGCGAGGTCGCGTGCGAGCGCGCGGTCGCCCGAGTTGTAGGCGGGCTGGCCGCAGCAGGTCTGCGTGGGCGGCACGATCACCTCGTAGCCGGCGTCGCGAATCAGCTTGAGCGCCGAAAAACCGATTTCGGGGCGCATCAGGTCGACCAGGCAGGTGACGAACAAACCGACTCGCATACGTGCTCCTTCGAGAAAACGGCTCTCATTATCCGACGTTTGTCCGGCAAGACCAACGCCGGTCCGCGCGCAAGCCCGCGGTGCGCGAAACGAGGACTTCCTCGAACGGCGTTCGCTTTTTTCACGATACGAGATACAATCGATCCAACACCGCTTGACGCGTCAACCGATTCCTCCCCCGACATGAGCCAACCCACCCCGGATTCAAAAACGTCGATCCAGGTGATCGAACGCATGATGCGGTTGCTGGACGCGCTCGCCGCGCACAGCGACCCCGTCAGCCTGAAGGAACTTGCGCAGCGCACGGAGTTGCACCCGTCGACCGCGCACCGCATCCTCAACGACATGGTGACCTGCCGCCTCGTCGACCGCTCCGATCCCGGCACCTACCGCCTCGGCATGCGGTTGCTCGAGCTCGGCAATCTCGTGAAGGCGCGCCTGTCGGTGCGCGACGCGGCGCTGATGCCGATGCGCGAGCTGCACCGCCTCACCGGGCAGACCGTGAACCTGTCGGTGCGCCAGGGCGACGAGATCGTCTATATCGAGCGCGCGTATTCGGAGCGCTCGGGAATGCAGGTCGTCCGCGCGATCGGCGGTCGCGCGCCGCTGCACCTCACGTCGGTCGGCAAGCTGTTCCTCGCGGCCGACGAAACGTCGCGCGTGCGTGCGTATGCGACGCGCACGGGGCTGTCCGGCCATACGCAGAACAGCATCACCGATATCGCGAAGCTCGAGCGCGAGCTGACGATCGTCCGCCAGCAATCGTGCGCGCGCGACAATGAAGAACTCGAACTCGGCGTGCGCTGCATCGCGGCCGGCATCTACGACGATTCGGGCAAGCTCGTCGCGGGCCTGTCGCTGTCGGCGCCGGCCGACCGGCTGCAGGACGCGTGGCTCGGCCAGTTGAGCCGGACGGCGCTCACCATCTCGGAATCGCTCGGCTACCGGCCGGCGCCCGCGAAGGACGTGGACGGGCTGCAGCGGCAGGCGTAAGCCGCGCCGGCGGCCAGGTTCCTTCCGGCGCCGGCGCCGGTTTCGCCAGACAAAAAAAAGCCCCGCGATTGCGGGGCTTTTGCGTTGCGGCGACCGGTACGGTACGGCGGCGAACCGCCGCGCGCGATCAGGTGCCGCCGCTCGGCGTGTTGGCCGCCGTCAGGCGCTCGCCGCCGCCGGCATCGAGCCAGTTGCGCAGGCGCGAGGCATCGGCGAAACGCGAGTACTTGCCGAACGAATCGAGCAGCACCATGACCATCGGCCGGCCGTGAATCGTGGCCTGCATCACGAGGCATTCGCCCGCTTCGTTGATGAAGCCCGTCTTCTGCAGGCCGATGTCCCACGAGCCGTTGCCGCGGATCAGCGCGTTGGTGCTGTTGTAGACGAGGTTGCGCTTGCCCGTGTACACCTCGTAGGTGCGATCAGTCGAGAACTGGCGGATCATCGGGTACTGGTACGCTGCATTGACCATCTTCACGAGATCGCGCGCGCTCGACACGTTCGAGCTCGACAGGCCGGTCGAATTCTCGAAATGCGTATCGGTCATGCCGAGCGACTTCGCCTTCGCGTTCATCGCTGCGATGAACGCCGGACGACCGCCCGGATAGTAGCGCGACAGCGCGGCGGCCGCGCGGTTTTCCGACGCCATCAGCGCGATGTGCAGCATGTCCTCGCGCGACAGCACCGAGCCGACCGACAAGCGCGAGCCCGTGCCCTTCTCGTAGTCGCGGTCTTCGTCGGTGACTTCGAGCTGATCGGTCATCGGCGACTTCGAGTCGAGCACGACCATGGCCGTCATCAGCTTCGAGATCGACGCGATCGGCACGACCGCGTGCGAATTCTTGTCGAACAGCGGCTCGCCGGAATTCTGGTCGACGACGTACGCGACGCTCGAGCGCAGCGCGAGCGCGTCGGGCGTGTCGTGCAGGCCGAACGCCTGGCCGACCGTCGGACGGCGCGGCTGGAACGCGACCTTGCGCACCGCGCCGCGATGGCCGCCATGCAGGTTGTTCGCCGCGAGCGTCACGCGCTTGCGCGACGCTTTCGCGCGCGGCGCATCGGCGTCGGCGACCTTGGCGGATTTGTCGGAGGTCGCCCGGGCCGACTTCTTCTTCGCTGACGAAGCAGGAGCGACGGCCTTTTTCTTGGCGGCTTGGGTCTTCGCAGTGGCGGCGAAGGCGTCGGCAGGCGTGACGGACGCGGTGGTCGCGAGCAACGCGACTGCGACCGACACAGCGGTGCCGAGCGTCATGCTCTGCAACAATCTGCGCGGTGAAAACGATTCGGCTTTCATTGGGGTCTGGACAAAGCGGGCGGGAGGTTTCCGCAAGTGTAGTTAAAGCTGAAAAAAAGAGCAATATTAGGCACTTACCGATCGTCTTTAAACCGGAATGTAAGAGTCGGCCAACCTCCGGCCAATCGACCCTTCCGTTCCCATCGAAAAAATCGATGGGACGCACTGCCCGACAGCGCCCGTCTCCCGATTACCACGCGGTTAATTGAGATAACGTCACTTCGGCGGCAATTTAAAGCGGGGAAAGTACGTATCCGATGCTCGGCGTGCCCAGGGCGCCGGTCTCGGCCGTGACGGCGGCACGTCGCCACGGCACGCGCGTCGAAACGGCGCGTTTTTCGACAGGAACAGAAGGATAACGTTCCATGGGCCTGTCAGGTTTACCGGTGCGTGATCATGGTGCGGCGCGTTTTCCCCGGCGCCGTGCGCACCATGTGGGAACACGCATGAAACCGATTCCGCACGGGTGCGATAACTCGTTGTTTTATCGATAATTTGTCGCGATTGTGCAACGCACAAAAAGTGCTTGACATCCGTGCTCTCTGCCCTAAAATAGGCCTCATTGCTGCGTTGCACAAAGCACGCGGCGCCGAAGTTCCCCAGCGTAGTGCCCTTTATCCTGCGATCGACGCGATCGCTTTTCAGGAGCCTGACATGTCCTTGCTGACCCCCGAGCAAATCGCCGCCGCCCAAAAAGCCAACCTCGAAAGCCTGTTCGGTCTGACGACCAAGGCGTTCGAAGGCGTCGAAAAGCTGATCGAACTCAACCTGCAAGTCGTGAAGTCGACGCTGGCCGAAGGCCAGGAAAACGCGCAGCGTCTGCTGTCGGTGAAGGACGCGCAGGAACTGATCGCGCTGCAAGCGAGCCTGTCGCAGCCGGTCGCGGAAAAGGTGCTGTCGTACGGCCGTCACCTGTACGAAATCGCATCGTCGACGCAAGCCGAGTTCGCGAAGGTCGCCGAAGCGCAATTCGACGAGCAGAACAAGAAGGTCCAGGCACTCGTCGACAACGTCGCGAAGAACGCCCCGGCCGGTTCGGAAACGGCTGTCGCCGCACTGAAGTCGGCGCTGAACGCTGCGAACACCACGTACGAAACGGTTCAGAAGGCCACGAAGCAAGCGGTGGAAATCGCTGAAACGAACTTCAACGCCGCTGCTGCCGTCGCAACGAAGGCTGCAACCGCCGCTGCCGCACGTCGTTCGAGCAAGCCGGCCGCGTAAGCGTCCCCTGCTCCTGAAAGAGCCGCGCCCAGCGCGGCTTTTTCGTTTCTGGCGCCGGAATGTGCCGGGCGGGCGGCCAACTGCCCGCCACCATCGAGCCTGTCGCGCGCCACGCAAAACAAAACGCCGCCGTCCGGTTGCCCGGGCGGCGGCGTTTTCGTGGCCGGCGCGTGGCCGGCCATGCCGGTCGCGTTACTGTTACTTCTTGCGTTGCGGCGGCAGGTCCGTACAGACGCCTTCGTACAGCTCGGCGGCCATGCCGACCGATTCGCCGAGCGTCGGGTGCGGGTGGATCGTCTTGCCGATGTCTTCCGCGTCCGCGCCCATCTCGACCGCGAGGCACACTTCGCTGATCAGGTCGCCCGCGTTCAGGCCGACGATCGCACCGCCGATCACGCGATGGGTTTCCTCGTCGAAGATCAGCTTCGTGAAGCCTTCGTCGCGACCGTTCGCGATTGCGCGGCCCGAAGCGGCCCACGGGAACACGGCCTTGCCGTACTTGATGCCTTCGGCCTTGCACTGGTCCTCGGTCTTGCCGGCCCACGCCACTTCCGGATCGGTGTAGGCCACCGACGGGATCTGCAGTGCGTCGAAGTACGCCTTTTCGCCGTGCGCGGCTTCCGCGGCGACGTGGCCTTCATGCACGGCCTTGTGCGCGAGCATCGGCTGGCCGACGATATCGCCGATCGCGAAGATGTGCGGGACGTTCGTGCGCATCTGCTTGTCGACGTCGATGAAGCCGCGATCCGTGACCGCGACGCCGGCCTTGTCGGCACCGATCTTCTTGCCGTTCGGGCTGCGGCCCACCGCGACGAGCACGAGGTCGTAGCGCTGCGCTTCCGCCGGCGCCTTTTCGCCCTCGAACTTCACGTAGATGCCGTCTTCCTTCGCTTCCGCGCCGACCGTCTTGGTCTTCAGCATCACGTTGCCGAAGCGCTTCGCGTTGTACTTTTCCCAGACCTTCACGAGATCGCGGTCGGCGCCCATCATCAGGCCGTCCATCATTTCGACGACGTCGATCTCGGCGCCGAGCGTCGAGTAGACCGTCGCCATTTCGAGGCCGATGATGCCGCCGCCGATCACGAGCATGCGCTTGGGCAGCTGGCGCAGTTCGAGCGCGCCCGTCGAATCGACGACGCGCGGGTCTTCCGGCATGAACGGCAGCTTCACGGCCTGCGAGCCCGCGGCGATGATCGCCTGCTTGAACTTGACGACCTTCTTGCCGTTTTCGCCCTGCACTTCCATGTGGAACGGATCGACGAACGCGCCGACGCCGGTGACCACTTCGACCTTGCGCGCCTTCGCCATGCCGGCGAGGCCGGTCGTCAGTTTCTTGACGACGCCGCCCTTGAAGTCGCGCAGCTTGTCGAGATCGACTTGCGGCTTGCCGAACGTGATGCCGTGCGACGCGAGCGCCGCGGCTTCCTCGACGACGAGCGACGTATGCAGCAGCGCCTTCGACGGGATGCAGCCGACGTTCAGGCAGACGCCGCCGAGCGTCGAATAGCGTTCGACGAGTACGGTCTTCATGCCGAGGTCGGCGGCGCGGAATGCGGCCGAGTAGCCGCCGGGGCCGGCGCCGAGCACGAGCATGTCGCACTCGATGTCGGCGGCGCCGCTGTAGCTGCCGGCTTGCGGCGCGGGCGCGGGTGCCGGCGCGGCTGCGGCCGGAGCCGGTGCGGCGGCTGCGGGCTTCGGCGCTTCGGGCGCTTTCGCGGGAGCGGCTGCGCCTGCCGACGCTTCGACGATGGCGATGACGGTGCCCTGCGAGACTTTCTCGCCGGCTTTGACCTTGACTTCCTTGACGGTGCCGGCGACGTCGCTGGGCACTTCCATGGAGGCTTTATCGGATTCGAGCGTGATGAGCGTTTGCTCTTTTTCGATCACGTCGCCGGGTTTGACGTTGACTTCGATGACATCGACGCCGCTGAAATCGCCGATATCCGGAACCTTGACTTCGATGAGACTCATGACTGTCCCCTTCTTGAATAGCTGCAGAGAGAGAGGGAGGGACCGGCGGAAAGACGGAACCTGACGACATGCGGCCTGACAAGAGCACGCGACGTTGGGCAGGACCACCTTTGCCGTCCGCCCAAGGACGCGCCTTTCTTTTGGTCACTTTTCTTTGGAAGACAAAGAAAAGTGACCGCCGCCCCGCGCAGGGGCGACGCTAGCAGACCGTTGGCAAAACAGGTTAACGACAAGAGCGTGGAGAACAGACACGAAACCACGCCCCCGCGAGCCCCTCATCTCATCAAAGAATGATGCGACGGAAATCCCCGAGCAACGCGCCGAGATACGCATTGAACCGCGCGGCTTCGGCGCCATCGATGACACGATGGTCATACGACAGCGACAACGGCAGCATGAGCCGCGGCACGAACTGCTTGCCGTCCCACACCGGCTTCATCTGCCCGCGCGACAACCCGAGGATCGCCACTTCCGGCGCGTTGATGATCGGCGTGAAGTTTGTCCCGCCGATCCCGCCGAGCGACGAGATCGAGAAGCAGCCGCCCTGCATCTGGTCCGGCTTCAGCTTGCCTTCGCGCGCGGCCTTCGACAGGTCGCTCATTTCCTTCGCGATGTCGACGAGGCCCTTCTTGTCCGCATCGCGGATCACCGGCACGACGAGGCCGTTCGGCGTATCGGCCGCGAAACCGACGTGGAAGTACTGCTTGAACACGAGGTTGTCGCCGTCGAGGCTCGCGTTGAAGGTCGGGAATTTCTTCAGCGCGGCGACGACCGCCTTGATCACGAACGCGAGCATCGTGAACTTCACGCCCGCCTTTTCGTGTTCCTTGTTCAGCTGGACGCGCAGCGCTTCGAGCTCGGTGATGTCCGCTTCGTCGTTGTTCGTGACGTGCGGGATCATCACCCAGTTGCGATGCAGGTTCGCGCCCGAGATCTTCTTGATGCGCGACAGCGGCTTCGCCTCGAACGGGCCGAACTTCGAGAAGTCGACCTTCGGCCAGGGCAGCAGGTTCAGCTCGCCGCCGCCTGCCGGCGCGGCTGCCGCGGCCGGCGCCGCGCGCTGGCCCGTCATCACGCCCTTCACGAAGCCCGTCACGTCTTCCTTCGTAATGCGGCCCTTCGGCCCCGAGCCCTGCACGCGCGCGACTTCGACGCCGAGTTCGCGTGCGAACTTGCGGACCGACGGCGATGCGTGGCTCGCGCGATATTCGCCCGACGGCGCGGCGGCCGGAGCCGGAGCGGCGGCGGCCGGTGCCGGCGCAGCCTTCGCGGGTGCCGGTGCGGCGGCGGGCGCCGGGGCGGCCGCGGCCGGCGCCGGCGCGCTGGCCTGCGGTGCGGCTGCAGCCGGTGCGCCAGCGGCTTCGAGCAGCACGATCAGCGTGCCTTCCGACACCGAATCGCCCACCTTGACCAAGATGCCCTTCACGACGCCGGCGGCCGGGCTCGGCACGTCCATCGTCGCCTTGTCCGACTCGAGCGTGACGAGCGACTGTTCCTTCTCGACCGTGTCGCCGACCTTCACGCCGATCTCGATCACCGGGACATCCTTGTAGTCGCCGATGTCGGGCACCTTCACTTCGAGCGTGCCGCCGGACGCGGCCGGTGCGGCAGCGGGCGCGGCGGCGGCCGGTGCCGGCGCTGCTGCGGGAGCGGGAGCCGCGGCCGGCGCGGCCGCGCCATTCGCCTGCGCGCCTGCGCCGCCTTCGAGCAGGATGATCAACGAGCCTTCCGACACGGAATCGCCGACCTTGACCTTGATTTCCTTCACGACGCCGCCGACCGGGCTCGGCACATCCATCGTCGCCTTGTCGGACTCGAGCGTGACGAGCGACTGCTCGGGCTCGACCGTGTCGCCGACCTTCACGCCGATCTCGATGACCGGCACGTCCTTGTAATCGCCGATATCCGGCACCTTCACTTCGATCGCTTGACTCATCTGTTTCTGTCTCCATGGCCGCGCGCGCTCCTCGCGGGAGCGGCGCGCGGCATCACACGGCGTGTGCGTTAAACGGTCATCGGGTTGGGCTTGGACGGATCGAGGTTGTACTTGGCGATCGCGTCCGCGACCACCTTGCGCTCGATCGTGCCTTCGTCGGCCAGCGCGTTGAGCGCGGCGACGGTGACCCAGTGACGGTCGACTTCGAAGAAGTGACGCAGCTTCTCGCGGGTGTCCGAACGACCGAAGCCGTCGGTGCCCAGCACGACGAAGCGGCGATCGATCTGGCCGCGGATCTGGTCGACCAGCGCACGGACGTAGTCGGTCGAAGCGATGACCGGGCCCTGCGTGTCCTTCAGGCACTTCTGCACGTGCGACAGGCGACGCTCCTCGGTCGGATGGAGCAGGTTCCAGCGCTCGACCTGATGGCCTTCGCGCGCGAGTTCGGTGAAGCTCGGCACGCTCCACAGGTCGGCGGCGACGCCCCAGTCGTTCTTCAGCAGGTCGGCGGCGGCGATCACTTCGTTGAAGATCGTGCCCGCGCCGAGCAGCTGGACGCGCGGCGCCTTCTTGTCGGCGTCGGCCTTCCTGAACGCGTACATGCCCTTGATGATGTCGGCCGCCACGTGCTCGCCCTGCGGAATCGCCGGGTGCTCGTAGTTCTCGTTCATCACCGTGATGTAGTAGTACACGTCTTCCTGGTCCTGCACCATGCGGCGCAGGCCGTCCTGGACGATCACCGCGAGTTCATAACCGAACGTCGGGTCGTAGCTCACGCAGTTCGGCACCGATGCCGCCCACAGCAGCGAGTGGCCGTCTTCGTGCTGCAGGCCTTCGCCGTTCAGCGTCGTACGGCCCGCGGTGCCGCCCAGCAGGAAGCCGCGCGAACGCATGTCGCCCGCGGCCCACGCGAGGTCGCCGATGCGCTGGAAGCCGAACATCGAATAGAAGATGTAGAACGGCACCATGATCTCGCCGTGCGTCGAATACGACGTCGCCGCCGCGATCCAGTCGCACATGCCGCCCGCTTCGTTGATGCCTTCCTGCAGGATCTGGCCGGTCTGCGATTCCTTGTAGAACATCAGCTGGTCGGAATCTTCCGGCACGTACTTCTGGCCTTCCTGGTTCCAGATGCCGATCTGGCGGAACAGGCCTTCCATGCCGAACGTACGCGATTCGTCCGGGACGATCGGCACGACGCGCTTGCCGAGCGCCTTGTCCTTCAGCAGGATGTTCAGGATCCGCACGAACGCCATCGTCGTCGAGATCTCGCGGCCTTCGCCCGTGCCCTTCAGGAGCGGCTCGAACGCGTCGAGCGCCGGCACCGGCAGCGACGTCGCCTTCTCGCGGCGGTGCGGCAGGTAGCCGCCGAGGTCCATGCGCTTCTGGCGCATGTATTCGAGTTCCTTCGAGCCTTCCTCGAACTTCAGATACGGCACGTCGGCGATCTGCTCGTCGGTGATCGGCAGGCGGAACTGGTCACGGAACTTCTTCAGTTGCTCGACCGGCAGCTTCTTCTGCTGGTGCGTGATGTTCATCGCCTGGCCCGACTCGCCCATCCCGTAGCCCTTGATGGTCTTCGCGAGGATGACGGTCGGCGCGCCCTTCGTGTTGGTCGCTTCGTGGAACGCCGCGTAGATCTTGTGCGGATCGTGACCGCCGCGGTTCAGCGCCCAGATGTCGTCGTCCGACCAGTCGGCGACGAGCGCCTTCAGTTCAGGCGTGTTGAAGAAGTGCTCGCGGACGTACGCGCCCGACTCCGACTTGTACGTCTGGTATTCGCCGTCGACGCATTCCATCATCCGGCGCATCAGCGCGCCCGACTTGTCGCGCGCGAACAGCGCATCCCAGCGGCTGCCCCAGATGACCTTGATCACGTTCCAGCCGGCGCCGCGGAATTCCGATTCGAGTTCCTGGATGATCTTGCCGTTGCCGCGCACCGGGCCGTCGAGACGCTGCAGGTTGCAGTTGATCACGAACACGAGGTTGTCGAGCTTCTCGCGGCTCGCCATGCCGATCGCGCCGAGCGATTCCGGCTCGTCCGTCTCGCCGTCGCCGAGGAACGCCCACACCTTGCGGCCTTCCGTCTTCGCGATGCCGCGCGATTCCAGGTACTTCATGAAGCGTGCCTGGTAGATCGCCATGATCGGGCCGAGACCCATCGACACGGTCGGGAACTGCCAGAAGTCCGGCATCAGCCACGGGTGCGGGTACGACGAAATGCCCTTGCCGTCCACTTCCTGACGGAAATTGTCGAGCTGCTCTTCCTTCAGGCGGCCGAGCAGGAACGCGCGCGAGTACACGCCCGGCGACGAGTGGCCCTGCACGAACACGAGATCGCCGCCATGCTGGTCGGACGCCGCGTGCCAGAAATGGTTGTAGCCGACGTCGTAGAGCGTCGCGGCCGACGCGAACGATGCGATGTGGCCGCCGACGTTCGTGTCCTTGCCCGCGCGCAGCACCATCGCCAGCGCGTTCCAGCGCGTGTACGAACGGATGCGGTGCTCGATGTCCTGGTCGCCCGGAATCTTCGCCTGTGCTTCGAGCGGAATCGTGTTGATGTACGGGGTATTGGCGGAGAACGGCAGGTGTTCGCCGTGCATGCGGGCGAATTCGATCTGCTTTTCGATCAGGTAATGCGCGCGGCCAGTGCCCACGGAGGAGATCACGCCATCGAGCGACTCCAGCCACTCGACGGTTTCTTGCGGGTCGTCGTCACGTTCGGCGGCGACATACTTCATCACTTCGTTCGGTACAGCGGACATTCTCGTCTCCTGGGTCCTGGAATGTGAGGATCGCTCTCGTGCAGACGACGCGGCGCGGCCGGCTGCGGGCAAGCTCCGACGGATTGTAATGAGCGTGGACGGGCCTGCGCAACAAAATTTTCGAATCGTGAGATCTTTTCTCATGATGCGAAATATTGCTGCGCTGCACCCATATTTCGGGGCTCCGCGGCCCGTCTCGTCGGAACAAAACCGTTTCCGTTCAACATATCCGGTATCGGTTTTCCATGTATTGCGCTGCGCTACAATCCTGCCATGTTGACCGATCGGCTTTTCGCACGCTCGGCGCGACCGCCGGGCCCGCCGGCGGAGTCGCAGCCGTCCCGTTGGCACCACGGACCGTGGTGGTCCAATTCCTATTTGCTGACGCCGCTGCTGTCGATCCTGGTGTTCCTCGTCGTGATGAGCCTCATCCTGTGGAGCCTCAACCGGCGCGAACAGCAGCAGCAGGAAGACACCCTGTTTCGCAACGTCGCGTGGGCCCAGCAGCAGATCCGCCTGTCGATGACGGGCGCGCAGGAACAACTGCAGGCGCTGTCGCGCGACCTCGCGTCCGGCCGCCTCGATCAGAACGCGTTCCAGATGGCGGTCGCGGACGTGATGCAGACGCATCCGGAAATCCTCTACCTGAACTGGTACACGGCGCCGGGCGTGCAGCGCTGGCCGGCCGTGCATCCACCGCTGCTCGGCCAACGGCTCGCGAAGCCCGGCGACGCGCAGATGCAGGACGCGGTGCGCGGCGCGTACGACGAGGCGCGCAGCACGCGCCGCCAGGCGTATTCGCCGCTGATCTACGACGAGTTCGGCAACGGCTTCATCACGTTGCAGACGCCGGTAATGCGCGGCGACCGCGAATATCTCGGCTCGCTCGCCGCGGTGTTCTCGGTCGAAGGGATCCTGAAGCACGACATTCCGCAGGAGCTGTCGTCGAAGTACAAGATCTCGATCACCGACTCGAACAACCGCGAGCTGTCGTCCACGTCGACGCGCCCGCGACTGCCGCGCGACTCGCACTACGATCTCCCGCTCGACCCGCCCGGCCAAGGGCTGACGGTGCGCGTGTACGCGTTCCCGCAGCTCACGAACCTGACCAACAACACGCTCGTGTGGCTCGTCGCCGGGCTGTCGTGCTTCGTGCTATGGAGCCTCTGGAGCCTGTGGAAGCACACGCGCCAGCGCTTCGAGGCGCAGCAGGCGCTGTACGCTGAGGCGTTCTTCCGCCGCGCGATGGAAAACTCGGTGCTGATCGGCATGCGCGTGCTCGACATGCACGGCCGCATCACGCACGTGAACCCCGCGTTCTGCCGGATGACGGGCTGGGACGAGACCGATCTCGTCGGCAAGGTCGCGCCGTTCCCGTATTGGCCGCGCGACGCGTACCCGGAAATGCAGCGCCAGCTCGACATGACGCTGCGCGGCAAGGCGCCGAGTTCGGGCTTCGAGCTGCGCGTGCGGCGCAAGAACGGCACGCTGTTCCATGCGCGCCTGTACGTGTCGCCGCTGATCGACAGTTCGGGCCGCCAGACCGGCTGGATGTCGTCGATGACCGACATCACCGAGCCGAAGCGCGCGCGCGAAGAGCTCGCGGCCGCGCACGAACGCTTCACGACGGTGCTCGAAAGCCTCGACGCCGCGGTGTCGGTGCTCGCCGCCGACGAAGCCGAGCTGCTGTTCGCGAACCGCTACTACCGCCACCTGTTCGGCATCCGTCCGGACGGCCATCTGGAGCTGTCGGGCGGCGGCTTCGACCGCGCGCAGGCGTCGTCCGACTCGATCGACATGGTCGACGCGTTCGCGGGCCTGCCGGCCGCCGCGCTGACAAGCAGCACGGCGGACGCGCAGGAGGTGTACGTCGAGAGCATCCAGAAGTGGTTCGAGGTGCGCCGCCAGTACATCCAGTGGGTGGACGGCCACCTCGCGCAGATGCAGATCGCGACCGACATCACGACCCGCAAGAAGGCGCAGGAACTCGCGCACCAGCAGGAAGAAAAGCTGCAGTTCACGAGCCGATTGATGACGATGGGCGAAATGGCGTCGTCGATTGCTCACGAATTGAATCAGCCGCTCGCCGCGATCAACAACTACTGTTCGGGCACGCTCGCGCTCGTCAAGAGCGGCCGCGGCACGCCCGAGACGCTGCAGCCGGCGCTGGAGAAGACCGCGCAGCAGGCGCTGCGCGCGGGGATGATCGTCAAGCGGATCCGCGAATTCGTGAAGCGCAGCGAGCCGAAGCGCCAGCCGGCGCGGGTCGCGGACATCGTCGCCGACGCGGTCGGGCTCGCCGAAATCGAGGCCAGGAAGCGCAGAATCCGGATCGTCACGGAAATCCTCGCAAGAATGCCTATTATTTATGTCGACCCCGTGTTGATCGAGCAGGTGCTCGTGAACCTGATGAAGAACGCAGCCGAGGCGATGGCCGACGTGAAACCGGCGTCGGTGGACGGCGTGATCCGCGTCGTCGCCGACATCGATGCGGGCTTCGTCGACATCCGTGTGATCGACCAGGGCCCGGGCGTCGACGAAGCGACCGCCGAGCGCCTGTTCGAACCGTTTTACAGCACCAAGTCCGATGGCATGGGCATGGGGCTGAACATCTGCCGTTCGATCATCGAATCGCATCGGGGGCGTCTGTGGGTGGTCAACAACGTCGAGCCGGACGGCCGCATTTCCGGCGCGACGTTCCACTGCAGCCTGCCCATTGGGGAACCCGCTGATCTCGGCCAAGGGGGGCGCGAGGCATCGGCATCACATACCGTTACGGGAGAACTATGAATAGCCCTGTCACCACCACTCAGGAAACCGTCTTTGTCGTCGACGACGACGAGGCCGTACGGGACTCGCTGCGCTGGCTGCTGGAGGCGAACGGCTATCGCGTGCAATGCTTCTCGAGCGCCGAGCAGTTCCTCGATGCGTACCAGCCGGCGCAGCAGGCCGGCCAGATCGCGTGCCTGATCCTCGACGTGCGGATGTCGGGCATGAGCGGCCTCGAATTGCAGGAACGCCTGATCGCCGACAATGCCGCGCTGCCGATCATCTTCGTCACCGGCCACGGCGACGTGCCGATGGCCGTGTCGACGATGAAAAAGGGTGCGATGGACTTTATCGAGAAACCGTTCGACGAAGCCGAGCTGCGCAAGCTCGTCGAGCGGATGCTCGACAAGGCCCGAAGCGAAAGCAAGAGCGTCCAGGAGCAGCGCGCCGCGAGCGAACGCCTGTCGAAGCTGACCGCGCGCGAGCAGCAGGTGCTCGAACGGATCATCGCGGGCCGCCTGAACAAGCAGATCGCCGACGATCTCGGCATCAGCATCAAGACGGTCGAGGCGCACCGCGCGAACATCATGGAAAAGCTCAACGTCAACACGGTGGCCGACCTGCTGCGCCTCGCGCTGTCGAAGAAACAGGCCTGAGCGGGTGCTCCGGCCGCGGCGGCACGGCCCGCCCCGGCTGCCCGGCCCGCAACCGGCGTTTGCCGCCCCGCGCGATGCGGCCCACTCGCGCGGCGGCGGCCGTTCCTCCCGGCGCACGCGCGCCGCGGCCATGACGCTTCCCGTTGATTCGCTGTCGGACGGCAGCAGGCGAACGGTATAATTACGTGCTTTGCTACGGCGCTTCGGGCGCCGTACGCCCGCATTCCAACTTCCCGGCAGGACCCACCACCATGACAGCCCTCCTCATCGACGGCAACGCCCTTTCGAAGACCTTGCGCGCCCAGGCCGCCGAACGCGCCGCCGCGCTGACCGCGCGCGGCCACCAGCCCGGTCTCGCGGTGATCCTCGTCGGCGCGAACCCGGCGAGCGAAGTCTACGTGCGCAACAAGATCAAGGCGTGCGAGGACAACGGTTTCTTCTCGCTGAAGGATGCGTACCCGGCCACGCTGTCGGAAGCCGACCTGCTCGCGCGCATCGACGCGCTGAACCGCGACCCGAAGATCCACGGCATCCTCGTCCAGCTGCCGCTGCCCGCGCATATCGACAGCCACAAGGTGATCGAGGCGATCGCGCCGGAAAAGGACGTCGACGGCTTTCACGTCGCGAACGCGGGCGCGCTGATGACCGGCAAGCCGCTGTTCCGCCCGTGCACGCCGTACGGCGTGATGAAGATGTTCGAAGCGCACGGCATCGCGCTGCAAGGCGCGAACGCGGTCGTGATCGGCCGCTCGAACATCGTCGGCAAGCCGATGGCGATGATGCTGCTCGACGCCGGCGCGACCGTGACGATCTGCCACAGCAAGACGCGCGACCTCGCCGCACATACGCGCCAGGCCGACATCGTGGTCGCCGCGGTCGGCAAGCGCAACATCCTGACCGCCGACATGGTGAAGCCGGGCGCGACGGTGATCGACGTCGGCATGAACCGCGACGACGCGGGCAAGCTGTGCGGCGACGTCGATTTCGCGGGCGTGAAGGAAGTCGCCGGCTACATCACGCCGGTGCCGGGCGGCGTCGGCCCGATGACGATCACGATGCTGCTGATCAACACGATCGAATCCGCCGAACGCGCGGCGGCCTCCGCAGCCTGACACTGCCTTTGCCCGGCCGGCGCGCGGTTCAGCGCGCCGGCGCCTCGCCAGCCGCCATCGCGCGGCTGCACCTCGCCGGCCGCATCTCGCCGGCCGCACCTCTCCGGCCGCACCTCGCCGGCCGCCCGCATCCGACCCTGCGTCAATCGCGTCATTAGAAACTAACGATTGGAAAGCGCACGATGCGCCCCAATAATGTCGGTATCGGGCGCCGCTTCGTCGCGCCTCACCCTTTTCACCCCGGTTCATCCGGCAACAGACAGGGAGTCTTAATGTCCGCCAGCGCCAACACCAATCCGCTCCTCGACTTCTCCGGCCTGCCCCGTTTCGGCGAGATCCGCCCGGAACACGTGACGCCCGCGCTCGATACGCTGCTCGATGCCGCCAGCCGCGCGGTCGAAACGGCGAGCGCGAGCGACACGCCGTCGACCTGGGCCGCCGTCGTCGAGACGGTCGAGCGAGCCACGGAGCCGCTCGGCCGCGCATGGGGCATCGTCGGCCACCTGAATGCGGTCGCCGACACGCCCGAACTGCGGGCTGCCTACGGTGAAAACCTGCCGCGCGTGACCGAGTTCTGGTCGAGCGTCGGCCAGAATCTCGCGCTGTACGAAAAGTACAAGGCGATCGCCGCGAGCGCCGAATACGCGACGCTGTCCGCCGAGCGCAAGAAGATCCTCGACAATGCGCTGCGCGACTTCCGCCTGTCGGGCGCCGAGCTGCCCGAGGACCAGAAGCCGCGCTTCGCGGAATTGCAGGAACAGCAGGCCGCGCTGTCGAAGGCGTTCTCCGATCACGTGCTCGACGCGACCAATGCGTACGCGTACTTCGCGAAGGACGAAGCCGAGCTGGCCGGCCTGCCCGGCGACGCGATCGAGGCCGCCCGCGAAGCCGCGCAGAAGGACGGCAAGGAAGGCTGGAAATTCACGCTGCATTTCCCGTCGTACTTCCCGGTGCTGCAGTACGCGGACAACCGCGCGCTGCGCGAGACGCTCTACCGCGCGTATGCGACGCGCGCGTCGGAGCTCGGGCCGCAGTATGGCGACGGCAAGGCCGAATGGGACAACACGGCGATCGTCGCCG
The DNA here is from genome assembly GCF_905400185.1 of Burkholderia sola. Classification (NCBI taxonomy): domain Bacteria; kingdom Pseudomonadati; phylum Pseudomonadota; class Betaproteobacteria; order Burkholderiales; family Burkholderiaceae; genus Burkholderia; species Burkholderia sola. The sequence continues at coordinate 2,407,944 of NZ_FR989675.1, forward strand.
ACGCGCTGAAGCTGCGCCGCGAAGAGGCGCAGATGCTCGGCTACCGCAACTTCGCCGAAGTGTCGCTCGCGCCGAAAATGGCCGAATCGCCGCAGCAGGTGATCGCGTTCCTCGAGGATCTCGCGACGCGCGCCCGCCCGCACGCGGACAAGGACTGGGACGAACTGCGCACGTTCGCCGCGAATGCGCTCGGCCTGACCGAACTCGCGCCGTGGGACGTCGCGTACGCGGCCGAAAAGCTTCGCCAGCAGCGCTATGCGTTCTCGGAAAACGAGGTCAAGCAGTACTTCCCGGAGCCGGCCGCGCTGAAGGGCCTCTTCACCGTCACCGAAACGCTGTTCGGCGTGAAGATCAAGCCGGACGACGCGCCGGTATGGCACAAGGACGTGCGCTTCTTCCGCGTCGAGAACCGCGACGGCTCGCTCGTCGCGCAGTTCTATCTCGACCTGTACGCGCGCGAAGGCAAGCGCGGCGGCGCGTGGATGGACGACGCCCGTTCGCGCGCGAAGCGCGGCAGCGACGTGCAGACGCCCGTCGCGTACCTGACCTGCAACTTCTCCGCGCCGGTCGGCGGCAAGCCCGCGTGCTTCACGCACGACGAGGTCATCACGCTGTTCCATGAATTCGGCCACGGGTTGCACCACATGCTCACGCGCGTCGACGAGCTCGGCGTGTCGGGCATCAACGGCGTCGAATGGGATGCGGTCGAACTGCCGTCGCAGTTCATGGAGAACTTCTGCTGGGAATGGGACGTGCTGTCGTCGATGTCGTCGCATGTCGATACGGGCGCCGCGCTGCCGCGCGCGCTGTTCGACAAGATGATCGCCGCGAAGAACTTCCAGAGCGGGCTCGGTACGCTGCGCCAGATCGTGTTCTCGATGTTCGACATGCTGCTGCACGTCGATTTCGACCCGGCCGGCGCCACCGGCGTGACCGCGTTCGCGCGCGAGATCAACGAGCGCTATCACGTGATCCCGCAGGCGGCGTTCTCGCGCTGGCCGAACACGTTCAGCCATATCTTCGCGGGCGGCTACGCGGCCGGCTACTACAGCTACAAGTGGGCCGAGGTGCTGTCGGCCGACGCGTACGCGGCGTTCGAGGAAGCGGCCGCCACCAGCGGCAGCGTGCTCGACGCGGCAACCGGCACGCGCTATCGCCGCGAAATCCTCGAGGTCGGCGGCAGCCGTCCGGCGATGGAGTCGTTCAAGGCGTTCCGCGGCCGCGAACCGCAGATCGACGCACTGCTGCGCCACAACGGGATGGCCGCGTCCGCGCACTGAGCGCCGCCCGGCCCTTCCGGCTGTTCCGGCTGCATCGACAGGCACCGCTTCGGCGGTGCCTTTTTTCATGGCGCGGGCGTGTCGTCGCCCGCTTCGTCGTCGAACAGCAGGAATTGCCCGTGGCGCTCGGCCGTGTCCTCGTCGATACGCACGCCGACGCCGAGCAGCCGCACCGGCTGCGCGCGCCGCAACAACCCCTTCGCGAGCAGCGTGACGGCCGTCTCGGCATTCGTCGCGTCGGCCACGCACTCGACCGTCGTACGCTGGAAATCGGCGAAGCGGATCTTCACGTACAGCTTGCGGATCGACCGCGCGGCGCCGGCGCGCTCGATCCGCGCGTCGAGTTGCACGACGAGGCGTCGGATTTCGTCCGCGCATTGCTCGAGCGTCGTCAGGTCGGTCACGTAGGTCGTCTCGACGCTGACCGACTTGCGCTCCTGGTCGGCCTGCACGAGCCGCTCGTCGATCCCGCGCGACAGTTCGTACAGCCGCCGCCCGAACGCGCCGAACTCGCGGTGCAGGTCGATCAGCGGCCAGTCGCGCAGCTGCGCGCAGGTCTGGATGCCGAGCCGGTCGAGCCGCGTGGCCGTCACCTTGCCGACCCCGTGCAGCTTGCGCACCGGCAGCGCCGCGACGAACGCGTCGATCTCGTGCGGCCGCACGACGAACAGCCCGTCGGGCTTGTTCCAGTCGGACGCGATCTTCGCGATGAACTTGTTCGGTGCGACGCCCGCCGACACGGTCACGCCGACCGTATCGCGCACCCGCTCGCGGATCTCGCGCGCGATCAGCGTCGCGCTGCCCTGGCAACGCTCCGACCCGCTGACATCGAGGTACGCCTCGTCGAGCGACAGCGGCTCGACGTCCGGCGTGTAGTCGCGATAGATCGCCATGATCTGCCGCGACGCCGCGCGATACTTGTCCATCGCGGACGGCAGGATCAGCAGGTCCGGGCACTTGCGCATCGCCAGCGCCGACGACATCGCCGAATGCACGCCGTAGCGCCGCGCCTCGTAGTTGCAGGTCGCGATCACGCCGCGCTGGTCGGGCCGGCCGCCGACCGCGAGCGGCCGGTTGCGCAGCGACGGGTCGTCGCGCATCTCGACCGACGCGTAGAAGCAGTCGCAATCGCAGTGGATGATCTTGCGCATGCGCGGTGGCGCGTCGCCGGGCGGCGGCGCGGGCGGATCGGCAGGCGGGATGGTGGTCGGGCTCACGGTGCCGATACTGTACAAAAACACAGTGCCGGTTTCAACTGCCGCGTATGACCCGAGTCGGTCGCCCGCCGCCGGCCACCCACACCCGGCTGCGCCGTACTGGCCCGGTTTGCGCGGATCGTACCGGCCGGGCACGCGCAGCGGCGCCTATACTCGTCTGCCGCGATACACGAAACGCAGGGGTGTCAGATGAAGACGATCGGACTGATCGGCGGCATGAGCTGGGAATCGTCGGCCGAGTACTACCGGATGATCAACCGGCACTCGAAGGCATTGCACGGCGGCCATCACAACGCGAAGAGCGTGCTGGTCACGGTCGACTTCGCCGAGATCGAAGCGCTGCAGCGCACGCACGACTGGGCGGCGCTCGGCGAACGGATGGCCGACGCCGCGCGGCAGCTCGAAGCGGCCGGCGCCGATCTCGTCGTCCTGACGACCAATACGATGCATCGCGTGCACGAGGCGATCGAAGCCGCGGTGACGCTGCCGTTCCTGCACATCGCCGACCCGACCGGCAGCGCGCTGCGCGACGCGGGCGTCGAGCGCGTCGCCCTGCTCGGCACGCGCTACACGATGGAGCTGCCGTTCTATGCGGAGCGGTTGCGCGAGAAGTTCGGGCTCGACGTGCTGACGCCGGACGAACGCGGGCGCGACGACGTGCACCGGATCATCTACGACGAGCTGTGCCACGGTGTGATCTCGGCGGAATCGCGCGTGACGTACGTGTCGGTCATCGACGAACTGGCAAAACGCGGCGCGCAGGCCGTGATCCTCGGCTGCACGGAAATTACGCTGCTGATCGGCGCGGACGATTCGCCGCTGCCGGTATTCGATACGACCGCGCTGCATGCGAAGGCGGCCGTCGAATGGGCGGCGCGCTGAACGACGCACGCCGGCGCTGAACGACAATCGCCGCCTGAAGGTATCGCCGCATTGTTCCGTGCGGCAGGATTCAGTCTCCCGAGGCGCGCCTCGCCGCGCGCGCGACTCCGTGCTCTCGCCCGCCACACGGGCCCGGCGCGCACGGCCCGCGAATCACCCAACGCGGCTCGCGCGGGCGCGCCGACACGACTGGTTATTCATTGGTAATAAAGTGACCGCAAATTGGTACGCGAGCAGCGGCGCTCAATCGACCCTGCTCGTCGCAGTCTCTTTTCCACCAACAGGAAACAGGAAATTGAAAAAACTGAACACCGCATTCGGCGCGTTGCTCGCCGTATCGTTCACGCTCACCGCGCACGCCGACCCCAACATCACCGCATCGGCGGCCTCGACGCCCCGGGACGGCTTCGATCGCATGACGTGGGAGATCACGCCCGAGGTCGTGCCGACCCAGGTCAACGCGAGCTACTACTGGGCCAACCAGTTGTCGTCGCAACATGGCGGCCACGCGATCTACACCGGTATCCAGCCACGCACGCAAAACAGCAACGTGGTGATCTTCAGCGCGTTCGGCACCGGCACGACGCCGCTGTCGGCGAATTGCCGCGGCGGCGCCGACGGCGGCTCCGGCACCTCGTGCTCGATCGCCTACCCGTGGAAAACGGGCCACGCCTACCGGTTGCAGGTCACCGTGACGCAGGGTAATCGCAGCGACGGGCGCTCGACCGTCGACGGCTTCATCACTGACGTCGCCACCGGCGCGACGACGCCGACCGGCAGCATTGCCGTGCCGGCCGACTGGGGCGGCCTGTCGAGTTCGGCTTATCTGTTCGACGAGTACTTTCCGTTCAACGCCGCGTCGAGGGACCCGATGCAGCGGCCATGCGTGCCGTATGCGCGCTACATGACGTCGCTGCCGCATTTCTATCTGAAGGACGTCGACTACCCGACGACCGAACGGTCGATCCGGCTGAATACGGGCCAGGACAAGTGCGCGGCGCTGTCGGGCACGCCGAACGCGCGGGCCACGCTGGTCAACACGACCACCTATCTGCTCGAGAACGGCTTCTTGCCCGGGAGCCCGGGCGCACCGAAATAACGAAGACGGACGCGAAAAACAAAAAACCCGGCACGGAGCCGGGTTTTTCGTAGACGAAGTGCGCATCGGTCAATTGCGCGGCACATCGCCTGGTGTGCTTGGTTGCGGGGACAGGATTTGAACCTGTGACCTTCGGGTTATGAGCCCGACGAGCTGCCAGACTGCTCCACCCCGCGTCAGAGAAATAAATTATAGGGTGAGGAAGTACTCACGTCAATACTTTTGTCACAATTTCTGCTTCCGTTGCCCACGCGGCGATGCGTGACACATGCGCGAGCCCGCATGACGCACGCGTTCGCACCCCATGCTCGCGGTAAGATGGCGGCCTTCGCATTCACGCCGCACGCACCCCCCGTTCATGAAAATCGCCACCTGGAACGTCAATTCGCTCAACGTCCGCAAACAGCACGTGCTCGACTGGCTCGCGCAAAGCGGCGCCGACGTACTGTGCCTGCAGGAACTGAAGCTGCCGGACGAGAAATTCCCGCGCGCCGATCTCGAGGCGGCCGGCTACCGCAGTTGGTTCACCGGCCAGAAGACCTACAACGGCGTCGCGATCCTCGTGCGCGACACGCTCGCCGTCGACGAATCGGACGTCGTGCGCAACATCCCCGGCTTCGAGGATTCGCAGCAGCGCGTGATCGCCGCGACGGTCGACGGCGTGCGCATCGTGTCCGCGTATTTTCCGAACGGCCAGGCGCTCGACTCCGACAAGTTCGTCTACAAGATGCAGTGGCTCGACGCGCTGCAGGCGTGGCTGCGCACCGAGCTGCAGCGCTACCCGAAGCTCGCGCTGCTCGGCGACTACAACATCGCGCCGGAAGACCGCGACGTGCACGATCCCGCGAAATGGGAAGGCCAGAATCTCGTGTCGCCGCAGGAGCGCGCGCATTTCGCGCAGTTGATCGAACTCGGCTTCGTCGATGCGTTCCGTCGCTTCGAACAGCCCGAGAAAACCTTCACGTGGTGGGACTACCGGATGATGGCGTTCCGCCGCAACGCGGGGCTGCGCATCGATCACATCCTGCTGTCGCCGGCGCTCGCGGCGACCTGCGCGTCGTGCGAGGTCGATCGCGTGCCGCGCACGTGGGAACAGCCGTCCGACCACACGCCGGTCGTCGCGGTCGTCGGCTGATCGTTCAGGGCCTGTTCACGCCGATAACAGGCCCCAGGCCGCCCGCGCGCGATCAGCGCCGCGCGGGCGCCGGCCCGAGATGGGCCCACAGAAAGCCGAATTCGGCTGCGTCGGCTTCCGCGCGTTCGAGATCGTCGGCGCTGCCGTGGCCGCCGTCGGTGTTCTCCCAGTACCACACCCGTTCGTGACCGAGCGCCTGCATGCGTGCGGCCATCTTGCGCGCATGAGCGGGATGCACGCGGTCGTCGCGCGTCGACGTCGTCAGCAACAACGGCGGATATGCGACGCCTTCGCGCACGCGGTGATATGGCGAATACGCGGCCAGCGCCGCGCCTTCGCGCGGATCGTCCGGGTCGCCGTATTCGTCGAGCCATGCGGCGCCCGCGTGCAGCTTCGGATAGCGCTGCATGTCGAGCAGCGGCACGCGGCACAGCACTGCGCCGAACAGCTCCGGACGCTGCATCATGCACGCGGCGACCAGCAGCCCGCCGTTGCTGCCGCCCTCGATTCCGAGTTGCGCGGCGGTCGTCACGCCGGTCGCGGCCAAGTCCTCGGCGACCGCGATGAAATCGTCGAACGAACGCTGCCGATGTTCGCGCTGCGCGTCGACGTGCCAGCGCGGCCCGAATTCGCCGCCGCCGCGGATGTGCGCGAACGCCATCACGCCGCCGCGTTCGAGCCAGCCGATGCCGAACGCATCGCTGTAGCCCGGCAGGTTCGGAATCGCGAAGCCGCCGTAGCCTGACAGCAGGCACGGCCGCGCGACACGCGCCCTGCCTTCCGGTGCATCGAGGGCATCGCGCGGACCGATCAACGTGTACGGCACCACCGTGCCGTCGCGCGAACGCGCGCTCGCGCGGCGGACGACGAGCCCGGCCGCATCGAACTGCACCGGCGGCCGGTCGAGCAGCACGCGGCGCGACGGCGCATCGTCCGCGCGATCGGCAAGATCGGCCAGCCAGCATTCGGGCGGATCGAGATAGGTGTCGACGTCGACGTACACCTCGTCGTTCAGCGTCGACTCGACGGGTTCGACGTCGATCTGCGCGTCGCCCGGCCAGTCGAACGGCCGCGCGTCCCACGTCCATGACCCGTCTTCTGCTTGCTTCGGCTGCCACAGCATCGTGCGGTTGTGCACGTCGTCGAGCCAGCTCGCGATCAGCATCGTGCGCGTGTGCGTCCACGTACAGGCGGACGTCGTCGGGCGCGGCGCGAACAACGTCGTGAATTCGCGCGCACCGGCGAGGAACGCCTGCTCGCGGATCGCGAGCAGCGAGCCGCCCGCGTGGCGCACGCCGTTGCAGTCCCAGTCGAGGCGCGGCTCCAGCACGAGCCAGCCTTCCCAGAACCCGACCTCGACATGCGTCGGCACGTCGTAGCGCGCCCATTCGCCTGCGTCGGTCAGCCGGTACGCGTGCGCGTCGAAGAAGTCGACGCTGCGCCACGCGACGTGGCGGCGGTCGATCGGGTCGTACCATGCGCCGGCGCTGATGTCGTCCGGCTCGCCGCTGAACACGACGGGCGCAGCGGCGAGCGCGGTGCCGCGTACCCAGCGCCGCGCTTCATACGGATAACCGGCCGCGGTCGCATGCGCTTCGCCGCGATCCCAGCTCACGTACACGGTGTCCCGGTCGATCCAGCCGACCGTGTGATGGCCCGGCGCGTCGATCGTGAACCCGCCGTCGACGAACCGCCGCTCGACGAGATCGAATTCGCGCACGACGACCGCGTCGGCGCCGCCCGGCGACAGCGACAGCAGCACGCGATCGCCGTCCGGATACAGGATCGCGTCCTGCTCGAACACCCACGATTCGCCCTCTTCGGCGCCGAGCGCGTCGACGTCGAGCAGCGTTTCCCACGCCGGCTGGCCGGCCCGCCAGTCGGCCCAGCGCGTGCGGCGCCACAGTCCCTTTGGATGGAGATCGTCCTGCCACAGGTCGTATGCCCAGTCGCGCCAGCGGGTCGGAATCACCGGGCGTTCGCGCGGCAGATACGCTTTCGCGAGACGCGCGGTCAACGCACGATATTCATCGTCGTCGCGCAGCGCGGCGCGCGTGCGCGCATTCTGCTCGTCGACCCACGTGCGGGCGCGCTTGCTGTCGAGTGCTTCGAGGAAACGGAACGGGTCGGCCCCGGCGGGCCAGCGGAAGGAGTCGGACATGGAGGATCGGCGGGATGGCAAACGGCGTGCAAACCGCGATTATGTCCGATCGCGGCATGCGCGGGCCCGCGCATGCCGCGAATCGTGCTCGGTCAGGGCTCCAGATGGAGTTCCTGGATCTTGCGCGTGATCGTGTTGCGGCCGATGCCGAGCCGCTCCGCGGCTTCGACCTTGCGGCCGCGCGTGAAGTCGAGCGCCTCGCGGATCACGGCCGCCTCGAAGCGGCGTGCGAGTTCGTCCATCACGTCGGCCGAGTTCTCGCGCAACAGCCGCGCGACTTCAGTGCGCAGCCCGTGCTCCCACAGCGGGTAGCCGGTCGGCGCGCTGCCGTTCGCCGCGCTCGCGACCGGCGCGGCCGTCGGCGCTGCACCGATCGCGGCAGGCGCCGCCGTCGCGTGGCTGCTGCTACCGTGCACGTCCGCGCCGTCGCCCGTCGCGACGACCGGCGCACCGGCCGGCACGAGGTCGGGCGGCAGGTCCTTGATCTCGACCGTCTGCGCGGGCGCCATCACGGTCAGCCAGTTCGCGAGATTCTCGAGCTGCCGCACGTTGCCGGGAAACGGCAGCGACGTCAGGTACGCGAGCGCGTCGTCGGACACGCGCTTCGGCTCGACGCCGAGATCGCGCGCGCTCTTCTGCAGGAAGTGGCGCGTGAGCAGCGCGATGTCCTCGCTGCGTTCGCGCAGCGGCGGCAGACGCAGCCGGATCACGTTGAGCCGGTGGTAAAGGTCCTCGCGGAACAGCCCCTGCCGCACGCGCGACTCGAGATTCTGGTGCGTCGCCGCGATCACGCGTACGTTCGCGCGCAGCGGGTTGTGACCGCCTACGCGATAGAACTGCCCGTCCGACAACACGCGCAACAGGCGCGTCTGCAGGTCGAACGGCATGTCGCCGATTTCATCGAGGAACAGCGTGCCGTTCTCGGCCTGCTCGAAGCGGCCCTGCCGCGTCGTCTGCGCGCCGGTGAACGCGCCGCGCTCATGGCCGAACAGTTCGGATTCGAGCAGATCCTTCGGAATCGCCGCCGTGTTCAGCGCGATGAACGGCCCGTTCGCGCGCGGGCTGTGACGGTGCAGCGCCCGCGCGACGAGCTCCTTGCCGGTGCCCGACTCGCCGGTGATCAGCACGGTCGCGGCCGAATGCGACAGCCGCCCGATCGCGCGGAACATGTCCTGCATTGCGGGCGCCTGGCCGAGCATCTCGGGCGCCTCGGCCACGCGCTCGTCCTGCGGCGCGCCGCCGCGCAGGCTTTCTTCCACCGCGCGACGGATCAGCTCGACCGCCTTGTCGACGTCGAACGGCTTCGCGAGATATTCGAACGCGCCGCCCTGGAACGCGGCGACGGCGCTGTCGAGATCGGAGAACGCCGTCATGATGATGACGGGCAGGCCCGGCAGCCGCTCGTGCATCGCCTGCAGCAATTCGAGGCCCGAGCCGCCCGGCATCCGGATGTCGGACACGAGCACCTGCGGCGTCTCGTGGTCGAGCGCGGCCAGCGCGTCGCGCACGTTCGCGAAGCTCTTCGTCGCGAAGCTGTCCCGGGCGAGTGCCTTTTCAAGCACCCAGCGGATCGATTGGTCGTCGTCTACTATCCAGATCGGCTTCATAGGTCGGTCAGGTATGGGTGAATCGCAATGCCGCCGCTCAATGGTCGAGCGGCAGCAGAATCTGAAATTCGGTACGTCCGGGCCGGCTTTCGACCTCGATCATCCCGTCGTGCTGCTGGACAAACGTCTGCGCGAGCGTGAGGCCGAGGCCGCTGCCGTCGTCGCGTCCGGACACGAGCGGGTAGAAGATCCGGTCGCGGATCTCCTCCGGAATGCCGGGCCCGTTATCGACCACGTGCAAGTCCAGTGCCAGCTTGTACAGGCGCTTCGCGATCGTGATCTTGCGCGCGATGCGCGTGCGCAGCTCGATCTTCGCGTCGCCCTGCGCGATCCGTTCGCGCAGCGCCTGCGCGGCGTTACGCACGATGTTCAGCAGCGCCTGGATCAACTGCTCCTTGTCGCCGCGCAGGTCCGGCACGCTCACGTCGTAATCGCGCTCGATCGTGAGCCCGCGCGGGAATTCCGCGAGCATCACCGCGCGTACGCGTTCGCATACTTCATGGATGTTCACGTCGCCGACGATGTGCGGATGCCGGTGCGGCTCCAGTAACCGGTCGACGAGCGTCTGCAGGCGGTCGGACTCCTTGATGATCACCTGCGTGTATTCGCGCAATTCGCCGCGCTCGCGCTCGCCCAGTTCGAATTCGAGCAGCTGGGCTGCGCCGCGAATGCCGCCGAGCGGATTCTTGATCTCGTGCGCGAGATTGCGGATCAGTTGCTTGTTGACCGCGGTCAGGTCGTGGATGCGCTCTTCCCGATCGGTGCGCGACTGCCGTTCGTTCTCGAACAGTTCGACGAGCACGAAATCGGGCGCGCTCTCGAGGAAGCCGACGATCGCATGCACGTGCAGCGGTTCGCGGCCGGGCCGATCGAGCACGGTATCGAGGTGCGTCGCGTGAAAGCGTTCCTGGCCGATCGCGGTGATCGTCGACGCGAGCTCGTTCGCGTTCGGGAAAATCTCGCCCCACGGCCGCTGCGCGAGCTGCCGCCGCGAGATGTCGAGCATTGCCTCCGCGGACGGGTTCGCGAACGCGACCCGCAGCGTCTTGCGGTCGAGCACGATCACGACCGTCGGCAGCGCTTCGAGCCCCGCCAGCAGACCCGAGCGCGCGAGCCGCTCGTCGTCCGTCAGTCGTTCGGGCTGCCCCGTTTTCGCCTTGATCAGATTCTTCAGAACCATCTGCGTGCTTGTCGCGCCTCACCGGGCAGAAAATGAAAATCGGCGGAACAAAAAAGGGACGGCCGGACGCCGTCCCCTTTCAGACTCCGCCGTCCCCGCCGCCAGCCGCGCGACGGGAACGAACCGGCATGACGGCGCTGAATCGAAGCGCCATCGCCGATTAGAGCGAGTAGTACATCTCGAACTCGATCGGGTGCGTCGTCATGCGGAACTTCGCCAGCTCCTGCTCCTTCAGCGCGAGGTACGCGTCGATCATGCCGTCCGTGAACACGCCGCCACGGGTCAGGAACTCGCGATCCTTGTCGAGCGCTTCGAGTGCCTGGTCGAGGCCCGCGCAGACGGTCGGGATCTTTGCATCCTCTTCCGGCGGCAGGTCGTACAGGTTCTTGTCCGCGGCTTCGCCGGGATGGATCTTGTTCTGGATCCCGTCGAGGCCGGCCATCATCAGTGCCGTGAAGCACAGGTACGGGTTCGCCATCGGATCCGGGAAGCGCGTTTCGATACGGCGGCCCTTCGGGTTCGACACGTGCGGAATGCGGATCGATGCCGAACGGTTGCGTGCCGAGTAAGCGAGCTTGACCGGTGCCTCGAAGTGCGGGACCAGACGCTTGTACGAGTTCGTCGTCGGGTTCGTGATCGCGTTCAGTGCACGGGCGTGCTTGATGATGCCGCCGATGTAGAACAGCGCCAGTTCCGACAGGCCGGCGTAGCCGTTGCCCGCGAACAGGTTCTGGCCGTCCTTCCAGATCGACTGGTGAACGTGCATGCCCGAACCGTTGTCGCCGACGACCGGCTTCGGCATGAACGTCGCCGTCTTGCCGTACGAGTGCGCGACGTTATGGATGATGTACTTCGACCATTGCGTCCAGTCGGCGCGCTGAACCAGCGTCGAGAACTTCGTGCCGATTTCGTTCTGGCCCTGGCCCGCCACTTCGTGGTGGTGCACTTCGACCGGGATGCCGAGCTGTTCGAGCAGCAGGCACATTTCCGAACGCATGTCCTGGAACGTGTCGACCGGCGCGACCGGGAAGTAGCCGCCCTTCGTGCCCGGACGGTGGCCCGTGTTGCCGCCTTCGAATTCCTTGCCTGCCGACCACGGCGCTTCTTCCGAGTTGATCTTCACGAAGCAGCCCGACATGTCCGTGTTCCACTGGACCGAGTCGAAAATGAAGAATTCCGGTTCCGGACCGAAGTACGCCGTATCGCCGATACCCGTGCTCTTCAGGTACGCTTCGCCGCGCTTCGCGAGCGAACGCGGATCGCGCTCGTAGCCCTTGCCGTCGGCCGGCTCGACCACGTCGCAGGTCAGCACGAGGGTCGACTCTTCATAGAACGGATCGACGAAGGCAGCGCTCGGATCCGGCATGAGCAGCATGTCCGACGCCTCGATGCCCTTCCAGCCCGCGATCGACGAACCGTCGAATGCATGGCCGCTTTCGAACTTGTCTTCGTCAAACGCCGAAACCGGCACCGACACGTGCTGTTCCTTGCCGCGCGTATCCGTGAAGCGGAAATCGACAAACTTGACGTCCTCGTCCTTCACGAGCTGCATGACGTCGGCGACGGTTTTACTCATAACCTCTTCTCCTGATTGAACAATTCCGGCGGACTGGGAAACCGCCTCGTTTATCGAGCTGACCGGGGTCTTGCTTTGGCGCAGCGCGCCCCGATTCGACCGAATTCTATATAGCAGCTTCCGTGCCAACCATCGCAAAACCGACGCGAATCACGCCGGCCCGCGCCGCAGCGGGGCTTCGCTGCGCGATTCCGGGGCCGGGCGCCGCACCGGCGATGGCGACGTCGCACCGATATGGTGCAATCGATCGGACACATCCGCACAACGCGATCATTCTGGTGCACGCCGTCCATTCTGCACCGTTTTGGTGAGCGTGTGTCCGGCGCGCGCCGTGCCGCATCCGGACGTTCGTGCAGCGACGTCGCGCTAGAATGGCCGTTTGACCGATACGGAGACCCCTGCCATGAGTACGCTGGACCAGCTTTACGCGAAGGCCGACGAACGCCGCGCACAAGGCGCGCTCAACTATGCCGGCGCGCTACTGCCGGTCGAGGCATTCGAACTGCTGCAGCTCGATCCATCCGCGCGCCTCGTCGACGTGCGCACGCGCGCCGAACTCGACTGGATCGGCCGCCCGCTCGTCGGCGACGGCCAGTACCTGCACGTCGAATGGACGCGCTACCCGGGCGGCGTGCCGAACGCCGAATTCGTCAACGAACTGAAGGCGGCCCTCCCGGCCGATACGCCGATCCTGTTCCTGTGCCGCAGCGCCGCGCGCTCGAAGCTCGCGGCGGTCGCGTCCGCGCAGGCCGGCTTCACGAAGGCGTTCGACCTGCTCGAAGGCTTCGAAGGCGCGAAGGACGCCGAAGGCCACCGCAAGACGGTCGACGGCTGGTGCTTCCGCAAACTGCCGTGGATCGGCGCCTGACGGCGCGCCGCGCCCGCCGGTTGCGACAGCCTCATCGTCGAGCCGGGCGATGACATGCCGATGACGGGCCGCGTTGCGCGGCCCGTTGCTTTTGGTGCGGCCGGGTTGTTGCAGGCCGCCGCTCAGGCGCGCGGCGTGTCGGGCTCGACGACGTCGCCGCCGAGCAGGTGCACGCCTTCGCGCAGCTTCACGAACGCGGCCGCGACCGCTTCCGGCTCGCCCTTCACGCCGAGATCGATGTGACGGCGCGCATAGATGCCGCCGCGCTCCGCGTCGCCGACGCTCGGCAGGCTGAACACGCGCACGCCCGGGAAATCGCGCTCGATCTTCTCCATCAGCGGCGTCAGCGTCGATTCCGGCAGCTCGAACACGTACAGCGAGCGCTCGGCATGCGGCGTCGCGTGATGCAGATGCGCGTACTTCGTATCGAGCACCCATTCGATCATCGGCCATGCCATCACCGGGAAGCCCGGCACGAAGTGAAGATCGCCGACCGAGAAGCCCGGAATCCGGTTATAGCCGTTCGGGATGATCGTCGCGCCGGCCGGGAACACGCCCATGTTGAAGCGATGCTGGTTTTCCGGCGACTCGAAGTCGACCGGCGTGGCAGGATCGGTGTGCGTTTCGCGGATCCGTTCCGAAATCAACGCCTTCGCGTCCGGATGCAGCTCGAGCGGCACGCCGAGCGCGGCGGCCGCGCACTGGCGCGTATGGTCGTCCGGCGTCGCGCCGATCCCGCCCGTCGAGAACACGATGTCGCCCGACGCGATCGCACGCGCGAGCGTCGCGGTGATGCGCGCGGGATCGTCGCCGACGTATTCGGCCCAGTCGAGCGCGAGGCCGCGCGCGCCCAGCAGTTCGATGACCTTCGCCAGATGCTTGTCCTGCCGGCGGCCCGAAAGGATTTCGTCGCCGATGATGATGATGCCGATGCTCATGCCTGCCCCATGTCGATTGCGGTGGCGCGCGCACTCGCGCGCAGGTCTTCCAGCGCGCGCAGGCAGTAGTGCCCGAACCACAGCGCCGAGAAGACGAGGATGAAAGCGTAAACCCAGATCATGGCGGCCGCGACGAACGGGAACAGCACCATCATCCAGACCGACGAGACCCACACGAAGGTCGGCACGGTGCCGAGCAGCCCGGTCGCGACGCCGATGCCGATCAGCGGCCAGCGATGCCGGCGCACGAGCGCGCGGCGCTCGTCGCGGCTCGCGTGCAGCGCGAGCGCGTCGTAGGTCATCACGCGGTACGTGAGCCAGCCCCAGATCACCGGCGGCAGCAGCGCGAAGAACGGCGGAATCAGCCACAGCGGGATCGTGACGACGAGCAGCACGACGCCGACGATCGCCGCGCCGAGCGAATTGACCACGCTGCCGAGGAAGGTGCCGCCCCGCTTCGGCTCGAGCGCCGCGAACTGCCGGTTCGACAGGTGCTTGATCACGACCGGCATCGAGATCGTCGCGATCAGCAGCAGCACGGTCAGCACGATCAGCGGGATCGCGAGCGACACGACCACGAACGGCGCGACGACCGCATGCAGCTGCGACATGCCGATCGCATCGAACGCGCGATACAGCGCGGCCGTCAGCACGAAACCGTCGAGCGCGCCGCGCGCGAGATCCAGCAGCGTCTGCCACGAGAACCACAGCACGACGCCCCACAGCAGCGCCGACACGACGAACGGCATCAGGGTGAGCCACAGCATGCGCGGATGCAGCGCGCTGGCGAGCGCCCGGACGAAGGAACGCAGCAGGTCGTTCATGCGAGCCTATGAAATCTGGATTGACGGAGAAAAACGGGGAAAGCATAAACCACGCGGCCCGCGTGCGCCAAAGCGCAGGCGGGCCGCGTGGGAAAGTCGTTCACCGGGAGAAAGGCCCGATCGGGATGGGGATCAGGCCGACGCCGCGCCGCGCTTCGCGGGGAACAGGCGCCGGAAGATCCGCACGAACGCGAGGCCGTGCTGCGACCAGAAGCCGTCGCCGTAGGACACGCCGTCCACCTGCTCGCGGATGCCGGTCGGCTCGACCGTGCGGTTCCACGACGCGGTGCCGAACATCATGTCCCACCACGGGAACAGCACGCCGAAGTTGCAGCCGTACTTGGTGCCTTCGTGACCGTAGCCGACCGCATGGTGGCGGCGGTGGAAGATCGGGCTGACGAGCAGGCGCTCGCCGATGCGGCCGTACGACAGCCGCGCATTCGTATGCTGGATGCTCTGCAGGAAGTTCGTGACCGCGGTCAGCACGACGAACTGCGACGGCGTCACGCCGATCACCAGCGCGATCGCCGCGAAGAAGCACGACTGGAGCACGTCGTCGAGCAGGTGATTGCGGTCGTCGCACCACAGCGACATCTGCCGCTGGCTGTGATGAACCGCGTGCAGCTCCCACCAGATGCCGAACTTGTGCTGCCAGCGGTGATACCAGTAGCCGGCGAAATCGAGCACGACGAGGTAGATCGCGAACGCGACGATCGGCTGCGAGGTCACGCCCGGCCACAGATAGTCGAGGTTCACGTTCGCGACGCCGTGCAGGCGCAGCCACGCCTGGAGGTTGTCGAACACCGGCTGCAGCGCGAAGAAGAAGAACAGCGTGTAGATGCCGAGCTTCGAGATCGCGGTGTAGATCACGTCGACCCGCACCGCGCGGCGGTTCTTCCAGCGCTCGACCGGCAACAGCGCCTCGAGCGGGCGCAGCAGCGCGAACATCAGCACCATCTGCAGCGCGCCGACGATCACCCAGTACAGCGCATCGTAGGTGTCCTCGTCGTAGTCCATCAGGTTGAACTTGAAGAGGAGCGGCTGCACGACGTCGACGTACAGCCAGGTCTGGATGTCCGACACGAACGCATCGATCAGGTGCAACATCGTTCGCCTCCGCCCGTCACGCGCCGTTCGCCGCCTTCCACGGCGCGCGGTCGTAGAAGTAGATGCCGTGCGGCGAGCGGCCGACGGCGATCGTCTGCACCAGCTTGCGCGAGGCCAGATCGATGATCCCGACCTTCTTCGCGAAACGGAACGTCACCCACAGCGTCTTCTTGTCGGCGGACAGCTCCATGTCGTCGGGGCCCGGCAGCAGGCCGGTGATGTCGCCGACCTTGGTGAGCGTGATCTCGTCGATGATGCTGATCGTGTTCGCGACGCGGTTCGTGATCGCGACGTGCGTGCCGTCGGCGAGCGAGCGGAAGTTGTGCGCGCCCTTGCCCGTCTGGATCGTCTTCACGATCTTCTGATTGCGCCAGTCGACGACCGCGACGTAATCGGCGCCCGTCATGCCGACCAGCAGGTATTTGTCGTCCGGCGTCATCCACAGGCCCGCCGGCACCTTGCCGACCGGCATCTTCCACTTGACCGTCTGCGTCGCGAGGTCGACCGCCGCGATCTCGCCGGACACCTGCAGCGACACGAGCACGGTCTTGCTGTCCTTCGTGAACGCGAGGTGGCTCGGCATCACCGCGAGCGGCAAGCGCTTCACGAGATGCAGGTCGCGGCCGTCGTAGCTGTAGATGTCGAGCCGGTCGAGGCGCAGCCCGGTCGACACGAACCACTTCTTGTCGGGCGAAAAGCCAAGCTGGTAAGGATCCTCGATGCCTTCGACCGTGCGCTGCAGCTTGCCCGTCTTCGGATCGACGAACATCAGGCTGTTCGAGACCGAATTTGCGACGATCAGCGACGAATTGTCGGGCGTCGCCATCAGATGGTGCGGCTCCTTCCCGGTCGGCATCGTGGATACGACCTCGCGGGACTGCTGGTCGATCAGGGAAAGCGTCGCTTCGGCCGAATTGAGGACGATCACGTTATTCGCGTGTGCGGCGGGCGCCAGCACGGCGGCGGCCAGCGCAAGCGTGCGGCCGAAGGAAAGGAAAGTGCGCATGAAGACTCACGTCGTGGAACAGCGGTCATTGTAGAACGTTCGGCGGGCCCCTCCGGTTGACCCATGCCGGTATTGCGCCGCTTTTGCGCCGCCTGTGCGTCACCTCGCCGCACGCCGCGGCGGCGGGACGAGCCGCCGCGGCCGGCGTCGCGGTGCAGGCCCGGCCAACCGACGTCGCGCTAGCGCTGCATCGACTCCCAGACCTTGTGCAGACGCTTGACAGAGACCGGCATCGGCGTGCGCAGTTCCTGCGCGAACAGCGAAATCCGCAGTTCCTCGAGCAGCCAGCGGAATTCCGCGAGCCGCGCATCGGCGACGCCGCCACGCTGAGACACCGCGCGCTGGTACTGCTGGGCCAGGGGCAGCAGGTCGGCCGACTGCTTCGCGTCGCGCGCCGGATCGGCCTTCAGCTTGTCGATCCGCAGCGCGATGCCCTTCAGGTAGCGCGGGAAATGCGCAAGCTGCGCGTAAGGCGTGTCGATCACGAAGCGCTTGCCGACCAGCGCGGCCAGTTGCTGCTGCAGGTCCGCATGGGCCTGCGCGAACGGCTTCGCCTGCGCGAGCTTCTTCACGAGCCCCGCGTATTCGGCCAGGATCTGTCCGACGAGCCGCGCGATTTCCTGCGCGAGCAGGTTCAGGCGGCTGCGGCCCTCGTCACGGCGCGCGTGGAAGCTCGCGTCGTCGTCGGGCAGCGGGTCCTGCAGGCATGCGCGGTCGAGCGCCGTGTCGATCAGCTGGTCGCGCAGTTCGTCCTGCGTGCCGAGCGACATGTACTGCATCGCCATCTCGCGCAGGCCCGGCAGGTTCTTTTCCAGGAACTTGATCGGCTCCTTCAACTGCAGCGCGAACAGCCGCCGCAAGCCGGCCCGGTGGATGCGCGCGGCCTCCTCCGGCGAATCGAACACCTCGACGTCGCAATGCGTGCCGCGGTCGACGAGCGCCGGATAGCCGTACAGCGTCTGGCCGCGCCGGCGGATTTCCAGCAGCTCGGGCAGCTTGCCGAAATTCCACGTCGTCAGGTTCTCGTACAGCGCGGTCGCGCCGGTTTCGGCCGGGGCGGCCGTCTGCGGCGCCGCGCCCTTGCCCGGCTTGCCGCCTCGCGCCGCCGAACCCGGCGGGGCGGCAGGCGCGGCCGTGTCGCCTGCGTCGCCCGCGCCCGCGTCGCCGCCGGTCGCGATCGTCGACGCCGCCGCGATCTTCTGGAACTGCTGTTGCGCCTGCGCGCCCAGCTCCTGGCGAAGCTGCGCGAGATTGCGCCCCATCGCGAGCTGGCGGCCGTGCTCGTCGATCACCTTGAAATTCATGAACAGGTGCGCGGGCAACGTCTCGAGCTTGAAGTCGGCCGTTTTCATCGCGACCTGCGTCTCGCCGCGCACGTCGGCGATCAGCGCCTCGACGAGGCCGCCCGCGCCGAAGCGCTCGCGCCCCATCCGCTCGACGAAACCGGCCGCGTACTCGGGCAGCGGCACGCAGTGCCGGCGCAGCTTCTGCGGCAGCGACTTCAGCAGCAACTGCACCTTCTCCTTCAGCATCCCGGGCACCAGCCACTCGCAGCGGCGCGCGTCGACCTGGTTCAGCGCGTAGAGCGGCACCGCGAGCGTCACGCCGTCGCGCGGCGTGCCGGGTTCGAAGTGGTACGTAAGCGCCATCTCGACGCCGGCCATCGTCGCGCGCTTCGGGAACAGGTCGGTCGTCACGCCGGCCGCCTCGTGACGCATCAGGTCGTCGCGCGACAGGTACAGCAGCCGCTGCTTGTCGTCGGGCTGGCCGCCCTTCTTCACCTCGTCGCGATACCAGCGCTCGAACGCGACGCCCGTATGGATGCCTTCCGGGATCGCGTGGTCGTAGTACGCGTAGATCAGCTCGTCGTCGACCAGCACGTCCTGGCGGCGCGACTTGTGCTCGAGCTGCTCGATGTCGGCGAGCAGCTTGCGGTTGTGCGCGAAGAACGGCAGCTTCGTGTCGAATTCGCCTTCGACCAGCGCGCCGCGGATGAACAGCTCGCGTGCGCGCGCCGGGTCCTGCTTGCCGAACGCGACGCGCCGCCGGTGGTAGATCGGCAGCCCGTACAGCGTCGCGCGCTCGAACGCGCTGACCTGCGCCGGACGCTTCTCCCAGTGCGGCTCCGACAGCGATTTCTTCAGCAGGTGCGCGCCGATCTTCTCGACCCACTCCGGCTCGATCTTCGCGAGGCAGCGCGCGTACAGCCGGCTCGTCTCGACGAGCTCGGCCGCCATCACCCAGCGGCCGGCCTTCTTCGCGAGCGCGGAGCCTGGCCACAGGTAGAACTTGATGCCGCGCGCGCCGAGGTAATGCGGATCGTCGTCGGCCTTCATCCCGAGGTTGCCGAGCAGGCCCGTCAACAGGGCCAGATGAATCTGCTCGTACGTGGCTTCGGCTTCGTTGAGCCGCCAGCCGTGCTCGCGCACCACCGTCAGCAGCTGCGAATGGACGTCGCGCCACTCGCGCAGCCGCAGGTGCGACAGGAAGTTCTGCCGGCACGCGTCGATCAGCTGGCGATTCGACTTCTTGTGCGCGACGGCCTCTTCGAACCACGCCCAGATCTTCAGCCACTGCAGGAATTCGGAGCGCTCGTCCGCGAACCGGCGATGCGCCTGGTCGGCCTGCTCCTGCGCTTCGATCGGGCGGTCGCGCGGGTCCTGCACGGACAGCGCGCTCGCGATGATCAGCACCTCGCGCAACGACTGCTGGTCGCGCGCGGCGAGAATCATCCGGCCGACGCGCGGGTCGAGCGGCAGCCGCGCGAGCTCGCGGCCGAGCGGCGTCAGCGCGTTGTCGTCGTCGACCGCGCCGAGCTCGTTGAGCAACTGATAACCGTCCGCGATCGCGCGGCCGGGCGGCGGTTCGAGGAACGGGAACGATTCGATCGCGGTCAGGTGCAGCGACTTCATCCGCAGGATCACCGACGCGAGCGACGAGCGCAGGATTTCCGGATCGGTGAAGCGCGCACGCGCCTGATAGTCGCTTTCCTCGTACAAGCGGATGCACACGCCGTCGGCCACGCGGCCGCAGCGGCCCGCGCGCTGGTTCGCGGCGGCCTGCGAGATCGACTCGACCTGCAACTGCTCGACCTTGTTCCGGTACGAATAGCGCTTCACGCGTGCAAGGCCGGTATCGACCACGTAGCGGATGCCCGGCACCGTCAGCGAGGTTTCGGCCACGTTGGTCGCGAGCACGATCCGGCGCGCGTTCGACGCCTTGAACACCTTGTCCTGGTCGGCCGCCGACAGCCGCGCGAACAGCGGCAGGATCTCCGTATGCGGCGGATGGTGCTTGCGCAGCGCCTCGGCCGCGTCGCGAATCTCGCGCTCGCCGGGCAGGAACACCAGCACGTCGCCGGGGCCTTCGCGGCACAGCTCGTCGACCGCGTCGACGATCGCGTCCATCAGGTCGCGTTCGGCTTCGCGTGCGGTCTTCACGCGGTCGCGGCCGCCCGTGCCTTCGGCGTTCTTCACGGCCGGGCGATCCTCGGCCACCGGCCGGTAACGCATCTCGACCGGGTACAGCCGCCCGCTCACCTCGATCACGGGCGCCGGACGTTCGTCGGTGCCGAAATGGCGCGCGAAGCGATCGGCGTCGATCGTCGCGGACGTGACGATCAGCTTCAGGTCCGGCCGCCGGGGCAGGATCTCCTTCAGATAGCCGAGCAGGAAGTCGATGTTCAGGCTGCGCTCGTGCGCCTCGTCGATGATCAGCGTGTCGTACGCTTTCAGCAGCGGATCGGTCTGCGTCTCGGCGAGCAGGATGCCGTCCGTCATCAGCTTCACGGACGCGCCCGGCGCGAGATTGTCGGTGAAGCGCACCTTGTAGCCGACCACCTCGCCGAACGGCGTGCCGAGTTCCTCGGCGATGCGGCGGCCGGTCGACGACGCGGCCAGGCGCCGCGGCTGCGTATGGCCGATCAGGCCGGTGCCGCCGGCGCCGAGGCCGCGGCCGAGATCGAGACAGATCTTCGGCAACTGCGTGGTCTTGCCCGAGCCGGTTTCGCCGCAGACGATGACGACCTGATGACCGGCGATCGCGCGCGCGATTTCGTCGCGCTTGCCCGACACGGGCAGGCTTTCGGGGTAGGTGATCGGCGGGACGGGGTTCGGCGGGACTGCCGCGCGCGCCGCACGCTCGCGGCGCGGGGCGCGCTCGCCGGTTGCCTGCGGCGCGCCCTTCGCGGCCGGCTGGCGCGCGTCGCCGCGCCGTTCGTCATGGCGCGGCCCGCGCGGCGCGGGTGCCGGCTTGCCCGCCGGCTTGTCCTGCTGCTGGCGCGGCGGCTGGCCCTGCTGCTCGCGCGCATCGGCCGCACCATCCGGGTGCTTCGCCGACGGCGTATTGGCCCGCGTCGGCGCGGGACTTTTAGAAACATTCGACATGGGGGCGCATTATAATCCCGCCCATGAATTCCCAAACCGACCTCCCTCCCGCCCAGACCGGCGCCGCGACGCCGCCGGCCGCCGACGATTCGGCCGCCAGCCACGCGCAGTTCGTCGACTGGATGCGCTCCGTCGCGCCCTATATCCACAAGTTCCGCAACAGCACGTTCGTCGTGGGGTTCGGCGGCGAGGTGGTGCAGCAGGGGCTGCTGAATGCGCTCGTGTCCGACATCGCGCTGCTGCAGGCGATGGGCATTCAGATCGTGCTGGTGCACGGCTCCCGCCCGCAGGTCGAGGAGCAGTTGAGCCTGCACGGTGTCGAATCCGAGTTTTCGCACGGGCTGCGCATCACCGATGCGCGCGCGCTCGAATCGGCGAAGGAAGCGGCCGGCGAAGTGCGCCTCGACATCGAGGCCGCGATCAGCCAGGGTCTGCCGAACTCGCCGATGGCGCACGCGCACATCAGCGTCGTGTCGGGCAACTTCGTGACCGCGCGGCCGGTGGGGATTCTCGACGGGGTCGATTTCGCGCACACGGGCATCGTGCGCAAGATCGACGCCGAATCGATCCGTCATTCGCTCGCGAGCCGCAAGCTCGTGCTGCTGTCGCCGCTCGGTTTCTCGCCGACCGGCGAGGCGTTCAACCTGTCGATGGAAGACGTCGCGTCGGCGGCCGCGATCGCGCTGCGCGCCGACAAGATCATCTTCCTGACCGAAGGGCCCGGCATCGTCGGCGACGAAGGCGAGCTGGTGCGTGAAATGTCGCTCGACGCGGCGGCCGAGCTGCTCGATTCCGGCAACATCCAGGGCGACGACGCATTCTTCCTCAAGCATTCGATCCGTGCATGCCGCGGCGGCGTGACCCGCGCGCACCTGATCCCGCAATCGCTCGACGGCAGCATGCTGCTCGAACTGTTCCTGCACGACGGCGTCGGCACGATGATCTCGTACGAGAACCTCGAGAGCCTGCGCGAGGCGACGCCGGACGACGTCGGCGGCATCCTGTCGCTGATCGAGCCGCTCGAGTCGGACGGCACGCTGGTGCGGCGCGGCCGCCACCAGATCGAACGCGACATCGACCACTTCTCGGTGATCGAGCACGATGGCGTGCTGTTCGGCTGCGCGGCGCTGTACCCGTACCAGCAGGAGAAGATCGGCGAGATGGCGTGCCTGACGGTCGCGCCGGAAGCGCAGGGCTCGGGCGACGGCGAACGCCTGCTCAAGCGCATCGAGCAGCGCGCCCGCGCGCGCGGCCTCACGCACATCTTCGTGCTCACGACGCGCACCGAGCACTGGTTCCTCAAGCGCGGCTTCGTCAAGGTCAGCGTCGACGACCTGCCGGAAGACCGCCGCAAACTCTATAACTGGCAGCGCAAGTCGCTCGTGCTGATGAAGCAGCTCTGAGCGCAGGCACGACTGCCCTTCCCCCCAGACCGATTACAGGAGAAGTACACGATGGCTCGAATGATCCAATGCGCGAAGCTCGGCAAGGAAGCCGAAGGCCTCGATTTCCCGCCGCTGCCGGGCGAACTCGGCAAGCGCATTTACGAGAGCGTCTCGAAGGAAGCGTGGCAAGGCTGGCTCAAGCAGCAGACGATGCTGATCAACGAAAACCGCCTGAACATGGCCGACCCGCGCGCACGCCAGTACCTGATGAAGCAGACGGAGAAGTACTTCTTCGGCGACGGCGCGGACCAGGCGTCCGGCTACGTGCCGCCGACGGAAGGCTAAAGCGACGCGACTCGCGACGGCCGCGCCGTACCGGCGGCGTCGCGACGTGAAGCCGATGTCCAGGCAAACGGCACCGTGTATCGCACGGTGCCGTTTGCTTTTGGGAATGCGTGGTCCGGCGCCAGCGAAGGCAACGCGACGCGCGGCCCGCCGGGCGCCCGATGCCGCGGAATCGCCGAATCGCCACCTCGCCGCATCGCACCGGCCTGCCCCGCTCAACCTGCCGGCTTCAACGTGCCGCGATCGTCGGGTTGCGCGGCTTCGCCTGCGAGGCTTCCCGCCCCCGTACTCTCGGTGCCCCACTCGGCCGCATCGCTGCGCTCGGCGCTCGACAGTTCGTCTGCGCGATACCCGGTGCGATCGAGCAGCGCCAGCATGCACGCGAGCGACACGAGCGCATAGAGCCCCGACGCGACCGCGACGCCGACGATGCTGCCGGTCGCGTTGAGGATCGCCTGCGCGAGCACCGGCGTGCCGCCGCCGACGACCAGCGCGCTCAACTGATACGCAAGCGACAGGCCCGTATAGCGGATGTTGGCCGGGAACACGCGCGCGAGCACGCCGCCGACCGCGCCGTAGAACATCGCCGACGGAATCGTCGAAATGCACATGCCCGCGACGGCGACCCAGTACGAACGCGTCGCGAGCGCATGGAACATCACCGGCATCAGCACGATCTCGGGAATCAGGATCCAGCACATCGCGCGCCGCATGTCGACTTTCGACACGAACCACGCGCCGACCGGCTGCATGAGGAATTGCACGACGAGCGAGATCGACAGGATGCCGAGGAACGTGCCCTGCGCGTAACCGAGCTCCCTGGTCGCCCACGACAGCGCGAACGTGCTGCGGAAATACGTGACGTTGATCACCGGCAGCGTGCCGGCCGCGAGCAGCACGACGACCCAGTGGTCGCGCACGACGTCGCGCAGCGGCAGCTTCACCGTGCGCTTGCGCGCGAGCACGCGCTGCATGTCGATCGACTCCTCGAGCCGCAGCCGGATCACCATCCCGATGATCACGAGCACCGCCGACAGCAGGAACGGAATGCGCCAGCCCCACATCAGGAACGACGGCGTCGGCAGCGCGCTCAGCGCGAAGAACGCGGCCGTGGCCAGCAGGTTGCCGGTGGGCGAGCCCTGCTGCGCGAACGCCGCATACAGGATGCTGCGATGCTTCGGCGCATTCTCGCTCGCGATCAGCACCGCGCCGCCCCACTCGCCGCCGACCGCGATGCCCTGCAGCACGCGCAGCACGACGAGGCCCGCGGGCGCCCATACGCCGATCGACGCATAGCCGGGCAGCAGGCCGATGCCGGTCGTCGCGAGCCCCATCATCACCAGCGTGATCACGAGCGCGGTCTTGCGGCCGACGCGATCGCCGAGATGGCCGAACACGATCCCGCCGAGCGGCCGCGCGGCAAAGCCGGCCCAGAACGTGACGAACGCGAGCAGCGTCGCGACGCCGGGGTCCATCGTGCTCGAAAAGAACACCTTGCCGAACACGAGCGCGGCGGCCGTGCCGTAGATGTAGAAGTCGTACCACTCGATCGTGGTGCCGACGAACGCCGCGAGGGCGGCGCGGCCGGGCCGCGGCTGTGCGGCGGGCGGGGATTGCGGACGGCTCATCGATGTCTCCATGTTTGTTCGGCTGCGCGACTGTCGCGCGCGTTGCCGGGCGGCCGGCGTTGCGCCGCCGGCTGGCGGGATTGCGCTACGTTGCGTTGCCCCGGGGTTGCCGTCGATGTTGCGATCGGTCGGTTCGGGACGACTCTCATCTGCAGGGGCCCTCGCCCGTCACGTCTCGTCCGGCGCGACCTTCAGCACGCCGGCATGGAGCAGTTGCTGCTGGAGCGCGCGATCGATGCCGAGACGGTCGAGCACCGCGCGCGTGTCGCGGCCGAGCGCGGGTGGCGCCGACCGGTAGATGGCCGGCGTGCGCGACAGCTTCACCGGCGACGCAGTGCCGCGATACGCGCCGATCTCGACGAACAGCTCGCGGTGCAGCGCATGGGGATCGCGCGCGACGTCGGCCACCGTGCGCACCGGCCCGCATGGCACGCCGGCCGCCATCAGGTCGCGCGCGAGCGGCTCGCACGCGTGCGCGGCGAGCCGCGCTTCCAGTTCGACCTTCAACTGCGGCCGGTGCGCGCAGCGGCTGCGGTTATCGACGAAGCGCGGGTCGCTGGCGAGCGCCGGCGCCCCGAGATGCGCGACGAGCCGCGCGAACTGCCGGTCGTTGCCCACCGCGAGGAAAATCGGCACGGTCGCCGTGCGGTAGCTGTCGTACGGTGCGATGTTCGGATGCGCGTTGCCGCTGCGTTCCGGCACGCGGCCCGACCCGAAGAAATTCGGCAGGTGCGGATGCAGCAGCGACACGCCGCAGTCGTACAGCGCCACGTCGATCGACTGGCCGCGCCCGCTCTTTTCGCGCTCCGCGAGCGCCAGCAGGATGCCGGCGAGCGCGTTCAGCCCCGTGACCATGTCGACGATCGGCAAGCCGATGCGTGTCGCGGCGCCGTCGCGCTCGCCGTTCACGCTCATCAGCCCGGCCATCGCCTGGATCACCGCGTCGTAGCCCGGCAGGCCGCCGAGCGGGCCGTCGTCGCCGAAGCCCGTCACCGCGCAATGGATCAGCCGCGGGAAGCGCGGCTGCAGGTCGCGTGCGTAATCCATCCCCCAGCGCGCGAGCGTCCCGGGCTTGAAGTTCTCGACGAGCACGTCGGCGTCTTCGAGCAGGCGCCACAGGATCGCGCGCCCTTCGTCGTGCGACAGGTCGAGCGCGAGCCCCTCCTTGTTGCGGTTCACGCCCATGAAGTACCAGGCCGTGTCGCCGAGGAACGGCGGCCCCCAGCCGCGCGTCTCGTCGCCGTCGGGCGGCTCGATCTTGATCACCGTCGCGCCGTGGTCGGCGAGCGCCTGCGTGCAGTACGGGCCGCCCAGCACGCGGCTCAGGTCGACGACCTTCAGGCCGTCCAGTGCGCCGCGCGTGGTGTTCGGCGTCGCCGCCTGTGTCGCTGTCATCGTGCTCATCGTTCGACCTCCGGCAGCAGGTCGAGCGCCATGTCGAGCGGCACCGGCGTGCCACGCAGCAGCGCATCGGACGCGGCCGATTCATCGTCGAGCGATGCCGGCGCGAGCGGATCGACCGGCAGCAGCTTGTGCCGCACGATCAGGTGCGCGAGCGCGAGACGCCTGAAATCCGGCGCGAGCCGCGCGCCCTCGCAGGCCATCAGCACGGCCGCGCTCGCGTAATACAGCGCGGACGCGGCCTGCCGCACGCGCGCGTCGTCGCCTTTGTCGGCGACCCGCATGAGCGCATCGCACGCCCGCGCCAGAATGCGCCGCAGCGCCGTGCGGCTCGCGTCGGGCAGCGGCGCCGCGCCCAGACGATCGCCGAGGAACGTGCGCAGCGCGTCGAGCGCATGTTCGCGCTGCGCGGCGCGCGCGACGTCGAGCGCGACGATGTTGCTCGTGCCTTCCCAGATCGAGCCGAGGTGCGCGTCGCGCACGAGCCGTGCGTCGCTCCATTCCTCGATATAGCCGGTGCCACCGCGCACTTCCATCGCGTCGCCCGTCACGCGGCGCGCGTCGCGGCAGGCGCGGAACTTGATCAGCGGTGTCAGGATCCGCACGCAGCGCGCCGCCTGCTCGTCGCCCGCATCCGCGTGCGGCAGCAGCAATGCGATCTGCATGAACATCGCGCGCGCGGCCTCGGCCGGCAGCAGCATCTTCATCAGCTGGCGCTGCATCAGCGGCATCTCGATCAGCTTGCGGCCGAACGCGTCGCGATGCGCGGCGACGTGCAGCGCTTCGTTCAGCGCGCGCCGCATCAGCCCGGCCGCGCGCACGCCGTTCGACAGACGCGACATGTTGATCATGTCGGCCATCTGGTGAAAGCCGCGGCCGATCTCGCCGATCAGGTAGGCCTGCGCGCCTTCGAGCGCGATCTCGCCGCTCGCCATCGAACGGCTGCCGAGCTTGTCCTTCAGGCGCACGATCCGGTAGCGGTTGCGCGTGCCGTCCGGCAGCGTCTTCGGCAGCAGGAACAGCGCGAGACCCTTGATGCCGTCCGGCGCGCCGTCGGGCCGCGCGAGCACCATCGCGAGATCGGCGTCCGCGTTCGAACAGAACCACTTGTCGCCGGTCAGGCGCCAGACGGTCTCGCCGTGCGCGTCGGTTTCGCGGGTCGCGCGCGTCGCGATCCGGCCGACGTCGGAGCCCGCCGCCTGCTCGGTCATGAACATCGCGCCCTGATACAGCGTGTCGAAGTCGCGCGACGCGAGCCTCGGCAGGTAGCGCGCGACGAGCTCGGGATCGCCGAAGCGGCGCAGCGTGCGCGTCAGCGAATCGGTCATGCTGACCGGGCAGCACAATCCGAATTCCGCCTGCACGAACAGGAACGTCAGCGCGTACTTGACGAGCGGCGGCACCGCGTCGGGCTGATGGCTCAGCGACGCGAGCCCGAGTTCCGCATACGCGACACGTTCGAGCGCGACGTACGCCGGATCCTTGTCGATCCGCTGCACGGCCTCGCCGCGCCGGTTGCGATGCTCGAGCACGGGCGGATGCTTGTCCGCACGCGACGCCCATTCGTCGAGTTCGCCCGATACGCGCGCGCCGAGCGCGCGCAGCCGCGGCTCGAGTTCGGCATAGTGCGCGTCGCCGAGATGCAGCTTCAGCAACGCGCCGAGATCAAGATCGACGGTGAAGAAATTGAGACCCCGGCTGTCGGGGATATTGGATGCGCCGGGGTCCGGCGTGCGAGCGGTGTCGTTCATGCGTGCGTCTCCTGGATTGCCTGCGCAGGTGCCCGGGCCGCGTGCCGCAACGCCCGGCCGGTCCTGCGTCAAGCCTTCCGAAGAGCGTAGGCGTGCGGTCGATAAGCGTCCAATACAGGATTTATCCGGTACGATAGATATCGCTTATCGATGCCGACGCCGGGAGGAGACACCGTGGAACTGAGGCAGTTGCGCTACTTCGTGGCGGTCGCCGAGGAGCTGCATTTCGGGCGCGCGGCGAAGCGCCTGTTCATCTCGCAGCCGGCGCTGAGTTTCGACATCCGCAAGTTCGAGGACGCGCTCGGCGTGCAGCTCTTCTCGCGCACCAACAAGACCGTCGCGCTGACCAACGCGGGCGAGGTGCTGCTCGGCGAAGCGCGCCGGCTGCTGCTGCAGGCGACCGAAGCCGAGCGCCTGACGGTGCGCTCCGCATCGGGCCTCGCGGGCCGGCTGCGGATCGGCTTCGTCCACTCGATGCTGTATCGCGGGCTGCCCGATGCGGTGCGGCGCTTCGAGGCCGACTATCCGGGCGTCGAAGTCGTGCTGAGCGAGATGAACACGCACACGCAGGTGCAGGCGATCCAGCGCGGCCAGATCGATCTCGGCTATGCGCACTGGGGCCGCTTTCCGCCCGACGTCGAATCGGCGCCCGTCTATGCGGAGCCGTTCGTGTGCTGTCTGCCGGCCGCGCATCCGCTCGCGCGGCGCCGGCAGATCGCGCTCGCCGCGCTCGCGACGGAACCGTTCATCCTGTTTCCGCGCGACGCCGCGCCGCACTATCACGACCTGATCATCGCGCAGTGCGTGAACGCGGGATTCAGCCCGCTGATCCGCCACGAGGCCCGGCTGTGGCAGACGATCCTGTCGATGATCGAGTTCGGGATGGGCATCGCGCTGGTGCCGCGCGTGCTGCAGCAGGCGAAAAGCGACCGGCTCGCGTTCGTGCCGCTGAAGGACGCGTCGCTCGAATCGCGCACGCTCGCGCTGAAACGCAGCGGCACCGCCGAACCGGTCGCGCTGCGCTTTGCCGGCTACGTGCGCGCATCGATCGACGCGCTGCCGGCACTCGCGGGCTGAGCATGCGGCCTGAGAACCGGTGCTTGCGGCTATTTGAAAAAATTTGCAGAAAGGGCTTTACGAACCCCAAAAGCTCTGACATAATTTGATTCTTCTTTGGGCGGTTAGCTCAGCGGTAGAGCACTGCCTTCACACGGCAGGGGTCACTGGTTCGATCCCAGTACCGCCCACCAAAGAATTCAAGGGCCTGCGTCTCACGACGCAGGCCCTTTTCGTTTTGGCGTCGTTTGCGACGCAAGCGCCACGTCATGCGACGACGCGCCCGCTTGCAGATAACGAGACTTACCGCACGCGCCCCACCCGCTCCGCCGTCGCATCGAATGCGCGCTTCGCCTTGTCGACGATCTCGTCTACCTCCGCCTCGCGGATCACGAGCGGCGGCGACAGCAGCATCCGGTCGCCGGTCGCGCGCATGATCAGGTTGCCGTTGAAGCAGAAGTCGCGGCAGATCGTGCCGATATCGACACTCGCATCGAACCGCTCACGATCGCGCGCAAGCTGAACGCCAGCAACCAACCCGCTCCCCGCGATCTCGCCGACGATCGGATGGTCGCCCAGCGCGTCGCGCAGCCGGCGCTGGAAATACGGCCCGATATCGGTCTTCACGCGCTCGACGATCCCCTCGTCGCGCAGCAGCTTCAGGTTCGCGACCGCGACGGCCGCCGCCACCGGATGGCCCGAATACGTGAGGCCGTGATTGAATTCGCCGTTATCGATGATCGGGCGCGCGACGCGCTCATGAATGCCCACCGCCCCCATCGGCACATAGCCCGACGTCAGGCCCTTCGCCATCGTGATCAAGTCCGGCTCGAAGCCGAAGTGCTGGTGCGCGAACCATTCGCCGGTGCGCCCGAACCCGCCGATCACTTCGTCGGCGACGAGCAGAATGTCGTACTTGCGGCAGATCCGCTGGATTTCCGGCCAGTACGTCGACGGCGGGAAGATCACGCCGCCCGCGCCCTGGAACGGCTCGCCGATGAATGCCGCGACGTTCTCCGCGCCGAGTTCGAGGATCTTCGCTTCGAGCTGCTGCGCGCGTGCGAGGCCGAATGCTTCGGGCGTCTCGCCCGGCTGCGCTTCGCCGAAGAAATACGGCTGATCGATATGCACGATGTGCTCGACTTTCGACGGCATCTGCTCGTGCATGTAGCCCATCCCGCCGAGCGTGCCGCCCGCGATCGTCGAGCCGTGATAGCCGTTCTTGCGCGAGATCACGTACTTCTTCTGCGGCTTGCCCTGCACGCGCCAGTACTGGTGCACGAGACGCAGCACGGTGTCGTTGCCTTCCGAGCCGCTGTTGCAATAGAAGAAGTGGTTGAAGCCGGCGGGCGTCACTTCGGCCAGCATCGCCGACAGTTCGATCACCGGCGGATGCGTGGTTTTGAAGAACGTGTTGTAGAACGGCAGCTCCTGGATCTGGCGATACGCGGCGTCGGCGAGTTCCTTGCGGCCGTAGCCGACGTTCACGCACCACAGGCCAGCCATCCCGTCGATCACCTTGTTGCCGTCCGAGTCCCACAGGTAGACACCGTCGGCCTTCACGATCACGCGACTGCCGGCGCGGTTGAGCGCGCCCATGTCGGAGAACGGGTGGATGTGGTGCGCGGCGTCGAGCGCACGAAAATCGGCGGTCGAGTACTGCGGAAAAGCGTCGTTTCGATCGGTCATGTTTTCTCCGTCAAACAGCGCCGCACGTCTACACGTGCAGCAGCAAATGCCTGCGTTCCCACGAGCTGATCACACGGAAGAACGCTTCGTATTCGGTTTCCTTCAATGCCAGGTAGGCCTTCACGAACTTGTCGCCGAGGATGCCGGCGAGCGGCTCGCACGCGGCCATCAGCGAGATGCCTTCCTCGAGGTTGCGCGGCAGCTGATACGGCAGATCGTAGCCGTCCGATGCGATCGGCTCGGTCGGCGCGAGCTGTTGCGTCATGCCGAGATAGCCGGCAGCGAGCGTCGCCGCGAACGCAAGGTACGGGTTGCAGTCGACGCCCGGTATCCGGTTCTCGATGCGACGCGCGACGGGGCTCGACTGCGGGATGCGAAAACCCACCGTACGGTTGTCGTAGCCCCATTGCACGTTGATCGGCGCGGCCATGAAGCGCGACAGGCGACGGTACGAATTGATGTACGGCGCGAAGATCGGCATCAGCGCCGGCGTGTACTTCTGCAGCCCCGCCAGATAGCTGTGGAACAGCGGCGACACGGCGCCGTTTTCGTCGGCGAACAGGTTACGCCCGGTGCGTATGTCCGCGAGGCTCTGATGAATGTGCATCGCGGACCCGGGCTCGTTTTCCATCGGCTTGGCCATGAACGTCGCATACATGTTGTGACGCAATGCAGCCTCGCGCACCGTGCGCTTGAACAGAAACACCTGGTCGGCCAGCGACAGCGCGTCGCCGTGCATGAAATTGATCTCCATCTGCGCGGCGCCGACTTCATGGATCAGCGTCTCGATATCGAGGCCCTGCATTTCGCAGTACTCGTAGATGTCCTCGAACAGCGGATCGAACTCGTTGACGGCCTCGATCGAATACGACTGGCGACCCGTTTCCGCCCGCCCCGTGCGGCCGACGGGCGGCCGCAGCGGCAAGTCGGGATCGGCGTTCATGTCGACCAGATAAAACTCGAGTTCCGGCGCGACGACGGGCTTCCAGCCCTTCGCCTCGTACAGGTCGAGCACGTGGCGCAGCACGTAGCGCGGCGAGATTTCGACCGGCGAGCCGTCGAAGTGCACGCAGTCGTGGATCACTTGCGCGGTCGGATCGACTGCCCACGGGATCAGGCAGATCGTCGACGGATCGGGCACGCACACCATGTCGGGATCGGTCACGCCGGTCAGCGTGCCGTCCTCCGGATAGTCGCCGGTGACGGTCTGCACCATCACGGCCTGCGGCAGGCGCATCGATTCGCCGGATTCGAATTTGTTGCGCGGAATGATCTTGCCGCGCGCGATGCCGGCCATGTCGGGAATGATCGCCTCGACTTCGGTGATGCGGTGCTGTCGCAGGAATTCGCTCAGTTCGGGTTGCATGATCGGCCTCGTTAGTCGATGTCGATATCGGATGCGGCCGGCGATGGCGTCGCGCCGCCGCCCGCACGAAGGCGATGCGTCATCCGCGCGCGGCACGCCGCGCCGAATGCCGCGAAGATGTCGCGCGACAGCGGCTGCTCCGCGTAGCGCCATTCGGGATGCCACTGCACGCCGAGCGCGAACGCACGCGCACCGCGCACGCTGACGGCTTCGACCAGCCCGTCGGGCGCGCTCGCTTCGACGGCGAGCCCCGCGCCCAGGCGCGCGAGGCCCTGGTCGTGCAGCGAATTGACCGTCGCCTCTTGCGCGCCGCGCGCGATCCGCTGCAGCAGGCCGCCCGGCGTGAGCTGCACGACATGCGCGGGACCGTACTGCCGTTCGAGCGGATCGTCCGGTCGTTCGCGGTGGTCGTCGAAGCCGGTCGTCGCATGCAGCCGCTGATGCAGCGTGCCGCCGTACGCGACGTTCAGCTCCTGCATGCCGCGGCAGACGGCGAGCACGGGAACGCCCGCGTCGATCGCCGCGCGGATCAGCGGCAGCGCGGTCGCATCGCGCGCCGGATCGTGCAGCGTGTCGGGTACGCTCGCAGCGCCGCCGTAATGATGCGGTTCGACGTTCGAATAGCTGCCGGTCAGCAGCAGTCCGTCGATTGCCGCGACGATCGCGTCGGCCGGCTGCCGCGCGCCGAGCGCGGGCAAGACGAACGCGAGCGCGCCGGCGCCGTCGACGATGGCGGCGAGGTACTTCTCGCCCGCCGTGTGGTTCGGATGGGCGCCGCGCAGGATGCGGTCGGCGGTGACGGCTACGATCGGGCGTTCACGCATCGACGTCTCTCCGGTAAGGGCGCGCGACACGCTTGCGCGCGCAACGATCCAGGTTCACGGGTACGTCGCACGCGCGTGCGATCGCGCGGCGCAGGCGCAGGCGCAGGCGCAGGCGCAGGCGCGATCCTGCCGCACGGATGCTGCGGCAACGGGCGATGCGTCCCGGAACGGAAGCGAAAACGGAAGCGGAAACGGACGCTAGGGCAACAACGATGCGCTGCCGTCGCACTGCACCGCGCTCGACAGGTGCGCGGTCGCGAGATTGAAGCGGCGCGGGCCGCGATGGGAAATGGCGAAGAAGCGAGGCTCGCGTAACGGGGTGGCGCGCGTGCCGCGATCAGCATGCCGGTTCGGCCCGGCCTGAGGCGGCGCGCCCGCCGACGGACTTCGCGTCCGGCGTATCGAAGGGCTGGCGGCTTTCACGATCGTACTCGACTGACTGATGGAGACAGGACACGTGTCGCTATGCCGCGTGGCGACACGTCAGCAAGATGTCTCGCAGCGGATGCCGGCGCAGTCCGGCCATCGTCGATGGCCTCGCCGCCGGTACGCGCGTGACGACTTCCTGACATTCAGCTTATATCACCGAAAAATTGCGTCAAATTTTCAGGTGCCGATGACGCCATCGGTCAGACGAAAAAAACGGCATCGATCGCGCGGATCGATGCCGTTTTGTGCATTGCATCGGCTCGCCTGCCATGTGCCGACGGGGCGGAACGCACTGCCCGCCGCGCTGCCGCATGCATGCGGCCGGTGCTCAGCGATGCGCGAGCGCCGTTTCGACGAGCGTCTGCAGCAGCGGCGCGATCCGCGCTGCACGCGCTTCGTCGTACGCGTACGGACGCGTCTCCTCCATGTAGGTGATCTGCGACAGCTCGAGCTGCACGGCCTCGACGCCGGTATCGGGCACGCCATAGTGACGCGTGATGTAGCCGCCCTTGAAGCGCCCGTTCGCGACGGCCGTGTAGCCGCCGTGCGCGAGCACGCGCGCGGCGAGCGCCTCCGCGAGACCGGGCGCCGCACTCGCGCCGCTCGACGTGCCGAAGTTGAAGTCCGGCAGGCGGCCGTCGAAGAAACGCGGCACGTGCGAGCGGATCGAATGCGCTTCCCACACGAGCACGCGGCCGTGTTCGCCCTTCAGGCGCGCGATCTCGCGTTGCAGCGCGTCGTGATACGGCAGCCAGTAACGGTCGCGGCGACGCATGATCTCGTCGTTGCCGGGCAGCGCGTTGGCCGGATACAGCGGCGCCTTGTCGAACGTATCGACCGGCACGAGCCCCGTCGTGTCCTGCCCCGGATACAGGTTCTCGTTGTCGGGCGGACGGTTCAGGTCGACGACGTAACGCGCATGCGACGGCACGAGGATCGATGCGCCGAGATCGGCCGCGAAGCCGTACAGCCGCTCCAGATGCCAGTCGCAATCGTCGACGAAGCGCGCGCCGGGCGTCATCGTCGCTGCGATGTCGTCGGGGATGTGCGTGCCCGCATGCGGAATCGAGATCAGCAGCGGCAGCGTGCCCTGCTTCAGCGTGAATACAGCCGGTTGTTCAGTCATGTCGCCTCACCGTAAGAGTCGGCCGGCGCACCGTGCGCCGGGTATCGCGCGTTCAGCGCAGCAGTTGCGCCAGCGCGGCGCGGTAGTCGGCATACGCGGCGGCTTCGTCGCGATGGCGGCGGCCGCTCACGACGCGCTCGCCGCCCGTGTAGACGTCGAGCACCGGCGTCTCGCCATGTTCGGCGAACACGATGCCCGACAGCCATGCCGTGCTGTCGTGTTCGGCGATCGCCGGATGATCGGGATCGAGCACGAGCCAGTCGGCGCGACAGCCTGCGCGCAGCGCACCGATGCGTCGCCCGCTTGCCTGCGCCCCGCCCGCGAGCGACGCATCGAACAGGCGATCGGCGACGTGCGCCTGCGACTCGCTCGCCAGCACGTTGCGCGCGCGGTGCACGAGCCGCTGCCCGTATTCGAGCAGGCGCAGCTCCGAGCGCCACTCGACCGACGCGTGGCTGTCCGAGCCGACGCCGATCACGCCGCCCTGCGCGAGATAGTCGACGGCCGGAAACACGCCGTCGCCGAGGTTCGCTTCGGTCGTCAGGCACAACCCGGCGACCGCGCGACGCTTCGCGAGCGCCGCCGTCTCGGCCGCATCGACGTGCGTCGCGTGCACGAGGCACCAGCGCGCGTCGACGTCGAAACGATCGAGCAGCCATTGGACCGGGCGTGCGCCGTACGCGCGCACGCAGTCGTCGACTTCGGCCGTCTGCTCGGCGATGTGGATGTGCACCGGCGCATCGCCGGGCAGCCCGTCGAGCAGCACACGCAGCCCGCTCTCGGACACCGCGCGCAGCGAATGCGGCGCGACGCCGTAGCGCAGCCCGCCATGCTCGGGCGCCGCGCGACGCATCGCGTCGAGCAGTTCGAGCACGCCGTCGGGCGTGTTGATGAAGCGGCGCTGGTCGTCGCGCGGCGGCTTGTTGCCGAAGCCGGCGAACTGGTACGACACGGGCAGCATCGTGATGCCGATGCCGGCCGCGCGCGCGGCATCGACCACGCGCGTGCCGAGCTCCGCGATCTGCGGATAGCGCGAGCCGTCCTGCGCGTGATGCACGTAGTGGAATTCGCACACCGACGTGTAGCCGCACTTGAGCATCTCGACATACAGCCAGCGTGCAATCGCCGCGAGCGCGTCGGGCGTGATCTTCAGCGCGAAGCGGTACATCAGGTCGCGCCAGCTCCAGAAACTGTCGGCAGGATTCGCGCGGTATTCGGTGAGCCCCGCCATCGCGCGCTGGAACGCGTGCGAATGCAGGTTCGGCATGCCGGGCAGCACCGGCCCGGCCGCGCGCGCGACGCCGGCCGGCGCGTCGGTGTCGGGCGTCACGTCGGTCAGCGTGCCGGCCGCGTCCCAGCGCAGCAGCACGTTGCGGCGCCAGCCATCGGGCAGGTAGGCATGGTCCGCGAACAACAGGGTGTCGGTCATTGCGTGTCCTCATCGACCGGATCGAGCGCTTGAGCATCTCGTCCGGCCCGGTGCCGCGGCCGGCAGGCGCGAGCGCGTCGCGCCAGCGCCGGCCTCGCGGCGATCGACCGGAGTGCGCCGTTGCGCGCCGGGTCCGGTCCCCTGCAAAGCGTCGCCCGGATCCGGTACGTCACGTACCGAACCCGGTCCGTCGCAAAAACTATCCGTTCATCCTGCGAAACACGGTCGTGCCGCCGCGTACGACCTGCTCGCACAGCGGCCGGCCGATCCAGTACGCCAGCTCGGCCAGCGAACCGACCGACCACGCGGCGAAATCGGCCTGGCGACCGACCTCGAGCGCGCCGTGGCGATCCGCGCGGCCGAGCGCCGCGGCCGCATGGCGGGTGACGCCCTGCAGCACCTCGGGCACCGTCATGCGGAACAGCGTGCAGCCCATGTTCAGCGTCAGCAGCAGCGATTCGAGCGGCGACGTGCCCGGGTTGTGATCGGTCGCGAGCGCGATCGGCACGCCGTGCTTGCGCAGCAGCTCGATCGGCGGCAGTTGCGTTTCGCGGATGAAGTAGTACGCGCCGGGCAGCAGCACGGCGACCGTGCCGGCCGCCTTCATCGCCTCGATGCCGGCTTCGTCGAGAAATTCGAGGTGGTCCGCGGACAGCGCGCGGTAACGCGCGGCGAGCGCCGTGCCACCCGCATTCGACAGTTGCTCCGCATGCAGCTTCACCGGCAGCCCGCGCCGCGTCGCGGCCTCGAACACGCGTTCGGTCTGCGCGAGCGAAAAGCCGATGCGTTCGCAGAACACGTCGACCGCGTCGACGAGCCCTTCGTCGGCCAGCGTCGGCAGCATCCGGTCGCACACTTCGTCGATGTAGTCGTCCGCGCGGCCCGCGTATTCCGGCGGCAGCGCATGCGCACCGAGGAAGGTCGTATAGACGCTGACCGGGAAGCGTTCGCCGAGCTGGCGCGCGACGCGCAGCATCTTGCGCTCGCTCGCGAGGTCGAGCCCGTAGCCGGACTTGATCTCGATCGCGGTCACGCCTTCGGCGAGCAGCGGCTGCAGGCGCGCGGCGGCCTGCACGAACAGCGCTGTCTCGTCGGCCGCGCGCGTCGCGCGCACCGTCGACACGATCCCGCCGCCCTGCCGCGCGATTTCCTCGTAGCTGACGCCCGCGAGGCGCTGCGCGAATTCGTCGGCGCGCGTGCCGCCGTACACGAGGTGCGTATGGCAGTCGACGAGGCCCGGCGTCACCCACGCGCCGTGCAGGTCCTCGCGCCGCCAGTGCGCATAACCGTGCGGCAGCGCGGACAATGCGCCGAGCCACGCGATCGTGCCGGTTTCGTCGACGGCGATCGCCGCGTCGTCGATCGTCTCGTCGGGATGGCCGTGCGGACACAGCCTCAGGTGATGCCAGACAGTCGGTTTCATGCGTTCAGTCTCGTTCGCCGACGGCGAGCGATACGGCAAGCAGCGCGCCGCTTCCGCTCACGACGACGTCAAACGCACGCCGCGGCCCGTCGAGCCGCAGCGTGTCCATTTCCTGCAGCGCGTAGTGCGCGCCGT
Source organism: Burkholderia sola (assembly GCF_905400185.1). Lineage (NCBI taxonomy): Bacteria > Pseudomonadati > Pseudomonadota > Betaproteobacteria > Burkholderiales > Burkholderiaceae > Burkholderia > Burkholderia sola. Next base: position 2,445,196 of record NZ_FR989675.1, read on the forward strand.
CGATCTCGACACCGACCGCGCCGGTCGCGCAGAACAGCAGCACGGTATCGGCGCGCTCGATGCGGTGCGTGCCCTCGGGCCATACGTCGACCGACCCGCGCGCAGCCGAACGGCGCGTCATCAGGTTGAAGTCGCGCGTCGCGCCGTCGTGCAGCATCGCGTCGATCGCCGTCTCGCCCGCAAAATCCGCACGGGCCAGCGGTGCATCGAGCACGTGCCGCGTGCCGCCCGCTTCGGCGAGCGTCATGCCCGCGCCGGACAGCAGCACGAGCGTGCGGTCGACGCCGTCGAAACGCGAGAACGGCCCGGCCGTGCCGACGTCCGCGACGCTCACGCGCCACGCGAACGCATCGAGTGCCGCGCCGGGCGGGAACGCGCCGATCTCGCGCGTCACGCCGCCGCCGTTCTTCCACGGCGACGCGACGAGATCCGCCGCGCGGATCGTCGTCACGTTCACCGGCGCCTGGTCGAGCGCCGTCATGCTCAGCGGCCGAGCATCGGCAGCTTCAGGCCGGCTTCGCGGGCCGTCTGCTGCGCGAGTTCGTAGCCGGCATCCGCATGGCGCATCACGCCCGTCGCAGGATCGTTCAGCAGCACGCGACCGAGACGCTCGTGCGCGTCGGCGGTGCCGTCGGCGACGATCACGACGCCCGAGTGCTGCGAGAAGCCCATGCCGACGCCGCCGCCATGGTGCAGCGACACCCACGATGCGCCGCCCGCGGTGTTCAGCAGCGCGTTCAGCAGCGGCCAGTCGCTGACGGCGTCCGAACCGTCCTTCATCGATTCCGTTTCGCGGTTCGGGCTCGCGACCGAACCCGTGTCGAGGTGGTCGCGGCCGATCACGATCGGCGCCTTCAGTTCGCCGTTCTTGACCATCTCGTTGAACGCCTGGCCGAGGCGGTAGCGATCCTTCACGCCGACCCAGCAGATCCGTGCCGGCAGGCCCTGGAACGCGATGCGCTCACGCGCCATGTCGAGCCAGTTGTGCAGGTGCGGATCGTCGGGGATCAGCTCCTTCACCTTCTGGTCGGTCTTGTAGATGTCTTCCGGATCGCCGGACAGCGCGACCCAGCGGAACGGGCCCTTGCCTTCGCAGAACAGCGGGCGGATATACGCCGGCACGAAGCCCGGGAAGTCGAATGCGTTCTCGACGCCCATTTCCAGCGCCATCTGGCGGATGTTGTTGCCGTAGTCGAGCGTCGCCGCGCCGCGTTCCTGCAGCGCGAGCATCGCGCGCACCTGGACGGCCATCGACTGCTTCGCGACCTTCACGATGCTTTGCGGATCGACCTTCTGCGCCTCGCGCCATTGCGCGACGGTCCAGCCTTGCGGCAGGTAGCCGTTGATCGGGTCGTGCGCGCTCGTCTGGTCGGTCACGCAGTCCGGCGTGATGCCGCGCGTGACGAGTTCCGCGAACACGTCGGCCGCGTTGCCGAGCAAGCCGATCGACACCGGCTTGCCGGTGCGCTTCGCTTCGTCGATCATGCCGAGCGCTTCGTCGAGCGTCGTCGCCTTCTTGTCGACGTAGCGCGTCTTCAGGCGGAAGTCGATGCGCGTCTCGTCGCATTCGACCGCGATCATCGAGAAGCCGGCCATCGTCGCGGCGAGCGGCTGCGCGCCGCCCATCCCGCCCAGGCCGCCCGTCAGGATCCAGCGGCCCGACGGATCGCCGTTGAAGTGCTGGTTCGCGACCGAGAAGAACGTTTCATAGGTGCCCTGCACGATGCCCTGGCTGCCGATGTAGATCCAGCTGCCGGCCGTCATCTGGCCGTACATCATCAGGCCCTTGCGGTCGAGCTCGTGGAAGTGATCCCAGTTCGCCCAGTGCGGCACCAGGTTCGAGTTCGCGAGCAGCACGCGCGGCGCATCCTTGTGCGTGCGGAACACGCCGACCGGCTTGCCCGATTGAATCAGCAGCGTTTCGTTTTCCTCGAGATCCTTCAGCGACGCGAGGATCTGGTCGTAGCATTCCCAGTTGCGCGCCGCACGGCCGATGCCGCCGTACACGACGAGCGCATGCGGATGCTCGGCGACTTCCGGGTCGAGGTTGTTCTGGATCATCCGGTAGGCCGCTTCGGCCAGCCAGGTCTTGCAGGTCTTTTCGCTGCCGCGCGGCGCGCGGATCGTGCGCGTCGGATCGAGACGGGGATCGATGTGTTTCGGATGGTTCATGACGACTGCTCCCGAAGGAAATGGAAGATCAATAAGGAATCAGAAATGCCCGGTGAAGCGATAACGGCTGCCGGGATGCCACAAATTCGCCACCGAGGCGACGACGCCCTGCGACCAGGTGCGCCGATGTAAAACCAGACACGGTTCGACGTCGTCCATCCGCAGCTGCTCGCGCCGCTCCGGCGCCGGGGCCGCCGCTTCGATCCGGTACTCGACGCGCTGCAGCGGCGCCGCGCGCATCAGGTACAGGTTCGGCGTCGTGTTCGTGAAATCCTGCTCGGCGTAATCCGGCGCGACCGCCGGATTCACCCATCGTTCTTCGAGCTGCACCGGCTCGTCGTTCTCGAAGTGCAGCACCTGCGAATGAAACAGCTTCGTGCGCACGGCCACCTGCATCTCGTCGGCAAGCGCATCGTCGGCGCGGATCGTGTCGAGCCCGAGCACGCTCGCGCGGTACGCATGCCCGCGTGCGCCCACCTCTTCCGAGATGCTGCGGATCGCGACCAGCGTCGACTCGTACTTCGGCCGCGCGACGTAGGTGCCCGCGCCCTTCATGCGCGTGAGCACCTGCTCGGCCGTCAACTCGCGCACCGCGCGGTTGACGGTCATGCGCGCGACCTTGAACTCGCGTGCCAGTTCGTTCTCGGACGGCACCTGATCGCCCTCCGCCCACTCGCCGGCGTGAATGCGGCCCAGGATGAAATCCTTGATCTCCTGGTAGACCGGCGCACTCATCGGCTTACTGTTCCGATGCGAACGAGAACGGCGCGACCTTCGCGAACGCGCGCTCGCCGACCAGCTTCGCGATCACCGCGATGTCCGGTGCGAAGTAGTGATCGAGCTCGTAGTGCGCAACCTTGCCGCGGATCGTCTCCATCACCGGCGCGAGCTTCGGGCTCGTGTGGTACGGCGCACGCAGGTCGACGCCCTGGGCGGCGGCCAGCAGTTCGATCGCAAGGATGTGCTTCGTGTTGTCCGCGATGTCGGCGAGCTTGCGCGCGGCGAACGTCGCCATCGACACGTGGTCTTCCTGGTTCGCGGAAGTCGGCAGCGAGTCGACCGACGCCGGGTGCGCGAGCGTCTTGTTCTCCGATGCGAGAGCGGCCGCCGTCACGTGCGCGATCATGAAGCCGGAGTTCACGCCGCCGTCCTTCACGAGGAACGGGGGCAGGCCCGACAGCGTCGCGTCGATCAGCAGCGCGATGCGGCGCTCGGCCAGCGCGCCGATTTCCGCCGCGGCGAGCGCGAGGTTGTCGGCCGCGAACGCGACGGGCTCGGCATGGAAGTTGCCGCCCGACAGCACTTCGCCGGTATCCGGGAAGATCAGCGGGTTGTCCGACACGGCGTTCGCTTCGACCAGCAGCACGTCGGCCGCATGACGCATCTGGTCGAGGCACGCGCCCATCACCTGCGGCTGGCAGCGCAGGCTGTACGGATCCTGCACCTTGTCGCAGTCGCGGTGCGACTGGTTGATCGGCGAACCTTCGAGCAGTTCGCGGTACGACGCGGCCGCGTCGATCTGGCCTTGATGGCCGCGCAGTTCGTGGATGCGCGCGTCGAACGGCTTCACCGAGCCGGCTGCCGCGTCGACCGACAGCGCGCCGGCGACGAGCGCGGTGCGGTACAGGTCTTCGATCGCGAACATGTTGTCGAGCGCGAGTGCGGTCGATGCCTGCGTGCCATTCAGGAGCGCGAGGCCTTCCTTCGCCTGCAGCGTCAGCGGCGCGAGGCCGGCGACGCGCAGACCGTCGAGCGCGCTCGCGCGTTCGCCGCGGATGAACACTTCGCCGACGCCGAGCAGCACGGCCGACATGTGCGCGAGCGGCGCGAGGTCGCCCGAGGCGCCGACCGAACCCTTCACCGGGATCAGCGGCAGCACGTCCGCATTGAACAGCGTGATCAGCGCGTCCATCACTTCGCGACGGATGCCCGAGTGGCCGCGGCCGAGGCTCGACAGCTTCAGCGCCATCAGCAGACGCACCGACGAGCGCGCCATCGGCTCGCCCACGCCGACCGCGTGCGACAGCACCAGGTTCTTCTGCAGCAGTTCGAGCTGGTCGTGCGGGATGTGGGTGCTCGCCAGACGGCCGAAACCCGTGTTGATGCCGTAGGCCGGCTCGCCCTTCGCGGCGATGTCGGCGACGGCCTTCGCGCCCGCGTCGATCTTCGCGAAGCTGGCCGGGTCGAGTTTCAGTTGCACGGATTCGCGTGCGATCCGGCGCAGTTGCGGGAGGGTCAGATGGCCGGGGGTCAACGTAATCATGTGAGCAATCCTGTCTAGACAAGTTCGGAATGGATTGAAGTGTAGCCATCGGAACTTGTCTAGACAACCCGTTTTTCATAATTCCGGCTCGGGAGTTTCCCTGATGTCCGCCACGCGCCGCCGGCTCGGCCGGTTGGGGTCGCGATTTAACATATGTTGCTTTTATTTTTTATTTGGCAACATGTGGATCCTCATTCGCCACGGAGACCGTCATGCCCTTCCCGTCACGATTCGCCGCCGGCATCGGCCGCCCCCTGCTCGTCGCCGCGTGCGCACTCGCGTGCGGCGCGTCCGTCGCCGCCGAGCCGCTGTCCGGCACGCTCGAGAAGATCCGGCAGTCCAACCTGATTTCGATCGGCCATCGCGAAACGTCGGTGCCGTTCTCCTATGTCGATGCGAGTGGCAAGGTCATCGGCTTCTCGCAGGACCTGTGCGACCGCGTGATCGCCGCGGTGAAGGCGCGCACCGGCAAGCCCGACCTGCAGGTGCGCTTCATTCCGGTCACGTCGCAGAACCGCATTCCGCTCGTGCAGAACGGCACCGTCGATCTCGAATGCGGCGTGACGACCAATCTCGCCGCGCGCCATGCGCAGGTCGCGTTCTCGACCACCTTCTTCGTCGCGACGACGCGCCTGCTCACGCGCACGAGCTCGGGCATCCGCGACTTCCCCGATCTCGCCGGCAAGACGGTCGTGACGAACCAGGGCACGACGTCCGAACGCCTGCTGCGCAAGATGAACGAGGAAAAGAAGATGGGTATGCAGATCATCAGCGCGAAGGACTATGGCGAAGGACGTCTCACGCTCGAATCGGGCCGCTCGGCCGCGTACATGATGGACGACGTGCTGCTCGCGGGCGTGCGCCAGCTCGCCGCGAAGCCGGCCGACTGGCAGCTCGTCGGCACGCCGCAATCGTCGGAAGCCTACGGATTCATGCTGCGCAAGGACGATCCGCAGTTCAAGGCCCTCGTCGACGGCGTGCTCGTGCAGCTGATGAAAAGCGGCGAGATCAATGCGCTGTACGACAAATGGTTCATGAAGCCGGTGCCGCCGAAGGGGCTGTCGTTCGACTTCCCGATGAGCGACGTGATCAAGGCGCGCTACGCGGCGCCGAACGACGCACCGCTCGAGTAAGCGCCGCGTCGCGCTCGGCCTACGCGCGCGTCCACGCGACGCACGCCGCGTAGCCGGGCGCCGCATCGAGCCACGCCGCATCGAACGCCGCGACGCCGGCGGCGGGCGCGATCGGGTCGACGATCGTCGTCGCGGGTGTCGCCGAGTCGCGCGGCGGCACGACCGCGAACGCGCGCAGCCCGCCGACGATGCCGGTGCCGAGCGCCTTGAGCAGCGCCTCCTTCGCGGACCACACCCGCATGAATTCGCCCTCGCGCTCGCCGGACGGCAGATCGTCGAGATATGCGATCTCGGCGGGTGCGCACACTTCGCGCGTCAGCGCGCGCCAGTCCGTCGCGCGGTTGCAGCCCTCGATATCGACGCCGACGCGACCGGCCGGCACCCATGCGAGCAGCGCATGAGCGCCCGCATGCGACACGTTGAAGTCGAGCGACGCACGATGCGCAGGGTCCAGCGACGGCCGCCCCGCTGCGTCGACGACGATTGCGACCGCGCGCGGCGCGATGCCGAGCGCCGCGCCGAGCACGTCGCGCAGCGCGGCGCGCGTCGCGGCGCTGCGCACCCCATCCTCGTGCCGCAGGAAACGTGCGGCGCGGGCGCGCTCGTCGTCGCTCAGCGCCGCATACGCGGGCGACGCGAGCGGGACGCGCCAGTCGAAATCGATGCGCGCGATCCGCACGCCGGCGCGCGCGGCGGCGGGCGGCACGTCGAGTGCGTGCATGCGCCATGCGCGGGGCGTTTCAACGGGAGAAGCGGAATCGGACGGAATGGACATCGGCGCGCGGCAGTCTGTGCATGGGAGCGAAACGTCCGATGTTAATCGATCGCGGCGGCGTCCGGCTGCTGCTGCGGGCGCGCGACGCGAACGAGGCTGCGCGTCGCGCTCGCATACGCTGGGTCACCCGCTCGCCGCCCTGCCCGGCACGCCGCTCCCCGTCACTCGCCCGCGCGACGTCGGGTGCAGCGCGTGCACGACGCCCGGTGCATCGGCCGGCAGCACGCCGTGTTGCAGCCAGTACAACGCGACCGGCCACAGCGTGTCGGTGAAGCGGCTGTGGAAAAACGCGAAATGACCGATCGCGTCGACGCCGATGTCGGCCGGCGCGATCCGCAGATGCGTGACGTTGCTGCCCGTGTAGTAGCCGACCAGCCGCTCGATCGCGGCGACCGTGCCGAACGCGTCGTCGTCGATGCCGACCGCGAGCATCGGCGCCGACAGCCCCGCGAAGCGCGCCGGCAACGCGGCACGGCTCGCCGCGCCGTCGTCGAGCACGCTGCCGAGGTAGCCGTCCTCGAAACGCGGCCGCGAACGCGCCCACGACAGCGCGATACCGCGCGGCGTGTCCTCCATCCAGCCGAGCCGCTTCGCGGGCACGTAGCCGAACACGGCGGCGAGCGCGGGCATCGCGACATGCCACTTCCACCACATGCGGCGCCGCTCAGCGGGCAAATAGTCGCGCCAATACGCGTACTGCGCGCCGACGGTCACCGCATGCCGCACGTGCACGTTCGATGCCGCGAGGCCGAGCACGCAGCCGCCGATGCTGTGCGCAACCACATCGAGCGGCTGGCCCGGAAACGCGTCGCGCGCATAGTGCAGCGCGGCTTCACAATCGAGCCGTCCCCAGTCGAGCCAGTTCGCGCGCAGCTTCGCGAGCTGCGCCGGACGCGATCCGCCGATACCGCGATAGTCGTAGACGAGCACGTCGCGCCCTTGCGCGAACAGCCAGGCCGCGAAACGAAAGTAGTAGTCGCAGCGCACCGACGTCGCGCAGTTGATGACCGTCACGGGCCGCGCTGCGGCGGCGCCGCGATGGCGCCACACGTGGCCGCGCAGTTCGTAGCCGTCGGCTGCCCGCAGCGTCACGGGTTCGGGCGGCAATGCGCCCGCCGCGCGACTGCCCTGCGCTGCGCCGCTTTCCTCGTTCGAAATCGTCATCGTGTCTCCTGTCGGTCCGAGTTAGCGCTTTAGCGCTTACTGAGGTCCCATGCATCGCGGTCGACCCCAGTTAGCGCTTTAGCGCTTACTCGGATCCCACGCATAGCGGTCGGTCCGAGTTGGCGCGTCAACGCTGACTCAGCCTCCCCGTCCGCAACCAACCCGCCTCCATTGAACTTGACGCGTGCCGCGTTCTCAACCAATCTTGCTGCTCCGTTCGCATGAGTCACGCGCATGTCAACGCCACTCGTCCGCCTCCCGTCGCTCGATCTCGTCCGCGGCTTCGTCGCCGTCGGCCGCCGCATGAGCATCACGCTCGCCGCGCAGGATCTGTGCGTCACGCAGTCGGCGGTCAGCCGCCAGGTCCATGCGCTCGAAGCGCATCTCGGCGTGACGTTGCTGCAGCGCGGCTACCGGAAGATTTCATTCACGCCGGAAGGCGAGCGACTGTTCCGCGTCGCCGATGCGGCGCTGCACGGCCTGCAGGACACCGTCGCGTCGCTCGCCGCCGCGCGCGAGCGCCAGCCCGTGACGATCACCGCCAGCATCGGCGTGACCGCGCTGTGGCTGCTGCCGCGGCTCGGCCGGCTGCAGGCGCGGCTGCCCGAAATCGACCTGCGCGTCGCCGCGAACGACAAGGTACTCGATTTGCGCGCGGAGGGCATCGACCTCGGCATCCGCTACTGCCCGCGCGAGCGCGCGCCGGCCGGCGCGCTGCGCCTGTTCGACGAGATCGTCATGCCGGTCGGGCATCCCGCGCTCGCCGCGCGGCCGGTCACGAGCGCGGCCGCGATCGCCGATCACGTGCTGCTCGAATTCGACGGGCCGCCGCAACCGCAGTTGCAGTGGCACGCGCACCTGCACGCGGCCGGGCTCGGCGACGCGCGCCCGAAAGGCGTGCTGCGCTTCAACCAGTACGATCAGGTGATCCAGGCCGCGATCGCCGGCCAGGGCATCGCGCTCGGCCGGCTCGCGCTCGTCGCGCCGATGCTCGCCGACGGCCGGCTCGCGGTGCTCGGGCCGCACACGCAGACGCTGTCGGAAACGTACGGCTACTGGCTGTTCCAGCACGATCCGGCCCCGCGCCGCGAAGTCGCCGACGTGCGCGACTGGATGCTCGCCGAAGCGGCCGAATGCGATGCGTCGATGCACGCGCACGACATGACGTCGGCCTGAGCCGACGGTGCGGATGCGCGTGACCGCGGACAGCCGACGTCGCCCCTTCGCATTCCCGTCACGCATGCCAACCTGACCGAATGATCGCTTGAGCGACGACCGCCCCGCTCGTCTAATCGGATCGAGCGCGACCGTTTCGCCGCGCGCCTTCATCCGGAGACACGCATGACCCCGATCGAGCAGGAAGTCCGGCGCCGCTGGCTGCCCGTGCTGGCAGGCGGCCTGATCATGGGCGCCGCGCTCGGCATCCGGCACGTGCAGGGCCTGTTCCTGGCGCCCGTGTCGCTCGACCACGGCTGGTCGCGGGAGGCGTTCGGGCTCGCGCTGGCGTTGCAGAACCTGATCTGGGGCGTCGCGCAACCGTTCACCGGGATGATCGCCGACCGCTTCGGCTCGGTGCGCGTGATCGTCGCCGGCATGCTGCTGTACGCGGTCGGGCTCGTCACGATGGCGCAGGCGGCCACGACCGGCGTGTTCACGGTCGGCGCCGGGCTCGTGATCGGCATCGCGCTGTCGGGCTCGGCGTTCGCGTCGATCTACGGCGCGCTGAGCCGCCTGTTCCCGCCCGATCGGCGCGGCTGGGCGCTCGGGGTTGCCGGCGCGATCGGCGGGCTCGGCCAGTTCTGCATGGTGCCCGTCGCACAGGAACTGATCGGCGGCATCGGCTGGCGGCACGCGTTCATCGCGCTGGCGCTCGTCGCCGCGTTGCTCGCGCCGCTCGCCGTGCTGCTGCGCGACCGGCCCGCGCAGGCGGCGGGCGCCGCCGCCGGCCCCGAACAGTCGATCGGTGAAGCCGTGCGCGAGGCGTTCGCGCATCGCGGCTTCTGGCTGCTGAACGCGGGCTTCTTCGCGTGCGGCTTCCAGCTCGCCTTCATCGCGACGCACCTGCCCGCGTACCTGCTCGACCACGGGCTGCCGGCGCGCCATGCGAGCGTCGCGCTCGCGCTGATCGCGCTGACCAACGTGGCCGGCACCTATGCGTGCGGCCATCTGGGCGGGCTGCTGCGGCGCAAGTACGTGCTGTCCGTGCTGTATCTCGTGCGTGCGCTCGCGATGGCCGCGTTCGTCGCCGCGCCGCTGTCGCCCACGAGCGTCTACGTGTTCGCGGCCGTGATGGGCTTCACGTGGCTCGGCACGGTCCCGCTGACGAACGGCGTGATCTCGCAGATGTTCGGCGTGCGCTACATCGCGACGCTGTTCGGCTTCGTATTCTTCGGCCACCAGCTCGGCAGCTTCTTCGGCGTGTGGCTCGGCGCGCTCGTGTACGACGCGACGCATTCGTACCTGCCGCTGTGGATCGGCTCGATCGCGCTCGGCGTGCTCGCGGCGCTACTGCACCTGCCGATCGACGACGCGCGCGTCGCGCGCCCGGCATCGGGGAACGCGGCATGGGCATGATGCGCGCGGCGCTGGCCGCCGGCACGCTCGCGTTCGTCGCGTGGTGCGGCGCGGCCTACTTCGATGCGGGCGTCGCCTACGCGCTGCTCGAGCACGTCGCCTTCTGCAATTGATGCGGCAAACCGGAGCGGACGGTCAGCGGCGCTTCGGCAACGTGGCCAGCGCATCGAGCGCACGGGCGCGCGCGGCCGAGTGCTCGACGAGCGGCGCCGGATAGTCGACGCCGAGCCGTACGCCGGCCGCTTCGAGCGCCAGCGGCGACGCTTCCCAAGGTGCGTGGATCGATGCGTCGTCGAGGCCGGCGAGCTCGGGCACCCAGCGCCGCACGTACGCGCCGTCCGGGTCGAACTTCTGCCCCTGCGCGACCGGATTGAAGATGCGGAAATACGGCGCGGCGTCGGCGCCGCAGCCGGCCACCCATTGCCAGCTCGCCGCGTTGTTCGCGGGATCGGCGTCGACCAGCGTGTCGCGGAACCACGCTTCGCCCGCGCGCCAGTCGATCAGCAGGTGCTTGATCAGGAACGACGCGACGACCATCCGCACGCGGTTGTGCATCCAGCCGGTCGTCCACAGTTCGCGCAGGCCCGCATCGACGAGCGGATAGCCGGTCCGCCCGCGCTGCCACGCGCGTAACGCGGCGGGATCGTCGCGCCACGGCATCGCATCGAACTGCGCGCGGAAGTTGTCGGTCGCGAGCGCCGGGAAGTGATACAGCAGCGTGTAGCTGAATTCGCGCCAGCCGAGCTCGCTCAGGAACTTGTCGGCGTGCGCCGCGTACGCCGCGCCGCCTGCGTGCGCGGCGCCCTGCACCGCATGCCACACCTGTCGCGGCGACACGTTGCCGAAGCGCAGGAACGGCGACAGCCGGCTCGTCGCGGGGCGATCGGGACGGTCGCGCGCATCCGCATAGCCGGCGAGCGCGGTCGTCACAAACGTATCGAGCTGTGCGTGCGCGCCGGCTTCGTCGGGCGCCGGCCACGCGTCGCGCAGACCGCCGGCCCAGTCCGGCGCAGGCGGACGCAACGCAAGTGCGTCGAGCGACAGCGCACGGTCGCGCACGGCTTGCGACCATGGATGAAACGCGATCCGCTCGGGCGCCGGCAGCGGCGCGGCGACCGTGCGATCGCGGCGCGCCGCGCGCCAGTACGCGGTGAAGACCTGGTACGGGCCGCCGCTGCCCGTCAGCACCTCCCACGGCTCGTTCAACAGGCTGCCGTTGCTGCTCTCGACCGTCACGCCGCGCGCCTTGAGCGATGCCTTCAGCGCCGCGTCGGCGTCGCGCTGCGGCTGCGCATAACGGCGGTTCCAGTACACGGCGGCCGCGCCCGTGTCGCCGACGACGCGCTCGATCTCGCGCTGCGCGTCGCCGCGCAGCAGCAGCAGGCGCCCGCCATGCCGCGCGAGCGCGGCGTCGAGCCCGGCCAGCGACCCGTGCAGCCACCAGCGCGCCGCGCCGCCGAGCGCGGGTCCGGCGCCGGCGCCCGTGTCGTCGACGAACACGCAGACGAGCGGCCGGCCGGATTCGACCGCGCGCGTCAACGCGGGCTGATCGGTCACGCGCAGATCGTCGCGGAACCAGACGATCGCGGGGGCAACGGACGGCTTGGCAGACACGGGCAGGCACCTCGATGACGAAAGCAAAGGGAGACGCGTATTGTCGCGGCTGCGCTGCGCGGTGTCGACGCCGGTCGTCACGGCCGGCACGCCACGGCGACACCGAACGCGACCGCACGATCCACTTCAATTCAAAGGAAGTCGTGCTGCCGGACGGCCGCACGCACGGCATGTTGCTCTGACGGTGTTGCACGTCGAACGGTTCGGGCACACCGCACACCGCGCACGGTCGACGCAACGCCGAACGCAGCGAGCCACGCTGCGGCTGCCCGACGGTCGTCCGTGCCCGCCGGGGCGACCGGCTGATCCGGTCAACGATGCATCGCGTCAATCGAGCCGGAACGTGGCCTCGAAGCGCTCCGCAAACGCATCGAACTCGGCTTCCGGCAGATGGTTGATGCCGCCTGCGCACTTGCGCCCGCCCCCGGTCGCGAAGCCGCGGCAGAACTCGTCCGCGCCGATCGGCCGGCCGTCGGGCACGCGTACGCTGACGACGAGCCCGCCGCCCGCGCGCGGCGACAGCACCGCGAGCGCCGCATGCGGCGCGTCGCGCATTCGCTCGTTCGCGAGCATGCCGGTCGCGCGCCGCGCCCACGGATGATCGGGCATCCGGACCAGCGTTGCGCCCGGCACCTCGCGCAGCGGCGCGAGCGCGCACGCGCGCGCCATGTCGTCGCGGTAGCCGTCGCGCAACGCGGCGAACACGGCCGTCCCGCGCACGAAATCGAGCGGATCGACGCATGGCAGCATCGCGTCCGCGAGCGCCGCCGGATCGAAGTGCAGATCGCCGACGCACTCGCCGTAGGCGTTGTAGTTCAGATAGCGCCCGAGTTCGGCGAGCACGCCCCGCTCGGCTTCGTCGACGCCGTGCTCGCGCGCCAGCGCCTCGCCGAGCGCCGGCAGTTCGTCGCCGAACGCCGCGACGATCGCCCAGCGCGCGTACCGGCCGTCGAGATGGCGGTTCACGATCGCGCTCGTACAGACGTCGGCCGCCATGTCGATATGCGCGTCGAAGCGCGGATGGTCGGGCAGCTCGCCGGCAAAGTGATGGTCGAAGTAACGGACCGTCGCGCCGTCGCGCAGCAGCCGCGCGCACGCGTCGCGGTTCTGGTCGTGCGACACGTCGAGCACGGTGACGATGTCGTCGGCGCCCGCGTCGATGCGCTCGAGCAGCCTGATGTCGCGCTTCACGCCGGTCACGAGCGTGCCGTGCACGCGTTCCGCGAGCCGCAGTTGCTGAAGCGCGCACAGGCCGTCCGCGTCGCCGTTGAACGCGAAGACATGCCGCGCGTACTGGTTGTCCTGCATGATCCGTTGCTCCATCGTCAACGCATGAAATCCGCCGTTCGCGCAACTGGCGTGCACGCCGAACGCGCGCGCCAAGTATTGTGCCGCAACCGCGCGCGCCTTCGATACAGCGTAGCGGCGCTGCCCTGCAAACGGCTTGCGGGTCGCCTGCATGTCGTTCGCCACGAGCGCGCTGTTGCCGCTTTATGCGCAGCACGACTTCCCGCTTGAGCGCCGTCGTGCGAAACACACGGATATCGGGCAGTGCGCCGTCGAGGTCGGTTCTCTCGCCCGGCTCCCTCAACGTACCGGGCACGAATGCATCGCCTCGATCCCGAGCTTTCACGCCGAGGCGGGCCCGCGCCGCACCTGACGGTCGACGCAATGTCGTTTTATGTCATACGTCATCAGATGTGAAAACTTCCGCTTTCCATCGCCTGATTTCTCCAAAACCAAGAAAATTTCCGGGTAAACCCGCGGCGTCATCGCCAACGCACCGGCGTACTATGTCATACGACGACGTACTACATAAACTGCCACCCGGACGCGACGCGGGCTACCGCCCCGTCCGCGGCCGCCCGACCGGAGACACCGTTGAACCCGCCCTCGTCCGCCCTGCCCGGCCGCGACCCGCTCGCGTCCGCCGTCTCGAAAGTGAAGTGGCACGTGCTGCCGCTCGTGCTGATCATGTTCATCGCGAACTACATCGACCGCGTGAACGTCGGCTTCGTCGATCGCCATCTCGAAGCGTCGATCGGCATCGGCGCGGCCGCGTACGGGCTCGGCGCCGGGTTGTTCTTCGTCGGCTACGCGCTGTTCGAAGTGCCGTCGAACCTGCTGATGCAGCGCTACGGCGCGCGCATCTGGCTCGCGCGGATCATGGCGACGTGGGGCATCGTCGCGGCCGCGATGGCGTTCGTGTGGAACGACACATCGTTTTATGCGCTGCGCTTTCTGCTCGGCGCCGCCGAGGCCGGCTTCTTCCCCGGCGTCGTGCTGTACCTGTCGCAATGGCTGCCGCCGCAGGAACGCGGCAAGGCGATGGCGATCTTCCTCGGCGGCTCCGCGTTCGCGTCGGTGCTGTCCGGGCCCGTCACCGGCGCACTGCTGTCGATCCGCGGCTTCGGCCTCGCAGGCTGGCAGTGGATGTTCCTGATCGAAGGGCTGTTCTCGGTCGCGCTGTGCGGCGCGAGCTGGTTGCTGCTGAAATCGCATATCCGCGACGCGACGTGGCTCACGCCGGAAGAACGCACGGCGCTCCAGAACGCGCTCGATGACGAGCGCGCGACGCGCGACGTCCGCTCGAACGTGCCGGTGCGCGCGACCACGCTGCTGCGCGATCCGCAAATCATGCTGTTCTGCTTCCTGTACTTCTCGATCCAGCTGACGATCTACGCGGCCACGTTCTGGCTGCCGACCATCATCCGCAAGATGGGCGGCCTCACCGATTTCCAGGTCGGCCTGTACAACACGATTCCGTGGATGATCGCGATCGGTGCGATGTACGGCTTCGCGGTGCTGTCGTCGAAGTGGAAGCATCCGCAGCGCTGGCTCGCGTTCGCGCTCGTGCTTGCCGCGTGCGGACTGTTCGCATCGACGTCGCCGAATCCGGTGTGGTCGTTCGCGTCGATCTGCTTCGCCGCGCTCGGTTTCAAGGCCGCGGCGTCGCTGTTCTGGCCGATCCCGCAGGGCTATCTCGACACGCGCGTGGCCGCGGCCGTGATCGCGCTGATCAACTCGGTCGGCAACCTCGGCGGCTTCGTCGCGCCGACGGCCTTCGGCTATCTGAAGCAACATACGGGTTCGATCACGGGCGGGCTGTATGCGCTCGCGATCGCTTCGCTCGTCGCCGCGGTCGCCGCGCTGTTCGCGCGCACGCACCGGCGCAGCGATCCGCCGCGCGGCCGGCCGGCCGACGAATCCTTCACGCACGCTTCGATGCTCCGCCATGCCGAACACTGACCGCCTGACCGTCGTCGTCTCGAATGCCGTCGACGGCGACCTCGCCACGTTCTCCCTCGCCGGCGACGGCACGCTCGCGCCGCTCGCCCGTTATCCGGCCGCCGACGCCGCGATGCCGATCGCCGTGCAGGCCGACCGCGCGCGGCTCTACGTCGCGACGCGCGGCGAGCAGCCGACGATCGTCGCGTTCCGCGTCGCCGCCACGGGCGCGCTCGTGCGCATCGGCGCGACCGCGATCGACGCGAGCCATGCGTACCTGTCGCTCGACCGCAGCAGCCGCTGGCTGCTCGGCGCGTCGTACGGCGGCAGTTCGTTGAGCCTCTACGACGCGGCGCGCGTGCGCGACGGCGACGGCACGCCGCTGCAAGTCGCGGGCGGCATCGCGAACGCGCATGCGGTGATCGTATCGCCGGACAACCGCTTCGCGTACGTCAGTTCGCTGGGCTCGGATCGGGTGTTCGGCTTTGCGCTCGTCGAGGACGCCGCCGGCGTGCGCGCGGTCGAACACGGCGAAACGCGCGTGCCGGCCGGCTTCGGCCCGCGTCACCTGCGGTTCGCGGATGACGGCCGCACGCTGGTCGTCGTCAGCGAATTCCGGGGAACGCTCGCGACCTTCGCGCGCGACGCCGACACCGGCCGGCTCGGCGACCCGCACGTGAGCGCGCGCCATCCGGCCGTCGCCGAACTCGCGCAAGGCCATGCGCGCCCGCCCGCTCCCGCCGAACCGTCCGTGTGGGCCGCCGATCTGCACCTGACGCCCGACGAGCGCTTCGCGTACGTCAGCGAGCGCACGTCGAGCCGGTTGCTCGGCTATCGCCGCAACGAAGACGGCACGTTCGAGCCCACCCACGCGACACCCACCGAGACCCAGCCGCGCGGGTTCGCGATCGATCCGTCGGGACGCTGGCTCGTCGCCTGCGGCGAACAGTCGGAACACGTGGCCGTGTATGCGATCGCGCCGGACGATGGCACGCTGTCGCTGCACGCGCGCGTGCCGGGCGGACGCGGCGCGAACTGGATCGCGATCGTCTGACGGTCTGAAAAAGATTCGGCGCCTGCGCGGGAACCGACACCCCGATGCGGGTGCGACGTTCAGCGCCGCTCGCTCGGCGCAACGCCCGTCCAGCGCTTGAACGCGCGCGTGAAATTGGCAGCCGAACTTCCTGCGCAGCTTCTGCATCAACTTCGTCAGCTCGAACATGCATTATTTCGGCGACATCGATTCGCGCAACGTGATCCAGCAGACGCAGGTGCTGAACCCGTGGTGGATGCTGCCGTTCCAGCTGTTCTGCTTCAATTTCGGCAGCACGCACGCGATCCATCACTTCGTGGTGCGCGATCCGTTCTACATCCGGCAACTGACCGCGCGCACCGCGCATGCGGCATTACGCGAAGTCGGCGTGCGCTTCAACGACGTCGGCACGTTCGCGCGCGCGAATCGCTGGGGCGGCTATCGTCCGCCGCGCGGCACGCACAGCGCGCAGGCCGACGCGTAACGCCGGCGGCGCGCGACATCAGCGCGGCCTCAATCGCCGATCGGCGGCATCGGTCCCTGGCCGCGGATCCACGACCAGTTCGCGAGCTCGGCCATCTCCTTGTCGCCGCGGCTGTCGCCGTACGCGAACAATTGCTTCGGCGGCCGGTTGCCCCACCACCCGCGCAGCCGCACGACCTTCTGCGGCCCCCAGCAGTTCTCGCCGTCGAGCCGGCCGGCGAAGATGCCGCGCTCGAACGCGAGCCGCGTCGCGAGCACCGCGTCGAAGCCGGCCGTCTTGGCCCACTTCTCCAGATACAGCGACGGCGACGCGCTGACCAGCACAACTTCATGCCCGCGCGCGCGATGTTCGCGAACGCGCTCGAGCATTTCCGGACGCACGAGCCTCGGCAGATAACTGTCGACGAACCTGCGCGCCTGGGCATCGAGCGCGTCCTCGCGGATCGGCCCGAACGCGAACGACGCGAACTTCGCCTTCGCGTCGCCGCGCGACAGCAGCCCGGCCTTCATCGCGACGATCCACGGCAGCGCGCGCAGCCCGGCCCACGCGAAACGCGGCGTGCCGACCGTCTGGCGGACGAAATGGCGAAAGCTGTCGGTAGTCGTGATGGTGCCGTCGAAATCGAAGGCGGCGACGATGCGGTCGGTCATGAAGAATCGGCGGGAAAGCGATGAGATGCCCGGGAAGATAGCAGACTCGCGGCCCCCACGCGAAACCGTATCGCCCGACACGAGACCGCGCGCGGCGAAGCGCATGCGGTCGAGTCGTTCGCTCAGCGCGACGGCCGCGCGGCAAGCGCCGCCGGCAGCACGACGTTCATCAGGTGATCGGCGCGCGACAGCAGGTCGGTCACGCGCTCGTCCAGCCCGCGCAGTTGCGCCGGCTGCATCCGGATCTGCTGGACGGCCTGCCCGACGATGTTGCGGCGGTCGAACAGCGTACGCTCGACGCCCGCATCGTCCGGCGCCCGCACGACGTCCGACACCGCGCTCAGCGCCGCGAGCACGACCACGAGGTTTTCCTCCGCATGGCGGACCTTCGCGGCGAGTTCCTCGGTGCGGCGCGGGAAAAAACCGAGCGACTGCTTCAGCGCGCCGAGCGCCGCGCGGTAGTCGACATGGCTGGACGTCCCACCGAACCAGCGTTCGAACATGCCGGCCTTGCGTGTCGCCTGCGCGAGCACCCCGGCCATCATGTCGGCCGCGCCGAGTTCGTTGAATTCGCGCGTCGTCGCCGCGACCGCTTCGACGAGGTTGCCGGCCGTCTCCAGCGCGCCGTCGCCGATCGTCGCGACCGTCCCGAGCTTCAGCGGCACCAGTTGCCGGATCTGCCGCTCGATGCGCGGCGCGTAGTCCGGATAGAGATTCGGAAAGCTGGCCTGCGCGGCGCGGAAGCACGCTTCGAGCTGCGGATGGTTCGATTCGCCGAACAGCGCACGGCCGATGGCGTCGGCGGGCGCCGCGCGCACGGCTTGATCGGGGGCGGGCGCCGGCCCGAAATCGAGCGCCTGCGGGGCGGGCCGCGCCGGCGCACGCGCGACCGGCGCACCGGGCGCGGCCGGCGCGTCGAACGCAAGACGCCCGGGCGTGCGCTCGGGCGTCGCATCGAACTCGAGCCGTTTCGGCTCGTCGGACGGATTCGTCATCGCTGCTTCCTGCCCGGCGCGGCGGTGTTTCGCGCGCCGGGCTGCCGCCCGTCAGACCGCGCCGCCGTACGCGCGGACGAAATCGCCGAGGCCGCGGTTGTAGCCCGCGCCGACCGCCTTGAACATGAAGTGGCCGTCGCGACGATAGAAGCTGCCGACCTGCACCGACGTCTCCATCGAGAAGTCCTCCTCGAGCGCGTACTTCGCGATCACCGCGCCCGACACCTCGTCGGCGATCTGGATGTAGCTGTTGCGAACCTGCCCGAAATTCTGGCGGCGCGCTTCGGCCTGGTCGATCGTCACGACCACCGAGATTTCCTCGACGTCGGCCGCGAGCTTCGTGATGTCGATGAAGATCACTTCGTCGTCGCCGTCGCCACTGCCCGTGCGGTTGTCGCCGCTATGCACGACGCCCAGGCACTTCGACGAAGGCATCCCCCGCTTCGGGAAATCGTCGCCCGGCTGAATGAAGGTTTCCTTGCGCTCCATCGTCCGCACTTCGCTGTTGTAGAACACGAAATGCTGATCCGAGATCAGTTTCGGATTGCTCTGCGCGTCGTACTTGCACAGGAACACCGACACGTCGAGATCGAAATCCGTACCCGTGTCCGTCGCGTTCGCGTCCCAACCGAGACCGATGCGGAATTTCTGCGTGCCGGGCGCTTCCTTCGACAGGTTGACGCGACCGCCTTTCGACAAATTGATCATCTGAACCTCTTCTGCTGGAACCGCCGTTGCGCCGGCGGCGATGCCGGGCCGCGCGCGGCGGCCCCTTCGTGGATGGTTTTCGTGCCGCGTGACGCGCTTACTTGCCCGCCACCGCCGCGCGGTCTTCCTTGCGCTGCACGACGATCGACGACCACACGGCCGCGGCGATCATCGCCGCGCCGACCAGGCCCGTGACGACCTCGGGCACCTCGAGCTTCACGCCGAGGAACATGATGGTCGCGAGCGCGCCGATCGCCCAGAACGCACCGTGTTCGAGATAGCGGTACTGCGCGAGCGTGCCTTTCTTCAGCAGCACGAGCGTCATTTCCCGGATGTAGGCCGCACCGACGCCCAGGCCGAGTGCGATCAGGAAGATGTTGTTCGACAGCGCGAATGCGCCGATCACGCCGTCGAAGCTGAACGACGAATCGAGCACTTCCAGATACATGAAGCCCGCGACGCCTTCTCGCACCACGCGCGTGCCCGTGTCCTCGCCGCCGACCAGGTCGCCCACGCCGTGCGCGATCACGAAGCCGATCACGCCGAACGCGCCCGCGAGCAGGAAGTTCACCTGCTCGGTTGCCGGCACGTAGAACGACGCGACGATCACGATCGCGAGCGTCAGCGCCACTTCCAGCGCGGTGATGCGGCCGAGATGGCGCATCGGGCCTTCGAGGAAGCCGATCCAGTGCTCGTCCTTCTCGGTGTCGAGCATGAACTTGAAGAACACCATCAGCAGGAACGCGCCGCCGAACGCCGACACCTCGTGATGCGCGGACGTCAGCACTGCCGCGTACTTGTCCGGCGATTCGACCGCGAGCGTCAGCGCGTCCCACAGGCCGATGTGGCCGATCACCGCGACGATCAGCAGCGGGAACACGAGCCGCATGCCGAACACCGCGACCGGCAGGCCGAACACCATGAAGCGGTTGCGCCACTTCTCCGACCAGTTCTTAAGCACCGATGCGTTGACGACCGCGTTGTCGAGCGACAGCGAAATTTCGAGCACGCACAGGACCGCGACGATCAGCATGTCCTTCACGCCGCCGAGGAGATAGGCCGCGATCAGCGCGAGCGCGGTGAGCGACAACGGGATCTTGAAGTCTTTCAACATGATGGAGTAATCGAGTTCAGAAAAATGGGCAGGCGGGACGCGCTTACTTCGCGCGCACCCAGTCGCAGAATTCCTGCGTGATCAGGTGTTCGTAGATCTGTTCGTCGCTGAGATCGAGCGATTCGAGATGCAGGAAGCCGACGTTCGGCATTTCGTCCGCCACTTCCGCGAGAAAGTCGAATTCGCTCGGATCGCCGACGCCGACGAGCGACCAGTACAGCGGGAAGTGCTGCGATTCGGCCAGCAGCTGGCGCACGCGCTTGCGGTCGTTCTTCGGGTTCTGGCCGTCGGTGACGAACAGCACCCATGCGGGCAGATGGCCGTTCGCGGGCGCCGCAGCGGCCGGCGCGAGCGTGTCGTCCGCACCGCCGAACAGCCGGCTGAGAAAGCCGCGCTTTTCCTCGCGCTTCGGCTCCGGCGCACGGAAGAAGAAATCGACGATGTCGTTCATCACCGGTGCGTACTGCGTGCCGCCCCACTTTTCGATCCGTGCATTGAGCACGTGATCGGAAATGTACGAGCCGTAGTTGTCCGGCGTCGCGGTCGGCAGGCGGTCGTAGCCTTCGGTGAAGGTCCACGTGTCGACCTCGCCGTTGTCGTCGAACTTCAGTGCAATGCCGAGAATGCGGTCGTGCGTCTCCTGGATCACGCCCGACTGGTACAGCGGCTTCGCGGAACCCGAGATGTCGAGCGCCGCGCCGACGCGCACGACCGGCGGCTTCAGGATCTGACGTTTTTCGAGGACGATCGCGACCTTCGCCGCGCGTTTCTCAAGCGTAATCATGCGGTGTTCTCTCAGTTCTCTTAGTTGTGCTTCGGAGCGAATCGGGTGATCAGGTCCTGTTCGAGCTGGCGCAGGCGCGGCGCGTCCTGCTCGCGCTGGCGGCGTCCGTCGGCGATGATCTGCGTGATGTCGTCGAACGCGCCGAACAGCTGCTGCTGCGCGTATTCGAACGTGTCGGTCGAGATCACCGGACGCTGGCCGAGCTTCGCGACTTCCTGCGCGTTCTGGCGATTCAGGTCGGCCTGCGCGCGGATCGCCTCGTCGGCCGCGTCGTACGTCGCGTTCGCGAGCGCCGCCGCGCGCTTCGTGCCGAGCTGTTCGAGGTAGAGCGCGAACGCGTTGGTCCACGCGGGGATCAGCACGGTCTTGATCGTCATGAACTTCGACGTCAGCGTGCGTTTCTGGTCCTGCTCCATCCGGATCTGCGGCGCGAGCTGCTTCGACATCAGCATCGCGCGGTCGAGATCGTCGAGCTTGCTTTCGAGCGCGTCGATCTTGCGCTTCACGTCGAGCAGGCGCTGTGCGGCGAACGCATCGTCCGCCGGCTGCTGGCCGGCCGCCAGATGCGCGCGCAGCGCCGCAAGCGCCGTTTCGCCGTGCGCCTTCGACTGCGCGAGTTCCTGGTGCAGCGCGTAGTTGTCGTTGTACATCCGCTCGAGCTCGTCGATGCCGGCCTTCTGGCGCTGCGCATGGTTTTCGAGCTCGACGACGAGCGTGTCCATCCGCTTGCTCACCGATTCGTACTGCGACAGCAGCTTCTCCTTGGTCGAGCGGAACAGCCGCGTGACCTGCGTGAGCAGCCCGCCCTTGTCGGCGCCGCGCGGGTCGAGCCCTTTAGCGGTCGCGATCAACTCGTTGAGCTTGTCACCGAACTGGTCGGCGTCCGACGCGCGGACGCTCGCGAGGATCTGCTGGGAGAAGGCGGCGATCCGCGTGCCCTGTGTCGCGCCGAGCTGGTCGATCTCGTCGACGGTGATCAGGCGCGCGTGTTC
This sequence comes from Burkholderia sola, assembly GCF_905400185.1. NCBI lineage: Bacteria > Pseudomonadati > Pseudomonadota > Betaproteobacteria > Burkholderiales > Burkholderiaceae > Burkholderia > Burkholderia sola. The sequence goes on from NZ_FR989675.1 coordinate 2,466,879, forward strand.
CGTCGGCTGCGCGGCCGGCACGGCGACGTTGGCGACGGCGGCCGGGGCGGCGATGGGCGACAAAGACGGCGTGGAAGGACGATCGCTGACCGCATCGGATTTGTTGTCGTCGAATAGCGGCTTCATGTGGCTACCACGTTTCCTTTTCTGCTTTTTGCTACGTGTTGTCGTGCGCGCGAGGCGCGCTTGCGCGGTGCCGTCGGTGCTCTCTCACGGGCGGCAGACCGGACAATAAAGGGCGACGATGCATGGCGTCAAGGGAAGGATTTCTTTCAATTTCCATTCATTTTGTAATGTCGTGAACGCGCGCGAGGCGCGGACGTCGCCATTCCTGCCGCCATGTGCGTAGGGCACGCACGATCGGCGCGCATCAAAACTTACACGCCCGATCAAAGTGAAAGAGAAATGAAATAGACGATTTTTGCAGATGTGGCGCGGGCCCCTCTGGCATGAAATGCGCGTGCTCGTCGGTCGCGCGTCAGCGATCCCGCACGCGATGCATGCCGAGCCGAGACCGGACGAACGGCACCGATAGGTCACGAATCGTGAAATCCCATCGTCCGTCGATACCGACAAAAGTCGTGCTGAAATGCCGGTCGTCGGCCCACGTCATCTCGTCCAGATGGCACGACGCATACATCGCACCGACCGTGCGCTGCGCGAGCACCTTCAGCGGCCCCTTCGACACGAGCGTAAACGTGACCGCTTCCTCGAACGAGCAGTCGTAGTCGGTGACAAGCAGAAACGCGGCCGGCGTCTCGAACTGGCGCAGCAGCACGTAACCGGAAACGGCGAGACCGGAACGCACGCCATCCACGAGCACATCGGTGCGCGCCGGCCACGCTTCATACGGCCCGTCGTGCGTTGCGAGCGCGAAGCGGTCGACCGGCTTCATCACCGCTCTGCCCTAGGCATACTGCTTCCCCGCTCCATCACCGTGTCAATGCGCAGCCTTCCGATACAGCGCAACGTACCCCGCGAGCATCAGCAGCAGCGATCCGCTGACGCGGTTCAGCCACTTTTCCCCGGCCGCCTTCCATACGCGGACCGAATGCACGCCCAGCAGCGCGTAACCGGTCATGCCGATCGCGTCGATCGCGACGATCGTCGCCGCGAGAATCGCGTACTGCGGCGCGATCGCGTGCGACCGGTCGACGAACTGCGGCAGCAGCGCCGACATGAACAGGTAGTACTTCGGGTTGCTCATCGCGACGAAAAAGCTCTTCAGAAACGCGCTCCGGCGATCGGGCGTCGCAGGCACGCACGGCTGCGCAGCCGCGGCCCCGCCGCTCGATATCAGCATCCGGATGCCGACATACGCGAGCCACGCCGCGCCGAGCAGCTTCAGCGTCACGAACGCCGTTTCCGACGCGTCGAGCAGCACGCCGAGGCCGAACCCGACCAGCGCAACGAGCACGACGTCGGCGGTGACCGCGCCGAGCATACCGACCATCGCGTGACGCAGCCCGTAGCGCGAACCGTTGCTCATCGCGAGCAACACCGTCGGGCCGGGCGTCGCGACACCGACGGACAGGATCAGCGCAAAGGCGAGCAAGGCGGAGAGCGACATGGTGTGGCGTTCCTTTTGAAGAGTGCGATGCGGACGGGCGGCATGGAACCGATCGACCCGACAGACCGCAATCGGCACGCACGGTTTGTTACGACGAATGCGGACTTCGCATGATCGCATGTTCGTCCCGACGCCCGCTCGGCGGTTGTGCGCCGTCGCCGGTGAACGGCCCGCGGTTATCTCAAATAGTGGACTGATTCCTCCGTAAACGACAATGATTCTCGTTTACGTTAGACTCCGCCGCTCGATAAAAGCACGTCCGCGACAGTACGGACGCGTCACGCCGCCCGGATTCCGACTTGCCGCCCTGGGACGGATCATCGACCACACCGATTTGCGTCCCATGTCGACATTTTCGTTACCCGCCCGGCGTCTCACGCCGATTGCCTTCGGCATTGCGCTCGCCTGCGCCTTCCCGGCCGCCGCACACGCTCAGCAAGCGACTTCCGCCGCCAACACCGCGCCCGATGGCGCCGTGCTGCCGTCGATCAACGTGACCGGCGCGGCCGAGCCGCTGCCGGGCGATCTCGCGCCGACCTACGCCGGCGGCCAGGTCGCGCGCGGCGCGGATTTCGGCGTGCTCGGCCAGCAAAAGGCGAGCGACGTGCCGTTCAGCATGACCACCTACACGTCGAAACTGATCGAGGACCAGCAGGCGCGCACGCTCGCCGACGTGCTCGACAACGATCCGGCCGTGCGCAGCGCATCCGGCTACGGCAACTTCTCGCAGGTGTTCGTCATCCGCGGGTTCGCGCTCGCCGGCGACGACGTGTCGCTCAACGGCCTGTACGGCGTCACGCCGCGGCAGCTCGTCCAAACCGATGCGGTCGAGCGCGTCGACGTGTTCAAGGGCGCGAATGCCTTCCTGAACGGGGCATCGCCGAACGGCTCGGCAGTCGGCGGCGGCGTGAACCTCCAGCTGAAGCGCGCGGACGACAAGCCGCTCACGCGCGTCACCGTCGACGGCGCCACGTCCGGTTCGCTCGGCACGCATGTCGACATCGGCCGCCGCTTCGGCAGCGAAGGCCAGTTCGGCGTACGCGTGAACCAGTCGATCAGCGGCGGCGACACGGCCGTCGACGACGAGCGCCGCCGCGGCAACGTGACGGCGGTGTCGCTCGACTGGCGCGGCGACAGGCTGCGCCTGTCAGGGGACTTCCTGTATCAGCGGCAGCGGATCGACAACGGCCGCCCGATCGTGCTCGTCAGCGGCAATCAGTTGCCCGCCGTGCCGTCCGCGACGCACAACTATGCGCAGCCGTGGAGCTTCAGCGAACTCGAGGACACGGTCGGGATCGTGCGCGCCGAGTACGACTTCCTGCCCGCGTGGACGGCCTACGTATCGGCCGGCGCGCGCCATACGAACGAGCACGGCGACTACTACACGCCGACCTACTCGTCGTCCGGCACGACCGGCTCGCGCCTGAGCGTGCCGCACAAGGAAGATGCGCAGTCGGCCGAAGCCGGCGTGCGCGGCCGCTTCACGACCGGCCCCGTGTCGCACTTCGTGACGGCCGGCGCGTCGTTCATCCGCGTCGACAGCCAGTCCGCGTACACGCTGTCGAACGCGTTTCCGACGACGCTCTACGATCCGGCGCCGGTCGCGTTCCCGCCGACGGCCTACGCAGGCGGCGACATGAACGATCCGGGCACGGTCACGAAGAGCTGGCTGCGCAGCGTCGCGGTGTCCGATACGCTCGGCTTCCTCGACGATCGTGTGCTGTTCACGATCGGCGCACGCCGCCAGTCGATTTCGGTCGACAATTTCAGCTACACGGGCGCGGTCACGGGCGTCTACAGCGACGCGATCACGACGCCGGTATTCGGTCTCGTCGTGAAGCCGTGGCGCAACGTGTCGATCTTCGCGAACCGCAGCGAAGCGCTCGCCCAGGGCGAGATCGCACCGAACACCGCACGCAACGCTGGCCAGGCGCTGTCGCCGTACCGCTCGAAGCAATATGAAGCCGGCATCCGGTACGACACCGACAAGGTCGGCGCGTCGCTCGCGCTGTTCCAGATCGAGAAGCCGATGGCGTACACCGATCCGGCGACGAACCTGTTCGGCGCCGACGGCACCCAGCGCCACCGCGGCATCGAGACGGCCGTGTACGGCGAACCGTGGAAAGGCGTGCGGCTGATCGCGGGCGCGACGTACCTCAACGCGACGCTGCAGGACACGGCGGGCGGCGCGAACGACGGCCACCGGCCGATCGGCGTGCCGTCGTTCCTGCTCAACGCGGGCGCCGAATACGACGTACCGATGCTGAACGGGCTTACGCTGACCGCGCGCTGGATCCACACCGGGCCGCAGTACCTGGACGTCGCGAACACGATGTCGATCCACGCGTGGGACCGCGTCGACCTCGGCGCCCGTTACGCGACGGAGGTGTTCGGCAAGAAGACGACGTTCCGCGCGACCGTTCGCAACGTCGCGAACAAGTCGTACTGGTCGTCGACGATCGGCGGATACCTGACGCAGGGCGATCCGCGCTCGGTGTGGCTGTCGATGACGACGGATTTCTGACGAACGCCGAAGGGAGTGGCGGGCTGCCGCCAGAGTTTGCTATACTCTCGGTCTTCCGGAGAGATGGATGAGTGGTTTAAGTCGCACGCCTGGAAAGCGTGTATAGGTTAATCGCCTATCGGGGGTTCGAATCCCCCTCTCTCCGCCAGGATTCAAATGCCCGCGCCAGCGGGCATTTTCGTTTCCGGAGAGAAGCAAGCCGACAATTCGGCTTGCGCGGGGGATTCGAAGGGATTCGCTTGCAAGCGAATCCGCGGCCCGCGCTTGTGTGGGCGAATCCCCCTCTCTCCGCCAGAATCCATGAAGCCCCCTGATTTCCCGAGAAATCAGGGGGCTTTTCATTTGGGCGTCGACACGCGATACCTCATCGGCCCCCCTCACGGATGCCGAATGTAATCCACCAACGCCCGCGTATACTCATCCGGCCGCTTGTCACACAAACTCACCACGATCGCCACCGCGAACCCCGCCGGCACACCGAACACGCCTGAGCTGATCGGCTCGATCCCGAACCACGTACGCCCGGCGAACCCCGTCAGCTGCGTGAAGAACGGATAAGTCGACACGATGTAATACACGCACACCGCCAACCCCGTCACCATCCCGGCAATCGCGCCACGCGTCGTCGTGCGCTTCCAGAACACGCCCAGCACCAGCGCCGGAAAGAAGCTCGACGCCGCCAGCGAAAATGCCGCCCCGACGAGAAACAGAATTTTCCCGGTATTGAGCGACGCGACATACGACGCGAACAGCGCCACCCCCAGCAGCAGCACCTTCGAGATCGTCACGCGCCGCTGGCTCGACGCATCGGGCGCGACCATGCAGTAATAGACATCGTGCGACAGCGCGTTCGCGATCGTCAGCAACAACCCGTCCGCAGTCGACAGCGCCGCGGCCAGCGCACCGGCCGCGATCAGCCCCGACACGACATACGGCAGCCCCGCGATCTCCGGCGCGGCCAGCACGACCATGTCCGGCTGCATCTGGATTTCCGACCAGTGCACGATACCGTCGCGAATCACCTCGACGACGCTGATCAGGTCGGGTTCGAAGTGATGCCACTGCGTGATCCAGGCCGGCAATTCGGCGAACGGTCGCCCGACGAGATTCGCGAGGATCTCGTACTTGATCAGCACCGCGAGCACCGGCACGCTCAGGTAGAACAGCGCGATGAAGAACAGCGTCCAGCCGACCGACCGCCGCGCCGACGCGACCGACGTGGTCGTGTTGTAGCGCGTCAGGATGTGCGGCAGGCTCGCGGTGCCGAGCGACAGGCACAGCAGCAGCGCGAGGAAGTTCCGCTCGCGCGGCTTGCGTTCGTCCTCGCTCGCGGCCGGAAACGGCTCGTGCATCGGCACGGGCGGTTCGGCACGCGCCAGCAGGTCGTCACGCGCCTGCGTCCACGCCACGCGCGCCGCCGCCGGATCGCGCGGAAAATCGGCCAACTCGCGCTCGCGCCGGCTGATCTCGCGCAGCGGCCCGTTATGGCGCCGCAGATCCGCAAGCTGGTCGACGAGATGCCGGCGCGCATCCGCATAGGACGCCGGCAACCGGTCGAGCCGCGTCTGGATAGCCGTGGCCTGCCGGCGGTATGCATCGCGCACCTGCTGCTCGTCGCGCGCGTCGCGCACCTGCGCCTCGCGCGCCGCGACGCGCTCCATCAGCTTGCCGTAATTGAACTGCGGCACCGGACCGAGCCCGTTCTTCATCGCGATCAGCGACACCGGGATCAGGATCGCGCTGATCAGGATGATGTACTGCGCGACCTGGGTCCACGTGACCGCGCGCATCCCGCCGAGAAACGAGCACACGAGAATGCCCGCGAGCCCGCAGAAGATGCCGATCGCGAAATCGACGCCGATGAAGCGCGTCGCGATCAGGCCGATCCCCTGGATCTGCGCAACGAGGTACACGAACGAACACAGGATCGCCGCGCCGGCCGCGAGCGCGCGCACGGCCGTGCTCGAAAAGCGCGTGCCGAGAAAATCCGGAATCGTGTAGCGCGCGAGCTTGCGCACATAGGGCGCGAGCAGAAACGCGACGAGGCAGAACCCGCCCGTCCAGCCCATCACGTACGCGAGCGCGTCGTAACCGGTCGCGTAGAGCGAGCCGGCCAGGCCGATGAACGACGCGGCCGACAGCCAGTCGGCCGCCGTCGCCATCCCGTTGAACGCGGACGGCACGCGCCGCCCCGCCACGTAGTACTCGACGAGATCGGACGTGCGCGACAACAACCCGATCACCGCATACACGGCGATCGGCACGAACAGGAACACGTAGCCGATCCACACGCCCGAGCCCGTCGCGCGCTCGATCCGCCACATCAGCAGCACGAAGCCGAGAAATCCGAGCGTGTAGAGCGCGTATGCGCGTATCAGTCGACGCGTCAGCATGAATCAGCGCCCGACGTTCGCATGGCCGGCGCGCGCCGCATGCTCGTCGTACGCGCGGCGCAGCGTGCGGTCCGCACGTTGCATCAACCCGATGTAGACGACGATCAGCACGAGGTACACGAGAATCGCGCCCTGCGCGCCGACATAGAACGGCAAGCTGAAGCCGGCGAAGCGCACGCCGGCGAGTGCGGGCCCGAAGAACGGCACGATGAACGACACCGCGAAGCCGATCACCATCAGCACCGCGATCAGTGCGACGTTGAAGCGCCAATAGCGCGCATGCGCACGCGCGAGCGGTACGGGAACGGGAGGTGGCGCGGCAGGCGCCGAACGGGTCGGAACGGTCATGCCGTTATGTAGCAAAAAGCCCCTGCGCGGGCAATCGGGATTGCCGCGCAGGGGCTTGCACGCTTGACGCGAACCGACAGGCGTTCAGCGTACTTCGGTGAGCTGCTCGAGGATGGCCGGATTCTCGAGCGTGGACGTATCCTGCGTGATCGCCTCGCCCTTCGCGAGCGAGCGCAGCAGGCGCCGCATGATCTTGCCCGAGCGCGTCTTCGGCAGGTTGTCGCCGAAGCGGATGTCCTTCGGCTTCGCGATCGGCCCGATCTGCTTGCCGACCCAGTCGCGCAGCGTCTTCGCGAGCGCCGCCGCTTCGTCGCCTTCCGGGCGCGAACGCTTCAGCACGACGAACGCCACGACCGCCTCGCCCGTCGTATCGTCCGGACGGCCGACCACCGCCGCTTCGGCAACCAGTTCATGCGATACCAGCGCCGACTCGATCTCCATCGTGCCGAGCCGGTGGCCCGACACGTTCAGCACGTCGTCGATCCGGCCCATGATCGTGAAGTAGCCGGTCTCCTTGTCGCGCACGGTGCCGTCGCCGGCCAGATAGAGCGTGCCGCCGAGCTCTTCCGGGTAATAGCTCTTCTTGAAACGCTCGGGATCGCCCCAGATCGTGCGGATCATCGCGGGCCACGGCCGCTTGACGACGAGAATCCCGCCTTGCCCGTTCGGCACGTCCTGGCCCGTCTCGTCGACCACCGCGGCCATGATGCCCGGCAGCGGCAGCGTGCACGAACCCGGCACGGTCGGCGTCGCGCCCGGCAGCGGCGTGATCATGTGGCCGCCGGTTTCGGTCTGCCACCACGTGTCGACGATCGGGCAGCGCTCGTGGCCGACGTGCTTGTGGTACCACATCCACGCTTCCGGATTGATCGGCTCGCCGACCGTGCCGATGATGCGCAGGCTCGACAGGTCGTAACTCTTCGGATGCACCTTGTCGTCGGCCTCGGCCGCCTTGATCAGCGAACGGATCGCGGTCGGCGCGGTGTAGAACACGGTGACCTTGTGATCGTCGATCATCTTCCAGAAGCGGCCGGCGTCCGGATACGTCGGCACGCCCTCGAACACGACCTGCGTGCCGCCGCATGCGAGCGGCCCGTACGTGATGTACGTGTGGCCCGTGACCCAGCCGATGTCGGCCGTGCACCAGAACACGTCGTCGGGTTTCCAGTCGAAGGTCCACTTCATCGTCTGCGCGGCCCACAGCAGGTAGCCGCCCGTGCTGTGCTGCACGCCCTTCGGCTTGCCGGTCGAGCCCGACGTGTACAGGATGAACAGCGGATGCTCGGCGCCGACCCAGGTCGGTTCGCAGCGGTCGGACTCGCCGTCGGTCAGCTCGTGCATCCACAGGTCGCGATCCGCATGCCAGTCGATCTGGCCGCCGGTGCGGCGATAGACGATCACGCTCTTGACCGCTTCGCAGCCGCCCATCGCGATCGCCTCGTCGGCGATGCTCTTGAGCGGCAGCGTCTTGCCGCCGCGCGCCTGCTCGTCGGCGGTGATCAGCGCGACCGCGCCGACGTCGACGAGCCGCTCGTTCAGCGATTTCGCGGAGAAGCCGCCGAACACGACCGAGTGGGTCGCGCCGATGCGCGCGCAGGCCTGCATCGCGACGATGCCTTCGATCGACATCGGAATATAGATGACGACCCGATCGCCCTTGCCGATGCCGCGTTGCTTCAGCGCATTCGCGAAGCGCGACACGCGCGCGAGGAGATCCGCATAGGTGACGCGGGTGACGGTGCCGTCGTCGGCCTCGAAGATCACCGCGACGCGTTCGCCGTGGCCGGCTTCGACGTGGCGGTCGAGGCAGTTGTACGACGCGTTCAGCTCGCCGTCGTCGAACCACTTGTAGAACGGCGCGTTGCGCTCGTCGAGCACGGTCGTGAACGGCTTGTGCCACGTGAGGCCCTCGCGCGCGAGACGCGCCCAGAAGCCTTCGTAATCCTGCTCGGCCTCGGCGACGAGCGCGCGATAGGCCGGCATGCCGGAAATGGTCGCCGTCTGCTCGAGCGCCGCGGGCGGCGCGAACTGACGGGTTTCGTGAAGAACCGATTCAATCGCAGACATCGACAACCCCTTGGTGAACATGAATCCTCTGCATGGCGGCGCGATCGTGTGCGCCGCGCGTCGTCTTGGCCGGCGCCTGCGCGCCGCTGTCTCCCACCACCCGCACGCGGCCGCGAAGCCTGCGCACGATGCTGCACCGCACCACCTCACATGAACGTGACCCGCGGCCCGGCAGTTTCCACGATAAGCGCTCCAACTTACCCGTCACTTACGCGGCATGGCCGTTTCGTGCGCCGGGCGGCGCCGCATCGAGGTCGGCTTTACGCTGTTACAACCGCGACCCTACAATCCTAACTGAACTCGCCTTCCGGATTCCAGCTTGAATCGCTACGCCCTCTTCCTCATCCTGTCGATGCTGTTCGTCGGCAGCAACGTCGGTATCGGTAAATCCATCGTTGCATTCGTCCCCGTCGCCATCCTCGCCACGCTGCGCTTCGTGATCGCGATCGCCGTGCTGTGGCCGCTGTTCAGCCCCGTGAAGATGCGCGCGGTCAAGCGCGGCGAATGGCTGAACCTGTTCCTGCAGGCCTTCTTCGGCACCTTCATGTTCACGCTGCTGATGCTCAACGGCGTGCAGCGCACGAGCGCGGTGGCCGCGGGCGTCATCACGAGCACGATCCCGGCGATCGTCGCGCTGTTCGCGTGGCTGATCATGCGTGAAAAACCGAACGGCCGTGCGCTCGTGTCGATCGCGCTCGCGATCATCGGCGTCGTGACGATCAACCTCGCCAACGGCGGCGCGGCCGGTCACGGCGCGCAGGGCGACGCGTCCGGCTCGCTGACCGGCAACCTGCTGATCCTCGGCGCGGTGTGCTGCGAATCGATCTACGTGATCCTGTCGCGCCGGCTCACGCAGACGCTCGCGCCGATCGACATCTGCGCGTACACGCACCTGTTCGGCCTGTTCCTGATGCTGCCGCTCGGCGCAACCGCGCTGTGGCACTTCGATTACGCGAGCGTGCCCGCCGGCACCTGGGCGCTCGTCGTCTGGTACGGGCTGTCGGCCAGCATCTTCTCGTTCTGGTTGTGGATGAAGGGTATCCGGCACGTGCCGGGCAGCCTCGCCGGCGTGTTCAGCGCGGTGCTGCCGATCGCCGCGGCCGCGTACGGCATCGCGTTCCTCGGCGAGCGCCCGACGCTTGCGCATGGCATCGCGCTCGCGTGCGTCGTCGCCGGCATCGTGCTCGCGAGCCTGCGCGTGAAACGCGTGCCGGCCGCCGCTTCCTGATCCGTCCCCGGCAGTGCCGGCGCGTCGCTGCAACCGCGCCGGCCGACGCGTTACAATAGCGCGCCTTTTCAAGATCATCCCCGATACCTGCGCACCGCGCCCGTACCCCGACATGTCCGCCCCGCATTCGCCCGGCCATCCTGGCCGTCGCCCGCTTCGCCCCCTTCCCGCGCTGATTTTCATGAGCCGCTGGCTCCAGGTGCCGCTTTACCTCGGCCTGATCGTCGCGCAGGCCGTCTATGTGTTCCTGTTCCTGAAGGAAGTCTGGCACCTGCTGTCGCATGCGGCGGGCCTCGACGAAATCAGCGTGATGCTCGCCGTGCTCGGCCTGATCGACGTGGTGATGATCTCGAACCTGCTGATCATGGTGATCGTCGGCGGGTATGAAACGTTCGTGTCGCGGCTCGGCATCGAGGGCCACCCCGACGAGCCCGAATGGCTCGACCACGTGAACGCGGGCGTGCTGAAGGTCAAGCTGTCGATGGCGCTGATCAGCATTTCGTCGATCCACCTGCTGAAGACCTTCATCAACCCCGACCAGCACACGACGCACGCGATCATGTGGCAGGTGCTCATCCACGTGTCGTTCCTCGTGTCGGCGCTCGTGATGGCGTGGGTCGACCGCCTGACGACGCATACGCACCCGGCCCATTTCCACGAGGCGCATGCGCCCGCGGCGTCCCGACCGGCGGCCTGAACCGTCGGCAAACCATTCCCACTGTCCCCACAGAGTCTCAGCCATGACCGTCATCAAACAGGAAGACCTGATCCAGAGCATCGCGGATTCGCTGCAGTACATCAGCTACTACCACCCGCTCGACTACATCCAGGCCCTCGGCCGCGCGTACGAGCTGGAAGAGAGCCCGGCGGCGAAGGACGCGATTGCGCAGATCCTCACGAACAGCCGCATGTGCGCGGAAGGTAAGCGCCCGATCTGCCAGGACACCGGCATCGTGACGATCTTCGTGAAGGTCGGCATGGACGTGCGCTGGGACGGCGCGACGATGGGCCTCACCGACATGATCAACGAAGGCGTGCGCCGCGGTTACACGCACCCGGACAACGTGCTGCGCGCGTCGATCGTCAATCCGCCGGAAGGTGCCCGCAAGAACACGAAGGACAACACGCCGGCCGTGATCCACTACGAGATCGTGCCGGGCGACAAGGTCGACGTGCAGGTCGCGGCCAAGGGCGGCGGCTCGGAAAACAAGTCGAAGTTCGTGATGCTGAACCCGTCCGACTCGATCGTCGACTGGGTGCTGAAGACGGTCCCGACGATGGGTGCCGGCTGGTGCCCGCCGGGCATGCTCGGGATCGGCATCGGCGGCACCGCCGAGAAGGCGATGCTGATGGCGAAGGAATCGCTGATGGAGCCGATCGACATCCAGGAAATCATCGCGCGCGGCCCGAAGGACTGGGTCGAGGAACTGCGCGTGGAACTGCACGAGAAGGTCAACGCGCTCGGCATCGGCGCGCAGGGCCTCGGCGGCCTCGCGACCGTGCTCGACGTGAAGATCATGGCGGCGCCGACGCACGCGGCCTCGAAGCCGGTCGCGCTGATCCCGAACTGCGCGGCCACGCGCCACGCGCACTTCGTGCTCGACGGCTCGGGCCCGGCCAAGCTTGAAGCGCCGTCGCTCGATGCCTGGCCGAAGGTGCAGTGGGAGCCGAACACGGAAACCAGCAAGCGCGTCGACCTGAACACGCTGACGCCGGAAGAAGTCGCGAGCTGGACGCCGGGCCAGACGCTGCTGCTGTCCGGCAAGATGCTCACCGGCCGCGACGCCGCGCACAAGCGCATCGCCGACATGCTCGCGAAGGGCGAGCAGCTGCCGGTCGATTTCACGAACCGCGTGATCTACTACGTCGGCCCGGTCGATCCGGTGCGCGACGAAGTGGTCGGTCCGGCCGGCCCGACGACGGCCACGCGCATGGACAAGTTCACCGAGACGATGCTCGCTCAGACGGGTCTGATCTCGATGGTCGGCAAGGCCGAGCGCGGCCCGGTCGCGATCGACGCGATCAAGAAGCACAAGGCAGCCTACCTGATGGCGGTCGGCGGGGCGGCCTACCTCGTGTCGAAGGCGATCCGCGGCGCGAAGGTGCTCGCGTTCGAAGACCTCGGCATGGAAGCGATCTACGAGTTCGACGTGCAGGACATGCCTGTAACAGTTGCTGTCGATTCGTCGGGCACGTCGGTGCACCAGACCGGTCCGAAGGAGTGGCAAGCGAAGATCGGCAAGATCCCGGTCGCCACCGCTTAAGCGCGATCGAACGAAAGGCCGGACGGACGTCCGGCCTTTTTACTTCTCATTCTCATTATTGTGTTCGGCCGGTCGTTCGAGGCTGATTCTCATTACACGCGAAAGGCAGGCCCGACAAGGCTTCGAGGCTTGGCTTTTCTCGTTCGAGCGATTATCGTTCGGTTTCTGAAGCCCCACTGAACAAGGAATAGCCATGCAAGGCGACAAGAAAGTCATCGAATATCTGAACGCCCAACTGAAGAACGAACTCACGGCGATCAACCAGTACTTCCTGCATGCGCGCATGTACAAGCACTGGGGCCTCGAGAAGCTCGGCAAGCACGAATACGATGAGTCGATCGGCGAAATGAAACACGCCGACTGGCTGATCGAGCGCGTGTTCATGCTCGACGGCCTGCCGAACCTGCAGGACCTGCACAAGCTGCTCGTCGGCGAGGAAACCGAAGAGATCCTGAAGTGCGACCTGAAGCTCGAGCAGATCTCGCAGTCCACCTGCAAGGAAGCGATCGCCTACTGCGAATCGGTTCGCGACTACGTGTCGCGCGAGATCTTCGAAAAGATCCTCGACGACACCGAAGAGCACATCGACTGGCTCGAAACGCAGATCGACCTGATCGGCAAGGTCGGCCTGCAGAACTATCAGCAAACGATGATGGGTTCGGCCGAGTAATCGCACCGCCCGCCAGCCTGCCGCCCACCCGACGATGACGAACCCGTCCGCCGCACCCGCGCCGCGCGCCACCGCCCCTGTCGGCATCTTCGACTCGGGGCTCGGCGGCCTGTCGGTGCTGCGCGCCGCGCGCGCGCACCTGCCCGGCGAATCGTTCGTCTACGTCGCCGACTCGCACCACGCGCCGTATGGCCCGCGCGACGAGGCATTCATCACGGAACGCACGCTGGCGATCGGCGAGTGGCTCGCCCGCGAAGGCGCGAAAGCGCTCGTCATCGCGTGCAACACGGCCACGGCACGGGCGATCGCGGCCATCCGCGAACGCCTGTCGATCCCGCTCGTCGGCGTCGAGCCGGGCATCAAGCCGGCCGCCGCGCTGTCCACGACCGGCGTCGCGGGCGTCCTTGCGACGCAATCGACGCTGAACAGCCCGCGCTTCCAGGCACTGCTCGACCGCTACGGCGCCGGCCGCCGCTTCATCTGCCAGCCCGGCCACGGGCTCGTCGAAGCGATCGAACGCGGCGACACGAACTCGCCCGCATTGCGCGCGCTGCTCGAGCGTTACATCCAGCCGATGCTCGACGACGGCGCCGATACGCTGGTCCTCGGCTGCACGCACTACCCGTTCTTCACAGACACGATTCGTAACCTTGTTGGCGAGCGCCTGACGATCGTCGACACGAGCGATGCCATCGCGCGCCAGCTCGCGCGGGTGCTCGACGAGCGCGGTCTGCGCGCGCCGGCCGGCACGCATGCCGCGCCGCCGCGCTTCTGCTCGACGAGCGACGGCCTGCAACTGCGCGCGCTCGCGTCGACGCTGCTCGGCCTCGATGCGCCGGTCGAATCCGTCACCATTTCGTCGCCGAACGCGCGCGCCTGCGCGACCGCCTGACGCGGGCCGGTGCGCCCGCTCCCGCGACGACTTCGCCTTCCCCCGCCGTTTCAAGGGTCCGATGACCTTAAAAAAAGCCGGACCCAGGCTTGTCAACCTCCGCAAAATTAATGATAATAATTCGCATTAACGTTAGCTATCGCAACTCATCATGATCGTCTGCGTGTGCAAGTCTGTTTCGGATCGCAAGATTCGCGCGTCCCTCGCCGAGGGCGTGAACTCTTTCGATGAACTCCAGTTCGAGCTCGGCGTGGCCACGTGCTGCGGCAAGTGCGAGGAGTCCGTACGCGACCTCATGGCCGAGCAAGGCGTCTGCGCGAGCCGTTGCGGTGTCGAGCATCATGCGCATCCGATTCCGGTCACGTTCTACGACCGCAAGGCCGCCTGAGCGGCGCCGAGCGTGCGCATGCGGCCCAGGCCGCATTTTTTGTCTTGACCGTCAGCAAGCCACCGTCTGCGCGAGCCAACGGCTTACCTGCCAAGGAGCCTGTGATGGAATTGCTGATCGGATTCGTAACCACCGTTTGCATCTCGCTGCTGATCTTCCGCAAGTGATGCCGATTCACCCGCCGCGCCCCGGGTGCGACGTCGTTCTTTCAAGCTAACATGCAGGCTTCGCATCTCGCTCCTGCCGGCGCCATGCCGGCTGCACCACGTATGAATCCCCGAATGATCGTCGTCGCGGTCGGTGTGCTTGCCGCACACGCGATCATGCTGACGGCCGCGTGGCTCCATCGCAACGCACCGCCGCCGAAATCGGTCGAGGTCCAGACGATCACCGCGCAGCTCATCACGCCCGCGCCGATCGCGCAGCAGGTCGCGGCCGAGTCGATCCCGCAGCCGGCACCGCCGAAGCCCGTGCCGCGCGTAAAGCCGAAGGTCGAGCCGAAGCCGGTGCAAAAGGCGGCGAAGCCGACCCCGCAGCCGCTTGCGCCGTCGCCGGCCCCATCGCCCACACCCGCTCCCGCAGCCGATCCAACGCCGGCGCCGGCCGCGCCCGCTCCCGCGGCACCGGCCGCCACGCCGGGCCCGGCGCGCGAAACGATGCAGGTCAGCGCACCGAAGAACGTGCCGACGCTCCAATGCAACTTCGTGAAGCCCGACTATCCGTCGATGTCGCGCCGCCGCGGCGAATCGGGCACCGCCTATGTTCACTTCGTCGTCGGCGTGACCGGCAAGATCGAAAGCATCGATCTGCAGAAGAGCAGCGGCTATCCGCGCCTCGACGATGCCGCACTCGACGCGATGCGCTCGACCACCTGCCGCCCGTACGTCGAGAACGGCCAGGCGATCCGCGCCGCCCGCACACAGCCCTACAGCTTCGGGCTCACCGACTAACCTGCCTCATCCGGAAGATTCAAAGGAAACAAAAAATGCAAAGCTACGGTATCGCGCACGTCTGGGCGCAAGGTGATTTCGTCACGCGCGCCATCGCGATCACGCTGCTCGTGATGTCGGTCCTGTCGTGGATCGTGATCGTCATCAAGGGCTGGAACGTGATCCGCCTGAACCGCCTCACGAAGAATGCCGAACAGGCATTCTGGCATTCCGACAATTTCGACGACGGCATCAAGAAGCTCGGCCTCGCCGCATCGACGCCGAACGACAACCCGTTCCTCGCGCTCGCGCTGTCGGGCAAGGAAGCCGCCGACCACCACCATCAGACGCAACCGCACCTGCACGACCGCATGGACGTATCGGACTGGGTCACGCGCTGCCTGAAGGACACGATGGACGAAGGCATTTCGCGCATGCAGAGCGGCCTCGCGATCCTCGCATCGGTCGGCAGCACGGCGCCGTTCGTCGGCCTGTTCGGCACGGTCTGGGGCATCTATCACGCGCTGCTCGCGATCGGCGCCACCGGCCAGACGTCGATCGACCAGGTCGCGGGCCCGGTCGGCGAATCGCTGATCATGACGGCCTTCGGCCTGTTCGTCGCGATTCCCGCGGTGCTCGGCTACAACGCGCTGACCCGCGCGAACAAGGGCGTCGTCAGCAAGCTGCGCCGCTTCGCGCACGGCCTGCATGCGTACTTCGTGACGGGCGCGAGCCTCGCGTCGTCGTCGACGCGCGACGGCCTGCGTCTCGCATCGCGCGCCGCCAGCTGAGACGAGGTGAACCATGGCCATGAACACCGGTTTCAGCGACGATGACGACGATGCCGTGATGAGCGAGATCAACATGACGCCGCTCGTCGACGTCATGCTCGTCCTCCTGATCATTTTCCTCGTGACGATCCCGGCGATGCAGCATGCGGTGAAGATCGACCTGCCGCACGCCAGCAGCCAGCCCGTCGACGAAAAGCCGCAGACCGTCGACGTCGCGATCCAGGGCGACGGCACGATCCTGTGGGACGACCACACGGTCACGCGCGAACAGCTGCAGGCACGCATTGCGGAAGCTGCGAAGCGCACGCCGCAGCCGGAATTGCATCTGCGCGCGGACCGCAAGGTTGCCTACGAACACGTCGCGGAAGTGATGTCGGATGCGCAAGCTGGCGGCCTGACAAAACTCGGCTTCGTGACGGAGCCGGGCGCGAAAGCGAAGTAACGCACGCACGTTCCGCCGTCGCCAGTCGCCACTGCGCAGCTAGCCGGCCGTACCTAACCGGCCGTACCTAACCGGCCGTACCCAAAGTAAAAGGCCTTCATCGCCAGATGAAGGCCTTTTTTCATGCGCACGCGGGCGCCTTCGGGCGGCGGGCTCTTCGGCGGTATCGGTTACGCCTCGAGCAACGCAAATGCGACTCTGCCGTGGTCTGCACGGACTGCGCGTTCTGCCCTATCTGGCTCACAATATATGCGGCCACCTGATTTCGCTCAGAACTTCCTTCGCGAAATGGGATTTCAATATAGGCCCGCCCGCGCACGCATTCAAGGTTCCGGCGATTGAAACTTGCGATTGCAGCCGACGCTTCAATGACAAAACAAATTTGCGTCGTCGTGCGTGCCGTGTTCAGGTGGCCGAAACATCGGCTGCCGTTTCCTTCTTCGCACGCTCGGGGCAACCTGGCTCCTTGTATGCGCCATGGTCGAGCTTCTCGACCAGGTAATCGACGAACGCACGGACCGCGGGCGGCATCCCCTGACGCGACACGAACACCGCATACAGCTGCGGCACCGGCAGCGTCCAGCCCGGCATCACCGGCGACAGTTGCCCCGCGCGCAACGCGTTGCCGTACATCATCTCCGGCAGCGCCGCGATGCCGAGGCCGTCGAGCACGGCCTCGCGGATCGTCATCAGGTCGGCCGTCACGAGACGCGGATCATGCTCGTGCACGTGACGCGTTCCGTCCGGCGCGATCAGGTTGAATACGTGCCGGCCGTCGACGCTCGGCGTATCGAGCGTCTCGAAGCCGGTCAAGTCGTCCGGCGCCAGCGGCGGCGCGTTCTGGCTCAGCAGGCTCGGCGCGCCGACCAGCATCTGCTCGGTGCGCCACAGCGGCCGCACGACGATGTTCGCGTTCTGCGGCGGCTCCGAGCGCACGCGCAACGCGACGTCGATCGAATCCTCGAACAGGTCGATCACGCGATTCGTCACGCGCACATGCACCTTCACCTCGGGATAGCGGCGCAGGAATTCGGGCAGGATGCGCGACAGCATTGTCTGCGACAGCGTCACCGGCACGCTGACGCGCACCGAGCCGCGTGGCGACGCGCGCAATTGCTGCACCGCGTTCATCGCGGCCCGTGCTTCGGCGAGCATCGCCTGGCAATGCTGGTAGAACAGCTCCCCCGCCTCGGTCAGTGCGAGCTTGCGCGTCGAGCGCTGAAGCAGGCGCACGCCGAGCGCGGCCTCGAGCTCGGTCAGGCGCCGCGACAGACGCGATTTCGAGATGCCCAGCACGCGTTCGGCGGCCGAAAAGCCCCCATGTTCAACGACCTGCGAGAAGTACATCAGGTCGTTCAGGTTATGTGCATCGATATTCATCTCATCGTTCCAATTTCAGAACAATCCATTGCGAACCACCGCCAATCGAACGGGAAAACGCCCAATATAATAGCGCTATGTTTCAAAAATAACGCTATTCCGATGATTTCGAGGGCTTCCCATGACCACCGCTCGCTCGCTTGATCGCACCTACCCCGCGCTTCGCACCACCGAAGGCGGCGGTTTCGTGGTTCACCGCCCGTTCCCGACGCGGCTGCTGATGGATTTCGATCCGTTCCTGCTGCTCGATGAAATGGGCCCCGTCGACTACGCGCCCGGCGAAGCCGTGGGTGCGCCCGACCATCCGCATCGCGGCTTCGAGACCGTGACCTACGCGCTCGATGGACGCTTCCGCCATCGCGACTCGTCCGGCCATGCCGGCACGCTCGGCCCCGGCGACGTGCAGTGGATGACGGCCGGCGCCGGCGTCGTGCACAGCGAGATGCCCGAACCGGCGTTCGCTCGGGCAGGCGGACGCTCCCACGGCTTCCAGCTGTGGGTCAACCTGCCGCGCCGCGACAAGATGATCGCGCCGCGCTACCAGGAGATCCCGGCCGCCCGCATTCCGACCGCGACATCGCCGGACGGCCGCGCGCGCGTGCGCGTCATCGCGGGCGAAGCATTCGGCGTAAAAGCCGCGATCGAGACGCGCACGCCGATCCTCTACCAGCACTTCACGCTGGAGCCCGGTGCAACGGTCACGCAGCCCGTGCCGGCCGGTTATCGCGTGTTTGCCTATCCGATCGACGGAAGGGGCCTTTACGGGCCCGACAGGCAAGCTGTCGACGCACGGCACATGATCGTCTACGGCGACGATGGCGACACCGTCACGTTCGCTGCCGGCGACACGTCGCTCGACCTGCTGCTGATCGGCGGCGTGCCGCTCAACGAGCCGATCGTCCGTTACGGCCCGTTCGTGATGAATACCGAGGAAGAGATCCGGCAGGCTGTCGTCGACTATCAGACCGGTCGCATGGGTCGCATCGAAGCGTGAATCGGATCGGGTGGCAGGTGCCGCGAAGCCGATGGTTTTGCGTCACAATAACTTCTTGAACCATGTGGCCGCCCGCCACCAGAAGGAACCCGTCCCCTTGAACTTCGAACATCTGATCCAGATCAATTCCGACGATCCGGCCGTGCCAAGCCTCAACCGCGACCAGCTCTGGGAAGGTCTCGTCCTGCGTGCCGAACAGCCGCAACTGTTCGTGATCGGCCTCGACAGCTGCGTCATCCGCGAGCGGACAGACACGACGCTCGAACGCGAACTGCACTACGGCCACGCGACCGTGCGCGACCACGTGACGTTCACGCCGAACCAGCAGGTCCGCTACGACATCCGTGCGGCCGATGGCGAGATCGGTGGCTCGCTGACGATGACGATCGAGGAACGCGACGACCACGAGCTGTTCCTGCGTTTCGAGTACCGCACGACGCTGACGGTCACCGACGACAGCGAAGAAGCGCGACAGACGCACGGGATCGTCAAGGAGGCGTACCGCACGTCGGACATCGACACCGTTCGCCTGATCCGCGAATACGCGCAGGGTCGCAAGGACCCTGATCCGCTGCACTGAACCCGGCGGCGGCCCGCGGCCCGCCCCTTTGACTCAGGCTATCAGCCCAGACGAATCGATCGATAAAGAGTTTTTGTAAATGGGAATAGTTATCATTTAGAATTCATTCCATCGTATCGACAGTCACCGATCAAACCGAATGACCGACACCATGCGCCCGACCACGCTGACCCTGCGCCGCACCACGAGCACCGCAGCCAGCAGCCGCCAGAAGACGGCAGCGGTCACCACGCCGGCGAAACCCGCCGGCAACCGCGATGCAGGCACGCGGGTCGTCAACAGCGATGCGCTGCTGCAAGGCCAAAGCCACGTCAGCATCGCGCATAACGGAGAGACTTATCAGTTGCGGGCCACGCGGCTCGGCAAACTGATCCTGACGAAGTAACGACCGAGTATTGTGGGGACCACCTCCCTGAGAGGTGTTGGGCAGTAGCCAGCGTAACGGCTTGCACGCGAGATCTAGACCCCTTCGTGCAAACACACTCAAGCAGCCGTTGCAGCAAGCCAAGCCACTTTTTTGGTTCTCGCACAAGGAAGAAAAAAGCGACACGTCGATGGACGTGTCGCTTTTTTGTGTGGGCAGCCAATGTACGAAGCATGCCGCCCGCATGTATGTGGCTGGTCAGCCGAAGGAAGCGGCACGCGCCGCTTCAGAACCCCCAGAACATCAACCACCACGCGCTGTCGATGACGGCCAGGCCGACCGCGAACCACGCGAATGCCGCGAGCCGGCGCGGCCACGTCGCATAGCGCCCCGTCACCTGCCACGCGAGCCACGCACTCCATACGTTGGCGCCGACCAGAATCGCGATGCGCACATCGGTAGCCCAGCCGAGCGGCACATGCTCGGCGCGCAGCAACGACAGCGTCGTGGCCGACAGCCCGAGGAACACGCCCGCGCCCGCGATCGGGATCAGCGCCTGGGCGAGGTGATGCAGGCGCACGCGATCGAAACGGCCGAGCATCAATGTGGCGCCGGCCAGCAACACCAGCAGCGCCGTGCCGTACACGAGCCCCGTGCCGACGATGTAGCTGACGACCAGCCCGCCATCGAGCCAGGAGAACACGTCATTGCGATCCGGGTAGTGCGTGAGCAGGAACCACGGCGCATTGGTCTCGAGCGGCCACGTGATGTCCTGATCGATCAGCCAGCCCGCGAGCCATTGCTTGATCTGCACGAACCACGGGCTGACGGTCCAGTGGAACGCACCGATCGCCACGCCCAGCAAGCCGTACAGGATCAGCGCGGTGTCCCACGGATTGGCCCGCTCCGCACCGAGATTCACGACTTCGTCGGACGGCGAGCGCAGCGACAGCGAAATCGCGTCGCGGTGCCCGCTGCAGCGGCCGCACATATGGCAGTCCGCCGCGCCCTTCATGTTGCGCAACGGCACGAGCGGCGCGCAATTGATCGGAATCACGCGATGGCCGTGCTCGCCGTTCTTGTACGAACGGCGCCACGCATCCTCGTCGACCTTGTAGCGCATCGGCGCAAGCCGCGCGAGCAGCCCGAACACGCCGTTGACCGGGCACAGATACTTGCACCACACGCGCTTCTCGCGACCGTACAGCACGCCGATCACGATCGCGCCGACGGTCGAGCCGCCGAGCACGAACAGCACCGCGAGCGGGTACTGGTACACGCTGACCATCTGCCCGTAGATCGTCGTGATGCCGAACGCGACGAACGGCCAGCCGCCCCACCGGATCCAGCGCGGAATCGGGCCGCCGCGGCCGAACTTGCTCGCGTATTCGGTGAGCGCGCCCTCCGGGCACAGCACGCCGCACCACACGCGGCCGAGCATCACCATCGACAGCAGCACGAACGGCCACCAGATGCCCCAGAACGCGAACTGCGCGATGAGCGTGAGGTTGTTCCACAGATGCGCGGAATCGTCCGGCAGCGGCAGCACGGCCGGCACGATGATCAGGAACGCGTAGACGGCGACGACGATCCACTGGATACCCCGGATCAGCGCACCGTGGCGCTGCATCCACTGGCCGGCCTGCGCGAGCCAGCCCGGCTTGACGGCGGCGATAACGCTCATGCCGCGCGACCCGCTGCGACGGCCGGACGGCGGCTCGCACGCTTCATCAGCAGCCAGACGACCGCCCAGTAAACCGCATAGGCGACCAGGTTGGTCAGCGCCGGATGCGCGCGATAGCCGGTCAGCGTCGCGACGAGCGAACCGAACGTGCCCGAATCATCGAGGATCGCGGACGTGTCCCACACTTGCGAGATGCCGAGCGGCAGGATTTCCTTGTCGATCAGCTTGTCGACGCCGGTCTGGAACAGGCCCGCGCCGAGGAACAGCAGCATCACTTCGGTGACGCGGAAGAAATGCCGCCACGAGAAGTACTTGCCGCCGAGTTGCAGCAGATAGAACGTGAGGAACGCGAGGCCGAGACCGATCACGACCGCAAGCATCTGGCTGCCATCGACGTGGCCCGACTGGCCGAAACCGAGGCCGTACAGGAAGATCACCGTCTCGCTGCCTTCGCGCGCGATCGCGAGCGCGACCAGCACGGCGACGCCCCACCAGTTCGAATCGCGCGTGCTTTGCTGCAGCGATTGCTCCATGTCGCGCTTCAGCGTGCGGCCGTGCCGGCGCATCCACAGCACCATCTGCACGATCAGCACGCACGCGATCAGCACCATCGCCGTCTGGAAATAGTCCTGCGCGTCGCCGGACAACACTTCGGTGAACCCGACCAGCGCGGCGCCGAGGCCGACGGCCATCAGCAGGCCGACGCCGACGCCGGCCCAGAGGAAAGGCAGGCCGCGGCGCGCGTCGTCGCCGCCGTTTTTCAGCCATGCATAGAGAATGCCGACGACGAGCAGCGCTTCGACGCTCTCCCGCCAGACGATGAACAAGATCTGACCCATCGATACCTCCTGACGCGCGGGGCAAGGGACTGGCGCGCCCGCGCGCAGATAAAACGCGTTACTTCGCGACGATCACGCCCTGTGCCTGCTGGTGGAAATCGTCGAAAAACTTGTATTCGCCCGGCGACAGCGGGGCGACGACGACGAACGAGTCGGCGCCCGGCGCGAGCACCTTCTCCTTGCGCAACTGCACGCTCTCGAATTCGGCGGCACCCTTGCCGGTGTTCCTGATCTCGATTTTGAAACGCTGGCCGGCCGGCACTTCGATGCGGGCGGGGTTCAGCTTGCCGTCCGTCATCTCGAGCTTGAACGTCGGCAGATCGGCCGCATGGGCCGCGCCGGCAAGCCACAGCGCAGCGGCTGCGGCGACGATTTTCTGGGGAATTTTCATACTGGGTTCTCTACGCCGACGGCGCGCCGAAGCGCGCCGTTCGTGATGCCACCGATCAGTAACCGCCCTTCTTGCCGATACCGGCGAACGGGAAGTCGTACTCGAGCGTGATGGGCTTGAACCACGGGCCCACGCCCGTTTCCTTGTCGACGTGGCGACCGAACGCCATGTGACCGGACTGCATCGGCGGCTTGACGACCAGCGTCAGGTGGTACTTGCCTGGGCCGGCGAGCTTCACGTTGTCGCCGTAGTGCGGGCCGTCGCTCGCAACCATGCCCATCAGGTCGCCTTCGGCCTTCCACTTCGTGTCGCCCTGCTTCGTCAGCTTGTAGGTGACCTGCAGGTACGGCATCCAGTCGCCTTCCGCGAAACCGGTCGGGTTGTTCTTGACCGCATGGATGTCGGCCTCAAGGTGGATGTCGGAATCCGACGCCTTGCGCATCATGCCTTCCGGGTCCATCGTGATCGGCTGCAGATACACCGCGCCGATTTCCATGCCGCCCTGGATCTGCTGCTTGCCGATCGGATACTCGGCAGCCGAGGCCGACATCGCGGCCAGCGCCGCCGCTACCGCAACCGTCGTGCGGATGAACGAAGAACCCAACATGGACACTCCTTGTTATTTGTCTGACTATCTTGACGACATGCGGGCCGCCGCCGGGCCGCCCGCTGGAAACACTAACGCGACGAAGAACGTTAATGCGAACTATTCTCAATACATGGGGAGTTTAGCACCGAACCCGTTCCGGAACAAACGGAGAGCGCCGTAAACCCCTGATCCGACAAGGCTTACAGGCGCTTTACCAAAAGGATACGGTGACGTTTGGAAAGATTTACCGCCCGCCGCTGATGTGGTCGCCGACGTTCGCGCCGAACACGCGTTCGCGCAGCACGGCAAGCTGGTCGCGGGTCGCGGCGGCCTTCTCGAACTCGAGGTTCTTCGCGTAGTCGGCCATCTGCTTCTCGAGGCGCTTGATTTCCTTCGCGAGCTGCTTTTCCGACATGTCCTCGAATTTCGCGCGCTGCTGCGCCTCCTTCAGCTCCGCACGCGCGTCGTCGGCGTTGTAGACGCCGTCGATGATGTCCTTGATGCGCTTCACGACGCCGCGCGGCGTGATGCCCATCTTTTCGTTGTACGCGATCTGCTTCGCGCGGCGCCGCTCGGTTTCGCCGATCGCGCGCTTCATCGACTCGGTCATGTTGTCCGCGTAGAGGATCGCCTTGCCGTTCACGTTCCGCGCGGCGCGGCCGATCGTCTGGATCAGCGAGCGCTCGGCGCGCAGGAAGCCTTCCTTGTCCGCGTCGAGGATCGCGACGAGCGACACTTCGGGAATGTCGAGGCCCTCGCGCAGCAGGTTGATCCCGACCAGCACGTCGAACGTGCCGAGCCGCAGGTCGCGGATGATCTCGACGCGCTCGACCGTATCGATGTCGCTGTGCAGGTAACGCACCTTGACGCCATGGTCGGCCAGGAACTCGGTCAGCTGTTCGGCCATGCGCTTCGTCAGCGTCGTGATCAGCACGCGCTCGCCGGCCTTCACGCGCGCGTTGATCTCGGTCAGCACGTCGTCGACCTGCGAGCTCGCCGGCCGCACCTCGATTTCCGGATCGACGAGGCCCGTCGGTCGCACGACCTGCTCGGCGATCTGCCCCGTCACGCGCTTCTCGTAGTCGGCCGGCGTGGCCGACACGAACACGACCTGCCGCATCTTGCGCTCGAACTCGGGGAACTTCAGCGGCCGGTTGTCAAGCGCGGACGGCAGGCGAAACCCGTAATTGACGAGGTTTTCCTTGCGTGCGCGGTCGCCGTTGTACATGCCGTTCAGCTGGCCGATCAGCACGTGCGATTCGTCGAGCAGCATCAGCGCATCGGGCGGCAGGTAGTCGACGAGCGTCGGCGGCGGATCGCCGGGCGCCGCGCCCGAGAAATGCCGCGAATAGTTCTCGATGCCCTTGCAGAAGCCGAGCTCCTGCAGCATCTCGAGATCGAAGCGCGTGCGCTGCTCGAGGCGCTGCGCCTCGACGAGCTTGCCTTCGCGATGGAAGAACTCGAGCCGTTCGCGCAATTCGTCCTTGATCGTCTCGACCGCGCGCATCACGGTGTCGCGCGGCGTCACGTAGTGCGACGACGGATACACGGTGAAACGCGGAATCTTCTGCCGCACGCGCCCGGTCAGCGGGTCGAACAGGTGCAGCGTCTCGACCTCGTCGTCGAACAGCTCGACGCGCACGGCCATTTCCGCGTGTTCGGCGGGGAAGATGTCGATCGTGTCGCCGCGCACGCGGAACGTGCCGCGCTGGAAATCCTGCTCGTTGCGCGTGTATTGCATCGCGATCAGCCGCGCGATCACGTCGCGCTGGCCGAGCTTGTCGCCGGTTCGCAGCGTCAGGATCATCTGGTGGTATTCGGACGGATTGCCGATACCGTAGATCGCCGACACCGTCGCGACGATCACCACGTCGCGGCGCTCCATCAGGCTCTTCGTCGCCGACAGCCGCATCTGCTCGATGTGCTCGTTGATCGACGAATCCTTCTCGATGAACAGGTCGCGCTGCGGCACGTAGGCCTCAGGCTGGTAGTAGTCGTAGTACGAGACGAAATACTCGACCGCGTTGCGCGGGAAGAACTCCCGGAACTCCGCGTAAAGCTGGGCCGCGAGCGTCTTGTTCGGCGCGAACACGATCGCCGGGCGGCCGAGCCGCGCGATCGTGTTCGCCATCGTGAAGGTCTTGCCCGAACCGGTTACGCCGAGCAGCGTCTGGAAGGCAAGGCCGTCGCCGACGCCTTCGACGAGCGTGTCGATCGCGGTCGGCTGGTCGCCCGCGGGCGGATAGGGCTGGTAAAGCTGGAACGGCGACCCTTCGAAAGTGACGAATTTGGATTCGTCGAGCGCGTCGCCGACTTCGGCATGATGTTCGGACATGGAATGCGGCCGGAGCAAGGGCAAAGAAAGCATTCTAGCGCTTCGCGGCCGTGCGAACTGCTGTCGACTCCTGACGCGCGACGGCCGCCCGAAATCGCGATTCGTCGCCCTGATCGCGACGGAATGACCGCCCCCGCCAGCACGAATTCGCTACAATGTCAGGCTGCTGCGCTTCCCGGCGTCGCGCCGCAGGCGCGGTCCACTGCGCCCGCCCCGCCGGTTGAAAGCCTGACCCTCTTTTCACTACTGCCGAATCATCATGTCGCTCTTCTCCGCTGTCCAGCTTGCTCCCCGCGACCCGATCCTGGGCCTGAACGAAGCCTTCAACGCCGATGCGCGTCCGACCAAGGTCAACCTCGGCGTCGGCGTGTACACGAACGAAGACGGCAAGATTCCGCTGCTGCGCGCGGTTCGCGACGCGGAAAAGGCGCGTGTCGAGGCCGGCCTGCCGCGCGGTTACCTGCCGATCGACGGGATCGCCGCCTACGATGCAGCCGTGCAGAAGCTGCTGCTCGGCAACGACTCGCCGCTGATCGCGGCGGGCCGCGTGGTCACGGCCCAGGCACTGGGCGGCACCGGCGCGCTGAAGATCGGCGCCGATTTCCTGCGCACCCTGAACCCGAACGTGAAGGTCGCGATCAGCGATCCGAGCTGGGAAAACCATCGCGCACTGTTCGAAGCGGCCGGCTTCGAGGTCGTCGCGTACCCGTACTACGACGCGGCCACCCACGGCGTGAACTTCGAAGGCATGCTGTCGGCGCTGAACGGCTATGCGGCCGGCACGGTCGTCGTGCTGCACGCGTGCTGCCACAACCCGACCGGCGTGGACCTGACCGAAGCGCAATGGCAACAGGTCGTCGACGTCGTGAAGGCGCGCAACCTCGTGCCGTTCCTCGACATGGCCTACCAGGGCTTCGGCGAGAACATCGAAGCCGATGCCGCTGCCGTGCGCCTGTTTGCCGCGGCCGACCTGAACGCGTTCGTGTCGTCGTCGTTCTCGAAGTCGTTCTCGCTGTACGGCGAGCGCGTCGGCGCGCTGTCGATCATCACGTCGAGCAAGGAAGAAGCCACGCGCGTGCTGTCGCAACTGAAGCGCGTGATCCGCACGAACTACTCGAACCCGCCGACCCACGGCGGCGCAGTGGTCGCAGCGGTGCTCGCGTCGCCGGAACTGCACGCTTCGTGGGTGCAGGAACTCGGCGAAATGCGCGATCGCATCCGCGCGATGCGCAATGGTCTCGTCGAACGCCTGAAGGCGAGCGGCGTCGATCGTGACTTCAGCTTCATCAACGCGCAGCGCGGGATGTTCTCGTATTCGGGCCTGACCTCGGCACAAGTCGATCGCCTGCGCGACGAGTTCGGCATCTATGCGGTCGGCACGGGCCGGATTTGCGTCGCCGCGCTGAATATGCGGAACCTCGACGCGGTCGCCAATGCGGTCGCAGCGGTCCTGAAGTAAAGCCACGCCGGGAGGCGGCTGTCACCGGCCCCGCCCTGCCGACATGAAAAACGCGCTCCACGGAGCGCGTTTTTTTGTGCAGTCCAGCGTCCAACGCGGCGGACGGCGATACCGCCCGCTCCCGCGTTACTGCATGAACCAGCCGTGGCTGACGACGAACGACTGGCCGGTGAGCGCGGCGCTCGGGAACGCCGACAGGAACAGCACCGTCTGCGCGACGTCCTGCACCGTCGTGAACACGCCGTCGACCGTGTTGCCGAGCATCACCTTCTTGATCACGTCCTCTTCGCTGATCCCGAGCTCCTTCGCCTGCTCCGGAATCTGCTTGTCGACCAGCGGCGTGCGCACGAAGCCCGGACACACGACGTGCGAGCGCACGTTGTGCTTCGCGCCTTCCTTCGCCAGCACGCGGGCCAGGCCGAGCAGGCCATGCTTGGCCGTCACGTACGCGGACTTCAGCGGCGACGCCTCGTGCGAGTGCACCGAGCCCATGTAGATCACGACGCCGCCGCGATCGTCCTTGTACATGTGCTTGAGCGCGGCCTTCGTCGTCAGGAACGCGCCGTCCACGTGGATCGCCTGCATCTTCTTCCAGTCGGCGAACGAGTAGTTCTCGATCGGGTTGACGATCTGGATGCCGGCGTTCGACACGAGGATGTCGACCGAGCCGAACGCGTCGGCCACCTTGTCGATGCCGCTGTTCACGGCGTCCTCGTTGGTCACGTCCATCGCGACGCCGATCGCCTTGCCGCCTGCCTTGACGATCTCGTCGGCGACCGCGTTCGCGCCGTCCTGGTTCAGGTCGGCGATCGCGACGGCCGCGCCTGCCTTGGCCAGTTCCAGCGCGATTTCCTTGCCGATGCCGCTCGCGGCGCCCGTGACGACTGCGGTCTTGCCGCTCAGATCTGCTGCCATGTCCGTCTCCTCCCGATATCGGATCGATAAAACACGCGCCCGTCGTATCCGCGCTCATCGCGAAATCGCATCGGCGTGCCAGCCGTCATTGTGCACGATCGGCCCCGCCGTTCGTGCGCAAAACGTCTAAGCTTAAGGTCGGTTCCGTTCAGCAGGAGAGTCTCATGCACTATCGACGGCTAGGCCGCTCCGGCCTGCAGATCAGCGCGCTTTCCCTCGGCTCGTGGGTGACGTACGGCAACCAGGTCGACCAGCGGGTCGCGCGCGAATGCCTTGCCGCGGCACGCGACGCGGGCGTCAATTTCTTCGACAACGCCGAGGTCTACGCCGGCGGCAAATCCGAGGAAATCATGGGCCACGCGCTCAAGTCGCTCGACTGGCCGCGCGTCAGCTATATCGTGTCCACGAAATTCTTCTGGGGGCTCGCGGAAGCCCCGAACCAGTATCACACGCTGAACCGGAAATATCTGCTGAACGCGATCGACGGCTCGCTGCGCCGGCTGCAGCTCGACTATGTCGACCTCGTCTATTGCCATCGCCCCGATCCGCATACGCCGATCGAGGAAACCGTCTGGGCGATGAGCGACATGATCGTGCGCGGCAAGGCGCTGTACTGGGGCACGTCGGAATGGAGCGCCGACGAGATCCGTGCAGCATGCGAGATCGCCGAGCGGCACCATCTGCACAAGCCGGTCGTCGAACAGCCGCAGTACAACCTGTTCCATCGCAGCCGGGTCGAACAGGAATATGCGCGGCTCTACGACGATTACGGCCTCGGCCTGACGACCTGGAGCCCGCTGGCGTCGGGCCTGCTCACCGGCAAGTACCGCGACGGCGTGCCGCCCGGCAGCCGCGCGCAGTTGCAGGGCTACGACTGGATGCGCGAACGCCTGACCGATCGGGCAGCCAACGACATCGTCGAACGGATCGGCGAGATCGCGGCCGAGCTCGGCTGCAGCACCGGCCAATTGGCCATCGCTTGGGTACTCGCGAATCCGCGCGTGAGTTCGGTCATCACGGGCGCATCGCGGGTCGACCAGATCGGCGACAACATGCGCGCGCTCGACGTTGCCGCGAAGCTGACGCCGGATGTGAAGCAACGCATCGAGGCAGTGGTCGGCGACGCATACGAGTAAGGCGACGCGCGGCCACTCGCGTACAATACGCGGCCGCATCGGCGCCCGGCCTGACGGCCGCGCGCGATCGAGCGCTTTCATCGATTCATCTTTCGTTTCAGGCGGCCAGCCATGCTCAGTTATCGTCACGGTTTTCACGCAGGCAATCACGCGGACGTGCTCAAGCACGCCGTCGTCGTCCAGCTGCTGCGCTACCTGAACAAGAAGGACAAATCGTACTGGTATATCGATACGCACGCGGGCGCCGGCGTGTACTCGCTGCGCGACGGTTATGCAGCGAAGACGTCGGAATTCGATACCGGCATCGGCCGGCTGTGGAACGAAAAGAACCTGCCGGAGGCGTTGGGTGACTATGTGGACGAAGTCCGCGCGCTGAACGACGACGGCGAACTGCACTTCTATCCAGGCTCGCCGTACATCGCATGGCGGTCGATGCGCGAGCAGGATCGTATGCGCCTGTTCGAAATGCACACGACGGAAATCGATGTGCTGCGCCACAATTTCCGCGATGCGGGGCGACGCGCGATGATCTTCGCCGGCGACGGCTTCGAAGGTATCAAGGCGCTGCTGCCGCCGCCGCCGCGACGCGCACTCGTGCTGATCGATCCGTCCTACGAGGACAAGAAGGATTACACGCGCACGGTGGGCTGCGTGACCGAATGCCTGAAGCGTTTCGCGACCGGCTGCTATGCGATCTGGTATCCGCAGGTCACGCGGACGGAATCGCAGCGCTTTCCCGAGCAGTTGAAGCGCCTGCAGCCGAACAACTGGCTGCACCTGACGCTGACGGTGTCGAATCCGCCGACCGACGGACTTGGCCTCTACGGCAGCGGGATGTTCATCCTGAATCCCCCATATACGCTCGCCCAGAGCATGAACGAGGTCCTGCCTTACCTGGTCGAGAAGCTGGGACAGGATAGCGGCGCCCGCTGTCAAATCGAGCACCGCGGAAACTGACCGGGCGACGGTCGTTACGGCTGCGGCCTGGGCGCGAGCCGCGGCTGGTTGGCCGGCTGCCCGCCCCACGCGGGAACACTGATATACGGCGCGACGAACAGCGGAACCGACGTGTTCGTCCCCTGTCCGGCTGGAGCCCGCATACCTGCCGGCTCGACGATCGGCTCCTGCGACAACGGCGCCGTCTGCAACACCAACCCGCCCTTGCCGTCCTGGATACCGCGCTGCGTATCGAGAACGAGCGGCCTGGACGACGTCGCGGCGCCCGCCGCGATGCCATGGACGAGCACGACTGCGCCCAGAATGAGACGCGCGCGGGCACTGCGACGCACTTCGACACGCAAACGCATGATCGTGTCCTTCAGGATGAAAAGGTCCATACCATAGCGCTGCACCGACGATTTCGCCAGATCCGGCGCACAAAAAAACAAAGCCCCGTCAATACGGGGCTTGCTTATCGTGCGGTGCCGCGCGGCACCTGACGGTGACTCCGATTACAGCGAGTAGCCGTTGGTTTCGAGCGAGCGAATGCGGCTCTCGAGCTGGACGATGTCCGACGACGTGGCGAGGTAAGCCTCACGGCGCTCACGTTCTGCGGATTCGAACCAGTTGCTCAGCTTTTCAACGATGTAGGCGATCATGACGTTCTCCAAGGAAGAGGGACCCCTGGTGAATCGAAATTCAGGGATTTCCCGTATAGGGTTATCCCGAATTATAGCGACGCCGCACCAATATGCTAGTGAAAAACTTGCATGGAAACCATTCCAAATCGGAATGAAGAAAAGCGTGGCGCATCCAACCCGTTGATTTTAAATGACATGCTGTGTGGGCGCGTTTGGAGGCTCGAGCACACGCACTAATTTGGTTCACTGACGGGGTCGGCCAAGCGCGCCAAAATCGGGCACTCCGGCCGCCCGTCACCATGGCAGTGCGCAGCCAGATCGGCCAGCGTGTCGCGCATGTCGCTCAGCTCCGCGATGCGTTTGTCGAGTTCGGCCACATGTTCAAGTGCGATCGATTTCACTTCGGCGCTGGCGCGTGAACGATCCTGCCAAAGCATCAGCAGCTTGCGAATGTCCTCGACGAGAAAGCCGAGTCGTCGTGCCTGACGGATGAACCGCAAGATATGGATTTCGTCCGCGCCGTAGATGCGGTAGCCGGCATCGGTACGCTTGCTCGGCGCAAGAAGCCCAACCTGCTCGTAGTACCGGATCATTTTTGCGCTGACTCCGGATTCGCGCGACGCGTCGCCGATATTCATTCCCCTCCCCTCTCCATCAAACCCTGGTTTCGAACACGACCGCCGACGGACGCCCTCGTCGACGACATATCGATCGTATCAAATCGAGGCGGTTCGTTCCGGGGAAGAGTTGGCAGCAGGAACGCAGATGATCCGACCTTGCACGCACGCCGTTGGGTTGCGAGGGATGGGGGCGCTTCGCCACATGCTTTTGGGGACGCCGAAATGCAAAAACCCCCGCCTTGTCGGGCGGGGGTTCTTGGCTTAGGGAGCCTGACGATTACCTACTTTCACACGGGAATCCGCACTATCATCGGCGTAGAGTCGTTTCACGGTCCTGTTCGGGATGGGAAGGGGTGGGACCGACTCGCTATGGTCATCAGGCAAAGGGGGTTGTTGCGTTGCTTCGCAGCGCAACCAATCCTGGAAGAAGCAGTAATCTTGAGTTGTGTGTATCACACACGAGAATCCAACTTGTCTCATCTTGCTACGCAGGTCGCCGGTACTTCAACCGGCGCGCCGCATCGATCAGCTTCGCTGCTCGACGCTCTGCGTGGGATGCTCGTAAGTGCTGAAGCACTAACGATCATCGACAAGGCAGACTTGTTATAGGATCAAGCCTTACGGGCAATTAGTATCAGTTAGCTGAACGCATTACTGCGCTTACACACCTGACCTATCAACGTCCTGGTCTCGAACGACCCTTCAAGGGGATCTAGTCCCCAGGGATATCTCATCTTAAGGCGAGTTTCCCGCTTAGATGCTTTCAGCGGTTATCTCTTCCGAACATAGCTACCCGGCGATGCCACTGGCGTGACAACCGGTACACCAGAGGTTCGTCCACTCCGGTCCTCTCGTACTAGGAGCAGCCCCCTTCAAATATCCAACGCCCACGGCAGATAGGGACCAAACTGTCTCACGACGTTTTAAACCCAGCTCACGTACCTCTTTAAATGGCGAACAGCCATACCCTTGGGACCGGCTACAGCCCCAGGATGAGATGAGCCGACATCGAGGTGCCAAACACCGCCGTCGATATGAACTCTTGGGCGGTATCAGCCTGTTATCCCCAGAGTACCTTTTATCCGTTGAGCGATGGCCCTTCCATACAGAACCACCGGATCACTATGACCTGCTTTCGCACCTGCTCGACTTGTCGGTCTCGCAGTTAAGCACGCTTATGCCATTGCACTATCAGCACGATTTCCGACCGTACCTAGCGTACCTTCGTACTCCTCCGTTACGCTTTGGGAGGAGACCGCCCCAGTCAAACTGCCTACCATGCACTGTCCCCGACCCGGATCACGGGCCAAGGTTAGAACCTCAAACAAACCAGGGTGGTATTTCAAGGACGGCTCCACCGAAACTAGCGTTCCGGTTTCATAGCCTCCCACCTATCCTACACAGATCGGTTCAAAGTCCAATGCAAAGCTACAGTAAAGGTTCATGGGGTCTTTCCGTCTAGCCGCGGGTAGATTGCATCATCACAAACACTTCAACTTCGCTGAGTCTCGGGAGGAGACAGTGTGGCCATCGTTACGCCATTCGTGCAGGTCGGAACTTACCCGACAAGGAATTTCGCTACCTTAGGACCGTTATAGTTACGGCCGCCGTTTACCGGGACTTCAATCAAGAGCTTGCACCCCATCATTTAATCTTCCGGCACCGGGCAGGCGTCACACCCTATACGTCCACTTTCGTGTTTGCAGAGTGCTGTGTTTTTATTAAACAGTCGCAGCCACCAGTTTATTGCAACCCCTTCACCCTCCTGGCGCAGGCCAGTCAAGCTACAAGGGCGTACCTTATCCCGAAGTTACGGTACCAATTTGCCGAGTTCCTTCTCCCGAGTTCTCTCAAGCGCCTTAGAATACTCATCTCGCCCACCTGTGTCGGTTTGCGGTACGGTCATCGTTAGACTGAAGCTTAGAGGCTTTTCTTGGAACCACTTCCAATTGCTTCGCTCCCTAAGGAGCTCGCGCCACACCCTTGAATTGCGCGCCCGGATTTGCCTAAGCGCCTTCTCCAATGCAGCGACCGGGACTTCCAACACCCGGACAACCTTCCGCGATCCGTCCCCCCATCGCATCTAACAATGGTGCAGGAATATTGACCTGCTTCCCATCAGCTACGCATTTCTGCCTCGCCTTAGGGGCCGACTCACCCTACGCCGATGAACGTTGCGTAGGAAACCTTGGGCTTACGGCGAGGGGGCCTTTCACCCCCTTTATCGCTACTCATGTCAGCATTCGCACTTCCGATACCTCCAGCACCCTTTACAAGGCACCTTCGCAGGCTTACGGAACGCTCTCCTACCATGCGAGCAAGCTCGCATCCGCAGCTTCGGTATATAGCTTAGCCCCGTTACATCTTCCGCGCAGGACGACTCGATCAGTGAGCTATTACGCTTTCTTTAAAGGGTGGCTGCTTCTAAGCCAACCTCCTGACTGTTTTAGCCTTCCCACTTCGTTTCCCACTTAGCTATATTTGGGGACCTTAGCTGGCGGTCTGGGTTGTTTCCCTCTTGACACCGGACGTTAGCACCCGATGTCTGTCTCCCGTGATTGCACTCTTCGGTATTCGGAGTTTGCTATGGCGGGGTAATCTGCAATAGACCCCCCAACCATGACAGTGCTCTACCCCCGAAGGTGAGACACGAGGCACTACCTAAATAGTTTTCGGAGAGAACCAGCTATTTCCAGGTTTGTTTAGCCTTTCACCCCTATCCACAGCTCATCCCCTAACTTTTCAACGTTAGTGGGTTCGGACCTCCAGTACGTGTTACCGCACCTTCATCCTGGCCATGGATAGATCACCTGGTTTCGGGTCTACGCCCAGCAACTGAACGCCCTATTCGGACTCGCTTTCGCTACGCCTGCCCTATACGGTTAAGCTTGCTACTGAACGTAAGTCGCTGACCCATTATACAAAAGGTACGCCGTCACCCCTTGCGAGGCTCCGACTGTTTGTATGCATGCGGTTTCAGGATCTATTTCACTCCCCTCCCGGGGTTCTTTTCGCCTTTCCCTCACGGTACTGGTTCACTATCGGTCGATCACGAGTATTTAGCCTTGGAGGATGGTCCCCCCATCTTCAGACAGGATTTCACGTGTCCCGCCCTACTTGTCGCACACCTAGTTCTTTCATACTGTTTTCGCCTACAGGGCTATCACCTGCTATGGCCGCACTTTCCAGAGCGTTCGGCTAACAATACAAATAAAGAGTGCAAGGCTCATCCCATTTCGCTCGCCACTACTTTGGGAATCTCGGTTGATTTCTTTTCCTGCGGTTACTTAGATGTTTCAGTTCACCGCGTTCGCTTCACTGGACCTATGTATTCAGTCCAGGATGACCCAAAAGGGCCGGGTTTCCCCATTCGGACATCTACGGATCAAAGCTCGTTTGCCAGCTCCCCGTAGCTTTTCGCAGGCTACCGCGTCCTTCATCGCCTGTGATCGCCAAGGCATCCACCACATGCACTTGTTCGCTTGACCCTATAACGAGTCTGTCTCTCGACAGCCGCTACAGGTTGAGTTCTCGCGTTGTGCCGTATTCCAATTGAGTCGAACATAGAGTTCGAATCATCTTGAGATACATCGATACAATCACAACCCGGATAACTTCCACGTCCATCTCGAGACGCTTCCGCTATCCAAATTACTTACTTCTTCCAGATTGTTAAAGAACGACAGCCGATACATACTACGTATCACTCTGACTGGCTCAATCGCCAATGACAAAGACTCGAACAACGCTTCGTTCGAACGCTTGTCATTGAAGATTGGTGGAGGCAGACGGGATCGAACCGACGACCCCCTGCTTGCAAAGCAGGTGCTCTCCCAGCTGAGCTATGCCCCCATTGAGTACAGATGACCTCAGGTACTACAGCCTATCGGCATGGGCTGCTCGTAAGCGCTAAAGCGCTAACGATCACCGACACGTCAGACAATGGTGGGTCTGGTTGGATTCGAACCAACGACCCCCGCCTTATCAAGACGGTGCTCTAACCGACTGAGCTACAGACCCCTGAGTCTGTCTTTGATTTACAGCCGATAAGCGTGAGCGCTCAACTTTGCGAGATAGCTCTGGAAAGGAGGTGATCCAGCCGCACCTTCCGATACGGCTACCTTGTTACGACTTCACCCCAGTCATGAATCCTACCGTGGTGACCGTCCTCCTTGCGGTTAGACTAGCCACTTCTGGTAAAACCCACTCCCATGGTGTGACGGGCGGTGTGTACAAGACCCGGGAACGTATTCACCGCGGCATGCTGATCCGCGATTACTAGCGATTCCAGCTTCATGCACTCGAGTTGCAGAGTGCAATCCGGACTACGATCGGTTTTCTGGGATTAGCTCCCCCTCGCGGGTTGGCAACCCTCTGTTCCGACCATTGTATGACGTGTGAAGCCCTACCCATAAGGGCCATGAGGACTTGACGTCATCCCCACCTTCCTCCGGTTTGTCACCGGCAGTCTCCTTAGAGTGCTCTTGCGTAGCAACTAAGGACAAGGGTTGCGCTCGTTGCGGGACTTAACCCAACATCTCACGACACGAGCTGACGACAGCCATGCAGCACCTGTGCGCCGGTTCTCTTTCGAGCACTCCCACCTCTCGGCAGGATTCCGACCATGTCAAGGGTAGGTAAGGTTTTTCGCGTTGCATCGAATTAATCCACATCATCCACCGCTTGTGCGGGTCCCCGTCAATTCCTTTGAGTTTTAATCTTGCGACCGTACTCCCCAGGCGGTCAACTTCACGCGTTAGCTACGTTACTAAGGAAATGAATCCCCAACAACTAGTTGACATCGTTTAGGGCGTGGACTACCAGGGTATCTAATCCTGTTTGCTCCCCACGCTTTCGTGCATGAGCGTCAGTATTGGCCCAGGGGGCTGCCTTCGCCATCGGTATTCCTCCACATCTCTACGCATTTCACTGCTACACGTGGAATTCTACCCCCCTCTGCCATACTCTAGCCTGCCAGTCACCAATGCAGTTCCCAGGTTGAGCCCGGGGATTTCACATCGGTCTTAGCAAACCGCCTGCGCACGCTTTACGCCCAGTAATTCCGATTAACGCTCGCACCCTACGTATTACCGCGGCTGCTGGCACGTAGTTAGCCGGTGCTTATTCTTCCGGTACCGTCATCCCCCGACTGTATTAGAGCCAAGGATTTCTTTCCGGACAAAAGTGCTTTACAACCCGAAGGCCTTCTTCACACACGCGGCATTGCTGGATCAGGCTTTCGCCCATTGTCCAAAATTCCCCACTGCTGCCTCCCGTAGGAGTCTGGGCCGTGTCTCAGTCCCAGTGTGGCTGGTCGTCCT
Source organism: Burkholderia sola (assembly GCF_905400185.1). NCBI lineage: Bacteria > Pseudomonadati > Pseudomonadota > Betaproteobacteria > Burkholderiales > Burkholderiaceae > Burkholderia > Burkholderia sola. The sequence goes on from NZ_FR989675.1 coordinate 2,503,572, forward strand.
CTCAGACCAGCTACTGATCGTCGCCTTGGTAGGCCTTTACCCCACCAACTAGCTAATCAGCCATCGGCCAACCCTATAGCGCGAGGCCCGAAGGTCCCCCGCTTTCATCCGTAGATCGTATGCGGTATTAATCCGGCTTTCGCCGGGCTATCCCCCACTACAGGACATGTTCCGATGTATTACTCACCCGTTCGCCACTCGCCACCAGGTGCAAGCACCCGTGCTGCCGTTCGACTTGCATGTGTAAGGCATGCCGCCAGCGTTCAATCTGAGCCAGGATCAAACTCTTCAGTTCAAACCTGTTACTGTTTTCGGTTCGGTTAAGAACCGGTCGCTCACTCAAAGCTGACAGGAATATGAATCACTTCATAAACCTGACTTACTTTAGTGTGAGACTCTTGATACTTTCGCTATCTGATCCGAGGATCAGCTCGCTTTCATCAAGCGCCCACACTTATCGGCTGTTAATTTTTAAAGAGCATTCTGCGAGGAACTTCGTATTTCCCGGCAGCGCCGCGTTTTCAGCAGCAGAGAAGCGAGATTATGAACCGTGTTTCGCAGCTCGTCAACAACTTTTTACACTACATCGTTGCGACTGCGGGGCTCAACTTCCTGTACCGCCAAGGCTCGCTACGACCGAACCCCAACAGCACCGCTTCCCTTCCTTCCGCGCCGCGTTTCCGTTAGCGCGAAAGAGGCGTGATTCTATGCAGCTCAGGTCGTGAGCGCAAGGGGTTTCGCAGAAACTTTTTTACACAGGCCGCAATTCGGCCGTCCGGCCATGCTTGGCCACGAGACCGCTTATGGTGCAAAGAACGGACTAGAATGTGAGGTTCTTCGCCTCTTTCTATATACGTCTTTAATATGCGCCAGCGAATCGCCAAACGCCTCCCCCCCGATGCCGACAAACTGGTCGGTCTGTCACTTGCGCTCTTCGCGTCGGGCAGCCGCATCGAGGATCGCTTCTGGGAAGCGAAGCTCGATACGCTGCTCGCCAAGATCGTCCGCAACGGCAATCAAACTACGCTCGACGCCGCGCTCGACCATCTTCAGCAGAATCATCCCGACGCCTACGGCGCGCTCGCCGACATGGCCGAGACGCACAGCGAGTCGATGGTGATCGAGCACGACGGCCAACCATACGATGCGCTGCTGGTCGCCGTCCCGGTCCTCGCCTGGACGCGCTACATGATTCCGTCGGGCCCGCTCAAGGGCGACGTTGCCGACGCGCTGCGAACGCATCTGCAAGCGCACGTGCTCGCGAACGGCACCCTCGTCGGCCTCGCACCGTTCCTCTACAGCATCGACCAGTTGCCGCGGCACCATGTCGAAACCTACCGGCTGGCCCAGCAGCTCGCCCACGCGGCAATCGGCCAGCACGCCCCGAAGCTGAGCTTCGGCGACCTGCCGGAAACTTCGCCGATCCTCGCCGATCCGCGCTTCCTGCTGGCGGTCGTCGCCGCGCCGGCCGGCGCGCCGCTGTTCCGCTGGCAAGAAGAAGAAAACGGCAGCCGGATCGAGCGCGGCCAGTGCCTCGAACAATGGACGGCCCAAGGCGGCCCGAACCTGTCGATCGCGCTGCCCGGCTGCGAGTTCGAATGCCTGCTTCCGGACGCGTACTACTCGGCTTGTCGCGATGCGGACGAACGCGTACGTCCGCATACCGTCCGAACGGCCATTCGTTATCTATTCGACACACTTGGTGCAGCGCCGCAAGAGCTACGCGCGGTGGTCGCCGGCTTCGGCGAACGCCGTATCGACGAGTATCGCGTCGGCTTCACGCGACGTGCGAGCAACGACGTGATCTACGGTGTCGTGTGGCCGCTCTACGGCCGTGAAAACGGCGACATCTCGGTCGACAACGCGACGCTCGAAGGCGAAGCGCCGATCGAAGGACCGCTCGAGGAAATCGTGAGCCTGCTGAAGGAATGCGGCGTAACCGACGTCCGGCGGCACGCGGGCCGCTTCGAACCCGAATACTGCGACGACTGCGGCGTGCCGCTTTACGCCGATCCGCTCGGCGAAATTGTCCATGCGGAAATGCCGGAAGACGCGTCGCCCGCCCAGCCGCACTTCCACTGACCCGCACCGCAGGCCCAGACGGCCTGCCCGCCCCAAAGCCGCTTTCGGTTCCCTGCCGAAGCGGCTTTTTTCATATCCGATGCCCGGTCGCTCGAAATTTCGAACTTTTCCTAAGCCTTTCAGCCAAGCAGACATCGTGTAAGGTCTTTGTCATTATCGGGGCCAGCTTATCCCCGACGGCAGTCAATGACTCACTTCACGGAGGTTGAATATGCGGTTCTTGGTACTTAACTCAGACGCCGAACGGCGTGACGGACTGAAGACCCTGTTGCGGCAGATCGACCGGCACGCCAGCATCAACGATGCGCCTGACGGTTTCCAGGCACGCCGGCTGCTGCGCACCCAGCGTTTCGACCTCGTCGCGATCGACTGGCTGGACGTGGGCCGGATCAGCGAGCTTCAGGCACTCGGCAACGCGTGCTCGCCGACCCCGGTCGCCGTCCTGGTCGACGACATCTCGCCCGAAGCGATCCAGCGCTTCTTCAATTACGGCGTCGCAGGCGTGATCCCGCATTCCACGCGGCCGCACCTGATCGTGCGGGCGCTCGAGATCGTGCTGCTGGGCGGCCACTACATTCCGCCGATCGCCCTCAGCCTGCTGCCGTCCACGGCAACGGCGACGGCCCGCCACGACGCCCATTTCCAGACGCTCGCGGGCTCCCTGCCGCGGCGCCCGCCGAGCGGCCTCCTGTCGCCGCGGCAAGCGCAGATCATGCGGTTCGTCCACATGGGCAGCACGAACAAGATGATCGCGCGTACGCTCGGCATCAGCGAAGGCACCGTGAAGATCCACCTCGCGAGCATCTTCCAGCAGCTCGGCGCCGCAAACCGCGCCGCCGCGGTCGCGATCTACAACGGCTGGCTGTCGCCCCATCTCGAGGTGCTGCTGGCGAACCGGAACCGCGCCCGTAAACCGGTCATCGGGGAACACGGCCCGGCTCCGCTGCGTACACAACGGCATGACCGTCCGTACCCGTTACCCACCGCGAATACCGGCACGCAGGACCTGCCACTCGCCGCCGAGCCACCGGCACGGTTCAGGCGCGGACGCTAGGCAAACAGTCTCGATATTGCGACGGTCGGGCATGTGCAGGCTCCCACCTTTGATGCTCAACGAGTAATATGGACGCATGGGTTTTCTTTTCACACCGCTTCCGCTCTGGGTTGGCATCGGTGGCTGGATCGCCGCCGTGGCCCTGCTCGCGCTCGCGATCTGGAATCGCCCCTTCGTACGCCTGCAAGACGCCACGCTTCAGCACGTGTGGCTCGCGCTCGTCACAGCGATCGCGGTCCTGTGGGCCTCGAACGCATGGCTCGAAGATGGCATCGTCATGCATCTGCTCGGCGCGACGTTGCTCGTCACGCTGTTCGACTGGACGCTCGCACTGGTCGCGATGGGCGCCGTCACGGCGATTGCCGCGGTCATCTTCGACGCGCCGTGGCAAGGCATCGGCCTGACCTATCTGATCTACGGTGCGCTGCCTGTCGGCGTGTCGGCGTTGCTGCAACGCGCCGCACTCGCGTGGCTGCCGCACAACCTCGCGTCGTTCATCACCGGGCAGGGCTTCCTGTCGCCCGCTATCGCGATCGTCGCGGTCGCCGCGGCGGCGGCCGGTGTCCAGCTCGCGCTCGCGGACGGCGTGCCCGTCGTGATTCCGGCCGGCTATCTGCTGAACACCGCGCTGCTCGCGCTCGGCGAGGCCTGGTTCACCGGCATGGCAACGGCCCTCATCGCCGTCTATCGCCCCGCGTGGGTCACGACCTTCGACGTCCGCCGCTACCGCCTCGGCGGCCCGCGCGCCTGAATTTCCTCCGCATCGGACGAGCGCACACGCGTATCGGCGGCCATTCCGCCGCGCGCGCCGAATACGTCACCTACTGCCGCACAACTTTTTTACGCTAAGATTGAACTCCTGTTCTTCATCGGGCATCTATACGTGCCCGACGTCTTCTTCGCTCCTCACCAATAACCAGATGGACAGCTCACCTGCCTCGCTCCGGATTTTCCGGGCGCTCGGCAAGCTGGCAGCCTGTATCGCGGGCCTGTCGCTTGCGCTTCCCGCACCGGTATTCGCCGACCTGCTCGACCAGCGTTCCGAACTGATCAACAAATTCGTCAACGAGATGCGTGCCGATCCGCTCGCCGCCGATTGTGCGGCGCACGGCAGCTTCATCGCCAGCACGTCGACGGCGTTCGATCGCGTCGACTTCGCGCCGAACGCATTCGACGGCGGCAACGCGACGATCACGCCGTGGAACGACTCGTTCGACCAGGGCAAGCAGCGTGTGAAAGTCGACAACATCGTCACCGTCGACGGGCTCGGCATCCATAGCGACGGCAGCGACCCGACGCCGCTGAAATTCCGTTGCGGCTATGTCGGCCAGCAAATGCTCGCGTTCAGCTGGAACGATCCGGTTCCGCCGCTGAAGCCGCGCGTCGAGCGCTCGTCGTCTTCGACGAAGAAGTTCAAGGGCAAGTCGCACCGCGGCAAAGCCAAGGCGAAGGCATCGGGCCGCACCGGCAGCAAGAAGGCCGTCGCGACGAAGAAATCAGGCGGGCAGAAGAAAGCCGTGAAGAAAAAAACCGCGAAGAAGTCCTGATACGGCGGAGCGGCGACGACAGCATCAAAAAAGGCCGGTGCATCGCAAGATGCGCCGGCCTTTTTCATGCGACGACGGCTGCGCTTACGCGAACGTGTCGACGTGCACGAGGATCGCGGCCAGCATCGCCGCGCCGAGCGCCGCGCTACGCTCGCCGTTCCAGCCGACGCGCTCGTCGGGCAGGTTCGCATTGTCCTTGAACGGCATTTCGAGCGTCAGCGACAGGCAGCCGAACTGGTGGCCAATGTACTTGGACGCGAGCTTCAGCGCGTCTTCCTTGTACTTGCTCGCCGCGTAGCCATGCTCGGTCTGGAAGTCGGGGCTGGCGACCTTGAACGCGTCGATGAACGCGGTCTGCTCCTTGCGCTGCTGCTCGGTGAAGCTCGGCAGCATCTCCGAGCCGGCGACGAACACGTACGGCAAATCCTCGTCGCCGTGAATGTCGAAGAACATGTCGCAGCCGATCGCGTGGATCGCATCGCGCACGGCCAGCACTTCGGGGCTGCGCTCGGCATCGGGCGCCATCCACTCGCGGTTCAGGTTCGCACCGGCCGCATTGGTGCGCAGGTTACCGTGCACGCTGCCGTCCGGGTTCATGTTCGGGACGATGTGGAACGTCACGCGATCGTAGAGCTTGCGCGCAACCGGGTCGCCCGCCCAGTCGCCCCATCCGGCCAGCCGCTTGACCAGGCCTTCGACGAACCACTCGGCCATCGATTCGCCCGGATGCTGGCGCGCGATGATCCACACCTTCTTCTTCGGCGCGCCATCGGTTTCCGGCGTGCCGAGCGTCAGCAGCGACATCGGACGGCCTTCGACCGTGCGGCCGAGCTCGGCGACCCTCGCCTGCGGCAACTGCTGGACCGCGCCGAGAAACGCCGCGTGACGCTCTTCGGAGTACGGTTCGAAATACGCGTAGTAGATGCTATCGAATTCCGGCGTATGGTCGATGGTCATCGTCTTGCCGTCGAATGTCGTCGGCACCCGGAACCAGTCGACGCGGTCATAGCTCGCTACCGCGTGGTAGTTGCGCCAGCCCGACGGATACGCGCATTCGGCTGCGTTCTCGAACGTCATCACGCATCGCTCGCCGCGCGCCCCCGTCAAACGGTAGTAAAACCATTGCGCGAATTCCGAGCGATTGTCGCCACGCACGCGCAGCCGGATTGCGTCGGGGCTATCGCACGACACGACGTCGATTGCGCCCGCGTCGAAATTACTGGTGATCGAAACGGCCATCTGTCTATCTCCTTTGTCGACCAGCGTAAGCGCTTCAGCGCTTACGCTGGTCCCATGCAAAGCGGTCGACCGAATCGGGCAGCGTACCGCCTGTCCGGCCCCAATGCATGCGCCGGCCGTCTCGTGAACGGCCGGCTGGGTCACTCGCCGATGCGCCGGCGATATACGTAAGTCGAATCGTTCGACGCCGCCGCATCGAACGCATAGCCTTCGGTCGCGAATGCCTTCAGCGCCTTCGGGTCGGTGATACGGTTCTCGACGACAAAACGCGCCATCAGGCCACGCGCGCGTTTCGCATGGAAGCTGATGATCTTGTAGCGGCCGCCCTTCCAGTCCTCGAATACCGGCGTGATGACCGGCGCGGCCAGCAGCTTCGGCTTGACCGACTTGAAGTATTCGGTCGACGCGCAGTTGACGAGCACGCGCGCCGCGCCGCTGCGCGTCTCGAGCTGCTCGTTCAGCGCCCGCGTGATGCGGTCGCCCCAAAACGCATACAGATCCTTGCCGCGCGCGTTCGCGAAACGCGTGCCCATCTCGAGCCGGTACGGCTGCAGCAGGTCGAGCGGACGCAACAGCCCGTACAGGCCCGACAGCACGCGCACGTGCTGCTGCGCATAGTCGAGATCGGTCGGCGACAGCGATTTCGCGTCGAAACCCTCGTAGACGTCGCCGTTGAACGCCAGCACGGCCTGCTTCGCGTTGGCCGGCGTGAAGGTCGGCGACCAATCGGCGTAGCGCTGGAAGTTCAGGCGCGCGAGCGGGTCGGAGATATCCATCAGCGCCGCGATGTCCTGCGGCGACAGCTTGCGCAGGCCGGCGATCAGCTCCGACGCGTCGTCGACGAATGCAGGCTTCGTGTAAGACTGGATGTGCGCGGGCGTCTCGTAGTCGAGGGATTTGGCGGGAGAGAGAACGATTATCATAGAGGCTCGCTGGCACGCCGTGCCTTGCGGTCAGACGAAAACCACCGATTGTAACGAATGCCCCGCTCTCTCGCCCCGCATGCCGCCCACCGCGTCGTGCTCGACTCGAACGTCTGGATCGACATCCTCGTATTCGACGACCCCGCTACGCGCCCAATCCGTGCCGCGCTGGAGCGCGGCACGCTGGCCGCCGTAATCGACGGCCGCTGCCTGACCGAGCTCGAATACGTGCTCGACTATCCGCAGTTCCAGTCGCGCGCGATCGACAAGGCTGCCGCGCTCGCGACGGTCGCCCGGCTCGCGAGCCTCGTCGAACCGTCGCCCGTCGACGCCGACGCGCCGCCGCTGCCGAAGTGCAAGGACCGCGACGACCAGAAATTTCTCGAACTCGCCCGCGCCGCACAGGCCGACTGGCTCGTGTCGAAAGACCGCGCGCTGCTGAAGCTCGCGAAACGCACCGCACGCGACTTCGGCTTCCGGATCGCGCAACCCGCGCCGTTCGTGGAAGCCTGCGCGCTCGACGCCACGGCGACGCCGGCCTGACGCCTCACACCCGAATTCGACCGTCTCGATGAACGCTCCTTCAGATATGCCAACGACTCCCGTTTTCCCGTCGCGCCTGCCGAACGTCGGCACGACGATCTTCACGGTCATGAGCGCGCTTGCCACCGAAAAAGGCGCGGTGAACCTCGGCCAGGGCTTCCCGGATTTCGATTGCGATCCGCGCATCGTCGATGCGGCCGCCACCGCGATGCGCAACGGACACAACCAGTACCCGCCGATGGCCGGCGTCGCGCCGCTGCGCGACGCGATCGCCGACAAGATCGCGCAGGTGTACGGCCGACGCTACGATCCGGGCACCGAAATCACCGTGACGGCCGGCGCGACGCAGGCGCTGCTGACGGCGATCCTCTGCGCGGTGCATCCGGGCGACGAAGTGATCGTCGTCGAGCCGACCTACGACAGCTACCTGCCGTCGATCGAGCTTGCCGGCGGCAAACCCGTGTTCGTCACGCTGGACGCACCCGACTACACGATCCCGTTCGACCGTCTCGCGGCCGCGATCACGCCGCGAACGCGGATGATCCTGATCAACACGCCGCACAACCCGACGGGCACCGTGTGGCGCGAGGCCGACATGCGCAAGCTCGAGGACATCGTGCGCGGCACCAACGTGCTGATCCTGTCCGACGAGGTCTATGAACACATGGTCTACGACGGCGCGCGCCATGAGAGCGTCGCGCGCTACCCGGAGCTCGCCGCGCGCAGCTTCATCGTGTCGAGCTTCGGCAAGACCTATCACGTGACGGGCTGGAAGGTCGGTTACGTCGCGGCGCCGGCGGCGCTGACCGCGGAATTCCGCAAGGTCCACCAGTTCAACGTGTTCACGGTGAACACGCCGATGCAGATCGGGCTCGCCGACTACCTGCGCGACCCGGCGCCGTACCTGTCGCTCGCGGGCTTCTATCAGAAGAAGCGCGACTTCTTCCGGGCCGGCCTCGAGCGCACGCGCTTCAAGCTGCTGCCGTGCACGGGCACGTACTTCCAGTGCGTCGATTACTCGGCGATCAGCGACCTGCCCGAAGCGGAATTCTCGAAGTGGCTCACGTCGGAGATCGGCGTGGCGGCCATTCCGGTGTCGGCGTTCTATCATGAGCCGCACGAATCGGGCGTCGTGCGCTTCTGCTTCGCGAAGCAGGAAAGCACGCTCGCATCCGCGCTCGAACGGCTCGCCCGCCTGTAAGCCCGGCAGGGGCGGCCACGCGCCGCCCGTCAGACACGCTTACGAACGCACGACGTTCGCCGCTTCGACATACGCCTTGCGCTCGGCTGCCACGCGTTGCGCGGCCGGGCGTTCACCGACCGTCTTTGCGTGCGCCTTCCAGTCGATGCCAGCATCGAGCAGGAAGTCGCGCCCGAAGACGGCCTTCGTCGCCATCCCGACGACCGGCAGATGAACCCACGCGGCCATGTCCGCGAGGCCGAACGAGTCGCCGAGCACATGCGGCGAAAAGCGCGTCATCTGCTTGAATGCATCGATCGCGCGCGGCAGGCGCTTCTCGACGTGCGCCTTCATCCCGTCGCTCACCTTGCCGCCGAAAAACGCTTCCGTGTACACCTCCCGCGCCATCCATTCGAGATACAGCTCGAGCGTCTCGACAAGTTCGCGCACCTTCGCCGCAGCGAACGGGCTTGCGGGGAAAATGCCTTTCTCGGGATAGCGCGCCGCCAGGTATTCGATGATCGCCTGCGACTCGAACAGCGCGCCCTCTTCGGTCTTCAGGAACGGAATCTTGCCGAGCGGCGAATCGGCAAGCTGCGCCGGATCGCTGATCGGAAAACCGCACACCCGTTCCTCGAATGGAATGTCGTGCTCGAGCAGGACGAACTTCACCTTGTTGTAGTAGTTGGACAACGGAATACCGCACAGCTGTAGCATCGGGGTCTCCTTCCTTGCTGAAGCGCGGCCGCATCGACGCCGGCCGCATCGGGATTCATCGCGCTGAAAAGCACGTCCGTGCTAGTCTAAAGCAAGTTGTGTGTTCGTCACGACGACATTACCTCCGCTGCGGCGTCGGCTTCGCCCGTCCGCGCGACACACGCGGCGTCGCCGCCGCGCCATCCGATGGAGACACGCTCGCATGAGTGCTGAACTGCTGGCCTCGCGTCCGCCCGAGAGCGAATCGACGCTCGTCCTCACGCTGTCCAATCCCGGCGCGCGCAACGCGCTGCATCCCGACATGTACGCGGCCGGCATCGAAGCGCTCGCCACCGCCGAGCGCGATCCGGCGATTCGCGCCGTCGTGCTGACCGGCGCCGATCGCTTCTTCTGCGCAGGCGGCAACCTGAACCGGCTGCTCGAGAATCGCTCGAAGGATCCGTCCTTCCAGGCCGACAGCATCGATCAGCTCGCGGCATGGGTCACGGCGATCCGCGCGTCGACGAAGCCGGTGATCGCGGCCGTCGAAGGCGCCGCGGCCGGCGCGGGCTTCTCGCTCGCGCTCGCGTGCGACCTGATCGTCGCCGCACACGATGCGAAATTCGTGATGTCGTATGCGCGCGTGGGCCTGACGCCCGACGGCGGCGGCTCGTGGTTTCTCGCCCGCGCACTGCCGCGTGCGATCGCGGCCGAAATCCTCTTCGAAGGCAAGCCGGTTGCCGCCGAACGCCTGCATGCGCTCGGCGTCGTCAACCGGCTCACCGCGCCCGGCACGGCACTGAGCGACGCACTGGCATGGGCCGACGCGCTCGCCGGCATCTCGCCGAATGCGCTCACGCGCATCAAGTCGCTGCTCGACGACGCGACCGCGCAACCGCTGGACGCGCATCTCGGCACCGAGCGCGATCATTTCGTCGCGTCGCTGCATCATGCGGACGGGCTCGAAGGCATCACCGCCTTTCTCGATAAGCGCCAGCCGCGCTACAAGCGCTGATCCGCCGCGTCGGCCTTCGAACCGACGCTACGCCGCGACGTCCATCCGATGCGCCGCGCGCAACGCCCGCGGCGCTCTCCCGTGCGGCCGCGCATGCCCGTCGGCACGCGCGTTTCCGTCGCCAGCAGCCCGTGTCGATCCATGCTCTAATGACCGCCTGTCGCGGCGCCGCCGGCGCCGTTTTCGCGCATGCCACACAGGAGTTGACGATGATCGACGTCTATAGCTGGGCGACCCCGAACGGCCACAAGGTACACATCATGCTCGAGGAAACCGGCCTCGCGTATCGTGCGCATCCGGTCGATATCGGTGCCGGCGACCAGTTCAAGCCCGAATTCCTGAAGATCAGCCCGAACAACAAAATCCCCGCGATCGTCGATCCGGACGGCCCCGGCGGCCAGCCGATCTCGCTGTTCGAATCGGGCGCGATCCTGATCTACCTCGCGGAGAAGACCGGCAAGTTCCTGCCGACCGAGCCGGCCGCGCGCTATGCGACGCTCGAGTGGCTGATGTTCCAGATGGGCGGCGTCGGCCCGATGCTCGGGCAGGCGCACCACTTCCGGCTGTATGCGCCGGAGAAGATCGAGTATGCGGTCAACCGCTACACGAACGAAGCGAAGCGCCTGTACAACGTGATGGAAAAGCGGCTCGGCGAATCCGAGTATCTCGCAGGCGACACGTACACGATCGCGGACATTGCGACTTTCCCGTGGACGCGCTCGTGGCAAAACCAGGGCATCGTGCTCGATGAACTGCCGAACGTGAAGCGCTGGCACGAGGCGATCGCCGCGCGACCGGCCGTGCAGCGCGGCGTCGAGGTGCTCGCGTCGATGCGCAAGGCGCTGCAGGACGACAAGGCTCGCGAGGTGCTGTTCGGCGCAACGCAATACGCGAAGCACTGACGAGCGTGTAACGAGCGGAGCGGCATCCGCGCATGCCGCTCCGTGCTTCAGAAGTAATGCAGCGTGACGAACTCCGCCGCGCATACCGGCAGCGGCGCGTCGGGGCGCTCGACCTGCATCGATACCGACCACGTTACCTGGATGCCGCCGCGCGCGGCGTCGGCGGTTTCCTTTACCGCGAACAGCGCACGCACGCGCGCCCCGACCGGCACCGGCTTCAGGAACCGCACGCGGTTCAGCCCATAGTTCACGCCCATCTTCTGCTCGAAGCGCATCGCGTCGGTCATCAACGCAGGAATCAGCGACAGCGTCAGGAACCCGTGCGCGATCGGCCCGCCGAACGGCGACTCGCGTCGCGCGCGTTCGGGGTCGACGTGAATCCATTGATGATCGCCGGTCGCGTCGGCAAAACCGTCGACGCGCGGCTGGTCGATCTCGATCCAGCCGCTCGCGAGCGGCTCCGCGCCGACCCGCGCCTGCAGCGCCTGCGCCGATGCGATCAGCGGCAAGGTCACGTCGGTCATGAGTTCGCGCCCCCCGGATGGCGCAGCCCGAAAATCACCTTGGTGTGCACGGAGATCACCGTCTCGCCGGCTTCGTTCACGCCGATCCATTCCGTCGACACGATGCCGCGATCGGGCTTGCTCTCCGACACGCGTTTGTCGTGCACCTTCTGGTACATCGTGATCGTGTCGCCGGCGCGCACCGGCTTCAGCCAGCGGATCGAATCGATGCCCGGCGAGCCCATGCTGGTCGAATCCGGCCCGAGCTTCTGGACCAGCAGGCTCATGAATACCGAGCACGTATGCCAGCCGCTCGCGACGAGCCCGCCGAAATGCGACGCCTTCCCCGCTTCCTCGTCGACATGGAACGGCTGCGGATCGTAGCGCTTCGCGAACGTCTTGATGTCGTCGGCCTCGAACGTGTAGCGGCCCACTTCGGTGGTACTGCCGACCACCAGGTCTTCGTAACTGATGCCCACTGATAAGTCTCCTTGTCTGGCGCGCTCGCGCGTCACCGTCATGCTACGTCGGTCTGCGCGAAATCGGGCAGCGCCGCGATGCGGGCGAGGTGATGATCGGTATCGCCGAGCGTCGTCTCGATGATCGACAGCCGCTTGAACAAATGCGCGGCGGCCACCTCGTTGGTCACGCCCATGCCGCCGTGCAGCTGGACCGCCTGCTGGCCGACGAAGCGCGCGGCCGCGCCGACCCGCGCCTTCGCGGCCGACACGGCCTTGCGCCGCGCATCGGCATCGCCGTTCGCGTAGCGGACCGCCGCGAGATAGGTCAGCGAACGCGCCTGCTCCGCATGGATCAGCATGTCGACCATCCGGTGCTGCAGCGCCTGAAAACGCGCGATCGGCACGCCGAACTGCTCGCGCGTCTTCGTGTATTCGACCGTCGCGCGATTCAGTTCGTCGAGCGCGCCGACCGCTTCCGCGCACAGCAGGAAGGTCGCGTAATCGGCGATCTGCTCGAGCGCCGCCGCGTCGCGCGCCCCACCCGTCAGCAATCGGGCCGGCGTTTCGTTGAACATGATCGTCGCGGCGCGCTGGCCGTCGATGGTCCGGTAGTCGACCACCTTCGCATTGGCCGCATCGCGTTCGACGACGAAGAGGCCGAGGCCGCCGCCGTCGACCCGCGCAGGCACGATCCACGCGTGCGCCTGGGCGCCGTGCTGAACGACCGACTTGGTACCGGTCAGCCGGTACGTGCCGCCCTGCCCGCGCGCGCGCGTGTCGAGCTCGTACAGGTCGTAGCGCGCGTGCGGTTCGTGGAACGCGACCGCCACGCGCTTGTGCCCCTGCGCGACCGCCTCCAGCAGCGCGGCATCGTCGCCCGCGCCGGAGCCGGCGATCCGCAACGCCTCGACGCCAACCGCCGTGGCCCAGTACGGCTCGATCACGAGCGCACGGCCGAGCTCCTGCATCACGACCAGCATGTCGACCGGGCCGCCGCCGAAACCGCCCTGTGCGTCCGGCACGGGCAACGCGGTCAAGCCCAGTTCGGTGAATGCGCTCCACTGCGCATCCGACACGCCGGTATCGCTACGCACGATCGCCTGGCGCGCGTCGAAGCCGTATTGCTCGCCAAGATACCGGCGCAGCGCGTCGGCGAACTGCTGCTGCTCATCGGTAAAGCTGAAATCCATGGTTGTCTCCGTTCCCTGATCACAGCCCCAGAATCATCTGCGCGATGATGTTCTTCTGGATCTCGTTCGACCCGCCGTAGATCGACGTCTTCCGGTAATTGAAGTAGTACGCGGCGAGCGGCGCCGCATCGTCGTCGCCGGCGATGCTGTGTTCGCGCTCGCCATCGAGGAACGGCACGTCGAACGGTGCGGCCAGCGGACCGATCGCTTCGACCATCAGCTCGGTGAGCGCCTGCTGCACCTCGGTGCCCTTGATCTTCAGCATCGACGCCTCGGGGCCGGGCCCCTTGCCGCTCGTCTCGCGGCTGACGACGCGCAGCACCGTCACCTCCAGCGCCATCAACTCGACTTCGAGCGCCGCGACCTTCGCGGCGAACACGGGATCGGCGAGCAACGGCTTGCCGTTCTTGCGCTGGTTCGATGCGACGCGCTTCAGGAACGCGAGCTCCCGCTTCGACGCGCCGACGCGCGCGATGCCGGTGCGCTCGTGGCCCAGCAGGTATTTCGCGTAGGTCCAGCCGCGGTTCTCGTCGCCGACGAGGTTCTCGACCGGCACCTTCACGTCCTCGAAGAACACCTCGTTGACCTCGTGGTCCTCGTCGAGCATCACGATCGGGCGCACCGTGATGCCGGGCGTCTTCATGTCGATCAGCAGGAACGAGATGCCTTCCTGCTTCTTCGCGGCCGGATCGGTGCGCACGAGGCAGAACATCATGTCGGCATACTGGCCGAGCGTGGTCCAGGTCTTCTGGCCGTTGACGACGTAGTGATCGCCGTGGCGCTCGGCGCGCGTGCGCAGCGACGCGAGGTCGGACCCGGAACCCGGCTCCGAATAACCTTGGCACCACCAGTCCGAGCCGTCGAGAATACGCGGCAGATAGTGGCGCTTTTGCGCTTCGCTGCCGTATTTCATCAGGACCGGCGCGACCATCGACACCCCGAACGGCAGCACGGTGGGCGCACCGATCCGTGCGCACTCCTCGTCCCAGATGTGCCGCTGCGTCGCGTTCCAGCCCGGGCCGCCGTATTCGACCGGCCAGGCGGGCGCGGACCAGCCGCGCTGGCCCAGGATCCGGTGCCAGCGCGCGAAATCCTCGCGGTCGAGTCGTTTGTGATCGAGTACCTTGGCGCGCAGTGCGTGAGGCAGGCTGGCCTCGAGCCAGGCGCGGACGTCGGCGCGGAACGCGTCGTCGGCGGGGGAATAGTCCAGATCCATGCGCAGTGTCTCCTGTCCGCGGCCGTCCGGCCCGGCCAAGGACACACTGCGTACGTCATTGCAGCGGTTCTTTCAGCGCGGCAGGAATCGGCAGCGGCATCACGTCGATGCCTTCTTCGACCAAGGACTGCGCATCCTCCGGCGTCGTGACGCCGCGAATGCTGCGTGCGGGCGCCTCGTTGTAATGGATGCGCCGCGCTTCCTCGGCGAAGCGCTCGCCCACGTTCTCGGTCTTCTCCAGCACCTCGCGCAGCGCGCGCATCACCTGCGCCTGCAGCGCACGCGGATCGGCCGGCTGCGGCTGCGTCGCGCCCGACAGGTTCAGGCGCGGCGCGGACGGCATCCGGTTGATCTCCGTCGTTCCGCACACCGGGCATTCGACCAGCTTGCGGGACAACTGCGCTTCGAATTCATCGGCGGAAGCGAACCAGCCTTCGAACCGATGACCGTGCGGACACTGTAAATCGAGGACCTTCATGCTGAATCAGGGCGTGTGACGAGTGTAGCGCAAAAAGCGGTTTTGTGAACGGTCGTGCTAAATCCCGATCGCGCGGCACGAACGCACCGCGTCACCGGATTGTAACGCGGCGCCCCGCCCGCCGCTGACGCCGTGCTCAGGGCGTGACGACCGGCCCGAGCGGCCACGCGCCGGACAGCACCTTGTCGAGCCACATCGTGCCGATGATCGTCTTCACGTCGGAGATCTGGCCGGTGCGCACCCATTCCTGCAGGTCGGCCAGCGTCGCGGTGAAGGTTTCGAGGAATTCGCCTTCGTCGAGCTTGCGCTCGCCGGCCGTGAGCCCGCGCGCGAGGTACAAGTCGATGAATTCGGTCGAATAGGAAATGATCGGGTGAATACGGGCCAGGAACACGTATTCGCGCGCCGTGTAGCCGGTTTCCTCGCGCAGTTCGCGCGCCGCACACGCGAGCGCGCCTTCGTTCGGGTCGAGCTTGCCGGCCGGGAATTCGGCCATCACCTTGCCGATCGGATAGCGAAACTGGCTCTCCATCAGCACGCGGCCGTCGTCGAACAGCGGGATCACCATCACCGCGCCCGGGTGTTGCACGTATTCGCGCGTGGCATTCTTGCCGTCCGGCAGACGGACGGTGTCGCGCTTGAGCTTGAGGAACGCGCCTTCGAAGATCGCCTCGCTTTCGAGGCAGGTTTCGGTCAGTGCGGCGTCGTGATTGGGTAGTTCGGCCATCGGCGGCTCCTGAATGAGCACGACGGACGGCCGAAGCCGTCAGCGTCGTTTGACGAGATACTGGAACGTGAAGCCGGGAAACGCGAACACAACGAAGAGACTGAACGTGATCGCGTAAAACTGCCAGCCCTGTTCGAAGCGGTTGCCGGCGCGCGACTCGAGCCAGAAGCCGAGCGCGCCGACGACGAAGTACAGCACGATCAGCTCGCCGATCCGCACCCACGCGTTCTTCTTCGTCGCGCCGAACGGCACGACGGCGAAGAGGCGTTGATTCAGGAACGGCAGGTTGGCGCAGACGAGCGCCAACAGCACGATGAACCAGCCGGCTGCCGACATTACAGCGGCAGCGTGTGACGGATGGCCTGCAGGCAGGCGGTCAGCAGCGGGCTCGGGATCAGACCGAGCACGACGACGGCCAGGCCGTTCAGCACGAGGATCGTGCGCTTGCAGAAATCGCCCGAGATCGGCGTCGAATCCTGCGGGGCATCGAAGTACATCAGCTTCACGATGCGCAGGTAGTAGAACGCGCCGAACAGCGACGTGATCACGGCCAGCACGGCCAGCCACGTGAGGCCCGCGTTGACGGTCGCCTCGAGCACGGCGAGCTTCGCGTAGAAGCCGACGGTCGGCGGGATGCCGGCCAGCGAGAACATCATGACCATCATCACGAACGCGAACACCGGGCTGCGCTTGTTGAGGCCCTTGAAGTCGTCGATCGTTTCCGCTTCGAAATCGCGGCGCGCGAGCAGCATCACCACGCCGAACGAGCCGAGCGTCGTGATCAGGTAGACGATCGCGTAGAACATCGCCGAGCTGTACGCGTTCGCCGGTGCCGCCGCGTCGCCCTTCACGATGCCGGCGAGCAGGCCGAGCAGCACGAAGCCCATGTTCGAGATCGCCGAGTACGCGAGCATCCGCTTGATGTTGCGCTGGACGATACCGGTGATGTTGCCGACGATCAGCGACAGCGCGGCGAGGATCACGAGCGCGGTCTGCCAGTTCTGCGCGAGCGGCAGCAGGCCCATCACCAGGAAGCGCAGGCCCCATGCGAACGCGGCAACCTTCGGGCCGCCGCCGACAAACAGCGTCATCGCGGTCGGTGCGCCCTGGTAGACGTCCGGCACCCACATGTGGAACGGCACGGCGCCCAGCTTGAACGCGATACCGGCGACGATGAAGACCACGCCGAACATCAGCACGGCCGCGTCGGTGTTGCCGCCGACCGCCTTGTACACCTCGCCGAGCTCGAGCGAGCCGGTCGCGCCGTAGAGCATCGAGATGCCGTACAGCACGAAGCCCGACGCGAGCGCGCCCAGCACGTAGTACTTCATCGCGGCTTCGCTCGACTGGGCAGCATCGCGGCGCAGCGCGATGACCGCGTACAGCGACAGCGACATCAGTTCGAGGCCGAGGTACAGCGTCAGGAAGTTGTTGCCCGACACCATGACCAGCTGACCGAGCAGCGAGAACATGCCAAGCAGGAACACGTCGCCGCGGAACATGTCGCGGTCTTCGAGGTACTTGCGCGAATAGACGAGCGACACCGCGAAACCGAACGACACGACGGCCTTCATCGTGCTCGCGAACGAGTCGACGACGACCATCTTCGAGAAGAAGTAGTACTGCTGCGGGTCGAGCGCCTGGACCGAGAACCACACGCCGGCGACGACCGACGAGACGACCGCGATCAGATAGGTCAGGCGGCGGCCGGACGCACCGGTAAAGGTGTCGTTCAGCCAGGCGACGACGATGGCGGCCAGCACCAGCGCGTCAGGCAACAGGACATTCATAGGGGCGTTTTGCATGATCTTGAGTTCCTCCGCTCGCGATTACTGGGCCAGCGGCAGCTTCGACTGCGCGACGTGGGAGAGGAGGTTTTCGACGGAAACGTGCATCACGTCGGTGAAAGGCTTCGGATACAGGCCCATCAGCAGCGTGAACGCGGCAAGCACGGCCAGCATCAGGAATTCGCGACGGCCGATGTCCTTCAGCTTGGCGACGTGATCGTTCGCGACGGCCCCGAAGTACACGCGCTTGTACATCCACAGCGTGTAGGCCGCGCCGAGGATCAGCGTGAATGCCGCACCGAAGGCGATCCAGAAGTTGTACTGGACGGCCGCGAGAATCACCATGAACTCGCCGACGAAACCCGACGTACCCGGCAGGCCGCAGTTGGCCATCGAGAACAGCATCGCGAATGCCGCGAACTTCGGCATCACGTTCACGACGCCGCCGTAATCGGCGATCTGGCGCGAGTGCACGCGGTCGTACAGCACGCCGATGCACAGGAACATTGCGCCCGACACGAAGCCGTGCGAGATCATCTGGATGATCGCGCCTTCGACGCCGAGCTGGTTGAAGATGAAGAAGCCGAGCGTGACGAAGCCCATGTGCGCGATCGACGAATACGCAACCAGCTTCTTCATGTCGGCCTGCACCATCGCGACGAGGCCGATGTAGATCACCGCGATCAGCGACAGCGTGATCACGACCGGCGCCAGGAAGTGGCTCGCGTCAGGCGTGATCGGCAGCGAGAAACGCAGGAAACCGTATGCGCCGAGCTTCAGCATGATCGCGGCCAGCACGACCGAGCCGCCCGTCGGCGCTTCCACGTGCGCATCCGGCAGCCACGTGTGCACCGGCCACATCGGCACCTTCACCGCGAATGCGAGGAAGAACGCAATGAACAGCAGGATCTGCGGCGTCATCGCGATCTTCGCGTTCTGCCACGTCGCGAGGTCGAACGAATGCGTCTGCGTGTACAGGTAGATCAGCGCGACCAGCATCAGCAGCGAGCCGGCCAGCGTGTACAGGAAGAACTTGAACGCCGCGTACACGCGGTTCGGGCCGCCCCACACGCCGATGATGATGTACATCGGGATCAGGGTCGCCTCGAAGAACACGTAGAACAGCAGGCCGTCGGCCGCCGAGAACACGCCGATCATGATCCCGGACAGGATCAGGAACGCCGCGAGGTACTGCGCGACGTTCTCGGTGATCACTTCCCACGCGGCGATCACGACGATCACCGTGATCAGCGCGGTCAGCACGACGAACCACATCGAGATGCCGTCGACGCCGAGGTGATACGCAATGTCGAAGCGTTCGATCCAGGTCGACTTCTCGACGAACTGCAGCGCAGCCGTGCTCGAGTCGAAGCCCGTGATCAGCGGGATCGTGACCGCGAGGCCGAGCAGCGCGCCGATCAGCGCGACCCAGCGGGCCGTCCCCGGATTTTTGTCGTTACCCACCGCCAGCACGAGGAGGCCGAAAACGATCGGCAGCCAGATCGCGGTACTGAGAATCGGAAAAGCGTGCATTAGTGTTGTCTCCCCGCCTTATTTGCCGCCGAGCGTTACAAACAGGGTCAGGAGCCCCAGCATGCCGATGATCATGGCGAACGCGTAGTGATAGATGTAACCGGATTGGAGGAAGCGGATCACGCCGGCGAACCAGCCGATGAACCGGGCGCTGCCGTTGACGAGGCCGTCGATCACTACGACGTCGCCCTCCTTCCACAGGCCGCGGCCGATCGCCACCGAACCGCGGGCGAACACCACTTCGTTGATCTTGTCCATGTAGTACTTGTTGTCCAGCAGCGTGTAGATCGGGCCGAACGCGCGGCGGATCGACGCCGGCAGTTCCGGACGCTTCAGGTACAGGAACCACGCGACGACCACACCGGCGAGCGCCAGCCACACCGGCAGGCCCGACACCGAGTGCAGGCCCATGCCGACCCAGCCGTGGAACTCTTCGGCCATCTCGGCCAGCGCCGGATGGTTTTCGCCGATGAAGATCACCTTGTCGAATGCGACGCCGTGCTGGAAGAAATCGCCGAACAGCATCGGGCTGATCGCGATCGCGCCGATGATCACCGACGGGATCGCCAGCAGGACCAGCGGCACCCACACGACCCACGGGGTCTCGTGCGGCTCGTGCGCGTGGTCGTCATGACCGTGGTCGTGGCCATGGCCGTGATCGTCGTGGCCATGTGCGGCGGCCATGCCCATCGGCGATTCCGGATGCTTCGGATGGCGGAAGCGCTCTTCGCCGTGGAACACCAGGAAGTACATGCGGAACGAGTACAGCGCCGTGACGAACACGCTCGCGACGACCGCGAAGTATGCGAAGCCCGAACCCGGCAGGTGCGACAGCTTCACCGCGTCGATGATCGAGTCCTTCGAGTAGAAGCCCGAGAAGAACGGCGTGCCGATCAGCGCGAGCGAACCGACGAGCGACGTGATCCACGTGATCGGCATGTACTTGCGCAGGCCGCCCATGTTGCGCATGTCCTGGTCGTGGTGCATGCCCATGATGACCGAGCCGGCGCCGAGGAACAGCAGCGCCTTGAAGAACGCGTGCGTCATCAGGTGGAACACGGCGACCGGGTAGGCGGACACGCCGAGCGCGACGGTCATGTAGCCGAGCTGCGACAGCGTCGAATACGCGACCACGCGCTTGATGTCGTTCTGCACGATGCCGAGGAAGCCCATGAAGAGCGCCGTGATCGCGCCGATCACCGTGATGAACGACAGCGCGGTATCCGACAGCTCGAACAGCGGCGACATGCGCGACACCATGAAGATGCCGGCCGTGACCATCGTCGCCGCGTGAATCAGCGCCGAGATCGGGGTCGGGCCTTCCATCGAGTCCGGCAGCCACACGTGCAGCGGGAACTGCGCCGACTTACCCATCGCGCCGATGAACAGGCAGATACAGGCGACGGTCAGCAGGCCCCAGTCGGTGCCCGGGAAGTGCAGGCTCGCGAGTTCCGCGCGCTTCGCGAACACTTCGCCGTAGTTCATCGAGCCGGCGAACGCGAGCAGCAGGCCGATGCCGAGCAGGAAGCCGAAGTCGCCCACGCGGTTCACGAGGAACGCCTTCATGTTCGCGTAGATCGCGCTCTCACGCGTGAAGTAGAAGCCGATCAGCAGGTACGACACCAGACCCACCGCTTCCCAGCCGAAGAACAACTGCAGGAAGTTGTTGCTCATCACGAGCATCAGCATCGAGAACGTGAACAGCGAGATGTACGAGAAGAAGCGCTGGTAGCCGTCTTCTTCCGCCATGTAGCCGATCGTGTACACGTGCACCATCAGCGAGACGAAGGTCACGACGACCATCATCATCGCGGTCAGCGAATCGACGAGGAAGCCGACCTCGAGCTTCAGCGAGCCGACGTTCATCCATTCGTAGACGGTCGCGTTGAAGCTTGCGCCGCCCATCACGTCGAGGAAGACTTTCGCCGACAGGAGGAACGCGATCATGACGCCGAGGATCGTGATCCGGTGTGCGCCCTTGCGCCCGACTGCGTTCCCGAACAGCCCCGCAATCAGCGAGCCGGCCAGCGGAGCGAGCGGAATCGCCAGCAGCAGGTTTTCATTGAGTGTCGTTGACATAACAGCGTAGCCTGAAATTAACCTTTGAGCTGATCGAGATCCTCGACATTGATCGTGTCGAGCTTACGGAACAGGGTCACCAGAATCGCGAGGCCGATCGCGGCTTCCGCTGCGGCGACGGTCAGCACGAAGAACACGAAGATCTGGCCGTGCACGTCGCCGAGGTAATGCGAGAACGCGACGAAGTTGGTGTTCACCGCCAGCAGCATCAGTTCGATCGACATCAGGATGATGATGACGTTGCGGCGGTTCAGGAAAATCCCGACGATCGCGATCGCAAACAGGATCGCGCCGAGCACAAGGTAGTGAGCAAGAGTCAGCATGGTTTTCTTTTCCTCCGCTTAGCCGTTGGTGCCCGAGCCGGCTTCGCTCTGCGCCGTCTCCGGCTGCGGCTTGTCCGCTTCCATCTTCACGAGGCGCACGCGGTCGTTGCGGCGCACCTTGACCTGATCCGACACGCGCTGGCGCTTGCTGTCCTTGCCCTTGCGCTCGGTCAGCCCGATCGCGGCGATGATCGCGACCAGCAGCACGAGGCCGGCGATTTCGAACGCGAAGATGTAGTCGGTGTAGATCACCTTGCCGATCAGGCGCGTATTCGACCAGTTGGCCATCTCGCCCGTCGCCATCGCATGCACGGTGTGCGTGTCGCCGTAGCCGCGCCACAGGATCAGCGCGGTTTCGATCACGATGATCGCGCCGACCACGGTCGCCATCGGTACGAAGCGCTTGAAGTCGCGGCGCAGGTAGTCGATGTTGATGTCCAGCATCATCACGACGAACAGGAACAGCACCATCACCGCGCCCACGTAGACCAGAACCAGCAGGATCGCGAGGAACTCCGCTTCCAGCAGCATCCAGATCGCGGCGGCGTTGAAGAACGCCAGCACAAGGAAAAGCGCAGACGCCACCGGGTTGCGCGAAGTGATCACCTTCAGCCCTGATACCACCAGGAGCAGCGCGAAGATGTAGAACAGTACGGTCGTGAATTCCATGATTACCGGTTCATCGTTAGGCCATAGTCAGGCGCGGCTTGCGGAAGGCCCGCACCCGTCGCGGCGGCTCGGCCCGTTCATCGTTCATGCCGGGCCGGCACTGCAAACACAATCAACGATACGGCGCGTCGGCAGCCTTCGCCGCTGCGATGTCCTTCTCGTAGCGGTCGCCCACCGCGAGCAGCATATCCTTCGTGAAATACAGGTCGCCGCGCTTTTCGCCGTGGTACTCGAGAATCTGCGTCTCGACGATCGAATCGACCGGGCAGCTCTCTTCGCAGAAACCGCAGAAGATGCACTTCGTCAGGTCGATGTCGTAGCGCGTGGTGCGGCGCGTGTTGTCCGCGCGCGTTTCCGATTCGATCGTGATCGCCAGCGCGGGGCACACGGCCTCGCACAGCTTGCACGCGATGCAGCGCTCTTCGCCGTTCTCGTAGCGGCGCAGTGCATGCAGTCCGCGGAAACGCGGCGAAATCGGGGTCTTCTCTTCCGGGAACTGCACGGTGAACTTGCGCTTGAACGTGTAGCGACCGGTCAGCGCGAGCCCCTTCAGCAGCTCGGTCAGGAAGAAGGTCTTAAAGAAGTGTTGGATAGCCGTCATGATTTCGTCCTTACTTCACCCAGATGTTCAGCGGCGACATCATCCAGAAGCCGACCACGACCACCCAGACCACCGTGACGGGCAGGAACACCTTCCAGCCCAGACGCATGATCTGGTCGTAACGGTAGCGCGGGAACGTCGCACGCACCCAGATGAACACCGACAGCAGCGCGAAGACCTTCAGCACCAGCCAGAAGATGCCCGGGATGAACGACAGGAATTCGAACGGTGCGTCCCAGCCGCCGAGGAACAGCGTCGCAGCCAGCGCCGAGATCACGATCATGTTGATGTACTCGGCGAGGAAGAACAGCGCGAACGCCATGCCCGAGTAATCGATCATGTGACCCGCGACGATCTCCGACTCCCCTTCCACCACGTCGAACGGGTGACGGTTCGTTTCGGCGATGCCCGAGATGAAGTAGACGACGAACGCCGGCAGCAGCGGCAGCCAGTTCCACGACAGGAAGTTCACGCCGTGGCCGGCGAAGAAGCCGTGCTGTTGCGAACCGACGATTTCCGACAGGTTCAGGCTGCCGGCCGTCATCAGCACGAGCACCAGCGCGAAGCCCATCGAGATTTCGTACGACACCATCTGCGCCGCGGCGCGCATTGCACCGAGGAACGCGTACTTCGAGTTCGACGCCCAGCCGGCGAGAATCACCGCGTACACGCCGATCGACGAGATCGCCATCGCGTACAGCAGGCCCGCGTTCACGTTCGCGAGCACGGCTTCGGCCTGGAACGGGATCACCGCCCACACGGCGAATGCCGGCACGACGGTCATCACCGGCGCGATCAGGTACAGCCAGCGGCTGGCGGCGCTCGGCTGAATGACTTCCTTCAGCAGCAGCTTCAGCACGTCGGCGATCGGCTGCAGCAGGCCGCCGGGGCCGACGCGGTTCGGGCCGAGACGCACGTGCATCCAGCCGATCAGCTTGCGTTCCCACAGAATCAGGTACGCGACGCACAGCAGGATGACGACGGAGACGACGAGGATGCGCACGACTGCCCACACCGTCGGCCATGCGAAGCCGAGAAGCTCGGCCCCGCCCGCGTTGATCGTATCGAACAAGCTCATTTACGCCTTCTCCACCACCAGTTCACCGAACAGGCTGCCGAGCGCTGCGCCGGCAGGCGTCGCCGCCGACACGCGAACGACCGTCTCCGCAAGATTCGCGTCGCGCACGGCCGGCAACTGCACCGCACGCTCGCCCTGGCGCACGCGCACCGCGTCGCCTTCCTTCAAGCCCAGCTTGTCGAACAGCGCGGCCGGCAGGGCTGCCGCGTTCGCCGCCTTCGCGGCGGCCGTCAGGTGCAGCGCACCCGCGCGGCGCACGAGCGCGTCGGCGTGATAGATCGGCACATCGGCCAGGCGCTCGAAACCGCCGTTCGCGGCATTCGCCGCGGCACGGGCCGGCGCGACCGACGTCTGGTTCGACAGGCGGCCCGCGACGCCGGCGTCGCCGAGCGCGGCGAGACGCACTTCTTCCGCGGTCTCGTATTCGAAGTTCGGCAGGCCGAGCAGGCTGCCGAGCACGCGCAGCACCTTCCAGCCCGGACGCGTGTCGCCGAGCGGGCGCACGACGCCGTTGAAGCTCTGCACGGTGCCTTCGGCGTTGACGAACGTCCCGGCCGTTTCCGTGAACGGCGCGACCGGCAGCAGCACGTCGGCGTAGTCGAGGCCGTGCTTGAACGGCGACATCACGACGACCATTTCCGCCTGGTTCAGCGCGGCCAGCGCCTGTGCCGGATCGACGGTGTCGAATTCCGGTTCGACGTTCAGCAGCACGTACCCCTTGCGCGGCTGCGTGAACGCTTCGCGTGCGTTCAGGCCGCCTTCGCCCGGCAGTGCGCCGACGACGTGCGCGCCGACCGTGTTCGCCGCTTCCGTCAGGAAGCCGAACGTGGCGCCGGTGTTGTCGGCGATCCACTGCGCGACGGCGTGCAGTTGCGCGAATTGCGGATGACGGACCGCGACGTTGCCCAGCAGCACCGCGCGTCGTTCGCCGTTCGCGAGCGACTGCGCGACGGCTTGCGCGGCCGCCGATGCGGTGACGCCCGCGAGCGCGTCGGGCAGCGCGACGCCGCGCAGTTGCGCGACGGCCGCGGCGATGCCGGCCAGCTCGTCGAGCCATGCGGACGGCGCGGCGACGATGCGTTGCGCGGTCGGGATCAGCGAATCGTCACCGGTCGCATGCAGGAAGTGCAGCTTCGCGCCGTTCTTCGCAGCCTGACGCAGGCGCGATGCGAACAGCGGGTGGTCGCGGCGCAGGAACGAACCGACGACGAACGCGGCGTCCACGTTCGACAGGTCGGCGATCGGCATGCCGAGCCACGGTGCGCCCTGGACCGGCGCCGAGAAATCCTGCTGACGCAGACGGAAGTCGACGTTCGGCGTCTTCAGTTCGTTGGCGAGCTGCTTCACGAGGAACAGCTCTTCCGCGGTGCTGTGCGCGCTCGCGAGCATCGCCAGCGCGTTCGCGCCGTGATCCGCGGCGATGCCCTTCAGGCCCTTCGCGACGTATTCGAGCGCGGTCTGCCAGTCGGTTTCGATCCACTGGCCGCCCTGCTTCAGCATCGGCTTCGTCAGGCGCGCTTCGCTGTTGAGGCCTTCATACGAGAAGCGGTCCTTGTCCGAGATCCAGCATTCGTTGATCGCTTCGTTCTCGAACGGCAGCACGCGCATCACGCGGTTGTTCTTCACTTGCACGACGAGGTTCGCGCCGACGGAATCGTGCGGGCTCACCGACTTGCGGCGCGACAGTTCCCACGTCCGGGCGCTGTAGCGGAACGGCTTGCTGGTCAGCGCGCCGACCGGGCACAGGTCGATCATGTTGCCCGACATTTCGGAGTCGACCGTCTTGCCGACGAACGTCGTGATTTCCGAATGCTCGCCGCGGCCCAGCATGCCGAACTCCATCACGCCGGCGATTTCCTGGCCGAAACGGACGCAGCGCGTGCAGTGGATGCAGCGCGACATTTCTTCCATCGAGATCAGCGGGCCCACGTTCTTGTGGAACACCACGCGCTTTTCTTCCGAGTAGCGCGACGACGACTTGCCGTAGCCGACCGCCAGATCCTGCAGCTGGCATTCGCCGCCCTGATCGCAGATCGGGCAATCGAGCGGGTGATTGATGAGGAGGAATTCCATCACCGACTGCTGCGCCTTCACAGCCTTGTCGGACTGCGTGCGGACGATCATGCCGGCCGACACGGGGGTCGCGCAGGCCGGCACGGCCTTCGGCATCTTCTCGACTTCGACGAGACACATCCGGCAGTTGGCCGCAACCGACAGTTTCTTGTGATAGCAGAAGTGAGGAATGTACGTGTCCGCCTTGTGCGCAGCCTGGATCACCATGCTGCCTTCGGGCACCTCGACCTTCTTGCCGTCTATTTCAAGTTCAACCATGATGGTGAATGGTCCTTAACCTATTTCCGCCCGTTCGCGCCTTCGCCCGACCGTGCGCTCAAATTCCGCAACCGGGTGTTTCGCTTCAGGCCGCCGCAGCCGAAGCCACATGCGGCGCGTGACCGCCGACCATGCAATGCTTGTGCTCGACGTGGTACGCGAATTCGTCCCAGTAGTGCTTGAGCATCCCGCGAACCGGCATCGCCGCCGCATCGCCGAGCGCACAGATCGTGCGGCCCATGATGTTCTCGGCCACCGAGTTCAGCAGGTCCAGATCTTCCTGGCGCCCTTCGCCGTGCTCGATACGATTCACGACGCGATACAGCCAGCCGGTGCCTTCACGGCACGGCGTGCACTGGCCGCACGATTCCTCGTAGTAGAAGTACGACAGGCGCAGCAGCGAGCGCACCATGCAGCGCGTCTCGTCCATCACGATCACCGCGCCGGAACCGAGCATCGAGCCCGCCTTCGCGATCGAATCGTAGTCGAGATCCGTCTGCATCATGATGTCGCCCGGGATCACCGGCGCCGACGAACCGCCCGGAATCACGGCCTTGATCTTCTTGCCGCCGCGCATCCCGCCGGCGAGCTCCATCAGCGTCGCGAACGGCGTGCCGAGCGGCACTTCGTAGTTGCCCGGACGCTCGACGTCGCCCGACACCGAGAAAATCTTCGTGCCGCCGTTGTTCGGCTTGCCGATCTCGAGGTAATTCTGCGGCCCGATGGACAGCAGGAACGGCACCGCGGCGAACGTCTCGGTGTTGTTGATCGTGGTCGGCTTGCCGTACACGCCGAAGCTCGCCGGGAACGGCGGCTTGAAGCGCGGCTGGCCCTTCTTGCCTTCGAGCGACTCGAGCAGCGCCGTTTCCTCGCCGCAGATGTACGCGCCGTAACCGTGGTGCGCGTGCAGCTGGAACGAGAATTCCGAGCCCATGATGTTGTCGCCGAGGAACCCGGCCGCGCGCGCTTCATCCAGCGCGGCTTCGAAGCGTCGATACACTTCGAAGATCTCGCCGTGGATGTAGTTGTAGCCGACGGTGATGCCCATCGCGTATGCGCCGATGGCCATGCCTTCGATCAGCGCGTGCGGGTTCCAGCGCAGGATGTCGCGATCCTTGAACGTGCCCGGCTCGCCTTCGTCCGAGTTGCAGACGAGGTACTTCTGCCCCGGGAACTGACGCGGCATGAAGCTCCACTTCAGGCCGGTCGGGAAGCCCGCACCGCCGCGGCCGCGCAGGCCCGACGCCTTCACGTCGGCGATCACCTGCTCGGGCGGAATCTTTTCTTCGAGAATGCGGCGCAACTGCTTGTAGCCGCCGCGCGCAACGTAGTCTTCGAGGTGCCAGTTCTCGCCGTTCAGACCAGCGAGGATCAGCGGTTTGATGTGACGGTCGTGGAGGGACGTCATTTCGAGAGCTCCTCAAGCAGCTGGTCGATCTTCTCGCGGCTCATGAAGCTGCACATTCTGTGATTGTTCACCAGCAGCACCGGCGCATCGCCGCACGAGCCCATGCATTCGCCTTCCTTCAGCGTGAACCTGCCGTCGGGCGTGGTCTCGCCGAAGCCGATGCCCAGCTTCTGTTTCAGGTAGTCGGCAGTCGCTTCCGCGCCGCCGTGCGGGCCGAGCTGGCACGGCAGGTTCGTGCAGAGCGTGATCTTGTGCTTGCCGACCGGTTTGAGCTCGTACATCGTGTAGAACGTCGCGACTTCCTGCACGGCGACCGCCGGCATGCCGAGATAGTCCGCGACGAACTGCATCAGTTCGGGCGACAGCCAGCCATGCTCTTCTTGAGCCACGGCCAACGCCGACATCACGGCGGACTGTTTCTGATCGGCGGGATACTTCGTCAACGCTCGATCGATTTCCTTCAGGCCTTCAGCTGAGATCATTTTCAGACACGACTCTTTCAATTCCTACCGAACGAACAACCTGCCGCACACTGGGGTGCATGGACGGCAGACCTGGCGCTCACTCTGTTGACAGCTTGCGAAGCCGCGCCGGTTCGGCGCATACCGCTTGTGACTTCGCGTGCGACTGACTGCTCGCCGCCCGCGCGCGGGCGGCGCAACCATTAGCGATCGATTTCGCCGAACACGATGTCCTGCGTACCGATGATCGTGACGGCGTCGGCGATCATGTGACCGCGCGCCATTTCGTCGAGCGACGCCAGGTGCGCGAAACCCGGCGCGCGAATCTTGAGGCGATACGGCTTGTTGGCGCCATCCGACACGAGATAGATGCCGAACTCACCCTTCGGATGCTCGACCGCCGCGTACGCTTCGCCTTCCGGCACATGGAAACCTTCGGTGAAAAGCTTGAAGTGGTGAATCAAGTCTTCCATGTTGGTCTTCATGCCGACGCGCGACGGCGGGGCAACCTTGTGATTGTCCGTCATCACCGGGCCCGGATTCTTGCGGAGCCACTCAATACACTGTTTCGCGATGCGGATCGACTGGCGCATTTCTTCGACGCGCACCAGATAGCGGTCGTAGCAATCGCCGTTCACGCCGACCGGCACGTCGAAATCCATCCGGTCGTACACTTCGTAGGGCTGCTTCTTGCGCAGGTCCCACGCGATGCCCGAGCCGCGCAGCATCGGGCCCGTCAGGCCCATCTGCAGCGCACGTTCCGGGCTCACCACGCCGATCCCGACCAGACGCTGTTTCCAGATCCGGTTGTCGGTCAGCAGCGTTTCGTATTCGTCGACGCACTTCGGGAAGCGCGTGAAGAAATCGTCGATGAAGTCGAGCACCGAGCCGCTGCGCGCTTCGTTCATCTTCGCGAGCGCCTTCTCGTTGCGAATCTTCGACGCCTTGTATTGCGGCATTGCGTCAGGCAGATCGCGATAGACGCCGCCCGGACGATAGTAGGCCGCGTGCATCCGGGCGCCGGACACCGCTTCGTACACGTCCATCAGGTCTTCGCGTTCGCGGAACGCGTACAGGAATACGGCCATCGCGCCGACGTCGAGCGCATGCGCGCCGATCCACATCAGGTGGTTCAGCACGCGCGTGATTTCGTCGAACAGCACGCGGATGTACTGCGCGCGCTCCGGCACGTCGATGCCGAGCAGCTTTTCGATCGCGAGCACGTAGCCGTGCTCGTTGACCATCATCGACACGTAGTCGAGACGGTCCATGTACGGCACGGACTGGATGAAGGTCTTGGATTCCGCGAGCTTTTCGGTCGCGCGGTGCAGCAGGCCGATGTGCGGATCGGCACGCTGGATGACTTCGCCGTCGAGCTCGAGCACGAGGCGCAGCACGCCGTGCGCTGCCGGGTGCTGCGGGCCGAAGTTGAGCGTGTAGTTCTTGATTTCTGCCATGACGCCCCCTTAATGTTTCAGACCGCCATAGCGATCCTCGCGGATCACGCGCGGCGTGATTTCGCGCGGCTCGATCGTCACCGGCTGGTACACGACCCGCTTCTCTTCCGGGTCGTAACGCATTTCGACGTAGCCCGACACCGGGAAGTCCTTGCGGAACGGGTGACCGATGAAGCCGTAGTCGGTGAGGATGCGGCGCAGGTCGGGGTGGCCTTCGAACACGATGCCGTACAGGTCGAACGCTTCGCGCTCGTACCAGTTCGCCGAGGTCCAGATGTCGACCAGCGACGCCACGATCGGCAGATCGTCGTCCGGCGCGAACGCGCGCAGGCGCAGACGCCAGTTGTTCGTGACCGACAGCAGGTGCGACACGGCCGCGAAGCGCGGGCCGTCGTAGGCGCCGTCGCCGAAGGTCTGGTAGTCGACGCCGCAGAGGTCGATCAGTTGCTCGAAACGGAGCTTCGGATCGTCGCGCAGCGTCTTTGCGACTTCGAGGTAATCGCTCGCCTTCACGACGAGCGTCAGTTCACCGATCGCTTCGGTGAGGCTCACCACGCGCGCGCCGAGCGCGGCTTCGAGGTTTGCCTTCAGGGTCTCGAGTTTGCTTGCCATATTGAGGGGACGCTCGGGGCTTTATTGACGGGCGATGGTATTGGTGCGGCGGATCTTCGCCTGAAGCTGGATCACGCCGTAGACCAGCGCCTCGGCCGTGGGCGGACAGCCCGGCACGTAGACGTCGACCGGCACGATCCGGTCGCAGCCGCGGACCACCGAGTACGAGTAGTGGTAGTAACCACCGCCGTTCGCGCACGACCCCATCGAGATCACCCAGCGCGGCTCGGCCATCTGGTCGTACACGCGGCGCAGCGCGGGCGCCATCTTGTTGCACAGCGTGCCGGCGACGATCATCACGTCCGACTGACGCGGGCTCGGACGGAACACGACACCGAACCGGTCCAGATCGTAACGGGCGGCGCCCGCATGCATCATCTCGACGGCGCAACACGCGAGCCCGAACGTCATCGGCCACAGCGAGCCGGTACGCGTCCAGTTGATCAGCTTGTCAGCCGTCGTGGTGACAAACCCTTCCTTCAAGACCCCTTCGATACTCATTTGCTTTCCACTCCAGACGAGCGACCGAGCGTGGCCGCCCATGCAAACCGGCGATTAACCCATCACTCCCAGTCGAGGCCGCCTTTCTTCCAGATATAGGCAAAGCCCAGCAGGAATTCGAGCAGAAAAATCATCATTGCGATGAAACCCGGCCAGCCGATGTCCCGGAGCGCGACGCCCCACGGGAACAGGAATGCGGTTTCGAGATCGAAGATGATGAACAGGATGGCGACGAGGTAATACCGAACGTCGAACTTCATCCGGGCGTCTTCAAAGGCTTCGAAGCCGCACTCGTACGGTGCGTTCTTCTCGACGTCCGGCTTGTTGGGACCAAGGAGCTTGCCGATGCTGACCAGCGCTATACCTAAACCAGTGCCCACGAGGAGGAACAACAAGACGGGGTAATAGGCTGCGAGGTTCAAGGCAATCCTCTATCGGTTGGTTCTGAGCGTCCGGAGAATACCACTTCCGGCGGAAGGAATCATTTCGGAGTACAGGCGATCGCAAGACAACCGCAAGCCCACCCCAGAAATGAAAAATGCCAGCCACTAGAAGCGGCTGGCATTGAGTAACTTTGGTGCCGACGGCGAGACTCGAACTCGCACAGCTTTCGCCACTACCCCCTCAAGATAGCGTGTCTACCAATTTCACCACGTCGGCACTGCATGCAACTCGGGTTGTGCTGCTTGTTCCCGCGAATCGCTTCAAGAATTAAATTCTAACCCGAGTTCCGGATTTGTTCAACGCACAACCGCAAAAAAATTAACTTTTTATTTCGGGACATCCTGGCCCGGCGCGCTTGCGGCCGAAGCGGCTGCGGCGGACGCCGCGACAGCCGGCGCCGATGCCGGCGCGGTCGCTGCCGTGCCGAGCACGCCTGCCGACGGCGTCGACTTGTACGAACCGAGGTACGTCAGCGCGAGCGTCGCGACGAAGAAGATCGCCGCGAGAATGCCCGTCGTGCGCGACAGGAAGTTCGCCGAGCCCGTCGCACCAAACAGGCTGCCCGACGCGCCGCTGCCGAACGCGGCGCCCATGTCGGCACCCTTGCCATGCTGCAGCAGCACGAGCCCGATCACGCCGAGCGCAGACAGCACCTGCACCACAATAATCAACGTCTTGAATAACAGCATCACACCCACCCGATTGGATCGGGCGACCGGACCGACCGGCCGCCGTCATGGTTCAATTCGATCTCGGACCGCTCAACGCGCGGCCCGGCAGATCGCCAGGAAATCTTCCGCCTTCAGCGACGCGCCGCCGATCAGGCCACCGTCGATGTCCGGCTGAGCAAACAGCTCTTCCGCGTTGTCCGGCTTCACGCTGCCGCCGTACAGCACGGACACGTCCGCCGCACCCTTCGCCGCGAGACGCGTACGCAGGAACGCGTGCACGTCCTGCGCCTGCGCCGACGTCGCGCTCTTGCCCGTACCGATCGCCCAGACCGGCTCGTACGCGACGACGATGCGGACAGCTTCGTCAGCCGTCAGCACGGCCAGCACCGCGTCGAGCTGCGCACCGACGACCTGCTCGGTCGCACCCGATTCGCGCTCGTCGAGCGTCTCGCCGACGCACACGACCGGCGTGAGGCCTGCCGCGAGCGCGCGTTGCGCTTTCGCGGCGACCGTCTCGCTGCTTTCGCCGTGATACGCGCGACGCTCCGAATGGCCGACGATCGCATACTGCGCGCCGAACTCCGCCACCATCGCGGCCGCCACCTCGCCGGTGAACGCGCCTTGCTCGTGCGCGGACACGTCCTGCGCGCCGAACGCGACACGGCCACCGCCGAGCTGCGCCTGAACCTGCGCGAGATACGGGAACGGCACGCACACGCCGATCGACGTTTCAGCCGCCACCGCGCCCGCACCCTGCACCACTTCGTTCAGCAGCGCCTGGTTGCCGGCCAGCCGGCCGTGCATCTTCCAGTTGCCGATCACTCGCTTTGTTCGTTGTTTCGACATCGTGTCTGTCTCGTCACTATCTTGTCATTAACGTGCCGGAACCCGGCCGTCAGGTTGGATCTGGCGAAGCAAACCCGCGATTTTACTGCGCGCGGCTTGAACCGGTCAAACCGCGTATGTCAAGCCCGCTGCGCGGGCCGTCACGCGTTCGTACCCCAATCGAGCACGATCTTGCCGATGTGCTCGCCGCTTTCCATCAGCGCATGCGCTTGCGCGGCCTCGCCGGCCGGCAGCACACGATAGATCACGGGCTTGATGCGACCGTCGGCCAGCAGCGGCCACACGCGCGCCTTCAACTGCGCGGCGATGCGCGCCTTGAACTCGACCGGGCGCGGGCGCAGCGTCGAGCCCGTCACCGTCAGCCGGCGGCGCAGGATCTCGTTCAGGTTGACCTCGGCCTTCGCGCCGCCGAGCAGCGCGATCAGCACGAGACGGCCGCCGTCCGCGAGCGCGGACAGCTCGCGCGGCACGTACGAGCCCGCCACCATGTCGAGGATCACGTCAACGCCGCGATCGTGCGTCAGCGACTTCACGACTTCGACGAAGTCTTCGGTCTTGTAGTCGATCGCGCGCTCGGCGCCGAGCGCCTCGCACGCGCGGCACTTGTCGGCGGTGCCGGCCGTCGCGAACACGCGAAAGCCGAGCGCATGCGCGATCTGGATCGCCGTCACGCCGATGCCGCTCGAGCCGCCCTGCACGAGCAGCGTCTCCTGCTCGCCGCCCTCGCCCGCGCCGAGCTGCGCACGGTCGAACACGTTGCTCCACACGGTGAAAAACGTTTCGGGCAGCGAGGCGGCCTCGACATCGGTGAGGCCGTCCGGCACCGGCAGGCACTGCGGCAGCGGCGCGACCGCATATTCGGCATAGCCGCCGCCCGCGAGCAGCGCGCACACGCGATCGCCGAGCTTCAGGCCGAACGGGTTCAGCGCCGCATCGGACACGTCGCCGCCGACGATCTCGCCCGCGACCTCGAGGCCCGGCAGATCCGACGCACCCGGCGGCGGCGCATAGGCGCCCTTGCGCTGGAACACGTCGGGCCGGTTCACGCCGGAAGCCGCCACCTTGATCAGCACTTCGCCGCGCTTCGGTTCGGGGCGCGGACGCTCCGCGAGCTTCAGCACGTCGGGGGCGCCGAATTCGGTGATTTCGATGGCTTTCATGGTGAGAATCGCTCCAGGATCGGAATCGGATGGCACGCCCGTGCGCACGGCGCGGGCGCCTCGCCGGCGCTGCTGCGCCGCACAACGATGCTACAGAAAAAACGGCCGGCACGCTTTCGCACTGCCGGCCGTTGGTCCGCCTGTCCGCTTACTGCTGCGGCGGCGTATCCGACTGCGCTGCCGCCGCTGCTTCATTCAGCAGCGCCTTGGCCGACAGACGCACGCGACCCTTCTCGTCCGTCTGGATCACCTTGACCTTCACCTGCTGACCTTCCTTCAGGTAGTCGTTGATGTCCTTCACACGCTCGTTGACGATTTCCGAGATGTGCAGCAGACCGTCCTTGCCCGGCAGCAGGTTCACGATCGCACCGAAATCGAGCAGCTTGAGCACCGTGCCTTCGTACACCTGGCCGACTTCGATTTCAGCCGTGATCTGCTCGATGCGCTTCTTCGCTTCGGCCATGCCTTCGCTGCTCGTGCTCGCGATCGTCACGACGCCGTCGTCCGAGATGTCGATGGTCGTGCCCGTTTCCTCGGTCAGCGCGCGGATCACCGAACCGCCCTTGCCGATCACGTCGCGGATCTTTTCCGGGTTGATCTTGACCGTGATCATGCGCGGCGCGAATTCCGACAGTTGCGTGTTCGCACCCGACACCGCCGACGTCATCTTGCCGAGGATGTGCATGCGGCCTTCCTTCGCCTGCGCGAGCGCGACCTGCATGATTTCCTTCGTGATGCCCTGGATCTTGATGTCCATCTGCAGTGCCGTCACGCCTTGCTCGGTGCCGGCCACCTTGAAGTCCATGTCGCCGAGGTGATCTTCGTCGCCGAGGATGTCGGTCAGCACCGCGAACTTGTTGCCTTCGAGGATCAGGCCCATCGCGATACCCGCGACGTGCGCCTTCATCGGCACGCCGGCGTCCATCAGCGCGAGGCAGCCGCCGCACACCGATGCCATCGACGACGAACCGTTCGATTCGGTGATTTCCGACACGACGCGGATCGAGTAGCCGAATTCGTCGGCGCTCGGCAGGCACTTGACCAGCGCGCGCTTGGCCAGACGGCCGTGGCCGATTTCGCGACGCTTCGGCGAGCCGACGCGGCCCGTTTCGCCGGTCGCGAACGGGGGCATGTTGTAGTGGAGCATGAAGCGCTCGCGGTATTCGCCTTCGAGCGCGTCGATGATCTGCTCGTCACCCTTCGTGCCGAGCGTCGCGACGACCAGCGCCTGCGTTTCGCCGCGCGTGAACAGCGCCGAGCCGTGGGTACGCGGCAGCACGCCGGTGCGGATCTCGATCGGGCGCACGGTGCGCGTGTCGCGGCCGTCGATGCGCGGCTCGCCGTTCAGGATCTGCGAACGGACGATCTTCGCCTCGATGTCGAACAGCACGTTGCCGACCGTGGCCTTGTCGGCCGCGACCGTACCGGCCGCCAGCGCGTCTTCCTCGAGCTTCGCCGACGTCGCCGCGTAGACTTCCTTCAGCTTCGCCGAACGCGCCTGCTTGTCGCGCAACTGGTAAGCGGCGAGCAGATCGTTCTGCGCCAGCTCGGTCACGCGGGCGATCAGCGCCTCGTTCTTCGGCGCCGGCTGCCAGTCCCACTCGGGCTTGCCGCCGTCGCGCACCAGCTCGTGGATCGCGTCGATCGCGATCTGCATCTGCTCGTGGCCGAACACCACGGCGCCCAGCATCACTTCTTCCGACAGTTGATCGGCTTCCGACTCGACCATCAGCACGGCGCGCTCCGTACCCGCGACGACGAGGTCGAGGCTCGATGCCTTGAGCTGGTCACGCGTCGGGTTCAGCACGTATGCGTTGTCGATGTATGCGACACGCGCGGCACCGACCGGGCCGTTGAACGGCAGGCCCGACACGGCGAGCGCGGCCGATGCGCCGATCAGCGCGGGGATGTCCGCCGGGATTTCCGGGTTCACGGACAGCACGTGGATCACGACCTGGACTTCGTTGTAGAAGCCTTCCGGGAACAGCGGGCGCAGCGGACGGTCGATCAGGCGCGACGTCAGCGTCTCGTGCTCCGACGGACGGCCTTCGCGGCGGAAGAAGCCGCCCGGAATCTTGCCGGCCGAGTAGGTCTTCTCGAGGTAGTCGACGGTCAGCGGGAAGAAATCCTGGCCCGGCTTCGCCGACTTCGCGCCGACGACGGTTGCCAGCACGACGGTGTCTTCGACGTCGACGATCACGGCGCCGCTCGCCTGGCGGGCGACTTCACCGGTTTCGAGGCGCACCTTGTGCTGGCCCCATTGGAATTCCTTCACGACCTTGTTGAACATGGACATGGTTGCTCCTTTGTATTCATGCATTTCATTCGCCGCGCCGGCCATCCCGCGCGGCGGCGTCCCGACCGAATCACCCGGAGCAAGGTGTGTTTTTTATGCCATTCCAGCGCGGCGCTCAAGCAGCGACGCGCTGGAATGACACAAATCCTGCCCCGGTATCGGTCGTGGCGGCGGCCCCGTACGAACGTGCGGGAGCGCCTGCGGTGCGTGTGACGCTACGCACCGCGCAAAAACAAAATGCCTGTATCAGCGGACTGACACAGGCATCTTGCTGGCGGCAATCGCCTCGATTACTTACGCAGACCCAGCTTCTCGATCAGTGCGCGGTAACGGTCGGCATCCTTGCCCTTGAGGTAGTCGAGCAGCTTGCGGCGGCGGCTCACCATGCGCAGCAGACCGCGGCGGCTGTGGTGATCCTTCGCGTGGGTCTTGAAGTGACCCGTCAGTTCGACGATACGTGCGGTCAGCAGTGCGACCTGGACTTCGGGCGACCCCGTGTCGTTGGTACCGCGGGCGAACTGAGCAACGACTTCCGACTTCTTGATATCTGCAACAGACATGTGATTTCCTTTCTAACTGAACAGGCGGACACGGAAGAATGGCCGTGCCGTGACTTACAACCGGCGCGCATTGTAGCACAACTCGGTGCCGTTCTTGGCGCTTCCCGTCACGGGCGCGTCATCGAGCACGTCGACGGCATCTCCGTGCGTTGCGCCGGCACCGCGAGCGCCGTCCGGAAGCCGTAGCCCGATGCCTCGTTGTCGAAGCGCACGCCCGGCGTGCCGGCCTTGTCCATTTCCATCACGTAAAGGGGCTGGATCAGCTGGTGATCCTGCGCGCGCATCCGCGACGCGTGGAAGCCGTCGTCGAACGACAGCCCCTCGAGCGCACGCGCGACCGCGACTGGGTCGGCCGAACCCGCACGGGTCATCGCGGCGGCCAGCATCTGGATCATCTGGCTCATCCGCCGCACCGGGTAGTCGTCCTGGGCGGCCGGAAAACGGGTCCGGAACGCGCGGTAAAACGCGTCGGACGCGGCGCCGCCCGCGTTCGGGTGCCAGTCGGCTACCGCCACGACGCGGCCGACACCCGCGTCACCCAGGGCCGCCGGCGCGCCGAGGCTGTTGCCGTAGAACGTATAGAACTTGGCGTTGAGCCCCTGTTCGCGCGCCGCCTTCACGAGCAGCGTGAGGTCGTTGCCCCAGTTGCCGGTCACGACGGCGTCCGCGCCGCTCGCGCGGATCTTCGCGATGTACGGCGAGAAATCCTTGATCCGGCCGATCGGGTGGAATTCGTCGCCGGCGATCGTCACGTCCGGGCGCCGCGCGGCCAGCGCCTGCCGAGCGAGGGTGCTGACGTCGTGACCGAAGCTGTAGTCCTGGTTCAGCAGATAGACCCTGCGCAGCGCGCGATCGCGCGCCATCACGTCCGCGAGCGCCGCCATCCGCATGCCGGCATGCGCATCGAAGCGGAAATGCCAGAAACTGCAGCGCGCGCCGGTCAGCGCCGGATCGTCGGCCGAGTAGTTCAGCAACAGCATCCGGTTGTCCGGATCGCGTGCGTTCAGCTTGTCGAGCGCCGCGACGAGCGCGGCCGCGACGGCCGAGCTGTTGCCCTGCGCGACGAAGCCGACATGGCGGTCGGCGGCCGCGCGCAACTGCACGAGCGCCTCCTCAGGGCTGCCCTTGCTGTCGAGCACGACGAGCTCGAGCGGGTGCGCGCCGTCGCGCAGCTTCACGCCGCCCGCCGCATTGACCTGCTCGACGCCGAAGCGCAGGTTGCGCTCGACCGCCGCGCCCGCGTTCGCGAACGGGCCGGACATCCCTTCGATCAGTGCGATCCGCACCGGCTCGCCGCCGGCAAACGCGGACGACACCAGCATCCACCCCGCGCTCCACGCGAGCGCGCATCGCTTCCATCCGTGCATCGCCAACCTGCCCTTCAATCTGCCCGAGAAGCGCGGATCATAGGCCGCCGCGCCCGCGGCCCGCAAGCGCGACGGCGCGCGATCCGCACCGATTTTTTCCGCCCGATGCACGATCGCGCGCCGTCCGTGATAAAACGGGACCTGTTTCCGTGTTCTGGAGAATCCGATGCGCTCTCGCATTCCCGCGCGCCTGCCGGTGCTGGTCGCCTGCGCCGCCGCGCTGCTGGCCGGTTGCGCGCAACCGTGGCAGCAATACCAGGCCGGCCAGGACGAGTCGGCGATCGTCGCGCGCATGGGCCCGCCGCGCGAGATCTATGACCTCCCGGGCGGCGGCAAGCGCCTGATGTGGCCGACCCAGCCAATGGGCGAGATCACGGTCGCGGCCGACGTCGACGCGGCCCACCGGATCGTCAACGTGCGCCAGGTGCTGCAGCCGAGCGAGTTCTATCGCGCGGAGATCGGCAAGTGGACGAAGACCGACGTCCTCGTCAATTTCGGACGCCCGGTCGAGACCTCCTACTTTCCGCTGATGAAGCGCGAGGTGTGGACGTACCGGTATCTCGAGGACAACGTCTGGTACATGATGTACAGCTTCTACTTCGATCCGCAGGGCATCCTGCGCACCACGCAGAAAACGCCGGACCCGCTGCACGATCCCGATCGCCGCACGCTGTTCTGACCGATTGCGCATTGACGCGCAATTGTCGCAATGGCCATTCACGAATGATTGCGTGAATGGCCATTTCATTTTTTCCGTCGTGTTATTTAATTTCAGGAATAAGACGGAAAACTTTTCCGATCGTTAATATTTCGATGGCAATACGCTGAACGGCCCGTCATGCGGGCGCCTGCGCATAAACAGGCATGCCCGGCGCATGTCATGCGTCTCGCTGGTGCATGCAATGCACTACGCCTAATCAATTTGAAACAATTTGTTTCAACCCACCCGGAGTGCTAGGGCATACCCCTAATATCAGTCGAAATCGAACCTTTCAACTTAGAAAGAATGTCGGTACGCCATTTCGATCGATATTTATTCGCCTTGTTCATAAAGGAGTCCTCATGAACCGCCCCAAGAGCATGCTGGTTGCCAACATTGCCTGGGCCCGCGAGACGCGCGAACACACGCCCGGCTTCTTCGACACGCTCGCGCGCGGCCAGAACCCGCGCGTGCTGTGGATCGGCTGCGCCGACAGCCGCGTGCCGGCCGAAACCATCACGCACTGCGCGCCCGGCGAGCTGTTCGTCCATCGCAACATCGCGAACCTGTTCCAGCCGGACGACGACAATTCCGCCAGCGTGCTCGAGTACGCGGTGCGGGTGCTGAAGGTCGACCACGTGATCGTGTGCGGTCACTACGGGTGTGGCGGCGTGCGCGCATCGCTGCTGCCGCCGCCCGCCGACCTGCCGCACGTCGCGCGCCGCATCGCGCCGCTCTGCGCGCTCGCGCGGCGCCATCGCGACACGCTCGACGGGCTCGACGACCTGGCCGCCGCCGATCGCCTCGCCGAGCTGAACGTGCTCGAACAGGTGCGGCTGCTGCGCGCGTCGCCGATCGTGCGCGGCCGCGAACGACCGCCGCTCGTGCACGGCTGGATCTTTTCGCTCGCCGACGGCCGCCTGAAGGAGCTCGATTCCGGCTATGCAGCACCGCCGGCCGAAGCCGAGCCCGAGCCCGAGCCGGAGCCTGTTGCCGCCGCCGCCGCGCTCGGTTGACCCGCGCCCTGCCCTCCACGCCAACGAAACCGCCCCAACCATGAAACTGAACGAGCGCCTGTCCACCCTGCCGCGCGACATCGTCGCCGGTATCGTCGTTTTCCTCGTCGCGTTGCCGCTCTGTCTCGGCATCGCCAATGCCTCCGGCGTCGAACCGTTCGCCGGGCTCGTGTCCGGCATCGTCGGCGGCATCGTCGTCGCGCTGCTGAGCGGCTCGTCGCTGTCCGTCAGCGGGCCGGCCGCCGGCCTCGTCGTGATCGTCGTCGAAGGCATCGCGCAGCTCGGCAGCTTCTCCGCGTTCCTGCTCGCGGTGTTGCTGTCCGGCGTGCTGCAGTTCGGCTTCGGCATGCTGCGCGCCGGCCGCTTCGCCGCCTACGTGCCGTCGCCCGTCATCAAGGGCATGCTCGCCGCGATCGGCCTGCTGCTGATCGTGAAGCAGATTCCGTTCGCATTCGGCATCGGCGGCGCGGCTTCGCAATCGTTTGCGAACTGGCTGACGCTGCCGACCGCATGGGCCGCCACGGCCATCGCGGTTGCGTCGCTGGCGCTGCTGATCGCGTGGGACACGCCGGCACTCAAGCGCTTCGCATGGGTGCGTTCGGTCCCCGCCCCGCTCGCGGTCGTCGTGCTCGGCATCGGCGCGACGCTCGTGCTCGGCATGGTCGCACCGGCAGCCGCACCGGGCGCCGCGCATCGCGTCACGCTGCCCGAATTCGACTCGTTCGCGACGCTCGCGGCATCGCTCAAGCATGCGGAGCTCGGCCCGAACTTCGCGCACCTGGTCAATCCGGACGTCTGGCGGGTTGCGATCACGCTGGCGGTCGTCGCGAGCCTCGAGACGCTGCTGTGCCTCGAAGCGGTCGAACAGATCGATCCGAAGCGGCGACCGACCCAACCCGATCGCGAACTGAAGGCCCAGGGCGTCGGCAATCTGGTCGCGGGCGCGGTCGGCGGCCTGCCGATCACGTCGGTGATCGTGCGCAGTTCGGCCAACGTCAACGCAGGCGCGCAAAGCCGGATGTCCGCGATCGTGCACGGGATCCTGCTGCTCGCGAGCGTGTTCGCGCTCACCGGCCTGATCAATCTGATCCCGCTCGCGAGCCTGGCCGCGATCCTGATCCACACCGGTCTGAAGCTCGCGAAACCGGCGCTGTTCCGCTCGGTGATGAAGCAAGGCCCGGCCGCGTTCGCGCCGTTCGCCGCGACGATCGTCGGCGTGCTCGCAGTCGACCTGCTGTTCGGCATCGCGCTCGGCCTCGCGTGCAGCGTGCTGGCCGTCGCCGTCGCGAACCTGAAGAGCCCCGTCACGCTCGCGCAGCATGACGACCACTTCCTGCTGTCGTTCCGCAAGGACGTGTCGTTTCTGGGCAAGGTACAGGTCAAGCACCACCTGCGCCACATTCCGGACCGGGCGGCGGTGATCATCGACGCGACGCGCGCCGACTACATCGATCACGACGTGCTCGAACTGCTCGATGCGTTCGTCGCCGATGCGCC
This sequence comes from Burkholderia sola, assembly GCF_905400185.1. Classification (NCBI taxonomy): domain Bacteria; kingdom Pseudomonadati; phylum Pseudomonadota; class Betaproteobacteria; order Burkholderiales; family Burkholderiaceae; genus Burkholderia; species Burkholderia sola. Next base: position 2,544,725 of record NZ_FR989675.1, read on the forward strand.
GCGGCGCGGGATCGCGGTCGAGTTCCGCCGGCGCCAGCCGGCGCCACGCGCGGCTGCGCGCCGCTGGCTGTTCCGCGCGCCGGCCGCCGAATGAGCGGCCAATGAAAAAACGCCTCGGGCGGCGCAGGGCCGCACGGGGCGTTTCGGGGCTGCCTGATGAGCGCGGCGGCGCGCGCAGCTTACGAACGCTGCGGGTTGACCTTGTCGTCCTTCGAGTGCAGCTTGTTCAGCGCGGAAATGTACGCTTTCGCGGACGCGGCGACGATATCCGGATCGGTACCGACGCCGTTGACGATCCGCCCGCTCTTCGACAACCGGACCGTCACTTCGCCCTGCGCCTGCGTGCCGGTCGTGATCGCGTTCACCGAGTACAGCAGCAGCTCGGACCCGCTGCCGACTTCGCCCTCGATCGCATTGAACGTCGCGTCGACCGGGCCGTTGCCGCGCGCCTCGCCGGTCACTTCCTTGCCTTCGACCGCGAACACGATTTTCGCCTGCGGCTGCTCGCCCGTTTCCGAACGCTGCGACAGCGACACGAACTTGAAGTGCTCCTGCTCGTGCGCGAGCGCCGATTCCTCGGACACGATCGCGATGATGTCCTCGTCGAAGATCTCCGCCTTGCGGTCGGCCAGATCCTTGAAGCGCATGAACGCGGCATTCAATTCGGCTTCGCTGTCGAGCGATACGCCGAGTTCCTGCAGGCGCTGCTTGAACGCGTTGCGGCCCGACAGCTTGCCGAGCACGATCTTGTTCGCGGTCCAGCCCACGTCTTCCGCACGCATGATCTCGTAGGTGTCGCGCGCCTTCAGCACGCCGTCCTGGTGAATGCCCGACGCGTGCGCGAACGCGTTCGCGCCGACCACTGCCTTGTTCGGCTGCACGACGAAACCGGTGATCTGCGACACGAGCTTCGACGTCGGCACGATTTGCGTCGTGTCGATGCCGACGTCGAGGCCGAAGTAGTCCTTGCGGGTCTTCACGGCCATCACGATTTCTTCGAGCGACGTGTTGCCCGCGCGCTCGCCGAGGCCGTTGATCGTGCACTCGATCTGGCGCGCACCGCCGATCTTCACGCCGGCGAGCGAGTTCGCGACCGCCATCCCGAGGTCGTTGTGGCAATGCACCGAGAAGATCGCCTTGTCCGAGTTCGGAATGCGTTCGCGCAGCGTCTTCACGAGGTTGCCGTACAGCTCCGGCACGCCGTAGCCGACCGTATCGGCGATGTTGATCGTCGTCGCGCCTTCGGCGATCACGGCTTCCAGCACGCGGCACAGGAAATCGAGATCCGAGCGGCTGCCGTCTTCCGGCGAGAACTCGACGTTGTCGGTGAACTTGCGCGCGAAACGCACCGCGAGACGCGCCTGCTCGAACACCTGGTCCGGCGTCATCCGCAGCTTCTTCTCCATGTGCAGCGGCGACGTCGCGATGAACGTGTGGATCCGCGCGCTGTTGGCCGGCTTCAATGCGTCCGCCGCGCGCTGGATGTCCTTGTCGTTGGCCCGCGCCAGCGAGCAGATCGTGCTGTCCTTCACGAGACCGGCGATCGTGTGGATCGCGTCGAAATCGCCGTTGGAGCTGGCGGCGAAGCCGGCCTCGATCACGTCGACCTTCATCCGCTCGAGGTGCTTCGCAATGCGGATTTTCTCTTCCTTCGTCATCGACGCACCGGGCGATTGCTCGCCGTCACGCAACGTCGTATCGAAAATGATCAGCTTGTCTGTCATGGGGGGCTCCAGGGCTCTTTTATACGGAAGTCAAACGTAATGAGATCGCGCCACCGCTGGCGACGCTCAACAACAGACGAGGCTTGAGACGGGGGGCGAGAACGGTCAGCGCGGCAGGCGCGCCAAAGCTAGCGCGCGTAGCGGCGCACCGGCTAGAAGGAGGGAGAGGCGGGGAAATGCAGTCATGCCGAAGACTATAGCGACATTCCGCTGGCCGCGCAATCGGACGGCGCCCGGGAACCGACGCAGTCCGGCCAGCAAAAAGGGACAAATGAAAACGGCGGCCCCGAGGCCGCCGTTTCCGGGCAGATCGCAGATCGCGCGCGGATTCAGTGATCGCGCTGCGACGAGCGCGCCGGGTTCGCCCGCCCGCGAATGGCCTGGTAGGCCCAGAACACATAGCCGGACAGCCCGTACAGCACGAACAGGCAGAACAGCATCAGCGGCGGATCGGACGACACGAGCACGAACGCGACGACGACGAGCAGGATCGCCGCGAACGGCACGCGGTGCCGCACGTCGAGCGCCTTGCCGCTGTAGAACGGTGCGTTCGACACCATCGTCACGCCCGCGTAGATCGTCAGCGCGAATGCGACCCACGGCAGCCAGCCAAGCTTCATCGGCACGCGGTTGTCGGTCGCGAGCCACACGAAGCCCGCGATCAGCGCGGCGGCGGCCGGGCTCGGCAGCCCCTGGAAGAAACGCTTGTCGACGCTGCCGATGTTCGTGTTGAAGCGCGCGAGGCGCAGCGCGGCGCCCGAGCAATAGACGAACGCGGCGAGCCAGCCCCAGCGGCCGAGATCCTTCAGCACCCATTCGTACATCACGAGCGCCGGCGCGACGCCGAACGACACCATGTCCGACAGGCTGTCGAACTGCTCGCCGAACGCGCTCTGCGTATGCGTCATGCGCGCAACGCGCCCGTCCATCCCGTCGAGCACCATCGCGACGAAAATCGCGATCGCGGCGATCTCGAAGCGGACGTTCATCGCCTGCACGACCGCGAAGAAGCCGCAGAACAGCGCGGCGGTCGTGAATGCGTTCGGCAGCAGATAGATGCCGCGCGTCTTCAGGAACCGCTGGCGCGCGGCGCGGCGGCTTTCGAGCGGCGCCGCATCGGGCGCCATCACCTTGTTGCGGCGGAACGGGCGTGGCGTCTGGCCGGAGCCGTTACGCGGCCGACGCGGTTTGAATGCGGCCATCGTGCGCCCCGCCGCTTACTGTTCGAGCTCGGCGAGGATCGTCGACGACGCGTAGACCTTCTCGCCGATCGACACCTTCGCGCGGCTGCCGAGCGGCAGGTACACGTCGACGCGCGAACCGAAGCGGATGAAACCGTAGCGCTGGCCGCGCGACAGCGGCTCGCCGGCGCGCACGTAGCAGAGGATCCGGCGGGCGATCAGGCCCGCGATCTGCACGGACGTGACGGTCTTGCCGCTCGCCGTCTGGATCACGACCGCATTGCGCTCGTTCTCGGTCGACGCCTTGTCGATCGCCGCGTTCAGGAACGCACCCGGGAAGTACTCGACCTTGCTGATCGCGCCATCGACCGGCGAACGCTGCGAATGGACGTTGAAGACATTCATGAACACGCTGATCTTCAGCGCTTCGCGGTTCGCGTACGGATCCTGCGCGGTCTCGACCGCGACGATGCGGCCGTCCGCCGGGCACAGCACCGCGTTCGGCTGCGCCGGGATCGGGCGCTGCGGATCGCGGAAGAACTGGACGACGAAGACGAGCAGCAGCCAGAACGGCCACGCGAAGCCGAAGCCCCCGACGGCGTGGATCAACAGCGCGATGACGGCTGCAATCGCGATGAACGGCCAGCCTTCGCGCGCGATGATCGGATGAGGATAGTTCATGGGTTCGTTCGGTGTTCGGTGAATTGCAAAGCCCGTAGGATAGCAAAAGCCGCCCGGGGCACTGCTGCCTTCGGACGGCTTTTTGATACCGACCCTCCACTCGAAGGGCCGGAACAGCACGTTTTGCTTCTATCGGTGCTTAGTTCTTCGTCTGGTCGACGAGCTTGTTCTTCGCGATCCACGGCATCATCGCGCGCAGCTTCGCGCCGACCTGCTCGATCTGGTGCTCGGCCGTCAGGCGGCGGCGCGATTGCAGCGTCGGCGCGCCCGCCTTGTTCTCGAGAATGAAGCTCTTCGCGTACTCGCCCGTCTGGATGTCGGTCAGGCACTGCTTCATCGCCTTCTTCGTCTCTTCCGTGACGACGCGCGGGCCGGTCACGTATTCGCCGTACTCGGCGTTGTTCGAGATCGAGTAGTTCATGTTCGCGATGCCGCCTTCGTAGATCAGGTCGACGATCAGCTTCAGTTCGTGCAGGCACTCGAAGTACGCCATTTCCGGCGCGTAGCCGGCTTCGACCAGCGTCTCGAAACCGGCCTTGATCAGCTCGACGGTACCGCCGCACAGCACGGCCTGCTCGCCGAACAGGTCGGTTTCGGTTTCTTCACGGAAGTTCGTCTCGATGATGCCGGCACGGCCGCCGCCGTTCGCCGCCGCGTACGACAGCGCGATGTCGCGCGCCGCGCCCGACTTGTTCTGCGCAACCGCGATCAGGTGCGGCACGCCGCCACCTTGCGAGTACGTGCCGCGCACGGTGTGGCCCGGTGCCTTCGGCGCGATCATGATCACGTCGAGGTCGGCGCGCGGGATCACCTGGCCATAGTGGACGTTGAAGCCGTGCGCGAACGCGAGCGCCGCGCCCTGCTTGATGTTCGCGTGCACTTCCTTCGCGTACACGTCGGCGATCTGCTCGTCCGGCAGCAGCATCATGACGACGTCCGCGCCCTTCACTGCTTCGGCGACTTCCTTGACCGACAGGCCGGCGTTTTCGGCCTTGCTCCACGACGCGCCGTCCTTGCGCAGGCCGACCGTCACGTTCACGCCGCTTTCCTTCAGGTTCAGCGCGTGCGCATGGCCTTGCGAGCCGTAGCCGATGATCGTGACTTGCTTGCCCTTGATGAGGGAGAGGTCGGCGTCTTTGTCGTAGAAAACGTTCATGATGGTTCCTTCGCTAATTCAAAAAATTCAATGATTCGTTCGGATGGAGTACTGCGGGCCGGGACATGACGGCGCACCCGGCGTGCCATTTCTGGCTATGTCGGCATCACACCTTCAGGATGCGCTCGCCGCGTCCGATGCCGGAGCTGCCGGTGCGCACGGTCTCGAGGATCGCGCTGGCGTCCAGCCCCTGGATGAATGCGTCGAGCTTGTCGCTCGCGCCCGTCAATTCGATCGTGTAGGTCTTTTCGGTCACGTCGATGATGCGGCCGCGGAAAATGTCCGACATCCGCTTCATTTCTTCGCGCTCCTTGCCCACTGCACGTACCTTGATCAGCATCAGCTCGCGTTCGATGTGTGCACCGTCGGTCAGGTCCACCACTTTCACCACCTCGATCAGGCGGTTCAGATGCTTCGTGATCTGTTCGATCACGTCGTCGGAGCCAATGGAAACGATGGTGAGCCGCGACAGCGATTGGTCTTCGGTCGGCGCCACCGTCAAGGTTTCGATGTTGTAGCCGCGTGCGGAAAACAGGCCGACCACGCGCGACAGCGCACCCGGTTCGTTCTCCAGCAGGACGGAAATGATGTGTCTCATGTTCGCTTCTTCCAGAATGTGTCCGTGTCGATTCACCCGCGCCGCGCGCCGCCGCGTGCCGCACCGCCCTTCGTGAAGGCGGCCGCATCGGGCCGGGCGCGCGTCGCGCCGTTACAGATCTTCCGATCCGAGCAGCATCTCGGTGATGCCCTTGCCGGCCTGTACCATCGGCCAGACGTTTTCGGTCGGATCGGTCTGGAAGTCGAGAAACACGGTGCGGTCCTTCAGGCGCAGCGCTTCCTTCAGCGCCGGCTCCACATCCGAAGTCTTTTCGATCCGCATGCCGACGTGGCCGTACGCTTCGGCAAGCTTCACGAAATCGGGCAGCGCATCCATGTACGAATGCGAATAGCGCTTGCTGTATTCGATCTGCTGCCACTGGCGGACCATGCCGAGGTAGCGGTTGTTCAGCGAAATGATCTTCACGGGCGTGTCGTACTGCAGGCAGGTCGACAGTTCCTGGATGCACATCTGGATCGAGCCTTCGCCCGTGATGCACAGCACGTCCTCGTCCGGATGGGCCATCTTGACGCCCATCGCCGCCGGCAGGCCGAAGCCCATCGTGCCGAGGCCGCCGGAGTTGATCCAGCGACGCGGCTTGTTGAAACGGTAGAACTGCGCAGCCCACATCTGGTGCTGGCCGACGTCCGAGCACACGAACGCGTTGCCGTCCGTCAACTCCCACGCCTTCTCGACCACGTACTGCGGCTTGATGATCTCGCTTTCGCGGTCGTATTTCAGGCAGTCTTTCGCGCGCCAGCCCTCGATGTCCTTCCACCATTGCGCGAGCGCCTCGGTGTCGGGGCCATGCTCGGCCGTCTGCAGTTGCTCGATCAGCTCCTTCAGCACTTCCTTCACGTCGCCGACGATCGGGATGTCGACCTTCACGCGCTTCGAGATCGACGACGGGTCGATGTCGATGTGAATGATCTTGCGCGGGCGCGACGCGAAGTGCGCCGGGTCGCCAATCACGCGGTCGTCGAAGCGGGCGCCGATCGCGATCAGCACGTCGCAGTGCTGCATCGCCATGTTCGCTTCGTAGGTGCCGTGCATGCCGAGCATGCCGAGGAATTTCTTGTCCGACGCGCGATAGCCGCCGAGGCCCATCAGCGTGTTCGTGACCGGGTAGCCGAGCAGGTCCGCGAACTGGTTCAGCTCGCGCGACGCGTCGGCGAGGATGATGCCGCCACCCGTGTAGATGTATGGGCGCTTGGCCGTCAGCAGCAGCGACACGGCCTTGCGGATCTGGCCCGAATGGCCCTTCGTGACCGGATTGTACGAACGCAGCGACACGCTCTTCACCGGCTCGTACTGGCACGGCGTCTTCGAGATGTCCTTCGGGATGTCGATCAGCACCGGGCCAGGACGGCCGGTGCGGGCGATATAGAACGCCTTCTTGACGGTTTCCGCGAGGTCGCGCACGTCCTTCACGAGGAAGTTGTGCTTCACGCACGGACGCGTGATGCCGACGGTGTCGCATTCCTGGAACGCATCCTGACCGATCGCGGCAGTCGGCACCTGGCCGCTGATCACGACCATCGGGATCGAATCCATGTACGCCGTTGCGATGCCGGTCACCGCGTTGGTGACACCGGGGCCGGACGTCACGAGACAGACGCCGACATTGCCGGTGGAGCGCGCATACGCATCGGCTGCGTGCACGGCCGCCTGTTCATGGCGCACCAGCACGTGCTGAATCTTGTCCTGCTTGTACAGCTCGTCGTAGATGTAGAGAACCGAGCCGCCGGGGTAGCCCCAGATGAATTCGACGTTTTCGTCGGCCAGTGCCTTCATGAGCACGGTACCGCCGATGGAGTCGCTATCGGGAGGGGAAAGGGGTTCCGACGTGGAGAATTCCGCGCTGGGCATGTTCATTTTGACCTTTCGAATTTTCGGCAAAAAATTGATCGGGTGCTCTCTGCCGGGCTTGTGGCTCGGGTTCAAGCGGCGCGTCCAGTTTGAAGGGCGGGCTTCTTGGGCCAGCCTCAAATGAGACCATCACTTCATGTTGCGAATCGCCGACAATAGCGGGTCGCAGCTGGGCCGTCAAGCAAAATATCCCGCAGCGCATCATGCGCGCCGCCCGGCGCCCGGCCGCCGCGGTTCGCGCGCAACGTGCGGCGGCCGACCCGGTGCCAAGGCGCATGAAAATTTGATAGCATCCGCGGGTTTTACGAAATTTTTCGACCTTTTTCACCACGCAGCGGGCCGCAGCGCATACCTTCACGGAATGGCATCAGACAAGGAACTCGCCGACTTTCTGGCGGGCGTCGAAAGGCGCGCGTTCAAGCAGGCTGCGTACGCCGTACGTGACGACGATGCATCGCTCGACATCGTGCAGGACGCGATGATCAAGCTCGCGGAAAAGTACGGCGACCGGCCGTCCGCCGAGCTGCCGCTGCTTTTTCAGCGGATCCTGCAGAACGCGATCCACGACTGGTTCCGCCGGCAGAAGGTCCGCAACACGTGGGTGACGCTCTTCTCGTCGCTGAACAACACCGACGACGACGACTTCGACCCGCTTGAAACGCTCGAATCCGCGGACGACAACGCGGGCGTCGAGAGCAGCGAGCACCGCCTCGAAAGAGAGCAGGTTCTGGCCCTGATCGACGAAGAAATCCAGAAGCTTCCGACGCGTCAACGGGAAGCGTTCCTGATGCGTTATTGGGAAGATATGGATGTCGCCGAGACTGCCGCCGCAATGGGGTGCTCCGAGGGCAGCGTCAAGACGCACTGCTCGCGAGCCACTCATACCCTGGCGCAAGCGCTCAAGGCCAAAGGAATCACGCTATGAGCTCCGCAAACCGAGAACACGAATTCGCGCTGAAGGTGCGCCGCGCGCTGGACGAGCGCGCGGCCGCGCTGCCGGCCGCGACCACCGACCGGCTGGCCGTCGCCCGCCGGGCCGCGCTCGCGCGCAAGAAGCCCGAAGCCGCGAGCGCGCCGGTGTTCGTGCCGGCCTTCGCCGGCGCGGCCGGCGCCTACGGCCCGACGCCCGCGAACCGCCCGCCCGCCGGCCGCCCGTACGCGTCGTTTGCCCGCCGCCTGCTGCGTGCGTGGCCGCTCGCGTTGCTGCTCGCGGGGCTCGTCGGCATCGCGTACTGGGAAGACATGCAGCGCACCGCCGAACTCGCCGACATCGACGCGGCGATGCTCAGCGACGACCTGCCGCTCAATGCGTATCTCGATCACGGGTTCAACGCGTATCTTTCGCGCGCTCACTAACAGACAATAACGAGGGGATCGCACGGGTGAGTCAGAAGCGCGGCCTGGCCGTATTTTTCGGATGCGTGATCGCGATCGCCGTTTCCTACGTCGCCACCTATCCCCGATTCCACCCGGCCCCCGCGACGGCGCCCGTCGCGACCACCAGCCCCGCCGCGCCCGCGTCGACCGCGACCGGGCTGACCACCGAACTCCCGCCGCTGCCCCTTCCGCTGCCGCTGCCGGCCGCCGCCGGCCCGCTGTCGTGGGCACGCCTCACGCCGGCGCAGCATGCGGCCCTCGCGCCGTTCGCCGACCAGTGGGACGGCTTCAGCGACGCCCGCAAGCGTAAATGGCTGAAGATCGCATCGCGTTTCGCGAAGTTGTCGCCGGATGACCAGAAACGCCTGCAGGACCGGATGACCGAATGGGCGAAGATGACGCCCGAGCAGCGCCGCGTCGCGCGCGAGAACTACCAGAGCGCGAAGGAGCTGTCCGCACAGGCGCGCGAGCGCGCGTGGAAGGCCTACCAGCAACTCCCCGAGGAGCAGAAGGAACGGCTTGCCGCCGCCGAGCGCCGCCGCAGGCCGAGCGTCGTCAGCGCGCCGCCGACCGTCGCCGACCGTGACGTCCGCCGCCTCGTCAACTCGCACGAACACCCGGCGAGCGGCGCGGCCGCCGCCCCGGCGCCCGCGTCGGCCGGCGTCGTCGTGCAGCCGGTGCCCGCGTCGTCCACGTCCGGCACCGCATCGGCACCGGCCGCGGCCCTGCCGGTGTCGCCCGCCGACGCGCCTTCGCTGTTCAAGGGCTCCTGAGCGCCGTGGCGACCGCCCGCGCTCCCGAGACCCCGGCTGCCGCGCCGTCCGTGCGGCGGCGCCTCGCCGCGCTGCTCTACGAAGGCGTGCTGCTGTTCGGCGTCGTGTTCTTCGCCGGGCTCGCGTTCAGCCTCGCGACGCAGCAACGCAACGGCCTCGTTCATCACAACCTGCTTGCCGCGTGGATCGCGCTCGTCGTCGGCGCGTATTTCGTGTGGTTCTGGACGCACGGCGGCCAGACGCTGCCGATGAAAACCTGGCGGCTGCGGCTCGAGTCGTCGAGCGGCCGGCCGCTGAGCGCCGGCCACGCGCTCGTCCGCTACGCGCTCGGCTGGCTGTGGTTCCTGCCGCCGCTCGCGCTGCACCCGCTCCTCGGCCTGTCGGTGCCCGTCACGCTCGCGCTCGCCGCCGCATGGATCGTCGTGTGGGCCGGCGCCGCCCGGTTGCACGCCGGCCGCCAGTTCCCGCACGACCGGCTCGCGCGTACGCGCGTCGTCGCGATACCGCGCTGACGCGCCGCATTCACCAGATGAAAGCCGCTCGCCCCACCCGTCTCCATCGAGGACGGCCCTGCCGGACACACGCCGACCGTTCAGTGCGGCAGCTTACGCAACGCCCGCTCATTTACTGCTAAACACCCTTCGACGGTCGTAATAAGAACGTCTCGTGACTGTCACGGTACAGTCACGCCCGCATGGCGGAATGCCGGTAATGTCAACCGGCGCGAGTCATGCATGGGCCAGAAAACGTCCGCGACTTCATTGTTTCGTCATCCCATCGGCGCCCGCGCCGCCACTGCGTTCCTGTCCGGCTCGGGCGCAACCGACGGCGTGGTGTCGCACAAGCCGCCCGTCGCGCCCACCACGCAGCACGACGACCCCGAGCCGTCCGCCCATCGCTACCGCACCATCTGGCTGTCCGACATCCACCTCGGCTCGAGCGGCTGTCAGGCGCCCTACCTGCTGGATTTCCTGCGTCACAACGACTCGGAATACCTGTACCTCGTCGGCGACATCATCGACGGCTGGCAACTGAAGAAAGGCTGGTACTGGCCGCAGGCGCACAACGACGTCGTGCAGAAGATCCTGCGCAAGGCGCGCAAGGGCACGCAGGTCGTCTACATCCCCGGCAACCACGACGAAGGCGCGCGGCAGTTCTGCGATCTCGCGTTCGGCGACATCCAGGTGCGCGGCGAGGCATTCCACACGACGCTCGCGGGCAAACGTTTGTGGATCGTGCACGGCGACCTGTTCGACGGCGTGATCCAGCATGCGAAATGGCTCGCGTACCTCGGCGACACGCTCTACACGCTGATCCTCGTGCTGAACCGCTGGTTCAACCGGATCCGCAGCCGGCTCGGCTTCCAGTACTGGTCGCTGTCGCAGTACCTGAAGCACCAGGTCAAGAACGCGGTCAACTTCATCTCGCAGTTCGAGACCGTGATGACCGACGAGGCGCGCCGCCGCGGCTGCGACGGCGTCGTGTGCGGCCACATCCACAAGGCCGAGATCCGCGACATCGACGGGGTGCTGTACTGCAACGACGGCGACTGGGTCGAAAGCCTGTCCGCGCTCGTCGAAACGATGGAAGGCGAACTGAAGATCGTCTACTGGACGGTGATGCGCACCGCACCGTCCGAGACCGCGTCGCGCAAGGCCAAGGCCGCTGCCTGACACAACCCTACTTACAGGACATGCCGCGATGAAGATCATGATCGTCACCGACGCGTGGGAACCGCAGGTCAACGGCGTCGTACGCACGCTGAAGAGCACGTCGCGCGAACTCACGGCGCTCGGCCACCGCGTCGAACTGCTGACGCCGCTGGAATTCCGCACGGTGCCCTGCCCGACCTACCCCGAGATCCGCCTGTCGATCCTGCCGTATCGCAAGCTGCGCGCGCGGATCGATGCGTTCGCACCCGACGCGCTGCACATCGCGACCGAAGGCCCGCTCGGCCTCGCCGCGCGGCGCTATGCGCGCGCCCGCAAGCTGCCGTACACGACCGCGTACCACACGCGCTTCCCGGAATACGTGCAGGCGCGCTTCGGCATTCCGCTGGCGGCGACCTACAAGTTCCTGCACTGGTTCCACGGCCCGTCGCGCGCGGTGATGGCGCCGACGCCGGTCGTCAAGCAGGACCTCGAGAAATTCGGCTTCACGAACGTCGTGCTGTGGACCCGCGGCGTCGACCTCGACACCTTCCGGCCGATGGAGTCGAAGGTGCTCAACACCGCGCGGCCGATCTTCCTGTACGTGGGCCGCGTCGCGATCGAGAAGAACGTCGAGGCGTTCCTGCGCCTCGACCTGCCCGGCTCGAAGTGGGTCGCGGGCGAAGGCCCCGCGCTCGCGGAACTGAAGTCGCGCTATCCGGAGGCGAACTATCTCGGCGTGCTGTCACAGACCGAGCTCGCGAAGGTGTATGCTGCGGCCGACGTGTTCGTATTCCCGAGTCGCACCGACACGTTCGGCCTCGTGCTGCTCGAAGCGCTCGCCTGCGGCACGCCGGTGGCCGCGTATCCCGTGACGGGCCCGATCGACGTGCTCAGCGGAGGCGATGCCGGCGCGATGCACGAGGACCTGCAGGAAGCCTGCCTCGAGGCGCTGAAGATCGAACGCACGACTGCGCGCGCGTGGGCGGAACGCTTCTCGTGGCGCGCCGCATCCGAGCAGTTCGCGTCGCATCTGAAGCCGCTGCCGAAGACCGCGTACTCGCCAGCCGAAGGTGCAGCCGTTTGAAACGAGACCTGAACGACAAGATCCCGCCCCCCGCCGCGACGCCGTCACGGCACCGCCCGTTCGACGAGGAAGAGCCGCATGCCGACGCGGACGTGCACCCGCACGAGCCGCTCGGCCCCGACGACCGGCTCGCGCCGCTGCCGCCGAACCCGTACAAGCGCCATCGCGGCATCACGCGTGCCTGGTTCGCGCTCAAGCATTCGCTGAACGGCTTTCGCGTCGCGATCCGCGAGGAAAGCGCGTTTCGCCAGGAACTCACGCTCGCCGCGCTGATGCTGCCGATCGGCGCATTCGCGCCGGTGCCGGCCGCATCGCGCGCGCTGCTGATCGGCTCGGTGCTGCTGGTGCTGATCGTCGAGCTGCTGAACTCGAGCGTCGAAGCCGCGATCGACCGCATCTCGCTCGAGCGCCACGAACTGTCGAAGCGCGCGAAGGACCTCGGCAGCGCGGCCGTCACGGTCGCGCTGTTCGCGTGCGTGACGACGTGGGGCTTCGTGCTCGGGCCGGTGGTCGCACGCTGGCTCGGTTTCTAGGCCACCGCCGGGCGCCTTTCGCCACGCCCGCATGCGGCGCCGCACCATGCGCGGCGCGGCGCCGCGATCACGAAATGCCCCGACGTGGCGAAACCCCGGTTTATAATCGGCCGCTAGACATAGAACAGCAACCCGCGCCGGACGAATCACGCAGCATCGATTGCAGCGCCCGCCAGTCCGGCACACACAGGGCCGGACGACATGGAAGCGAAACCTCCCCGCCGCACCCGCGAACGGATTCTCGAGTTGTCGTTGAAACTCTTCAACGAGATCGGCGAGCCGAACGTCACCACCACGACGATCGCCGAGGAAATGGAAATCAGTCCAGGCAACCTGTACTACCATTTCCGCAACAAGGACGACATCATCAACAGCATCTTCGCGCAGTTCGAGCAGCAGATCGAACGGCGGCTGCGCTTCCCCGAAGATCACCGTCCGACGATCGACGAAACCTGGTCGTACTTGCAGTACATGGCCGATTTCATGTGGACCTACCGGTTCCTGTATCGCGACCTCAACGACCTGCTCGCCCGCAACCGCACGCTCGAGACGCACTTCAAGCAGATCATCAGCCACAAGGTGCGCTTCGCGCACGACATGTGCGAGCTGCTCGTCTCCGATGCCGAGATGGTCGCGACGCCCGCCGAGATCGAGGTCATCGCGACCAACATGGCGGTGATCTCGACGTACTGGTTGTCGTACCAATACGTGATGCATCCGCGCAAATACAACGACCAGGACGCGATCCGCGAAGAGCTGCACCAGGTGAGCATGCACGTGATCTCGATCATGGCCCCGTACCTGCGCGGCCGTTCGCGCCAGCTGTTCGACGATCTCGTGTCCGGCAAGCTGCCCAAGCGCCAGTTCACCGATTACCTGCCGCCGCGCGACGGGTCGCCGCGCCCGGCGGGCGGCCCCGTCGCCACCGGCCAGGCCCCCGCCAAGGACGCGAAGCAATGAAGGCAGTCTGCGTTTACTGCGGCTCGTCGTCCGGCGTGCGACCCGTCTATGCCGATGCCGCGCGCGCGTTCGGCCGTGCGCTCGTCGAGGCAGGCCTCACGCTCGTGTACGGCGGCGGCCGCGTCGGCCTGATGGGCGTGATCGCCGACGAAGTGATGGCGGCCGGCGGCCGGGCGGTCGGCGTGATTCCCGAGTTGCTCGTCGACAAGGAAGTCGGCCATACGGGGCTGTCGGAACTGCACGTCGTGCCCGACATGCACCATCGCAAGAAAATGATGGCCGACCTCTCCGACGCGTTCGTCGCGATGCCCGGCGGTGCCGGCACGCTCGAAGAGCTCTTCGAGGTCTATACGTGGGCGCAGCTCGGCTATCACCGCAAGCCCGTCGCGCTCTACAACATCGATTCGTTCTACGATCCGCTGATCGCGCTGCTGCGCCATACGGTCGACGAAGGCTTCATGCGGCCGGCCTATTTCGACGCACTGTGCGTCGAGTCGGAACCCGTCGCGCTGATCGAGCGGCTGCGCCGCTACCAGCCGCCCACCCGCGACAAGTGGGCGCCCGACGCCGCGAAGTAACCGTCACCGGAAACCGCACGCGATGACCGCACCGTCCGACCGCAAGGCTGTCCTCATCACCGGCGCGAGCCGCGGCATCGGCCGCGCGACCGCCGTGCTCGCGGCCGAACGCGGCTGGGACGTCGGCATCAACTACGCGCGCGACGCGGCCGCGGCCGAACTGACCGCGCAGGCCGTGCGCGACGCGGGCGGCCGCGCGTGCATCGTCGCGGGCGACGTCGCGAACGAGGCGAACGTCGTCGCGATGTTCGACACCGTTGCGGCCGAGTTCGGGCGCCTCGACGCGCTCGTCAACAATGCCGGCATCGTCGCGCCGTCGATGCCGCTCGCCGACATGCCGGTCGACCGGCTGCGACGGATGTTCGATACCAACGTGCTCGGCGCCTACCTGTGTGCGCGCGAAGCGGCGCGCCGGCTGTCCACCGACCGCGGCGGGCGCGGCGGCGCGATCGTCAACGTGTCGTCGATCGCGTCTCGGCTCGGCTCGCCGAACGAGTACGTCGACTACGCGGGCTCGAAAGGCGCGGTCGATTCGCTGACGATCGGCCTCGCCAGGGAGCTCGGCCCGCACGGCGTGCGCGTCAACGCGGTGCGCCCGGGCCTGATCGAGACCGACATTCATGCAAGCGGCGGCCAGCCGGGCCGTGCGGCGCGTCTCGGCGCGCAAACGCCGCTCGGCCGCGCGGGCGAAGCGCAGGAGATCGCCGAGGCGATCGTCTGGCTGCTCGGCGATGCGGCGTCCTACACGACGGGCGCCCTGCTCGACGTCGGCGGCGGCCGCTAAGCTGACGCGCGGCGCAACAATACGGCGGTCGAAATCGCCCCGTGGTCACGGCGCCACAAATCTCCACAATTCCGTGACACTTCCAGTAAACATCCGTAACAATTCCGTGCTCTACTAGCGGCCATTCAGACAGGTGTCTCAAACACGCTGTCCGTTACCCCGGATGTAGCCCCTTATCGGTCCAGCCCATGTCGCCGGACCGGCTCGACTCGACCCGAGATCTTTTCCATGCCTGGAACCGCAGCGCCCAGCCGGCGACACACGTCCGTGCCCGCCCCGGCCGCGCACACCCACTCGACCGCCGATACCGACGTCATCGCGACGCTGGACGTCGCCGGCACGCCCGTCGCGGCCTCGACCGCCGCCATCAGCCCCCTGCGAGACCGCTCGCTGCTGCTCGGCTGGCGCGCATGGCTGTTCGTCGCCGCGCTGGTGTGCGCGTACACGCTGCCCGGCGTGCTCGGGCACGATCCGTGGAAACAGGACGAAACCTATACGTTCGGCATCATCCAGCACATGCTCGAGACCGGCGATTTCGTCGTGCCGACCAATGCCGGCCTGCCGTTCATGGAAAAGCCGCCGCTTTACGCGTGGGTCGCGACCAGCCTCGCGTGGCTGCTGCAGCGCGCGATGCCGCTGCACGACGCGGCGCGCCTCGCGAGCGCCCTGTTCGCCGCACTCGCGTTCGGCTTCATCGCGCGCGCCGCCCGCGTGGCCAGCCGCGCGGACAGTTGGTTCGACCTGCGCGTGCTCGGCCCGGTCGTGCTGAGCGCGGGCACGCTCGTCGTGATCAAGCACGTGCACGACATGATGACGGACGTCGCGCTGTTTGCCGGCACCGCCATCGCGTTCTGCGGGCTGCTGGAACTCGTGATGCAGCACGTCGCGCGTGCGCAGCCGATGCGTCACGGGCTGCCGGCGCACCCGGCCGGCCGCTGGGCCGCGCCGATCTTCGGCGCGGGCGTCGGCATCGCGCTGATGGCGAAGGGGCTGTTCGTGCCGCTCGTGTTCGCGGCCACGCTCGTCTGCACGCTGGTGCTCTACCCGGCCTGCCGCACCCGCTCGTTCGCACGCGCGCTCGGCGTCGCCGCGCTCGTGTTCGCGCCGTTCGCGCTGATCTGGCCGACCGCGCTGTTCCTGCGCTCGGAAACGCTGTTCATGACGTGGTTCTGGGACAACAACGTCGGCCGCTTCTTCGGCTTCTCCGTTCCCGAACTGGGCGCCGAAAACGACAAGCCGTTCTTCATCCTGCGCGCGTTCCTGCTCGTCGGCTTCCCGGTCGCGCCGCTCGCGATCGTCGCGCTCGCCCGCGGCGCATGGCGCGACTGGCGTACGCCGCGCATCGCGCTGCCCGTGCTGTTCGCCGGCATCGGACTGGTGGTACTGCAGGTGTCCGCGACGTCGCGCCAGCTCTACATCCTGCCGTTCTTCGCACCGCTCGCGCTGGTCGCCGCGCAGGCGATCGACCGCCTGCCGCGCCGGCTGCATCTCGCGTGGGATTACCTGAGCCGCATCCTGTTCGGCATGGTGGTCGTGCTCGCGTGGGCGATCTGGGCGGTGATGGCCGATCCGGCCGCGTCGCGCGCCGATCTCGCACTGCTCGGCCGCTGGCTGCCGCTCGACTGGACGATGCCGATCCAGCCCGCGCTCGTGACCGGCGCGCTCGCGCTGACGGTCGGCTGGCTGACGCTGCTGCCGAAGCTACGCACGACGGGCCTGTGGCGCGGCGCGCTGTCGTGGGGCGCCGGCACGCTGGTCGCGTGGGGGCTCATCTATACGCTGCTGCTGCCGTGGCTCGACGTCGCGAAGAGCTACCGGTCGGTGTTCGACGACCTGAACGCGCATCTCGCGCTCGAATGGAACGACGGCGACTGCATGGCGAGCCTGCACGGGCTCGGCGAATCGGAAGCGCCGATGCTGTATTACTTCTCCGGCATCCAGCACACGCCGATCGACGACGCGAAGACGACGCGCTGCACGTGGATGATCGTGCAGGGCGTGCGGGCCGTCGATCCGGCGCCCGGCGACGAATGGAAGCTGTTCTGGACCGGCGCCCGCCCGGGCGACAACGAGGAGCTGCTGCGCGTCTACGTGCGCACGCCCGAACAGCACCCGCAGTAACACAGGGCGGCGCGATGCGCTGCCCTGCCCGCCTTCGCTTTCTTCTTCGGCACGGGCCGCGATCGTCCATTCGAGCGCTGCGCAGCCTGCGCTGCAATACCGGCAACCCGCAAGCGTCGTGGGGTTCGCCGCCCCGCTCCTTCGTCTCGCCAACGAACGGATCGTCAGAACGACGAGCCCGGCTCCCGCAGAAACGCCGCTTCCTCGTCGGTCGACGCGCGACCGAGAATCGCGTTCCGGTGCGGAAAGCGGCCAAAGCGCTCGACGACCGCCGCATGCAGCAACGCGTAGCGGTGATAGCGCTCGCACCCGGCCTCGTCGCGGATGCCCGCGCACAGGCGCACGGCCTCGCGCTGGCTCTCGACCGACTCGTCGTGCTCGAACGGCAGATACGCGAACGCGCGGTGATGCCCGCTCGGCAACCGCGCGTCCCAGCCGGCCGCGACGACGCGGCGGGCCAGCCCGAGCGCCTTCGGATCGGCGGCAAACGCGCGCGGCGTGCCGCGATGGATGTTGCGCGAGAACTGGTCGAGCACGACGATCAACGCCAGCGCGCCCGACGGCGAAGCGGCCCAGTGATCGCACGCGCCGTCGCATGCAGCATCGAGCAGCGCGCCGTAACGCGTGCGCAGCACGTCGTCGAACGCCGCGCCGCCGTTGAACCAGACCTTGCGGTTCTGCCCGAACTCGGCCGAGCCCGGCTCGCCGAACCAGAAATCGAGAATGTCCCGTGCCTGCGGATCGAGCGCCGCCGCGCCCGCTTTCCCGGTATCGATCGTCATGCAAACTCCAGTACGAGGCGCCGTGTGCGCGCACTCTTCTTTTCCAGTTTCGCGACCCGCAGCCCGCCGATTTCGGACGTGTTGCGCACGTGCGTGCCGCCGCACGGCTGCAGGTCGACGTTCTCGATGCGCAGCAGCCGCACGCGGCCGAGGCCCATCGGCGGCTTCACGCTCATCGTGCGGACGAGTTCGGGCCGCTCGGCCATCTCGTCGTCGGTGATCCATTCGGTCGTGACCGGATGCGCGCCGGCGACGAAACCCGCGAGGCGCCGCTCGACGTCGTCGCGATCGATCGCGTCGGACGTCGCGAAATCGAGCCGCACGTAGTCGGCCGTCACGCTGCAGCCGTCGACCGCGTACGGCAGCACCGCGCACATCAGGTGCGCGGCCGTATGCAGGCGCATATGCCGGTGGCGGCGCTGCCAGTCGATCGCCGCGACCACGCGCGTGCCGGGGGCCAGCGTCGCGACGCGCGCGTCCTGGCCCGGCGCGGGCACGTGCACGGCGTCGTCGGGCGTCGCGCCGTCGAACTTCGCCTTGCGCGTATCGGCAATCGCGATCGTGCTGCCGTCGGGCAGCGTCAGCGTGCCGGTGTCGCCGGCCTGGCCGCCGCCGAGCGGATAGAACACGGTGCGGTCGAGCCGGATGCCGTCGTCGCCGACGGCCTCGACGATCGCGTCGCATTGCATCAGGTACGCGTCTTCGCGAAACAGCGCCTGTGTCGTCATCGGGATGAGCCTCGTGTCGATGGAGGAAACGGCCAGTGTCGCGCCGGCCCGCACGTGCGCCCAGACGCAGATCGTCCCGCGCGCGGGCAGCGGCGTACCGGTCGATCAACCGGGCCGGTTGCGCATCCAGTCGGCCGTGTCGTAGAACGAATGCATGAGCCGCTCGCGCAGCGGCTCCGGCAGCCCGACATCCTCCATCGCCCACGCCATGCAGCGCAGCCACTGGTCGCGCTCGACCGACGCGATCGGGAACGGCAAATGCCGCGCGCGCAGCCGCGGATGGCCGAACCGGCTGATGTAGTGGTCGGGGCCGCCGAGCCAGCCGCACAGGAACCAGAACAGCTTGTCGCGCGAACCGTCGAGCGACGGCGGATGCAGCGCGCGAATCTGCGCGAACTCGGGCTCGAGGTCCATCAGGTCGTAGAAGCGGTCCACCATTTCGCGCACGCGGGCTTCGCCGCCCACGAGCTCGAACGCCGTCGGCTGCGACGGCGCATCGTCATTCACATCGGTCATTACGGATAGTCGGAAAACGGGATCTTCGGGGCCGCGGGCGACGCTCACGCGTCGCGCAGCGACTGCAGCGCGGGGCGCCGCAACACATTATGCAGGCTGAGCCAGCCGGCCGCACCGGCGCAGACGACGCCGGCCGCGATGCCGGCCGGCACGAGCCATGGATCGACGGCGAGCTGGAAGTCGAACACGCGCGACGCGAGCACCCAGCCGACCGCGATCGCGCCCGCCGACGCGAGCACGCCGGCCAGCGCGCCGACCACGACGAATTCCGCGCGCTGCACCGCGTTGACCTGCGCGCGCGACGCACCGAGCGCGCGCAGCAGCGCGGCCTCGCGCACGCGCTCGTCGCGCGAGCCGGCAAGCGCCGTGTACAGCACGAGCACGCCGGCCGCGAGCGTGAACGCGAACAGGAACTGCACGGCGCCGACCACCTGCAGCATCATCCGCTGCAACTGCGCGAGGATCGGCGCGACGTCGATCGCGGTCAGGTTCGGGTAGCGCGCGATCAGCGGATCGAGCAGCGCGGCGTTCGATGCGGGCAGATGGAAGCTCGTCAGGTAGACGGCCGGGAAATCCTTCAGCACCGGCGGCGGCATCAGCACGAAGAAGTTGACGCGGAACGAGCCCCAGTCGAGCTTGCGCACGCTCGTGATCGGCGCGTCGACCGTCAGCCCCGTCACGTCGAAGCGCAGCGTGTCGCCCGGTTTCACGTTCAGCGTCTTCGCGAGGCCGGCTTCGATCGAGATCTGCGGCGTGGCCGCGGCGCCGAACCAGTCGCCTTCGACGATCCGGTTGTCGGACGGCAGGTCGGTCGTATACGACAGGTTGAATTCGCGATCGACGAGCCGGCGCGCCTCTTCCGACGGGTACGCGTCCGGATTCACCGGCTTGCCGTTGATCGCGACGAGGCGGCCGCGCACCATCGGCGCGGGCACCGCGTCGCGCACGCCGTGTGCGGCCAGATAGGCGGCGACGTCGGCGCGCTGGTCGGGCTGGATGTCGATCAGGAACTGGTTCGGCGCATCGGGCGGCGTCGACTGCCGCCAGCCCGCCACGAGGTCGTTGCGCGTGATCGCGATCAGCAGCAGGCACATCAGGCCGAGCGCGAGCGCGGTGATCTGCAGCGCGCTGGCCGTGCCGCGCCGGTGCAGCGACGCCAGCGCGTAACGCCAGCCGACGCCCGCGGCCACGCGCGCATTGCGCACCGCGCGCGCGGCGGCGAACAGCACGAGCCGGGCAATCAGCGCGAACCCGACCAGCGCGCCGGCAAAACCGCCCGCGACGATCAGGCCGAGCTTCAGGTTCCCGGCGGCCACGATCAGCAGCCCCGCGAACAGCACGACGCCGACCGCATACGCGGCCCACGCGGTGCGCGACGCGTCGCCCCACTCGCGCCGCAGCACACGCACCGGCGGCACGCGCGTGAGCGGCACGAGCGGCGGCAGCGCGAAACCGAGCAGCAGCACGAGCGCGGCGCCCATGCCGATCAGCGCCGGCCACAACGTGGGCGGCGGCAGCACGACGTCGATCAGGCTGCCGAGCGCGGCCAGCAGCGCCCAGTGGCCACCGTAGCCGAGCACTGCGCCCGCGGCGCCCGACACGATGCCGACGCCCGCGAATTCGAGCGCGAACAACGCGCCGAGCGTGCGGCGGCTCACGCCTAGGCAGCGCATCGTCGCGCAGCCGTCGAGATGACGCCGCATGTAGCGCTGCGCGGCCATCGCGATCGCGACCGCCGCGAGCAGCGCGGTCAGCAACGCGACGAGCGTCAGGAAGTGGCGCGCGCGATCCAGCGTCTGCCGCACCTGCGGCTGCCCCTCCTGCAACGACTCGAGCCCGACGCCGCGCAGTTTCCCGCCGTCGACGCGCGCGTGCGCATAGGTTTCGAAGCGTGCGACGGCCGCTGCGTCGCCGGCGACCAGCAGCCGGTACGTGACGCGGCTGCCGTAGCCCGTGAGCCCCGTCGCGGCGAGCTCGTCCGCGCGCATCATCAGCCGCGGCGAAAAATTGACGAACGAAAAGCCGCGATCGAGTTCGCGGGTGATCGCCGCGGCGACCGTGAACGTGCGCAGCCCGACGCGCACCGTATCGCCCGCCTTCAGGTGCAGCGCGTCGAGCAGCGACGGGTCGGCCCATACGGTGCCCGGCGCGGGGATCGCGGACGCCTTCTGCGCAGTGGTCGCACCGGCCGGCAGGATCTCGACCGCGCCGCGCAGCGGATAGCCGGGCGACACGGCCTTCACGGCCGCGAGGCGCGACGGCGCGGCGTCGGCCGCCTGCCCGCCCGCGGCGGCCGCGATCATGCTCGGAAAAATGGCGGTCGTCGCGGTACGCAGGCCGAGCGCGCGTGCCTGGCGGTCGAACGACGGATCGACGGGGCGATCGGCGCGCACGACGAAATCGGCGCCGAGCATCTGGCGCGCGTCGCGCTCGAGGCCCTGGCGCAGCCGATCGGCGAGAAAGCCGACGCTCGTCAGCGCCGCGACCGCGAGCACCAGCGCGAGGACCAGCAGCGTCAATTCGCCCGCGCGCCAGTCGCGCGCGGTCATCCGGGCAGCCTGGTGAATCAGGTCGCGCAGGCCGAAGCGGCCGGCATGCGTGCGCCCGTCATGGCCGGAGTATCCGGCCGGCGGCTGCGCCGCGTGTTGCGGCCCCTTCAATCGCGCTTCCCTCCGATCGAGTTGAGCCGCGACACCATGTGGTTAGCCATCCCGCGAAAGCCACCCGACACGCCGCGCCACAGGCGCGGCAGCGCCCACGCCGACGCCGTGATGAACGCGGCAAGCAGCACGAGGAACGCGAGCGGAACGAAGAACGCGAGGACGAGCCCGCCGACCACGAGACCGTCCTCGGTCGACGACGCAATCCAGTTCGAAATCGGTTCGGGAGACAGGTTGATCAGCGCGCGCGTGCCGGCCTTCGCCACATGCGCGGCGCCGGCGAGCGAGCCGCCGGCGAGCCCCGCGACCGCCAGCATGGTCGGATCGGCATGGCCGAGCGCACCGGCCGCGAGCACGGCGCCGGCCGGAATGCGGATGAAGGTATGCACGGCATCCCACAGCGAGTCGAACGCGGGGATCTTGTCGGCCAGGAATTCGGTGACGGCGAGCACGGCCGCGGCGCCGATGACCCACGGCGACATCAGCACGGCCAGCGTGTCGGGCAGATGGAGCCAGCCGAAGCGTGCCAGCACGCCGGCGATCAGCACCGTCAGGTACAGGCGCAGGCCGCTCGCCCACGCGAGTCCCGCGCCGAGCGAAATGGCTTCGATCATGGCCCTCTCCTTGCACTTTCCGTGCGTTTTGCCGATTGATCGGATCGGGTCGGACAGACCGGCCGCGCGGCGCGTGGCGACCGGCACCGCGTGCCGCGCGCAGCACGACGGGATTCAGGCCCGAATACGTTCCATTATAGACAGGCTGGACGGGCGACCGGCGCAATTCCGCGGCGCGGGGCGGCGCGCGGGCGCGGGCGCGCCGCGGAGTCCGTCGTCAGGCGGCCGACGACAATTTCAGGCCGACCAGCCCCGCGACGATCAGCGCCGCACTGGCGACGCGGGCGACGGTCAGCGCCTCGCCCAGCATCACGATGCCGAACACGAACGCGCCGACCGCGCCGATGCCCGTCCACACCGCGTACGCGGTGCCGAGCGGCAACTGGCGCATCGCGACCGCGAGCAGCCCGAAGCTGGCCAGCGCCGTCACGATCGTGAACACCGACGGACCGAGCTTCGTGAAGCCGTCCGACGATTTCAAGCCGGCCGCCCAGGCCACTTCCAGCAAACCGGCGATCAACAACCATACCCACGCCATCTCGACGTACTCCGTATCGGATGGGGCCGTCCCCGTTGAAGCGAATGACCCGGGGTCGTCCCCGGGCGGCGCCGAGTATAACAAGTAGCTTACGGACCTGCCGGCGGCCTGGCAGGCCGTCGCCGATGCGGGGCGCGATCGTCAGGACGCGGTCAGTTCGCCACGCGCTTCGGCGCGCCGCCGCCGACGCAGCGGTCGTCGCGGTAAAGCGCCCACTCCTCGCACACGCGGCCGTCCTTGAACACGCACATGCCGACCTGCCCGCTCGACAGGTTGCGGATTACGTGGCGACCGCCGAGCTTCTCGCAGTTGACCGACGCGGGATTGGCCAGCGCCGCCTGCGCGGGCGGGTGCTGCCCGGGCGGCAGCGGCTGGGCGAACGCGCCGGGCGCAGCGAGCGCCAGCGCACAGATGACGACCAGACGGACGGACATTGCACGCTCCTCGATTTGGTTCGCGGAACGGTCAGGATAGCGGGGATTGCGCAGCGGGTGTGCAAGGCCGGCGCCGGTCGCGAGGCTGTCGCGCCGGCGCAACCCTGCCGGGGCGCGACGCCGCGGCCGCATGCTTGGCCGCGCCCCGTCCGTCACACGGCGCCGACGAGCCGATAGCCGACGCCCGTCTCGGTGACGATGTGCTCGGGCTGCGCGGGATCGGCCTCGAGCTTCTGGCGCAGATGCGCCATGTAGATGCGCAGGTAATGATGGCTCTCGACGTGCGACGGCCCCCACACGTCGCGCAGCAGCTGGCGGTGCGTGAGCACGCGCCCCGCGTGACGCACGAGCGTCGCGAGCAGCCGGTATTCGAGCGGCGTCAGGTGCACGATCGCGTCGTCGCGCCACACCTGGCGCAGCGCGAGATCGACGGTCACGCCGCCGAAGGTCACCTTCGGCGACTCGTTCGCGCCGCCCTGGTTGCGCCGGCGCAGTTGCGCGCGAATCCGCGCACGCAGTTCGGACACGCCGAACGGCTTGGTCAGGTAGTCGTCGGCGCCCGCGTCGAGCGCGGCCACCTTCTCCTCTTCCTGCGTGCGCGCGGACAGCACGATCACCGGCACCTCGGACCAGCCGCGCAGTTCGCGGATCACGTCGAGGCCGTCGGTGTCGGGCAGGCCGAGATCGACGATCACGAGGTCGGGCTTGCGCGTCGCCGCGTCGATCAGCCCCTGCTTGCCCGTCTCGGCTTCGAACACCGCGATGTCCTCCTCCTCGAGCGCGGCGCGCACGAAGCGGCGGATCTGCTTTTCGTCCTCGATCAGGACGACGGTCAGGCTGGGTTCACTCATGGTCGGGCAATGACTCGGATGGGGGCGATGCGTCCGGCAGGTCGGATTCGTCGTCGGGCACGGCGGGTGCCGCCGGCGGCGTGTCGACCGGCAGCGTGAACCAGAAGCGCGCGCCCGTCACGCGGCCGTCGGGCGCGGTGCGGTTGAGCGCGCCGATTTTACCGCCGTGCGCCTCGACGATCGCGCGGCAGATCGCGAGACCGAGCCCGATGCCCGGCGTCGCCGATTCCTTCTCGCCGCGCGTGAACTTGTCGAAGATCCGCGTTTCCATGCCAACCGGCAGGCCCGGGCCGTGATCGTCGACGTGCACGCACACGAAAGGATGGCCGTCGTCGGTCACGCGCTCCGCGCCGATGTCGAGCGACGTATCGGGCGGCGTGTACTTCGCCGCGTTCTCGAACAGGTTGGTGAACAACCGCTCCATCAGCACCGCGTCCATCTGCAGCAGCGGCAGGTCGGCCGGCAGCGCGACGTGCGCGGGATGGCGCGCGAGCACGCGCCGGCACGCGGCGAGCGCGGCGCCGACGGTTTCCTCGAGCAGCGACCACTGGCGCTTGAGCTGCAGGCTGCCGGCCTGCAGCCGCGCCATGTCGAGCAGGTTCGTGACGATGCCCGTCATGCGCAGCGCCTCGTCGTGAATCGCGTCGACGAGTTCGCCCTCGCGCTGCGCGAGCCGCCCGGCCGCCGCGGCGTCGCCGGCCTGCGCGGCCGCGCGCCCGTTCGCGAGCATCGACGAAAAACCGACGATCGTCGTGAGCGGCGTGCGCAGGTCGTGCGAGATCGCCGACAGCAGCGAGTTGCGCAACCGCTCGGATTCCATGTTGACGAGCGCGTCGCGCGCGATCTCGACGTAGTGCACGCGCTCCAGCGCGAGCGCGATCTGCGCGGCGAATGCGTCGAGCATCCGCTGCTGCTCGGGGACCTCGAGTTCGCGCGGCTCGCGCGACGCGACCGCGAGCACGCCGCGCGTGCGCATCGGCGCCTTCAGCGGCAGGTACAGCGCGGCCGTCGCCGGCAACGTATCGGTGCCGCGCCCGGCCGGCTTCTGCTGGTCGTACACCCACTGGCCGACGTCGCTGTCGAGCTCCGCGCCCGTCAGCGTGACGACCGCGTCGGGCTCCTCGATCTTCTGCCGCACCTGGTCCGCGCTGTCGGGCAGCAGGAACGCGACGCGCGCGCGGAACACCTCGCCCACGTGACGGCTGCCGATCTCGACGATCTGCTCGGTCGTCAGCGCCGCGCCGAGCTCGCGCGCCATCGCGTAGATCGCGCCGGTGCGGCGCTCGCGGCGCTGCGCGACGCTCGCCTGACGCGTGAGCGTCGACGTCAGGTGGCTGATCACGAGCGACGTCAGCAGCATCCCGAAAAAGGTCAGCAGGTATTGCGTGTCGCTGACCGAGAACGACATGCGCGGCGGCACGAAGAAGAAATCGAACGCGGCCACCGACAGGAACGACTGCAGCACGCCCGGGCCGCGGCCGAGCCGCACCGCCGAGAACACCACGCCGAGCAGGTACAGCATCACGAGGTTCGTGAGGTCGAGCCGCCCGGACACGACGCTCGCGACGACGGTGATCGCCGCGCAGATCGCGGCCGCATACGCGTAGTGGCGCGGCGGCGAACGGTGCGTGCCGAACTGCGCGAACGCGTCGCGCCAGTCGCGCGCCCGCGCGTCGAGCGGCGCGGCGCGCGTCTCGTCGCTCGCGGACGCACGGATCAGCATCAGGTCGACGTCGCCCGCGCGTTCCGCCAGCTGCTCGCCGAACGGCCGTGCGAAGCGGCGCGCGAGCCCGACCTTCGGCGAGCCGCCCGCGACGAGCTTCGATACGTTGCGCACCTTCGCATAGCCGATCAACGCGGCGACCGCGTCGGGCCCGGCGAGCGTGACCGTCTCCGCGCCGAGCTCGGCCGCGAGCTTCAGTGCGTCGAGCGTGCGCTGCCGCCGCGCGTCGGGCAGCCGCTGCAGGCGCGGCGTCTCGACGTACACGGCGATCCAGTCGGCCTTCAGGCTCGCGGCAAGGCGCGCCGCCGCGCGCACGAGCGTCGGCGCTTCGGCGCCCGGGCCGACGCACACGAGCAGCCGCTCGCGCGCCTGCCAGATGCGCTGGATCGAACGGTCTGCGCGGTACTCGCGCATCTGCGCGTCGACGCGATCGGCCGTGCGCCGCAGCGCGAGCTCGCGCAGCGCGATCAGGTTGCCCTTGCGGAAGAAGTTGCGCACCGCGCGCTCGGCCTGCTGCGCGAGATAGACCTTGCCGTCGCGCATCCGCTCGAGCAATTCCTCGGCCGGCAGGTCGACGAGCGTGACTTCGTCGGCCGCGTCGAACACGCGATCGGGAACGGTCTCCCACACGCGAATGCCGGTGATCGCACCGACCACGTCGTTCAGGCTTTCGAGATGCTGGACGTTGACGGTCGTATACACGTCGATGCCCGCATCGAGCAGCTCGTAGACGTCCTGCCAGCGCTTCAGGTGCCGTGCGCCCTGCACGTTCGAATGCGCGAGCTCGTCGACGAGGATCAGTTGCGGCGCACGCGCGAGCGCGCCGTCGAGATCGAATTCGGCGAGCGTGCGGCCGCGATAGTCGATGCGGGCGGGCGGCAGCACGTCGAGGCCGTCGAGCAGCGCGGCGGTTTCACTGCGGCCGTGAGTCTCGACGATGCCGACGACGACGTCGACGCCTTCCTGCACGCGCTGGCGCGCGGCCTGCAGCATCGCGTAGGTCTTGCCGACGCCGGCGGACGCGCCGAAGAAGATCTTGAGCTGGCCGCGCCGCTGCTTTTCTTCATCGCGCTGCAGCTTGTCGAGGAGTTGGTCGGGATCGGGGCGGTTCATGCGTCAGAAGGGCGACGCGCCGGATGGCGCGCGAGATACAGCCATTGTGGTTCCAAATCGCCGCAAAAGGCAAAGACGGCGCGCGCGCCGTCGAAACGAAGTCGGGCCCGGCGCGCAGCCAGCCGCGCCGGGGAGCCCGCACGCCCGCACGCTCAGTGCGCGGCCTGCGCCGCGTCGAGCGCGAGATTCAGCTTCAGCACGTTCACGCGCGGCTCGCCGAGCACGCCGAACTGGCGGCCCGCCGTGTTCGCGGCGACGAGTTGCGCGACCGCGTCCGGCGCCAGGTTGCGCGCCTTCGCGACGCGCTCGACCTGGTACGCGGCCGCGGCCGGCGTGATCTCCGGATCGAGGCCGCTCGCCGACGCCGTCACGAGGTCGACCGGCACCGGCTTCGACAGGTCGGTGCCCGCGTCGCGCAGCGCGGCGATGCGCGCCTTCACCTGGTCGGCGAGCGACGGGTTCAGCGGGCCGAAGTTCGAGCCGCCGGAGCCGGCCGCGTTGTACGGCATCGGCGCGGTGGCCGACAGCCGGCCCCAGAAATACTTCGGCGCGTCGAACGACTGGCCGATCAGCGCGGAGCCGACGACCTTGCCGTTCTGCTCGATCAGGCTGCCGTTGGCCTGCGACGGGAACACGGCCTGACCGAACACGGTCATCACCGCCGGGTAAGCGAGCCCCGTCACGGCGGTCAGGACGACGAACAGCACGACGAGCGGGCGAATCAACGATTTCATGATGGTTCCTTCAAGGACGGCCGGCTCAGGCCCAGCCGAGCGCGGCGAGCGTCATGTCGATCAGCTTGATGAACGGGAACGGCAGCAGCACGCCGCCGAGGCCGTAGACCAGCAGGTTGCGGCGCAGCAGCGACGCGGCGCCGAGCGGCCGATAGGTCACGCCCTTCAGCGCGAGCGGGATCAGCGCGACGATGATCAGCGCGTTGAAGATCACCGCGGACAGGATCGCGGACGCCGGCGACGTCAGATGCATGATGTCGAGCACGCGCAATTGCGGGTAGGTCGTCACGAATGCGGCCGGGATGATCGCGAAGTACTTCGCGATGTCGTTCGCGATCGAGAACGTCGTGAGCGAACCGCGCGTCATCAGCATCTGCTTGCCGATCTCGACGATCTCGATCAGCTTCGTCGGGTTCGAGTCGAGGTCGACCATGTTGCCGGCTTCCTTCGCCGCCTGCGTGCCGGTGTTCATCGCGACCGCCACGTCGGCCTGCGCGAGCGCCGGCGCGTCGTTGGTGCCGTCGCCCGTCATCGCGACGAGACGCCCGGCCGCCTGGTGCTCGCGGATCGTCGCGAGCTTGGTTTCCGGCGTCGCTTCCGCGAGGAAATCGTCGACGCCCGCTTCCGCCGCGATCGCCGCGGCCGTCAGCCGGTTGTCGCCCGTCACCATCACGGTCTTGATGCCCATCTTGCGCAGCTCCGCGAAGCGCTCCTTGATGCCGCCCTTCACGATGTCCTTCAGCTCGATCACGCCGAGCACGCGCGCCGCGCCGTCCTGCAGGTCGGCCACGACGAGCGGCGTGCTGCCGCGGCGCGCGACGTCGTCGACCGCGCGGCGCACTTCTTCGGGGAAGCGGCTGCCGTGGGTTTCGACGTAGCGGCGGATCGCGTCGGCCGCGCCCTTGCGGATCTCGCGGCCGGGCAGATCGACGCCGCTCATCCGCGTCTGCGCGGAAAAGCCGAGGAACGTCGCATGCAGTTGCGCCATGTCGCGCTGGCGAATGTTGAAGCGCTCCTTCGCGAGCACGACGATGCTGCGCCCTTCCGGCGTTTCGTCGGCGAGCGACGACAGTTGCGCGGCATCGGCCAGCGCTTCCTCGGTCACGCCCGGCGCCGGCACGAACGTCGACGCCTGACGGTTGCCGAGCGTGATCGTGCCGGTCTTGTCGAGCAGCAGCACGTCGACGTCGCCGGCCGCTTCGACCGCGCGGCCCGACGTCGCGATCACGTTCGCCTGCATCATCCGGCTCATCCCGGCCACGCCGATCGCGGACAGCAGCCCGCCGATCGTCGTCGGAATCAGGCACACGAGCAGCGCGACGAGCGCGGTGATCGTCACCACGTGGCCGGCCTTCATCGCTTCGACCGAGAACATCGAGAACGGCAGCAGCGTCGCGGTCGCGAGCAGCATCACGATCGTCAGCGCGACGAGCAGGATCGTCAGCGCGACCTCGTTCGGCGTCTTCTTGCGCTTCGCGCCTTCGACCATCGCGATCATCCGGTCGAGGAACGCCTCGCCGGGGTTCGCTGTGACCTTGACGACGATCCAGTCGGACAGCACGCGCGTGCCGCCCGTCACCGACGAGAAGTCGCCGCCCGATTCGCGGATCACCGGCGCGGATTCGCCGGTGATCGCCGATTCGTCGACCGATGCGACGCCGTCGACGACTTCACCGTCGGCCGGGATCACGTCGCCGGTCTCGACCAGCACGACGTCGCCTTTGCGCAGGTCGGACGCGGTCGTGATGCGGATCGGCGACTTCGGATGCGGCTCGTTGAGCTTCTTCGCCATCACGTCCTTCTTCGCGCTGCGCAGCGACGCGGCCTGCGCCTTCGAGCGCCCTTCGGCGAGCGCTTCGGCGAAGTTCGCGAACAGCACCGTGAACCACAGCCACAGCGCGATCGCGAGAATGAAGCCCGCGGGCGCCTCGGCCTGGCCCGAGAGCGCCGCGATCCACAGGATCGTGGTCAGGATGCTGCCGACGTACACGCAGAACATCACCGGATTGCGGAACTGCGTGCGCGGCGTGAGTTTCTTGAACGAATCCACGATCGCCGGGCGCAGCAGCGCCGGATCGAACATGGACCGTGTTGCGGAATGTTGAGTCATTGCGATCTCTTCAAGCTCTTCAGTCTTTTCAGTGTGTCGCGATGCGGGCGCGCATCAAGCGCCCAGCCACATCATCAGGTGCTCGACACCCGGGCCGAGCGCGAGCGCCGGCACGTAGGTCAGCGCGCCCACCAGCAGCACGGTGCCGAGCAGCAGCACGACGAACAGCGGGCCGTGCGTCGGCAGCGTGCCGCTCGTCACCGCGATGCGCTTCTTCGCGGCGAGGGAACCGGCGATCGCCAGCACCGGCACGATCGTGCCGAAGCGGCCGAACCACATCGCGATCGCGGTCATCCAGTTGTAGAACGGCGTGCCGACCGTCAGGCCCGCGAACGCGCTGCCGTTGTTGTTCGCGGCCGAGCTGAACGCGTAGAGGATTTCCGAGAAGCCGTGCGGGCCCGGGTTCGAGATGCCGGCCTTGCCCGCGTCCGCCAACACCGCGATCGACGTGCCGACCAGCACGAGCAGCGGCGTGAGCAGCACGACGATCGACACCATCTTCATCTCGTACGACTCGATCTTCTTGCCGACGTATTCCGGCGTGCGGCCGATCATCAGGCCGGCGACGAACACCGCGAGCAGCGCGAACACGAGCATCCCGTAGAGGCCGGAGCCGACGCCGCCGAAGACCACCTCGCCGAGCTGCATCAGCAGCATCGGCACGAGGCCGCCGACCGGCGTCAGCGAATCGTGCATCGCGTCCACCGCGCCGCACGACGCGGCCGTCGTCGCGACCGTGAAGATGCCGGTCTGTGCGATCCCGAAGCGGGTTTCCTTGCCTTCCATGTTGCCGCCCGGCTGCAGCGCGCCGGCCGACTGGTCGACGTGCAGCGCGGCGAGCGTCGGGTTGCCGGCCTGCTCGGCGCTCACCTCGACGCCGGTCGCGACCGCGAACGCGACCGTCATCGCCGCGAGCACCGCGATGCCCTGCCGGCGGTCGCCGATCATCCGGCCGAACACGAGACACAGCGCGGCCGGGATGATCAGGATCGAGAAGATCTGCAGAAAGTTCGCGAACGGCGTCGGATTTTCGAACGGGTGCGCGGAGTTCGCGTTGAAGAAGCCGCCGCCGTTGGTGCCGAGCATCTTGATCGCTTCCTGGGAGGCGACCGGCCCCATCGCGAGCGTCTGCTTCGTCAGCGGAGTCGGCACCGTGACCGCGTTGCCCTTGTCGTCCTTCACCGGGCTGCCCTGCGCGTCGAGCTTCGGCGCCGCGTAGGTGCTCGCCTGCAGCACGGGCACGTCCTGGTACGCCTTGATGTTCTGCAGCACGCCCTGGCTCATCAGCAGCGCGGCGACGAGCGCCGCCATCGGCACGAGCACGTACAGCGTCACGCGCGTGAGGTCGACCCAGAAGTTCCCGATCGTCTGCGCGGTGTGACGCGCGAAGCCGCGGATCAGCGCGATCACGACGACGATGCCGGTCGCTGCCGACAGGAAGTTCTGCACGGTCAGGCCGAGCATCTGCGACAGATAGCTGACGGTCTGCTCGGGCGTGTAGTCCTGCCAGTTCGTGTTCGCGACGAAGCTGACGGCCGTGTTGAACGCGCCGTCGGGCGTCATCGCGCCGAACTGCTGCGGGTTGCCGGGCAGGAAGCCCTGCAGGCGCAACAGCCCGTAGAGGAACAGCACGCCGAGCGCGTTGAACGCGATCGTCGCGATCGCATACTGCTTCCAGTTCATCTCGGTGCCGGCGTCGACGCCGGCGACGCGGTACAGCGCGCGTTCGAGCGGGCCGAACACGCGCACGACGCGCGAACTGCCATCCATTACCGCGCTCAGGTAGCGCGCGACCGGCACGGCCGCCGCGAGCAGCACGACGATGAACAGCAGCGTCTGCAACAGGTTGTTCGCGTTCATTCGATGTCCTCCGCGCGCAGCAGCGCAAAGACGAGATACGCGAACAGCAGGGCCGTCGAGGCGCCCGCCAGCCAAAGCATCCAGGTCATGCGCGCCCCCCGCGACCGTATTGCACGAGCTTGTCGCAACCGGCAAGCAAACCGAGGATCAGCGCGGTGAAGAGCACCAGTGCGCCGATGAAAACCCCATCCATTTTTTGTTCTCCGTCGTCGAAATCGGACGACTAGAACCTTATGGGAACGCACGTAAAGGGCGGGTCAAAGGTGTCGGGGCGGGTGTAAAAAACGCGTAAACGCGTGCGGCGGGACTGGCGCAAAACGAGGCGGGACGAGCGGCGCTGCAGCGCCGCCCGCAACAGGCGCGTGCCGGCGTCGCGCCGGCACGGGGGACGGTCAGGGAACGAGAATCGTCGAGCCGGTGGTCTTGCGTGCTTCGAGGTCGGCATGCGCGCGGCCGACTTCCGCGAGCGGGTAGCGCTGGTTGATGCTCGTCTTCACCTTGCCCGACAGAATC
Organism: Burkholderia sola; assembly: GCF_905400185.1. Classification (NCBI taxonomy): domain Bacteria; kingdom Pseudomonadati; phylum Pseudomonadota; class Betaproteobacteria; order Burkholderiales; family Burkholderiaceae; genus Burkholderia; species Burkholderia sola. The sequence continues at coordinate 2,576,972 of NZ_FR989675.1, forward strand.
ACGTCGAACAATTCGGTGGCCGCGGCGTCGAGATCGGCGCGCTTCGCGATGTACGAGAACAGCGTCGGGCGCGTGAAGAACAGCGAGCCGCGCGACGAGAATTCCTTCGAGTCGATCGGCGGCAGCGGGCCCGACGCGTTGCCGAAGCTGACGAAGTAGCCGAGCGGCGCGAGGCTGTCGAGCGAGCCGACGTAGGTGTCCTTGCCGATCGAATCGTAGACGACCGGCACGCCCGCGCCGTTCGTGATTGCCTTCACGCGCTGCGTGAAGTTCTCGCGCGTGTAGACGATCGGGTGATCGCAGCCGTGCGCCTTCGCGAGTTCGGCCTTCTCGTCGGAGCCGACCGTGCCGATCACGGTCGCGCCGAGCGCCTTCGCCCACTGGCACACGAGCAGCCCGACGCCGCCGGCCGCCGCGTGGATCAGGATCGTGTCGCCGGCCTTCACCGGGTACGTGCGGCGCAGCAGGTAATGTGCGGTCAGGCCTTGCAGCATCACCGACGCCGCGTCGTCGTCGCTGATCCCGTCCGGCAGCTTCACGACGCGCTCGGCCGGCATCACGCGCTCCTGCGCATACGCGCCGGGCGGCTGGCCGACATACGCGACGCGGTCGCCGGCCTTGAACGCGGTCACGCCGTCGCCGACGGCCGTCACCTCGCCCGCCGCCTCCATCCCGAGACCGCCGGGCAGCGGCTGCGGATACAGGCCCGTGCGGAAATACACGTCGATGTAGTTGAGCCCGACCGCGTGTTGCCGGATGCGGACTTCGCCGGCCTTCGGCGCGCCGACGTCGACATCGACCCACTTCATCACGTCCGGGCCGCCCGGCTGGTCGTATCGGATTGCTTTCGGCATCGTTTTGCTCCTCTTCTGTCTGGAATCTGGAAATCCGGTTCGGCGAATGCATCGACATTGCCGCTGCGGCGATGCGCGTGAACACGGGTCGTAGCGGAGGATTCTCGCGCGTCGTGCACGGTCACGCAGCGCGTCGTTGCAATCCCTTCACATCGGTAGGGTTTTCGCGGGAAATGGATGGCATGGGCCGCGCATGAGGAAAACGGCGCGGTATGAGACCGGTCGCTGCCGCTCGTTTCCTTCGCTTGCGCAGTCAATGATGTTCGGCACACTTTGTAACGTTGACGTCACGTCGCTCGCGCCGCGATGGCCGAACCGGGCCGTTGGTCATTTCTCGCCTCGCGCCCCGTGCGCAAAGGATCTCCCGCGCGGTGTCGACGCGCTTTTCCCGAACCGACGAAGGTCGACGTCGATCGGCCCGACAACCGGTTCTGGCCATGGTCATTTACGAGACGACGGCCGTGCTAATTTGCCTGCTGCCCAATTCGCCCAGTCCACCCCATGAAGCTCGCTCTTGTCTGGAATGTGATCGCTTTCGCGTCGCTATCCGCAAGTATCGGCAGCGCAACCGCGGCCCCGATACCGCGTGCGGACGGCACCCGTTTGCTCGACGGCCTGAGCCGTTCCGACAACACGCCGTATGCTGGCGCCGAGCGCCACGCTATGGCCGGGTATCTGGCAGGCGTGGCCGATGCGACCGAAGGCCAGGACTGGTGCGACAACGGGCGTGTCAAACCGGGGGAAATCGATTCGGAAGTGCTCCACGATCTCGGGAAATGGCCGAGAGATGCGCTGAGGGCAAATGCGGCAGTCCTGGTCACATACGTCTTGCGACAAAAATACCCGTGCCATTAGCCGCGCCCGAAATACCGGACATTGCCTCTCACCGGAACGAACGGGTAGCTGGGCCGACTGATCACAACGTCTCGGAAGGTTGCGCTCTTAACGTTGAACACATGCTAACCATCGACACAGATGACTTTAGACTTCAAATGGAGCCCGTTGCTGCGCGACGCGACGAACCGGGAGGGCCGTATCTTGAATGGATCGATGTACGGATCCAATTGACGGTACCGAGTATCCAGGCGGAAGGGCAATGGAGTGTCATGCCCGACGAGTTGCGACAATTTCGGCAACAGATTCAATCCATTCAAACGCAGCTTCAAGCCGGGCAACGAGCGGAGCTAACAGGCGTTGAGCCGGGGTTTGAGCTGATATTGCGAACACTTGATCGACGCGCAATCGTGGGCGACTGGCGCTTTCAGCCGACCCCTCCCGAGGGAGCATGCATCACGGGGTATTGCGGGCTGGATCAGTCCTTCTTGCCCGAACTGCTACAAGGAATCGAATCCCTTCTATCGTTCAGGGGAACGAGCAAATCACCGTAATCGAGGCCCTCGCGCGCGGATGCACGTGCCTTGGTCGACGCCGTAGTCAGCCAGCCGACGGCTTCGCCGAACGCGCAAGCGCGCTCGCCAGCTCGATTGTGTGCCAGGCCATCACGCCAAGAAGCGGTGCCGTCATGAGTGGCGCGCTGAAGCCTTCGAACCCGGCCGTTGCGTGGCAATGCACCGGCCCGCTCGCTCGACAGCGAAGCATTCGGCACGATCCGTCCGACACTCCGCGGCCGATCGCATACGACAACTTCTTGAACGAAGCCCCCGACCGCTAAAGCGCGGCGCTCTTCAACAGCTGCCTAGCAAACGTCCTGCATGTTCCGCGCCAGATCGTCGAGCAGCATCCGCGCGGTCGCGACGTTGGTCGCGACCGGCACGTCGTGCACGTCGCACGCGCGCACCAGCGCGGTGATGTCGGGGTCGTGCGGCTGCGCGGTCATCGGATCGCGCAGGAATATGACAATGTCGACGCGGCCGTCGGCCAGTTCCGCGCCGATCTGCAGGTCGCCGCCAAGCGGCCCCGACAGCTTGCGCTCGACCTCGAGCCCGTGCGCGGCGGCGATCCGGCCGCCCGTCGTGCCGGTCGCCACCAGCCGGCATTGCGCGAGCGTCTCGCGATACTGGCCCGCGAGCGCGACGATCTCGTCCTTCTTCGCGTCGTGCGCAATCAATGCGATGCGGGGTTTGCTCATCTCCAGTTCCTTCGTCGTTCGGTTGTTGTCGTCGTGAATCGAAAAGCGCGGGTCAGAACGTACCCGGATACGCGCCGCCGTCGAGCAGCCAGTTCTGCCCGGTGATGTAGCCGGCATGCACGCTGCACAGGAACGCGCAGGCCGCGCCGAATTCCGCGCGCGTGCCCAGGCGCCCGGCCGGGATGTCCTTGGTGCGCCGCGCACGCATCTCGTCGACCGTCACGCCCTGCGCCTTCGCCGACGCGGCGAGCGTCGTCGCGATCCGGTCGGTGTCGAACAACCCGGGCAGCAGGTTGTTGATCGTCACGCCCTGCCCCGCGACCTTGCGCGACAGCCCCGCGACGAAGCCAGTCAGCCCCGAGCGAGCGCCGTTCGACAGCGCGAGCACGTCGATCGGCGCCTTCACGGCCGAACTCGTGATGTTGACGATCCGGCCGAAGCCGCGGCCGATCATCCCGTCGACGGTCGCGCGGATCAGCTCGATCGGCGTCAGCATGTTCGCCTCGAGCGCGCGGATCCAGTCGTCGTGCGAGAAATCGCGGAAGTCGCCGGGCGGCGGGCCGCCGGCATTCGTCACGAGAATGTCCGGCTGCGGGCACGCGGCGAGCGCGGCCGCGCGGCCGTCCGGCGTCGTGATGTCGCACGCGACCGCCGTGACCGACACGTTCGCGCCGGCACGGATCTCTTCCGCGGTTTCCTCCAGCGTGTCGCGCGTGCGCGCGACGATCACGAGGTTCACGCCCTCGGCGGCCAGCGCTTCCGCGCAGCCGCGCCCGAGACCCTTGCTGGCCGCGCACACGAGCGCGGTCTTTCCTTCGATGCCGAGATCCATCGTCGCTTCCCTGGTGGCGCGCGTGCCGGCGGCCCCGCACGGCCGCCGGCGGGCGGGCGAGCGGGCGTGCGCGGCACGCGGATTGTCGTGAGACGTCGATAATATCCGGATCGCGCGGCGCGCCTTGGTAAAATTGCGGCCATGAGCGACGGCCGGCCTCGCGCCCGCCGCCGCCCCCGATCCCCTTTTGCCGCCAAGGCACCCCGTCATGAAACAGGACAGCCGTTTCCCGAACCTCTTCATCACCGATCACCCGCTGATCCAGCACAAGCTCACGCACATGCGCGACAAGGACACGTCCACGCGCACGTTCCGCGAACTGCTGCGCGAGATCACGCTGCTGATGGGCTATGAGATCACCCGCAACCTGCCGCTCACGACCAAGCGGGTCGAAACCCCGCTGGTGGCGGTCGACGCGCCGGTGATCGCCGGCAAGAAGCTCGCGATCGTGCCCGTGCTGCGCGCGGGCATCGGGATGTCGGACGGCCTGCTCGACCTGGTGCCGTCCGCGCGCGTCGGTCACATCGGTGTGTACCGCGCCGAAGACCACCGCCCGGTCGAATATCTGGTGCGCCTGCCGGACCTGGAAGACCGCATCTTCATCCTGTGCGACCCGATGGTCGCGACCGGCTATTCGGCCGTGCATGCGGTCGACGTGCTCAAGCGCCGCAACGTGCCGGCCGCGAACATCATGTTCGTCGCGCTGGTCGCCGCGCCCGAAGGCGTGCAGGTGTTCCAGGACGCGCACCCGGACGTGAAGCTGTTCGTCGCGTCGCTCGACTCGCACCTGAACGAGCACGCGTACATCGTGCCGGGCCTGGGCGACGCCGGCGACCGCCTGTTCGGCACCAAGAACTGACGGAACCGAGCGGCCGGCGCCACCGTGCCGCGCGGCCCGGCGCGCCGCGACGGCCGCCCTGGCCGTTCGGCCATGCGCGGCGGCCCCGAACCGGCGGTCGCCGCGTGATAAAATCACGATCCACTCGACACGCGCGGCCCCGCGGCTTCATGCCCGCCGACACGGCCGCCGATTCAACGACACATTGCAACAATCGCCCGCGCTGCGCGCCCGGGCACGGAGAAAGGTATGGCTGGTCATTCGAAATGGGCCAACATCAAGCATAAGAAGGCTGCGGCCGACGCGAAGCGCGGCAAGATCTGGACCCGCCTGATCAAGGAAATCCAGGTGGCGGCGCGCCTCGGCGGCGGCGACGTCAACTCGAACCCGCGCCTGCGTCTCGCGGTCGACAAGGCAGCCGACGCGAACATGCCGAAGGACAACGTCAAGCGCGCGATCGATCGCGGCGTCGGCGGCGCGGACGGCGCGAACTACGAAGAAATCCGTTACGAAGGCTACGGCATCAGCGGCGCGGCGATCATCGTCGACACGCTGACCGACAACCGCACCCGCACGGTCGCGGAAGTCCGCCACGCGTTCTCGAAGTTCGGCGGCAACATGGGCACCGACGGCTCGGTCGCGTTCATGTTCGATCACGTCGGCCAGTTCCTGTTCGCGCCCGGCACGTCGGAAGACGCGCTGATGGAAGCCGCGCTCGAAGCCGGCGCGAACGACGTGAACACGAACGACGACGGCTCGATCGAAGTGCTGTGCGACTGGCAGGCATTCTCGGCGGTGAAGGACGCGCTCGAAGCCGCGGGCTTCAAGGCCGAACTCGCCGAAGTGACGATGAAGCCGCAGAACGAAGTCGAATTCACCGGCGACGACGCGGCGAAGATGCAGAAGCTGCTGGACGCGCTCGAGAACCTCGACGACGTGCAGGACGTGTATACGAACGCCGTCATCGTCGAGGAATGAGATGCCGGCCGCCGTGCGCAGCGTTGCGGCGGCGGCCCGACCGATTTCGCGGCCGGCGCGCCTGAGCGTGCCGGCCGCCCTGTTTTCTAGTCTGCGGGGAATCCCATGAAACTACTCGTCGTCGGTTCCGGCGGCCGCGAACATGCGCTGGCGTGGAAGCTCGCGCAGTCGCCGCGCGTCCAGATGGTCTACGTCGCGCCGGGCAATGGCGGCACGGCGCAGGACGAGCGTCTGAAGAACGTCGACATCACGGCGCTCGACGAACTCGCCGATTTCGCGGAACGCGAAGGCGTCGCGTTCACGCTCGTCGGGCCGGAAGCACCGCTCGCGGCCGGCATCGTCAACCTGTTCCGCGCACGCGGCCTGAAGGTGTTCGGCCCGACCCGCGAAGCCGCGCAACTCGAAAGCTCGAAGGATTTCGCGAAGGCGTTCATGAAGCGCCACAACATTCCGACGGCCGACTACGAAACCTTCGCCGACGCGGCCGCCGCCCACGCGTACATCGACGCGAAGGGTGCGCCGATCGTCGTGAAGGCCGACGGCCTCGCGGCCGGCAAGGGCGTCGTCGTCGCGATGACGCTCGAAGAGGCCCATGCGGCCGTCGACATGATGCTGTCGGGCAACAAGCTCGGCGATGCCGGCGCGCGCGTCGTGATCGAGGAATTCCTCGATGGCGAGGAAGCGAGCTTCATCGTGATGGTCGACGGCAAGCACGCGCTGGCGCTGGCGTCCAGCCAGGACCACAAGCGCCTGCTCGACGAAGATCGCGGCCCGAACACCGGCGGCATGGGTGCATATTCGCCCGCGCCGATCGTCACGCCGCAGATGCACGCCCGCGTGATGCGCGAAATCATCATGCCGACCGTGCGCGGGATGGAGAAGGACGGCATCCGCTTCACGGGCTTCCTGTACGCGGGCCTGATGATCGACAAGGATGGCAATCCGCGCACGCTCGAGTTCAACTGCCGGATGGGCGACCCGGAAACGCAGCCGATCATGGCGCGCCTGAAGAGCGATTTCTCGAAGGTCGTCGAGCAGGCGATCGCGGGCACCCTCGACACGGTCGAGCTCGACTGGGATCGCCGCACCGCGCTCGGCGTCGTGCTGGCCGCGCACGGTTACCCGGACGCGCCGCGCAAGGGCGACCGCATCAACGGCATCCCGGCCGAGACCGAACAGGCCGTGACGTTCCATGCGGGCACGACGCTCAATGACGGCGACAAGCTCGTGACGTCCGGCGGCCGCGTGCTGTGCGTGGTCGGCCTCGCCGATTCGGTGCGCGAAGCGCAGCAGCATGCGTACGACACGATCAACCAGATCAATTTCGAAGGCATGCAGTACCGCCGCGACATCGGCTTTCGCGCGCTCAACCGCAAGAGCGCGTGACGTCGCCATCGCCGCCCCGCGCCCGCGCGGCGGCGACCCGTCTGCCGGGGTTCGATAGAATGCCCGGCAGATGCTTTTTTTACGGCCCCCGCTCCGGGTGGGGGCAGCCAGTCCAGACATGACCGATTCGACCTACGACGTGGCGCGTGTGCGCACGTACCTCCAGGGCCTGCAGACACGCATCGCCGACGCGCTCGGCGCGCTCGACGGCACGCCGCTCGCGACCGACACGTGGCAGCGCGGGCCGGCCGAACGCCTGCGCGGCGGCGGCTGCACGCGGATTCTCGAAGGCGGCCGCGTGTTCGAACGCGCGGGAATCGGCTTTTCCGACGTCGCGGGCGACGCGCTGCCGCCGTCGGCCAGCGCGGCGCGTCCGCAGCTCGCGGGCCGCGGCTTCGAGGCGCTCGGCGTGTCGCTCGTGCTGCACCCGCGCAATCCGTACTGCCCGACCGTGCACATGAACGTGCGGATGCTGATCGCGACGAAACCGGGCGAAGACCCCGTGTTCTGGTTCGGCGGCGGCATGGATCTGACACCGGTTTACGGCTTCGAGGACGACGCGCGGCATTTCCACCAGACCTGCAAGGATGCGCTCGACCCGTTCGGCGCCGAGCTCTACCCGCGCTTCAAGCAATGGTGCGACGAATATTTCTTCCTGAAGCACCGCAACGAAACGCGCGGCATCGGCGGGATCTTCTTCGACGATTTCTCGGAACCCGGTTTCGAACGCTCGTTTGACATGATGCAAAGCGTCGGCGATGCGTTCCTGCACGCTTACCTGCCGATCGTCGAGCGCCGCGCCGAACTGCCGTACGGCGAGCGCGAACGCGACTTCCAGGCCTACCGCCGCGGCCGCTACGTCGAATTCAACCTCGTGTTCGACCGCGGCACGCTGTTCGGCCTGCAAAGCGGCGGCCGGACCGAGTCGATCCTGATGTCGATGCCGCCGGTCGCGAACTGGCGCTACAACTGGCAACCCGAGCCGGGTTCGCCGGAAGCGCGCCTTTACAGCGACTTCCTCGTGCCGCGCGACTGGGTCTGAGCCCGCGCGTGCCGCTGCCCCAACGAAAGGACGCGTTTCTGGACACCACCGCCCGCCCCGCCCCGCTGCCGCGTCGTATCGGCTTGCTGGGCGGCACCTTCGACCCGATCCACGACGGTCATCTCGCGCTCGCGCGCCGGTTCGCCGCGCTGCTCGACCTGACCGAACTCGTGCTGCTGCCCGCCGGACAGCCGTACCAGAAGCGCGACGTGTCGGCCGCCGAGCACCGGCTCGCGATGACGCGCGCGGCCGCGGATTCGCTCGTGCTGCCGGGCGTGACCGTGACCGTCGCCACCGACGAGATCGAGCACACCGGCCCGACCTACACGGTCGAGACGCTCGCGCGCTGGCGCGAGCGGATCGGCCCGGATGCGTCGCTGTCGCTGCTGATCGGCGCCGACCAGCTCGTGCGCCTCGATACGTGGCGCGACTGGCGCACGCTGTTCGACTACGCGCACATCGGCGTGTCGACGCGCCCGGGCTTCGAGCTCGGCGCGGCGCCGCCGGACGTCGCGCGGGAGATCGCCGCGCGGCAGGCCTGCGCCGACGTGCTCAAGGCCACGCCGGCAGGCAACCTGCTGATCGATACGACCCTTTCGTTCGACATCGCCGCGACCGACATCCGCGCGCACCTGCGCGCATGCATCGCACGCCATGCGCAAATGCCCGACGCGTCGGCCGAACATGTGCCGGCCGCCGTATGGGCCTATATTCTTCAACATCGCCTCTACCATTCCTGAATCCATGGATATTCGCAAACTGCAGCGCGTGATCGTCGACGCCCTCGAAGACGTCAAGGCGCAAGACATCAAGGTGTTCAACACCAGCCACCTGACCGAACTGTTCGACCGCGTGGTCGTCGCGTCGGGCACCTCCAACCGACAGACCAAGGCGCTCGCGTCGAACGTGCGCGACAAGGTCAAGGAAGCCGGCGGCGACGTCGTCAGCTCCGAAGGCGAGGACACCGGCGAATGGGTGCTGGTCGACTGCGGCGACGCGGTCGTGCACATCCTGCAACCGGCGCTGCGCCAGTACTACAACCTCGAGGAAATCTGGGGCGACAAGCCCGTGCGGATGAAGCTCGGCGGCGGCAAGGGCAACGGCTTCGCGACGGCCAGCGAAGACGAGGACGACGAGGAAGAAGCCGCGCCCGCACGCCCGGCGCGCAAGACGGCGGCCCGCCGCCGCTGAGTCGCAGCGAGTCGTCCCGATGAAGCTTTTCATCCTCGCGGTCGGCCACAAGATGCCGGGCTGGATCGCATCCGGCTTCGACGAATACACGAAGCGGATGCCGCCCGAACTGCGCATCGAGCTGCGCGAAATCAAGCCTGAACTGCGTTCGGGCGGCCGCAGCGCCGAAAGCGTGATGGCCGCCGAGCGGCAGAAGATCGAGGCCGCACTGCCGAAGGGCGCGCGCCTCGTCGCGCTCGACGAGCGCGGCCGCGACTGGACCACGATGCAGCTCGCGCAGGCGCTGCCCGGCTGGCAGCAGGACGGCCGCGACGTCGCGTTCGTGATCGGCGGCGCTGACGGGCTCGATCCGGACCTGAAAGCGCGCGCCGACGTGCTGCTGCGCATTTCGAGCATGACACTGCCGCACGGCATGGTGCGCGTGCTGCTCGCCGAACAGCTTTACCGGGCGTGGAGCATCACGCAGAATCACCCCTACCACCGCGCATGACGTGTCGTCCTCGAGACGCGCGCCACGCGCGCCTAACGAGATAACGACACCATGCCGTCCAGCACGTCCCCCGCGCTTTTCCCGATCCTTTACCTCGCCTCGCAAAGCCCGCGCCGCCAGGAGCTGCTGCTGCAGATCGGCGTACGCTTCGAGCTGCTGCTGCCGCGCCCCGACGAGGACGCCGAGGCGCTCGAGGCCGAGCTGCCCGGCGAAGCCGCCGACGCGTACGTGCGGCGCGTGACCGTCGCGAAGGCCGAGGCCGCGCGTGCGCGCCTCATCGCGAGCGGCAAGCCGCCCGCGCCGGTGCTCGTTGCGGACACCACGGTGACCATCGATGGCGCGATCCTCGGCAAGCCGGCCGACGCCGACGATGCGCTCGCGATGCTCACCCGCCTCGCGGGCCGCGCACACGAAGTCCTGACCGCCGTCGCCGTGATCGGCGCCGACGGCGAACTGCTGCCGCCCGCGCTGTCGCGCTCGTCGGTACGCTTTTCAAACGCATCGCGCGACGCGTTCGCGCGCTACGTCGACACCGGCGAGCCGTTCGGCAAGGCCGGCGCGTACGCGATCCAGGGCCGCGCGGCCGAATTCATCGAGCGAATCGACGGATCCCATTCAGGTATCATGGGTCTGCCCCTTTTTGAGACTGCCGCGCTGCTGCGTACCGCACGCGTCGCCTTCTGAACCGCACCATGAACGAAGAAATCCTGATCAACCTAACGCCGCAGGAAACGCGCGTCGCACTCGTCCAGCAAGGTGCGGTGCAGGAGCTTCACGTCGAGCGGACGCTGTCGCGCGGACGGGTCGGCAACATCTATCTCGGCAAGGTCGTGCGCGTGCTGCCCGGCATGCAGTCGGCGTTCATCGACATCGGCCTCGAGCGCGCGGCGTTCCTGCACGTCGCCGACATCTGGCATCCGCGCCTCGCGGGCGAGCCGCAGTCGGGCGCGCCGCACCAGCCGATCGAGAAGATCGTGTTCGAAGGCCAGACGCTGATGGTGCAGGTGATCAAGGATCCGATCGGCACGAAAGGCGCGCGGCTGTCGACGCAGGTCAGCATCGCGGGCCGCACGCTCGTCTACCTGCCGCAGGAGCCGCATATCGGCATCTCGCAGAAGATCGAGAGCGAGGCCGAGCGCGAGGCCGTGCGCGCGCGCCTGACCGCCGTGATCCCGCCGGACGAGAAAGGCGGCTACATCGTGCGCACGATCGCCGAGGATGCGACCTCCGACGAACTGGCCGGCGACGTCGCGTACCTGCGCAAGACCTGGGCGACGATCGTCGCGCAGGCGCAGCGGCTGCCGGCGACGAGCCTGCTGTACCAGGATCTCGATCTCGCGCAGCGCGTGCTGCGCGATTTCGCGAACGACGACACGACGCGCATCCAGGTCGATTCGCGCGAGACCTACCAGCGCCTGTCGGAATTCGCGGGCGAGTTCACGCCGGCCGTGAGTCCGAAGCTGCATCACTACACGGGCGAGCGGCCGCTGTTCGACCTGTACAACATCGAGACGGAGATCCAGCGCGCGCTGTCGCGCCGCGTCGACCTGAAGTCGGGCGGTTACCTGATGATCGACCAGACCGAGGCGATGACGACGATCGACGTGAACACGGGCGGCTATGTCGGCGCGCGCAACTTCGACGACACGATCTTCAAGACCAACCTCGAGGCCGCGCACACGATCGCGCGGCAGCTGCGGCTGCGCAACCTCGGCGGGATCATCATCATCGACTTCATCGACATGGAGAACGCCGAGCATCGCGACGCGGTGCTGTCCGAGCTGAAGAAGGCGCTGTCGCGCGACCGCACGCGCGTGACGGTCAACAGCTTCTCGCAGCTCGGACTCGTCGAGATGACGCGCAAGCGCACGCGCGAATCGCTCGCGCACGTGCTGTGCGAACCGTGCCCGACCTGCCAGGGCAAGGGCCAGGTGAAGACGTCGCGCACCGTGTGCTACGACATCCTGCGCGAGATTCTGCGCGAATCGCGCCAATTCAACCCGCGCGAGTTTCGCGTGATCGCCGCGCAGCAGGTGATCGACCTGTTCCTCGACGAAGAATCGCAGCATCTGGCAATGCTGATCGACTTCATCGGCAAACCGGTGTCGCTGCAGGTCGAGTCGAATCTGAGCCAGGAGCAGTACGACATCGTGCTGATGTAACGGTGGGCTCGTGCAAGGTTGTGCGAAGCGTGCCCGGCGCAGCGCGGATTTCGCGCAACCTCGACCTGCATGCATCGCCGAATGGCTATTCGTCGTCGGGCGCTTCCCGGGCGAAGCGCTCGATCGCTTCGGTATCCCATCGGCCGAGACGCATCGCTTCTTCCAGCATGGCGAGCGTAAGTGGCACGCGCGGCGGCTTACGGTAACGCTCCGAAAACAGCGCGAGAAACGTCGTCACCATGTCTTGGCCCTCAGGACCGAAATAGCGGTCGTAAGGAAACTCGGAGGCCTGCACACCGAATGTTTCTGCCCATTTGTCGATGAACTCGACTGCGTCGACTCCCGTCACGCGCAGATCCTCTTCGAGGCGCGACGATGGTTCGATCCTCAACTGACCGCCGAACAGCGGTCGACCAAGCTCTTCGCGTGCAAATGAGGCCAGCTTTTCCCACGTATCGGTCGGCACGATCAGAACACCCTGGCTTCTGGTTTGGCGACGGCGTTACACCGGCGCACCGTGCTGAACATGATGACTGCTCGCGGCGTGAGATCCTCGCGCCCCTCGTACGCATAGCGATTGTTCGACATACGGCCCTCGTGGTTGTTCGAATGACCGCAGACCTTAGCAAAGCCGAACACGCTCGCCATCCCTGTATCATTCGGTCAAGCGTGTAATAGGCCGCTTGACCAGGCCGCACGGCGAAAGGCGCATCGCGCAATTGTTTAAGAACAGTTTCGGGAACGGTCCCGCGATACGCCCTCTTTCGCCTCCAGCCTCGCCCATGCCGCACGTCGACAGGGTGCGCGCGCCATCCGCCGCGCTATCCTTTCCCACCTCTCGTTCACTCGTCACACACCATGAGCACACGCTACAACCGCCGCCAGCGCAAGAAACTCCACATCGGCGAATTCCAGGAACTCTCGTTCAACGCCACCGCGCATTACCGCAACGACATGACCGACCTCGAGCGCGGCCAGTTGATCGATGCGTTCATCGACTTCGTCGAAGCGAACGGGCTGCTGACCGTCGCGTCCGCGGACGAAGGCATCGGCGCGTACGTGATCTCCGGCGCGCCGCGCGGCACGACGACCGACGCCGATCGCGAGCTCGTGCGCGGGTGGCTGGCCGCGCGTCCGGAGCTGAAGGACGTCCAGGTCAGCGAATTCGCCGACGCGTGGTATCCGGACGCCTGATCTCCCGGTTTGACGCTGCCTTCAGGCAGCGCCCCGCCACCACGGCGGGCCAGGTCGACGTCGTTTCTGCAGAATGATCATGATGGCCGCCGGCGTTGCGGCGCTCTCGTTGCTGTCCGCGTGCGGCAGCTCGGCGCGTTGAGCCAACGCACCGACGGTAGCAGCGCCGGCGCCCGCATCGTCGTCGATCAGTCGCCGGAGCCGCCCGCGACGGCCTCCGATCCCTTCCTTTTCCCGACGGTCCGCCTGCAACCCGCCATCGATATCGGTCCTGAAAGCAAGACACGTTAAACTCTCACCCTCGCGTGGTGCGCCGCCCGCACCCGCCATCCATCGCCAGCCGCGTGCCCTCGGGCCGCCCCGACCCATGGAGTGAGTGTCAATGAGCGGCGGACTCCCGTTTCCCGCATCCCGCAAGTCGTTGCCGTCCTCGACGGTCTTCCTGATCGTCGCCGTCGCCGCGCTGCTGTCCGGCTGCGGGCTGCTGCCGGTCCAGAACCCGCCCGCGCCGATCAGCGAGGCGCTCGTCGAGCCTGTCGAGGAAACCGCCGGCGAGCCGCTGACGATGCCGCCGGTGCCCGCGCCGACGCAACCGGAGGAACCGGAAGCGCCGAAGAAGCCGCACCGCGAAGTGGCGCGGCCGAAGCCCGTGCAGCGCCCCGAATCGCCGACCCCGCCGCCGCCTCCGCCCCCGCCGCTCGTCGCGACGCGCGCGCTCGACCGCACCCAGATCCATGCGCTGCTCGACAGCGAAGTCGCGCGCCGCAACGGCAAGGTGGTCGGCCGCGCGGTCGACATGGTGGTCGACGCGGGCGGCAAGCCGCGCGAGATGATCGTCAACCTGCAAGGCTTCATGGGGATCGGCGACCGCAAGGTCATCTTCCCGTGGAACGTGTTCCGCTTCACGCCGGGCGGCAAACAGGAGCCGATCGTGCTCGACGTGCCGTCGGGCGACCTGCCGCCGGCCGCGCGGCCGAAGGCCGTGCCGCTGTCGGGCTCGGCTGCGGCGTCGCCGGCGACGCGGCTGCCGATGCTCGACAGCGATGTCGAACGCCCGAACGGCACGAAGATCGGCCGGATCGTCGACGTGCTGATCGACCGCGGCGCGCAACCGCAGGCCGTCGTGCTCGACCTCGGCGGGCTCGTCAATACCGACCGCCGTTCGATCGCCGCGAGCTGGGGCGCGCTGCGCTTCGTCACGCGCGACAAGGCGCTGCACCCGCAGCTCGACCTGAACGACGCGCAGATCAAGGCAGCGCCGCCGTACGCGGCCGACAAGCCGATCGTCGCGGTTTTCCCGCCCGTTGCCCCGGCGGCAGCGGTGCCGGCTTCGTCTGCGAGTGCCACCCGATGACGATCAAGCATTCCGTCAGCGTTCGCAGTCTCCGGGCCCTCGACTGGCTCAACTTTTTCGTTGCAAACGTTCAAACCGGGTTCGGTCCGTTCATCGCGTCCTACCTCGCGTCGCACAAGTGGACGCAGGGCGAGATCGGCATGGTGCTGTCGATCGGCACGATCAGCGCGATGGTCAGCCAGGTGCCGGGCGGCGCGGCCGTCGATGCGCTGAAGAACAAGAAGGGCGCGGCCGCGTGGGCGATCGCGGCCATCATCCTGTCCGCGGTGCTGCTCGCGTCGAGCCCGACGATCGTGCCGGTAATCGCCGCCGAAGTGTTCCACGGTTTTGCGAGCTGCATGCTGGTGCCGGCGATGGCCGCGATCTCGTTCTCGCTCGTCGGCCGCGCCGACCTCGGCGACCGGCTCGGCCGCAACGCGCGCTGGGCGTCGATCGGCAGCGCGGTCGCGGCGGGCCTGATGGGGCTCACCGGCGAATACTTCTCCGCGCGCGCGGTGTTCTGGCTGACCGCCGTGCTGGCGCTGCCCGCGCTGTTCGCGCTCGCGATGATCCAGCCGACGCACCAGGTGATTCCGCAGTCGTCGAAGCCTGACGACGTCGACGAAGCCGGCGAGCGCGAAACGCTGCTCGAACTGCTGCGCGATCGCCGGATGCTGATCTTCGCGGCCTGTGTCGTGCTGTTCCACCTGTCGAACGCCGCGATGCTGAACCTCGCGGCCGGCGAAGTCACGGCCGGGATGGGCGAGAACGTGCAGCTCGTGATCGCCGCGTGCATCATCGTGCCGCAGGCGATCGTCGCGATGCTGTCGCCGTGGGTCGGCCGTTCCGCGCAGCGCTGGGGGCGCCGGCCGATCCTGCTGCTCGGCTTCTCCGCGCTGCCGGTGCGCGCGTTGCTGTTCGCCGGCGTCAGCAGCCCGTACCTGCTCGTGCCGGTGCAGATGCTCGACGGCATCAGCGCGGCCGTGTTCGGCGTGATGCTGCCGCTGATCGCGGCCGACGTCGCGGGCGGTAAGGGCCGCTACAACCTGTGTATCGGGCTGTTCGGGCTCGCGGCCGGGATCGGCGCGACGCTCAGCACGGCCGTGGCCGGCTACGTCGCCGATCACTTCGGCAACGCGGTCAGTTTCTTCGGGCTCGCCGCGGCAGGCGCGCTCGCGGTGCTGCTGGTCTGGCTCGTGATGCCCGAAACGCGCGTCGACAACGGCGACGCGACAGCCGACGAACCGGCGCCCGCCTCGCCCGAACAGGCGCATTGACGGCGGCGCGCCGCCGCTACCCGCTTCTTGGCCGATGCACGATGGATACGATCAGGACACTCAACGAAGCCCGCCAGCAGATCCAGCAGTCGATCTTCGATCTGTTCAAGGGGCTGTCATTCAGCGAGCGGCTCGCGCAAGGCGGGCTGATGGCGGTGCAGGCCGTGTGCGGCGCGTGCCTCGCGTATGCGATCGGCCGCGCGGTGCATAGCGAGCAGGCGGTGTGGGCGGCGATCACCGCGATCGCCGTCACGCAGCACAACTACTCGGACACGATGTCGCTGTCGCGCGACCAGTTCATCGGTGCGATGGTCGGCGGCGCCCTGGGCTTCGCCGGTGCGGCGTTGGGCGGCGATCGCCTCGTCGCGTATGCGATCACGGTCGCGGTCGTGATCGTCTGCTGCTGGTGCCTGAACATCGGCAGCGCGGCACGGCTCGGCGGCGTGACCGCGACGATCGTGCTGCTGTTCCCCGGCAACGGCCCGCTGTGGGACGTTCCGCTGATCCGGTTCGGCGAAGTGACGCTCGGCACCGTGTGCGCGCTGGGCGTGTGCTGGGCGATGTCGAGCATCGAGCGGCGCTGGTTCCGCCGCGCGGCGGCAAAGTAACGCGGCGCCGGGCAACGCGCCCGGCAGCCGGATGAACGATCGGAACGCTGCGTGACGGTGACGGGTGACGGGCCGGGCGGTTACGGACCGACCCGCAGCACGATGCCCGAGCCGATCTGCACGAGCAGGTAGTCGCCGCCGACGCCGACCCAGTGATAGCCGCGCGGCGGCGCACTCAGGTGGTAGCCGCGCCAGTCGTCGACCACGTATTGACGATCGCGGAATTCGTCCGGCAGCCGGTCGCCCTTGTGCCAGTCGCGGCGCGGCCCGTCGGCCCAGCGCGGCGGCACGTCGTCGCGATGCATCGCGTGGCCGGGCGGCACGTGTTTCGGGCCATGCCCGCGATGCATGCCGGGGCCGCCGTGGTCATCGCGATTGCCGTGGTTGCCGTGATCCTGCGCCATCGCCGTGGTGGCGGCGCAGCCGGCCGCGATCAGTGCGGCCAGCATCGTGCCGTGCATCCTCTTCATTGTCCTTCCCTCCGTGGTGTCACGTCGAACAAGAAACGACCGGGCTTGCCCGATGAAGACTAGCACACGGCCGGCCGCATGACCGCGCGTCACGCCGCCTGCTGCTGGTACTGGATCCGGTGCAGGTGCGCGTAGAGGCCGCCGTGGCGCAGCAGTTCGTCGTGGCTGCCCTCCTCGACGATCTTGCCGGACTCGAGCACGAGGATGCGGTCCGCGCGCTCGATCGTCGACAGCCGGTGCGCGATCACCAGCGTCGTCCGGCCTTCCATCAGCCGCTCGAGCGCGGCCTGCACGTGGCGCTCCGACTCCGAATCGAGCGCCGACGTCGCTTCGTCGAGGATCAGGATCGGCGCGTCCTTGTAGATCGCGCGCGCAATCGCGAGCCGCTGGCGCTGGCCGCCGGACAACCGCATCCCGTTGCCGCCCACCAGCGTATCGAGCCCGTCGGGCATCGCGGCGACCGCGTCGGCGAGGTTCGCGGCCTCGAGCGCGGCCTGCACGCGCGCGCGGTCGGGCGTCTGCCCGTAGGCGACGTTCGCGGCGATCGTGTCGTTGAACAGCACGACGTCCTGGCTCACCATCGCCATCTGGCTGCGCAGCGCGTGAAGATCGTAGTCGGCAACCGGCACGCCGTCGACCAGGATCGTGCCGTCCGTCGGGTCGAAGAAGCGCGGCAGCAGGTTCACGAGCGTCGTCTTGCCGCTCCCGGACGGGCCGGCGAGCGCGATCATTTCGCCCGGCGCGACCTTGAACGAGATGCGGTCGAGCGTCGGCCGTTCGGCCGCGCCGTAATCGAACGACACGGAGCGGAACTCGATCTCGCCGCGCGCGTGCGACAGCGGCCGCCCGCCGCCTTGCGGCTCGGCCGGCTCGTCGATCAGCCCGAAGATCAGCTCGGCGGCCGTCATCCCGCGCTGCAGCGGCTGGTTGACGTCGATCAGGTGCTTGAGCGGCGAGATCACCAGCAGCATCGACGTGACGAACGCGACGAAGCCGCCGACCGTCGTCTGGTCGTTCGACGACTGCACGACCGCGATCGTGATCACGACCGCGAGCGCGATCGACGCGAGGAACTGCGTGAGCGGCTGCGCGAGGCCGCCCGAGATCGTCATGCGCATCGCATAGCCGCGCAGGCGCTTGCTCATCGTCGTGAAGCGGTCCATCTCGTACGCTTCGCCGTTGTGCACCTTGACGACCTTGTAGCCGCCGACCGTCTCCTCGACGATGTACGACAGTTCGTTGGTCAGCGTCTGGTGCTCGCGGTTCAGGCGGCGCAGCCGGCGGTTGATCTTGCTGACGAGCCAGCCGATGCCCGGCAGGATCACCGCGACGATCAGCGTGAGCCGCCAGTTCAGGTAGAACAGGTAGCCGAGCAGGAAGATCACCGTCAGCGAGTCGCGCACGAGCGTGACCATCACGCCCGTCAGCACCGACAGGATCTGGTTGACCTCGAACACGATCGCGTTGATTACCGTGCTCGCGGTTTCGCGCTGGAAGAACGACGCGCCCGTGTGGAGCATCCGCTGGAACATTTCGAGCCGCAGCTGCAGCAGGATGCGGTTCGATACGTAGTTGAGCAGGTAATTCGACGTGTACTGCGAGACGCCGCGCACCAGCGCGAGGCCGATCACCGCGATCGGCACGTACCATTTCGCGCTGTCGCTGCCGTGCGAGCCGAAGCCGTGGTCGAGCAGCGGCTTGAGCAGCGCCGGAATGCCGGCTTCGGTGGCCGCGACGACGCCCATCGTCATCACGGCGAGCACCACGATGCCGACGAGCGGCCGGATGTACGGCCACAGGCGCTTGAGGACCGTGAGCGGCGACGTGCCGGTGCCGTCCATCGGTTTGCGAAGAGTGTTCTGGGTTTCCAAGGCAATCCTTCTTGAGCCGCGATGCGGCGCCCGGCGCGTGGCCGCCCGGGTGTGCGCCCCGTCGGGCGGGTGCCGGAAAGGGCTCAACATTATAGCTGCACCGCCCCCGCGGGCACGCCCGTCGCCGATGCGGGCCGCGGCCGGGCCGAAGGTATACTGCCGCTCACCGTTTTCTCCGCCTTTCCGACGATTTCATGGCTGAACCCTCCCTCGGCGTCGCCCTCATCGCCCTCAACGCATCCGCGCGGCTCGCGCAGTGTCTCGATGCGCTGTCGTTCGCCGACGACGTCGTCGTGATCGACGGCGGCAGCACCGACGATACCGTCGCGATCGCGCAGGCGCACGGCGCGCGCGTGATCGTCGAGCGCGACTGGCCGGGCTTCGGCCCGCAGAAGAACCGCGCGCTCGACGCGCTCGGCACCGACTGGATCCTGTCGCTCGATACCGACGAAATCGTCACGCCGGAACTCGCGCGGTCGATCCGCGACGCGATCCGCGCGCCGGCCGCGCAGGTCTATGCGCTCGACCGGCTGTCGAGCTTCTGCGGCCAGTGGATCCATCACAGCGGCTGGTATCCGGACTGGGTGCCGCGGCTGTTCCGGCGCGGCACCGCACGGTTCTCGGACGATCTCGTGCACGAGCGCCTCGTATTCGATACCGCCGCGCAGCGCCTGACCGGCAAGCTGATGCACTACTCGTACGAGGATTTCGAAACGGTCGTGCGCAAGCTCGACGCGTATTCGACGGCCGGCGCGCGCCAGCGCCGCGCGGCCGGCCAGCGCGGCGGCTTCGGCAAGGCGCTCGGCCGCGGCGCGTGGGCGTTCGTGCGAACCTACGTGCTGCGGCGCGGGTTCCTCGACGGCCGCGCGGGCTTCATGATCGCGGTGTTCAACGCGGAAACCGTGTACTACCGCTTCCTGAAGCTCGGTCACGAGCCGACACGCTAGGCACCCGCCCGGTGCGCGATCGGCGCGGCGTTACAATGCCGGGTTGCGCGCACCGTGCGTGCCCGCCCGAGCGGCCGCGCTGCGCGCCGCCCGTCACGACGACCACCGAATCCGACCGCCATGTTCTCCATCATCATCCCGACCTGGAACAACCTGCCGTACCTCAAGCTCGTCGTCGACAGCCTGCGCCGGCATTCCGCGTACGACCACCAGATCATCGTGCACGTGAACGACGGCTCGGACGGCACCCTCGACTGGGTGCGCAACGAAGGGATCGAACACACCGCGTCGCCGACCAACATCGGCATCTGCCATGCGGTCAACCTGGCCGCCGCGCGCGCCACGCGCGACTACGTGGTCTACATGAACGACGACATGTTCTGCTGCCCGGGCTGGGACACGGCGCTCGTGCGCCGCATCGAACAGATGCCCACCGACCTGTTCATGCTGTCGGGCACGATGGTCGAGCCGGTCGACACGCGCAACCCGTGCGTGGTCGTCAGCAATTTCGGCCGCGACGCCGAGCAGTTCGACGCGGCGGGCCTCGTCGCCGCGACTCCGAAGCTGGTGCGTGCCGACTGGCTCGGCTCGACCTGGCCGCCGACGCTCGTGCACCGCGACTGGTGGAACCGCATCGGCGGCTACAGCAGCGAGCTGTCGCCGGGCATGAGCAGCGACAACGACTTCTCGATGAAATTCTGGGACGCCGGTTGCCGGATCTTCGTCGGCGTCGGCGAAAGCCTCGTGTACCACTTCCAGCAGAAGAGCACCGGCAAGATCGTCAAGAACGACGGCCGCCGCCAGTTCCTGAACAAATGGGGCATGACGCAGGCGACGTTCGACCGCTACTACCTGCATCGCGGCGAGCCGCTCGGCACGCAGATCGCGCTCGATACACCGGTGGTGGAAGGCCGCCTCAAGCGCGCGCTGCTGCGCTCGCGGATCAAGCGCGCGTTCAGCTGATCCCGCCCCGAAAACCGCACGGAAACCTGCCCTGCTTCGCGTATACTGCGCCGTTCGTCCCGGGTCTCTCGCCGGGATAAGCGACGCGGCGCAGATGCCCGCAAGCCGCATTCGTCCATACGACAGGTTCCGATGCTTTCGTTTTCCGCTCCCGCCACGCGGCGCCTGACCGCCGCCCGCGCATTCGCCGTCGCCGCGCTCTGCATGGTGCCCGTTTCGACCGCGCTGACCAACGTGTTCTGCGGGCTGTTCGCCGCCGCGCTCGTGATCTCCCCCGAGTTCTGGCGCGACCTGCGCTCGTTCGTCGCCGACCCGGCTTCGCTCGCGGCGCTGCTGATCCTGGCCGCGCTGGCCGCGAGCGTCACCTATACGGTCGCACCGCATCACAAGGCGTGGAACTGGGTCGCGAAGTACGACAAGCTGCTGCTGCTGCCATTCGCCGTGCTCGCGTTCCGTCATTCGAACTGGGCGCCGTTCGTGCGGCGCTGCTGGTTCGGCACGCTGTGCGTGATCCTGCTGCTGTCGACGACCAACTATCTCGGGCTCACCGCGATCGGGCCGGCGTATGCGACCCAACTGCCGCTGTCGCGCGCGTGGGTGTTCAAGAACCACATCGCGGCCGGCATGTTCGGCGCGCTGCTGTTCTACCAGGCGGCCGATCTCGCGCTCGCGGCCCGCACGGCGCTGTCGCGCGCCGCCTATGCGGGCGTCGCCGCGTGGTCGCTCGTCAACGTGTTCGTGATGCTGCAGGGACGCACGGGACAGGTCATCGCGCTGCTGCTGATCCTCGTCGTCGCGGTGCGTTTCGTGCTGTTGCTGCGCCGGCAGTCCGCGCTGCGCGCGGGGCTTGCCGCCGGCGTGCTCGTCCTGGCGGGCGTCGCGCTCGTGGTTGCTGCATGCACGGTCCACAACGGCCGGCTGACGAAGGTCGTGACGGAAGTGCAGCAATACCGGCAGAGCGATGCGGCCACGTCGACCGGGCTGCGCCTCGAGTGGTACAAGAAGGGGCTGGAGCTGTATCGGCAGCGCCCGGTGATCGGCTACGGTGCGGGCGGCCTCGAATCCGAATTCGAGAGGCTCACGGCCGGCAAGACGGCCGCCGAAGGGCAGCTCACGTCGAACCCGCACAATGAATACCTGCTGATGGCCGTGCAGCTCGGTACGATCGGCCTGCTGCTGTTCGTCAACCTGATCGTGCAGATCGCGCGCGGCAGCCGTACGCTCGATCCGCGCTCGCAGCACTTGCTGCTCGGGTGGCTCGCGATCTTCGCGATCGGCAGCCTCGCGAATTCGCTGCTGCTGGATTTCGCCGAAGGGCACTTGATCGTGCTGCTGGCCGGCATCCTGCTCGGTTGCGGCGAACGCGGCGAAGCCCTGCCGCGCGAAACGTCGGCGATCCGGCGCAGCGTGTAACGCACGCCGGCATACGTTCCGCTGCCCTGCCCGGCCGGGTTCGGGGCAGCGGACATCCACCGCCGATGCGGGCGAGCCGCGCGGCTCTCCGCGAAACACGCCCCCTGCGAACGAAGAAAAACGCGCGCTTGCCGCGCGTCAGTCGGATCCGGTGCGGTGCAGCCGCGACGTGTCGACGACGATGTCGGCCGGGCCCGGCGGATTCAGCCCGAGCATCTCGGCTGCCGCGGCCTTCACGCGCTGCGCACTGAGATGAACGAGGCAGTCGCTGCGGCTGTCGACATGACGCTCGCAGCCTTCGTGCCGGCACGGCACGCAGTCGCCTTCCCCTTGCAGCAGCCACACGTTCCCGTGCCGGCCCGAGCCGCGCAGCGACCACGGATTCTCGGTCGCGGGCCAGTGCTGCGGCCACGGCCCCCAGCGCACGGGGTCGGACGGCCCGAACAGCGCGATCGTGTCGGTGCCGGTCGCGGCCGCGACGTGCGTCGCGCCGGTGTCGGGCCCGATGAAGAGCCGCGCGCGCCGCACGAGCTCCGCGCTCTCGCCGAACGTCAGGCGGCCGACCAGGTTCAGCACGTCGCCACCCGCCTCGCTCGCGACCTGCTCCGCATACTCGCGCTCGCGATCGGCCGGGCCGCCCGACAGCGCGACCGCGAAGCCCTGCTCGCGCAACCAGCCGATCATCTCGACCCAGCCGTCGAGCCGCCATTGCTTGTAGCGGAACATCGGATACGGATGCAGCACGACCAGCGGCTTGCCGGCGCGGATCGCGGGCGACTCGGCGAGCCACGCGTCGAAACGTGCGCGCCGCGCGGGATCGTCGCCGATGCCGGGCGCGACGACCTCGGACACCGGCTCGATGCCGATCACCGGCGCAAGCGCGAGCGTACTGACGACCGTATGTGCGGATTCATGGTGATTGATCGCGATCCCGTTCAGCATCATCCGCGTGAGCCACGTGACGCGGTTCGGGTCGACGAGGCCGACCCGCTTGCGACCGGCGAACCAGCTGTAGAAACGCGGCCGGTCGGAACTCAGCGCCGCGCACGCGAGATCGTAGCGGCGCCACATCGACAGCGCGTCGCGCAGCCGCTCGCCGAACCCCGCGCGCTGCGCGACCACGATCACGCGCCGCACGTCCGGATTGTGCTCGAGCACGCCCTCGGTGCCGCGAAACACCAGCATGTCGATCTGCGCGTCCGGCCAGCGGGCCTTCAGCGACCGGACGAGCGGTGTCGTCAGCAGCACGTCGCCGATACGGCGCGGCGCGGCAACGAGGATGGTTCTGGGCGGACGGGCGGAGGAAAACAGGGCCACGGTGATCGTCTGGCTGGCTGAACAAGGCTGGCAATGTACAGGATTTTGCAGCAGCCGGCGCGGCATCGCGCACCGGCCGCACAGGCTGCCGCGATGCGGCCCCGCCGGCGCAGCGTCGTGCGGGACGCGGCCGCACGACGCGCCCGGCGCTACGATGCGATCGGCGCGATCGCAGGTGACGTGGCGGCGGCCGGTTGCGCGAGCGCCGTACCGGCCGCGGCTTCGTCGCGATGGCCGGCCTGCGGCAGCAGGTGGCGCACCGCGCGCTCGACCGCATCGATACCGATCGCGTCGACGGTCGGGCCCGCGCGCAGGATCACGTGCGGCACGCCGAGCGGATGCCAGCGCAGGTATTTCTCGGGACGATCCTCGAACAGGGCGGCCACCGGTACGCCGAGCGCCGACGCAAGATGCACGGGCGCGCTGTCGGCCGAGACGATCGCATCGAGCAGGCTCGCGGCCGCCACCAGCTCGGCGACCGACGAAGGTGCGACATGCCGTGCATTCACGTCGCGCCACAACTCGCCTTCGGCAGCGTGGCCGATGGCCGGATCGCGAAACACGATCACGTCGGCGACCGGTGCGAGGCGCTCGCCGAGGTCGCGCCAGCGGTCGGCGGGCCAGCGGCGCTCGACCGCCTTGTTCGACACGAACAGCCCGACGCGCGGCCTCATGCGCGCGCCGAGCAGCCGATGCCACGTTTCCTGCAGCGTGCGATCGGGATGCACCGACAGCGCGAGGCGATCGAGATCGGCGCAACCGAGTTCGGGCACGAGCCGGAAGCCCGACAACGCTTCGTGGCACATCGGCCGCCGCGCGACATGCTCGGGCTTGCGATCGTCGAATTCGGTCTCGGCATCGTGCCAGCGGCAATCCTTCGCGCGAAGCTGGCGCGCGAACTGCATGCTGCTGCGATGCATGCCGCCGTTCGGCACGATCACGAGGTCGAACCGCAAGCGGCGCAGACGGCGCACGAGGCGCAGCCGGTCGAGGAATGCGCGCATCCGGCCGGGACGATCGTTGCGCTCGCACTGGCGGCTGTACACGTAGGTGTGGATCGTATCCACGTCCGGGTTTCCGGCCAGCGCGGCCGCGTTGTAGCGGTTCGCGACCACATGCAGCTCCGCGCCCGTCCAACGCGCCTTCAGCGCGCCGAGAAACGCCGTCGTGCACAGCATGTCGCCCAGAAAATCAATCCGGATCACGAGGATCCGCTGCGGCGGGTTTCCATTGGCCATGGTCATGTGGGGACAATCAGTTTTTATCGTCGCGACGGGCCGTTCCACGGCATCCTGGTCCGAGGGCTTACCGTGCCGCGCGCTGCCGCACGCCGCACGGATCCCGCCCCTGTTTACGCGCGCTATCGGCGATGCTCGCCATGCGAACCCGCGGCACGCGTCGCGTTCGGACGGTCAGCGCGGGATTGTATAGCGTCCGGATGGCCAGCCCAAGACCCCGGCTGCCGCCACACGTAAAAACGGCCCGCCGCACCGCACGATGGCGATGCGGCGGGCCGCCTCTGCGCGACCGCCGCCGAAGCGGGGCGCGGTCAGTACGTGATTTCGACGACGCTGCCGTCGAACGCCGCGCGCAGATCCGCCAGCAGCACGTCGCTCGGCTTCACGCGCCACGCGTCGCCCAGGCGCATTTCGCCTTGCGCGCGCGCGTTGCTGTAGTGGATCTGGACGGCAAGCCCGTTCGGCAGCGGCGCCGGGGGGCGCCGACCGCCATCGCGCCCCCCGCCGCGCGGCGCGGGCGCTTCGACCACGTTCGCCGCGGCCGGATCGTCGTTCGACACGTGCGGCTCGAGCACGCGGCGCAGCGCGAGCGCGTCGGCGTTGCCGTTCATCGTCAGCCGCACGGCCTGCGCATAGCGGCTACGGGCGCGTTCGAGATCCATCACGGTATCGGCGGTGAAGCGAATGCCGCCGGTAAACGCGTCGTTGCGCGCCTGCCCCTGCACGATCAGCAGCTCGTCTTCCTTGAACAGCGCCTTGTTCGCCTCGAACTGTTCGTTGAAGATCGTGATCTCGCACTGGCCGGAGCCGTCGTCGAGCAGCGCGATCAGCATCTTGCCGCGCTGGGTCATCTGCGTGCGCAGCGACGCGATGATGCCGGCGACGAGCTTGTCGCGCCCTTCCTTCAGGTCGCCGACCTTCTGTCGCACGAAGCGGCGCACTTCTTCGCGATACGCGTCGAACAGATGACCGGACAGGTAGAAGCCGAGCGCGGCCTTTTCTTCCTGCAGGCGGCGCTTGTCGTCCCACGCGGGTTCGTCGACGAGCGCGTGCGCATGCGGCGACTCGGCGCCCATGTCGAACAGCCCGGCCTGCATCGCGTTCGCTTCGGCCTGGTCGGCCGCTTCCATCGCGAGCGGCACCGACGCGATCAACTGCGCACGGTTCGGGTTCAGCGAGTCGAACGCGCCGGCGCGGATCAGCGCCTCGACCGTGCGGCGGTTGACGACGCGCCGGTCGATCCGTTCGCAGAAGTCGAACAGGTCGGTGAACGCCTTTTCCTCGCGCGCACGCAGGATTTCCTCGATCGCGTTCTGGCCGCTGCCCTTCACCGCGCCGAGCCCGTAGCGGATCGTGCGCGAGCGCTTGCCGTCGGCTTGCGCGACCGGCTCGAACCGGTAATGCGACTGGTTGATGTCCGGCGGCAGCACGGCGAGGTTGTTCACGACGCAGTCGTCGAACAGGATCTTCACCTTGTCGGTGTCGTCCATCGCGAGCGTCATGTTGGCCGCCATGAATTCGGCCGGATGGTGCGCCTTCAGCCACGCGGTGTAATACGCGAGCAGCGCATACGCGGCCGCGTGCGACTTGTTGAAGCCGTAGCCCGCGAACTTCTCCATCAAGTCGAAGATCTCGTCGGATTTCTCGCGCGTGAGGCCGTTCTTCGCCGCACCCTCGGCGAAGATCTCGCGATGCTTGGCCATCTCCTCAGGCTTCTTCTTGCCCATCGCGCGACGCAGCAAGTCCGCGCCGCCGAGCGAATAGCCGCCGATGATCTGCGCCATCTGCATCACCTGCTCCTGATAGACCATGATGCCGTAGGTCTCTTTCAGGACGGGTTCGACGCGCGGATCCGGATAGTCGACCTTCTCGCGCCCGTGCTTGCGTGCGCAGAAGCTCGGGATCAGGTCCATCGGGCCCGGACGGTACAACGACACGAGCGCGATGATGTCCTCGAAGCGGTCGGGCTGCGCATCCTTCAGCATGCCCTGCATCCCGCGGCTTTCCAGCTGGAACACCGCGACCGTGTTGGCCTTCTTCAGGATCTGGAACGACGCCGGATCGTCGAGCGGCACCTGCGCGAGCGACCAGTCGGCCTTCGACGGATCGAGGCGGCGGATGTAGCGCTCGGCCCAGTCGAGGATCGTCAGCGTCGTGAGGCCCAGAAAGTCGAACTTCACGAGGCCGACGGCTTCGACGTCGTCCTTGTCGTACTGGCTGACCACGCCGCCGTCGTCGCCCTGCGTGTACAGCGGGCAGAAATCGGTCAGCTTGCCGGGCGCGATCAGCACGCCGCCCGCGTGCATCCCGACGTTACGCGTCAAGCCCTCGACGCGCTGCGCGAGATCGAGCAGTTGGTGGACTTCGTCCTCGTGGTCGTAGCGCTCCTGCAGCTGCGGCTCTTCCTTCATCGCGTCGGCAATCGTCACGTGCTTGCCGGGCTTGAACGGAATCAGCTTCGCGACGCCGTCGGTGAACATGTAGCCGAGGTCGAGCACGCGGCCGATGTCGCGCACGGCCGCCTTCGCGGCCATCGTGCCGAACGTGGCGATCTGCGACACGGCGTCCGCGCCGTATTTCTCCTTCACGTACTGGATCACGCGATCGCGGCCGTGCTGGCAGAAGTCGATGTCGAAGTCGGGCATCGACACGCGTTCCGGGTTCAGGAAGCGCTCGAACAGCAGGTTGTAGCGCAGCGGATCGAGATCGGTGATGCCGAGCGCGTACGCGACCAGCGAGCCGGCGCCCGAGCCGCGGCCCGGGCCGACCGGCACGCCGTTGTTCTTCGCCCAGTTGATGAAGTCCGCGACGATCAGGAAGTAGCCGGGAAAGCCCATCTTCGTGATGGTCCCGCACTCGAATTCGAGGCGCTTGTAGTACGTGTCGCGCTGCGCGTCGCGCTCGGCTTCGACCGGATACAACTGCGCGAGGCGGGTCTCGAGCCCTTCCTTCGACAGCTGGACCAGGTAGTCGTCGAGCGACATGCCGTCCGGCGTCGGGAACAGCGGCAGTTTCGGCTTGCCGAGCTCGAGCTTCAGGTTGCAGCGCTTCGCGATCTCGACCGTGTTCGCGATCGCCGACGGCAGGTCGGCGAACAGCGCGGCCATGTCGTCCTGCGTGCGGAAATACTGGTCGGTCGTGAAACGCTTCTGGCGCCGCGGGTTCGCGAGGATGTCGCCTTCCGAGATGCACACGCGCGCCTCGTGCGCGGTGAAATCGTCGTCGGTCATGAACTGCGTCGGGTGCGTCGCGACGACCGGCAGCTTCAGCGACGCGGCGAGCGTCGCGGCCTGCTGGATGTATGCCTCGGCGCCCGGCTGGCCGTAACGCTGCAGCTCGATGTAGAAGCCGCCCGGAAACACCCGCGCCCAGCGCTCGGCGTGACGGCGCGCGGCTTCTTCGTTGCCCGCGGCCAGCGCGAGCCCGATATCGCCCTGCTGCGCGCCCGACAGTGCGAGCAGCCCCTGCGCGAGCTCGCCGTCGAGCCAGCTCGCGTCGAGTTCCGCGCGGCCGCGGTACTGGTTCGTGAGCCACGCCTTCGACAGCAGCTCGCAGAGATTCAGGTAACCGACCTTGTCCTTGACCAGCAGCAGCAGCCGCGACGGCTTGTCGCGGTCGTCCGGATTGGCAATCCAGACGTCGCAGCCGGCGATCGGCTTGATGCCCTTGCCGCGGGCTTCCTGGTAGAAACGGACGAGACCGAATGCGTTGCCGAGATCGGTGAGCGCGAGCGCGCCCTGACCGTCCGCGGCGGCCGCCTTGACGATGTCGTCAATGCGCACGATGCCGTCGGCGATCGAGAACTCGGAGTGAACGCGAAGATGGACGAAGCGAGGATCTGACATGGGCGCTATTGTAGCCGCCTCGCCGCGCAGGCTGCCCAAAAAATGCCCGCTTTGGCCGTTCGGCCGATGCACGCGGCGACGCGTCGCGCGGCTGGCCGATCGGCCGGATACCGATGCCCGCGCCGTTTGCGGGATAATACGGTTTTTCGAATCAACGCCCCGGCTTCGCACCCTTTTTTGCGGGCCGCCGTGCGGCCGTTTTCCCGTCGGACCATCATGACCATCGTCAACCTCGCCGCCTACCACTTCGTGTCGCTCGACGCGAACGAGCAATGGCGTCCGCTCGTCACCGCCCGCTGCAACGAACTCGGCCTGCGCGGCACGATCCTGCTCGCGCCGGAAGGCATCAACCTGTTCATCGCCGGCACGCGCGAAGCCACCGACGCGTTCATCGCGTACATCCGCCACGATCCGCTGTTCGAAGGCAAGTTCGCGACGCTGCAGTTCAAGGAAAGCCTGTCCGACTCGCAGCCGTTCCGCCGCATGCTCGTGCGCCTGAAGCGCGAGATCATCACGATGAAGAAGCCCGCGATCAAGCCGGAACTCGGCCGCGCGCCGTTCGTCGATGCGCGCACGCTGAAGACGTGGCTCGACCGCGGCCACGACGACACGGGCCGCCCGGTCGTGATGCTCGACACGCGCAACGCGTTCGAAGTCGACGTCGGCACGTTCGACAACGCGCTCGACTACCGGATCGACAAGTTCAGCGAATTCCCGGAAGTGATCGACGCGAACCGCGCCGATCTCGAAGGCAAGACGGTCGTGTCGTTCTGCACCGGCGGCATCCGCTGCGAGAAAGCCGCGATCCACATGAAGGAAATCGGCATCGACAACGTGTACCAGCTCGAAGGCGGGATCCTGAAGTACTTCGAGGAAGTCGGCGGCGCCCACTATCACGGCGACTGCTTCGTGTTCGATTACCGCACCGCGCTGAATCCGCAACTCCAGCCCACCGAGAACGTCACGTGCTTCGCGTGTCGCGCGGTCGTCACGCCGGAAGCGCAACGATCGCCGAGCTACGTGCCCGGCCAGTCGTGCCCGGCCTGCGCGCAGGCAGCCAGCGCCGCGTAACGGCGCGCCTCCCCCACGTCTCACCGCGCCCCGCCGATGAACCCCGGCTATCGCGGCCGCTTCGCGCCCTCGCCCACCGGGCCGCTGCACTTCGGCTCACTGGTCGGCGCGCTCGCGAGCTGGCTCGACGCACGCGCGCACGACGGCATCTGGCTCGTGCGCATCGAGGATCTCGACGGCCCGCGCACGGTGCCCGGCGCGGCCGACGACATCCTCGCGACGCTCGCGCATTTCGGGATGACGCCCGACGAACCGCCCGTCTGGCAGAGTACGCGCGACGCGGCCTACGCGGCCGCGCTCGAGCGGCTCGTCGCGGCGGGGCGCGTGTATCCGTGCGGCTGCACGCGCAAGGAAATCGCCGATTCGCTGCGCGCCGCGCATGAACGCCACACGACGCTCGCGTATCCGGGCACCTGCCGCACCGGCCTGCACGGCAAGCCTGCACGCGCATGGCGGCTGCGCGTGCCGGACGGCAGCGACGCGGTCGTCACGTTCGACGACCGCTGGCAGCACACGCAATCGCAGAACCTCGCGACCGAAGTCGGCGATTTCGTGCTGAAACGCGCGGACGGCCAATGGGCGTATCAGCTCGCGGTCGTCGTCGACGATGCCGACGCCGGTATCACGCACGTCGTGCGCGGCGCCGACCTGCTCGATTCGACCGCGCGCCAGATCTATCTGCAGCGCTGCGTCGGCGTGCCGACGCCCGCATACCTGCACGTGCCGGTCGTCGTCGATGCGAACGGCGAAAAGCTCAGCAAGCAGACGGGCGCGACGGCGCTCGAGCGCCACGATCCGCTGCCGGCGCTGCGGGCGGCGGCAGCGCATCTCGGTCTGGCGGAAGGCGGCGATCTACCGGGCCATACGATCGACGCGTTCTACGCGGCCGCGACCGACGCGTGGGCACGTCGCTTCGGGCCGCGCGCCGGTTGAACCGCCTGCGCGACACCGGCCCGTAGCGACTGCGTTCCGGCATCCGTCAGCGGCGCATCCGACCGCATGAAAGCGTGACGGAAGCCGGAGCACCTCGTCCGCTGCGACACCGCATCAAAATATCCAATCCCGCACGCGGCAAGCTTTCGCGGCCGCGCGCACTCCCCGCCCCGATCGCGTCGCCCAATGAAAAACGGGCACATGCTCGTCGCATGCACCCGCTTGTCCGGCAGCGCCGACGCGCCGCCGCTGCGCTCCGCCCGGCTTACGCCGACGGCTTGCGCGGCATCCCGAAGCCGCCGAGCAGCGCGGCGACCTGGCGCTTCGGCCCTTTCTTTTCCGGCTGCTGCGCGGGCTGCGCGTCGTCCGGCTGCTTCGCGGACGCCGACGGCTCGTACGGCTTCAGGAAGAAATCATCGACCGGCGCTTCGTGGCGGCGATGATGGCCGCCGCGCTCGGTGCTGCCCGACCGGCGACCCGATGCACCGCGATGCTCGTCGCGATCGCGCCGACCGCCGCGCTCGCCACCTCGTTCGCCACCGCGCTCGCCGCCACGTTCATCGTGACGCTGGCGCGCCGGCTTGTCGAGCGTAAGCGTCTGCACGTCGAGCGGACGCTTGATCAGCTTCTCGATATCGGCGAGCTGCTTGCGCTCGTTCGGGCTGCACAGCGACAGCGCGTCGCCCGTCGCACCCGCGCGGCCGGTACGGCCGATCCGGTGCACGTAGTCTTCCGCGCTGAACGGCAGGTCGAAGTTGATCACGGCCGGCAGCTCGGCGATGTCGAGGCCGCGCGCGGCCACGTCGGTCGCGACCAGCGCTTCGATCTCGCCGCGCTTGAACGCGTCGAGCGCCTGCATCCGCTCGATCTGCGTCTTGTCGCCGTGAATCGCCGACGCGACCACGCCGTCGCGCTCGAGATTGCGCGCGAGCCGGCTCGCGCCGATC
Source organism: Burkholderia sola (assembly GCF_905400185.1). NCBI lineage: Bacteria > Pseudomonadati > Pseudomonadota > Betaproteobacteria > Burkholderiales > Burkholderiaceae > Burkholderia > Burkholderia sola. Next base: position 2,608,261 of record NZ_FR989675.1, read on the forward strand.
TTGCTGTTGCAGAACACGATCACCTGCTTGAGGCCGCGATCGCGCAGCAACTGCACGACGGCCGCCTGCTTGTCGCCCTCCGCGACGTCGTAGACGATCTGCGTGACGTTCGCGTTCGTCGAGTTGCTGCGCGCGACCTCGATCGTCTGCGGGTTACGCAGGTAGGTCGATGCGAGCTTCTTGATTTCGCCCGAGAACGTGGCCGAGAACAGCAGCGTCTGACGGTCCTTCGGCAGCAGGTTCAGGATGCGCTGCAGATCGGGCAGGAAGCCCATGTCGAGCATCCGGTCGGCTTCGTCGAGCACGAGGATCTGCACCTGGCCGAGGTTCGCCGTCTTCTGCTGCACGTGGTCGAGCAGGCGGCCCGGCGTCGCGATCAGGATCTCGACGCCGCGGCGCAGTTCGGCCGATTGCGGGTTCATGTCGACGCCGCCGAACACCACCGCGCTGCGCAGCGACGTGTGCTTCGCATACGCGTGCACGTTCGCGGCGACCTGGTCGGCGAGTTCGCGGGTCGGCGTGAGGATCAGCGCCCGCACCGGGTGGCGCGCCGGGGACGCGCTCGTGTTCGCTTGCGGCAGCAAGCGCTGGATGATCGGCAGCGAGAAGCTCGCGGTCTTGCCGGTGCCCGTTTGCGCGGCGCCCATGACGTCGCGGCCGGCGAGCACGACCGGAATGGCCTGCGCCTGGATCGGCGTCGGCGTCGTATAGCCCTGCTCGACAATGGCTTTCAGGATATCGGGGGCAAGGCCGAATTGATCGAAGGTTGCGTCGACGGGCTTGGCGACAGAATCGGACATGGTGGCGTTTCGCTCAAAAGGCGCGGCGGGGACATCGTGCGTCAGGCCGGCCGGGGCCTGCGCTCATCACAATTCGGAAATAGACGGAGCCGCGGCGCGCCGCGCGGCGCCGCTCTGGCGCTTGGGACCGGTTCAATGCGAACGCTGGACGCCAGGCCGTGCGGACTCCGTTCGGCGCGAATGCCGGCGGAAAGGGCCGTATTGTAGCACCGTGCGGGCATCTGTCCGTGACAACGCCGCGAACGGTCGCGACGGCGGTTCGCGCGGCGGGTCTGCCCCGGCCTGCGGAGGCGAGCGGCTGGCCGATCGGCGTAGCCGTATCGGCGGATGAAAAATATCAGGGGTTCGATCGCGCAATCTCGCATCGGGATGCCCGCCGTCGGCCGCGCGTACGGGCCTTCAGCCCGGCGCAACCGGTCAGGGCGAACAGGCTCCGCGCCCGCTGCTCAGCCCTTCTTCTTTTTCTTCTCGACCTGCACGCAATCGCCCAGCAGCGGCGGCGACTTCGGGTCAGCGATCTCGTCGCGCAGCGTCGCTTCCTTGCCTTTCGTCCACCACGTATAGCGGCCGGCCTGGTAGCGCGCGCCCGACCCCGACACCGTGTCGACGAACAGCATCTGCTTGCCGTCGACCGGCACGAGCGCGAAGCTCTGGCCGTTGCCCGCGAGCCAGTACGACACACGCACCGGCGCCTTGTGGTTCGCGCACTGGTAGACGGTAGGCTGGCGCGCGTCGGCGTCGATCTCTTCGACGGTCAGTTGCGCGGCATGCGCGATGGAAACGGCACTGCCGGCGAGCGCAAGCGCGGCGAGGGTTGGGCGAATCATGCAGGTCCTCTCACGAGACGGGTGGAAGCGCGCCATCGGCGGGCGCGCGGTTATTGTTTATCAGGCTGCGGGAAATCGCGCCGGCCGCCGGAATCACGGATCGATCACGTCCGCGCACGCATCGGTCGGCGCCGCGGCGACATGGCCGACGAGCGGCACGATCTTGAGCCCGGCCGACGCCACCCGGCACGGCGCGGCCGCGAGGCCGCAGCCCGCGAGACTCGCGATGAGCGCCAGCGCGGCGCCCAGCTTTCCAATACGCAACCACCTCGACGCCATCGTCGTCTCCTCGTTCCGTCAACGCGCCGACACGGGCCGCACGGCCGCGGCCGCGCGCTTCGCGCGTTCGCGGGCTTCGTCGACGGTCGCGCCGGTCGCCAGCGCGACGCCCATGCGCCGCTTCGCAAAACTCTCCGGCTTGCCGAACAGGCGCAGGTCCGCGCCCGGCACCGCGAGCGCGTCGCGCACGCCTTCGAACGCGATCCAGCGCTCGTCGAGCCCGCCGTAGATCACCGCCGACGCGGCCGGCGTGCCGAGCGCCGGATCGACCGGCAGCCCGAGAATCGCCCGCGCATGCAGCTCGAATTCCGACTGGCGCTGCGACGCGAGCGTGACGAGGCCCGTATCGTGCGGCCGCGGGCTCACCTCGGAGAACCAGACGTCATCGCCGCGCACGAACAGCTCGACGCCGAACAACCCGCGCCCGCCGAGCGCCTCGGTCACCTTGTGCGCGATCTCGCGCGACTTCTCGAGCGCCGCCGCGCTCATCGGCTGCGGCTGCCACGATTCGACGTAGTCGCCCGCCACTTGCACGTGGCCGACCGGCTCGCAGAAGTAGGTGCGCGTGTCGAGCGTCGCCGGGTCGATCGCGCGCACGGTCAGTTGCGTGATCTCGTAGTCGAAATCGACGAAGCCCTCGACGATCACGCGGCCGTGGTTCACGCGCCCGCCCGCCATCGCGTAGTCCCACGCGGCTTGCACGTCGGCGGCGGTCTTCACGACCGACTGCCCCTTGCCCGACGACGACATCACGGGCTTCACGACGCACGGCATGCCGATCTTCGCGACGGCCCCGCTGAAGGCCTCGAACGAATCCGCGAACGCATACGGGGAAGTCGGCAGGCCGAGTTCCTCGGCCGCGAGCCGGCGGATCCCTTCGCGATTCATCGTGAGCTGCGTCGCGCGCGCGGTCGGGATCACCTCGGCGAGACCGGACGCCTCGATCGCCGCGAGCGCGTCGGTGGCGATCGCCTCGATTTCGGGGACGATCAGGTGCGGGCGCTCGGCTTCGACGATGGCCCGCAGCGCGGCCGGGTCCGTCATGTCGATCACGTGCGCGCGATGCGCGACCTGGTGGCCCGGTGCGTCCGGATAGCGATCGACCGCGATGACTTCGACGCCGAGACGCTGCAACGCGATGATGACTTCCTTGCCGAGCTCGCCCGCGCCGAGCAGCATGACGCGCGTGGCCGAGGGTGAAAGCGGCGTACCGAGCCGCTGACCGATCTGCATGTGATTTCCCGCTGGTTCTGTTGGAGGACGAAAACGGCTTCGATGTTAACACGGGCATCGGAGCCGGTTTGGGCGGTTGGGCCGCACCCGCGCGCGATCGCGCGAGGCCCGTGGACGCCCCGCGAACGTTTTCGCACGCGAAGTGTCGGCTCGCCTGCCGCGGGGCGGGTGCGTTACTCTTACGCCTTGATCAGAATCCGAAGAGGAACGAGGCTCATGTCCCACCTGTCTGCCGCCGCACGCGCACGCACCGGCCTGCTTCGCCCGTTGCGCGCGCCGCTCTGCGCGTTGACGCTTGCCACGCTTCTCGCCGCCTGCGCGATGCCGACCCATCCCGATTCCGCCGCCCCCGCGCCCGACCCGTACAACCCGGCCGCCGTCCAGTTGCTCGACGACACGAGCTGGGAACTCACCAGCTGGGTGAACGCCGACGGCACGCCACGCGCGATCCCGCACGGCGACAACGGCGAGCCGATCAGGCTCGCGCTGTCGACCGACTCGGGCATCCGGCGCGCGAGCGGGTTCTCGGGCTGCAACCGCTACATGGGCACCTACGCGATCAAGAACGGCCTGCTGAGCTTCGGCCCGCTCGCCGGCACGCGGATGGCCTGCCCGAACACGCTCGGCGGCCAGCTCGAATCCGCGTACCTCGACGCGCTCGCCCACATCGAGAAGACCGGCGTACAGATGCGCGCGCCCCAGCAATTGCAGATCGTGACGCAGGCCGGCGCAACACTGACGTTCACGCACCGGAGCCCCTGATGCACGGCGCGCGCGAAGGCCGACCGACCGCCTTCGCGTGGCGCGCGACGCGCATGTGCGATCCACGTGCGTCGCGCGGCGTGAATCGGAATCACGCCGCGTTAGAGTCTTGTTCGCCGGCCGGTTAAACTCGGCGGGTCGCGCCCCGCGCGCCCCTCCCCACTCCTGTTTCAAAGCATGCACACGGTTGTCTTCGGCTGGTTCGGCATCTCCGCCGTCTGGTTCCTCCTTCTCTTCTGGCGTCTCGTGCAGGCGATGCTGCCCGGCGGCGCCGGGCTCGCCGGCCGCGGCTCGATCCGCCTGTGGCTCGGCTTCGCCGCGGTATTCGTCTCAAGCGTCACGCTGACGAGCCCGCTGTCGGGCCCCGACACGAACGCGCTCGGCCATGCGTGCTCGGCCGGCTTCGCCCACGTGCTCGGCCCGATCGGCACGCCGGTCGCGATGGTCGTGCTGTTCTTCGCCGGCTTGCCCTGGCTGACCGGCATCGGCTGGCGGCAGTTCGCCGCGTGGGTCGACACGTCGTTCGGCGTCAAGCTGTCGCGCGACGGCGGCGACGACGACGCGCGCGGGATCGCCGACCTGCCGCGCAGCGCGCTGCATCGCGACGACGACGTCGTACAGCCGACCACCGCCCACACCGTCAACTCGATGGCGCCGCGCCAGAACGGCCGGTATTCGCGCCCGACGGTGTGGAAACCCGATCCGCAGGCGCGACCGAAGCCGCGCAGCAAGACGCCACCGCGTCCGCTTGCGGAGCCCGTCGCGCCGTCGGGCTGGCTGAAGCCGACCGCGCCGCAGCGCACGCCTGCGCCGGCCGCGCCGATCCCGGCCAGCGCGATGCCGCCGCCGACCACCGGCAGCACCGCCAGCCTCGCGCGCGCCGCGGCGAACGCGCAAATGCCGCGCCCCGCGCCGGCGCCGCTGCCGGCCGGATTCGAACCCGTCCGGCCGCGTCCGACCGCCGCGCGACCGGCCGCCGCCGCGCTGACGCAGACGGCGCCGCGCGCCACGGTCACGCCACGACCGGCCGGTACGCAGCCGCAAACGCAGCGTCCGCCGGTGCGCCCGGTCGCGGGCACGACGGCAGCCGGCCTGTCGCCGGACGCGGCCCGACGCCGCCCGGCGCCCCCCGCGCCGGCGCGCGCGCCGCTCTATGCGTGGAACGAGAAGCCGGCCGCGCCGATTACGCCGGCGCCGAGCGTTCACGACACGCTGCGCTCGATCGAGGCCAGCACCGCGCAATGGGCGACGCTGGGCGGCGCGCAGTCGGGCGATGCGACGCACGCGGCGGCCCCAGCCGCTGCCGTGGCCGGTGTAACCGCGGCAGCGGGCAGCGTCGCGGCATCGGCATCGGCCGCCGCGTCGAACGCGTTCGTCTCCGCGGCGCACGGCGTCGCAGCCCAGGACGCCCATGTTCCGGCCGAATCCGCGACCTCACCCGCTTACGACGACGGCGCACCGATCGTGCTCGACGCCTTCATGCCGGCGGAATCCGGTATCGCGCAGGCTCCGGTCGGCGATTTGTCCACTCCTGCATTCGATGACGCTGAATCGAACGCACGGTGGAATCCCGGCATCGACGATGCCGCGTTCTCGCATCGTGCCGACGACGAGATCCGTCACGTCGACCAAGCGGCCACCGCGCCGTCGATCGACGCGCCCATCGACCTCGCGCGGTGGGAAGACGTCGTCAGCCCGGCAGCTTCTGCGCTCGACGTGTCGACCGAAAGCCCGATCGCCGAGTCGCTGGCGCACAGCGCGGGATCGGAGTCCACCCATTCAGCCTTCACGCCAGCAGGTGCTGCAGCCGTTCGCGATCCCGGCATCAGCGAGCCGACCGCGTCCGTCGATATCGACGACAACGACGACGCACAACCGGCGCCTGCAATCGATCGCGCTGCACCGGAAGCTGCCAAGCCGGTCGAGGCGGACCCCGCGGCACCGTTGTCGGCCGTCACTCAACGCGCGACGGCCGCTACATATTGGACTGCGCCGACGATGCAGCCTGCCGCGACGCAGACAACCGTCGCCGCGGAATTGCCGAAAGCGCCGGCGGTCCAGCCGTTTGCCGCAGCATCGACGGCTGCGGCTGTCGCCGCATCGCCGCAGGTCAGCACGGCGCCTGACTCGACTGCCCCCGCATCGAGCATCGCGCCCGTCGCCGCCGCCGTTTCGCCGGTCGGCGCGACCGGCACGGCGTCCGCTTTGCCGTCGCAACCGGCCGCATCGGCACCGCCCGTTACTTCCGCCGCGTCGGCATCGCCTGCCGGTGTCACGGGCATGACTTACGGTTCGCTTCCCCCCGCTTCGACGCCCGGATCGACCGATGCGCCCGCCGCGACGCCATCGACGACCGGCGCGTCGGGTTCGACGTTCGGTTCGACTGCGCAAGCGCCTGCAACACCTGCGCCCGCCACCGCGACACCGGCGACTTTCACGTCCGCACCCATCGCTGCGCCGTCTTCCGCGCCGGCATCGACGTTTTCCGCCGACACGGCAACCACGTCGACCACGTTGACCGGCACGACGACCTTCGCTCCATCCGGCTCATCGAGCGCGGTCGCGCCGCAGCCGGCAATCGGCCTGCCCGCGTCGCCAGCCGCGTCCGCACCGGCGTCACCGTCCTTCAGCGCGATCGCGCCGACGACCACGGCCGCCGCGACGCCGGCTTACCAAGTCGCAGGCGCCGCTGCAGGCGGATCGCCGACGTCCATCGGTGCGGCCACCGCGACGCAGGCGCCGTCGATCGCGACTGTCCCTGCCGCAGTCGCGACCCCGACGCTCACGACACAGCCCGCGCCTGCCGCCTCGTCGGCGAGCTGGTCCGTGTCGCATGACGTAACCGCCACACCGCCCGCGGCAACCGTCCCCGGCGCGAACCTCCCGCCCACGCCGGCAACCGTCATTTCCGCGCCGCCGCCCGTCGCGATCCCGCCCATCGGCGCACCGGCCACCGACGCAATCGAGACGATCGAACCGGCCCCGGCCGCGCCCCCCGCCCGCCCGCCGCGCCCGAACGCGTTCGAATTCCACGCGCCCGCGTCGTTCAACGTCGAACTGCCGACGCTCGACCTGCTCGAGCCCGCGTCCGACGACGTCGAAACGATCACCGAGGAACACCTCGCGCAAACCGCGCAAGTAATCGAACAGCGGCTGCAGGAATTCAAGGTGCCGGTGACGGTGGTCGGCGCATCGGCCGGCCCTGTGATCACGCGCTTCGAGATCGAGCCCGCGCTCGGCGTGCGCGGCAGCCAGATCGTCGGGCTGATGAAGGACCTGTCGCGCGGCCTCGGCCTCACGTCGATCCGCGTCGTCGAGACGATCCCCGGCAAGACCTGCATGGGTCTCGAACTGCCGAACGCGAAGCGCCAGATGATCCGCCTGTCGGAGATCCTCGAATCGCGGCAGTACCAGCATTCGCCGTCGCAACTGACGATCGCGATGGGCAAGGACATCACCGGCCACCCGGTCGTCACCGATCTCGCAAAGGCGCCGCACATGCTCGTGGCGGGCACGACGGGTTCGGGCAAGTCGGTCGCGATCAACGCGATGATCCTGTCGCTGCTGTACAAGGCGACGCCGGAAGACGTGCGGCTCATCATGATCGACCCGAAGATGCTGGAGCTGTCGGTCTACGAAGGCATCCCGCACCTGCTCGCGCCGGTCGTCACCGACATGAAGCTCGCGGCGAACGCGCTGAACTGGTGCGTCGGCGAAATGGAGAAGCGCTACCGGCTGATGTCGGCCGTCGGCGTGCGCAACCTCGCGGGCTTCAACCAGAAGATCCGCGACGCAGAGGCGAAGGAAAAGAAGATCGGCAACCCGTTCTCGCTGACGCCCGAGGATCCGGAGCCGCTGTCGACGCTGCCGCTGATCGTCGTCGTGATCGACGAGCTGGCCGACCTGATGATGGTCGCCGGCAAGAAGATCGAGGAGCTGATCGCCCGCCTCGCGCAGAAGGCGCGCGCGGCCGGCATCCACCTGATCCTCGCGACGCAACGGCCGTCCGTCGACGTGATCACGGGCCTCATCAAGGCGAACATCCCGACGCGCGTCGCGTTCCAGGTGTCGTCGAAGATCGACTCGCGCACGATCCTCGACCAGATGGGCGCCGAGTCGCTGCTCGGGATGGGCGACATGCTGTTCCTGCCGCCGGGCACCGGTTATCCTCAGCGCGTGCACGGCGCGTTCGTCGCCGACGAGGAAGTGCACCGGATCGTCGAGTACCTGAAGCAGTTCGGCGAGCCGCAGTACGAGGAAGGGATTCTCGACGGCCCGGCCGCCGACGGCGCGACGCAGGACCTGTTCGGCGATGCGCCGGATGCGGAAGCCGATCCGCTGTACGACGAAGCCGTCGCGTTCGTCGTGCGCACGCGGCGCGCGTCGATCTCGTCGGTGCAGCGTCAGTTGCGCATCGGCTACAACCGCGCGGCGCGGCTCGTCGAGCAGATGGAAGCCGCGGGCCTCGTGTCGGCGATGGGCATCAACGGCAGCCGCGAGGTGCTCGTGCCAGCCGCGGCCGACTGAGCAAGCCGGCAGCACGGCCGCCGGCATCGATACGGGCGCGCCGCGCAAGCGGCTGCCGCAAATACGAAGGGCGCTGCATCGGCAGCGCCCTTCTTGCATCGACCGGGAATCGGCCGCGATTTACTGCGCGACCGGCACCAGCTTGAAGTCGACCGGCTTGCCGACCGCGACCTTCTGCGGATTCGCGCCGAGCTGCCCCGTTTCGACATCGCGACTGAACACGTAGAACGTGTCGCTGTCCTGGTTGCCGACGATCAGCCACTTGCCGGTCGGGTCGATCAGGAATTCGCGCGGCGTCTTGCCGAGGCTCGACTGGCGGCCGACGCGCTTCAACCGGCCGTCGGCCTGGTTCACCGCGTAGATCACCAGGTCGTTCGCGTCGCCGCGGTTGCTCGCGTACAGGAAGCGGCCGTCCGGCGACAGATGGATCGCGCCGCCGCCGACCTTGCCCTTGAAGCCCGGCGCCGTCATCGGCACCGTCTCGACCGGCGTCAGCTTGCCGTCGCGATAGCCGAACACCTCGACCGACGCGTTGAGCTCGCTCGTCACGTACGCGAAGCGGCCGTCCGCGCCGAACACCATGTGACGCGGGCCGGAGCCTGCCTTCACCGGCGTGTAGCGCGTGTCGGTCGGGCTGATCAGCCCGCGGCTGCCGTCCACCGTGTAGCGGTAGCCGTAGATCTTGTCCGCGCCGAGATCCTGCACGAACAGGTAGCGGCCGTCCGGCGAAAACACCGTCGAATGCACGTGCGCGCCGTCCTGGCGGCCCTTCACGGGCCCGGTGCCTTCGTGGTGGACCGCCAGCACGGCCTGGCCGGCCGCGCCGTCGTCGCGCAGCGGAAACACCGCGAAGCTGCCGCCCGGGTCGGCCGCGACCGAGTAGTTGGCGGTCACGAGGTACTTGCCGTCCGGCGACAGCGCGAGATAGCAAGGGTCGTTCCCTTCCGACGATACACGCTCGATGAAGCTCAGCGCGCCCGTCTTCGCGTCGAAGCGGAACGCGCTGACGCCGCCGCGCTGCGTCGCGGGCCCGTCGTCGCCGGGGAGTTCGTTGACCGCGTAGACGGTGCGACCGTCGCGGCTCGGCAACAGATACGACGGATTCACGGTCTTCGCCGACGATACCGGCGCGACGCTGCCGGTTTTGGTATCGAAGCGATAAACGTAGATCCCGTCGCTGCCGCCACCCGTATAGGTGCCGACGAGCAGGTTGTAGACGCCGTCGGCCGGGGCGGACGATTGCTGCGCGAATGCGTGGGTCGCGGACAGGGAAAGCACGATCGCGAAACCTTTCATCCAGTGAGCGAACCTAAGCGGCAACCCTCGTGTCGAAGCGCGTGCGTCACGCTCCCGTAAACGGTTGGCCATTGAATCCTCCTTGCATCGAGTCGCTTCAAGTGTTGAGATAGGACGAAACGCCGGCCGTTCATGCGCTCCGCCGCCCGGCCGAGTATACGGGGCGCGGCGCCCGGGCGTGAAGTCCGGGCCGCCGACGTCCGCATTGTGAACTCGAATACCCAAGGATCGCCTGCCCATGCCCGCCCTGATCGAAGACTACGCCCTCGTCGGCGACGGCCACACGGCCGCGCTGATCGCAAAAGACGGCTCCGTCGACTGGCTGTGCTGGCCCCGCTTCGATTCGGGCGCCTGCTTCGCGGCGCTGCTCGGCACGCCCGAGCACGGCCGCTGGCTGCTTGCTCCGGCCGCCGACGCCGCGATCACGCACACGACACGCCGCTATCGCGGCGACACACTGATTCTCGAAACCGATTACGAAAGCGCCGACGGCGCCGTCACCGTGATCGACTTCATGCCGCCCGGCAACGGCTGGTCCGAACTGGTGCGGATCGTCGTCGGCCGCCACGGCACGATGAAGATGCGCATGGAGCTCGTGTTGCGCTTCGACTACGGCTTCTCGATTCCGTGGGTCACGCAACTGACCCGCGAGGACGGCATGAAGGCCATCGCGGGCCCCGATACCGTCGTGCTGCGCACGCCGGTGCCGCTCACCGGCAAGAACCTCCATACGCTCGCGGAATTCACGGTGAGCGCCGACGAGCGCGTGCCGTTCTCGCTCGGCTACGCGGCGTCGCACATGCGGCTGCCGCCGGCGCGCGACCCGCTGTCGATGCTCGCGCGCACCGAGAACTACTGGCTCGAATGGTCGGGCCGCTGCCAGGTGCAGGGCCGCTACGCGGCCGCCGTGCGCCGCTCGCTGATCACGCTGAAGGCGCTCGCGTACGAGCCGACCGGCGGCATCGTCGCCGCGCCGACCACCTCGCTGCCCGAGAAGATCGGCGGCAACCGCAACTGGGACTACCGCTACTGCTGGCTGCGCGACGCGACGATCACGCTGCTCGCGCTGATGCGCGGCGGCTACTACGACGAGGCGCGCGCGTGGCGCACGTGGCTTGGCCGCGTGATGGCCGGCTCGCCCGAGCAGATCCAGATCATGTACGGGATCGCCGGCGAGCGCCGGCTGCCGGAAATGGAGCTCGACTGGCTGCCCGGCTACCAGGATTCGCTGCCGGTGCGCGTCGGCAACGGCGCCGCGAACCAGCTCCAGCTCGACGTGTTCGGCGAGGTGATGGCCGCGCTGCATCTCGCGCGCGTGGGCGGCCTGCAGGCCGACGACACGGTCTGGTCGGTGCAGTGCGCGCTGCTCGACCACCTCGAGAAGATCTGGCAGGAACCCGACGAAGGGATCTGGGAAACGCGCGGCGGCCGCCGCCATTTCACGTTCTCGAAGGTGATGGCGTGGGTCGCGTTCGACCGCGCGATCAAGTCGGCGGAAATGTTCCGGCTGCCCGGCTCGCTCGACCGCTGGCGCGCGCTGCGCGAGCGGATTCATGCGGACGTCTGCGCGAACGCGTGGCACGAAGGCAAGCAGGCGTTCGCACAGAGCTACGGCAGCGACGAGCTCGATGCGAGCGTGCTGCTGCTGCCGCAGCTCGGCTTCCTGCCGCCGGAAGACCCGCGCATCGTCGGCACAGTCGACGCGATCGAACGGGAATTGCTGCACGACGGGCTCGTGATGCGCTACCGCACGACCGAATACGACGACGGCCTGCCGCCGGGCGAAGGCACGTTTCTCGCGTGCAGCTTCTGGCTGGTCGACAGCTACGCGCTGCTCGGCCGGATCGACGACGCGCATCGGCTCTTCAGCCGGCTGCTCGCGCTGTCCAACGACCTGGGCTTGCTCGCGGAGGAATACGACCCGGTGGCCGGGCGGCTCGTCGGCAACTTCCCGCAGGCGTTCTCGCACGTGGCGCTCGTGCATACCGCGATGAACCTGATGCACCATGAAGACGCGATGGCGCGCGCGGCCGGCCAGCCCGCGCCGGCCGTGGCCACCGGCCGCTGAGCGGCGGCGCGGGCCCTTGTTCATAGATCGTCAAATCGCAAAAATTTGATGAAAAAACCGGGAAATGTTGCATTGCACAAACGATCGTTGTCCGATATGATCGACGAGATTGTCCGGCTGCAATGCAACATGGCCGGCCGCTGACCCACACGGCACGCCGCGACGCCTCACGCCGCCCTTGCGCACCGTCCCCCCACGCGGGAGTAGCCTGCATGCTTTACCAACTGCACGAATTCCAGCGGGCGATGCTGAGCCCGCTCACGGCCTGGGCCCAGGCCGCGTCGAAGTCGTTCGCGAATCCGTCCAGCCCGTTCTCGCTGATGCCCGGCGCGCCGCGGATGGCGGCCGCCTATGAGCTGATGTATCGGCTCGGCAAGGATTACGAAAAGCCGGAATTCAACCTTCATCAGATCGTCAAGGACGGCCACAACATCCCGATCGTCGAGCAGACGATCATCGAGAAGCCGTTCTGCCGGCTGCTGCGCTTCAAGCGCTATTCGGACGATGCCGACGCCGTCACGCAACTGAAGGACGAACCGGTCGTGCTGGTCTGCGCGCCGCTGTCGGGCCACCACTCGACGCTGCTGCGCGACACGGTGCGCACGCTGCTGCAGGATCACAAGGTCTACATCACCGACTGGATCGATGCGCGGATGGTGCCGGTCGAAGTCGGCCCGTTCCACCTGCACGACTACATCGCGTACATCCAGGAATTCATCCGTCACATCGGCGCGCGCAACCTCCACGTGATCTCGGTATGTCAGCCGACGGTGCCGGTGCTCGCGGCGATTTCGCTGATGGCGAGCCGCGGCGAGGACACGCCGCTCACGATGACGATGATGGGCGGCCCGATCGACGCGCGCCGCAGCCCGACGTCGGTGAACTCGTTGGCCACGCAACACTCGACCGCGTGGTTCGAGAACAACGTGATCCACACGGTGCCCGCGAACTATCCGGGCGAAGGCCGCCAGGTGTATCCGGGCTTCCTGCAGCACACGGGCTTCGTCGCGATGAACCCGGAGCGCCACGCGCAATCGCACTGGGACTTCTACCAGAGCCTGCTGCGCGGCGACGAGGACGACGCCGAAGCGCACCGCCGCTTCTACGACGAATACAACGCGGTGCTCGACATGGCCGCCGAGTATTACCTCGAGACGATCCGCGTCGTATTCCAGGAATTCCGGCTCGCGGAAGGCACGTGGGACGTCGAGGGCGAGCGCGTGCGTCCGCAGGACATCAAGCACACCGCGCTGATGACGATCGAGGGCGAACTCGACGACATCTCGGGCAGCGGCCAGACGCACGTCGCGCACGAGCTGTGCACGGGCATCCCGCAGGACGACCGCCGCAGCCTGACCGCCGAGAAGTGCGGCCACTACGGGATCTTCTCGGGCCGCCGCTGGCGCACGATCATCTATCCGCAACTGCGCGACTTCATCCGCGAGCATGCGCCGGAGCCGAAGAACGGCGCGACGAAGTTGCCCGTCGATGCGCAGGATGCGACCGCGATCGGCGTCGTGCCGGCCGCCAAGCCGGAGCCGGAAACGGCGGTGCGCGTCACCGCCGCGAAACGCACGCGCGTGAAGGCGCCGGCCGTGACGGTCGCGCCCGCCAGGACGCCCGCCGCGAAGGCCGCGCCCGCGGCGAAACGCGCGGCAGGCAGCCCGCGCGCCAAAACCGTGCGGGCCCGCAAGGCCGCCTGACGCGCCGCATCCCGACGCAAAAACGCCGCCGTTGCTTCGCGCAACGGCGGCGTTTTTTTATTCGGCCGCGGCCGCGATGGGGCGGCTCGTCGGCTCCTGCGTTCGTCGCGTCAGCGCCGCAGCAGATAGGCGAGCAGCACCTCGGTGTTCATTCGGACCATCTCCGCGCGCTCGTCGGTGTCGGTGAAGTCGCGGCCGAGCGTCGCGGCGAGCGTGAAGCGGTTCGACACGATGTAGTAGCCGAGCCCCGACAGCGTCACGTAGAAGCGCAGCGGATCGACGTCGCCGCGGAACAGCCCCGCCCTCTGGCCGCGCATCAGCACGTTGCCGAGCTTCGCGACGATCGGCGACATCATCTCGCGAATCCGCGTCGACTTGTGCAGATAGCGCGCTTCGTGCAGGTTCTCGTTGTTGATGAGCCGGAGCAGCTCCGGATGGTCGCGGTAGTAGTCCCACACGAAATGCGCGAGCCGCGTGACGGCTTCGACCGGCGCGACGCCGTCGAGATCCAGCACGCGCTCGGCCTCCGTCAGCGCGGAGAACGCGTGTTCGAGCACCGCCGTGAAGAGCTGCTCCTTGCTGCCGAAGTAGTAATAGAGCATGCGCTCGTTCGTTTCGGCCCGGCGCGCGATCTGATCGACGCGCGCGCCGAACAGCCCGCCATTCGCGAACTCTTCGGCTGCCGCCATCAGGATGCGGCGGCGCGTGCCTTCAGGATCTCTTTTGATTTTTGGCTGATTCATGGTGGCGCTTTGCTATGTGAGCCGCTTGATTCGGACCGACACCCCACCGCCTCGGCGCCGGCCGCCCTGGAACGGGCGCGCCGCGGGCGGCCGCCCTCCTGCTGAGCCCCTGCAAAAAAGCGGTTCGATTATGCGCATAGACGGCGTCCGGCGCAATGCGGGAAATCGGCGATAATCGAGCTTTGGCAAACCTTTCCGGCCGCGCCCGACGCGGTCGAGAGCCATTCGGCGCCGCTGCGCCTGTTGTCAGCCTGTCGTCACCGTGACCGATTCCAAAACACTCGCGGATCGCATCGAAGATCTGCTTCCCCAGACGCAATGCACGAAGTGCGGCTATAACGGCTGCCGTCCGTACGCCGAGGCAATCGCCGCCGGCAACGCGAACTACAACCAGTGCCCGCCCGGCGGCGCCGAAGGCATCGCGCGCCTCGCGAGCCTGCTCGGCAAGCCGGTGATTCCGCTGAACCCCGTCAACGGCACCGAGCATCCGCGCGCGCTCGCGTTCATCGACGAAAACCTGTGCATCGGCTGCACGCTGTGCATGCAGGCGTGCCCGGTCGACGCGATCGTCGGCGCGCCGAAGCAGATGCACACGATCGTCGCGTCGCTGTGCACGGGCTGCGACCTGTGCGTGCCGCCGTGCCCGGTCGACTGCATCGCGATGCTGCCGGTGACCGGCGATCGCACGGGCTGGGACGCGTGGTCGCAGGAACAGGCCGACGCCGCGCGCGAACGCCACGACCTGCGGCTCGCGCGCCAGCGCCGCGAGCGCGAGGCCGCCGAAGCGCGCGCCGCCGCCCGCCGCGCGGCCAGCGCCGCGAAGCCGGCCGCGGAGGCATCGGCCGCGCGGCCCGGCTCGGCGGGCACGCCGGCCGCCGCACCGGCCGACGACGCCGAAGCGAAGAAACGCGCGATCATCGCCGCCGCGCTCGAACGCGCGCGCAAGAAGAAGGAAGAGCTGTCCGGGCAAGGCGCCGGGCCGAAGAACACCGAGGGCGTGAGCGCGGCCGTCCAGGCGCAGATCGACGCGGCCGAGGCGCGCCGCAAGCGGCTCGCCGAACAGCAGGCGCAGCGCGATGCCGACGCGGCCTCGGGCAGCAACGACCCCGACAACGACGCAGGCAGCGGCGATCCGGACGACCCGGCCGTGCCGCCCGACCAGAACGCTCCATGAACGCCAACAAACGACGCGCGATCTACGAAACGCTGCAGAGCCTCAATCCGCATCCGACCACCGAGCTCGAATACTCGACGCCGTTCGAGCTGCTGATTGCCGTAATGCTGTCCGCGCAGGCGACCGACGTGTCGGTCAACAAAGCGATGCGGAAAATGTTCCCGGTCGCGAACACCCCGCGACAAATCGTCGCGCTCGGCGAGGAAGGCGTCACCGAGTACATCAAGACGATCGGCCTCTATCGCACCAAGGCGAAGAACGTGGTCGCGACGTGCCGGATCCTGCTCGAGCGCTACGACGGCGAAGTGCCGGCCGATCGCGAAGCGCTCGAAGGCTTGCCGGGCGTCGGCCGCAAGACCGCGAACGTCGTGCTGAACACCGCGTTCGGCCAGCCGACGATCGCGGTCGACACGCATATCTTCCGCGTCGCGAATCGCACCGGGCTCGCGCCGGGCAAGGACGTGCGGGCCGTCGAGACCGCGCTCGAGAAGTTCACGCCGAAGGAATTCCTGCAGGACGCGCATCACTGGCTGATCCTGCACGGGCGCTACGTCTGCAAGGCCCGCCGGCCCGAATGCTGGCACTGCGCGATCGAGCCGCTGTGCGAGTTCCGGCCGAAGACGCCGCCGCCCAACGAGTGACGCGCGTCAGCCGCGACTGACGTATCCACGCATCGCACCGGCCGCTCGGGCCGCGCGCGATACCGGCCGGCGCCGTTGCGCGCCGGCGGCTTCCTCTTCCCCGTCATGCATTCGACGTCGCCGTCGCGTCGTCGGCGGCCGCGCCGCCCGCGCGCACGAGCGCCAGCACGGCCGCCAGGATCGCGACGCCGCCCGCCCACTGCAGCGGCGACAACGCTTCCCCGAACAGCAGCGCCGCGAGCGCGACCGTCACGACCGGTTCGAGCGTCGACAGCATCGACGTGCGTGCGGCCCCGAGCCGCTCGAGCCCGGAAAAGAACGCGAGCATGGCCGCGACCGTCGACACGAGCGCGATCGCGAGCATCGACGCCCAGCCGCCGGCCGTCGCGGGCCAGCGCGGCGGCGCGCCGAACGCCGCCGTTCGCATGACGGCGATCGCGACGAGCGTCGCGGTGGCCGACAAGCAGATGATCGCGGTGGTCGCGAGCGGATCGACGCCGCGCGTCGCCTTCGTGCCGCCGACGATGTACAGCGAGTAAATCACCGCGGCGGCCAGCGCGAGCGCGATTCCGAGCGGCTCGCCGTGCCCGCCGCCGACCATCAGCGCCGAGCCCGCGACGCACAGCACCAGCGCGACGGCCTTGGCACGCGTGAGGCGCTCGCCGAGCCACCACGCGGCCAGCAGCGTGACGAACGCCGGATACAGGTACAGCAGCAGCGCGACGAGGCTCGCCTGCGCGTGCTGCAGCGCGCTGAAATAGCAGAACGACTGGCCGACGTAGCCGAGCGCGCCCATCGCCACCAGCGGCGCGAGCGCCCGCCCGCGCGGCCAGGCGACACGGCGGTGCCGCGCGATCGCGGCGAGCACCGCGCCGCCGATCGCGAAGCGCACGATCAGCAGCCCGAGCACGTCGACGCCGGCCGCATACGCATAGCGGCCGAAAATCGCCATCGCACCGAACGCGGCGGCGGACAACGCGACGTAGAGCGCGCCCTGCAGCGCGGCGGACGAGGAGCGGACGATGGCGGTCATGATGAAAGATGAAAGCGGGCGAGCAACGCGCCGTGACGGGAATCGTCGGAGTGTAGCGGCGCGGCGGCGGCGAGCCTAGCCCGCGCTTACCCGTTGCGCGACGGGCGGCCGTAACACCCGCCCCGCCGCCCGCCTCCAGCCGCCCTGGTGGCCACCGCCAGCGCCGTCGGCCGCGCCGGCGTACAATGCGCAACGCGGCATGACGCCGCCCGAATCACGACGTTTCCCCACCATGTTCAATCCAAGCCGCGACGACGTGCGTCGCTTTTTCACCGAGACCTGGCGCAAGCAGCGCGCAGGCGAGATCCTGACGCCGCTGGAAGCGATCGCGGCCGACTGGATCGTCGAGCATCCCGAATACCACGACGAACTGGCCGACGCCGACGGCGCGGCCGCGCGCAACTACACGCCCGAGGAAGGCCGGACGAACCCGTTCCTGCACCTGTCGATGCACCTCGCGATCAGCGAGCAGCTGTCGATCGACCAGCCGCCCGGGATCCGCGCCGCGCACGACAAGCTGGCCGCGAAGCTCGACTCGACCCACGACGCGCAGCACGCGATCATGGAATGCCTCGGCGAGACGATCTGGGAAGCGCAGCGCACGAACACGCCGCCCGATACCGACGCGTACCTGCAGCGCATCCTGCGCCGCGCGTCGCGCGACTGAGTAGTGCCCCGGGGCCGGCACATCGACCTGCGCCGGGCCGCGGACAAAAAAATACCCCGCCGAGGCGGGGCATTCCTGCTGCGCGAGCCGCTGAGGCCCGTCGCGCTTACTTCTTGAACACGAGGTCGGTTTCCTTCAGCGACTCGATGTAGGACGCGATGTCCTTCATGTCGCTGACCGACAGGTTCTGGACCTGCGCCTGCATGATCGCGTTGTTGCGGCCGATCAGCGGGTTCGTCAGCCCCATCTGGTACTGGCGCATCGCCCACACGAGATAGTCGGCGTGCTGGCCGGCGAGGCGCGGGTACTCCGCGTTGATCGGCTTGTTCAGCTGCGCGCCGTGGCAGGCCGCGCAGTTGTGCGACTCGACCAGTTCCTTGCCCTTCGAGATGTCCGCTGCGTGCGCGGTACCGATCGCGAGGCCGGCCGCCAGTGCCACCGCCGCCGTCTTGAATGCGTTGTTCATGAATGCTCCTGTCCCGCCGGAGAGATCGGCGGCGCGCGCTTTACTTGTAGGGGTTGTCCTTCGTGTCGGCCTTCTGGGCGGCGTAGTACGCCGACAGATCCGCGATGTCCTGGTCGGTCAGCGAGCCGGCGATCGCATTCATCGACGGGAAGTGACGATCCTTCTTGCGGTAGGCCTTCAGCGCGTTCTCGAGGTATTGCTGGTTCTGGCCGCCGAGGACAGGCACCCGGTAGACCTCCGGGTACGCCGCGCGGTAGTCCTGGATGCCGTGGCAACCGATGCACATGGCGGCCTTGCTCGCCCCGTCCTTCGGGTTGCCGACCACACCGGCCGCCTGCGCGCTGCCCGCGAGCGCCACGAGCGCTGCGACAACGACGTGTTTGCCGACGAATTTGTTCATAGCTCTTGTAACCTAGCTTGAGGGGAAACTGGCGCCGAAGCGGCAACGGCCCGCGCCGTTTTGCTTGTCGGTCGCCACGCAGGCCAAAAAAAACGGCCAGATTGTACCGCGTCGGCGGGGAATGCGTCCATACGGCGCCCCGGCGGGCCCCGCCACAGCCCCGCAACGATACGCGGGCGCGGCCCGCCCGGACAGCCCTTCTGACTTATACTGGGTTTTTTTCCCGTTGAAGAAGAGCGCCGCCATGCGTTTCGAAGGGTCCTCGCAGTACGTCGCCACCGACGATCTGAAGCTCGCGGTCAATGCCGCGCTGACGCTGCAACGTCCGCTGCTGATCAAGGGCGAGCCCGGCACCGGCAAGACCATGCTCGCCGAGGAAGTGGCCGCCGCGCTCGGCATGCCGCTGCTGCAGTGGCACATCAAGTCGACCACCAAGGCGCAGCAGGGCCTGTACGAATACGACGCCGTGTCGCGGCTGCGCGATTCGCAGCTCGGCGACGCGCGCGTGAAGGACATCGCGAACTACATCGTCAAGGGCGTGCTGTGGCAGGCGTTCGACGCCGAGCAGCCGAGCGTGCTGCTGATCGACGAGATCGACAAGGCCGACATCGAATTCCCGAACGACCTGCTGCGCGAGCTCGACCGGATGGAGTTCCACGTGTACGAGACGCGCGAGACCATTCGCGCGAAGCACCGTCCGCTCGTCATCATCACGTCGAACAACGAGAAGGAGCTGCCCGACGCGTTCCTGCGCCGCTGCTTCTTCCATTACATCCAGTTTCCCGATCCGTCGACGATGCAGAAGATCGTCGCGGTGCATTTCCCGAACATCCGCGAGGAACTGCTGCGCGCGGCGCTCGAGAGCTTCTTCGAATTGCGCGGCGTGTCGGGGCTGAAGAAGAAGCCGTCGACGTCCGAGCTGCTCGACTGGCTGAAGCTGCTGCTCGCCGAGAACATCCCGGCCGACGCGCTGCGCAGTGCCGACGCGAAGCAGATCGTGCCGCCGCTCGCCGGCGCGCTGCTGAAGAACGAGCAGGATCTGAGCCTGCTCGAACGGCTCGTCTACATGAACCGGCACAACCGGTAACCCACCCGCGAAGGCCCGGCCATGCTGCTCAATTTCTTCTACGCGCTGCGCGCAGCCAAGCTGCCCGTCTCGGTGAAGGAATACCTGACGCTGCTCGAATCGCTGAAGGCCGGGCTGATCTCGCCGTCGATCGACGCGTTCTACTTCCTCGCGCGGATGACGCTCGTCAAGGACGAGCAGTACTTCGACAAGTTCGACCAGGCGTTCGGCGCGTATTTCCACGGCGTGTCCGCGCTGCCGTCCGAGGCGTTCGACATCCCGCTCGACTGGCTCGAGAAGCGCCTCGAGCGCGAGCTGTCGCCCGAGGAGAAGGCGCAGATCGAAGCGATGGGCGGCCTCGACAAGCTGATGGAGCGTTTGAAGGCGCTGCTCGACGAGCAGAAGGAACGCCACGAAGGCGGCAACAAGTGGATCGGCACCGGCGGCACGTCGCCGTTCGGGCACGGCGGCTACAACCCGGAAGGCGTGCGCATCGGCGGCCCGTCGAACGGCAACCGCACCGCGGTGAAGGTGTGGGAAGCGCGCGCGTACCGCGACTACGACGATTCGGTCGAGATCGGCACGCGCAACATCAAGGTCGCGCTGCGGCGGCTGCGCCGCTTCGCGCGCGAGGGCGCGGCCGAGGAGCTCGACCTGCCCGGCACGATCCGCAGCACGGCCGCGAACGCCGGCTGGCTCGACCTGCGGATGGTGCCCGAGCGCCACAACAACGTGAAGGTGCTGATGCTGCTCGACGTCGGCGGCTCGATGGACGACCACATCAAGCGCACGGAAGAGCTGTTCTCGGCCGCGAAGGCCGAATTCAAGCACCTCGAATTCTTCTACTTCCACAACTGCGTGTACGACCACCTGTGGAAGAACAACCGGCGCCGCCACTCCGAGCGCACCGCGACGTGGGACGTGCTGCACAAGTTCACGCCCGACTACAAGCTGATCTTCGTCGGCGACGCGACGATGAGCCCGTACGAAGTGCTGCAGCCCGGCGGCTCGGTCGAATACAACAACCCGGAAGCTGGCGCCGTGTGGCTGCGCCGCCTCGCCGACCAGTTCCCCCACCATGCATGGCTGAACCCCGAGCCCGAGCGGCTATGGGAATACCGGCAATCGGTCGCGATCATTCGCGACGTGCTCGGCCAGCGCATGTATCCGCTCACGCTCGCGGGCCTCGAAACCGCGATGCGCGCACTCAGCAAGTAACGACACCCACCCGCAGATACCCAGGCCGCATCCGAGCGGCCGCCCCGGAGAGAGCATGAACCCTTCGCCCACCGCGAGCGCGAGCCGCGCCGGCGGCCGCCGCTTTTTTGCCGATACGTCCGTGTCCACGCTCGTCGCCGGCTTCGTCGCGATGATGACCGGCTACACGAGTTCGCTCGTGCTGATGTTCCAGGCCGGCCGCGCCGCCCACCTCACCGATGCGCAGATCTCGTCGTGGATCTGGGCGCTGTCGATCGGCATGGCGCTGACGACCATCGGCCTGTCGCTGCGCTTTCGCGCGCCCGTCGTCGTCGCATGGTCGACGCCCGGCGCCGCGCTGCTGGTCGCGTCGCTGCCCGGCGTGCCCTACCCGGAGGCGATCGGCGCGTTCGTCGTGTGCGCGCTGCTGCTGACGGCCGTCGGCGTGAGCGGGCTGTTCGACACGCTGATGAAGCGCATTCCGGCCGGCATCGCGGCCGCGCTGCTCGCGGGCATCCTGTTCGAGATCGGCATCGAGATCTTCCGCGCCGCGCAGTTCCAGACCGCGCTCGTGCTCGCGATGTTCTTCACCTACCTGATCGTGAAGCGGCTCGCGCCGCGCTACGCGATTCCGACGACGCTGATCGTCGGCACGGCGGCGGCCGGCGGCCTCGGGCTGCTCGACTTCAGCCGCTTCCACATCGCGCTCGCGCAGCCCGTGCTCACGATGCCCGCATTCTCGATCGCGTCGATCGTCAGCATCGGCATTCCGCTGTTCGTCGTCGCGATGGCGTCGCAGAACGTGCCGGGCATCGCGGTGCTGCGCGCGGACGGCTATCAGACGCCTTCTTCGCCGCTGATCGCGACGACCGGCCTCGCGTCGCTGCTGCTCGCGCCGTTCGGCTCGCACGGCGTGAACCTCGCGGCGATCACGGCCGCGATCTGCACGGGCCCCGAAGCGCACGAGGATCGCGCGAAGCGCTACACGGCCGCCGTGTGGTGCGGCACGTTCTACCTGGTCGCCGGCATCTTCGGCGCGACGATCGCCGCGCTGTTCGCCGCGCTGCCGAAGGCGCTCGTCGTGTCGGTCGCCGCGCTCGCGCTGTTCGGCTCGATCATGAGCGGGCTCGCGAACGCGATGCAGGACGTGAAACAGCGCGAAGCGGCGCTCGTCACGTTCATGGTGACCGCATCGGGCCTCACGCTGCTGTCGATCGGCCCGGCGTTCTGGGGGCTCGTCGCGGGCGTCGTCACGCAGGTGATTCTGAACGCGCGACGCCCCGCGTGACGCGGCTCGCCGCCCGCCGCGGCGCGCGCCCGACGCGCCAAAACGTGCGCGACACGAATCGGGCCTAAAATGATGGATCGGAAGCGGCGCCCGGCGCCGCTTCGCTTCGCCGCCGCGCTCGCGCGGCCCGTGAGAACCCGGCGCCCCGCGCTCTTCTTCCGAATCGCCATGACTACCGCACTCGACCAGCTGAAGCAGTACACGACCGTCGTCGCCGACACGGGCGACTTCCAGCAGCTTGCGCAATACAAGCCGCAGGACGCGACCACGAACCCGTCGCTGATCCTGAAGGCCGTCCAGAAGGATGCGTACAAGCCGATCCTCGAGAAAACCGTCCGCGATCATCGCAACGAAAGCACCGATTTCATCATCGACCGCCTGCTGATCGCATTCGGCACCGAAATCCTGAAACTGATCCCGGGCCGCGTGTCGACCGAGGTCGACGCACGCCTGTCATTCGACACGCAGCGCTCGATCGACAAGGGCCGCGAGCTCATCAAGCTGTACGAAGCGGCCGGCGTCGGGCGCGAGCGCATCCTGATCAAGCTCGCGTCGACGTGGGAAGGAATCCGTTCGGCCGAGGTGCTGCAGAAGGAAGGGATCAAGTGCAACATGACCCTGCTTTTCTCGCTCGTGCAGGCCGCCGCGTGCGCGGAAGCCGGCGCGCAACTGATCTCGCCGTTCGTCGGCCGCATCTACGACTGGTACAAGAAGCAGGCCGGCGCGGAATGGAACGAAGCGCGCGACGGCGGCGCGAACGATCCGGGCGTGCAGTCGGTGCGCCGCATCTACACGTACTACAAGACGTTCGGCTACAAGACCGAAGTGATGGGCGCGAGCTTCCGCACGACGAGCCAGATCACCGAGCTCGCCGGCTGCGACCTGCTGACGATCAGTCCCGATTTGCTGCAGAAGCTGCAGGAGAGCAACGACACGGTCGCACGCAAGCTGTCGCCGGACACGCTGCAGGACAAGCCGGCCGAGCGCGTCGCGATCGACGAGGCATCGTTCCGCTTCCAGCTGAACGACGAAGCGATGGCGACCGAAAAGCTCGCCGAAGGCATCCGCGTGTTCGCCGCCGACGCGGTGAAGCTCGAGAAGCTGATCGACGCGCTGCGCTGAATCGCGCCGCGCGTCAGCGGCTGTCAGCAAGCCTGACGACAGGCGTCAGCCCACGCGCTGAAAACGGCTGCGAATTTCGTGTTCGCGGCCGTTTTATTTTTCATTCCATCGTCAAGCGCGCGCACTACAATCCACGTCACGGGTACGACGGCCGCCTCCCGATGCACCCTTTTCCCCCAGTCAGTCTTGCACGACGCCACGCCAGCGCCGACGCGCCGGCATCGCACATTCCAGGAGACAACGATGCAAGTTCAACCGTACCTGACGTTCTACGGTCGTGCCGACGAAGCCCTTCAGTTCTACGAAAAGGCGCTCGGTGCGAAGACGATGTTCAAGATGCACTTCAAGGACGCCCCGCCGAATCCCGATTACCCGATGTCGCCGGAGATGGCCGACAAGGTGATGCACGCGAGCTTCACGATCGGCGAGTCGATGATCATGTGCTCGGACGGGGACTGCAGCCAGCCGGCGGGCGCCGCGCACGCCGGCTATTCGCTGTCGCTGAACCCGACGACGGTCGACGAAGGCCAGAAGCTGTTCAATGCGCTCGCCGACGGCGGCGAAGTGACGATGCCGTTCGGCAAGACGTTCTGGGCGCTCGGCTTCGGGATGGCGAAGGATCGTTTCGGCGTGCACTGGATGGTCAACGTCGAGGATCTGTCGCAGCGCGAGGAACTCGCGAAACGCGCGCAGGGCTGACGCAAGAACGAACGCCCGCCACCTTGCGGTGGCGGGCGTTTTCGTTGCTGCGCGACGCGTGCGCGGCACACGGCCGCGCACCGCCCGTATCAGCCCTCGACGACGTCGAGATAATCCTCCGGCCGCGTGCGATCCTCCGCATGCGTCATCCCCATCACGCGCACCAGCACGCTCACCGCCACCGACACCACCAGGTTCACGATCAGCGACCACACGGCCGCGTAGCCGGGAATCGCGAGGCCGAACAGGTGGATCGTGAAGATCGAACTCGCCAGCTTCAGCGAGACCGCCATCCACGTGCCGCACACGATGCCGGCCGCCCAGCCGGCCAGCAGGCCGCGATGGTCGAGCACGCGCGTGTACAGGCCGAGCACGATCGCGGGCAGCGTCTGGATGATCCAGATCCCGCCGAGCAGTTGCAGCTGGATCGCGTAGGTCAGCGGCAGCCCGAGGATGAACGCCACCGCGCCGACTTTCACGATCAGCGATACGAGCTTCGCGACGTGCGTTTCCTGGTCGTGCGACATATTGCGGTTCACGAACTCGCGATGGATGTTGCGCGTGTACAGGTTCGCGGCCGCGATCGACATGATCGCCGCCGGCACCAGTGCGCCGATGCCGATCGCCGCGAACGCGACGCCGACGAACCACGACGGGAAGTACTCGAGGAACAGCGCGGGCACCGCGAAGTTCGGGCCGAACGCCTTGAAGTACGGCGCGTACTGCGGCATGTCCTTCACGCCGGAGGCGAGCGCCATGTAGCCGAGCAGCGCGAGCAGGCCGAGCACGAACGAGTACGCGGGCAGCATCGCCATGTTGCGGCGGATCGAGTTGCCCGACGACGACGACAGGATCGCCGTGACCGAGTGCGGATACAGGAACAGCGCGAGCGCCGAGCCGATCGCGAGCGTCGCGTACGCGCTGTAGCCGTTCAGGCTCATCGCGTCGGGCGCCTTCAGCAGCAGCTTCGCGGGCGGCACCGCGGAGAAGATGTGCCCGAAACCGCCGAGCTTCGCGGGGATCACGATCACCGCGGCGGCGATCGTGACGTAGATCAGCACGTCCTTCACGATCGCGATCATCGCGGGCGCACGCAGCCCCGACGTGTACGTGTAGGCAGCGAGGATCGCGAACGCGATGATCAGCGGCAGATCGCCGACGAAGCCGGTCGTGTCGAAGCCAAGCGCGCCGATCACCACCTCGATGCCGACGAGCTGCAGCGCGATGTATGGCATCGTCGCCAGGATGCCCGTCACCGCGATCGCCAGCGCGAGCATCCGGCTGCCGTAGCGCGCATTGACGAAATCGGCGGCCGTCACGTAGCCGTGCCGCTTCGCGATGCTCCACAGCTTCGGGAACACGACGAACGCGAACGGATAGATCAGGATCGTGTACGGCAGCGCGAAGAAGCCCATCGCGCCGGCGCCGAACACGAGCGCGGGCACCGCGACGAACGTGTAGGCCGTGTAGAGATCGCCGCCGAGCAGGAACCACGTGACGATCGTGCCGAAGCGGCGTCCGCCGAGGCCCCATTCGTCGAGATGGGCAAGATCGCCGCGCCGCCAGTTCGCGGCCAGGAAACCGATGATCGTGACGCCGATGAACAGCAGAACGAAGACGAAGGTCGCGCCGAGATTCATTGCGCACCTCCCTGCGTGCCGCTCGCCTTCCATGCGTTCTTGGTCTTGAAATACACGAACGCGGTGATCACCGCGCTGATGAAGACCCACAGCAACTGGTACCAGTAGAAAAACGGAAAACCGAGCCATTGCGGTTCGATCTTGCTGTACGACGGTACCCAGACCATCGCGATCAGCGGCAGTACCAGCAGCCAGAGCCAGCGCTTGGCGGCCCGGTTGGCGTCGGCATCGTGAGCCATGACGTCTCCTCTTCTATCCCGGTTATCGATCTTGTTGAGCGGGTACGGCGCCGAGAGGAGCGGCAAAACGGGTAGGCTGCGGCTCCCCTGGCTTCGCGCCAGTATAGGAGCCGCGAGCACGCGGTCAAGCAGGGGCGAACCCGAGGTGATCCGCCCCTTGTCGTGCGGTTGCACCGGCCTGTCGCCGGTGCCTGCGACGTCAGATCGCGAACGCGGCGTCGCGTGCGCCGGTCGTGGCTTTCAAAGCTTTCACCCACTTGCGCGCGGGCAGCTTCAGCGTGTCCTCGATCAGCTTCGCGCGGGCTTCCAGTTGCGCGAACGGCACGTCGAGCGCGGGGCCCGAGAACGCGATCGCGATCCGGTTGCCGTCGTGCACTTCGGGCAGCGCGATCACGCGGTGATCGAACGCCGCGTTCAGGTGCTTCATGTTGCGCACGAAGCTCGGATGATCGCCGAACAGGTTGATCGTCGCGATGCCGGCGTCGGCGAGGCAGCCGCGCACCGCGCGATAGAACGCGACGCTGTCGAGCACGGGGCCGCGCGCGGTCGCGTCGTACAGGTCGATCTGGATCGCGCCGGTCGTGCCGCGGTTGGCCGGGTCGTTGACGAAATCCCATGCGTCGGCTTCGTGTACGACAAGGCGCGCGTCGTCGGGCGGCAGCGCGAACATCGTGCGCGCGGCGACGATCACGGCCGGGTTCAGCTCGACGGCCTCGACCTTCGCGTGCGGCAGGAAACGGTGCGAGAACTTGGTCAGCGCGCCGGTGCCGAGCCCGAGCTGGACGATCCGCCCGGGCGTTTCCAGGAACAGCAGCCACGCCATCATCTGCTGCGCGTATTCGAGCTCGATATGCAGCGGCTTCGAGATCCGCATCGCGCCCTGCACCCACTCGGTGCCGAAGTGCAGGAAGCGCACGCCGCCTTCTTCGGAGAACGTCACGGGCGCGAAGCGCGGCTTGCGCGGCGCTTCGAGCACCGGCACGTCGTCGTGTTCGTCGATGTCCGGGCGGCGCTTCACGCGCGGCGGCTGGAGTTTTTCCGAGCCGTTGTACGCGGACGGCTTGCGTTGCTTGAACGCGCGCGCCTCGGCGGACGCACGCTTGATCAGTCGGGTCATGTTGGTTGAATCTCGCTGGGTGACGCTGGATGAGCGGACGAGAGGATAGCATTGGTGGGGGGGCGGGGCCGCCGACGGCGAGCGCGCCCGCCGCCGGTCCGCCTCGATGTTCCGGCCCATTCGACTGCTGATACGACGACGATCGACATCCGCGAAACCCGCCGCCAGCCCGATCCGGAACGCGATCGATCATTTACTTTCTTGCAATAAAAAGCCCGTTCGCCCGCCCGAACCTATGCCAAACTGAAACGGCATTCGGGGAGGCACACAGCGGCCATGACGCATACAGCGACGGACCACGCACCGCCAGATCGCCAGGGATGGCTCTCCAGAGAGCGGCTCGTCCTGTACAGCGCGGCGATCCTGGTGTTCCAGCTCGTGCTGCTGGGTATCTGGGCATTTTCGTACTGGGCGCTGCATCTGCCCGGCGTGCCGCCGCCGGGTATCGACTTCCGGGTATTCTGGAGCGCGTCTTTCGTTTCCCTCCACAGCGGGCCGCTCGCCGCTTTCGACCTTCACCAGATGTTCGCGACGGAAGCCCGATTGCTGCCCGACTTCCCGCCCGCGCAAATTTTCGCACCGTGGGTTTATCCGCCGACCTTCCAGTTGCCGGTTTATCTGCTGGCGCTGCTGCCCTATGCCGCTTCGTACAGTCTGTTCGTCAGCATCGGCATCGCAAGCGCGTTGGCGGCGTGCACGCTCGCGATGAAGGATCGCCCCCTGCCGTGGATCACGCTGCTCGCATTCCCTGGCATCTGGGTCGTGACGATCTGCGGGCAGAATTCCTTGCTGACCCTGGCGTTCGCTGCCGGC
This sequence comes from Burkholderia sola, assembly GCF_905400185.1. Lineage (NCBI taxonomy): Bacteria > Pseudomonadati > Pseudomonadota > Betaproteobacteria > Burkholderiales > Burkholderiaceae > Burkholderia > Burkholderia sola. The sequence goes on from NZ_FR989675.1 coordinate 2,636,061, forward strand.
GCACTGGGATGGCTCGAACGACGACCTCTCGTCGCCGGCGTATGCGCCGGCATGCTCGTCATCAAACCGCAACTGGCGCTCCTGTTTCCGTTGCTGTTCCTCTGCGGCGGACATTTCCGCACGCTCGGCGCGATGGCCATCACGGCCGCGCTGTTCTGCGCGGTCAGTGCGCTGGTGCTCGGCGTGCCGCTGTGGATGCGCTTTTTCGACACGCTATCGTGGTTCAGCCAGTTGATCCTGGTGAACAATGCGGGCGGAATCTGGAGCGCGATGCCGACGCCGTTCGCGATGTCACGACGGCTGGGCGCCAGCCTGCCGACCGCCTTTGCCGTTCAGGCGGCCATCGCGATACCGGCCGTGATTGCGACCGCGGGTCTATGGGCGAGGAAGAAGCATGCAGACTTATGCGCGGCAGCGGCAATCGTCGCGACGCTGCTGACCCAGCCGTACCTCATCTACTACGATCTCGCGTGGCTGCTTCTTGCGATCATTTACGTGTGCAAATACGACCGGACGACCCGCGCGCTCCGGTGGACGGACCATGCGGTCATCGCGTTGGCGTGGTTGCTGCCGGGGCTCTCGTTTTTCCTCGTGTTCAGGCCCGCGATGGGGCAACCGGGCGCCGTCCTGTTGCCGATATTTCTGATACTGATCGTCTACCGCGCATCGCTTCATCGCGCGGCTGACGTAACAACATCGGTGGCCGTACAGGAATCGTCCGGCTAGCGCGCCGGCTCGCCGGCCCACCACCAGACAGCCGCCAGAACCGGTCGCCATTTTGTCCAGTTTGACACCGGCGTCGATCAGCCAGCATGCTGCTGCGGCGCACGCATTTTCTTTCGACGTGACCGGTCGTACCGTAACGTCATCGAAGCCTGCCAACATCCGCTCTGACCATACCTGCTCCATCACACGGGATTTCGTAAGCATGAGTCACATCCACTTCATTGGCGGGGAAAAAGGCGGCGTCGGCAAATCGCTCGCGGCCCGCGTGCTGGCCCAGTATTTCATCGATCGCAGCATGCCCTTCGTGGGCTTCGATACCGACCGATCGCACGGCGCGCTACTGCGGTTCTATGCCGATTTTGCCGCGCCTGCCGTGCTAGACCAGCACGACAGCCTCGATCCGGTCATGGAATCCGCGCTCGAAGATCCGCAGCGGCGCATACTGGTCGATCTCGCGGCCCAGACGCGGCAACCGCTCGCCAAGTGGCTCGACGATTCGGACATAGTCGCTTTTGCAGAAGAACACGGCCTCACGTTGACGTGGTGGCACGTGATGGACACCGGACGAGATTCGGTCGATCTGCTGCGGCAATGGCTCGACGAATTCGGTGGACGAATCAAGCTGGTGGTGGTGCTGAATGAAGTCCGCGGCGATCGCTTCGAGATTCTGGAGGCATCCGGCGAACGCGAGCGGGCCGAAGCCCTTGGCGCCAGCGTGATTACGCTGCGCCGCCTGCTCGATACGACGATGCAGAAGATCGATCGACAAAGCGCGAGCTTCTGGGCCGCGGTCAATCATCCCGACCGCGCCGCCACGGGGCTCGGCTTGCTGGAGCGGCAGCGCGTCAAGGTCTGGTTGCATCGTACTTACGAGGCGCTGGGCACGCTCGCGTTGTAGCGCGGGCCCCGCCGACGGCGCGGCGTGTGCAGCGAGTGGCTCGAATGGCTCATGCCGGGAAAACCTGGAGGTTCAATGGCCGATCACGACAGACTGCATCCACTCCGTCCGTTCCTGAAAAACTGGGTTTGGGAGCACGGTCGAATCGGGACGCGCTATCTGGACTGCGTCGATGGCGAAATCAAGTTCGACGAAGGCAAGAAATCGCATTTCGCTGCGGAGCAATATACCTACGTGCCGCTGGGCAAGAACGCCGACGACGACGCATCCGCGGACGGTCCCGCGATCCACGAGGCGGGACTTGCCCGCTTTTTGCGGGCGGCGCAGATGGGCACGCCCGGGGAAGCCGGTTCCGTGGCGGAGGTTCAGCGCGCCGTGCAGGATTGCGTGGAGATCGGCCTGTTCAGCGCGTATCAATGGGAGGCTCGCCAGGCATTGGCCCGCTACGCGCAGGAACCCATGTTCGAGGACGAGATCCGCGCGGCGGTTGTCGACGACGTCCGGCGAACTTACGTCGGCATGCGAGAACAGCTGGCGCTGTACGATTTCAGCGTGCTCTACGGCTTGCCCACGCCGCTGCTGATCAGCGACACACCGTTCATCGACTGGCGCGTGACGACCAGTCCGGCACTTCCGTTCGTATCGCTTCCGCTGGGACCATACTGCCTGCTGGTAGGCGCGCCGTCGGGCAGGAGTAGCCGAATCGGCCCGGTGGTCTGGAAGGCCGCTGCCGCGATGGGGCCGTTGAAGGACCACAATCGCCAGATCGAGAAGCATGCACGTCTGTGGCTGGTGGCGACCACCGATGATCAACTCGTCGCTGCACAAAGTCGCATTGCGTCGACCACGGGCGCCAGGCAAGGCGCGGCGAAGCCCTGACCGGGAGAGACTCGGAATCCAACGCGTCTCAGGCGCGAAGTGCGCGCCAAAGCACCAGCTTCTGCTCGAACGACAACATCGCATTCGCCGGGCTCGACGAAGGCAACACGAGGGTTTCATAACCCGCCGCGCCGATCACATCGGCAAACCGCCCTGCCGTCTTGCCGTTGAAGCACACGCGCTTGAGCAACGGCGCATGCGCGCGCAACGAATCGAAATCGTTCGGCTTCGCATTCCTGATCGCGGAATCGAGACTGCCCTGTCGATGGCACGCATCGAGCACATCCCAGATGCCGATGCCGTGCGACAGCACGCGTTCGAGCCGCACGTCATACGCGAGCTCATGCAGCCCCGGCTCGCCGAGCACCGCACCCAACAATCGCCAGAACTGGTTGCGCGGATGCGCGTAGTACTGCGCGGCGTCGAGCGACGCCTCGCCCGGAAAGCTGCCGAGGATCATCGTGTGCGTATCCGGCGCGACGACCGGCGGAAAACCTTGCAGCATCACACGTCTCCGTGCGACCCGACCGATCGCGGCCCGTCGCCGTGCGCGGCGAGATGGCGCCACAGCGTCGGCAGCATGCACTCGGTGACCATCAGCGGCTTGCCGTGCCGCTGGAACACCGAGCGCCGCGCGGCAAACGCATGCGGCGCGCGCGCGCCCTGCAACGCATGGCTCGCGAGCGCATACAGCGGATGACCGGCGATCACGCGCCGGCTCACGAGCGCCGAGCGCTCGACCTGCGGATCGCTGTACAGCAGCTCCGCGAGCGGCCGCGTGCGCAGCCGCCGCATCGCCTGCCACACGCCCTTGCTGGCCGCGAGCGGCGCGATGCTGTGCGCGGCGACGTACGGCGTGCCATCGACCGACAGGATCACCTCGCGCACCCACATCGGCGCGCGCGGCGAGCTGGCTAGCGCGTCGGGCTCGTCGAACCACGGCGCGTCGACGGCCTCGCGCGTCACGCGCACGGTCACGCGGCCGAGCCGCGCGAGGTGCGCGGTCAGCGATCCGCCGCGCGTCAGCCAGTCGCGCTGGTCGAGCGTGCAGCCAGGCCGCGGCGTCTCGCGCCAGCCGGCCTGTGCGCCGTCGAATCGCATGCGCGCGTTCACGCGGCCCGCGACAGCAGCAGCGCGTTGGTCCGCTTCACGAAGCTCGCCGGATCGTCGAGCATGCCGCCTTCGGCCAGCAGCGCCTGATCGAACAGCAGATGGCACCAGTCGCCGAAATCGGCGCTGTCGGCGTTCAGCTGCTTCACGAGCGCGTGCTCCGGGTTGATCTCGAGGATCGGCTGCATCGCCGGTGCGTTCTGGCCGGCCGCCTTCAGCATCCGCTGCAGGTAGCCGCTCATGTCGTTGTCGTCCGCGACGAGACACGACGGCGAATCGGTCAGGCGGAACGTGACGCGCACTTCCTTCACCTTGTCGCCGAGCGCTTCCTTCATCTTCTCGACGACCGGCTTGATCGCCTCGCCGGCCTGCTCCTGCGCCTTCTTCTCCTCGTCGTTCAGCTCGCCGAGATCGAGATCGCCGCGCGCCACGCTCGCGAGCGGCTTGCCGTCGAATTCGTGCAGGAACGACAGCATCCATTCGTCGACGCGGTCGGTCAGCAGCAGCACCTCGACGCCCTTCTTGCGGAACACTTCGAGATGCGGGCTGTTCTTCGCGGCCTGCCACGTATCGGCGGTCACGTAGTAGATCTTGCTCTGCTCAGGCTTCATGCGCGACACGTAGTCGGCGAGCGACACGTCCTGCGCGTCGGTGTCGCCGTGCGTCGACGCGAAGCGCAGCAGCTTCGCGATGCGCTCGCGGTTCGCGTGATCCTCGCCCAGGCCTTCCTTCAGCACCTGGCCGAACGCGCCCCAGAACGTCTTGTACTTCTCCTTGCCGACATCGTCTTCCGCGTTCGCGAGCTCCTCGAGCATCGACAGCGCACGCTTGGTCACGCCTTCGCGGATCGCCTTCACGTCGCGGCTTTCCTGCAGAATCTCGCGCGACACGTTCAGCGGCAGGTCGGCCGAATCGACGACGCCCTTCACGAAGCGCAGGTACTGCGGCAGCAGTTGCTCGGCGTCGTCCATGATGAACACGCGCTTCACGTACAGCTTCAGGCCGCCGCGATAGTCGCGGTTCCACAGGTCGAACGGCGCGTGCGCCGGCACGAACAGCAGCTGCGTGTATTCGCTGCGACCCTCGACGCGGTTATGCGTCCACGTGAGCGGATCCTGGTGATCGTGCGCGATGTGCTGGTAGAACTGCGTGTACTGCTCGTCGGTGACGTCGCTCTTCGAGCGCGTCCACAGCGCGCTCGCCTGGTTGACGGTCTCGTCCTCGTCCTTCAGGACCATCTCGCCCTTTTCCTGATCCCACTCTTCCTTGCGCATCAGGATCGGCAGCGCGATGTGGTCGGAGTACTTCTGGATGATCGACTTCAGGCGATGCGACGACAGCAGCTCGTCCTCGCCTTCGCGCAGGTGCAGCGTGATCGTCGTGCCGCGCTGCGCGCGCTCGATCGCGTCGATCGTGAAATCGCCCTCGCCCGCGCTTTCCCAGCGCACGGCTTCATTCGCCGGCAGGCCCGCGCGGCGCGTTTCGACAGTGATCTTGTCGGCGACGATGAAGCCCGAGTAGAAGCCGACGCCGAACTGGCCGATCAGCGCCGCGTCCTTCTGCTGGTCGCCCGACAGCTTCGTGAAGAATTCCTTGGTGCCCGAACGCGCGATCGTGCCGAGGTTCGCGATCGCCTCGTCGCGGCTCATCCCGATGCCGTTGTCGTCGATCGTGATCGTGCGCGCGGTCTTGTCGAAGCCGATGCGGATGCGCAGGTTCGGATCGTTCTCGTACAGCGCGCTGTCCGCGAGCCCTTCGAAACGCAGCTTGTCGGCCGCGTCGGACGCATTCGACACCAGTTCGCGCAGGAAGATTTCCTTGTTGCTGTAGAGCGAATGGATCATCAGGTGGAGGAGTTGCTTGACCTCTGCCTGAAAGCTCATCGTTTCGTGTGCCATGGATGCTGTTTCCTCTTACTTGAACTGGAAAGGGGGGACGCCGGCGCCCGGCGCGCGATGCCGGCGGACCCATGAAGAACGGACCGTTTGGGACGGCCCGTTTGGGACGGCCCGGTTGGGACGGCCCGGTTGGGACGGCCCGGTTGGGACGACCGCCTGGCGCCAGCGGTTTGCGCGCGTATCTGGGGACGGCGCCGGGCATTTCAAGAGCCGGCCGGCCGCGCCGCGTCACGACGCGCGCCGCACCGCCGAATCGATATAGCGCGCCAGCAGCCCCGGCAGCGCCGGATCGCCGCAATTCGCGACGTTGAAGCGCATCCACGTGGACGGCGATTGCTGCGGCGAGAACAGGCTGCCCGGCGTCAGCAGGAAGCCGGCTTCGTGCGCGACCGCCGCGAGCGCGTCCGAATCGACGCTCGTGTCGGCCCACAGGAACATCCCGGCCGCCGGCATCGTGAAGAGCCCGAGCCCCGTGCGCTCGAGCATCCGCGCGGTCTTGTCGCGCACGCCGTCGAGCCGCGCGCGCAGCCGCTCGACGTGGCGCCGGTAATGCCCTTCGGTCAGGATCTTGTACAGCACGCGCTCGTTGAGCTCGGGCGTGGTCATCCCGACCAGCATCTTCTGGTCGGTGACGGCCTTCGCGATCTCCGGCGCGCAGGCGACATACCCGACCCGCAGGTTCGCCGCGAGCGTCTTCGAATAGCTGCCGAGATAGATCACGCGCTTCAACTGGTCGAGGCTCGCCAAGCGCGTGGCCGGGTAGCTCGGCGGGCACAGGTCGCCGTACACGTCGTCCTCGACGACGAGGAAATCGTAGGCCTCCGCGAGCTTCAGGATCCGGAACGCCTGCGCGGCCGACAGCGACGTGCCGGTCGGGTTCTGCAGCACCGAGTTGATCACGAGCATCTTCGGCCGCCACATCTGCACCAGGGTTTCGAGCGCGTCGAGGTCGGGGCCGTCGGGCGTATACGGCATCCCGACGAGTTGCGCGCCCTGCGCCGCGAAACGGCCGAACATCTGGAACCACGCGGGATCGCCGACGATCACCGCATCGCCCGGCCGCATGTAGATCCGCGAGATCAGGTCGATCGCCTGCGTGATGCCGGAAACCAGCACGATCTGTTCGGGCTTCGCGCCGATCTCGACTTCGGCGAGGCGCGTCTGCAGTTGCTGGCGCAGCGGCAGGAAGCCCTGCGCGGTGCCGAAGCCGAGCATCTGCGCGCCCGACTGGCGCCCGAGCGCGCGCAGCGCGCCGGTGATCAGCTCGCCGTCGAGCCAGCGGCCCGGCAGGTAGCCGAGGCCCGGGCCCTTCTCCGGGCTGACGGTGTGCAGCATGTTGCGCAGCAGCCAGACGACGTCGATCGTGTTGTGCACGGGCGCGGCCTCGGCCGTGCGCGCGACGCCGTCGGCCGGCTGCGGGCCGGCGCCCGTGCGCTCGCGCACGTAGAAGCCGGAGCCGCGCCGCGAGTCGAGGTAGCCCTGCGCGACGAGGCGCTCGTAGGCCTCGACGACGGTGAAGCGCGACACGCTCTTGTCGAGCGCGAGCTTGCGGATCGACGGCATGCGCATGCCGGGACGGAACACGCGCTCGTCGATACGCCGCCGCGCCCACTGGACCAGCTGGTCGACGAGCGTGAGCGTGGCCGTGTCGTGCGGCGCGGGAATCTGGGCGAGTGGGACGGTGGACATGGGCGGCAGCTCCAACTGTACCGAAGGCTATCGCGCCGATTGTACCGTTACTGTGCCGGTAGCGACGATTACAGTTGACCGGAATGGCGATCGTGCGGCCGCCGGTCCGACCCAGCCACACGTGGCGCTGCGCCCGCCGGCCCGCGTCGCGGCCGGTGCGCCGGCTGGTCCGGCCCCCGTCCGGCCCGTCGCCCGCCTACCATGACACTTTCGCTTCCCGACCGACGCTCATGCCAGCCCGCTCCCTGACACTCGACCATCTCGTGATCGCCGCGCGCACCCTCGACGAAGGCGTGCGCCATGTCGCCGACGCACTCGGCATCGAACCGGCCGGCGGCGGCCGCCACCCGCTGATGCGGACCCACAATGCGCTGTTCGGCGCGTGGGGCGGGCTCTACCTCGAAGTGATCGCGATCGACCCCGACACGCCCGCGCCGGGCGACGAGGCGAAGCCGCCGCGCGCGCGGCTGTTCGGGCTCGACGACCCGTCGATGCATGCGCGACTCGCGCAAGGCCCGTTTCTCGCGCACTGGGTCGCGCGCGTCGACCGCCCGCGCCAGCTTGTGCTGTGGCAGCGCCAGTACCCGGCCCGCATCGCGCCCGTCGTCGCGATGCGGCGCGGCGACCTGAGCTGGGGCCTCACGGTGCCCGACGACGGCAGCTTCCCCGCGTGGCAAGGCGCGGGCGACGGCCTCGTGCCGTCGCTGATCCAGTGGGACAGCCCGCGCCATCCGGCCGAATCGCTGCCGAACGACGGCGTCGCGCTGAAGGCGCTCAAGGGCGTCCACCCGCATGCGGATACGATCCGCGAGCAGCTCGACTGGCTCGGCGCCGCCCACCTGCTCGACGTCGAATCCACCGACGGCCCGCCGGCGCTCGTCGCCGAATTCGACACGCCGCAGGGCGCGCGCACGCTGCGCTGAGCGCCCAGCCGATCACAACCACCCTGCAAGACGGAGACACCCACGACATGAATTCGCGCGAAACCCGGGGCATGCTGCTCGGCCTGATCGGCGTGATGATCTTCAGCCTGACGCTGCCGATGACGCGGATCGTCGTCTCCGAACTCAATCCGCTGCTCAACGGGCTCGGCCGCGCGCTCGCCGCCGCCGTGCCGGCCGGCCTGCTGCTGTGGTGGCGCCGCGAGCGGCTGCCGACCCGCGCGCAACTGAAAAGCCTCGCGGTCGTGTCGGCCGGCGTGATCATCGCGTATCCGGTGTTTTCCGCATGGGCGATGAAGACGGTGCCGGCGTCGCACGGCGCGGTCGTCAACGGGCTGCAGCCGCTGTTCGTCGCGCTGTACGCGGCGTGGCTGTCGCACGAACGGCCGTCGAAGGCGTTCTGGGCCAGCGCGGTGGCCGGCAGCGCGCTCGTGATCGCGTTCGCGCTGCGCGACGGCGGCGGCACCGTGCAGGCCGGCGACGCGCTGATGCTCGTCGCGGTCGGCATCGGCGCGCTCGGCTATGCGGAAGGCGCGCGCCTCGCGCGCCAGATCGGCGGCTGGCAGGTGATCTGCTGGGCGCTCGTCGTGTCGGCGCCGTTCCTCGTGCTGCCGGTCGGCTGGCTCGCTTGGATGCAGCACGCCGCGCATCCAGGCCCGCTCGCGCTGCGCACGTGGCTCGCGTTCGGCTACGTGACCCTCTTTTCGCAATTCATCGGCTTTTTCGCGTGGTACGCGGGGCTCGCGATGGGCGGCACCGCGCGCGTCGGCCAGGTGCAACTGCTGCAGATCTTCTTCACGATCGCCTTTTCCGCGCTGCTGTTCGGCGAAACGGTCACGTCGTCGACGTGGCTGTTCGCGGCTGCCGTGATCGCGACCGTGGTGCTCGGGCGCCGCTCGGCGGTCGCCACGGCGCCGCGTCCCGCTCGCGCCGGCTGATGAGCTGCGCCATAATGGACGTTTTGCCTGATCGGTTTTGCCTGACTGGCCGTGCTTACCCAGCCGCGAAGGCTTCATCGTGCCCGTACTGCCCACCCGGCAGCGTCGAAGCGATGCGCCCGAACGACCTTTCTTGACTGACCACGATATCCGAACGAGGAGACTATGAATCCGAACGACCTGCATCCGCCGCACTGGCAGCTTTCCGAACGCGCCCGCAAGCTGACGAGCTCCGCGATCCGCGAGATCCTGAAGGTCACGGAACGCCCCGAGGTCATCTCGTTCGCCGGCGGCCTGCCCGCCCCCGCGACGTTCCCGGCGGAACGCATGCGCGCCGCCGCCGACCGCGTGCTGCGCGACGCGCCGGCCGCCGCGCTTCAGTACAGCGCGACCGAAGGCTACCTGCCGCTGCGCGAGTGGATCGCCGAGCGCTACAGCGTGCGCGTGTCGCAGGTGCTGATCACGACCGGCTCGCAGCAGGCGCTCGACCTGCTCGGCAAGGCGCTGATCGACCCGGACAGCCCGATCCTCGTCGAAACGCCGACCTACCTCGGCGCGCTGCAGTCGTTCTCGCTGTACGAGCCGCGCTACGTGCAGGTGCCCACCGACGAGCAGGGCCTGCTGCCGGAAGGTCTCACCCCCGAACTCACGCAAGGCGCGCGCCTGCTGTACGCGCAGCCGAACTTCCAGAACCCGACCGGCCGCCGCCTGCCCGTCGAGCGCCGCCGCGCGCTCGCCGCGTTCGCGCAGTCGAGCCCGTTCCCGGTGCTGGAGGACGATCCGTACGGCGCGCTGAACTACCAGGGCGAGCCGCTGCCGACGATGCTGTCGATGGCGCCCGACCACGTCGTGCACCTCGGCACGTTCTCGAAGGTGCTCGCGCCGGGCCTGCGGATCGGCTACATCATCGCGCCCGAGGAACTCCACTTCAAGCTCGTGCAGGCCAAGCAGGCCACCGACCTGCACACGCCGACGCTCACGCAGCGCATCGCGCACGAAGTGATCAAGGACGGCTTCCTCGACGAGCACATCCCGACGATCCGCGAGCTGTACAGCGCGCAGTGCGACGCGATGCTCGGCGCGCTCGCGCGCCACATGCCGGAAGGCGTCACGTGGAACCGCCCGGAAGGCGGGATGTTCATCTGGGTGAACCTGCCCGCGCAGATCGACAGCATGAAGCTGCTCGCCGCGGCCGTCGACAACCACGTCGCCTTCGTGCCGGGCGCGCCGTTCTTCGCGGAGAACGCGCAGCAGAACACGCTGCGCCTGTCGTTCGTGACGGTGCCGCCCGAAAAGATCGAGGAAGGCGTCGCGCGCCTCGGCAAGCTGCTGCGCGAGCGCCTCTGATCCCCCTTTTTTCCCTGTCACGACTCTCTACGAGGAATCGAACGCATGGCTAACGTCTACGACAAACTGAAGTCGCTCGGCATCGAGCTCCCGACCGCCGGCGCACCGGCCGCGGCCTACGTGATGAGCGCGCAAAGCGGCAACACGGTCTACCTGTCGGGCCACATCGCGAAGAAGGACGGCAAGGTCTGGGCCGGCAAGCTCGGCGCCGATCTCCAAACGGAAGACGGCAAGGCCGCCGCCCGCTCGATCGCGATCGACCTGCTCGCGACGCTGCACGCGCACACCGGCGACCTGAACAAGGTCACGCGCATCGTCAAGCTGATGAGTCTCGTCAACTCGACGCTCGACTTCACCGAACAGCACGTCGTGACGAACGGCGCATCGGAGCTGATCGCCGAAGTGTTCGGCGACGCGGGCAAGCATGCGCGCTCGGCATTCGGCGTCGCGCAGATCCCGCTCGGCGCGTGCGTCGAGATCGAGCTGATCGCCGAAGTCGCGTAACGGGCGCCACGCGATGCCCGGCCGTCTCGTTCGTTTCAAGCAGGTCGACGTGTTCACGTCGGTGCCGTTCAAGGGCAATCCGCTCGCCGTGGTGTTCGACGCCGATTCGCTCGGCGACGACGCGATGCTCGAGATCGCCCGCTGGACGAACCTGTCGGAAACGACGTTTCTCTGCACGCCGACCGATCCGGAAGCCGACTATCGCGTACGGATCTTCACGACGGGCGGCGAACTGCCGTTCGCCGGCCACCCGACGCTCGGCACCGCGCATGCGTTCCTCGAAAGCGGCGCGCGGCCGCGCACGCCGGGCCGGCTGATCCAGCAGTGCGGGGTCGGCCGCGTCGCGCTGCGCGAGCAGGCCGACGGCTGGGCGTTCGCCGCGCCGCCGGCACGCGTCACGCCGCTCGACCGTTCGGACTACGCGGTACTGGCCGCCGCGCTGCGCAGCGACGCGCTCGACCTGGACGCCGAGCCGTGCGCGGTGGACAACGGCGCGCCGTGGCTGGTCGTGCGGCTGAAGTCGGCCGACGCGTGCGTCGGCCTGTCGCCCGATCCGGCCGCACTGGCGGCGCTGACCCACCGCTACGGCGTGGACGGCCTCGCCGCCTACGCGCCGCATGCCGAAGGCGGCCCCGCGACGTTCGAGATCCGCTGCCTGATGACGGGCGGCAAGTTCGGCATCCCCGGCGAGGACCCCGTCACCGGCAGCGCGAACGCCGCGCTGGCCGGGCTGCTGACGCGGCAGGAACGCCGCCCCGGCCCGTCGTATACGGCCCGCCAGGGCACGGCGATCGGCCGCGACGGCCGCATCCTCGTCAACTACGACGCGGACGGCACGACCTGGATCGGCGGTGACGTCGTCACGGTCGTCGACGGCACGTTCCGGTCGCCCGACTGACATTTCGCGATGTGCGATGGCGCCGGCTCGTCCGGCGCCCCGCGCTTTGCCCAGCTATCGCAAAAACGTTCCAGCCAGTAATATCGGGCCTAATCCGTTGTTTCGGAGGTCTGTCCATGGTTGCGCGTCCCGCGAACGAACAGACGTCGGGACAATCCGAACCATAGTCGGCCATCCAGACGGATGGCGCACGCGAGCAGGACGCCGCCCTCTTCGATGAGCTCCGCCCGGTCCAACCACACGCCGCCGAACCGGCCGCTGCGCGCGCCGCGCAAATCGCGCCGGCGTGCGCTGTTTGCCATCCCGCTGCTCGGGATGCTGGCGCTCGCGCTGCTGTGGGCCGTGATCATCGCGCGGCTGTCCGTTGAAAAGGACAGTGCGTACAAGGAAGCAGCGGCTTCCGCGGCGATCCTGTCGTCCGCGCTCGAACAGCATACGGTCAAGGCGATCCACCAGGTCGACCAGATCACCCGCTTCGTCAAGTTCGAATTCGAGAAGTCGCCGGCGCGCTTCAATCTCGCGAGCGCCGTCGAGAAAGGCGTCGTACCGAGTGACACGCTGATCCAGGTATCGCTCGTCAACGCGAAGGGCATCCTGTTCGCGAACACCGCCGAACTCCATCCGCAGCCGATCAACCTGTCCGACCGCGAGCACTTCAAGGTCCACCTCGCGCACAATGACGACCGCCTCTTCATCAGCAAGCCCGTGCTCGGCCGCGTGTCGAGCCACTGGACGCTGCAGATGACGCGGCGCCTGAACAATCCGGACGGCAGCTTCGCAGGCATCGTCGTGGTGTCGGAAGACCCGAGCTACTTCACGAACGATTTCTACAACAACGCGGCGATCGGCAAGGAAGGCGTGATCGCGGTCGTGTCCGACACGGGCGCGGTGCTCGCGCGACGCACGGGCTCGGTCAGCAATGCGCCGGGCGCGTTTTCGGCGTCGGGCGTCTACCCGATCGCGGAGCGCGTGACGGGCACGATCATCGATCCGATCGACGGCGTGACGCGCATCGTGTCGTACCGCCACCTCGACGGCTACCCGCTCGCGGTGATGGTCGGGCTGTCGCAGACGGAAGAGTTCGCGGACTACACCCACACGCGCAACGTCTATCTGCTGATGACGAGCTTCATCACGCTCGCGATGCTCGCGTTCTTCGGCGTCGCGACGGGCCTGATCGGCAAGCTGCTCGGGCGCGAGCGCGAAATGACGCAGCTCGCCGAATACGACCTGCTCACCGGCCTCGCGAACCGCTATGCGACGCTGCGCGGGCTGCGCAACGACGTGTCGATGCCCGCGAGCCTGTCGCGGCTCGGCCTGCTGTTCATCGATCTCGACAACTTCAAGACCGTCAACGACACGCTCGGCCACAACGCCGGCGACATCGTGCTGCAAATGACCGCGTCGCGCCTGGCCGATGCGGTCGGCGACGAAGGCTCGCTCGCGCGCATCGGCGGCGACGAGTTCGTCGTCGTGATGAAGGGCGACGATGTCGAGCGGCGCGCGGTGCGGCTCGCGGAAGCGATCATCCGGATGTTCAGCGAGCCGTTCGACGTACGCGGCAGTTCGTTCGTGCTGCACGCGAGCATCGGCATCGCGCTGCACACCGTCGCGAACGAAAGCGAGATCGACCTGCTGAAAAAGGCCGACCTCGCGATGTACAGCGCGAAGGACGCCGGCAAGAACTGCTACCAGTTCTATGCGCCGCACCTGTCGCACCGCGCCGACCACCTGATGCGCTGGGAACAGCAATTGCGCGTCGCGCTCGCCGAGGGGCAGCTGTTCCTCGCGTATCAGCCGAAGATCGACCTCACGCACCGCACGATCACCGGCTTCGAGGCGCTCGCCCGCTGGGATCATCCCGAACACGGCGTGATCTCCGCGAACGAATTCATCTCGATCGCCGAATCGACCGGCCTGATCGTGCCGATCGGCGACTTCGTGATCCGCACCGCATGCGCGCAGATCGCACGCTGGCACGACGAAGGCCACGACACGCTGACGCTTGCGGTCAACATCTCGCCCGTGCAGTTCTGGCGCGGCGACCTGATCGAGACGATCTCGCAGGCGCTGCAGGACACCGGCATCGACGCAAACCGGCTCGAGATCGAGATCACCGAAACCGCGATGATGGAATATCCGGAACTCGTGTCCGAGAAGATCGTCGCGCTGAAAAAGCTCGGCATCCGGATCGCGCTCGACGATTTCGGCACCGGCTATTCGTCGCTGTCGTACCTGCACCGCTTCTCCGTCGACACGCTGAAGGTCGACCGCTCGTTCGTGCAGGCGATTCCGACCGATCGCAGCGTGTGCGTGATGGTGTCGTCGATCGTGCATCTCGCGCGCTCGCTCGGGCTGACCGTCGTCGTCGAGGGCACCGAAACCGAGGAGCAGATCACGTGGCTGTCCGCGCTCGGCGAAATCGAGGCGCAGGGCTTCCTGTTCTCGCGCCCGGTGCCGGCCGATGCGATTCCCGCGCTGATCGCACGCTTCGGCGTGCGCGGCGATCATCCGAACGTCGTCGCGCATCGCGCGACCGGCAGCACGGGCGGCTGAGCCGCACCGCCGCAGCCGCGGCGCGCGTTTGCGCACCGCCGCAATTGTTACGTTTTCCGATCCGTTCGTTTAGTTCATTAACTAGCGTTTTCGCGCATGGTAGTGTCACGATGCGCGGCGGACAATCGGGAGGGCCGACGTGTCGGCGGGCCGTTGCCACGGCCTTACGCGAGAGATCTGGCCCTGCGCCAACCACACAATCATGACAACCGTCGAAGTCGAAGCGACCGCGCGTGTCGAAGAGGCACCGGCATCCCTATGGACCTTGTTCAAGGTCGTCGCCAGCATTTCGGCCGTCTCGTGGGGCGGGCTTTCGATGATGGCGCAGCTCGAACGCCACTACGTGGAGCGGCTGCAGCGCATCGAGCCGCACGTCTTCGGCGATCTCGTCGCGCTCGCGTGGCTCGTGCCGGGCCCCGTCGGCTGCAATGTCGCCGTGCAGGTCGGCCAGACGCTGCATGGCCGTGCCGGCGCATGGATCGCCGGCATTGCCAGCGTGCTGCCGTTCTCGGTCCTGATGACGCTGTTCGCGATCTTCTATCAGACGCCGCTCGTGCGCTCGCTGGCCGCGCCGGTGCTGATCAATCACTTCGGGATGGTGCTCGCCGCGCTGATCGGCGTCACGTGGGTCAAGCAGTTGCGCTCGCTCGCGCGTACGCGGCTCGAACAGGCGATCGCCGCGTTATCGACGATTCTGCTTGCTTTCGCGCATAGTCCGGCCGCTTTCGTCGCGATTCTGTTCGCCGCGTTCGCAGCGGGCTGGCTGACGGGGCCGTCGCAACGCGACACGGTCGATTTCACGCTGTCCAGGCGCGATCGCGGCCTGCTCGTGCTGCTCGGCGTGCTCGTCGTGCTGTTCGCGGTGCCGCTGCCCGGCGATTACCAGGCGGATCTGCTGTGGCCGCGCCTCGCGGGCGCCGGCATGACGCTGTTCGGCGGCGGCTTCTCCGCGCTACCGGTGCTCAAGACGCTGTTCGTGTCGCCGGCGACCGGCATCTCCGATCACGACTTCACGCTGGCGTTCGCGTTGTCGCCGGTCGCGCCGGGGCCGTTGCTGAACGTCGTGCCGTTTCTCGGCTACCTGACCGACGGCTGGGCCGGCGCGCTGCTCGCCACCGCCGCGCTGTTCATTCCGTCCGGGTGCCTCGTCGTGTTCGCGCAGAACCATCTGTTCCGGCTCAAGCGCCATTCGCGCTTCGAGCACGGGATGCGCCTGCTGCGCGCGGCAACGACGGCCTTTCTCGTGGTCGCCGTCGTGAAGATCCTGCATCGAGAACCGGCCGACCCGGTTTACTGGCTGACGGGCGCGTTCGCGACGCTGTGCTTCACGCGCTTCAAGGTGCCCGTCTATGCCGTGTACGGCGTGGTCGCCGCCGTGTGCAGCGTGTGGCTGTGGGCCGCGCACTGACGGGCGGCGGCCGTCGCCCTGCTCGCGCTGGCCGGCCTGACTCCGTCAACCGGCCTGCACCGCGACCCGGCGCGCGATCCAGCGGGCGCGCAGCGCGTCGTACGCGAGGTTGAAGCAGAACGTGTAAGGCAGGAAGAACAGCACGATGCCGAGGTCGAGCAGCAGCGCCTCGACGAGGCTCACGTTCAGCCACCACGCGGCAACCGGCACCACCATCGCGACGAGGCCGAGCTCGAACGTCACCGCGTGCGCGATCCGCATGCCGAGCGTGCGCGACCACCCGGCCCGCCGCTCGAAGCGGTCGAACAGCGTGTTGAAGGTCATGTTCCACGCCATCGCGATCAACGACACCATCACCGTCAGCACGCCGACGTGCGACACCGGCATGTCGAGCAGCCACGCGCCGATCGGCGCGCACAGCGCGATCGCCACCAGTTCGAACGTCAGCGCGTGCAGCAGGCGTTCCGTCACCGTTTTATTCGTCTGTTTCATGATGCTCTCCGATGCATGACTTGATTCATGCTGGCCATTCTGATCGGCACAACCGTGTGAATCCAGTTTGATATCATCGGTTTTACCGATATGAAGTCACCAGGAGCCCTGCATGCACCACGCCCCGGAAGCGCTGCTCGCATTCGCCGAAGCGGCACTGCTCGGCTCGTTTACGGCCGCGGCCCGCAAGCTCGGCAAGCGTCAGTCGACCGTGTCGGAAGCGATCGCGAATCTCGAGATCGATCTCGGCGTGCAGTTGTTCGACCGCTCGACGCGCACGCCGACGCTCACCGATGCCGGCCGTGCGCTGCTGCCGCAGGTGCAGCGCGCGCTCGAGGCCAGCGCGGCGATCGACCGCACGGCCGCCCGGCTCGCGCACGGCGAGGAAGCGCGGCTCACGCTCGTCGTGTCCGATACCTACCAGTCGAAGCGTTACGAGGAAACGTTGATGGCGCTCGAACGGCGCTTTCCGGCGCTCGAGCTCGAATGCCAGATCGCCGAGCACGACGACGTGCTCGACCTGATCCAGCAGGGTCGCGCGCAACTCGGGCTGATGGCCGCGCGCGCGGCCTACCCGGCCGATATCGGCGCGGCGACGGTGGCCGAGGAATCGGAGATCGGGCTGTTCGTCGGCCGCACGCACGCGCTCGCCGAATACGGCGACGCCGAGGTGCCGCACGCGGCGCTGCGCGACGTGCGCGAACTGCGCCTCAATACCTACGTGAAGACGGAAGGTCGCGGCACCGACGACCGGATCGTCGTCGGCACGCAGCACTGGCTGGCGCCGAGCTACCTGATGCTGCTGGAGATGGCCGTACTCGGGTTCGGCTGGGCGGAACTGCCGCGCTGGATGGTCGAGCACTTCGCGCGCGACCGCCTGTGCGAGCTGCGCGCGCGCGGCTGGCCGCGCCGTGTACGGGTGGATGCGGTCTGGTCGCGCAACCGGCCGCTCGGGCCGGCCGGCTCATGGCTGCTCGACGCGATGCTGGCCGCATAGCGGCGCGCGCCGCCGGGCATGCGGCCGACGGCCGAGGGCGAAGGGCTGACGCCGGCCGGTCAGAAACCGCGCGACAGCACGGCCGCGCCGATCGTGACGACGCCGAGCACGAGGTTCACGACGACCAGCAGGCGCACCGCATTCACCGCGCGGGCACCGTCCGGCCAGTTCTGCGCCTGCACCGCACGGCGAATGCGCGGGAACAGCGCGAAGCGGATGTGCCCGAAGATGAGCATCATCACGACGCCGAGCCCGGCCATTGCATGCAGCGACCACGTCGCGTGCGCGCCGCCGAAGCTCATCAGCAGGAAACCGCCGGACAGCAGGATCACGATCACGGCCCCCGACACCCAGTTGAAGAAGCGGCCGAACACGCCTTCGATCAGCGGCAGCCGCAACTGCGGCGACAGGTCGGACAGCGCGGGGCGCAGGCAGAAGTGCGCGAAGACCATCCCGCCCACCCACACGGCGACGGCCAGCAGGTGAAGAAACAGCGCGACGGCAACGGCGTGGGACATGGGGACGATCCTGTGATGAGTGGGGTGCAGCGAACGGCCGCGTCGCACGCGGCATCAAGCGACGTTCGACCCGTCAGCCGCGCGGCGGTTCGGACCCTCGACGCGATTTCACACTATTTTGCAAATTCCGCGTGACAGCGCCACGCTTGCTTACCCGCATTCCTGCGCCGGAAAGAAAAAGCCGCACGCCCGCCGAAGCGGACGTGCGGCCTTCGATCGCGGCCGAACCGGGTGAACCGGACGGTCCGGTCGACCGCGCGGCGTCAGCCCAGCAGCGGACGCAACTCGGTGACGACCTTGAGCTTCGTGTCCGGCGCGCGGCCCTTGCGGGCGCGCTTGCCGATGTGCGGCGCGAGCCCGGCATACGACAGCGTGTCGTCCTGCACCTTGCCGCCGCGGCCGGTGCCGATCAGCACGACGCCGGCCGGATCGATCGCCAGCGCCTGCACGAGCGTTTCCTTGTCGTCGAGCGCCATCAGGATCACGCCGCGCCCGCCGCCGGACAGCGTCTTCATCTCGTCCATCCCGAACACGAGCAAGCGCCCGCCGCTCGACAGGCACGCGACCTGCGTCGCGTTCGGCAGCACGGGCATCGGCGCGAGCGGCACCGCGCCCGTATCGATCGTCATGAACGACTTGCCGGCCTTCAGGCGGCTCACCATGTCGCCGACCTTCGCGAGGAAGCCGAAGCCGTTGCTCGACGCGAGCAGCAGTTGCTGGTCGGCCGGCGCCGCGTAGTAGTGCATCAGGTGCGAGCCCGATTCGAGCTCGATCAGCGACGTGACCGGCACGCCGTCGCCGCGCCCGCCCGGCAGCACCGACACGTCGACCGAATACACGCGGCCGCTGCTGCCCCACGCGATCAGGCGATCCGGCGTGCGGCACTGGAACGCCGCGTAGAGATGGTCGCCCGCCTTGAACGTGAAGCCGGCCGGGTCGAGCCCGTGACCCTTCAGCGCGCGCACCCAGCCCTTCTGCGATACGACCACCGTCACCGGCTCGTCGACCACCTTCGCCTCGAACGTCGCGCGCTTTTCCTGCTGGATCAGCGTGCGGCGATCGTCGCCGTACTGCTTCGCGTCGGCCTCGATCTCCTTGATCATCAGCCGCTTCATCGCGCTTTCGTTCGCGAGCAGGTCCTCGAGCTTCGCCTTCTCGTCGCGCAGCGCTTCGAGTTCCTTCTCGATCTTGATCTTCTCGAGCCGCGCGAGCTGGCGCAGCCGGATTTCGAGGATGTCCTCGGCCTGCCGCTCGCTGAGGCCGAACGCGCTCATCAGCGCGGCCTTCGGCTCGTCCGACTCGCGGATGATGCGGATCACGTCGTCGATGTTCAGGAAGACGATCATCCGCCCTTCGAGGATGTGGATGCGGTCGTCGACCTTCGCGAGACGATGGCGACACCGGCGCGTCATCGTCAGCTGGCGGAACTTCACCCATTCGTCGAGGATCGTCAGCAGGCCCTTCTGGCCCGGCCGGCCGTCGGCGCCGATCATCACGAGGTTCAGCGTCGCGTTCGATTCGAGGCTCGTGTACGCGAGCAGCGTGTTCACGAATTCCGTCTGGTCGATCGTGCGCGACTTCGGCTCGAACACGAGCCGCACCGCCGCTTCCTTGCCCGACTCGTCGCGCACCGCGTCGAGCAGGTCGAGCATCGCCTTCTTCGTGTTGAGTTGTTCGGGCGTGAGCGTCTTCTTGCCGAGCTTGAGCTTCGGGTTGGTCAGCTCCTCGATTTCCTCGAGCACCTTCTGGCCCGACGTGCTCGGCGGCAGCTCGGTGACGACGAGTTGCCACTGGCCGCGCGCGAGATCCTCGATCTTCCAGCGCGCGCGCACCTTCAGGCTGCCGCGGCCGGTTTCATAGGCCGCCGCGATCTCGGTGTCGCTCGAGATGATCTGGCCGCCGCCCGGGAAATCCGGGCCGGGGATCAGGTTCATCAGCTCCGCGTGCGTGAGCTTCGGATTGCGGATCAACGCGACCGCCGCGGCCGCGACTTCGCGCAGGTTGTGCGACGGGATTTCGGTGGCGAGGCCGACCGCGATGCCCGACGCGCCGTTCAGCAGCACGAACGGCATGCGGCTCGGCAGCGTCTTCGGCTCCTCGAACGAGCCGTCGTAGTTCGGCATGAAGTCGACCGTGCCCTGGTCGATCTCGTCGAGCAGCAGCTTCGCGATCGGCGTGAGCCGCGCTTCCGTGTAACGCATCGCCGCCGCGCCGTCGCCGTCGCGCGAACCGAAGTTGCCCTGCCCGTCGATCAGCGGGTAGCGCAGCGAGAAATCCTGCGCGAGACGCACGAGCGCGTCGTACGCCGACTGGTCGCCGTGCGGGTGGTATTTACCGAGCACGTCGCCGACCACGCGCGCCGACTTCACCGGCTTCGCGTCGGGGCCGAGGCCCATTTCGTTCATCGCGAACAGGATCCGGCGCTGCACCGGCTTCTGGCCGTCGCACACGTCGGGCAGCGCGCGGCTCTTCACGACGCTGACCGCGTAGCTGAGATACGCCTGCTCCGCGTAGTTGCCGAGCGTCAGCGCGTCGCTCTCGGGCGCGTCGGGGCTGGCAAAGAGATCGGAAGTATTGTCGTCCATCTGAATTCCGTATTCGTAAGTGGCGTGAGGCCGGGCCGGGCGTCATGCCCGGCCGCGCGGAAGCTCCGCTTAACGCTTAAATATCCGCTTCGACGTCGTTGCCCTTTTCTTCGAGCCAGCCGCGCCGCGCGGCTGCCTCGCCCTTGCCCATCAGCATCGTCATCCGGGCGACGGTCGCCTCGTAGTCGAGCTCGCCGAGCTTCACCGGCATCAGGCGGCGCGTGTCGGGATTCATCGTCGTGTCCCACAACTGCTCGGCGCTCATTTCGCCGAGGCCCTTGAAGCGGCTGATGCTCCACTGCGTGTCGCGCACGCCGTCCTTGCGCAGCTTGTCGAGGATCGCTTCGAGCTCGCCGTCGTCGAGCGCATAGAGCTTCTGCGCGGGCTTCTTGCCGCGCGCCGGCGCGTCGACGCGGAACAGCGGCGGGCGCGCGACGTACACGTGGCCGCGCTCGATCAGTTGCGGGAAATGCTTGAAGAACAGCGTGAGCAGCAGCACCTGGATGTGCGAGCCGTCGACGTCCGCGTCCGACAGGATGCAGATCTTGCCGTAGCGCAGGTTCGACACGTCGACGGTATCGTCCGGGCTGTGCGGATCGACGCCGATCGCGACCGAGATGTCGTGCACCTCGTTGTTCGCGAAGAGACGATCGCGCTCGGTTTCCCATGTGTTCAGCACCTTGCCGCGCAGCGGCAGGATCGCCTGGTATTCCTTGTCGCGGCCCATCTTCGCGGAGCCGCCCGCCGAGTCGCCCTCGACGAGGAACAGTTCGTTGCGCGCGATGTCTTCCGTCTCGCAATCGGTCAGCTTGCCCGGCAGCACCGCGACGCCCGAGCTCTTGCGCTTCTCGACCTTCTGGCCGGCGCGCGTACGCGCCTGCGCCTGCTTGATCACGAGTTCGGCGAGCTTCTTGCCGTGCTCGACGTGCTGGTTCAGCCACAGTTCGAGCGCCGGACGCGAGAACGACGACACGAGCTTCACCGCGTCGCGGCTGTTCAGCCGTTCCTTGATCTGCCCCTGGAACTGCGGATCGAGCACCTTCGCGGACAGCACGAACGACACGCGCGCGAACACGTCTTCCGCGAGCAGCTTCACGCCCTTCGGCTGCAGGTTGTGCAGTTCGACGAAGCTCTTCACCGCCTGGTAGAGACCGTCGCGCAGGCCCGACTCGTGCGTGCCGCCGGCCGGCGTGGGGATCAGGTTCACGTACGACTCGCGCACGAGCGAGCCTTCCTCGCTCCATGCGACGACCCACGATGCGCCCTCGCCTTCGGCGAAGGTTTCGTCGGTCGAACGCGCATCGGCGAAACGCTCGCCTTCGAACAGCGGGATCAGCAGCTCGCTGCCGTTCATTTCGTCGAGCAGGTAGCCGCGCAGGCCGTCTTCATACTTCCACGTCTGGCGCTCGCCGGTCTTTTCGTTGACGAGCACGACCTCGACGCCCGGCAGCAGCACGGCCTTCGAGCGCAGCAGGCGCTGCAACTCGCCGAGCGGCAGGTTCGGCGAATCGAAGTATTTCGGATTCGGCCACACCTGCACGCGCGTGCCGGATTTCTTCTCGCCGCGGCCCGCGCCTTGCGTGGACAGCGGCTTCACGACGTCGCCGTCGGCGAAGCCGAGTTCGGCGATCTTGCCGTCGCGCCATACCGTCACGTCGAGACGCGTCGCCAGCGCGTTCGTCACCGACACGCCGACCCCGTGCAGGCCGCCCGAGAACGTATACGCGCCGCCCGCGGCCTTGTCGAACTTGCCGCCCGCGTGCAGGCGCGTGAACACGATCTCGACGACCGGTACGCCCTCTTCGGGGTGCATGCCGAACGGGATGCCGCGGCCGTCGTCTTCGACGGAGACCGACTGGTCGGCGTGCAGCGTGACCGTGATCTGCTTGCCGTAGCCGCCGAGCGCCTCGTCGGACGCGTTGTCGATGACTTCCTGGATGATGTGCAGCGGATTCTCGGTACGGGTATACATGCCGGGCCGCTGCTTGACCGGCTCGAGACCCTTGAGCACCTTGATCGATGCTTCGCTATAGGCCGCGCTGGGTTTCTTCGTTGACATAGGCGCTGAATTTCGTCATTCATCGGGACGTTGTCCACACCTCGTGTGGATAACGTCGTGGACAAAACGTTGAGTTCCGTAAAAAAGCGAATCGAAACAACGGTGTGCTTGGACTGCTCCGAAAGCGGGCGCGCGGCGTGTGCGGCGCGACCCTGGACGCGCGGTATTTTACTGGTTCCGCGTGGCGCGCCAATCGCGGGATCGGCGCGCACCGCGCGCGTCACACCGGCTTGCGCTTCGCCTCGAGCGTTTCCCACCGTTCGAGCGCGGCGAGCAGTTCGTCGTCGATCGCCGCGAACCGCTCGGTCAGGCGCGTGCCTTCCTGCGGATCCTTCGCGAAAATCGCGCCGTCCTCGAGCTGCGCATTGATCGTCTTCTGCTCCGCTTCGAGCGCGGCGATCTTCTCCGGCAGCGAATCGAGCTCGCGCTGCTCGTTGAACGACAGCTTCACCGTGCGCTGCGCGTTGCGGCCGGCCGCGCTCTTCGCCGGTTCGTCCTTCGCGGGCGCCGCCTCCTTGACCGCGCGCTTCGCCGCTTCCTGCTGCGCGAGCTGCTCCGAGCGCTCGCTCTGGATCTGCCAGTCGGTGAAGCCGCCGACGTATTCGCGCCACTTGCCGTCGCCCTCGGCCGCGATCACCGACGTCACGACGTTGTCGAGGAACGCGCGATCGTGGCTGACCAGCAGCACCGTGCCGTCGTAGTCGGCCAGCAGTTCTTCGAGGAGTTCGAGCGTCGGGATGTCGAGGTCGTTGGTCGGTTCGTCGAGCACCAGCACGTTGGCCGGGCGCGCGAACAGGCGCGCGAGCAGCAGCCGGTTACGCTCGCCGCCCGACAGCGACTTCACCGGCGAACGCGCGCGTTCCGGCGCGAACAGGAAATCGCCGAGATAGCTCATCACGTGCTTGCGCACGCCGCCGATCTCGACCCATTCGCTGCCGGGGCTGATCGTGTCGGCCAGGCTCTTCTCCTGGTCGAGCTGCGCGCGCATCTGGTCGAAATACGCGACCTGCAGGTTCGTACCGGTGCGCACCGTGCCTTCGTCGGGCTTCAGGTCGCCGAGAATCAGCTTCAGCAACGTCGTCTTGCCGGCGCCGTTCGGGCCGACGAAGCCGATCTTGTCGCCGCGCATGACCGTCGTCGAGAAGCGGTCGACCACCGTGCGGCCGCCGTAGCGCTTCGTCACGTCGGTCAGCTCCGCGACGATCTTGCCGGACTTTTCGCCCTGCGCGACGTCGAGCTTCACGTTGCCCTGCGCATTGCGGCGCTCCGCGCGCTCGTTGCGCATCTGCACGAGCCGCGCGATGCGACCGACGCTGCGCGTGCGGCGCGCCTCGACGCCCTTGCGGATCCACACTTCTTCCTGCGCGAGCAGCTTGTCGAACTTCTCGTTCTCCACGCGCTCGACTTCGAGCTGCTGCGCCTTGCGCGTCTGGTACGCGGAGAAATTGCCCGGGTACGACAGCAGCCGGCCGCGATCGAGCTCGACGATGCGCGTCGCGACGCGATCGAGAAACGCGCGATCGTGGGTGATGAACAGCAGGCCCGCGCGCTGCGCGACGAGCAGCTCCTCGAGCCAGCGGATGCCGTCGAAGTCTAGGTGGTTGGTCGGTTCGTCGAGCAGCAGCACGTCGGGCTGCAGCACCAGTGCGCGCGCCAGCGCGACGCGCTTCTGCATCCCGCCCGACAGCGCGTCGACGCTCGCGTCGCCGTCCGTCAGGCCGATTTGCGCGAGCGTCATCGACACGCGCGTACGCCAGCTCCACGCGTCGTGCGCGTCCAGCGACGACTGCAGCGCGTTCATCCGCGCGAGCAGCGCATCGTGCTCGGCGCCCTCCGGTATCTCCGCGAGGCGGTGCGCGATCGAATCGTATTCTTCGAGCAATTCGCGCGTATGCCCGAGCCCCGACGCGACCGCGTCGAACACCGTCGCGCCTGGCTCGAATTCGGGCTCCTGCGGCACGTAGACGGTCACGAGCTCCTGCTGGCGCGTGACCAGCCCGTCGTCGGGCTTCGCGAGATCGGCGACGATCTTCAGCAGCGACGACTTGCCCGCGCCGTTGCGGCCGATCAGGCCGACCCGCTCGCCGGCTTCCAGCGAGAAATCCGCGTGATCGAGCAACGCGACGTGACCGAACGCGAGCTGCGCGCCGGTAATGGAATAGAGCGACATGGGGAGACGGCGAAGAGAGAAATCGGAAGCGCCCATTGTACCGGGCGCGGAGGCCGGCATCGGCTCGGCTGGATGGACGAGTGCCGCGGGGCGTTTCCGATGGGCGCCGACGCGGTATCGTGGGCGGTGTGGCCGACCTCCGGTTTTCGGATGCCGGCTACGGTTTGCGTGCCCGCATGAGCACGCGGATGCGGGCCGGATGCCAGGGGCCGGCCGATCGGCAGATCCCCCGCGGCGCATCGCGCGCCAGCGTGGGATGCACGGTTATTTCACGTTGATCGTGATCGTCGAGCTCAGTTCGGGACCGTATGAACGGTGCGCGCCGTCACCGAGCTGCAGCGTCAGCGTGTGCTGGCCGGGCGGCAGCTTCACGTCGGTCTCGGTCTGGGCCTTGCCGAAATGCAGCGAACGTTCGCTCACCGGGATCACGTCGCCTTTCGGAATCGGCCGGCCGTCGATCAGCAGGTGATGGTGACCGGTATCCGGCGTCATGTCGCCGGCCGGCTTCAGCGCCATGCCTTCGAGACCGAACTTCACATGCACCGGATTCGACACCGTCGCACCGTCGCTCGGCGCTTCGAAATACACGCGCGCCTCGGCCCGCGCGATCGTCGACACGGCCATCGCCGCGACGCATACCGCACCTGCGATCCACTTTCTGTTCAGCATCGCATTCTCCTTATGATTGGACAGCCTCGGAAGCATACACCGCACGAACAGCGGGCGTGTTTCAGTTGCGTTGTTCGCGATGCGTACGTTTAAAACGACGTTGCGCTGGCGTTCGACGAAATTCCGGTAACATTGCGCCTTTCGTCCGCCGGCGAGGCTGCGGACGGCATCGCCGAATTTTCTTTATCCCGAGCGCAACATGAGCGAAGTAACCGAATACCAGAGCTGGGTCTGCCTGATTTGCGGGTGGGTCTACAACGAAGCGGAAGGGCTGCCCGACGAAGGCATTCCGGCCGGCACGCGTTTCGCCGACATTCCCGCGGACTGGCGCTGCCCGCTGTGCGACGTGGGCAAGGAAGATTTCGTCGTCGTCGATTTCTGAGTTTCTGTTTCGGTCGCGGGTGATCTCGCGATACGCGCGTCGCGGGTGCATTCCGCCCCGCCGACGCGCCGCGCGTTTGCTATACTCTGCGCGCTGTCCACACCGCCGTCCGGCTCGCGGTTTTTCGCGCGATTGCCCGGATATGGCTCTCCCCGTAGTTCAATGGATAGAACAAGCGCCTCCTAAGCGCTAGATACAGGTTCGATTCCTGTCGGGGGGACCAGTCATGCCCCAAACCTCCCCCAAGATTCACAAGAAATCCCCCGCTCAAGCCCGTCTGGCGGCGCTCTAGCTCCTATCGTTACCCAAGGTTGCTCAGTGACAGCCAGCGAAAGTGTTGGTATTTTTGTTGGTATCAGCAGATACCAACAACACAGATACCAACAATGCCTCTCACTGACATACAGGTGCGGAACGCGAAGGCCAGCGCGGCACCATACAAACTGACGGACGGCAACGGGATGTTCTTGCTCGTCCAACCGAACGGCGCGAAGTACTGGCGTTTGTCCTACCGCTTCCTTGGCAAGCAGAAGACGCTCGCCCTCGGCGTCTATCCGGCCGTCACGCTTGCGACGGCACGGAAGAAGCGCGACGAGGCCCGCGAGCAGATCGCGGCCGGCATCGATCCGGGCGAGGCGAAGAAGGACGCAAGACGGGCCGCCGAGATCGCAGCGGCCAACTCATTCGAAGCGGTAGCCCGCGAGTGGTTCGACTCCCAGCGCCCGGGCTGGAGCGACGGTTACGCAGAGAAGGTGCTGAATTCGCTTGAGGTTGACGTGTTCCCGAAGATTGGTGCTCGCCCGATCGCGGAGATCGATTCGCCGCAGATGCTCAGGATCGTTCGCGAGGTCGAGGCGCGCGGGGTGCGCGAGACGGCGAAGCGAATCCTCCAACGCTCGCGCGCGGTCTTCCAGTACGGAATCATGACCGGGCGATGCTCCAGGAATCCGGCGGCCGACATCGACGCGCAGACGGTCTTGAAGAAAGGTCCGGGCGTACAGCACATGGCACGCGTCAAGGCGACGGAGATCCCGCAGCTCATGCGCGACATTGACGCCTACCAAGGGGATCTCGTTACTCGGCTCGCGCTCCGACTGATGGCGTTGACCTTTGTGCGGACAACGGAAATGATCCGTGCGGAGTGGTCTGAGTTTGACGAGGCCGCCGCAGAATGGCGCATCCCGCCGGAGCGCATGAAGATGCGCGACCCGCACATCGTGCCGCTATCGCGGCAGGCGCTCGACGTGATCGCTCAGCTCCGGGCGCTCAACGGCCAGCATCGATTCGTGTTCTATAGCGTGCAAGGCCGAAGCCACATTTCGAACAACACCATGCTCTACGCGCTCTATCGCATGGGGTACAAGTCGCGGATGACCGGGCACGGCTTTCGCGGGCTGGCGGCTACGGCTCTGCGTGAACTTGGCTTCGGCCGGGACGTTGTAGAGCGTCAGATGGCGCACGCCGAACGCAATCAGGTGACGGCGGCCTACGTCCACGCTGAATATCTGCCGGAGCGCAGACGAATGATGCAGGTGTGGGGCGATCACCTCGACCGCATCAAGGCAGGGGCGGAGGTCATTCGTATCGCGTCAACCCGATAGCGGAACGGCGTCGCCCACGTCACTTCGCGCACTCCCCTCGTTACCATTGATGGAAGTGCGCGCTCTTCAATTGCTCCCCCGATCTTCGCGACGTATGCCGCTCAGCGTCGCGATCACCGTGTCTAGGCCCGTTGCGTTCTATCCAGCGCCTTTGCCAACATGCTGACGAAGCTCAGGTACTCGACTGCCCGCTCCGGGTGATCTTGGGTAATGCCATGGGCGCGCGGATTGCGCAGCGCCATCATCGCCCCTTCGTACAGGTGCATCATCCCCTCCTGCTCGCTTTTCTCGCTATCGTTTTGCTGATCATTGAACTTGAGAATCGGCGCCTTTGGGCTAAAGACCAAGCGCATTAGCGCCGTACCGCTCACATCTGGACGCATACTTCGGAATTGCACCAACATATCCAGCACCTTGCACGCGGTTTCGACCGCCTGTGCATAATGGCCGTCTTCGAAAAGTTTCGAGCACTCGCGCGCTATGTCCGCATGTAGATCAAGATCACCGAAACTACGGCGTGCCTTGCTCGCGGGCGTTCCCGCTCCATCTGCGAGGTTTTCGTTGAAAAGGTCAATGATGCTTTGTAGGTTAGCCGTCTGCTCGGCTTTACCCTCATTGAGGCCTTGCCGGACCTCATGCAGCGGTAGCTGGGACCCGAAATAGATGTTGCCTCTGTCGATACTGCGAGGTCGATACCGGGAAAACTCGACAGTATCAACGCCGAAAACATCGGCTATTGTCTGCTCCAGTTTGTTATCGATGACGCCAATTCGTGGATCGTTCCGCGCGTTGACCGTCATGGGATCGAACTCCCGCAATTCGGCGATCCTGCGCTCAAGTTTCGGGATCGCGGCCCGCATCTGATCGGGCGTAAGGTTGGCCTGCCGAGGTTGTGCGGGCTGGGCTTTTCTCGTCACCATTTGGTCTCTCTCGCCGCCGTTGATTTCCGTTGATCATAGCAGGCGCTATCCGCGTGCCGTACGTCCCATCGGCGTCAATATGTCCCCCTTGCTGCGCGCCTCCCACCGATTTTTCAGAGTTGCCACCGCACTGCCGGTCCCCTGCATGTCGGTATGAATATGACCCCCCTTAGGCGCGCCGGGAGTAGGAAAAACACGCGGGTGTGAGCCCCCGCGTCTTTGCCCTAGACGCAGGGTCCCCCGCTTTCCGCCCGCCCCGACACTTGCGGCAGGCGCAACAATGCCCGATCGGGGCGCATCGCGGACACCCCCCTCGAAAACACGTCGTCAATGCCCTTGGAATCCCGGAGAGCCGCGCCCGGCTTGGCTTCAAGGTTGATGCAGTCGGTCAATGCCCGTCCGCTCAGTGCAAAACGAGTTGGAGATTTGGAGATAAACGCCTGAATCGGCCGCAAAGCCTTGTGGGGTAAGGCTTCGTGTGTCTCCAAACGATTTGGAGAACGCTGGAGATACTGGAGATAAACCGGGCTGAATTGTTACGGCTGCGGCAAGATTCGCGGCAGCCGCCCGCCCAGTTCCATCTGGTGCGCATCGATCAAAGTAACTTTGACGCGCGGGCCAAAAATGCCGCGCAAAGGAATGCCCGCCACCGCCCTCCCGGACGGCGGCGGTGCATTTCACAGCTCAAGCGTGAAGATGGACGGCAACACGCGATAGACCATGAACTTGCCGTGACCGGGGATGTACTCTTGCCGGTACGGGTAGCCGTCGCTACGCGGCATCAGCACGCCTCGCTTCATCAGTGCCTTGGCGACGACCTTGTGATCGAAGCCGGCGCACACGTCCTTGCGGAATACGGCCGCTTCGATCAGGTATTCCGTCTCGACGCTTTCGGCGTCGTCGGCGCTCATCTTGCCGCCGAACTCGGCGTAATACTCGCGATCGGAGGCGATGGGCGTGCGGCGCTCGTCGCGCTTCACGTGCTGCTTGAAACCCGCTCGATGGGGCACGTTCGGCCGATGGTCGTCCTGCGCCCGGTTCATCCACACGAAACGGTTATCGCCGTGTGCGGCGAGGAAATGCTGTACCTGCCGCACGGCTTCCGCCTCGTCCGAGTTGCCGGTGCCGCCGCGCAGTTCGAGCCAGCCTTCGAAGCAACGACGCGCAGCCTCGACCGCTTCGCCCTGCGGCCAGCCGGTCAGCCCGTGCGCCGTCGCCAGCTCGCCGGCCACCGCAACGAGACAGAACCGCTTAGCGACGCGCGCGACCTGCGAATGCGAGCCGTCCGGCACCCATTGCCCGACCAGCTCGTCGACGCGCATGCGCAGATGCTCGGCCAGCTCGCCGGCCTGCGACGACGCCCACTCGATGAACGCGGGGCCGGCCGTGCCGTAGTGCATGCCGGCGTGCCGCTCTAGATGCTCGATCAGCGCGGCCGGCGTCGGGAATCCGTGCAGCCTCTCCACGACGCCCATTTCGCCGACCTCGGCCGGGATCGCGGGCAAGCGCACCTCGATACCGCCTTTCATAGGCTTGTTGCCCTCGGCCATCAGCGCGGACACGCTCTTTTCGCCGTTCGACAGGAACAGCAGCCGCCACGTGAGAACCGGCTTTGCCGAGCCGCTACGCGACGCACGGGCCTTGCCCGACTCGTTCGCAAGCATGTAGATCACATCGCCGACCAGGCGCGGCTCGACTTGCCCGATTTCGTCGAGGATCAGCAGCGCGTCGCTATGCTGCGTGGCGACCGCTTCGAGCGCGTTGTCGGTCGCCTTCCAGCTCCGCACGTAGTCCGGCGAGCCGAACACGGACGCGGCGATGACGCCGCCCGTCGACTTGCCTTTCGACGTCGTGCCGAGCAGGTGGAAGCCGCCCGACTGAAGCCCGGAGAAATGCAGCAACGGACCAGCGAAGGCGGTAGCGACGCAGAACAGCAGCCGGCTATTCCCGACGCAGTAGGCCGCGACCTCCCTTTGCCAGTCGTCCAGCGTGCCGCGCTCCTTGAATTGGCTTTGGATCGGCGTGTCGGCCTGATAGATCAGCGCCTCTTTGCCGGTGCCGATGACGCGATCCGGCAGCACGAACGCCCCGTGATGCCAGCCGACACGCGGCACGCAGCGCACGCGCTCGTCCGGCTGCGCCATCTGCACATAGTTCGCGATCTGCGTGCGGGCGATCTGCGTCACGCCGAGCTTCACGCCCATATCGAGCAGCATGCGGCGCAGCTCCGTACCATCGCCGGCAAACAGTCCGGCCGGCACCGCCCACCGTTTCAGGATGCCGTCGCGGTCCGTGAATTCGAGCAGGTAGCCCCATTCGCTGTTCATCTCGTTTCGCGTCTCCGCGATCACGTCGATACGCGTGCTGACCCAATGAGGCGGCAACGGATCACCCTGATTGTTGAAGCCGTGAAACCACACGCCCTTGTCGTCGACGACGAACCGCGACTTGCCGTCCTGCGCGCGGGCCGTTTTCGGGCGCTTGGCGGGCTTCGCGGCGACTGGAGCGGCCTTGGGCTTGCCCGCATCCGGCGAGCCGATCGGCGCGAGCGCAGCGCGCACGGCGGCGGCCACCGCATCCGGGCCGACGTGCGCAGCCAGGTCGTTGAAGTCGGTCCCGTTCGCCGGGCGATTCGGACCGAAGTCGGGCACCGCGACGATGCCGGCGACGGCCTCGGCCGCCGCGCGGGCCTTCGTCACGCCCGGATTGCCCTTCGTCGTGTGGTCGTCGTCCGCGCACACGACGATGCGGGCGTCCGGATACTGGCCGCGCAGCGCCGTCGCGACCGCGTGCAGGTTGCCTGCGTCGAACGCGACGGCGGCCGGATAGCCCGTCGCGGCCGCGAGCGTCGCGCACGTGGCGTAACCCTCGCCAATCAGCAGCGTGGACGGCGCGGAAGATAACGGGCCACCGATCAGCGAGAAGCAGCCCGCCTTGCGGCCGTTCGGCAGATAGCGTTTCTGGCCGTCCGTCAGGACGAACTCCAGCGTCCACAGCTTGCCGTCCGCGTCACGGGCCGGGATGACGAGGGCGCCGTCGCATGCGGCCGTGCCGATGCACAAGCCGCCGCGATAGACGCGCAGCGCGTCGACCGGGATGCGCTTGCGAACGAGGTACGGGTGATCGGCCGGCGCGGGCTCGGCCGCCGACCAGATCGACTCAGCGAGCGCTGACGCGGTTTGCTGTTTCTCGGTCAGCTCGGCCAGCTCGGCCGCTTCGCGCGCCGCGCGCTCGGCTTTCTGCCGCACGCGCTCCGCTGGATCGATCGGCTTCGCGCGATGCGCACGAGGATCGAAGCCGCCGACCTTGGCGAGGTGAAACAGCGTGTTGATGGTGATCTTGCCGCCCTTGAACGACTTCCACACATCGCGCGCGTCCTTGCCGTTGTAGTTCTGCGCGCCTTGGCTCCATTCGTTCCAGAGGGCGAAGCCCTCCTCGCCAAACTCGGCCTTGAGCGCCATCCCCACCTGACTCCACGTGTCGCGGTCGTCGGGCGGAACATAGCCGAGCGCGACTCTCGCCCGCTCGAATTCGGACATGGGTGCGTTACTCATAGGTTCCCACTGGACGCGCGTCGGTCGACTCCCGATTAGTAGTCCATATCGGGCAAGCAGCTACCCGACGCGCGAAGAATTGAATGATGTGACGATGCCTAGCGGCGCAGCGTCAGCCGGCCGCGCGAGGCACCGATAGAACGGCACCGCCGGCCGTGACGTCGTTGCTGTAGACGTAGCGGCCGAGCCGCGACTCGCCAAGGGCGTCGTTGGCCGCCTCCAGCGCCGCGCCGATCGACGGCAGGGACGCGCGGAACAGGCTCAGCACAAGCCAATAGTCGTCATCGGACATGGCCTTGTCAGCCGCCCAATGCAGACTGTCCAGCAGCTCCATGGCGTCACTGATCCGCGTGCCGATACGGTTGCGATCGGGGCGATTCACCTCGGCCACGAAGTGCGACGCGAGCGGTTGCACGGCACTCTTGTTCGTCTTTGCCATGACCGCCCCTCAGTGCGTCGTGCGCGGTTCGCGCGTGACGAGGCCGAGCGCCGCAAACAGGTGCTGTTGCACGCGCCCCATCAGGCCGGCTGCGAACGCTTGCCGGCTAATCGTCACGCGGTGCGCGTCGACGTCGCCCGCGTCCTGCATAGCGGCTTCCATGCCGCGCGCGAACGCGGCGGCTTGATGGGCCGCGTAGTCGTGCAGCCGCACGTCGCCTTTCAGGTCGAGCCATGCGTTGGCGCAGATCGCGCCAAGGTCGACGGCGAATTGCAGCTCGATTGGAGCGCCGGTATCGAGCGGCGGCGCATTGTCGAAGCCATTGATAACCGCGGTTCGGATGCGCTGATCAGTCATGGCACACCTCCGGCTGCGCAGTACGGCGCATTTCGGCCGAATAGCGGCTCGCGACGCTTTGCCCCATGTCGACGAGCGCGCGCTCGTAGGTGCCCTCCGCAAGATGCGAACGGACAGCATCGAACAGGGCTTCGAGTTGGGCGAACTGATGGGCCGCACACATGGCGATCATTGTGACTTCGTTCGGCAGGCGGTATTTAGACATGGCGCACCTCCAGAATCGACGCGAGGAGTTGCCCGACATCGATCGCGCAATCCAGCTCCGCTTCGCCGCGAATTGGCGTGAGGTTCCAGTCGTGGACGGCTGCATGCGTGAATTCGCCGAACCGCCGATCGTAGACGCTGCGCCCCGAGACCGGGCCGCCCAAGATCCGCACGCGCCAATCGTGATCGGGCGTCGGGCGAGCCGATGCCACCTCGACCAGCATGCCGATGCGAGCGCGTGCGTCGCATTTCGTGACGATCGCGAGATCGCCAATCTTGCAGCGCAGCTCAGCCATGGCGCACCTCCGCACGGACGAGCGCGGCGATCGCGGCCAGTGCCGCGCCGGTTGCGTCGAGCGCGTCCTGATACGTGCTGGCGGTTGCCGCGTCGCGCAGTGCTGCGCGGACGATGGATTGAATGAGGTGGGATTGCTGCCCGGTACGGGCGTGCGAGGGCTGGCGCATTGAATGCGACCTCCTTGGACGGGTTGAACCCGCTCCCCACTTCCAAATGGGGTGGGCGGGCAGACAGCAGGGTTGGAAGACCGGCGTCCAAGGGAACCGGCAGGCCGAAGCCTCCCCACCGTCGCCCACCCATTGATCGTAGAGGCGCGCGAAGGCACACGGACGTAAAAAAACCGCACTGCGGCGGTCGTCCGCCTTGGAACAATCGGGCTTCCAAACCCGGTCGCTTCTGTGTCGGCGACACGCATAGAATACTGCGTGCCGTCGCGACGTGCAAATCTGGCGCAGAACGGTCCAGAGAAAGCAGGGCCATGCCCGCCGTGCGCTGGCATGACAAAGTGACTTGGCGAGCGCTCATGCCGACACCTTCGGATCGAGCATGAAAATGGCCTCCTTCAGCAGCCGGACGGCATGCTTAGCGCGCGTCGGCATCCGAACCGCGTCGCGCTCGAAGACGCCAGCAGCGGTGACGATCATGCATGCGGCATCGCGCCGCACACCCTGTTCCGTACACTGGAGCACGTCGCTAAACAGTTCGTGCAGGCGGGAGAGTTCACAATCGTAGAACTCCGCGTCGGCTTGCTTTTTGGTTTCACGCGCCACTGCACGTGCATTCGTTGCGTTCGTCATCACGCGCCCTCCGTCACATTGCCCGCGACATCAGGGGCACGATAGTTCAGCGGATCAGCGAGATAACGATGGGTCTCTCTGTTGTCAAAAACAGTGCAACGCAGAGTCAGACGGATTGCGGGCGGGAAGCGCCCCTCCCGCTCAAGCTTGCGGACGGTCTCGCGAGACAGGCGGACGAAGGGACGCAGATCGGCCCATTTGGAAAAGCCGTCGAGCGGCAGAGTCGCCGGGGCTTGCGTTGCGAATGCGTTCTTTGCGGACATTTGTGCTCCCTGAGTGACAGTAACGGGAGCGACTATCGCCGCGCGATCAGCACCTTTTAAAGTGGAATGTCCGGATTGCAGGAATGTCCTGCACTTTCACCCTGAAATGTCCGTCGCTCAATCGTCATCGGCAAGTTGTTCTATCACCCGGCGTACGTGACGCTCAGAGATTCCCAGCTTCACCGCGATAGCTTTTCGCTCGTCGACTCCAATTTGGACCGCACGATTGCGATAGCGCGCGACTTCGGTCTTGACCAATGCACGCGTTGCCGCACCCTTCGCGACATTGGCATCTCGGCCAACAGATCCATCTCGCTTTCGCGTCTCGCGGCGCACCGCCTCTGCCGCCAGTTTCGCAGGAGCGGTCTTCAAACGCCGATGCAGAAGTTCAAGCGCGGCGGCAAAGGCATGAGTGGTACCGCAATGGACGAAAGCATAAATCCGCTGTTCGCGCTGGATGCTGCTGACATCAGCAGAAACAGCAAATTCAATCGTGCGCTCCATGTCCGGCCATAGCTTTCGAATCTGCGCAGCGATGGCCTTGTCCGGCTTCGGTAGGTCGGACAAGTCGCCGCCAGCGCGCGCGCGCTGCCTTGCCTCCGCCACTCCGCGCAAATACAGGGCATACATCCATTCCGCTCGGTCGTACTTCCCGCCGCTTAGGCGTGCAACATGCCCCGCATTCTGTTCCAGCGGATACGGCAATGAATCGCTCGATGCAAGCCGTCGCGCCCGAAGCAAATCTAGACGGTCCATCTGGAAGTGCTCGCGCTCCCACCGCTCATACTCCGCCTTGATTAGCTGAACAGCGGCGGCCTGTACCGCAGGACTATCCCTGTCGGCTGGATTGATATGCAGAAAATGGTCGGAGACTTGCTTGATTTTCGCTGACGGGCCACGATCGACAAACGCGGCCAGCTCGTCCGCCGATACCGGCTCTTCGTCGGGATCTATTTCCTCATGCCCGAGGTTGCGCACCTTTCTCATGTCCACCCTTCGCGTGGACCTTCACGAAGAACGCCGAGCCAGCCGGTGAAGGTGTCCGGTTTTCGGGTGGCCGCCCTATGCTCGACGATCTGCATTTTCTCATGGCTGGCACTATCGAGTGAGCCATATAAGTTCCATGGGCGCTAGCAACCGACATTCGTCATGACACAGGCTTCTCGAGCTCCACCGACCGGTACAAAATGTTGTGAATTCGCTCGTGCTGCATGCGTCCTACGGTGCCGCCTCCGCCTTGGCAGTTTCGATCTGAGCGAATACCACGCCGCACTCCTCGGCATACTCCTGAACTACTTGCGCCACCCTATCAATAACAAGCTGATAGAAGAAACATATCTCCAACAATTCGTTCGGAGTGAACCGAATTTGACCTGCCATTGGAAAGATTTTTTCGGCGATCTCGACCTTGCCTATTACAACTCCGGCCGGCCCGTCCGGGTCAAGTTCAATGGGGAATTGCGCAACATCCATATCAATGACCCTATCCCCCTGCTCGATCAACATCCGGACTGCAAGCCAACGCACGCGGAGCTCGCCATCGACGGCACGCTTTCGAGTAACAATACCGAGGTCGTGCGCTAAGCAATTTCTGGCATTGCTCAGGGACACAAGGCACTGGTGATCGTCTAAGTGCACCTGCGTACCCCGCTTCGTTTGCTCCACGACCAACTTATGTTTATCAGCAACGTTGGTTTGGCGGTCGATCCGCTTCCACTGATGATCGGCCGGGTTCTCGCCGGATACGAGCTTTGCCTGCTGAACCATGTCATAGGCCTCGTCCAGGTATAAGCTCAGAAACTGATCCAGTTCGCGCAACGCATTTCCGACAATCCAAGTGCGCCAGCTCTCCCGTAACTCCGGGATGTGAGCATCCGGGTATGGATCAGGCAAAAACTGTCGCCTGACGTTGTTCCCCAGAGTCAGGGAACGCGGAAGGTCGCCCTCCATGAATCGCTCGGATAAGCCGAGAAATGCTGCAGCGCGGCGTACCCCAACACATGCTCGCTCTCGCATGGCATTCAAATCGAATCTCAGTTCACGCATGGTCTGTTTTCTCTCGGCCCCGGTTGTGCATCCCGCCAATGCTGAATCGCCGACGCGGTGAGCGACTGGCAAATACTCGAATGCAACATCGTAACCAAAGACAGGCAACCACCGTGCCAAATCGATTCGTGCCGTTCGACACGCCCCACCGATCCTCGGTCACCATCCGACCGCAAACCTGCGACCTTTCACTAAACGTTCATGTCCGAAACCGAACCCTTTCGGACATACACGCGCAACCATGTCCGTAAGTAGGGCTTGACGCTTTTCGTACATAGGCTATGATTCGAACACCCTTTTCGAACACTCTCAGAGCGCAGCATGTCTCGAACCTTCGCATATGCCCGTGTCAGCACGACCGATCAGACACCCGCTAACCAACTCCGTGAGATCGCGGCTGCTGGCTTCACCGTCGACAAGCGTCGAGTCGTTACTGAGAGTATCTCGGGTAGCGTCAGCGCGGATCAGCGACCGGGATTTGCCGAGCTACTTCTCAAGATGGAGGAAGGTGATGTACTAATCGTGACCAAGCTCGACCGACTTGGCCGGAATGCGATGGACGTACGCGCAACTGTTGAAGCTTTGGCAGAACGCGGCATCCGGATTCATTGCCTTGCGCTCGGCGGCGTCGACTTAACCAGCGCTGCCGGCCGAATGACGATGCAGGTATTGAATGCCGTTGCCGAGTTTGAACGCGACTTGTTGATCGAGCGGACACAGGCGGGGATTGCCCGAGCGAAGGCAGAGGGAAAAATGATTGGCCGCCCGTCCGCACTATCCAAGCAGCAGCAGGACGACGTGCGTCAGCAATTGGACGCTGGGGCAAGTGTCTCCAGCCTTGCCAAGCAGTACAGCACCAGCCGCCAGACCATCATGCGCGTGCGCTCGGCCACGTAGCTAAAGACGCAATGTCGCGAATCTTAAGTCGAGAAGGTCTACGACGTTGCGGCAAGGTCGGCTTCAAGTTCGCGAACGGCTGCGCCGATTCTCATCTGGAACAACTGTGACACCCGCTCATCGGATAAACCAATGACTTTGTCACCGCCAAGCAACGTGGCCAGTATTTTTCGTTGCTCAGCAACACTCATATTGTCGAAATTCGGAATATACCGATGCTCGCCCTTGTCAGTCCTCCGGCTCTCGTACAGCGTTTTCAAAAGGCGCTTAATCTTTATCTTTCCGTTGAGCGAGAAACGACGCAATAGACTCGCAATTGTATTGTCGACAGCTCGCAACGGCGCCGTATCCGTAATCTGGGAAAAATAGAATACCCAACCGAGTCGCCGACCCTGAAAAATGCAGCCTGTTATGCGCAGATTGAGACGCCACTCGCAAATTCCGAGAGCCCGATCCTTATCAGCCACGCTCCTAGCAGCGAGCAATTTGTGCCGATACGCTGTGAATATTCCGGCGAGCGACGCCTCAAATTTGTGGATGCTCTGCCGGCGAATCACCAGCCTGTTTCCGTGAGATTTATACCCAAGAAAGTCAAATTCCTCGCCAATCTCACCACACTTTGTTTTCGATCCGTCATCCTCAAGCTTATGCGGATTCAGCCCAATACTTTCGAGATGACTTATCATCTCAGCAGCAAGCTTTGCGGCACTCCCCGCGGAACACAACACCAAAATGTCGTCCACGTAACGCTCGTAAGCGATTCCACTTAATTTCAACATACTCCTATCGAATTCCAAAAGGAAAATCTCAGCCAGCATGTTGGAAATCGCCAATCCTTGAGGCACACCGACGGCACTCGGCTTCGCGTCACGCCCCCCACGCTTCTCCGGGACTGTTGGTGTTGAAATAGCACCAGCAATCAAAGAAAGAATTTCAGGCTTACGGATTTTCGAACGAAGCTTCTTTAAAAGAGCATCGTGCGGAATCGATGGGTAGAATTGCCGCAAATCTATTTTCACAAATTCGCAATACAATCCAGAAGAAAGCGACTTATTAAGTCTATCAATCTTAACCTGCGGAATCTCCATTACGGCATCGGGAAACACCGAAGACAACAACTCAGACAGCGCACGCAACGTTATCCTGTCACGAGCCGTAGGAATTGATATAACGCGCGGCAGGCTTGCAGCCCCCTTAGAAAGCAACTTTTCCTTATATGGCGTGTACCTATAGCTTCCACCACGCGCCTTATTACAAATAATCGACAACTCCTCCTTTAGACGCTTCCTTAGCGCTCTCGGCGGAGTACGATCAATGCCAATCGCATTCGAATCGTGTATCTTTTCATCATAGATAGACCGGAGATTTTTCAGCGAAAATATCCGTCTAAATTCTTTGGCAGCCGACATATTGCGCAATTTCAGCGAATGAGCGAAAACACGACCATCGCGATCGGTAGCGAATAGAGAACAAACAGCACAACAAATCTAATTGCCATATACGCATAGCCCATTGCCTTCTCCGCTCTCGTGGGGGTACGCGAAGTTAGCTTTCCGGCACCAAAGACTCTCGCACATATGTCATCAAGCGTCGTGTGATTCTCTGCAGAGTCCAGCAATTTCTCGTATTCGCGACGCAACTCATCGCCGCTCAGAGCCGGCGGCGACGCTATTGCGCCGTGGTAGAGATATTGCAATGCAAGATAATTTCGCCGCATCTCCAGTGAGCGCCCCCGGAAATCACGCCCCGTGACGAGCATTGAAACGGCCAGCAAAGCTGCAGAAAAGATAGCCGAAATGATATCGGTATTTGCACCCAAGATATGCGGGAACCTTATCGACACGATCCCGAGCACAGTCCCCGAAAAAGCGTACCAAACGAGCAGGGTTTGACTATGAAAGTCGTTCCTTGCCAATCGCTTTTGCGTGCAGATTCTTGCCTTGTATGTGAACCAAATCTTGTCGTTCACGATTCCCCGAGCCCCAGCAGTAGGTATGTTTATGCGTCTTATGGGTGGGGGAATGAGACATCAAGAAATAGTAATACACCCTATTGAAGGGTCAGTCGCAATCCTGCTACGCGACAACGGCGAGCCGTTCTTTATTAGAGCCTCCCGCACCAACAGTGCGAGGAAAAACCCATTCCCCCGCGCACATATTACAGCAAGGGCGCGTTCTCACCATAGACCGCGTTGACCATACACTCTGGGCGGCATCGGGGGTCGAGCGCCAAAGTCATTCGGCCAGTAGTTCGCCCATCGAACGACGTCCCGAGCAGCAACCGAGCCTTCAGATACAAATCTGTCGGCATCGACGAGCGGCGGGAGTGCGGCGGCGCGGCGAGTCTCTTTGCGCGCAGCGTCCCAGACGGCGGAGCGACCCGCTAAGTCGCCGTGCAAATGCAATGTGTTCGCCCCACCTGTCTCCAACGTTGTCTCCAAGAAAACAAGTACTTTGGAGATAGACTTGGAGATAACCACGGCCTTGCCAGACAAGGCTCACAGGCCGAAACGAGTATCTATCTCCAAATCTCCAGATATTTTTGCTTCCGGCGACCCGACAAGGTTACGCATAGCGTCCCCCTCCAACTGATCGAACCTATGCCGATGTGCCTGTTGGTATTTCTGTTGGTATCTATGAAATATCCACGCCCAAACAGCACATACAGCCTAGAGATATGAATTCTGTCGGGGGACCAATCATGCTCTGTGCCCCTCAGATTCACAAGAACTCCCCCTCAAGCAACAACAACCGTAAACTCCACCCCCGACTCAAAATCCAGCGTCGTGGTCGAAAACCGCGGATCCGCGTCGAGGTAGTGCTTGTACGGTCGAACGGCGTCCTCGGCCGTGTACATGTTGTCGGCCAGTACAACCGCCCCCGGCCGTAGCAAGCGCTCGATCTGCTTGAACAGATTCAGATAGGCGTCGGCCCATACGTCGATAAACACCATGTCGACGGCACCGTCCAATTCGGCAACCGTCTCGAATACATCGCCCTCGCGCAAGTCGACATAGTCGTCCAGGCCCGCTGCTTCGACGTGAGCCCGCAAACGCGTGCACTTGAGCGCATCGCCTTCGGTCGCGATGACGACGCCACGGCCGAACGTACGCAGCGCGTCGGCGAAATACAAAGTCGACACGCCGCAGGAACTGCCGAGTTCGAGGATTCTGGTCGGCCGTTGCGCCAGCACCATGTTGCGCAGGAACCTTCCCGTTTCCGCCGACACGGCCAACGATAAAGCACTGCCTCCCGAGGACTCGAAATCTTCGGTGAACAGGCCGAACGTTTCGAGAAAACGCCCACGCAGCCTCGGCGCGAGTGCTTCGTATTCGTCGACGAGCGTCGGAAACGCCTCGTTCGGCCCCTGGAACTGCGCGCGTGCGCGGGCGATGATTTCGCTCTGGCTCTCTTCATGAAGCCGTTGCAAAAGAGCGTTGGTGGTAGAAACCAAGTGCGTTCCTTGATGAGTTTGATCACGTAGACGGCGTATCCGGCAGCAGCCATCTGCCATCAGGCCTGCTGCTGCGCCGCTCCATCATCGGCAAGCACGAGCGACGCTATGCCCTTCGAGCAAGCGTGATCGCGCGTTCGGGACATGCCGTCACGCAAAGCCCGCATGATCTGCACGCGTCCGCATTCGGCGTGTATGCGACTTTCATCCCATGCACGCGCAGCTTCAACCGATGCATCAAACCAAGATCGAGATAATCGGCCTGATCGATGCGATGGATCTCGAACACGTCTTCAGGGCAAACGGTCACGCAATCCCCCTTCCCTTCGCAACGTTTCAGATTGACGACCGGCGCAATCACGCCCGCCTTCTGCTTGCAGTCGACTGTTGATTTCTCGCGCATGTTCACTCCTCGGTAGGCCGCTTGCCGCGCGATCGCCATGCGGCCCGGAATTGCTCGCGTTCTTCGGGCGTCATGGCTTCCCACTTCCGCCAGTGACGCCGGCCGTGCCAGCCGCGGTGTCCGCGGAATCCGCCGAACAGGATGCGGCTCAATACGAGCAAGCCCAGCGCATGGGCGAAATCAATCGTCCGGGCACCGACGAATAACCCCGGCATCACCGAGTTCCACAGCATCATGACGACCCACCCGAGCACGCCGATGGCGACCACCACGAGCAGCGCCTTGCCCGCACATCTGATTCGAAAATTCATCCGTCGACTCCTCTAGATATCCAGTTCGTCATAAATCGGTTGCAGTCGCGCACGCAGATGCAGAACCGCATATCGTTTGCGCGCGAGCAGCGTATTGAGCGTGACGCCGCTTTCCGCGGCCATCTCCTTGAAGGACCGCCCTTCCAGTTCGTGCGCGATAAAAACCTCGCGTTGATTCGCCGGCAGTTCGTCGAGCGCATCCTGCAACGCCTTGAGCAACAGCGTGCGAGCGTAGAGCGCTTCAGGACCAGCATCGTGCGACGGTAGCGCGAGATCCAGGCGATACTCGCTGTCCGCGTCGTCGTCGGCATCGAGCAGATCGGCCAGCGGCTGCTCCTTCCTCTTGCGAAAACGATCGATGATGCGATTACGCGCGGTACGGAACAGCCACGCGCTCGCCTGTTCGATTGGCGCCGGAAGCCGATAAGCCTGCACGAATTCGTGAAGCACATCCTGCAGAACGTCCTCGGCATCGTCCGGGTCGCGAATCCGACGCCGAATGAAATTCCCTAGCCTCGTTCGTTCACGCATCACTGTCGCGGTGATGTCGCGGTCTGGGTCGGTCATCGTTTGCGAAGTGGGTGGCGGTTCCATGCGTCTGAAGACGTTTCAGGCGCGCGAATATTGTGGCGAATGTGGAAAATTTCCGGCTATACGCGTCGGCTTCACTGCGTTGCAGTGGCTTCAAGGAACAGGCCCGATATGGCACCGGGACTGCCGCCGCACGAATCGATTGACTCTAAGCCTCAACCCGAAGTACACTTCGCGCCGCGGGGTGGAGCAGTCTGGCAGCTCGTCGGGCTCATAACCCGAAGGTCGTAGGTTCAAATCCTACCCCCGCAACCAAATGCCGAAGCCCGCTTTGCGAAAGCAAGCGGGCTTTTTGCTGTCTGGGGGATATTGCCGCGCATGCGGCGCAGCACACGAAGATGGGTAGTCGACCGTTCACCGCGACGTGCGACACGCGATCGCACCTCGTCCATTCTCCGAGGACATGCAGCGAACATTGCGTAGAATTCCGAACCTTCTTCGGTTCAGCACACGGACTTCTCGAATGATTCGAACGATCGCGGCGCTCGCCGCGCTTTCAGCGATAACCGCCACGGCCAACGCCGCCGACACCGGCACGGCGCCTGCCAAGCAACGCTACGTCAGCCCGGGCATCGCCAACGTCACTGCCTCGGCAGCCCCTCGCCCGGAAAGCACCTCTCCCGACGCGCGGTGCCGGGAACTGGCCGTCGGCATCGATGCGCTCACGCACTCGCCCGACCGCGGCCACCGAGTCGTGCGCGGCATGGGCCCGGACGGCAAGCCGCGCAACGAACTGCACGCGTACGACAAACGGGCCGACCTGGAAGCCGAGCACGTGCGCCTCGGCTGCCAATAACGAACCACGACGAACAACGAGCGCGCCGTTACCCGGCCTACTCACGCCGGGCATCGGTCTTTACGCGTTCGCGCCGCCGTCGATCGTCAACCCGGTCCCATTGATCGACCGCCCTTCCGGCCCGACGACGAACGCCACGAGCGCAGCCACGTCGTCGGCCTTGCCGTACTGCTGAATCGCCATCCGCGAACGTTGCGCATCGGCATGCTCGCCATCGGCGGGGTTCATATCGGTATCGGTGGAACCCGGATGCACGATGTTGACCGTGATGCCGCGCGAGCCGAGATCGCGCGCGAGCCCCTGCGTCCAGCCGATGAGTGCGGCCTTGCTCGCCGCATAGAGGCTCATCCCCGCATCGGGCACGCGTGT
Source organism: Burkholderia sola (assembly GCF_905400185.1). Lineage (NCBI taxonomy): Bacteria > Pseudomonadati > Pseudomonadota > Betaproteobacteria > Burkholderiales > Burkholderiaceae > Burkholderia > Burkholderia sola. The sequence goes on from NZ_FR989675.1 coordinate 2,679,024, forward strand.
CGCGAGGCAACTGCCGGTCGACACGATGCGCCCGCCTTCCGCGAGATGCCGCGCCGCCGCCTGCGACGCGACGATCACCGCGCGCACGTTCACGTTCAGCGTCGCGTCGATATCGTCGAGCGTGAGGTCGTCCAGCGCGCCGGCCCGGAAAATCCCCGCGTTGTTGACGAGAATGTCCAGGCCGCCGAACGTCTCCGCGGCACGATCGACCGCGTTGCGCACGGCCACCGGATCCGCGCTGTCGGCCTGGATCGCGATGGCGCGACGGCCCAACGCCTCGATGCCGGCGACGACGGCCTGCGCCCGCTCGGCCGATTTTTCATACGTGATCGCCACGTCCGCGCCGTCAGCCGCCAGCCGTTTCGCGATCGCCGCGCCGATGCCGCGGCTGCCGCCCGTGATGAGTGCACGCTTGCCCTGGAGTCGATTCATGTCGGTTCCTTTCCTTATTTATGTAACAACCGACACAGAATGTGGGAAGTTGCGCCGCACAGTCAATTGATTTATTTTATCGATCGATACAGATATCGACGAAGGAACGGACGCAATGGCTGAACGAGGCCGACCGAGAAGCTTCGACAAGGAAGCGGCGCTGGATCGCGCGATGGAGGTGTTCTGGCGTCTCGGCTACGAAGGCGCGTCGATGACGGACCTGACGGCCGCGATGGGCATCGCGTCGCCGAGCCTGTATGCGGCCTTCGGCAGCAAGGAAGCGTTGTTCCGGCAAGCGCTCGAGCATTACCGCGCAACCGAGGGGCGAGAAATCTGGGGCGGTGTCGAACGGGCGGCCAGCGCGCGCGACGCCGTGCAGAGTTACCTGATGGATACCGCACGCGTGTTCACGCGGCGCTCGAAGCCGGCCGGCTGCCTGATCGTGCTGTCGGCGCTGCATCCGGCCGAACGTTCCGATATGGTCCGGCAAACGTTGATCGCGATGCGCGAGGGCACGGTCGACGCGCTGCGGGAACGCCTCGTGCAAGGCGTCGCGGCAGGCGAAATATCAACGCACGCGAACCTCGACGCGATCGCGCGCTACTACGTGACGGTCCAGCAGGGCATGTCGATCCAGGCGCGCGACGGCGCGAGCCGCCGCGATCTGGAGGCCGTCGCACAGGCCGCGCTGGCCGCATGGCCGGCGCTCGTCGGCACGAGCAGCGCGGCCGGTGTATAGGTAGCGGCAGGACACCGCCGAAAGGAAAGATTACTGCTTCGCCGCTTGCTGCACGTCTTTCGACGCATGCCACACGCGATAGCGCACGTCGAAGCCGTCCGGTACATAGACGACGAGCGGCAGGCGGCTGTTGTAGCGCAGCAGTTGACCGTCACTGCGCACCTGCACGAACCGTTGCTGCGGCGCCTGGCCCGGGCACGCCATCAGTGTCGACGCCGGCCCCTTCACGTCGGTGAGCCGGTAGTACGTATAGCCCCAGCCCTTCACGTCCTCGGCAGTCAGCTCGCCGCCGAACCACTGCTGGTTGCAGTCGGTCTGCAGCGTCTTGCCGATCATCAGCTCGACGCGCGCATCACCCTCGTTCTCGAGCGCGGGCAGCGCGATCACGACGCGCTGCTGGCCGGTCGCCGCCTGCGGAAACATCTTGATCGACTCGGCCGACACGGCGGGCGCGGAGGCCGGCGCGGCCGCGCATGCGGCGGCGGTTGTCACGCAGAAGGCGGCCAGCGCGGCCCGGATCGCGAATTTCATTGATGAGCTCCTGAAAAACAAATGAGCCCCCGATGCTAACACTTTCGTCACACGACCTTACGAGGCTGTAATTTGGCGACACAATTGCAAACAGCCGGCAATCCCCGGGCGCGGTACTTATAGCGGAACCAACGGAGAACATCATGCTGAAGCTCATTGCTGCCGCCGGCGTCGCCACCCTGCTGGCCGGCTGCGTCGTCGCCCCGGACGCCGGATACGGCTACGGGCAGCCTTACTATTCCGATCCCGGCTATGCGTACGCGCCGTCCCCCGTGTACGGCACGGTCAATATCTGGGGCGGTGGCGGCGGACGCGACTGGGATCGCGGCCGCCGCGACTACCATCGCTGGGACGGCGATCGCGGTGATCGCGGCAACCGCGGCAACGGCTGGGGCCGCGGCGGCGGACACCGCGGCGACTGGAACGAAGGCGGCGGTGGCGGCGGTCATCGCCACTGACGCGCAATTGCAACCGTTTGTATCCGCGCACGGCGCGCCGAAGGCCGGCGGCGCATCGCTCCGGCCAACGAACCGGCCGCACAAAAAGACAAAGGCCCTCGCATCGAGCGAGGGCCTTTCGTCGTCCGGCCCGGCGAAGCGAGCATCGACGGGTAACGGCCAACCGGCCCGAAACCCGCGCGCGCTCACCAGCCGGCAGGCCGCGCGTAGCCGCCCTGCACCGGCGCCCCGCACACGTACGCGCGCTGGTAACGGTCGTAGCAATAGTTCGGGCCGTCGTCCTGGTACTGCGCCTGCTGATAGGTCGGGTAGGCAGGCTGCTGGTACGCGGGCGCCTGGTAGTACGTCGGCGGCTGATAGGCCGGCGCCTGGTACGCGGGCGCCTGATACGCGACGGGCGGATTCATCGCGGACGTCACGATCGCGCCGAGCACCGCGCCGCCGATCAATGCGCCGATGACGGCGCCGCCATCGCGGCCGTGAGCGGACGCCGGGCCCGCGACCGCGAGCGAACCGGCAAGGACACACACTGCGGCAATCTTTTTCATGATGGACTCCCACGCGAAGTGGTACTGGATGCGATGCATTGTGGCGGGACGCGGCCGTAATAGATGCAGCAAGTGGTAACGCGCGATTACCGGTATCGCTCGCGCCGAAACGCGTCGTCGCCGTGCTACGATTTTCGGCAGACAGGAGACGCCTTCATGCAGCCCGAAACCGCCCGCCGTTTCGATACCGAATTCGCACCGCGCATCGCGCAGGCGATCGCCGCATTCTTCGCCGATCACGTTCAGACCGACGTCGTCCCCTATGGCGGGCACGGGCACCCGACGCGCGTGCAGATCCGCAGCGCGCCGCACGAGCACGTGAGCGGCTTCGTGTATCCGCTGAACCTGGAACTGACCTGGGACACCGACGAAATCGAGCGGCTGATGGAGCCGGACGGCCCGCAGCGCTTCGAGCACTATCTCGCCGCGTTGCCGAAAAAGCTGAGCGCATGGCAAAGCGCACGCGACATCGATCTCGCGTCGCGCACGCAGGCCGACCCGCTCGTGCGGCTCGGCGGCCTCGACTTCGAAGGCTGAATGCGCGCGCCAGCAGGCCCCCGCGCGACCTGGCGTCGCGCGATGCGGCCCGGTGATACACTCGACCGGCCCCGTTCCGGCGCAGCCGCGCCGGCCGGGCCGTTCATCGCCGCCACCCCTGCACATGGTTGCGCACGCAACCGGCCCGCGGGCGCGCGGACAACCACGCTCTCGCTCCCGTCATGAACGCCGATACCGGCCTGCCGCTTCCGCAACGCTACTGGGCGATCGTCTGCGTCGCCCTGGGCATCACGCTCGCCGTGCTCGACGGCGCCATCGCGAACGTCGCATTGCCGACCATCGCGCGCGACCTGCACGCGTCCGACGCCGCGTCGATCTGGATCGTCAACGCGTACCAGCTCGCGGTCACGATCACGCTGCTGCCGCTCGCGTCGCTCGGCGAACGCATCGGCTATCGCCGCGTCTACATCGCCGGCCTCGCGTTGTTCACCGCGGCATCGCTGGGCTGCGCGCTCGCCGGCTCGCTGCCGATGCTGGCGGTGATGCGCGTGATCCAGGGGTTCGGCGCGGCCGGCATCATGAGCGTCAACGCGGCGCTCGTGCGAATGATCTACCCGTCGTCGATGCTGGGGCGCGGGCTGTCGCTCAACGCGATGGTGGTCGCGCTGTCGTCGGCGATCGGGCCGACGGTCGCGTCCGCGATCCTGTCGTTCGCGTCGTGGCCGTGGCTGTTCGCGGTCAACGTGCCGATCGGCATCGCGGCCGTGCTCGGCAGCGTGCGCGCGCTGCCGGCCAACCCGCTGCACGACGCGCCGTACGACTTCGCGAGCGCGCTGATGAACGCCTGCGTGTTCGGCCTCTTGATCACGGCCGTCGACGGGCTCGGTCACGGCGAAAGTCATGCGTACGTCGCGGCCGAACTGGCCGTCGCATTCGTAGTCGGCTACTTCTTCGTGAAGCGCCAGTTGTCGCAGCCGGCGCCGCTGCTGCCGGTCGACCTGATGCGCATCCCGATGTTCGCGCTGTCGGTCTACACGTCGACGGCGTCGTTCACGTCGCAGATGCTCGCGTTCGTCGCGCTGCCGTTCTGGCTGCAGAATTCACTCGGTTTCTCGCAGGTCGAGACGGGCCTCTACATGACGCCGTGGCCGCTCGTGATCGTGTTCGCCGCGCCGCTCGCGGGCGTGCTGTCGGACCGCTATTCGGCCGGCATCCTCGGCGGGATCGGGCTGGCGCTGTTCGCCGCCGGCTTGCTGTCGCTCGCGACGATCGGCGCGCACCCGGGCACGGTCGACATCGTGTGGCGGATGGCGCTGTGCGGCGCGGGCTTCGGGCTGTTCCAGTCGCCGAACAACCGCGCGATGCTGTCGTCGGCGCCGCGCGAGCGCAGCGGCGGCGCCGGCGGCATGCTGAGCACCGCGCGCCTGACCGGTCAGACGCTCGGCGCCGCGCTGGTCGCGCTGATTTTCGGGCTCGCGCCCGACCGCGGACCGACGATCGCACTCTATGTCGCCACGGTGTTCGCGGCGGTGGCCGCGGTCGTCAGCCTGCTGCGCATCGCGTCGCCGCGGCCGGACACGGCGGCCTGACATCGTCGTGCGCCGCACCCGCGTCGGGCGTCATGCGGCGTCGAGCGCGTCCATCACGAAGCGCACGCGCGCCTTCACGCTCACGCGCGGCAACTCGATCAACCGATAGCCGTACGACGTATAGCACTCGACCATCGCGTCATGGGTGCGCACCGCTTCCGCGAAATCCTGCCGACGCTCGGCGTCCTGCGCATAGATGTCGGGCCAAGGCGGCGCGATGAACACGCGCCGGTGATAGCGGAAACGCCGCGCCGCGGCTTCCGCGTGCACGGGTACCGCCAATCCGGTCAGCTTCAGATAGCCGATCACGTCCGGCACGCCGCGGTCGAAGAACACCGGCCCGCGCGCCTGCCGCGCGAGATGGTAGGACCGCATCTCCCAGCCCAGCATCAACTCGGCGAACGCTGCCGGGTCGCGCCACGGCAGTGCTGGACCGTCGACGGCCATCTGGTCGCGGATCACGCCGCGTCCGGCTTCCTGCGAGCGTGCGAACCCGGCGCGCTCGAGCGCATCGAGCAACGTGCTCTTGCCCGAACCGGGGCCGCCCGTCACGACGAAGAAACGGCCGGCCGTATCGCCTGCCGTTTCTTCGTCGCTGCCGGCGCCCGGCGCGCACTCACGCATGCGCGACCCGCCGGCCCGCGCGCTGCGTGACCGACGCCGCCGCGGCGACACTGCGCAAGTCGGCGACGAACGTGTCGCGCCACACCGACAGGTCGTTCTCGCGCAACCGCGCGAGATTCTCCTCATGACGCGCCTGCCGCTCCGCGAGCGGCATCGATAGCGCACGTTCGAGCGCCTCGGCCATCTGTGACAGGTCGTACGGATTGACGAGCAGCGCGCCGGTCAGCTCGGCTGCCGCGCCCGCGAACTCCGACAGCACGAGCACGCCCGGATCGGCCGGATCCTGCGACGCGACGTATTCCTTCGCGACGAGATTCATCCCGTCGCGCAACGGCGTCACGTAGCCGACCTGCGACATCCGGAAGAACGCCATCAGCAGGTTGCGCTCGTACTTCCGGTTCAGGTACTGGATCGGCGTCCAGTCGAGTTGCGAGAAGCGGCCGTTGATGCGGCCGGCCTCGCCTTCGAGCGTTTCGCGGATGTGCTGGTAGGTCTGCACGTCGGAACGCGTCGGCGGCGCGATCTGCAGCAGCGACACGCGCCCCTGCCAGCCCGGCGCATTCGCGAGCATCCGTTCGAACGACTGGAAGCGCTCGACGAGCCCCTTCGAGTAATCGAGGCGGTCGACGCTCATCACCAGCTTGCGGTCGCCGAGCGCCTCGCGCAGCATCTTCACCGGCTTGCGCGTGCCGTACTGGACGGCCGCCTGCGCGATCGCGTCGGGATGCACGCCGATCGGATAGGCCGCGACCTTCACGACGCGGCCGTGCGCGTGCAGCATCCCGTCCTCGCTCGCCGCGCCGATGCCGCGCCGCTCGATGTAGTCGGTGAACGCCTGTTTGTCGGCGTCGGTCTGGAAGCCCGCGACGTCGTACGCGCACATGAACTTCACAAGTTCCTCGTGCGGCGGCACGAGGCGCAGCATGTCGGGCGACGGAAACGGGATGTGCAGGAAGAAGCCGATCGGGTTCTTCACGCCGAGCTCGCGCAGGCAGTGCGCGAACGGCAGCAGGTGGTAGTCGTGCACCCAGATCAGGTCGTCCGGACGCAGCAGCGCGGCGAGCTGCTTCGCGAGCATCGCGTTCACGCGCAGATAACCGGCGTACTCCTGCCGATCGAAGCGCGCGAGATCGCCGCGGTAATGGAACACCGGCCACAGCGTCGCGTTCGAGAAGCCGCGGTAGTACTGGTCGTAGTCGCGCCGGGTCAGCCCGACCGTCGCATACGTCACGTTGCCGTCCCGCTGGATCGCGGGCTCGGCATCCGGCGCCCCGACGATCTCGCCGTTCCAGCCGAACCAGACGCCGCCCGTTTCCTTCAGCGCGTCCATCACGCCGACGGCCAGGCCGCCCGCGCTTGGGCGCGTGTCCTCGCCGGCGGCGACACGATTCGATACCACGATCAATCTGCTCATGCGACTTCCCCTCCTCGATTCGATTGGCTGGCGCGCGACGCACGCCAAAGCAGGCGCGGCGGCCCGAAGGCGGCCGCGCGGCGACTCAGTTCCGAGAATTGCAATGAAATACGGCGATGGAATGCGGCGACGACCGTATCAAGCGTCCTGCTCCTGACCGAGGTCGCGTTGATAGTCGAGCCCTTCCGGGCGAGCACCGCCCTGGTTGTGATCGCCGTCCGACGGTGTCTCGTCCGGCGCGCCCGCAGGCGGTGCCGAAGGCGCGTCGGTCCGCGGACGCGGCGGCACTTCCGGATGGTCGGCCGCCGCGACGGGGGGCCGGGGTGACAACCGTTTCGAACGGCGCATGGCGGGGTGTCTCATATGCGGCGCGGCTCGAGGCCGTCGTAGAAACATTCCATAGCAAAATAGTCTAGGTCGCTTGATCGCATCCGAAGGTAACAATTACCTTCAATTTGTAACGTTTCGACCCCTCGCCGATCATCTATCCGACAATAACGCCGCCCGCGCGCACGCGGCGCGCCGCACGGCGATTTGTCAAAGCTTTGCAGTTTTCCTATGACAATTGCGAAACAATGACGCGGCATCAGGGCGTGCACGCGCCGCCGCTCACCCAGACAGGACTTGCACTCAGGGATGAACATTCGTTTCGAATCGCCGCGCCGGGCCACGCCGGCGCGCGTCGTGCTGGCCGTGATCGCCACGGCCGCACTGCTGTCCGGCTGCAATTCGCTGTACAGCGAAGGCGCGACGGCCGGCGCCGGTATCGCGGGCGCCGCGATCGCCTCCAAGGTCACCAACAATGCCGCCGTCGCGACGGGCATCGGCCTCGGTGCCGTCGCCGGCGCGCGCGCCGGCGTCCAGTACTCGCAACGCGTCGCGCACCGCTACACGCAGGAGCAGATCGCGAAGGCGGCCGGGCCGCTCGACGTCGGCGGTGTCGCGCCGTGGTCGACGCACCATTCGTTCCCGATCGAGGACGACGAGCAGGGCCGCGTGACGGTCAGCCGGATGATCAGCGTCGGTCCGCTCGACTGCAAGGAAATCGTGTTCGCGGTCGATACGCCGGCGAAGGCCGACAAGGCCGCGCAATCGGCGTTCTACGTCGCCACGATCTGCCGCGACGGGCCCGTGTGGAAATGGGCATCGGCGGAACCGGCGACCGAACGCTGGGGCGCGCTGCAATGAGCGTCGCGATCCGTATCGCGGCGATCGGCGCGCTGTGCGCGGCGACGGTCGCGCTGTCGGGCTGCGGGTCGGTCGGCGCCGCCAGCGGCGCGCTGGCCGGCGCGGCGACCGGCCTCGTCACCGCGAACCCGGCGGTCGGCGTCGGCGTCGGCATTGCCGTGCAGGCCGCGACCGACGAAGCCGTCAACCGCACGATGAAGCAACTCCATCAGAATCAGCAGGACGCGATCGCAAAGACGGCCGGCAGTCTCGCCGTCGGCGAAGTGAAGCCGTGGAAGGTGAAGAACACGCTGCCGCTCGAAAACGGCGAAGGCGAAGTGCGCGTCACGCGCGCGTACTCGTCGGCGCTCGCGCTGTGCAAGGAATTCGCGTTCTCGGTGAAGGACGGCGACAAGGCCGACTGGTATTTCGCGAATGCGTGCCAGCAAGGCACGCACTGGAAATGGGCGTCGGCGGAGCCGGCCGTTGATCGGTGGGGGAATTTGCAGTAATCGCGCGATGCGCCGCGCGTCATCGTGCGCGGCGCCCGTGGCGCTCTGCGTGCTCGCGACCTGCCGTGGTTACAGACGCGCGCGAAGCTGCGCCACCCTTTCCTTGATCTTCGCGGACAGCGCATCGTCCGGGTTGTAAGTCAGGCATCGCTCGAGATCGGCGATCGACGCATTGATATCGCCCAGCGTCTCGTATGCCCTGGCGCGATTGAAATAGACGAAAGGCTGGTCGGGATTGAGCTTCAGCGCCTTGTCGAAGTAATCGAGCGACTTCTGGTAGGCACCGCCTTCGAGGTAAATCGTCGCGAGCGTGCAATACGCCGATGGGTCCGTGTACCCCAGCTCGATGGCCCGGTTCAGATCGTTCAGCGCGAGATCCGTCTTCTTGATCATCGCGAAGGTCGTGCCGCGATCCGCATACGTCGCCGCGTCTTCCGGCGCCACTTTCAGGATGTCGCCGTACAGTCCAAGCGCATCCTCGATGCGCCCCTGCGACACGAATCCGCGTGCCCGCATGCGCATCGGTGAAAAATCGGGATTCTTATCGGTCATTCAACTTAACCATAGAAAATTTCGTGCGAACCTGGGTATACCGACCATCCAACATGCTTATCCGCCGGGCGATCAAATCGATGCGCCCGTACGTTGATTAAACGCGGCCCGCATGACGTCTGGGCTGATCATCTCCATGCGGCTCAACTCGGCAAGGACCGCCGCGAGAATGGCATCGACCCCAGGATCCACAGCTCTCATCTGCTTCAACAAAGAAGGCTGGAAGGCCTCATCCTCATTAATGCCCGACTCCCCGGTCTGGCGCCGCGCACGATACAGCACGCCGACCCAATAGCGAATGCGCTCGAGTGGACTCCACCCAGCATAAGTACTTGGAAACTTCGCTTTTTCGATTGCTTGCCGAACGACGGTCTCGACTTCAGCAAGAAACCGCATGAAGAACATCTGCTCCCCAACTGCAAGCTTCGACGACGTAATTGGATCGTATGCCGTATAGGTCTCATAGCGAACGTCGGTATGGACCCCAAGTCTATTGCCTACTTTGACTCGGATCCCGTCCCGCAGAACAATCTCCCGCTCCGCAGGAAATCGCGCTTCACGCTCGCTGCGTGACAGAAAACGCCCCAATTTTGACGAATACTCGACCTCATGCTGACTGCCGATTTTCGAGTCGGAATACCAAACGACGATCGTTTGAGACTCTGCATTCTCGAACGCCTTCAAAAAAATGGCCTCGGGAATCAACACTCTCAATGCTGAAGGTAGCGAGGAGTAAGGTAGTCTGTCCCGCTTCAACATCACAATTGCTCCAAAATAACTCGTCCGAATTCATCCACCCCTACCACCTCAAACTTCACACCTGGAGGTATCACCGTTTCTGATGAATAAACCGGCTTCCCGATCAGACCGTGGTAATTTACTCCGAACGCAAGATCCGAAATATCTTTCGCCTTATCTGTATAAATAACAACATTCCGGTCGCCAACTATCGATTGATCGATCCCCGATATCAGTTGCTGACGGGCGGGCGCGCTCGCGCGCCGATTGAAGCACACCGCACCGATCCGGCATTAAACGCGCGTTGAAGGGGGAGGACGGCGGCGAAAGTGAACGAAGCGTGAGCGCCGAAGCGTGAAACCGGGCGCGACATCCTCGGCGAACGCCATCCGCGGCGCTTCCGGCAGGAGCACGATCCGCCAGGCGGGTGTCCATGGGGACCGGCGCCCATTGCGAACGCCAGGGCGGGCCACGGGCCCTTGGCCCGCAGCGGCCGAATCAACCCGCTTGGGGGCATCCGGGCGACTCCAGCGGGACGTGCAGGAATCGCCCTGTCAACATCAGGACTCGACGTCCTCGAGGCTGAAGATCTCGGTCTGGTCGTTGTACGAGAAGATCTCGCCGTAACGGCCCCAGTCGATCACCGCGTCGAGCGTTTCCTCGGCCGCGCCGTCCGACAGGAAATCCTCGAGCTCCTGCTCGAAGCGCACGCGCGGCGCGCGATGGCCCGGGCGCTCGTTCAGCACCTTCTTGATCCGCGCGGCGAGCGGCACGTGCTTCAGCAGGTGATCCGCGAACATCAGCTTGCGCTCCTGCGTGCCGAATTCCGCGAACACGCGCCCCGGCGGCGTCAGGAACACGTCGCCTTCGCGCACGTCCGCGAAGCCGAGGTACTGCAGCACTTCCGCGATCGGGAACAGGTCGTCGACTTCCAGATGCAGCGTGCGTGCGATTTCCGGCATGTCCGCGCGGCCGTGGTACGGCGCCATCGCGAGCGTCTCGATCAGGCCGGCCATCAGGTTGGTCGACACCTGCGGCAGCCAGCTGCCGAGCTCGAGCCCCTTCTTCGTCGCCTCGCCGGTCTGCCGCGCGGTCATCTTCGCGTAGATGTCGTCGACGAGCTTGCGGAACGCCGGGTCCAGACGATTGCGCGGGTGCTTGAACGGCACCTTGATCTCGGCGATCACGCGGCCGGGGTTCGACGACAGCACGAGGATCCGGTCGCACATGAACACCGCTTCCTCGATGTTGTGCGTGACGATCAGCACCGACTTGATCGGCATGCGGCCCTGCGTCCACAGGTCCAGCAAATCGGTACGCAGCGTCTCGGCCGTCAGCACGTCGAGCGCGGAGAACGGCTCGTCCATCAGCAGAATGGTCGGATCGACGACGAGCGCGCGCGCGAAACCGACGCGCTGGCGCATCCCGCCCGACAGCTCGCGCGGATACGCGTTCTCGAAGCCGTCGAGACCGATCAGGTCGATCGCGGCGAGCGCACGCTCGCGCCGCTCGCGCGCGCCGACGCCGAGCGCTTCCAGCCCGGCCTCCACGTTCTGCAGCACGGTGAGCCACGGGAACAGCGCGAAGGTCTGGAACACCATCGCGACGCCTTCGGCCGGGCCGCGCAGCGGCTTGCCGAGATAGGTCACTTCGCCGCCGGTCGGCTCGATCAGCCCGGCGATGATCCGCAGCAGCGTCGACTTGCCCGAGCCCGAGCGGCCGAGCAGGCCGACGATCTCGCCTTCGCGCAGCGACAGGTTCGCGTCGTCGAGCACGAGCAGCTCGCCCTGCGTCTTGTTGAAGCCGCGGCAGACATGATCGACGCGCAGGATTTCTTCACCGAGGCGCGGCGGCTGGGACGTCTGGACGGGGGCGTTTACAGCATTCGGATTGTGCATCGCGTTTCGCTCTCAATCGGTCTCAGTCGAGCCGCAGCTTCGCTTCGGCGAAGGCATACAGCGGGCGCCACAGCAGGCGGTTGAACAGGGTGACGAACAGGGACATCACGGCGATGCCCAGGATGATCTTCGGGAAATCGCCGGCGGCGGTGGTCCGCGCGATGTAGGCGCCGAGGCCATGCGCCTCGATCCGGGTGCTGCCCCACTGTACGGCTTCCGACACGATGCTCGCGTTCCACGCGCCGCCCGAGGCGGTGATCGCGCCGGTCACGTAGTACGGGAAGATGCCGGGCAGGATCGCCTGACGCCACCACTGCCAGCCGCGGATGCGGAAGTTGGTCGCCGCTTCGCGATAGTCGTTCGGGTAGGACGTCGCGCCGGCGATCACGTTGAACAGGATATACCACTGCGTACCGAGCACGATCAGCGGCGACAGCCAGATGTCCGCATTCAGGTGGAAACGCGCGATCACGATCACGAACACCGGGAACAGCAGGTTCGCGGGGAACGCGGCGAGGAACTGCGCGAGCGGCTGCAGCTTCTCGGCCAGCTTCGGACGCAGCCCGACCCACACGCCGATCGGCACCCAGATCAGCGACGCGATCGAGATCAGCACGACCACGCGCAGCAGCGTGATGAGCCCGAGCACGAGCACGTGGCCGACTTCGGCCATCGTCACGCCGGTCGCGACGAAGCTGACGACGCGCCACACGATATAGGCCGTGCCGAGCAGCACGAGCCCCGCCCACGCGATGTCGACCGTGCGCGACGCCTTCTTCTCGACGCGCGGCAGCGTAAAGCGCATCGCGCCCGACAGCGGCAGGCGCAGCGGGATCCGCGCGGCCTTCGCGAAGAACCAGCCGGCCGGCACGAGCAGCTGATGGATCAGCCGCGTGCGGCGCACGAGGTCGAGCAGCCACGATTGCGGCGCATCGCCCGACGCGGTGTTTTCCATCCGGAACTTGTCGGCCCACGCGATGAGCGGGCGGAACAGGAACTGGTCATACGCGAGGATCACGACCGTCATCGTCAGGATCACCCAGCCGATCGCGCCGAAATTCTTGTCCGCGATCGCCTGCGCGAGATACGCGCCGATGCCCGGCAGCGTGATCGTCTGGTTGCCGACGGTGATCGCCTCCGACGCGACGACGAAGAACCAGCCGCCCGACATCGACATCATCATGTTCCAGATCAGGCCCGGCATCGAGAACGGCACCTCGAGCTTCCAGAAGCGCTGCCAGGACGTCAGGTGGAAGCCGCGCGACACCTCGTCCAGGTCGCGCGGCACCGTGCGCAGCGACTGGTAGAAGCTGAACGTCATGTTCCACGCCTGGCTCGTGAAGATCGCGAAGATCGCGGCCAGCTCGGCGCCGAGCACGCGGCTCGGGAACAGCGCGAGGAAGAACGTGACCGTAAACGAGATGAAGCCGAGCACCGGCACCGACTGCAGGATGTCGAGGATCGGGATCAGCACCATGCCCGCGCGGCGGCTCTTGGCCGCGAGCGTGCCGTAGACGAGCGTAAACGCCAGCGACGCGACCATCGCGGCGAGCATCCGCAGCGTGGTGCGCAGTGCATATTCGGGCAGGTTCGACGGATCGAGCGAGATCTTCTGCGTCTGCAGCACGCCGATCGGCGCCAGCGTTTCGTGAAAGCCGACCACCGCCATCGCGATCAGGCAGATGATCAGCGGAAAGGCGATGAAGTCCCACCGGTTCGGCAACACGCGCCACGCGGATGCGTTGGCGGTCCGGTTCGGATTGAAGAATCCGACGTTCATCAGGCGCCCTCCCCGGTAAGGCCGATCGAAGCCGGCAGTCGATGTTGATTCATGGCAAAGCGCACGGGCGCGGTAATTCGATTGACTGGCGATCTCGCGCACGCGGCGCGCCGTGCGTGCATGCGCTGCCGCGGCCGGTCGAGCCGGGCCGCGACGGCACGACACTACACCAACCTGTATTTCAGGTACAACCGTCCGGGGACGGCGCAGGCAACGCATGGATCGTGCCCGGCGCGTGGACGGATGGCGGGCGCGCGGTACGGAACAGCCTGGCCGCAGTCCGGCGGCCGGCACGCAGGCCCGAATTATGCCGTGATCCGGCCCGGCCGTGAACCCGCCCCCCGCACGCGGGCACAAACCGTGTCCGGGATCAGCAACCGGATACGGCGAAGCAGGTATGATCGGGGCTAGCCCCCGGGGTCCGGTTCGGCCGTGTCGCCGCAACACGCACGCGCGCCGTGTCGACCGGCCCCGGGGATCGACCGACGAGCGGGAGGAAGGGAATGGCAGGAAACTTGGTGATCGTCTGTCGCGATCAGGATGCCAACGCGTTCTATGAACTCATGCAGGAGTACGGGTCGTTCCAGACGCGGCTGTCGTCCACGGCGTGGTACCTGAACATGAACGTCGTGCCGGAATCGCTGCAGGAGGAAATCCTGGAGCGCCTCGGCCGGTATACGACCGTCTATATCTTCGAGGCCACCACGGTGACCTACAACACGATCGACAGCAACGCGGCCGAGACGCTCGGCACGCTGTTCGGCGAATGACGCCGCGCGGCGCCCGCCCGGCCGGGCAGGCGCCGCACCCGCTCATGCGGCCTGTGCGTGGGATTCGTCGTCTTTCGGCACGGCGTCGAACGGGAACGTCATCGACACGCGCAGGCCGCCTTCGGGGCGATTGCCGATGTCGCATGCGCCGCCCAGCCTGAGCACGAGCCGCTCGACGATCGCGAGCCCGAGCCCGCTGTGGCCGTTCCCGCCGCGCGCGGGATCGAGCCGCACGAACGGCCGCGTGGCGGCCGCGAGGTCGCGCGGCGCGATGCCGCCGCCGCTGTCGCTGACCGACAGCACGTAGCCGGCCGGCGTGCGCGCCGTCTCGACGAGTACGGGCGGTGCGCCGTACGCATGCGCGTTGTCCAGCAGGTTCGACAGGATCCGGTCGAGCGTCGCCGTCGGCAGCCGGAAGCCGGGATCAGCCTCCAGCCGCGTCTGGACCGCCGGCGCGTTCGGCGCGACCGCGCGATAGCTGCGCGCGATCCGCTCGCACGCGTGATCGACCGGCACCGGCTCGCTGCGGTCGGCCCCGCCATGCGCAAACACCAGGAACTGGTCGACGATGTGCGACATCGAGTCGACGTCGCGCACGACGCCGTCGCGCAGCCGCGCGTCGTCCATCATTTCCGCCCGCAGGCGCATCCGCGCGAGCGGCGTGCGCAGGTCGTGCGCGACGCCGGCCAGCATCACCGCGCGATCACTGTCGGCCTGCGACACCTGCTCGACCATCTGGTTGAAGCCGTGCGTGAGCTGGCGCAGTTCGCGCGGCCCGCGTTCGCGCAGCGGCGGCACCGGCTGCCCGCGGCCGAAACGCGCGACCGCGCGAGCGAGCGAGCGCAGCGGCTGCTGTAACTGCCAGGCCGCGAACAGCGCGGCGATCACGCCGGCCGAGAAGATCGTGCCGAGCCACAGCAGCATCCGGTCGAGCGAGCGCGGCGGCCGCAGCGGCTGCACGGGCACCACGATCCAGTTGCGGTCGGCCGGCTCCTTCACCCACAGCACGGGCGGATGGCCCGGTGTGCCGATCTCGACCTGCGTGCCAGGCGGCATCCGGTCGCTCACATCGTCGCGGAATCGCTTCAGCGGCGGCGGCAGCCCCGCATCGCCGCCCTTCGGCACGTCGGCGCTGTCCGGCGACACAAGCCGCACGCGCGACGGCAGCGGCTGGTCGGGCGTGCGCGCGACGTGCTGGCGCACCGCGTCGACGAGGAACGCGGCCTCCTCGACCGCATAGCGCGTCTGCATCTGGTTGCGCTCGAGCCGCATCGCGAAGAACCACGCGAAGTGCGACAGGAGCAGGACGCCAACGACGAGCAGCGCCAGCCGCCCGAACAGCGAATCAATGGGTTTGCGCATGGGCCTCGCCGTCGGGCACGAACACGTAGCCGCGCCCGCGCACCGTCTGGATGAAGCGCGGCGTCGACGGATCCGTTTCGAGGATGCGGCGCAGGCGCCACACCTGGACGTCGATGCCGCGGTCGGTGCCGTCGTACTCGGGCCCGTGCAGCAGCTCGAGCAGCCGCTCGCGCGTGAGCGTGCGCAGCGCGTGGTTCACGAAGATCTTCAGCAGCGCGAACTCGCTGCTCGACAGCGTGGCCGGCTTGCCGTCGACCGACAGCGTGCGCGCCTGGAAGTCGAGCAGGAAGCGGCCGAACGCGAACGGCTCGCGCTGTTCGGGCGCGGCCGCCGACGGCGTCGCGCGGCGGCGGCGCAGCACGGCCTGCACGCGCGCGAGCAGCTCGCGCGGGTTGAACGGCTTGCCGAGGTAGTCGTCCGCGCCGAGCTCGAGCCCGACGATGCGGTCGACGTCGTCCGCGCGCGCGGTCAGCATGATCACGGGGATGTCGTCGCCGGCCGCGCGCAGCTGGCGCAGCGCGGTCAGGCCGTCCACGCCCGGCATCATCAGGTCCAGCACGATCAGGTCGGGCCGCTCGCGCTCGAGGCGCTTCTCGAGCGTCGCCGCGTCGTGCAGCACGGACACTTCCATCCCCTGGCGCACGAGATAGTCGCGCAGCAGGTCTCGGAGTTCTTGGTCGTCGTCGACGATGAGGATCTGGGTAGTCATGGCTCGAAGTTTACCGCGCGAGGGCGGAGTCGAAGAACGAAACAAAGGGGCGAAAGGGTTACTGCGGGTTACCGCGCAAGGGAACTGTAATGCGCGGTAACCGGGCCGCCGCCCCGCGTAACACCCGTCGGAGCCTGCATCGCTAACCTGCGTCTTACCGGATGCGGTACCCGACTTTCCCGGCACCGCATCGCCGGACCCTTTGGATACAAGGAGTTTCTGAAATGTATAAGAAGACTTCCCGCGTGGCCATCGCGGCCGCCACCGTGCTCGCTCTCGCATTCGGCACCGCGCATGCCGCGCCGCCCGACGAC
This sequence comes from Burkholderia sola, assembly GCF_905400185.1. Classification (NCBI taxonomy): domain Bacteria; kingdom Pseudomonadati; phylum Pseudomonadota; class Betaproteobacteria; order Burkholderiales; family Burkholderiaceae; genus Burkholderia; species Burkholderia sola. The sequence goes on from NZ_FR989675.1 coordinate 2,695,659, forward strand.
ATGCCGCCGCCGGGCGGCCCCGGCATGCACCAGATGCACGGCGGCCATGAAGGCGGCCCGTTCGGCGCGATCATGAAACTGCACGACCAGCTAAAGCTCAACGCGTCGCAGGAGCAGCAATGGCAAGCCGCCGTCAATACGATGAAGCAGAACCGTGACGCGATGCGCAAGAGCCACGAGCAGATGCGCGAGCAGTTCAAGGCGCAGCAGAACCAGCCGATCCTCGACCTGAGCGCGATGCATTCGGCGCGCCAGCAGGCGGAAGCGCAGAACGCGCAGCTGCGCGAGCAGACGTCCGCCGCGTGGCTCACGTTCTACAACGGGCTGAACGACCAGCAGAAGACGATGGTCAGCACCGCGCTCAAGCAGCAGTTCGCGAAGATGGAACAGCGCCACGAGAAGATGAAGGCGCGCTGGGAGCAGCATCGCGCGGCCGCCAAGGGCGCGTCGGCGCCGGCGCAGTAAGCCGGCGGGCCGCTCGCACGGCGGCACCGAACGGGGACGCAGGCATCGGCCTGCGTCCCCTTTTTCGTTTCAGGCGACGTCGAACAGCAGCACCTCGGCGCTCCGGCCGCGCGCGAACGCCACCGCGTCCACGCCGCCGATCCGCGCGCCGTCGCCGGCGGCCAGCGCGCGGCCGTTGACCTCGACCTCGCCGCGCGCCACGTGCACGTAGACGCTGCGCCCGGCCGGCACGTCGAACGCCGTCGTCTCGTCGCCGTCGATCAGCCCCGCGAAGATGCGGGCATCCGCCCGCATCGACAGCGCGCCGTCGCCGCCGTCGGGCGCCGCGACGAGCCTCAGGCGCCCGCGCTTCTCGTCGTCGGCGAAACGCCGCTCCTCGTAGCCGGGCCGCCCGCCCCGCTCGGCCGGCTGCAGCCAGATCTGCAGCAGATGCAGCGGGCGGTCGCGCGACGCGTTGGTTTCGCCGTGCATGAGCCCCGTGCCGGCGCTCATCCGCTGGATGCCGCCGGTCCGGACGATCGCGCCGCAGCCGAGGCTGTCGCGGTGCGCGAGCACGCCATCCAGCACGTAGGTGACGATCTCCACGTCGCGGCGCGGCTGCATCCCGAAACCGCGCGTCGGCGCAATCAGATCCTCGCTCAGCACGCACAGCGCGCCGACGGGCGGACGCACCGGCGCATGCGCGGTGCGGCAGGCAGACGAAAAACTGTGACTCGATTCGAGCCAGCCGTGGCGCGTATGCCAGCGGTCTTCGGCGCGCAGGATCTGGAACATTGGGGTGGACGCTCGGGGGCGCAGATGTTCTGTTCGGGTTTACCTCCACTGTAGGGGGACGTCGAACGCGCCACAATCCGCCGCCCGCGCACCGCATCGTTGCAGCCGCGGAACCAATTGCCGGAATATTCGTTGCGAATACCGCGATTACCGCAACAGCCGATTCGAGGAATCGGTCGACCGTGCCGGATTGCCGTTTTCCGGGTATCGCGTTCGGGTAAAATACCGCCCTTTTGGCGTTCGCCGTTCCGGCGGCCGCCAACGTCAGAGCGCCGATCGGCGATTTTTGGCCGTCTAGAATACGCCGCGGCGCCCGGTTCGACCGGCCGCGAGCGCCCCCGGAAAGTCAGCAACAGAAGGATGGAAATGAAGAAGGCCGCCCTGTGCGCCGCCCTCGCCCTCGTGGCGGGCAGCGCCTTCGCGAAGGAGTGGAAGACCGTGCGGATCGGCGTCGACGCCAGCTACCCGCCGTTCGAGTCGACCGCGCCGAGCGGCGAGATCGTCGGTTTCGACGTGGATCTCACCAAGGAAATCTGCAAGCGGATCAACGTGAGATGCGTGTGGGTGGCGCAGGATCTCGACGGAATCATCCCGGCGCTGAAGGCGAAGAAGTACGACGTCATCGTGTCGTCGCTGACCGTCACGGACAAGCGTCGCGAACAGATCGACTTCTCCGACAAGGTGTACGACGCACCCGCACGGATGATCGCGAAGACCGGCTCGCCGCTGCTGCCGACGGTCGCGTCGCTGAAGGGCAAGCGCGTCGGCGTCGAGCAGGGCTCGACGCAGGAAACCTACGCGAAGGCGTACTGGGAACCGCAGGGCGTGACGATCGTTCCTTACCAGAATCAGGACCAGGTCTATACCGATCTCGGCACGGGCCGCCTCGACGCGACGCTGCAGGACGAACTGCAGGCCGACTACGGCTTCCTGCGCACGCCGCGCGGCAAGGGCTTCGCGTTCGCCGGGCCGGAAGTGAAGGATCCGAAGACGATCGGCGACGGCACCGCGATCGGCCTGCGCAAGGAAGATACCGACCTGAAGCTCAAGATCAACCGGGCGCTGGCCGACATGCACAAGGACGGCACCTACGACCGGCTGTCGCACCAGTACTTCTCGTTCAGCGTCTATTCGGCGCCGGCCCGCTGAACGCGGCCCAAGCAGCAGCAGCGGATGCGGGGGCGGCCCCGCGTCCGGGCAGTACAGGCAGTCAACCACGCGCCGCCCGCCCCTTGCCCGTCGCTCGCGCGACGGGCGGGCCCGGCACCGTTGCCGGGGCGGACGGTCATGATACGCACGGGGCGTTCCGCGCAGCTTGGCGGACGCGTGTTTCGCGGCGCACCGCGTGCGCCGTCAGGGACCACACCAGGGACCCCATATGTTTCTACAAGGCTACGGCCCGCTGATCCTCGCCGGCACCTGGCAAACCGTCAAACTGGCGGTGCTTTCGCTTGCGCTGTCGTTCCTGCTGGGGCTGCTCGGCGCCGGCGCGAAGCTGTCGCGCAACCGCGTGACGAACGGCGTCGGCACCGTCTACACGACGCTGATCCGCGGCGTGCCCGATCTCGTGCTGATGCTGCTGCTGTTCTACAGCCTGCAGATCTGGCTGAACATGGCGACCGACGCGCTCGGCTGGGACCAGATCGACATCGACCCGTTCCTCGCCGGCGTGCTCGTGCTCGGCTTCATCTACGGCGCGTACTTCACCGAGACGTTCCGCGGCGCGTTCCTGTCGGTGCCGCGCGGCCAGCTCGAGGCCGGCAGCGCCTACGGGATGACGAACTGGCAAGTATTCACGCGGATCATGTTCCCGCAGATGATGCGCTTCGCGCTGCCGGGCATCGGCAACAACTGGCAGGTGCTCGTGAAGTCGACCGCGCTCGTGTCGATCATCGGTCTGGCCGACGTCGTGAAGGCGTCGCAGGACGCCGGCAAGGGCACGCTGCGATTCTTCTTCTTCACGCTGATCGCGGGAGCGGTCTACCTCGCCATCACGACGATCTCGAACTTCGTGCTGATGTGGCTCGAAAAGCGCTACTCGACCGGTGTCCGCAAGGCTGACCTATGATCGAACTCATCCAAGAATACTGGCGCAACTATCTGTACACCGACGGCTATCGCATCACCGGTGTCGCGATCACGCTGTGGCTGCTGGTCGTGTCGATCGGCCTCGGCTTCTGCCTGTCGGTGCCGCTCGCCGTCGCGCGCGTGTCGAAGCGGAAGTGGCTGGCGGGCGCCGTGTGGCTGTATACGTACGTGTTCCGCGGCACCCCGCTCTACGTGCAGCTGCTGCTCTGCTACACGGGCCTGTACAGCCTGCAGGCGGTGCGCGGCACGCCGATGCTCGATGCGTTCTTCCGCGACGGGATGCACTGCACGCTGCTCGCGTTCACGCTGAACACCTGCGCGTACACCACCGAAATCTTCGCGGGCGCGATCAAGGCGACGTCGTACGGCGAGATCGAAGCCGCGCGCGCGTACGGGATGTCGCCGTTCACGATGTATCGCCGCGTGATCCTGCCATCGGCGCTGCGCCGCGCGCTGCCGCTGTACAGCAACGAAGTGATCCTGATGCTGCACGCGACGACGGTGGCCTTCACCGCGACCGTGCCGGACATCCTGAAGATCGCGCGCGACGTGAACTCGGCGACCTACATGTCGTTCCACGCGTTCGGCATCGCCGCGCTGCTCTACCTCGTGATCTCGTTCACGCTCGTGTGGCTGTTCCGCCAGGCCGAGCGCCGCTGGCTCGCGTATCTGCGCCCGCAAGGCAAGTAAGTTTCCGCAGGACTAATCGAATGAACTCCCAGACCCAGAAGCTTTTCGTCGACGATCTCCACAAGCGGTACGGCGACAACGAGGTGCTCAAAGGCGTGTCGCTGAGGGCGAACTCGGGCGACGTGATCAGCGTGATCGGCTCGTCCGGCTCCGGCAAGAGCACGATGCTGCGCTGTATCAACTTCCTCGAGCAGCCGAACGCGGGTCGCATCTTCGTCGACGGCGAGGAAGTGCGCACCGCGCTCGACAAGACGGGCGCACTGCGCGCGGCCGATTCGAAACAGCTGCAGCGCGTGCGCACCAAGCTGTCGATGGTGTTCCAGCACTTCAACCTCTGGTCGCACATGAACGTGATCGAGAACGTGATGGAAGCGCCGGTGAACGTGCTCGGCATCCCGAAGAAGGAAGCCGAGGACCGTGCGCGCGAGTATCTCGAGAAGGTCGGCCTCGCGCCGCGCGTCGAGAAGCAGTATCCGTCGCATTTGTCCGGCGGCCAGCAGCAGCGCGTGGCGATCGCGCGGGCGCTCGCGATGCATCCGGACGTGATGCTGTTCGACGAGCCGACCTCCGCGCTCGACCCGGAACTGGTGGGCGAAGTGCTGAAGGTGATGCAGAAGCTGGCCGAGGAAGGCCGCACGATGATCGTCGTCACGCACGAGATGGGCTTCGCGCGCAACGTGTCGAACCACGTGATGTTCCTGCACCAGGGCCGCGTCGAGGAACAAGGCGTGCCGGCCGAGGTGTTCGCGAACCCGAAGAGCGACCGCCTGCGCGGCTTCCTGTCGGGCAGCCTCAAGTAACGCCCGTCACGCGCCACGCCCGAGCGGGCGCCCGCGGTTCGCCGCGCGGCGCCCGTTTTGCGTTTACGCGGCGCTCACCGGCGTGCCGTCGGCGAACGCGCGCAGTTCGTCGCCCGCCAGCCGGTAACGCACCCATTCGCTCTGCGGCGCCGCGCCGACGCTTTCGTAGAAGCGAATCGCCGGCTCGTTCCAGTCGAGCACGCTCCATTCGAAACGCCCGCAGCCCGAGTCGACCGCGATCCGCGCGAGCGCCTTCAGCAGCCGCAGCCCCGCGCCGGCGCCGCGAAAACGCGGCGATACGTACAGATCCTCCAGATACAGCCCCTGCCGCGCGAGCCACGTCGAATACGAGAAGAAATACACGGCGAAGCCGGCCGGCTCGCCGTCGATCTCGCACATCAGCGCCCGCGCCGGCGAGCCTTCGCCGAACAGGCTGCGTTCGAGCGATTCGGGCGTCGCGACGACTTCGTGCTCCGCTTTCTCGTAGACGGCCAGTTCGGTGATGAAGCGCAGGATCTGCGGCACGTCGGCGACGGTGGCGGAACGGATATCGATTTGCACGGGTTGAGCCCTCCTCCGGCCCGGGATGTGAAACGGAAAACGGCGCCGCGCAGCCCGCAGCCGCGCTGGCGCCGTTCAAACCGTCATGCTACGTTCATGCGATGCCTGCAGGAAGTGCAGGTTCTTCATCCAGACCTGAACATGATGCATCCCGATCTGCGCCGCCTCGACCTGAACCTGCTGCTCGTGTTCGACGCGCTGTACCGCCACCGGTCGGTCGCAGCGGCCGCGCACGAGCTCGCGTTGAGCCCGTCGGCGTTGAGCCATGCGCTCGCCCGCCTGCGCGACGCGATCGGCGATGCGCTGTTCGTGCGGCTCGGCAACGAGATGCAGCCGACCGTGCGCGCCGACGACATCGCCACGTGGGCCGGCGACGCGCTCGACGCGATGTCGAAGGGGCTCGCCCGCGCGCGCCGCTTCGATCCGGCGCAAAGCGACCGTACGTTCGTGTTCGCCGCGACCGACTACACGGCATTCGCGGTGCTGCCGGCGTTCGTCGCCCGCATCCAGCACGTGGCGCCGCACCTGCGCATCCGCGTCGTCCATTCGGACCGCAAGATTTCCGTCGACGAGCTCGCGGCCGGCCGCATCGACTTCGCGCTCGGCTACCACGAGGAATCGGCGGCCGACGCACCGGGCATCGAGGATTTCGACTGGTTCTCCGACGATTACGTCGTGATCGCGAGCGCCACGCATCCGGACATCCGCCGGCGGCTGACGCTCGACCAGTACCTGGCGGCGCGCCACGTGGTCGTCACGCCGTGGAACGAGTCGCGTGGCGTCGTCGACTACGTGCTCGACCGGCTCGGCGTCGCGCGGCACGTCGCCGTGCAGTTGCCGACCGTGCTGGCCGCGCCGTTCGTGATCGCGGAGTCGGCACTCCTGATGACCGTGCCGAACCGCGCCGCGCAGGCGCTGCGGCACGCGGCGCCGATCCGCATCTTCCCCGCGCCGTTCGAAATCCCGCGCTACACGGTGAAGGTCTACTCGCATGCGAAGCATGCGCGCACCGACGCGCATCGCTGGATCCGCGCGCAGTTGCTCGACGCACGGCCGAGCGCGGACTAGCCACAGCGCGTTTCGGCCGGGCGTTTCGGGCACCGATCGGCGATGGCTGCAATCGCCGGAATCATTACGAAATACTTACCCATTTCGCGACTTTCGCGCTTACGCCGGCGCCTTTGCAACGTCAATAGTGGCAATCCTTGAGCCCTATCCGCCGAATCCATGTCTCCCTTGTGGGACAAGGGTTTTCCGGTAATCGAGAACCCTTGGGAACCCTGTTGCGCACCGTGTTGCATGGCAATTTGGCGACAGCGGTTAGTCAAACAACGATTTCCGTCGCCACAAAATTGTATTTTTGCTAAATTAGTAACCAAAGTAGCAAAACGAAGTTCGTGAAATGTAGTTTAGCTTCACGACACAACAAGGAGACCCCGCAGGCCGACCCGGCTGCGCGGGACCGCTCAACGGTTTTCCGTCTGCTTGCCCGCGTGCCGCGCTTACCGGCCCTGCACGAGGTCTCCCTGGTTATCCCGCTTTTGCCCGGCGCTCGCGCTCCGGGCATCTCGTGCAGTCTGGGTTGACTTTTTGACAGGGTATGGAGGAGATGATGAAGAAAGCTTTGGTCGCGGCGGCGCTGATGGCTGCTGGGGTGGTGACGGCGCACGCGCAGAGCAGCGTCACGCTGTATGGCCGCCTGGATGCAGGTATCGAGTACATGAACGGCCTGCAAAACGGCCACCAAGTGCGCGCGGAAAGCGGCGACTGGGGCACGAGCCTGTGGGGCTTGAAGGGTAGCGAGGACATCGGTGGCGGCAACAAGGTCCTGTTCCACATCGAAGGCGCGTTCAACACGATGACGGGCGGCTTCAGCGGCTCGATCTGGGATCGTTTCGCGACCGTCGGTATCTCGAACGACCGCTACGGTACGCTGCTGCTGGGTCGCGAGCTCGCGATCGCCAACGGCGTGTGGGATTTCGACCCGTTCGGCCAGTCGGCCTGGTCGACGGCCTCGCTGGTGCGCGGCCGCAACTGGAACAAGACCAGCAACAACGTGTCGTACCAGTCGCCGTCGCTCTACGGCCTCGACTTCTACGGCCAGTTCTCGTTCTCGAATTCGACCAGCTTCAACGGCAACACGACGGCCGGCCAACCGGGTCGTGCAATGGGCGGTCAGGTCACCTACACGAACTCGCTGTTCCAGTTGCGCGGCATCTACGACGAAACGCGCGACAGCAACGGCCGCTTCTCGGACGTGTTCAACTACTCGCGCGAATACTTCGCGGGCGTGAACGTGTTCCTCGGCCAGTTCAAGGTTCAGGCGGCCTACCAGGCATCGCGCGCGGACGGCAGCGGCGGCCCGGCAGTGAACGCCGGCGTGACGGGTACGCAACAGGTATGGGGCGGCGTGACGTGGCAGGCGACGCCGGCAGCGGCGCTGATCGCGGCCGTGTATCACGTGAACGCGAACCACGGCGGCGGCAACGCGAACATCTACACGATCGGCGGTTCGTACAACATCTCGAAGCGCACGCTGTTCGACCTGCAGGCCGCGACGGTGCGCAACAGCTCGTCGGCCAACTTCGGCCTGAACGCGAACGGTGCGGGCACCGCCGTGTCGACCGGCAACCCGCATCCGGGCGGCAGCCAGACCGGCGTCTACGCCGGCATCCAGCACCTGTTCTGATCAGGCGCCGTCAAAGAACGATTCGACAACACTTTCCACGCTGCTGCGAGAGGCGCGTATCGGTGCGGTACCCAACCGGGTATCCGCACCGTTTTTTCTTGGGCGGCGGATTCTTGCGACCCGTGGCCCGCTCGGCCGAAGCGGCCGGGAAGTGATTGAACGGCGCGGAAGCGGCGGCGCTCAGACGGCCGCTTCGTTCTCTTCGCCGGTGCGGATGCGGATCACGCGCTCGACGTCCGACACGAAGATCTTGCCGTCGCCGATCTTGCCGGTGCGCGCCGCACCGATCACCGCGTCGATCACCTGATCGACCTGCGCTTCCGCGACGACCACCTCGATCTTCATCTTCGGCAGGAAGTCGACCACGTATTCGGCGCCGCGATACAGCTCGGTGTGGCCCTTCTGACGGCCGAAGCCCTTCACTTCCGTCACGGTCAGGCCCGTGAGACCGACTTCGGCGAGCGCTTCGCGGACTTCGTCCAGCTTGAACGGCTTGATGATGGCGGTGATGCGTTTCATGATGGTTGTCCCTCAATGCTCGTTTGGATGAAAAATCGCGTTCCCGATTGTAAGCCGGCGGGCCGCCTCCGGCCCAGCACCGGTCAATCGAGCCGTTCGGTAAAACGTGATGTGATCGGGTAGCGCCAGTCGCGCCCGAATGCGCGATGCGTGACCCGGATGCCGATCGGCGCCTGGCGGCGCTTGTATTCGTTGATCTTGATGAGCCGCGTCACGCGCTCGACGTCGGCCTGCGCGTAGCCGGCCGCAACGATCTCGGCGAGCGGCCGGTCTTCTTCCATGTACATCCGCATGATCGCGTCGAGCACGTCGTACGGCGGCAGGCTGTCCTGGTCGGTCTGGTTCTCGCGCAGCTCCGCCGACGGCGCGCGCGTCAGGATCCGCTCGGGAATCACGTCGCGCAGCGCGTAATCGGTCGTTTCGTTGCGATAGCGGCAGAGTTGGTACACGAGCGTCTTCGCGATGTCCTTGATCACCGCGAAACCGCCGGCCATGTCGCCGTACAGCGTGCAGTAGCCGACCGCCATCTCGCTCTTGTTGCCGGTCGTCAGCACGATCGAGCCGAACTTGTTCGACAGCGCCATCAGCAGCGTGCCGCGGATGCGCGCCTGGATGTTCTCCTCCGTCGCGTCTTCCGCGCGGCCCGCGAATTCGTCCGCGAGCGCGGTGCGGAATGCATCGAACATCGGTGCGATCGCGATCTCGTCGTAGCGCACGCCGACGCGCCGCGCCATTTCCGCCGCATCGGTGGTCGAGATGTCGGCCGTGAAGCGCGACGGCATCATCACCACGCGCACGCGCTCCGGCCCGAGCGCATCGCATGCGACGGCCAGCACCAGCGCCGAATCGACGCCGCCCGACAGCCCGATCAGCACGCCGGGAAAGCCGTTCTTGCCGATGTAGTCGCGCACGCCGGTCACGAGCGCGCGGTACACCTGCGCGTGCGTCGACAGCTCGGGCGCGATCGCGCCGGGCAGCGGCCGCGCGCCATCGAATTCGACGATCGCATGCCCTTCGTCGAACTGCGGCATCTTCGCGACGAGCGCGCCGTCGCCGTCGAGCACGAACGACCCGCCGTCGAACACGAGTTCGTCCTGGCCGCCGACAAGGTTCACGTAGACCATCGGCAGCCCGGTCTCGCGAATCCGCGCGCGCAGGATGTCGATGCGCACCGCCTCCTTGTTCATGTGATACGGCGAGCCGTTCGGGATCAGCAGCACCTGCGCGCCGGCCGCCTTCGCGATCTGCGCGGCCGACGCATGCCACGCGTCCTCGCAAATGATCACGCCGTATTTCACGCCGTTCAGCTCGAACACGAACGGCTCGGTATCGGTCGCGAAGTAGCGTTTCTCGTCGAACACCTCGGCGTTCGGCAGATCCTGCTTGCGGTAGGTGCCGACGATCTCGCCGCCGACGATCAGCGACGCCGCGTTGAAGGTATCGGTGGGCGGCACGCCGCGCTCGATCGGGCGGTTTGCATTACCATCGACGGCTGACGCGCTGCCCGCCCCCGCACCGCGCAACGGATGGCCGACCAGTACCGCGAGCCCGTCGAACGCCTTCAGTGCGTCGGCGAGCGCATCGAGCGCGGCGGCCGCCGCCGCGTAGAACGCGGGTCGCAGCAGCAGGTCTTCGGGTGGATAGCCGGACAACGCGAGTTCGGGGGCGACCATCAGTTGCGCACCATCGTTGTGCGCGGCGCGCGCGGCCGCGACGATGCGCGCGACGTTGCCGGCGAAATCGCCGACGGTGACGTTGATCTGGGCGAGAGCGAGTCGGGTCTTCATGGCGGGAGCGGCGCAACCCGGCGGCGCGCCTTGAACGGCTGACGAAATCGATCCGGGCGCGGGCCACGGCGGCCCGCATCCGGCAACATCCAACGGTACGGATTCACGCTTGAAACACGAACGCATCGATTATCGCACGGGCATCCTGTCGTCCCCCGCCGAGGTGCCGGCCGACGAATGGAACGCGCTGCTCGCGGGCGACGCGCAGCCCACGCCGTTCCTGCGCCACGAATTCCTCGACGCGCTGCACGTCGCGCGCTGCGCGGTGGACGACACCGGCTGGTCGCCGCACTTCGTCACGCTGACCGACACGCGCACCGGCCGCCTCGCGGCCGCCGCGCCCGTCTACGCGAAACAGCATTCGTACGGCGAATACGTGTTCGACTGGGCGTGGGCCGACGCGTACCAGCGCAACGACCTGCCCTACTACCCGAAGCTGCTGTGCGCGGTGCCGTTCACGCCGGTGCAGGGCACGCGGCTGCTCGCGGCCGACGACGACGCGCGCCGCCGGCTCGCGGCCACGCTGCTCGCGTTCGCCGAGCAGAGCGACGTGTCGTCGCTGCACGTGCTGTTTCCGACCGGCGACGAAGCGCGCCTGCTCGAATCGATGGGGATGATGGTGCGCGAAGGCGTGCAGTTTCACTGGCTCAACGACGGCTACCGCCACTTCGACGATTTCCTCGCCACACTCGAGCAGAAGAAGCGCAAGAACATCCGCGCGGAGCGGCGCAAGGTGCACGACGCGGGCGTGACCTTCCGGCGGCTGACCGGCGATCAGATCACCGACGCCGACTGGCGCTTCTTCTCGCGCTGCTATCGGCAAACGTACCGCGAGCACTATTCGAGCCCGTACCTGAACCTCGACTTCTTCCGCACGATCGGCGCGACGATGCCCGAGAACCTGCTGCTCGTGATCGCGGAAGCCGACGGGAAACCGATCGCGAGCGCGCTCGCCGTGTACCGGCGCGGCGAGCACGGCGGCGGCACGCTGTACGGCCGCTACTGGGGCGCGATCGAACACGTGCCCTGCCTGCATTTCGAAACCGCCTACTATCAGTTGCTCGAATTCTGCATCGAGGCCGGACTCGACACGTTCGAAGGCGGCGCGCAGGGCGAGCACAAGCTCGCGCGTGGTTTCCTGCCGACCGTCACGCACTCCGCGCACTGGCTCGCGCATCCGGCGTTTTCCGATGCGGTCGCGCGCTTTCTCGAGCGCGAGACCGAGCATATCCACGCGTACGTCGACGAACTGCGCGAACACGATCCGTTCCGGCGCAACACCGGCTAGCGCCGTCCGGCGCGCCGCGCACGCGGCGAAGCCACGCAAGGGCCTCGCCGCCTGCCGTCCGGCTACCGCGCGTTCAGTGCGCGGCGAGCGTCACCGTCTGCGACAGCGCCTGCGGATCGCGCGACGACGCGGCCGCCGACAGCGCGTAGCTGCCCGCGCCGATCCGCCATGCGTGCGCGCTCGCATCCCACACGGCGAAGCGCTGCGCCGGCACCGCGACGTTGACCGTGCGTGCCTCGCCCGGCTGCAGCGCGACCTTGGTCCAGCCGACGAGCCGCTTCGGCGGCTCGCCAAGCGACGCGGGCAGCGCCGCGTAGATCTGCACCGTCTGCGTACCGGCGCGCGCACCGGTGTTCGTCACCGTCACGCCGACCGTCACGTTGCCCGCGGCGTCCGCCTGCGCGGACATCGCCGACAACGCATACGTCGTGTACGACAGCCCGTAGCCGAACGGGAACAGCGGCTCGATCGCCTTCGCGTCGAACCAGCGATAGCCGTACGCGAGCCCTTCCGCATAGACGTTTTGCAGGTTCGACGGATCGATCGTCGGCTGCGGCAGGTCGGCCTCCTGCTTCGGGAACGTGAGCGGCAGCCGGCCCGACGGGTTCGCGTCGCCGAACAGCAGGTCGGCGATCGCCTGGCCGCCCTGCGCGCCCGGATACCACGCGTCCAGCACGCCATGCACGTTCGCGAGCCACGGCATCAGCACCGGGCTGCCGTTCTCGAGCACGACGATCACACGCTTGGCCTTCGCGGCGACCGCGGCGATCAGCGCGTTCTGGTCGTATTGCTGGTTGTACGGGTCCGCCTTCGCATCGGGCAACGACAGGCTCGCGAGGTCGAGCCCTTCCGTCTGCCACTGCGTGGCGAACACGATCGCGACATCGGCCTGTGCGGCCGCGCTCGCCGCGGCATTCGCGTCGGTCCCGTCGAGATAGCTGACCGACGCGTTCGGCGCCTTCGCGCGGATCGCCGCGAGCGGCGCGGACTTGTACCAGGTCGCGCACCCGCCGAACAGCATGCCCGCCGGTTGCTGGCAGGACGTCACCGCGTTGCCGTCGATCGCCGGCACCGCACCCGAGCCGCCGCCCGACAGCACGCCCGCGTCCGCATGCCCGCCGATCACGACGACCGACTTGAGCGTGCCCGCGGCGAGCGGCAGCACCGGCTGCGTGTCGCCCGGCGCGGCCGCGTTCTTCAGCAGCACCGCCGCTTGCCGTGCGATCGCGAGCGCGTCGGCATTGCCGGCGGCCTCGTCGATCGCGCCGCCCGGCTTCGGCGGCGCATCCATCACGCCGATGCGGATCAGCGTGCGCAGCTTGCGCTGCACCATGTCGTTCAGCCGCGCGACCGACACGCTGCCGGCCTGCAGCGCCGCGCGCAGCTTCGCATTGAAGTACGAGCCGAGCGGCGCGTTGCCGTCGTCGGCCGCGCCCGGCTGTTCCTCGTCGAGCCCCGCCTGCACGGCCGCGACCGTCGAATGCGTCGCGCCCCAGTCCGACTGCACGACGCCCTTGAAACCCCACTCGTTCTTCAGCACCGTCGTCAGCAAATACGGGTTCTCGCACGCATACACGCCGTTCAGCTTGTTGTACGCGCACATCACGTTGCCCGGCTGGCCGTCCTTCACGCCGATCTCGAACGCGAGCAGCTCGGCCTCGCGCATGGTCCGCTCGTCGACGACCGAATCGACCGTCATGCGGTTGGTTTCCTGGTCGTTGAACGCGAAATGCTTGATCGTCGCGATCACCTTCCGCGCCTGCGTGGCCTGCGTGCGCGCGGCGCTCAGCGTGCCCGCGAGCACCGGGTCCTCGCCCATGTATTCGAAGGTGCGGCCGTTGCGCGGCTCGCGCGCGAGGTTCACGCCGCCGCCGAGCCCTTCGGCGAAACCGAGCGCGCGCAGTTCGAGCGCGATGCGCGTGCCGTAGGTGCCCGCGAGCGCCGGGTCCCACGTCGCCGCGAGCGCGACCGGCGCCGGCAGCGCGGTCACGCGCGCATTCTTCACGTTCACGCCGCCCGCCGAATCGGCGCTGCTGACGGCCGGAATGCCGAGCCGCGGCACGCCCGGGATGTAGCTCGCGCCGTTCAGCGCGTCGGCCGGGAACGGGCCGCCCAGGCTGAGCGCCGGCATGCCGGTGCCGTGCACGAGCTGCAGTTTCTCGTCGGTCGTCAGTTGCGCGACGAGCGCGGCCGCGCGCTGGTCGGCTGCCGCGTCGGGGTCGGTCGGGGCGTGAATGTCGTCGCCGCCGCACGACGCGAGCAGCACCGTGAGCGCGCACGCGGACGCAATCGTCGAACACCGGAACAGCGAAGTTTTCATTGATCCTCCAGAATCGTTCTGTTGTACTTGTGGCCACTCCAAGTCTAAAAATCGACCGGTCACCACGCTTGACCGGCAGGAGCATGCGTTGACCTCTCGCAGCGGGGACAAACCCGAACGGCATGACGACAGGGAGACAGACATGGAGTTGCAGCAGAAATCGGTATCCGTCCGGATCTACCGCTGGCTGTGCGAAGACGCGCGTGCGAACGGCATCGATCCCGCACCGCTTTACGAAACACTCGGCATCGGGCCGGCCGAGCTCGCCGACGACACGCGCCGCATCGCGGGCGATCGGCACGTGGCCGCGCTGCAATTGATGGACGACTGGCCGCTGTCGTGGCACCGCCCGCCGCCGCAGGTCGTGCCGTGGCTCGTGCCGTTTCCCGAACTCGCGGGCATCACGTGCAACGCGGCGACGCTGCGCGACGCGCTGCACGGCTACCTGCACTATCGCGAGCTGATCGGCAACGTCGACTGGGTGTTCGCGCACGAGAACGGCGACGCGATTGCGCTCGAGTACGTGAACGAAGGCGACGGCCGGCACGCGGGCAGCGCGTTCGCGAACCTCGCGATCCTCGCGGCGCTCGCGCGCCTGTACGACCCGCACGTGCGCGTCGACGACGCCGCATTCGCCGGCCGCGCGTTCGCGCCCGTTGCCGCGCTGCGCGACATGCTCGGCGCGCCGGTGTCGTTCGATGCCTCACACAATCGCATCGTGCTGCGCTCCGCACACTTCGACACGCCGTTCGAGCGCTACAACGCGCCGCTCGCCGGCATCCAGCGGCATGCGGCCGACGCCGCGCGCGAACGCGTGCGCGCTCGCTCGACGTTCGGCTCGTCGGTCGAGCAATGCGTGCGCGACTGGCTGCGCACGTCCGACGACGCCGACGTGCCGACCGATACGCTGATGCAGCACGTCTGCACGCGCTTCGCGATGTCGCGCTGGACGTTGCGCCGGCGCCTGCATCGCGAAGCGGTCGGTTTCCATGCGCTCGTCGCGCAGGCGCGGCTCGGCGAGGCGCGCGACCTGCTGCTCAACACGCAGTTGCCGATCGGCGAGATCGGCGTGCGCGTCGGCTTCCGTTCGACGAGCGCGTTCACGCGCTTCTTCACGCGCGAACTCGGCGCGGCGCCCAGCCGCTTTCGCGACGGGCACGGCGACCGACGGCGTTGATGCACGGTTTTTCTGAGACACTGGCGGCTTCGCATCCCGCCGCCCTGCCATGTCCTGGTTTCTGTATCTGATCGAATGCGCCGACGACAGCGTCTACACGGGCATCACGACCGATGTCGCCGCGCGCTTCGACGAACACGCGTCCGGCAAGGGCGCGCGCTACACGCGCTCGCGCAAGCCGCGCGCGGTGCTCGCGGCGTTTGCGCTGCCCGACCGGTCGAGCGCGTCGCGCGCCGAATACTGGGTGAAGCGGCTCGCGCCCGCGAAAAAACGCGAGCTCGCGGCCGGGTTGCGGACGCTTGAATCGGTGCTGCCGGCGGTGGTCACGCTCGACGAGAGCGGCGACACGGCCGGGACGAAGGCGACGGCGCGCGGGCGGAAGAAGGTGAAGGCGGAAAATGTCGACGCTGCGGCGGAGACGGCTGCAACGGAACAGGTTGCCGGGAAAAAGGTGAAGGCCGGGAAAGTGGTCGGGGCAGTAACGGCCGCGAAGACGGCGAAGCCTGCGAAGGGCAAACAAGCATCGAAGTCGACGAAGGCGAGTCAAGCCGCACCGGACGCGAAACGTGCAAAACCCGTCGGCGATGCAGCCGCAAAAAAGACCTCGTCGCGTCGCACACCGGTAAAGAAAACCGACCTGCCCGCATCCGCGTCGTCAAAGAGGAAGGCACCGGCCGCCGCCGGCAAACCCGCCGCGAACGCACGCGAAGACGCCGCTTCCGCACCGGCCCGCCGTCGTTCGGCCACGAAAGCCGCCGAAGCGACCGCGCCGTCCGTTGCCGCGCCCCGCGCGAAACGCGCGAAGAACGCACCGGCTACCTCGCTGCCGCCCGTCTCCGCGTCCGCCCGCCGGAAAACCGCGCGCGCAAAACAAAACCGCGCGGCCTCCTGACGAGACACGCGCGGTTCGCGTTCCGTACGAGCCGGCCGTCGGCCGGCACGCCGCTTACTTCTTGTAGTTCGCGGCGCCGTCGGTGATTTCCTTGTGCGCGGCTTCGATGCCGGCCCAGCCTTCGACCTTCACCCACTTGCCCTTCTCGAGGGCCTTGTATTGCTCGAAGAAGTGCTTGATCTGGTCCTTCAGGTACTCGGGCACGTCGTCGATCGTCTTCAGGTTCGCCGTCATCGGGCAGATCTTGTCGTGCGGCACCGCGACCAGCTTCGCGTCGACGCCCGACTCGTCGGTCATCTGCAGCATGCCGAGCACGCGCGAGCGCACGATCGAGCCGGCCAGCAGCGGGAACGGCGTGATCACCAGCACGTCGACCGGATCGCCGTCGCCCGACAGCGTCTGCGGGATGTAGCCGTAGTTCACCGGGTAGCGCATGCCGGTACCGATGAAGCGGTCGACGACGAGGAGGCCCAGTTCCTTGTCCGCCTCGTACTTCACCGGATCGCTTTGCGCGGGAA
This sequence comes from Burkholderia sola, assembly GCF_905400185.1. Taxonomy (NCBI): domain Bacteria; kingdom Pseudomonadati; phylum Pseudomonadota; class Betaproteobacteria; order Burkholderiales; family Burkholderiaceae; genus Burkholderia; species Burkholderia sola. The sequence continues at coordinate 2,712,227 of NZ_FR989675.1, forward strand.
TCTCGATGATCACGTTGAAATCTTGCGGCAGGTCCTTGCCGGCCGGAACATGATTGAAGCTCATGAGCACTCTCTGTAGGTCGATGGGAATTCGGGACAGGGCGCCGCGGCCGATGCACGGCCGCGGGCGTCCCCCAAAAAGGAATGCGCCATTATAGCCAATCGACCGGTGGCGTCCGGATGACGATCGGCGCGATAATCGTTCCGGATGTCCGACCGCCGAACCGGCGGCGGCGTGGCACGTCGATCACAATGCATGGGCCCGAGGCGGTGCCAAGGCGCCGACCCGGGTCGACCGCGGTGCGTGGGGGCCGGGCAAGCGCTGAAGCGCTTGCTTGAATCGACCGCTATGCATGGGACCCAAGTAAGCGCTAAAGCGCTAACTTGGGTCGACAGGAGGACGCATGGAAGAGGCGAAGCACTTCATCGCGGGCGAATGGACGTTGCCCGCGCAACTGGAAACCATCGCGGTGGTCGATCCGTCCGACGGCCAGCCGTTCGCGACGATCGCACGCGGCACCGCGCCCGACATCGAGCGCGCGGTCGCCGCCGCCCGCGACGCGTTCGCGGGCCCGTGGGGCGCCGCGAGCGCCGCCGAACGCGGCCGCGCGCTGATGCGGCTGTCGGCGCGCGTGGCCGATTCGATCGAGGAACTCGCCGCGATCGAGGCGCGCGACACCGGCAAGCCGCTGAAACAGGCGCGCGCCGATGCCGCCGCGCTCGTGCGCTACTTCGAGTTCTACGCGGGCGCCGCCGACAAGCTGCACGGCGAAACCCTCCCCTACCAGGCCGGCTATACGGTGCTGACGGTGCGCGAGCCGCACGGCGTCACGGGCCATATCGTGCCGTGGAACTACCCGATGCAGATCTTCGGGCGCAGCGTCGGCGCGGCGCTCGCGGCCGGCAATGCATGCGTGGTCAAGCCGGCCGAGGACGCGTGCCTGTCCGTGCTGCGCGTCGCCGAGCTGGCCGCCGAGGCCGGGCTGCCGGCCGGCGCGCTCAACGTCGTCACCGGCTACGGCCATGAAGCGGGCGCCGCGCTCGCCCGCCATCCGGGCATCGATCACATCTCGTTTACGGGTTCGCCGGCCACCGGCAAGCTGGTCACGCAGATGGCGGCCGAGAACCACGTGCCGGTCACGCTCGAACTCGGCGGCAAGTCGCCGCAAATCGTGTTCGCCGATGCCGATCTCGACGCGGCGCTGCCCGTGCTCGTGTCCGCGATCGTGCAGAACGGCGGGCAGACGTGCTCGGCCGGCAGCCGCGTGCTGATCGAGCGCGCGGTGTACGAGCCGCTCGTCGAGCGCCTCGCCACCGCATTCAACGGACTGCGCGTCGGCCCGAGCCGCGCCGATCTCGACTGCGGCCCGCTGATCAACGCGAAGCAGCAGCAGCGCGTGTGGGATTTCCTGTCCGACGCGCAGCACGACGGCATTCCGATGGCCGGCCACGGGCAGGTCGTCGCCGACGCGCCCGAAAGCGGTTTCTATCAGGCGCCCGCGCTGTTGCGCGACGTGCCGCCGTCGCACCGGCTCGCGCAGGAGGAAGTGTTCGGCCCCGTGCTCGCGGCGATGCGTTTCGTCGACGAGGACGAAGCCGTCGCACTCGCGAACGGCACGCCGTACGGCCTCGTCGCGGGCATCTGGACACGCGACGGCGCCCGCCAGATGCGGCTCGCGCGGCGCCTGCGCGCCGGCCAGGTGTTCATCAACAACTATGGCGCGGGCGGCGGCGTCGAACTGCCGTTCGGCGGCGTCGGCCATTCGGGCCACGGCCGCGAGAAAGGCTTCGAGGCCCTGTACGGTTTCACCGCGCTGAAGACGATCGCGATCCGGCACGGCTGAGTGCACGGCACGCCACAGGCAGCCGGCAGCAGCCGGCCGCCCGTCGGCACACGACGACTCTCATTACCAGCACAGGAGACACACCATGCGGTTGAGCGGCAAGACGGCCATCGTCACGGGCGGCGGCTCGGGGTTCGGCGAAGGCATCGCGAAGACGTATGCGCGCGAAGGCGCGAACGTCGTCGTCAACGACCTGAACGGCGCGGCGGCCGAGCGCGTCGCGAGCGAAATCGCGCTCGCGGGCGGCAAGGCGATCGCGGTGGCCGGCGACGTGTCGAAAGAGGACGACTGGCGCGCGCTGCTGCAGGCCGCGCTCGACGATTTCCATGCGGTGCAGATCGTCGTGAACAACGCGGGCACCACGCACCGCAACAAGCCCGTGCTCGACGTGACGGAGGCCGAGTTCGACCGCGTGTACGCGGTCAACATGAAGAGCCTGTTCTGGTGCGTGCAGACCTTCGTGCCGTACTTTCGCGCACAGGGCGGCGGCGTGTTCGTGAACGTCGCGTCGACGGCCGGCGTGCGGCCGCGCCCGGGCCTCGTCTGGTACAACAGCACGAAGGGCGCGATGATCACCGCGAGCAAGTCGCTCGCGGCCGAGCTCGGCGCCGACCGCGTCCGCGTGAACTGCATCAACCCGGTGCTCGGCGAAACCGCGTTGATGACCGAGTTCATGGGCTGCGAGGACACACCGGACAATCGCCGCCGCTTCCTCGCGACGATCCCGCTCGGCCGCTTCTCGACGCCGCAGGACATCGCGAACGCCGCGCTGTATCTTGCGTCCGACGAAGCCGAATTCATCACCGGCGTGTGCCTCGAAGTCGACGGCGGACGCTGCATCTAGTCGTACCGGGACGCTCGATCGCCCCGTCTTGCTTCGCACGAAACCGGATCGGACGCCGCGGCGTCTGCGCCGGCCAACTACAACGACAGCGATACATGGGATCCGGGTAACCGCCAAAGCGCCAACTTGGATCGACCGCAAAGCATGGGATCCAAGTAAGCGCTAAAGCGCCAACTTGGATCGACAGGAGACAACATGGCAACATCGACGCAATCGCTGCCGGGCTCGTCCGGCGCATTCGAGGAAACAACCTATCGCAAGGTGTCGTGGCGGCTCCTGCCGCTGCTGCTGCTGTGCTACGTGGTCGCGTATCTGGACCGCGTGAACGTCGGGTTCGCGAAGCTGCAGATGGCGAGCGACCTGAACCTGAGCGATACCGTGTACGGGCTCGGCGCGGGGATCTTCTTCTTCGGCTATTTCCTGTTCGAGGTGCCGAGCAACATCATCCTGCACAAGGTGGGCGCCCGCGTGTGGATCGCCCGCATCATGGCGACGTGGGGCGTGATCTCGATCCTGACGATGTTCGTCACGACGCCCGCGATGTTCTACGTGATGCGCTTCCTGCTCGGCGTCGCGGAAGCAGGCTTCTTCCCCGGCGTGATCCTCTACCTCACCTACTGGTATCCCGCGCACCGGCGCGGCCGGATGACGACGTTCTTCATGACGGCCGTCGCGCTGTCCGGCGTGATCGGCGGGCCGATCTCGGGCTTCATCCTGAAGGCGTTCGACGGTGTAAGCGGCTGGCACGGCTGGCAATGGCTGTTCCTGCTCGAAGGCATTCCGTCGGTGCTCGCCGGCGTACTCGTGTTCTTCGCGCTCGACGAGCGGATCGCGAAGGCGACGTGGCTCACCGACGAAGAAAAGGCGCTGCTCGCCCGCAACGTCGACGCGGAGGAAGCCACCAAGGAAGACCCGCCGCTCGGCGCCGTGATGTCGAGCCCGCGCGTCTGGCTGATGGCGCTGATCTATTTCTCGTTCGTGATGGGGCTCTACGGCGTCGGCTTCTGGCTGCCGACGATCATCAAGGCGACGGGCGTGACCGACACGGTCATGATCGGCCTGCTGTCGGCGATTCCGTATGCGGCCGCGGTGGTCGCGATGATCCTGATCGCGCGCAGCGCGGACAAGCGCCGCGAACGCCGCTGGCACCTCGCGATTCCGGCCGCGATCGGCGCGCTCGGCCTCGTGCTGTCGGTGATCTGGGCCCACCAGACCGCGCTCGCGATGCTCGGCCTCACGCTCGCGACGATCGGCATCCTGACGACGCTGCCGCTGTTCTGGAGCCTGCCGACCGCCTTCCTCGGCGGCACGGCCGCCGCGGCCGGCATCGCGATGATCAACTCGATCGGCAACCTCGCGGGCTTCCTGAGCCCGTACCTGATGGGCTGGCTCAAGCAGATAACGGGCAGCAACGATGCGGGCATGTACATGCTGGCCGGGTTCCTCATGCTCGGCGGGCTGCTGGCGCTGTCGGTGCCGAAGCGGCTCGTCGACAAGTGATGCGCGGCGCGTAAAGGCGCGGCCGGATCGATCGAACACGCCGGCCGATTGCCGGCCCGTTTCTCCCCGATACGCCCCGACGTCCGGCATGGCCGGCCGCCGGGGCGTTTTCGATTCCGGACGGGCACAACCCGGATCGGCCGAGTGTCTCGCCCATCCGACGGCAGCCCCTTTATCACTCAAATTATTCCCTTATGCTCCTTTATATATGGAACAATAAAGACAATTAAGGAATTATCGATAGCTCATGTTCCACACCGTCGAAGACACCGCCGCCCGCCTGCGCGTCCATCCGAAGACCGTCCTGCGGTTCATTCGCGACGGCAAGCTGCGCGCGACGCGGGTCGGCCGTGCCTACCGCATCCTCGACGCCGACCTCGCCGCGTTCGCCCGGACGGAGCCGGCCTCGCCCGCGCCGCGTGCGGTGCGCGTCACCAGCATCGTCGACGTTCCCGATGCGTCGCAGTCGCTGCACCAGTACCTGTCGCGGTCGCTGCACGCGATGGCGTCCGGCCGCACATCGTACGTCGACCCCGTGCGAATCGACGTCACGTTCGATCCCGCCTCGAGCATGGTCAAGATCATCGTGACCGCGACACCGGCCGACACGGCCGCGCTGATGTCGTCGCTCGACATGCTGCTCCAGCAAAGCGGGACATGAGCGCAATCTTCAAGTCACCCCGCCATGCCCGCGCGATTCGCGCCGCGTACGCGGCCGCGCTGTCGCACTGGCCGGCCGGGCATCGGCGCGTCACCGTGCAAACGCGTCATGGCGCGACGCACGTCATCGCCTGCGGCCCCGAACACGCGCCGCCGGTCGTACTGATCCACGGCGCCCAGACGACGGCGGCAAGCTGGCAGCATCACGCGACCGACTGGGCGACGCACTTCCGGCTCTACGCGATCGACGTGATCGGCGAAGCGGGACCGAGCGCGCCGTCGCGCCCGCCGCTCGCGGGCGACGCCTATGCGCAGTGGCTCGACGACGTGCTCGACGGCCTGCAGGTGTCGCGCGCCGCGTTCGTCGGCATCTCGCTCGGCGCGCGAACGGCGCTCGACTTCGCGTTGCGGCGGCCGCCGCGCGTCACCCGGCTCGCGCTGCTCTGCCCGTCCGGCATCGGCAGGCAGAAGCCGTTTCTGTGGTGGGCGCTGCCGCTGTTGCTGCTTGGCGATGCCGGGCGCGCATGCGTGCGGCGGCGCGTGCTGGGTCGCCTGCCACCCGCATCGACGCCGGCCGAACGGGACGCGCTCGCACTGATGCGCGCCGTCGATCGCGGCGTTCGGCCGCGCATCGAGCCGATTCCGGTATTCGACGACACCATGCTCCGCACGTTATCGATGCCCGTGCTGGCGATCGTCGGAGGCCGCGACGTGATGCTCGATTCCCGCGACACGCAGGATCGCCTGACGCGCCTCGTGCCGCACGCGCAGGTGCGGTTTCTTCCCGAGCAGCCTCACTTCATCCGCGGACAGCGCGACACCGTGCGCACTTTTCTCTCATCGACGGACACGCTCGACATGCCCCATCGAATCGTTCAGGCCGCCGGCAGCCGCGTGCTGGTCCGCGATCCTTCCGCCGGCCTCGTGCAACGGGAAAGCGACGCGCTCGATCTCGTCGCGCTCGCGCACGAGCATGAAGCCGACTGGATCGCGGTCGCGGCGGACACGCTGCATGACGACTTCTACCGGCTCGACAGCAGGCTGGCCGGCGTCGTGCTGCAAAAGCTGGCCAACTACGGCGTCCGGCTCGGCGTGGTCGGCGACATCGACCGCCGGCTCGCGCGCAGCGAAGCGCTGCGCGCGCTCGTTCGCGAGTGCAATCGCGGAAAATCGGTCTGGTTCGTCGCGAGCGAGGACGACCTGCTGCGCAGGCTCGGCGCGTAACGCGCCGCAGGCCGCTCCTGCCTCGCCACAGGCGAAAAAAAGCCCCGAAGGCCGATCGGCGTTCGGGGCTTTTTACGCGGCGCAGCGCAGCGCCGCGTCACACGACGGTGATCGCGAGCGCGCTTTCGCGGTAGTGCTTCGCCGCCTTGTCGGTTTCGCCGAGCTGCTCGAACAGGCGGGCGAGCGCGCGATGCGCGCGCACCTTCAGCGCCTCGTTGTCGGCCAGCTTCAGCGCCGATTCGAGGAACGACTGCGCCTTGCCCCACAGCTGCTGCTGCTGGCAGAGGCGGCCGAGTGCGAACAGCAGGTCGGCATCTTCCGGATGATCCTTCTTCCAGCCTTCGGCCTTCTGGATCAGCGGCAGCGCATCGGCGCCGGCCGTATCCGGGTAACGGCGCAGCAGGCGCGCATCCCAGTTGTGCGCGAGCGCGTCCTCGACGATACGGCGCGCTTCGTTGCGGCGCTCGAGCGGCACGAGCAGCTCGGCCGCGAGATCGGCCAGGCGCGGCGACTGGCGCTCGACCGGCGACAGCGACTGCCACACCTCGAGCAGCGCATCCGGGTCGTGCCGGCGCTCGCGCAGCAGGTTTTCCGCCGCCTGCTGGCGCAGCCGCACGGCCGCGGCCGGATGCAGCGCCTCGCGCTTTTCGAGCGCCTTCGCGAGCTTCAGCACCTCGGCCCAGTTCTTCAGTTGCTGCTGCGCACGCAGCGCGACCTGCTGCGCATGGATGCGCTTGCCGCCGGCCTGCATGTCGGCCAGCGCGGCAAGCGCGCCGTCCGCATCGCGGGCGTCCGCGCGCATGTCGGCCGCGGCGAGCAGCCGTGCATCCTGCCATTCGGGCGCGTCGACCTTCGACAGCCAGTCGTCGCGGCGCGTGTACTCGTGCATCCGGTGCGCGGCCGTGGCGCCGACGAGACTCGCGGCGCCCAGGTTCGCATCGACCGACAACGCTTCACGCGCGGCCTTCTCCGCACGCGAGAAGCGGCCCGCGTACAGGTTCGCGATCGCATCGCGCAGCGACGCCTGCGCCTTCTCGTTGCGCGAACGCGCGCGATACGCGGCGACCCGCTGCGGCATGCGCCAGATGTTGCGCACGATGCGCAGCAGCGCGTACACGACGATGAACAGCACGACGATGGCGATCACGAACAGGTTCAGCGACACGTCGATCCGGTACGGCGGATAGACGAGCAGCACCTGCCCCGCGTCGAAACGGCCGACGGTGGCGAGCGCCGCGGCGATCGCGAACAGGACCGCGAGCCAGACGATTCCTCGAAGCGTCATCGTTACCCCCGGCTCTTGAACTGCTGAACGGCGTTCAGGCTCGTGTTCAGGTTCGGCACCGCGACCGTCAGCGATGCGCCGTCAACCTGCCTGAGCAGATCCTCGACGGTCTGCGTGTCCTTCGACGCCTGATCGAAATACTTGCCGAGCGACGCCTGCGCGGCGTGCAGATCGGCCTTCATCGCGCTGTCGTTGCGCGCCAGCAGCGACAGCCGTGCGGTGAGCAGGCGCAGCTTCACGTTCTCGCGCACGAAGTAGCCCTGGTCGGGCGACGCGAGCATCGCGTCCGCGTTGTCGATCCGGCGCACCTGCACGAGACCCTTCAATTGCTGGCCGAGGCCGGCCGAGAACGCGTGCCACCACACCTTCCAGCGCGGCTCGCCGGCGGCGACCGACGACGCGGCGTCGGCCGGCGCGGCCTTCGGCGCCGCGTGCGGCACGATCGCCTCGCCGGACAGCGGCAGCGCGTCGATCTTGGCGATCGCGTCGTCGAGCTTGATCGCGAGGCCGGTGAGATCGGCTGCCGGCGCGGCCTTCAGCTTCTCGATGTCCTGCGCGAGCGCCTTGCGCACCGTGACGGCCTGTGCGCTCTGCGACGTCGCGAGACGCGCGTCGGCGTTCTGCAGCGCGATCAGCGCGAGCTGCGTGTTGCCGGTCAGTTGAAGCTGCTGGCTCGCGCTGGACAGCATCTGGTCGACTTCCTCGAGCATCCACGCATCGCGGTTGCGCGACAGGTCCTGGTATTGCTGCTGCAGCGCCTGCTGCGCGCTCTGCGCATCGGCGAGCTTGCCGTCGAGCTGCGCGAGCTGCGTGTCGACCTGGTGCGTGCCGGCGAGCGCCTGCTCGGTCTTCGTCCGCGTTTCGGCCGCTTGCGCGTCGAGCGCCTTCTGGCGCGCGACGAACGTGCCGTCGAGCCGGTCGATCTTGCGGTTCAGCGCGTAGCCGCCGACACCCGCCGCGCAGCCGAGCACGACGACGACGAACCACAGCACCGCGCTGCCGCCGCGGCGCGCACGCGGTTCGGGCGCGCGATAAGGAGGGCTGGACGGCGGCGCGGAGGCAGCGGCCGGCTGGGAAGCGACGCTTTTGGAATCGTTGGTATCTGTCATGCGTTTAGTCACCGGTGCGGCTGTCGCCGGTTGGACGGCCTCGTCGGCCATCGTTCGAAACGCGCGGACGATGCGCTCATCGCCCGCGCCAGTCAGCGTAATCCTATCAAAACCCAATGCGCGCGCGGTCTGCTCGATCCGCGGGTGCGGCGTGACGAGCGGCGCATGCTTCAGCGCGTCGATCTCGGCATCGTTCAGGTGGGCCCGCGCGAGCGCGTGCAGGTTGCGCACGCCTTCCGAGCTCGTGACGAGCCACGCGTGCGGCTGGCCGTCGAGCAGCGCGTGCACGCGCTCCCACGCGCCGACGCGCGGCTCGGGCACGACGCGCCGGTACGCGGCGACGAGCGTGACGTCCGCACCGGCCTCGCGCAGGCGCTCGGCGAGCCATTCGCGCCCGCCGTCGCCGCGCACGATCAGCACGCGCTCGCCCGCCAGCGCCTGCGCGCCGCCGAACGCGGCGTCGATGCTCGCGAACAGGCTTTCCGAATCGTAATGGGGCACGCCGCCGTCGGCCGGCGCCTGCGGCGCGATCACGCGATGCGCGGGCGCCGCGATGCCGTGGCGCTCGAGCGCCGCGACGCTGCCGGGCCCGACCACGCCGACCGGCAGCGCGTTCGGCCAGATCGCGCCGTAGCGCGCGAGCGCGCGGTCGATCGCGTTCGGCGACACGAAGATCACCAGCGCGTAGTCGGCCAGCGCCGCGAACGCGGCGTCGAGCGGCGCCGGATCGTCGACCGGCGCGATATCGATCAGCGGGAATTCGAGCACGTCGCAGCCGGCGTCGGCCAGTTGCGACGCAAGCGCGTCGGACTGGCCGTCCGGACGCGTCAGGACAGCGGTGAACGCGCGCGCGCCGCCCGCCATCAGGCGTCGCCCTTGCCCGCGGCCTGCGAGCTCGCGAGCAGCGCCTGGACGATGTCGAGCGCGCCTTGCGCCTCGAGTTCGTCGGACACCGCGCGGCCGAGTGCGAGCGCATCGGCGACGGTCACGACCGCGCCGCACGCGTCGGCCGTCAGCACGCGCTTGCCGTCGGTGGTCGACACGCGGCCCGTCAGGTACAGCTCGCCCGCGCGCCACACCGCGTGCGCGGCGAGCGGCACCTCGCAGCTGCCGCCGAGCGCGCGCGACACCATCCGCTCGGCCTCGACCGCGAGCGCGGTCCGCGGGTCGTGCAGCGGCGCGAGCCACGCGGCGACGTCGTCGCGGTGCGCGGCGATCTCGATGCCGAGCGCGCCCTGGCCGGCCGCAGGCGGGCTGGCCTCGACATCGAGCAGCGCGCGGATCCGCGTTTCGAGGCCGAGGCGCTTCAGGCCGGCGGCCGCGAGGATGATCGCCGCGTAGTCTCCGCGGTCGAGCTTCGCGAGGCGCGTGTCGAGGTTGCCGCGCAGCGGCAGGACCTCGAGATGCGGATAGCGCGAACGCAGCATCGCCTCGCGGCGCAGGCTCGACGTGCCGACGACCGCGCCGGCCGGCAGCGCGTCGAGCGACGCGTAGTCGTTCGACACGAACGCATCGCGCGGGTCTTCGCGTTCCATGATCGCGGCGAGCGAGAAGCCGTCGGGCAGCGCCATCGGCACGTCCTTCAGCGAATGCACGGCGAGATCGGCGCGGCCGTCGGCCAGCGCGGCCTCCAGTTCCTTCACGAACAGGCCCTTGCCGCCGACCTTCGACAGCGTGCGATCGAGAATCTGATCGCCGCGCGTCGTCATCCCGAGGATTTTCACGTCACAAGCTGGATATAATTTGCGCAGCGCATCACGCACATGTTCGGCTTGCCACATCGCCAGGCGGCTCTCGCGCGAAGCAATCGTCAACGTCGCGGGCGGCTGTGCCTGCTGCGGCCCGGCCGCGGGGGTCTCGGAATTCATTGCTGGAACATCGAAGGACGGGATTGAAGATCGAACAATGGTAGCACGCACGCCCCGGCCCGCCCGGGCCCGAAGCCTGCGCCCGGCCTGCTTCCGCGCGGGTCGCGGCGCCGTTGTGCGGATGTGTCGCACGTAGCTGGTTGCTTGACCGCAGTTCCCGCAGTTTCCGCAGTTCCTTTTGACTCGAGCTTTCCCAAGGAAACCCATCGTGAAGTCTTCCGGATCGGCGCGTACGGCGCGCCGCAATGCTGCCTTGCCCTCCCCCGACGCCCCGACGGCCACGCTCGCGACCGCCGCGAACGGCCGTGCGAAAACGGCAACGAAACCCACGGCAACGAAACCGAAAGACCCGATACGTCAGACAAAACGCGCGACGAAAGCCTCCAGCCCCGCCGCCCGCCAGGCGGTCGCGCCGAAGGCCGGCACCCGCACGCGCGACGACAAGGACCGCCCGCTGTTCGAGGACATCCGCTTCCTCGGCCGCCTGCTCGGCGACGTCGTGCGCGAACAGGAAGGCGATACGGTGTTCGACGTCGTCGAGACGATCCGCCAGACCGCGGTCAAGTTCCGCCGCGAGGACGACAGCGAAGCCGCGCAGACCCTCGAGAAGAAGCTGCGCAAGCTGACGCCCGAGCAGACGGTGAGCGTCGTGCGCGCGTTCAGCTATTTCTCGCACCTCGCGAACATCGCGGAAGACCGTCACCACAACCGCCGCCGCCGCATCCACGCGCTGGCCGGCTCCGCGCCGCAGCCCGGCACGGTCGCGTATGCGCTCGACCAGCTGAAAACCACCGGCAACGCGTCGAAGCGCCTGCTGCAGCGCTTCTTCGACGATGCGCTGATCGTGCCGGTGCTGACCGCGCACCCGACCGAAGTGCAGCGCAAGAGCATCCTCGACGCGCAGCACGACATCGCGCGCCTGCTCGCCGAGCGCGACCAGGAGCTGACCGCTCGCGAGCGCCAGTACAACGAAGCGATGCTGCGCGCACGCGTGACCGCGCTGTGGCAGACGCGCATGCTGCGCGACTCGCGCCTGACGGTTGGCGACGAGATCGAGAACGCGCTGTCGTACTACCGCGCGACGTTCCTCGACGAACTGCCCGCGCTGTACGGCGACATCGAGGCCGCGCTCGCGGAGCACGGCCTGTCGGCCCGCGTGCCCGCGTTCTTCCAGATGGGCAGCTGGATCGGCGGCGATCGCGACGGCAACCCGAACGTGACGGCCGCGACGCTCGACGAGGCGATCAACCGCCAGGCCGCGGTGATCCTCGAGCACTATCTGGAACAGGTGCACAAGCTCGGCGCCGAGCTATCGGTGTCGAACCTGCTGGTCGGCGCGAACGACGCAGTGAAGGCCCTCGCGGCAGCATCGCCCGACCAGTCGCCGCATCGCGTCGACGAACCGTATCGCCGCGCGCTGATCGGGATCTACACGCGGCTCGCCGCGAGCGCGCGCGTGCGTGTCGGCGAAGGCACGGTGCCCGTGCGCAGCGCGGGCCGCGGCGCGCCGCCGGTGCGCGCGATTCCGTACGAGGATTCCGAAGCATTCGTCGCCGATCTGAAGGTGCTGACCGCGTCGCTCGACGAGCACCACGGCGCGTCGCTCGCCGCGCCGCGCCTCGCGCCGCTCGTGCGCGCGGCCGAAGTGTTCGGCTTCCATCTGGCGAGCATCGACCTGCGCCAGAGTTCCGACATCCACGAGGCGGTGGTCGCCGAGCTGTTCGCGCGCGCGGGCGTCGAGGCCGACTATGCGGCGCTCGCCGAGGAAGACAAGCTGCGCGTGCTGCTCGCCGCGCTCGCCGATCCGCGCCCGCTGCGCTCGCCGTACCTCGACTACTCGGCGCTCGCGCAGAGCGAGCTCGGCGTGTTCGAGAAGGCGCGCGAGGTCCGCGCGCAATTCGGTGCGCGTGCGGTGCGCAACTACATCATTTCGCATACGGAAACCGTCAGCGACCTCGTCGAGGTACTGCTGCTGCAGAAGGAGACGGGCCTGCTCGAAGGCACGCTCGGCGTGCCGGGCAGCGACGCGCGCAACAGCCTGATGGTGATTCCGCTGTTCGAGACGATTCCCGACTTGCGCGACGCGTCGCGCATCATGCGCGAATACTTCGCGCTGCCGGGCATCGACGCGCTGATCGCGCACCAGGGCGCCGAGCAGGAAGTGATGCTCGGCTATTCGGACAGCAACAAGGACGGCGGCTTCCTCACGTCGAACTGGGAGCTGTATCGTGCGGAACTCGCGCTCGTCGACCTGTTCCGCGAACGCAAGATCACGCTGCGGCTGTTCCATGGCCGAGGCGGCACGGTCGGCCGCGGAGGCGGCCCGACCTACCAGGCGATCCTGTCGCAGCCGCCGGGCACGGTGAACGGCCAGATCCGCCTGACCGAACAGGGCGAGGTGATCGCGAGCAAGTTCGCGAACCCGTCGATCGGCCGGCGCAACCTCGAGACGGTCGTCGCCGCGACGCTCGAGGCGTCGCTGCTGCCGCAGTCGAACGCGCCGGCACAGTTGCCCGCGTTCGAGGCCGCGATGCAGACGCTGTCCGATTCGGCGATGGCCGCGTACCGCGCGCTCGTCTACGAAACCCCGGGCTTCACCGACTACTTCTTCTCGTCGACGCCGATCACCGAGATCGCCGAGCTGAACATCGGCAGCCGCCCGGCGTCGCGCAAGCTGCAGGATCCGAAGCAGCGCAAGATCGAGGATCTGCGCGCGATTCCGTGGGGCTTCTCGTGGGGCCAGTGCCGGCTGCTGCTGACCGGCTGGTACGGCTTCGGCAGCGCGGTGAGCGCGTATCTCGACGGCGCGCAGGACGACGCCGAACGTGCGAAACGCGTGACGCTGCTGAAGAAGATGAACAAGACCTGGCCGTTCTTCGCGAACCTGCTGTCGAACATGGACATGGTGCTCGCGAAGACCGATCTCGCGGTCGCGTCGCGCTATGCGCAGCTCGTGTCCGACCGCAAGCTGCGCAAGCACGTGTTCGGGCGGATCGTCGCGGAATGGGAGCGCACGTCGCAGGCGCTCGCGGAAATCACCGGGCAGGAAGGCCGCCTCGCGACCAACCCGCTGCTCGCGCGCTCGATCAAGAACCGCTTCCCGTATCTCGATCCGCTGAACCACCTGCAGGTCGAGCTGATCAAGCGTCACCGCGCGGGCGACACGAACGCGCGGCTGCGCCGCGGGATTCACCTGACGATCAACGGGATCGCGGCCGGCCTGCGCAACACCGGCTGATCCGCGGGCCGCGCGGCGCCGGACGTGTTCGGCGCCGGCCGGGATAACGAAAGCCGCGATACGCGTCGATGCGTATCGCGGCTTTTTTCATGCGGCGACGAAATGGCGCAACGGCGCAGCGCGCGCCGCACGCTCAGTGCGCGTCGATCAGCAACGCATCGTGCTCGAACGAACCGTCGGGCCGCACCGCGTAATAGCCGCGCACCTCGTCCGGCGCATGCGCCCACAGCGCGCGAATGCCTGCGACGCTGTCGGCCGGCGTGCGGATGCGCGCGACCCACGTGTCGAAATCGATCGGCAGCCGCCAGCGGCTGTGCACCTGCGCGTCGAAACCGGCGGTGCGGAACATCGCGAGCCATTCGTCCGCACGGTAGTCGCGCACGTGCGACGCGTCACGCAGCACTTCCGCGGCCTGCAGGTACGTATCGAGCAACGGATGGTCGTTGCCCGCGATGTCGATCATCAGCACGCGGCCGCCCGGCTTCAGCACGCGGCGCACCTCGGCGAGCGCCGCGCGAACGTCGTGCCAGTGATGCGCGCTCATCCGGCTCACGACCCAGTCGAACGTCGCGGTGTCGAACGGCAGCCGCTCGGCCGGACCCTGCTGCGTGCGGATGTTCGCGAGCCCGCGCTCGCGCGCGGCCGCGTCGACGGTCGCGAGCATCGGCGCGGCGAGGTCGTACGCGACCACGTCGCGCACGTGCGGCGCGACCGCGAAGCTCGCGTGGCCGGCGCCGCAACCGAGGTCGAGCACCGCCGCATCGGGCGTCGCACGCACCGCGTCGGCGAGCGTCTGCAGGTCGGCGCCCGTCGCATGAACCGTGCTGGTCAGATAGGCGGCGGCCGTCGTGCCGAATGCGTCGGCGACCTGGTCGTGGTGTTTCATCGTTCGCTCCTGTCCTGGATGCAGTCGGCCGACCGACGCTTCGGCGCGCGATCCGGCCCCGTGCAACGTATTGTGGGGGACGCCCGCTGCCCTGCCAGCGCGCGAGCCGCTACAATAGGCCGGCGTGTGTACCAGTACAAGTTAAGCAGTTATTCTGGTATTCGATCCACCTGTCTGATCGTTCGATCGTTGCCGCGTTTTCGCTTCCACTTTGCCGTTTCCGCATGAGCCAACTCTCCTCCGCCCCCGTCCCGCCGCTCGACGCCACGCCTGCCCGCGCGCTCGGCGAATTCATCCGCGCCCACCGCGAGCGGCTGTCGCCGCAGGCCGTCGGCCTGCCGCCCGGCCCGCGCCGACGCACGCCGGGGCTGCGGCGCGAGGAAGTCGCGCAACTGTGCGGCGTCAGCCCGACCTGGTACACGTGGATCGAACAGGGTCGGCCCGTGTCGGCCTCGGCCGACGCGCTGGCCCGGATCGCGGTCGCGTTGCAGCTGTCGAAGGCCGAGCGCGCGTATCTGTTCGAGCTCGCCGCGCAGCGCGACCCGGCCGAGCCCGACGTCGCGGGCGGCGACCTGCCGCCGACGCTCGCCGCGACCGTCGCGGCGATCGCGACGCCCGCCTACGTGCTCGACCGACAATGGAACGCGCTCGCGTGGAATGCGCCGGCTGCCGCGCTCTTTTCCGGCTGGCTCGACGGCGAACACGACCGCAACCTGCTGCGCTTCACGTTCATGTCGCCGGCCGCCCGCACGCTGATCGTCGACTGGGAAACCCGCGCCCGGCGGCTCGCCGCCGAATTCCGCGCCGATGCGATCCGCCACCTGACCGATGCGCCGACGCGCGCGCTGATCGACGCGCTGACGGCCGGCAGCGACGCGTTCGCGCAGTACTGGGCGTCGCAGGACGTGTTCGAGCGCGAAGGCGGGCTGCGCGAATTCGACCATCCGGCCGACGGCCGCGTCGTGTATCAGCAGATCACGCTGAAGCCCGCGCACCGCGAGGACCTGAAGCTCGTCGTGCTGGTGCGCGACTGAGCGCGGCTCAGAAGCTGATCGTCGCGGTAATCGTGTCGCTGTAGTTGCCGGGCGCCGGCGTCGCTTGCGCGGGCACGCGGCCGTACACGGTGATCGCCTGCGCGAACCCGCTGCCGGTGCCGGTCGCCATCGACGTGCCGGCGGTGCCGTCGCCCCATGGCTGCGTGAAGCCGCTGTCCTGATAGAGCTGGTAGCTGACCGACCCGCCGCCCGCGCGCTGCATCGTGCGTGCGGCGACGTTGCCGCTGCCGCCGCCGTTCAACGCGATCCGGAATGCGTCGCCGTTCGTGCAGCGCGCGCTGATCGAGCCGCTCGCGGTCAGCGCCGACGCCAGCACGCCTGCCGGCGGAAACGCGACGCCGGTCGCGCTGATGATGCAGTTGTTGACGACGGTGGCGGTCGTCGTAACCGTCATCGTGCCGGCCGTCGACTGCGACACGCACGGTGTCGGCAGCACGCCGAGCAACGAAAAACTGTAGCTGTATGCGGCCTGGTTGCCGCTGAAACTCTGCGTATAGACGGTGCTGTCGTTGTTCACGGTCGGCACGGTCGGCTGGTTCGGCGCGATGCGGCCGTAGATGGTCACGTTCGCACTCGCGGACGTGCCGAGCGCCGGTTTCGTCAACGTCAGCGAGATCGGCGTCGTGCCGCTGCTCACGGCGCCCCAGGGCTGCGAATAGCCCGCATCCTGATACAGGTCGTACTGCATCTGGTTCGTCCCGTTGCTCAGGTAGCGCGGACTCGTGCCGCCGAGGTTCACGCACACCAGCACGCCGGTGTTCAGGCTCAGCACGTCCCACGTGCAGTTCACGGTCATCGTGGCCGTCGTCGTGTACGCCTGTTGCGTGATCGGGCTGACCGAGCCGAAGCTCGGCGCCGGCGGCGTCACCGTGCACGTATCCGCACGCGCGGGCATCCACGGCATGCCGAGCAGCGCGGCCAGCAGCAGGTACGCGAGCGCGCGCATCCAGCGGCGCGCCACGTCGAAGCCGTCATCCGCCATGCATCTCCCCGAAAAAAACCGTCCGCCCGATCGGGTTCGCGGACCGGGTCGCGCCGTCATCGTATCGGTCCGCGCATCGATCGTTCGCACTGTTACTTGATCCATATCAATAGGCCGATGGAATCCGTCCGCCCCCCCCGGACAATGCCCGCCAGGTCGGCGTTTTCTCCATTGCGCGCGACCGAAGCGGTGGAGTAGTCTTCCTCCAACGACAGAGCGGTAACGGCGACCGGCAACAGACCACGCGGCAGGCACTCCGCGGCCGGGCGACCCCTTGAACGGCAGGAGACAATCATAATGATAGATTCCCGACGTCGTGTTTTTTCAGTCATGCTCGCAGCCACGTTCGCGTTCGCGCCGGTGCTGCAGCCCGTCACCGTTGCCGCAGTCTATTCGAACGGCACGGCCACCGCACAATTCAACGTCACGCTCACGATTCAGGCGAACTGCACGATCGCCGCGAACCCGCTTGCATTCGGCACGACCGGCGTGCTCGCGTCGACGCTCAACCAGCAGACGACGGTCTCCGTCACCTGCACGAACTCGACGCCCTACAACGTCGGGCTCGACGCCGGCACGGTGAGCGGCTCGACCGTCGCCAGCCGGCTGATGGGCGGCACCACGACCGGCAATACCGGCACGACGGTCGGCTACCAGCTCTATCAGGACTCGGGCCACTCGACGATCTGGGGCAATACGCAAGGCACCGACACGGTGGGCGGCACCGGCACCGGTTCCGCGCAGGTGCTGAACGTGTACGGCCAGGTGCCCGCGCAGGCGACGCCGAAGCCCGACACCTACCAGGCCTCGGTCACCGCCACCGTCTATTTCTAACGGGCCGTGCGATTGTTCCCGCGCGCGTTGGCCGCGCTGTACGTCGGATGGGCGGCGGCGGTCTCGCATGCCGCCACGCTGCAGATCACGCCCGTGACGATCGAGCTGCCGCCATCGGCGGCCGCCGCGAGCATGACGCTCAGCAACCCGGGCGGACGGCCGATCTACGGCCAGGTCCGCACCTATCGCTGGACGCAGGAAAACGGCACCGACGTGATGACGCCGACCGACGCGCTCGCCGCGTCGCCGCCGCTGCTGCAGATCGACGCGAACGCCGAGCAGTTGATCCGGCTCGTACGCACGAGCCGCGGCACGCCGGCCGCCGAGGAGAGCTATCGCGTGCTGATCGACGAACTGCCCGCACCGGGCACGCCGGTCGACAACGGCGTGACGATCCGGCTGCGCTATTCCGTGCCCGTATTCGTCGAGCCCGATGCCGCGCCAGCGTCCCCGCGCCTCGACTGGCGCGTCGAACCCGACGGGACCGGCATGCGGCTCACGGTCGACAATCGCGGCGGACGGCGGGCGCAGATTTCCGCGGTCCGGCTGGTCGATGCGCGAGGCGGTGTCCACGAGGTCACGCGCGGGCTGCTCGGTTATGCGCTCGCGGGCAGTACGCGACGCTGGCCGCTCAAGCTCGACGCCGGCACGCCGTTCGTCAAGATCCAGGCGACCGTCAACGCGCAGCCGGTCGAAGCCCGGCTGACGGCGCCCTGAGCCACCCGAGCAGGATCGCACGACGGTGCCCGTGCCGACGCCGAGCAAGACCCTCCGGCCCGACTGCCCCGTACGACACGCCGGGCCCGGCCGGCCCACCGCCGCGCCGCTCGCGCTGGCGCTGATACTGGCGCTGCGCGCGCTCGCCGTATGCGCGCAGCCGGCGCCGGTGCCGCCCGCCGCCGCGTCCGAAGCCGCGGCGCAAGCCGACGGGCTGTATCTCGACGTGTCGCTCAATGGCGAACCGACGCACCGGATTGCCCGGTTCCGGCAGATCGACGGGCGGCTGTATGCGGCGTCCACCGACCTGAACGACCTGGGCATCGCGACCGGCGGCCCCGCGAACGCGCCGTCGAACACGCTCGTCGCGCTCGATACGCTCGCGGGGCTGCACTACGACTACGACGCCGGCCGGCAGACGCTCGACCTGCGCGTGCCCGATGCACTGCGGATTCCGCACACGTTCGATACGCGCGCGCTCGCCGCCGCGCCGCCGGCCACGTCCGGCCGCGGCTTCGTGCTGAACTACGATGCGTACGCGCAAACCGTCGCGCGCGCACCGCTCGCGGTCTGGAGCGAGGCGCGCTATTTCGATCCGGCCGGCGTACTCAGCAGCACCGGCATCGCGTACCTGTACGACGATCGCCGGCGCTACGTACGCTACGACACGTCCTGGACCCGCTCGCATCCCGGCACGCTCACGACGACCCAGGTCGGCGACACGATTTCGTCGTCGCTGTCCTGGACGCGCTCGCTGCGCCTGGGCGGCGTGCAGTGGCGCAGCAATTTCGGCCTGCGCCCCGACCTCGTCACGTTTCCGGTGCCTGCACTGTCCGGCAGCGCGGTCGTGCCGACGTCGGTCGACCTGTACGTGAACAACGTGCGCCAGTTCAGCGGCAACGTGCCGAGCGGGCCGTTCGTGATCAACAGCGTGCCGGGCATCACCGGCGCGGGCAACGCGACGGTCGTCACGCGCGACGCGCTCGGCCGCGCGATCGCGACGTCGATTCCGCTGTACGTCGATACGCGCCTGCTCGCGCCCGGCCTCGCCAGCTATTCGGTCGAAGCCGGTTTCCTGCGCCGCGCGTACGGCACCGATTCGTTCGACTACGCGCGCACGCCGGCGGCGAGCGCCTCGCTGCGCTACGGGATCAGCGAGCGGCTGACCGTCGAAGCGCACGGGGAAGCGACGGCCGGCGTCTACAACGCCGGCGCCGGCGTGCTCGCGCGCCTCGGCGAGCGGGGCGTGGCGAACGCGTCCCTGGCGCTCAGCGCGCCGGGCAGGACCGGCGTGCAGGCCGGCATCGGCTACCAGTACGTGACGTCGCGCTTCTCGATCGACGCACAGACGCTGCGCGCATTCGGCGACTACGTCGACCTGGGCAGCCGCGAAGGCGTGCCGGTCTCGCGCGCCACCGATCGCGTGACGGTGTCGTTCCCGTTCCTGCGCGCGCAAACGCTGTCGTTCAGCTATCTGGCCCTCAAGTATCCGGGCGTCGCCGCGTCGCGGATCGGCTCGCTCGCTTACCTCGTCAACCTCGGCGGCCTGACCTCGATCACGTTCAGCGGCTTCCAGGACTTCCGGCAACGCGACGCGCGCGGCTTCTTCGTGAGCCTGAGCATCGGGCTCGGCGGCAACACGTCCGTCTCCGCGAACGCCGGGCGGCAGAACGGCGAATCGACCTACACGCTCAACGCATCGCGGCCGCCCGACTACGGCGGCGGCTTCGGCTGGAACGTGCAGGCCGGCGCCAACGCGGGCACGCGCTACGGGCAGGGCCAGCTGCAGTATCTCGGCCGCGCCGGCCAGCTCACGCTGCTCGCGCAATCGTTCGACGGGCGCGGCAACGCGGCGGCCGACATCACGGGCGCGTTCGTGCTGATGGACGGCCGGGTGATGACGGCGCGCCGCGTCGACGACGGCTTCGCGCTCGTCTCGACCGACACGGGGCGCGTGCCCGTGCTGCACCAGAACCGGCCGATCGGCGCGACGGACCGGGCCGGCTACCTGCTGGTGCCCGACCTGAATGCGTACCAGAACAATCGCGTCGCGATCGACGGCAGCGCGCTGCCGGCCGACGCGCGGATCGCCGACACGACGCTCGACGTCGTGCCGCAGGCCCGCTCCGGCGTGCTCGCGCACTTCGCCATCACGCGCTACAGCGCCGCGTCGATCGCGCTGCACGCGCCGGACGGCACGCCGCTTCCGCCGGGACTCGCGGTCCGCCACGTCGAAAGCGGCCAGCGCACGATCGTCGGCTACGACGGCCTGACCTTCGTCGACGGCCTCGTCGAGACCAACCACCTGGAGATCTCCGGCAGCGGCCGCGACTGCACCGTCGAATTCGCGTACCGGCGGCCGGACGACGGCACGCTGCCGCGCATCGGCCCGCTGACCTGCGGCCCGCGGTAGCGCGCGCCGGCCGCCCGCTTCGCGAATGTTAGAATCGCGGGATTCCCTCGGCGGCCCACGGCCGCCCAACTCCCCTTCGAAGAATCGCCATGACGTCCCAACTGCACAAAAAGGGCGAGGCCTGGTCGGCCCGCTTCTCGGAACCGATGTCGGAGCTGGTCAAGCGCTACACGTCGTCGGTGTTTTTCGACAAGCGCCTCGCGCTCGTCGACATCGCCGGCTCGCTCGCGCACGCGAACATGCTCGCCGCGCAGAAGATCATCAGCGCCGACGACCTGGCCGCGATCGAACGCGGGATGGCGCAGATCAAAGGCGAGATCGAGCGTGGCGAATTCGAATGGCAGCTCGACCTGGAAGACGTCCACCTGAACATCGAGGCGCGCCTGACCGCGCTGATCGGCGATGCCGGCAAGCGCCTGCACACGGGCCGCTCGCGCAACGACCAGGTCGCGACCGACATCCGCCTGTGGCTGCGCGGCGAGATCGACCGCATCGGCGGCCTGCTGAACGACCTGCGCGGCGCGCTGATCGACCTCGCGGAACAGAACGCCGACACGATCATGCCGGGCTTCACGCACCTGCAGGTCGCGCAGCCGGTCACGTTCGGCCACCACCTGCTCGCGTACGTCGAGATGTTCTCGCGCGACGCGGAACGCATGCGCGACTGCCGCACCCGCGTGAACCGCCTGCCGCTCGGCGCGGCCGCGCTCGCGGGCACCAGCTACCCGATCGACCGTCATGCAGTGGCGAAAACGCTCGGCTTCGACGGCATCTGCGCGAACTCGCTCGACGCGGTGTCCGATCGCGACTTCGCGATCGAATTCACCGCGGCGTCGGCGCTCGTGATGACGCACGTGTCGCGCTTCTCCGAAGAACTCGTGCTGTGGATGAGCCCGCGCGTCGGCTTCATCGACATCGCCGACCGCTTCTGCACCGGCAGCTCGATCATGCCGCAGAAGAAGAACCCGGACGTGCCCGAACTCGCGCGCGGCAAGACCGGCCGCGTGAACGGCCATCTGATGGCGCTGCTCACGCTGATGAAGGGCCAGCCGCTCGCGTACAACAAGGACAACCAGGAAGACAAGGAACCGCTGTTCGACACGGTCGACACCGTCGCCGACACGCTGCGGATCTTCGCCGAGATGGTCGCCGGCATCACCGTGAAGCCGGACGCGATGCGCGCGGCCGCGCTGCAGGGCTTCTCGACGGCCACCGACCTCGCCGACTACCTGGTCAAGCGCGGCCTGCCGTTCCGCGACGCGCACGAAGCCGTCGCGCACGCGGTGAAGATCTGCGACGACCGCGGGATCGACCTCGCCGACCTGACGCTCGACGAAATGAAGCAGGAGCTGCCGAACGTTGCGCACCTGATCGGCGACGACGTGTTCGGCTACCTGACGCTCGAAGGGTCGGTCGCGAGCCGCAACCATCCGGGCGGCACCGCGCCCGACCAGGTGCGCGCGGCCGTCAAGGCTGCCCGCGCCGCGATCGGCAAGTAACGACCCGCCGTCCCGGACGGACGCCTTCGGCGTCCGTTTTTCATTCGGGCGGCCGTTGCGCCGCCCGTCGCTTCCCCGCTTCACCGCTTCACGGACGCCCACGATGACCTTCTCCGCCGCGCTCTTCGACATGGACGGCCTGCTCGTCGATTCCGAGCGGACCATCATGAACACGTGGATCGACGTGTCGAACGCGCACGGCGTCGTGCTGACCGAGATCGATTACCTGCAGATCGTCGGCCGCTCGTTCGCCGAAGGCCAGGTGATCCTCGCGCGGCTGATCGGCGACGCCGACACGTTCGACGCGGTGCGCATCCGCGTGCGCGAGCAACTCGCCGCACCCGAACCCCATCCGAAGTTTCCGCTGAAGTCGGGCGCGCTCGCGCTGCTCGAAACGCTCGCGCAGGCCGGCATTCCGTGCGCGGTCGCGTCGTCGTCCGCGCGCGACGTGATCCGTGCGCGGCTCGACGCGGTCGGCGTGCTGCCGTTCTTCCGCGCGATCGCGGGCGGCGACGAAGTCGCGCGCGGCAAGCCCGACCCGGCCGTCTACCGGCTCGCGGCCGAGCGTCTCGGCGTGCCGGCGCACGCGTGCGTCGCGTTCGAGGACAGCGACTTCGGCGCGCAGTCGGCCGCCGGCGCCGGCGCCGCGGTCGTCACCGTGCCCGACCTGAAAGCGCCGACGCCCGACATCGTCGCGCTGAGCCTGCACGTGCTCGCGTCGCTCGACGACGCGGTCGCGCTCGTGCCGTCGTGGTTCGGGCTGCAGGGCATGTCGCAGCCCGCGTAGGCGATACACCGCTCCAACGCAAAACGGGCACCCGAGGGTGCCCGTTTCATCATGTCGCCGCAGTCAAAAGCGGCGCGCCTTTACCGATTGCCGGCCGTCTCCGACAGCCGCTTCATCGTCGCGATGCGCGCGCCGATCAGGTCGACGCGTCCGTCCTCGCCGACGAGCGGCGCCGTCGCATCGCGGAACGCCACCCACGCGCGCTGCGCGCGCACGAGCGTCGCGGCCGAATGCGCGGGCATCTTGCGGTGCAGCTTCTGGTAATAGCGGTTCAAGTCGAATAACGCGTGTTCGCATGCGGCGTCCTGCGCGCACGGCCGCACGCGGCGGATCGCCGGATCGCGCGGCGCATTCGCCGGCTTGGCGCCGGCCGGCGCGACCCCACCGGCACCGCCCTGCGCACCGCTCGTCGCCGCGACCGGCACGGCGGCGGGCGGCGGCGCATAGCGATCGGCCGCGCCGCGCAGCGCCAGCGCGCGATCGCGCACCGGCTGCAACTGCAGGTCGGCGCTCGACATCGCATACGCGGTGCCGCGCGTCGTGTCGTACACGGCCTTCAGCAGCAGCACTTCGTCCTTGCGCCACGTGAGCCAGCGGCGCTGGCTGTCCTGCCAGCCGCGCTTCGCGTCGGCCGGCGCATCCTTCAACAGGCGCTGGTACGCGCCGTCCATCACGGCCTGCCACTGCTGCTGCGCTTCGCCCATGCACTGGATCTGCCCGGCCGGCGACGACCGATCGCGCCGCGCGAGGCATTGCCGCATCGCGACGTCGATCGGGTCGGCCGCCGCGACTTCCGCATGGGCGACACTCGCGCCCGCGAGCGCCGCCAATCCTGCCGCCCAGACGACGAGCGCGGCCAGCGCCGCGCGCATCGTCCGGATTCGTCCGTGCGCCGCCATCAGTCGCGCACGCAGTCGACGAAGTACTCGACGCGGCCGTTCACCTCTTCCGCGACGAGGCCGTGGATGTCGGTGTGGAAGCCCGGGAAGCGTTCGTTGAAGTCGCGCGCGAACCGCAGGTAGTTCACGATCGTCTTGTTGAAGCGCTCGCCCGGGATCAGCAGCGGAATGCCCGGCGGGTACGGCGTGAGCAGGATGCTCGTCACGCGGCCTTCGAGCTCGTCGAGCGGCACGCGGTCGATCTTGCGGTGCGCGAGCTTCGCGAACGCGTCCGACGGCTTCATCGCCGGTTCCATGTCCGACAGGTACATCTCCGTCGTCAGGCGGGCGATGTCGTTCGCGCGGTACACGTCGTGGATTTGCGTGCACAGGTCGCGCAGGCCGACGCGCTCGTAGCGCGGATGCTGCGCGACGAATTCCGGCAGCACGCGCCACAGCGGCTGGTTGTTGTCGTAGTCGTCCTTGAACTGCTGCAGCTCGGTCACCATCGAGTTCCAGCGACCCTTCGTGATGCCGATCGTGAACATGATGAAGAACGAGTACAGGCCGGTCTTCTCGACGATGATCCCGTGCTCGGCCAGGTACTTCGTGACGATCGCGGCCGGAATGCCGGTCTCGCCGAACTCGCCGTCGACGTCGAGCCCCGGCGTGATGATCGTCGCCTTGATCGGGTCGAGCATGTTGAAGCCTTCCGCGAGCGGGCCGAAGCCGTGCCAGTGGTCGTTCGGCTTCAGCATCCAGTCTTCGCGCGACCCGATACCTTCCTCGGACAGGTTGTCCGGCCCCCACACGCTGAAGAACCAGTCGTCGCCGTATTCGGCGTCGACCTTGCGCATCGCGCGGCGGAAGTCGATCGCCTCGGCGATCGATTCCTCGACGAGCGCGGTGCCGCCCGGCGGCTCCATCATCGCGGCCGCGACGTCGCACGACGCGATGATCGCGTACTGCGGGCTCGTCGACGTGTGCATCAGGTACGCCTCGTTGAAGCGGTGCTTGTCGAAGGTGCGGTTCTCCGAATCCTGCACGACGATCTGCGACGCCTGCGAAATGCCCGCGAGCAGCTTGTGCGTCGAGTGCGTCGCGAACACGAGCGCGCCGGTGCGCGGACGGCCGTCGCCGATCGCGTGCATGTCGCGGTAGAAATCGTGGAACGTCGCGTGCGGCAGCCACGCTTCGTCGAAGTGCAGCGTGTCGAGCAGGTCGCCGAGCAGGTCCTTGATCATCTCGACGTTGTAGACGACGCCGTCGTACGTGCTCTGCGTGATCGTCAGGATCCGCGGCTTCATGTCCGGGTTCTGGCGCAGCGCCTCGCGCGCGAACGGGTTCGCCTCGATCTTCCGGCGGATGTTCTCCGGCTTGAATTCGTCGCGCGGGATCGGCCCGATGATGCCGAAATGGTTGCGCGTCGGCGTGAGGAACACGGGGATCGCGCCCGTCATCGTGATCGCGTGCAGGATCGACTTGTGGCAGTTGCGGTCGACCAGCACGATGTCGCCCGGTGCGACCGTCGCGTGCCAGACGATCTTGTTCGACGTCGACGTGCCGTTGGTCACGAAGAACAGGTGATCGGCGCTGAAGATGCGCGCCGCGTTGCGCTCGGACGCCGCGACCGGGCCGGTGTGGTCGAGCAGCTGACCGAGTTCGTCCACCGCGTTGCAGACGTCCGCGCGCAGCATGTTCTCGCCGAAGAACTGGTGGAACATCTGGCCGAGCGGGTTCTTCAGGAACGCGACGCCGCCCGAGTGCCCGGGGCAGTGCCACGAGTACGAGCCTTCGTCCGCGTACTTCACCAGTTCCTTGAAGAACGGCGGCGCGAGCGAATCGAGATAGACCTTCGCCTCGCGGATGATGTGGCGCGCGACGAACTCCGGCGTGTCCTCGAACATGTGGATGAAGCCGTGCAGTTCGCGCAGGATGTCGTTCGGCAGATGGCGCGACGTGCGCGTCTCGCCGTACAGGAAGATCGGGATGTCCGCGTTGCGGCGGCGCACTTCGGTGACGAACGCGCGCAGCTCGATGATCGCGGTCGCGAGCTCCGGCAGCTCGCCGTCCGGGCCGGTTTCGCCGAGCATGAGTTCGTCGTCGTCGATCGACAGGATGAAGCACGACGCGCGGCTCGATTGCTGCGCGAACGACGTCAGATCGCCGTAGCTCGTGAGGCCGAGGACTTCGACGCCCTCCTTCTCGATCGCTTCGGCCAACGCCCGGATGCCGGAGCCCGAGATGTTCTCGGAGCGGAAATCTTCGTCGATGATGACGACGGGGAAACGAAACTTCATGGGCGATTCTCCAAAAAGAACGACCGCGGCGCGTCACGCGCAGCGGTCACCCGGAAACTGGTGAGACGTTATGCAACCAGATCAGGTTTTCGGCAGCGTGACACCGCGCTGCCCCTGATACTTGCCGCCGCGATCGGCGTACGACACGTCGCACACCTCGTCGCTTTCGAAGAAGAGCACCTGCGCGACGCCTTCGTTCGCGTAGATCTTCGCGGGCAACGGCGTGGTGTTCGAGAATTCCAGCGTGACGTAGCCTTCCCATTCGGGTTCGAACGGCGTCACGTTGACGATGATCCCGCAGCGCGCATAGGTCGACTTGCCGAGGCAGACGGTCAGCACGGTGCGCGGGATGCGGAAATATTCGACGGTGCGGGCCAGCGCGAACGAATTCGGCGGGATGATGCACACGTCGCCCTTGAAATCGACAAACGAACCCTCGTCGAAGTTCTTCGGATCGACGATCGTCGAGTTGATGTTCGTGAAGATCTTGAATTCGTCCGCGCAGCGGATGTCGTAGCCGTAGCTCGACGTGCCGTAGCTGACGATCCGGCGGCCGTCCTCGGACGCGCGGACCTGATCGGGCACGAACGGCTCGATCATCTTGTGCTCTTCGGCCATGCGCCGAATCCATTTGTCGGACTTGATGCTCATATCTGGGCGCCTGGAAACGCTGCGTGACAATCAGGGAGGGCCGCTCGCGCGAGGCGGCGGCCGGGAAAGGCGGACATTTTACGCGATCATCGGCCCACGCACGCGGCGGCCGTCAACGGATCACGCCGCAAGCCAGCGCAGGCCCCGCGCCATGCTGCGAAAACGCGGGGTCGCTCGCGTCGCGGTGCACCAGCGCCGCGCGGTTCATCGCCGAGCGCACGCCATCGAGGGCCAGATCGGGCGCGACGATGAAGCCGGCCGCGACGCCGTTCGCATCCGCGTGGATGTTGCCGAGATCGCCGGCGACGCGCGCGCCCGCGCGCAACCGGTCGGCGGCCGGCGCGAACACCTGGCCGGCGCTCGAGCCGTCGCCCGCGTTGCAGTCGCCGCGTTCGTGCACCTGCAGCGCGTGATCGCTGTTCGGCGGCAGGCCGACCAGGTTGTAGGTGACCTGCACGCCGTCCGGGCGCTCGACGAACGTCACCGCGCCACGCGCCTGCGAGCCGACCGTCGGCTGCAGTTGCGCGTCGGCCCGTTTTTCGTGCGACGAGGAAAAGGAGGTACAGCCGGCCAGCAGGCCCAGCGCGGCGGCGGCCAGCAGCGCGCGCCGCGCGCGGCCGGCGCGCACGCCGTGATGTCGTTGTTTCATTCGATCCTCATGCCGGCTGGCGACCGTTCGAGACGACGGCCGCGCCGGGCGGGTAAAGGGACCCGGGAAAAGTCGCCATGATACCGCGCCTCGCGGCGCAGCAAACAGCGTGAGGCCCCGCCCCGCAAGGGTTTTACGTATTTTGAACAACGATCGACGGGAACTTCGACGTCATGTCGCGCGATCGCTCGGCAATCGCCAGCGCGACCCCACGCGCGATGTCGCGGTAACGACGCGCGAGCGCGCCTTCGGGATCGGCCGCGACCGTCGGCGTGCCGCTGTCGGCGCGCTCGCGGATCGCGATGTCGAGCGGCAGGCTGCCGAGCACGGTCACGTCGTAATCCTTCGCCATCCGCTCCGCCCCGCCGGCGCCGAAGATGTGCTCCTCGTGGCCGCAGTTCGAGCAGACGTGGATGCTCATGTTCTCGACGATGCCGAGGATCGGGATCCCGACCTTCTCGAACATCTTCAGCCCCTTCTTCGCGTCCAGCAGCGCGATGTCCTGCGGCGTCGTGACGATCACCGCGCCGGTGACGGGCACGCGCTGCGCGAGCGTGAGCTGGATGTCGCCCGTGCCCGGCGGCATGTCGACGATCAGGTAGTCGAGCTCGCGCCAGTTGGTCTGGCGCAGCAGCTGCTCGAGCGCGGACGTGGCCATCGGGCCGCGCCACACCATCGGGTTGTCTTCCTCGATCAGGAAGCCGATCGAGTTCGCCTGCAGCCCGTGGCCGACCAGCGGGTTCATCGACTGGTTGTCCGGCGACTCGGGGCGCTGGCCGTGGATGCCGAGCATCGTCGGCAGCGACGGGCCGTAGATGTCGGCGTCGAGAATGCCGACCGACGCGCCTTCCGCGGCGAGCGCGAGCGCGAGATTGACGGCCGTCGTGCTCTTCCCGACCCCGCCCTTGCCCGACGCGACCGCGACGATGTTCTTCACATTCGGCAACAGCTTCACGCCGCGCTGTACCGTATGCGCGACGATCTCCTGCGACACGGCGACGCGCGCGTCGCGCACGCCCGGCACGGCCTGGAGCGCTGCGGCGACGCGCGCGCGCACGTCGTCGTGCTGGCTGCGCGCCGGATAACCGAGCACCACGTCGAGCGCCACGACATCGCCGTCGATCGCGACGTTGCGCACGCCCTTGTTCGCCGCGTACGGGCGGCCGGTATTGGGGTCGACGACTGCCGCCAGCGCGGCGTCGACTTGGGCCCGGTCAATGCTCATCGAAACTCCGTGAAAACGTTTTTCTCGCGCGCAAAACGTCAAAAAATATCAAATTCCGCGGCGAAATTCGGGAAAAGTGAAAGAATCTGTTGCACGCCATTGCGCGAACGCGCGACCCGGCGCACTCTTCGCGTGCGGCATGCTATAGGGCCAAATCGGCCACTCACCGCCTATATTGTAGAGGCTGACGCGTCGCACTGCCCGAACAGCCACGCTGACGGACAGGGCATGCGAGCGCCTCGGCGGCTGCCGCGAGCGCCGGCCGGCCTTCCTTTTTCGGACGGCCCGCGCAGGGAGCCATCACTGTTGTTTGTCGTCGTTGTCGACTCGTTCAACCAAGAGAGGAATCCAAGATGAACATGAAAATCGCGACTCGCCTGTCCGTCTTCGCACTCGCCGGCGCGCTGCTGGCAGGCTGCGCCACGCAGCAAGGTAACAACACGGCCGTCGGTACCGGCACGGGTGCGGCGCTGGGCGCGGGCATCGGTGCACTGGCCGGTGGCGGCAAGGGCGCGGCGATCGGCGCGGGCGTCGGCGCACTGGTCGGCGGCGTGACGGGTTACAACTGGCAAGCGATCAAGAACAAGCTCGCGCCTTCGGCAGCGCAGACGGGCACGCAGGTCACCGAGCAGCCGGACGGCTCGCTGAAGCTGAACGTGCCGAGCTCGGTCACGTTCGCGACGAACCAGTACGCGATCACGCCGGCGTTCACGCCGCTGCTGAACGACCTGGCGACCACGCTGAACCAGAACCCGCAAGTGACGGCGTCGATCGTCGGCTACACGGACAGCACGGGCTCGGCGCAGCTGAACCAGACGCTGTCGCAGAATCGCGCGCAAAGCGTCGTGAACGCGCTCGTGCAGCGCGGCGTGAACGGCGGCCGTCTGTCCGCGCAAGGCATGGGCCCGTCGAACCCGATCGCGGACAACGCGACCGAAGCCGGCCGCGCGCAGAACCGCCGCGTCGAGATCTACCTGCGCGCGCCGCAACAGCATCAATAAGCGCGACCACGAGAGGAAATGTGCGGGCGCCGCGCCCGCACTGCCCCGCCTGACAAGGCGTTGGGCGGGGCCGGTAACAAATCGAAAAAATTTTCGAACTTCTGTCGCAGGCCGTGGTCAGTATTTACGGTACGCGGCTGGTGTTGCCGGCGCGTCACCATTCTCCTCTTGTCGTTGTTGCTCCGGGGCCGTATCCGCCCCGGTTTTTTTTGCCCGCAGAATTCGTGTTGCGCTGCAGCACAACACCCCCCGGCACGCCGCGCGGGCGCCCCTGCCCGTTCCGGCGCCCGGTCCGCGGCGCCCGCCCGCCGCGCTGGCCCGCGCCCCTGCTAGAATCGCGGTTTCCCGTCGTTTTTCCCGCTGTTCTTCTCCAGACACTATGTCCGCATCCGACCTCACCTCCGTGCAGGCTGCGGCGCCGCAAGGCAGCCGCCAGATCCTCGTTACGTCCGCACTGCCCTATGCCAACGGGCAGATCCACATCGGCCACCTGGTCGAGTACATCCAGACCGACATCTGGGTGCGGACGCTGCGAATGCATGGCCATGAGGTCTACTACATCGGCGCCGACGATACGCACGGCACGCCGGTCATGCTGCGCGCGGAGAAGGAAGGCGTGACGCCGAAGCAGCTGATCGACCGCGTGTGGACCGAGCACAAGCGCGACTTCGACAGCTTCGGCGTGTCGTTCGACAACTTCTACTCGACCGATTCGGACGAGAACCGCGTGCTGAGCGAGAAGATCTATCTCGCGCTGCAGGAAGCCGGCCTGATCGCCGAACGCGAAATCGAGCAGGCCTACGATCCGGTCAAGGAAATGTTCCTGCCGGACCGCTTCATCAAGGGCGAGTGCCCGAAGTGCCACGCGAAGGACCAGTACGGCGACAGCTGCGAAGTGTGCGGCTCGACGTACCTGCCGACCGAACTGCTGAACCCGTATTCGGTCGTGTCGGGCGCGACGCCGGTGCGCAAGACCTCGAAGCACTACTTCTTCCGCCTGTCCGACCCGCGTTGCGAATCGTTCCTGCGCGAATGGGTGAGCGGCCTCGCGCAGCCCGAAGCGACCAACAAGATGCGCGAATGGCTCGGCGACGCCGGCGAAGCCAAGCTCGCCGACTGGGACATCTCGCGCGACGCGCCGTACTTCGGCTTCGAGATCCCGGGCGCGCCCGGCAAGTATTTCTACGTGTGGCTCGACGCGCCGGTCGGCTACTACGCGAGCTTCAAGAACCTGTGCGACCGTAACGGCATCGATTTCGACGCGTGGATCCGCCCGGGCTCGACGGCCGAGCAGTATCACTTCATCGGCAAGGACATCCTGTACTTCCACACGCTGTTCTGGCCCGCGATGCTCGAGTTCTCGGGCCATCGCACGCCGACCAACGTGTTCGCGCACGGCTTCCTGACCGTCGACGGCGCGAAGATGTCGAAGTCGCGCGGTACGTTCATCACCGCGCAGAGCTACATCGACACGGGCCTGAACCCCGAGTGGCTGCGCTACTACTTCGCGGCGAAGCTGAACGCGACGATGGAAGACATCGACCTGAACCTCGACGACTTCCAGGCGCGCGTGAACAGCGATCTCGTCGGCAAGTACGTGAACATCGCGAGCCGCGCAGCCGGCTTCCTGATCAAGCGCTTCGACGGCCGCGTGCAGGACAGCGCGATGAATCATCCGCTCGTCGCGAAGCTGCGCGATGCGATTCCGCAAATCGCCGCGAGCTACGAAGCACGCGAATACGGCCGCGCGCTGCGCCACACGATGGAGCTCGCTGACGAAGTGAACGCGTACGTCGACGGCGCGAAACCGTGGGATCTCGCGAAGGATCCAGCCAACGCGGTCGCGCTGCACGAAACCTGCAGCGTGAGCCTCGAGGCGTTCCGCCTGCTGTCGCTCGCGCTGAAGCCGGTGCTGCCGCGCGTCGCCGAAGCGGTCGAGGCGTTCTTCGGGATCGCGCCGCTCGCGTGGGCCGATGCCGCAAAGCCGCTGTCGTCGGCGCAGCCGATCAAGGCGTACCAGCACCTGATGACGCGTGTCGACGCGAAGCAGCTCGAAGCGCTGCTCGCCGCGAACCGCGATTCGCTGCAGGCCGAGGCAACGGGTGCGGCCGCCGCGAGCGCGAACGCCGCGAAGGATGCGAAAAACAACGCGAAGGCGAACGCGAAGCCGGCCGCCGCGAACGGCGCCGACGATGCACCGATCTCGATCGACGATTTCGCGAAGATCGACCTGCGCATCGCGAAGATCGTCGCGTGCCAGGCCGTCGAGGGCTCGGACAAGCTGCTGCAGCTCACGCTCGACGTCGGCGAGGAAAAGACCCGCAACGTGTTCTCGGGCATCAAGTCCGCGTACCAGCCCGAGCAGCTCGTCGGCAAGCTGACGGTGATGGTCGCGAACCTCGCGCCGCGCAAGATGAAGTTCGGCCTGTCCGAAGGGATGGTGCTCGCCGCGTCGGCCACCGACGAGAAGGCGGAACCGGGCCTCTACATCCTCGAGCCGCATAGCGGCGCGAAGCCGGGCATGCGCGTGAAGTAAGCGAAACGCGCTGCTGCTGGCGCAAAAAAGCCCCGCACGGTTTGAATCGCGCGGGGCTTTTTTATCGCTGTCCGGTACGCCGGCCCTCCGTCACCGCTGCCCGAACCACCGGTCGAAGCGCCGCGTGTAGTTCAAGTCGACGCCCTGGAACGTGCCACCGTACGCGGACACCGACCAGAAGCGCGTCAGGTTGATCGTCGCCTTGAACGCGTTGCTCGCCGATTGCAGCCCCTGCTCGAAGCCGAGCACGAACCGCTCGTTGATCGCCTTCGACACCAGCACGACCTGCGGATCGGTCAGTCCGACTTCGCTGCGGCCGACCGACACCTCGTCGAGACCGAAGGTCTGCGCGACCCGCTTGCCGGTCACGCTGCCGAGCAGCCCGAGCGCCGCCGTCATCGCCCCCTGCTGACCGACGTTGTTGCCCTGGTCGGTGCCGTGCCCGAACAGCAGCCACGACAGCTTTTCGTTGTCCGTCACGTTCGGCTCCGACACGAGCTTGACCGTCGGCGACTGGATCGTCCCCGTCACCTGCACGCCGGCCTCGACCTCCTGGTTGCGCCGCATCGCGAGGATGTTGACGCCGGGGTTCGCCACCGGGCCGTTGAACGTGAAGAAGCCGTTCTCGACCGCGAGCTTGCGGCCGAACGTCGTGTACGTCGAGCCCTCGGTCACGCGCACGTTGCCGATCGCGCGCAGCGGCACGCCCGGCGCGCTCATCACGGTGATCGTGCCGCGCAGCCCGAGATCCGCACCGTGGCCCTTGAAGCGGAAGTTGTTGCCGAGCCCGACGTCGATGTTCGCGCGCGGCGCCAGCGACGGCGCCGGCTTGTTCTCGACCGGCTTCGGCTTCGCGGCCGCGGTGCCGGTGGGCGTCTCGCCGCGCACCGTGCCGTCCGGCTGCACGATCACGACGTCGTCCGACAGATGCGGCGCCGATTGCTCGGGCAGGTCGAACAGCGCGCGATCGACGACGAACTTGCCGTCGATCGCCAGCGCGCCGCGCGGCCCGTCGTTCGCGACGGTAGCCTTGCCCGACAGCGACAGCTTGCGATCCGGCGCCGCGAACAGTTCGAGCTTGTCCGCGACGATGCTCGCGGTCAGGTCCGGCGCCTCGCCGTCGAGGCGCACGCGGCCGAGCGCGCGCAGCGTGCCGTCGCCGCCGTGAAACTCGACCTGCTGGAATTCGACGAGGTTGTCCGACAGCTTCACGCGCACGATGCCGTCCTTCAACTGCACGCCCTGGTCGATCAACGTCGCGGACAGCTCGTCGCCCGTCAGCGTCCCCGACAAGTTCGGTTTCACCGGCGTGCCGGACACCGTCAGCTTCAGCGCCGCGCGTCCGCCGAGCAGGTAGCTCGGGCCGAACAGGTTGCCGGTGGTCTTCAGCGCCGGGATGTCGGCATCGATGCGGCCCGACAGCGGACCGTCGTCGACGATGCCGAACACGCCGTCGCGCAGCGCGAACGGCACCGTGACGTTCGCGTCCAGCGTGCCGATCCGGCTCGCCTTCGCGAGCCCGGTCACGTTGAGCCGGTTGCCGGGCGCGAAGCTCGCGCGGGCGGACAGGTCGGTCAGGCCGAGCGACGCGATGCCGCGCCCGGTCTCGATCGTCACGTCGCCGCCACGACGCTTCACCTGCACGTAGCCCGTCGCGTTCGCGCCGAGCGAGAAATCCCAGTCGGCATCGAGCACGACGTCGGTGCGCATCGGCGGCCGCTGGCCGGTCAGCACCTGGCGAACCTCGAGGAAACGCGCGACCGATGCGCCGGTCACCGAACCGGCCGAGCGCATCTGGCCGCGATCGAATACGAACGATTTCAGGTCGATCGCCGCGCCTTCGAGCGTGAGCCGCGTCGCGCCGAGCGTCACGCGGCCGGCGCCGGCCGATATCGTCAGCGGCGCCTGCAGCGCGAGCGCCGGCGTGCCGCGATTCGCGAGCCGCGTGACGGTGCCGTCCCAGCGCATGCCGTCGCGGTTCTCGACCACGCCGCCGTTCGCCGCCAGCGTCAGGTCGATCACGCGGCCGCCGGCCATTCCGAGCGCCGACGCGTCGAGCGTGTGCTTCGCGCGCGTGCCGTCGAGGTTCGCGCGCAACGACTTCAGCTTGAACGAGCCGAGCGCGATGTCGGCCGCGTCGGCCGTGAACACGAGCGCGCCGTGCGCGCCGTCGCGGATGTCCGCGCGGCCCTGGGCGGTGCCGATCCGGTTCGAACCGACGACGACGTGCTCGGCCTTGTAGGTGGCCGTCACGTTCGGATGCGCGAAGCTGCCGGTCAGGTCGCCCTGCGCCTGCACGAGCCCTTCGACGCCGAAGCCGAGCCGGTCGAGCTGCGGCGCGTCGACGACGAAGCGCAGCCGGTCGCCGGGTGCGCCGAAGCTGCCGCGCAGGTCGACGTGGTTGCCGGCGATCGACAGGTTCGCGTTGCTCGGCAGAATTCGTGAGCCGGCGAGCTGCACGACGCCGGCGCCGGTCAGCGGCACGCCGTCGTACAGGCTGTCGGCGAGCTTGAAGGTCGCCTTCGTCGATACCTGCGGCGCGAACGCGCCCGACGCGGTCAGCGTGCCGGACACGCGCGTCTCGCCGCGCTTGGCCGGCGCCTTGGCCGCTTTCGCAGGCGCCTTGCCGCCCGCCTTCGGCGCGCTCATCGCGGCGAGCAGCAGCGGATCGAACGCGGTCAGTGTCGCCTTCGCGTCATAGGTCGAATGCGCGTCGTGGCGGAACACGCCCGTCAGGTCGATGCGGCCCTTGCCCGCAGTCACGCGCGTATCGGTCAGCACGGTCTGCTGCTGCGTCAGCGCGACCTTGGCCCGCGCGCCGAGCGCGAGCTTCGGGTCGTTCAGGTTGAAATCGACGGTCGTCACGTCGCCCGCGAGCGTGACGCCGAGCGGGCCGCCGAGGCGCATCGGCCGCAGCTCGGCGACGAACGCGTTCAGGTCGAGGTTCGCGACCTTCAGGTCGAAGCGGCCCTTGCCGCCCGCGAGCGTGCCGCCGCCGGTCATGCTGCCGTCGCGGATCAGTTTCAGCGCGAGACCGTCGATGCGCTGCGCGTGCGCGTCGAGATGCACGCTCGCGTGCGCGTCGATCACCGGCAGCAGATGGTCGCCGAGCGTGCCGGGTTTCGCGTTGACGATCGACACCGGGCCCGTCACCGCGAAGCCCTTCGCGGGCGCCGCGCCGGCCGGCGCGCTCACCGGCGCGAGTTCCGCGCGCACCGCGAGATCGGCCGCAGGCGCGCCGGGCGACAGCGCCTGCGGGTTCACGTGGTCGAACGCGAGCGACGCACGCGTGAGCGGCACCGTGCCGAACGGCGCGGCCTCGACGTGCGCGCGCCCGTTCAGCTTCATCCCGCTCGCGGAGACGTCGGCGACGAGCGCTTCGAGCGACCCCGACACGTTCGCGCTCGCGTTGACCGGTTCATCGGCGAGTTTGCCCACGTAGGTGGCGTCGCCCGTCAGCGCGAACGGCTTCACGCCGTCGAGCTTCGCGCGCGCGGTCAGCGCGCCGTACGGCGTATCGACGCCGTCGAGCACGAGTTCATGGTGGCGGCCGTCGCTGCGGCCGTTCAGCGCGAGATGGTCGAGCTGCGTCGTCGACGTGCCTTCGTGAATGGCGAGGCGAGCGACGCGCAGGTCGTCGATCCGCACCTGCAGCGGCAGGCTCAGATTCTGCGGCGTCGTACTCGGCGTCGACGGCCCCGGCACGATCCGCACGTCGATCGTGCCGGCGCGCAGATAGGCGACAGACAGCCGCCACGGCGCGCGCGTCAGTGCCCAGCGGCCGTCGAGCCGGTCGATGCGGACCTCGGTGCCGGTGCCGTCGGGGCTGGTCCATGCGAACCCGCGCAAGCGCACGCCGGTCGCGAGCGAGCCGCCTTCGAGCGTGCCCGCGAGCCGCGTGCCCAGCACCTTGCTGGCTACCTGCCACGCGAGCCGCGTGCCGCGCTCGGTCGTCACCGCGCCCAGCACGAGCCCCGCCACCAGCACGACGAGCAGCACGACCGTCGCGAGCGTCCACGCGACGACCCGCCACGCGCGGCCGCGGCGCGGCACGCGCGGCGGCGTGCCGGGCGCGCCGTCGGGCGAATCCGGATCGTGAGGCGGCGGCGTGTCGTTCGGGTCCTTCGTCATGCGGTTCGTCGTGCGGTCGTCGTCAATAGGGCGGCAGGTTCAGAAAGCGATGCCGAGCGTCAGGTACGGGCGCACGCTGTGGTTGCGCAACCCGTACGCGACGTCGACGTTGATCGGGCCGACCGGGCTGCGCCAGCGCGCACCGACGCCCACGCCCGGGTAGAACACGCGCTCGCCCCACGCATCGGTCGCGGTGCCGATGTCGAAGAACGTCGCGGCGCCCCAGTCGCGGTTGAACCAGTGCTGGTATTCGGCCGTCCCCGTCATCAGGTACTTGGTCGGCAAGACGGAGCCGTCGACGCTGTTGCCGATGCTCTGGTAGCCGTAACCGCGCACCGAATTCGAGCCGCCGGCGCGGAACAGCAGCGACGCCGGCACGCCGGTCGAACTGCCGCTCGTGAACACGCCGCCGAGCTCCGCGCGGAACACGAACAGGTCGCGCTTGCCGATCGGCAAATACTGCTGCCCGCGCGCGTAGCCGCGGATGAAGGTTTCGTCGGCCAGCACGTGCTTGACCGCGAAGCCGGCCTCCGCGTGAATCAGGTTGCCCGAGCGCGGAAACAGCGGATCGTCGACGTTGCGGCGGGTCCACGCCCACTGCGGCACCAGCGCGCGGCTCGTGGTCGGCCCCGCGCCGTTCTGGTCGAGCCGGTCCTGGTAGTACATCAGCGAATACGCATAATCGATGAACTGGCCGGTGCGCGTGCGCTGCACGCCGACCCGCGCGCTGTAGATGCGCGTGTCCGACACGTTGGTGTTCGTGTACGACGCGAGCACGCTGTTGGTCCAGCCCTTCTCGCCCGGCGGCATCGACAGCTGGACCTGCCCGTACTGCTGGATCTGGTCGACCCGGCCCGACACGGTCAGCGGCCACGCGGCGCCGAACGTGTCGAGATACGTATAGGAACCCTGCACGTGCGGCCCGGTGTCGGTCGCGAAGCCGACGCCGCCGCGGATGTTGTTGTACGGAAACTCGCTGACCTTCACGTGCACGGGCGTGCGATCGGGTTTCGACGTATCGTCGCCGACGTCGATCGCGACGCTCGCGTAGTACGGCGTGTTCTGCAGCTGCCGCTGCAGTTCG
Organism: Burkholderia sola; assembly: GCF_905400185.1. Classification (NCBI taxonomy): domain Bacteria; kingdom Pseudomonadati; phylum Pseudomonadota; class Betaproteobacteria; order Burkholderiales; family Burkholderiaceae; genus Burkholderia; species Burkholderia sola. Next base: position 2,749,427 of record NZ_FR989675.1, read on the forward strand.
GTGATCCGCCGCACGTCGTAGATCTCGCCTTCCGACAGCGGATTGACGTTCGTGACGATCCTTTCCGGATAACGGCGCACGCCGTCGACGTCGACCTTGCCGATCGTGAACGTCGGACCGCTGTCGAACGCGACCGCGAGCGTCGCGCGCTGCGTGCGCGGATCGATGCGCGCCTCGGACGACGCGATCTTCGCGCCGAGATAGCGGCGCGACTGCAGTTGCCGGAGCGCCGCACCCTTCGCGTCGTCCCAGTCGGACTGCGTGAACGGGTCGCCCGGCTTCATCGAGAACGCGAACCGCGTCGCGGTCTCCTGCTTCGGATCCTCGGTTTCCACCGGCCCCTTGAACGTCAGGTCGACCGTCGACACGACGGTCTGCTTGCCCGGATCGACCGCGATGCGCACGTCGCGCTTGCCGTCGCGGGTGCGCACGTCGGTGCGCACGACCGGCGAGAAATAGCCGGCCGTCGCGGCCAGGTCGCGCACCTGCTGCGGCGTGGCGGTCACGAGGAAGTCGAACTGGTCGTCGCTGATGTCGTCGCGCTTCGCGAAGCGGGCGATGTCGAGATGCGTCTTCAGGAGCTTGCGGATCGAGCGCGGCGCGTCGATGTCGACGTCGTACTTCGCGTGGGCCGGCAGCGCGAAGCACGCGGCCAGGCAACCCGCGAGGGCCGCCCGCGCGACGCGGGCCGCGGCGTCGGCGCGATCGCGTGCCGCGCGCCGGCCCGCGTGATGCGCCGTGTGTGCTTGCTGGTTCGACTGCCCCGCCAAATATGACCTCGCCGTCCTGGTGTGTTACGGTTTCGTGGAAAACCCTGTATTTGACCACAGGGCGCCGACGTCACGGCCAAACGATTGTGAAAGAGTGCCAAGGCCGCGGCAGGGCCACCGCACGACGCCCGCCAGCGCCGGCCCGCGGATTCGACGCTCGATTGGCGCCGGCTGTTCCCCGCGATGCGGTAAAATCCCGCCATCGAGAATCCGGCGCATCGTGCGCCGCCCGAAACGGAAGATCCAGCCATGCCGTACCAGTCCGACGTCACGCAGTTCCTGAACCAGCTCAAGCAGCAGAAGCCGACGCTCGAGGAAGAGCAACGCAAGGGCCGTTCCCTGCTGTGGGACAAGCAGCCGATCGATCTCGAAGAGCGCGCCGAGCAGCAGGAATCGCGCGTGAAGCAAACGTCGTACGTCTACTACCAGAACTTCTGACGACGTGAGCGCCGCCGACGAGGCCAGCGCCGCCCGGCAGGACGACGCGATCGCCGCGCCCGCGGGCGCCGATTCGACGCCCGACACGGTCGACGGTGTCGCGGCGTTCGCTCGCCTGTACGGCGAGCCGCTGTTCAAGCTGCCGCAGGATCTGTACATCCCGCCCGACGCGCTCGAGGTGTTCCTCGAGACGTTCGAAGGCCCGCTCGACCTGCTGCTGTACCTGATCCGCAAGCAGAACTTCAACGTGCTCGACATCCCGATGGCGCAGGTCACCGCGCAATATCTGGGCTACGTCGACCAGATCCGCACGTCGAACCTCGAGCTCGCGGCCGAGTACCTGCTGATGGCCGCGATGCTGATCGAGATCAAGTCGCGGATGCTGCTGCCGGTCAAGAAGGCCGACACCGGCGAGGAAGCCGAGGATCCGCGCGCCGAACTCGTGCGCCGGCTGCTCGAGTACGAGCAGATGAAGCTCGCCGCGCAGCGGCTCGACCAGTTGCCGCAGCTTGGCCGCGATTTCCTGCGCGCCGAGGTCTACATCGAGCAGAGCGTCACGCCGCGCTTTCCCGACGTGAATTCGGACGACCTGCGCGCCGCGTGGGCCGACGTGCTCAAGCGCGCGAAGCTCGTCCAGCACCACAAGATCTCCCGCGAGGAGCTGTCGGTGCGCGAACACATGAGCCTGATCCTGCGCCGGCTGCAGAACGCGCGCTTCATGGAATTCGCCGAGCTGTTCGACACGTCGCGCGGCGTGCCGGTCGTCGTCGTGAACTTCATCGCGATGCTCGAACTCGCGCGCGAATCGCTGCTCGAGATCACGCAGGCCGAACCGTTCGCGCCGATCTACGTGCGTCTCGCTTACCTGCCCGCGTAAGGGCCGCCCCGCCGCTCCCCGTTCCCCGGTGTATCCCGACGCTCGACGCTTCGCCGCGGCGAATGGCCGTCCGGCGGGTATCCGGCACGTCCCACTATAAAGTGAACGATCGTTCTTTTATCGATGCGTCGCGCGGCCAAATCCTCTACAATCCGCCGACACCCGATGCGCCGCCCGCGCGCCGGCGTTCTCCGCTTCGACCCCGATGCCGCTGCCGCGGCGTCAACGCGCGCCTGCGCGAGGAACCCGCTACCCGATCATGAAAGTCATCAGCTCGATCCAGGAACTGCGCGACCAGCTGCGCGGACAGAACCGCACGGCGTTCGTGCCGACGATGGGCAACCTGCACGAAGGGCACCTGTCGCTGATGCGCCTCGCGCGCCAGCACGGCGACCCGGTCGTGGCGAGCATCTTCGTCAACCGGCTGCAATTCGGCCCGAACGAGGATTTCGACAAGTACCCGCGCACGCTCCAGGACGATATCGAGAAGCTGCAGCAGGAAAACGTGTACGTGCTGTTCGCGCCGACCGAGCGCGACATGTACCCTGAGCCGCAGGAATACCGCGTGCTGCCGCCGGACGATCTCGGCGGGATCCTCGAGGGCGAGTTCCGGCCCGGCTTCTTCGCCGGCGTGTGCACGGTCGTCACGAAGCTGATGTCCTGCGTGCAGCCGCGCGTCGCCGTGTTCGGCAAGAAGGACTACCAGCAGTTGATGATCGTGCGCCGGATGTGCCAGCAGCTCGCGCTGCCGGTCGACATCATCGCCGCCGAAACCGTGCGCGACGACGACGGCCTCGCGCTGTCGTCGCGCAACCGCTACCTGACGACCGACGAGCGCAACGAAGCGCCCGAACTGGCGAAAACGCTGCAGCGCGTGCGCGACAGCGTGCTCGGCGGCGAACGCGATCTCGGCAAGCTCGAGCAGCATGCGCACGCGCACCTGGCCGAACGCGGCTGGGTGCCCGACTACATCGCGATCCGCCGCCGCGCGAACCTGATCGCCCCGAGCGCAGCCGAACTCGAAGCCGGCGAACCGCTCGTCGTGCTCGCGGCCGCGAAGCTCGGCGCGACGCGCCTCATCGACAACCTGGAAATCTGACGCGCGGCCCGCCGCGCCTCTCACGACGCATCACGGAGACACCATGCAGCGCCACATGCTCAAATCGAAGATCCACCGTGCGGCGGTCACGCACTGCGAACTGCACTACGAAGGTTCGTGCGCGATCGACGAAGACCTGCTCGAAGCGGCGGGCCTCATCGAAAACGAACGGATCGACATCTGGAACATCAACAACGGCGAGCGCTTCTCGACCTACGCGATCAAGGGCGAGCGCGGCAGCGGGATGATCTCGCTGAACGGCTCGGCCGCACGCCGCGCGCAGCTCGGCGACCTCGTGATCATCGCGGCATTCGCGATGGTTGACGAAGCGGAACTGCAGGCCGGCTGGAAGCCGAAGCTCGTGTTCATCGACGAAGGCAACAAGATCAAGGGCCACCGCGATCACGTGCCGACGCAGAACTGGACGTGACCTGAGCGGGGCACGCCCGCATGCCGCGGCATGCGGTGCAGCGATGCCGCCTGCGACCGAAGGGCCGGACACCGTACGCGACGGGATCCGGCCCTTCTCATTGGATGTCGCGCCGGCCGGACGGCCGGGCGTTCAGGACGCGGCCTTGACGGCCTTCTCGGCCTTCGGCGCGCGGCGCTCGGCCCATTCGACGATCGGCCGCCACTGTTCGAGATCCTTCTCGACGCGGCTTTTCGCGACATCCCACAGCGTCAGGCCGTGCGCGGCGATCTGCACGTAGTTCTGCGTGTCGCGCACGTAGCCGAGCACCGGCAGGCCGAGCCCTTCGACGAACCGGTGCAGCTGGTCGGACGAGCGCGTGCGCGCGTCGACCCGCATCCCGACGATCCCGACCTCGACGCTGCCCTTGCGCACGGCCTTCTCGCCGGCAAGGCGTTCCAGAAACTGCTGGGTCGCGAGAATATCGAACATCGACGGCTGCAGCGGCACGATCACCTTGTCGGCCAGTTGCAGCGCGACGTTGAGCCGCGTGCCGTGCAGGCCGGCCGGCGTATCGATCACCGCGTATTCGAGGCCGCGCGGCGGCTTCGACGGCGCCTCCGGATCGAGCGCCCACGCCTCGATCGCCGGCAAGCCGGCCGGCCGCAGGTCGAGCCACGCATGCGCGGACTGCTGCCGGTCCAGGTCGGCCAGCGCGACCCATGCGCCCTGCGCCGCGAAATAGCCGGCTAGATTGGTGGACAGCGTGCTCTTGCCCACGCCGCCCTTCGGATTCGCCACCACGATGACCGTCATGAATTCCCCCGAAAAAGCCGCGCGGCGCCGGCCGCATGGCAGGCGCCGCTCGATTGCGGATACAGGGAGCGATGATATCGGCAAACGGGGGGTCACCGGAACCGGTCGCACCGAACCTGTGCCCCTTTCGTCTGCTTTCCTTCACGTCACGCGCGCTGGACCGCGGCCTCCCGCGCGCCGAGCGCGAACGCGCCGCCGCCCAGCAGGGCCTGCACGGCCAGCGTGACGGCCCAGAACGCCGGATATTCCCAGCCGCCGTGCGGCGACGAGAAGCCCCAGCCGTTCGGCAGATGCGCGGCGACCGCGCCGAGCATGAACGGCAGCAGCACCAGCGCGGCGATGCGCACGCGGAACCCCGCGAGCAGCGCGAGGCCGCCCGCCAGTTCGACGAACGTGGTCAGGTACGCGAGCCAGCCCGGCAGGCCGATCGACGTGAAAAACTGCGCGGTGCCCGGCAGCGTGAAGACGAATATTTTCTGTGCGACGTGCGCGAGGTACAGCACGCCGAGGGCGACGCGCAGCAGCGTCGCGGCGAAATCGTTCAGGCGGTTGGCGTTCATGACGGATTCCTTGGTGAGTGGATGGAATGGATCGCACTCTATTCGAATCCATTCGGCCGATAAACGCACCAGCCCGCTTAAATTACATCCATTCAGGAATGAATCGACGCAAAAAAAAGGGCATGACCGATCATGCCCTGCGTCCTTCCTGCTCAGTAACCGCTCTTGCCTTGCGTGGCGTCACCGCCGGACTGGCCGCCGCCCGGCGCATACGAATCGCAGGCATGCGCGGCCGCGGACGCGCCCAGCAGCGCCGCGAGCAGGACGCTCCACCACCATCGAGCCCTCATCGTCGCCCTCCTTCGGGCGGACCTCCGCCCTCCTCTGTTGTACGCGATCGCGCGGAAAAAGCGAGAGTCGACCGGCGCGGTTTCAACGAAACTCGGCGTACAGCGCGTCGAGGTCGAGGTGCTCGGCGAACGTGTCGGCCAGCCGCTCGAGCGACGCCTCGCGCAGCGCCGGGTAGTCGATGCGGGCCGCGCCGTCGAGCCCCGCCCACGCGAGCAGCGCCGCGCAGGCGTCGGGCGCGTCGAACAGCCCGTGCACGTAGGTCGCGAGGATCTGGCCGTCGGCCGATCTCGCGCCGTCGGGACGCATGCCGTCCTGCGCGGCATCGGCGGCCAGCGTCAGCGCGGGCGTCGCGAGCGCCGGCCCGCGCGTGTCGCCCATGTGAATCTCGTAGCCGCGCACGGCCGCCGCGCCCGGCAGCGCGAGTCGACCGGTCACGTTCTTCAGCGTCTTGTCGGGCTGCAGCGTCGTGTCGAACTCGAGCAGCCCGAGCCCCGGCACGCTGCCGGGCGCGCCTTCGAGGCCGAGCGGATCGTCGAGCGTGCCGCCGAGCATCTGCATGCCGCCGCAGATGCCGATCACCTTGCCGCCGTAGCGGAGATGGCGCCGGATCAGCGCGTCCCAGCCCGCATCGCGCAGCCACGCGAGATCGCGCTGCACGCTCTTCGAACCGGGCAGGATCAGCAGGTCGGCGTCGGGCACGGGGCCGCTCTTCCAGTACGTGAATTCGACCTGCGGATGCGCGCGCAGCGGATCGAAATCGGTGTGGTTGCTGATGCGCGGCAGCGCGGGCACGACGACGCGCAACACGCCGGCATCGCCGCGGGCGGCGGCACTGCGCGCCTGCGCGGGCAGCATGTCCTCGGCGTCGAGCAGCAGCCCGTGCAGATACGGCAGCACGCCGAACACCGGCTTGCCCGTCTGCGCGCGCAGCCAGTCGAGCCCCGGTTCGAGCAGCTTGAGGTCGCCGCGGAAACGGTTGATCACGAAGCCGCGCACGCGCGCGCGCTCGCTGTCCGACAGGCAGGCGAGCGTGCCGACCAGATGCGCGAACACGCCGCCGCGATCGATGTCGGCGACGAGCACGACCGGGCAGTCGACGCGCTCGGCAAAGCCCATGTTCGCGATGTCGCCGTCGCGCAGGTTGATCTCGGCCGGGCTGCCGGCGCCTTCGACGATCACCGTGTCGTAACCGGCGCGCAGGCGCGCATACGACTCGAGCACCGCATCGAACGCGACCGGCTTGTAGTCGTGATACGCCCGCGCGTCGAGGTTCATGCGCGCCTTGCCGTGAATGATCACCTGCGCGCCGCGGTCGCTCGTCGGCTTCAGCAGCACCGGATTGAAATCCGTATGCGGCGCGACGCCGGCGGCCAGCGCCTGCAACGCCTGCGCGCGGCCGATCTCGCCGCCGTCGACCGTCACCGCGCTGTTGAGCGCCATGTTCTGCGGCTTGAACGGCGCGACGCGCACGCCGCCGCGTCGCGCGAGGCGGCACAGGCCCGCGACGAGCGTGCTCTTGCCCGCGTCGGACGTCGTGCCCTGGATCATCAGCGTGCCGCGCGGCCGCGGCTCGGGTGCATTCATCGTGTGAAAGGTGTCGCGAAGCAAAGGCGGCATTATCGCCCGCGCCGGGTCGCCCGCGCCGTTACAATCACGCGATGATTCCGCACGACCTCACCTTCGTCCTCGGCGGCGCGCGCTCGGGCAAGAGCGCGCATGCCGAGCGGCTCGCCGCCGATAGCGGCCGCCCCGTCACCTACATCGCGACCGCGACCGCCGCCGATCCCGAATTCGCGCAGCGCATCGCGCATCACCGCGCGCGCCGGCCGGCCGACTGGGGGTTCGCCGACGCGAGCGTCGATCTCGCCGGCACGCTCGCGCGGCTCGACGATCCGCACGCGTGCCTGCTCGTCGACTGCCTGACGCTGTGGCTCACGAACCTGCTGTGCCCCGCCGACGGCGCACCGCTCGACGACGCGCAGTACGCGGCCCAGGTCGAGCGGCTCGAGCACGCGCTGCGCGGCGCGCACGCGAAGGTGATCGTCGTCAGCAACGAGATCGGGCTCGGCGTCGTGCCGCTCGGGTCGGTCACGCGCCGCTACGTCGACGAGCTCGGCCGCCTGAACCAGCGCGTCGCCGCGCTCGCGACGCGCGTCACGCTGCTGGTTGCCGGGCTGCCGCTCGACCTCAAGGCGGGCGCGCCGTCATGCTGATGCTGTCGCTGCCCGTCGTCGCGATGCTGGCGGTCGCGGCCGCGATCGTCGACCGCGCCATCGGCGAGCCGGCCGGCTGGCATCCGCTCGTCGCGTTCGGCCGCGTCGCCGCGCGCATCGAAGCCGCGCTGAACACGGGCCGGCGCGGCCGCGTAGTCGGCGTCGCCGCGTGGCTCGCGGCGGTCGTGCCGCCGGTGGCCGTCGCGGCATGGCTCGTCGCCGTGCTGCCCTGGCCGTTCGCGGCGGCGCTGCACGTCGCGCTGCTGTGGTTCGCGCTCGGCGCGAAGAGCCTCGCCGACCACGTCGCGCCGATCGCCGCCGCGCTGCTGCGGCACGACCTCGACGCGGCGCGCACGCTGACCGCGCGCATCGTGTCGCGGGACACGAGCAACGCGGACGAAGGTGCGCTGTCGCGCGCGGCCGTCGAATCGGCGCTCGAAAACGGCAACGACGCGATCTTCGGCGCGCTCTTCTGGTTCGTCGTCGCGGGCGGCCCCGGCGCGTTGCTGTTCCGGCTCGCGAACACGCTCGACGCGATGTGGGGCTACCGCACGCCGCGCTTCCTGACCTTCGGCTGGGCCGCCGCGCGCCTCGACGATGCGCTGAACTGGATTCCCGCGCGCCTCACCGCCGCGAGCTACGCGCTGCTCGGCGACACGGCCGCCGCGTGGCGCTGCTGGCGCACGCAGGCGCGCCACTGGGACAGCCCGAACGCGGGCCCCGTGATGGCCGCGGGCGCCGGCAGCCTGAACGTGCAGCTCGGCGGCCCGGCCGTCTATCACGGCGAGATCGAGGATCGGCCGGCGCTCGGCACCGGCGCCACGGCCACCGCCCTTCACATCGTCGCCGCGCTGTCGCTCGTCACGCGCACGCTCGCGCTGTGGCTCGCGCTGCTGGTCGCGAGCGGCGCACTCGTCATGGCCTCCCATCATGTCTGATTCATCCATCGCGCACGGCGGCAACCTGCACGAAGCCGCCCGCCGCCACGGCATTCCGTACGACGCGTGGCTCGACCTGTCGACCGGCATCAATCCGGTCGGCTACCCGGTTCCGCCCGTGCCGGCCGACGCGTGGCGCCGGCTGCCCGACGACGGCGACGGCCTCGCGGCCTGCGCCGCGCGGTACTACCACGCGCCCGACGCCGCGCACGTGCTACCGGTTGCCGGCAGCCAGGCCGCGATCCGCGCGTTGCCGGCGTTGCTGTCGGCCGGCGACGCAGGCGTCGCGGCGCTCGCGTACGGCGAATACGCGCCCGCGTTCGCGCGCCACGGCCATCGCGTCGTCGCGCTCGACATCCGCGCGGATACGCTGCCCGCGACGCTGCGCCACGTCATCGTCGGGAATCCGAATAATCCGACCGCCGAATTCGTGCCGACCGCGCGCTTGCTCGGCTGGCACGCGCAACTGGCGGCACGCGGCGGCGCGTTGATCGTCGACGAAGCGTTCGCCGATACGGGCGCGACGCCATCGCTCGCGCCGCAGGTCGATCGTCCAGGGCTCGTCGTGCTGCGCTCGGTCGGCAAGTTCTTCGGGCTGGCCGGGATCCGCGCGGGCTTCGTGCTCGCGAATCCCTTGCTGATCGCCGCGCTGCGCGACGTGCTCGGCGCGTGGACCGTCAGCGGCCCCGCACGCCATGCGGTCGCCGCGGCATTCGCCGACCGCGCATGGCAGGCCGCCGCGCGCGAGCGGCTCGGGGCCGACGGCGAACGACTGGCCGCGTTGCTGCGCGCGCACGGCTTCGCGGTGCGCGCGACGCCGCTGTTCAGCTGGACCGACGATCCGCGCGCCGCGGCGCTGCATGCGGCGCTCGCGGCGCGCGGGATCTGGACGCGGTACTTCCCGACGCCGTCGAGCGTGCGCATCGGCCTGCCGGGCAGCGAAGCCGAATGGCGGCGCCTCGGCGATGCGCTCGCACATTGCGCACCGCTGCTGCAGCGGGCCTCCGCATGAGTTCACGCGTGTTCCGTCGGCTGACGCCAGCCGCGCTGCTGGTCGCGCTCGCTCACGCGCCGCTCGTCCACGCCAACGTCACGACCCGCGACGACGCCGGCAATACGGTCACGCTGCCCGCGCCCGCGCAGCGCGTGATCAGCCTCGCGCCGCACGCGACCGAGCTCGTCTACGCGGCCGGCGGCGGTGCGAAGCTCGTCGGCACCGTCACGTACAGCGACTATCCGGCCGCCGCGCAAGCGGTGCCGCGCGTCGGCGACAACAAGGCGCTCGATCTCGAACGCATCGCCGCGCTGAAGCCCGACCTGATCGTCGTCTGGCGGCACGGCAACGCCGAGCGGCAGACCGACGCGCTGCGCGCGCTGCACATCCCGCTGTTCTTCAGCGAACCGAAGCATCTCGACGACGTGTCGTCGTCGTTGCGCCGGCTCGGCACGCTGCTCGGCACGCAACCGGCCGCCGATGCCGCCGCGGCCGCCTTTACGCGGGACATCGCGACACTGCGCGCACGCTACGCGGCACGCCCGCCCGTCGCGATGTTCTTCCAGGTGTGGGACCGCCCGCTGACGACGCTCAACGGCACGCACCTGATCAACGAAGTATTCGAACTTTGCGGCGGCCGCAACGTGTTCGCGTCGCTCAAGCCGCTTGCGCCGACCGTGACCGACGAGGCGGTGCTCGCGGCGAATCCGGAAGCGATCGTGACGACGAGTGCCGGCGCGACCCGCTCGAACGAACCGCTGCCGAGCCTCGCGCGCTGGCGCGCGTGGCCCGCGCTGACGGCCGTGGCGCGCAACAACCTGTTCGCAATCGACGGCGATCTGCTGACGCGGCCGGCGCCGCGGATCGCGCAGGGTGCGGCCGCGCTGTGCGAGGATCTGGAGGCCGCGCGTGCGCGGCGGCCGGCGCGCTGATTTCCGGCGGGTTGCGGTGCATCGTGCACCGGTGCCGGATGCGTGCGGTGCTCGAAACAGATCGCTCCGTGCGCAGCGCAGTTCACATGCAGACGCAAGTGCGCCTATGCATCCCAGTGCACGACTTCCCACGTTCGCGCGGCGCCCTCCCTGCGCAGCCACACCGCCCCGCCCGTCGGCACCGGCCGCGACAGCAACGTGTCGAGCGGCACGCGCAACACATGCGACGCGAATGCGCGGATCACGCCCGCATGCGTGACGACCCATTGCGGTCCGTCGAACGCCGCAACCGCATCGGCCTGCCGCGCCACCCGCGCGACGAATCGCGCGACGCTTTCTCCGCCGTGCGCGCACGCATGCATCAGGTCGGCCGCCCACGCATCGAGCGCCGCGCGATCGATATCGTCCCAGCGCTGCATTTCCCACGCGCCGAAATCCATTTCCTGCCAGTCGTCATCGCCCAGCAGCGGTACGTCGAATGCCCGCGCGAGCCGTTCGGCAACCGACGCGCAGCGCGTCAGCGGGCTCGTCCGCACCTGTTCGGGCGACGGCGCACTTAGTTCCGCCAGATGCATGCGCACGGCCTGCGCGCCGCCATCGGCCGATTCGGCGAGCGGCACGTCGCTGCGCCCATAGCAGACGCCCGGCTCGATGCCGACGGCCGGATGACGGATCAGGACGACGTCCATCCGAGCACCACCAGATAGATCGCCAGTTCGCCCAGTTGCTGCGCGAAGCCGAGACAGTCGCCCGTATAACCGCCGATCCGCTTCACGAAATAGCGGGCCGCCCACGCGCGCACGAGCACGAGCGCCACGCAGGCGGCAACGCCCATGCGCCAGTCCGGCCAGAACAGCCACGGCAGTCCGAACACCGCCGCGACGCACGCCGCACGTGCGTCCATTCGTTGCGCGACCGGCTTCGCCTTGCCTTCGGGCCGCACGTAGTCGAGCGTCATCAGCAAGCTCACGGCCATCGCGCGGCTCGCCGCGTGCGCGGCGATCATCGTCCATGCGGCGCGCAGCGGCAGCATCGACGCCAGCGCCTGCCATTTCAGGCCGAGTGCGATCACGAGCGCAACGGCGCCGAACGTGCCGATCCGCGAATCGTGCATGATGCGCAGCACGTCGTCGCGCGTGTAACCGCCGCCGAACGCATCGCAACTGTCGGCGAGGCCGTCTTCGTGGAACGCGCCGGTCGCGAGCAGCGTCGCGGCCATCGACAGCCCGACCGCGATCGATGGCGGCAGCACGCGCAGCGCGACGAGATAGACGAGCGCGCCCCACGCGCCGACGCACGCGCCGACGAGCGGGAAATAGCGCGCGGCCTGGTCGAGATCGCCGGCCGCGTAGCCGATCGAGCGCGGCACGGGTACGCGCGTGAAATAGCCGAGCGCGACGAAGAAGTAGCGCAGCTCGGCGCGCATGCCGCGCACGCGCTCAGGCGTCACGATCGTCGACGCCGGCGGATTCGAAGCTCGCCATCTCGCTGAGGAACGCGGCCGCCGCGCGCACCAGCGGCAGCGCGAGCGCGGCGCCCGTGCCTTCGCCGAGCCGCAGGTCGAGCGCGAGCAGCGGCTTCGCGCCGAAATGCTCGAGCATGCGCCGGTGGCCGGCCTCGTGCGACGTATGCGAGAACACGCAGTAGTCGCGCACGCCGGGCGCGATGCGCTCGGCGACGAGCAGCGCGGCGGTCGCGATGAAGCCGTCGACGAGGATCGTCATCCGCTCGCTCGCGGCCGCGAGGTACGCGCCGGTCATCATCGCGATCTCGAAGCCGCCGAACGTCGCGAGCACGTCGAGCGGCGCGATCGCATGCGAGTGCTTGACGAGCGCGCGACCGAGCACCGCACGCTTGTGCGCGAGGCCCTGATCGTCAAGGCCCGTGCCGCGGCCGACGCAGGCGTCGATCGGCACGTCGAGCAGGCGGCTCATCAGGCACGCGGCCGACGACGTATTCGCGATCCCCATCTCGCCGAAGCCGATCACGTTCGTGCCGAGCGACGCGTGCAGGCGCACGCGCGCCGCGCCCGCGGCCAGCGCCGTCATCGCTTCTTCACGCGTCATCGCGGGTTCCGCCGCGAAGTTGCGCGTGCCGCGCGCGACCGGAACCGACACCAGCCGGTCCGACAGCGGCAGCGGCGACGCGACGCCCGCATCGACGATCTCGAGCGTGCTCTGCGCGACGCCCGAGAACGCGTTGATCGCCGCGCCGCCGGCGAGGAAGTTCGCGACCATCTGCGCGGTCACCGCCTGCGGATAAGGGCTGACGCCCTCGGCCGCGATCCCGTGGTCGCCCGCGAACACGATCGTCACCGGACGCTGCACGACCGGCCGCTCGGTGCGCTGGATCAGGCCGATCTGCAGCGCGAGCGCCTCGAGCTGGCCGAGGCTGCCGGGCGGCTTGGTCTTGTGGTCGATCACATGCTGCAGGCGCGTGCGCAGCGCGTCGTCTAGCGGCGCGATCGCGGGCGGGAATTGGGTCGAAGTGGTCATCGAGGGGCCGTATGGTGGGCGCGGCATGCGCCGCGCATCGGAAAATTCGGAACGGGAAAGATCATTGTCGCGCGGGCCACGCCGGCAACAGCGCATCGCGGCCGTTCTCGCGGATCAGCACGAGCGGATAGCCGAACGCGTCGCTCGCGCGCTCGGGCGTCAGCACATCATGCACGCGGCCGGCCCACGCATGCCCGCGGCCGTCGAGCAACAGCGCATGCGTCGCGAAACGCCGCGCGAGATTCAGGTCGTGACACGAAAACATCACCGTGCGCGGGCCCGCCGCGAGCCAGGCGGCCAGCGCGGTCAGGCAGTCGATCTGGTGATGCAGGTCGAGATGCGCGAGCGGTTCGTCCAGCAACATCAGCGGCGCATCCTGGCACAGCGTCGCGGCCAGCGCGACCCGCTGCCGCTCGCCGCCCGACAGCGACATCACGTCGCGCGACGCGAGCGGGTTCAGGTCGAATGTCGCGAGCGCCTCGCGCGCGGCCGCGCGGTCGCCGTCGCGCTCCCAACCCCAGCCGCCGAGATATGGAAAGCGGTTGAGCAGCACCGTGTCGAACACGGTCGCGCTGAACGCATCGTGCAGTTGCTGCGGCATCAGCGCGCGGCGCTGCGCGAGTTGCTCGGGACGCCATGCGGCAAGCGGCCGACCGTCGATCTCGACGTGTCCGCCGGCGGGCGGCTGCAGTCCCGCGAGCGTGGCGAGCAGCGTCGTCTTGCCCGCGCCGTTCGGCCCGGCGACGCACCAGATCTCGCCGGGGCGGAACGCGTGCGTGAAGCGGTCGAGCAGCGTGCGCGCGCCGGCCTTCAGCGTCAGGTCGACGGCCATGTAGCGCATGTCGCCGGCAGCGGCGTGCGGTGCTGCGGTGCCTGTCATCGCATCGGCCTCCTCAGCAACATCCACAGGAACACGGGCACGCCGATCAACGCGGTCATCACGCCCACCGGCAATTGTGCGGGCGCGATCGCGGTGCGCGCGAGCAGGTCGGCCGCCATCACGCCGCCACCGCCCGCGAGCATCGCGGCCGGCAGCAGCATCCGCTGGTCGTTGCCGAACGCGAGCCGCAACGCGTGCGGCACGACGAGGCCGACGAAGCCGATCGTACCGGCCGTCGTGACCGCGGCCGCGGCGGCCAGCGACGCGACGAGATAGATCCGCACGCGCAGCCGCGCGACCGGCACGCCGAGCGCCTGCGCGGTCGCGTCGCCGCGCAGCAGCACGTTCAGTTGCGGCGCGGCCGGCAGCGCGGCGCATGCGCTCAGCAACAGCGCGCCCCACGCGAACCACGGCGCCGTCGCGCCGTTCAGGTCGCCGGTCAGCCAGAAGATGATGCCGCGCAGCCGTGCATCGGGCGCGAGCGACAGCAACAGCGTGACGAGCGCGCCCCATCCCGCCGCGATCACGACGCCCGTGAGCAGCAGCCGCGGCGATGCGTCGCGCGATTCGCCGCGCCACAGCTCCCGCCTCGCGAGACCGAGCACGAGCGCGACCGAGACGAGCGAACCGGCGAATGCGGATGCGTCGACGAGCCACCACGCGCCGCCCGCGATCATCGCGACGAGCGCGAAGCCGGCCGCGCCGCCGGACACGCCCAGCACGTACGGCTCCGCGAGCGGATTGCGCAGCAGCACCTGCAACAACGCGCCGGCCAGCGCGAGCAGCGCGCCGCACGCGAAACCCGCGAGCGCGCGCGGCAGGCGCAGCGTCCGGACGATATCGGCAAACAAGGTATCGCCGCCGTGCGGCACGAGCGACGCAAGCGCCTGCCACGGCGACATCGGCACGCTGCCGATCGACAGCGACGCGACGAACAGCAGCGCGACCACGGCGGCCAGCGCGGCCCAGATGACGGTGGCGCGCGCGGCGCTCATGCGGCGCACGGCCGCGCGCCCGACGCGCGGTGCATCCGCTTGCGGTGGCCGGCCGGGCGCGACAGGGGCGCGTGGCGAACGATTGGGGTCGGCATCGAAGAACGTTCCGTGAAGCATTGCGCGCCCCGCTTCCCCGCAGGCCGCGCGTCATGGAGCCCTTGCGGGCTCCCCGTCTCGGCCGGTATCCGGGCTGGCGGCGGTCCGGCTCGCCTTCCCGCGCGATGACGCGCAGTGGCCCGCGCCTGCGTGCGACCTGCACGCGAAACGCGCCCGAGCCGGCCTGCGTCACGCGACGCGGCCGCTTACCGTTGCGGGGGCAGCGCAGGTTGGCGCGCTCGCGGAGCCCGCCCCCTGCTTCCCGTTTAACCGCGCATCCTGCGCGCGAGCACCGAGGCGGCGCCAGTTTAGGAGCCGGTCGCGCGAGCGTCAAGGAAGCGTCCGGACCGGCGTCGGACATGCCTATTCGCGGCAAGAAGCAGGGGTGTTACGACTGGAAACGTTACAGATGTCGGATTGCGCGGTATTCCGCGCTAAAATGCTGGGTCTTTAGAGGACGCAGCAAATGCTCAACGAACTCGAAACCCTGTCTCAAAATATTGGCCGTCTGATTTCGCTGAACAAGCGCTATCACTCGGAACGGCTCGCGCTCGAGGAGCAGGTCGCGCAATTGCGCGCGGAAGCGGATACGGTCCGCGCGGAACTCGCGCAGCTGCGCGACGAACGCAATGCGCTCGCGGCAGAGCGCGACACGCTGTCGGCGAAGATCGACGACGCCCAGGTGAAACTGAACGCGATTCTCGAAAAGCTGCCGCGCTCGAAGAGCGCGGAGCAAGCCGACAACCAGCTCGACCTGCTCGATGCGCAGGCGCGCACGGATGGCGATGACGCGGCCAGCCACGGAGAACATGCATGAGCACCAAGCAGATCGAAGTCTCGATTCTCGGTCAGCCCTATCGGCTCGCCTGTTCGGCCGAGACCGAAGCGGCGCTGCTCGAAGCGGTCGCGCGCGTCGATGCCGAAATGTCGAAAATCCGCTCGAACAGCTCGGTGCGCGGCACCGATCGCATCGCGGTGATGGCGGCGCTGTCGCTTGCATCGGAATTGCTGCGGCTGCAAACGAGCGTGCGGCACGGCGAAGCATTTCCGGCGGAAGAAATCCGTCGTACAATGCATCAGATGAACGAACAGCTCGGCGCGGTGCTCGCACAGCACGAGACGCAGTAACGTTTGAAACGATGCGTCGATTCCGCTTGATCTCGACGGTCAACGGTGGTCAAATTGGCGCATCGAAACACAGTTCAGTCAGCTTCCCTGCCTGGTTCGCCAAGGTCATATATTCCTTGAACCAATGCCATGTGCACGGTTGCGGAAATTTGTAGCACGGGCGCGCGCGTCACTCTGTCTGATGTACCCGAAGTGCTGCTAACTGCGACCAATTCTGAACCTCAGGTTCAGGATGCCGGCCTAGCGGCCAAGGCGGGGGCCTATCCAACGGCATCGGGAACTCCCGATGCCGTTTCCTTTTTGAGGGGCTGTTTGCATGCGGAACGCGCATGCGAATGCCCGAAATCGCTCGCAGGGCAAGAAGTGAGGAGCGCCGTTTGGCCGAGCCAAACAAGTGACGAGCGACGCCGCCATGCGGGCGATTTCGGGCATTCCCGTGAATTGTATTTTTCGTTTGGGGTGCGCGTTCCGCATGCAAACAGACCCTCATGCCCCTTCTGCGTCGATTACGATCCATGCAATATTGGCTGATGAAGTCCGAACCGGACGAAGCAAGCATCGACGATCTCGCCAACGCACCGCAGCGCTCGCTGCCGTGGACCGGCGTGCGCAATTATCAAGCGCGTAATTTCATGCGCGACACGATGAAGATCGGCGACGGCGTGCTGTTCTATCACTCGAGCTGCCCCGAGCCGGGCATCGCGGGCCTCGCCGAAGTATCGTCCACGCCCTACCCCGATCCCACACAGTTCGATCCGAAAAGCCCCTATTACGACCCGAAATCGACGCAGGAAGCGCCACGCTGGCTGCTCGTCGACGTGCGCTTCGTGAAGAAGTCGCCGCTCGTGCCGCTCGCCGCGCTGCGCGAGCACGACGAGCTCGCCGACATGCGCGTGCTCGCCCGCGGCAACCGGCTGTCGATCACGCCCGTCACGCGCGCGGAATGGCGGTTCATCACCGAAAAGTTGATGAAGTAGGCACCGGCCAAAAGGTCAAATCTGTTCAGTACGCACTGCCGCAACGGAACTCGCGGCGCTTTCGCGCAGCCTAAGCAACCGCTGTCGGCCGATCGGCCGGCCGTCGTTTTTTTCGTCGCGCGGTACGCCCGCGTCGCGCACGCGTGATCCGCGTGCGCGCCCTCGCACAAGGAGTCCAACAATGACCAAGAAATCCGCACTCGCGCTGTCGCTCGCTCTCGCCGCCGCCGTTCCCGTCGCGCTGACGCTCGCGTCGCCCGCCGCGCACGCCCAGACGGCGAACCCGCACTTTCCCGAGCCGGCCGGCGTGCTGTCGCTTTCGTCGCAGGCCAGCGCCGACGTGCCGCAGGACATCATCCACATCACGCTGTTCTACGAGCAGCAGGCCAAGGACCCGGGCAGCCTCACCGCGCAGCTGAACCAGCGCGCGGATGCGGCGCTGTCGCAGGCGAAGGGCGTGTCGGGCGTCACCGCGCACACGGGCGCGTTCTCCGTGTATCCGAGCACCGATCGCGACGGCAAGATCTCCGCATGGCGCGGCCGCACCGAGGTCGCGCTCGAATCGCGCGATTTCGCCGCGGCGTCGAAGCTGGCAGGCCAGTTGTCGAACCTGATGCAGGTTGCGAACGTCGAGTTCTCGCTGTCGCCGGAAGCGCAGCGCACGGCCGAGCAGAAGCTCACGACCGAAGCGATCAAGTCGTTCCGCGCCCGCGCGGACGAAGCCGCGAAGGCGTTCGGCTACAACAGCTACACGATCCGCGACGTGAACGTCGGCAGCGGCCGCAACGTGCAGCCGTACCCGCGCATGATGGCGATGGCCGCGGCGCCGATGGACAGCGCGAAGATGAGTGCGCCGATCGCGGTCGAAGGCGGCAAGGCCACCGTGTCGGTCACCGTCAACGGCTCCGTGCAGATGAAGTAACGCAGTAACGCGCATCGCGCCGTTGTCGGAAACGAAAACGCCGGCCCGAGGGCCGGCGTTTTTCATGTGCATCCGGGTAACCGATGCGCACGCCGATCGCGCGTACATCGATACCGCGTCATGCAGCGACCTCACGCAGCCACTTCAAGCAGCCGCATTCGCGTTCGCCGCGCGACGGCGATACGCCCAGACCATCATCGCGATACCCGCGAGGATCATCGGCAGCGACAGCCACTGCCCCATCGACAGGCCGAGCGCGAGCAGGCCGAGGAAGTCGTCGGGCTCGCGCGCGAACTCGACCGTGAAACGTGCGAGGCCATAACCGATCAGGAACAGCGCGGATATCGCGCCCATCGGCCGCGGCTTGCGCGCGAACAGGAACAGCACGAAGAACAGCGCGATGCCCTCGAGCGCGATTTCATAGAGCTGCGAAGGATGGCGCGGCAGCATCTGGTATTGCATGAACACGTCGGCGAGATGCCACTTCTCGACGAGTGCCGGATGTTTCGGCAGCCATGCCGCGTCGTCGCGCATCGCCCCCGGGAACAGCATCGCCCACGGCGCCGTCGGATCGGTCACGCGGCCCCACAGCTCGCCGTTGATGAAATTGCCGAGCCGCCCCGCTGCCAGCCCCAACGGCACCATCGGCGCGACGAAATCGGTGACCTGCAGCCAGTGCCGCTTGCGCTGCCACGCGAACAGCATCATCGCGAGCGTCACGCCGAGGAAGCCGCCGTGAAACGACATGCCGCCTTCCCACACCTTGAACACGTCGAGCGGATGCGAGAAGTAGAAATCGGCCTTGTAGAACAGCACGTAGCCGAGCCGGCCGCCGAGCACGGTGCCGAGCACGCCGTAGAACATCATGTCGTCGATGTCCTTCGCGGTCCAGCCCTGCGCGGCGACATACGGCAGCTTCAGGCGGATCCGGCCGACGACGATCGCCGCGATGAAGCCGACGAGATACATGAGGCCGTACCAGCGCACGGCCAGCGGCCCGAGATGGATCGCAACGGGGTCGAAATTCGGGTGAATGATCATGGGTTAGCGAAGAAGTTTTCGAATACGGTACGGCCGTCGCACACGTGCAGGACCGCGCGTTGGACGGCGCCCGCGCGCCATCGTTCACGTCACGCGGCCGGACCCTGCGCGCGCACGACGTCGATGAAGCCGGCGAGCACGGGGCTCACGTCGCCGGTGCGCCACACGAGGCCCGTCTCGACGACCGGCGCGTGACCGGCGAGCGGCCGGTAGACCACGCCGGTGCGCCGCAGGTTACGCAGCGATTGCGGCACCAGTGCGACGCCCATGCCGGCCGACACGAGGCTGACGATCGTCTGCATCTGGATCGCCTCCTGGCCGATGCGCGGAGTTTCCCCCGCCGCGCCGTAGCAGCCCGTAATGATGTCATAAAAGCCGGGCGCCAAACGGCGCGGAAAGATCACGAGCGGAAACGCGGCGACGTCGGCGAGCTGCACGGGCTCGTCCTCGGGCGCGTCGGACGCCCCGGCCGGCATCGCGACCACCAGCGGCTCGCGCACGACGGGCAGGTACGACAGCCCGGCCGCGTGGCGCGGCGGCACGGGCGGAATGATAAGCCCGGCGTCGATGCGCCCGGCGACGAGTTCGTCGATCTGCACGTCGCTCGTCGCTTCCGTGAGCTGCAGCCGCACCTGCGGATAGCGCGCGCCGAACGCGCGCAGCAACGACGGCAGCAGCCCGTAATCGGCGGTCGACACGAACGCGAGCGACAGCGAGCCGGCCTCGCCGCGCGCGAGCCGCCGCGCCATCGGCGGCAGCGCATCGGCCGACGCGAGCAGCCGGCGCACCTCCGGCAGCAGCGCCGCGCCGACCGCCGTCAGCGCGACCGAGCGCTTGGTGCGCACGAACAGCGCGACGCCGAGCGCGTCCTCGAGCGCGCGGATCGCCTGCGACAACGGCGGCTGCGTCATCGACAGCCGCTCGGCCGCGCGGCCGAAATGGCGCTCGTCGGCGACGGTCGCGAAATAGCGCCACTGGCGCAGGTCGGGGATCGGATCGGCCATGCTCGACTCATTCGTAAAACGACTTAATAGGTGACAAATAATATATTGGACATCCCAGAACGGAAACTCCATGCTTGATCGACCCACCCGGCGCACTGTTCGCGCCGGCGTCGCCAAAACAACGATGGAGCTCCCCATGTCGTACAACCGCCGCTCTAAAAACATCACGCAAGGCGTGGCCCGTTCGCCGAACCGCTCGATGTACTACGCGCTCGGCTACCAGAAGGACGATTTCGACAAGCCGATGATCGGCATCGCGAACGGCCATTCGACGATCACGCCGTGCAATTCCGGCCTGCAGCGGCTGTCGGACGCGGCGGTCGACGCCGTGAAGGCGGCCGGCGCGAACCCGCAGATCTTCGGCACGCCGACGATTTCGGACGGCATGTCGATGGGCACCGAAGGGATGAAGTACTCGCTCGTGTCGCGCGAAGTGATCGCCGACTGCATCGAAACCTGCGTGCAGGGCCAGTGGATGGACGGCGTGGTGGTCGTCGGCGGCTGCGACAAGAACATGCCGGGCGGCATGATCGCGCTCGCGCGCCTGAACGTGCCGGGCATCTACGTGTACGGCGGCACGATCCGCCCGGGCAACTGGAAAGGTCGCGACCTGACGATCGTGTCGTCGTTCGAGGCTGTCGGCGAATTCACCGCGGGCCGGATGTCGCAGGAGGATTTCGAAGGCGTCGAGAAGAACGCGTGCCCGACGTCGGGTTCGTGCGGCGGGATGTACACCGCGAACACGATGAGCTCGTCGTTCGAGGCGCTCGGGATGTCGCTGCTGTATTCGTCGACGATGGCGAATCCCGACCAGGAGAAAGTCGATTCGGCCGCCGAATCGGCGCGCGTGCTGGTCGAGGCCGTGAAACGCGACCTGAAGCCGCGCGACATCATCACGAAGAAATCGATCGAGAACGCGGTGTCGGTGATCATGGCCACCGGCGGCTCGACCAATGCGGTGCTGCACTATCTCGCGATCGCGCACGCGGCCGAGGTCGACTGGACGATCGACGACTTCGAACGCATCCGCAAGCGGGTACCGGTGATCTGCGACCTGAAGCCGTCGGGACAGTACGTCGCGACCGACCTGCACCGGGCCGGCGGGATTCCGCAGGTGCTGAAGATCCTGCTCGATGCGGGGCTGCTGCACGGCGACTGCATGACGATCACCGGCCGCACGATCGCCGACGAGCTGAAGGACGTGCCGGCCGCGCCGCGCGCGGATCAGGACGTGATCTTTCCGATCGACCGCGCGCTGTACAAGGAAGGCCATCTGGCGATCCTGAAGGGCAATCTCGCGGAAGACGGCGCGGTCGCGAAAATCACCGGCCTGAAAAACCCGGTGATCACGGGCCCGGCGCGCGTGTTCGACGACGAGCAGAGCGCGATGGATGCGATCCTCGGCGACCGGATCCGGGCGGGCGACATCCTCGTGCTGCGCTACCTCGGCCCGCAGGGCGGCCCCGGCATGCCGGAAATGCTCGCACCGACGTCCGCGATCATCGGCAAGGGGCTTGGCGAATCGGTCGGCTTCATCACGGACGGCCGCTTCTCGGGCGGCACCTGGGGCATGGTGGTCGGCCACGTCGCGCCGGAGGCGTTCGTCGGCGGCACGATCGCACTGGTGCAGGAAGGCGATTCGATCACGATCGACGCGCACCGGCTGCTGCTGCAACTGAACGTCGACGATGCGGAACTCGCACGCCGCCGCGCCGCGTGGCGGCAGCCCGCGCCGCGCTATACGCGCGGCGTGCTCGCGAAATTCGCGGCGCTTGCCCGGCCGGCGAACCAAGGGGCGGTCACGGGTTGAGGCAGGGCACCATCTCATGCGACCCCGATAAACGGGCCACCGGGGGAACGCGCAAAACGTGCTTCCCCTTTGCTTCTATAATGCGCGGACCATGAAGCCGGCCATCCCCGCCGGCGGAGAACCGCATGAAACAGACGATATTGCGCGTGCTGCTCGCGACGCTGCTGACCGGCGGCGCGGCGGCGGCGCGCGCCGACCAGGCCGACGGGCTCGCGCTCGCGCAGCGCAAGAACTGCATGGCCTGCCATGCGATCGGCAAGCCGCTGATGGGTCCGTCGTTCCACGACATCGCCGGCAAGTACGCGACGCGCAACGACGCCGCCGATTATCTTGCGCAATCGATAGTGAAAGGCAGCGTCGGCGTATGGGGCAGCGTGCCGATGCCCGCCAACACGCAACTGACGGGCACCGAAGCCCGCACGCTCGCCCAGTGGGTGCTGTCGGTTCGCTGAATCGGATATCCGCGCGACGCACCGACGCGGTGTGCAGGGCGTGGCAGGCAGGCAACCGCGTACCGCCCGACCGGCGGCACATCACCGCCGGCTTCGCAGGCCCTTACTGGACCGCCCCCTTTTCACCGCCGCGAGCGATTGCCGTTCAGCCGGAGTGACCGGCGCGGCGGCGGGCGATCTCTTCATCGACCGCATCGCGTACCCAGTCCATCACCTCTGTTTCCAGCGCGAGGGCGACTTCGCGCGTGACCTGGCCGACCAGCCAGGCCGAATGCTCGTGCAGCGCATCGCGACAACGCGCTTCGATGGCCTCGCGCCCCGGCCCGGTCAGATAGTTCGTCAGGCGATTGCGAAGCCGTTCGGCGATGTGCTGCGCATCTTCCGGCGTCAGCGCGGCGGCGTCCGATGCTTCCGGTTGCAGCGCTGCGCTCGGCAGGACCGCCTCCGGCATTGCCGCGTCCGGCGCGTGCCCGGCCGCTTCGTGCGCAATCGGAGCGAACGTGTGCTGCGGCAGACCGTCTTCGACCAGCGACGAGCGCAGCGGCGCCGTCATCACCGCCACCTCTTCGGCAACTACGTGCTCCGATGCGCCGGGTCCGGCCGGCGCATCGGTGTCGCCCGCAGCGGCGGCCATCGCCACGTCGCCCGGCAGTTCGACGGTCGGCACGTGCGGTGTCGGCACGGGTTCGACCACGACGGAATCGGGGTCGGCTTCGGTTTGACGGGATTCGGCCGGCGCGGCCGCGGCGGCGCCCGGTGCGATCACGTCGGTGAGCACCGGAATCGCCGCGCTTCCGTGCGGCCCGGGTGCGGCAGACGCGGGCGAGCGCGCCGGCGCCGGCTTGCCGGGCACCAGCACGTCGGTCAGCGTCGGGATCGAGGATGAATCGGCTTCTGTCACGGGAACACTCCGTCGACGGTTGCGGCTAGCCGCCCTGCTTGTAGTTGTTCAGCGCGTAGCCGCGGTCGCGGTAGAACCGGTAGCGGTCGCGGCCCGCGGCCAGCTCGTCCGGCGCGTTGCCGACCACTTCGAGCAGGCGCTCGAAGCGGGCGAACTGCGCGGGCACGGTCGCGCCGAGGTTCAGCAGCACGTGATGATGCGGCGCGCGGTCGAGATCGGCGGCCAGCACGATCGGCGTACCGGCTGCGTGCTCGCTGTCGACGCCGCAATGCGGGATGAAATCGAGCGGCGAGAACGTCCAGAGCCGCTCGTCGAGCGCGCGCAGGCGCGCGGGCTCGGCGAGCACGACGACTGGCTGCCCGGCCAGATAGGCCTTGCGCAGCAGCCGGCACGCGTACGCGAGCGAATCGCCGACGTTCGAGTGGAAATCGATCCGCGTCATTGCCCGCGCACCCGCGGCGTCGTCAGCCCCGCCATCACTGGCCGGCGCGGTCGATCAGGAACTGCGCGAGCAGCGGCACCGGACGCCCCGTCGCGCCCTTCGCGGCACCGCCCTTCCATGCGGTGCCCGCGATGTCGAGGTGAGCCCACGGATAGCTGTCGGTGAAGCGCGACAGGAAGCATGCGGCCGTCACGGCGCCGGCCGGACGCCCGCCGATGTTCGCGAGATCCGCGAAATTCGACTTCAGCTGATCCTGGTATTCGTCGTCGAGCGGCATGCGCCATGCCGGGTCGTTCGCCTCGCGCGATGCGTCGAGCAGTTCGCCCGCGAGCGCGTCGTTGGTCGAGAACAGCCCGCTGTTGTGGCCGCCCAGCGCGATCACGCACGCGCCCGTCAGCGTCGCGACGTCGATCACGGCGGCCGGCTTGAAGCGCTCGGCATACGTGAGTGCGTCGCACAGGATCAGGCGGCCTTCGGCGTCGGTGTTCAGGACCTCGATCGTCAGCCCCTTCATGCTGGTGACGATGTCGCCCGGCTTCGTCGCGTTGCCGCCCGGCATGTTCTCGCAGGTCGGCACGATCGCGACGACGTTGATCTTCAGGCCCATCTCGGCGACCGCGCGGATCGTGCCGAGCACCGAGCCCGCGCCGCACATGTCGTACTTCATCTCGTCCATGCCTTCGCCCGGCTTCAGCGAGATGCCGCCCGTATCGAACGTGATGCCCTTGCCGACCAGCACGACCGGCGCGGCCTTCGCGGCGCCGCCCTGGTAGTGCAGCACGATGAACTGCGGCGGCTCGACCGATGCGCGCGCGACCGACAGGAACGACCCCATCTTCAGCGCCTGGATCTGCTTGAGCCCGAGCACTTCGGCCTTCAGGCCCCAATCCTTCGCGATCTGCTTCGCGGTGTTGCCCAGGTAGGTCGGCGTGCAGACGTTGCCCGGCAGGTTGCCGAGGTCGCGGGTCAGATCCATCCCGTTCGCGAGCGCGACGGCCTGCTTGATCGCGACCTTCGCGGCCTTTTCGTCGGCCGGATCGACGCTGAACACGACGCGCTTGAGCGTGTGCGACGCCGGTTCCGGCTTGCTCTTCATCTGCGTGAAGCGGTACGTCTCGTTGCGCAGCGCGAGGATCGCGGCGCGCACGCCCCAGTCGGAGCTGCGCTCGTCGACCGGCAGTTGCGCGAGCGAGAACGTGACCTGGACGACCTTGGTCGCCAGCAGCGCGCGCCACGCGGCCGTCACCGCATCGTTGTAGGCTTTCTGATTGAAAGCATCCTGCTTGCCGAGCCCGACGAGCAGCACGCGCGACGCGCCGATGCCCGATACTTCGTGCAGGAACAGCGTCTTGCCGCGCTTGCCGTCCATGTCGCCGGCCTTCACCACGCGCGAGATCAGCCCCTTGGTGGCCGTGTCGATGTCGAGCGCCGCGCCCGACAGCGTCTGCGCCTCGAAGATGCCGAGCACGATGCAGTCGGACTTCCCGGTCAGGAACCCCTTGGCTTCGCCTTTGCTCCAATCACAGCCTTTTATGCTAAAGTCCATCGCGCTTGTCCTCGGATAAAATCTGGGCTAAGGATGAAAGCCGCAATTATCCGCTATTTTTCCCGTGGCGGCGCGAGCGCCCCACCACGCGTGCGCAGCCTCCCGCCCTCTTCTCATCAAGAATGATCTTCGAACGCTCCCTCCAGCGCGAGCTTGCGTATACGGCTGGCGCCGTGTTCATGGTGCTGCTCACGATCATGCTCACGACGATGATGATTCGCATCGTCGGCTACGCCGCGTCCGGCGAAATCGATCCGCGGGACGTGCTCGTGCTGATCGGCCTGACCGTGATCGGCTATCTCGCCGTGATGCTGGTCGTCACGCTGTTCGTGTCGATCCTGTTCGTGCTGACCCGGTGGTACCGGGACTCCGAAATGGTCGTGTGGCTCGCGTCTGGCGTGAGCCTCACCCGCCTCATCAAGCCAATCGGCGTGTTCGCCGCGCCGATCATCCTGCTGATCACGTTCTTCGCGTTCGTCGGCTGGCCGTGGTCGAACCAGCAGAGCAAGCTGATCAAGGCGCGCTTCCAGCAGCGCGACGAAATCTCGCTGCTGGCGCCCGGCCAGTTCCGCGAATCGGCCGCGAACCATCGGGTGTTCTTCATCGAGAAGATGTCGCCCGACCAGAGCAAGGTGCAGAACGTCTTCGTCACGTCGACGGAAAACGGCAAGCTCAACGTGGTCGTGTCGCAAACCGGCCATACGGAAACCTCGAAGGACGGCGATCGCTTCGTCGTCCTCGAGGACGGCCGCCGCTACGACGGTACGCCCGGCCAGCCGAACTTCAAGATCATGGAGTTCGAGCGCTACGGCGTGAAGATCACGAGCAAGCCGGTCGTCAACGTGCAGACCACCAACAGCACGCCCACGCCCGACCTGCTGCGCAACCCGACGCGCGACAACCTCGCGGAATTCGCGTGGCGCGCGGGGCTGCCGCTGATCGCGATCAACCTGATGGTGCTCGGCATCCCACTCTCGTACCAGAACCCGCGCCGCAGCCGCACGATCAACCTCGTGATGGCCGTGCTGATCTACCTCACGTACTCGAACCTGCTGAACGTCGTGCAGGCGCAGATCGAGCAGGGCAAGATGTCGTTCGGCGTCGGTCTGGTCGGCCTGCACGTGCTCGTCGCGGCGATCGTCGCATTCATTTTCTGGTTGCGCGTGCGCAATCGTCCGCTGTTGACACGCGCGCTGTTCGGCCGCTCGGGAGCATGATCGATGCGGCTCTATGAAAAGTACTTCGCGCGGCAAATTTACGTCACGTTCGTCTTCATCCTGTTCGCGTTCTCCGGTCTGTTCTTCTTCTTCGACCTGATCAGCGAACTGAATTCGGTCGGGCACGGCAACTACAAGTTCGGCTACGCGGTGCTGCGCGTCGCGCTGCAGACGCCGTCGCGCTTCTACGAGATCATCCCGGTCGCCGCGCTGATCAGCGCGATCTACGTGTTCGCGCAGATGGCCGCGAACTCGGAATTCACGATCTTCCGCGTGTCGGGCCTCGCGACCAACCAGGCGCTGCGCTCGCTGCTGAAGATCGGCGTGCCGCTCGTGATCGTCACCTACCTGATCGGCGAATTCGTCGGCCCGTACGCCGACCAGTTGTCCGAACGCGTGCGGCTGCAGGCGCTCGGCGCATCGGTGTCGTCGAACTTCCAGTCGGGCGTGTGGGTGAAGGACACGCTCGCGGCCCGCGAGAACGGCGAGCAGGTCACGCGCTTCGTCAACGTCGGCAGCCTGTCGCCCGACTCGACGATCAGCAACGTGCGCATCTACGAATTCGACTCGAAATTCCAGCTGCAGAACGTGCGGATCGCGCAGACCGGCCGCTACGAGCCGCCCGGCCACTGGCTGCTGACGGGCGTCACCGAAACCGAGCTGACACCGATCAAGCCGATCAGCGGCCAGCCGGCCGATGCGCTGAACCCCGTGTACCGGTCGCAGCAGGTGTCGCTGCCCGAATACCGGCTGCGGTCCGACCTGACGCCGCAGATTCTGTCGGTGCTGCTCGTGTCGCCGGAGCGCATGTCGATCATCAACCTGTTCCGCTACATCCAGCACTTGCGCGAGAACCAGCAGGACACGCAGCGCTACGACATCGCGCTGTGGCGCAAGCTGCTGTATCCGTTCGCGGTGTTCGTGATGCTCGTGCTGTCGCTGCCGTTCGCGTATCTGCACACGCGGGCCGGCGTGGTCGGCGTGAAGGTGTTCGGCGGCATCATGCTCGGCATGAGCTTCCAGCTGCTCAACACGCTGTTCTCGCACATCGGCACGCTGAACACGTGGCCCGCGCCGCTCACCGCCGCGACGCCGGGCCTCATCTATCTCGCGCTCGGCCTGTTCGCGCTCAAATGGGTCGACCGGCACTGAGCGCCGCGTCGCGACGGAGGCTTCGACATGCATTCGCACGGTATCGTCCTGTTCGGCCACGGCGCCCGCGACCCGCGCTGGGCCGAGCCGTTCGAGCGGCTCGCCGCGCGGCTGCGCGGCGCCTCCCCGGCCGCGCAGGTGTCGCTCGCGTTCCTCGAACTGATGACGCCGTCGCTCGGTGAGGCCGTGGCCGCGCAAGTCGCGGCCGGCTGCGCGCGCATCACCGTGGTGCCCGTATTCTTCGGCCAGGGCGGCCATGTCCGCCGCGACCTGCCGCAGCTCGTCGACGCATGCCGCGCCGCGCATCCGGGCGTCGAGATCCGTTGCGCGACGGCGGTCGGCGAAGACGACGGCGTGCTCGACGCGGTCGCGCGCTATTGCATCGAGCAGGTCGGCGACGACACGTAGCAGCCGGCGCATTCGTCGTACCCAACGAAAAAGCGCCGGCATCCGCCAGCGCTTTTTTCGTTTGGGACTGCGTTCGAGCCGCGCTCAGGCGGCATTGCGGATTGGATCACCCGCCTGCGCGAGCCGTGCGCGTTCGGCGAACGCATCGCCGATCATCAGCAGGCTCGGCTCCGCCGGATCGAGCCACGCCTGCGCGTCGCCGGCCGCCATCTGCGCGAGCGTGAGCGTCAGCGTGCGTTCGCGCGCGGTGCTGCAGGCCTCGACGATCGCCACCGGCGTCGCCGGCGCACGGCCGGCGTCGATCAGCTCCTGCGCGATGCCGGGCGCGCTGTCGCGGCCCATGTAGTAGACGATCGAATCGGCGCGTGCGGCTTCGCGGATCTCGTCGCTGCCCGGTGCGCGGCTGTGCGTCGCGAACGCGACGCTGCGCGACACGCCGCGCAACGTCAGCGAACGCTTCAGCGTCGCCGCGCCGGCCAGCGCTGCGGTGATGCCCGGCACGACCTCGTAGTCGATGCCGGCCGCTTCGAGCGCCCGCATTTCCTCTTCGGCTCGGCCGAACAGCATCGGATCACCACCCTTCAGCCGCACGACGCATGCATGCTCGCGCGCCGCATCGACGATCTGCTTGTTGATGAAATGCTGCGCGGTCGAACGCTGCCCGCAGCGCTTGCCGACCGCGATCTTGCGCGCGCTCGGCGCATAGTCGAGCATCGCGGGCTCGACGAGCGCGTCGTGCAGCACGACGTCGGCCTGCTCGAGCAGCCGCACGCCGCGTACCGTGATGAGATCCGCGGCGCCCGGCCCTGCTCCGATCAGATATACCTTGCCCATGTTTGTCGCTTCGCTAGGGTCCTGCCGCGGCGGCCGGTTCGCCGCCGCGCAGATTGACGATTACGCCGAGAACGCGCGGATCATGCCCGCGGCGACCGTGTGATGCGTCGCCTCGTCGATCAGCACGAACGCGCCCGTACCGGGGTGCGCATCGTAGGTGTCGCAGACGATCGGCTTCTGCAGCGTCAGCGCCACGCGGCCGATGTCGTTCATCTTCAGTTCCTGACGGTCGGTCGCGTGCGACAGCGTATGCACGTCGAGCACCTGCTTGACCGCGCCGATCTTCGCGAAGACCGTGCTGGTGGTCTGCTTCAGCAGGTACTTGCGCTGCTGCGACAGCGGCGCGTCGTCGAACCAGCACAGGTCGGCTTCCAGCTTCTTGGCCGGCTCGACCGGCTCGGCCGTCGTGACGAACATGTCGCCGCGCGACACGTCGACGTCCTCTTCGAGACGGATCGTCACCGTCTGGCCCGCGAACGCATGCGCGACCGACGCGGTGCCGCCCGGCACCGGTGCGACGATCTCGGCAACGGTCGCGGTGCGGTTCGACGGCAGCACGACGATCGCGTCGCCGACCTTCACTTCGCCCGACTCGATCCGGCCCATGTAGCCGCGGAAATCGTCGGCCGAGCTGCCGTCCTGGCGCGCGACCCACTGCACCGGGAAGCGCAGCGCGTCATGCGCCTGCGTCTCGACCGGCAGCGACTCGAGCACGTCGAGCAGCGGCTCGCCCGCGTACCACGGCATGCGCTCGCTCGCGCCGACGATGTTGTCGCCCTTCAGCGCCGACACCGGCACGAAGCGCACGTCGGTCAGGCCGAGCTGCTTCGCGAGCGCGACGTACGCGTCGCGGATCTCGTTGAAGCGCGCCTCGCTGTAGTCGACGAGGTCCATCTTGTTGATCGCGACGATCACGTGCTGCAGCCCGAGCAGCTTGACGATCGCGCTGTGGCGCTTGGTCTGCGGCAGCAGTTGCACGACGCCGTTCTCGACCGTGATGCGCGTCGCGTCGATCAGCACGATCGCCGCGTGCGCGGTCGACGCGCCCGTCACCATGTTGCGCGTGTACTGCTCGTGGCCCGGCGTGTCGGCGATGATGAACTTGCGCTTCGCGGTCGCGAAGTAGCGGTACGCGACGTCGATCGTGATGCCCTGCTCGCGCTCGGCTTCGAGGCCGTCCGTCAGCAGCGCGAGATCGAGCTCGTCGCCGACCGTGCGCTTGTTCTTCGCGCGCGACAGCGCGGACAGCTGGTCGGACAGCACGGCCTTGCTGTCGTACAGCAGGCGGCCGATCAGCGTGCTCTTGCCGTCGTCGACGCTGCCCGCGGTGATGAAGCGCAACACGCCGAGGTCTTCGTTGTTCTCGATGATGCTCATGATGTGAATGTCCTCGTGTGCTTCAGAAATAACCTTGCTTCTTGCGCTGTTCCATCGCGGCTTCGGATGCCTGGTCGTCCATCCGGGTCGCGCCGCGCTCAGTGATCTCGGTCACCGCCGTCTCGGCGATGATCTTCTCGACGTCGTCCGCGTCGCTCTCGACCGGGCACGTGCAGCTGATGTCGCCGACCGTGCGGAAGCGCACTTGCGCGAGCTCGCTCGTCTCGCCGTCACGCATCGGCGTGAGCGGCGTGACCGGCACGAGCAGCCCGTTGCGGCGCACGATCTCGCGCTGGTGCGCGTAGTAGATCGACGGCAGTTCGAGATTCTCGCGTGCGATGTACTGCCACACGTCGAGCTCGGTCCAGTTCGAGATCGGGAACACGCGCAGATGCTCGCCCTTGTGCAGGCGGGCGTTGTACAGGCTCCACAGTTCCGGGCGCTGCGCCTTCGGGTCCCACTGGCCGAATTCATCGCGGAACGAGAAGATGCGTTCCTTCGCACGTGCCTTCTCTTCGTCGCGACGCGCGCCGCCGATCAGCGCCGTGTAACCGTGCTGCTCGATCGTTTCCAGCAGCGTGACGGCCTGCGCGGCATTGCGCGAATCGGTTTCGCGGCGCAGCACGACCGTGCCGCGCTTGATCGAATCCTCGACGTGGCCGACCACCAGCTCGGCGCCGAGCTCTTGCGCACGGCGATCGCGGAAGTCGATCACTTCCTCGTAGTTGTGGCCCGTGTCGATGTGCACGAGCGGGAACGGCAGCGACGTCTTGCGGCTCGCGCCGAGGCCGAAGGCCTTCAGCGCCAGATGCAGCACGACGACCGAATCCTTGCCGCCCGAGAACAGCAGCGCCGGCTTGCTGCATTCGGCAACGAGTTCGCGCAGGATGTGGATCGACTCGGCTTCGAGCCAGTCGAGGTGGCCCATGCGGCTGCTGTCGCCGGTGGGCGGGGCAAAGGCGGATTGCTCGAGCGTCGTGCTCATGATTTCAGTCCTTCTCTTCTGGGTTCGTGCCGCGCGCTGTCGCAGGCGGCGCAATATTCAGTTTCTTGTCGGTCTTCAGTGCGCGGCGCCGGCTTCGGCGTTCGCGGGAATCGGCGTGATCGTCGTGATGTGCAGCCCGCATTCCTTCGTGTCGCGCGACTCCCACCACCAGCGGCCCGCGCGGCTGTCTTCGCCCGGACGGATCGCGCGCGTGCACGGCTCGCAGCCGATGCTCGGGTAGCCGCGCGCATGCAGCGGGTTGACCGGCACGTCGAACGCCTTAAGGTACGTCCACACGTCGGCTTCCGTCCAGTCGGCGAGCGGGTTGTACTTCGCGATCCCGCGCGCTTCGTCCTGTTCTTCCTCGTGCAGCTCCGCGCGCGTGACCGACTGCTCGCGGCGCTGGCCCGTGACCCACGCGCCGACGTCGGCCAGCGCGCGGTTCAGCGGCTCGACCTTGCGGATGTGGCAGCACGACTTGCGCAGCTCGACGCTCTCGTAGAACGCATTCAGACCGTGCTCGGCCACGTACTGGTCGACCGCGTCCTGCCGCGGATGGAACTGCTCGATCTCGTAGCCGTAGCGCTCGCGCACGCGGTCGATCATGCCGAGCGTTTCCGCGTGCAGGCGGCCCGTGTTCAGCGAGAAGATGCCGATCGACACGCCCTTCGACAGGATCGCGTGCGTGAGCAGCATGTCTTCCGCGGCGAGGCTGCTCGCGAATTTCACCTTGTCGTGACGCTCGCCGATCTGCGCGAGCAGCGCGTCGAGGCGCTCGACCTTCGCGGCAAGCTCCGGCGTCAGCGCGGTGACGGTGCTCATGCGCTCACCTTCGTGTCGACCGCCGCCTCGCGGCGGCGGAACAGCGGCGCCGGCTCGTCGAACGCGCCCTGGTAACGCTGCGTGAATTCCGTGAACGCATTCAGCGCGTCGTGGATGTCCTTGTCGGCACGCACCGCGAATGCGTCGAAGCCGCAACGCGACATGTACAGCAGCTGGTCGCGCAGCACGTCGCCGATCGCGCGCAACTCGCCGGTCCAGCCATGGCGCTCGCGCAACAGGCGCGCGATGCTGTAGCCGCGGCCGTCCGCGAAGCGCGGGAAATCCACGGCGATCAGCGAAATCGCGCCGAAGTCGGCCACGAGATCGGCCGGTTCGCTGTCCGGCGCGAGCCACACGCCGAGCTCGTCCTTCGTCTTCGCGGCGACGAGCGCCGCGCGCTCGGCCTGCCACCACGCGAACGGCACGAGCACCTTGCCGGCCGGCAATGCGTCGACCGCGGGCAGCGCACCGTCTTCCGCCGCGCGCACGACCTGCCATGCGTCGTCGATCACTGCGCGGTTCTTGATAATCGAAGCCATCTGCAAATTCCCTCTACCCGGT
Organism: Burkholderia sola; assembly: GCF_905400185.1. Lineage (NCBI taxonomy): Bacteria > Pseudomonadati > Pseudomonadota > Betaproteobacteria > Burkholderiales > Burkholderiaceae > Burkholderia > Burkholderia sola. Next base: position 2,781,809 of record NZ_FR989675.1, read on the forward strand.
TGGTTACGCGTTCACTGCCTGGCGCGCCGCATACACGCGCTCCTTGAACGGTGCGATGCCGATGCGGTCGTACGTGTCGACGAAGCGCTCGCCGTCGATGCGTGCCTCGACGAACGTATCGATCAGCTTCGCGATCACGTCGGGCACTTCTTCCGCCGAGAACGACGGCCCGATCACGCGGCCGAGGCGCGCGCCGTTGCGGCCCGTGCCCTGCTCGCCGCCGAGCGACACCTGGTACCACTCGGCGCCGTCCTTGTCGACGCCGAGGATGCCGATGTTGCCGACGTGGTGGTGACCGCACGAGTTCATGCAACCGGAAATGTTCAGCGATAGTTCGCCGAGGTCGTACACGTAGTCGAGATCGTCGAAACGCTGCTGGATCGCCAGCGCGATCGGGATCGACTTCGCGTTCGCGAGCGAGCAGAAGTCGCCGCCCGGGCACGCGATGATGTCGGTCAACAGGCCCACGTTCGGCGTCGCGAAACCGGCCGCCTTCGCCTTTTCCCACAGCGCGAACAGGTCGCGCTTCTTCACGTTCGCGAGGATCAGGTTCTGCTCGTGCGACACGCGCAGCTCGCCCAGCGAGTACGCGTCGGCCCAGTCGGCCACCAAGTCCATCTGCGCGTCGGTCGCGTCGCCCGGGGCCACGCGGTGATCCTTCAGCGACAGCGTGACGGCCGCATAGCCCGGCACCTTGTGCGGCGCGACGTTACGCTCGACCCAGCGCGCAAACGCCTTGTTCTCGAGCAGATGCTGTTCGAACGATGCGTCGGTGTCGGGCAGCTTTTCGTAGACGGGCGGCTTGAAGTATTGCGACACGCGATCGATTTCGGCCTGCGTGAGCGTCGACGGGCCGTCCTTCAGGTGCCGCCACTCTTCCTCGACCTGCTGCGCGAACTTCGCCGGCGACAGCGCCTTCACGAGGATCTTGATCCGCGCCTTGTACAGGTTGTCGCGGCGGCCGTAGCGGTTGTACACGCGCAGCACGGCTTCGCAGTACGTGAGCAGGTGCTGCCACGGCAGGTCTTCCTTGATCACCGCGCCGATGATCGGCGTGCGGCCGAGGCCGCCGCCCGCGAGGATGCTCGCGACCACCTCGCCCTGCGCGTTCTTCTTCAGGTACACGCCGAGGTCGTGGATCTGCACGGCCGCGCGGTCGTGCTTCGAGCCCGACACCGCGATCTTGAACTTGCGCGGCAGCCACGCGAATTCGGGATGGAACGTCGACCACTGGCGCAGGACCTCGGCCCACGGGCGCGGATCGATCTCTTCGTCCTGGGCGACGCCGGCGAACTGGTCGGCCGTGATGTTGCGGATGCAGTTGCCCGACGTCTGGATCCCGTGCATCTGCACCGACGCGAGCTTCGCGAGGATCTCGGGCGTGTCTTCGAGCTCGATCCAGTTGAACTGGATGTTCGAGCGCGTCGAGAAGTGACCGTAGCCGCGGTCGTGTTCGCGGGCGATGCGGGCCAGCATCCGGAGCTGGTCGCTGCGCAGGTTGCCGTACGGAATCGCGATGCGGTGCATGTACGCATGGCGCTGCATGTACAGGCCGTTCTGCAGACGCAGCGGACGGAATTCGTCTTCGCTCAACTCGCCCGACAGCCGGCGGCGCACCTGGTCGCGGTACTGCGCGACTCGCTCGTCGACGATCGTCTGGTCGTATTGGTCGTACTGATACATTCGGGGACCCCAGGGTTTTCGTGGTGACCGCGCGACGTCCTAGCCACGTCGCGCCCGAATCTCCGTTCCATCGTCATCGCCGCCAACCGAGGCCGGCTGGATTGCTAATGACGAAAACAGATATCCATATTTGAAAAACTCCGGTGAATCGTAATAAACTCGCCTTATATTTCAAACGACTAAAAAATTCTGTTGATATGCGGAAGGGTTATAAATGAACCTGCACCAATTTCGCTTCGTGCGCGAGGCCGTCCGGCAGAATTTCAACCTCACCGAGGCCGCCAAGGCGCTCTACACGTCGCAACCAGGGGTGTCGAAGGCGATCATCGAGCTCGAGGACGAGCTGGGCGTGGAGATCTTCACGCGGCACGGCAAGCGCGTGCGCTCCCTCACCGAGCCGGGCCGGATCATCCTCGCGTCGGTCGAGCGGATTCTCCAGGAAGTGGAAAGCCTGAAAAGGGTCGGAAAAGATTATGCGGCGCAGGACCAGGGCAACCTGACCATCGCGGCGACCCACACGCAGGCCCGCTACTCGCTGCCGGCCGCGATCGCCGAGTTCAAGAAGCGCTTCCCGAAGGTGCACCTGTCGATCCTGCAAGGCAGCCCGACGCAAGTAGCCGAGATGGTGATCCACGACCAGGCCGATCTCGCGATCGCGACCGAGGCGATCTCCGACTACAAGGAGCTCGTGTCGCTGCCGTGCTTCCAGTGGCATCACGCGGCCGTCGTGCCGGCCGACCATCCGCTGCTCGAACGCAAGCCGGTCACGCTGGACGATCTCGCCCAATACCCGCTGATCACGTACGACGACGCGTTCGCGGGCCGCAAGAAGATCAATCATGCGTTCGCGCTGCGCGGGCTGTCGCCGGACATCGTGCTCGAGGCGATCGACGCCGACGTGATCAAGACCTATGTCGAACTCGGCCTCGGCGTCGGCATCATGGCCGACATCGCGTTCAATCCCGAGCGCGATCGCGGCCTGCGGCTGATCCCGGTCGGCCACCTGTTCGGCAGCAACGTGACGCGCGTCGCGCTCAAGCAGGGCGCCTACCTGCGCAGCTATGTGTATACGCTCGTCGAACTGCTGTCGCCGACGCTGAACCGCAAGCTGATCGAACAGGCGCTCAAGGGCGAAGCCGAATCGTATGAGCTTTGACGGACAGGTATGAACACAGGGGCGCCTGTCGCGCCCCGTTTTGTTGCCCGACGGAGATTCCCGCATGACGCTTCCCGCCCTGCCACGGCTGCCCGCCTCGTTGCGCCGCGCCGCCGGCGCCGCCCTCGTACTGGCCTGCGCGGCCGCGCATGCCGACCTGAAGGTCGGCGTCGACCTGTCGTCGACCGGCCCGGCCGCCGCGATCGGCATCACGAGCAAGAACGCGATCCTGATGTGGCCGAAGACGATCGCCGGGCAGCCCGTGCAGGTCACGGTGCTCGACGACGCGTCCGATCCGGGCGCCGCGGTGCGCAACATCCGCAAGCTGGTCGACGAGGATCACGTCGACGTCGTGGTCGGCCCGAACATCACGCCGGCCGCGCTCGCGGCGCTCGACGCGGTGGCCGCCGCGCAGACGCCGATGATCACGCTGGTCGGCTCGGGCTCGATCGTCGAGCCGCAGGAAGGCGCGCGAACCTGGGCGTTCAAGATGGCGCAGAGCGACCGCGCGATGGCCGACGTGATGACGCGCTACATGGCCAACCACGACGTGAAAACGGTCGGCTTCATCGGCTTCGCGGACAGCTATGGCGACAGCTGGCTCAACGAATTCACGCGCTTCGCGGACCTGCGCAAGATCCGCGTGATCGCGACCGAGCGCTTCAACCGCACCGACGCGAGCGTCACGGGTCAGGCGCTGAAGCTGATCGCGGCGAAACCCGACGCGATCCTGATCGCCGGCGCGGGCACGCCGACCGTGCTGCCGCAGCGCACGCTGATCGAGCGCGGCTACAAGGGCGCGATCTACCAGACGCACGGGATCGCGACGCCGGAATTCATCAAGCTCGGCGGCAAGGATGTGGACGGGACGCTGTTCCCGACCCAGCCGGTCGTCGTCGCGCGCACGTTGCCGGCCGACCATCCGGCCCGCCAGGCCGCGCTCGCGTTCGTCGATGCGTACGAGACGAAGTACGGCGCCGGCACGGTCACGCAGTTCGCGGGCGATGCGGCGGGCGTGTATCCGCGCCTCGCCGATGCGGTCGGCCGTGCGCTGAAGGCCGCGCAGCCCGGCACGCCGGCCTTCCGCACGGCGCTGCGGCGCGAACTCGAACGCGCGCACGAGCTCGTCGTGCCGAACGGCGTCGTCAATACGAGCGACAAGGATCACGTGGGGCTCGACCAGCGCGCGAGCGTGATGGGGATCGTGAAACAGGGCCGGTTCGTCTATCTGAGCCAGTGACTTGCATGCCGGGCACCGGGCTGCTTGCCCGGTGCCCCGTTTTCCGCCATAATCCGCGTTTCGCCGCGCACCACCGTATGCGCGGCCAGGATCAAGCCCAGGTGGTGAAATTGGTAGACGCAGGGGACTCAAAATCCCCCGCCGCAAGGCGTGCCGGTTCGATTCCGGCCCTGGGCACCATGACATAGTTCCGAGAAATTCCCGGAAGTCCCAAAACCCGCGACAGCACAAGGCTTCGCGGGTTTTTTCATTCCGGCAAAGTGCCGTGTAGTGCGTAGACAGCCGGGGGCAAGAGGGGGCAACATTGGGGGCAACCGATCCGAAGTTGCCTTACCCGTCAGGAGTTGCCCCCGTGCCATTAACCGATACAGCCATCCGGAACGCCAAGCCAGCCGACAAGCCCGTGCGCCTGTTCGACGGAGGCGGCCTCTATCTGGAAGTCGCCCCGAGCGGGGGCAAGTGGTGGCGCCTCAAATACCGATTTGGGGGCAAGGAAAAGCGCTACTCGCTCGGCGTCTACCCGGAAGTTACATTGGCGACCGCACGGAAGAAGCGCGACGAAGCCCGTGAAAAGCTCGCTGCCGGCATCGATCCGGGTGAAGCGAAGAAGGCGGAAAAAAGGGCCAGCCTGCTCGCGGCCGCCCATTCGTTTGAGGTTGTCGCCCGTGGCTGGATGGCCGAGCGTAAGACGACCGTGGAGCCAGCGCAGCATGCCAAGACGCTCGCCCGCATGGAGAACGATGTATTCCCATGGCTCGGCAAGCGCCCTATCGCTGAAATCGACGCCCCGGAGATACTGGCCGTGCTGAAGCGCGTAGACGGGCGTGGAGCCAGATTTACCGCCCATCGCATCCGCAGCGAAATTAGCCGGGTATTCCGCTACGGCATCAAAGAGGGGCACTGCAAGGCCGATCCGGCCCGCGATCTGGTAGATGCAATCCCGCCCGCGCAGACAACACACTTTGCCTCGATCACTGAGCCGGAGAAAGTGGGCGAGATGCTTCGCGCGTTCGACGGCTTCACCGGCACGTTCCCGGTTCTCTGCGCGCTCAAGCTAGCCCCGATGCTGTTCGTTAGGCCGGGCGAGTTGCGGAAGGCAGAATGGGCGCAATTCGACCTCGACAAAGGCGAATGGCGCTATTTCGTCAACAAAACGAAAACGGATCACCTTGTTCCGCTGGCCGCGCAGGCTGTCACGATTTTGCGCGAGCTTCACGCCCTGACTGGCGAAGGCGTCTACGTGTTCCCCGGTGCTCGCGACCGAAATCGGCCGATGAGCGAGGCCGCTATCAATGCAGCCCTTCGTCGGCTCGGCTACGACACTCGCACCGAGATTACGGGTCACGGCTTCCGGGCAATGGCACGGACGATCCTGCATGAAGAGTTGGAGGAAAAGCCGGAAGTGATCGAGCACCAACTAGCGCATACCGTCCCTGACAGCCTTGGGCGGGCGTACAACCGAACAAAATTCATCAAGGCACGACGTTCGATGATGCAACAGTGGGCGGACTACCTCGACAAGCTCAAAGCCGGTGCGGAAATCATTCCGATCGCGGCGGCAAGATAGATCCGTACCGCCACGCGTATGACCCCCTTGCTGCGCACCTCCCACCGATTTTTCAGAGTTGGCATCGCTCTGCCGGCTCCATGCATTTCGGTATGAATATGACCCCCCTTAGGCGCGCCGAGAGTAGGAAAAACACGCGGGTGTGAGCCCCCGCGTCTTTGCCCTAGACGCAGGGTCCCCCGCTTTCCGGCCGCCGCGACACTTGCGGTCGGCGTAACAATGCCGGATCTGGGCGCATCGCGGACACCCCCCTCGAAAACACGTCGTCAATGCCCTTGGAATCCCGGAGAGCCGCGCCCGGCTTGGCTTCAAGGTTGATGCAGTCGGTCAATGCCCGTCCGCTCAGTGCAAAACGAGTTGGAGATTTGGAGATAAACGCCTGAATCGGCCGCAAAGCCTTGTGGGGTAAGGCTTCGTGTGTCTCCAAACGATTTGGAGAACGCTGGAGATACTGGAGATAAACCGGGCTGAATTGTTACGGCTGCGGCAAGATTCGCGGCAGCCGCCCGCCCAGTTCCATCTGGTGCGCATCGATCAAAGTAACTTTGACGCGCGGGCCAAAAATGCCGCGCAAAGGAATGCCCGCCACCGCCCTCCCGGACGGCGGCGGTGCATTTCACAGCTCAAGCGTGAAGATGGAAGGCAGCACGCGATAGACCATGAACTTGCCGTGGCCGGGGATGTACTCCTGCCGGTACGGATAGCCGTCGCTACGCGGCATCAGCACGCCCCGCTTCATCAGTGCCTTGGCGACGATCTTGTGATCGAAGCCGGCGCACACGTCCTTGCGGAATACGGCTGCTTCGATCAGGTATTCCGTCTCGACGCTTTCCGCATCGTCGGCGCTCATCTTGCCGCCGAACTCGGCGTAATACTCGCGATCGGATGCGATGGGCGTGCGCCGCTCGTCGCGCTTCACGTGCTGCTTGAAGCCCGCTCGATGCGGCACGTTCGGCCGATGGTCGTCCTGCGCACGGTTCATCCACACGAAACGGTTGTCGCCGTGTGCGGCGAGGAAATGCTGTACCTGCCGCACGGCTTCGGCCTCGTCCGAGTTGCCCGTGCCGCCGCGCAGTTCGAGCCAGCCTTCGAAGCAGCGACGTGCGGCCTCGACCGCTTCGCCACGCGGCCAGCCGGTCAGGCCGTGCGCCGTCGCCAGCTCGCCGGCCACCGCAACGAGACAGAACCGCTTAGCGACGCGCGCGACCTGCGAATGCGAGCCGTCCGGCACCCATTGCCCGACCAGCTCGTCGACGCGCATGCGCAGATGCTCGGCCAGCTCGCCGGCCTGCGACGACGCCCACTCGATGAACGCGGGGCCGGCCGTGCCGTAGTGCATGCCGGCGTGCCGCTCTAGATGCTCGATCAGCGCGGCCGGCGTCGGGAATCCGTGCAGCCTCTCCACGACGCCCATTTCGCCGACCTCGGCCGGGATCGCGGGCAAGCGCACCTCGATACCGCCTTTCATAGGCTTGTTGCCCTCGGCCATCAGCGCGGACACGCTCTTTTCGCCGTTCGACAGGAACAGCAGCCGCCACGTGAGAACCGGCTTTGCCGAGCCGCTACGCGACGCACGGGCCTTGCCCGACTCGTTCGCAAGCATGTAGATCACATCGCCGACCAGGCGCGGCTCGACTTGCCCGATTTCGTCGAGGATCAGCAGCGCGTCGCTATGCTGCGTGGCGACCGCTTCGAGCGCGTTGTCGGTCGCCTTCCAGCTCCGCACGTAGTCCGGCGAGCCGAACACGGACGCGGCGATGACGCCGCCCGTCGACTTGCCTTTCGACGTCGTGCCGAGCAGGTGGAAGCCGCCCGACTGAAGCCCGGAGAAATGCAGCAACGGACCAGCGAAGGCGGTAGCGACGCAGAACAGCAGCCGGCTATTCCCGACGCAGTAGGCCGCGACCTCCCTTTGCCAGTCGTCCAGCGTGCCGCGCTCCTTGAATTGGCTTTGGATCGGCGTGTCGGCCTGATAGATCAGCGCCTCTTTGCCGGTGCCGATGACGCGATCCGGCAGCACGAACGCCCCGTGATGCCAGCCGACACGCGGCACGCAGCGCACGCGCTCGTCCGGCTGCGCCATCTGCACATAGTTCGCGATCTGCGTGCGGGCGATCTGCGTCACGCCGAGCTTCACGCCCATATCGAGCAGCATGCGGCGCAGCTCCGTACCATCGCCGGCAAACAGTCCGGCCGGCACCGCCCACCGTTTCAGGATGCCGTCGCGGTCCGTGAATTCGAGCAGGTAGCCCCATTCGCTGTTCATCTCGTTTCGCGTCTCCGCAATCACGTCGATCCGTGTGCTGACCCAATGCGGCGGGAGCGGATCGCCCTGATTGTTGAAGCCGTGAAACCACACGCCCTTGTCGTCGACGACGAACCGCGACTTGCCGTCCTGCGCACGGGCCGTTTTCGGGCGCTTGGCGGGCTTCGCGGCGGCTGGAGCGGCCTTGCCCTTGCCAGCATCCGCCGAGCCGGCCGGCGCGAGCGCAGCGCGCACGGCGGCGGCTACCGCATCCGGGCCAAGATGCGCGGCCAGGTCGTTGAAGTCGGTCCCGGCCGCTGGACGGTTCGGACCGAAGTCCGGCACCGCGACGATGCCGGCGACGGCTTCGGCCGCCGCGCGAGCCTTCGTCACGCCCGGATTGCCCTTCGTCGTGTGATCGTCGTCGGCGCACATGACGATGCGGGCGTCCGGATACTGCCCGCGTAGCGCCGTCGCGACCGCGTGCAGGTTGCCGGCGTCGAACGCGACGGCGGCCGGATAGCCCGTCGCGGCCGCGAGCGTCGCGCACGTGGCGTAACCCTCGCCAATCAGCAGCGTGGACGGCGCGGAAGATAGCGGCCCGCCAATCAGCGAGAAGCAGCCCGCCTTGCGGCCGTTCGGCAGATAGCGCTTCTGGCCGTCCGTGAGGACGAACTCCAGCGTCCACAGCTTGCCGTTCGCGTCGCGCGCCGGAATGACGAGTGCGCCGTCGCATGCGGCCGTGCCGATGCACAAGCCGCCGCGATAGACGCGCAGCGCGTCGACCGGGATGCGCTTGCGAACGAGGTACGGGTGATCGGCCGGCGCAGGCTCGGCCGCCGACCAGATCGATTCAGCGAGTGCCGACGCGGTTTGCTGTTTCTCGGCCAGTTCGGCCAGCTCGGCCGCTTCGCGGGCCGCGCGCTCGGCCTTCTGCCGCTCACGCTCCGCTGGGTCGATGGGCTTGGCTCGATGCGCACGCGGATCGAAGCCGCCTTGTTTGGCAAGGTGAAACAGCGTGTTGATGGTGATCTTGCCGCCCTTGAACGACTTCCACACATCGCGCGCGTCCTTGCCGTTGTAGTTCTGCGCGCCTTGGCTCCATTCGCTCCAGAGAGCGAAGCCCTCCTCGCCAAACTCGGCCTTGAGCGCCATCCCCACCTGACTCCACGTGTCGCGGTCGTCGGGCGGAACATAGCCGAGCGCGACTCTCGCCCGCTCGAATTCGGACATGGGTGCGTTACTCATAGGTTCCCACTGGACGCGCGTCGGCAGACTCCCGATTAGTAGTCCATATCGGGTAAGCAGCTACCCGACGCGCGAAGAATTGAATGATGTGACGATGCCTAGCGGCGCAGCGTCAGCCGGCCGCGCGAGGCACCGATAGAACCGCCCCGCCGGCCGTGACGTCGTTGCTGTAGACGTAGCGGCCGAGCCGCGACTCGCCAAGGGCGTCGTTGGCGGCCTCCAGCGCCGCGCCGATCGACGGCAGGGACGCACGGAACAGGCTCAGCACAAGCCAGTAGTCGTCATCGGACATAGCCTTGTCGGCCGCCCAATGCAGGCTGTCCAGCAGCTCCATGGCATCGCTGATCCGCGTGCCGATGCGGTTGTGATCGGGGCGGTTCACCTCGGCCACGAAGTGCGACGCGAGCGGCTGCACGGCATTCTTGTTCGTCTTTGCCATGGCCGCCCCTCAATGCGTCGTGCGCGGTTCGCGCGTAACGAGCCCGAGTGCCGCGAACAGATGCTGTTGCACGCGCCCCATCAGGCCGGCCGCGAACGCCTGACGGCTGATCGTCACGCGGTGCGCGTCGACGTCGCCCGCGTCCTGCATGGCGGATTCCATGCCGCGTGCGAACGCGGCGGCTTGATGCGCCGCGTAGTCGTGCAGCCGCACGTCGCCTTTCAGGTCGAGCCATGCGTCGGCGCAGATCGCGCCCAGGTCGACAGCGAATTGCAGCTCGATCGGTGCGCCGGTATCGAGTGGCGGTGCGTTGTCGAATCCGTTGATAACCGCGGTTCGGATGCGCTGGTCAGTCATGGCACGCCTCCGGCTGCGCGGTGCGGCGCATTTCGGCCGAATAGCGGCTCGCAACGCTTTGCCCCATGTCGACGAGCGCGCGCTCGTAGGTGCCCTCAGCAAGATGCGAACGGACAGCATCGAACAGCGCTTCGAGCTGGGCGAACTGATGGGCCGCACACATGGCAATCATCGTGACTTCGTTCGGCAGGCGGAATTTAGACATGGCGCACCTCCAGAATCGACGCGAGGAGTTGCCCGACGTCGATCGCGCAGTCCAGCTCCGCTTCGCCGCGAATCGGCGTGAGGTTCCAGTCAAAGACGGCCGCGTGCGCGAAATCGCCGGACCGGCGACCGCAGACGCTACGCCCCGAGACAGGGCCGCCCAAGATCCGCACGCGCCAATCGTGATCGGGCGTCGGGCGAGCCGATGCCACCTCGACCAGCATGCCGATACGCGAGCGAGCATCGCACTTCGTGACGATCGCCAGATCGCCAATCTTGCAGCGCAGCTCAGCCATGACGCACCTCCGCACGGACGAGCGCGGCGATCGCGGCCAGTGCCGCGCCGGTTGCGTCGAGCGCGTCTTGATACGTGCTGGCGGTTGCCGCGTCGCGCAGTGCTGCGCGGACGATGGATTGAATGAGGTGGGATTGCTGCCCGGTACGGGCGTGCGTGGACTGGCGCATTGAATGCGACCTCCTTGGACGGGTTGAACCCGCTCCCCACTGCAAATTGGGGTGGGCGGGCAGACGGCAGGGTTTGCAGACCGGCGTCCAAGGGAACCGGCAGGCCGAAGCCTCCCCACCGTCGCCCACCCATTGATCGTAGAGGCGCGCGAAGGCACACGGACGTAAAAAAACCGCACTGCGGCGGTCGTCCGCCTTGGAACTGTCGGGCTGCAAATCCCGGTCGCTGTTGTCTCAGCGACGCGCACAGGATACCGCGCGATGCTGGACGACGCAAATCGCGACGCCCACGCCGTATATTGCCTAGTGCAAAGCGACTTTGGGCGAGCATCAGGCGGCCTCCCCCTTGAGCACGGCGGTCGCCAGCTTGAGCTGTTCGATATCCAGTCGCGAGCTGCCCTGCGCCAGTGATTGGCCGAGCGCGACACCCCGCAGCAGGGCACTAACTTGCAAGCGGCGCGTCCCGTCCGTGCACTGCGCATCGATGTCGTTGTAAAGCGCACGATAGGCTTTCCGCAGCTGTCGATACTGCCGACGACGATAGTTCGCCGAATCCTGTTCAGCAGCGGCGATCGCCTGGACGAACTTCTCGCAGGCGGTGCCAAGTTGCTTTGTCGTCAGATGCGGGGCTTCGAGCGCGAGCGTCGAGGCGAGCGTGACGGCGATCGCTACGAGCTTCCCGGCGTCATCGCCACGATTCCAGAAGCAACCCTCGATGTCATCGAGGATTCCTGCGAGCTTGCGGAGGCGGGCGTCGCGGCAACGCACGAACGCGGCGTCGCGCGCCGTGACGGCCGTGCCCATCGCGCGACCATACGGGCCGCCGCGATCGATCATAAGGGAGGGCGCGCTCATGCTTGCTCCCGCGTCGATTGGCGGGATTCGACCCAGTTCTGGACGTCTAGCGCGCGCCAGCCGACGCTCCTGGCCCCTAACTGGACCGGCGCTGGAAACTTGCCTTCACGAATCCAGCGATACAGCGTCGTTTTCTTGACGCCGACGCAATCCAGCACACCAATAAGTCGAAGAATCTTAAGAGCCATTTTCTGTTCAGAAATGGCCTGTTCCGCAAGAAGGAGGAAAGCGGCGGCAATAAACCACGCCGTACTATCAAAGTACGGGCGCAATGAAATTCGGGGGAGACGCGCAAAGTAACTTTGCAAAGTTACTTTGCACGGCGCGCCGCGCGCGGTATCATTCGTCCTAACAAGAGCTATGCGTTTCCTAGGCGCGGTGGCTCTTGTGGTTCCTCCAATTATGGAACAGGCAGCCAAGCCAAAAATCGCCGGCGGGATGTGTTGGTAGCACACCCCCGGCACCCTCTCGTCAGCGCGACGAAATATGCTCAACGATTGAGCATTCCCCGCCTTTTCCTTGCATCGCCCACAGATTCCTAGAACCGTGTTCGATTAGGTGCTAACAAGTACCGCAATTATATCGAAAGGTCTGCCCCCACAAAAGATTTGTCTCGGATTATCTAAGACCGCAATACATGGTGTCACTGTTCGACCAGTTACGACCGCCCGTGAACGAAAATACACGGTCTCTCGAGCGGCCGCTTCGCTCGATCAATAGATTTGCATGCTCGCGCAAGGTTTGCGCCCGTATTGGGAGAAGCCGGACGAATATTTTGATCTACGTTCGCTGACGTTCGGGCCGCGTCACAATTGCGGCGGCCGCCATGTTCACGACTACCACCCATCAGGTTGTAGATGCCGGCGGCCTGGACGATGTAAAGCAGGTCGAACGCCGAGGAGTATTCGTAGATGCCCGTCGTTATGGATCGGCCTCGAGAGTTCCCGCTCCGTGGTCACAGCAGGAGTATCCGCCAAGCGCGCCGAGCTTACCGACAACACGGTCAATGTTTCATTGTTTGCCTAAAAATCCGGTCCCAACAAACCGACTTGGAGTATTCCTGTAATCGCGTGTGTCTGGGGCGTACATCAGGTATTTTTGAGCTCGAGTCAGCCCTACATAGAACAGTCGCTGAGCTTCAGCAAACTCCTCTTCGGTCCTGAGTTGATAGAAGGGAATGCTCCCTTCGTTCAGATCAACCATCGCAACTGCACTGAACTCTCGGCCTTTTGCGGCGTGAAACGTCAAGAGCTTTACCGCGCGCTTTGGTCGCGCGAGAATCCCCATTTCCTCAATAGAGAGAGACTCTGGATCAATATTGTTTTTGCGGACATCGCGTTCCATTTCCTCCACGGACTCGCGAAGCGTCTCAGCTTCGGGTGTGCGGATGTAATTTTCGGTCAAAAGGTGTGCTGATACGCGTGCAGCAAGTAAATACAAGAACTCCATTCCGCCAGCAGAACGATCTCTAGCATTGGCGGCATCAGACAAAATTTGGTAGATCAGCCTTCGACCGTCATATGTGAAGAGTCGGTGAGGTGCCCGATTTGTGACTTCTAATATCATGTCGTAGAGGGACCGTTCGACACCCACCAGTGCTTCAAAATCTGGCTCGCACAGGTGACCGCAGATTCTCTCTGCGACCGTTGCGAATAACCTCTGTCGCCTGTAGGGCCGAGCGCCCGGTCCGAGAACAGGTATGCCCCGGATTCGCAGCTCTTTCGCGATTGGCATCAACTTGAACCAGGAGTTGGCCAGAACCGCCGACTCACCAAGTGGGATACCCAATTCCGCAATTCGCGGTAAGAAACAATCGGTCACGGCCTGGGTTGGGTTACTGGCGATTACTAACTCCGTCTGGAGAGCAAGTCCTTTATGTCGGCCCTCCGCCGTCATCGCTGGGACCCGGGGGAAAATCGCATTGGCATCGTCAATGATTGCGGGAGCAGACCGGAAGTTTCCCGACAGTGCGAAGTCGCGAAGCGCGCCGATGCGCTCAGCAAAACTTTCCGCCAGAGCCGGTGCGGCACCCGCAAAACCAAAAATGGACTGGTAAAGGTCCCCCACCAAAAAGAACTTGGTGTTCCCTCGCCTGTGAACCTCTTCGAAGATGGCAACCTGGAGGTCCGTTGTGTCTTGAAACTCGTCCACCAGGATCCAGGCAAAGCGGGCCGAAAGGTGGTCGCAGATTTCCGGATAAGTTAGGCAGAGTGTCAGAGAGTGATACAACAGACTCGCGAAGTCGACCTGTCGACGCTCATACATTAACCGCCAAAAATGGCTAGCTTCTGCGGCGCTGATGGTCCCAGACACGATGGGAGGACCGACAGTAAGTTTTTCAGCGGTGATTCGGAGTTGGCCGAATTCATCGGTATCGCGCCCAGTAGCACGTTTACTAAACGCAGATCGCGTCTCCTGGACAAGACTTTCGAACTCTTCGCTATCTTGCCCGATGACCTTGAATCCGTGCTGAAAGTGAGGGAGTCGGTGTGAGTATGGTCGAAAAATGTTGTTAAGGCAGAACGCGTGGATAGTAGAAATGTCTAAAGCCCATTCGTCGCGGACGCCCAACGATCTTCTCACACGCGATTCAATCTCGTGAACTGCCGCATTTGTGTACGTGATGCAGGCAACGCTCCGTGGAGTGGGTTCCACCTCCTCGAGACAGCGCCCCAGCTTGGCGGTAATTACACTCGTCTTTCCGGAACCCGGACACGCGGTGAGGAACACCGAGCTATCGCACCCAACGGCGTCACGCTGTTCGTTCGTGAGTCTCATGGTTGAGACAACCATTCAACAGCGTCCCGGATATACGCGGGAATGGACGTTGCTGCCGCGATGTTTCGCGCTGCGACTTGCGCGAAGCGAGCCTTCCCATACCGCTTCGCTGTGCTAAGGACCTTGACCCTGCATCTTTCGGCAAGCTCTTTCGCCCCGTCACTTCCAGATTCGAGCGCTTTCCATTCCTCACGCCAACGGCGCAGTTGTGCCGCCACCGCGACTGCGCCGAGCGATGAAGCCGTCAGCGCGAACATCTCGATATTTCCAGACATCGTAACGGCACGCTCAAACGTGGTGGCATTCGCGAACACCTTTACGTACTTGCTTTCGAGTCTAGAGAGGTCCGGCGCGTTAAACGGGGCCTCCTCTTCACTGAGCCCCGACTCGGCGGCGTCTGAAGGCGTTAGGTCACCATCGGCGATGATTGCACATTTCTTCGGTAGCCCATGCTTTGAGAAGAGCTTTGCGTAGACGTCGAAGTGAACCCCGTAGATGGGAATTACGGTAATGCCTTCACGGTCTAGGTCGCGCCCCAGCACCTGCTTCACTAGGGCGGGAATCAAGAGCAGTTCAGCGGGCCCCTCGACCAAGATCACCTTTCTTGCGAAAAGCAGGCCCGATTTGGTTGCATCCAAATAGCGTTCTAAGTCGGCAACATCATCGTCGGAGAGGTTGTCGCAGGCAGACGGTACCGAAGAGTGTGAGCATCCAGTTCCAACATTCGTTAACGCGACGAATTTGTTTAACCCAGCCTGTGCCGTGATATGAGTGCTGTGTGTGGTCAGAATAGTCTGGAATGGCAGCCCTTCCAGCGCGGCGTAGAGGGAGAGTTGCAATTGAGGGTGCAGATGGGCTTCCGGTTCTTCGAACAGTATGAGTTGCCCTGCTGAATTTTCTTGCTGGAGTCGTCGCTTAAAGTACTCGATGAGGATGGCGATGTAGAGAACATTGTTCACGCCAAGGCCATTCGAGCTTGGATCTGCATCAGTGACTGCGTCATTGGAGAGCAGAAGCCGGAGCGCCCGCACCACTGACTGAAATGTAGGCTCTGCCAAGCCGACATCAATGGTCATTTCGAACGCAGGGCCGGCGACCTCATTGAACGACTTATCAACGGCGCGGGCGAGCTTCGTGATAGTGTCCGACGACGATATTGTACCGTTCGCCTTTTCCAGTGCGGTAACAAGCTTCTGCTTCTCTGCATCCGTGATAGCAGACGCCTCAATGAGTTTCACGAAGGGCGACGACCGAGGTTGCCGGAGATCGCTCTCCACATCACGGAGTGCTGGGAGAAATACAACCTGGAATGCCTGGAGGTCAGAGAACCGGATCCCGAACCCAACGTCTTCGTCCCAATCAATTTTTGCGAGGTCTATCTCGGCGTCACCTCCCCCTTGCAGTTCCCACTGATAGTCAGAAAGTACTAGCTTCCCGAGGGTGGGGTCCGCGGCCGCCAGTCGTTCGCGGATGCTCGGCCGAGGCCGAAAACGATAAATCAGACGAGCTCGGTTCTGTTCAACACTCCACGCTCCAGCGAGAGCTTCCTCGTTCACCTTCCCCGCATAGTCAGTTATTTCGAGGCCAATTAATACCTCGGCAGGCTTGCCAATATCAATGGCGGTTGATATATCGCGCATCGACAAACTACGATACGTCGATGAGAGATTTGCGTCTATGCAAAGCCGAATCGCATGGAGAAATGCAGACTTACCGGTGTTGTTCTCCCCGATGACGCAACTGATATTGTTGCCCAAGGATATATCGAGGTGCTGGAAGGCTCGAAAGTTGCGAATTACGACACGGCTGATTCTCACAACGTCTCTCTCTCGAAGGCAATGCTAGAGATGATAGATCGAACCCGTGAAATTGGGCCGAATTTTCGGGTAGGTAACTGATATGGTTTGTCGGCGTCAGAAGGACCGTTAGCCAATCGGAAGCCGTCGCTGGATTCCTGGAAGTCGAATGACCCAGGCGGGTCGCTTGTTGTCGTTCGAATAGTGGCACCTTCCTGTCTGTCTCAGCGACCGACCAGAAGGTAATCGGCCTCCAGTCAAGTGCGCCTGTCCAAAACCGATCCCTTGCGGACAGGGGCATTTTGCCCTGTCCGTAAATAAGGGTTGAAATGTTTTGGACACCGCCTTACATTCGGACGTCTATTTCGTACAGATTGAGTGCCCGATATGTCCCGAACCTTTGCCTATGCCCGCGTCAGTACGTCCGACCAGACCACCGCGAACCAGTTACGAGAGATCGAGGCGGCCGGCTTCTCGGTCGACAAGCGCCGCGTTGTGTCGGAAAGCATTTCGGGAAGCGTGAGTGCGGATCAGCGGCCGGGGTTTGCGCAGTTGCTCGTCAAGATGGAAGAAGGCGACTTGCTGATCGTGACGAAGCTCGACCGACTCGGCCGCAATGCGATGGACGTGCGGGCCACGGTCGAGGGATTGGCCGAACGCGGTATCCGGGTTCATTGTCTCGCCCTGGGCGGCGTAGATCTGACGAGCGCTGCCGGCCGGATGACGATGCAGGTGTTGAACGCGGTGGCCGAATTCGAGCGGGATCTGTTGATTGAGCGCACGCACGCTGGTATCGCTCGCGCGAAGGCGGAAGGCAAGGCGATGGGGCGGCCGTCCGCCCTGTCGGACGAGCAGCGGGCGGACGTGCTGCGCGAGTTGGACGCGGGGGCAAGCGTGGCCGCGCTTGCCCGGCGATTTGGCACGAGCCGCCAGACGATCATGCGGGTACGCGACGCAGTCTAAGCGACGCGCGCCGTTCAACTCACGCCCTGCTGGAGCCCGGCTCGCTGGGTGGTGGAGCGAGCAGATCAAAGGCGCGAGGCGGCGCATGCACGGCTCCGGGTTGGATATCGGTCCGCATTGCCCAAATGGCAGCACTCAAAAGTGCGTCATGTCTCTCATCTGTATAAGACTGAACCAGACCAAGCAGACAGTGTCAGGTTGTCTGGCTCAGTTCGGCCATCAAGAGCCACTGCTCTTTTCGCTCTCAATGGCCAATCAGCGCCGCGTTCCGGCCGTTCGGCGCTCAAGGTAGACCCTCCCCGAGACACGAGGAGTTGCCGGTTCTGACACATTGGTCGACGTAACCTGTCAGCTTGCCGGATTGCGTGCCATGACGATCCACGCCGCGCCGTTGATCATCACCGACCGGTCGCCGGGGAGGCCCTCGAAGGCGGCACGAACTGCGGCGGAGGCACGGGCGCGGATGTCGTCGGGCTGACCAGCGAGCGTACGCGACAGCGGGCCGACCTCGAGCGTCATCTTCACCGCGTCGTCGATCGCAGCGTCCCGCGTTTCGCCCTCGCCGAATGGGACGGCCGCGTCGAAGGGCGAGATAACGATTTCGGTGAAACCGGCCGCCGTCAGGATGCGTGCCACGCGCGCCCGGTCGCCGAACGAAAACGGGCCGGGCGCTTCGGGATCGGGCAGCGCGCTCGGCGGGATGATGTCCTTGAGCGCGCCCACCGGCAGTCGCATCCAATCGTTCTCGGCTGCACCGCGCCAGCAGACGAAAGCGACCCGGCCGCCCGGCCGGAGCGCGCGTCGCATATGGGCGAACGCCGCTGTCGGATCGGGGAAAAACATCACGCCGAAACGCGAGAACAGAATGTCGAACGCGCCTTCGGGCAGCTCTGCGCTGCTGGCGTCGGCCATCTGAAACAGAGCACGCGAATCCTTTGGCGCAAGCGCGCGCGCTCGGTCGATCAGCGGTTCGGATATGTCCACGCCCAGCACTTGCCCCCCCGCGCCGACGTGGGCTGCCAGAGCCAGAGTCGACGCCCCCGCGCCGCAGCCGATGTCCAGCACGCGCTCGCCCGTCGCGGGCGCGGCGGCTTCTATCGCGGCCAGGCCGAACACCGCTACCAGAGCGTCGAGTCGGGCTTGGTTGGCGACCCAGCGCTCCCCGCTTTGACCATTCCAGTCACCCACCTGATCAGCACTTTGCTTTGCCATACCATCTCCTTGACTCGACGATCCACCTTTCGCCGCGTCGATCTACGCCAACCTTTTCGAAGGCGACGACCCAACGAGAGCAGGGATCTGTGCTCTTAGACCACCATCGACTGCTGGGCGAAGATACCCGCCATCGCGCCCTGCGATGAAGCCTGGGTGACCGAGGGCAAGAAGGGCGTGGCGAGGTCGCCAGCGGCGTAGATGCCGGGCATGCTGGTTTGGCGGCGCTCGTCGACCTTAAGGACGATGCCGGTGGGCGTATCGACCGTGGCCAGGCCCAGCGATTCATGCAGGCTTGCGGACGGCTTGTTGCGCGGCTGGGCGAACAGGACGTCGACCGCGACATTGCGGCCGGTATCGAGATTGACGGTGGCGATACGGCCCTGGTGATGGGCGATCTCGACGATCCGGCCATCGACGGCAGGTATGTTGCGGCCCGCCAGGTCGGCCTGGATATCGGGCGCGATGTCATGACCATCGGCGAAGACAGTCAAGTTGTCGGTCCAATCGCGGAACAGTCTGGCAGACTGGTACGACTGCGGGCCGGACCAGACCAGGCCCCAATGCTGGCCGGCGACTTCAAAGCCGTCGCAATAGGGGCAGGGCACGATGGACGTGCCCCAGCTTTCAGCAAAGCCCGGAACGTCCGGCATCTGGTCGGCGACGCCGTAGCTCAAGATCAGGCGGCGTGCCCTCAGGCTTTCGTGATCGTCAGTGACAACGCAGAAATCGTCGATGGCGCCCGTCACGCTCTCTGCCCGGGCATCGACGAGCCTGATGGTTGGATAGCGCGACAGCTGCTGCCGTGCCTCGACCAGGATGTCCAGCGGCGGCTTGTGATCGTGGCCGAGCAGGCCATGCGAGTGACCGGCAAAGCGGTTGCGCGGCCGGCCGGTATCGAGAACGACGACCTTGCGGCGGGCACGGCCGAGTTGCAGGGCGGCGGCGAGGCCAGCAAAGCTGCCGCCGATGATGACGACGTCATTCATGGTGATGGGCTCCGTGTTGTGGATGAAGGGTGGGCCGGGGAAACCTGATCTGCACAACCGGTTGGATCCTGCCCTTGACTTGCGTATTTGGATACTGGATGGTATCGTAATATTGGAATTTGAATACTGTCAAGTACTGGAATTGTCGTGACCGAAAATAGCCAGGGCCGGCGCGGCCGGCCCGCCAACGAGGCGCTTCGCCAAACGATCGTCGACGCTGCCTGCGAACTCTTTGTGGAATTGGGTTTTCAAGCGACGACCATGGACAAGGTCGCGCAGCGGGCGAAGATATCCAAGCTGAGCATCTATCGGCACTTCGAGAACAAGGAGGCGCTGTTCAGCGCGGCCATGGTAGCCCGCTGCGATCAGTTCGCACCGGAGGCCCTTTCTGACGGCGTCGACGGGTCGGCCGAAGATCAGCTCATGGCGGTGGGATCGTCCCTGCTTCGCACGCTGTTGAGCCCGGACGTTCGCAGTGTCGAAGCGATGGTTTTGGCCGACAAGACGAATCAAAAATCGTTAAGCAAGCTTCATTACGAAGCCGGGCCTGCCCGTGTCATCGCCCACATTGAGGCCGTGTTGCGTCAGTTGCACGCGAAAGGGATGCTCAACGTGCCCGACGCTCTCCGGTCCGCCCGCTTGTTTGCCGCGCTTTTCAAAGGATCGGATTTCCTGCTGATCGCACGCTTCGATGAGGCGAGAGCAGAGGACGACAACGAAATCGCATCCTATTGCCGGTCGGCCGTCGCCATGTTCATCGCCGCGCACGGTGGCATCTGAAGGTGCGCTATCGCGGCCGATGAAGAACACGCAGCAATTGCATACGCTGTTCGCCCCGAGCAACCTATGGATGATGCGTGGACGACTGATGGGCTAGGCTCATTACATGAGCGCAAAAGCCGCCCGCGCGGGCAGGCAGAGGCCGCTTTACACACGATAGCGGTCGCTACTGCGACCTGAGGGGAACGACAGAGAAGGGTCGTTTTATGCCCTTTGCATTAATGGCCTCGCCCGCGGCGATCGGCACGCTTGGTCGTCGGGCGCTAGCCGGCCAACAAGCGTCATTCGCTCGCTTTCTCGCTCTGACATCGGAGTGTCGGATGAACATTCCTGAGCGGCCATCCGGTTCTCTATTGAGTCTGGACCTAGGCGCCGCTCGGCCTCTTCAAAAGCAAGGGCAAGAACCACTGTCAGCCGTCAACCTCACTTCATCCTCACGACGACCTTGCCCTTGGCGCGTCCCTGGGCCAGATATTCCAGCGCGTCTTTCGCCTGGTCGAACGGAAACACCTTGTCAATCACTGGGCGAACCTGTTCCGACTTGAGGAGTTCGCCAATTTCGGCGAGCTGGTTTCCATCGGGACGTACGAAGAGAAATGAATACGCCACATCCCGCGTTTTCGCAAGCCGCATGATCTTGCGGCTCATTAGTCCGAATATCAACCTCAGGATAAAGTTCAGCCTGCGAGCACGGGCGAACGCCGCGTCCAGCGGCCCGATGAGAGACACAATCTTGCTCCCCGGTTTGAGGATGCCAACGGATTTTTCAATCGCATCACCTCTAATAGTGCCAAGCACTACGTCGTAGTCACGCAGCACTTTTTCGAATTCCTGCTTTTTGTAGTCGACGATCTCGTCGGCGCCCAGACTGGTTACCAGTTGGATGTTGCGCGTACTGGTGGTTGTTCCAACCCTGGCGCCGAAGTGCTTTGCCAACTGGATCGCAAACGTGCCGATACCGCCGGACCCGGCAGGAATGAACACCTTCTGGCCAGCTCGAATATTGGCGCGCTCCTTCAACGCCTGCCAGGAGGTAAGCGCGACCATCGGAACGGCGGCAGCCTGCACGAAGTCCAGATTGACCGGCTTCGACGCCGCAACGCGCTCCGGCACCGCCGCGAATTCGGCGATCGAGCCCCTACCTAGATCGAAGAGGCTGGCAAAGACGGCATCACCCGGCTTGAAACGCGTCACACTGCTGCCGACCTCGGTCACCACACCAGAAATATCGCTGCCGAGCGTGGCCGGCAACTCGAATTTGAGGACGGGCTTGAAAGTTCCTGCCGGAATCATGTTGTCGATTGGGTTCAACCCCGCCGCGTGGACCTGGACCAACAGTTCGTCAGGCTTTAGCGTGGGGCGAGGCACTTCGGCGAACGCGATCTCGGGTGACTTGCCATAGCGTTTGAAGGTGAGTGCTTTCATGGTGTTCTAAATTCGATGTTGGGTACCTGTCGCCGTCCGCGAAGGATTCATTGCGCCAGAAACTCCAGTGCTTTGATCACGAAGTCGGTGTGATACTGAAAGATGCCTCCGTGCCCGGCGTCCTGGTAAATCACGAGCTGCGCGTTGGGAATGCGGCGCGCCATTTCATGGCTCAATACGGTGGGCACCATGATGTCGTTGTCTCCATTGGCGATCAGGACAGGCATGTGCAGGCGGGTGAGATCCTGCGGCGCTTGCTGGCCCCACGCCTTGATCGCCTTGAGCTGGCGAAGCAAGGCGCGAGGTGTCGGCCCCTTGTCGCGCCCCGCCTTGCGTTCCTTGAGCCTCTTCAAGAATGCGCTTGCTGCCTGCCGGCCGTTGGCGGTGGAGGTGAAGAACATATAGGTTTTGGGATCGCGCAATGTCACCAAGCCCTTGAACATCAGAGGCCAGGACATCGCCCCCACGCGATCGATGCCCTGGCCGCCCGCGGGCCCCGTGCCTGTGAGGATGAGCCTGCGCACCAAGTCGGGCGCCTTGAGCGCCACGTCCTGCGCCACGAAGCCGCCGAGCGAAAAGCCGAGCAGATCGACCTGTTCGAAACCCATTGCACGGATCAACGCGATAGTGTCGCGCGCCATCCCGTCTACGGTCACGGGCGCAATGCCGCCAGACGAACCGATTCCCCGATAGTCGATCGCAATTACGCGATGCTTGCGGGCCAGGCCATCGACGATGCGCGGATCGAAGTTGTCCAGCACGGCACCCCAGTGGTTAAGCAGGATCAGCGGAATGCCGCCGTGCCGGCCCAGTTCGCGGTACGCGAACGTGATTCCACCAGCGCTGACCTGCTTGTTCCGAGCATGCGCATAGGCCGTTGCCGAGTGGCTATCCGGGTTGAAACTGTTCATCATCGCTTCCCTGGTGGTGGCCTTAACGCGTTGACGTCCTCGACGGTGCGCCGCGCGCCAGGCCCTGGAGTACCGCATATGCAACGCCATGCACTTCGGCGAGGCCGACTGCCCGGATAGCTCGTGCAAGCTTTCCGGGGTGCAGGTCGGCGGCCCGGACGTGCTCACGCTTCCAGCCGCACGATGAGGCATTGCTGGCTTTGGGGTAAGACAGAAGCCGCAGTGCTCAGGCTTCTGGCCGATAGCGATCGGCCGCATGCGCTTGTCGAAGGTCCGACATGAGCCCTTGACGCGCGCCATCCAGTGCGTCCCAGCGCCCGGCCACGTGCAGCGGCGGGATGGTGACGAGTTCGCGGCGATCGAAGCCGACCAGCGCAGCATCAACCAGTTCGCCGACCTCCATCACCTCGTTAAGCGCGTTGACGTCGATGCCGGTCCGCTCCCAGATTTCCGTACGGGTCGCCGCCGGCAGTACTGCCTGCACGTAGACGCCGCTGGGCGACAACTCCAGGTTCAATCCCTGCGACAGGAACAGCACGAAGGCCTTGGTGGCACCATAGATCGACATGCCGAGCTCAGGCGCGAAACCCACCACTGAGCCGATGTTGACGATCGCGCCAGTCCCCGACTGCACGAAGCGCGGAGCGACCGCGGCTGCGAGCCGCGTCAGCGCCGTGGTGTTCAGCGTGATCAGTCGTTCGATGCCCTCAGCGGTCTGCTGCACGAAGCTACCCGCCTGACCCATGCCGGCGTTATTAATCAGGATGCCTATGCGAGAATCGTCGCGCAGGCGAGTCTCGACCGCGGCCAGATCCCCAGGCTGGGTCAGGTCGGCTTGCAGCACGTCGACGGCCACACCGCTTTCCTCACGCAGGCGCGCGGCCAGCGTATCGAGGCGTACCTTGTCGCGAGCGACCAGAACGAGATCGTGGCCGCGGCCGGCGAAGCGTTCGGCGTAGATGGAACCGATGCCTGAGGAGGCGCCGGTGATGAGAACAGTCGGGAGCGTGGTCATGTGTTAATTCCTTTGAAAGAGCGGTTTGGGCGCAGGCGCAAGCAGCGCCTCAGACGGCGACGGTCGGGTAGTCGGTGTAACCCGCAGCACCGCCACCATAGAGCGTGGCGAAGTTGGGCTGCGCCAGCGGTGCGCCGGTCTTCAGGCGTTCGACCAGATCGGGGTTGCTGATGAATGCACGGCCGAAGGCGAACAGGTCCGCCTTGCCCTCGTTGAGCCTGGCAGTAGCGAGTTCCAGGTCGTAGCCGTTGTTGGCCAGGTAGGTTTGTCTGAACAGGCTGCGGAGTGCGTCGTAGTCGAACGGTGCGACGTCGCGCGGACCGCCGGTCGCACCCTCGACCACGTGAAGGTAGACGATGCCCAGCGCGCTGAGCTGCCCGGCGATGTAGTTGTATTGCGACTGCGGATCGCTACTCCAGATGCCGTTAGCCGGCGACACGG
Source organism: Burkholderia sola (assembly GCF_905400185.1). NCBI lineage: Bacteria > Pseudomonadati > Pseudomonadota > Betaproteobacteria > Burkholderiales > Burkholderiaceae > Burkholderia > Burkholderia sola. Next base: position 2,805,578 of record NZ_FR989675.1, read on the forward strand.
GCGAGATGCGCACACCGGTGCGGTCGGCGCCGATTTCTTCCACCACCGCAGCGACGACTTCGAGCAACAGGCGCGCACGGTTCTCGATTGAGCCGCCGTAGGCGTCAGTGCGCTGGTTGGCCCCGTCCTTGATGAACTGCTCCAGCAAATAGCCGTTGGCACCGTGGATCTCCACGCCGTCGAAGCCGGCCGCAATAGCGTTGGCCGCAGCCTGGCGGAAATCGTTCACGATGCCCGGCAACTCAACAAGCGCCAGCGCACGCGGCTGGGACACGTCTACAAATCCGTTGTTGACGAAGGTTTTCGTCTCCGCGCGAATGGCCGAAGGCGCGACAGGCGCAGCGCCGCCTGGCTGGACATCGACGTGCGAAACACGGCCGACGTGCCAGAGCTGCGCGAAGATGCGCCCACCCTTGGCGTGCACAGCCTCTGTGACCTTGCGCCAGCCGGCGATCTGCTCGGGCGTATACAGGCCCGGAGTGTCCTGATAGCCCTGGGCCTGGGCCGACACCTGGGTGGCCTCCGTGATGATGAGGCCGGCCGAGGCGCGCTGGGCGTAGTAGGTCGCTGCCAGTTCGCTGGGTACCAGCCCCGCGCCTGCGCGATTCCGGGTCAGCGGTGCCATGACAAAGCGATTTGAGAGTGTCATGCGGCCAAGGGTGTAGGGCTCGAAAAGCGTCTTGTCGGTCATGTTGCGTCAGCTTCGGGGTTAGGAGTGAGATCAATAATGATGCTCATAATCTAAGCTGTCAAGGTTTTTGATGATGGTCGACATCAATGTATAATGAAGCCTTCGCAGACATGCATTCACAGTGGTCAGGAAATGAAGATCACCAAGGCACAGGCGCAGGCCAACCGGGAACACGTCGTCGAGACGGCGTCGAAGCTGTTTCGGGAGCGTGGCTACGACGGGGTTGGCGTTGCCGATCTGATGGCCGCCGCCGGCTTTACCCACGGCGGCTTCTACAAGCAGTTCCGCTCCAAGGCCGACCTGATGGCGGAATCGGCGGCCTGCGGCATCGCGCAAACTGTGGCGCTGAGCGCAGGCGTACGCGCGCCTGAGTTTGTGCGCTATTACCTTTCCCGCGAGCACCGCGACACCCGCGCGACCGGTTGCACGATGGCCGCACTGGGCGGGGATGCCGTCCGTCAGCCGGAAGCGGTTCGGGCCACGTTTGCGGCCGGCATTGAGAGCCTGCTGGCTGCGCTATGCCCTGAAGGCAGTGCGTTAGACGGTGTGGACGCAGGCCAGGCGCGAGCCAGGTCACTTGACATACTGGCGCACGCGGTCGGTGCCATTGTCATGTCGCGCGCCTGCCCAGACGATTCGCCGCTGGCTGATGAAATCCTTGCCGTTTGCCGCGACGCGATTCTCGCGTCAATGAGCCCGTCGGTGACCGTGGGCGATGCGACGGTTGCAAAGTAACTTTCTAGCGTAACGGCGGCTCGAGGGTGTGGGCGCGCGGGGCGTTCTTTGCGCGCAGCGTTCCAGAAGGCAGGGCAACTCTCAACGTCGTCGTGCGGACGCCATAGCTCAAGCAGTCTGTCTCCAACTTTATCTCCAAGATAATGTGTACTTTGGAGATAGACTTGGAGATAACCACAGCCTTGCCAGACAAGGCTTACAGGCCGATACAACCGTCTATCTCCAAATCTCCAGATATTTTTGCTTCCGGCGGCACAGCAACGTTCCGCACGGCACCGGCCTTCGACTGATCGAGCCTACGCCGATACGCCTGTTGATATCCTCTGAACGACCTCGCCCGAACGGCACACGCAGCAGAGCGATATGAATTCTGCGGCTGCCAGAAGCGCGGGGGGCAACTCTGGGGGCAACTCAGCAACACCACACAAGCAATATCCTTATACTACGGGCCTCACATAGAATTATTTCATTCCGGCCCTGGCACCAGTCTTTCGCAGCGTCATGCGCTGCCTTTGTCGAAACCCGCGCAAGCTCGCCGCTTCGCGGGTTTTTTGTTTATGGCGCGCGTTCCGCACCGCACCCAGTGATCGACGGCGGCCTGCCGCCCGGTACGCTCAGGCCATCAACTCGCGGACGAAATCCAGAAACACCCTCACCTTCGCCGAAACGAGATTCGACGCGTGGTGATACGCATAAAGCGGGAACGTCTCGTCCGCCCACTCGGGCAACAACTGCACCAACCGCCCGTCGGCCAGCACGTCCCGCGCATAGAGCTCGAGCAATTGCGCAATGCCGACACCGCCCAGGCACGCGCCGAGCAGCCCGCCCGTATCGTTGACCGTCAGCCTGCCGGCGGCGTCGACCGGCACGACTTCCTTGCCGCGATGAAACTCCCATTCGTACGGCCGCCCCGTCACCGGATCGCGGATCAGCACGCACCGGTGAGCGTCCGCGAGATCCCGAGGGTGCCGCGGTTCGCCATGACGCGCGACGTAGGCCGCCGACGCGCAGGTCAGCACGCGCGTCTCGAGCAGCAGCCGCGCGCGATATGACGACGGCTCCGGGATGCCGAAGCGCACCGCCACGTCGAAGCCGTCGGCGACGAGGTCGCCCATCCGGTCCCGCACGCTGATTTCGACCGACAGGTCGGGAAAGCGGTCGAGAAATTCCGCCATCCGCGGCGCCAGCACGTAGTGGCCGAACGTGCCGTCCACGTTGACCCGCAGCCGCCCCCTCACGCGCGCCTTCGACTGGCCGGCGTCGAGCGCCGCCTCCTCGATGCCGGCCAGCAGCGGCGCGACCGCCTCGTAAAAGCGTCGCCCTTCGTCGGTCAACGTGATCGCGCGCGCCGTCCGGTTGAAGATCCGGATGCCGACCCGCTCTTCCAGCCGGGCGACGGCGCGACTCACCGCCGGTTGAGTCAGCCCCATCGCCTCGCCCGCCCGCGCGAAGGTGCCGGCCTCGATCACCGCCGAGAGCACGCCGATACCGCTGAGCAATCTGCTGTCGAATCCCATGAGACATACTTTCAGTCATTCATTGACTGATGATTATTCATTATTTTTATTGATCGAGGAAGCCTACAGTAAGTCCTGTCGCCGGATCGAACGGCATTCAACCTTCATCAGGAGCAGGACATGAGCACATCGGAACAAGTCGCCCTCGTCACGGGTTCGTCGCGCGGCATCGGCGCGGAAATCGCACGCCAGCTCGCCCGGGACGGCTTCCGGGTCGTCGTCAACTATGCCGGCAGCGCCGGCCCGGCCCGCGAAGTGGTCGACGCGATCGTCGCCGACGGCGGCCATGCGGTCGCGGTGCAGGCGAACGTCGCCGATCCAGCGGCCGTGGCCGCGCTGTTCGACGCCACCCGCGACGCATTCGGCGGTCTGGATGTGGTGGTCAATTCCGCAGGCGTGATGAAGCTGTCGGCCATCGCCGACTGCGACGACGCGCTGTTCGACGAAACGTTCGCGATCAACGTGAAAGGCACGTTCAACGTCTGCCGCGAAGCGGCCAGGCGGGTGCGCGACGGCGGGCGCATCATCAACCTGTCGACCAGCGTGATCGGCATGCGCATGCCGACGTACGGCGTGTACGTCGCCAGCAAGGCCGCGGTCGAAAGCCTCACGCAGGTGCTCGCGCAGGAAATGCGCGGGCGCGGCGTCCGCGTGAACGCCGTCGCGCCGGGACCGGTCGCGACCGAGCTGTTCCTGCAGGGCAAGAGCCCCGAACTCATCGATCGGCTCGCGAAGCTGAACCCGCTCGAGCGGCTCGGCCAGCCCGACGACATCGCGCGCGTCGTCGCGTTCCTCGCCGGCCCGGACGGCGCGTGGATCAACGGCCAGATCCTGCGCGCCAACGGCGGCATGTGCTGACGGACCGCTCACCGCCGCCTCATCTTTCCGCCAGGAGAATGCTCATGAACCAAGTCGTCCTCGTCACCGGCGCGTCCAGCGGCTTCGGCTTGCTGACGGCCCAGGCGCTCGCCCGCGCCGGTCACACGGTCTACGCATCGATGCGCGAGAGCGCCGGGCGCAATGCGCCGCGCGTCGCCGCCATCGCCGCCTATGCGCAACAACACGGCGTCGACTTGCGCAGCGTCGAACTCGACGTCGGCGACGACGCCTCCGTCGACGCCGCCATCGATCGCGTGATCGCCGACAATGGGCGTCTGGACGTCGTCGTCCACAACGCCGGCCATATGGTGTTCGGGCCGGCCGAAGCGTTCACGCCCGAGCAGCTTGCGCAGCTCTACGACGTCAACGTCGTGTCGACCCAGCGCGTGAACCGCGCGGCGCTGCCGCATCTGCGCCGCCAGGGCCGCGGCCTGCTCGTGTGGGTGTCGTCCTCGTCGGCGCGCGGCGGCACGCCGCCGTTCCTCGCGCCCTACTTCGCCGCGAAAGCCGCGATGGACTCGCTCGCCGTGTCCTACGCGGCCGAGCTCGCGCGCTGGGGCATCGAAACGTCGATCGTCGTGCCGGGCGCGTTCACGCGGGGCACGAATCACTTCCTCCATGCGGGCAAGCCGGCCGATACCGCCGTGCAAGCCGCCTACGACGGCGGGCCGTACGCGGGCGTCGCCGATCAGGCGTTGAAGGGCCTCGCCGCGCTTGAACCGGCGGACGCCGACGCGGGCGCCGTCGCCACGGCGATTGCCGAACTCGTCGCGGCGCCGGCCGGCAAGCGCCCGTACCGCGTGTTCGTCGACCCGTCGCAGGACGGCGCCGAGGAAGTGTTCCGCGTCGGCGATCGCATCCGCCGCGAGATGTTCAGGAACATCGGCCTGGGCGACCTGCTCGCGCCGCGCATCGACGGCTGATCGTTCGCGCGCCGGGCCGGCCGGCGCGCGTCAATCCCGCTCGCAGAACCGGAGAATCGCGTCCGCGACCGCCGCCGCGGATTCGCGCTGCGGGAAGTGCCCGATTCCGTCGAGCACCTGCCGCTCGTAGCGCCCGGCGAAGAACCGCTCGCGCCCCGCCGAGCTGTCGGGATGGTTGCAAGTGTCCGCGCCGCCATGCAGCACGAGCGTCGGCACCGCCAGCACGGGCGCCGGGTTCAGCCGCGCGTCGTCGTCGGCATAGGCCGGCGCGCCCGGCGCGAAGCCCCAGCGCTGCCGGTACGAATGCAGTACGACGTCGATCCAGTCGGGTCCGTCGAACGCGACGGCTGCCGCGTCGAAATCGCTGTCGCGATACCAGCCCGGCGGCGACCACGTATCCCACATCAGGCGCGCGAACGCGCGGCGGTCGTGGCGCAGCGCCTGTTCGCCGCGCGGCGTCGCCATGAACCAGTGATACCAGTAGTTGCGCGCCTGCTGCAGCGACAGCGGCTGGGCGGGATCGTTGGTGCCGTACCCGACCGACAGCATCACCAGCTGCGATGCGGCACCGTCGCGCAGCCCGCACGCGTTCGCGGCCGCGCGGGCGCCCCAGTCGTGCCCGACCAGCACGGGCCGCTCGATGCCGAGCACGTCGACGAATTCGAGCAGGTCGCGCCCGAGCGCCGCGAGCTGGCCGCTGCGCGGCACGGATGCGTCGCGAAAGCGCGTCGGCGCGAAGCCGCGCAACGCGGGCGCGAGCACGCGGTAGCCGCGTGCGGCCAGCCCCGCGGCCACCGCCTCCCAGCCGACCGGGCTGTCCGGCCAGCCGTGCAGCAGCACGGCCACGCGCTCGCCGCGCGGGTTCCATTCGAGATAGGCAACGTCCAGCGACGCGGTCGTCGCATGCGTATAGGTCGTCATCGTGTACTCCGTCAGGTCAGCATGAGCTTCCGATGGTAGGTCGGCCTTTCATCACGATTCGCGGAGTATCATGATTCACTCTTCGAATATCGCGTTGAATCGATCCATGGAACCGCCGACCGATCCCGCGTCGACCGCGCTCGACATCGCGCTGCTGCGCACCTTTCTCGAAGTCGTCGACAGCCGCGGGTTCGCGCCGGCCGCGGAACGCCTCGCGCTGACGCCGTCCGCCGTAAGCGGCCACATCAAGCGGCTCGAACAGGCGGCCGGCACCGTGCTGCTGGCGCGCACGACCCGCCGGATCGCGCTGACGCCGGCCGGCGACACGCTGTACGCGTACGCGCGCAACATCGTCGACATGGAGCGCGAGGTGCGCGCGCGGCTGCGCGGCGCACCGGCGCACGGGCCGCTGCGAGTCGGCGCGTCGGAGGATTTCGCGGGCACATGGCTGCCGCAGGTGCTGCGCACGTTCCGCGACGGCCATCCGCGCACATCGATCGAACTGAAAGTCGGCATCACCGCGTCGCTGCTACGGGAGCAATCGCTGGGCCGGCTCGACGTCGTGTTCGGCAAGCAGTGCCGACAGGTCGACACGCCCGGCGAACTGCTGTGGGAGGAGCCGCTCGTGTGGGCATTCGCGGCCGATACGGCGCTCGACGCCGAGGAACGCGTGCCGCTCGCGCTGTTTCCGGAACCGTGCGTGTATCGGGAAGCCGCGGTGTCCGCGCTCGCAGCGGCGCTGCGGCCGTTTCGCGTGCTGTTCGAAAGCGCGAGCATGGCCGGCTGCATGTCGGCCGCGCTCGCCGGCTTCGCGGTCACGGCGCTCGCGCGCAGCCAGTTGCGCGACGGCCTGCGCGCGTGCGGGCCGCACGACGGCCTGCCGGCGCTGCCGGCCGCCCGCTTTTACGCATTTGCGTCGAAACCCGCCGGCGTCGGCGCCGCGCTGATCGACGCGGTGCGGGCCACCGGGCGCACGCGGCAGTTCGCCGACTGAGCACGCGCGGCGCGCTCGCCGCACGGGCCGCCGTCTCGCGCCGGCGCCGATCGAGCGGCGTCACGAGTCGGTGATCGGCGGACGGCCGCGGATACCGGCACGATGCCGCTTTCAGTCGCCGCTGTCGCTGTCGCTCGCGCCCGCGTCGTTCAATGCCTCCACCATCAACGCGCCGAACCACTCGATGAACGCGTTGAGCCGCCTCGAGCGATGCCGGCGGTGCGGATACACGGCCGACACGTCCATCGGCTCGGCGCGGTGGCCGGGCATCACGTCGACGAGTGCGCCGCTTGCCAGCAGATGCTCGACGTCGAAGCGCGGAATCTGGATCAGCCCCATTCCCGCGACGCAGCTGGCGATGTAGGTTTCGGCGTTGTTGACGATCACGCGGCTCGGCAGCGTCAGCATGTGCCGCTGCCCGTCCGCGCAATATTCCCAGCCGAGTTCGCGCCCCGTCGTCGGCGACGCATAGCCGATCGCCCGGTGCCCGTGCGCGAGCGCATCCGGATGCTCGGGCACGCCGCATTCGCGCAGGTAGTCGGGGCTCGCGCAGTTGATCAGCGTGAACTGCCCAAGCGGCCGAACGACGAGGCTGCTGTCCGCGAGCCGCCCGACGCGGATCGCGCAATCGACGCCCTCCTGCACGAGGTCGATCGCGCGGTCGGTGGACCCGAGCGACAGTTGCAGCTTCGGGTGGCGGCGAAACAGCGACGGCAGCGCGGGCGCCACGACGCGGCGGGCGATCCGGCTCGGCACGTCGACGTTCAGCCGCCCGACCACGTCGCGGTCGCGGCGCCGGAACAGGCGGTCGAGTTCGTCGGCCTCCGCGAGCAGGCGCCGGCCGCGTTCGAGCAGCAGCGCGCCGTCGGCGGTCAGTTGCACCTGGCGCGTCGTGCGGTGCAGCAGCCGCGTGCCGAGCGCCGTCTCGAGTTGCTGGACGGCCGCCGACACGGTCGCGCGCGGCACGTCGAGCGCATGCGCGGCCTTGATGAAGCTGCCCATCTCGGCAACCTGCAGGAAGATCCTGACCTGATCCAGTTTGTCCATCGACGGGAAACCCGAGTTCGAACGACGGTCGGCGCCGGCCGCCACGCAGCGCGGCTGGCTTCGGCGACAAGAGAAAACGGGCGCGCGGCCTCGTGGCTGCGCGCCCGTCCATTGTCCACGCAAACGCGCCATTGCGGCGCGCCGCGCGGCCGCAAGCGGCCCGGTTACTTGGTCGTATAGCCGCCGTTGATCAGGATCGTCTGGCCCGTGATCCACCAGCCGTCGGTCACGAGATGGCGGATGAACGGCACGACGTCCTCGATGTCGGTCAGCCCGGTCTTGCTGAACGGCGACAGCGCGGCGGCCGTCTTGTGATACGCGACCGCATCGGCGCCTTCGGCCGGATAGAAGAACGGCGTGTCCATCGGGCCCGGCCCGACGGCCGTCACCGAGATCCCGCGTGCGCCGTACTCCTTCGACGCCGCGCGCGTGAAATGCTCGACCGGCGCCTTCGATCCTTCGTACGCCGCGTAGAACGGCGTGAACGCGCCGAGCAGCGACGTCACGAGCGTGACGAGCTTGCCGTGATCCTCGAGATGCCGCCCGGCTTCCTTGATGAAGAAGAACGCCGACTTGCTGTTGACCGCGAACATCTCGTCGTACTCGGCCTCGCTGATCTCCGTAAACGGCTTCTTCAGCACCTTGCCGACCGTGTTGATCGCGATGTCGATCTTGCCGAAGCGCTGCTTCGCGTCGTCAAACAGCTTCTCGACCGCGGCGGCCGTCGTCAGGTCCGCCTGGAACGTCGCGGCTTGCGCGCCAGCCGCGCGCACCGCCGCGGCCGTCTCCTCGGCCTGCGCCTGCGACGCCGCGCTGTTGTAGTGAATCGCCACCGCCTTCGCGCCGTGGCCCGCCAGGTCCCGCGCGATCAGGCCGCCGAGATTCTTTGCGCCGCCTGCGATCAGGACGACCTTGTCTGCGAGCGTATGAGTTGCCACGGTTGACTCCTTTTTTCGTTGAACGAAGCTAGGAGTGTAGGCATACGCGACGCGCCGATCAGCCGGTCGACGCTGGATGGATTATCCAGAAAACCGATCCAATCGAAGCCGCGCAAGGTGATCTGCCGCACCGACGGCGGCGCCGGATTCCGCGACCGATTGCGGCGCCGCCGCCGGCCGGCTCAGCGCGCGTACCGCGCCGCGTCGATCTTGCCGAGCAGCCACTGCATGCCGGCCAGGTGCTGCTGGTCGTGGCTGCACAGGTAATGGACCAGCCCGCGCACGGTCAGCGAACCGTAGCCGTCGAATTCGCCGGTACGCTCGAACTGTTCGGGCGTTAGGCGTGACAGCAGCGCCAGCGTCTCGCGCCGTGCGTCGCGAATCGCCGCGAGCACGTCGGACGCATACGCGTCGTCGTAGCGCCGTTCGATCGCGAGCGCGTCGCCATCGATCGACACGAGCAGCGGGTGGTCTTCGTCGAGCATGCGACGCAGCCGCACGTGATAGCCGTCGATCTCGATGTCACGCACGTGGCAGAGCTGCCCGAGCGGCGAGAAATGCTCGCTCGGCATGCCGGCCCAGTCGTCGGGGGTCCAGCGCGCATAGCCGTCGGGCACGGCCGCGAAATGCGCTTCGAGCTGACGGGGAAAATCGGCGAGTGCGTCGAGCGTCGTCGGATTCATGCGGGAGCCTCCCTGTCGGATGAAGGCGAGCGGCAATCCTGGCACGGGCCTGCCGCCGCCGTTGCGTCACTTCACGCTGAAGCCGTACGCGCCCTGCGGGCGATGCCCGTCGGTCGCGACGGCCACCCACTTCACCGTGTACGCGCCCGTGCCGGGCGCCGCGAGCGGCACCGTCATCCGCTTGCGGTTCGACGCGTCGATGCGCGCGCGGCCGTCCGACACAGTCTTGCCGGCGCCATCGACGACGACGATCGAGCTGAATGCCGGCTCCAGCGGCTCGGTGAAGTCGATCGTGACGGCGGCCGGTGCGGTGGCCAGCGTCGCACCCGCCGCCGGGTCACTCGTTGCGAGATGCGCGTGCGCGAACGCGGCCGACGAAACGGTCGCGGCCACGATGACGGTGGCAACGTGTCGGCCGAACGGGAATGAATCGAAACGCATGGACTGTCCGTGAAGAATGAACGGGCGCCGCGCGCGGCGCAGTTCCGGCAGCTTACCAGCGCAGACGCGTTCATGCCGGTCGGGCGCCCGCGCTTGATAGAATGCGCGCGCCATGGATCTCGAAAGCATTCTCTACACCCAGGGCTTCGGCTCGCGCCGCCAGTGCCGCGGCCTGATCGAAGCAGGCCGCGTCGCCGTCGCGGGCGCCGTCGCGCCCGACCCGGACGCCACCTTCGATACCGACGGCCTCGTGTTCACGGTCGACGATACGGCCTGGCCGTTCCACGCACGCGCGTATCTCGCGCTCAACAAGCCGGCCGGCTACGAATGCTCGCGCGATCCGCAGCACCATGCGAGCGTGTTCAGCCTGTTGCCCGCGCCGCTCGTCGCGCGCGGCGTGCAGTGCGTCGGCCGGCTCGACCAGGACACGACCGGCCTGTTGCTGTTGTCCGACGACGGCCAGTTCGTGCACGCGTACACGTCGCCGAAGCGCAAGGTGCCGAAGACCTACGTCGCGACCGTGCGCCACCCGCTCGACGATGCGCAATTGCACGCGCTGCGCACCGGCGTGCAACTACATGGCGAGCCGAAGCCGATCGCGGCCGTCGCCGCCGACGCCCGCGCCCCGCACACGCTCGCGCTGACCGTGCTCGAAGGCAAATACCACCAGGTCAAGCGGATGGTCGCGGCGGCGAGCAACCGCGTCGAATTGCTGCACCGCGAAAGCATCGGCGGGTTCACGCTGCCGGCCGATCTCGCGCCGGGCGCATGGCGGTGGCTCGACGAAGCCGACCTTTCCATGCTGCGCAATCCCGTCCAAACCCTGTAAGGGAAAATCCGCACGACCGTTCGGTGCCTGGCGGCCTCTCGGCTGCAGGTTCCCCCGCTATACTGAAATCACAAGCTGCAAGAGCAGTGATGCAGGGGGAGACACCATGAACATCAACCATTCTTTCGAACTGTCGTCCGTGATGATCGCGTTCGCGGTCATCGGCGTCATCGTGATCGGCGGCCTGCTGGCCGCGATGCATCTGAAGCACAAATATCATCCGAACCTGATCGGCGCGCTGATCGGTGCGCTGCTGTGCTTCCTGCTGATCGAGGCGTTACCGGCGCTCACCTGACGCACCGCCCGGCGCGAGCGTTTGAAGGAAATCGTCTACGGTCGGATAGCGCAACGTCACGCACAATTCGGCCTTGAGCCGTGCGTTGGACAGGCGCCGCGACTCGCGCATGAACGACAGCAGCGTCGGCTCGAGCACGCGCTCCGCGTCCGCGCGGCTGACACGCGGCGGCTTCGGCAGGCCGAGCACCTGCGCGACCCGGTCGAAATACTCTCCCATCCGCAGTTCGGTATCGTCCGACGCGTGCACGGCGCGCGCCGGCTTGCCGCGCTCGGCCGCACGACGCAGGATCGCCGCAAGATCGTCCGCGTGGATGTGATTCGTGTACACGTCGTCGGCCGGCTCGAGCGCCGGCGTACCGCGCTCGAGCCGCGCGACCGGCAGACGGTTCGCCGCATAGATGCCGGGAATGCGCACGATGCGCGCGGACAGCACGCCGCGCACCGTCGCCGCACGCAGTTGCCGCTCGGCCGACACGCGCCGGAATGCGCGCGGGTTCGCGGGGCGCAGCGGGTGCGTTTCGTCGATGCGCGCGCCGCCGCAGTCGCCGTAGACGCCCGTCGTGCTGGCGTAGACCAGCCTCGGCGCGCGAAGACCCTCGGGTACAATACGCGCTGCCCGCACGGACGCGCCGGCCTGTCGCGCCGCGCCGCGCAGCGTTCGGAGCCGGCCGACTGCCGATGCCGGCGGTACCGCCGGCCGACGCGCGGGCATGGACGTTGCGGCGATCAGTGCACGCGTGCGCCGGTCGTCGCGGCCGCCGGATGGCGGCGGCGCGAGATGCAGGATCGTGCGGGCAAGGCCCGCGAGGCGGCCGAGCGTCGCCCGGCGATCGAGGTCGCCGACGATCGGCGTCGCGCCCGCGGCGCGCAGTTCGTCGCGGCGAGCCGGGTGGCTCGTCAGCGCGAGGATGCGCAGGTCGGGGCGCGCGTCACGCCATTGCGCGACGCAGCGCATGCCGACGTCGCCGCAGCCGACGATCAGTACGCGCGGCCGGCGCAGGATTCGTGTCGCGATCATGTTGGTTGCGAGATCAGTAGCCGCCGTTGCGCGACGCGCAACGGTTTTGCATTGTAGCTGCCGTGCGCGACATGCACGGTCCCCCCATTTTGTTCTAGTTTGGTTCTATGGCATTCAACGTCACTCTCAAGCAAAGCGGCCGGCAATTCCAGGTCGAGTCGGATGAAACCGTGCTGGCGGCCGCGCTGCGCCAGAACGTCCATCTGCCGTACGGCTGCAAGAACGGCGCGTGCGGCTCCTGCAAGGGCCAGATCGTGTCGGGCCAGATCGAACAGGGCCCGCACGCCGCGTCGGCGCTGTCCAACGACGAACGCACGCGCGGCCTCGCGCTGCTGTGCTGCTCGAAGGCGCAATGCGATCTCGAGATCGACGTGCGCGAAATCGCCGGCGTCGACGGCGTGCAGGTGAAGAAGCTGCCGTGCCGGATCGCCGCGCTCGAACGCAAGGCGGACGACGTGATGGTCGTGAAGCTGCAGTTGCCGGCCAACGAACGCCTGCAGTACCTCGCGGGCCAGTACGTCGAATTCATCCTGAAGGACGGCTCGCGCCGCAGCTACTCGATGGCGAACGCGCCGCACGAGGAAGGCCCGATCGAGCTGCACATCCGCCACATGCCGGGCGGCAAGTTCACCGACCACGTATTCGGCGCGATGAAGGAGCGCGACATCCTGCGCTTCGAAGGCCCGCTCGGCACGTTCTTCCTGCGCGAGGATTCCGACAAGCCGATCGTGCTGCTCGCGTCGGGCACCGGCTTCGCGCCGATCAAGGCGATCATCGAGCACGTGAAGCACTCGGGCATCACGCGTCCGATGACGCTCTACTGGGGCGCGCGCCGCAAGAAGGACATCTATCTCGCCGAACTCGCCGAGCAGTGGGCGCGCGAGATCCCGAACTTCAAGTACGTGCCGGTGCTCTCCGAGCCGGACGACGCCGACCGATGGACGGGCCGCACGGGCTTCGTCCACCGGGCGGTGATCGAGGACCTGCCCGATCTGTCCGGCCACCAGGTCTATGCGTGCGGCGCGCCGGTGATGGTCGAATCCGCGCAGCGCGACTTCACGCAGCACCACGCGCTGCCGGCCGACGAGTTCTACGCGGACTCGTTCACGAGCGCCGCCGACCTCGCGCATCCGGTCTGAGCGGCGGGCGCGCCCGCGCCCCGCTGCGCGCCGCCGTGTCACATCCGTGGCATCGCGGCGGTTTACAGTGGGGCGCGGGATGCCTTATGCTTGCGCACATGAACCGCTTCCTGTCCGCTCTCCGACGTCGCCGCTCGCCGCTCCGCCCGGATGCCGCCGGCTCGTCACGGACTCGCGCGTAACCCTCCTCCGCTTCACCGGTTACGCACAAGCTGTTCGACCCACCAGCCACGGCCTTCCGTGGCTTTTTTATTGCCCGTTTCCCTTTCAACGCCCGCTGGAGTCTGCTGCCATGCCCCTGAACGATTATCCAATCGACTCGCTGATGTACATCACGAACCGCCCCGACATCGTGTTTACGCACGGCAAGGGTTCGTGGCTCTACGATCACACGGGCAAGCGCTATCTGGACTTCATCCAGGGCTGGGCCGTCAACAGCCTCGGCCACTGCAACGACGGCATCGTCGAAGCGCTGAAGACACAGGCCGACAAGCTGCTGAATCCGTCGCCGGCGTTCTACAACGAGCCGATGGCGAAGCTCGCGGGTCTGCTCACGCAGCACAGCGTGTTCGACAAGGTGTTCTTCACGAACAGCGGCGCCGAGGCTAATGAAGGCGCGATCAAGCTCGCGCGCAAGTGGGGCCGCAAGTTCAGGAACGGCGCGTACGAGATCATCACGTTCGACCACAGCTTCCACGGCCGCACGCTCGCGACGATGTCGGCCAGCGGCAAGCCGGGCTGGGACACGATCTACGCGCCGCAGGTGCCGGGCTTCCCGAAGGCCGAGCTGAACAACATCGAGTCGGTCGAGAAGCTGATCACCGACAAGACCGTCGCCGTGATGCTCGAGCCGATCCAGGGCGAAGGCGGCGTGATCCCGGCCACGCGTGAATTCATGCAGGCGCTGCGCGCGCTGACGAAGCAGCACAACCTGCTGCTGATCGTCGACGAAGTGCAGAGCGGCTGCGGCCGCGCGGGCACGCTGTTCGCGTACGAGCTGTCCGGCATCGAGCCGGACGTCATGACGCTCGCGAAGGGCATCGGCGGCGGCGTACCGCTCGGCGCGCTGCTGTCGAAGGCCGATGTCGCGGTGTTCGAGGCCGGCGACCAGGGCGGCACGTACAACGGCAACCCGCTGATGACGGCGGTCGGCTATTCGGTGATCTCGCAGCTCGTCGCGCCCGGCTTCCTCGAAGGGGTGCGCGCGCGCAGCGAGTATCTGAAGCGCAAGCTGCTCGAGCTGTCGGAGGAACGCGGCTTCGAGGGCGAGCGCGGCGAAGGCCTGCTGCGCGCGCTGCTGCTCGGCAAGGACATCGGCCCGCAGATCGTCGAGAAGGCGCGCGACATGCAACCGGACGGCCTGCTGCTGAACGCCGCACGGCCGAACCTGCTGCGCTTCATGCCCGCGCTGAACGTGACGACCGAGGAAATCGACCAGATGATGGCGATGCTGCGGTCGATCCTCGACACGCTGTAAGGAGACCGCCGCGATGAATGCCGCCGCCGATGCTGTCGCGATCCGCCCGTTCGAACGCGCCGACACCGATGCCGTGCTCGCGGTATGGCGCGACGCGTTCCCGCAGTACGACGAAGCCGGTGCGCCGCCGCACCGCGATCCGCTGCGATCGATCGAGCTGAAGCTCGCGACGCAGCCGGAACTGTTCTTCGTCGCGATCAGCGGCGCGCGCGTCGTCGGCACGCTGATGGCCGGTTTCGACGGACATCGCGGCTGGCTCTACTCGTTCGGCGTCGCGAACGACGCGCGCCGGCTCGGCGTCGGCCGCGCGCTGATCGCGCATGCGGAACGCGCGCTCGCCGCGCGCGGCTGCATGAAGATCAACCTGCAGGTGCTGCCCGGCAACGACGATGCATGCCGCTTCTACGCAGCGCTCGGCTATCGCGTCGAGGAACGCATCTCGTTCGGCAAGACGCTGCCGGTCGCGTAAAACCGCCGCCGGCCGCCGCGCGGCTCAGCGCGTGATCGGCCCCGCGCCCGGCAGCGGATTGCCGAGCGCGTCGGTCGGCACGGCCTGCTGCTCGAACGCCGCGAAATACGCGGCCCACTGCGTGTCGCTCACGCGCACGAGCAGCGCGCCGTCCTGCCACACGTCGTTGTGATCGTTGTGGTCGTCGCCCGCGCGATGCAGGTAGTTCGGACCCGTCGAGCCCTGGTTCATGTGCGTGTCGTGGATCCCGTTGCCTTGCGCATAGGTGCGGCCGAACACGACGACGTCGAGCCCCTGCGACTGCGCGGCGTTCACGAGCCGCAGCAGCGACGGGATCGGCTCCGGATGCTCGGTGCCGTCCATCACCGCACTCGCGCGCCACGCGCCCGTGTCGCCCAGGATGTCGCTGCGCAGATAGTCGAGCGCGGGCAACGCCGTTTGCCCGGTCAGGTCCGTGTAGCCTTCGGCCGCGGCCGCGAGCGTCTGCGTGACCGGATGATGGAAATCGTAGACGAGCTTGTAGTTCAGCAGGTCGTCCGCGTCGTTGGTACCGACGTTGATCGCGACGTCCCAGTCACCTGCCGGCAGCGCCAGCGTCAGGTGAACGTGATACTGGATCTCGCTGCCGTGCGGCGAACCCTTCAGCTTCGCGATCGACTTCACCTTCGCCTTCACGAAACCGTAGTCCAGACTCATGCGCGTTCTCCGTGTGCCGATGGGTAATCGATGCTACGCGGCCCGTGTGTCGGTTTGCGGGCTGCGGGCGGCCGGCGCGCCAGCCGCATGCACGATCCAATAGTCGAATGGAGTCGCCTTCGTGCGCACAGTTCGACGCGAATCGCCCCATACGAAAAAAAGCCGTCACGGTTTCCCGTAACGGCTTTCGACAGCCCGGGTGCGACGCGCGCAACCGGACTCGTTCGTTCGATCGCTTACTCGCCCAGATACGCGGCGCGCACCTTCGGATCGTCGAGCATCTGCTTCGCGTCGCCTTCCATCGTGACCGTGCCCGAGTCCATCACGTAGCCGCGATCGGCTGCCTGCAGCGCGAGGCGTGCGTTCTGCTCGACCAGCAGCACCGTGATGCCTTCCTTCGAGATCTCGCGCACCACTTCGAAGATCTTCTCGACCATGATCGGCGACAACCCCATCGACGGCTCGTCGAGCAGCAGCAGCTTCGGCTTGCTCAGAATCGCGCGCGACATCGCCAGCATCTGCTGCTCGCCGCCCGACAGCGTGCCCGCGAGCTGCGTCGCCCGTTCCTTCAGGCGCGGGAAGAAGCCGAACATCCGGTCGACGTCCTTCTTGATCTGGTCGTTGTCGTTGCGCAGGTACGCGCCCATCTGCATGTTCTCGATGATCGACATCCGCGCGAAGATCCCGCGGCCTTCCGGCACCATCGCGAGGCCGCGCTTGAGCAGCTCGTGCGACGGCACGCCCTTGATCGACTTGCCGTCGTACTCGATGTCGCCCGCCGAGTACGGCTTCAGGCCGGTGATCGCCTTCATCGTCGTGGTCTTGCCGGCGCCGTTCGCGCCGATCAGCGTCACGAGCTCGCCCTGGCGGACTTCCATGTCAACGCCCTTGACGGCCTGGATGCCGCCGTAGTTGACCTGCAAGCCCTTGATTTTCAACATTGCCGCTGCCATCAGTGCACCCCTGCGCCGAGATATGCCTCAATCACCTTCGGATTCTTCTGCACGTCCTGCGGCAGACCCTCGGCGATCACCTTGCCGTAATCGAGCACCGTCATCCGGTTGCACAGCCCCATCACGAGCTTCACGTCGTGCTCGATCAGCAGGATCGTGCGGCCGTCCGAACGGATCTTGTCGAGCAGGCGCGTGAGTTCGACCTTCTCGGTCGCGTTCATCCCGGCTGCCGGCTCGTCGAGCGCGAGCAGCTTCGGGTCGGTCGCCAATGCACGGGCGATTTCCAGCCGGCGCTGGTGACCGTACGACAGGTTGCGCGACGTGTAGTCCGCGTACTGCAGCACGCCGACGTAGTCGAGCAACTCGATCGCGCGTTCCTTGATCTCGCGCTCTTCCTGACGTTCGGCCGGCGTCTGGAACACCGCGCCGAGCAGCCCGTGCTTGGTGCGCACGTGGCGGCCCACCATCACGTTCTCGAGCGCCGTCATCCCGCCGAACAGGCGGATGTTCTGGAACGTGCGCGCGATGCCGGCCTTGGCCACCTGGTGCACGGCCGTCGGCGTGTAGTTCGTGCCGTCCAGCTTGAAGTCGCCGGAGTCCGGCGTGTAAAGGCCCGTGATCACGTTGAAGAACGTGGTCTTGCCGGCGCCGTTCGGGCCGATCAGCCCGTAGATCTCGCCTTCCTTGATCTGCAGGCCGACGTCGGACAGCGCCTGCAGCCCGCCGAAGCGCTTGTTCACGCCCGAGACGGACAGTCGGATTTGCTTGTCGCTCATGTGTTTATCCCCTTGTCCGTAGGTTACGCGCGCACCGGCTTCTTGCTGTTGCGCTTCGCCAGTTTCGCGATCTTGTCCTCATGCTTCGGCGCGGGCCACAGGCCTTCCGAGCGATACAGCATGATGATCACCATCGCGAGGCCGTACAGCGCCTGACGGATCACTTCCGTATCGACGATGTCATGACCGAACAGCGCATGCTGCAGCGGGCTCATCGTCGAACGCAGGAATTCCGGGAAGATCGCGAGCAGCACCGCACCCAGGATCACGCCCGGGATGTGGCCCATGCCGCCGAGCACCACGCACGCGAGCACGACGATCGATTCCCAGAACGTGAACGACTCGGGCGACACGAAGCCCTGGAACGCGCCGAACATCGAGCCCGACAGGCCGCCGAACGACGCGCCCATCGCGAACGCGAGCAGCTTCACGTTACGGGTGTTGATGCCCATTGCCTTCGCGGCGATCTCGTCTTCGCGGATCGCGGCCCACGCGCGGCCGATACGCGAGTGCTGCAGACGCGTACACACCCAGATCACCAGCAGCGAGCAGAGCACGAACAGGTAGTAGTACATGTACACCGACGGCAGCTGGAAGCCGAACAGCGTATGCGTCTGCGACAGGTTGAAGCCGCCGACGTGCACCGGATCGATGCCCGTGATCCCCTTCGGGCCGTTGGTGATGTTCACCGGACGGTCGAGGTTGTTCATGAAGATCCGGACGATTTCACCGAAGCCGAGCGTGACGATCGCCAGGTAGTCGCCGCGCAGGCGCAGCGTTGGCGCGCCGAGCAGGATCCCGAAGGTCGCCGCGAGCGCCATCGCGATCGGCACGATCAGCAGGAACGGCACGTGCAGGCCGTTCGGCGCGAGCGCCGCGATCCACTCGAACTGCGAGGTCAGGTGCGGCGAGCTCAGGAGCGCCGCCGTGTACGCGCCCACCGCGTAGAACGCGATGTAGCCGAGGTCGAGCAGGCCGGCGAAGCCGACCACCACGTTCAGGCCCAGCGCGAGCATCACGTACAGCATCGCGAAGTCGAGCACGCGGACCCAGTAGTTGCCGCCGGCCGAGCCGATCACGATCGGCGCGGCGATCACGAGGACCGCAGTGAGGAGGCCGATGACGACGGTCTTGGCGGTGTTGCGCTCTTCGACGAGCGACGTCGACGATTCGATCGGTTGAATGGATGTCATGTTGTTTGCTCCCCTTCCGTTACGCGCGGTCCGCGACCCGTTCGCCCAGCAGGCCGGACGGACGGAACACCAGCACGATGATCAGCACGACGAAGGCGAACACGTCCTGGTAGTTACTGCCGAATACGCCGCCCGTGAGGTTGCCGATGTAGCCGGCCCCGAGCTGCTCGATCAGGCCGAGCAGCACGCCGCCGACCATCGCGCCGCCGAGGTTGCCGATCCCGCCGAGCACCGCGGCCGTGAACGCCTTCATGCCGGGGATGAAGCCCATGTAGAAGTGCACGTTGCCGTATTCGGACGCGATCATCACGCCGGCCAGCGCGGCGAGCGCGGAGCCGATCATGAACGTCGCGGAGATCACGAAGTTCGGGTTCACGCCCATCAGGCTCGCCGTATTCGGGCTTTCGGCGATCGCGCGCATCGCGCGGCCGAGCTTGGTCTTGTGCACGAGCAGCAGCAGGCCGCCCATCACGAGGAACGCGACCGCGATGATCACGATTTCGGTGACCGAGATCACGGCGCCGGGCGTCGTGTCGGTGGCCTTGATCACGTTGATCGGGTCGGTCGGCAGCAATTGCGGGAACGGCAGCGGGTTGCGCGACCAGATGATCATCGCAGCCGTCTGCAGCAGGATCGACACGCCGATCGCGGTGATCAGCGGCGCGAGGCGCGGCGCGCGGCGCAGCGGCCGGTACGCGACGCGCTCGATCGTGAAGCCGACGAACGCACAGACGACCGCGGCGATGCCCAGGCCGATCGTCAGCGTCGCGACGTTGCCGAGTCCGGGAAAGTGATTCTGCAGCACGGTGATGGCCGACAGCGCGACCATCGCGCCGATCATCAGCACGTCGCCGTGCGCGAAGTTGATGATGCCGAGAATGCCGTACACCATCGTGTATCCCAACGCGATGATGGCGTACACACTGCCGAGCACCAGCCCGTTGAGAACCTGCTGGACGAAAATATCCATTTAAAGCTCCTTGGCCCGTGCTGCCGGAGGACGTTGCGCCCCGCGGGTAAGCGAGGAATCGCGCCTTCTCGGCGACACTGCGGGTACTAGTCGATACCGGTAAGGGTGGATCGTCCCGGCGCGCGCCGCCCGGCCTGTACGGCCGGACCTGCCGCCGGAGCGGATACAAAAACGGCACCGCACTGATCCGGTGCCGTCATGAGTCCCGTCGCTAAATCGTCACGACATCGAGGACGGTGTTCGTGGCCTCCTTGAAGTCGTGGGGCAGCATGCCGAGACGGCCGTCGTCCGGTTTCCCGGCATCCGTGCCTTGGTCCGTCCGGTGCCATGCAAGCATCGCGCCAGGACGGATCGGATTCCGCGCCACGTCGCCCGACAAGGCGTTGCGACGGCCGCGCCCGACGTTCGTCAGGACTGCATCGGAATCCATCGTACGAACCAGACGGCGCGCCACGACACGGTCGGTCGCGGCGGCGCGCTGTTTCGTCGAATCGAATTGAAGGGGGAACAGAGGCGTCTGCACGCTGCCGGCAACGCCGCGATCGTCCGGCTTCCGTCGACCGGCGGCTTGCCGCGATGCAGCCGGCATGCCCGCTGCCGGACCGGTCGCCGGTCCAAGCGCGTTGATTTCCTCGATCGTCAAACGTGCCCCGTTTTCCTTGTCCCTGCCCTGTTGCACGAGACGGCGCGCCGATGGCGCCGCCCGTCCGGTTCCGGCGGCGCGCACGCCGCTGGCCGATGGTGCCGCGAACCCCGCAGCCTTCCTGCCCGCCCCGTCGTCGCTCTTTTTGCTGCAACCGGCAAGCATTGCAACCGGTGCGGCGACGGACACGGCGTAAGCCAACTTCACATGCATTGAATGGTCTCCCGCGCCTTGCCAAAACCCGTTTCAAAGCCATTCCGGCTTGAAAACGGCCGCATTGTAACTCCATTTATAGGCCGCCAATATTCCTGATTCGATGGGGTTTTCCTGCATTGCAACCAATTTTGAGACACGATTGCGCGAGCCGAGAGCAACCGGGTTGCACCATCGCTGGGAATAATGGTTGCGATATGAATTTCGAGGCACAAAAAAAGCGCGCCGGGAAGGCGCGCTTCGGTGTTCCGCGGGGTGCGATGCGGCAATCAGGCGGCGGGCGGCAGGTTCAACCCGCGCGGCAGCGGAAACGACACGTTTTCCTCGATGCCGTCGAGTGCGCGGACGTTGCGCACGCCGAGTTCGCGCAGCCGCGCGATCACGGCCTGGGCGAGCACCTCGGGCGCCGACGCGCCGGCCGTCACGCCGATGCGGCGCTTGCCGGCGACCCACGCCGGATCGATCTGGTCCGGTGCATCGACCATGTACGCGGCCACGCCGCGCTTTTCGGCCACTTCGCGCAGCCGGCTCGAGTTCGAGCTGTTCGGGCTGCCGACCACGATCACGACATCGCATTGCGGCGCCATGAACTTCACCGCGTCCTGGCGGTTCTGCGTCGCGTAGCAGATGTCCTGCTTCTTCGGCTCGCGGATCTTCGGATACTTCGCCTTCAGCGCGCCGATGATCTCGGCCGCGTCGTCGACGGACAGCGTCGTCTGCGTGACGAGCGCGATGCGTTCGGGATCGGCGAGCTCGAGCTTCTGTACGTCCTCGACGCTTTCGACGAGGTGCATGCCGCGCTCGACCTGGCCCATCGTGCCTTCGACTTCCGGATGGCCCTTGTGCCCGATCATGACGATGTCGACGCCATCCTGGCGCATCTTCGCCACTTCGACGTGCACCTTCGTGACGAGCGGGCAGGTTGCGTCGTAAATGCGCAGGCCGCGCACGTCGGCCTCGTCGCGCACGGCTTTCGACACACCGTGCGCACTGAAGATCACGGTATTGCCGGCCGGCACTTCCTCGAGCTCCTCGACGAAGATCGCGCCCTTCTTCCTCAGATCCTCGACCACGTACTTGTTGTGGACGATTTCGTGACGCACGTAGATCGGCGCGCCGTGCATCGCGATGGCGCGCTCGACGATCTCGATCGCGCGGTCGACGCCCGCGCAGAAACCGCGCGGCTGGGCCAGCAGGATTTCGGCGTCGGCGGCGACGGTCTGCCCGGACAGCGTATCGGTGGTACTCATGATTACAGGATTCCGATGATTTTCACTTCGAACGTGAGCGCCTGGCCCGCGAGCGGATGGTTGAAGTCGAACAGCGCCGAGGTCTCGCTGACTTCCTTCAGCACCCCCGCGTAGCGACCGCCATCCGGTGCGTTGAACTCGATGAGTTCGCCCGGCGTGAAGTCGTCGCCGACCATCCCGTTCTCGCGCAGCGTCGACAGCGTCACGCGCTGGAGCATGTCGGGATTGCGGGGACCGAACCCCTGCTCGGGCGCTAGCTGAAAAGTCGAGTGGTCGCCGACCCGGAGCCCGAGCAGAATCTGTTCCAGCGACGGCGCCAGTTGCCCCGCTCCCAGCAACAGCGTGGCCGGCTTGTCCGAGAAGGTGTTGACGATGTCGGCGCCGTCGGCCAGTGCGAGCCGGTAATGCAACGTGACGTGGGAACCGGGCTTCACTTCGGATAGATCGATGAGGCTCATGAATTACTCGTTCGGTCGGCGCCCGCTACGGCCGAATGGCCCGGCGCAAAGCCAATATTGTAAGTCACCTGAGCGTGCAAGGCGGAAAGTGCGACGACGTCGCGCATGCCGCCCGCCGCCAATGGAGTTCAGACCATGCCATCACCCTGCCTCATCCTGCCGTCGGCCGAATGCCGCGACACCGCCGACGCGCCGGCCGATTCGCCGGCCCGCGTCATCCCGATCAACCGGCGCAAGCGCCGCCCGGCCGACTGGCGGCCCGAGCGGCCGCGCGAACGACTGCTGGAGCGCGGGCCGGCCGCGCTGACCGACGACGAGCTGATCGCGCTGCTGCTCGGCACCGGCAAGCCCGGTCACGACGTCTTCGTCATCGCCCGCGAACTGATCGATCAATACAAGTCGCTGCGCGGATTGCTCGAAGCGGGCGCCGACGATTTCGAGGCGCACCCCGGCATCGGCCCCGCGCGCTCCGCGCGGCTGGTCGCGGTCACCGAGATCGCCCGGCGCATGCTGGAGGAAAAAGCACGGGACGGCATGCAGATCGATTCGCCCGGCGCCGTCGAGGATTGCCTGCGCATGAAGATCGGCACGCTCCCGCACGAAGTGTTCGTCGCGGTCTACCTGGACGCCCGCAACCGCATGATCGACATCGAGGAAATCGCGCGCGGCTCGCTCACGCGCATGGCCGTCTACCCGCGCGAGATCGTGCGGCAGGCGATGAAACAGAACGCCGCCGCGCTGATCGTCGCGCACAACCATCCGTCGGGCGCGGTGCAGCCGAGCGCGGAAGACCGCCGCCTGACCCGCGTGCTGAAGGACGCGCTCGAGCTCGTCGACGTGCGGCTGCTCGATCACGTCGTCGTCGGCGTCAGCGATACTTTTTCGTTCGCACGGGCCGGTTGGCTGTAGACTGTGGCGCGGCGGCCCTTCCCCAGGGCGCCGCAACGGCGAAGCGAAATTAGGTTTGATTTTTCTGAACTTTTTCTGCTAGAATCGCCGTCTGTCTTTTTTCCAACCAGTTCTAGCCATCGAAGGGCCTTGTCTGTAAGGGCTACGGCGTTCTGAGTGCAGCCATGGATCACGTGGCGGTGCGATGGAACCTTCACCGGCGATCGAACCCCGAATTTAGCGTATTAGGAGTGCTCTCATGGCACGCGTATGCCAAGTAACTGGGAAAGCGCCGATGAGCGGCAACAACGTTTCCCACGCCAACAACAAGACGAAGCGCCGCTTCCTCCCGAACCTGCAAAACCGCCGGTTCTGGGTTGAGAGCGAAAACCGCTGGGTGCGTCTGCGCGTCTCGAACGCCGGTCTGCGCCTGATCGACAAGAACGGCATCGATTCCGTGCTCGCTGACCTGCGCGCACGCGGCGAAGCCTAAGCCCAAGGAGCAGAATCATGGCAAAAGGCGCCCGCGACAAGATCAAGCTTGAGTCGACCGCTGGTACGGGTCACTTCTACACGACCACGAAGAACAAGCGCAACATGCCGGAAAAGATGGCGATCAAGAAGTTCGATCCCGTCGTCCGCAAGCATGTGGAATACAAAGAAACCAAGATCAAGTAATCTCCGGTTTCTGCCAGCCTGACGGCGACCGAAAAGCCCCGCCCCTGCGGGGCTTTTTGTTTTGGCGCGCGCGCTCGCGCCCGACGCGGTATGCTCTCCCCTTTCCGCGGCGACGACCGACGGAACGCAAGATCAAAAAGCGTAACGATGGAGATGCAGCATGAAATTCGACGTGGCGATCGTCGGCAGCGGCCTGGCAGGGCTGTCGGTCGCACTCAACCTGGCCAGCACGCGACGTGTCGCGCTGATCGCGAAACGTTCGATGATGGAGGGGGCAAGCGATCACGCGCAGGGCGGCATCGCGGCGGTCCTCGACTCGGCGGACAGCATCGAGAACCACGTCGACGACACGCTGGTCGCCGGTGGCGGGCTGTGCGACGAAGGCGCGACGCGCTACATCGTCGAGCACGGCCGCGAAGCGATCGAATGGCTGATCTCGCAAGGCGTGCCGTTCACGAAGGACGACGCGGCCGAACTCGGCTTTCACCTTACGCGCGAAGGCGGCCACAGTCACCGCCGGATCATCCATGCGGCCGATGCGACCGGCCATGCGGTGCTCGCGACGCTGTCGGCGCGCGCGCGCCAGCATCCGAACATCACGTTCTTCGAAAACCACCACGCGATCGACCTGATCACGTCGGACCGGCTCGGCCTGCCCGGCCGCCGCTGTCATGGCCTGTATGCGCTCGACGTCGACCACGACCGCACGATCACGATCGAGGCGCCGCATACGGTGCTCGCCACCGGCGGCGCGGGCAAGGTCTACCTGTACACGACGAACCCCGACACCGCGACCGGCGACGGCATCGCGATGGCATGGCGGGCAGGCTGCCGCGTGTCGAACATGGAATTCATCCAGTTCCACCCGACCTGCCTGTTCCATCCGTACGCGAAGTCGTTCCTGATTTCGGAAGCCGTGCGCGGCGAAGGCGGCCTGCTGAAGCTGCCCGACGGCACGCGCTTCATGCCCGCACACGATCCGCGCGCCGAGCTCGCGCCGCGCGACATCGTCGCACGCGCGATCGACTTCGAGATCAAGAAGCGCGGGATCGACTGCGTGTATCTCGACATCAGCCATCAGCCGGAAGCGTTCCTGCGCGAACATTTCCCGACGATTCATGCGCGCTGCCTCGAATTCGGCATCGACATCGCGAAACAACCGATCCCCGTCGTGCCGGCCGCGCACTATACGTGCGGCGGCGTCGTCACCGATCTCGCGGGGCGCACCGATCTCGCCGGCCTGTATGCGGTCGGCGAAACGTCGTATACGGGGCTGCACGGCGCGAACCGGCTCGCGAGCAACTCGCTGCTCGAATGCCTCGTGATCGGCCGCGCGGCGGCCGAGGCGATCGAAGCGGCCGGCTTCGACGCCCAAACGCCCACCGCACTGCCCGCATGGGACGAAAGCCGCGTGTCGGATGCGGACGAGGAAGTCGTCGTGGCCCACAACTGGGACGAACTGCGCCGCCTGATGTGGAACTACGTCGGCATCGTGCGCACCGACAAGCGCCTCGAGCGCGCGAAGCACCGGCTGTCGCTGCTGCGCGACGAGATCCACGAGTACTACGCGAATTTCCGCGTGACGCGCGATCTGCTCGAACTGCGCAACCTCGTCGACGTGGCCACGCTGATCGTGAAAAGCGCGTACTCGCGCCGCGAAAGCCGCGGGCTGCACTACAGCCGCGACTGGCCGCATACGCTGCCGAAGGCGCTGCCGAGCGTGCTCACGCCGCGCTCGCGCCGCTGAGCGGCGCGCTGCCCTTCCCGGCGGCGACCGCAGCCCAAGAAAAAAGCCGTTGGCGTGTGCGCGCCAACGGCTTTTTGTCTGACGAACGCGTTTCGGTCAGTCGACGATCCGCATCGAATAGTCGGTCGCCCGCACGTCCTTCGTCAGCGCGCCGATCGAGATACGATCGACGCCCGTCTCCGCGAACGCACGCACCGTATCGAAATTGACGCCGCCCGACACTTCGAGCACGGCCCTGGCCGCCGTCACGCGCACCGCTTCGCGCATCATGTCGAGCGTGAAGTTGTCGAGCAGCACCGACTGCGCGCGATGCGCGAGCGCCGTGTCGAGCTGCGCGAGCGTCTCGACTTCGACCTGCACCGGCACGCCCGACTCCAGCGCGAACGCCGCGTCGAGCGCCTCGCCGACACCGCCTGCCGCCGCGATGTGGTTCTCCTTGATCAGGATGCCGTCGTACAGCGCGAGACGCTGGTTCTCACCGCCGCCCACGCGCACCGCGTACTTCTGTGCGAGCCGCAGCCCCGGCAGCGTCTTGCGCGTGTCGAGGATCTTCGCGCGCGTGCCTTCGACGCGATCGACGTAACGGCGCGTCGCGGTCGCGACACCCGACAGCAACTGCAGGAAGTTCAGCCCGTTGCGCTCGGCCGTCAGCAGCGCGCGCGCCGGCCCTTCGAGTTCGCACACGGTCGAATCCGGCGTCATCCGGTCGCCTTCGCGATAGCGCCATTGCACGACGATCGACGGATCGATCCGGGCGATCACGCCCTCGAACCACGGCACGCCGCACAGCACGGCTTCCTCGCGCACGATGATCCGCGCACGGCGGCGCTCGCCGGCCGGCACGAGGCGCCCGGTCTGGTCGCCGGGGCCGACGTCTTCGGCGATCGCATCGGCCACGTTGCGCGCGATCGCTTCGTCGAATGCCGCGCCGTATTGGGCGCGGACGGCGTCGAACAGCGGGGAGACGGCGTTGCTCATGCGGGCCCCACGTTCGCGAACAGTTGCTGGTCGCGCTGCAGGTCGCCGCTCGCCTGCACGCGCTTCTTGTGTGCAGCCGCGAATTCGAGCATCCGGTCGATCGGCAAACGCGCGCGCTCGCCGATCGCCGGATCGACGAAGATCTCGTTGTGACCGCGTTCGAGCACGTCGGCGAGGTTCGCGAGTCCGTTCATCGCCATCCACGGGCAGTGCGCGCAGCTCTTGCAGGTCGCGCTGTTGCCGGCCGTCGGCGCGGCGATGAAGGTCTTGCCGGGCGCGGCAAGCTGCATCTTGTGCAGGATGCCGAGATCGGTCGCGACGATGAAGCGTTTCGCGTCGAACTTGACGGCCGCGTCGATCAGTTGCGTGGTCGAACCGACGACATCGGCCTGCGCCACGACGTTTTCCGGCGACTCGGGATGTACGAGCACCTTCGCGTCCGGATATTCGGCGCGCAGCAGGTCGAGCTCGATGCCCTTGAACTCGTCGTGGACGAGGCACGAGCCCTGCCACAGCAGCATGTCGGCACCGGTTTTCTTCTGGATATAGCTGCCCAGATGGCGGTCCGGCGCCCAGATGATCTTTTCGCCGCGCGCATGCAGGTCGGCAACGATCTCGAGACCGATCGACGACGTGACCATCCAGTCCGCGCGCGCCTTCACGGCCGCGCTGGTGTTCGCGTAGACGACGACGGTACGGTCCGGATGCGCATCGCAGAACGCCGAGAATTCGTCGACCGGGCAGCCGAGGTCGAGCGAACAGGTCGCGTCGAGGTCGGGCATCAGAATCCGCTTGTTCGGGCTCAGGATCTTCGCGGTTTCGCCCATGAAGCGCACGCCGGCGACGACCAGCGTCTGCGCGTCGTGATCGCGGCCGAAGCGGGCCATTTCGAGCGAATCCGCGACGCAGCCGCCCGTTTCGTCGGCCAGCTCCTGCAGTTCGGCATCCACGTAGTAGTGGGCGACCAGCACGGCCTTTTCACGGGCGAGCAACGCCTTGATGCGCGCCTTCAGCGCAGCGCGCTCCTCGGCGGACGGTGCGTCGGGCACCTTGGCCCATGCCTGTCCGACGCCACACACGGTCCCCGTTGCGATGGGCCGGTCGTACTCGACGGGTTTGATCGTCGATTGCATCTCCATATCTCCTGCCCCAAACCTCATACCAATCCCGGCGCCGCCGATCCGTCAAAAACCAGCGGCCCAAATGAAAAAACCCCGCCAACGCGGGGTTTGTGACGTCCTGAGATTCTAATCGATTTCGAATCAGGCGTAGCGACGCAGGCGTGTCGCGAATTCCTGCAGCGCCTTGATGCCGCTTTGTTCTGCGCGATGGCACCAATCCTGCAATTGCGCGAGAAGCTGTTCGCGCGATGCGGTCGAACGATCCCAGATCGCGGCGAGATCCTGGCGCAGCTGGAAGTACGTATGCAGCTTCTGGCTGTTCGCGAAGATTTCCGGCAGCAGCTTCTTCTGCGGCTCGTCGAGGCCGTCGGCGTCCTTGTGGAACCATTTGCGCGCGCCGCGCATCAGCTGGTACTTCTCGCTCGAACCGAGTTCCTTCAGATGCGCGAGCTCCTGACGGTACGCACGCTTCACGGCCTTGCCGTAGCGCGCCATCACTTCGTAGCGGTTCGACAGCACGGCCTGCAGCGTTTCCTGATCGAGCACCGTCTTCGGCTTGTTCAGGCGCGGCGTCGGCGCGACCTTCTTCACCTTCGCGAGACCGAAGGCCGACATGATGCGAATGTACATCCAGCCGATGTCGAACTCGTACCACTTGTTCGACAGCTTCGCCGACGTCGCGAACGTGTGGTGGTTGTTGTGCAGTTCCTCGCCGCCGATCACGATGCCCCACGGGAACAGGTTCGTGCTCGCGTCAGCCGAGTTGAAGTTGCGATAGCCCCAGAAGTGACCGAAGCCGTTCACGACGCCAGCGGCCCAGAACGGAATCCAGACCATCTGCACGGCCCACACGGTCAGGCCGAGCACGCCGAACAGCGCGACGTCGGTCACCATCATCATGCTGATGCCGAGAATCGGGTACTTCGAGTACACATTGCGCTCGAGCCAGTCGTTCGGCGTGCCGTGGCTGAACTTGCGCATCGTCTCTTCGTTCTTCGCTTCCGCGCGGTACAACTCGGCGCCCTCGAGGAACACCTTCCAGATGCCGCGCGTCTGCGGGCTGTGCGGATCTTCCTCGGTCTCGCACTTCGCGTGGTGCTTGCGGTGAATCGCGGCCCACTGGCCGGTCAGCATGCCGGTGGTCATCCAGAGCCAGAACCGGAAGAAGTGGCTCGCGATCGGATGCAGCTCCAGCGCGCGGTGCGCCTGGCAGCGGTGCAGGTAGACGGTCACGCCGATGATCGTGACGTGCGTGACGGCGAGCGCGAACAACGCGACTTGCCACCACGAAAAATGCAGGAGCCCGTGGGAAAGAAAATCGAGCACAGAATTCAACAAGGCAGTTACCCGTGATGAGAGCGACGCCACGCTGGCGTCAGAAGAATGAAAGCATACCGCGTGTAGACCAGAATTTTACTTCAACCGCTCCAAGTCTTTGTAAAAAATGAATATTTTCTTGCCCTGACGCAATCCGCGCGGTCCATGCGCGGACTCGGAAAGCCCCGCGATCCGGTTTCGGCCGCGGAATCGGTACGATTGACCGCCCGCGCCCGCTACGCCGGCGGCGCGTGCCCGTCCAGCGCACCGTTGGCCGCCGCCGGCGGGCGCCCGGCCGCCGCGCCCGCCGCGAGAAAGCCGTCCGGCAGCCCGACCACGCGCACTTCGCGCTGCGGAAACGGAATCGAGATCCCGTGCTCGCCGAACAGCCGCCAGATGTTGCGGTTCACGCTCGAGCGCACGCCCGACGTGCCTTTCGCCGAATCCTCGATCCAGAAACCGAGCTCCAGATCGATCCCGTCCGCGCCGAAACTCACGAGGTACGGGGTCGGCGCCGGCTCGGCCAGCACGCGCGGCACGTCCTTCGCCGCGTCAGCGAGCAACGCGAGTGCCTGCTCGACGTCGCTCGTATACGCGACCTGCACCGCGACCTTCGCATAGCCGCGCGTCAGGTACGACGACTGGTTCTGCACGACGTCGGTGATCAGCTTCTCGTTCGGGATCAGCGTCTCGTTGCCGTCGAGGCCGCGCACGACCGTGTAGCGCGTGCGGATCTGCGTGACGACGCCCTGCAGCCCGCCGACGCTGATCGCATCGCCGAGCCGCAACGAGCGGTCGAGCAGGATGATGAAACCCGACACGTAGTTGCTCGCGATCTTTTGCAGCCCGAAGCCGAGGCCGACGCCCACCGCGCCGCCGAATACGCCGAGCACCGTCACGTCGATGCCGACGAGCGACAGCCCGATCAGGATCGCCGCGAACACGAGCAGCGCGCGGCCGACCCGCGACAGCACGACCTTCAGGTTGGCGTCGAGCGTGCTCGCGCGCGACAGGCGATCCTCGAGCACCGAGCCGAGCCACATCGCGACCATCAGCGTCACGCACACCCACAGCGCGCCGGAGATCACCGACAGCAGCGTGAGGTGCGCGGTCGCGACCCGGAACTGCACGCTGTCGAGCCAGCCGAGCACGTCGCGCTGGATGCCGAGCACGGTCATCACCATCGCGGCCCACACGACGGTCGACACAATCTTCTCGACGATCGACAGCCACGCGTGCGTGTGGCCGTCGCGTGCGAACACGCGCCGCGCGAAGAAGAACAGCACGTAGATCAGCCCGATGCCGAACAGCGGCACGAGCGCGAGCGACAGCAGCGACGTCGACATGAACGGCTCGAACGCGAGCTGCGCGCCGCCGACGAACACGCTGCCGAACAGCGGAAACAGCGCACGC
This sequence comes from Burkholderia sola, assembly GCF_905400185.1. Taxonomy (NCBI): domain Bacteria; kingdom Pseudomonadati; phylum Pseudomonadota; class Betaproteobacteria; order Burkholderiales; family Burkholderiaceae; genus Burkholderia; species Burkholderia sola. Next base: position 2,835,870 of record NZ_FR989675.1, read on the forward strand.
TTCAGGCTCTGCGCACCCGCGCCGGGCGCGCGCCCGGCCGCCCGCCGCCGCGCATCGATCCGGCCGTGCACGAAACGCGCGGCCACCCATGCAAAACACAGCGCACCGACGAGGATCGCCGCCTGCCAGATCATCACCGGCTGGTGGAAATCGCGAATCACCGATTCCAGCCGGTGCGACAGCAGGCGGCTCTGCAGATTCTCCATCGTCCGTCCGGCCGGTCGTTACTGCGCGGCGCGGCGTTCGAGCACCGCGGCGAAGAAGCCGTCGGTCGCATGACGGTGCGGCCACAGCGACAGGTAGTCGCCCGTCTCGAGCTCGATGCGCTGGTCGGCCAGCACCTGCTGCGCCGGCACCAGCACGAACTCGGGGTGATCGGCGAGGAACTGCTCGACGATGCGCTCGTTCTCGGCGTCGAGCACGCTGCAGGTCGCGTAGACGAGCCGGCCGCCCTTCTTCACGAGCCGCGCGGCGCTCGCGAGGATCGACGCCTGTTTCGGCGTCAGCTCGTCGATCGCGGTGCGCGTCTGGCGCCACTTCAGGTCCGGATTGCGGCGCAGCGTGCCGAGGCCGCTGCACGGCGCGTCGACCAGCACGCGGTCGATCTTGCCGGCGAGCCGCTTGATCTTCGCGTCGTGCTCGCTGTCGATCAGCACCGGGTTCACGTTCGACAGCCCGCTGCGCGCGAGGCGCGGCTTCAGCTTCGCGAGGCGCTTCTCCGAGATGTCGAACGCATAGAGGCGCCCGGTCGAGCGCATCATCGCGCCGAGCGCGAGCGTCTTGCCGCCCGCGCCCGCGCAGAAATCGACGACCATCTCGCCGCGCCGCGGCGCGACCAGCGAGCACAGCAGCTGGCTGCCTTCGTCCTGCACCTCGATCGCGCCTTCCTCGAACAGCTTCAGGCGCGTCAGCGCCGGCTTGCCGACCACGCGCACGCCGAACGGCGCGAACGGCGTCGCGCCCGCGTCGATGCCGCTCACGCGCAGCGCTTCGATCACCTGGTCGCGGCTCGCCTTCTGCGCGTTGGCGCGCAGGTCGAGCGGCGCCGGGTAGTTCAGCGCGGCGGCGAGCTGCGCAAGCTCGTCCGCGTCGAAGCGGGCCGACAGCGCCTGGTGAATCCAGTCGGGCAGGTTCGTGCGAATGCGCACGGGCAGGCTCGCCGGATCGATCTTCGACACGTGCTCGAGCCATGCGGACTCGGTGTCGGACAGGAACGGCTTCAGCGCATTGCGCCCCATCGTCTGCATCAGGCCGAGCAGCGTCAGGCGCCGCGCGGGCGTGCCGGTGCCGCTCTCGGCCAGATGCGAAAACTCCATCTTCCGGCGCAGCACCGCGAACACGGCCTCGGCGATCACGCCGCGCTCGGCATGCCCGAGCTTCGGGTGCGCGCGGAAGAACCGGCTCGTCGTCGCGTCGGCGGGGCCGGCGAACTTCAGCACCTCGGCGAGCAGGGTTTCGGTCTGGCCAATCAGGAATCCGTGCAGCTTCATACGCCCTCACTCGTTTCGGTTTGCGGTTGATCCGCGAAAATCCAGCGCGCCTCTTCGGGCGCGACCACTGCACGGCCGTCCTCGAGGCGCAAACGCCCCTCGACGAACCAGCGCACCGCGCGCGGATACAGCACGTGCTCGACCGTCAGCACGCGCCGCGCGAGCGCGGCCGCGTCGTCGCCGGCGCGCACGGGCACCGCGCCCTGCGCGACGATCGCGCCGCTGTCGAGCTCGGGAATGACGAAATGCACGCTCGCGCCATGCAGCGCGACGCCGGCATCCAGCGCCTGCTGATGCGTGTGGATGCCCTTGAAGCTCGGCAGCAGCGACGGATGAATGTTCAGCAGCCGGCCTTCGTATCGTCTGACGAATGCGGGCGTGAGGATGCGCATGAAGCCGGCGAGGACGACGAGATCGGGCGCGAAACGGTCGATCTCGGCGGCGAGCGCCGCGTCGAAGCTGTCGCGGCCGTCGAACGACCGGTGGTCGACCACCGCGGTCGCCACCCCGTGCGACGCGGCAAAAGCCAGCCCGGCCGCATCGGGCCGGTTGGCGATCACGGCGGCAATCTCGGCCGGCCAGCGTTCCTGCGCGCACGCGCGGACGATGGCCTCCATGTTGCTGCCGCGACCGGAAATCAGGATCACGAGTTTTTTCATCCGCGAATTTTACCATTCGCCTTCGCGTTTCCCGCCTTCTCGGCCGTCGGGCCGCCCGAACGTTTATAATCTTCTGCTTTGCGGCATCCCACCGCCCATTCCCCCGACGCTGCATCCGCTATCGTGAAAGTCTTCCGCGGCCTGCCCAACGCCGAGAGCCGCGCCCCGTGCGCGTTGACGATCGGCAACTTCGACGGTGTCCATCGCGGGCACCAGGCCCTGCTCGCGCGCGTGCGCGCGGCAGCGGACGCACGCGGCCTGCCCGTGTGCGTGATGACGTTCGAGCCGCACCCGCGCGAATTCTTCAACCCGGCCGGCGCGCCGCCGCGCATCGCGATGCTGCGCGACAAGCTGGAAGCATTGCGCGACCACGGGGTCGACCGCGTCGTCGTCGAGCACTTCAACCACACCTTCGCGAGCCAGTCGCCGCAGGCGTTCGTCGAGCGCACGCTGGTGAACGGGCTGCACGCGCGCTGGATGATGGTCGGTGACGATTTCTGCTACGGCGCGAAGCGCGCGGGCACCTTCGACACGCTGAAGGCGGCCGGCGAGCTGCACGGCTTCGAGGTCGAACAGATGGGCACGGTGTCCGGCAGCGACGGCACGCGCATTTCCAGCTCCGGCGTGCGCGCGGCGCTCGCCGCGGGTGATCTCGACGCGGCCGCGCAGGCGCTCGGCCACGGCTACGCGATCAGCGGCCACGTCGCGCACGGCCTCAAGCTCGGCCGCGACCTCGGCTTCCCGACGCTGAACCTGCCGATCGCGCACAAGCGGCCGGCGCTCGCGGGCATCTTCGTCGTGCAGGTGCACGGCCTCGGCCCCGAGCCGCTGCCCGGCGTCGCAAGCCTCGGGCTGCGCCCGACCGTCGACGATTCGGGCCGCGTGCTGCTTGAAGTCCACCTGCTCGACTGGCACGGCGATGCGTACGGCAAGCTGATCCGTGTCGAATTCCTGAAGAAGCTGCGCGACGAGGCGAAGTTCGACGATCTCGAGGCGCTGTCGCGCGCGATCGCGCTGGACGTCGCGAATGCACGCGCTTATTTCGTCGAACGCGACCGTGCGCCGGGCAGCCGCGCGACGGGCTTCGCGACGTCGGCTACCGACCGAATTAGCTGATCCGGACGGCGGCGCCTCGCGCCGCACCCTCGCGCCGCCCCGTCGCGCGCCTACCCGATTCACGACGCCGAGCGTCCCCCGATTTAGATAGCGATCCCATCATGAGCAACAAGAAAGCCGATTCGAAACCGCAGGCCAAGTATCCGGTCAACCTGCTCGACACGCCGTTCCCGATGCGCGGCGACCTGCCCAAGCGCGAGCCGCAGTGGGTCAAGGAGTGGGAGGAGCGCGGCATCTACGAGAAGATCCGCGCGGCCAGCCAGGGCCGGCCGAAGTTCATCCTGCACGACGGCCCGCCGTATGCGAACGGCGACATCCACCTCGGCCACGCCGTCAACAAGATCCTGAAGGACATCGTCGTCAAGTCGCGCAACATGGCCGGCTTCGACGCACCGTACGTGCCGGGCTGGGATTGCCACGGGATGCCGATCGAGATCCAGATCGAGAAGCAGTTCGGCAAGTCGCTGCCGGCGGCCGAGGTGATGAGCAAGGCGCGCGCGTACGCGACCGAGCAGATCGAGAAGCAGAAGGTCGGCTTCAAGCGCCTGGGCGTGCTCGGCGACTGGGCGAATCCGTACAAGACGATGAACTTCGTGAACGAGGCGGAAGAAATCCGCGCGCTCGGCAAGATCATCGAGAAGGGCTACGTGTACCGCGGGCTGAAGCCGGTCAACTGGTGCTTCGACTGCGGCTCGGCGCTCGCGGAAGCGGAAGTCGAGTACAAGGACCGCACCGACCCGACGATCGACGTGATGTTCGCGTTCGCGGAACCGGAAAAGACCGCGCACGCGTTCGGCCTGCCGGCGCTGCCGCGCGCCGACGGCGGCATCGTGATCTGGACCACCACGCCGTGGACGATTCCCGCCAACCAGGCGCTGAACCTCCATCCGGAAATCGTCTACGCGCTGGTCGACACCGAGCGCGGGCTGCTGATCATTGCGCAAGAGCGCGTCGAAGCCTGCATGGCCGACTTCAAGCTGACCGGCCGCGTCGTCGCGACCGCGCCCGGCGTGAAGCTCGCGAACCTGCGCTTCCACCACCCGCTCGCCTCGGCCCACCCCGGCTACCAGCGCACCGCGCCCGTCTATCTCGGCGACTACGTGACGACCGACACGGGTACCGGCGTCGTGCACTCGTCGCCCGCGTACGGTATCGAGGACTTCCAGTCGTGCAAGGCGCACGGGATGACCGATTCCGACTTCATCAACCCGGTGATGGGCGACGGCCGCTATATCGAATCGCTGCCGCTGTTCGGCGGCCTGTCGATCTGGGACGCGAACCCGAAGATCGTCGACGCGCTGAACGCGGCCGGCTCGCTGCTGCGCAGCGAGAAGTACACGCACAGCTACATGCACTGCTGGCGCCACAAGACGCCGATCATCTACCGCGCGACGTCGCAGTGGTTTGCCGGCATGGACGTGACGCCGCGCGACGGCGGCAAGACGCTGCGCGAGACGGCGCTCGAAGGCGTCGACGCGACCGCGTTCTACCCGTCGTGGGGCAAGCAGCGCCTGTTCAGCATGATCGCGAACCGTCCCGACTGGACGCTGTCGCGCCAGCGCCAGTGGGGCGTGCCGATGGCGTTCTTCGTGCACAAGGAAACCGGCGAGCTGCACCCGCGCACGCTCGAGCTGCTCGAGGAAGTCGCGAAGCGCGTCGAGCAGTCGGGCATCGAGGCGTGGCAATCGCTCGACCCGCGCGAGCTGATCGGCGACGACGCGAACCTGTACGAAAAGAACCGCGACACGCTCGACGTGTGGTTCGATTCGGGCACGACGCACTGGCACGTGCTGCGCGGCTCGCACAAGGATCAGCTGCAGTTCCCGGCCGACCTGTACCTCGAAGGCTCGGACCAGCATCGCGGCTGGTTCCACTCGTCGCTCCTGACGGCATCGATGATCGACGGTCACGCGCCGTACAAGGGCCTGCTCACGCACGGCTTCACGGTCGACGGCGAAGGCCGCAAGATGAGCAAGTCGCTCGGCAACGGCATCGACCCGCATGAAGTCGCGAACCGTCTCGGCGCGGAAATCATCCGCCTGTGGATCGCATCGACCGACTACTCGGGCGAACTCGCGATCTCCGAGGAAATCCTGAAGCGCGTAACGGAAGGCTATCGCCGCATCCGCAACACGCTGCGCTTCCTGCTCGCGAACCTGTCGGATTTCGATTTCGCGCAGCACGCGGTGCCGGCCGACGAATGGCTCGAGATCGACCGCTATGCGGTCGCGTTCTCGCAGCAACTGCAGACCGAACTGCTCGGCCACTACGAGAAGTACGAATTCCACCCGGTCGTCGCGAAGCTGCAGACGTACTGCTCGGAAGACCTCGGCGGCTTCTACCTCGACGTGCTGAAGGATCGCCTGTACACGAGCGCCGCCGATTCGCGCGCGCGCCGCTCCGCGCAAACCGCGCTGTATCACCTGACGCACGGCCTGCTGCGCGTGCTCGCGCCGTTCCTGTCGTTCACGGCGGAAGAAGCGTGGAAGGTGTTCCAGCCGGCGAGCGACACGATTTTCACGGAAACCTACTATGCGTATCCGGAAGTCGCCGGCTCGGCCGCGCTGATCGACAAGTGGGCGCTGCTGCGCGACGTGCGCGGCAACGTGACGAAGGCGCTCGAGGAAGCGCGCACCGCGAACCGCATCGGTTCGTCGCTGCAGGCCGAAGTGGCCGTGCATGCGAGCGGCGCGCGCTACGACGCGCTGACGAGCCTCGGCGACGATCTCAAGTTCGTGCTGATCACGTCGGCGGCGACCGTCGTGAAGGTCGACGACGAAGCGCAGGAAAGCGTCGACGTGGCCGCGTCGAAGTACCAGAAGTGCGAGCGCTGCTGGCACTACCGTGAAGATGTCGGCGCACACGCCGATCATCCGACGCTGTGCGGCCGCTGCTTCTCGAACCTGTTTGAAAACGGCGAAATCCGGAGCGCTGCTTAAATTATGGCGAAGACCCTGTCGAAACCGGCCAGCGGCGCGCTCGCGCCCTGGCTCGGCATTTCGCTGATCGTGATCCTGTTCGACCAGCTGTCGAAGATCGCGATCCTCAAGACATTCGCGTACGGCGCGCAGCATGCGCTGACGTCGTTCTTCAACCTCGTGCTGGTGTACAACCGCGGCGCTGCGTTCGGCTTCCTGTCGACCGCGAGCGGCTGGCAGCGCTGGGCGTTCACCGCGCTCGGCGTCGGCGCGACGCTCGTGATCTGCTTCCTGCTGAAGCGCCACGGCCACCAGCGGCTGTTCAGCGTGTCGCTCGCGCTGATCCTCGGCGGCGCGCTCGGCAACGTGATCGACCGGCTCGTCTACGGCCACGTGATCGACTTCCTCGATTTTCACGTCGGCGCGTGGCACTTCCCGGCGTTCAACCTCGCCGATTCGGCGATCACGGTCGGCGCGGTGCTGCTGATCTACGACGAGCTCCGGCGCGTGCGCGGCGCGCGCTGAGCGCGCATACTCCGTGTCGACGGCCGGCTTCGCGCCGGCCGTTCCGTTTGACCCCAGGAGGCCTGAGTTGGCACACGCAGAACTCGCAGGAAAACACCTCGTTCTCGGCCTGACGGGCGGCATCGCCTGCTACAAGATCGCCGAACTCACGCGGCTGCTCGTGAAGGCCGGCGCGACCGTGCAGGTCGCGATGACCGACGCCGCCACCCAGTTCATCACGCCCGTCACGATGCAGGCGCTGTCGGGCCGGCCCGTCTATACGAGCCAGTGGGACGCGCGCATCGACAACAACATGGCGCACATCGACCTGTCGCGCGAAGCCGACGCGATCGTGATCGCGCCCGCCTCGACGGATTTCCTCGCGAAGCTCGCGCACGGGTTCGCCGACGATCTGTTGTCGACGCTGTGCGTCGCGCGCGACTGTCCGCTGCTCGTCGTGCCCGCAATGAACCGCCAGATGTGGCAGAACCCGGCCACGCAACGCAACGCCGCGCAATTGCGCGCGGACGGCGTGTCGGTGCTCGGCCCGGATTCGGGCGCGCAGGCCTGCGGCGAAGTCGGCGACGGCCGCATGCTCGAACCCGAGGCGATCTATGAAGCGATCGTCGCGCACTTCGCGCCGAAGGTGCTCGCGCACCGCCGCGTGCTGATCACGGCCGGGCCCACATTCGAACCGCTCGACCCGGTGCGCGGCCTGACGAACCGCTCCAGCGGCAAGATGGGGTTCGCGCTCGCGCGCGCCGCGCAACAGGCCGGCGCCGACGTGCATCTCGTCGCCGGGCCGGTCGCGCTCGACACGCCGTGGGGCGTGACCCGCCAGGACGTGCAGACCGCGCAGCAGATGTATGACGCGGTGATGCATGCCGTGAACGATGCCGACATCTTCATCGCGGTGGCCGCAGTCGCCGACTGGCGCGTCGACCAGCCGGCCGAGCACAAGATGAAGAAGACGGCCGACCGCAAGATGCCGGCGCTCGCGTTCGTCGAGAACCCCGACATCCTCGCATCGGTCGCGGCGCTGCCCGATGCGCCGTTCTGCGTCGGCTTCGCGGCCGAAAGCGGCGACCTCGACGTGCATGGCGACGAGAAGCGCAAGCGCAAGAACGTGCCGCTGCTCGTCGGCAACCTCGGCCCGCTGACGTTCGGGCGCGACGACAACGAAGTCGTGTTGTTCGAAGCGGCCGGCCTCACGCGCCTGCCGCGCGCGCCCAAGGACGAACTCGCGCATACGCTCGTGGCCGAAATCGCGAAGCGCCTGCCGGACAACCGCCTGATCTGATCCCTTGCGTGGCGGCAGACGCCGCCGCGCCCTTCCCGACCGATTCGACGACCGCATGAAACTCGACCTGAAGATTCTCGACGCGCGCATGCGCGATTACCTGCCCGCCTACGCGACCCCCGGCAGCGCCGGCCTCGACCTGCGCGCATGCCTCGACGCGCCGGTCACGCTGCAGCCGGGCGAAACCACGCTGGTGCCGACCGGCCTCGCGATCCACCTCGCCGATCCCGGCTATGCGGCGCTGATCCTGCCGCGCTCGGGCCTCGGCCACAAGCACGGAATCGTGCTCGGCAACCTCGTCGGCCTGATCGACTCCGACTACCAGGGCCAGTTGATGGTGTCGACGTGGAATCGCGGCCAGACCGAATTCGTGCTGAACCCGTTCGAACGCCTCGCGCAGCTCGTGATCGTGCCGGTCGTGCAGGCGCAATTCAACATCGTCGACGAATTCACCGAGAGCGATCGCGGCGAAGGCGGGTTCGGCAGCACCGGCCGCCACTGAGCCACACAGCACGAAAAAAGGGGCCACGGCCCCTTTTTCTTTTTGCGCACCGCCACGTGCAGCCCGGTTGCGCGATTCGCGCAGGCGCGGGTTCGCGACGCCGCGGTCAGCGCGCGTGCTGGTGGCGGTAGTGCAACGCGTAGGCGAGCGTCAGCAGCACGACGAACACGACACCGACCACCATCGTCATCCGGAATTCGCGCGTGAAAGGGGTCGTCAGCAGGATCGCCGCGACGAGCCCCGCACCGGCCAGGCTGCCGAACGGGTGCCCCCACATCCGGAACGCGAGCGCGGGGCCGCGATACTGCGAACGGAACCGCAGGTGCGTGACGAAGATCATCAGCCACGTGAACAGCGCGCCGAACATCGCGATCGCCATCATCACCGTGAACGCGGTATCGGGCGCGAGCGCGACCAGCACGGCCGCCACCGCGACGCCGCTCGTCGAGATCCACAGCGCGGCGCGCGGCACGCCGTTCGCGCCGAGCCGGCCGAACACCGCCGGCGCGAGTTGCGCGCGCGACAGGCTGAACATCATCCGCGTCGTCACGTAGAGCTGGCTGTTCATCGCCGACAGCGCCGCGATCAGCAGCACGAAGTTGATCACGCCCGCCGCATACGGCACGTGCGTCGCGGCCATCACCTTCACGAACGGGCTTTCGTCGGTGCCGGCCTGCGTCCACGGCACGATCGCGAGCATCAGCGCGAGCGTCAGCAGGTAGAACAGCACGAGCCGGAGCACCGTCGAGCGGAATGCGCGCGTGACCGCGTGCTGCGGATCGCGCGCCTCGCCGGCCGCGATCGCGACGGCCTCGATGCTCATGTAGCTGAAGATCGCGACGATCACGGCGACCCAGGTGCCCCACGGCCCCTTCGGCATGAAGCCGCCGTGCGCGGTGTAGTTCGCGAAACCGATGCCCGATGCGGGCGGCGCCGACCACACGAGAAACGCGCCGAGCACGATGAACACGACGATCGCCGCGATCTTCAGCAGCGAGAACGCGTATTCGACCGTCCCGTACAGCGTGACGCTCGCGAGGTTCACGGCGATCAGCAGCGCGGAAAATCCGATCACCCAGTACCAGCCGGGCACGGCCGGGAACCAGTACTTCATGAACACGGCGATCGCGCTGATCTCGGTACCGATCGCGAACACGACCGCGAACCAGTACGCATAGCGCACCAGGAAGCCCGCGAGCGGGCCGACGTAATGCTCGGCATAGGCGCCGAACGAGCCGGCCGTCGGATGCGCGACCGTCATTTCCGCAAGCGCGCCCATCAGCAGCAGCGCAATCAGCGCACCGATCGCATACGAAACCAGCACGCTCGGGCCCGCGAGCCCGATCGCGAATCCGCTGCCGAGGAACAGCCCCGTGCCGATCGCGCCACCGATCGCGATCATCGCCATCTGCCCCGACGTCAGCGCGTGGCGCAGCCCTTGTTCGCGCGCGACGATAGCGTCGAACGACCGTTGTTGTCGTGTCACTGCGTTACCACTCCCCTGCCCCACCATCGCGCCGCCGGCGCCGGATAAAACGAAACGGCGCGGAGAACTTCCCGCGCCGTTCGCATGAACAACGAATTATCGCTTACTCGACTTCGACCGTCTCTTCGTTCGGCTTGTGCGGCGGATTCGCCAGCTTGTCGAACGACAACTGCACCTTGTCGTTTTCGTCGACGTCGACCGTCACATGACCGCCGTTGAGAAGCTTGCCGAACAGCAGCTCGTCGGCCAGTGCACGCCGGATCGTGTCCTGGATCAGCCGCTGCATCGGCCGCGCGCCCATCAGCGGGTCGAAGCCGTGCTTCGCGAGATGCTTGCGCAACGCGTCGGTGAAGAGCGCGTCGACCTTCTTCTCGTGCAGCTGTTCCTCGAGCTGGATCAGGAACTTGTCGACCACGCGCATGATGATTTCCTCATCGAGCGAGCGGAAGCTGATGATCGCATCCAGCCGGTTGCGGAACTCCGGCGTGAACAGGCGCTTGATGTCGGTCATCTCGTCGCCGGTTTCGCGGCGCGTCGTGAAGCCGATCGTCGCCTTCTGCATCGACTCGGCGCCCGCGTTCGTCGTCATGATGATGATGACGTTGCGGAAATCCGCCTTGCGGCCGTTGTTGTCCGTCAGCGTGCCGTGGTCCATCACCTGCAGCAGCACGTTGAAGATGTCCGGATGCGCCTTCTCGATTTCGTCGAGCAGCAGCACGCAATGCGGCTTCTTCGTGACGGCTTCGGTCAGCAGGCCGCCCTGGTCGAACCCGACGTAGCCCGGCGGCGCGCCGATCAACCGGCTCACCGCGTGACGTTCCATGTATTCCGACATGTCGAAGCGGATCAGCTCGATGCCGAGCGTGAACGCCAGCTGGCGCGCCACTTCGGTCTTGCCGACGCCCGTCGGGCCGGAGAACAGGAACGCGCCGATCGGCTTGTCCATCTTGCCGAGGCCCGCGCGCGCCATCTTGATCGACGCCGCGAGCGCGTCGATCGCCGGATCCTGGCCGAACACGACGCTCTTCAGGTCGCGGTCGAGCGTCTGCAGCTTGCTGCGATCGTCCTGCGAAACGCTTTGCGCCGGCACGCGCGCGATCTTCGAGATGATTTCCTCGATCTCGCCCTTGCCGATCGTCTTCTTCTGCTTCGACTTCGGCAGGATGCGCTGCGCGGCGCCCGCCTCGTCGATCACGTCGATCGCCTTGTCCGGCAGGTGACGGTCGGTGATGAAGCGCGCCGACAGCTCGGCCGCGGCCGACAGCGCACCCGACGAATACTTGACGCCGTGGTGCTCCTCGAAGCGCGACTTCAGCCCGCGCAGGATCGCGACCGTCTGCTCGACGCTCGGCTCCGTCACGTCGACCTTCTGGAAGCGCCGCGACAGCGCCGCATCCTTCTCGAAGATGCCGCGATACTCGGTGAACGTGGTTGCGCCGATGCACTTGAGCGTGCCCGACGACAACGCCGGCTTCAGCAGGTTCGACGCATCGAGCGTGCCGCCCGACGCGGCGCCCGCGCCGATCAGCGTATGGATTTCGTCGATGAACAGGATCGCGTGCGGACGCTCCTTGAGCTCCTTCAGCACCGTCTTCAGACGCTGCTCGAAATCGCCGCGGTACTTGGTGCCCGCCAGCAGCGCGCCCATGTCGAGCGAGTACACCTGCGCGTTCGCGAGGATGTCCGGCACTTCGCCGCGCGTGATCCGATACGCGAGCCCTTCGGCGATCGCGGTCTTGCCGACACCGGCTTCGCCGACGAGCAGCGGATTGTTCTTGCGGCGGCGGCACAGCACCTGCACGACGCGCTCGACCTCGGGCTCGCGGCCGATCAGCGGATCGATGCGGCCGTCCTTCGCCATCTGGTTCAGGTTCTGCGTGAACTGCGCGAGCGGCGTTTCCTTCTGCGCGTTCGCGTCTTCGCTTTCCGCGTTCGCGTCGGTCGACTTCGCGGCTTCGCCGCTGTTCGTCTTCGCGATGCCGTGCGAAATGAAGTTCACCACGTCGAGGCGCGTGACGCCCTGCTGCTGCAGGTAGTACACGGCATGCGAATCCTTCTCGCCGAAGATCGCGACCAGCACGTTCGCGCCCGTCACTTCCTTCTTGCCGTTCGACGTCGACTGGACGTGCATGATCGCGCGCTGGATCACGCGCTGGAAACCGAGCGTCGGCTGGGTATCGACATCGTCGGTGCCCGGGACGGTAGGTGTGTTGTCGTGGATGAAATTGCGCAGGTTCTGACGCAGGTCCTCGATGTTTGCCGCGCACGCGCGCAACACCTCGGCCGCCGTCGGATTATCCAGCAGGGCCAGCAGCAGATGCTCGACCGTAATGAACTCATGGCGCGCCTGGCGTGCTTCCATGAACGCCATGTGCAGGCTGACTTCCAATTCCTGGGCAATCATGCTTCCTCCATCACGCACTGCAGCGGATGCCCTGCCTGCCGCGCATGGGTAACGACTTGCTCAACCTTGGTCGACGCGATGTCCCGCGTATAGACCCCACATACCCCTCGTCCTTCGCGATGGACCTTCAGCATGATCTGCGTGGCCGTCTCGCGATCCTTCTTGAAATACTCCTGGACCACCATCACGACGAACTCCATCGGGGTGAAGTCGTCGTTCAGCAGCACCACCTTGTACATCGAAGGCGGCTTCAGCTTCTGCTGCTTGCGTTCCAGGACGGTACTGTCCTGCTTGTCCGGGATAATCGCCATACACCCATTCTAAACAACTCGGACAGGCCCGCAATCCTGCCATTACCCGACCGACCGGCCGGCGCCCTCCCCGGTATCCCGGAACACGCGATCGCCTTCGCGCCATACGAAAGCCGGCTGCGGTGCCGGCTTTCACGCGTGGCGCGGAACACGAACCGTCAGGGGGAATCGCACCGGAACGTCGTGTCCGCATCCAGTATCCCACAAGCCGGGACGACTCGAACGCGTGTCACTCGAGCCTGGTATATGAGCCGATTATGCGGCTTTTCAAGCCCTCGCGCTTGGCCGCATGCAGCCAGGCAAAGCCGGAAAAACCCTGAAAATGGGTTCTTTACAACGACCCTCTAAACGTCTAAAAATTCCACTTGACACTCCAATAAAGAGCGCCAACAATCAAGCTGGCACTTTTTTCAATTCGCCGGTTGGCGAAACGAAAGGGGCCGAGGTGAGCTTGTGAGGGGGGAACGGCTGCATTTTCCGGTCGTTTAGCTTTTCGAGCGTGCTCGTGGTAAGTAGCAGCGACTGTGTGACAGGGGAAGTAGGAAATGGCAACTGGTATCGTTAAATGGTTCAACGACGCGAAGGGCTTCGGTTTCATCACTCCCGACGAGGGCGGTGAGGATCTGTTTGCGCACTTCTCGGCTATCACCATGAATGGCTTCAAGACGCTGAAGGAAGGCCAGAAGGTGAGCTTTGACGTCGTCCAAGGGCCGAAGGGCAAGCAAGCGTCGAACATCCAGGCCGTATAAGGCATCGGATATCTGACGAAGAAACCCGGCGCATTGCGCCGGGTTTCTTTTTTTGAGGCCGGCCCGTCGATAATCGATTGGCCGGCCTTTTCGTTCAATCCCGACCGTTGAACGCATATTGTCTCGTCGCGCATGCAGATCGGATAACGAATCCGCGCGTGAAACACATTCGCGGCTTAGTTACACGACCTTCAGCGTACCCATCATGCCGAGATCCTCGTGTTCGAGAATATGGCAGTGAAACATGCGCTCGCCCGGCATGTCTTGCGTGACGAGAATCGACACGGTTTCGCCGCTGCGCACGTTCACCGTATCGCGCCATGCGCGGAACGGCTCGCTCGTGCGTGAACCACCCGACGCCCGCTCGATCACCTGGAACTGCGTGCCGTGCAAATGGAACGGGTGATCCATGTCCGTCGTATTGCGGATCTCCCAGCGCTCGACGTCGCCGCGGCGGCTCGTCAGCGTCGCGCGGTGCGGCGCGTAGGTGTCGCCGTTGATCGTGAAGCGCATGCCCGCCGGGCGGCCGTGCGCGCCGCCCTTCATCATCGCGTCCATGTCCATTTCCTCGCCGAACGCAACCGTCTTGTGCGCGGCCGGTTCGCCCAGCGGCCGCACCGCGCGCAGCGTGGCAGGCAGCGCGCGGGCCGCGGCGGGCGCGAACGCGACGTCGGCCAGCGCCAGCGCCGGGTCGGGCGGCAGGCTGCCGTGACCGTCGTCGTGCGACATCGCCATCTTGCGGCGGTCGTACTCGGCCGCCTGCAGCACCGCGCGCGACGCACGGTCGCCGGCGCGGACCAGCAGCTCCGCGCGCTCGCCCGGCGCAATCAGCAGCGACGTCACGCGCCGCGGCGCATCGAACAATCCGCCGTCGGTGCCCACGTGCTCGAACGCGCGGCCGTCGTCGAACGCGATGCGCAGGTAGCGTGCGCTGCACGCGTTCCAGACCCGCCAGCGTTCGTCGCCCGCGACATCGATGCGCGGCCGGCGCGCGCCATTGACCAGCACGAACTGGCCTTCACGGCCGTTCATCCAGTCCATCATGTCGTTCGGCGCAATCGTGCCGTCGCGTGCAAGCTTCAGGTCCGACACGAACAGGTGGCGCTCGGGCCAGCCGGCGAGCGGATCGTCCGCGGCGCGCACGACGAACGGGCCGGCCAGCCCGCGGAACACCTGCTCGGCGGTCATCATGTGCGGATGCGGGTGGTACCAGTAGGTGCCGGCGCTGCCCTTCGGCAGCGTGAAGCGATACACGCGCGACGCGCCGGGCGCGACGGGATCGGACGGGTTGCCGTCCTGGTCGGGCGGCACCGGCAGGCCGTGCCAGTGGATCGTCGACGGCTGCGGCAGCTTGTTGACGAACCTGATCTCGACCGTATCGCCCTCGCGCACGTCGATCAGCGGGCCGACAACGGGCCCTTGCGTGCCCACGCCGAACTGCCAGAACGCGGTCGGCCGCGCGCCGCGCAGCAGCGGTCGCGCCACCGGTTGAGCAACCAGCGTGGCCCGGAACGTGCCGGGCTCGCGGCTTTCGTTGGCGAGCGTGCGCAACGTCGCGAGCGGCGCGCCGGCCGGCAGCGCGTCGGCGGCCGCGAGCGCGCCCGGTGCGAGCTTGCCGTGCTGCGCGTGCGCCGACATCCCTGACATACCCGACATGCCCGGCATGTCGTCCATCGAATCCATGCCGGCCATGCCCGCGTGACCGGCATGCTGCGCCCATGCGGTGCGCGCGAACAGCGATGCGGCCGCGACACCGATGGTGCGCGACAGGAAGGTTCTCCGTCTCATCAATCGATCCTCGTCGTTCATACAGCGCCGCGCGACAGCCGCGGCGGTCACGTCATCATAACCGCAGGGCCGGATCGAAAAGCGCTGCCGCCGGGCGGGCGGCGATACGCCGCAGCAAGCATCGCTACCGCGCCGGATGCGGCGCGACGATCAGCATCGCCAAACGACGCTTCGGCAGCCATCGCTGCTCATCTGCCGTCCCTTTGCGCGTTGCGCCCGCCCCCACGTCCCCCCCATCCGCTGCATCGACGATCCGTCAACCCGTCAATTTTTCACGATGCGGAACAAGTCCCTGCGTTATAAAAATTCGTGGTGCAGGGCACAAATTTCCCGTTTCGCGATGCCGAAAAACGTTCCGCCATACAAAACGATTTCAATAATTATTTGTTTTTAAAAGAGAATTTTTGTTTCGAGAAGCCGTTCTACATGCACCATCCGGGCGAGTCGCGGACGTAGACTTTGTTCCATGCACTGACGCTACGCCACGACGTTCGACACGGAACCCGGCGCAAAGCAGTCAGTCGGGCCACGGCCGGTCGATCCGGCAGGCGGCACAACAGAATCGCTTGTGATCAGAAAGGGAGAACGGAAATGAAGGGATTTCGCTTTGGTTCAGCGCTCGGGTCGTTCTACATCCTGCCGGCAAACGGCGGCTGGGAAGCGACGTTCGGCAACGCTTCGCTCGGTGCGTTCTCGTGCCCCGAAGTCGCAGCCGACCGCATCTCCCGCGGCGACTGCGCGCAGCCGTCCGAACTGGACACGGCCACGCTCGAAGTGCCGGACGAAATCGCCGAATGGGAAATCGTTCACGTCTGAATGGCACGCCTGCAACGAAAAACGCCCCGGGCGACCGGGGCGTTTTTATTGGGTGTCGGGCGGCGAACGGCTCACCGCGCCGCGTCGACACACACATCGGCTCGCGCGAGTGCGCGCCCGGGGTCAGGCGACCGCGTCGACGATGCCGTTCAGCGTCGCGCTCGGGCGCATGGCCTGGCTCGTCAGATCGACGTTCGGACGGTAGTAGCCGCCGATCGCCTGCGGCTTGCCTTGCGCGGCCGCCAGTTCCTCCAGGATGCGCGCTTCGCTGTCGGACAGCGCCTTCGCCACGCCCTCGAACTGTGCCTTCAGCGCGGCGTCCTCGGTCTGCTCGGCCAGCGCCTGCGCCCAGTACAGGCACAGGTAGAAGTGGCTGCCGCGGTTGTCGAGGCCGCCGACCTTGCGCGCCGGCGACTTGTTCTCGTCCAGGAACTTGCCGGTCGCCTGGTCGAGCGTCTTCGCGAGCACGAGCGCCTTCGGGTTCTGGTACGCGTTGCCGAGGTGCTCGAGCGACGCGGCCAGTGCGAGGAATTCGCCGAGCGAATCCCAGCGCAGGAAGCCTTCCTCGACGAACTGCTGCACGTGCTTCGGCGCGGAGCCGCCCGCACCCGTTTCGAACATCCCGCCGCCGGCCATCAGCGGCACGATCGACAGCATCTTCGCGCTGGTGCCGAGTTCCATGATCGGGAACAGGTCGGTCAGGTAGTCGCGCAGCACGTTGCCGGTGACCGAGATCGTGTCCTTGCCCGCGCGGATGCGCTCGAGCGAGAAGCGGGTCGCGTCTTCCGGCGTCATGATGCGGATGTCGAGGCCGTTCGTGTCGTGATCCTTCAGGTAGCGTTCGACCTTCGCGATGATCTGCGCATCGTGCGCGCGCGCCGGATCGAGCCAGAACACGGCCGGCGCGCCGGTCGCACGGGCGCGGTTGACCGCGAGCTTGACCCAGTCCTGCACCGGCGCGTCCTTCGTCTGGCACATGCGCCAGATGTCGCCCGCCTCGACCGCGTGCTCGAGCAGCACGTTGCCGGCTTCGTCGGTGACGCGCACGACGCCGTCCGCCGGGATCTGGAACGTCTTGTCGTGCGAACCGTATTCCTCGGCCGCCTGCGCCATCAGGCCGACGTTCGGCACGCTGCCCATCGTGACCGGATCGAACGCGCCGTGCTGCTTGCAGTCCTCGATCACGGCCTGGTAGACGCCCGCGTAGCAGCGGTCCGGAATCACCGCCTTCGCGTCGTACAGCTGGCCGTCCGGGCCCCACATGCCGCCCGAATCGCGGATCATCGCCGGCATCGATGCGTCGACGATCACGTCGCTCGGCACGTGCAGGTTCGTGATGCCCTTGTCCGAGTTGACCATCGCGAGGCGCGGGCGCACCGCGTACTCGGCCTTGACGTCGGCTTCGATCGCTTCGCGCGTGTCGGCCGGCAGGTCCTTCAGGCGCGCGTACAGGTCGCCGATCCCGTTGTTCGGGTTGAAGCCGACCTTCGCCAGCACGTCCGCGTGCTTCGCGAGCGCGTCGCGGTAGAACACCGACACGAAGTGACCGAACAGGATCGGGTCCGAGACCTTCATCATGGTCGCCTTCAGGTGCACCGAGAACAGCACGTCCTGCGCCTTCGCGTCGGCGATCTGCGCTTCGATGAAGCGGCGCAGCGCGTTGCGGCTCATCACCGACGCGTCGATCACTTCACCGGCCTTCACGGCCGTCTTTTCCTTCAGCACCTTCTTCGCGCCGTCGGTCGTCGTCAGTTCGATCTTCACGCTGCCGGCATCGGCGATCAGCGCCGACTTCTCGCTGCCGTAGAAATCGCCTTCGGTCATGTGCGCGACATGGGCCTTCGACGTGGCCTTCCACGCGCCCATCTTGTGCGGATGCTTGCGTGCGTAGTTCTTGACCGACAGCGGCGCGCGGCGGTCGGAGTTGCCTTCGCGCAGCACCGGGTTCACCGCGCTGCCCTTGATCTTGTCGTAGCGCGCCTTGACGGCCTTCTCTTCGTCCGTCGACGGATCTTCCGGATAGGCCGGCAGCGCGTAGCCCTGCGCCTGCAGTTCGGCGATCGCGGCCTTCAACTGCGGCACCGATGCGCTGATGTTCGGCAGCTTGATGATGTTCGCTTCCGGCTTCAGCGTGAGCTGGCCCAGTTCGGCCAGATCGTCGGAACCCTTCTGCTCCGACGGCAGGACGTCTGCGAATGCCGCGATGATGCGGCCGGCGAGCGAGATGTCGCGCGTTTCGACGGCGACGCCCGACGAACGCGTGAAGGCCTTGACGATCGGCAGCAGCGAATAGGTCGCGAGCGCCGGCGCTTCGTCGGTGAGGGTGTAGATGATCTTGGGCGAAGTGGACATGGTGGTCAAAGCATTGCTACGTGATGATGGGACTGAGGAGCGCCGGCGGTAACCGGCGGGAAGCGACCGGGTCGATCGCGAAAGGGGCGCGCCGGCTCAGCCGGGCGGTGGTGTTGCGAGGGCCGTCATGTTCTACCTTGCAGGGCATGCGGCCGCCTCGCGGCGCCGCGGCCCGCATGCCGGGCCACCCTGCCAACAAACCTGCCATCCACGAAACGCTCCGGCGCCGGCAGTCAGCGCCGGGGCGGCCGGCAACCTGCCGGCCCACCCCGGAAGGGGTCTTACATGTTCTCGATCAGCACTTCGCCGAAGCCGGAGCACGACACCTGCGTCGCGCCTTCCATCAGGCGCGCGAAGTCGTACGTGACGCGCTTCTGCAGGATCGACTTCTCCATCGCGGCGATGATCGTGTCGGCTGCTTCCGTCCAGCCGAGGTGGCGCAGCATCATTTCCGCCGACAGGATCTCGGAACCCGGGTTCACGTAATCCTTGCCCGCGTACTTCGGCGCCGTGCCGTGCGTCGCCTCGAACATCGCGACCGAATCCGACAGGTTCGCGCCCGGCGCGATCCCGATGCCGCCGACCTGCGCGGCCAGCGCGTCGGAGATGTAGTCGCCGTTCAGGTTCAGCGTCGCGATCACGTCGTATTCGGCCGGGCGCAGCAGGATCTGCTGCAGGAACGCGTCGGCGATCGAATCCTTGATCACGATCTCGTTGCCCGTCTTCGGGTTCTTCACGCGCATCCACGGGCCGCCGTCGATCAACTCGCCGCCGAATTCCTTCTGCGCGAGCGCGTAGCCGGCGTCACGGAACAGGCCTTCCGTGAACTTCATGATGTTGCCCTTGTGCACCAGCGTGACCGACTTGCGATCGTTGTCGATCGCATACTGGATCGCCTTGCGCACGAGACGCTCGGTGCCTTCGGTCGACACGGGCTTGACGCCGATCCCGGACGTTTCCGGGAAGCGGATCTTCTTCACGCCCATCTCGTCCTGCAGGAACTTGATCACCTTCTTCGCCTGCTCGGAGCCCGCGGCCCATTCGATGCCCGCGTAGATGTCTTCCGAATTCTCGCGGAAGATCACCATGTCGATCTTCTGCGGTTCGCGCACCGGCGACGGCACGCCCTTGAAGTACTGGACCGGGCGCAGGCACACGTACAGGTCGAGCTCCTGGCGCAGCGCGACGTTCAGCGAACGGATGCCGCCGCCGACCGGGGTCGTGAGCGGCCCCTTGATCGACACCACGTATTCCTTCAGCACCTGCAGCGTTTCGTCCGGCAGCCACACGTCCGGACCGTACACCTTGGTCGCCTTCTCGCCCGCGAAGATCTCCATCCAGTGGATCTTGCGCTGGCCCTTGTACGCATGCGCGACCGCCGCGTCGACGACCTTGATCATGACCGGCGTGATATCGAAGCCCGTACCGTCGCCTTCGATATAGGGAATGATCGGCTGATCGGAAACGTTGAGCGAGAAGTCCTTGTTGACGGTGATCTTGTCACCGCCCTCCGGAACCTTGATGTGCTGATACGGCATGATCGACTCCAGTGACGTGGCTGAGCAGGTGATGCTGGTCGAAGCTGCGCGCGCGGCGGGGCGAGGCATGGCCACCCCGTGACGACAACAGCGAGCCGCTATTCTAGCGCCCCAACCGGGCACTTCGGCGCGAACCGCGGCACTGCGTATCAAGACCTCACTTATGTCTTATATAAGACAGAGGACTTGCCGTTCCGTATTATGCATTAAGATTCCGCCATTTGCCATAGACCGCCCGCCCCCGCTTCCCGCGGGGCGCCGGGCGGGCGCCCCGCCATGAACCTGATCGCCCTCAACAAGCCGTTCG
Source organism: Burkholderia sola (assembly GCF_905400185.1). Lineage (NCBI taxonomy): Bacteria > Pseudomonadati > Pseudomonadota > Betaproteobacteria > Burkholderiales > Burkholderiaceae > Burkholderia > Burkholderia sola. Next base: position 2,856,110 of record NZ_FR989675.1, read on the forward strand.
GCACGATTTGCCAGTTTTCCGCGCACGAGACGCGACCGTCGCTCGGCGACTGGGTAAAAACGCCCGGCGTGTATGCGGCCGGCCGGCTCGACGCGGACAGCGAGGGGCTGCTGCTGCTCACCGACGACGGCGCGCTGCAGGCCCGCATCGCGGAGCCGCGCCACAAGCTGGTGAAGCGCTACTGGGCGCAGGTCGACGGCGCGCCGGGGCCGGCCGACCTGAAGGCGCTCGCACGCGGCGTCGACCTCGGCGACTACGTGACGCGCCCGTGCCGCGCCGAATTCATCGAGCCGCCCGACACGCTGTGGCCGCGCAATCCGCCGATCCGCTACCGCGCCGCGATCCCGACCACGTGGATCGAACTGGCGATCACCGAGGGCAAGAACCGGCAGGTACGCCGGATGACGGCGGCCGTCGGCTTCCCGACGTTGCGTCTGGTGCGCGTCGGCATCGGCGCGCTCGATATATTCGCGCTCGGCATTGCGCCGGGCGAAACAATCGCGCTGCCGCCGCGCGCGCCGTGGGACGGTTTCGCGCCGGCCGGATGACGAATCCGGGACGCGCGAATTTTTCGTCATCTTTTTCGTCAACCACCCGCGCAGATCGCGCGTTAAATCACGCAGATGCCAACCTTAGCTATCCGGCATTGGCAGCCGAACCCGTGTTTGCGTCACGAAAGCGACGTTTTATTCGAATACGATTCGGCGCCCGCAGCGCAAAGAGAAATTTCTCGAAGCGTCTGTCAACCGAAAGGTGGATGGCACCGTTAGACGACATGACTCCTATTGCCGGGTCATTTGGTTAATTAACTAAAGCTGAGGAACACAACATGAACAAACTGATCGCCGCTCTGGTCGCTGGCCTCTTCGCAACGGCTGCTTTCGCACAAGCTTCGGCTCCGGAAGCTGCTCCGGCAGCAGCAGAAGCTGCTTCGGCACCGGCTAAGCACGCTGCCAAGAAGCACCACGCTGCCAAGAAGCACCACAAGGCATCGAAGAAGGCTGCAGCAAGCGACGCAGCAGCACCGGCAGCTGCTTCGAACTAAGTAAGCAAGCTGTAATAACGCAGTCAAGAACACGCAGTCCTGCCGTTCTTACGGCGTTGAAAGGCAGATCACCGCAAGGCGATCTGCCTTTTTCTTTTTTGTGCCCGCCGGCGCGCATCGCGTACCATGCGGGTCTCGTTTTCCAGACAGGAGCCATGCTGTGCACTTCTCCCTGCGCCCGTCGCTCGGCCGCCTTGCGCGTGCCGCCGTGTTTCCCGCCGCGCTCGCCGTCCTCGCGCTCGGCATGCAGGCCGCCGGCGCGCAAGTGCCGCCCGGCGCCAAGCAGCCGGGCGAGTTCCCACGCGTGAAGCTGCGCGCCGGCATGTACGTGATCGACGCGGCCGTCGCCGCGAACGACGCCGACCGCGAACAGGGGCTGATGTACCGTTCGCAGCTCGCGCCGAACGAAGGCATGCTGTTCGTCTTCAACGAGAACGCCGTGCACTGCTTCTGGATGAAGAACACGCTGATTCCGCTGTCGATCGCGTTCATCCGCGCCGACGGCACGATCACCGACATCGACGAGATGCGCGCGGAAACCACCGACAACCACTGCCCGCGCAACAACGGCGTCTATGCGCTGGAAATGAGCAAGGGCTGGTTCGCCGCGAAAGGCATCAAGCCCGGCATGAAGCTCGACGGCCTGCCGAGGGCCCAGTAACCGCAGCGGCCCGCGCGGCGGCCTTGCATCGCGCACCGCGCTCCGACCGAAAAGCCGGCCGCCCCTTGTTTGTTATCGGGCGCCGGCTTTTTTTTCGCCCGCCGGCGGCGCCCGCCTTGATTCGGCACCCGCTGCCCGCATCTGCAAAAGCCACGGACAAGCGCTATCCTTTAAATCTCGCTAGTTCCAGCCCGGGCCGGCACCCAATCAGCCGGCCCGCTTACGATCCGAACCACCAGGAGGTTCACGTGCCCCGCAAAACCCCCATCGAGCGCTATAGAAATATCGGGATCAGCGCTCACATCGATGCCGGCAAGACCACGACGACCGAGCGCATCCTGTTTTACACCGGCGTGAGCCACAAGATCGGTGAAGTGCACGACGGCGCGGCCACGATGGACTGGATGGAGCAGGAGCAGGAACGCGGCATCACGATCACGTCGGCCGCGACCACGGCCTTCTGGAAGGGCATGGCCGGCAACTATCCGGAACACCGGATCAACATCATCGATACGCCCGGGCACGTCGACTTCACGATCGAAGTCGAGCGCTCGATGCGCGTGCTCGACGGCGCGTGCATGGTCTACGACTCGGTCGGCGGCGTGCAGCCGCAATCCGAGACCGTGTGGCGCCAGGCGAACAAGTACAAGGTGCCGCGCATCGCGTTCGTCAACAAGATGGACCGGATCGGCGCCGACTTCTTCCGCGTGCAGAAGCAGATCGGCGAGCGCCTGAAAGGCGTCGCCGTGCCGATCCAGATTCCGATCGGCGCGGAAGACCATTTCCAGGGCGTCGTCGATCTCGTGAAGATGAAGGCGATCGTGTGGGACGACGAAAGCCAGGGCGTGAAGTTCACGTACGAGGACATCCCCGCGAACCTCGTCGAGCTCGCGCACGAGTGGCGCGAGAAGATGGTCGAGGCCGCGGCCGAAGCGAGCGAGGAACTGCTCGAGAAGTATCTGCACGACCATGAATCGCTGACCGAGGACGAGATCAAGGCCGCGCTGCGCCAGCGCACGATCGCGAACGAGATCGTGCCGATGCTGTGCGGCAGCGCGTTCAAGAACAAGGGCGTGCAGGCGATGCTCGACGCGGTGATCGACTACCTGCCGTCGCCGGTCGACGTGCCCGCGATCCTCGGTCACGATTTCGCCGATCCGGAAAAGCCGGCGGAACGTCATCCGAGCGACGACGAGCCGTTCTCGTCGCTCGCGTTCAAGATCATGACCGACCCGTTCGTCGGCCAGCTGATCTTCTTCCGCGTGTATTCGGGCGTCGTCGAGTCTGGCGACACGGTGCTCAACGCGACGAAGGACAAGAAGGAACGGCTCGGCCGGATCCTGCAGATGCACGCGAACGAGCGCAAGGAAATCAAGGAAGTGCGCGCGGGCGACATCGCGGCGGCCGTCGGCCTGAAGGAAGCGACCACCGGCGACACGCTGTGCGATCCGGCCAAGCCGATCATCCTGGAAAAGATGGAATTCCCGGAGCCGGTGATCTCGCAGGCCGTCGAGCCGAAAACGAAGGCCGACCAGGAAAAGATGGGCCTCGCGCTGAACCGTCTCGCGCAGGAGGATCCGTCGTTCCGCGTGCAGACCGACGAAGAGTCCGGCCAGACCATCATTTCGGGGATGGGCGAGCTCCACCTCGAAATCCTGGTCGACCGGATGAAGCGCGAGTTCGGCGTCGAGGCGACGGTCGGCAAGCCGCAGGTCGCGTATCGCGAAACGGTGCGCACGACGGCGGCCGACGTCGAAGGCAAGTTCGTCAAGCAGTCGGGCGGGCGCGGCCAGTACGGCCATGCGGTGATCACGCTGGAGCCGAACCCCGGCAAGGGCTATGAGTTCCTCGACGAGATCAAGGGCGGCGTGATTCCGCGCGAGTTCATCCCGGCCGTCGACAAGGGCATCACCGAGACGCTGAAGAGCGGCGTGCTCGCGGGCTACCCGGTCGTCGACGTGAAGGTGCATCTGACGTTCGGTTCGTACCACGACGTCGACTCGAACGAAAACGCGTTCCGGATGGCCGGCTCGATGGCGTTCAAGGAAGCGATGCGCAAGGCGAAGCCGGTGCTGCTCGAGCCGATGATGGCCGTCGAGGTCGAGACGCCCGAGGACTTCATGGGCAACGTGATGGGCGACCTGTCGAGCCGGCGCGGCATCGTGCAGGGGATGGAGGACATCGCGGGCGGCGGCGGCAAGCTGGTGCGCGCCGAGGTGCCGCTCGCGGAAATGTTCGGCTATTCGACGTCGCTGCGTTCGGCCACGCAGGGCCGCGCGACATACACGATGGAGTTCAAGCATTACGCGGAAACGCCGGCGAACGTGTCGGAAGCCGTGATCAACGCGAAAGTGAAGTAAGCGCCGCTCGCTCGCGCTTCGGCGCATGCGCACAAGGCCCGTCCGGTTCATTCCGGACGGGCTTTTTTTCGTCCGGCGCACATCGCGTTCGCGGCTTGTCGATCGGCGTGCCGCGCTTTTTTTCGCGTGCCACAATGGATGGCGTTTCGTCAGATGGAACCCGCCCGATGCCGCCCACCCCTGCCCTGCGCCGCCTGCTGACCCTCTATGCCGGCCTGATCGCCGCGAACGTCGCCGTCTGGCTGTGGGCGCTCGCGGTGCTGCACGACCATCCGCTGCTGCTCGGCACCGCGGCGATCGCATACGGGCTCGGGCTGCGTCATGCGGTCGACGCGGATCACATCGCCGCGATCGACGTCGCGACGCGCAAGCTGATGCAGGACGGCCAGCGTCCGGTGAGCGTCGGCCTGTTCTTTTCGCTCGGTCATTCGACGATCGTGATCGCGGCGACGCTCGGTATCGCGCTGACAGCGTTCGCGCTGCGCGACCGGTTCGATGCATTCCGCGAGATCGGCGGCACGATCGGCACGGCGGTATCGGCTACCTTCCTGCTGGTGCTCGCGTGCGTGAACCTGATGATCCTGCGCGACGTGTGGCGACGCTATCGCGGCGCGTCCGGGCACACGCACGACGGCGCGCACGAGCATCGTCCCGCCGGACTCGTATCGCGGTTGCTGCGCCCGCTGTTCCGGTTCGTGTCGAAGAGCTGGCACATGTATCCGGTCGGCGTGCTGTTCGGGCTCGGTTTCGATACTGCAACCGAAATCGGCCTGCTCGCGATCGCCGCCGCGCAGGCGAGCCAGGGGCTGCCGGTCTATACGGTCATGCTGTTTCCCGCGCTTTTCACCGCCGGCATGACGCTGATCGACTCGACCGACAACGTGCTGATGATTCAGGCATACGGCTGGGCAATGGACGATCCGCAGCGCAAGCTGCTCTACAACGCGAGCATCACGTTCGTCTCGGCGGCCGTCGCGCTGGCGATCGGCGGGATCGAGGCAGCCGGCCTGCTGGCCGACAAGCTGTCGCTGACGGGCCCCGTGCGCGACACGCTCGACGCGCTCGGCGAACGCTTCGGCTCGATCGGCTACGGCATCGTCGCGCTGTTCCTCGTCTGCTGGATCGCGTCGATCCTGTTCCACCGCTGGCAACGCGCGGCCGACGCGCCGGCGCGCTGAACGACTCCTCCGACGTTTCATTCCGGAAACAAAACGCTCCCCTACGACGTTGCATGCGCGGTCACGCGACTGCGCCCGCCTTTACCGACGGGCCCGAGCGGCCGATGGCACGAATCTCGCAGAGTGAGATTCGCACGGCGGGCCCGCGTGCCGATCCGCGTTCGCGGCTGACGTCCAGCGTCGGCCAGAAGGCGATCGGCCGACGATAGGACTACGAATCTTTTACGCCCCCCTGCACCACACGTAAATCGTCGCGCGGCTACGAGGCATCGCGCGCATGGGGAGGCCATGATGCATAAAACGAAACAACCGTTCCGCGCGGCGGGACGGCGCCCTCGTGCAACCTTGCTGGCCGTGGCCGCGTTCGCGTGCTGCTGCTCGTATGCGGTCGCACAGAACACGACGCCTGACGCCGCGCCCGACGCGAACGCCAGCGCGGACACCATCATGACGCTCGTCGAGAACGCATCGCCGTGCGCCGCCAATCCGGCTGCGTGCGCGGTACACGTGTATGCCGGCCGGGGCGTCGGTAATGGCGGCGCCGGTGCGGGCGGCAGCGGAAACGGAAACGGCGGCGGCACCGGGAATGGGAACGGTAGCGGCGGCAACAACGGGAACGGCGCCGTCGGACCTGCGGGTGTCGGCGGAACGACAGGCGGAACCTCCGGCAGTACGAACGGCACGGGCCGCGGAGGCAATGCGTCCGGGAACGGTGGTTCAGGTGGTGGGACTTCGGGTGGTGGGACTTCGGGTGGTGGGACTTCGGGTGGAGGCACCTCGGGTGGCGGCACTTCCGGTGGCGGCACTTCGGGTGGCGGTACCTCGGGTGGCGGTACCTCGGGTGGAGGCACCTCGGGTGGCGGCACTTCCGGTGGCGGCACTTCCGGTGGCGGCACTTCCGGTGGCGGCACTTCCGGTGGCGGCACTTCCGGTGGCGGTGGCCACGGTGGTGGTGGCGATGGTGACGGCGGCGGTCACGGTCATGGCGGCGGTCATGGCGACGGTGGCGGTCACGGCGACGGTGGCGGCCATGGTGACGGCGGTGGTCACGGCGACGGCGGCGGCCATGGTGACGGCGGTGGTCACGGCAACGGCGGCGGCCATGGCGATGGTGGCGGTCACGGCAACGGCGGCGGCCATGGCGATGGTGGCGGTCACGGCAACGGCGGCGGCCATGGCGATGGTGGCGGTCACGGCAACGGCGGTGGTCATGGTGGCGGCGGCGGTCACGGCAACGGCGGTGGCGGTGGCGGTGGCGGTGGCGGTGGCGGTGGCGGTGGCGGTGGCGGTGGCGGTGGCGGTGGCGGTGGCGGCGGTGGCAGCGGCGGCAGCGGCGGCAGCGGCGGCAGCGGCGGCGGCGGCAGCGGCGGCGGCAGCGGCGGCGGCAGCGGCGGCAGCGGCAGCGGCGGCGGCAGCGGCAGCGGCGGCAGCGGCAGCGGCAGCGGCAGCGGCGGCAGCGGCGGCAGCGGCGGCAGCGGCGGCGGCGGCGGCGGCCATGGTAACGGCGGAGGTGGCCACGGAAACGGCGGTGGTGGCGCGGGCAACGGCGGCGGTAACGGCAATGGCGCCGGTGGCAATGGCGGTGGAAACGGTAACGGCGGGAGCGGCGGAAGCGGCGGCGCCAACGGCACCGGCGGCCACGGCAATGGCGGCGGCAACGGTAACGGCAATGGCAGTGGCGGCGCCGGCAACGGCGGGGCCAACGGCGTCGGCAACGGCCGTGGCGCCGGCAACGGCAACGGCGGCGGTCCCGGCAACGGCGGATCGTCGGGCGGCCGCCACTGACCCGAAGCGTTGCCCGGCTGAAGTCGGTCAGAGCATCTCGAGCGCGCGCTTGCTGTGCGGCGGACGGAAATACGCGTCAAGCTGCGCGCGCTCGTCATCGCTGAACACGACATCGAGCGCGGCGCGGTTGTCGCGCACGTGCTCGATCCGCGACGCCTTCGGAATCGCGAATACACCCGGCTGCGCGAGCACCCATGCCAGTGCGACGCGCGTCACCGACACGCCGCGCAGCCGCGCGATGTCGTCGAGCGGCGAGCGTTTCGGCAGCCGCCCGTGATCGACCGGGCTGTACGCCATCGTCGGGATCCGACGATCGGCCAGCCACGGCAGCAGGTCGAACTCCGGACCGCGTCGCGCGATGTTGTAGAGAATCTGGTTGGTGGCGCACGCCCCGCCGCCCGCGTCGTCGACGAGTTCGGCCATGTCGGCCGTATCGAAGTTGCTCACGCCCCAGTGCCGGATCTTGCCCGCACGCTGCAACGCGTTGAAACCCTCGACCGTTTCCGCGAGCGGCACCGAACCGCGCCAGTGCAGCAGGTACAGGTCGAGGCGATCGGTACGCAGGCGCTTGAGGCTCGCGTCGCACGCGGCGGCGACGCCGCGCCGGCTCGCATGGTGCGGATAGACCTTGCTGACGAGGAACACGTCGTCGCGCAGGCCCGCAAGCGCGTCACCGACCAGTTCCTCGGTCGCGCCGTCGCCGTACATCTCCGCGGTATCGACCAACGTCATTCCGAGCTCGACGCCCTCGCGCAGCGCGGCGATCTCGTCCGCGCGCCGCGCCGGCCGCTCCCCCATTTCCCAGGTGCCCAGGCCCAGCTTCGGAATCGTCTCGCCGTTCGGCAAAACGACCGTGGCGATCGTGTCTGTCATGCGTTTCCTCGTGGCGGATTCGTGGCCGCACACCGCGGCCGAAGCATCGGATACGACGCATCAGTGTAGTCAATCGGTGCGCCCCCGGCCTATTACGCGGCAAAAACCGGCTATAACGGCGCGGCATGATGACTTAGAATGGCCGCAACCTGATCGATACCCATTGTATGAAGGCACCCACGGACGACCGCTGGCAGGACCTGCGCCCCGACCCCGACAACGATACGCCGCTCTACCTGCAGCTCGCCCGCAAGCTCGGCGATGCGATCCACGACAACCGCTGGACGGCCGGCGAGGCGCTGCCGTCCGAGCGCGTGTTGTCCGAAGCGCTCGGCGTGTCGCGCATCACCGCGCGCAAGGCGATCGCGCTGCTCGTCGAGCAAGGCCTGATCCGTCGCACGCAGGGCGCCGGCAACTTCATCCAGCCGCGCTACGAGGATCCGCTGTCGCGGCTGTCGAGCTTCAGCGAAATGCTCGAGCGCCGCGGCTTCAAGCCGAGCTCGCAGTGGCTAGCGCGCGAAATTCAGCCCGCGAACCGCGACGAAGTGATCCAGCTCGGGCTGTCGCCGGCCGCATCGGTAACACGCCTGAAACGTCTGCGTCTCGCCGACGGCATCGTGATGGCCGTCGAGAATTCGACGTTCCCCGCGACGCTGATTCCCGATCCGCAGGCGATCGTCGGCTCGCTGTACAGCTATCTCGAAGCGCGCGGCACGCCGATCGTGCGCGCGCTGCAGCATTTCCGCGCGGTCAACGCGACCGACGAGATCGCCGAGCAGATGGGCATCGCCCCGCACGACGCGCTGCTGCTGATCACGCGGATCGGCTATACGTCCGACCAGCGCGCGATCGAACTGACCGATACCTACTGCCGCAACGACTACTACGATTTCGTCGTCGAACTGCGCAAGTAACGCGACGCGCGTCGCCGGCGCTCACAGCCAGCGCGCGTCGTCGGTGCCGAGCGGCACGGGCGGCCGCGCGAACGACGGCGGCGTCGCCGACAGTCGCTCGGCCGGCCGCACGGTGTCGAGCACGCCGAACGGCGACGCGATGCGGTCGATCCGGTCGCGCACGTCGGCCAACGCGAGATCGGGCGCGTGCAACCCGTCCGGCACCGCGCCGAACGACTGCAGCCAGCGCCCCGTCTGCGCGAGCGACATCCGCACGTGCCAGCTTCCCCCTTCGCGCGCCCGCCGCGCGAGCGCGATCATCGCGCCGAACGCCGCGAGATACCCCGTTGCATGATCGAGCGCCTGGCACGGCAGATGGCGCGGCCCGCGCGCCTGCACGGCCTGCTGCTCCTGCCATGCGATTCCGCTCGCCGACTGCACGAGGCTGTCGAACCCGCGCCGCTTCGCCCATGGCCCTGCATGCCCGTACGCCGACACCGACACGTAGACGATGCCGGGCCGCCGTTCGGCCAATGCCTGCGGCGCGAAACCGCGCGCCGCGAGCGCGCCGGGCCGGTACGACTGCAGAAACACGTCCGCCTCGCGCGCGAGCGCGCGCAGCGTATCGACGCCTGCCGCGTCGCGCAGATCGATCCGCGTCGAGCGCTTGCCACGCCCGTTGTCGATCACGAGCGGCGCGATGTTCGGCAGGTGCGGACCGTTGACGAGCAGCGTCTGCGCGCCGTGGGACGCCAGCGTGCGGCCCGCGACCGGCCCCGCGATGATGCGCGTGAGATCGAGCACGCGCACACCGGCCAGCGGCTGGCCGGCTTCGCCGCGGCCGATCGGCTCGGCCGGTGCGTCGCCGATCCGCTCGATCTCGAACAGCGGCAGCGACGCGATCGCGTGCGCCTGCTCGTGCGCCGCCCATTCATCAGGGGTTCTGATCAATGCCGCGCACAGGCCGGCGTCGGCCAGCGCGGTATCGAGCGCCTCGCCGTCCCACGTATGGATCGCGGCGGCGACGTCGGCGGGCCGCGGGCCGCAGCCGAGCACGTCGAGAATGCCGTGCAAATGATGCGGGAAATTCGCGTGCAGCTGAATCCATCGTCCGTCACCCGTCTCGAAGAAGCCGGTCACCGGATGGCGCAGCTCCGGCGGCGGCCCGTCGTCCACGCGCAGGTAGCGTTCGCTGCGGAACGCCACGAGCGCGTCGCGCACCGATACGTCGACCGATTGCGCCACGCCCGTTCGCAGCCGATGGCATTCCGCTGCCGCGAGCCCGGCCGCGGCGATCGTCGCGGCAGCGAGCGTGCCGACATGAAACGTCGACGGCAGCGTCGGGTCCTGCCCCGTCACGGTCGTGCGGGCCAGCGCGTCGCGCTCGCCACGTGCGAGTTGCCAAAGATGCGCCAATGCGGATTCGGGTGTCATGGTGGAGGAGACGCCGTTGAGGAGACGGAATCGAGTCTAGAATTGGCGACAGGCGCGATCAATCTTGATTGCGCGAATCAATACATAACGAATAGTCGTAACGGGCCCGCGCTTCATGCGCGGCGACAGGAGCCACCGGCATGACATCCGTCAGTGCGCAGGAAGCCGCGGGCATGCTCGGCGTCAGCGTGAGCACGCTCTACGCGTACGTGAGCCGCGGCCTGCTGCGCTCGCTGCCCGACGGCGCGACGAAGCGCCGCCGCTACGACGCCAACGAGGTGCGCCTGCTCGCGCGCCGCCGCGCCGACGCGAAACGCGCGGGCGGTGTCGCCGAACGTTCGCTCGACTGGGGTGTGCCCGTCCTGGAATCGCGGATCACGCAGATCGCCGACGGCCGCCTGCGCTACCGCGGCGTCGATGCACTCGCGCTGGCCGACGCGGCGACGCTCGAAGAAACGGCCGCGCGGCTGTGGGACTGTCCGCCCGCGCGGCTGGCCGCCGCGTCGCTCGCTTCCAGCGGTTTCGATGCGGCGCAGTGGGACGACTGTGCGCGTCGCTGGGCGCATCTCGCACCGCTCGAACGCACGCTGGTGCTGCTGCCGGCCGCGGCCGCGGCCGCATCGCTGCCGCGCCTGTGGGCGCAAGGGCGCGATGCGCAGCTCGATGCCGCGGCGCTGCTGCTGCGCATCGCGACGGCTGCGCTCGCCGGCATCGCGCCGGGCGACGCGCCCGTGCACCGCCAGCTCGCGGCCGCGTGGCGCGTGCGGCGGCGCAACGAAGCCGACCTGCTGCGGCGTGCGCTCGTGTTGTGCGCCGATCACGAACTGAATCCGTCGACCTTCGCGGTGCGCTGCATCGCATCGACCGGCACCCATCTGTTCGGTGCGATCTCGGGCGGGCTCGCGGCGCTGTCGGGGCCGCGTCACGGCGGCGAGACGTTCCGCGCGGGCACGCTGCTCGACGAAGCGGCCCGCGCCGCTGATCTCGATCGCTACCTCGCGCTGCGGCTGGCGCACGACGAACGCGCGGACGGCGGGCGCACGGCCCTGTCCGGCTTCGCGCACCCGCTGTACCCCGACGGCGACCCGCGCGCACGGGCGCTGCTCGATGCGCTGCATGCGACGGCGCCCGACCGGCCGGCGCTGCGCGCGGCGCGCGCGCTCGCCGCACGCGTCGATGCGGCGACGGGCCTGCGGCCGACGATCGATTTCGCGCTCGCGGTGCTGGAGCGCACGCTCGCGCTGCCCGACGGCGCGGCGTTCACGCTGTTCGCGGCCGGCCGCACGGCCGGCTGGATCGCGCACGCGCTCGAACAGTACGCGGACGGAAAGCTGATCCGGCCGCGCGCACGCTACGTCGGCAGCGACGCGGCCGGGTGACGCCGGCCGTCACGCCATGCGGCGAACGGGCGCCACCACGCGGGCGCGGTGCGCACGGCCGGCACCGCCAATGGCCCGAACGCGAACGTCGCGCCACGCGGCCCGGCGCTGACCCACGCGCGCGTGCCGGGCAGCAACGTCAACGATTCGCCCGCGCCCAGCCAGTGATCGTCTGACCGGCCCTCGACGGTCACCCACACGTCGCCTTCGGCCACTTCGAGCAGCGTACGATCGACGATCCGCCACCGTCCGGCCGGCTCGTCGCCGTCCATTACGTAAAGTCGCAGTTCGCGCATCGCAGCCTCCTGGTCGCACCGGTTCGATGACACCAGTATTTCGGAGAGCGGCCGCACCCGGACAGATACGGCCGCGTACAGTTCCGGCTGAACTGTACTGGCCGCCCGACGGGGACAGGCAGCCGGCCGCCGCGCCGGCCCGGTCCGGCCGGAACCGCACGACATACCGCGCAGAACCTGCACGGCGCGGCGGCTTTCCCTACAATGTCGGCTGTCCCGCGCCACCGCCCCCGCCGTCATGTTCCAAAGCCCGCCCGCCGCCGCTCCCGGCGAAAAAAACCTCACCGTGATGCTCTGGCTCGTTGCGACGGGCTTCTTCATGCAGACGCTCGACGCGACGATCGTCAACACGGCGCTGCCGTCGATGGCCGCGAGCCTCGGCGAATCGCCGCTGCGGATGCAATCGGTCGTGATCGCGTACTCGCTGACGATGGCGGTGATGATCCCCGTGTCGGGCTGGCTCGCCGATACGTTCGGCACGCGGCGCGTGTTCTTCAGCGCGATCCTGGTGTTCTCGCTCGGCTCGCTGCTGTGCGCGAACGCCCATACGCTGACGCAGCTCGTCGCGTTCCGCGTCGTGCAGGGCGTCGGCGGCGCGATGCTGCTGCCGGTCGGGCGGCTCGCGGTGCTGCGCACGTTCCCGGCCGAGCGCTACCTGCCCGCGCTGTCGTTCGTCGCGATTCCGGGCCTGATCGGCCCGCTGATCGGGCCGACGCTCGGCGGCTGGCTCGTGAAGATCGCGTCGTGGCACTGGATCTTCCTGATCAACGTGCCGGTCGGCGTCGCGGGCTGCATCGCGACCTTCTATTCGATGCCCGATTCGCGCAACCCGGCCGCCGGCCGCTTCGACCTGAAGGGCTATCTGCTGCTGACGATCGGGATGGTCGCGATCTCGCTGTCGCTCGACGGGCTCGCCGATCTCGGCATGCAGCACGCGGCCGTGCTGGTGCTGCTGATCCTGAGCCTCGCGTGCTTCGTCGCGTACGGGCTGTATGCGGTGCGCGCGCCGCAGCCGATCTTCTCGCTCGAGCTGTTCAAGATCCACACGTTCAGCGTCGGGCTGCTCGGCAACCTGTTCGCGCGGATCGGCAGCGGCGCGATGCCGTACCTGATCCCGCTGCTGCTGCAGGTGAGCCTCGGCTACTCGGCGTTCGAGGCCGGGCTGATGATGCTGCCGGTCGCGGCGGCCGGCATGTTCTCGAAGCGGATCATCACGCGCCTGATCACGCAGCACGGCTACCGCAAGGTGCTGCTCGCGAACACGATCATGGTCGGCGTGATGATGGCGAGCTTCGCGCTGATGCGCGACACGGTGCCGGTGTGGGTGAAGGTCGTGCATCTCGCGCTGTTCGGCGGCTTCAACTCGATGCAGTTCACCGCGATGAACACGCTGACGCTGAAGGATCTCGGCACCGGCGGCGCGAGCAGCGGCAACAGCCTGTTCTCGCTCGTGCAGATGCTGTCGATGAGCCTCGGCGTCACGGTCGCCGGCGCGCTGCTCGCGACGTTCACCGGCATGCTGCGCACCGTGACGCCGAGCAACACGCTGCCGGCGTTCCATGCGACGTTCGTCTGCGTCGGGATCATCACGGCCGCGTCCGCGTGGATCTTCGCGCAGCTCGCGCCCGAGATCCGCAGCACCGCGCGCAAGACCGACCCGTCCGAGCGCGCGTGACCGGCGGCGCGCGCCGAATCGGGCCCGCGCGCACCATCGCGGTGCAACGCGGCCCGGCACGCGTGCGCGTATCGACCGCGACCGGCGGCCGCACGTGGCGCCCTGCCGTGCATGCTTCTTGCTCGCCTATTCTGTAGGTAAACTGGCAGTCTTCCTTCGGCCGACATCATGAGCATGATCGAAATCGATCCCCCCGGCTTTCAGCCGCCCCGCCCGGTCGCCGGCGACGACGGGAACCGGCGCACCGTGCTGTACGGCGGCTACACCGTGTTCAGCGTGTTCCAGCCCGTTTTCTCGGTGTCGCACCGGCGCGCGATCGGCTATCACGCGTCGCTGCGCGCGCACGACGAGGAAAGCCGCCAGGTCGCGTCGCACGAGGTATTCACGCAGGCGGCGCGGCGCGGCGACCTGCTCGAGCTCGGCCGGCTCGCCGAATCGTTGCATCTCGGTAACTTCCACGCGTTCGACAGCCACGACGAATGGCTCTTCCTGAGCCTGCATCCGGCCGCGCTGATGGACACCGTCTACGGCGACGCGCTGCTCGCGAACCTGAAGGCGCTCGGGCTGCCGCCGCACCGCGTGGTGCTCGAGGTGCCCGAGCAGGCCGGCGGCGAGACGCCGCGCTATGCGGCGATCATCGACGGGCTGCGCAAGGCCGGCTTCCTGATCGCGCTCGTCGGGTTCGGCGCGAAGCACTCGAACGTCGATCGCGTGTGGCATCTGCATCCCGACATCGTCACGCTCGACCGCGGCATCCTCGCGCAGGCGAGCGAGCACTCGCATCTCGAACGCGTGCTGCCGGGGCTCGTGTCGCTGCTGCACGAATCCGGCCAGCTCGTGCTGATGGGCGGCCTCTCGACCGAACGCGACGCGCTGATCGCGCTCGAATGCGACGTCGATTTCGTGCAGGGTCAGTACTTCGCGGGGCCGAGCGTCGATCCCGTGCAGCCGCAGGCCGCCGCGGGCTGCATGGATACGCTGTCGGCCGCGCTGCGGCTGCGCGTCGCGCAGCGCGAGCGCACGCAGTCGGAACGGCTCGCGCCGTACGTCGCCGCACTCGAGGAAGCGAGCCGCCGGCTCGGCGCGGGCGAATCGCTCACCGATGCGGCCACCGCCGTGCTCGGGCTGCCCGAGACCGCGCGCTGCTTCCTGCTCGACGCGTCGGGCCGCCAGATCGGCGACAACGTGCTCGCGCGCGGCAGCGTGTCGCAACGCGCGAAGCGCTTCCGGCCGCTGCTGCATTCCGAAGGCGCGAGCTGGGAACGCCGCCCGTATTTCATCGACGCGATGCGCGCGCCGGGCCGCGTGCACCTGACGCCGCCCTACCTGTCGATCAACGAGGCGCACCTGTGCGTGACCGCGTCGATCGCCGCGCCGGCCGCGACCGGCATGCAGGTGCTCTGCGTCGACATCAACTGGGAAGCAGCGCTCAGCCGCGAGTAAGCGCGCCGGCGCGCCGCGTTCACGCGTCGCCGGCCGCCTTGCGCACGATCAGCCGGTGCACGCGCTTGCCGGACGACGCGCTGACGACTTCGTGTTCGTCGATCACCTGCACGCCGGCGCCCAGCGCCGCATGCATCCGCGCCGAGTCGAGCGGCGTATAGAGGCGGCCGCGCTCGTCGCGCAACACGCCGTGTCCGGCCACCCGCCAGCTCAGGTACAACGTGCCGCCCGGCATCAGCAGATCGGCCAGCCGCGCGGCGGCGGCCGCCGCGTCCGCCTGTTCGAGATGCATGACGACCGTTTCGCACAGCACGTTGCGAAACGCGCCGGACGGTACGCCGGCCAGCGCCGGCAGCGCGGTCAGCTCGAAAGTCAGCCCGCGATGGCGACGCCGCGCCTCGTCGAGCAGCGCGGCGCTCGCGTCGTAGCCGCGCACGTCGAAGCCGCGCGACGCGAGCCAGGCCGTGTCGCGCCCCGCCCCGCAGCCGACGTCGGCGGTCGGTCCCGGCGTGAAATACTGTTCGAGCAGCGCGTACATGTCGTCGGGCGCGGCCGGGTCGAGCCAGTCCTGCGCGTATTGCGCGGCATGGGTGTCGTAGGCATCGAGAGTCGGGCGATCCGCCATGGCGAGTGCTCCGCAAAGGCGTCGTATGACGCACTCCGCATCTTAGTCGCTGCGCGCGGCCCGCGCCGACCGGGTTCGCGCGACGCCGGTCTACGGGGCCGGCACGTGGCCCGCACGCGGCGCCTGCGCGGTCAGATCGGCCCACCGCGTATCGCCGCGCCAAGCCCGACGCGCCGTCGCGCGTTCGGCGTCGTGGACGCGCCCGCGCCGAACACGCAGACCGGCCCGGCCGGCCCGTCAGACATGCGAATGCGCACCGCCATGCACGGGACCGGCGCGCCGCTCGACTTCGCGGCGCACGTCGCCGCGCAGTCCCGCGAAAAACGCGACCTCGGCGACGACGAACAACGGCCCGACGATCAGGCCGACCAGATCGTCGACGAATGCCGGCTTGCGGCCTTCGAACCAGTGCCCGACGAACTGCACGATCCAGCCGACGACGAACGCGCCGACGCCGATCGCGAGCCATTGCGCGGTCGGCAGCGGCGCCAGCGACTGCGCGGCCCACAGGCCGAGCGCGAGCAGCACGGTCATCACGATCCCGAACCGCAGGTCGAGACGCAGGTAGAACAGCGCGGACACGACGGCGAGCAGCAGCGCCGGCGACAGCGCGATGCCGGCCAGCATCCCGAGCGCCGGCCGCGACAGCAGCACCTCGACCGCGAACACGATCATCGGGATGCCGACCAGATGCGTCGCGATGTTGCGCGCGTCGCGATGGTAGGCCGCATACTGGGAAAGATGGTCTTCGAGGGTCTTCATCGCGTCTCCTGATCGGTTGTTGAGCGCTATGATGCGCGTCACGCCCGAGAACCTCTGTCAGCTACCCGACATCGCGTGCCCATGCCTGCCTCGCTCGCCCCATACCTGCAGCAGCTCGAAGCGAACCCGTGGTTCGCCGCGCTGCCGCCCGCGTTGCGCGCGGAGCTGATCGCCCGCGCGACGCTGCGCCGGCTGCCGTCCGGCCACGCGCTGTTCCGGCGCGGCGACCCGCCGTGCGGACTGTACGCGGTCCTGGCCGGTTCACTCACGATAGGTGCGGTCGATCCGCAGGGCAAGGAGACGCTGCTGACGGTGACCGAGCCCGTCACGTGGTTCGGCGAGATCGCGTTGTTCGACGGCCAGCCGCGCACGCACGACGCGATCGCGCTCGACGACGCGCTGCTGCTGCACGTGCCGCAGGCCGGGCTGCTCGCGATCCTCGAGACGACGCCGCAATACTGGCGGCAGTTCGCGCTGCTGATGGCGCAAAAGCTGCGCCTGAGCTTCCTGACCGTCGAATCGATGAGCGTGATGCCGGCCGCGCAGCGGCTCGCCGCGCGGCTGCTGATGATCGCCGAAGGCTACGGCGGCATCAGCGCCGGGCGCACGCACATCCGGCTGTCGCAGGAAACGCTCGCGTCGATGCTGTCGCTGACGCGGCAGACCACCAACCAGTTGCTGAAGGCGCTTCAGGCGGATGGCGTCGTGCGGCTGCACGTCGGCGAGATCGAACTCGTGGACATCGACGCATTGCGCCGCGCGAGCGGGCTCGGCGACGGCCCGTACTGAACGACGCGCAACGACATCTATCGGCCGCGATTGGCCGCGATTGGCGCCATGCGCTGCCCGCGGCCGCCGAGTTGCGCTATCGTGGCGACTCGTTCCGTCCGCCGCGCGCACCGCCTTGAACACGTCGACCGTCCCCGCCTCCGCCCGCCATCCGTGGCCCGTCTTCATCGCATTCCTGCGGCTCGGCCTCACGTCGTTCGGCGGCCCGGTCGCGCATCTCGGCTACTTTCGCGCGGAATTCGTCACGCGGCGCGGCTGGCTCACCGAGCGCACCTATGCCGATCTCGTCGGGCTGTGCCAGTTCCTGCCGGGGCCCGCGAGCAGCCAGGTCGGGATGGCGATCGGTCTCGCGCGTGCCGGCTATGCGGGCATGTTCGCCGCGTGGCTCGGTTTCACGCTGCCGTCGGCGCTGCTGATGATGCTGTTCGCGCTCGGCGTTCACGCAACGGGCGCGCCGATCGAAGCCGGCGCGTTGCACGGGCTGCGCATCGTGTCGGTCGCGGTGATCGTGCAGGCCGTGTGGGGCATGGCGCGCACGCTGTGCCCGGATGCGCGGCGCGTCACGCTGATGGCCGCGGCCGCGTGCGTCGCGCTGCTCGCGCCGGCTGCGTGGATGCAGGTCGCGGTGATCGTCGTGGCCGGCGCGGCCGGTCTCGTGCTGCTGCCGCAACCGGCACGCGATGCACACGAACCGTTGCCGCTGCACGTGTCGCGCCACGCGGGCGTGCTGTGGCTCGCGCTGTTCGCGGCGCTGCTCGTCGCGCTGCCGTCCGCAGCCCGCGCGCTGCGCTCGGATACGCTCGCTGTCGTCGACGCATTCTTCCGCACGGGTGCGCTTGTGTTCGGCGGCGGCCACGTGGTGCTGCCGCTGCTGCAGGCGGCCGTGGTCGCACCCGGCTGGGTCGGCGATTCGGCGTTTCTCGCCGGGTATGGCGTCGCACAGGCCGTGCCGGGGCCGCTGTTCACGTTCTCGGCATTCCTCGGTGCGTCGCTGCGCGATGCGCCGAACGGCTGGCTCGGCGGCACGCTCGCACTCGTGTCGATCTTCGCGCCGTCGTTCCTGCTCATCGCCGGCACCGCGCCGTTCTGGGAGCGCCTGCGCCGCAGCGCGCACATGCAGGCCGCGCTCGCCGGCGTGAACGCGGCCGTCGTCGGGCTGCTGCTCGCCGCGCTCTATCATCCGGTCTGGACCGACACGATCGTCGCGCCGCGCGACCTGGCCGCCGCGCTGGTCGCGTTCGTCGCGCTGGTGTTCTGGCGCGTGCCGCCGTGGGCCGTGGTGATCGCGAGCGCGGCGCTCGGCTGGCTGCTCGGCACGGCCGGCTGAGCCAGCGAACGCCGCACGTTCGGGCCGCGCAAAAAACAAAAAGCCCTCGAAACGAGGGCTTTGCTTCGATGCCGCGCGCCGTGGCGGCGCGCAGGCGCCGGACTTACGCGAAGTTCTTCGCGGCGAAGTCCCAGTTCACGATGTTCCAGAACGCTTCGACGAACTTCGGACGCGCGTTGCGGTAGTCGATGTAGTACGCGTGTTCCCACACGTCGATCGTCAGCAGCGCCTTGTCGGCGGTCGTCAGCGGCGTGGCGGCGTTGCTCGTCGACACGATGTCGAGCGAACCGTCGGCCTTCTTCACGAGCCATGCCCAGCCCGAACCGAACGTGCCGACCGCGGCCTTCGTGAACGCTTCCTTGAATGCGTCGTACGAACCCCACTTCGCGTTGATCGCATCGCCCAGCGCGCCCGTCGGTGCGCCGCCGCCGTTCGGCGACAGGCTGTTCCAGAAGAACGTGTGGTTCCAGATTTGCGCGGCGTTGTTGAAGATGCCGCCCGACGACTTCTTCACGATCTCTTCCAGCGGCAGGTTTTCGAATTCCGTGCCCGGGATCAGATTGTTCAGGTTCGTCACATAAGCCTGATGGTGCTTGCCGTAGTGGTACTCGATCGTCTCTTTCGAGATGGTCGGCGCGAGTGCGTCTTCAGCGTACGGGAGCGGCGGGAGCGAATGAGCCATGGCGATTCCTTCGTTGAGTATGTAGGGAGGCTGTGTTGGATGCTGCCGAGCGTCCGATTGTAGGCGAGGACGAATAACCCCGCAAACTCACGGGCCATTTATCCGCGGTATGCGGAAAAGCGCTGCTGGCGCAACGCCGGGCAGGACGAGCCCGACGATGCGCAGCATCCGTTCCCGCCGCGATGCGCGTGTTGCGACGACACGCGTTTCGCTTGGCACCCGTTACGTCAGATCGTATCCGTCAGCCGTGGCTGCACGTCGGCGAGCGACACGTCGGCCGAGCCTTCGGCGAGATGCACGGTCAGGCGCCGCTGCGGCTTCAGCGCGTTCGGTGCGCGCACCGCGCGGCCCGTCTGCGCATCGATCAGCGCCGCATAGCCGCGCTCGAGCGTGCGCTGCGGGCTCAGCACCTCGAGCCGTGCCGCACAGGCCGACACACGCGCGGTGTCGCGTTCGTGACGGCGCTGCACCGCGCTCGCGAGACGTTGCGACAGCCCGGCGAGCGCGTGGCGCGCCTGGGACGGATCGGGCCGCGCGCGCTGCCAGCGCAGTTGCGCGAGCGCGAAACGCGCACGTGCATCGCGCACCGGCCGCGATGCCGCGGACGCGAGCCGCACCGCGAGCTGCTCGACGTGCGTGCGCTGCCGCTGCAGCCGCTCGGCCGGGCTCACGAGCCGCCGCGCAAGCCAGTCGAGCTGCTGCGCGCGCTGTTCGAGCCGGCGCGCCATGCCGCGCGCGAGCGCGCGCTGGCGCTCGTCGACCTCGCGCAGCAGCAGCGCGCGCTGCGGGCTCGCGAGTTCGGCCGCGCCAGTGGGCGTCGGCGCGCGCAGGTCGGCCGCGAAGTCCGCGATCGTGAAATCGGTTTCGTGCCCGACGCCGCTGACGACCGGCAGCTCGCTCGCTGCGATCGCGCGCGCCAGCGCCTCGTCGTTGAACGACCACAGATCCTCGATCGAGCCGCCGCCGCGACACACCAGCAGCACGTCGACCTCGCGCCGCGCGTTCGCGGTCGCAACTGCGGCGACGAGCTTTTCGGCGGAGCCGGCGCCCTGCACGGGGGCCGGATAGACGATCACCGGAATGTGCGGCGCGCGGCGGGCGAGCGTGGTCAGCACGTCGCGCAATGCGGCGGCCTGCAGCGACGTGACGATGCCGATCGCGCGCGGATGGGCCGGCAGCGGCCGCTTGCGCTCGGCGGCGAACAGGCCCTCGCCTTCGAGCTGCGCCTTCAGCCGCAGGAACGCTTCGTACAGGCGCCCCTGCCCGGTGCGCCGCACGGCTTCGACGTTGAGCTGCACCTCGCCGCGCGGCTCGTACATCGTGACGACCGCGCGCACCTCGATGCGGTCGCCTTCGCGCGGCGTGAGTTCCGCGTACTGCGCGCGGCCGCGGAACATCACGCAACGCATCTGCGCCTGCTGGTCCTTGATCGAGAAATACCAGTGGCCGCTCGCGGCGCGCGTGAAATTCGACACTTCGCCGGCAATCCACAGCAGCGGAAACGAACGCTCGAGCATCGTCGAGATCGCACGATTGAGCGCCGAAACGGGAATCACTTCGTCGCCGCCGCGCGTGGCGCCGGGTGCGGAAAAAGGAGAATCGGAAAGCATGGGCGGTCGGATGAATGCTGGCGGCGTCACGATAGTCCGACGCGCGCGCGGCGTCCAGCGCCGCCGCATTCGCCACCGTGCGCGGAAGGTGTCCACACTCTGGCATTCGTCCGCGTAAAACGCCCGGAAACCGCGAAAAAAGCCAGACGATTCTTCGCAACACGTTGATTTTTATAATCTTTTAAACCTTTCGAAATGATTCTCATCCGATTCGATGCCCGCCGGGCGGGCGTTTGACACGATCGACCGGCGAGTTTTTCACAGAGTTATCCACAGGCCGTCGCGATCCGGCCCCGCGCGCCGCGGCGGCCGGTCGCGCTTGCCGCGCCGGCGTGCGGCGCGCTAGAGTGCCGCCTTCCACGGACCCCGCGGCATGCGCCGCCCAATGGAGAACCCGCCTTGACGAATCCGTCCCTCGCCGCGGCGCCCGACGCGCCGCGCCCGGCCCGATGAGCGCGCCCGGCGGCCCGCTCGCGCGACTCGAAGCGCGCCTGACGCGCGAATGGCAGCGGCGCGGCGCGCTCGCGTGGGCGCTCACGCCGTTCGCCTGCGTGTTCGGCCTGGGCGCGGCGCTGCGGCGCACCGCTTACGCGCAAGGCTGGAAGCAGCCGGTCGACGTCGGCGTGCCCGTCGTCGTGGTCGGCAACGTGACCGTCGGCGGCACCGGCAAGACGCCGACCGTGATCGCGCTCGTCGACGCGCTGCGCGCGGCCGGCTTCACGCCCGGCGTCGTGTCGCGCGGCTACGGCGCGAACGTGAAGGCGCCGACGGCCGTCACGCCGGCGTCTCGCCCGGGCGCGGCCGGCGACGAACCGCTGCTGATCGCGCGCCGCACCGGCGCGCCCGTGTGGGTGTGCCCGGACCGCGTCGCGGCCGTGCAGGCGCTGCGCGCCGCGCATCCGGACGTCGACGTGATCGTCAGCGACGACGGCCTGCAGCACTACCGCCTCGCGCGCACCGTCGAGCTCGTCGTATTCGACCACCGGCTCGGCGGCAACGGCTTCCTGCTGCCGGCCGGCCCGCTGCGCGAGCCGCTGTCGCGGCATCGCGACGCGACGCTCATCAACGATCCGTACAGCGGCGCGCTGCCGCCGTGGCCCGACACCTACGCGCTCGCGCTGACGCCGGGCGCCGCATGGCACCTCGACCAGCCCGCGCTGCGCCGCCCGCTGTCGCAATTCGCGAACGAACGCGTGCTCGCCGCGGCCGGCATCGGCGCGCCGGAACGCTTCTTCGCGACGCTGCGCGCGGCCGGCCTCTCGCCGGCGACCCGCGCGCTGCCCGACCATTACGCGTTCGCCGACAATCCGTTCGTCGACGATGCCGTCGATGCGATCCTGATCACCGAGAAGGATGCAGTAAAATTGGGCGCTTCCTGGCGCGACGCCCGACTGTGGGTAGTCCCCGTCGAAGCCGCGCTCGACCCTCGCCTCATTGCCCTCGTTGTGGAGAAACTCCGTGGACGCTCGCCTGCTTGAAATCATTGTGTGCCCTATCTGCAAAGGCCCGCTCCACTACGACCGTGCCGCGCAGGAGCTGATCTGCAACGCGGACAAGCTCGCGTACCCGATCCGCGACGGCATCCCGGTGATGCTCGTCGACGAAGCGCGCCAGACCGTCGAAGGCACGCCGGTCGATCCGGCCGGCCGCTGAACCGCCGCGCCGCTCGCCCGGCGCACCGATTCGACACTGGCGGCCCGGCCCCGGCCGGGTCGCCGCCCTCCGCCGGGCGACCGGCTTCCGGCGTCGCCCGCCCCGTCCTTCCCAGCGCTCCCCGATGACTCAGCCGCAACCCTTCATCGCCGTCATTCCCGCCCGGCTCGCGTCGACGCGGCTCCCGAACAAGCCGCTCGCCGATCTCGGCGGCAAGCCGATGGTCGTGCGTGTCGCCGAACGCGCGCGCGAAGCGGGCGCGCAGCAGGTGCTCGTCGCATCCGATGCGCAGAGCGTGCTCGACGCGGCGCGCGATCACGGCTTCGAAGCGGTGCTCACCCGCGCCGATCATCCGTCCGGCACCGACCGGCTCGCGGAAGTCGCGGCGGCCTTCGGCTGGCGCGACGACACCGTCGTCGTCAACGTGCAAGGCGACGAACCGCTGATCGACCCCGCGCTCGTCCGCGACGTAGCGTCGCACCTGGCCGCCCATCCGGCGTGCGCGATCGCGACCGCGGCCCATCCGATCCACGACGCGGCCGACGTGTTCAACCCGAACGTCGTGAAGGTCGCGCTCGACGCGCAGAGCGTCGCGCTGTACTTCTCGCGCGCGCCAATTCCGTGGAGCCGCGACGCGTACCAGCCGCACTGGCCCGACGTCTCAGCCATGCCAGCACCGGCTTTCCCGGTCTACCGGCACATCGGCCTCTATGCGTATCGCGCGCGTTTCCTGCGCACCTATCCGTCGCTCGCGCAGGCGCCGATCGAACAGGCCGAGCAGCTCGAACAGCTGCGCGCGCTGTGGCACGGCGAGCGCATCGCAGTGCTGATCACCGAGTCCGCGCCCGAAGCCGGCATCGACACGCCGGCCGATCTCGCGCGCGTGCAGGCCCTTTTTCAGCCGGGTTCAAAATAACCCGTGGCATAATCAGGCGATTGTGCGAGCCGTCCGCGACCAGCGCGTCCTCGCTTGACCCCGCCCGTGGCCCTGCCGGCAGCCGCGCGTCACTCGAACCGACGCGCCGCATCAGACCGGTCCGCCACGCGCCGTGCAAGCCCCGCGCCCGCCGTCGCCGACGCCTTTGAGTCTCGCCACACGAATCTACATACTTGGAGATATCACCATGCGTTTGATCCTGTTGGGCGCGCCCGGCGCGGGAAAGGGCACCCAGGCAAACTTCATCAAGGAAAAATTCGGGATTCCGCAAATCTCGACCGGCGACATGCTGCGTGCGGCCGTCAAGGCCGGCACGCCGCTCGGCGTCGAGGCGAAGGGCTACATGGATGCCGGCAAGCTCGTGCCGGACGCGCTGATCATCGGTCTCGTCAAGGAACGCCTGAAGGAATCCGACTGCGCGAACGGCTATCTGTTCGACGGCTTCCCGCGCACGATCGCGCAGGCTGACGCGATGAAGGACGCCGGCGTCGCGATCGACTACGTGCTCGAGATCGACGTCCCGTTCTCGGAAATCATCGAGCGCATGAGCGGCCGCCGCACGCACCCGGCATCGGGCCGCACGTACCACGTCAAGTTCAACCCGCCGAAGGTCGAAGGGCACGACGACGTGACGGGCGAACCGCTGATCCAGCGCGACGACGACAAGGAAGAAACTGTCAAAAAGCGTCTCGAAGTATACGAAGCGCAGACCAAGCCGCTGATCACGTACTACGGCGACTGGGCGCAGCGCGGCGAGGAAAACGGTTTGAAGGCGCCGCAGTATCGCAAGATCTCGGGCCTCGGAACCGTCGACGAAATCCGCGAGCGCGCGTTTGACGCACTGAAGTAAGCAGCGCGTCGCGCACCCGCAAGCCGCCCGTTCCGGGCGGCTTTTTTTCGCCTGCCGCGACGTGCACGCGCGTGCGCGTGTCGCCGCCGCAAGCGTCCGAGGCTCGACGGCGAAGTGATTCGCGTGGGCGGCGCGATCCGGATGCAGCCGAAGTAGCAACGGCACGCGTGCAAGAAAAACGCCCGCGATGCGGGCGTTCTTTCCGTGTGCGGGCAAGGGCGTGCCGGCGCGCTCAATCCTCGCCGTCGCGCTGCATCCGCTGCCGCAATTCGCTGACCTGCGACTCGACGACGGTCGCGTCTTCCGCCTCCGGCCGCTCGCCGAGATACTGCTCGAGATCCTCGAGCGCGGGACGCAGGTAATCGAGCCGCGCATACGCGAAGCCGCGGTCGCGCACCTCGTCGAGCTGCTCGGGCAACAGGATCACGAGCCGCTGCTGCACCGCGAGCAGCCGCTGCCAGCGCTCCGTCTGCAGATAGATCGTCTTCAGGTTGCGCAGCATCCGCGCGATGATCTCGCGGCTCGTCGCCGGCTGCAGCAGCGCGCGCAACGCGCTGTCGACGGCGCCGGCCGCGCGCGCGACGTACGGCTCGAGCATCTCGACCATCTCGGCTTCGGACAGCGAATGGCCGTTGGTCGGATCGATGATCAGGTCGCCGTCCGGCAGCGTCACGCGCAGCAGGAAATGGCCGGGAAACGACACGCCGCGCGCCGGCACGCCGATCTGCTCGGCGAGCTCCAGGTACAGCACCGACAGCGAGATCGGGATCCCGCGGCGCCGTTTCAGCACGGCGTTCAGGTGGCTGTTATCGGGGTCGTAGTAATCGTTGTGATTGCACGCGAAGCCGAGCTCGCGGAAGAAGAAGTCGTTCAGCGCGGCGACGCGGCCCTTCAGGTCCGTATCGTCGGCGAGCCGCCGGCGCAGCCGCGCCGCCAGCATGTCGAGTTCGGCCAGCGTGCCCTGCAGGTCGAGGTCGGGATACGCGTCCTGCGCCAGCGACAGCGCGGCTTCCGTGACGGGCAGACTGTCGTCGTCCGCCACGAGCGTGCTGAAGTAGTCGAGGACGCGGGTCATTGCGGTCGTCACTTGGCGCGCCTTCTGAAGTAAGCGTATTTGAAGCCCATCACCCACAACATACCGAAATATAGTGCAGCAAACAGCACGAGGCACGCGGCCATCAGCGCAATGCGATCGAGCGGCTGCGCGCGCATGCCGGTCCAGTCGAAATTGATCGCGCACCAGTGCATCAGGCCCGCGAGCACAAGCGCCGCGCCGACGAGCTGCACGAAAAAGCGCAGCCAGCCCGGCGACGGCTGGTAGATGCCGCGCTTGCGCAGCCCGAGGAACAGCAGCAGCGAATTCAGGCACGCGCCGACGCCGATGCTGAGCGTAAGGCCCGCGTGGCCGATCAGCGGCACGAACACGTAGTTCGACAGCTGCGTGACGATCAGCACGCCGACCGCGATCTTCACCGGCGTCTTGATGTCCTGCTTCGCATAGAAGCCCGGCGCGAGGATCTTGATCAGGATGATGCCGACGAGGCCGATCCCGTAGGTGGCCAGCGCGCGCGCGACCATCGTGACGGTATGCGCGTCGAACTTGCCGTAATTGAACAGCGTCGCGGTGAGCGGTGTCGCGAAGAAGAACAGCGCGAGCGCGCTCGGCGCCGCGAGCAGGAACGTGACGCGCAGCCCCCAGTCGAGCAGCGCCGAATACTCGTGCGAGTCGGCGTCGACGTGCGCCTTCGACAGGCTCGGCAGCAGGATCGTGCCGAGCGCGACGCCGAGCAGCGCGGTCGGGAATTCCATCAGGCGGTCGGCGTAATTGATCCACGACACGGCGCCCTGCCCGAGCCGCGATGCGATGTTGGTGTTGATGATCAGCGACAGTTGCGCAACGGACACCGCGAACGTCGCGGGCACCATCTTCGCGAGCACGCGCTTCACGCCCGGATGACGCAGCGCGCGCAGCGGGTTGATGCCGATCAGCGGCACCATGTCGATCTTCTTCAGGCCCGGCAACTGCACGAGAAACTGCAGCACGCCGCCGACGATGACCGCCCATGCAAGCGCGTAGACCGGCACCTTCAGGTGCGGCGCGACGAACACGGCCGCGGCGATGAACGCGACGTTGAGCAGCACCGGCGCGAACGCGGGCAGCGAGAAGCTCTTGTACGTGTTCAGCACGCCCGACGCGAGCGTGGTCAGCGAAATGAACACGATGTACGGGAACATGATCCGCGTCATCGTGACCGCGAGCGGGAACGCCTGGCCGTCGGCGTGCAGGCCGGACGCGACCGCGAACACGACCCACGACGCGCCGGCGATGCCGACGACCGACAGCACGGCCAGCGCCCAAGCGAGCACGGTGGACATCGCGTCGACGAGCGCCTTCGTCGCATCGTGCCCCTGCTGGTTCTTGAACTCGGCGAGGATCGGCACGAACGCCTGCGAGAACGCGCCTTCTGCGGACAGGCGGCGCAGCAGGTTCGGGATACGGAAGGCGACGTAGAACGCGTCGGTGTATTGACTGGCGCCGAACGCACGGGCGATCAGCGTCTCGCGGGCCAGTCCGGTCACGCGCGACAGCAGCGTGAAGCCGCTGACCGTCAGCAGGGCTCGGAATAGATTCATGGGGCGCTTATTATACGGACGTTGCGCGACCCGGCCACCGGCCGATGCCGAAAAGCGCGGCCGCCGGCGCTCCAGTTGGCGGACGTTACGTCGAACTTGCCACTCGCTTGATTTTGTTGCTATAATCGCCGGTTTCTGGGCTCGTACATGCACGGCAACTGCCGTTTTCATGTCCCGGCCTCGGTTAAAATCACCGTTTTTTTATGCGCCCCTGGGCAATCGTTCTCAGGGGACGGATCGAAAAGCAGCGCTTGGCCGTCAGGCTCCAAGCTCTGGAAACAGGACAGGATAAGGAA
This sequence comes from Burkholderia sola, assembly GCF_905400185.1. Lineage (NCBI taxonomy): Bacteria > Pseudomonadati > Pseudomonadota > Betaproteobacteria > Burkholderiales > Burkholderiaceae > Burkholderia > Burkholderia sola. The sequence continues at coordinate 2,883,297 of NZ_FR989675.1, forward strand.
CCGTCATGGCTAACTCCGCACAAGCACGCAAGCGCGCCCGCCAGGCCGCGAAGGCAAACTCGCACAACTCGGCGCTGCGCTCGAAATTCCGTACCGCGATCAAGTCGGTTCGCAAGGCTGTTGAAGCCGGCGACCAGGCAAAGGCTGCCGAGCTGTTCAAGGCTGCCGTGAAGACGATCGACACGATCGCCGACAAGAAGATCGTTCACAAGAACAAGGCCGCTCGCAGCAAGAGCCGCCTGGCCGCAGCCGTCAAGGGCCTGCAGGCAGCAGCGTAACTCCGGTGCGCCCGCTCACGCGGGCGTTCCTGTTTCCTGCGATCACGAAAAAGCCCGCCTAGGCGGGCTTTTTCGTTGCCTGCCGCCGGCGCATCGTGCGCGGCGGCAGTGCTTGCCTTGGGGGCGGGTGCGACACGCACCCTCGCCCGTCGGCATCAGTCACTTCTTCGTGTTGTAGTCCGGCAGTTCGCACGCCTCGGTCACGACGAGGTTGTTGTCCTTCGCGAAATTCAGCACGAAATCGAACGCCATCGGCTCGATGTCGCGCAACCGCGAATCGAGGATCACGCATTTGAGGTCGCCGAGCATCGTCGGGCGCACGTACAGCGAATACTTGAGACGCGCGTTCGGCCCGCTCGCCCCCGGCCCGAAGCAGGCCATCACACCGGCCAGACGTTCCGACCAGTCGCTCGGGCGAAACTTTTTCCCGTCTTTCGTGATGCCCTGGATGAAAAATTCGGTCGGAGGGGTTTCAGCCATGTGGTTACCCAAGTGACGGCCCGGCGATGCCCAGGCAACGGCGCCTGGATACGCGAACACAAAGCTGGAGGGTCGGCCGCACGCGCCGATCGATATCCCGAAAACGGAGCGTCGATGCGCGCCGCCGGTGGACTGCACCGGATGTGTGCAGCGCACGGCTTGTGTCCGGCAGAGCGCGAAAAGCCTTGCCTGCCGGGCTGGAGAAAACTTTCGAATTATACCGCAGCGCGCCATCGCGCGTCGTCCCGACACCCCTCTTCCCGCACGGCCGGTCGCGCGCGGCGATCCTGCCCCGCGTCTTTCGACGGCTTTTTCACGGCTCGTCAAAGCACAGAAAATCCTTTATGCTGCTTTGAGTTATCCACACCCGACGGCGGCGCCGTCCGGCCTCGCTGCCGGGTGAGACCCGCCGTATTTCGTTTCATGACCGCCAAAACCATTCGTCACTACCTGCAGTTCAAGGATTTCTCGCTGGAAGACTACGAGTACGTGCTCGAACGCACGGGTATCCTGAAGCGCAAGTTCAAGAACTACGAGACCTATCACCCGCTGCACGACCGCACGCTCGCGATGATCTTCGAGAAGAGCTCGACGCGCACGCGCCTGTCGTTCGAGGCCGGGATCTTCCAGCTCGGCGGCCACGCCGTCTTCATGAGCACGCGCGACACGCAGCTCGGCCGCGGCGAACCCGTCGAGGATTCCGCGCAGGTCATCTCGCGAATGGTCGACATCATCATGATCCGCACGTTCGAACAGGACGTGATCACGCGCTTCGCGCAGAATTCCCGCGTGCCGGTGATCAACGGGCTGACGAACGACTACCACCCGTGCCAGGTGCTCGCGGACATCTTCACGTACTACGAGCACCGCGGGCCGATCGCCGGCAAGACCGTCGCGTGGGTCGGCGACGCGAACAACATGCTGTACACGTGGATCGAGGCCGCGCAGATCCTCGGCTTCAAGCTGCGCCTGTCCACCCCGCCCGGCTATGCGCTCGACATGAAGCTCGTGTCGCCCGACAGCGCGCCGTTCTACGAGGTGTTCGACGATCCGAACGAAGCGTGCAAGGGCGCCGATCTCGTCACCACCGACGTGTGGACGAGCATGGGTTTCGAGGCCGAAAACGAGGCGCGCAAGCAGGCATTCGCCGACTGGTGCGTCGACGAGGAAATGATGGGCCACGCGAATCCGGATGCGCTCTTCATGCACTGCCTGCCCGCGCACCGCGGCGAGGAAGTGACGGCCGGCGTGATCGACGGCCCGCAGAGCGTCGTGTGGGACGAAGCGGAAAACCGCCTGCACGTGCAGAAGGCGCTGATGGAGTTCCTGCTGCTCGGCCGCCTCAAGCACTGACGCGCCGCCCAACGCACCCGCGTAAAAAAGCGCCGGTCGACGACCGGCGCTTTTCGTTTGGATGCGCGAAAACCGGCGCGCGCCGTTACAGGCAGACCGGTTCGGCCTCCAGCTCGACGCCGAACTGCGCGCGCACGTCAGCCTGGATCGCCCGCGCCAGCGCCAGCACGTCGGCGCCGGTCGCGCCGCCGCGATTGACGAGCACGAGCGCCTGGCGGTCGTGCACGGCCGCCGCCCCGAGTGCGCGCCCCTTCCAGCCGCAGCGGTCGATCAGCCAGCCGGCCGCGAGCTTCACCTGCCCGTCCGGCTGCGGATACGACACGACCTCCGGCACGCGGGCGCGCAGCGTGTCGAACTGCGCGGCGTCGATCACCGGATTCTTGAAGAAACTGCCCGCATTGCCGAGCACGAGCGGATCGGGCAGCTTCGCGCGGCGGATCGCGACGACCGCATCGAACACGTCGCGCGGCGTCGCCGCATCGGACGCGATGCCGCGCGCGTCGAGCTCGCGCGTGACGTCCGCGTAGCCGAGCCGCGGCGTCCATTGCTTCGGCAGCCGGAACGTCACCGCGACGATCGCGAACCGGCCGCGCCCTTCCCGCTTGAAGAAGCTGTCGCGATAGCCGAACGCGCAGCGCGCGGCGTCGAAGCGCTCGCTGCGCCCGGTCGCCAGCTCGACCGCGACCAGCGAATCAAAATACGCTTTCATCTCGAGACCGTACGCGCCGATGTTCTGGATCGGCGCGGCGCCGACGGTGCCCGGGATCAGCGCGAGATTCTCGAGGCCCGGCATCCCGTGCTCGAGCGTCCACGCGACGAACGCGTGCCAGTTCTCGCCGCCACCGGCCTCGACATACCACGCGTCGTCGTCCTCGCGCACGACGCGGCGGCCCGCGATCTCGTCGAGCAGCACGATGCCGTCGAAATCGCGCGTGAACACGATATTGCTGCCGCCGCCGAGCACGAGCTGCGGCAGGCTCGCGACCCGCGGGTCGCGATGCAGCGCCTCGAACTGCGCCGCCTGCGTGATGCGCGCGGCGAAGCGCGCGCGCGCGGCGATGCCGAACGTGTTGTGCGCGGCGAGCGGATGGTCGGGAAGCAGCGACAGGAAGCAATCGTCAGGAGGCATCGGCATTCGCGGTCACGTCGGCCGGGCGGCGCATGGCCGGCCTTGGGCAAACGGAGGGGCATCGGTAAAATGGCAAACAGTCCGCAATTATAGCGAGTGCCCGCGCGCGAGCCGGGTGCCCGCATCTCAAGGGAGAATGCCATGCCATCGTTCGACGTCGTTTCCGAAGCGAACATGATCGAAGTGAAGAACGCCATCGAGCAGTCGAACAAGGAAATTTCGACGCGCTTCGACTTCAAGGGCTCCGACGCGCGCGTCGAGCAGAAGGAACGCGAGCTGACGCTGTTCGCCGACGACGATTTCAAGCTCGGCCAGGTCAAGGACGTGCTGATCGGCAAGCTGGCCAAGCGCAACGTCGACGTGCGCTTCCTCGACTACGGCAAGGTCGAGAAGATCGGCGGCGACAAGGTCAAGCAGATCGTCACCGTGAAGAAGGGCGTAACGGGCGACCTGGCGAAGAAGATCGTGCGCCTCGTGAAGGACAGCAAGATCAAGGTGCAGGCAAGCATCCAGGGCGACGCGGTGCGCATCTCGGGCACGAAGCGCGACGACCTGCAGAGCACGATCGCGATGCTGCGCAAGGACGTGACCGACACGCCGCTCGACTTCAACAACTTCCGCGACTGACCGGCCGCCGATCCGTCGCGTCATCCGGCCGGGCCCCGCGCACGCGGCGCGCCCGGCGCGCGGCCAGCCGCGCGTGCTCAGGCTTTCCCGCCGTCCTGCGCGCCGCCGTCCGCGGCCGCCTTCTTCTTGTCGCCGATCCGGCTCTCCTGCCCCGCGAGCAGCTTCGAAATGTTGCCGCGGTGACGCCACACGAGCAGCACGCTCATCGCCAGCACGGCCCACGCGACCGGGTTGTGGCCCGGCATGCCGAACAGGAACACGTCGAATACCGGCGCGAACACGGCCGCGACCAGCGCCGCGAGCGACGAATAGCGGAAAAAGAACGCGACGATCAGCCAGGTCAGCGCGGTCGCGAGCCCGAGCACCGGGTGCACGGCGAGCAGCACGCCGGCCGCGGTCGCGACGCCCTTGCCGCCCTGGAAGCGGAAGAACACCGGGTACAGGTGGCCGAGGAACACGGCGATCGCAACCCACGCGATCGCGACGTCGGGCAGGCCGAAGCGCCGGGCGAGCCAGACGGCGATCCAGCCCTTGAACGCGTCGCCGACGAGCGTCAGGATCGCGGCCTTCTTGTTGCCGCTGCGCAGCACGTTGGTCGCGCCGGGATTCTTCGATCCGTACGAACGCGGGTCGGCCAGCCCCATCACGGAACTGACGACGACGGCGAACGACACCGAACCGATCAGGTAGGCAACGAGGGCGGCGAGCAGGATCTGCATGCGGAGGACTCTTCTTTCAACGTATCGGGAAAGGGACGGCCGTGCGCGGCAAGCCGGCAGGCCGAAACGGCGCCCATTCTACCGAACGGGCGCGGGGTGCCACGAAGGTGAAACCCTCAGTCGACGCTCGCACACTGCACCGGCTGCGCGCCGAGCAGCGACGTGAGCACCGCCGGCGCGAGGCTGACGAGGTAGCCGCGCCGGCCGCCGTTCAGGTAGATCGTCGGTAGTTCGAGGATCGTCGCCTCGACGTAGACGGGCATCGTCTTGCGCGTGCCGAACGGCGACGTGCCGCCGACGAGATAGCCCGAATGGCGGTTCGCGACGTCGGGCTTGCACGGCTCGACGCGCTTCGCGCCGATCTGCCGCGCGAGATTCTTCGTCGACACGGTGCGGTCGCCGTGCATCAGCACGATCAGCGGCTTCGCGTGCTCGTCTTCCATCACGAGCGTCTTCACGACGCTGTGCTCGTCGACGCCGAGCTGGCGCGCCGATTCGCCGGTGCCGCCGTGCTCGACGTATTCGTACGGATGCTCGCCGAACGCGACGCCATGGCGGCGCAGCAACTGGGTCGCGGGGGTTTCGGACACGTGTCTGGATTTGCTCATGGCGGCATTTTAATGGCGAACGATCGGCGAGCGCGCGATGGCGTGCCCGCGCCGGCGGTATACTCGCGGCCCGTTTTCCGCCGGCCCGCCGCATCGCCGTCGCAAGTGTGCCCATCATCGTTGCGAACATCGCGAAGCGCTATTGCCCGTTTGGCTGATTGTGGCGCGCGCGCCCTCATGGCACGATCGTTCGCAAATATCGTCGGCGCCGCCGGCCCCTCATCTGGAGACGCCATGTCCTCGCCCATCCGTTCATCCGAATCGCTCGACGTCGATGCGCTGCTCGCCGCGCTGCCGCGCCGCATCGCCGACGTGCCCGCGCACCGGGCCGCGCAGTCGCCCGCGCATCCGGCGCTGATCGAGGATGCTCGCCGGCTGTCGTACGGCGAGCTGGCGCAGGCCGTCGACGCGGCGGTCGCGCGGCTCGCGGGCCTCGGCGTGCAAGGCGGCGACCGCGTGATGATCGTCGCGGAAAACTGCGTCGCGCAGATCGTGCTGCTGTTCGCGGCCGCGCGCCTCGACGCCTGGGCGCTCGTGTCGAACGCGCGGCTGTCGGCCGCCGAGCTCGACGCGATCGCCGCGCATGCGCGTCCGAAGCTGATCGCGTTCACGACCGACGCATCGGCCGACGCGCGCACCCACGCCGAGCGGCTCGGCGCGACGCCCGCCGGCGCGCTGCCGGTCGACATCGGCGCGTGGTCGTATCGCGTCGATCCAAGCACCCCCGCCGAACCGGTGGCCGCCGACGGCGCCGGGCAATGCGCGGCGCTGATCTACACGACTGGCACGACCGGTACGCCGAAAGGCGTGATGCTGTCGCACCGCAACCTGCTGTTCATCGCGGCGATATCGAGCACGCTGCGCCGCGTGTCTCCTGACGACGTCGTCTACACGGTGCTGCCCGTGTCGCACGTGTACGGGCTCGCGTCGGTATGCGTCGGCAGCCTCTACGCAGGCGCGACGCTGCGGCTCGCGCCGCGCTTCTCGCCGGAAGCCGTGCGTGTCGCGCTCGCCGACGAAGGCGTGACGATCTTCCAGGGCGTGCCCGCGATGCACGCGAAGCTGCTCGAACACCTGCACACGCACGGCCACGCGTGGCGCGCGCCGCGGCTGCGCTTCGCGTATTCGGGCGGCTCGCCGCTCGATGCGAACCTGAAGGCCCGCGTCGAGCGCCTGTACGGCGTGCCGCTGCACAACGGCTACGGGATGACCGAAAGCAGCCCGACGATCACGCAGACGCCGCTCGACGCGCCGCGCGCGGACAGTTCGGTCGGCGTGCCGATTCCGGGCGTCGACATGCGGATCGTCGCGCCGGACGGCACCGACGTGCCGCCGGGCGAAGTCGGCGAAATCCGCGTGCGCGGGCCGAACGTGATGCTCGGCTACTACCGCGACACGGACGCGACGCGCGCGGCCGTGTCGCCGGACGGCTGGCTGAGCACCGGCGATCTGGCGCGGCAGGACGCGGACGGCGCGGTGACGATCGTGGGCCGCAGCAAGGAGCTGATCATCCGCTCGGGCTTCAACGTGTATCCGGTCGAGGTCGAACAGGTGCTGAATGCGCATCCGGACGTCGTGCAGGCGGCCGTGATCGGCCGCGCGATCGACGGCAACGAGGAAGTGCTCGCGTTCGTCGAGCTGGTGCCCGGCGCGGCGGCGAACGAGGCGGCATTGCACGCGTGGTGCGCGGATCGGCTCACCGCTTACAAGCGCCCTGCGCATATCCGCGTGCTCGATGCGCTGCCGGCCGCGTCGACCGGCAAGGTGCTCAAGCACCGGCTACGCGAACTGGTCTGACGCCGCCGCCGGCGCGCTGCGCGAGTCCGCATTGCAGTCCGCGCCGCGCGAATGCACGCGCGGCACGCGTCAGCCGCGCGGGTGATGCTGCGCGTGCAGCGTCCTGAGCCGCTCGCGCGCGACGTGCGTATAGATCTGCGTGGTCGAGATGTCGCTGTGGCCGAGCAGCAGCTGCACGACGCGCAGGTCGGCGCCGTGGTTCAGCAGGTGCGTCGCGAACGCGTGCCGCAGCGTGTGCGGCGACAGGTGCGCGCGCACGTCGGCCTGCTGCGCGTGACGCTTGATGATGTTCCAGAACTGCTGGCGCGTCATCCCGTCCCCGCGCGCGGTCACGAACAGCGCATCAGCCGCGCGTGCGCCGAGCAGCGCCGGCCGCGCATCGCGCAGGTAGCGTTCGATCCAGCCGTGCGCGACTTCGCCGAACGGCACGAGCCGCTCCTTCGACCCCTTGCCCATCACGCGCACGACGCCTTCGTTGAGGCCGACCTCGACCGTCTTCAGCGTCACGAGTTCGCTCACGCGCAGCCCGCTCGCGTACATCAGCTCGAGCATCGTGCGATCGCGCAGGCCGAGCGGCGTGCCGATGTCGGGCGCGCCGAGCAGCGCCTCGACCTGCGCCTCGGACAGCGTCGACGGGAATCGGGCCGCCTGTTTCGCGGACGTGATCCGCAGCGTCGGGTCGGCGCTCGCGCGATGCTCGCGCACGGCCCAGCCGTAATAGCGGCGGAACACGGACAGCCGCCGGTTCGACGACGTCGCCTTGCCGTCGCTGCGCGCGGCGATGTAGCCGGTCACCATCGCCTCGTCGGCCGAGTCGAGCGGCGCGCCGTGCGTCGCGGCCAACCAGTGGGAAAACAGCACCAGGTCGCGCCGGTACGCATCGAGCGTGTTGCGCGCGAGCCCGTGCTCGAGCCACAGCGCATCGCAGAACACGTCGATCGACGCGCGGCTCGCGAGCAGCGCGGGCGATGCCGCAACGGCGTCGATCTCGCTGTCGTTGTCGGCGCGGGGGGAAATCATCGGTTCGCTCATTGGTACGGCACGCCCTCGTGCGCCAGCAGCCAGCGCTTCACTTTCTGGTAATAGCCGTTGTCGTCGTGGTTCGCGAATCCGCCGAGGCCGCCCGCCGCGACGACGCGATGGCACGGAATCACGAGCGGGAAGTAGTTCGCGCCGCACGCCTGGCCGACCGCGCGCGGCGCGCTGCCGATTCGCTTCGCGACCTGGCCGTAGGTCAGCACCGTACCGGGCGGGATGTCGCTGATCACGTCCCATACGCGGTGCTGGAATGCGCTGCCGACGTCGGCGAGCGGCAGGTCGAAGCGCGCCGATGCGCGCTCGAAATAACGTTCGATCTGCTCGACCGCGCGCTTCGCGAGCGCCGAGTCCGGATCGACCGACTTCATCGATTCGGGCAGATAGACGATCTCGCGCACCACCGCGGCATCCGTGCGGATGCCGACCTTGCCGAACGGCGCGTCGATGACTGCGTTGAACATGGACTTCTCCTGACCGGAATGCGCGCGGCCCTGCCCGCGCGCCGACGACACTTTACGCCGCCTTCACGCGGCTCGCAGCGCCCATTCGACATGCTCGCGCACGATCGGCGACGGATCGTCGGCGCGGGCGCGCAGCGCGGCGACGATCGCGGCGCGCGCCGGCGGCGCGAGCCGGTCCGCGCCGGTGCGCAGCGCATTGCCGAGCCCGACCGCGAGATTGCGCAGCCAGCTTTCGTAGCCGATGCGCCGGATCGCGCTGCCCTGCATCCGCGTATCGAACGTCTCGCCGTCCCACGCGAACAGCTCGACGAGCGTCGCGCGGTCGAGGCCGTGCCGCACGTCGAAGTCGGCGACGGGCGCGGCCTGCGCGAATTTGTTCCACGGGCACACGAGCTGGCAGTCGTCGCAACCGTACACGCGATTGCCGATCATCGGCCGCAGCGGCTCGGGGATGCTGCCTTTCAGTTCGATCGTCAGATACGAGATGCAGCGGCGCGCGTCGACGCGGTACGGCTCGACGATCGCGCCGGTCGGGCACGCGTCGATGCAGCGCGTGCAGCTGCCGCAGTGCGCGCCGGGCGCCTCGGGCGCGCTGTCGGGCGACGTGTGCGCGTCGGTCGGCAGCGGCAGGTCGACGTAGATCTCGCCGAGAAAGAACAGCGAGCCGGCATCGCGCTGCAGCAGCAGCGTGTGCTTGCCGCGCCAGCCGACCCCGGCCTTCTGCGCGAGCTCGACTTCGAGCACGGGCGCCGAATCGGTGAACACGCGGTAGCCGAACCCGCCGATCTCGTGCTCGATGCGCTCCGCGAGCGTCTGCAACCGGTTGCGCAGCACCTTGTGATAGTCGCGGCCGCGCGCATAGATCGACACGACGGCCGCCTGTGGATCGTCGAGCCGCGCCCGTTCGCGCGCGCGCCAGTCGTGCGGCGCGAGCGCGCCGGGCTCGTCGTCGGGCGTGTCGGCCGCGAGCGTTTCGGCCGGCATATAGGCGAGCCGCACGGAAATCACGCGTCGCGTACCGGCCACAAGTTCGGCCGGCCGCGCGCGTTTCATCCCATGTTTGGCCATATAATCCATTTCGCCGTGGTATCCGGCTTCCAGCCAGGCGGCAAGGCCCGCTTCGGCATCCGAGAGATCGGTGTCGCTGATGCCGATCGCCCCGAAACCCAATTCGCGCCCCCACGCCCTGATGCGAGCGGCGAGCGCACTCAACGCCGCATCGTCGAGCGCGCACGGCGCCGCGCCTTCGCCATGAGTCGAAGGCCTGTCGGATGCGGCGCGTTCCGGTAGTCGGTTCATCGCACTATTTTACGAGAATGCCAGCCACGTCCAGCCAACCGCCTCATGCCATGTTGCCCGCCCCGCTCGCGGAGCGCGTGATCGCGCTCGCCGACGAAGCTGCAACCGAGGCCTTCGGCACCCGCTTCGCGCACGCGCTCGACGCGGCGCGCATCGAGCTCGGCCGCGCCCATGCGTTCGACGGGCTGCAGATCCAGCTGGTCGGCGATCTCGGCGCGGGCAAGACGACCCTCGTGCGCGCGATCCTGCGCGGCCTCGGCCACCCGGGGCGCGTGCGCAGCCCGACCTATACGCTCGTCGAGCCGTACGCGCTCGAGCGCAGCGACGGGGAACTCGAGGTCTATCACTTCGATCTGTATCGATTCAACGATCCGGCCGAATGGTCCGATGCAGGCTTTCGCGAATATTTCAATTCCAGCGCGATCTGCCTCGTCGAATGGCCGCAACAGGCGGGTGCGCTGCTCGGCGTGCCCGATCTGGTTTTCTCGCTCGACGTGGATGGCGACGGCCGTGCCCTCACCGTCCGGGCGTACAGCGCTTCAGGAAAGGCATGTCTCGAAAGATGTTGATCAAACCGTTCCGCTCGATCGAATCGGCGGCCACCGCGACGCACAACTGGCGGCGCCGTCAGATCCTGCGCGCGGGGGCGTCGACGCTGGTGCTCGGTCTCGTCGCGCCGCGGCTCGCGCACGCGTCGTCGGTGCTCGGCGTGCGCGTGTGGCCCGCACGCGATTACACGCGCGTCACGATCGAATCCGACCAGCCGCTGCAGAATAGCCAACAGCTGCTGCAGGGTCCCGACCGCCTGGTCGTCGATCTGAACGGCCTCGACCTCGACCAGGCGCTGCGCGATCTCGTATCGAAGATCGCGCCGAACGATCCGCAGATCCAGTCGGTGCGCGTCGGCCAGTATCAGCCGCACGTCGTGCGGATGGTGTTCGACCTGAAAGGCTCGGTGAAGCCGCAGGTGTTCACGCTGCCGCCCGTCGGCACGTACAAGTACCGGCTCGTGTTCGACCTGTATCCGGCCGTCGCGCCCGATCCGCTGTCCGACCTGATCGCGCAGACGGAACGCAAGGAACAGGCGCTCAACGACACCGCGCGCGCGCAGCAGATGCAACCGCCGTCCACGCTGGCCGGCCCGGGCACCCCGCCGCCCGGCGCGGGCGCGGGCGACAACAGCGACGCATTCTTCCAGCGTTTCGCGCAGAACACCCCGGCCGCGCCGCATACGCCGCCGGCCGCCGGCACGCCGTCGACGCCCGCGAAGCCGGCCGTCAAGCCGCCGCCCGTCATCGCGCGCCGCGACGACAACGACGACGACGGGGACACCTACAAGTTCACCGCGCCAAAATCCGGCAAGGGCGGCACGGTACGCCTGCTGACGGTCGCGATCGACCCGGGCCACGGCGGCGAGGATCCGGGCGCGATCGGCGGCGGCGGCACGTACGAGAAGCACATCGCGCTCGACATCGCGAAGAAGCTGCGCGCGAAGATCGACGCCGCCCCGAACATGCGCGCGATGATGACGCGCGACGCCGACTTCTTCGTGCCGCTGAACGTGCGCGTGCAGAAGGCGCGCCGCGTCGGCGCCGACCTGTTCGTGTCGATCCACGCGGATGCGTTCACGACGCCGTCCGCGCGCGGCTCGTCGGTGTTCGCGCTGTCCGACCACGGCGCGACGAGTGCCGCGGCGCGCTGGATGGCGAACAAGGAGAATTCGTCGGACCTGATCGGCGGCATCAACATCAAGACGGCGGACGCGGCCGTGAACCGCGCGCTGTTCGACATGTCGACGACCGCGCAGATCCGCGACTCGCTGCGCTACGGCAACTACGTGCTGAAGGAAGTGGGCGGCATCAACAAGCTGCACAAGGGCTCGGTCGAGCAGGCCGGGTTCGCGGTGCTGAAGGCGCCCGACATTCCGTCGATCCTCGTCGAGACCGCGTTCATCAGCAACCCGGACGAAGAGCGCCGCCTCAACGACGACAGCTATCGCGACGAGATGGCCGACGCGATCTTCCGCGGCATCAAGCGTTATTTCGCCGCGAATCCGCCGCTCGCGAAGAACCGGATGGCCTGAGCGTCACCCGTTCCCTGCCGCCGGCACGCCGCGCGTGCCGGCGCGTCACGATGCCGCGAAGCGGCTCAGCAGTTTCCCGCCGAACACGTTCACCGCGAGCCCGCCCATCACGAGCGCGGCGCCGATCAGCTGCGATTGCGTCAGATGCTCGTCGAGCAGCAGCGCCGACGACGCGAGCCCGACGATCGGCACCAGCAGCGAGAACTGCGCGACCTGCGCGGCCGGGTAGCGCGACAGCAGGCGGCTCCACAGCCCGTAGCCGAGCAGCGTCGCGACGAACGCGAGATAGACGACCGCGAAGATCGACGCGCCGTCGAGCCCGGCGAGCGCGGTCGCGATCCGCCGCGGCCCCTCGAACCACAGCGACAGCAGGAAGAACGGCACGGGCGGCACGAGGCTCGCCCACACGACGAGCGACACGAGGTTGGCCTTCCCGACCTTCTTCGTGACGATGTTGCCGACGGCCCACATCGCGGCCGAGCAGATCGTCAGCAGGAAGCCCGCGAGCGTCATCGCGCGGCCGCCCTGCGCGGCGATCACGACGAGCCCGGCCGCGGCGATCGCGAGCCCGACCAGGTTCTGCACGCGCAGCCGCTCGCCGAGGAACAGCATCGCGAACACCAGCGTGAAGAACGCCTGCGATTGCAGCACGAGCGACGCGAGGCCGGCCGGCATCCCGACGTACATGCCGGTGAACAGGAACACGAACTGGCCGAGCTGGATCGTCGCGCCGTACAGCACCAGCAGCCGCCACGAAATCTGCGGCCGCCGCACGAAGAACGCCGCCGGCACGGCCGCGAGCGTGAAGCGCAGCGCGCCGAGCAGCATCGGCGGCATGCCGTGCAGGCCGACCTTGATCACGACGAAGTTCACGCCCCACGCCAGGATCACGACCAGCGCGAGCAGCAAGTCCTTCGGGGCCATCATCGGCGTCTCCTCGATTGTCGAATTGTCGTTGTGAAGCCGGTCAGTCTACCGGGTTTCGCCGCCGCGCCCGATACCCGCGCGGCGCATATGGAATCGGCGGCGGACGCGGTGGCTTGTGCCGCGCGGCGGACGCAGCACGACGCGTGCCTGCCGCGGCCGCCTCGCGCCGCCAGTACAATGACCGCCAACCCAGCCGCTCCCCACGAGGCCCGCCATGACCGACTCGATCAAAGCCCTGCTGAAGCCGCACGTGCGCGACATCGGCAACCTGCAGGTGCGCCGCACGCTGCCCGCGCTCGCCGCACGCCTCGTCGGCCCGTTCATCTTCTTCGATCACATGGGGCCCGCCGCACTGCCGGCCGGCACGGGGCTCGACGTGCGCCCGCATCCGCACATCGGGCTCGCGACGGTCACCTACCTGTTCGACGGCGCGATCCTGCATCGCGACAGCCTCGGCTCGCTGCAGGAAATCGTGCCGGGCGACGTGAACTGGATGACGGCCGGCCGCGGGATCGTCCACTCCGAGCGTACGCCCGACGCGCAGCGCGCGAACGGCCACACCGTGCACGGGATCCAGACCTGGGTCGCACTGCCGAAAACGCACGAGACGACCGAGCCGTCGTTCGAGCACCACGCCGCCGACACGCTGCCCAAGCGCGATGAAAACGGCGTCGCGCTGACGGTGATCGCCGGCGACGCGTTCGGGCTGCATTCGCCCGTGACGACGTTCTCGCGCACGCTGTACGTCGCGGCCGAATTCGCGGTCGGCGGCCGGCTCGAACTCGATGCGTCGCACGAGGAGCGCGCGGTCTACGTGGTCGATGGCGATCTCGCGATCGACGGCACGCCGGTGCCGGCCGAACGGATGGCCGTGCTCGCGCCGGGCGCGACGGTCGCGCTGACGAGCGGCAGCGGTGCGCGCGCGATGCTGCTCGGCGGCGACCGGATCGACGGCGAACGCTTCATCGAATGGAATTTCGTCGCGAGCAGCCGCGACGCGATCGAGCACGCGAAAGCAGCATGGACGCGCCAGGAAATGGGCAAGGTGCCCGGCGAGACCGAGTGGATTCCGCTGCCCGAATCGAAGCCGCGTTGAAAAAGCGGCGCGCCGCCCCCATCCTGACGATATTCGAACGGAAGAGAACGACATGGACACCACGCTTGCCACATTCGAGAAAGACGTCATCGAGGCGTCGCTGGACACGCCCGTGCTGGTCGACTTCTGGGCGCCGTGGTGCGGCCCGTGCAAGACGCTCGGCCCGCTGCTGGAAAAACTCGAAGCCGATTACGCCGGCCGCTGGAAGCTCGTGAAGGTCAACGTCGACGAGAACCAGGAACTCGCCGCGCACTTCCAGACGCGCAGCATCCCGCACGTGATCGCGTTCGCCGACGGGCGGCCGGTCGACCAGTTCGTCGGCGTGCTGCCCGAAGGGCAGTTGCGCGCGTTCCTCGACCGGCTGCTGCCGGCGGCCGAGGAAGCCGAGCGCCGCGCCGCGCAGTACGCGATGGCCGAACAGCGCTTCGACGATGCGCTCACGCACCTCGAAGCGGCGCTCGCGCTGAACCCCGGCTACGACGACGCGCGCCTCGACCTGATCGAGCTGCTGCTCGCGCGCAACGAAGTCGACGCCGCGCGCGCGGAGACCGAGCGCCTGTCGCCGCAGACCGTGCAGAACGGCGACCCGCGCTACCAGGCGATCAAGACCCGTTTCGACGCGCTCGACGCCACGGCCGACCTGCCGCCGACCGACGCGCTCGAGGCACGCATCGCGGCGAACCCGGCCGATCTCGACGCGCGCTTCGACCTCGCGCAGAGCCTGATCGCGCGGCGCGCGTACGAAGGGGCGCTGGAGCAGTTGCTGGAAATCGTGACGCGCGATCGCGCATACGGCGACGACCTCGGCCGCCGCACGATGATCTCGGTGTTCGAACTGGCCGGCGATCGCCCCGACCTCGTCGCCGCATGGCGACGCAAGCTGAGCATGGCGCTCAACTGACCTGACGCGCGACTGGCCGGACCGCAACGGCCCGGCTGCATCGCCGTCTCGCCCGCGGCGCGCTCCCCGCGCCGAAGCGTCATCCTTCCCTGCCCGCGCGCCGCGCGCTCAGCCGGCCGCCTGTGCCGCGATCGCCCGCAGCGCATGCGCGGCCGCCGCGAAACCGAAGCTCGCGGTCACGCACACGCTCGAACCGAAGCCTGCGCAGTTGAGCCCCGCGACATGCGCGGCAGCGGACGGCTCCGCGCCGTCCTCGATGTCGCAGGCCGCCGCTTCCGGATAGATCAGCGGCTCGTCCGAATATACGGCGCTGACCTTGAAGCGCGCCTTCGGCCCGCGCGGAAAACCGTGCTGCTTGCGCAATTGCGCGCGCACCTTCGACAACAGCGGATCCTGGATCGTCAGCGCGAGATCGTCGATGCGGATGCGCGTCGGGTCGAGCTGTCCGCCCGCGCCGCCGACGACGATCAATGGCTGCCGTTTCGCGACGCACCATGCGATCAGCGCGACCTTCGTGCGCACGCTGTCGATCGCATCGATCACGTAGTCGAAGCCGCCGCCGAGCAGCGCGTCGAAGTTGTCGGGCTCGACGAAATCCTCGATCCGGTTCACGCGGCACGCGGGATCGATCAGCGCGATCCGCTCGGCCATCGCGTCGACCTTCGGCTTGCCGTAATTGCCGTCGAGCGCATGGACCTGCCGGTTCGTGTTGCTTTCCGCGACGTTGTCGAGATCGATCAGCGTCAGCGTGCCGACCGCGTTGCGCGCGAGCGCCTCGGCCACCCACGACCCGACGCCGCCGATCCCGATCACCGCGACGTGCGCCCGCTCGAACGCGGCGGCCGCCGGCGCGCCGTACAGGCGCGCGACGCCGCCGAAACGCCGGGCGCGATCCACGTCAAGCTGGATTTCCGGGGTCGGGGTAAGATCAGAAGAACGGGGCGGGGCAGCGTCGGCGGAGGACATGGCAGCAAGGAAAACGTAAGTCGTGCAGCCCTCTATTTTGCCTGAACTCCCCGCTCCCCCGCCCCACTGTGCACGCACGATTCTCGCGCGTTAGCTATACTGGCCCCAGATTGAAGCGTTTGCATAACATGACGACTCTCGCCGATCTTCGCATCAACTATTCGCGTGCTTCGCTCGACGAAGCCGATGCCGCCCCCGACCCGTTCGCCCAGTTCGATCGCTGGTTCAAGGAGGCGCTCGCCGCCAAGCTGCCCGAGCCGAACACGATGACGCTCGCGACCGTCGGCGCCGACGGCCGGCCGTCGGCCCGAATCGTGCTCATCAAGGGCGTCGACGAACGCGGGTTCGTCTTCTTCACCAATTACGACAGCCGCAAGGGCCACGATCTCGCCGTGCATCCGCAAGCCGCGCTGCTGTTCTACTGGATCGAGCTCGAGCGCCAGGTGCGCATCGAGGGCCGGATCGAGAAAACCAGCGCGGAAGAAAGCGACCGCTATTTCGCATCGCGCCCGCTCGGCTCGCGCATCGGCGCATGGGCGTCGGACCAGAGCACCGTGATCGACAGCCGCGCGACGCTCGAAGCGCGCGAGCAGGCCGTCAGCGAACGCTACGGCGACAACCCGCCGCGCCCGCCGCACTGGGGCGGCTACCGCCTTGTGCCCGACGCGATCGAATTCTGGCAGGGGCGCCCGTCGCGGCTGCACGACCGCCTGCTCTATACGCGCGACGCCGCGGCGGCGCCGGGCTGGACGATCTCGCGCCTGTCGCCGTAAGCGCGGCGCCGGCGTGCGCCGGTCGTGTCTCGTGTTGCATCCGGGTGCCTGCGCCGCAAGCGGTGGGCGCCGGTCAAGATACTTGGCTGTATTCGATTCAACGAACAAACGGAGAATCCAAATGTTCTGGGAAAAGAAGCTGGCACAGTGGGCGGATGAAGTACGGGCAAAAGCGAACATACCGGCGCGACTCGTGCTGTGGAACGGCGATCAACTCGATTTCGGCACCTTCAGCGCGCCGCAGGTCACGCTGAAGGTGAACAGCGCATCGGCGTTGCCGCTGCTGCTCGAACCGAGCCTCGACAATCTCGGCGAGGCGTACGTGAAGGGCAAGATCGACATCGAAGGCAAGCTGTCGGACATCATCAACATCGGCTACTCGCTCGCGCGCAGCACCGTGACGAGCGCGAGCAAGCTGGCCCGCGTGAAACGCTACTTCAATCACACGAAGAGCACCGACAAGAAGGCGATCCAGTACCACTACGACGTGTCGAACGCGTTCTACCAGCTGTGGCTCGACGAGAACATGGTGTACTCGTGCGCGTACTTCGAGAACGGCGACGAGGATCTCGCCACCGCGCAGATCAAGAAGATCGACCACATCCTGACGAAGATCCAGCTCGAGCCCGGCCAGCGCCTGCTCGACATCGGCTGCGGCTGGGGCGCGCTCGTGCTGCGCGCCGCGCAGAAGTTCGGCGCGACGTGTCTCGGCGTGACGCTGTCGCAGAACCAGTTCGACCTCGCGACCGCGCGTGTGAAGGCCGCGGGGCTCGAGGACAAGATCGAGATTCGTCTGCAGGATTACCGCGAGATCGACGGCCAGTTCGACCGGATCACGAGCGTCGGGATGTTCGAGCACGTCGGCCGCAAGAACCTGCCGCTCTACTTCTCGCGCGTGCGCGAGCTGCTCACCGACGACGGCATCGCAATGAATCACGGGATCACGTCGACCGACGCGGAAAGCGGCGAAACGGCGCTCGGCGGTGGCGAATTCATCGATCGCTACGTGTTCCCGGACGGCGAGCTGCCGCACATCAGCCTCGCGCTCGAAGCGGCGCAGCGCGGCGGCCTCGAGGCGGTTGACGTCGAAAGCCTGCGCCGGCACTATGCGCGCACGCTCGATATCTGGACGGAAAACTTCGAAGCGAAAGCCGAGGAAGCGAGAAAGCTCGTCGACGACGAAAAATTCCGCATCTGGCGCGTGTATCTCGCCGGCTGCGCGTATGCGTTCGAGCACGACGACGTGTCGATCTTCCAGATCGTGTGCCGCAAGGCCGGACGCAGCGCGAAAACGCTGCCGTGGTCGCGGCGCTACATGTACGAACACGCGCTGCCGCGCTAGGCGGCGCATCACGCAGGGCATGCATGGGTGACGGCAGGACGCGGCGCAACGCGCCGCCGCAACGACAGCCGCGCGACGACGCCAACGAGTCGCACGCCGACGGACAGTTCGATCTGTTCGGCGTGCCGACGGATGCCGCACGCGCGTCGCCGCCGGACGACGATCGCCCCGCCAGCGCCGATGAGCACGTGACGCCGGACGCGCAGGAGGACGCGCGACCGACGCGGCTTGCCCGACAGACCTCCCGCCCCGCCGCCGATGACGACGAGCCTGCCCCGTCGTCCGGCCTGCTGTGGGACGAACCGCCCCCGCCGGCCGCCGAGCCGAAGAAAGGCCGCCGCAAGCGCGGCGTACTGCCCGCGCCGATCTCGGCGGACGTGGCCGACGCCGCGGCAGGCCTCCCGCCGAACGTGCGGCTCGGCACGTCGTCGTGGTATTTCCCCGGCTGGAACGGCATCGTCTACGACGGCGATTTCGCGCAGACGAAGCTGTCGCGCGAAGGGCTCGAAGCGTACGGCGCGCATCCGCTGCTGAAGAGCGTGAGCCTCGACCGGTCGTTCTACGGGCCGCTGTCGGTGGCCGACTACCTGCGCTACGCGCAGCAGGTGCCCGACGATTTCCGCTTCGTCGTGAAGGCGCCGGCCGCGGTGACCGACGCGGTGATCCGCGGCCGGCGCGGCGAGCCGTCCGGGCCGAACCCGACCTTCCTCGATGCCCAGCTCGCGACCCGCGAATTCGTCCAGCCGTGTCTCGACGGGCTCGGCCGGAAAGCCGGCGTGCTCGTGTTCCAGTTCTCGCCACTGCCCGATCAGCTGCTCGCGGAGCCGGCCGCGCTGATCGACCGGCTCGCCGCGTTCTTCGCGGCGCTGCCGCCGCTGCCGCCGGACGCCGACGGCACGCGCTACGCGATCGAGATCCGAGACGCGAGCCTGCTCACGCCGCGCTTCATCCGCGCGCTGGCCGCGCTCGGCGTGCGCTACTGCGTCGGCCTGCACGCGCGGATGCCCGACCCGCTGCGCCAGGCCGCCGCGCTCGCACTGCTCGACGGCGATGCGCCGGGCCCGCTGATCGTGCGCTGGAGCCTGCACGGCGGCTTCAAGTACGAGCAGGCGAAAGCGAAATACGAGCCGTTCGACAAGCTCGTCGACGAAGATCCGGCCACGCGCTCGGCGCTCGCAGAACTCGCCGCGCGCTATGCGCTGGCCGGGCAGCCGGTGATCATCACGATCAACAACAAGGCGGAAGGCTCCGCGCCGCTGTCGTGCATCGCGCTCGCCCGCGAAATCGCCGCCGCGTGCGCGCAGTGGCGCAACGAGGCGGCTTGACGCTGGTTTCGCCGGCTTGCGCCGCCGACGCTCAGGCGCCGCGCAGCGACTTCAGCCGGTGCGAGAACTTCTGCCGGAATTTCGCGAGCTTCGGCCCGATCACGACCGAGCAATAGCCCTGCCCCGGGTTCCGCGCGTAATAGTTCTGGTGATAGTCCTCGGCCGGCCAGTAGTTGCCGTCGAGCGGCACGACCTGTGTGACGATCGGCTGGCCGAACACCTGCTCGCGTTCGAGCTCGCGGATCACGTCGAGCGCCGTGTCGCGCTGCGCATCCGAATGCGTGAACACAACCGACCGGTACTGCGTGCCGACGTCGTTGCCCTGCCGGTTCAGCGTGGTCGGATCGTGCGTCGCGAAGAAGATCTCGAGGATCTCGCGATAGCCGATGCGCGCCGGATCGAACGTCACGTTGACGACTTCCGCGTGGCCGGTGTCGCCTTCGCAGATGTCGCGATAGCCCGGGTTGCGCGTATGGCCGCCCGCGTAACCCGACTGCACGGCCGTCACGCCGTCGACGTCGAGAAACACGGCCTCCGTGCACCAGAAACACCCGCCTCCGAGCGTCGCGGTTTCAAGCATCTCGTTCCCCATGAAATCAGTCCCTCGTGGATGAAGGCAGCCGGCACGCCAGTACCGGCGCCGTCGTTTCGCGTCGCCGCCGCCCGCCCGCGGGGCGGCACGCAGCGGCACTCCGGCAAGTATCTCACTCGCGCGCGAAACTGGCAGATCACCCAGGTGCCGCGCCCGACTCGCCTGCACGATTCTCGTCTACACTTAGGCACGCGCTGGCGCGGCGGCAAACCCGCCGCCACGCGCGCAGCGTTCGATGCATGCCCGACCCTGATGCAAACATCATCTGCCGGAACATCGCTATGCATGCCTTAACAGAATTCACCCGCATCACCCGCCCGGCCGCTGCCGCGTCGCGAGGCGCCGCTTCGGCTGCTTCATCACGTTGCCGCCCGTCCGCCCCGCCGCCGGTGCGGCGATCCGGCCTGTCGCCGTCACCCGCTTTCCCCGCTTTCACGATCTGATGCACGGCGCCGCGCGTGGCACCGACACGTGCGTCCGTGCGTCGATCGCACCCGCCGGCACGATGCACCCCGCGCGGCCATCCCGACCCGCACGCCCGCAACGAACGGCCGTGCGTTCACGATCCCAACCCATCGAGGAGGCATCACCATGAGCATGCGGCCCGACCCGACGTTTCACGCTTCGCCCGAGCTTGCGATGCAGGCGCCGGCGGAAGCGTTTGCCTATACGTTGTTGCTGAGCCCCGATTTTTCCAGACCCGACGCGCTCGCCGTGATCGACGTGAAGCCCGGTTCGCCGACGTACGGCAAGATCGTCCATACGGTGACGATGCCGAATACCGGCGACGAGTTTCACCATTTCGGCTGGAATGCGTGCTCGTCGTCGCTGTCGCCGCTCACCGGCCATGCGTTCCTCGAGCGCCGCTTCCTGATCATCCCCGGCCTGCGCTCGTCGCGCATCTACGTGATCGACACGAAGCCGCATCCGACGCAGGCGCGCATCCACAAGATCATCGAACCCGACGAGATCTTCGCGAAAACCGGCTATTCGCGGCCGCACACCGTGCATTGCGGGCCCGAGGGCATCTACGTGAGCACGCTCGGCGGCGCGGGCAAGGACGGCACCGACGGCGCGCCCGGCATCTTCATCATGGATTGCGAGACCTTCGACGTGCTCGGCCGCTGGGAGATCGACCGCGGCCCGCAGGACAAGCATTACGACTTCTGGTGGAACCTGCCGCGCGACTACATGGTGTCGAGCGAATGGGCGCTGCCGCCGCAATTCGAGAACGGGATCGTCCCCGAGGACCTGCTCGCGAACAAGTACGGGCACCGGCTGCATTTCTGGGACCTGCGCGCGCGGCGCAACGTGCAGACGATCGATCTCGGCGCGCAGCACCAGATGGCGCTCGAGGTGCGGCCCGCGCACGACCCGGTGCGCGAATACGGATTCGTCGGCGTCGTGGTAGACACGACCAATCTCGAAGGCTCGATCTGGACCTGGTGGCGCGAAGACGGCAAGTTCCATGTGAAGAAGACCGCGACGATCCCGGCCGAGCCGGCCACGGCCGACGAGCTGCCGCCGCTGCTGCAAGGATTCGGCGCGGTGCCGCCGCTCGTGACCGACATCGACCTGTCGCTCGACGACCGCTTCCTGTACGTGTCGTGCTGGGGCACCGGCGAGATGCGCCAGTACGACGTGTCGGACCCGCACAACCCGGTGCTCGCCGGGTCGGTGCGCATCGGCGGCATCGCGCGCCGTGCGCCGCACTCGAACGGCCGCGCGTTCGCGGGCGGCCCGCAGATGGTCGAGATCAGCCGCGACGGCCGGCGCGTGTACTGGACCAACTCGCTCTATTCGACGTGGGACGATCAGTTCTATCCGGACGGCGTGCCGGCCGCGCAGGTGCTCGCGCACGCGGGGCCGGACGGCGGGCTGACGCTCGCCGACGACTACTGGGTCGAATTCCCCGACGGCTATCGCGCGCACCAGATCCGGCTCGAAGGCGGCGACTGCTCGACCGACTCGTTCTGCTATCCGTCGGTCAAGCGTTGAGCGCCGGCCTTCCCGCGCCGTTCGCGCTGTGGGCGGCCGTGCTCGCGAGCGGCGTCTATCACGGGCTCAACCCGGCGATGGGCTGGCCGCTCGCGGTGTCGAACGCGCTGATGACGCGCCGCGGTCGCGCCCTCGTCGCGGCGCTCGGCTATCTCGCGGTCGGTCATGCGCTGGCCGTCTTCGCGGTGATGCTGCCGTTCGGGCTGCTCGCGGCGCTGCTCGCGTGGCAGTCGGCGATCCGGATCGGCGCGAGCGCGCTGGTGATCGGCTTCGGCGCGGTGCTGCTGATCCGGCGCCGGCATCCGCGGGCGCTCGCGCGGATTCCGCCGGCGCGGCTCGGCCTGTGGTCGTTCGCGGTCGCGCTCGCGCACGGCGCGGGGCTGATGCTCGTGCCGATCTACCTCGGTCTGTGCGGGCTGGATCGCGATGCCGGCCACCGCGCGGCGGCAACGCTCGTCGATGCGCATCTCGGGATGGCGCTCGTCGTCGCGGCCGTGCATGCGGCCGCGATGATCGCCGCCGGCGGCGGGCTCGCGTGGCTCGTGTACCGCTATCTCGGGCTGAAGTTCGTGTCGCGCAGCTGGTTCAATCTCGATACGGTGTGGGCGTCGAGCCTGATCGTCACGGGGGCGTTGTCGCTCGGGCTGGCGGCGGCGCGATAGCGCGGGTAGCGATCGCTCGCTGGCGCAACGACATGCCGCGCGGCATGGCCGCGGCGTTAAAAACGGGACAGAACCGCGCTGCCGGTCGCGCGCCGCAGTGTTCGCTACGTCACCCTGCCGTCGCGATGCGCCGCCCGACCGGGCCCGGCGGCCCCGATTCCGCTAAAATCGGGCCATGCGCCCCCCTTCCCAATCGACCGCCTTGTCGTCTTTCGTCCGCCGCACCCGTCACGCCCGTGTCGTGTCGCGCCCGCCCGTCCCGTTCCGGATGGCTGCCCGATGAGCCAGGCCAATCCGCCGGATTTCGACGCGGCCGCGTTCCGGCAAGCGCTCGGCCAGTTCGCGACGGGCGTGACGGTGATCACGACGCGCGCGCCGTCCGGCCAGCTGATCGGCATCACCGCCAGTTCGTTCAATTCCGTTTCGCTCGATCCGCCGCTCGTGCTGTGGAGCCTCGCGCACAAATCGGCGTCGACGCCCGTGTTCCGCGGCAACAGCCACTACGTGGTGAACGTGCTCGCGGCGTCGCAGCTCGACCTGTGCAAGCGCTTTTCGACCTACAAGGGCGACCGCTTCGAAGGGATCGCGCATGCGGCCGGCAACTCCGGGATGCCCGTGCTCGACGGCGCGCTCGCGTGGTTCGAATGCCACAACCGCAGCCGCTACGACGAAGGCGACCACGTGATCTTCGTCGGCGAAGTGGAACGCTGCGGCGTGCGCGCGGTATCGGACACGGCGCCGCCGCTCGTGTTCCACGGCGGCGGCTTCCACGGCCTCACACCGCTTTGATCGCCCCCGTGCGCGCCAGCCCGACCGGCGCGCCCGCTTCGTCCTTCAGCGTCTGCAGCACGATGTTCGAACGGATGTCCATCACGCCCGGCGCCTTGTACAGGCGGTTCAGCACGAAATCCGAATAGTGCTTGAGGTTGTGCGCGAGCACGCGCAGCAGATAGTGGCTCTCGCCCGTCACGACGAACGCGCCGACCACCTCCGGCCATTCGCGCAGCGCTTCCGCGAAGCGCTCGTGCCATTGATTTTCTTCGTTGCGCATCGACACCTGCACGAACGCCTCGAGCTCGAAGCCGAGCTTCTCGCGGCTCAGGCACGCGCGATAGTGCTCGATCACGCCCTGCTCCTCGAGCAGGCGCATGCGGCGCAGGCAGGCGGATGGCGAAAGCGAGATGCGTTCGGCCAGGTCGAGATTGCTGATTCTGCCCTCCTCCTGCAATACCGCCAGAATCCGGCAGTCGGTGGCATCGAGCGTGATCGCGTGCATTTTTGGTCCCCGTTTTCCCTCTGAGTCGAATTATCTGCCAATCCGGCGGATTGTCCATGTTTATTTCGCAAGCACTTTCTGCGAGCGTCCACCTATCATTCGAAGCATCGATTCACGCTTCGTCATGCCATGGACACACTCTGGGACATTTCGCCGCCAGTCAGCCCCGCCACGCCCGTGTGGCCGGGCGATACGCCGGTTTCCGTCGAACGCGTGTGGCGGATGGAGGCCGGTTCGCCGGTCAACGTCGCGCGGCTGACGCTGTCGCCGCACACGGGCGCGCACTGCGACGCGCCGCTGCACTACGACGCCGACGGCGCGCCGATCGGCGCGGTGCCGCTCGACACCTATCTCGGCCCGTGCCGCGTGATCCATTGCATCGGCGCATCGCCCGTCGTGCGGCCGGCCGATGTGGAAGCCGCGCTCGACGGCGTGCCGCCGCGCGTGCTGTTGCGCACTTATGCGCGCGCCGCGGTCGAGCAGTGGGACAGCAACTTCTGCGCGGTCGCGCCCGACACCGTCGACCTGCTCGCCGCGCACGGCGTGAAGCTGATCGGCATCGATACGCCGTCGCTCGATCCCCAGGAATCGAAGACGATGGATGCGCATCACCGCGTACGCGCGCACCGGATGGCGATCCTCGAAGGGATCGTGCTCGACGACGTGCCGACCGGCGACTACGAACTGATCGCGCTGCCGCTGAAATTCGCGACGCTCGACGCGAGCCCCGTGCGCGCGGTGCTGCGCGCGCTGCCCGCGCAGGCTTCCTGACTACCCGACCTACGACCTCACATCATGATGATCAAGACCCGTGAAGATGCGCTCGCGCTCGACCGCGACGACCCGCTGGCCCCGCTGCGCGACCAGTTCTCGCTGCCCGACGGCGTGATCTACCTCGACGGCAACTCGCTCGGCGCGCAGCCGCGCGCGTCGGCCGCCCGCGCGCAGCAGGTGATCGGCGCCGAATGGGGCGCAGGCCTGATCCGCAGCTGGAACACGGCCGGCTGGTTCGCGCTGCCGCGCCGCCTCGGCGACAAGCTCGCGACGCTGATCGGCGGCGCGCCCGGCGAGACGGTCGTCACCGACACCATCTCGATCAACCTGTTCAAGCTGCTGTCCGCGATGCTGCGCCACCAGGCCGAGCGCGCGCCCGAGCGTCGCGTGATCGTGTCGGAGCGCTCGAACTTCCCGACCGACCTGTATATCGCGCAAGGGTTGATCGAGCAGCTCGGCGGCAACTACGAACTGCGCCTGATCGACGATCCGGCCGACCTGCCCGGCGCGCTCGGCGCGGACACGGCCGTCGCGATGATCACGCACGTGAACTACCGCACCGGCTACATGCACGACATGCCGGCCGTCACGCAACTGGTGCACGATGCGGGCGCGCTGATGTTGTGGGATCTCGCGCACTCGGCCGGCGCGGTGCCGGTCGATCTGAACGGCGCGCGCGCGGACGGCGCGGTCGGCTGCACGTACAAGTACCTGAACGGCGGCCCCGGCTCGCCCGCATTCGTGTGGGTGCCGCAGCGTCACCTCGCGCATTTCTCGCAGCCGCTGTCGGGCTGGTGGGGCCACCGCGCGCCGTTCGCGATGCAGCCGGGCTTCGCGCCCGATCCGGGCATCGCGCGCTTCCTGTGCGGCACGCAGCCGATCGTGTCGATGTCGATGGTCGAATGCGGGCTCGACGTGTTCCTGCAGACCGACATGCAGACGATCCGCCGCAAGTCGCTCGCGCTGACCGACGCGTTCATCGCGCTCGTCGAGGAACGCTGCGCGGGCCTGTCGCTGAAGCTCGTCACGCCGCGCGCGCATCACCAGCGCGGCTCGCAGGCGAGCTTCGAGCATCCGCACGGCTACGAAGTGATGCAGGCGCTGATCGCGCGCGGCGTGATCGGCGACTACCGCGAGCCGTACGTGCTGCGCTTCGGCTTCACGCCGCTCTATACGCGCTTCGCCGACGTATGGGATGCGGTCGAGACGCTGCGCGACATCCTCGCCACCGACGCGTGGAAGGCGCCCGAGTTCGCCGAACGCGGCGCGGTGACCTGAGCGGTATTGCGTGGCGCGCCGCCGCCGCATGCGCAGCGCGCGCCACGCGTTCGTCATTCAAATCTGGAGAAAGTCGTGAATTCTGGTCACATGCAGCCGCCCGGCGGCGACGCGCCGGCAGGCTGCCCGTTCTCGGGCACACGCGCCGCACAACCGGCGCAAGCCGCGCACGAGGCCCCGCACGTGCCGGGCGAGGCCAACGCTCAAGCCGGCTGGCACGACGCGCAGCTCGATTTCTCGAAGTCGATGAGCTATGGCGACTACCTGTCGCTGAATTCGATCCTCGACGCGCAGCATCCGCTGTCGCCCGATCACAACGAGATGCTGTTCATCATCCAGCATCAGACGAGCGAACTGTGGATGAAGCTCGCGCTGTTCGAGCTGCGCGGCGCGCTCGACGCGGTGCGCACCGACGCGCTGCCGCCCGCGTTCAAGATGCTCGCGCGCGTGTCGCGCATCCTCGAGCAACTGGTCCAGGCGTGGAACGTGCTGTCGACGATGACGCCGTCCGAGTATTCGGCGATGCGGCCGTATCTCGGCCAGTCGTCGGGCTTCCAGTCGTACCAGTATCGGCAGCTCGAATTCCTGCTCGGCAACAAGAACGCGCAGATGCTGCAGCCGCATGCGCACCGGGCCGACATCCTCGAACAGGTGCGCGCGACGCTCGAAGCGCCGTCGTTCTACGACGAGGTCGTGCGCCTGCTCGCGCGGCGCGGGTTCCCGATCGCGCCCGAGCGGCTCGAGCGCGACTGGACCCAGCCGATGCGGCACGACGAGACGGTCGAGGCCGCGTGGCTCGAGGTCTACCGTCATCCGCAGCAGCACTGGGAACTGTACGAGATGGCCGAGGAACTCGTCGATCTCGAGGATGCGTTCCGCCAGTGGCGCTTCCGTCACGTGACGACGGTCGAACGCATCATCGGCTTCAAGCAGGGCACCGGCGGCACGAGCGGCGCGCCGTATCTGCGCAAGATGCTCGACGTCGTGCTGTTCCCCGAGCTCTGGCACGTGCGCACCACGCTGTAACGCACGCGATGCGTCCGCACGTCACGACGACGTGCGGGCGAGTTCGTCCCCTTCGCGCGGCTGCGTTTGCGCGCGCGACAGCCGCGGAATGTGCCGCCGCACCGCGAGCAGCGCAACGCACACCGCGCCCATCGCAACGGCCAGCATCGTCAGGTACGCGCCCGCGCCGCCCGCCGTGATCACGAGCGCGCCCGCGAACGCGCTGAGAATCGCGCCGAGCCGGCCGAACGCGAGCGCGCTCGCGGTCCCCGTCGCGCGCACGGCCGTCGGGTAGATGTACGCGCACAGCGCATACATCGTCGACTGCACCGCATTGACGAACAGCCCGTGCAGGCCGAGCCCGACGATCAGCCAGTTCGTGTGGCGGCTCGCGTCGACGCCCATCAGCCACACCGCGCTCGCGGCGCCCCCGATGCTGCACAGCGCGAGCGGCCAGCGCGACCCCGCGTGCGCGATCGCCCACGCGCACAACAGCGCGCCGATCACGCCGCCGAGGTTGTACGCGGTGAGTCCCGAGCCCGCAACCGACACGCTCAACCCGCTCGCCGCGAGCATCGTCGGCAGCCAGCTGAATGCCGCATACACGGCGAGCAGACACATGAAGAACGCGCACCACAGCGCGACCGTGTCGCGCGCCTGCCCGCTCGCGAACAGCGCGCCGAAGCCGCCGCGGCCGCCCGGCGCGCGGGCGTCCTTCGCATCGGTGAACACGGTGCCCGGCGCGACCGGCCGCTGCATCCGCGCGAGCAGCGCGCCGAGTTCCGGCCAGCGCGCGGGGCGCCGCGCCAGATAGCGCGGCGATTCGGGCAACGCGCGCACGAGCACGAAGCCGAGCACGAGCGGCAACGCGCCGCCCGCGAAGAACAGCCCGCGCCAGCCGTAGCGCGGCAGCACCTCGTGCGCGAACAGGCCGGCCAGCATCCCGCCGAGCGGCACGCAGACGATCGTCGCGGTCACCATCATTGTGCGGCGCCGCGCGGGCGTGTATTCGGCGGTCATCGTCGTGGCGGTCGGCAGCGCGCCGCCGATCCCGAGCCCCGCGCAAAAGCGCAGGATCGCGATCGTCGCGACGTCGGGCGCGAACCCGATCGCGCAGGTCGCGATGCCGAACAGGAACACGCTGCCGATCACGGCCTGGCGGCGGCCGAAGCGGTCCGCGACGATCCCCGCGCACGCGCTGCCGATCCCCATCCCGACCAGCCCCGCCGCGACGGCCGGCGCGAACGCGCCGCGCGTGACGCCCCATTCGCGGATCAGCACCGGAATCGCGAAACCGATCAACTGGCCGTCGAAACCGTCGAGCACGATCGCGAGCGCGGCGAGCAGCACCACGCCGCGCTGCATCGGCGTGAACGGCCCGTCGTCGAGCGTCGTGCCGATGTCGACCGAGGGCGGCCGCCGTTCATTCAGTGCGTCGGGCGTGCTCATGCGGCCTCCGATGCACCGTGCGTCGGCGGCAAGAGGCGCGAACGGCGCGCGGCAAGACAACGGTATTCGATGGTTTTCATGGCGTCTCCTGTTGTCCGGGCTGGCGCGCGCACGCGTGCCCGGATCTCATGCTGTGCAGCAGTCGACCGGCGCTCATCGATCGGCACCGGTGTCTCGTCCCATCCTTCAAGATCCAGCGCCGTTGCTTCGCGCGCACGGCATCCGTATCGTCATGCGGCGCCAGCCGGCCGCCGGCCTGTTGCTCAGTTCGTCCGCGCGTCGATCAACCGGACCAGCGCGAGCAGCGTCTCCGCATGCGGCACCGCGACGCCGGTTTCGCGTGCGGCCGCGACGACCTTGCCGCTGATCGCATCGATTTCGGTGCGGCGCCCCGCGAGCACGTCCTGCAGCATCGACGGGCGATGGCCGAGATGGTCGCGGATCGCATGCTCGACGTTGCGCGCGATGCGCTCGCCATCGACCGCGATGCCCTTCGCGCGCGCGACGGCGGCCGTCTCCGCCGCGATCGCGAGCGCGAGCCGCGGCCCGTCGTGATGATGGCCGAGCTGGTCGACGGTGCAGCCCGTCGCCGCGCACAGCGTGTTGAGCGCCGCGTTGAACGCGACCTTCTCCCAGATCGCGGCCCATACGTCGGCGTCGAGCGTGCACGCGAGCCCCGCGCGCGACAGCGCGTCGGCCACCGCCGCCGCGAACGGGCGCGCCGCGCCGTCGGCCGTCATCATGCGGATCGTGCCGGCGCCGTGCGAGCGCACGTGCGCGGGCCCGGCCGCATCGGCCGGCCACGTCGTCACGCCGACCAGGATGCGCTCCAGCGGCACGAACGCATTCAGCGTCTCGACGTTGCCGAGCCCGTTCTGCAGCGTCAGCACGAACGTGTCCGACGTCAGCAGCGCGCGCACGCCATCGAGCGCCGCGCGCGTGTGCAGCGATTTCGTGAAGACGATCAGCAGGTCGAACGGTGTGTCGGGCGCGCCGGCCGCGGCCGCATTCGCGGCTTCCGGTCGCACGGCCTGCAGCGTGCGAATGCGCCGTTCGCCGCGATCGTCGTCGATGCGCAGCCCGTCGCGGCGGATTGCATCGAGATGCGCATCGTTCACGTCGATCAGCGTGACGGCTTCGCCGCTTTCGGCGAGCCGCCCGCCGAACAGCGAGCCCATCGCGCCCGCTCCCAGAATCGCGATTCTCATCGTCGGCCGCCTCGTCAGAATGGGTAGTGGCGCGGGGCCGTCTGCACGGTGATCCAGCGCAGGTCGGTGAACGCGGCGATGCCGGCGTTGCCGCCGAAGTGGCCGAAGCCGCTGTCCTTCACGCCGCCGAACGGCATCTGCGCCTCGTCGTGCACGGTCGGGCCGTTCACGTGACAGAGGCCCGATTCGATGCGCGCCGCGACGCGCAGCGCCCGCGCGACGTCGCGGCTGAACACGGCCGACGCCAGCCCGAACGCGTTGTCGTTCGCGCAGCGGATCGCGGCCTCCTCGCCGTCGACGCGCACGATGCCCTTCACCGGGCCGAACGATTCTTCCGCATAGACGCGCATCGCCGGCGTCACGTGGTCGAGCAGCGTCGCCGGAAACAGCGTGCTGTCCGCCTTGCCGCCGCACCGCAGCGTCGCGCCGTGCGCGAGCGCATCGTCGATCAGCGCGTTGCAGCGCTCGACGGCCTTGGTGTCAATCAGCGAACCAAGGACGACCGGCCCGTGGCGCGGGTCGCCGAGCGGCAGCGACGCGGCCTTGGCGGCGAGCTTCGCGACGAACGCATCGGCGATCGACGCGTCGACGACGATGCGCTCGGTCGACATGCAGATCTGCCCGGAATTCGCGAACGCGCCGAATGCGGCCGCGGCGACCGCCGCGTCGAGGTCGGCATCGTCGAGCACGACGAACGGCGCCTTGCCGCCGAGCTCCAGCACCGCCGGCTTCAGATGGCGCGCGCACGCTTCGGCGACGATCCGCCCGACCCGCGTCGAGCCGGTGAAATTCACGCGGCGCACGGCCGGGTGCGCGATCAGCGCGTCGACGACGGCGCCCGCATCGTCGGGCGCGTTCGTCACGAAGTTGACGACGCCCGGCGGCAGCCCGGCCTCCTGCAGCGCCTCGACGACCAGCCCGTGCGTGACGGGGCACAGCTCCGAGCCTTTCAGCACGATCGTGTTGCCGCACGCGAGCGGCAGCGCGAGCGCGCGCGTCGCAAGGATCACCGGGGCATTCCACGGCGCGATGCCGAGTACGACGCCGGCCGGTTGCCGCACGCCCATCGCGAGCGAGCCCGGCACGTCGGACGGGATCAACTCGCCGCCGACCTGCGTGGTCAGCGACGCGGCCTCGACGAGCCCGCTCGCCGCGAGCTGCACGTTGAAGCCGGCCCACAGCGCGGATGCGCCCGTTTCAGCCGCCATCGCGGCGACGAACTGCTCTTGCTTCGCTTCGAGCGCGGCGGCCGCCTTCAGCAGCAAGGCGCGCCGCGCGCCGGGGCCGCGCGAGGCCCAGCCGGGAAACGCACGGGCAGCCGCATCGGCCGCCGCGCGCGCATCGTCGACGGTGCCTGCGGGCGCGGCCGACGCGATGTCGCCGTCGAGCGGGTTGCGGCGCACGAAGGTCGCGCCGCTGGACGAGTGGCGGCGTTCGCCGCCGATCAGCATCGCTACGGTTTGCATGGAATCTCCGGAAAGACGCGCGCGGCGCGTCAGGCAATCTCGACTTCGACGACGACTGGCGTCGCCGCACGCAACGCGTCGGTCAGCGTGTCGCGCAGGCGCGCCGCATCGGCCACGCGCACGCCGCGGCAGCCCATCCCTCGCGCGAGCGCGACGAAATCCAGGTCGGGCAGATCGGTGCCCTGCACCGGGTCGCTCGGGCCGAAGCCGAACACGGGCGCAAAATCCTGCAGCGCCGCGTAACGCCGGTTGTTCAGGATCACGAACGTGATCGGCAGCTTCAGTTGCGCGGCGCTCCACAGCGCCTGGATCGAATACAGGCTCGAGCCGTCGCCGATCAGCCCGATCACGCGCCGGCCCGGCCGCGCGAGCGCGACGCCGACGGCGGCCGGCATCCCGTAGCCGAGCCCGCCGCTGTCCATCGTGTAGAACGTGCCGCTGCGCGTGAACGGCAGATGCTCCTGCATCACCGGCCGCGCGCTCGGCGCCTCCTCGACGACGATGTCCTGCGCGTCGCGCACGTCGGCGAGCGTCTGCAGCGCGAACGCGACCGACATCCGCTCGCCGGCGGCGGGCGCATCGACGCGCACCCGCGGCGCGCGCGCCTCGGGCATCGGCCGCTCGGGCGGCGCGGGCCGCGCCAGCAGATCGCGCGCGGCGAGCCGCAAATTGCCGACGACCGCATCGCCCGACGGCGTCCACGCGGCGACGCCCGGATCGTCGACGAGCTGCACGAGCGTCGCGCCCGGCGGCACGTGCGGGCCGAAGCCCTCGATGTGATAGGTGAACGCGGGCGCGCCGAACGCGAACACGAGATCGTGCCCGTCGAGCCGCGCGACGATCTTCTCGCGGATCGCGCTCAGGAAGCCGGCGAACAGCGGATGGTCCTCCGGAAAGCTGCAGCGCCCGGACATCGGCGCGACGTACACGCGCGCACGGTGCCGCTCGGCGAGCCGCACGACGTCGTCCCACGCGCCCGCGCGATCGACGGCCGCGCCGACCACGAACGCGGGGCGCCGCGCGGCGTCGAGCGCGTCGCCGAGCCGGGCGAGCGCGTCCGGATCGGGCCGGACGACGCTGCTGACGTCACGGCGCGGCAGCCACTCGGCCGGCTGGTCCCAGTCGTCGACCGGGATCGACACGAACACGGGGCCGCGCGGCTCCTGCATCGCGATCCGGTACGCACGCGCGATCGCGGCCGGCACGTCCTGCGCGCGCGCCGGCTCGATGCTCCATTTCACGTACGGCTTCGGCAGCTCGGCGGCCTGCGTCGCGCCAAGGAACGGATCGAACGGCAGAATCGCGCGCGCCTGCTGGCCCGCGGTGACGATCAGCGGCGTGCGGTTCTTGAACGCTGTGAACAGATTGCCCATCGCGTTGCCGACGCCCGCCGCCGAATGCAGGTTGACGACCGCCGCGTTGCCGGTGGCCTGTGCATGGCCGTCGGCCATCCCGACCACGACGGCTTCGTGCAGGCCGAGCACGTAGCGGAAATCGTCGGGGAAGTCGCGGAACATCGGCAGCTCGGTCGAGCCGGGATTGCCGAACACGCGGTCGATGCCGAACTGGCGGAGCAAATCGATCACGGCGTCGCGGACGGTGATCGATGCGGCGGAATGGGACGGGGTGCCGGACATGCTCGGGCGTCTCCTCGATGGCTTGGCGGTTTCCACAGTATCGAAGCGCAAGCCATTCACGGATACTGTATTTTCTGCGAAAAGCCATTACGTCCCCGCATGACTTTCGATCTCCGACAATTGCGCGCGTTTACGACGATCGTCGCGTGCGGCAGCCTCGGCCGTGCGGCCGACGCGCTGCATGTCACGCAGCCGGCGCTGAGCCGGATCCTGAAGCGGCTCGAGGAGCAGGTCGGCGCGCCGCTGTTCGAACGCCATTCGAAGGGCGTGCAACTCACCGCGTTCGGCGAAGCGTTGCTGCCGCACGCGACGCTGCTGCAGCACGAGGCCGAGCATGCGCGCGAGGAACTGGACGCGATGCGCGGGTTCGCGAAGGGCACGATCAAGGTCGGCACGGTGGGCAGCATCGCGAGCCTCGTGCTGCCGGTCGCGGTCGGCCGCGTGCTCGACCGCTGGCCGAACCTGCGTGTCGAAATCATCGAGGGCGTGTGGGACCGGCTCGCGGAAGGGCTGATCAAGCACGAGATCGACCTCGCGCTGTCCGCGCACGGGCCCGATACCGACGAGATCGTCGCGATTCCCGAATGCCGCTGGGAAGATCGCAGCCATATCGTTGCGGCGCCGCACCATCCGCTGCGCGCGCTCGGCCGCGCACCGACGCTCGCCGATACGCTGCACGCGCGCTGGGCGATTCCGCCGCGCGGCACCGCGCCGTTCGACCACATGCGCGCGACCTTCGACGCGCACGGGCTGCCGTTGCCCGACATCGCGGTCGAGACGCGCTCGGTCATCACGCTGAAAAGCCTGGTCGCGCATGCGGGCTTCCTCAGCTGGATGGCCGAGCCGATGGTCGGCGCCGAACGGCGCGCCGGCACGATCGACACGCTGCCGGTACGCGAAGTCGTCGCGGTGCGCACGCTCACCGCGTTCCGGCGCCGCCACGGGATCCTGCCGGGGCCGGCCGGCAAGCTGCTCGACGAACTCGTCGCCCTCACGCGCGAAGGGCGCTGACGCCTTTTTCCTCCGGCGCCGCCCCACTCGCCCTGCCCCGTACGCCACCGCAGCGCACCATCGAAATGCCGTGTCCGCGCCTTGACTTTCGCTCGCCCGAATACGATCATTCGCTCACACAAAGAGCAAATGATCGTATTCGACAGGATAGACAGCCAGGAACAGGAGACACGGATGAGCGAATCGCCCTCCGCCCACGCGCCCGTGCTGCTGCACATCGGCGCGGGCTCGTTTCACCGCGCGCACCAGGCGTGGTATCTGCATCGCGTGAACGCGGCCGTGCCGGCCGACGAACGCTGGTCGCTGACCATCGGCAACATTCGTGACGACATGCACGCGACGATGGACGCGCTGGCCGCCCAGCACGGCGCGTACACGCTCGAAACCGTCACGCCGCAAGGCGAACGCGCGTACGAGACGATCCGTGCGATCACGCGCGTGCTGCCGTGGTCGATCGACCTCGCCGCGCTGATCGACGCGGGCGCCGATCCAGCCTGTCGGATCGTGTCGTTCACCGTCACCGAAGGCGGTTACTACCTCGACGAACACAACCGGCTCGACGTTGCGAACGCCGATCTCGCCGCCGACCTGCAGGGCGCGCGCACGACGCTGTACGGCGCGCTCGCGGCGCTGCTCGCCGAACGTGTGAAGCGCGGCGCGGGCCCGCTCACGCTGCAGAGCTGCGACAACCTGCGCAACAACGGCGCACGCTTTCGCGCGGGGATGCGCGAATTCCTCGAACGGCGCGGCGACGGCGGCCTGCTCGCGTGGTTCGATGCGCACGTCGCGACGCCGAGCGCGATGGTCGACCGCATCACGCCGCGCCCGACCGCCGACGTGCGCGAGCGCGTGCGGGCGGCCACCGGCATCGACGACGCGTGCCCGGTGATGGGCGAATCGTTCATCCAGTGGGTGATCGAGGATCGCTTCGCGGCCGGCCGGCCGCGCTGGGAACTGGCCGGCGCGGAACTCGTCGACGACGTGCATCCGTACGAGGAAGCGAAGATCCGCATCCTCAACGCGACGCACAGCTGCATCGCGTGGGCCGGCACGCTCGCGGGCTACACCTACATCCATGAAGGCACGCACGACGCGGCGATCCGCCGCTTCGCGCACGACTACGTGACGCAGGACGTGATCCCGTGCCTCACGCCGAGCCCGCTCGATCTCGCGCGCTATCGCGACGTCGTGCTGGAGCGCTTCGGCAACCCGTACGTGCTCGACACGAACCAGCGCGTCGCGGCCGACGGCTTCTCGAAGATTCCCGGCTTCATCGCGCCGACGCTCGTCGAATCGTTCGCGCGCGGCGCCGCGCCGGTCGCCACCGCCGTGCTGCCCGCGCTGTTCCTGCGCTTTCTCGAACGCTGGGCGCGCGGCACGCTGCCCTATGCGTACCAGGACGGCGTGATGGACGACAGCAGCGCACGCGCGATCGTCGAAGCCGACGACCCCGTCGTCGCGCTGTGCGCCAACCGCGCGCTGTGGGGCTCGCTCGCCGGCAACGCGGCGCTGTTCGATGCGTTGCGCGCCGGGCTCGCGCGCGTCGACGCCTGGCTCGCCGCGCGGTGACGACGCGCGCGCCGGCGCCCGGCCGCGCAGCCGGGCGAACCCGCTTGGCACAGGCCGTGCGGCACGGCTAAAGTAGCGGCTCCTCACCGACCGAACGGATCGCTCATGTATCT
Organism: Burkholderia sola; assembly: GCF_905400185.1. Taxonomy (NCBI): domain Bacteria; kingdom Pseudomonadati; phylum Pseudomonadota; class Betaproteobacteria; order Burkholderiales; family Burkholderiaceae; genus Burkholderia; species Burkholderia sola. The sequence continues at coordinate 2,918,537 of NZ_FR989675.1, forward strand.
CGGCATCGACCTCGGCACCTCGGAAGTGAAGGTGCTGCTGCTGGCCCCGGACGGCACGGTGGTCGGCACCGCGGGCTCGCCGTTCACCGTGTCGCGCCCGCACCCGCGCTGGGCGGAACAGCATCCGGACGACTGGTGGCAAGGCACGCTCGCCGCGCTCGCGGCGCTGCGCGAACGGCATCCCCACGCTTTCGCGCAGGTGCGCGGCATCGGCCTGTCGGGCCAGATGCACGGCGCGGTGCTGCTCGGCCGCGACGACCGCGTGCTGCGCCCCGCGATCCTGTGGAACGACATGCGCAGCGCCGACGAATGCGCGCTGCTCACCGAACGTGCGCCCGACCTCCACGCGCTGGCCGGCAACCTCGCGATGCCCGGCTTCACCGCGCCGAAGCTGCTGTGGGTCGCGACGCACGAACCCGACGTGTTCGCGGCCACCGCGTGCGTGCTGATGCCGAAGGATTACCTGCGATTCCGGCTGACCGGCGCGAAAGTGTCCGATCCGTCCGACGCGGCCGGCACGCTGTGGCTCGACGTCGCGCGCCGCGACTGGTCCGATGCGCTGCTCGCCGCGTGCGGGATGACGCGCGAGCAGATGCCGCGCATCGTCGAAGGCAACGCGCCGTCCGGCACGCTGCGCGCGGACGTCGCACGCGAGCTCGGGCTGTCGGAGGCCGTGCTGGTCGCGGGCGGCGGCGGCGACAACGCGACGAGCGCGCTCGGCATCGGCGCGATCCACGCGGGCGACGGCTTCGTGTCGCTCGGCACGTCGGGCGTGCTGAGCGTGGTCGGCGATCGCTTCATGCCGAATCCCGCGTCGGCCGTGCATGCGTTCTGCCATGCGATTCCCGATCGCTGGCAACTGATGAGCGTCGTGCTGTCGGCCGCGAGTTGCCTGCGCTGGGTCTGCAAGCTGACCGGCACCGACGAGCCCGCGCTGCTCGCCGAAGTCGAGGCGCTCGATCCCGACGCGCTCGCGGCGGCGCCGCTGTTCCTGCCCTACCTGTCCGGCGAACGCACGCCGCACAACGATCCATACGCGCAGGGCGTGTTCTTCGGGATGACGCATGCGACCGAGCGCGCGCACTTGGGCTACGCGGTGCTCGAAGGCGTGACGCTCGGCCTCGCCGACGGCCTCGACGCGCTGCACGCGGCCGGCGTCGAAACCGACCAGCTGTCGCTGATCGGCGGCGGTGCGCGCAGCGCGTTCTGGGCGCAACTGATCGCGGACGCGCTGAACGTGCGCACGCAGCAGATCGGCGGCGGCGAAACGGGCGCGGCGCTTGGCGCGGCGCGGCTCGGCTGGCTGGCCGTCGGCGGCGACGCGCATACGGTGCTGACCAAGCCGCCGGTACGCGCCGAATACGCACCCGATGCCGCTCGCCATGCGCGGCTGCGCGAACGCCTCGATGCGTTCCGCACGCTGTACCGTCACGTGCGGCCGCTGTACGAGCCGTCGCGCGCGCGGCTCGGGTAGGCGCGCTCCGTCGCACGGCCGGCCGCAGGCCAGCCGCGCGACATGCGTTACAGTGGATGCCGTCATGCGGCCCGCCGGCCGGCCCGCAGGGCGGCCCCCCCCGATCCGAACCGAATCGCTATCGTGTCCAAGTCCTCAGAAAAACTCGATCTCGCCACGCGCGCCGCGTGGCTCTATTACGTCGCGGGCGACACGCAGAACGAAATCGCCGAAAAGCTGCAGGTGTCGCGCCCCGTCGCGCAGCGCCTCGTCGCGTTCGCGGTCGAGAAGAACCTGATCCGCGTGCGCGTCGACCATCGGCTCGCCGACTGTCTCGACCTCGGCGCGCAGCTGTCGAAACGCTACGGCCTCGCGATGTGCGAAGTCGTGCCCGTCGACGCCGATGCGCCCGACGCGATCGACCGCAAGCTCGCGGTCGCCGGCGCGCAGGTGATGGAGCGCTACCTGAACGAGACGCGACCGATGGTGATCGCGGTCAGCAGCGGCCGGACGCTGAAGGCCGCGGTCGCGCAGATCGCGCAGATCGACCGCCCGCAGCACCGGCTCGTGTCGATGGTCGGCGCGATCGCGGCCGACGGTTCGTCGAACCGCTACGACGTCGCGCAGTACATCTCCGAGAAAACCGGCAGCAAGCATTTCCTGCTGCCCGCGCCGCTGTTCGCCGACAGCGACGCCGAACGCGCGCAGTGGTGCAACCACCGGCTGTACCGGATCGTCGAGGCGCTGTCCGGCGAGGCCGACGTCGCGTTCGTCGGGATCGGCAACATCGGCCCGCACTGCCCGCTCTACGAAGACGGCTTCATCACCGAACAGGAGCGCGACGAGATGACCGCGCTCGGCGCGGTGGCCGAGCTGCTCGGCGTGCCGATCGACGCGCAGGGCACGCAGATCACCGTGTCGACGAGCGCGCGCGTGACCAGCGTCGCGCTCGCCACGCCGCCGAAGCTGCCGACGATCGCGTTCGCCGGCGGCCCGAAGAAACACGACGCGGTGATTGCCGCGCTGCGCGGCGGCTGGCTGTCGGGGCTCGTCACCGACGAAGCGTGCGCGCGCGCCGCGCTCGCGGCGAAGGCGGCCTGACGCGGCCATGGATCCTGCGCGGCGCTCGGCCGTACCGGCATTGCTTCGCGCTACCGCGGGGGACGCACGATCGACGCGCAAACCGCCGAACACCGACGCGTCACGCCGCCTTCGCGTGCACGCTCAGCCGCCGGAACGCCTGCCCGTTTTCGTCGAACAGGTGGCAGTGCTCCGCCTGCACATGCACGCGCAGTGGGTCGCCGGTGCGGTACGTGTCGAGCGGCGGAATCCGCGCGATCAGCCCGTCCGGCGCGACGGCCGATTCCGCATACAGATATGCGGCATCGCCGAGCGACTCGACGGCCATCGTCCGCGCGGCGACGCCCGCCGCCGCCGCATCGACCAGCAGATGCTCGGGCCGCACGCCCACGGTCACCGCCGCGCCGCGTTGCAGCCCCCCCGCGTCCACCGCGACACGCTGCGTCTCGCCGCTGTCGAAGCGCACGAGCACGCCGCCCGCATCGGCCGATTCGACCGTGCCCTTCAGGAAGTTCATCTTCGGCGAGCCGATGAAGCCCGCGACGAACTGGTTCGCCGGCGCGTGATAGAGCGCGTTCGGCGTGCCGACCTGCTGCACCGCGCCGCCCGACAGCACGACGATCTTGTCGGCGAGCGTCATCGCCTCGACCTGGTCGTGCGTCACGTAGATCATCGTCGTCTTCAGCTCGTCGTGCAGTCGCGCGAATTCCAGCCGCATCTTCACGCGCAGCGCGGCGTCGAGGTTCGACAGCGGCTCGTCGAACAGGAACACCTTCGGCTTGCGCGTGATCGCGCGACCGATCGCGACGCGCTGCCGCTGGCCGCCCGACAGCTGCTTCGGCTTGCGGTCGAGCAGATGATCGATGTGCAGGATTTTCGCGGCCTGCTTCACCGCCTGGTCGATCTCGGGCTTCTTCGCGCCGGCGAGCTTCAAGCCGAACGCCATGTTGTCGTACAGCGTCATGTGCGGGTACAGCGCATACGACTGGAACACCATCGCGATGCCGCGCTTCGCGCTCGGCACGTCGTTGACCTTCGCGCCGTCGATCAGCAGGTCGCCGTTCGAAATGTCTTCGAGGCCGGCAATCATCCGCATCAGCGTGGATTTGCCGCAGCCGCTCGGGCCGACGAACACGACGAATTCGCCGTCGGCGATGTCGAGGTTCACGTTGCGCAGCACTTCGGTGTCGTCGTAGCGCTTCGCGATGTTGCGCAGGAGCACGCTTGCCATGATCTGTCTCCGTTCGTTCGTGATGCGCCGCGTTGAAAGCGGCGCGCCTTCGTTCCTGATTGCTAGTTCGGCAGCACCTCGCCCGTCGCCTGCCAGCGCGCGACGTAGCCGGGCAGCTCGTGCATGTCGTCGAATACGTGACGCGCGCCGATGCCGCGCAGCGCGTCGATCTGGGCCGCCGATGCGTGCCCGCCGCCGATGAAGCCGAGCACGGTCATGCCGGCCGCGGCCGCGGCGGTGATGCCGGTCACGCTGTCCTCGACGACGAGGCATTGCGCGGGCACCGCGCCGAGCGTGCGTGCGGCTGCCAGATACACGTCCGGCGCCGGCTTCGGCCGCGCGACCGAATCCGCGCAGAACAGCCGGTCGCCGAAGAAGCGCGCGAGGCCGGTGCGCGCGAGCGCCGCTTCGACGTACGTGCGGTAGCTGTTGCTCGCGCAGGCCGTCGTCAGGTCGATCGCGGCCAGCGCCGCGTCGATGCCTTCGACCATCGGCGCATTCACGGCCGCCGCCTCGACCGCGCAGCGGATCGCGTCGACGTCGCCGGCCGATAGCGTGCGGCCCACGGCGTCGCTCGCGCCGGCCAGCACGCGCTCGATGCGCAGCCCGAGCAGCGGCATCACGGCCGGCCGTGCGTCGACCCCTGGCCAGCGTGCATCGAGTTCGCGCACGATCACGTCGGCGGCCACGGCCTCGCTGTCGATCAGCACGCCGTCGCAATCGCAGATCAGCACGTTCACGCCGTGACCGGTCGTACGTTTGCCAGCCGCACCTTTGCTTGCATCGCTCATTTAACCGCCCCGAACGTGAGCCCGCGCACGAGCTGCTTCTGCGACAGCCAGCCGACGATCAGGATCGGCGCGACCGCGAGCAGCGACGCCGCGGACAGCTTCGCCCAGAACAAGCCTTCGGGGCTCGAGTACGACGCGATGAATACGGTCAGCGGCGCGGCGTTCGAGCTCGACAGGTTGATGCTCCAGAACGCCTCGTTCCACGACAGGATCACGAGCAGCAGCGCGGTGGACGCGAGCCCCGGCAGCGCCATCGGCATCAGCAGGTAGACGATCTCCTGCCACGTCGATGCGCCATCGATCCGCCCGGCCTCCAGGATGTCCTTCGGGATTTCGTTGAAGTACGTGAAGGTCATCCACACCGCGATCGGCAGGTTGATCAGCGTGTAGACGATCACGAGCCCCGACACCGTATCGAGCAGCCCCGCGTTCTTCCACAGCAGGTAGATCGGCACGAGCACGCCGACCGACGGCATCATCTTCGTCGACAGCATCCACAGCAGCACCTTCTGCGTGCGGTGGTTCGGGAAGAACGCCATCGCGTACGCGGCCGGCACCGCGAACAGCAGCGAGATCACGGTGACGCCGGCCGAGATCAGGATCGAATTCCACGCGAACCCGAAGTAGTTGCTGCGCGCGAACACCTCGCGAAAGCTGTCGAGCGTCGGGATGAAGAACAGCGACGACGCGTACGCCTGCTGCTCGGTCTTGAACGCGGTGATCGCCATCCAGAAGATCGGGAAGAACAGCAACAGCGCGATCAGCCACGCGAGCGTGCCGGGCAGCGCACGCCGCACGAGGTCGAACACGGCCGGCGTGCGCCGGCCCGCCAAGGTCAGGTCGCTCATTTTTCGTACTCCCCTTTCAGGTTGCGCGCGAGCATCCGCACCAGGAAGAACGACACGACGTTCGCGACCACGACGGCGATGATGCCGCCCGCGGACGCGAGGCCGACGTCGAACTGCTGCAGGCCGAGCGCATAGATCAGGTACGACAGGTTGGTCGTCGCGTCGCCGGGGCCGCCGCCGGTCGTCGTGTAGATTTCCGCGAAGATCGACAGCAGGAAGATCGTCTCCATCATCACGACCACGGCGATCGCGCGCTTCAGGTGCGGCAGCGTGATGTAGAAGAACATCGCGATCGGGCCGGCGCCGTCGATGCGCGCGGCTTCCTTCTGCTCCTGGTCGAGCGACTGGATCGCGGTGAACAGGATCAGGAACGCGAACGGCAGCCACTGCCATGCAACGATGATGATCACCGCGGTCAACGGGTAGTCGGCGAACCAGTCGATCGGCGTCAGCCCGAGCGCGCGCATCGCGTTCGCGACGAGCCCGTACACCGGATGCAGGATCATGTTCTTCCAGATCAGCGCGGAAACCGTCGGCATCACGAAGAACGGCGCGATCGCGAGCAGGCGCACGACGCCCTGCCCGTAGAACTTGCGGTCGAACAGCACGGCCATCAGCACGCCGCCGATCACGGTGATCGCGAGCACCGCACCGATCAGCACGAGCGTGTGCCAGATCGCCGGCAGGAACGACGGATCGGTCGCGAGGAAGCGGTAGTTGTCGAACCCTGCGAAGCCCTTCACGTCCGGGTTCAGCAGGTTGTAGCGCGAGAACGAATACCAGATCGTCATCGCGAGCGGAATCGACATCCACAGCAGCAGCACCGCGACGGACGGCGACACGAGCCAGCTCGCGCCGCCGCGCGCACGGCGCGGCGCGCCGGGCGGCGACGACGCGTCGCCGACCGACGGCGCGTGAGCGTGACTCAGGGGAAGACGCAGGTGACGCATGACGGAGTCCCTCCGGTTGATGCGCGGGCGCGAACGGCCTGCCCGCCTGTCGGCCTCGCCGGCCCGCGCCGTGTGCGATGGCGCACGACGCGGGCCGCGCGACGGCTTGCGCGTTACTTCTTGTAGCCTGCCTGCCGCACTGCGCGGTCGGCGGCGGCCTGGCCCGCGGCGAGCGCCTGGTCGACCGACATCTGGCCCGCGACCGCGCCCGCGATCGACTGGCCGACCACCGTGCCGAACGACTGGAATTCAGGAATCCCGACGTACTGCACGCCCGTGTACGGCACCTTCTTCAGCGACGGATCGTTCGGGTCGGCCGTCTCGATCGCCTTCAGCACGAAGTCCGAGAACGGCGCGGCGGCCTTGTACTCGGCGCGCTGATACGTCGACGTGCGCGTGCCCGGCGGCACCGACGCCCAGCCTTCGTCCTTGCCGACCATCTCGATGTACTGCTTCGACGTCGCCCACGCGATGAACTTGCGCGCGGCGTCCTGCTGCTTCGACGTCTTCGGCACGGCCAGCGCCCACGCCCACAGCCAGTGCGAGCCCTTCGGCGTCGCGGCGACCGGCGCCGCCGCGAAGCCGATCTTGTCGGCCACCTGCGACTGCTGCTTGTTGTAGAGCATCCCGGCCGCGACCGTCGCGTCGATCCACATCGCGCACTTGCCCGATGCGGTCAGCGTCAGGTTCTCGTTGAAGCCGTTCGAGCTCGCGCCCGGCGGGCCGTTCTTCTTCAGCAGGTTCACGTAGAAATTGATCGCCTTCTTCCATTCGGGCGACGTGAGCTGCGCATTCCAGTTCTCGTCGAACCACCGCCCGCCGAACGTGTTCACGACCGTCGACACGTACGCCATGTTCTCGCCCCAGCCGGCCTTGCCGCGCAGGCAGATCCCGTAGGTGCCCTTCGACTTGTCGGTCAGCTTGTCCGCGAATTCGGCGATCTGGTCGTAGGTCGGCTGGTCGGGCATCTTCAGCCCCTTCGCCGCGAACAGGTCCTTGCGGTAGAACGTCATCGAGCTTTCGACGTAGAACGGCAGCGCGTACAGCTGGCCGTTGTACGACAGGCTGTCGCGCGCGGTCTTCACGATGTCGTTCAGGTCGTAGTCGGCGGGCAGGCCCGTGATCGGCGCGAGCCAGCCGCGCTTGCCCCACTGCGGCGTTTCGTAGGTGCCGATCGCCATCACGTCGAACTGGCCGCTGCCGGTCGTGATGTCGGTCGTCGCGCGCTGGCGCAGCACGTTCTCCTCGAGGATCACCCAGTTCAGCTTGATGTCGGGGTTCGCCTTCTCGAACGCCGGCGACAGCTTCTTCAACTCGATCATGTCGGGATTGTTCAGCGTCGCGATCGTCAGCGTGCCGGCGGACGCCGCGCAGGCCGCCGTCGCGAGCGCGGCTCCGGCGAAACAGCGTGCGGCGGCGTCGAGCATCTTTCGTTGCATGGCATGTCTCCTGTGATTGTTCGAAATGTCGTCGGTCTTGCGTGGTGTTGCGTCGCTTCCTTCGCGGCCCGTCATGCCGGCCGCTGCATCCCGCACGCGCGCGCATAGTGCGCGATCACGTCGCGTATCCGGTGGCGCACCCATGCGCGCGGCTCCTTCGCGAGGCCGCCCGCGCGGCACGCCGCGTAGACGTCCGGCAGCCACTGCGCGACGAGCGTCTCCGGCACCGGCTGCCGCGCGAGGTTGTCGAACAGTTGCTCGACCGCGGCCGCGACGGCCGGCTGCAGCCAGTAATAGCGGATGCGGTCGCTGTAGCTGAACTGGCGCGCGAGCCGCTGCGCGGTCTCGTCGCCGCGGTAGTACGGCGCCCAGTGCTCGGGCTGCGCGCGCATCGCCGCGTCGACGACGTCGCGCAACCGCGAGCGCTGCGCGACGTCGTCGATCAGCGCGTCCTCGATGTACGTCAGCGCGAACAGCGCCTCGCGCAGCGCGAACGTCAGCGCGGGGCCGACCTTCAGCACCGCGAAGTGGTCGCGCACGAGCGCGGCGAGCGCGGCTTCGGTCTGATAATCGGTCGAATGCGCTTCGAATACGAGGCGCGGTGTCTGCAGGATACTCGCGCCGAGCGACGCCGCCTTCGCGCTGTCGTAGTCGAGCACGTGGCGATCGTCGAAGTCGACGCCCGGCTGCGCTACGATCGCGACGACGCGCATCCACGCATCGTCGAGCCCGGCCGCCGCGAACGCGCGGCGGTGCGCGTCGAGCGTCGCCGCGATGCTGTCGCTGCGCGTGACCGCGATCCGCGCGATCGCGTCGCCGCTCGCGTCGTTACTTGCCTCGCCGCTCACTTCGCCGCCCGGCGTCGGCACCTCGGTGCCGATCACGTAGACGGGCGCGATCCCGGCGCGCGCCGCCGCGTCTTCCGCGACGCGGCACAGCTCGGCCGCGCGCGCGGCGATCGTGCGATCGTCGAGCCGCGCCGGATCGTCCGCGCACGCCATGCTCGCATCGAGATGGATCTTTTCGAAACCGGCTTCGACGTAGGCCGCGATCATCGCGGCCGCTTCACGCATCGCGTCGGCCGCGCGGCGGTGCCGCCACGGGTTCGGGCCGAGATGGTCGCCGCCAAGCACGAGCGCCGACGGCGCGAGCCCGCAGCGTGCGGCGATCGCATCGACGTCGCGACGAAAATCGGCGGGCGTCATGCCCGTATAGCCGCCGAGATGGTTCACCTGATTGCAGGTCGCCTCGATCAGCAGCGGCGAGCCGTCGGCTCGCGCGGCTTCGCACGCGGCCTCCAGCACGAGCCGGTGCGCGCTGCAGATCGAATAGATGCCGCGCTGCGCGTCCGCGCGGTTCGCGTCGAAGATCATCCGCAGCACGGTGTCCGCGTGCGCGGTGCGCGTGCGCTCGGCAACGGTCGTCAGGCCGGACATGCGATACCTCGTTCGGTCAGGAAACGGTCGATCTCGGCCGCGCTGCTGTTGCCTTCCATCGGGCCGCGCCGCGTGACCGCGATCGCACCGGCCGCGTTCGCGCGGCGCAGCGCGACGTCGACGGCCAAGCCCGCGACGAGGCTCGCGACCAGCGTGCCGCCGAAGCAGTCGCCGGCGCCGGTCGGATCGACTTCGTCGACCGGAAAGGCCGGCGCTTCGGCCCGGTTCGCGCGATCGAACGCGACGCTGCCTTGCGCGCCGCGCTTGAGCACGACGCGCTCGAGCAGCGGATGCGTCGCGAGCAGGCCCGCGATCGCGCGCTCGGCCGGCTGCGGCCCGCAGAAGAACGGCAGGTCGGCTTCGCTCGGCAGGAACAGGTGACACGCGGCGAGCATCTCGTCGAGCGCCGCGCGCATCGGGCGGAAGCTCAGCATTTCGGGCCGCACGTTCGGATCGAACGACACCTTGGCGCCCGCGCGCGCGGCCTCGATCACGCCGCGCTGCACGGCCGCGATCGCCGATTCGCTCGTCAGCGACGAGCCCATCACGTGGAAGTAGCGGCAGCCGTCGAACATCGCGGTGTCGACGTCGGACGCATCGACGCACGCGGCCGCACTGGTCGAAAGCGTGAACACGAAACTGCGCGAACCGTCGTCGCGATACGCGACGAATGCGGTGCCGGTCGGGCGCGCGACGCGGCGAATGCGCGCGACGTCGACGCCGTCGCGGGCGAGCCGCGCGACGATCGCATCGCCGAACGCGTCGCGGCCGACACAGCCCGCATATGCGACGCGCGCGCCGAGCCGCGCGGCCTGATCGGCGAAGATCGCCGGCGCGCCGCTCGGGAACGGTCCTTCGAACAGGCCGGGCGTATCGAAACCCTGGCCGCGCTCGGCGGCGACGAATTCCGCCAGCAGTTCGCCGGCGACGACGATCTCGGCCATCAGGCGAGCCCTCCTCGGTCGACGGCGGCCGCCGCGTCGCGGGCCGGCCGGCAGGTGGCGCGTGCGAGCGGCAGCATTTTCAGCTCATCCAGTTGCCGCCGTCGACGTTCAGCGTCTGGGCGGTGATGTAGTCGGCGTCGGCCGACGCGAGGAACAGCGCGGCGCCCGTCAGGTCGCCCGGCACGCCCATGCGCCCGAGCGGCACCGCTTCGCCGACGAGCCGCTTCTTCTCGCCGAGCGGCCGGTTCTCGTAGCGTGCGAACAGCGCATCGACCTGCTCCCACATCGGCGTGTCGACCACGCCCGGCGCGATGCCGTTCACGTTGATCCGGTGGGGCGCGAGCGCCAGCGCGGCCGACTGCGTATAGCTGATCACCGCGGCCTTGGTCGCGCAGTAGTGCGAAACGAGCGCCTCGCCGCGACGGCCGGCCTGCGACGACATGTTGACGATCTTGCCGCCGCGCCCCTGCTCGACCATCCGCTGCGCGACGGCCTGCATCAGGAAGAACAGCCCTTTCACGTTGACCGAGAACAACCGGTCGAACACGTCCCACGATTCGTCGAGGAGCGGGCGCATGTCGAACAGCGCCGCGTTGTTGAACAGGATGTCGACGCCGCCGAAGCGCTCGACCGCCGTCGCGACGATCCGCTCGATGTCGTCGCGGCGCGTGACGTCGGCCGTGACGGCCACCGCGCGGCCGGGGTTGGACTCGATCAGCCGCGCGAGCGAACCGCCTGCCGGCTTCACGTCGACGAGCACGCAGCGCGCGCCCTCGTCCAGATAGCGTTGCGCGACCGCTTCGCCGATGCCGCTTGCGGCGCCCGTCAGGATCGCGACCTTGTGTTCCAGTCTCACTGGCTGTCTCCGGTTCGTTCTTGCTGCACGACGGTCGCGAGGTGAGCGAACGCTCTCCGACCGATCAATTGCTCTGTTAGTGATCGAATGATCGGATACGCGATACGCGCTGTCAAGACGACGCGACGGCTTTCTATGACGCGCTGCGGCACGACGGCGCACGGCTGCATCCCGCCGCGCCCGCGCTGCAAGGCAAGAAGGGCACGGTGCGGCGCAGTGGCATCGATGCTGACGGGGATGGAGGAAGGACGGAAAACGGAATTGGCACTGCACGGCGCAGCGATACGTTATATCATCGCGATACTGTGTTTCATCGCCCTGCTTCACGCCATGGCTACCTCATCGTCCATCGACGCCCGGCTGTCCCGGGCCGACGCATTCGCCGCCGAGCACGGGCTCGCGTGGACGCCGCTGCGTCGCCAGGTCTACGAACGCGTGCTGGCCGCGCAGCGCCCGATCGGCGCGTACGACCTGCTCGCCGAACTCGAACCGCAACGCGGCCGCGTGCCGCCGACGACCGTCTACCGCGCGCTGGATTTTCTCGTCGAGCACGGCTTCATCCACCGGATCGAATCGAAGAACGCGTTCCTCGCGTGCTGCGAGATCGGCGTGCCGCACGAAGGCCAGTTCCTGATCTGCGATTCGTGCGGCGACACCGTCGAGATTCCCGGCAGCGACCTCGCGAAGCAACTGTCCGCGAGCGAGCCCGCGCACGGATTCGAAGTCCATCACCAGGTCGTCGAGCTGAACGGCCTGTGCGGGCACTGCAAGCGCAAGCCCGCGCAGCGCTGACGCCGCATCGCGCGGCGCCTGCGCCGCCCTTCCAACGAGGAGTTCCATGTCCATTGCCCTGAAGCGCGCGCCGCGGCGCGCCCTGTCGCCTGTCCGCTGGCTCGCCGCGGCCGTCGCCGCGCTGTCGTTCGCCGCGCCCGCGTTCGCGCAGGCCGCGACCGTCAACGTCGTCGCCGCGGAGAATTTCTACGGCGACGTCGCGTCGCAGATCGGCGGCCGCCACGTCGCGGTCACGAGCATCCTCAGCAATCCGGACCAGGATCCGCACCTGTTCGAAGCGAGCCCGAAGACGGCCCGCGCGCTGCAGCACGCGCAGGTCGTGATCTACAACGGCGCCGACTACGATCCGTGGATGGGCAAGCTGCTCGGCGCATCGAAGCAGGCGAAGCGCGCGACGATCGTCGTCGCCGATCTCGTCGGCAAGAAGGCCGGCGACAACCCGCACCTGTGGTACGACCCGGCGACGATGCCGGCCGCCGCACGCGCGATCGCGGCCGAACTCGGCCGCGCCGACCCGGCGAACCAGGCCGAATACGATGCGAACCTGCAAAAGTTCGTCGCGTCGCTGAAGCCCGTCGACGACAAGGTCGCCGCGCTGCGCGCGAAGTACAAGGGCGTGCCGGTGACGGCCACCGAGCCCGTGTTCGGCTACATGTCGGACGCGATCGGCCTCGACATGCGCAACCAGCGCTTCCAGCTCGCGACGATGAACGACACCGAGGCGAGCGCGCAGGACGTCGCCGCGTTCGAGGGCGACCTGCGCAAGAAGCAGGTGCGCGCACTGATCTACAACAGCCAGGCCGAAGAGCCGATGACCAAGCGCATGCTGAAGATCGCACGCGACGGCGGCGTGCCGACCGTCAGCGTCACCGAAACGCAGCCGGCCGGCAAGACCTTCCAGCAATGGATGATCGGCCAGCTCGACGCGCTCGGCAGCGCGCTTTCAGCCGGCAAGTAAGTAATAGACGACCGTCACGACATGACCGCCACTCCCCACGCCCTCGCCCTCGATCGCGTCACGCTCGAACTGGGCGGCCGCACGATCCTGCGCGACGTCAGCTTCTCGATCGAGCCCGGCGAATTCGTCGGCGTGCTCGGGCCGAACGGCGCGGGCAAGACGACGCTGATGCGCGCGGTGCTCGGCCTCGTCCCCGTGTCGGCCGGCACGCTGTCGGTTGGCGGCGTGCCGGTCGTGCGCGGCAACGCGTCGATCGGCTACATGCCGCAGATCAGAAGCGGCCTCGCGAACCGCCGGATGCGCGGCTACGATTTCGTCGCGATGGCCGCCGACGGCCATCGCTGGGGCTTGCCGCACACGAACGCGGCCACGCGCCGCGACGTCGATCGCGTGCTCGATCTCGTCGGCGGCCCGTCGCTCGCGCGCCGGCCGCTGTCCGAACTGTCGGGTGGCGAGCGCCAACGGCTGCTGCTCGCGCAATGCCTGCTCGGCAACCCGAAGCTGCTGCTGCTCGACGAGCCGCTGATCAGCCTCGACCCGAACCACCAGCGCGGCGTCGTCGAGCTCGTGCGCAACGTGCAGCGCGAGCTCGGCATCACCGTGCTGTTCTCCGCGCACGAACTGAATCCGCTGCTGAACGCGCTCGATCGCGTGCTGTATCTCGGCAACGGCGTCGCGGCGCTCGGCACCGTCGACGAGGTGATCACGAAGCCCGTGCTGTCGCGGCTCTACGGATCGCCGATCGACGTGATGCGCGTGAACGGCAAGATCTTCGTGATGTCGGGCGACGTCGAAATCGAAAAGCACGATCACGAACACGAGGACGACGACGGCCATTCGCACGGCGGTGGCGGCGGCCACGGCCATCACCACCACGGACACGCTCATCCCGGGCATTCGCACGATGTTTGAATACGACTTCATGATCAACGCGTTCGCCGCGTCGGGGATCGTCGCGGTGCTCGCGGGCATCGTCGGCTATTTCCTGGTGCTGCGCGGGCAGACCTTCGCCGGCCATGCGCTGTCGCACGTCGGCTTCACCGGCGCGACGGGCGCGGTGCTGCTCGGCATCTCGCCGATCTGGGGGATGGTCGGCTTCACGCTCGCGGCCGGGATCGGCATGGGCGCGCTCGGCGAAAAGCTCGCGGGCCGCGACGTCGCGATCGGCGTGATCCTGTCCGGCGCGCTCGGCTTCGGCCTGCTGTTCCTGCACTTCTACACGTCGTTCGCGACGCAGGTCACCGCGCTGCTGTTCGGCAACGTGCTCGCGGTGAGCCACGACACGCTCGCGGTGCTCGCCGCCATCGGCACGGTGAGCCTGCTCGCGCTCGCGCTGATCGCACGGCCGCTGCTGTTCGCGTCGCTCCAGCCCGAACTCGCTGAAGCGAAGGGCGTGTCGCTGCGCACGGTGTCGATGCTGTTCCTCGCGGTGTGCGCGCTCGCAGTGGCCGCGGCGACGCAGATCGTCGGCGTGCTGCTGGTGTTCACGCTGCTGGTCGGGCCGGCTGCCGCCGCGCAGAACGTGACGACGCGGCTGTCGACCGGCGTGCTGCTCGCCGCGCTGTTCGCGTTGTTCGAAGCGTGGCTCGGCATCGTGCTCGCGTATCACACCGACTGGCCGACGAGCTTCTGGATCACCGCGCTGTCGGCGCTCGTGTACGGCGCGAGCTTGTTGCGCAGGGCATGACGACTCGCATGCGTGCGGATGGCGTTACGTGATCGTTTTCCATGCGCACACTGCCGTTGCCGCGAGCATCAGGAACCCGACCCAGGGTTTGGCACCTGTGGCCCTGGACCTCGCGAGCAACACGACCTGTGTGATCGCAACGACCATGAGCAATGCATAGCTGACCAGCGTATGGTCGCCAGCTTCGTCCTTGATCGCATCGATCGCGACGGATGGATCGATTTCATGCATCCACGCATACTTGTTCCCGGTGATCGTGATAACGACGAGCAATCCGATGACACATGCGACATGAGTGACGAAGCGGAGGAGACGGGCCATGTTTGCATCCTGATGCATTACTGCATGAGCCGAGTGAAGCGCGACCAATGCGTAACGATGAAGTTACCGTAGCTGGTATTTTGTCTTATTTGCTCGAGAGACAACCCACTTCCTCGGTTGTAGCGCGCGCCGATGATGCGAATTTGATCCATCGAGAACGGATATTGGATCCCATCGCGCTTCGCCAACTGGGCGAGATGACGCGCAACCACATCGATATTAAAAATATCGCGTTGAAGGCAGCGGGCCAAACTCCGAAATTGCGACGCTGACATTTGCGACGGATCCATTCCAAGCGTTTGTGCGGCCGTGCGAAGCTGCATGCTCACCGGGCCGAACGATGTCATCGCTGGATGACGTGTCAGTGTCAGATGCCTGTCGACGAACGGCGGACCACTCCAGTCGAACGTGCGCACTTCGAATGCAACGCGATCGATGAATTCAGGGTCGCCACCAACCTCGATCCAACATACGCCCGCGAGCATTTCCCGAGGTAGACGGTGGCGCCCCGCTGCTGCTCGGATATGGGACTTGTTGTGCACGACCCACGCATCCTTGAACGCCTGGATGTATTTGATGCCACCACTCCATCGCTCGGGCACAAGTTTCCACGCAAACAGATTGATCAACCCCCAGTTCGGGGAATTGTTTGATACCTCGCAAACCATGTCGCCCATTCAGGTCAAAGCCTCGCTCGAATTAATTTCACCACGATTGAATCGGCGATCATTATTCGGCGAATCGATTTGGCATCCTATAGAACGAGTACGAATTTGCGGCGGCAGGTGATTTTTCCGGGCGAATGCCCCGGTGGAATGCGTAACGATGGATGACAGCCACGTCGCCCGTTGGAGCGCAACGACGTGGCGTCAGGGACAACTCACCGCGCCAGCACGCGCGCATGATGCGCGAGGTGATCGGCGATGAACGTCGAGATGAAGTAGTACCCGTGGTCGTAGCCCGGATGGCGGCGCAGCGTCAGCGGCTGGCCGGCCTTCGCGCACGCGGCTTCGAACACGTCGGGGTTCAGCTGGTTCGCGAGGAATTGATCGGCGAGCCCCTGATCGACGAGGATGCCGTCCGCGAACTTCGGCGCATCGGCACGGGCGACCAGCTCGCTTGCGTCGTGCGCCTTCCACGCATCGCGATCGGCGCCGAGATAACCGGAGAACGCCTTCTCGCCCCACGGGCAGCGCGTCGGCGCGGCGATCGGCGCGAACGCCGACACCGACCGGTACAGGCCCGGATGACGCAACGCGAGCGTCAGCGCGCCGTGCCCGCCCATCGAGTGACCGAAGATGCCGAGCCGCGCGCCGTCGATCGGCAGCTCGGCCGTGACGAGTTCGCGCAGCTCGCCCGTCACGTACGACTCCATCCGGTAATGCGTCGACCACGGCGCTTCGGTCGCATCGACGTAGAAGCCCGCGCCGACGCCGAAGTCCCACGCATCGGTCTCGCCCGGCACGCCCGCGCCACGCGGGCTCGTATCGGGCATCACGAGCGCGATGCCGTGCTGCGCCGCGTATTGCTGCGCGCCGGCCTTGATCGCGAACGTCTCGTCGGTGCACGTGAGCCCCGCGAGATAGAACAGCGCCGGCACGCGCCCCTGCGCGGCCTGCGGCGGCACGTACACCGAGAACTTCATCGGCAGGCCGATGGCCGCCGAATCGTGACGGTAGAAACGCTGCTCGCCGCCGTGGCACGCATGCGAGGAAACGAGTTCGAGCATGGCGATGCGCTCCCGGTCAGTACAGCACGACCGAGCGGATCGACTCGCCGGCCTTCATCAGGTCGAAGCCTTCGTTGATCCGCTCGAGCGGCAGCGTATGCGTGATCAGGTCGTCGATGTTGATCTTGCCTTCCATGTACCAGTCGACGATCTTCGGCACGTCGGTGCGCCCGCGCGCGCCGCCGAACGCCGAGCCCTTCCATTCGCGGCCCGTCACCAGCTGGAACGGACGCGTGCTGATTTCCTCGCCCGCTGCCGCGACGCCGATGATGAACGACTGGCCCCAGCCCTTGTGCGTGCATTCGAGCGCCTGGCGCATCAGCTTCACGTTGCCGACGCATTCGAACGAATAGTCGGCGCCGCCGTCGGTCAGCTGCACGATGTGGTCGACGACGTTCTCGACTTCGTTCGGGTTGATGAAGTGCGTCATCCCGAACTTCTTCGCGAGCTCGACGCGCTTCGGGTTGATGTCCACGCCGATGATCTTGTCCGCGCCGACCATCTTCGCGCCCTGGATCACGTTCAGGCCGATCCCGCCGAGGCCGAATACGACCACGTTCGCGCCGGCCTCGACCTTCGCCGAGTACACGACCGCGCCGACGCCCGTCGTCACGCCGCAGCCGATGTAGCAGATCTTGTCGAACGGCGCGTCCTCGCGCACCTTCGCGACCGCGATCTCCGGCACGACGATGTAGTTCGAGAACGTCGACGTGCCCATGTAGTGGAACAGCGGCTTGCCGTCGAGCGAGAAGCGCGATGTCGCGTCCGGCATCAGGCCCTTGCCCTGCGTCGCGCGGATCTTCTGGCACAGGTTGGTCTTGCGCGACAGGCAGAACTTGCACTCGCGGCATTCGGGCGTGTAGAGCGGAATCACGTGGTCGCCCTTTCTCACGGTGCCAACGCCGGGGCCGACGTCGACCACCACGCCCGCGCCTTCATGGCCGAGGATCGCCGGGAAGATCCCTTCCGGATCGGCGCCCGACAGCGTGTAGTAGTCGGTATGGCAGATGCCCGTCGCCTTCACTTCGATCAGCACTTCGCCAGCGCGCGGCCCTTCGAGATCGACTTCCTCGATCGTCAGCGGCGCACCGGCCTTCCATGCAATCGCGGCTTTCGTTTTCATCGTGTCACTCCTCTGTGTGTCGGTGAGATCGGCCCGGGCCGGCGTGCGGCGCCGGCCCGGGTTTCATGCAAGGCGGTCGAAGCCGTGCCGCGCGGCACGGCGCAAGAATATCGTGCTCGCCATGATGGCCGCTCCCGCCGCGCATCGCGTGCGCGAAACGGTCGCCGGCTTGCCAGGATGCGTCATCGCTGGCGCAAAAGAACAAGTGGTCGAGTTTAAACGCCCGTCGTGAACCATGCATCCGTGCGGGCATACAGATCGACGAAGCGCGCGTGGCGTACGGCCAGCAGGCGGTCGTCGTGCGGTGCCGCGACCGGCGCAGCAGCCGGCGCCAGCGCGCGCAACGCGTCTTCACGCCAATGCCCGATCGCGACGCCCGCGAGCAAGGCGGCGCCGCGCGTCGCGGCGTTCGGGCAATCGATCGCGTGCAGCGACGCGCCGAGCGCATCGGCGAGCAACTGGCGCCAGCGCGGATCGACCGAGCCGCCGCCCGCGAGACGCAGCGTCGTCACCGCGTCACGGCGATCGGCATCGCGGATCGCATCGAGCCCCGCGCGCAACGCGAACGCGACGCCCTCGAACGCGGCGCGCATCATCGCGCCGCGCGTGTCGCCGAGCCCGAGGCCGAGCCAGCCGCCGCGCGCATCGGGGTTCATCCACGGCGAACGCTCGCCGGTCAGGTACGGCAGGAAGCACAGCCGCTCGGACGCCGGCTGCGCGAACGCGTCGTCATACGCATCGGCCCATTGCGCGTAGCCGAGCCAGCCGCGCACGGCTTCGAGCGCGAGCCCGACGTTCTGCATCGCCGCCATCGTGTAATAGCCGCCGCCCGTCGCCGCACGATAGCGATGCAAGCCGCGCCGCGCGGGCGGCAACGCATCCGCGAGCACGACGATCTGCCCGCCGCTGCCGGTCGTCAGCAACGCATCGCCTGCCGCGGCCAGCCCGCTGCCGAGCGCCGCGCATGCGGTGTCGGCCGCGCCCGTCGCGAGCGGCACGCCGGCCGGCAGGCCGAGCGCGGCGGCGGCCTGCGCGCCGAGCATGCCGCAGCGCGCGGTGGACGCGCGAACCGGCGCGAAGCGGTCGGCCGTCAGGCCGAGCGTGTCGATCAATGCAGTGTCCCACGCGCCGTCGGGCGTCGCGAGCGCCGTTGCGCACGCGTCGCTCGGATCGGCCGCCACGTCGCCGCCGAGCGCGATGCGCAGCCAGTCCTTCGGCTGCACGGCCCAGCGCGCGGCGCGTAGCGCGTCGGGTTCGTGCGCCGCCAGCCAGCGCAACAGCGGGCCGGCCATGCCGGGCGCGACGGGGTTCGGGGCGACGGGCAATCCGGCGACGGGTAATCCGGCGACGGGCCATCCGGCGGCAGGCCAGTCGGCCGCGTCCGCCTCGCGCACCGCGCGTGTGTCGGGCCACAGCAGCGCGGGCCGCACCGGCTGGCCGGCCGCGTCGATCAGCACGACGCCATGCATCTGGCCCGAAAAGCCGATCGCCGCGACCTGCGCACGCTCGTCGCCCGGCAGCCGCGCGGCCGCGCGCACGAGCGCCTGCCACCACGCGTCGGGCGCGATTTCCGCCCAGCCGGGCTGCGGCGACGACAACCCGTAAGGTTCGCTCGCGACGGCCCGCTCGACGCCGTCGGCATCGAGCGTGACGAGTTTGACAGAGCCGGTGCCGAGGTCGATTCCGAGCAGGCGCATGAGCTAAGAGGGATTCGAATGAACGGATGTCGATGATAACGGGATCGCGATGCGCACCGCGCTTTTTGCCGCCGCGTCGACGCATCGACCGTGGGGTCGGGCCGGCGCGTTCCACCGGGCTGCACCTTGCACGCAAAAGCGGTCGTTCGCGGGTTAACCCGGCACGATTTCCGAACACCGCTTTTTGCCACTATGCGGCCCGCCCGATACACACCATAAAGCACCCCATATTTGACAGGGGGGCCGGCGCTATTTTGAAGCGCTATAAAACCGGTACACCTCACTCCCGCGGCAGTTTCCCGATGATCGCCCCCCTGTTCCATACCGAAATGGCATATCGAACCAGCAAAGAACGGAATAGAACCCAGTGCTCTTGTTGCATGGATTCATTCCGAATAACTTCGTATCACCCCGAAAACAAGATCATGGAGTGAGACAGATGCAATCGAACACGGTCCATCCGTGCGATGAGGTGCTGCCGACCGGCAAGCTGGTAACGCTTGGCCTGCAACACGTCCTCGTCATGTACGCCGGCGCCGTCGCCGTGCCGCTTATCGTCGGCGCGGCGCTCAAGCTGCCGAAAGACCAGATCGCGTTCCTGATCAGCGCCGATCTGTTTTCGTGCGGCATCGCCACGCTGATCCAGACGCTCGGCCTGTGGATCTTCGGGATCCGCCTGCCGGTCATCATGGGCTGCACGTTCGCGGCCGTCGGTCCGATGATCGCGATCGGCACGAACCCGGGCCTCGGCATTCTCGACATCTTCGGTTCGACCATCGCGGCCGGCATCATCGGCATCGTGCTCGCGCCGACGATCGGCAAGCTGTTGCGGTTCTTCCCGCCCGTGGTGGTCGGCACGGTGATCGCGGTGATCGGGCTGTCGCTGATGGAAGTCGGCATCAACTGGGCGGCCGGCGGCGTCGGCAACCCCGAGTACGGCAGCCCCGTCTATCTCGGCCTGTCGCTGCTCGTGCTCACGCTGATCCTGCTGATCAACAAGTTCGGCCGCGGCTTCATCGCGAACATCTCGGTGCTGCTCGGCATCGTCGCCGGCTTCGTGATCGCGTTCGCGATCGGCCGCGTGAACACGGAAGGCGTGTCGCTTGCACCGTGGGTCGGCTTCGTGATGCCGTTCCACTTCGGCTGGCCGCACTTCGACCCGCTGTCGATCGTGACGATGGTCACGGTGATGTTCGTCACGTTCATCGAATCGACCGGCATGTTCCTCGCGGTCGGCGACATGGTCGATCGCCCGGTCAACCAGGAGCGCCTCGTGCGCGGCCTGCGCGTCGACGGCCTCGGCACGCTGATCGGCGGCATCTTCAACTCGTTTCCGCATACGTCGTTCTCGCAGAACGTCGGCCTGATCGGCGTGACGGGCGTGAAGAGCCGCTTCGTGTGCGCGACTGGCGGTGTGATCCTCGTGCTGCTCGGGCTGTTCCCGAAGATGGCGCAGGTCGTCGCGTCGGTGCCGCCGTTCGTGCTCGGCGGCGCGGGCATCGTGATGTTCGGGATGGTCGCCGCGAACGGCATCAAGGTGCTGTCGAAGGTCGACTTCGTGAACAACTCGCACAACCTGTTCATCGTCGCCGTGAGCGTCGGCATGGGCCTCGTGCCGGTCGTGTCGCCGCACTTCTTCTCGAAGCTGCCGCCCGCGCTCGCGCCGATCCTGCACAGCGGCATCCTGCTGGCGTCGGCCAGCGCCGTGATCCTGAACATCGTGTTCAACGGCGTGAAAGGCGAAAAGGATGCGCGCTGCGAGATTCGGCGCGCGGGGCACGATTTCGACGGGCGGCCCGCTGACGTGCATCACTGATCGCCTCGCGGCGAGCGTCCGCGCGGAGAAGCGGTAACGAAAAACGCCACGGCATGCCGTGGCGTTTTGCTTTGCGGGGACGGCGAAAGGCGGGGACGCACGGAGCGATCGTGCGAAGTGCGGTGTGCGATGACGGACACCAAGCACGCGTCGGCTTGTGGCGGCCGGCGCTTACCGCATGGTGCGCAAGGGGTTGCTGCACACCATCAAAATGTGCAGCACTGCGCGGCGGCTCGCGGCCAATGCCTCATTTCACTTGGCAAGGACATTCATGCGGGCAACCGGGAAGGAAGTCGATTTCTACTCGTCGGCCATTATCCGGCACACCGCTCAAATGATGCGACTTATAAAGCCTGGCGTCGACGTCGATAGGTGCTCGACCAAGCCCCAATGTGACTAGAAGCCCCTTGATACTTTCCGCGCGTTGTTGAGCCAGCACGTGCGGCTGTCTTTCGTCAGCTTCGGCAAGGCCACCGACAGACGTACGATCGAGATTGGGATATTTGAGTTGAAGGTCTATCGCCCAATTGGCCACCCTTGTGAGCTCATCGCCGGACACCTTGGCAGAATCTCTTTCAAACGAAACATCAAGCGTATGGACTGGGGAGCAGGCGAATGTCCCTGCCGAGAAAAATGCGAGTGCGATACATGCCCATATCAATTTTCCGTTGGACCCAATCAGATTCAACCAGGATCGCGCTGCCACACCGCCTCTAATCCTCATAGATAACATACCCGGCAATGCTATCCGCATTATCGATTGCGAGATCGGGGCGCGTCCGAGCCAATACCAAGCACTCGCGCATGAAATATTGATGATCCTGAGCGCCAAAAGTGTCGGCAAAATGAGTGCACTCATGAATCAGTGTCGACAACATCGAGTCCTTTGCACTGGATATGGGGCGCATCCCACAAAAATTCTCGTGGATACAAATAGTATGTGTAGCGGTGTCCGGGGTGCAAACATGCGCGACGGCACCATCAGGGTCCTTGTTATTCGGCGTACAACCAAGATATCGATCAAGCTCCTCTGATTGGCGAACAAAATTTCCAGGCTTGAGATCGCGCATCACCCGACTGACTCGTGCGAGGCCGACTGTCAGACGTTGCCGAATCGTTTCATCGCTTGAGCCAAACCACGTTGCGACGCGCTGACGTTCGACCGCCCCCCACTTGCGCAAGTCTACGAGCCGTACATCAATCATTTGTACGGCTCTATCGCGTAACGTTAGAACCATACGGCGAAATTCCGCATCAGTCATGTTTGGGCAGATGGGTGGCCCGTTCGATATCAATGCCTCGATCAACGAACCTTCTTTCGTGTCCGTCATCGCCTCTGCAATCTCCACACGATCGCCGTCACTCATTCTATTTCTCCGATGACCTCGAGCTTTACCGATTCGGCCTCCGGCGTGATCACTCGCACAGTATGCCCCTGCGCATCGGTAATCCCTGAAGCCAGCACGTCGCCACGGCAATTTGTGATCCAATACCGCGCGCCAACAACAGGTTTCCTGGACTTCTTGTTGCGAATAACGAACTGCTGATCGTGGACTGCCGTGCCTCTTCTTACAGGGGCGACGCCTAAGCCATGCTTGCCCGTCAACCGCGCCACCTCGTCTGCGGCAAAGGTCATCTTCATGCCGCGCTCGGCATAGAAAACCGGTGGCGGCTTGCAATCGCAGACGTTGATATCACCACTCAACGCCCACGGCTTGCCGTTTGGCCCTGTGCCCGGCCAGCGTGGACCCACCGGGGCGACAAACCCTTCCTGCTTGCATGCCGTGCAGTACGTCTTCATGTACAGCGTTGCGATTTGCACGCGCGGCGGTGGATTGGAACAGGTTACGTCCTCCAATCCTTCTGTAATCGTGGCGCTGCCGCCCTGATCCCCTTTGGCAAGGAAATAACGAATCATGAGGTCTCGCCTCGATGCACAACGGTTGGACGCTTCGCCACGGTGAAGGCGTTAGCGGATACCAGACCATCACGCTCAGGGCTATCGGTAATGACGTCGCCGTTATCCAGTTCGCTACCGACGAAAGCCAGCGGCTGGAAGTCTCCGTTATCCACCAGCCCAAGACCGCTTATGATTCGCGCGGTCGAACCGTCTGCGTAGTGAATTTGATCACCCACGACGCCAGCCTTGCCAAGCCCAACGCCGGTGTCCCACGTGCCGGTAGCTTCGCGCAATGCACCGCCTCGCGCGGTCGTGGCTCCTCGTACAGCCAACCTGTATCGCGGCAGTGCAGGCGGCGGCGCATAATCCTCGTTAAACAACCCTCCGGCCGTTTCGCCAACCGGTACGTGAATTCCCGACAACCGCTGAAGCGTTTCGACGATACGATCGCCGTTGCTCAACCTGCTACCCACCAGCGCAAACGGCTTGTCGCTGCAAATCGCATATTCGCCTGCACCATCCACGATGACGGCCTCGCTGCCATCCTCGTAAGTGACGACATCGCCAACACGGGCAACGACAAGCCCGGCGACTGTGAGGCCGCTCGTAGCCTCGGTTACCCGCCCACCGCGCTCAGTGAGCGCGCCGATGGTGGCAAAAAGATCGGGCGGTGCAGTCTGCTCGCTCTTCATCCGGATTTCCTTTCTCGACAATGGGTGAGAAATGCTCCATGCACAATTTGCACGGACGAGAAAAAAGAACCAATCAGACGAGTTCGAATTTCGTATAACTAATCGTTATAAAGACCGTCCAACAGCAAATGAGCCTGAGTTGGGCGAAATGAGCGGGGATTTGGCGGCCGGGCGACAGGCTACCGGAGAGGGATGATCATCGATTGGGCGAAACGAGAATCTGCACGGTTAGTCCGTATGCGTCGTGCTCGACGGCGCCCGGCCCCTGGATTTCGCGCCCGCTGCAGATGTAGACGCGTGTCCCGCGTGGATCGCCGCAGCACTCCCACGCGAGGTTACCGCGCACTTAAGGACCAACAATCATGGACGAGCCTTACGTTTCCTTCGTTACGCTTCGCATCGTTCGTAACGGCCAGCTTGCGACAGGACTAACAACGTCCTGCCTGCGCGCGAAGCGACCGCACGCAGGCAGGATTACCGCATGTTACCCGTTCGTCGCCGACGCAGGCGCCGGAGCCGCCGCCTTGTCGTAGTCGACCGGTGCATCCGGTGCGCGCGGCGCTTCGCCGGCGCGCTGGATCCACCCACCGCCGAGTGCGCGGTACAGATCGACCAGGTTCGTCCAGCGCGCCAGGCGCGCGCTGATCAGCGACTGCTGCGCGGAGTACAGATCCGTCTGCGCGGTCAGCACCGACAGATAGCTGTCCACACCGTTCTTGTAACGCAGGTCCGACAGGTCGAAGCGACGCTGCTGCGCGTGCTCGTTGCGCTCCAATGCCGCGATCTGCTGATCGTACGTGCCGCGTGCGGCAAGCCCGTCCGACACTTCGCGGAACGCCGACTGGATCGCCTTCTCGTAGTTCGCGATCTCGATGCGCTTCTGCACATGCGCGAGATTCAGGTTCGCGATGTTCTGACCGCCTTCGAAGATCGGCATCGTGATCTGCGGCGCGAACGACCACGCCGCCGTGCCGGCCTTGAACAGGCCGCCCAGCGTCGGGCTGCCGGTGCCGAACGCGCCCGTCAGCGAGATCTTCGGGAAGAACGCCGCGCGCGCCGCGCCGATGTTCGCGTTCGCGGCCAGCAGCGTCTGCTCGGCCTGCATCACGTCCGGACGACGCGTCAGCAGATCCGACGGCAACCCGGCCGGCACGTCCGTCAGCAGGTTCTGCGCGTCGAGCGGCATGCCCGCCGGCAGATCGTCCGGCAGCGGCTCGCCGATCAGCAGCACCAGCGCGTTCAGCGCCTGTGCGCGCGCACGTGCCTGCGCCTGCTGGTTCGCGAGCGCCGTCTCGACTACCGTCTGCGCCTGACGCAGCTCGAGCTCGGAGCCCGTGCCGTTGTCGAATTGCAGCTTGGTCAGGTCGTACGACGCCTGCGCGGTCTTCAGCGTGTCCTCCGTGACCTTCAGCAGGTCATCGGTCGACAGCAGCGTCAGGTACTGATCGGCCACCTGCGACACCAGCGAGATCTCCGACGCCTGCCGTGCGTACGACGTCGACAGGTACTGCGCGAGCGCCTGGTCCTTCAGGCTCTGCACGCGGCCGAACAGATCGAGCTCCCACGACGCCGACAATCCGACGTTGTAGGCGCGCGAGATGTACGGCGCACCGGTCTGCGAAAGACCCTGCGGCACGCGCTGGATGCTGCCCGTGCCCGTCCCGTCGAGCGTCGGGAACAGCCCCGCACGCGTGATCTGGTACTGCGCACGCGCGGCCTCGACGTTCAGCACCGACACGCGCAGGTCGCGGTTGTTTTTCAGCGCGATCTCGATCAGCCGCTGCAGGCGCGGATCGACGAAGAACTCGCGCCAGCCGATGGCAGTCGCCGCCTGGCCGTTCGCGCTGCGCGCGCCGGCCGCGCCCGGCTGCGTCGCGTAGACGCCGCCGGCCGGGTACGCCTGCGCGACGGGCGCGTCGGGCCGCGTGTAATGCGGCGCCATCGTGCAGCCCGCGGCAAAGAGCGCGACTGCGATTGCAGTCAAAGCGTGTTTTTGCATCATCACTGTCCCTTGTTGCCTTGGTCGCCGTTGCCCGGCTTCTCTTCGTGGTGCGAGTGCTCCTGAGCCAGGCGCAGCGCCTCGTCGGCATCTTCCTTCTCGCCGCTGAAGATCGCACGGATCTTCACGAAGAACATCGGGATCATGAAGATCGCGAGGAACGTCGCCGTGATCATCCCGCCGATCACGCCCGTACCGATCGCGTGCTGGCTGGCCGAACCCGCGCCGTTGCTGATCGCGAGCGGCATCACGCCGAGAATGAACGCGAGCGACGTCATCAGGATTGGACGCAGCCGCAGGCGCGCCGCTTCCAGCGCGGCCTCGATCGGCCCCATCTTCTCCGTCTGCTGCAGTTCGCGCGCGAACTCGACGATCAGGATCGCGTTCTTCGCGGACAAGCCCACGGTGGTCAGCAGGCCGACCTGGAAGAACACGTCGTTCTCGAGGCCGCGCATCGTGGCCGCGAGCAGCGCACCGATCACGCCGAGCGGCACGACCATGATCACCGAGAACGGAATCGACCAGCTTTCATACAGCGCCGCGAGACACAGGAACACGACGAGAATCGAGATCGCGTACAGGATCGGCGCCTGCGAACCGGACTGGATTTCCTGGAACGACAGGCCCGTCCACGAATAGCCGATACCGACCGGCAGCTTCTTCGCGAGCGTTTCCATCGCGGCCATCGCCTGACCGGTCGACTTGCCCGGTGCGGCCTGGCCCTGGATTTCCATCGCCGACACGCCGTTGTAGCGCTCGAGCTTCGGCGAACCGTACGTCCAGTGACCGGTCGCGAACGCGCTGAACGGCACCATCCCGCCCGACCCGTTGCGCACGTACCAGATGTTCATGTCTTCCGGCGTCATCCGGAACGGCGCGTCGGCCTGCACGTACACCTTCTTGATCCGGCCGTCGGTGTCGAGGAAGTTGTTCACGTACTTCGACGCCCACGCGATCGAGAACGTCTGGTCGATCGCATCCGCCGTCACGCCCAGCGCATTCGCCTTCTCGCGGTCGATGTCGACCTTGTACTGCGGCGTGTCGTTCAGGCCGTTCGGACGGACACCCTGCAGCGTCGGATCCTTCGAAGCCATCCCGAGCAGCTGGTTACGCGCGGCCATCAGCGCGTCGTGGCCGAGACCGGCGTTGTCCGTCAGCTCGAAGTCGAAGCCGGCAGCGGTACCGAGTTCCGGAATCGACGGCGGGTTGAACGGAATCACGAGCGCGTCCTTGTAGCTCCCGTAACGCCCGAACATCCGGCCGATCAGCGCCTGCACCTTCTGGTTCGCATGCTGACGCTGCGAATAGTCCTTCAAGCGGACGAACACGAGACCGGAGTTCTGGCCGCGGCCCGCGAAGCTGAAGCCGTTGACCGTGAACGCCGATTCGACGATTTCCTTCTCGTCCTTCAGCAGGTAGTCGGAAATGTTCGCGAGCGTCTTCGCGGTCGTTTCCTGCGTCGAACCCGACGGCGTCTGCACGATCACGAACATCAGGCCCTGGTCTTCATCGGGCAGGAACGACTTCGGCAGGCGCACGAACAGCAGCCCGACCGCGACGATCACGACCAGATAGATGATGAGCCAGCGGCCCGAGCGCTTGATCACGTGGTGCACGCCGACGTGGTACTTGTCGCGGCTGGTGTTGAACGTGCGGTTGAACCAGCCGAAGAAGCCCTTCTTCTCCTCGTGATGCCCTTGCGGGATCGGCTTGAGGATCGTCGCGCACAGTGCCGGCGTCAGAATCAACGCGACCAGCACCGACAGCACCATCGCCGACACGATCGTCAGCGAGAACTGACGATAGATCGCGCCGACCGACCCGCCGGAAAACGCGACCGGCACGAACACCGCCGACAGCACGAGCGCCACGCCGACGAGTGCGCCGGTGATCTGGCCCATCGCCTTGCGGGTCGCCTCCTTCGGCGACAGCCCTTCTTCGGCCATCACGCGCTCGACGTTCTCGACCACCACGATCGCATCGTCGACCAGCAGGCCGATCGCGAGCACGAGGCCGAACATCGACAGCGTGTTGATCGAGAAGCCGACCATCGACATGATCGCGAACGTACCGAGCAGCACGACCGGCACCGCGATCGTCGGGATGATCGTCGCCCGCAGGTTCTGCAGGAACAGATACATCACGAGGAACACGAGCACGATACCTTCGAGCAGCGTCTTGACCACTTCCTCGATCGACAGCTTCACGAACGGCGTCGTGTCGTACGGATACTTGACGACGAGGCCGTGCGGGAAGAACGGTGCGAGCTCGTCGATCTTCGCGCGCACGGCCTTCGCGGTCGCGAGCGCGTTCGCGTTGGTCGCGAGCTGGATACCGAGTGCCGCGGTCGGCTGACCGTTGTACTTCGTGTCGAAGTTGTAGTTTTCGCCGCCGAGGCCGATCTGCGCGACGTCCTTCAGGCGAACCTGCGAGCCGTCCTGGTTGACCTTCAGCAGGATGTTGCCGAACTGCTCGGGCGTCTGCAGCAGCGTCGATTCGGTGATCGTCGCCTGCAGCACGGTGCCGGGCTTGGCCGGCGTGCCGCCGATCTGGCCGCCCGCGATCTGCACGTTCTGCGCGGTGATCGCCGAGCTGACGTCGACCGGCGTGAGGCCGTAGTTGGTCAGGCGGTTCGGATCGAGCCAGATCCGCATCGCGTACTGCGAGCCGAACAGCGTGACGGTACCGACGCCGTTCAGCCGGCTGATCGGATCCTTCACGTGCGACGCCACGAAGTTCGCGAGGTCGTACTTGTTCATGCTGCCGTCTTCGGAGTTGAAGGCGAGCACCAGCAGGAAGCTGCTGCTCGACTTCGTGACCGACAGACCGAGCTGCTGCACGACCTGCGGCAGAACCGGCGTCGCGAGCGACAGCTTGTTCTGCACCTGGACCTGCGCAATGTCGGCGTTGGTGCCCGGCGCGAAGGTCAGCGTGATCGTTGCGTTGCCCGAGTCGTCACTCGTCGACGACATGTACAGGAAGTTGTCGAGACCGCTCATCTGCTGCTCGATCACCTGCGTCACCGTGTCTTCCACCGTCTTCGCGGAAGCGCCCGGGTAGTTCGCGGTGATCTGGATCGATGGCGGCGCGATCGTCGGATACTGCGAGATCGGCAGCGTGAAGATCGCCGCAACCCCGGCCAGCATCAGGATGATGGCGATCACCCACGCGAAGATCGGGCGATCGATAAAAAACTTTGCCATGAAACAGGCTCCCTGTTATTTCGCGCTCGAGGCAGCGGCAGCACTCGCCGGCGCGGCGCCCGATGCGGCGGCACCGGAAGCGGCAGCGGCGCCGGACCCGGCGGCGGCCGGCGCGGCGGGGGCAGCAGCACCCGAGGCGGCATCGGCCGCCGGAGCGAGCTGCGCGGGGACCGTCTTCACGGTCGCGCCCGGGCGCACCTTGTCGACGCCTTGCACGATCACGTGATCTCCTGCCTGCAGACCGCCTTCGACGACCCAGTTCGGGCCTTGCATGCCGGTGGTCTTCAGCGGACGCGGCTCGACCTTGTTGCTGGCGTTCACCACCATCGCGATCGCCTGGCCCTTCTGGTCATGCGTGACGCCGATCTGCGGCACCAGGAACGCGTTCTCGTTCACGCCTTCCTCGATCCGTGCGCGCACGAACATCCCCGGCAGCAGCACGCGGCCCGGGTTCGGGAACACCGCGCGGATCGTCACCGAGCCGGTGGTCTGGTCGACCGTCACGTCCGAGAACTGCAGCTTGCCGGCTTCCGAATAGGTCTTGCCGTCTTCGAGGATCAGCGACACCTTCGCCGCGCCCGGGCCGCTCGTCTTCAGGCGGCCGCTCTGCACGTCCTGACGCAGCTTCAGCCCTTCGAGGCTCGACTGCGTGAGGTCGACGTACACCGGATCGAGCTGCTGCACCGTCGACATCAGCGTCGCCTGGCTCGCCTGCACGTATGCGCCCGGCGTCACCTGCGAGATGCCGACGCGGCCGCTGATCGGCGACACGACGTCCGTATAGCCGAGGTTGATCTGCGCGGTGTCGACCGCCGCCTTGCCGGCCGCGACGTCCGCAGCGGCCTGGCCTTGCGTGGCGACCGCGTTGTCGTAGTCTTGCTTGCTGACCGCGTTCGCGGCGACCAGCACCTTGTAGCGCGCGACCAGCGCGTTCTGCGTGACGAGGTTCGCCTGCGCCTTCGCGAGCGTCGCCTTCGCGCTGTTCAGCGCGGCGATGTACGGCGCCGGATCGATCTTGTAGAGACGCTGACCGGCCTTGACGTCGGTGCCTTCGGTGAATTCGCGGCGCAGCACGATGCCGTCGACCCGCGCGCGGACCTGCGCGACGAGGAATGCACTGGTGCGGCCCGGCAGGTCGGTGAAGACCGGTACGGCTTGCGGCTGGACGGTGACGACGCCGACTTCCGGCGTTTGCGGCGGCGGTGCCGATTCTTTTTTCCCGCACGCGGCCAGGAAAACGGCGGCCGTCGCGACAGTGATTAAGCGGTATGGAACCCGTTCGACGCGCATGGAGCGACCTCTGTGTATAACCAATGGAATAAGTGCCGCGCCCGAGCGGAGCGCAACACGGATGCGCCTCGCGGCGCTGATCGAACACCTGAATTACTGGACTGCTAGAGACTGCTGGATACAGCAAGTCGGCACGAGACCTCCGTGCCGACGGGACGCCGCGAACTGCGGACAAGTACTAGGGCGGGAATCAGCAGAGTGGGATATTAACTGATTGCCACTTGGGTCATTCGATCGTAGGGTGGTATTGTATATACATTCACGAATGTATGTAAAAAGCCCGTTTGTACGCCGCCGGCTGTCCAGTCTTACGAATTGTTACCGGAAGCAAGCATAGCCCGTCTGCATGACGGCGACGAGGGGTGGCGACCCTCTATTCACCGACGATCGATCCAATCAGGCCTGCACATGGTCAGACGTACCAAGGAGGAGGCGCTCGAGACGCGCAATCGCATTCTCGACGCCGCCGAACACGTGTTCTTCGAGAAAGGCGTGTCGCACACGTCGCTCGCGGACATCGCCCAGCACGCCGGCGTGACGCGCGGCGCGATCTACTGGCATTTCGCGAACAAGAGCGAACTGTTCGATGCGATGTTCAACCGCGTGCTCCTGCCGATCGACGAACTGAAGCGGATGCCGCTCGACGCGCCGGGCGGCAATCCGCTCGATAAGGTGCGCCAGATCCTGATCTGGTGCCTGCTCGGCGTGCAGCGCGACCCGCAGCTGCGGCGCGTGTTCAGCATCATGTTCATGAAGTGCGAATACGTCGCGGACATGGAGCCGCTGCTCCAGCGCAACCGCGCGGGGATGAGCGAGGCGCTGCACATGATCGACGCCGATCTCGCGGTGGCCGTGGGGCTCAAGCTGCTGCCCGAGCGGCTCGACACGTGGCGCGCGACGCTGATGCTGCACACGCTCGTCAGCGGCTTCGTGCGCGACATGCTGATGCTGCCCGACGAGATCGACGCCGAGCAGCATGCGGAAAAGCTCGTCGACGGCTGCTTCGACATGCTGCGCTACAGCCCGGCGATGCTGAAGGACGGCGACTGACCGCGCGGCGCGTCGCACGCCCCGTCGACGCGCGGGGTCAGGCCGCCTTCGCGCGCCGCGCGCGGGCCCGCCGGTTCGACGCGGCCACCGAATCGCGCGCCGGCATCGGCGCGCCGGCCAGTCCCGCGATCCACGCGTCGGTCGACATCACCGCCGCGAAATTCGACTGGAACACCACCCCGTACGCGCGGTGAATCTCTTCGGCGCTCACCGCGCCCGCTTCGTTCTCGTAGGGCAGCGTGCCCGTCGCGTCGTCCAGGTACTCGACCTTCAGCCCCGCATGCGCCGCGTGATAGACCGTCGACGCATTGCAGTTGTGCGTCATGTAGCCGGCCACCGCGAGCGTGTCGATCCCGTGCGCGTCGAGCCACGCGGCGAGATCGGTGCCGGCGAACGAGCTTGCCTGCGCCTTCTCGATCCGATGCGCGTACGGCCGGCTCGCGACCACCGCGTGCAGCGCGACGCCGTCGCTGCCGGGCGCGAAAATCGGCGCGCCCGCCGGCGCGACGTGCTGCACCACGATCACCGGCACGCCGGCCGTGTGCGCGGCGTCGATCGCACGGCCGATGTTCGCGAGCGACACGTCGAGCGGCGGATATTCGATCGGCAGGTTGCCCGTCACGTATTCGTTCTGCACGTCGATCACGATCAGCGCGCGGCGGTGGGCGGGACGGGAAGCGGAATGCGAGGCGGCATTCGACATGGCGAGCTCCTGGTCGGGAGGCGCTGCCCCGCCCCGGAGCGGGGCGGCCAGCAGTGCGATGCGATGCATTGTCGGGCCGCATGGCGTGCGTCGATAGTGGCCCGATAGCCATTCTTCGATAAAATCGGGCCATCGCCGTTCCGGAGTCCGCCATGCCCGCCGTCGCCTCGTCCCCGTCCGCTCCGACCGTCGTCGCCGTGATCGCGTACGACGGCATCAGCCCGTTCCATCTGTCGGTGCCATCGGTCGTGTTCGGCAAGGAACGCGACGCGGCCGTGTCGCCCGTGTTCGAATTCCGCGTCTGCTCGGCCGAGCGCGGCCCGCTCGCGACCACGGGCGGCTTCACGATCACCGCGCCGTACGGGCTCGACGCGCTCGACGATGCGGACATCGTCATCGTGCCTTCGTGGCGCGACCCGGACGAAACGCCGCCCGACGCGCTGCTCGATGCGGTGCGCGCGGTCGCCGCGCGCGGCGCCGAGCTCGTCGGCCTGTGCCTCGGCGCGTACGTGCTCGCCGCGGCGGGGCTGCTCGACGGCCGCCCGGCCACCACGCACTGGGCGTGGGCCGACGATTTCGCGCAGCGCTTTCCGCGCGTGCGACTCGATCCCGACGTGCTGTACGTAGGCGACGGCAATCTGATGACGTCGGCCGGCACGGCGGCAGGCCTCGACTGCTGCCTGCACGTCGTGCGGCGACGCTTCGGCTCGGACGCCGCGAACCGGATCGCGCGCCGCCTCGTGATCCCGCCGCACCGCCAGGGCGGCCAGGCCCAGTACGTGCCGCAACCGGTCGCCGCGCACCCGCGCGATGCGCGGCTCGCGGGCCTGCTCGATTGGGTGCGCGCCCATCTCGACGCCGCGCATAGCGTCGATTCGCTCGCCGAACGCGTGCTGATGAGTCGGCGCACGTTCACGCGTCACTTCCGCCAGGCGACGGGCACGACCGTCACCGCGTGGCTGCAGGCCGAGCGGCTCGCGCGCGCGCAGCATCTGCTCGAAACCACCGGACAATCGATCGACGCGATCGCGCAGGCGGCCGGCTACGGCTCGAGCGTGTCGCTGCGCCAGCGTTTCGCGGGCGCGCTCGGCACGTCGCCGTCTGCATATCGAAGGGAATTTCGCGGCGCCGGCGCCGGTAACGACGCGGGACGGTGATACGCGCCGTGCGGGCGCGACGCAGGCCGTGACGCGGAACCGGGCGACCGCTCAGCCGCCGTTGAACCAGCGTGCCGCGTAAAGCAGCAGCGCGACGAACACGATCATCGCCGCCCAGGCCCACACGGGCACCGTGCCGGAATCGCGATGCCGGAGCGCGCTCGCCGCCCGCCCGCTCAGCGTACCGCCGAGATGCGGCGGCAGCGAACGCTTCGTCGCGGCCATCAGCGATGCCGGCCGCAGAAAGACATGCTGGCGTCGCTGCGCGGCGGCGCTCGCGCGATTCGGCGCGAGGCCGTGCTTCGCCTGCACGACCGCGCAGAACTCGCGGAAGAACGCGTCGGTCCATTCGCGCAGCGCATTGTCGATCTGCCGCCCCGGCAACTCCGCGAGCGGCCCGCTCGCCGTCGCCCAGACCACGTACTCGATGCGCGTGGCGGTCGCATCGTCATCCGGCATCAGCACGAGCTCGACCTGGCCGCGCAGCGCGCCGAGGCCGTCGGCCCGCGCCTTGAAGTTGAGCACGCGGCGCGGCTGCCCTTCCGCGTCGCCCTGTTCGGCGGCCGCATGCGCGCGCACGTCGTAGCGGGCGCGCAGCGGGCCCAGCGGCACCGTGATCGTCAGCGCGAACTCGCCGTGCGCGAGTTTCACGAACGATTCGCAATGATCGAAGCTCGCACGCAGCAGCGCGAGATCCTCCAGCGCTTCCCGCACGACAGGCGGCGCGAGCGGTACGCGTAACGTGTCGTTCAATTCCATGACGCCTCCCCGATGAACGCGCGCCGCATCAGGACGTCTCGACGAGACTGTCGACCCGTGCGACATCGAAGGCGACGTAGTGCGCGAGCACGGCGGCCGCCTCCTTCGGTTCTTCGTAACTCCATGCGGCGTTCTCGATCACGCCGTCTTCCGTCTGCAAGTCGAAATGCACGGCCTGCCCCCTGAACGGGCAGGCGGTCGTGACGCCCGATTTCACGAGCCGGCGCATGTTGACGTCGCTGCGCGGCAGGTAGTGGATGTCCGGGAGCCCCGCTTCACGCACGGTCAGCGCGCCGTGCGAATCGGCATAGGTGATGCCGCGATGGATCACGCGCACGCGATGACGGTTCGGCACGATTTCGAGTCGGGGGTCGGCTGCATCGGACATCGTTTCTCCTTCGGGCGGCCGCCAGGCCGGGCAGGAAACGAAAAAGCCACGGCACGCATGCCGTGGCTTTCATTATGGGCGAAACTTCGTCCGATTGCGCGTCCCGGGCCCGGGCCGCGCGCGGGCGGCTACTGCGCACTCCACTGGAACGCGGCTTTCGCGCCGCCCTTCGCGCCGACCGTGACGGCGCGCGATTCGTCGCTGCCCTGGTACGACGCATGCACCGTATAGCGCCCCGGCGGCAGCTTCACCAGCATGTACGGCCCGCGCGCGTCGGTCGCCAGCACCTCGGTGCCCTTGCCGTCGACGATCCGGACATGGACGTCGGCCAGGAACTCGCCGCCCTTGCCGGTGAAGCGCAGCGCCAGCGGCCATGACGCCTCGTTACTCTGGAATGCCGTCGACTGGTCCTTGCCGATACCGCCCGACACATAGCTGATATCGCCTTGCTGGCTCGCGGCGGGCAGACCGTCCGACTGCGCGTACGCGCCGGTCGCACCGGCCGCGAGGCCGGCGGTCAGCGCCGCGGCGACGGCAAATCGGGACACGTTGCGTAGATGTTGCATGGCTCTCTCCTTGGGGTCGGAACACATACGGGGCGCAGCGTCACGCGATCGAGCGGCGGCGGCGCCCGCCGCGGCCGGCCGGGCCGGCCGTCGGCCGTGGCCGGTCAGCTCAGGTCGACCGGCACGAAGATCTGTGCATTGTCGCGCTGGATCAACAGAGCAAGACTGTTGCCCGCGCCCTTCACCGCGTCGCGCAACTGCTCGGGGCTCGTGACCGGGCGGCCGTTCACCGCGAGGATCACGTCGCCGGGCTGGATGCCCGCGTTGGCGGCCGGCCCGCCGGCCTGCTGCACGATCAGCCCGTGCGACAGGTTGTCGGCGTTGCGCTCCTGCGGCGACAGCGGCCGCACCGCGACACCCAGACGACCCTGCTCGACCGGCCCGCCGTCGTTCGACGCGAGCTTCGCATCGGCCATCGCGCCGAGCGTCACGCTGATCGACTTCTTCGACTTGTC
The DNA here is from genome assembly GCF_905400185.1 of Burkholderia sola. Lineage (NCBI taxonomy): Bacteria > Pseudomonadati > Pseudomonadota > Betaproteobacteria > Burkholderiales > Burkholderiaceae > Burkholderia > Burkholderia sola. Next base: position 2,953,850 of record NZ_FR989675.1, read on the forward strand.
GCGCCAGATCTGCAACTCGGCCTTCGAACCCGGCTTCAGGTTCGCGATCTGCGCGGGCAGCGACGTCGAATCGGCGACCGGCGAGCCGTTGACCGACAGGATCACGTCGCCCGGCTGCAGGCCGGCCTTCGCGGCCGGACCGTTGGCGTCGACCGAGCTGACGAGCGCACCGTCCGGCTTCGGCAGCCCGAACGAGCTCGCGAGCGTCTGGTTCAGCCCCTGCACGGCCACGCCGAGACGGCCGCGGCTCACGTGGCCCGTCTTCACGAGCTCGTCCTTCACCTTGATCGCCTCGTTGATCGGGATCGCGAACGACAGGCCCTGGAAGCCGCCCGTCTGCGAGTAGATCATCGAGTTGATGCCGATCACCTCGCCCTGCAGGTTGAACAGCGGGCCGCCCGAGTTGCCCGGGTTCACCGGCACGTCGGTCTGGATGAACGGCGTGTAGTTCTCGTCCGGCAGCGCGCGCGACTTCGCGCTGATGATGCCCGACGTGACCGTGTTGTCGAAGCCGTACGGCGAGCCGATCGCGACGACCCACTGGCCGACCTTGCTCTGCGCCGGATCGCCGATCTTCACGGTCGGCAGGCCGCTCGCGTCGATCTTCAGCACGGCGACGTCGGACTGCTTGTCGGAGCCGACGACCTTCGCCTTGTATTCGCGCTTGTCGGTCAGCTTGACCGTGACGACGTTCGCGCCGTCGATCACGTGCGCATTGGTGAGGATGTACCCGTCGGCGCTGACGATGAAGCCCGACCCGAGGCTCGCGCTCGGCTGGTCGTCCGGCTGCGCGTCGCCGCCCATGCCCGGCACCTGGCCGTAGAAGTGCTTGAAGAACTGGTAGAACGGGTCGCTCGGATCGATCGGCAGTTGCGGCTGCGGCGCGCGCCGCGACACCTGCTTCACGACATGCTTCGCGCTGATGTTCACGACCGCCGGGCCGTAGGTCTCGACGAGCCCGGAGAAATCGGGGATGCCGGTCTTGGCGGCGGCTTCGGCCGGCATCATGGCGGCCTGCGCGGGCGTGATGATCTGCGGATCGGCGCGGCGGGTACCGGCGAAATAGCCTGCCGACAGGGCGGCCGCCACGGCGACCGCGACGGTGCCGCGTGCAAGGAATCGGGTGTTCATCGTAGGACCTCCTCGTTGTTAGGACGCAGCGTAACGACCCTGACTTAAAGGAGGCTTAATCAGCCTTAAGCGGGGCTTAAGCGACCTCCGGCGCCGGGCCGGCCCCGCGTCCCTTCAGGCGGATTCGGAAGGCTGCGGCGCCTGGGCCGGCATCTCGGCATCGCGGAACACGACGCTGACGAGCAGGCCGCCCGCGGCCGCATCGCCGAGCGACACCGTCGCGCCCTGCTGCGCGGCCACGCGCTTGACGATCGCGAGCCCGAGCCCGCTGCCCGACACGTCGGTGCGCGCGCGCGCCGTGCTGTCGCGATAGAAGCGGTCGAACACGCGCTCGCGCTCGTCGGCCGGAATGCCCGGCCCGCTGTCGGCGATCTGCACGCACGCGCGGCCGGCCGCGTCGCGCGTCAGCGACACGTCGATGCGGCCGCCGTCCGGCGTGTACTTCACCGCGTTGTCGAGCAGGTTGCCGAACATCACGCGCAGCGCGCCGACGTCCGCGACGACGCTCGCCGCGCGCGTTTCCTCGAAGCCGAGATCGATGTCGTGCCGCTGCGCGAGCGGCGCATGCGCGGCCACGCATTCGGCGAGCAGCGCCTGCAGGTCGACCGGTTCGCGCATCGTCGCACCGTCCGGCTCGGCGCGGGCGAGCGCGAGCAGTTGCTCGGTGAGGCGCGTCGCGCGCGACACGCCGTCCTGGAGATCCGCGATCGCCTCGCGGCGCGATGCATCGTCCTTCGCGCGCGCGACGAGCTGCGCCTGGATCTGCACGGCCGCGAGCGGCGTGCGCAATTCGTGCGCGGCGTCGGCGACGAACGCCTTCTGCGTGTCGAGCGCCGACGACAATCGCGCGAGCAGCCCGTTCAGCGCCCGCACGAGCGGCTGCACCTCGAGCGGCAGCCGGCCGTCGGGCAGCGGATCGAGCGCTTCCGGCCGGCGCGCCTCGACCGCGCGCGTCACGCGGCCGAGCGGCGCGAGCCCGCGCCCGACGATCCCCCACACGGCCGCGCCGAGGAACGGCAGCAGCACGATCAGCGGCCACAGCGTGCGCAGCGCGACGTTCGCCGCGAGCCGGTTGCGCACCGACAGCGGCTGCGCGAGCTGCACGACGTTGTCGCCGACGATCGCGCCGTACACGCGCCATTCGCCGCGATCGGTGCGCTCGGTCGAGAAGCCGAGCTCCGCGCGCGGCGCGATCGGCGCGCGCGGATGCGAGAAGTACATCAGCACGCCGTTGCGGTTCCAGATCTGGATCACGATGCCTTCGTCGCCGTTGGTGCGCGAGCCGAACACCTGCGAAAACGGCTCGGACGGCAGCGCCGCGGCGATTTCCTGCAGCTGGTAGTCGAACAGTTCGTTCGCCTCGGCGAGCGCCTGCCGGTAGATGAGCCAGCCCGCCATGCCCACGCCCGCGACCACGATCGCGAGCAGCCAGATCAGCAATTGATGACGAATCGACCGCACGCGTCAGCTTTCCTTGACGACCATGTAGCCGAGCCCGCGCACGTTGCGGATCAGGTCCGAGCCGAGCTTCTTGCGCAGCGCGTGGATGTAGACCTCGACCGTGTTGCTGCCGATCTCCTCGCCCCAGCCGTACATCTTCTCCTCGAGCTGACTCTTCGACAGCACCGCGCCCGGCCGCGCGAGCAGCGCCTCGAGCAGCGCGAACTCGCGCGCGGACAGCGCGACGGGCGCGCCGTCGAGCGTCACCTGGTGCGCGGCCGGATCGAGCGTCAGCGCACCGTGGCGGATCAGCGACTCGCTGCGCCCGGCCTGGCGGCGGATCAGCGCGCGCATCCGCGCGCCGAGCTCGTCGAGATCGAACGGCTTGACGAGGTAGTCGTCGGCGCCCGCGTCGAGCCCCTTCACGCGATCGGCGACCGCGTCGCGCGCGGTGACGATCAGCACCGGCAGCGCCAGCCCGCGCCCGCGCAGCGTGCGCAGCACGTCGATGCCGTCGCGCTTCGGCAGCCCGAGATCGAGCAGCAGCAGATCGTACGTCTCGCCGCCGAGCGCCGTCAGCGCGGCGTCGCCGTCCTGCACCCAGTCGACCGCAAAGCCGTCCGAGCGCAGCGCCTTGCGCACGCCTTCGGCAATCATTCGATCATCTTCGACAAGCAGAATCCGCATCGGGCCACGCATCCATGGGGCGAGTCAAACACGGCGACCATTGTAGCGCCGCGAATCGCGTGCGCGGCACCCTGCAATGCAACAGTAAGGCGGATTGCAAGGGGCGTGCCGCGACTTGTCTCTACAATGTGCGCTTCGGCGCCCCGCGCGCCCTGCCCGAGCCCCCGCTTTTCCCGTATTCGCCCATGCCGATTTCCGATCTTTCCGCCCGGTTCGCCCCTCGCGCCCGCGTCTGCCTGCGGGCGGCCGCCGTCGTCGCCACCTGCACCGCGCTCGCGTTCGCGCCGCCCGCGCAGGCCCGCAAGAAATCCCACAAGGAAGCGCGCAAGAGCGCCGTCGTGTCGCCGGCCGCGCGCGCGGCCGGCCTGCCGGCATCGGTGCTCGTCGCGCTGCAGCGCGCGAAGGTGCCGGCATCGGCGATGAGCGTCGTGGTCGAGCGCGTCGGCGATCCGCAACCGCTGATCGCGTGGAATGCGAGCCGGCCAATGCTGCCGGCCTCGACGATGAAGCTCGTGACGACCTTCTCGGGCCTGTCGATCCTCGGCCCCGACTACCGCTGGCGCACGACCGCGTACACGGACGGCACGATCGACCCCGACGGCACGCTGCAGGGCAACCTGTACATCAAGGGCACCGGCGATCCGAAGCTCGTGCCCGAAGAGTTGATCGACCTCGTCGACAAGCTGCGCAAGGCCGGCGTCAAGCGCGTGGCCGGCGGCCTCGTGCTCGACAAGAGCTATTTCGCGGCGTCGACGCGCGACCTGCCGTCATTCGACGACGATGCAAGCGCGCCGTACAACGTCGGCCCCGATCCGCTGCTGTACGCATTCAAGGCCGTGTCGTTCACAGTCACGCCGGGCGACGACGGCAAGGTCGCCGTCGACGTGCTGCCGCCGCTCGCGGACCTGTCGATCGACAACCAGCTCGTCGAAGGCTCGGGCTCGTGCAGCGCGGCCGCCGCGGCCGCGCGCCCGACGCTGACCGCCGGCGGCGGGATCATGACCGCGTCGTTCGCCGGCGACTACCCGCTGCGCTGCGGCGCGCACACGACCAACCTCGCGATCCTCGATCACACGACGTTCTTCGCACGCGGCTTCCTCGCGCTGTGGCAGCAGGACGGCGGCACGATCGCGGGGCCCGTGAGCGAAGGCAAGGTGCCGACCACCGCGCGGCCGCTCGCCGTGCATCACAGCCCGGTGCTCGGCAGCATCGTCTACGACATCAACAAGTTCAGCAACAACGTGATGGCGCGCAACCTGTTCCTGACGATCGGCGCGGTCAGCGGCAAGCCGCCCGCGACGCCCGAGCAGTCGAGCCGCGCGATCCAGGCGTTCCTGCAGAAGAACGGCATCGCGATGCCCGATCTCGTGCTCGAGAACGGCTCGGGGCTGTCGCGCGAAGAGCACGTGAGCGCGCTGTCGCTCGCCGCGCTGCTGCAGGCCGCGAACGCGAGCCCCGTCGCGCAGGCGTTCGTCGATTCGCTGCCGATCGCCGGCATCGACGGCACGATGAAGAACCGCCTCACCAACGCCGGCGTGCTCGGCAACGCGCACATCAAGACCGGCACGCTGCGCGACGTGCGCGCGATCGCCGGCTACGTCGCCGGCGCGGACGGCCAGAGCTACGTCGTCGTCAGCTTCATCAACGACGATCGCGCGGAAGGCGCACGCGCCGCGCACGACACGCTGCTCGAGTGGATCTACGCGGGCGCGCACTGACGCTCCGCGCACCGCGCATCGGGCCGTCGTGACAACGCGGCCCGCGCTCCCGCTGCTCCGCGTCGCCCGCGAAATTTCGCGCTGCGCGGTTTGAAACGCCGCCGCCACCCTCGTGCAACGCGCTGTGCGCACGCCATGCCCGCAAAACGGGGCCGCACCGCCCGGCCCCGTGCAGTACGGATTCCGTAGAAACCCTGTCCTCAGAGGGAACCCTCTACGCTGCCCCCTCGCCTAGCGCGTGGCGATTGCGTAGGCTGTTGGCCTGACCGATATCTACAACGGGCCACACGCCCGGCCTCATGGCTTGCAGGGGAACGAAGGAGACACTCGCCCATGCGATTCGACGTCGAATTGCTTCTGCTCGCGCTGGCGCCCGTCTTCCTGCTCTGCATCGCGTGGGAGGCCTGGCACCTCGCCCGCACCCGTGCGCACGACCGCATCTATGCGTGGCGCGACACGCTGTGCAACGCGGCGCTCGCGCTGATGCACCAGGGCGCCGACAAGCTCGCATGGCTGTTCGTGATTCCCGTCTATGCGTACTGCTACCGGCACTATCGTCTTTACACGTGGCACGACGGCTGGCTGTCGTTCGCGGTGCTGTTCGTCGCGCAGGACTTCCTCTACTACGTGTTCCATCGCGCGAGTCATCGCGTGCGCTGGCTGTGGGCCGCGCACGTCGTGCACCACTCGTCCGAGCGGATGAATTTCTCGACCGCGTTCCGCCAGAGCCTGATGTACCCGGTCTCGGGCATGTGGCTGTTCTGGCTGCCGCTCGCGTTCGCCGGCTTTCCGCCGCAACAGGTCGTCGGCATCGTGCTGATCAACCTCGCGTTCCAGTTCTTCGTGCACACGCAGGCGATCGGCAAGCTCGGCTGGCTCGAATACGTGCTGAACACGCCGTCGATCCACCGCGCGCACCATGCGCGCAACGCGCGCTACATCGACCGCAATTACGCAGGCGTCCTGGTGATCTGGGATCGCCTGTTCGGCAGCTATGTCGACGAAACGCCCGACGATCCGCCGCAGTACGGAATCGTCGAGCGGCTCGGCTCGAACAACCCGCTCGTCGCGACGTTCCACGAGTGGGTGGCGATGGCGTCCGACGCGTGGCGCGTCGGCGGATGGCGCAACAAGCTGCGCGCGATTTTCGGCCCGCCCGAATGGGCGAGCGCTTATCATGCGCAGATTGCCGAGGCCGCGAACCAGGATCCGCGCACCGTGCCGCCGGCGGCTGCGCACGACCGATAAACCGTTTCAGCCAACGGCCGCCGCGCAGCCCGGAACCGAGCAGGCACGCGGCAGATGAGAAACACATCAGGGCCATATCTACGAGGAGATAGAACGATGCAGACACAACAACACGCACTTTCCCGCACGCGTGGGCGCATGCTGCGCACCGCGCAGGTCGCGATCGCCGGCGCCGCGCTCGCGCTGCTCGCCGCATGCGGCGGCGGCGACGACAACAACGGCAGCAGCGCGTCGACCACGCCGCCGTCGGGCGTGAAGATGCAAATCGTGTCGTTCGGCGACAGCCTGTCCGACGTCGGCACCTACTCGCAAATCAAGCTCGGCTTCGGCGGCGGCCGCTTCACGACCAACCCGGGCCAGGTGTGGACGCAGAACGTCGCGCAGTACTACGGCGACACGCTGCAGCCCGCCAACCAGGGCGGCTTCGGCATCCCGCTGCAGGCCACCGGCGGCCTCGGCTACGCGCAGGGCGGCTCGCGCGTGACGCTGCAGCCGGGCATCGGCCATGCGGACGCGAGCGTGCCGAACCCCGACTACGCGCAGGCGACCACCACGCCGATCGCCGATCAGGTCAAGCAGTACCTGACGCAGCACGGCAGCTTCAACGCCGGCCAGATCGTGCTGATCAACGGCGGCGCGAACGACATCTTCTACCAGGCCCAGGTCGCGCAGGCGCAAGGCAATACGCCGGCCGCGCAGCTCGCGGCGGCGCAGGCGATCGGCCTGGCCGCGCAGCAGCTCGGCGGAATCGTCCAGCAGATCGTCGCGGCAGGCGCCAAGCACGTGTTCGTCGCGAACGTGCCGGACATCGGCAGCACGCCGCTCGCGCTGCAGGGCGGCACGCAGGCCGCGTTCACGCAACTGTCGGGCCTCTTCAACCAGACGCTGGCCGGCACGCTGGCCGCGCTGAAGGTCGACACCACGAAGGTCGCGGTGGTCGATTCGTTCACGTGGCAGGACGGCATCGCGGCCAACTACCAGGCGAACGGCTTCAGCGTGAAGAACACCGATACGGCCTGCAACCTGAAGGCGATGGTCCAGGCCGCGACGCAGTACGGCGTCGCGAACGCGACCGCGTTCGGCTCGTCGCTGTTCTGCTCGCCGCAGACCTACACGGTCGCGAACGCGGACCAGACCTACATGTTCGCCGACACGGTCCACCCGACCACGCGCCTGCATGCGCTGTTCGCGCAGTACGTCGAACAGCAGATCGCGAAATCCGGCGTCGGCAAGTAAGCCGCCGGCCACGCGCCCAAGCGAAAACGCCTGACCGGTTCGCGCCGGTCAGGCGTTTTTTCATTCTCGAGCGGAAGGCGAAGGCTGCGTCAGTCGCGCGCTTCGAACGCGGCCGCCGCGCGGCCGAGACGATCGTTGACCGCGATCCATTCGACGGTCTCGGGCAGCTTCTCGACGAGGATGCGCGCGACCTGCGCGCGGTCGAGCGCCCTCAGCATCCCGTACAGGTCGCGCGCATAGGCCTGCGGATCTTCCGGCGCCGCGATGAAATGCACGCCGTCGGCCTGCGCCCAGTGCGCTGCCCGCGATGCGCGCGCGACGAGCGCGACGCGCTCGCCGTCGGTTTGCGCGGCCGCGAGCAGCGGCTCGAGCGCGTCGAACGGCAGCAGCGCGAGCGGCGTGCGCGGCGCGTAATGCGCTTTCAGCGTGCCCGACGCGCGCGGCGCCGTCGCATCGCTGCCGTCCGGCAGCCTCGGTGCGCGGCCGAGCACGTCGGCGATCTGTTGCGGCGTCACGTGGCCCGGGCGCAGCAGCGCCGGGAAGCCGCGCGACAGGTCGAGAATCGTCGACTCGATGCCGACTTCGGACGCGCCGCCGTCGAGCACGTGCACGGTATCGCCGAACTCGTCGCGCACGTGCTGCGCGGTCGTCGGACTCACGTGGCCGAACCGGTTCGCGGACGGCGCGGCCACGCCGCCATGGCCGCCGCGCCGCGCGCTGAACGCGGCCAGCAGCGCCTGCGCGACCGGATGCGACGGACAGCGCAGCCCGACCGAATCCTGCCCGCCGCTCACGGCATCGGGAATGCGCGCATGGCGCTTCAGGATCAGCGTGAGCGGGCCCGGCCAGAATGCATCGATCAACGCGTGCGCGTCGGCCGGCAGGTCGTCGGCCCAATAGCCCGGGTCGCCGCCGGGCGGCAGATGCACGATCACCGGATGGTTCGCGGGCCGCCCCTTCGCCGCATAGATGCGCGCGACGGCCTCGGGGTTCGCCGCGTCGCCGCCGAGCCCGTAGACGGTCTCGGTCGGAAACGCGACGAGCTGGCCCGCGTCGAGCAGCGCCGCGGCCGCGTCGATCTGCGCGGGCGTCACGTGCTTCGGGAGATCGATGGACATCGGCCCGCGCCTCAGTCGAGCGGCACGCGCAGCAGGTGCGCGCACGCGGTGGCGGCGGCGACGGCTTCGTCGCGCGTCTCGGCCGTGAAGTTCACGTGGCCCATCTTGCGGCCGACGCGCGCTTCTTCCTTGCCGTACAGATGCAGGTGCGCGGCCGGCATCGCGGCGACCGTGTCCCACGGCGGCGTGACGGCGTCGGCCGCCGCACCATTGGGAAACCACACGTCGCCGAGGATGTTCAGCATCGCGGCTGGCGAATGCTGGCGCGGATTGCCGAGCGGCATGCGCGTCATCGCGCGCACCTGCTGCTCGAACTGGCTCGTTGCGCACGCATCGACCGTGTAGTGGCCGGAGTTGTGCGGGCGCGGCGCCATTTCGTTCGCGACGAACGAGCCGTCCTCCAGCACGAAGAATTCGACGCACAGCACGCCGACGTAGCCGAGCGTATCGGCGATCCGCACGGCCGCCTGCTGCGCCTCTTCGACGCGCGCGGCGTCGGCCGCCGGCGCCGGCACGACCGTCAGCGCGAGAATGCCGTTGTGATGCACGTTCTGCGCGAGCGGGAACGCGGCCGAGCGGCCGTCGGCGCCGCGCGCGATCAGCGCCGACACTTCGTATTTCAGCGGCAGGCGCTTCTCCAGCACGCACGGCACGCCGCCGAGCGCGGCATGCGCGTTGCGCGCTTCCTGCGCGGTGGCGACACGCACCTGGCCCTTGCCGTCGTAGCCGAGGCGGGCCGTCTTCAGGATGCCCGGCAGCACCGCGTCGAGCGCCGCATCGTCGAGCGCGACGAGCGCCGCCGCCGATTCGATCACGACGTGCGGCGCGACCGGCACGCCCGACGCCTCGATGAATCGCTTCTCCGCGATCCGGTCCTGCGCGACCGCGACGCAGCGGCCGGCCGGTGCGACGAACGTCGTGCGCGCGAGGAAATCGAGGCTCGCGGCCGGCACGTTCTCGAACTCCGTCGATACGGCGTCGCACAGGTCCGCCAGTTCGGCGAGCGCGGCTTCGTCGTCGTACGCCGCGCGCAGGTGGCGATCGGCGACCGCGCCGGCGGGGCTCGTCGGATCGGGATCGAGCACGGCGACGCGATAGCCCATCGACTGGGCGGCAAAGCAGAACATGCGGCCGAGCTGGCCGCCGCCGACCATGCCCAGCCACGCGCCGGGCAGGATCGGGGAAACGGAATCAGGAGTTGCGGTCATGTCAGTGGTCGGTCGCGGCGGAACGCGGAAAGGCCCGCCGCAGTAGGAAAATCCGGCGCCGGCCGCATCGTGCGGCCGCGCGCCATGCCGTCATTCCAGCGGCGGCAGCACCATCGCGTGCGCGGCTTCGTTCTGGCGCACGCGGAACGCGGCGAGCCGGTTCGCGTAGTCGACCGAGTTCCCGGACAGGATCGACACCGCGAACAGCGCGGCATTCGCGGCGCCGGCCTCGCCGATCGCGAACGTCGCGACCGGCACGCCCTTCGGCATCTGCACGATCGAGTGCAGCGAATCGACGCCCTTCAGGTACTTGCTCGCGACCGGCACGCCGAGCACGGGCACCGTGGTTTTCGCGGCGAGCATGCCGGGCAGGTGTGCGGCGCCGCCGGCGCCCGCGATGATCGCGCGGAGCCCGCGCTCGCGCGCCTTCTCCGCATAGTCGAACATCTCGTCGGGCATCCGGTGCGCGGACACGACCTTCGCTTCGTACGGCACGCCGAATTCCTGCAGGATGGCGACCGCGTGCTTCATCACGTCCCAGTCGGAACTCGAACCCATCAGCACGCCGATCAGCGGCGCGCTGTGCGTGTGGGCGGTCTGGACTTCACTCATTCTCTTATCTTCCTCGATCAGGCAAGCGACTGGCCCGTGATGCGCTCGAGCGCTTCCTGGTACTTCGCGGCCGTCTTCTCGACGACGTCGGCCGGCAGCGCCGGCGCCGGCGCCGTCTTGCCCCACGGCTGCGCCTCGAGCCAGTCGCGCACGAACTGCTTGTCGAACGACGGCGGGTTCGTGCCGACTTCGTACTGGTCGGCCGGCCAGAAGCGCGACGAATCGGCGGTCAGCACTTCGTCCATCAGATACAGCTTGCCGTGGTTGTCGAGGCCGAATTCGAACTTCGTGTCGGCGATGATGATGCCGCGCGTCGCCGCGTAGTCGGCCGCTTCCTTGTACAGGCGGATCGAGATGTCGCGGATCGTCGCGGCCAGCTCGGTGCCGATGCGGCGCTCGGTTTCCTCGAACGTGATGTTCTCGTCGTGCTCGCCCATCTCGGCCTTCGCGGCCGGCGTGAAGATCGGCTCGGGCAGCTTCTGCGCGTTCTGCAGGCCTTCCGGCAGCTGCACGCCGCACACGGCGCCCGACGCCTGGTATTCCTTCCAGCCGCTGCCGGCCAGGTAGCCGCGCACGACCGCTTCGATCATGATCGGCTCGAGGCGCTTGACGACCACGCCGCGGCCCTTCACCTGCTCGACCTCGTCGGCCGCGACGACCGCTTCCGGCGCGTCGCCCGTCAGGTGGTTCGGCACGATGTGCGCGAGCTTGTCGAACCAGAAGTTCGCCATCTGGTTCAGCACGCGGCCCTTGTTCGGAATCGGCTCGCCCATCACCACGTCGAAGGCCGACAGGCGATCGGTCGTGACGATCAGGAGCTTGTCGTTGCCGACCGCGTAGTTATCGCGAACCTTGCCGCGACCGAGAAGCGGCAGCGAGCGGAGCGTGGATTCGTAAAGGGTAGACATCGTCTTTTCGCAGATAAGGAGCCAAACAAAAAGGGAAACGCCGTTCCCCGCGGCAGGCGGGAACGGCGGTCTTGCAATACGTCGGCGAACCGGCGGGCGCAGCGCCCGGGCGGCTGCCGGCCGGCCCTTGTTCGGCCGGACGGAACGGCTGCCGGGGCCGGATCAAATCCGGCCGAACGGGCAGCCAGCCCATGCCCGGCGGCAGAACCGGGCGGGGCAATCGTACTACAGTCTCAGCGCACGACCTGTGCGAGCGCGCCCGACTTGTACTGCTCGGCGATCTTGTCGAGCGACACCGGCTTGATCTTGCCGGCCTGGCCTTCGCAGCCGAACGCGAGGTAACGGTCGACGCACACCTGCTTCGCGGCTTCGCGCGCGGGCTTCAGGTAGTCGCGCGGATCGAACTTGCCCGGGTTCTCGAACAGGTAGCGGCGGATCGCGCCGGTGATCGCGAGACGCAGGTCGGTGTCGATGTTGATCTTGCGCACGCCGTGCTTGATGCCTTCCTGGATTTCCTCGACCGGCACGCCGTAGGTTTCCTTCATGTCGCCGCCGAATTCGCGGATCTCGGCCAGCAGTTCCTGCGGCACCGACGACGAACCGTGCATCACCAGGTGCGTGTTCGGAATGCGTGCGTGGATTTCCTTGATGCGCTGGATCGACAGGATGTCGCCCGTCGGCTTCTTCGAAAACTTGTACGCGCCGTGCGACGTGCCGATCGCGATCGCGAGCGCGTCGCACTGCGTGAGCTTCACGAAGTCGGCGGCCTGCTCCGGATCGGTCAGCAGTTGCTCGCGGGTCATCGTGCCTTCCGCGCCGTGACCGTCTTCCTTGTCGCCCTTCATCGTCTCGAGCGAGCCGAGCACGCCGAGTTCGGCTTCGACCGTCACGCCGATCGAGTGCGCCATCTCGACGACCTTGCGCGACACGTCGACGTTGTACTCGTACGACGCGACCGTCTTGCCGTCGGCTTCGAGCGAACCGTCCATCATCACGCTCGTGAAGCCGCTGCGGATCGCGGCCGTGCAGACCGCCGGCGACTGGCCGTGATCCTGGTGCATCACGACCGGGATGTGCGGATACGATTCGACCGCTGCTTCGATCAGGTGGCGCAGGAACGGCTCGCCCGCGTACTTACGCGCGCCGGCCGATGCCTGCATGATCACGGGCGCGCCGACCTGATCCGCCGCCGCCATGATCGCCTGGACCTGCTCCAGGTTGTTCACGTTGAAGGCCGGCAGGCCGTAACCGTGCTCTGCCGCGTGGTCCAGCAATTGACGCATTGATACGAGAGGCATTGTGGAACTCCTTGGAATGAAAACCGGTGCGCCCTGACGCCGGCGCGGCGCTCACTCCCCTCTGAACCGGGACGGCGCGGCGCGGCTGAGCGTCGAATAGCCGCATTTTATCGCGAAGCGCCTCCGATTCCGACCGCCCGGTGGCGCCCGCTCGCAATTTGTTACGTTCGCACGGCACAATCGGGCCAAAAAGGAGAAAAAAAGCCGCGCGGGGCTTCGGACCCCGCGCGGCCTGCGCGCAAAAAAACGGTGCCGGATCAATTGCAGCCGATCCGGGCCGCCGGTCTGCCGGCCGGCGCGATGCGGTTCAGCCGGCGCTCAATAGTGCTCGCCGACCCGCACGATCTTCAGCGTGTTGGTGCCGCCCGCCTGCCCCATCGGCTCGCCGACGGTCAGCACGACCATGTCGCCGTGCTGCACGTAGCCCTGCTTGACGACGATCTCGAGCGCGGCCTGCAGCGCCGAATCGCGGTCGCTGTTGAAGTCGACGTGCAGCGGCGTCACGTTGCGGTACAGCGCCATCGTGCGCTCGCTGCCGACGCGCGGCGTCAGCGCGAAGATCGGCACGTGCGTGTAGTGACGCGACATCCACAGCGCGGTCGCGCCCGATTCGGTCAGCGCGATGATCGCCTTCGCGCCCAGGTGGTACGCGGTGAACAGCGCGCCCATCGCGATCGACTGGTCGATCCGCGTGAACGTGCGGTCGAGGAAGTCCTTGTCCAGCTCGACTTCTTCCGACTTTTCCGCCTCGACGCACACGGCCGCCATCGTCTCGATCGTGACGACCGGATACTTGCCGGCAGCCGTCTCGGCCGACAGCATCACCGCGTCGGTGCCGTCGAGCACCGCGTTCGCGACGTCCGACACTTCCGCGCGGGTCGGCACCGGCGCGTAGATCATCGATTCCATCATCTGCGTCGCGGTGATCACGAGCTTGTTCGACTCGCGCGCCATCCGGATCATCCGCTTCTGCAGCGCCGGCACGGCCGCGTTGCCCACTTCGACCGCGAGGTCGCCGCGCGCGACCATGATGCCGTCGGACGCGTCGAGGATGCTCTGCAGCGCCGGAATCGCCTCCGCGCGTTCGATCTTCGCGATCATCTTCGGCTTGATGCCGTACGGCGCGCCCGCGATGTTCGCGAGCTGGCGCGCCATTTCCATGTCGGTCGCGTTCTTCGGGAACGACACCGCGACGAGGTCCGCGCCGAGCGACATCGCGGTGCGGATGTCCTCCATGTCCTTCGCGGTCAGCGCCGGCGCCGACAGGCCGCCGCCCTGGCGGTTGATCCCCTTGTTGTTCGACAGCTCGCCGCCCACCTTGACGATCGTGTGGATCTCGTCGCCGAGCACGCGCTCGACGGTCAGCACGATCAGGCCGTCGTTCAGCAGCAGCAGGTCGCCCGGCTTCAGATCGCGCGGCAGCTCCTTGTAGTCGAGGCCGACGCGCTCGTCGTTGCCGAGTTCGCAGCCCGCATCGAGGATGAACGGCTGCCCCGGCACGAGCGTGGTCTTGCCGTTCTCGAACTTGCCGACGCGGATCTTCGGGCCCTGGAGGTCGGCCATGATCGCGATCTCGCGGCCAACCTTGCGGGCGGCCTCGCGCACCATTTCGGCGCGCTGGCGGTGATCGTCGGCCGTGCCGTGCGAAAAATTGAGCCGCACGACGTCGAGGCCCGCCTGCATCATCTGCAGCAGAATCTCCGGCGAACTGGATGCCGGGCCGATCGTGGCGACTATCTTGGTGGCGCGCTGCATGAAACTCCTCATCTGGATCAAGGTGGATGCGCTGGGTGAAACGCTGCGAGAGCCGGAACCGGCAGGCCCAGCGGCCGCCGTTCCGGGGGGCGTGCCGGTGCTGGCGCCCGGCATCGCTTTGTTCTGAATCTCGTGGTGCTGCACGGCCGCGTCGCCGGCGGCCGCCGGTGCGCGCGGGGCGGTGTTCGCCCGCGCGGGCGCGCGTGTGCGCTTGCCCGCGCCGGCCGGCTGCTCCGCTTTCGCGGAGCGCGCGGCCTTCGTCACCCCTGCGCGCGCCGCCACGCTCAGGCCGCCCGCGTTTCGAGCACTTCCACCGCCGGCAGCTTCTTCCCCTCGAGGAACTCGAGGAAGGCGCCGCCGCCCGTCGAGATGTAGCTGACCTGGTCGTGGATGCCGTACTTCGCGATGGCCGCGAGCGTGTCGCCGCCGCCCGCGATCGAGAACGCGGACGATTTGGCGATCGCTTCGGCGAGCGTCTTGGTGCCGTTGCCGAACTGGTCGAACTCGAACACGCCGACCGGGCCGTTCCACACGATCGTGCCGGCCTTCTCGAGCTGGCTCGCGAGCGCCTTGGCCGTATCGGGGCCGATGTCGAGGATCATGTCGTCCGCTTCGATGTCGGCGACCTGCTTCACCGTGGCCGCGGCCGTCGGCGAGAATTCCTTCGCGGTGACGACGTCGGTCGGGATCGGCACCGATGCGCCGCGCTCGCGCGCTTCGTCGATGATCGCCTTCGCCTCGGCGACGAGATCGGCTTCCGCGAGCGACTTGCCGATCGACAGGCCGGCCGCGAGCATGAACGTGTTCGCGATGCCGCCGCCGACGATCAGCTGGTCGACCTTGCCGGCCAGCGACTTCAGGATGGTCAGCTTGGTCGACACCTTCGAACCGGCGACGATCGCGACCAGCGGGCGCGCCGGGTTGCCGAGCGCCTTGCCGAGCGCGTCGAGTTCCGCAGCAAGCAGCGGGCCCGCGCATGCCACGGGCGCGTACTTCGCGATCCCGTGGGTGGTCGCCTCCGCACGGTGCGCGGTGCCGAACGCGTCGTTCACGTACACGTCGCAGAGCTTCGCCATCTTCTGCGCGAGCTCGTCCGAATTTTTCTTCTCGCCCTTGTTCACGCGGCAGTTCTCGAGCAGCACGACCTGGCCCGGCGCGACGTTCACGCCGTTCTCGACCCAGTTCGCGACGAGCGGCACGTCACGGCCGAGCAGGTCGGCGAGACGCTTCGCGACCGGCGCGAGCGAGTCTTCCGGCTTGAATTCGCCTTCGGTCGGACGGCCGAGGTGCGACGTGACCATCACCGCCGCGCCGGCGTCGAGCGCGGCCTGGATGGCCGGCACGGACGCACGCACGCGCGTGTCCTCGGTGATGTTGCCCTGGTCGTCCTGCGGGACGTTCAGGTCGGCGCGGATGAACACCCGCTTGCCGGCGAGCTGGCCGGCGGCGATCAGGTCGGTAAGACGCTTGACTTGGCTCATGTTGAACAGATTGAAGTGGTGGATGGGGAAAGGGGGGTTCACGCTGGACGTGCGCGGGCTGCCGCGAAAGGGCGCCGGATGCGGCCGTGGCTGGCGGTTCGCAAGACGCGCACGGGTAAAAAATCTCGAACGGGCATTCTAGCCGATCCATCCGGCAGACTGACCCGTGCGACGGCGAATTCCGCCTATTTGGGATCGCGCGCCGGAACGGACGAATTGCTGCATCGCAGCAAGACAGGCGCACAGCCGGCCGGCAGTGATCGGACCGGAACGGCGGCGCATCAGAAAATCAGCCGCAGTGCGGTGAACACGAGCATCCCGATGACGATCGTGCCGAGCATGCTGCGCCGCCACAAAAACCAGCCGAGGCCGGCGAGCGCCGCGTAGAACGGATGATTGGACAGCCCGAACGACAGTCCGGCCGGCGTTTCGAGCACGTCGGGCAACACGACGGCGACCAGCGCGGCGGCCGGCGCGTAGCGCAGCGCGCGCTGCGCGCGTTCGGGCAGCACGGTGCGCTCGCCGCCGATCAGGAACAGCGCGCGCGTGACGGCCGTGACGATCGTCATCCCGACGATGACGATCCAGATCTCGGTCGCGCTCATTCGATGTCCTTTTCGTGCACGGTTTCGGTCCGGATGCGCCGCCAGTCAGCGCGCTCGACGAAGAAATCGGCCGCGCAGCCGGCCGCGAGCGCGGCGAGCACCGCGATCGGGAGCGCGAGCCGGTACGGCAGGTCGAACGCGATCAGCGACACGATGCCCGCGACCGCGACGGCCGCGAGCGTCGAGCGGTTCGCGACCGCCGACACCATGATCGGGATCAGCGCGAGCGTGCCGGCCAGCTCCAGCCCCCAGCTCGCGGGAAAGACGCTCGCGAGCAGGATGCCGGCGAGCGACGACACCTGCCACGACGCCCAGCTCGCGAGCGCCATCCCCCAGAAATACGCTTCCTTGCCCGGCACGCGGCCGTACGCGAAGCCCTGTTTCTGGAACAGCAGATAGATCACGTCGCCGTTGAAATAGCCGATCGCGAGGCGCCGCCACAGCGGCAGGTAGGAAAAATGGGGCGCCAGCCCGGCGCTGAAGATCACGAAGCGCAGGTTGACCATCGCGGCCGTGAGCAACACGGTCCAGATCGGCAGCTTCGCCGCGAGCAGCGGCAGCACCGCGAGCTGCGACGAGCCCGCGTAGACGAACAGCGACATCGCGCTCGCCTGCCCGAGCGTCATCACGGACTTGCTCATCGCGATGCCGGTGACGAGCCCCCAGGACAGGATCGCCATCAGTGTCGGGGAATAGTCGCGCGCGCCCTGGATCAGCGCGAAGCGGTCGGTGGCGGACAATCGAGCGAGCATCGGAAAGCGGGCCGCAGCGGGCGGTTCGTCGGGACGCCGGCGCCTCCTGCCGTGCGACCCATCGTTATTGGAATCGGTACCGGACGATTATAGCGCCGGCCCCGTGCCGCCCGACCGGATCGTCCCCAAATGACGCTAAAATAAGCGTCTTTCCGGTTCAACGCTGCACATCACCCGCAGCACATCACCGCTTCCAGGAGAATCTTATGTCAATGGCCGACCGCGACGGCAAGATCTGGATGGACGGCAAGCTGATCGACTGGCGCGACGCCAAGATCCACGTCCTGACCCATACGCTGCACTACGGCATGGGCGTCTTCGAGGGCGTGCGCGCGTACAAGACGGCCGACGGCGGCACCGCGATCTTCCGCCTGCGCGAGCACACCAAACGTCTGCTGAATTCGGCGAAGATCTTCCAGATGGACGTGCCGTTCGACCGCGAAACGCTCGAAGCCGCGCAGCTCGCGGTCGTGCGCGAGAACCATCTCGAGTCGTGCTACCTGCGCCCGATCATCTGGGTCGGCTCGGAAAAGCTCGGCGTGGCCGCGAAGGGCAATACGATCCACGTCGCGATCGCCGCGTGGCCGTGGGGCGCGTACCTCGGCGAGGACGGCCTCGCGAAGGGCATCCGCGTGAAGACGTCGTCGTTCACGCGCCACCACGTGAACGTGTCGATGGTGCGTGCGAAGGCATCCGGCTGGTATGTGAACTCGATTCTCGCGAACCAGGAAGCGACGGCCGACGGCTACGACGAAGCGCTGCTGCTCGATGTCGACGGCTACGTGTCCGAAGGCTCCGGCGAGAACTTCTTCCTCGTGAACAACGGCAAGCTGTACACGCCCGACCTGTCGTCCTGCCTCGACGGCATCACGCGCGACACGGTCATCACGCTCGCGAAGGACGCCGGCATCGAGGTCATCGAGAAGCGCATCACGCGCGACGAGGTCTACACGGCCGACGAAGCGTTCTTCACCGGCACGGCCGCCGAGGTCACGCCGATCCGCGAACTCGACAACCGCACGATCGGCAGCGGCGCGCGCGGCCCCGTCACGGAAAAGCTCCAGTCGGCGTTTTTCGATATCGTGTCAGGCAAGAACGCGAAGTACGCGCACTGGCTGACGAAGGTCTGAGCGCGCCGCGCCACCGACCGCCCCACACAAGAGTGATAAGAGAAAGTCTCATGAGCGAAATCAAGGAAATGCCGCTGGTCGAGCTGACGGCCAAGGATCTTCCCGCCTACTGCCCGAACCCGGCCATGACGCGCTGGAATGCGCACCCGCGCGTCTTCATCGACGTATCGCACGGCGAGGCGCGCTGCCCGTACTGCGGCACGCGCTACAAGCTGCGCGACGGCGAGGTCGTCAAGGGCCACTGAGCCCCGGCGGCCGGGCCTGACGGCCCGCCGACCCGCAAGGCGGCGCAGCCGGCAGTCCGGCGCGCCGCCCTTCCCCATTCTGGCAACCCGAACGCGGCGCCCGTGCGCCGTGCTTCATTACGACATCGGAAGTCGACCTGATGCGTCGAGCGCTGGTTATCGCACCGAACTGGATCGGTGACGCATTGATGGCGCAGCCGCTTTTTGCGCTGCTGAAAAAGCTCCATCCCCGCATCGCGATCGATGCCGTCGCACCCTCCTGGGTCGCGCCCGTGCTCGAGCGGATGCCCGAGATCCACGATGTCTACGCGACCGATCTCGCGCACGGCAAGCTGCAGCTGCTGCGCCGCTGGCAGCTCGCGAGCGACCTGCGCGACGTCGGCTACGACGCGGCGTACGTGCTGCCGAATTCGCTGAAATCCGCGGTGATCCCGTGGCTCGCGAACATTCCGCTGCGCATCGGCTATACGGGCGAGCACCGCTACGGGCTGCTGAACGTGCGGCACGCGAACCCCGACAAGTCGGGCGAGCGGCCGCCGATGACGACCCACTACGCGGCGCTCGCGTACGCGCCGGGCGCGAAGCTGCCCGAGTCGATGAAGACGCTGCCCGCGCCGCGCCTGGACGCCGACCTGAACGAGACGGCGCGCGTGTCCGCACGTTTCAATCTCGATACGCGCAAGCCGCTCGTCGTGTTCTGCCCCGGCGCCGAATACGGCCCGGCCAAGCGCTGGCCGCCCGAGCACTTCGCGTCGCTCGCGACCATCGTCCACCAGTCGTTCCCGTATACGCAGATCGTCGCGCTCGGCTCGCCGAAGGATTCGGCCGCCGCGCAGGCGATCGCCGACCACGCGCCGAACGTGCGCAACCTGTGCGGGCAGACGTCGTTGTCCGAGGCGTGCGCGCTGATCGCGCGCGCGAACGCGGTCGTCACCAACGATTCGGGGCTGATGCACGTCGCCGCCGCGTTGCGCCGGCCGCTCGTCGCGTTGTACGGATCGACCGATCCGCGCCATACCCCTCCGCTGTCGGACCTGGCGAAGGTACAATGGTTACATCTCGAATGCAGTCCCTGCTTCGAACGCGAGTGCCCGCTCGGCCACCTGAAGTGCCTGCGCGAACTCGGTCCCGAGCAGGTATTCGGCGATTTGCGCGGCATGCTCGTCGGGCAGCGCTGACCCTGACCGGCAGCGTCGCACGGCGCGCCGGGCAATCCGATTCACCGGTGTACGGCGGCTCGATCCGGGCCGCCGTGCTGAATACGGCGCGCGATGCGCGCGAGAGACCACCCCGATGCCACGTTTTGCCCGCCTGTTCGAAGCTGCCGCCGATACGCTGAACGCCTACTACCAGGCCGTCGCGGATGCCAATCTCGACGCGCTGCTGGCGCTGTGGATCGACGAGGATTTCGCCAGCTGCGTGTGGGCGGACGGCGAGCATCTGCACGGCCTCGACCAGATCCGCAGCGGGCTGGGCAATCGCCTCGCGACGCGCCCCGTCACGATCGAGCCGCTCGACATCCGCGTGTACGACAGCCTCGGCACGGTCGTCTATACGATCGCCGAAGCGCATCAGCAGGCCGACCTGACGGCCGAACCCGACATGGTTTTCGCGACGTACGTGATGATCCACGAACGTGGCGAATGGCGCATCGCGCACATCCACGCGAGCCCGATTCCTGAACGAGCGGCCGGACAATTCGCCGCGAAGATCCGTCACGGGCAGGGTCCGCTGCACTGACGAAAAACGAAGCAACGCATTAGCGGGGCGATCATGAGTACGGCTTCTCCGCCCACCTCGCCGCTGACCGGGCCCCCGGCCCCCGACGACGATTCATTGCGCTATCGCGCACCGCGCTGGCTGCCCAACAGCCATGTGCAAACCATCGTGCCCGCGCTGTTCGCGCGGCGGCCGGTAGTCGGTTATCGGCGAGAGCGATGGGAAACGCCCGACCATGACTTCATCGACCTCGACTGGGTCGCGCACCTCGACAGCGCGGCGCCGGCGCCCGACGCGCCGCTGTTCGTGCTGTTCCACGGCCTCGAAGGCAGCTCCGGCTCGCACTACGCGCTCGCGATGATGGCCACCGCGCGCGCGCACGGCTGGCACGCGGTCGTCCCGCACTTCCGCAGTTGCAGCGGCGAGATCAACCGGCAGCCGCGCTTCTACCATCTCGCCGACAGCGCCGAGGTCGACTGGATCCTGCGCCGGCTCGCCGCGCAGCACCGCGGACCGCTGGTCGTGGCCGGCGTGTCGCTGGGCGGCAACGTGCTGCTGCGCTGGCTCGGCGAGCATCGCAGCGACACGTCGATCGTGCGCGCCGCCGCCGCGATCTCGACGCCGATCGACGTGCATGCCGGCGGCCGCGCGCTGTCGCAGGGCTTCGCGATGGTCTACACGCGCAGCTTCCTGAAGACGCTCAAACGCAAGGGGCTCGCGAAACTCGAACAGTATCCGGGGCTGTTCGACCGCGACGCGATGCTGCGGGCCGTGACGATGCGCGACTTCGACGAAGTCGTGACCGCGCCGCTGCACGGTTTCGCGAACGCGGACGACTACTGGACCCAGGCGACGACGCGCCCGCTGCTGCGCGCGATCGACGTGCCCACGCTGATCCTCAACGCCCGCAACGACCCGTTCCTGCCCGAATCGGCGCTGCCGGGCCCGGCCGACGTGTCGCCGGCCGTCGAGCTCGACCAGCCCGCGCACGGCGGCCACGCGGGCTTCATGACCGGGCCGTTCCCCGGCCGCCTCGACTGGCTGTCGGCGCGGGTGTTCGGCTATTGCTCGAAATTCGTCGACCATGGATGACATCGTCAGGCAGGCGCTCGCCAAATGGCCGAACGTGCCGCATTGCACCGGCTGGCTGCTGCTCGATCGGCGCGGCGCATGGCGGCTGCGCGACGACGCCGCGCAGGCGGCCGGCGAGCTCGGCTCGCCGATCCGGCATGCGGCGCTGAACGCGTTCATCGGCCGCAACTACGCATGCGACGCGCAGGGCCAGTGGTTCTTCCAGAACGGGCCGCAGCGCGTGTACGTCGAACTCGCCTATACGCCGTGGGTCGTGCGGCTCGCCGAGCATGACGGGCAGCTTGCGCTCACCGACCAGACGGGCGCCCCGTTCAAGCCGGAGGCAGCGTGGCTCGACGACGGCGGCGGCGTGCTGTTTCGCGACGCCGGCACGCCCGCGCGCATCGCGGCGCTGCACGATCACGACCTCGGGCTGTTCGCCGATCACGCGGATTTCGATGCCGAGCCGCCCGTGCTGCGCTGGCGCGACGGCCGTACGCTGCCGCTCGGCAGCATCGCGTGCGCCGACGTACCGGCACGGTTCGGCTACGTCGCCAGCCCGGCGCGCCGCGCGCGCGACGCGGCCGACAGCGACCAGTGAGCGGCGGCGCCGGCCGCGTTCGCCGCGCGATGGCCGCTACCCGCGGCCGTTCTTCTCGTCGTCGCGCTCTTCCTTGTAGCGCGCCTCGAATTCCAGCAGCCGCGCGCCGATGATCGACTGCTCGTAGAACGACACGTCCTTCGCGTCGCGCGCTTCCTTCAGTTGCCGGATCGCCGATGGCCACGCGCCGTCGAGCGCCAGTTTCTCCGCCAGCGCGCGGCGCCGCGCGAGCACGTCGCCCTTGCCGTCGCTCGCCTTCGCGAGGTAATCCCACCAGTCCGGCTGTTCGGGGTCGGCCTTCGCCTGCGCCCGCGCGAGCGTCTGCGCGTCGGCGAAGCGGCGCGCGGCGATCAGCGCCTGCAGGTGCGCGACGATCGCCGCGTGCGACGCCGGCCAGCGCCGCTGCGCGAGCGCCGACAGCCGTACCGCGTCGTCGGTCCGGCCCGCGCGGCGGGCGATGTCGGCGGCCAGCACGTCGAGGCTCGGCGAACGGGTGGCCGGATCGTCGTCGCGCCGCTCGCGCTCGTCGAACGCGCCGCGCGCCGACGCGAGCGCCTTGTCCGCCGCATCGTACTGGCCGAGCAGCGTGTTCGCGAGCGCGATGCCGTACCAGTTCGCCGCGACGTTCGGCGCGGTGCGATCGTCGATCTCGAGCTGCATCCGGCGCGCCTCGGCCGAGATGTCGGTCGGCGCCCGGTTCTGCAGGATGCGCAGCCGCGCGCGCACGAACCCGTATTCGGCCGACTGGCGCGGTTGCCGGTACGGCGCGCGGCGCGCACGATCCTCCATGTCCGCAATCCGCTCGCCGGTCAGCGGATGCGTGCGCGCGTAGGCCGGCACGCCCGCATCGCCCATCGACGCGCGATCGAGCCGCTCGAAGAAGCCCGGCATCCCATACGGGTCGTAGCCGGCTCCCGCGAGCAACTGGAAGCCGACGCGATCGGCCTCGCGCTCGGCCGAACGCGAGAAGCGCAGCTGGTTGTCGACCGCGTACGCCTGCCCGCCCATCGCGATCGCGCTGCCGAGATCGCCGCTGCGCGCGAGCACGCCGGCCAGCACGCCGAGCAGCATCGTCGCGAGCGCCGTGTAGCCGCTCTTCTCGCTCGCGCCGATCATCCGCGCGATGTGCCGCTGCAGCACATGCCCCATCTCGTGGCCGACCACAGATGCGAGTTCCGACTCCGTCTGCGTCGTCACCACCAGCCCGCTGTTGATCCCGATGAAGCCGCCCGGCATCGAGAACGCGTTGATCTGCGGATCGCGCACCGGGAACAGGTCGAAGTCGGGCGTGTAGCCGCCGATGTAGCGCGCCGCCGCCGCGGCCGCGAGCCGCGCCGCCATCGCGTTCAGGTAGTCGCGCACGAGCCAGTCGTCGAGATAGTCGGGATCGCGCCGCACCTCGCGCATCACGCGCTCGCCGAGCCGGCGCTCGGCCCGCGGCGTCAGCGCGCCGCCGGAGCCGTCGCCGAGATCGGGCAGCTCCAGCGCACGCAGCGGCGCGCGCAGGCTCGCGACCGGCGCCGACGCACCGTCCGCGCCCGAGAACCGGCTCTCCGCGCCGCCGTACGTGCCGAACACGCCGGTCGCGATGCCGGACGGCACGGTGGATATCGACGTCGCGCCGCCCGCTGCCGGCTCGAGCGGCGGCGCGGCGGCGCTCTGCGCATGGCCGCCCGGCGGCAGCGCAAGCGCGGCCGACAGCGACACGGCAAGCAACTGTTTGACACGCATGGCAGGATGAATACGACGCCGTCCCGCGCGAGCGGCGCGCATCGCGGCGTTTGGTCTGAATATTCGGGTCATTGTACCGGCGCCGCGACGACTGTCCCGTGCCGCGCATGCGTCATCTGCGCGTCCGGCAACGCGAACGCCGCTGCTATGATAGGCGCCCGCTGCGCGGTTGGATCGGTTCGTCGCGCCGGTACGGGATTCGAAGCGCGGCCGACCGCGAAGCCGGATCGACGGACGTGCGCGCGCACGCCGTTCCACGAGAGGAAGACATGTCAGGACTCACCCATTTCGATGCCGCCGGCCATGCGCACATGGTCGACGTCGGCGACAAGCAGGAAACGCGGCGCATCGCGATCGCGCGCGGCACGATCCGGATGCTGCCGGCCACGTTCGCGCTGATCCGCGACGGCAAGGCCAAGAAAGGCGACGTGCTCGGCGTCGCGCGCATCGCGGCGATCCAGGGCGCGAAGCGCACGGCCGATCTCATTCCGCTGTGCCACCCGCTCGCGCTGACGCGCGTGGCCGTCGACTTCGAACTCGACGACGCGCTGCCGGGCGTGCATTGCGTCGTGCAGGTCGAGACGTTCGGCCGGACCGGCGTCGAGATGGAAGCGCTGACGGCCGTCCAGGTCGGGCTGCTGACCGTGTACGACATGTGCAAGGCGGTCGACCGCGGGATGGTGATCACCGACGTGAGCGTGCGCGAGAAGCGCGGCGGGAAGTCGGGGGACTGGAAGGCGGAAGACGCGGCGGGCTGAACGGCCTGGGCGCAGCCGGCCCGCAAATTCGAGATAAAACCGTTTATCTCATACAATTACCGGATTCCGCACGAGAGAGCGTGCGAACCAGCAAAACAGCACAACAAAGCGAGCCCTGGTGATGAATTCGCAAGCGTTAAGAAGCGCGTTGCTGGCCGGACCGGTCCAGCACGCGCGCCTCGTCAAGCTGGATACCCCGCTCGGTCCTGACGTCCTGTTGCCACAGCGGGTCGCGGGCCGGTCGCGGCTCGGGCGCCATTTCGAGTTCACCGTCGATACCATGTCGGTATCCGACGACGTCGAACTCAAGAAACTGATCGCGCAGCCGGTGACGCTCTGGATCCAGCAGGCCGACCAATCGTACGCGCCACACCACGGCTATGCGCATGCGGTCCGCCGGCTCGGATCGGACAGCGGCGTCACGCACTACCAGATCGTCTTTGCATCGTTCCTGCACTTCCTGAAGTTCCGCCGCGATCAGCGCATCTGGCAGGACCGGTCGGCCGACGACATCATCGCCGACGTGTTGAACCAGCACCCGCAGGCCCAGGGCCGCTTCACGTTCCAGCTTTCCCGACCGCTGCCGTCGCGCTCGTTCTGCATGCAATACGAGGACGACTGGAATTTCGTGCATCGCCTGATGGAATCGGAAGGCCTGTACGGTTTCTGGGAACAGGACAAGGACGGCAAGTCGCACCGGCTCGTCATCGTCGATCGGCTCGATGCGTTGCCCGCGCTGTCGCCGCGAACCGTGCGCTTTCATCACGCGGGCACGGGCGACGAAGCCGACACGCTCGTCCAGTTCACCGGTACGCGCACGCTGCGCAGCGTCGCGCGCCACGCGCACGTTCGACTACAAGCAGCCGCCCACCGCGTCGAATCCGAAGGCCACCCACACGCCGACGATCGCGAACCAGGGCGACCTGCCGGGGCAGCTCGAAGTCTACGAATACACGGGTGCGTACACGTATCCCGAGCAGTCGCGCGGCGACCATCTGTCGAAGATCTGGATGGAAGAACAGGAATCGCAAGCGAAGCGCTTTCATGGTGTCGGCGGCGTGCGGCGCATGGACGCGGGACGCACGTTCGCGTTCGCCGATCATCCCGAACACGACAAGGACGATGCCGGTCAACGCGAATTCGCGGTGATCGAGACGACGTGGGTCATCGTCAACAACCTGCCCGTGGCCGACGAGTCGGCCGTTTTCCCGCACAGTCTGCAGGCCGAGATCGGCCGCATCGTGCAGGCAGGCGATACTCCGCTGTCGCGTGTGCGTCATCCCGACGGCACCGAGGGCTTCTATCAGATCCGCATCGAAGCGCAGCGCACGACGGTGCCGTTCCGCAGCCCGTTCGAGCATGCGAAGCCGCCGATGCACCTGCAATCCGCGATCGTCGTCGCCCCGCAGGGCGAAGAGGTCCACACGGACGCGCTCAACCGGGTCAAGGTCCGCTTCCACTGGGACCGCCTGAACGACGGCGACGAAAAGGCATCGTGCTGGCTCCGCGCCACGTCGTCCGATTCGGGCAACGGCTACGGCGCCGTTCACCCGCACCGCAGCGGCGAGGAAGTGCTGGTCGACTTCGTCGGCGGCGACTGCGATCGTCCGATCATCGTCGGCAAGGTCTACAACGGCGCGACGAGTCCGCAATGGCACAGCAACGGGATCCTGTCCGGATACCGGTCAAAGGAATATGCGGGCGCCGGCTACAACCAGCTGGTACTGGACGACGCGACGTCGCAGAACCGCGTGCACCTGTACAGCAGCCAGACCAACGCACATCTGCATCTGGGCTACCTGATCGACCACGCGGGCAACAACCGCGGCAGCTATCTCGGCAGCGGCTTCGACCTGCGCTCGGACGCCTACGGCGCCGTGCGCGCGAACCGCGGGCTGTACGTCACGACGCATCCGAAGCAGGCGGCAAGCCAGCCGCTCGACGTCGACGAGACGCGGGAGCAGCTCGTGCGCGCGGAAGGACTGATCGACGCGATGTCGCAGGTCAGCGCGCAGCATCAGGGCGAGTCGCTCGACCCCGGCCACTCGGCACTGAAGCAGTTCGCCGATGCGACGCGGAACAGCGTGAGCGGCGGCACGTCGGGCGGGCGGACGGCCGGCGGCGGAACCGGCAGCGCGAATGCGTTCAAGGAGCCGGTCATGCTGTTCGGCAGCCCGGCCGGCATCGGGATGTCCACGCAGCAATCCGCGCAATTTGCCGCGGACCAGCAGATCAACCTCGTCAGCGGACAAAGCACGCACGTCGCCGCCGGGAAATCGCTGGTCGCCAGTGTCCTCGACCGGATCAGCCTGTTCGCGCAAAACGCGGGGATGAAGTTGTTCGCCGGCAAGGGCAAGGTCGAAGTGCAGGCGCACGCGGACAACATCGAGCTGACCGCGCAGAAGGCGCTGAAGCTGATCGCCGTCACGCAGTCGGTCGAAGGCGCCGCGGCGAAGGAAATCCTGCTGACGTCCGGCGGCGCCTATATCCGCATCGCGAACGGCAACATCGAGGTGCATGCGCCCGGCAAGATCGACATCAAGGGCGCGCAGCATGCGTTCAGCGGCCCCACCCACCTGTCGCAAGCGATGCCGACGCTGCCGAACTCCAACGGCAACTACGACCAGGCGTTCATCGCGCACTGGGCCGGCACCGACATCCCGGTCGCGAACACGCGGTACCAGATGTTCTCGAACGGACAACTGATCTCGGAAGGCGTCACCAACGCGGCAGGCGAGACAGGGCTCACGCAGAGCCACGTGCCGCACGACGTCGTCGTCAAGTTTCTGGGGAAATCGAATGGCTGACGGACAACAGGACAAGGTGCTCGGAACCGGTGCGGCGATGCTCACCCCGACGGGATACCAGGATCGGCCGAAGGTACAGATCAACATCTGCGACAAGCATGTGACGCCGGCGGCGGATTCCATTATCGGAACGTGCCCGTACTACTACCGGCCGCTGCATGGCGAGTACTGGGAAACGGTCGAAAAAGTCAGCACGTCGAGTATCTGGGCAACCGTCAAGAAATTCGCGACGTCATGGGATCCGTGGAAAGACACGAAAGTTGCCCGTGAACTGCTGCATCGGCGGGAGAACCTGATACAAGCCGAAAGCACCGATTCCGACTGGTCCCGCCACGGCAATTTCATGATGCGTCATATCGGATGCGGGCATAAGCCGCCGGGATATTACGTCAGCTACGGTTACTACTATTGCTCGAATTACGGCAAATACCTGCTCCCGCAATTGAGCGACAAAGGCAAGGCGTGGCTTGCGAGCGCACGCTGGTTCCTGCAGCATTATCTGGAACAGGGTTTGCAGCAGAACATGCGCGGCGACACCATTTCGATCAGGGGCAAGAAGCCGAACAGCGGCGGTTGCGAGATGAACGTGCCGCAGTACGCGCTCGAACTGGATGACGACACCTTCAAGACGTACGCGTTCAAGACCCACCCTCTCGCCTATCTCGACGGCGGTCTGGCCGGGCTCGGGCCTGTCGATATGTACTACATCCTGAAGCAACCCAACGCCCAGGAATGGGGTGATCTCAGGACATTCTCCCAGGCATTCGACAGCGGTGTCGGCGTGGGCAAACAGTACGTCGACAATACCGTCGAATATGCGAAAAAGGCCGGTGATGCCGTCAACGAACATGTCATCGACCCTGTTGCACAGGCAATCGAAAAACTGATGCCGAAATGAAATGACGAAAAAATTCCTGAAGCTGTCGCTCGGTGCGGCAGTCGTGCTCATTGTCTTGATTGTCGGGTTCTCATCTATGTCGAATGACTGGCAGGTCGTTTCCAACACTTTCATGAAGAACAGCAAGCCTTACGGCGGAGGCGACTTCGTGATATCGGGAAACGAGGCGATCACGCTGAAGATCAGCGATCCTGAAATCACGTTCAAACCGTACGCGGAATGGAAGGACAAGGAAAAAGCCGAGCCGGCCGAAGCCTGGATGAGCGACAGTCGCGAAACGCTGAACCGGACGTCGGTCGAATTCTGGCGCGGCCCGGTGAACGGCGACATGACGCGCCATTTCAAGCAGGTGGGCCAGACCGCCGCCTGGTGGCACGCCAAGGACTGGACGGTCGAATTCATCAGCACCGGCTGGATGGACTACAAGTCGCCTCAGCCTGCCGACGGGCTGACGCCGCACGTGACCAAGCTCTGGAAGTCGTCCAACGGCGGACGCGACTGGGTACAGCTCGCGTGGCCCGAAGATCGGAACATCGGTCGCCTGCTCTTTCTGGATCCGCAGCGCGGCTATGCGATCGGTTGGGGCCCGCACGTGTGGCGCACGTCCGACGGCGGTCAATCGTGGCGGGAAATCCAACTGCCACCGGGTGCTGCGGAGGCCGGCAAACCCCGCCGCACCTTTGACGGCATCGACCTCGGCCCGGACGGTACCTTGCGCGTGGCATACCATGTCGAGAAATCCGAGCATGCTACCGCCGGAAGCGTCGTCTATCGGCTGGGCTGGGAGCAATCCGGGTTCGCCCTGGAGGCCGTTTTGCCCGAACAGGTCGTCGTCAACCTGTCCTCGTCTCCAACCGCGTCGAATCACTATGCGCTTTACGCGCTGTCGCGCCTCGGCGAACCGCGCAATTTCGATAATCCCGCCGACAAGGGAAAACGCGTCGGCGCCATTTCGACGTGGACGAACGGCGAACCCGAGCAGGTGCGCCAGTTGCATTCGTTTGACGACGCACTGACGCTCGATAGTCTGAGCGTCGGCCGGGACGGATTGCTGCTCGTCTACGCCACCGACGCCAGCCGCAACGGCACACCGCTCGATCTCACGTTCGTCAGCAGCGACGGCGGGAAGACCTGGAACTCGAGCAGGGAGAAACCGGCTCAGGGCGGATATTTCAACGCCCAAACGAACACGCTGTATTCGCTGGTCGCCTATACGCTCAAGAAGCGGCAGTTCTGACCGTTCCGATGCGATTGCCGCGGACCGCCGTCGCGATTCGGGTGCCGGCTCCGCGGCAGCGCACATCGAGCGCACGGCTCGGCGGCCGCACGGATCGACTTTCGGTGGCCGCGTGCAACGGTGCGGCCATCGGCGCGCAGCCCGCCCGTCACTGCCCGCGCTGCGGCTCGAACACGAACGGTTGCGTCAGCAGGAAAGGATTCGCGGTCGCGCCAGTCTGCGCGCAAGTCGCGTGCGTCATCGCCTCGACGGCCGCGCGATCGGCCGCCGCGTTGCGGCTACTCGTCGTCACGGTCACGTTCTGCGCTTCGCCGGACGTCGTCATCAGCGCGCGCACGAGCACGGTAACCGGACGCGTGAGCGGTTTCGCGCTATCCGGATAGACGGCCCGGGGGATATGGCAGGTCAGCTTGCTTTCCTGCGACGACGACAGCATCGCGCAGCCGGAAAGCAGTACCGCGACGGCGGGCAGGATCAGGTAGGTCGAGCGAAGGGCCATGGTCGAATGTCGTTCTTCAGCACTGTTCTGGGCACATGCGTCGCGCGCCGGCAGCCTTTCGCCGGCCGCATCGCGTGTGTCGCACCGCGCCGCGGCCATCGGACCGGCGCCCCGTTACGGCCGCGCGGCCGAACAATGCTCGACCGCGATCCTGCTCGGCGGAATGCCCGGATAGCCTGGACATTCTCCGTATTCACACCGGCTACGCGCCGCGCCGGCGGGCACGCGAGCGCTTTCGCGCATTGTGCACGCGCCGCCCGGTCAGCGGCGGCGATTTGACAATGGTTGACGCGAATCGCCGCCCATTCGGCTGGAATCCGCGCGATCCGCGACGTAATCGATACCCGACCGGATTGGCGCGCTATGCGCCGGGCGGCCGTCTTGCTCCGACGTCGGCCGCCGTCAGCGCGGCGCGGTAGACGCCGGAATTCCCCGTTCCGGCGTGCACGACACGCGTCAATCCGAATCGTCGTCGTCCGAATCGTCGCCCTCGTCGGCCGGCGCTTCGCCGTACTTCGCGACGACGGCCGCCCTGAACGTCTTCAGCGCCGGCTCCTGATCGCACAGCTTGTACAACGCGGCCAGCTGTTGCGGCCAGTCCTTCAATTCCTTCGCAAACACATGCAGGCGCGCGACGGTATCGAGCGCGTCCGCTTCGCGGCCGGCCAGCGCCTGCAGCACCGCATAGCGGCGCAGCACCGTCTCGCCGGGCAGCAGCGCGATCGCGCGCTCGTGCGCGGCGAGCTTGAGCGGCAGGTTGTCCGACGAAATCGTGAGCAGCGTCGCCGCACCGTAATCGCCCCACGCGCCGAACAGCAGCGACGGCGCATCGCGGTACTGCGCGGCCGGGCTGCTGCCGTAATAGAGCACTTCCGCGCGCTGGTAGTCGCGCAGCACGGGCACCGCCGCCAGCACGCCGCCGAACGACAGCACCGCGAACAGCCCGAATGCCGCACGCCTCGGCAGGATACGCAGCGGCTTCACCTCGAGCAGCCCGATCACGAACATCGCCGGCAAGAGGAAGAACATGTATTGCTGCGGATACTCGACCAGCGCATGCATCAGCAGGATGCCGATCAGCGCGAAGCCGAACACGCGCATGCTCGACTGCGGCGCCCGCACCGCACGCACGAACCACATGACGAGCGTGACGGCGAGCACGCCGAGCCCGACGAGACCGGACTTCGCGAGCAGGTCGATGAAGATGTCGTGCGAGTTGTTCGCGATCTCGACGCCGCCGAGCGTGCGCACGAGCGCAAACTGATGCGACGGGAATTCGCCCCAGCCGACCCCGAGCAGCGGATGCTCGCGGAACATCGCGAGCCCGTACTTCCACAGCGCGAGGCGCGGCGCGATCTGCCCGGCATCGCGCATCCGGTCGGCTGCCGACTCCGCGAGATTCAGGTGGTAGTGCACGTTGGCCCAGCGCACCGCGACGTTCACCGCGATGAATGCGACCGCAAGCACCACCGGTATCAGCCACGCACGCGCATTGCCCGGCGTGCGGCGCGATTCGACCCACGCCATCCAGAAGCCCGCGACGACCATCACCGCGACCTGCAGCCACGGCCCGCGCGACACCGTCAGCGCGAGACCGACCGACAGCACGAGCGACAGCGCGAGCCATGCCCACACCGCGAGCCGGCGCGTCTGCACCAGATACAGCGCACCCGCGAGCGCGAAGGCGATGTAGCTGGCCAGGTGGTTCGCCTGCGCCATGTTGCCGTACGGGCGGCGATCGACCGCGATGTTGTACACCACGACGAACGGCGAGACGGCCGATTCGAGGTGGAACAGCTGCACGATCTGGGTGCCGACCGCGAACACGCCGCCCACGAGCAGCGCACCGGCCATCATCCGCGACACGATTTCCGCCATCCCGTCGCGCGCCAGCGCATACCCGGCCTGCATCGCGACCAGCGCGGCGGCGAGATAGCCGACCGCCAGCCAGTTCATCGACGGCACCTTGAGCGGGATCAGCGCGACCTGCGCGATCAGCACCGCCGCAAAACCGAGCGGCGCCGCGAACGCCGGCGGCGCGGCAAACCGCTGGGCCGGGCGGCCGGTGCGCGCGAGCAGCACGACGGACACGCCCACCAGCAGATACAGCACCAGCGCGGAAAACTCCGAATAGAAGGTCGGGATCGGATACGTGTGATTCGTGATCGCGTACGGCACGATCAGGGCGACAGCCAGCGCAACGAGCGACAACGAACGGGAAAAAGTAGAAGGCATGAGCGAACCGGATGTCAGCAACCGGCGCACTATACAAAACTTTCCCCGCTCTGTGCGGGGCTGTCGCTCCGCGTGCCGGCGTCGGGCCGCAGCCCGGCCGGCCGAAGCGGCGGCCGGCAGGCCGCATGCGCGGCCGCTCTCCTTCTGCGCCAGCCTTATGCACGGCACTCCGCGGGCGCATATTTCGCGGGCAGCGTCGCGGCGTTACCGGGCAACGGCCCGGCGCCGGGCGCCGGCAGCGACGACGCGTCCTTGCCGGCGGCGAAGCATTCCCACGCAATCGCGCCCGCCTGTATCGCCCCCTTTTTGAGCGGCACGCGCGCGGTGGGCGCATCGGCCTTGTCGGGCGCGGACGGCACGAGCACCAGCGTATTCGTGCCGGCCGCGGCGACACGGGTGGTGAACGCAACCGTGATCTGGCCGGTGGCGCCATCGATCGCAACCGATTCGACGTTGCGGGTCGCGGCCGGCGGGCTGTAGCCGCCGTCGAGGCTCGCGCCGCTCGCGGCATTGTCGGCGACCGCGAGCCGCGCCGACGACGCGAGCGCAAGCCCCTCGCCGACGCGCGACCGTGCGAGGTAATCCTGGTACGCGGGAATCGCATAGGCCGCGACGACGCCGACGATCGCCAGCACGATCATCAGTTCGATCAGCGTGAACCCGGCCAGCCGCCAGCGCGGCGACGACCGGTTCGCGCGCCGCAGATCGGCGGCAACGCGACGGAACAGGGAAACGGAAAAGGCTTCGAACATGGCAGGCTCCGGAAACGAAAAACGCCTGCCGACAAAGGCAGGCGTCTCGATCGTAGCCAGCGGGCCGCGAAGCCGGCAGTCGGCCGGATGGCCAGTCAGTGCTGCGGCACGTCGCGGCGTTTCCTGAGCGCGTAACCGATCGCGACGACGAACAGGGCCCCGACGATGCTCGCGCCGTAAACCACTTCCGGCGTATCGAGCACCGGCCAGCGGTCGCCGACCGGGTCGTTCACGATCAGCCCGCCCGCGATCCAGCCGAGCAGCCCGGCGCCGAGCGCCACGACGACCGGGAAACGGTCGAGCAGCTTCAGCACTAGCGTGCTGCCCCACACGATGATCGGCACGCTGACGACGAGCCCGAAGATCACGAGCGCGATCCGGTGCGACGGATCGGCTTGCTCGGCCGCGCCGGCGATCGCGATCACGTTGTCGAGGCTCATGACCGCATCGGCGATCACGATCGTCTTCACGGCATCCCACAGCCGGTCGGCCGGCTTGATGTTGTCGTGCGCGTCGGCGGCCGGCGCCATCAGCTTGATGCCGATCCACAGCAGCAGCAGCCCGCCGCCGAGCTTCAGGAACGGCACGTCGAGCAGCGCGACCGCGAACGTGATCAGCGCGACGCGCAGCAGGATCGCCCCAGCGGTGCCCCAGACGACCCCGCGCAGCCGCTGGTTCGCCGGCAGGTTGCGGCATGCAAGCGCGATCACGACCGCGTTGTCGCCGCCGAGCAGGATATCGATGATGACGATCTGGAGAATGGCGCCCCAGTGCAGCGAGGTCAGGAATTCGAGCATGGCGGTGAGGAAAGGGCAGCGGCCGCCTCGCGGGCGACCCGGTTCATCGTCGGCACATGCAGCACGCATGCCCGGTGCTTACGAATTCATTGCGGGAGCATAACAAAAAACGCCGGCAAAGCCGGCGTTTTCTGCAGGACGAGCCCGATGGAAATACTTACAGCGCCTTCTTCAGCAGACGGCCCATTTCCGACGGGTTGCGCGTGACGGTGATGCCGCACGCTTCCATGATTTCCAGCTTCGCTTCGGCCGTATCCGCACCGCCCGAGATCAGCGCGCCGGCGTGGCCCATGCGCTTGCCCGGAGGCGCCGTGACGCCCGCGATGAAGCCGACGACCGGCTTCTTCATGTTGTCCTTGATCCACTCGGCGGCGTTGGCTTCGTCCGGACCGCCGATTTCGCCGATCATCACGACCGCATCCGTATCCGGATCGTCGTTGAACATCTTCATCACGTCGATGTGCTTCAGACCGTTGATCGGGTCGCCGCCGATACCGACTGCCGACGACTGGCCGAGGCCCAGTGCCGTCAGCTGCGCAACCGCTTCATACGTCAGCGTGCCCGAACGCGACACGACGCCGATGCGGCCCTTGCGGTGGATGTGACCCGGCATGATGCCGATCTTCAGTTCGTCCGGCGTGATCGTGCCCGGGCAGTTCGGCCCGAGCAGCAGCGTCTTGCGGCCTTCGCGACGCATGCGGTCCTTCACTTCGATCATGTCGCGCACGGGAATGCCTTCCGTGATGCAGATCGCGAGATCCAGATCGGCTTCGACCGCTTCCCAGATCGCAGCGGCTGCGCCTGCCGGCGGCACGTAGATGACCGACACGGTCGCGCCGGTTTCCGCCTTCGCTTCCTTGACGCTCGCGTAGATCGGAATGCCTTCGAAATCTTCGCCGGCCTTCTTCGGGTTCACGCCCGCGACGAATGCTTCGCGGCCGTTTGCGTATTCACGGCAGGCGCGCGTATGGAACTGACCGGTTTTGCCGGTAATGCCCTGCGTGATGACCTTCGTGTCCTTGTTGATCAGAATCGACATGTATTTTGACCTCTGTTCGATGGGCGTCGCGTGCAAGCCGCGCCGCCATGCGTATTCGATAGCGTTACTTGCCTGCGGCAGCCGCGACGACCTTCTGCGCAGCCTCTTCCATGCTGTCGGCCGAGATGATCGGCAGGCCCGAATCGGCCAGCATCTTCTTGCCGAGGTCCTCGTTCGTGCCCTTCATGCGCACGACGAGCGGCACGTTCAGGTTCACGGCCTTCGAACCGGCGATCACGCCTTCCGCGATCACGTCGCAGCGCATGATGCCGCCGAAGATGTTCACGAGGATCGCCTTCAGGTCGGGGTTCTTCAGCATCAGCTTGAACGCTTCCGTGACCTTCTCGGTCGTCGCACCGCCGCCGACGTCCAGGAAGTTCGCCGGTTCGCCGCCGAACAGCTTGATGGTGTCCATCGTCGCCATCGCGAGGCCTGCGCCGTTCACGAGGCAGCCGATGTTGCCGTCGAGCGAGATGTACGCGAGATCGAACTTCGACGCTTCGATTTCAGCCGGATCTTCTTCGTCCAGATCGCGGTACGCAACGATTTCCGGGTGACGGAACAGCGCGTTCGAGTCGAAGTTGAACTTCGCGTCGAGTGCGGTGACCTTGCCGTCGCCGGAGACGTTCAGCGGGTTGATTTCAGCCAGCGAAGCGTCGGTTTCCCAGAATGCCTTGTACAGGCCTTGCAGGATCGCGCGCGCTTGCGGAATCGATGCGGCCGGCACGCCGATCTTCGCGGCGAGGTCGTCGGCCTGCGCGTCCAGCAGGCCCGTCGACGGCTCGACGATGACCTTGTGGATCAGTTCCGGGTGCTTTTCGGCGACTTCTTCGATGTCCATGCCGCCTTCGCTCGAACCCATCAGCACGATCTTCTGCGAGATGCGGTCGACGACGAGGCTGACATACAGTTCCTGCTTGATGTCGGCGCCTTCTTCGATCATCAGGCGGTTGACCTTCTGGCCTTCCGGACCGGTCTGGTGCGTGACGAGCTGCATGCCGAGGATCTGGTTCGCGTATTCGCGCACCTGTTCGATCGACTTCGCCACCTTCACGCCGCCGCCCTTGCCACGGCCACCCGCGTGAATCTGAGCCTTCACGACCCAAACCGGGCCGCCGAGCTCTTCCGCCACCTTGACGGCCTCGTCCACCGAGAACGCCGGCTTGCCGCGCGGTACCGCGACGCCGAATTTCCGCAGGATTTCCTTACCCTGGTACTCGTGAATCTTCATGCGTGATTCCCTTCAGTCTGAGAGTTGGATGAAATGTCGCTTAAGACGCTTCTTCGAATGATTTCCGTTCATTCCTTCGTGCTGCCTTCACCGGGCAGATCCGGCCGAATCGGGCCATACCAGCGCGGGTAGTACTGCCGCACGACCTCGCCATCGAATCGCAGCGCGCGGCAGCGGCCGAGCTGGAAAGGCGGTTCGGCGTGCACGCCGTCATGGTCCGGCCCTTCGCCACCCTCCTCGCGCACGTTCCATACATCACCGGCGAACGCCTGGATCGCGGCCGTCGGCAGCACGGCGCACAGTTCGGTGAGATGGGAACAGCCTGCGACGCCGGCGAGCAGCCGGTTCGCGTTGCGGCGGAAATTGCGGAAGAGGTTGAGCCCGATGAGGGCCCGATAGGCGGGGGAAGCGGATTGACAGTGACCGGGATAGGGCACCCATTCCGAAGACGCTTCGGCGTCGACGACATTGAGGTCACGATCGATGGTCACGCGCAGCCAGAGTTCGTGGATCGGCAGGCCCTGAGGCCGGATGCCCGACGCAAGCGCGACATCGCGCGGCTTGTGGTCGGTCAGGCAGGCTTCGATGTCCCACAAGCCGTCGCCGCGCTCGTAGGCTTCCGCTCGGATTGCGCGTCGATGTCGCAACTGACGGGGCACGGGCTCGGATAGCGGCATGCTGGAGGTTGAGGCCGAAGAGGAAAACCCGTGGATTTTAGCATATTGGGTATTTGAGGCATTCGGCCCCGACGGCGGGTATTCCCGCCTGTCCGGAAGCGGTTGCGATGCAGCAAAATCGCGCGCCACGCGCGCGACCGGGCGGCTCAGTCATCGATCGGGAAATCGTCGCCGACCTTCAGCAACTTCACGATGGTCGCGCTCGAGAAGCCCCGCGCGGCCAGGAAGCGCGCCTGCTTCGCGCGCTCGGCAGGCGTTTGCGGCAGTGCACCGAATTTCTTGCGCCAAACGGCCTGCGCGCGCGTCCACTCGGTCTCGCGCAATTGGGCATTCACCTCTTCGACGAGACTGTCGCCGACCGCATGGCGCTTCAGTTCGCTGACGATGCGCGCGACGCCGACGCGCGACGCGCGACGATGCACGAGGCTCTCGGCGAAGCGCGCGTCGGACAGCCAGCCTTCCTTTTCCAGCGCATCGAGCACCGGGTCGACGGATTCGTCCTCGCCGACGTAAGGGGCGAGCTTGCGCGCGAGTTCCGCGCGGCTGTATTCGCGCCTCGACAGATAGCCGAGCGCGCGCCCCTTCAACGACCGCGGCGGCTTCGACGACTCGCGTTCGCGAGCGCCCGGGGCGTCGCTTGAAGCAGCGCCGCCGGAAGATGCGCCGAAAGACGCGCCGGATGCACGGCGTGTGCGGCGCGGATGCTGGCTGCTGCGCGTATAGACATCTTCCGTCGCGGGCGCATCGGCTGCGCGATCGCCCGGGGCACGAGCGCCCGGGGCTCGATCGCCCGGGAAGCGGACACCGGACACCCGACGGCGGGGGCGATCGTGTGCGTCGAACGATTCGTCGTCGTCGAACGGATCGTCCGGTGCGGCAATCTCAAACGAAACGAGGGCATCGTCGGATGCCCTCGTCGCGGTGCGGTTCGCAGCGTTGCCGCCTGCGTCCCGCCGGCTGGCGCCCGAGGGTGCGGCTCGCCGGCCGGAGCGACCCGCCATTTCGGGCGTGTCGTGCTCCTCCGGCTCGCCAGCCCGACCTCGGCGCGCAACCATCACTCTTCTTCGTCCAGCGCCTCGGCTTCGTTGGCTACGCCATCGGGCATGCTGACGACACCGAGCGATTCGCGGATGCGGTTTTCGATCTCGCGCGCGATTTCCGGATTTTCGCGCAGGAATTCACGCGCGTTGTCCTTGCCCTGGCCGATCTTCTCGCCGTTGTAGCTATACCAGGCGCCGGCCTTGTCGACGATCTTCGCCTGCACGCCGAGATCGATGATCTCGCCCTGGCGGGAAATGCCTTCGCCGTACAGGATGTCGAAGATCGCTTCGCGGAACGGCGGCGATACCTTGTTCTTGACGACCTTCACGCGGGTTTCGTTGCCGATCACCTCGTCGTTCTTCTTGATCGAGCCGATCCGGCGGATGTCGAGACGCACCGACGAATAGAACTTCAGTGCGTTGCCGCCCGTCGTGGTTTCCGGGTTGCCGAACATCACGCCGATCTTCATCCGGATCTGGTTGATGAAGATCACGAGGCAGTTCGTGCGCTTGATCGTGCCGGTCAGCTTGCGCAGTGCCTGCGACATCAGGCGGGCCTGCAGGCCCGGCAGCGAATCGCCCATCTCGCCTTCGATTTCGGCCTTCGGCACGAGCGCCGCGACCGAGTCGATGACGATCATGTCGATCGAGCCCGAGCGCACCAGCGCATCGGTGATTTCGAGCGCCTGCTCGCCGGTGTCCGGCTGCGAGATCAGCAGCTCCGGCACGTTCACGCCGAGCTTCGACGCGTACTGGACGTCGAGCGCGTGCTCGGCGTCGATGAAGGCTGCCGTGCCGCCGATCTTCTGCAGTTCGGCGATGACCTGCAGCGTGAGCGTGGTTTTACCGGACGATTCCGGACCGTAGATCTCGACCACCCGGCCGCGCGGCAGGCCGCCGACGCCCAGCGCGATGTCGAGACCCAGCGACCCCGTGGAGACGACCTGGATATTCTCGGCCGCCTCGCCGTCGCCCATGCGCATGATCGAGCCCTTGCCGAACTGCTTCTCGATTTGCGCGAGCGCGGCCGCCAGCGCCTTGCTCTTCTCGGCGGTCATCCCGGAGCCCTTCTTGCTATCTTCCATGAATCGTCCTTTGCTATGATGAGCAGCGTCTGTTGGAGGCGCGCCCGCATCAAGCGCTGCCCACGAATGCAGACACTGTATAAAAAAACAGTGGTTTATGCAAGCCCGCAATGCGGGTTGCGTTGTACACGAATAACTTCGGAGACAGCCGCGCCGGCGCGAACGCCCTGCCGGCATCGGTCAGCAACATGCGAATTCTCATCGCCGAAGACGACAGCATACTCGCGGACGGACTCACCCGGTCACTCCGCCAATCGGGCTATGCCGTCGATCACGTGAAGAGCGGCGTCGACGCCGACACCGCGCTGTCGATGCAGACTTTCGACCTGCTGATCCTCGATCTCGGGCTCCCGAAAATGTCCGGGCTCGACGTGCTCAAGCGCCTGCGCGCGCGCAATTCCAATCTCCCCGTGCTGATCCTGACCGCCGCCGACAGCGTCGACGAACGCGTGAAGGGGCTCGACCTCGGCGCCGACGACTACATGGCCAAGCCGTTCGCACTCAACGAGCTCGAGGCGCGCGTGCGCGCGCTGACCCGGCGCGGCGCCGGCGGCGGCCCGACGGTCGTGCGCCACGGCTCGCTCGCATTCGACCAGGTCGGCCGCATCGCGTATGCGAACGATCACGTGCTCGATCTCTCCGCGCGCGAACTCGGCCTGCTCGAGGTGCTGCTGCAGCGGATCGGCCGCCTCGTGTCGAAGGAACAACTCGTCGATCACCTGTGCGAATGGGGCGAGGAAGTCAGCAACAACGCGATCGAAGTCTACGTGCACCGGCTGCGCAAGAAGATCGAACCGAGCGGCGTGCGGATCTCGACCGTGCGCGGCCTCGGCTATTGCCTCGAGAAGGTCGCGCCCGCGACGCCGGCCGACACGGCGGCGCCCCAGCCCGCGGCCGCCGGCACGCCGCTGCGCTGACGCCGGGCGGCGCCGCGATGGCCACGCCGGCCCATTCCCCTTCCCGCCACCCGACCGGCGCGCCGTCGTCGGCTGCCGACGACGCGCGCGACGCCCGCTACGAGAACCCGTTCGCGCCGCCCGACGAAACCGAATCGCCCGAAACGCCGCGCCCGCGCTCGCTGTTCGGCGAAATCCTCGACTGGATGCTCGCGCCGCTGCTGCTGCTGTGGCCGATGAGCATCGCCGTCACCTATCTCGTCGCGAAGACGATCGCGAACGGCCCGTTCGACCGCGCGCTCGAGACCAACGCGTACGTGCTCGCCCGGCAGATCCATCCGGTCAACGGCGTCGCCGAACTGACGCTGCCGGAGCAGACGCGCGACTTCCTGCGCGCGGACAACATCGACAGCGTCTACTTCCAGGTGCTCGGCACGCGCGGCGAGCTGGTCGCCGGCGAGGCCGACATGCCGCTGCCGCGCGACGAGGACCGCCCGCCGCCGGGCGTCGTCGTGTTCCGCGACGACCTGCTGCGCGGCAACGACGTGCGCGTCGCATATACGACCGTCGCGCTGCCGCAGGCGAGCGGCGCGCAGCCCGTGCTCGTGCAGGTCGGCGAAACGCTCGACAAGCGCAACGCGCTCGCGAACGACATCATCAAGGGCGTGATCCTGCCGCAATTCGTGATCCTGCCGCTCGCGATCCTGCTCGTCTGGTTCGGGCTGTCGCGCGGGCTCGCGCCGCTCAACGCGCTGCAGGCGCACATCCGCGCGCGACGACCCGACGACCTGTCGCCCGTCGAGGCGCAGCGCGCGCCGCCCGAGATCGAACCGCTCGTCACGTCGTTCAACGACCTGCTCGCGCGGCTCGAACAGAACATGGCGCTGCAGAAACGTTTCATCGCCGACGCCGCGCACCAGATGAAGACGCCGCTCGCGGGCCTGCGCACGCAGGCCGAATTCGCGCTGCGCCACCCGGTGCCGCCCGACGTGCAGCGTTCGCTCGAGCAGATCGCGACGAGCTCCGAGCAGGCCGCGCGGCTCGTCACGCAACTGCTGGCGCTCGCGCGTGCCGAAAACCGCGCGAGCGGGCTGACCTTCGAGCCGGTCGAGATCGGCGCGCTCGCACGACGCACGGTGCGCGACTGGGTGCAGGCCGCGCTCGCGAAACGGATGGACCTCGGGTACGAAGGCCCGGACGACGACGCGCCGCTCGACGTCGACGGCAATCCGGTGATGCTGCGCGAGATGCTCGGCAACCTGGTCGACAACGCGATCCGCTATACGCCCGAAGGCGGCCGCATCACGGTGCGCGTGCGCGCCGAGCCCGCGGCGCGGCGGGTGCATCTCGAAGTCGAGGATACGGGCCCCGGCATCCCGGCCGGCGAGCGCGATCGCGTCGTCGAGCGCTTCTACCGGATCCTCGGCCGCGAAGGCGACGGCAGCGGCCTTGGGCTCGCGATCGTGCGCGAGATCGCCACGCAGCACGGCGGCACGCTGACGCTCGACGATCACGTCTATCAGCACGCCCCGCGCCTCGCCGGCACGCTCGTGCGCATCAGCCTGCCGCTGGCCGCCCCCGCCCCGGATTAACCCTGACGCGCGCCGCCGCGGCGCGGCGCAAAAACGTCGAAACCGGCGATTTACCAACCGTTCGCGCTACGATCGGCGCGCGAAGCGGCCGATTCGACGCGGGTTAACGCGCAGTGGTTTTGTACGCGCGAGTCAGTGGGCCGTAAGTTTCCGTGCCAATAATCGTCGACAGGCCCGCCCCTCCCACGGCGGCCGCATATCTATATCAAGGGACTTGGAGACGATTCATGGCAACGTTAGGCGGGCAAATTTCGCACTCGCCGATGACGGGCGAAGAGAAGAAGGTGATCTTCGCGTCGTCGCTCGGCACCGTGTTCGAGTGGTACGACTTTTACCTGGCCGGCTCGCTCGCGGCCTACATCAGCAAGAGCTTCTTCTCCGGCGTCAATCCGACCGCCGCGTTCATCTTCACGCTGCTCGGCTTCGCGGCCGGCTTCGCGGTGCGGCCGTTCGGCGCGATCGTGTTCGGCCGGCTCGGCGACCTCGTCGGCCGCAAGCACACGTTCCTCGTGACGATCGTGATCATGGGCGTCTCGACCTTCGTGGTCGGCTTCCTGCCCGGCTACGCGTCGATCGGCATCGCCGCCCCCGTGATCTTCATCGCGATGCGGCTGTTGCAGGGCCTCGCGCTCGGCGGCGAGTACGGCGGCGCGGCGACCTACGTCGCCGAGCATGCGCCGGCCAACCGGCGCGGCTTCTACACCGCGTGGATCCAGACGACGGCCACGCTCGGCCTGTTCCTGTCGTTGCTCGTGATCCTCGGCGTACGCACGTTCATCGGCGAGGAAGCGTTCGGCAGCTGGGGCTGGCGCGTGCCGTTCGTCGCGTCGATCCTGCTGCTCGCGGTGTCGGTGTGGATCCGGCTGCAACTGAACGAATCGCCGGTGTTCCTGCGCATCAAGGCGGAAGGCAAGACGTCGAAGGCGCCGCTGACCGAAGCGTTCGGCCAGTGGAAGAACCTGAAGATCGTGATCCTCGCGCTGATCGGCCTGACGGCCGGCCAGGCCGTGGTGTGGTACACGGGTCAGTTCTACGCGCTGTTCTTCCTCACGCAGACGCTGAAGGTCGACGGCGCGAGCGCGAACATCCTGATCGCGATCGCGCTCCTGATCGGCACGCCGTTTTTCCTGTTCTTCGGTTCGCTGTCGGACAAGATCGGCCGCAAGCCGATCATCCTCGCGGGCTGCCTGATCGCGGCGCTGACCTACTTCCCGCTGTTCAAGGCGCTCACGCACTACGCGAACCCGCAGCTCGAACTCGCGACGCAGAAGGCGCCGATCACGGTCATCGCCGATCCGGCCGCCTGCTCGTTCCAGTTCAACCCGGTCGGCACGTCGAAGTTCACGAGTTCGTGCGACATCGCGAAGAGCGCGCTCGCGAAGGCCGGCCTGAACTACGAGAACGTCGCGGCGCCGGCCGGTACGCCGGCCCAGATCAAGGTCGGCGACACGGTGATCCAGACCTACGACGGCAAGGCGGCCGACGCGAAGGTGCAGGGCGCGGCATTCGACAAGACGCTCGCGTCGACGCTGAAGGGGGCCGGCTACCCGGCCAAGGCGGACCCGGCGCAACTCAACTGGCCGATGACGATCGTGATCCTGACGATCCTCGTGATCTTCGTGACGATGGTCTACGGCCCGATCGCGGCGATGCTGGTCGAGATGTTCCCGACGCGGATTCGCTACACATCGATGTCGCTGCCCTATCACATCGGCAACGGCTGGTTCGGCGGCTTCCTGCCGGCGACCGCGTTCGCGATCGTCGCGGCGAAGGGCAACATCTACTCGGGGCTCTGGTATCCGATCGTGATCGCGCTGGCCACGTTCGTGATCGGCCTGCTGTTCGTCAAGGAGACGAAGGACTCGGACATCTACGCGCAGGATTGATGTTGGCTGCGCAGCGGGGAAAGGCCGGCGGAGGCACTGCTTCCGCTGGCCGGCTCCCGCCCGCGATGGAGGCCGGCACGGGCCGCCGGCAACTTTTTTCGGGGAAGATGGAAAAAGGTATTGACAGCCGGCCGGCCGATCGACATAATTTGGGTCTTCGGCGAATTAGCTCAGTCGGTTAGAGCGACGGAATCATAATCCGCAGGTCCGGGGTTCGAATCCCTGATTCGCCACCAAATGCGAAAAGCCGCTGTTTCGAAAGAAACAGCGGCTTTTTCATTGCTTCAGCGCACACGGTGCCGCACGTTGCCCGTCCTTCAGCCCGCGTGCTGCGCCGCGACTACGCCACCACCGCTCCGCGCTTCGCATCCCGTGCCTCCGCCCCCACCTTCCCCCGCCAGTTCTCCCCACCCTCCAGCGCCGGCGTCGACTCGAACACCTCCGCGATCCAGTCCGCAAACACGCGCACCTTCTGCGACAAATGCCGGTTGTGCGGATACACGATGGAAATCGGCTTCGGCTTCGGATTGCTGTCCGGCAGCACTTCGACCAGCGAACCGTCGAGCAGGTGCGACAGCACCATGAACAGCGTCGGCTGGATCATCCCGAAGCCTTCGAGCCCGCACGTCACGTAGGCATCCGAATCGTTGACCGTGACGCTGCCGTTCATCCGCACCTCGAACGGCTTGCCGTCGATCATGAACACCCACGGAATCGCCCGCGCGCCGTGGCTCGAGCGGAAATTCACCGCATGATGTTCGACGAGATCGGCAATCTCGTTCGGTTCGCCGTGACGGGCCAGGTAATCAGGCGACGCGCACGTCACGCGCTTGAGCATCCCGATGCGCCGCGCGACCATCGACGAATCCTCGAGCGGCCCGACCCGGATCATGCAGTCGATGCCCTCCTCGACCGGATCGACGTAGCGGTCGGACAGCCCCAGCTCGAGCGTGATGTCCGGATAGCGCTGCCGGAAAATCGACAGCGACGGCAGCACGATGCGCCGCCCGAGCGAACTCGGCATGTGGACGCGCAGCATGCCGCTCGGCTTGCGGTTGCCGGCCTGGAAACTCGCGTCGGCCTCGGCGATCTCCGCGATGATCTTCATGCAATGCTCGTAGTACGCGGCGCCCTCCGGCGTCAGCGACAGCCGGCGCGTCGTCCGGTGCATCAGGCGCACGCCGAGCAGCGCCTCGAGATTCTGGATGATGGTCGTCACCGACGCGCGCGGCATCGCGAGCGTGTCGGCCGCCCGCGTGAAGCTGTTCGCGTCGACCACGCGGGTAAAAACTTCCATTGCCTGGATTCGGTCCATGCCGCTTCCCCTTCGAATCACCAACGGAACAGAATAGAGCCCGCGGCGGGCGCGGCACAAGCCCCCGCCTATTGTTGTCCAACCCTGAATAGTTTCGGTGCTTCGGACTCGAAACCGACCGGTTTCCGTTCAGTTCCGCGCAGCGCCTGCTCCGGCCCCGCTCATCCGTCGTCCGTTACCGCACGAACCGCTCGCGATATCCCTGCGGCGACACGCCGAGCACGCGCACGAAACTGCGTCGCAGCGTCTCCTCGGTACCGAAGCCGCAACGCCCGGCGATCCGCTTGACGGGCCACGCCGTTTCGCCGAGCAGGCGTTGCGCGGCCTCGACCCGGATCTGCTCGACCGCGCGCGCGGGCGTGCGGCCGGTCTCCGCACGATAGTGGCGCACGAAGCTGCGCTCGCTCATGCTCACGCGCTCGGCGAGCGCGGGCACCGACAGGTCGGCCGTCAAGTGCTCGGCCATCCACGCGTGCAGCTCG
The DNA here is from genome assembly GCF_905400185.1 of Burkholderia sola. NCBI lineage: Bacteria > Pseudomonadati > Pseudomonadota > Betaproteobacteria > Burkholderiales > Burkholderiaceae > Burkholderia > Burkholderia sola. The sequence continues at coordinate 2,998,770 of NZ_FR989675.1, forward strand.
CCGAACCGGTCGGCAGTGCGCTGCATCGACAGCATCGTGCTGAACTGCGCCTGTCCGCCCGGACGCTTCAGGAACACGACGAGTTCGCGCGCGACGTCGAGCGCGGTCGCCCGACCGAGATCTTCTTCGACCAGCGCGAGCGCCAGATCGATGCCGGCCGTCACGCCGGCCGACGTCCACAGCGCGCCTTCGCGGATGAAGATCGGGTCCGGTTCGACACGCACGTTCGGGTAGCGCGCCGCGAATTCGTCGCAGCGCGCCCAGTGCGTGACCGCGCGCCGCCCGTCGAGCAGGCCGGCCTCGGCGAGCAGGAACGCGCCGGTGCAGACCGACGCCACGCGCCGCGCGCGCCCGGCCTGCTGCCGCACCCAACTCACCACCCGCGCATCCTTCGACGCCGCATGCACGCCCTTCCCGCCGGCGACGATCAGCGTGTCGGGACGGCGCGCGGCCGCGCGCAGCGACTCGGCCATCACGACGAGGCCCGACGACGTCTCGACGGGCCCGGCTTCGACGGCCACGACGCGCGGCGCATACGGCGCCGGCTGCCCGCGCTCCAGCGCGAGCTCGTTGACGGATGCGAACACCTGCAGCGGCCCCGTCACATCGAGCAGTTGCGCACGGGGAAACGCGAGGACGAGGATCGAACGCGGAGCGGCGGCGGGCATGGCGATTGGCTGAAAACGTGGGCGATATGGCAATTTCGCCAAACACTACGCGCCTAGAATCGATCTGTCCATCCCGTGCCGAACGGCGCGCGTTCCCTTCCCGACGGAGTCCTCGCATGAGCCTGCATATCGGCCTTCTCGTCTTTCCGGGCGTCCAGCAACTCGACCTCACCGGCCCGCACGACGTGCTCGCGTCGCTGCCCGACGCGGCCGTCCATCTGGTGTGGAAGTCGCGCGACGCGGTCGCGTCGAGCAGCGGCCTCGCGCTCGCGCCCACCTGCACGTTCGACGACTGCCCGCCGCTCGACGTGATCTGCATCCCGGGCGGGATCGGCATTAACGACCTGCTGCTCGATACCGAAACGATCGCGTTCGTGCAACGGCGCGCGGCCACCGCGCGCTACGTGACGTCGGTCTGCACGGGCGCGCTGCTGCTCGGCGTGGCCGGCCTGCTGCGCGGACGGCGCGCGACGACGCACTGGCGGTTCCACTCGCTGCTCGAACCGTTGGGCGCGATACCGGTGCGCGAGCGCGTCGTGCGCGACGGCAACCTGGTCACGGGCGGCGGCGTGACGGCCGGCATCGACTTCGCGCTGACGATCGCCGCGGAGCTGGTCGGCGACGAAGAAGCGCAGGCGATTCAGCTGCAGCTCGAATATGCGCCCGCGCCGCCGTTCGACGCCGGCTCGCCCGACACCGCGCCGGCTGCGGTCGTGACGCGCGTCACCGAACGGACGGCCGCCGGCTTCGAGAAGCGCAAGCAGATCGTCGAGCAGGCGCTGCGCGCAGCGTCGCGCTGAACGCGGATGTCGGAAAAATCACGGGAAAGCGGCACACACGCGTGCCGGAGAACACATTGATGAAGATCATCCGGAGTGCCGCATTCACGGCGGACCGCGCGTGGGGCGCGCTCGACATCGCGAACCTGAACGGCATCACGGTCCGGCTGCACTGGACCGACCAGCCGTATCGCTGGCACGTGAACGACGGCGAGGAGGTGTTCGCGGTGCTCGATGGCCGCGTCGAGATGCGCTACCGCGACGCAGGCGTCGAGCATGCGACGGTGCTCGAGACGGGCGACGTCTTCCATGCGACGGTCGGCACCGAGCACGTCGCGCATCCGCTCGGCGCCGCGCGCATCCTCGTGATCGAGACCACAGGCAGCGTCTGACAGCGGGCATCGGTGTCTCGACGCAGCGCGGACGACGACCGCCTGCGCGCGGCGGGGCTCAGCCCGAGATCGTCCCGGTCGCCTGCGACGGGATCAGTTTCGGCTGCGGCGTGCACAGACACTGGCACAGGTCGTGTTCGAGCGCGACGACCTTGCCCATCACGGTCATCGTGCGCTCGCCGCCGTCCGATACGATCACGCCCGGCGACTTGCACGCCGCGCAGAACACAGCTGCGCCGAGATAGGAGAGTTCGCGCCCGTCGAACGACGAATTGGCGATCCCTTCGAGCACGACGCCGCCGTGATCGGTCGTGTCGCCCTTCAGAATGAATTTGCGGCTCATGATGTCGGTTCTTCCCTCGGAAACGCCGCGCGACGCAACCGCGCACGGGCATCGTGAAACCGCCCGTCGGTCGCGGGCGTCCCGCGAGCATATCACCGCTGGCCGCGGCCGCGACACGGGTCCTCGGCGTGGGCCGCCCGCTGCAACACGTGTTCGCCGCGCACGGCCATCCGGCGGTCACGCGCGCTCACGCGCCGCGATGCGCCAAACCCGATTACCTGCGACTACCCGATCCGCCGTTCCGCCGAGGCCGTGCGCCGGCACGAACGCGCGAAGCTGCCAACGCAACAGGGACGTATACGGTTCGGCATCACATCGCATCGATAACGTCCGATTCTTTAACGAAAAAGTAGCCTATATTTTCGTACAATTACTAAATACAAATCCGTCAAAAAGGTTTAATTGCAATCTCAATCAAATCGCCAATTCAACGACTTTAATGCCTTGGAATCCACCATTCTCATACCGTTCGCACACCAGATAAATACGCGATTCCATAATAATAATTCGCGAAAAACGCCCGTTAAAATCCAGCAAACCGATAGATAGAATCAAGTCATCGTTTTCTATTTATCGATAAAAAATGGACGAACTCCTACCGATGCGACTATTCGTCAAGGTCGCCGAACTTCGCAGTTTCGCGCGCGCGGCCACGGAACTGAACATCTCCAATTCGTCGGCCACCCGCCTCGTGATGAGCATCGAGGATCGGCTCGGCGCACGCCTGCTGAATCGCACCACCCGCAGCCTGTCGCTGACCGACGCGGGCCACCTCTATCTGGCGCAGATACGTCACGTGATCGACGAGATCGACCGGGTCGAGGAAACGATCGCCTCGATGCATCACGAACCGATTGGATCGCTGAAAATCGCCGCGCCGGTCATGTTCGGCATGCACGTGCTCGCGCCGGCCATCGACGCGTTCAAGACGCGCCATCCGGCCATCGTGCCGGAAGTCACGATCGTGGACCGTCACGTCGACCTCGTGTCCGAGGGCTTCGACATCGGGCTGCTGCTGTCGCAGCACATCGGCAACAACTCCCTCGTGAAGCGCCCGCTCACGCGCATCAACCGGATCGTCTGCGCGGCGCCGCACTATGTCGAACGGCACGGCGCGCCGGCCCATCCGCACGATCTCGCATCGCACGCGGGCCTGGCATTCCATGCCGATTTCGCGGGCGAATACCTGTCGTTCGAACACGAACAAACGCGCATCACCGTGCGCCCGAACAAATCCGCATCGTCGAACAACGTCGGGTTGATCCGGAACTGGGCGCTGTCCGGCATGGGCATCGCGGTCCTGCCCGATTTCCTCGTCAAGCCGGATCTCGACGACGGCCGGCTGCTCGCGCTGCTGCCCGGCTATCGGCTCGAAGCCCTCGAGATGAATGTCGCGTACCCGACCCGCCGGCATTTTCCGCGCAAGGCACGGCTGTTCGTCGATCACCTGATCGAGCATTTCACCAGTTGAATGAACGGTGAAATCGCGCACCATTTTTCCACGCTGCGTCGCCGCCGCCCGCTCGACCTGCCCAGGGCCGGCGCACCGCGCCGGCTGGCGCCCCGACCGCCATCGACCCGTCGCCCGGCCGGCGCGGGCACGCCTGTTGCGCCGGCGCATCTCGGTAGTCAACCGGCCTTGGCAGCCCGCCGCGGAGGACTACACTAATCCTTAATGGGGTGTGGCCGGACAACCGCGCCCTCAGGGAGACGCCGCCATGAATCGGCCGCTGAATCGTATCCTCCCGCGCGTGACCGGTCCCGCATCGGTCTGGACGTGGGTCAAGTGGTCTTTGCTCGCCGCACTGCTGATCGCGGTGGCGATCGTCGCGCGGCTGGTGCAGACCGAGATCGAAACGTCCCGGCTGCAGGCGCGCTACCTGTCCGAGCTCACCCGCGACGTCGGCTATACGGTCGAGACGGGGCCGAGCGATCACATCCGCTTCCCCGGGAACGGCCCGTACGACCAGCGCTTCGGCTACGCGCTGATCCCCGCGTTCCAGCAGCGGCTGCTCGCGCGCGGCTTCGTCGTCAGCGAACAGGCGCGCGATTCGCAGCGGATGCTGTCGCTCGGCGAGCGCGGGCTATTTCTCCCTTACGAAGAGAAAGACCAGACGGGCCTGATGCTGTTCGATTCGACCGGCTCGCCGCTGTTCGCGACCGTGTTCCCGCAGCGCGTCTATGCCGACTTCGACACGGTGCCGCGCGTGATCACCGATTCGCTGCTGTTCATCGAGGATCGCTACCTGCTCGATGCGAACGAACCGAACCGCAACCCGGCGATCGACTGGGGGCGCTTCAGCCGCGCGCTGGCCGACCAGGCGCTGCACGTGGTCAATCGCCATCAGGCGCGCCCGGGCGGCAGCACGCTCGCGACGCAGATCGAGAAATTCCGCCATTCGCCCGAGGGCCGCACCGCGACGCCGCCCGAGAAGCTGCGGCAGATCGCGTCCGCGTCGGTGCGCGCGTACCTGAACGGCCCGCAGACGATGCTCGCGCGCCGCACGATCGTGGTGCGCTACCTGAACTCCGTGCCGCTCGCCGCGCGGCCGCACGTCGGCGAAATCACCGGCATCGGCGACGGCCTCGCCGCGTGGTACGGCCGCGACTTCAACGACGTGAACCGGGTGCTCTCCGCGCCGACGACCGGCGACAACGTCGACCAGCAAGGCAAGATGTTCCGCGAGGCGCTGTCGCTGCTGATCGCGCAGCGCGCGCCGTCGTACTTCCTCAACCGCGGCTATCCGGCGCTGCAGAAGCTGACCGACAGCTACCTGCGGCTGCTGTCGAACGGCGGCGTGATCTCGCCCGCGCTGCGCGATGCCGCGCTCGCCGCGCAGATCGAACGCAGCGCGCCGCCGGCCGCCGCGCGCGTGCAGTCGTTCGTGTCGCGCAAGGCCGTGACCTCCGCGCGCGCGTCGCTGCTGTCGGCGCTCGGCATCAGCGACCTGTACCAGCTCGACCAGCTCGATCTGCAGGCCACCAGCACGCTCGACAACGGCGTGCAGCAGGCGGTCGCGGAGCGGCTCGCGCGGGCATCGACGCGCGACGGCGCGCAGGCCGCCGGCCTGTACGGTTTCGAGATGCTGGCGCCGAAGGACGACCCGTCGCACCTCACGTACAGCTTCACGCTGTACGAGCACCGCAACGGCGCGAACATGCTGCGCGTGCAGACCGACAGCGTGAACCAGCCGTTCGACGTGAATCGCGGCGGCCGCATCAACCTCGGCTCGACCGCGAAGCTGCGCACGCTGATCACGTACCTGCAGATCGTCGCCGACCTGCATGCGCGCTATGCGAACCTGTCGAACGCGGAGCTGGCGCGCGTGAAACCGGATCCGATCGACGGGCTGTCGCGCTGGGCGCTCGACTACCTGTCGCATACGCGCGACCGCTCGCTGCAGGCGATGCTGGATGCGTCCGTCGAACGCAAGTATTCGGCGAGTCCGGACGTGTTCTACACGGGCGGCGGCGCGCAGGTGTTCTCGAACTTCGAAAAGTCGGACAACGGCCGCATCCTGACGCTGCACGCGGCGTTCGAGCACTCGGTCAACCTCGTGTTCGTGCGGCTGATGCGCGACATCGTTCACTACGAAACGCTGCAGGCGGCCGGCCCGTCGTCGTCGTGGCTCAATGATCCCGCGCAGCGCCAGCATTACCTGCAGCAATTCGTCGACGGCGAAAGCCAGGTCTACGTGAAGCGCTACTACACGCGCTATGCGGGCAAGGCGCCCGACGACGCGCTCGCGCTGATGCTGCGCGACGTACGCAAGTCGCCGCCGAAGCTCGCGACGGTGCTGCGCAGCGTCGCGCCGAACGAATCGCTTGCATGGTTCGATGCGCAGATGCGCGCGCAACTGAAAGGCACGCCGGCCGCGACGCTGTCCGACGACGATCTCGCCGCGCTCTACGCGAAGTACGCGATCGACCGCTTCAACCTCAACGATCGCGGCTATATCGCGAGCGTTCATCCGCTCGCGCTGTGGACGCTCAACTACCTGCGCGCACATCCGGCCGCGTCGCTCGCCGACGTGCAGCGCGACAGTCGCGATGCGCGTTTCTACACGTATTCGTGGCTGTACAAGACCCGCTACCACGCGACGCAGGACCGCCGCATCCGCCGCATGGTCGAGCTGCGCGCGTACGCGGAAATCACGAAGTCGTGGCGCGCGCTCGGCTACCCGTTCGCGGAGGTGACGCCGTCCTACGCGGCCGCGATCGGCGCCTCGGGCGACCAGCCCGACGCGCTCGCGAAACTGATCGGCCTGATCGCGAACGGCGGCCAGAAGGCGCCGACCGAGACGATCACACGGCTCGATTTCGCGAAGGGCACGCCGTACGAAACCCGCTTCGTGCGCGCGGCCGCGCAGCCGCAGCCGATGCTGGCGCCGGAGATCGTCAACGTCGCGCACACGCTGCTGCGCGACGTCGTGCTCCACGGCACCGCGCGCCGCCTCGCGGGCGGGCTCACGCTGCCGGACGGCAAGACGCTCGACGTGTACGGCAAGACCGGGACGGGCGACCAGCGCTTCAACATCTATGCGCGCGGCGCGCGGCTGATCGAGTCGCGCAAGGTCAACCGCAGCGGCACCTTCGTGTTCGCGATCGGCGACCGGTTCTTCGGCGTGCTGACGGCGACCGCGCACGAGCCGTATGCGGCGCGCTACGACTTCACGAGCGCGATGGCCGTGCAGTTGCTGAAGTCGATGGCGCCGGCGCTCGCGCCGCTGATCGAACGCCCGGCCGACGCCGGCACGCGCACCGCCGGCCCGGCGCCGCAAGCGGAAACGCCTGCGCCGAACGCGGCGCCCGTGCAACCCTCCTGATCCGATTGCGCCGCGCAGGCGCCCGCAACCGCGCGCCGCTCAGCGCGAGCGGCCGTCGTAGTGCGTGACGGGTAGCGCGTCGAGATCGACGCCCTCGACGCAGCGCACGTTGATCGCGGCCATTGCGGTGCCGTCCGGATGGACGCCTTCGCCGAATACATGAATCCCGCACCGCTTGCAGAAGCGATGCCGGATCACGTGCTTGTTGAACAGGTAGGTCGCGAGATTTTCGTCGGGCGTCAGCAGCTTCATGTGGTCGCGCGGCACGAACCACATCAGCGCGCCCTTGCGCTGGCAGATCGAGCAGTTGCACGCCATCACGCCCTGCAGGTCGCCTTCCGCCTCGAACGTCACGTCGCCGCAATGACAGCTTCCGCGATAAAGCATGGTCGTCTCCCGGTGCAGCCCGTGCGCAGCGCCGGCGCCCAGGCGGGACGCCGTTGGCCGGGCCGATCCAAACGCGTACAGTAGCGCTCGCACGCGCCGCACGCAATGTCCGGGCGGCGCCCATCCGTCATCGACCCAGGAGACCCTCATGCTCGAACTGCGCCCCGGCTGCGAATGCTGCGACAAGGACCTGCCGCCCGATTCGGCGGAAGCGCGCATCTGTACATTTGAATGTACGTTCTGCGCGACCTGCGCCGACGACGTGCTGAAGGGCCGCTGCCCGAACTGCGGCGGCGACCTGGTCGCGCGGCCGCGGCGGCCGGCGAGCCTGCTCGCGAAGTACCCGCCGTCGACGGAACGCATCCACAAGCCGGGCGGCTGCGCGAACGCCTGACGACACGGCGCGGCGCGGGGGCCGCCTCGCCCCGCTCCGTCACGACGTCTCGATCCGCGCGCGCGTCACCGCGAGCAGCGTCGCCATCGCGCGGCGCGCGCCGTCTTCGTCGCGCACGCGGATCGCGTCGCTGACGGCCGTGTGCTCGGCAAGCGACGCGTTGTACACGTCCGCCCGGCGCGCGTTCAGCTGCAGTTGCGCCTCGAGCGTGCGATCGATCAGCGCGCCGAGCGGCACCAGCAGCTCGTTGCCGCCGGCCTCCAGCACGCTCAGGTGAAAGTGCAGGTCGGCGCGCACCCATTCGTCGACGTTGCGCGCGGCGGCCATCGCGCGCACCGCGCCGTCGATCGCGTCGAAGGCTTCGGGCGTATGGGTGCGCGCGGCGAGCGCGGCCGCGTGCGGCTCGATCATCTCGCGCATTTCCTGCAGTTTCAGCGCGAACGCGAGCGGCGGTGCGACGCGCGCATACCAGTCGAGCAGGTCGGCATCGAGCAGGTTCCACGCACGGCGCGGCCGCACGCGCGTGCCGACCTTCGGCCGCGATTCGACCAGCCCCTTCGACGTCAGCGTGCGCAGCGCCTCGCGCATCACCGTGCGGCTCACGCCGTACATCTCCATCAGGTCGGGTTCCCTCGGCAGCAGCGATTCGGGCGGGTAGTCGCCGCGCAGGATCGCCGTCGCGAGCCGGAAGGCCGTCTGTCCATGCAGGTCGCGTTGAATGATCGTTCTCCGTCGGGCGGGCTGCCCACTATCTGCGCATTAATGCTATTAATACTATTTTTTATTCGACTACGCTAGGATAACCGTGAAAGCACGGATCGTGCGCCGCGCCCGCGCGGGCGCGCCGGTCAATCATGGAGACACGCGTCATGAAAATCACCCGCCTCGAAACGTTCGTCGTCCCGCCCCGCTGGCTGTTCCTCAAGATCGAAACCGACGAGGGCATCATCGGCTGGGGCGAGCCCGTCGTCGAAGGCCGCGCGCACACGGTCGAGGCCGCCGTGCAGGAACTGGCCGACTACCTGGTCGGCCGCGACCCGCTGTTGATCGAGGATCACTGGCAGGTGATGTACCGCGCGGGCTTCTACCGCGGCGGCCCGATCATGATGAGCGCGATCGCGGGCGTCGACCAGGCGCTGTGGGACATCAAGGGCAAGCATCACGGCGTGCCCGTGCACGCGCTGCTCGGCGGCCAGGTGCGCGACCGCATCAAGGTGTATTCGTGGATCGGCGGCGACCGGCCGAGCGACGTCGCGAACAATGCGCGCGCGGTGGTCGAGCGCGGCTTCAAGGCCGTGAAGATGAACGGCTCCGAGGAACTGCAGATCGTCGACACCTACGACAAGGTCGAGCAGGTGATCGCGAACGTCGCGGCGGTGCGCGACGCGGTCGGCCCGCACGTCGGGATCGGCGTCGACTTCCACGGCCGCGTGCACAAGCCGATGGCGAAGGTGCTCGCGAAGGAACTCGACCCGTACAAGCTGATGTTCATCGAGGAGCCGGTGCTGTCGGAGAACGCCGAGGCGCTGCGCGACATCGTCAACCAGACCAACACGCCGATCGCGCTCGGCGAGCGGCTGTACTCGCGCTGGGACTTCAAGCACATCCTCGCGGGCGGCTACGTCGACATCATCCAGCCGGACGCATCGCACGCGGGCGGCATCACCGAGTGCCGCAAGATCGCGACGCTCGCGGAAAGCTACGACGTCGCGCTCGCGCTGCATTGCCCGCTCGGGCCGATCGCGCTCGCCGCGTGCCTGCAGCTCGACGCGATCAGCTACAACGCGTTCATCCAGGAACAGAGCCTCGGCATCCACTACAACCAGGGCAACGACCTGCTCGACTATCTGCGCAACCCCGAGGTGTTCCGCTACGACGATGGCTTCGTCGCGATCCCGCAAGGGCCGGGGCTCGGCATCGACGTGAACGAGGAGAAGGTGCGCGAGATGGCGAAGACCGGCCATCGCTGGCGCAACCCGGTGTGGCGCCACGCGGACGGCAGCGTCGCCGAGTGGTGATGAACGCGTGAGATAAATAAGAAAGACGCGGGGTGCGGCGCGCGCCGCGCAATGCGTTCGACACGGCCGCCCGACAAGGCGGCCGTTCTTGCATCCGCGCCACGCCAGCGGCGCGCGCCAGCGCCCTGCGCCCTGCGCCGTTCGGCCGTCAGCCGAGCGCCGCGAATCCCGGCACGCTGAACGACAGCACGGCCGCCGCCACGAACACGCCGATCATCGTCATCCCTTCGAGATGCAGGATGTTGCGGAACGTGTACGCGTCCTCGGTCGACGCGGTGCGGCGCAGGCGCGGCAGCGCCGAGAAGCGGTTGAGCCCGCCAAGCACGAGCGCGAGCGCGACGAGCAGCAACTTCAGCAGCAACACGCGCCCCCACGTGCTGCCGTCGAGCGGCGCGAGCGAGCCGCCGAGCCCGCGGATCGCGTTGAGCACGCCGGTGCCGAGCACGAAGACGACCGCGACGATCGACGTGCGCGACAGGTGCTGGCCGATGCGGATCAGCGCGCCGCGCGCGACCGACGTCCCGAGCGCCGGCAACACCGCGAGCCCGCCCGCGAGCACGAGGCCGCCCCATACGGCGGTGGCCAGCAGGTGCAGCGTCTGCACGCCGACCGCCGCGGACAGCACGCCGCTGTCGGCCGCATGGCCGAGCGACGCCTTGCCGGCCGCGACCACGATCACCGCGAGCCACAGCACTGCATGCGCGACCGGGCCGTCCGGCTTCGCGAGCGCGACGACCGCGAGCAGCAGCGCGCCGGCGAACGCGACGCTCCACGCGAAGCCCGTATGCGTTTGCATCAGCATGACGGGAATCGCGGCGAACGCGCCGCCGAGCCCCGCGCCGCTCATCGTCGCGGCCTCGTAGACGAGCCAGCCGAGATCGGCGAGCACCAGCGCCAGCGCCGCCGCGACCAGCGAATGTTGCGCGCGCAGCCAGGCGGGGTGCGACGGCGCGATGACCGGCCGCGCACCGTCCTTGCCGAGCCACGCCTTGAGCAGCGCCGAGCCGACCGCCATCGCGAACGCCGCATCCATCAGCGCCGCGAGCGCGACCTGACCGATCCACAAGCTGTCGAACTTCATCGCGCGCCCCCTCCCGCAAGCGGCAGGCCGGCAGTGCGGCGGCACCGGGACGGACAGCGGGACGGACAGCGGGAGGCAGGCAACGGCACGGTAGAAAACGTCATCGATGAATCCGGAAACGGGAGAAATGACTGGACCTGCGGCGGAGGCGGCGCCGCGCGACCCGCGAGTGTACGGTCTTCGATGGGGAAAACGCACGCCGGTTCACATGCCCCCGGCACAATGCGCGTCAAATTGTCGCAAGTCGCAAACGGACAGGAACCGATGTCCTTTTGCCAAATAGCCGTCATTACCCATCGATGATAGAATGCCGCGTCGCAGCAGCCCGGCTGTCCTGCCGTCCATGCGCCGAGCCGATCGTAGCCCGGACAAGGTCCCCGACGAATAAACATGGAGTCTCGTGTGTCTTCAAGACGCCTCTTCCGTCCGCTGCTCGCCGTTCTGATGATCGGCGGCGCGGGCCTTATGAGCGCTGCCCAAGCGCAGACCAAGCCCACGGAGCAAGCGCACGCCCAGCAGGCGCCGCTCAAGGCACCCGATACCATGGCCGAGCGCGTGCGCGGCTGTACTGCATGCCACGGCGTTCACGGCCAGGGCACGGACAACGACTACTTCCCGCGTCTTGCCGGCAAGCCGGCCGAGTACCTGTACAACCAGCTCGTCAACTTCCGTGACGGCCGGCGCAAGTACCCGCCGATGAACTATCTGCTGACGTACCTGAACGACGATTACCTGAAGGAAATCGCCGAGCACTTCTCGGCCGAACGTCCGCCGTACCCGACGCCGGCGAAGCCGACGCTGCCGGCCGCGACGCTCGCACGCGGCAAGCAGCTCGTCACGCAGGGCGACCCGTCCCGCAAGCTGCCGGCCTGCGTGGCCTGCCACGGCGCAGGGCTGACCGGCATGCAGCCGGCGATCCCGGGCCTCGTCGGCCTGCACGCCGATTACCTGAGCGCGCAGCTCGGCGCATGGCGCTCGGGCAACCGCCACGCGAAGGCGCCCGATTGCATGCACGACATCGCCGCGAAGCTTTCCGACGAAGACGTGACGGCCGTGACCGCGTGGCTCGCCGCGCAACCGGCGCCCGCCAACCCCGTGCCGGCCCCGGCGCGTTCGATGAAGACTCCGCTCGCCTGCGGCAGCGAACCGCAATAAGGCAAGGGAGACAGACACAATGAAACGCAAGTCCCTGTTTGCACTCTCGGCCGTCGCGATCGTCGCGGCTGCCGCCCTCGTGCCGGTCCTGTGGCCGGGCAACGACACGCTGCACGGCGCTGCCGCCGTCGCGGCCACGCCGGCCGACCAGGCCGCGCTGATCAAGAAGGGCGAATACCTCGCGCGCGTCGGCGACTGTATCGCGTGCCACACCGTGCGCGGCGGCAAGTCCTTCGCGGGCGGCCTGCCGATGGCGACGCCGTTCGGCACGATGTACACGCCGAACATCACGCCGGACGACCAGAACGGTATCGGCAAATGGACGTCGGACGACTTCTACCGCGCGATGCACACCGGTCGCTCGAAGGACGGCAGCCTGCTGTACCCGGGCTTCCCGTTCGCGAGCTACACGAAGGTCACGCGCGCCGATTCGGACGCGATCTACGCGTACCTGCGTTCGGTCGCGCCGGTGTCGGTGCCGAGCCGTCCGCACGAACTGAAGTTCCCGTTCAACAACCGCAACCTGCTGATCGGCTGGCGCACGCTGTTCTTCAAGGAAGGCGAATACAAGCCGGATCCGACGAAGTCGGTCGAATGGAACCGCGGCGCGTATCTCGTCGAAGGCCTCGGCCACTGCTCGATGTGCCACACGTCGATCAACATGATGGGCGGCCCGGTGAGCTCGTCGGCGTTCGCCGGCGGCCTGATCCCGCTGCAGAACTGGTATGCGCCGTCGCTGACGAACGACAAGGAGCTCGGCCTCGGCGACTGGCACGTGCAGGAGCTGTCCGACCTGCTGCAGGCCGGCGTGTCGCAGAAGGGCGCAGTGTTCGGCCCGATGGCGGACGTGGTCCACAACAGCCTGCAGTACATGACCGACGAAGATACGCGCGCGATGTCGACGTACCTGAAGTCGATCCCGCAGAAAGCCGAAGCGCCGAAGAACATGCAGTACGAGCCGTCGAAGCAGTTCGGCAACGCGCTGTTCGACCAGGGCAAGAAGATCTACGCGGACAACTGCGCGACCTGCCACGCCGAAAACGGCGCGGGCAAGCCGCCGGCCTATCCGCCGCTCGCGGGTAACCACTCGATCATGATGGAATCGGCCGTCAACCCGATCCGCATGGTGCTGAATGGCGGCTACCCGCCGAGCACGTTCAAGAATCCGCGTCCGTACGGGATGCCGCCGTTCGCGCAGTCGCTGTCGAACCAGGAAGTCGCGGCGGTCGTCACGTATATCCGGATGTCTTGGGGTAACAACGGTACGCCGATCTCGCCGCAACAGGTGAGCGACCTGCGTTCCGCGCCGCTCGACTAAGAAGCGGCTCACACAAACGGGGCGCGGCTGCGGGAAACCGCGGCCGCGCCCTTTTGCTTTTTGGCTGTTTTGCGATGCAGGTTTGCCGCGCGGGCCGCGCGATGCATCGCCGATCATAAAACTCAAGAGTGGTATCTATGTCTTTCGAATCTCTCGGCCTGGCCGAACCGCTGGTCAAGGCGGTCAACGAGCTCGGCTACACGTCGCCGACCCCGATCCAGCAGCAGGCGATCCCGGCCGTCCTCGGCGGCGGCGACCTGCTCGCCGGCGCACAAACCGGCACCGGCAAGACCGCCGGCTTCACGCTGCCGATCCTGCAACGCCTGCATACGTTCTACGCGGAGCACCGTGGCGCGAAGCGTGCGGTGCGCGCGCTGATCCTCACGCCGACGCGCGAACTCGCCGCCCAGGTCGAGGAAAGCGTGCGCGCGTACAGCAAGTACCTGAAGCTGCGCTCGACCGTGATGTTCGGCGGCGTCAGCATCAATCCGCAGATCGATGCGCTCAAGCGCGGCGTCGACATCGTCGTCGCGACGCCGGGGCGCCTGCTCGACCACATGCAGCAGAAGACCATCGACCTGTCGGATCTCGACATCCTCGTGCTCGACGAAGCCGACCGGATGCTCGACATGGGCTTCATCCACGACATCAAGCGCGTGCTCGCGAAGCTGCCGCCGCAACGCCAGAACCTGCTGTTCTCGGCCACCTTCTCCGATGAAATCAAGGCGCTCGCCGACAGCCTGCTCGATTCGCCCGCGCTGATCGAGGTCGCCCGCCGCAACACGACCGCCGAGAGCGTCGCGCAGAAGATCCACCCGGTCGACCGCGACCGCAAGCGCGAGCTGCTCACGCACCTGATCCGCGAACACAACTGGTTCCAGGTGCTCGTGTTCACGCGCACCAAGCACGGCGCCAACCGGCTCGCCGAGCAACTGACGAAGGACGGCATCAGCGCGATGGCGATCCACGGCAACAAGAGCCAGTCGGCGCGTACGCGCGCGCTGGCCGAGTTCAAGAACAGCACGCTGCAGGTGCTCGTCGCGACCGATATCGCCGCGCGCGGGATCGACATCGACCAGTTGCCGCACGTCGTCAACTTCGACCTGCCGAACGTGCCCGAGGATTACGTGCACCGGATCGGCCGCACGGGCCGCGCGGGCGCGACCGGCGAAGCCGTGTCGCTCGTGTGCGTCGACGAGAAGCAACTGCTGCGCGACATCGAGCGGCTGATCAAGCGCGAGATCCCGCAGGAAGTGATCGCGGGCTTCGAACCCGATCCGAACGCGAAGCCGGAGCCGATCCAGCAACGCCGCGGCCAGCAGCAACCGCGCGGCGGCGGCGGTGGCGGCGGCAATCGCCAGCCGCGTGCCGGCGGCTCAGGCCAGCCGGCCGCGAAACGCGACGGCAACGCGCAACCGAAGGCATCGCAGCAGAAGACCGCGAAGCCGCGCACGCAAGGCGGCGCCGCTGGCAATAGCGGCGGACGTCCGGCAGGCGGCGCCAACGGCGCCCGCCCGGCAAGCGGCAACGCCGCGCATCCGAACCGCAACCGTTCGTCGCGCAGCGGCCAGCGCGGTCACTGAAGCCGCGCGGCCGCGCGCCGCAGGTGCTCGATCTGGCGTTGCCAGCGTGCGAGCACCGCGGCGCGCTCCCCTTCCAGCGTGAACGTGACGCCTGTCGCGAGACGCGCATAGCCGACCCGCTGCGCATCGCCGTGCGCGATCGTCGCAGCGAATCCGGCCAGTCCGCCGAAGTCCCCTTCGAGCGGCCTCATCTCCAGTTGCGCCTGAAAAAACGCGCCGTCCGCGACCAGCGTCAACGCGGCCGTGCGCCGTTGCGCGATCGCGCGCGCCGCCCGCGACTGCGGCCAGAGCGCGATCAGCAGCGTGCGCGCATCGTGTGCGTAGATTTCGCCGACGCCGAGCAGCGTCGTGCGCAACTGGCCGTCGTCGGTCGCGACGATCAGCGACGCTGCGACGTCGGCGTGACGCTCGAGCGCGGTGCCGTCGAACAGCGACACGACGGCGGACGGCCACGCATCGAACGTCCATTGTTCGAGTGCGTGGCGATGGGTATCGGTCATGATGGCGTGGCCCGGCTGCGGATCGGATGAGGATGCGCCAGCATACGCGCGACGGGCCGCCCCGCGGCGATCAGCGCAGGAAAACGTGCCGCGTGATCTTCGTGAGCGGATAGTGGACGCCCGGCTGGATCTTCGCGGGCAGGTCGAGCGGCTTGAGCAGCATCTTCACGCACATGTCGGCCGACAGGTTGCGCCGGACCAGCGAATTGATGCGCGCGGCGCGCTCGCGGTTGTACTGGCTGTCGCCGACGCGGTCCGGATAGCGGACCGCGAACACGTGGCGCAGCGCGATCTCGGAATCCTCGTTCTTGATTTCCATCACGCGGCGCGCAAGCGCACCGAGCACCGCGAGCCGGCCGTTGCCTTCGACCTGGTTGTACTTCTTGAAGAACTTGAAGAAGTGCTTGTAGTGACGCACTTCGTCCGTGCGGATGTTGTCGGTGATTTCCTTCAGCACCGGCTCGTCCGAGCATTCGTTGATCGCGCGATAGAGCGTGGCCGTGCCCGTCTCGACGACGCAGCGCGCGACCATTTCGAGCGCGCGGGTTTTTTCGAATGCCTCGACCGAGCACGTCTTCGAATACTCGGCGAAGAAATTCGCGAAGGCCGTATCCCAGTCGAACTCGGGCCACACGTGCGCGATATACGCCTTCAGCGCGCGGCCGTGCTGCAATTCTTCGGGCTCCCATGCATTGTTGAGCCATGCGGAGACTTCCGGATCGTCATTGAAGAATTCGCTCAGATTGCTCGTATAGAGATCCGAGCCGCTTTCGATGAACGACGACGCGCACAGCAGCAGTAGCAGATCCTCGTTCGCGGCGGCACGCTGACGATCGATCCGGTTCAGGTCGATGTCCTCGATACGCCACGGCATCACATGCGTCGTTTTGGTGTCCATGGTAGTGCGCTCCCAGTCGTCGCGCGGAGGCCGGCCCATGCCTGGGGCACAGGCGCCAGCCGATCCGCAGGCGGCGTTTTACTTGCGTTTATAGTGAGTCGGTCCGGCCGAACCATCCTGGCATCTTAGCCGGACTTTGAAGTTCGTGCTCCAGAGCACTGACCATACCCGACACGCGCAGTTCCACGGCGTCTGTTGCCGTTCGTTAGACAAGTCCTTCAAACCGCTTGCGCGCGGTCGACGAGATCCGCCGCATCAAACGAAACGGGCGGCCACCGGGCCGCCCGTAATGCTGGACAACTGCAAAGAAAGCCGGAAGCGATCCGTCAGAAACCGGCCGCGAGCCCGTCGCGCCGGCTGTCGCTCGCGGCCACGTAGCCGCGCTCGGGATCGTCGGGATCGAGGCGCCACACGAACTGCCCCGAACCGAAATCCATGTAAGGATCGTCGATCGACTGGATCGTATGGCCGCGGGCGGCCAGCGCGTCGACCGTCGCGCGGTTCATCGTCGCCTCGACGTCGAGCGTGAAGTCGCGATTGACCTTCCAGCGCGGCGCGCAACACGCGGCCTGCGGCTGCTGGCCATAGCCGAGCATCCGCACGACGGTCTGCAGATGGCCCTGAGGCTGCATGTCGCCGCCCATCACGCCGAAGCTCATCACGGCCTCGGTGCGGCCATTGGCTTCCTCGGTAACGAACGCCGGGATGATCGTGTGGAACGGCCGCTTGCCGCCCCCGACGACGTTCGGCGAAGCCGGGTCCATCGAGAAGCCGTGCCCGCGGTTCTGCAGCGCAATGCCGGCGCCGGGCACGACGAGCCCCGAGCCGAAGCCCATGTAGTTCGACTGGATGAAGCTCACCATCATCCCGCGCTCGTCGGCCGCCGACAGGTAGATCGTGCCGCCCGAATGCGGACGGCCGGCGGCGAAGTGCGTCGCACGCGCGCGATCGATCAGCTTCGCGCGTTCGGCGAGATACGCATCGTCGAGCATCTGTTCGGGCGTGACGTCCATCGCGCGCGGATCGGCGACGTAGCGATAGACGTCGGCGAACGCCAGCTTCATCGCCTCGATCTGCAGATGCTGCGAATCGACCGAGTCGACCGGGCACTCGGTCACGCCCGCCTGCTCGGCGATGCCGAGCGCGATCAGCGCGGCGATGCCCTGCCCGTTCGGCGGGATCTCGTGAATCGTGTGACGGCCGAAGCGCTTGCCGATCGGCTCGACCCATTCCGGCCGGTACGCGCGCAGGTCGGCTGCGGTCAGCGCGCCGCCGCCTTCGCGCGCGAACGCGGCGATACGCTCGGCGAGCGCGCCTTCGTAGAACGCCCGCGCGCCGTCCTTCGCGAGCGTGCGCAGCGTCTGCGCATGACGGGGCAGGCACACGCGTTCGCCGACGAGCGGCGCGCGGCCGCGCGGCATGAAGGTGTCCGCGAAACCGGGCAGGCCCTGCAGTTCGGGGACGGCCGCCGCCCACTTGTGCGCGACGATCGGCGGCACCGAAAAGCCGCGCTCCGCGATCTCGATCGCCGGCTCGAGCAGGTCCGCGAACGGCAGTGAACCGAACTTCGCGTGCAGCGCTTCCCAGCCCGCGATCACGCCCGGCACGGTGACGGTGTCCCAGCCGCGGGTCGGCTTGTTCGCGTTGCCGCGCGCGTCCTCGCCGTGACGCTTGCGGAAGTAGTCGACGTTCCATGCGGCCGGCGCGACGCCCGATGCGTTGAGCCCCGACAGTCGGTCGCCATCCCATACGAGCGCGAACGCATCGCCGCCGAGCCCGCACGATACGGGCTCGACGACCGTGATCGCGGCGGCCGCGGCCAGCGCCGCGTCGACCGCGTTGCCGCCCTTCCACAGCATCCGCAGCCCGGCCTGCGCGGCCAGCGGATGCGACGTCGACACGACGTTGCGCGCGAACACCGGAATACGGGTCGACGGATACGGGTTGTGCCAGTTGAAGCCACTCATCGAGACCACCTCGTCGAAAGCTGAATGAACGGGCCCGTGCGAACGGGCAATCCGCCATTGCAGCGCGATCGGCGCGATCGCACAAATTCATTTGTCACATGAATCCATGCCATTTCCGCATGAATCATGCGCGCCGATGTCCGGCAGGCCGGCCGAACGCCGTTGCCGCCCTTACAATACCCGCTCCGTCTCACGACACGACCATCGAGCCATGACCCGAGATCCCCGCCTCACCCTCAACGCGCGCCAGCAGGAATTGCTCGAATGGGTGCAGCGCGACGGCTTCGTGACCGTCGACGATCTCGCCGCGCACTTCGCGGTCACGCCGCAGACGATCCGCCGCGACGTGAACTGGCTTGCCGACCTGAACCTGCTGCGCCGCTATCACGGTGGCGCGAGCCTGCCGACCAGCTCGGAGAACGTGTCGTACACCGCGCGCCAGCGGATGTTCCACGACGAGAAGCGGCGCATCGCGGCGCTCGCGGCGTCGCACATCCCCGACCAGGCGTCGCTGTTCATCAACCTCGGCACGACGACCGAGGAAGTCGCGCGCGCGCTGAACCGCCATCACGGGCTGCACGTGATCACGAACAACCTGAACGTCGCGTCGATGATGAGCGGCTACCCCGACTGCGAGGTGCTGATCACGGGCGGCATCGTGCGGCCGTGGGACAAGGGCATCGTGGGCGAACTCGCGATCGACTTCATCCGGCAGTTCAAGGTCGACTACGCGATCATCGGCACGTCGGCGATCGAGGCCGACGGCACGCTGCGCGATTTCGACACGCGCGAGGTGCGCGTCGCCGAGGCGATCATGCAGCATGCACGCACGGTGTACCTCGTCACCGATCATTCGAAGGTCGGCCGCCCGGCGCTCGTGCGCCAGGGCCATCTGAGCCAGGTGCACGCGCTCTTCACCGACAAGCCGCTGCCGCCCGACATGGCCGATACGGTGGCCGCCGCCGGCACCCAGGTGTACGTCGCGGAATGACGGTTGCGATGCTGCACCGCACCTGAAACTTCAAGTGAAATCAAGAAGTTGGCGCCGCGCACGAACCGCTTGCGGCATGCCCTTCTGTCAAACGGAAAATTAACGGGGCACGATTTGTCGTTGCGTGTGCGCTCGACTAGACTCCAGTTCCCCGGCCCGTTCGCCGATCCGCCTGTGCCAGGGCGGTGCGAACTGCAGGGCCGGCGAATACAGCTTTCCCCCCAAGCCATACCCCGCGGGGTATCGCGCGTCGGCGTATGCGCCGGCCGCGCGGGCAGTCCGATTGCCATGGAGAGAACGATGCTGAGTCCGCATGAATTCGCCACGCTCTTGCTTGTGAAGGACGCGCCTGATCAGCGCGACATGGATCGGGATGAACTGGACATCCTGCTCGAACAACAGCTCGTCCGCCTGGAAGGGCTCGGCTCGGGGCGCAGATACTGCGTGACCGAGACCGGCGACGCCACGCTGCGATCCGTCAAGTACCGCTATTCGTAAGCCCCGCTGTTCCCGACCTTGACCTGATCGCGCGGCCGGCATCCGGCCGCGCGGTCGTTTCCGCCTCCCGGCCCGTTCGTCGCCGCCGGCTTCAACCGCCGCGCAGCGTCGGATCGACCGCCGCCCGCCAGCTGATGGCCTGCGCGCGCGCTCCGTTGAAATACGCGATCCAGCCCGCGCGCGCCGCCGCGTCAGGCGCCACATAGTGGGTCGAAAGTTCGTTTACGAACGCACAATAGTTCGCTTCGGTCAGCCCGCGATACCGTTTCGCGACGTACGCGTCGTACAGCGTCGAATAGACCGGCTGCGCGTCCGCGCCCCAGTCGCGCACGGCGCCGCCGCACGACGTCTGCAGGTCGACGAACGACGGCGCCCGCCAGTTGCCGGCGAGCGGCGGCGTACCCGCGCTGCACCCCGCCAGAAGGATGGCGCACACGCCGGCCCACATCCCAATACGCATGATTCACCTCGCGAAACGGTCGATTTCGCCAGTATCGTCCGGGATCGTGTCGCGCGCTACTGGCCCCGCTTTATCGAACTTTACTTTTTCGATTTCGTTCGTTAAATTTCGAATTCGAACATTTCATGTTCGCCCTATTTCAACAGACGATAAGGACAGCAGGTGACCCAACCGAATCGCTACGATCTGCTCGTCGTCGGCGGCGGCATCAACGGCGCGGGGATCGCGCGCGATGCGGCCGGCCGCGGCCTGTCGGTCATGCTCTGCGAGCAGGACGACCTCGCGTCGCATACGTCGTCGTCCAGCACGAAGCTGATTCACGGCGGCCTGCGTTACCTCGAGTACAACGAGTTCGGACTGGTGCGCAAGGCGTTGCAGGAGCGCGAAACGCTGCTGCGCGCGGCGCCGCACATCATGTGGCCGCTGCGCTTCGTAATGCCGCACATGCCGAACCTGCGCCCGGCCTGGCTGATCCGCATCGGCCTGTTCCTCTACGATCACCTCGCGAAACGCGAACTGCTGCCCGGCTCGCGCGGCATCGACATGCGCCGCCATGCGGCCGGCGCGCCGCTGATCGACTCGATCAAGCGCGGCTTCGTGTATTCCGACGGCTGGGTCGACGATGCCCGCCTCGTCGTGCTGAACGCGATGGATGCGAAGGAGCGCGGCGCCGAGATCCTCACGCGCACGAAGCTCGTGTCCGCCGAACGCCGCGGCGACGAATGGGAAGCGCGGCTCCAGCACGCCGACGGTTCGATCCGCGTCGTGCAGGCGCGCGCGATCGCGAACGCGGCCGGCCCGTGGGTCGGCGACGTGCTGCACGGCGCGCTCGGCCGCGGCGCGCATCACAGCGTGCGGCTCGTGAAGGGCAGCCACATCATCACGCGCCGCCTGTTCGATCACGATCACGCGTACATCTTCCAGAATCCGGACAAGCGGATCATCTTCGCGATTCCGTACGAGCACGACTTCACGCTGATCGGCACGACCGACGTCGAATACACGAACGATCCCGCGAAGGTCGCGATCGATCGCGACGAGACGCAATATCTGTGCGATTCGATCAACCGCTACTTCAAGCGCAAGATCTCGCCGGCCGACGTGCACTGGACCTATTCGGGCGTGCGCCCGCTGCTGGAAGACGAGAACGCGGCGAACGCGTCGGCCGTCACGCGCGACTATCGCCTCGAACTCGACGACGGCGCGGGCGCCCCGCTGCTGTCGGTGTTCGGCGGCAAGATCACGACGTTCCGCAAGCTCGCGGAAGAAGCCGGCGACATGCTGTGCCGCGCGCTCGGCCGCGACGCGAAGACCTGGACGGCCGGCGTCGCGTTGCCGGGCGGCGATATCGCCGACGCGAAGTTCGACGGGTTCGCCAGTGCGTTCGCGAAACGCCATCCGTGGCTGCCCGCCGCGCTCGCACGCCGCTATGCACGTGCGTACGGCACGCGTGCGGAGCGCGTGGTCGACGGCGCGACCTCGCTCGCCGACCTCGGCGCCGAAATCGCACCGGGCATCCACGACGCCGAACTGCGCTATCTGCGCGACGCCGAATGGGCGACCTGCGCACAGGACGTGCTGTGGCGCCGCTCGAAGCTGGGCCTGCACGTCGCGCCCGGCACGCTGGACGCCGTGACCGCCGCGGTCGACGCGTGGTTCGCCGCCGCGCATGCACCGCACGCCTGATTCGAATGCACATTGCAGTTGCCGTTGCCTGACCGACGTTGATTCACCGACGCGCCGCCCACATGCGGCGCGCATCACAACTAAGCCAATCCACGGATGGAGATGAGAGACATGCAGGACCAGTACATCCTCGCGCTTGACCAGGGCACCACGAGTTCCCGCGCGATGCTGTTCGATCGCCAGGGCAACATCGTATCGATCGCCCAGAAGGAATTCGAACAGATTTACCCGCAACCCGGCTGGGTCGAGCACGACCCGCAGGAAATCTGGTCGACGCAAGCCGGCGTCGCCGCAGAAGCCGTCACGCGCACGGGCCTGAACGGCACGTCGATCGCCGCGATCGGCATCACGAACCAGCGCGAGACGACGATCGTCTGGGATCGCGAGACGGGCCAGCCCGTCTACAACGCGATCGTCTGGCAGGATCGCCGCACTGCCGACTTCTGCGACTCGCTGAAGAAGCAAGGGCTCGAAGCAAAGGTGCGCGCGAAGACCGGCCTGCCGATCGACTCATACTTCTCCGCGACGAAGATCCGCTGGATCCTCGACAACGTGCCGGGCGCGCGCGACAAGGCGCGCCAAGGCAAGCTCGCGTTCGGCACCGTCGACAGCTGGCTCGTGTGGAACTTCACGAAGCACGAGCTGCACGTGACCGACGTGACCAACGCGTCGCGCACGATGCTGTTCAACATCCACACGCGCGAGTGGGACAGCGAACTGCTCGAACTGCTCGACATTCCGCGCAGCATGCTGCCGGAAGTGAAGGCGTCGTCGGAGATCTACGGCCACACGAAGACCACCGTGTTCGCGTCGAAGATCCCGCTCGCGGGTATCGCCGGCGACCAGCACGCGGCGCTATTCGGCCAGATGTGCACGACGTCGGGCATGGTGAAGAACACCTACGGCACCGGCTGCTTCCTGATGATGAACACCGGCGACAAGCCGATCGAGTCGAAGAACAACCTCGTCACGACGATCGCGTGGCAGATCGGCGACGACGTGCAGTACGCGCTCGAAGGCAGCATCTTCATCGCGGGTGCGGTCGTGCAGTGGCTGCGCGACGGCGTCGGCCTCATCAAGACGGCCGCCGAAATCGAAGCGCTCGCCGCGAGCGTGCCGCATACCGACGGCGTCTACCTCGTGCCCGCGTTCGCCGGCCTCGGCGCGCCGCACTGGAACGCGCGGGCGCGCGGCTCGGTGTTCGGCGTCACGCGCGGCACGACCGCCGCGCACCTCGCGCGCGCGGCGCTCGATGCGATCGCGTACCAGTCGCTCGACGTGCTGGCCGCGATGGAAGCCGACTCGGGCATCAGCATCGGCGAGCTGCGGGTGGACGGCGGCGCGAGCGCGAACGACCTGCTGATGCAGTTCCAGGCCGACCTGCTCGGCGTCGACGCGGTGCGCCCGCAAATCACCGAGACGACCGCGCTCGGCGCGGCCTATCTCGCGGGCCTCGCGATCGGCTACTGGAAGAACCTCGATGAAGTGCGCGACCAGTGGCAGCTCGATCGCCGCTTCGCACCGTCGATGCCGAAGGAGCAGGTCGAACAGCGCATGGCCGGCTGGCAGCGCGCGGTACGCGCCGCGAAGGCATGGGCCGACGACACCCAGTAATCCGAACGACTTCAAACGACATACAACAACATCGGCGGACCGCGCAGCGCGCGAGTCCGCCGTGATTTCGAGAGACAATCATGTCACCTTATATTGCAGAATTCATCGGCACCGCGATCCTCGTGCTGCTCGGCAACGGCGCGGTCGCAAACGTGCTGCTGGCAAAGACCAAGGGCAAAGGCGCGGACCTGATCGTGATCGTGATGGGCTGGGCGATGGCGGTATTCGTCGCGGTCTACGTGACCGCGTCGTTCAGCGGCGCGCACCTGAATCCGATCGTCACGATCAGCCTCGCGCTCGCGGGCAAGTTCGCATGGTCGAAAGTCGGCGGCTACGTGCTCGCGCAGATGCTCGGCGGGATGGCGGGCGCGCTGCTCGTGTGGCTCGCGTATCGCCAGCACTTCGCGAAGGAAGCCGATGCGGACCTGAAGCTCGCGGTGTTCTGCACGGCGCCGGCGATCCGCAGCACCACACACAACGTGCTGACCGAAGCGATCTGCACGTTCGTGCTGATTCTCGGCGTGCTGTATCTCGCGTCGCCGCAAGTCGGCCTCGGCGCGCTCGACGCGCTGCCCGTCGGCCTGCTGGTGCTCGGCATCGGCATCTCGCTCGGCGGCCCGACCGGCTATGCGATGAGCCCCGCGCGCGACCTGTCGCCGCGCATCATGCATGCGCTGCTGCCGATCCCGGGCAAGCGCGACAGCGACTGGCGCTATGCGTGGGTGCCGGTAATCGGCCCGCTGCTCGGCGGCGCCGCGGCGGCCGGCCTGTATCTGCGCCTGCACGCGATGGCCTGATCGCGGTGTGGACGAAGCGCGCGGCGTGCGCTGCCGCGCGCTTCACTCCCTTCTTTTCGTCTACCGGTCATTCACGGCCGCCATCAGCGATTTCAGCTTCACCGCGACGTCCGCGACCGCGGCCGGCGTCACGTCGATCCCGCGTTCGACCAGCATCCTCGCGACGCGCATTTCCTTCACGAATCCCGCTGCACGGCCGAAACCGCTGGCCGCGACGAGCCGTGCGCCCGCATCGAAATGGAAATGAATTTCCGCGTCGTCGCCGAGCACGCGCGCGACCGACTGCGTGCCGAGCGCCGGCTCCCCGGCCACCTGCAACTGCGCATCGTATTGATCGGACCAGAACCACGGTATGTCGCGATACGGTTCGTTCGCGCCGAGCATGTTGCGGGCGGCGACGTGCGCCTGCGTATCGGCGCCGTGCCACGTCTCCTGTCGAATCGGCAATCCCGATAACGCGCTCGGAAACACCGCGACGTCGCCGGCCGCGTAGATGCCGCGCGCCGACGTCTCGAGCCGCGCGTTCACGACGATTCCGCGCTCGACCGCGAGGCCCGCGTCGCGCGCCAGTTCGTCGGCCGGTTCGATGCCGATGCCGGCCACGACCGTGTCGGCGAGCAGCGTGTCGCCGTCGTCGAGCACGACGGCCAGCGCCCCGCCCGCGGTTCGCTCGATCGCAATCGGTGTCCGGTTCAGACGAATCGCCACGCCCTGCTCGTCGTGCAGCGCATGCACGCGCGTCGCAATGGCTTCCGGCACCGCGCGACCGAGCAGCCGCGGCGCCGCATCGAGCACGGTCACGCGGCAGCCGCGCCGTCGCGCCGACGCCGCGACTTCGAGACCGATGAAGCCGCCGCCGATCAACACGATCCGCGCGTCGGGCACGAGCCGCGCGCCGAGCGCGGCCGCATCGTCGAGCGTGCGCAACGCGACTACGCCGTCGAGCGCCGCGCCGGGGATGGCCAGGCGGCGCGCACGGCCGCCGGTGGCCAGCAGCAGCGCGTCGTAGCCGAACACGTGCCCGCCGGACACGCGCACTTCGCGTGCATCCGGATCGATGCGCTCGACGGTCGCGACGACCCGCTCGATGCGATCGGCCGCCCAGGCTTGCGCCTCGCGCAACCGGCATTGCGCCGCGCTGCGCTCGCCCGTCAGCACGCCCTTCGACAACGGCGGCCGCTCGTACGGCGGATGCGGCTCCGCGCCGATCAGCACGATGCGCCCGCGCCAGCCGCACGCGCGCAACACCTGCGCCGCGCGGCCGCCCGCATGGCCCGCGCCGACGATCGCCATCACCCGGTCGCTCATCATCGCGTCATACCTCGATCAGGATGCGGCCGTCTTCGATCTTCGCGCGGTACGTGCGCAGCTTCTCGCACGCGGGCGCCGACAGCGGCCGGCCGTCGCGCACGTCGAAGCGGCCGTTGTGCTTCGGGCATTCGATCACGTGATCCATCACGAGCCCGTCCGCGAGATGCACCTGCTCGTGCGTGCACAGGCCGTCGCTCGCATACACCTCGCCGTCGATCCGGTAGATCGCGTACGTGCGGCCAGCATGATCGAAGCGCGCGACATCTTCGTCGTCGATGTCGTCGAGCGCGCCGGTGTCGATCCATTGCGTCATGGTGTGTCTCCTTCGTTGGCAGGTTCGATAGCGGTCATGCACGCGTGGCATCCGGCACCGGCCGCACGACGTAATCGGACGGATCGCGCGTCTGCCGGATCAGCGCCGGCACGATCTCCGCATATGCGGCCAGCGTGCTGCGGTACGGCGGCGGCATGTCGGCCTTCACGGCGTCGTGCAGCTTCGGCAGCGCATGGAACGGCACCATCGGGAACATGTGGTGCTCGACGTGATAGTTCATGTTCCAGTACAGGAAGCGAAACACCGGATTCATCATCACGGTCCGGCAGTTGCGCCGGTGATCGAGCACGTTCTCGGGCATGCCGGCGTGCTGCGTGAGGCCGAAGTACAGGTACAGCCACGCGCCGTAGAGGCTCGGCAGCCCGATGTAGAGCAGCGGCAGGATCGTGCGCCAGTAGACCGCGGCGCCCGTCACGAGCGCGTAGATCGCGAGATGGATGCGCGACTCGCGCACGACCTTCGGCCATTCCGATTCGGGCACGTAGGTGCGCTCCTCGTCGTCGAGCCGGCCCGTGAACGACACCGCGATCATCTTGCGCAGCTCGCCGGCCACGTGCTTCAGCGCGACGACGTTCAGCGCGAGCGCGAGCCAGTCGGTCGGCTTCGGCGCGGCGATTTCCGGGTCGCGCCCGACGACCAGCGTATCGGTGTGATGGCGCGCATGGCTCCAGCGCCAGGCGGTCGCGCGGCGGAACACCTGGAACGACGCGATCTGGTACAGCGCGTCGTTCATCCAGCGCGTGCGGAACGCGGTGCCGTGCCCGCATTCGTGCCAGCGCGAATCGGCCGGGCTGCAGTACAGCGTGCCGTACAAGAAGAACGCGGGAATCGCCCACGCCGAATGCGCGCGCCACGCCAGCCATGCGAGCGCGCCGCTGAGCGCAATCGCCGCGTACCAGATCAGCGTGTCGCGGATCGCACGCGCATCGCCGCGCTGCATCAGTTGCTTCATCAGAGGTCGCGGCACCGCGCATCGGTACCACGCGGCGTTGACGAGCCCGGCGGCCGCCGCGCGATCGCCGGCGCCGCCAATCATTCGGTATGCCTGACGGCGCGCCGCCGTGCGTTCGCGTGCCGGGTCGTCGGTATGGGCCACGTCTGTCTCCTGGGGGTCTTGTGCGCGGGAAGCGCGGCAAACGCTTCGCATAAGACCGAAATTAGGCGACCGGTCGCCCCGCCTCAATCGAAACGTTGACGAAATTTCGCCATCGCTTTAGCGTTCCCGACAACGCCACGCGGTCGATGGCGACCCTCACGATGGAGACGACCATGGCAGGTGAATCCGGGCCGCGCTGGCGCAAGCGCACCGCACGCTTCGACGAGATCGCGGTGCTCGCCGGCGTCAGCACGACGACCGTCGATCGCGTGCTGAACGAGCGCGGCAGCGTCTCCGCGCAGGCGCGCGAACGCGTGGTGGCGGCCGCTCGCCAGCTCGGCGTACCGCGCCAGCTGCCCGACACGCGGCACGGGCTGATCCACGTCGACGTGCTGCTGCCCGACACCGACGCGCCGTTCTTCCGACGATTGCAGCAGGCGCTGCAGCGTTCGCTGCAAATGCTCGACCGGCGCGTGGTCGTGCACCGGACGATCCTGCCCGCCGCCGACGACGCGCGCGCCGCCGCGCTGATCGAGCGGCCCGCGTACCGGCGCGCGGCGCTGATCGTCACCGCGCACGACACGGCCCGCATGCGAGATGCGCTGGCCGGCGCGATCGCGCGTGGCGAGACCGTCGTCACGATGGTCACCGACATCGGCGGCATCGAACGCGCGCACTTCGCCGGCATCGACAACTACCGCGCGGGACGCACGGCCGGCTACTACATCGGCCGCCTCGCGGCACGCCCCGGCCGCGTGCTGCTGCTCGGCGGGCGCATGGGCTACCGCGCGCACGCCGACCGGATGGCCGGCTGCCGCGACCAGCTCGCCGACGCGTTCGCCGCCATCCGCTGCGACGACGCGCCGGTCGAGACGCTCGACCAGGACGATCGTTGCTACCGAGCGGTGACGAAGGCGCTGCACACGCACGACGACGTGGTCGCGATCTACAACAGCGGCGCCGGGTCGACCGGCATCGAAGCGGCGCTGCGCAAGGCCGGCGCGCTCGGACGCGTCGTGTGGATCGGCCACGAGATGATCGACCTGCACCGCACCTTCATCGAAGCCGGCGCGATGGATCTCGCGATCGACCAGGATCCGGACGGACAGGCGATTTCCGCGCTGCAGCACGTGCTGCATGCGTGCGGCATCGTCGAACAGTCGCCGCCGGACGACCCCGTCGAATTCCGCGTGTTCTGCCTGGCGAACGTGAGGACGAGCGCATACCTGCAGGCGTGAATCGCGCCGTGCGACGCACCGTCTGCGCACGGCGAAAAAATCGACCGCGGCATTGGCGATTTTTCGTCAACGTTTGTCATGCGGCCCGCGCCGCGCATCCGTACATTGGACAGCCATCGACGGACGACAACGGACAGGAGACGATGGCTGAACCGATCCTCATCGGCGTGAACCTCGACGGCGTGCTCGAACACGACGGGCTGCCGCCGCCCACGCCCGCCGAGCGCTTCCGGAAGGTCGCCGCTGCCGGCGTGTTCGATTACATCGAAAAGAATCCGGCGCGCGGCGAGGACCTGTCGCCGTATTTCGCGCTGGTCGATCGCCACGCGCTGCCGATTCGCGTGATCGGCGGCATCTGGTGCGCGGGCCGCGACGAAGCGCATATCGCCGAGATCGTCGCGGCGGGCGCACGCTTCGGCAGCACGGTGCTCAACGGCCAGCTGTTCGCGCATCATGCGGACGGCCATCGGCTGTCGGATCGCGAAGTCGCCGATTTCTACCTGCGCGCCTATGCATGGGGCGAGCCGGTCGGCTGCCTGCCGAGCCTCGAAGTGCACGTCGACATGTGGAGCGAGGATTTCGCGCGCGTGGCGCGCGTCGCGCGGCACGTCGAGCAGGCCGGCGCGCCGTTCCGGATCACGCTCGATCATTCGCATCTGCTGTTCAAGATCGGCAACCGCGCCGAGCTCGACGCAGCGGGCCTGCGCGAACCGGTCGACGGCGGCCGCGCGATGCTCGACCCGGCGTCGCCCACCGCGATCTACGCGGACTGGATCGCGCGCGGCTGGGTCCGGCATGCGCATGCGCGCAGCGTGAGCCCGAACAACCCCGACAACCGCTGGATGCGCCGCGCGGATGGCAAGCCCGGCCGTGGCATCCAGTACCCGTTCGTCGCACCCGCGCCGGGCGCGTATCACGGCGAATGGCGCGTGGACGCGCTCGACACGTGGAAGGCCGCGCTGCGCCAGTTGCTGCAGGCGCAGATGCAGGTTCACGCTCACGTGCAGCCGGCACGGCTCGAACAGATCAGTTGCGAGTTCATCCCGTTTCCCGACTACGGCGGCGGCGCACGCTATTCGATCTTCGACAACAACGTCGCGTGTGCGCAATGGCTGCGCGATACGTGGCACACACTCGCCGCGCGAGCCGGCACCGAATCCGAACCCTGCACCACTCACGCCTCAAGGACAGAACGATGAAGCACGCCCTCCACTTTTCGCTGAACCGGATGAGCGCGCCGCGCTTGCCGCTCGACCGCTACGTCGCGCTGTGCCGGCGCCTCGGCGTCGACACGATCGAGATCCGCAACGATCTCGACGGCGTCGAGCTCGCCGACGGCACGCCGGCCGCCGCCGTCCGCGCGACGGCCGAAGCCGGCGGCGTGACGATCCAGACGATCAACGCGCTGCAGCGCTTCGAGCAATGGAACGCCGAGCGCGCGGACGAAGCGACCGTGCTGGCCGACTACGCGGCGCAATGCGGCGCGCGTGCGCTGGTGCTGTGCCCGACCAACAGCCGCGCCGACACGCGCGGCGCGGACGCCCGCCACGCGGATCTCGTGACGGCGCTGAAGGCGTTGAAGCCGATCCTCGCGGCCCGCGGCCTGCTCGGCTTCATCGAGCCGCTCGGCTTCGAGGAATGCGCGCTGCGCCGCAAATCGGACGCGGTGAAGGGCATCTACGCGGCAGCGGGCGAGCCGGTGTTCCGGCTCGTGCACGACACGTTCCACCATCACCTCGCCGGCGAGGACATCGTCTTCCCGAACCTGACGGGCCTCGTGCACATCTCGGGCGTCGAGGAGGCCGAGCTGCCGGTCGACCGGATGCGCGACGGCCACCGCGTGCTGGTCGGCGGCGCGGACCGGCTCGGCAACATCCGGCAACTGCGCGAACTGCTCGCGCGCGGCTACAGCGGTGCGCTGTCGTTCGAGCCGTTCGCGAGCGAGATCGCCGAAGCCGACGACATCGAAGACCGGTTGCGGGCGAGCATCGACTACGTGCGCGGCGAACTGGCGGATCGCTGAGCGCATCGGCAAGACGACACAATCCACGGGAGAACGGAATGATCGAATTCGCTTTGTTCGGCGCGGGCCGCATCGGCAAGATCCACGCGGCGAATCTCGCGCGCCAGCCGGGCGCGAAACTGAAATACGTGATCGACCGGCACGCGCCGTCGGCGCAAGCGCTCGCCGGCACGCACGGCGCGCAGGTCGCCGACATCGAGCGCGCGCTCGGCGACGCGTCGGTAAAGGCGGTCGTGATCGCGTCGAGCACCGACACGCACGCGGACCTCATCGTCGCCGCCGCGAACGCCGGCAAGGCGGTGTTCTGCGAGAAGCCGGTCGACCTCACCGTCGAACGCTCGCGTGCGTGCGCGGACGTCGTGCGGCGCGCCGGCGTGACCTGCATGATCGGCTTCCAGCGCCGCTTCGACCCGACCTTCGCGGCGCTGAAGGCGCGCGTCGAGCGCGGCGAGATCGGCGCGCCGGAAATGCTGGTCGTCACGAGCCGCGATCCGGGCGCGCCGCCGGCCGATTACATCCGCCGCTCGGGTGGCATTTTCAAGGACATGCTGATCCACGACTTCGACGTGTTCCGCTGGATCCTCGGCGACGAAGCGCAGACGCTGCATGCGACGGGCAGCTGCCTGACCGATCCGGCCGTGCACGACGCCGGCGACATCGATTCGACCGCGGTGACGATCCGCACGCGGCGCGGGTTGCTGTGCCAGATCAACACGTCGCGGCGTGCGGCCTACGGCTACGACCAGCGCTTCGAGCTGCTCGGCAGCCACGGAATGCTGCAGGCCGGCAACGTGCGGCCGACCGAGGTGAGTGCATGGCTCGCGGGCGGCATCGCGACGGACGTGCCGGAGCCGTTCTTCCTCGAACGCTACCGGCACGCATATGCGGCCGAGATCGCGCACTTCGTCGACGCGCTGCGCGACGGCGCGCCGGTCCGGACGACGATCGACGACGGGCTCGCCGCGCTCGAACTGGCCGAAGCCGCGATGGCGTCGTGGAAAACGGGGCGCGTGATCGCGCTGTGACGCCGTGAACGGCGGCGACCCGCGCAAACGGGTCGCCGCTGCCGCATGGCCGGCGGCACTCCGGCACGACCGGCCGCAACGGCACGGCCGCATCGGGCAAATGTGCCGCCACGTCGCGCGGCCGGCGCGTGAAAGCACGTATGATGGCGAATCGATCGGCGTCGCCGATATTCCGCGTTTTCATCACCATGCTCGATCACCTCATCTGCGACTGCGACGGCGTGCTCGTCGACAGCGAAGTCATCGCCGACCGCGTGCTGCTCGACACGCTGTCCGCCACGTTCCCGAACCTCGATTTCGAAGCCGCCGCGAAGTCGGCATTCGGCCAGCAGACGTCGCGTTTCCTCACCGGCATCGAAGCCCGCTTCGGGGTCGAAATGCCCGCCAACTTCATCGAGACCATCGAGCACAACATCGAAATCGCGCTCGCGCAATCGCTCGCGCCGATCAGCGGCGTGCGCGACGCGCTGCTGAAGGTCACGCTGCCGGCCGCCGTCGTGTCGAACAGCCGGCTCGTGCGCGTGCGCAGCTCGCTGAAGCGCGCGTCGCTCACCGAGATCTTCGGCGAGCGGGTATTCAGTTCCGAACAGGTCGCGCGGCCGAAGCCCTACCCCGACGTCTACCTGCACGCGGCGCAAACACTCGGCGTCGCGCCGGCGCGCTGCGTCGTCGTCGAGGACAGCATCTCGGGATTGAATGCCGCGCGGGCGGCCGGGATGAAGACGATCGCGTTCGTCGGCGCGAGCCACATCCCCGACAACTACGCGGACGCGCTGCGCGCGATGGGCATCACGCGGATCATGCGCAGGATGGACGAACTGCCGGCGCTCGTCGAAGCCGGCATGCGCGGCGAATTCGGCGACGTGCAGTCCTGATCGTCAGTCGGGCCGGATCGGGTCGATCCGGCCGCGCCACGGGCGCGCGAACGCGCCCGCCTTCCTTCCACTCAGGCCGGCTCGCAGCAGCGTTCGCGCGCCGCCGCCAGCGCCTCGCGAAACGCGACGAGTTCCGCGATCGTCAGCATCGGCAGCCCGTGCCGTTGCGCGAAGCGCTCGACATCGTCGCCGCGCGTCATCGTACCGTCCGGATTCATCAGCTCGCACAGCACGCCGGCCGGCTTCAGGCCCGCGAGGATCGACAGGTCGACCGTGCCTTCGGTGTGACCGCGGCGCGCCAGCACGCCGCCCGGTTGCGCACGCAACGGAAACACGTGGCCGGGGCGCACGATGTCGTGCGGCTTCGCGCCGTCGGCGATCGCCGCGCGGATCGTCGTCACGCGATCGGCGGCCGACACGCCGGTATGCACGCCTTCGCGCGCCTCGATCGACACGGTGAACGCGGTGCCGTTGCGGCTTTCGTTGGTCTGCACCATAGGCGGCAGTTCGAGCGCGCGCACCGTGTCGTCGGTCAGGCACAGGCAGACGATGCCGCTGCACTCGCGGATCAACAGCGCCATCGTCTCGGGCGTGATGCGCTCGGCGGCGACGATCAGGTCGGCTTCGTTCTCGCGGTCGTGGTCGTCCTGCAGCACGACCGCGCGACCTGCGCGCATCGCGTCGAGCGCGGCGGCAATGCGCGGCGGCACCGGTTCGGCATCCAGCAACGGGAGATCGGCAAAGGCGTCGGCAGGCGCCGACGAAACGGACATCAAGGACATGTGAAACGCTCCTCGCAAATACGATTTGGGCGAAAAACGTTTCAGGGCATTGCAAACAGACAGAACGACAACCCGCTTCGCGTGCAGCGCGAAGCGGCCCTGACGGACATGACTATCTGCACATCTTCTCTCATCCGGACTGTGACCGTCGGCTCTGGCATTCGACCAGATCTGCTGACCCCGCGCGGATGCGCGGGCGCTCGCGGGCTCGCCGGCTTACGCCAGCCTACCGCCGGTGGGGAATTTCGCCCCGCCCTGAAGACGCACTGATTGCCGGACGGGAACACCCCGTCATCGGCGGGCCAAGCATACAACAGCCGCGCGCGACGCGCAGCGTAAAACCTTACTGACGACCCCGTCTAACGGCATCGTCCGAACGGCCGGCGGACGGAGCCACGATCGTGCGAAAAGCGCGGAGCGCAGCCGCGTCGCGCCGCCTGCGCGATCAGTTGACCGCCGCGTGCGCCGCGTCGGGCACGAGCCAGCGCGGCGGCACCTCCGGGCTCACCGTCACGCGGAACGCTCGCGCTTCGCTGTCGCCCGGGTTGCGCAGGCTGTACGGCTGGTCGGCGTCGAACACGATCGCGTCGCCGGTCGCGAGCAACTGGCGACGGTCGTGCACGCTCACTTCGAGCGTGCCTTCGCTGACGACGAGGTTGACCGTCGTGCCGGGCGCGCGGCGCGCGCCGGGCTCGGTATGCAGCGGCGCGATCCGCAGCTCGTGGAATTCGGCCGCCGCCGGCTCGCCTTCCGGATACAGCGCACGTGCCGAGAAACGGCCGTTCGAGCTGACGACGCGCGACGCGCGCTCGGCCGCCAGATGCTCGAAACCGTTCACCGCATGGCGCCGCAGGAACGCGGCGACCGACACCTTCAGCGCCGCGGCGATCTTGCACAGCACCTTGATCGACGGCACGCTGCGCGCGGATTCGATCTGCGCGAGCATCGCGCGCGACACGCCGGACAGCCGCGCGAGCGCATCGAGCGACAGTTGCCGCTCGGCGCGCAAGCGCGCGAGGTTCACGCCGACGACCTGTTCGAGGGCGTCGAGCGACGCGGCACCGCGTCCGTCGGCGGCATTGCCGGACTCGAAGGAAGACACGTCGCGCACGAGCGCCAGGGATGAAGACATAGCATGGCCTCCGGGCCGCTGCGCGGCCCTGCGTAGGGGTAAGCCGGAATCGGAATCGGGTTGCGCCGGTCGTTGGCGCGTATCGAGACGCTATCACCCGGCCTGGTACGGGCAAACGAAGTTATCTTCACACCGTTATCAGCATCGCGGAGGAATGCGTTTCTCGCGAACCTTTTCCTGCCGCTATGGCATCGCCGCGCGGCGCGCCGTGGCGACGCTCACGGTGCCGCGGGCGCCGCGCCGCGCGCCGGCCCGCGCGCATCGAGCCGCATCGCGAGCCACGTGACGACCAGCGCCGCGAACGTCACCGCGACCGCGACCCACGGCAGCGCATCGAGCGCGAAGCCGTGTTCCAGCGCGACGCCGCCGAGCCACGCACCGCCCGCATTGCCGACGTTGAACGCGCCGATGTTCAGCGTCGACGCGAGATGCGGCGCGCTCGCGGCCTTCTCGACCACGCGCGCCTGCAGCGGCGGCACCGTCGCGAACGCGGCGATCCCCCACACGAATACGGTGACGGCCGCCGCGACCGGCAGGTGGCTCGTCTTCGCGAACACGGCCATCACGGCCATCAGCGCGACGAGGATCGCGATCAGCGACGGCATCAGCGCGCGGTCGGCGAGCTTGCCGCCGATCGTGTTGCCGATCGTCAGCCCCGCGCCGAACAGCACGAGGATCAGCGCGACCGCGCGCGGCGAGTAGCCCGACACGGTCTCGAGAATCGGCGCGATGTACGTGAACACGACGAACACGCCGCCGAAGCCGAGCACGGTCATCAGCAGCGCGAGCCACACCTGCGGCTCCTTCAGCACGCGCACTTCGTGGCCGAGGCCGACCGGCCCGCTGTCGTGGCGGTTCGGCACCAGCGCGGCCACGCCGCCGAGCGCCAGCACGCCGAGCGCGGCGACGATCCAGAACGATGCACGCCAGCCGAGCACCTGGCCGACGAACGTGCCGAACGGCACGCCGAGCACGTTCGACAGCGTGAGCCCGGTGAACATCAGCGCGATCGCGCTCGCGCGCTTGTCGGCCGGCACGAGCGACGCGGCGACCACCGCGCCGATGCCGAAGAACGACCCGTGCGCGAACGACGTGACGACGCGCGCGACCATCAGCATCGCGTAGCCGGACGCGGTCGCGCACAGCACGTTGCCGACGATGAAGATCGCCATCAGCAGTTGCAGCGCGGCCTTGCGCGGCATGCGGCTCGTCAGCACCGCGAGCAGCGGCGCGCCGACCGCGACGCCGAGCGCGTAGCCGGTGACGAGCAGGCCGGCCGACGGCAGCGACACGGCGAGGTCGTGCGCGACTTCGGGCAAGAGGCCCATGATGATGAATTCGGTGGTGCCGATGGCGAAGGCGCTGATCGCGAGCGCCAGGAGCGGAATGGGCATGACGTTCTCCGGAAGACGGCGGCTGCGGCGCCCGGTCGGTGCCGCACCGCACAAGAAAGCGGGATGTGCGCGCATTGTCCCGAAGACGCCTATATTTGATAATTGGCGTGGCATTTGAACCATTTTCAAATATTTCTGGAAAATCGCATGGACCGACTAGGCGACATCCGGCTGTTCGTCGAGGCTGCCGAACTCGGCAGCCTGTCCGCCGCCGGGCGCAAGCTGAACCTCACGCCAGCCGCCGCGAGCGCGCGGCTCGCGAAGCTCGAGGCAAAGATCGCGACGCGCCTGTTCGAACGCTCGACACGGCAATTGCGGCTCACCGACGAAGGCAAGCTGTACCTGAACTGCTGCCGCCAGGCGCTGCAGGCGCTCGACGACGCGGACGCGATGCTGCAGGAAGGCCGCAACGTCGTGAGCGGCAAGGTGCGGCTGTCGTCGACGTCCGATTTCGGCCGCCACCAGTTGCTCGACTGGCTCCACGAATTCACGACGCTGCATCCGGGCGTCACGTTCTCGCTGACAGCGTCCGATTCGTCGTCGAACCTGTGGCAGGACGAGATCGACCTCGCGATCCGCTTCGCCGCGCCGCCCGACGGCGCGCTGATCGCCCGCCGGCTCGCGACCAACCGGCGCGTGCTGTGCGCGGCGCCGTCGTTCGTCGAACGCCATGGCGTGCCGGCCGATCCGCACGATCTGGCCCGCTTTCCGTGCAACGTGATCACGATCGCGTCCGGCCCGATGAACACCTGGCACTTCACGCGCGGCGACGAAGTGCAGGTTCACACGGTGCCGGTGTCGACCGCATTCGAGACCAACGATGGCGGCCTCACCCGCGAATGGACACTGCGCGGCCACGGCATTGCGCTGAAGTCGCTGTGGGACATCGCCGACGACGTCCGCGCGGGCCGGCTGCGCGTGCTGCTGCCCGACTGGCGGCACCAGGACGCGCCGCTGCACGCGATCTATCACAGCAAGCGCTACATGGCGCCGCGCGTGCGCGTGCTGCTCGATTTTCTCGCCGAGCGCTTCGCGCGCGAGGAAGCCGCGCTCGACGACCTGCTGAACGCGTGCCGCTGACGGCCGCCTCGCCACCACTCCGGGGTCGGAACGTGAAAACCGGCGTCGCGCGCCCGCAACCGGCCGCCCGTCCGTCGTGGCATGAAAAGCTATAATGGAAGGCTTTCCCGACGGCCTTTCCTGTCCGATGCGCGCCATTCGCGTGCCGCGCACGGCCGTCCCGATTCACCCTTGACGACGCCCCCAGGTCAACCACTGCGAACGGCGAATCCCCATGACCAAGAAAGTTTACGTAAAGACCTTCGGCTGCCAGATGAACGAGTACGACTCGGACAAGATGGTGGACGTGCTCAATGCGGCCGAAGGCCTCGAAAAGACCGACACGCCGGAAGACGCGGACATCATCCTGTTCAACACCTGCTCGGTGCGCGAAAAGGCGCAGGAAAAGGTGTTTTCCGATCTCGGCCGCGTGCGCGAGCTGAAGGAAGCGAAGCCGGGCCTCTTGATCGGCGTCGGCGGCTGCGTCGCGAGCCAGGAAGGCGCGTCGATCGTGTCGCGCGCGCCGTACGTCGACCTCGTGTTCGGCCCGCAAACGCTGCACCGCCTGCCGCAGATGATCGACGCGCGCCGCGCGAGCGGCCGCGCGCAGGTCGACATCACGTTCCCCGAAATCGAGAAGTTCGATCACTTGCCGCCCGCGCGCGTCGAGGGACCGAGCGCGTTCGTGTCGATCATGGAAGGCTGCTCGAAATACTGCAGCTACTGCGTGGTGCCGTACACGCGCGGCGATGAAGTGTCGCGCCCGCTCGACGACGTGCTGACCGAAGTGGCCGGCCTCGCCGACCAGGGCGTGCGCGAAGTCACGCTGCTCGGCCAGAACGTGAACGCTTATCGTGGCGCACTGACCGCCGGCTCGTCCGACATCGCCGATTTCGCGACGCTGATCGAATACGTCGCCGACATCCCCGGCATCGAGCGGATCCGCTACACGACGTCGCACCCGAAGGAATTCACGCAGCGCCTGATCGACACGTACGCGAAGGTGCCGAAGCTCGTGAGCCACCTGCACCTGCCGGTGCAGCACGGCTCCGACCGCATCCTGATGGCGATGAAGCGCGGCTATACGGTGCTCGAATACAAGTCGGTGATCCGCAAGCTGCGCGCGATCCGCCCGGACCTGTCGCTGTCGACCGACATGATCGTCGGCTTCCCCGGCGAGACCGAGGACGATTTCGACAAGATGATGGCGCTCGTGCACGAGATGCGCTACGACACGAGCTTCTCGTTCATCTACAGCCCGCGCCCCGGCACGCCGGCCGCGAACCTCGCCGACGACACGCCGCGCGAAGTGAAGCTCAAACGCCTGCAACATCTGCAGGCGACGATCGAGGAGAACGTCGCGCGCATCAGCCAGTCGATGGTCGGGAAGGTCGAGCGGATCCTCGTCGAGGGCCCGTCGCGCAAGGACCCGAACGAGCTCGCGGGCCGCACCGAGAACAACCGTGTGGTGAATTTCCCGGCGCCGCTCGCGTCGCACCCGCGCCTGATCGGCCAGATGATCGACGTGAAGATCAACCATGCGTACCCGCACTCGCTGCGCGGCGAGCTCGTGCTCGTCAGCGACGACGCGAGCGCGGCCACCCACTGACCGACCGACGCCCGACAGGAGCCCGACGCTACTTTGAAGACCGTCCAAGCACTGGAATTCACCGCCCCGCGCGACGACAACGCGCGCCTCGCCAACCTCTGCGGCCCGCTCGACGAGAACCTGCGGCAGATCGAACAGGCGCTCGACGTCACGCTCGCGCGGCGCGGCCACCGGATCACGATCCGCGGGCGCGGCGCCAAGCTCGCGCTCGCCGCGCTCGAAAACTTCTACAACCGCGCGCGCGATCCGCTGTCGGTCGACGACATCCAGCTTGCGCTGGTCGAAGTGCGCCACACGGCCGGCAACGGCCGCCAGGACACGCTCGACGTGCGCTTTCGCGGCGACCCCGATCATCCGTTCGACGAGCCCGTCGCGCAGCTCGACGCCAGCGAACCGGAGGAAGAGCCGGGGCCGAAGCTCTACACGCGGCGCGCCGACCTGCGCGGCCGCACGCCCGCCCAGCGCGAATACCTGAAGCAGATCCTGCAGCACGACGTGACGTTCGGCATCGGGCCGGCCGGCACCGGCAAGACCTACCTCGCGGTCGCGTGCGCGGTCGACGCGCTCGAGCGCGACCAGGTCAAGCGGATCGTGCTGACGCGCCCGGCCGTCGAGGCCGGCGAGCGGCTCGGCTTCCTGCCGGGCGATCTCGCGCAGAAGGTCGACCCGTACCTGCGGCCGCTGTACGACGCGCTGTACGACCTGCTCGGCTTCGACAAGACGGCCAAGATGTTCGAGCGCCAGATGATCGAGATCGCGCCGCTCGCGTACATGCGCGGCCGCACGCTGAACCACGCGTTCATCATCCTCGACGAGGCGCAGAACACCACGCCCGAGCAGATGAAGATGTTCCTCACGCGGATCGGCTTCGGCTCGAAGGCGGTCGTGACCGGCGACACGAGCCAGGTCGACCTGCCGCGCGGCCACAAGAGCGGCCTCGTCGAGGCGCAGCAAGTGCTCGGCGGCGTGCGCGGCATCGCGCTTACGCGCTTCACGAGCGCGGACGTCGTGCGCCATCCGCTCGTCGCACGCATCGTCGAGGCGTACGACGAGTTCCACGCGCAGCACCAGGACGGCTGAGCGGCGGCGCCCGAGCGCTGCCCGGCCCGGCCCGCCAGACGGCGCGCCGGGCTTTCTTTTGCCCGGGCGCCGCCCGGTCCGAATTCGGGCGCGATCGGCCGTTTGGTGTATCCTCAACGCGTCCCAATCGCCGCACGCGTCATGAAATCCTCTCGTTCCCGCAAGTCCGGCCGCGCCCCGTCCGCCGCGTCCGAATCCCCCCGCCTTTCGCTGTTCGACGCGAAGGGCAAAGCCCGGACCGTCAACGCGCAAGGGCTGCGGATCGACTTCCCGGACGGCCGCAGCCTGATGTTCGACCTGTCGGGCAGCTCGGGCGACGCGGCCGTCGCGATCGTCGCGCAGCACAACGATCCGGCGATGCGTGCGAAGCTCGCGCTGCAGCCCGAGCACTACGACAGCGTGACGCTGCACGTCGGCGCCGAGTTCGCGCCGCGCGAGGACGACCCCGAAGACGAGCCGCGCGCGCTGGAATTCGACCTGTCCGTGCAGTACGGCGACGAGATCACGAGCGACGTGCGCAAGACGCTGCCGAAGCGCAAGCTGATCGCCGAATGGATCGAGCCGGCGCTGTTCGCGAGCGCGCAGCTCACCGTGCGCTTCGTCGGCGAGAACGAAGGCCGTACGCTGAACGCCGGCTACCGCCACAAGGACTATCCGACCAACGTGCTGACCTTCGCGTACGACGCGGCGCCCGACGGCACCGTGATCGGCGACCTCGTGCTGTGCTGCCCGGTCGTCGAGAAGGAAGCGCACGAGCAAGGCAAGCCGCTCGCGGCCCATTACGCGCACCTGCTGGTACACGGCGCGCTGCACGCGCAGGGCTACGACCACGAGACGAGCGACGAGGACGCGGCCGAAATGGAAGCGCTCGAAATCGACATCCTCGCGAAACTGGGTTTCCCGAACCCGTACCAGTAAGCCGTCCGCCCGATGCGCCACGCCGCGATGCTGCCGCCCGCCTACCCGCCGTCGATCGGCGAAGGACGCCTGCTGACGGAAGACGAGCTCGCGGCGTCGCTCGCGCAGACGATGCGCGACTGGGACGGCCGGCAGGATCTCTGGCTGTTCGGCTATGGCTCGCTGATCTGGAATCCCGGGCTGCCGACCGTCGCCGCCGTACGCGGCAAGGTGCACGGCTACCATCGCGGGCTCTACCTGTGGTCGCGCGTGAATCGCGGCACCCCCGAACGGCCGGGCCTCGTGCTCGCGCTCGATCGCGGCGGCTCGTGCTCGGGCATCGCATTCCGGCTCTCCGGCCCGACCGCGCAGCCGCATCTCGAGACATTGTGGAAGCGCGAAATGCCGATGGGCTCGTACCGGCCCGCGTGGCTGCCGTGCTCGCTCGAGACCGGCGAACGCGTGAACGCGCTCGCGTTCGTGATGCGCCGCGACGCACCGACCTATACGGGCAAGCTGACCGACCCCGTCGTCAAGGAAGTGTTCCGCTGCGCGGCCGGCCGCTACGGCACGACGCTCGACTACGTGAGCCGCACGGTGGACGCACTGCGCGCGAGCGGCATCCCCGACCGCGCGCTCGAAGGGTTGCTGGCGCGATGCCGATGATCCGGCACACCGCGCGGGCGGCCGCCATGCGACCCCGCGCCGCCCGCGCATCCACACGAGGACACGCCCGATGAAATCGTCACGCCGGTCGCGTTGCAGGATCGCCGTGCTGCTCGTCGCCGCGAGCGTCGCGCTGTCCGGCTGCGGCATACTCGGCTGCGGCGGCGCCGCGACCAACGGCGCGGCCGCCGGCGGCTGCTCGGCCGGCATGCGGTTCTGAACGGCGCGCGACGCGTGCGCCGCCTGCGACGGAATGCCGCCGTCGCCGGCCGTTGCCCGCGTCCGGCCGCGCCGCCCTGCCCGCCGCCATTTTTTTGCCGCCGCGCCCCGCCGACGCTTTCTGCGATAGGATGGACCCGACGACGACGTCGCGCCCGGCGCGGCCGTCCGCGAGCGGGGCCCGCGCGAGCCGTCCACCCTGGCCGTACGGCCGGGTGACACGGTCGCGTCGTGCCCTTGGTGTATCCTTGCCTACTCCGTGACCGCGCGCCCCGGCATGACCCGGGCGCACCACCATGAACGATTCGTATCCCAGTCGTAAGCCAACCGACAAACCGCAAGAAAAGCGCTCGCTGCTCGAGCGCCTGACCGACTTCATCTCGCCCGAGCCCGAATCCCGCGGCGAGTTGCTGGAAATCCTCCAGGACGCCCACGAACGCAACCTGATCGACGCGGATTCGCTGTCGATGATCGAAGGCGTGTTCCAGGTCTCCGATCTGTGCGCCCGCGACATCATGGTGCCGCGCGCGCAGATGGACGCGATCAACATCGCCGACAAGCCCGAGGATTTCATCCCGTTCGTCCTCGAAAAGGCGCACTCGCGCTACCCGGTGTACGAGGAGAACCGCGACAACGTGATCGGCGTGCTGCTCGCGAAGGATCTGCTGCGCTTCTATGCCGAGGAAGAATTCGACGTGCGCGGAATGCTGCGCCCGGCCGTGTTCATTCCGGAATCGAAGCGCCTGAACGTGCTGCTGCACGACTTCCGCGTGAACCGCAACCACCTGGCGATCGTCGTCGACGAATACGGCGGCGTCGCGGGCCTGATCACGATCGAGGACGTGCTCGAACAGATCGTCGGCGACATCGAGGACGAATACGACTTCGACGAGGAAGCCGGCAACATCATCTCGGGGCCGGACGGCCGCTACCGCGTGCGCGCGCTCACCGAGATCGAGCAGTTCAACGAGACGTTCGGCACCGATTTCCCCGACGACGAGGTCGACACGATCGGCGGCCTGATCACCCATCATTTCGGACGCGTGCCGCACCGCGGCGAGAAGCTGCAGCTCGGCAACCTCGTGTTCGAAATCCAGCGCGGCGATGCGCGCCAGGTTCACGTGCTGCTGGTGCGCCGCAACCCGCTCGCCAGCCGTCGCGCCGAAACCTCGCACGAAGACTGACCGCTCCGCGCCAGCCGCGCCTCCTTCAACCGCTCGCCCTCTTCCGCTTCACATGGACGATCCGATTCCGTCCCGCCCGGCTGGCGGCCTTCTCGCGCCGGCGCCCGGCCGCGCGCTGCCGCGCTGGCACTATCCGGCCGCGCTGCTCGCCGGCGCGGCCAATACGCTCAGCTTCGCGCCCACGCCGCACGGCGGCTGGCTGCAGCTCGTCGTATTCGTCTGGTTTTTCGCGCAGCTGACGCGCACGTCGAACTGGCGCAGCGCCGCGCTCACCGGCGGCGCGTTCGGCTTCGGCAACTTCATCAGCGGCGTCTGGTGGCTCTACATCAGCATGCACGTGTACGGCGAGATGGCCGCGCCGCTCGCGGGCGGCGCGCTCGTGCTGTTCGCGCTCTACCTGTCGCTGTACCCGGCGTTTTCGGCCGGGCTGTGGTCGTTCTGCGCGGGCCATGCATGGCATCGCCGCGAGGCCGACCCGCGGCCGTTCTCGCCGACCTGGCACGGCGCGTTTGCGTTCGCGAGCGCGTGGGCGCTCGGCGAATGGCTGCGCGGCACCGTGTTCACCGGCTTTCCGTGGCTCGGCAGCGGCTACCCGCAGGTCGACGGCCCGTTCGCGGGCTTCGCGCCGGTGGTGGGCGTGTACGGGATCGCGTGGGTGCTCGCGCTGTTCGCCGCACTCGTCGTGCAGGCGCTCGCCGCCGCGCGGCCGTCGCTGGTGCGTGACGGCGAAGCCGGCGCATCCGGCGGCAACGCCCGCGTGCGCATCGCCGCGCCGGCCGGCATCGCCGTCGCCCTCGTCGCGGCCGGCCTCGGGCTGTCGCAGGTCACGTGGACCGTGCCCGCGAACGCGCCGCTCACCGTGCGGCTGCTGCAGGGCAACGTGAAGCAGGACATCAAGTTCGAGCAGGAAGGCATCGACGCGGCGATCAAGATGTACACACAGATGATCGTCGAGAAACCGGCCGACCTGATCGTCACGCCCGAGACCGCGATCGCGGTGATGATCCAGGAATTGCCCGAGCCGTTCGCCGTCGCGATCCGAAAATTCAGCGACACGACCGGGT
This sequence comes from Burkholderia sola, assembly GCF_905400185.1. NCBI lineage: Bacteria > Pseudomonadati > Pseudomonadota > Betaproteobacteria > Burkholderiales > Burkholderiaceae > Burkholderia > Burkholderia sola. The sequence goes on from NZ_FR989675.1 coordinate 3,042,113, forward strand.
CGGCCGTGCTGTTCGGCGCGGTCGGCGCGTCGGTGACCGAGGACGGCCACTACGTCGACTACACGAACAGCCTGTACGGCGTGACGCCGAATTCGCGCGACATCTATCACTACGACAAGCACCACCTCGTGCCCTTCGGCGAATTCATTCCGTGGGGCTTCCGGTGGTTCGTCAACCTGATGAAGATGCCGCTCGGCGACTTCGCGCGCGGCGCGCCGGTGCAGAAGCCGTTCCTCGTGCACAACCAGCCGGTGATGGCCGATATCTGCTACGAGGACTTGTTCGGCGAGGAAATCGCCGCGACGATCCGCGACAACCCGCAGCCGCCCGGCGTGCTCGTCAACGTGACGAACCTCGCGTGGTTCGGCGACACGATCGCGCTCGACCAGCATCTGCAGATCGCGCGGATGCGCTCGCTCGAGACGGGCCGGCCGATGCTGCGTTCGACCAATACGGGGATGACGGCCGCGATCGACGCGCACGGGCGCGTGCTTGGCCAGCTGAAGCCGTTCACGATCGGCTCGCTCGACGTGCGGATCGAAGGCACGAGCGGCTTCACGCCGTACGTGACGAGCGGCAACAACATCGTGCTCGCGGTGTCGTTCGTGCTGCTCGCGTTCGGCTTCACGTTAGGGCCCGGGCTGCGCCGGCGCAACGGCCGGCAACCCGGCGGCGACGAAGCGGCGTGACGCGGCGGGCCGCCGTCGCGCCCGGCGGCCGCGCGTGACCGCGAACCGGCCGGCCGTTCAGGCCTGCCGGGACGATCGATCCGATTGCTCGGGCTGCGCGGCGAGGCTCCGCAGGTCGCGGCGCACCTCCTCCATCACCGGCGCCCACGCGCCGAACGTGGGCTGCCGGTACAACGTCGCGGTCGGATACCACGGGCTGTCCCGGCGATCGAGCAGCCACGGCCAGTGCGGATTCACGTCGAGCAACACCCAGGTGCGCGCGCCGAGCGCGCCGGCCAGGTGCGCGACCGACGTGCACACCGTGATCACGAGATCCAGCGCGCCGATGAATGCGGCCGTATCGTCGAAACTCGTCAATTCGGCCGTGTGGTCTTCGATCGTGAAACCGGCCGCGCGCGCGGCGGCGACATCCGCGTCCGCCCCCGGCTGCAGTGAATAGAACGTGACGCCGTCGATCCCGCGAAATGCATCGGTGTAGCGCTCGAGCCCGACGCGCCGGAACGGATTGCGCTGGTGGCCCGCACTGCCCGTCCACACGAGCCCGACCTTCAACCGGCCGTCGCCCGCGAGCCGCGCGCGCCATGCGTCTCGTGCGGCCGGCTCGGCCCGCAGGTACGGCACCGACGCGGCGAGCGTCGACGCCTCCATGCCGAGCATCAGCGGCAGGCCGATCAGCGGCACTTCGTAATCGAATGCCGGCAGCGCGTCGACGCCGCCGCCCGCGCCGAACACGTCCGCGTGCGCGCCGAGGCTGCGCTGCATCAGCGTGCCGAGCGCCGGAAACGTATTCCACGCGAGCCGGCCGCCCTCGCGATGCACGCGTTCGGCGAGCGGCGCGACGAAGCGACAGAACTGCAGCACGTCGCCGAGCCCCTGCTCGCCCCATACCAGCAGCGTCTTGCCGGCGAGCGGCTCGCCCTGCCAGCGCGGGCCAGGCAGCGCCGGCCGGCGGCCGCGCAATTCGCCGGCGCCGTCCCAGCGTGCCTCGTGGCCGCGCCAGCCGGCTGCGTAATTGCCGCGCACGAGCTGGATGATCGCGAGATTGAAGCGGAACGACGCGTCGTCGGGCGCCAGCTCGCACGCACGCGCCGCATGGCGCTCGGCGTCGTCCCAGCGCTGCGCCTCCTTCATCGCCATCGCGACGTTGTTCATCGCGAGCGCGTTGTCGGCCGCGAGATCGGCGAGCCGCGCGGCGCTCGCGAGCGCACCGTCGAGGTCCTGCATCGCGATTCGCGCGACGACGAGATTGATCCATGCCTGCACGTCCTGCGGATCGTGCTTCACGGCCGCGTCGAGCAGCGCGATCTCTTCCGCGCGCTCGCCGCCCGACAAGCGCAGCGCGATCGCGAGGTTGTTGCGCAGCGACGGCCAGCCGGCATCGATTGCTAGCGCCGCGCGGTACGGCGCGACCGCATCCGCGTGACGGCCGGCCATCTGCAGCGCGTAGCCGTGGTTGAAGTACGCGTCCGCGCCCGGCTGCGCGCGCGCCGCGCATTCGGCGAGCGCAATCGCGTCGTCCGTGCGCTGCCGCGCGACGAGCGTGGCCGTGAGCTGCGCGATCGCCGACGCATCGACCGCATGCAGATGCGCGGCGGCGGCAAGCCACAGTTCGTGCGCGGCATGCTCGCCGCGCGCCTGCGCGTCGGCGGCCTGTCCGAGCAGCACGAGGAACGGCGGAAGCAGCGGAATCAGGATGTCGGTCGGTTCGTCCATGCGGTGAGCGTCGGCAAGCGGTGACGCGGCACGCATCGCGCGCGCCGCAATACGCGCATCTTACCGCCCGCGCGAAGCGCCGCGGCATGCGCGTCGCGGCGGCCCGCACGCGGCTGCGCGACGCATGCGGGCGATGGGTGCGCAGGCCGCCGGAAACAGGCCGGCGGTGCCCGCATCGGCCTTCCGGCCGCATCCGGTCGCCGATCCGGTAAAATTACGCGTTTCAGCACACTAACAAGCCGCGCCGCCGCGCGAGCCGACCCTCCGGGCCCGCCCGGAGCGCCGCCCGCAACGGAGCGCCAGCGCCACGAAGGCTCTTCATGCTTACGTTTCAGCAAATCATCCTGACGCTGCAGTCCTACTGGGACAAGCAGGGTTGCGCCCTGCTCCAGCCCATCGACATGGAAGTCGGCGCGGGCACGTCGCACGTCCACACGTTCCTGCGCGCGGTCGGCCCCGAGCCGTGGCGCGCCGCGTACGTGCAGCCGTCGCGCCGCCCGAAGGACGGCCGCTACGGCGAGAACCCGAACCGCCTGCAGCACTACTACCAGTACCAGGTCGTGCTCAAGCCGGCGCCGGAAAACATCCTCGACCTGTACCTCGGCTCGCTGGAAGCGCTCGGCTTCGACCTGAAGCAGAACGACGTGCGCTTCGTCGAGGACGACTGGGAAAACCCGACGCTCGGCGCGTGGGGCCTCGGCTGGGAAGTGTGGCTGAACGGGATGGAGGTCACGCAGTTCACGTATTTCCAGGAAGTCGGCGGCCTCGAATGCAAGCCGGTGCTCGGCGAGATCACGTACGGCCTCGAGCGCCTCGCGATGTACCTGCAGAAGGTCGAGAACGTGTACGACCTCGTGTGGACCGAGTGGGAAGAGCAAGGCCCGAACGGCCCCGAACTGCGCCGCCTGTCGTATGGCGACGTGTACCACCAGAACGAGGTCGAGCAGTCGACCTACAACTTCGAGCACGCGAACGTCGACCTGCTGTTCACGTTCTTCAACAGCTACGAAGCGGAAGCGAAGAAGATGATCGACGCGCAGCTCGCGCTGCCCGCGTACGAGCTCGTGCTGAAGGCCGGTCACACGTTCAACCTGCTCGACGCGCGCGGCGCGATCTCGGTCACCGAGCGGGCCGCGTACATCGGCCGCATCCGCGCACTGTCGCGTCTCGTCGCGCAGGCTTACTACGACTCGCGCGAGAAGCTCGGCTTCCCGATGCTCGGCAACCCGCCGGGCGTGCCGGGCCTCACCACCGACGCCCAGGACGCCGCGCAGCCGGCGTGGGCGCCGCCGCTCAAGGTCGAACGCAAGATCGATCAGGACTGACGAGACGAGATTTATTCCAGATATGACGCACAATCATCCCGCCCCCCTGCTCGTCGAACTGCTGACCGAAGAGCTGCCGCCGAAGGCCCTCGCACGCCTCGGCGACGCATTCGCCGAAGGTATCGCACAACGCCTCGCCGCGCGCGACCTCATCGAAGGCGAACTCGTGTTCGAACGCTACGCGACGCCGCGCCGCCTCGCGGTCGTCGTGCAGAACGTGCGCGCCGTCGCACCCGACAGACAGGTCCGCGAAAAGGTCCTGCCCGTGTCGGTCGCGCTCGACGCCGAAGGCAAGCCGACGGCGCCGCTCGCGAAGAAGCTCGCGGCGCTCGGCCACCCGAACGCGTCGATCGCCGATCTCGAGCGCGCGCAGGACGGCAAGGCCGAAGCATTCTTCATCAACTACTCGGCGGCCGGCGCCACGCTCGCCGACGGCCTGCAGGCCGCGCTCGACGAAGCGCTCGCGAAGCTGCCGATCCCGAAATTCATGACGTACCAGCGCCCGGACGGCTCGGACGTGAAGTTCGTGCGCCCTGTGCATCGGCTGACGGTGCTGCACGACGATCGCGTCGTGCCCGTCACCGCGTTCGGCGTCGACGCCGGCGACACCACGCTCGGCCACCGCTTCCTGTCGGACGGCCTGGTCGCGATCCAGCATGCGCGCGCATACGCCGACACGCTGCGCGACAAGGGCCGCGTGATCGCGCACTTCGCCGATCGCCGCGAAACGATCCGCACGCAGCTGAACGAACATGCGAACGGCGACACGGTCGTGATGCCCGAGTCGCTGCTCGACGAAGTGACGTCGCTGGTCGAATGGCCGGTCGTCTACCCGTGCCGCTTCGAGGACGAATTCCTGCAGGTGCCGCAGGAATGCCTGATCCTCACGATGCAGACGAACCAGAAGTATTTCGCGCTGACCGACGTCGCGGGCAAGCTGCGCTCGCGCTTCCTGATCGTGTCGAACATCGACACGAAGACGCCGGGCGAGATCATCGAAGGCAACGAGCGCGTCGTGCGCCCGCGCCTCGCCGATGCGAAGTTCTTCTTCGAGCAGGACAAGAAGAAGCCGCTCGCCGAGCGCGTGCCGCAGCTCGCGAACGTCGTCTATCACAACAAGCTCGGTTCGGCGCTCGCACGCGTCGAGCGCCTCGAGGCGCTGGCGGGCGAGATCGCCCCGGCGATCGGCGCCGATACCGCGCACGCGAAGCGCGCCGCGCGCCTCGCGAAGGCCGACCTGCTGACCGACATGGTCGGCGAGTTTCCGGAGCTGCAGGGCACGATGGGCACGTACTACGCGCGCCACGACGGCGAAGCCGACGACGTCGCGCTCGCGTGCGCCGAGCACTACCAGCCGCGCTTCTCCGGCGACGCGCTGCCGACCACGCCGGTGTCGACCGCCGTCGCGCTCGCCGACAAGCTCGAAACGATCGTCGGCATCTGGGGCATCGGCCTCGCGCCGACCGGCGAGAAGGATCCGTTCGCGCTGCGCCGTCACGCGCTCGGCGTGCTGCGCCTGCTGCTCGAGAAGCAACTGCCGCTCGATCTCGTATCGCTGCTGCGCACGGCGCACGCACGCTTCGAAGGCGTGCCGGGCGTCGCCGAATCGACCGACGCGATCTTCGCGTTCTTCATGGATCGCCTGCGCGGCCTGCTGCGCGAGCGCGGCTATTCGGCCGGCGAAATCGACGCGGTGCTGAGCCTGAACCCGACGCGCATCGACGACCTCGTCGCGCGCCTCGACGCGGTGCGCGAATTCACGCGCCTCGCGGAAGCCGAAGCGCTCGCGGCCGCGAACAAGCGGATCTCGAACATCCTGAAGAAATCGGAAGGCGGCGCGAACGGCGCGGTGCAGCCGACGCTGCTCGTCGAGGCGGCCGAGAAGGCGCTGCACGAACAGCTCGCGGCCGTCACGCCGCACGTGCAGTCGCAGCTCGAGGCGCGTGCGTACACGGGCGCGCTGTCGGCGCTCGCCGCGCTGCGCGCGCCGGTCGACACGTTCTTCAACGACGTGATGGTGAACGCGGAAGATCCGGCGCTGCGCGCGAACCGTCTCGCACTGCTGTCCGCGCTGCACCAGCAGATGAACTGCGTCGCCGACATCTCGAAGCTCGCCGCATAAGGGCCGCACGATGCCGACCAGCCCCAACCGAAAGCTCGTCGTCCTCGACCGGGACGGCGTGATCAACGTCGATTCGGATGCGTTCATCAAGACGCCCGACGAATGGATCGCGCTGCCCGGCAGCTTCGAGGCGATCGCCCGGCTCAACCACGCGGGCTATCGCGTGGTCGTCTCGACCAACCAGTCCGGTATCGGCCGCGGGCTGTTCGACATGGCCGCGTTGAACGAGATGCACCTGAAAATGCATCGCGCGGCAGCCGCGGTCGGCGCGCGCATCGACGCGGTATTCTTCTGCCCGCACACGGCCGAGGATCACTGCGACTGCCGCAAGCCGAAACCCGGCATGATGCAGATGATCGCCGAGCGCTTCGAGATCGATCCCGCTCACACGCCGGTCGTCGGCGATTCGCTGCGCGACCTGCAGGCCGGCGTCGCGGTCGGCTTCCAGCCGCATCTCGTGCTGACCGGCAAGGGCAAGAAAACGCTCGCCGCAGGCAATCTGCCGGACGGCACGAAAGTCCACGACGACCTGCGCGCGTTCGCGCTCGATTTTCTTTCACACGAACACGAGTGATGCGGCTGCCGCGCGCATCCTCCCCAACACCAGACTCACGCCGATGCGCTTCGTCCGCTCCCTGCTGCTGCTGATCTACTTCATCCTGTACACGGTGCCGTACGCCACCGCGTGCTTCATCGCGTTCCCGTTCATGCGCCCCGACGCGCGCTACTGGATGGCGGCCGGCTGGTGCAAGTCGACGCTGTGGGTCGTGCGCTGGCTGAACGGCATCCGCTATCGGATCGAAGGGTTCGAGAACCTGCCCGACGGCCCGGCCGTGCTGCTGTCGAAGCACCAGTCCGCGTGGGAGACGCTTGCGTTTCCGGCGCTGATGCCGAAGCCGCTGTGCTACGTGTTCAAGCGCGAGCTGCTGTACGTGCCGTTCTTCGGCTGGGCGCTCGGGCTGCTGCACATGGTCAACATCAACCGCAAGGAAGGCAAGAACGCGTTCAATTCGGTGATCCGCCAGGGCAAGAAGCGCCTGTCGGAAGGCGCATGGATGATCATGTTCCCCGAAGGCACGCGCACGCCGGTGGGCAAGCAGGGCAAGTACAAGACGGGCGGCGCGCGCTTCGCGATCGAAACCGGCACGCCGGTCGTGCCGATCGCGCACAATGCAGGTCGTGTGTGGCCGCGCAACTCGTTCACGAAATTCCCGGGCGTCGTCACGGTGTCGATCGGCAAGCCGATCCCCAGCGAAGGGCTGACGCCCGATGCATTGAACTCGCAGGTCGAAGCATGGATCGAAGCGGAAATGCGCCGCATCGATCCCGACGCGTATCGCCAGGCGGGCAACGCCGGCACGCGCGATGCCGCGCGCGCCTGACGCCCCGGATTGCAGCCGTTGCGTACGACAAAAAGAAGCGAACTGATGAAACAGCGTCCGCGGCCACGGCCTGCCGTCGTGGCCCTCGATCATCGCCAGATGGATCTGCCGCTCTTCGACGGGCCGGCCGCCGCGCCGTCGGCGCCTGCCGCCCCGCCGGCGCCGCCCGAAGCCGCCCCCGCCGCGCCGCTCGATCCGGGCCCGGCGCCCGATCGCTCGCGCGTGCGCACGTTCGCGCTCGACAGCCGCGTGCTCGAATACCGGCTGAAGCGCTCGGCGCGCCGCACGATCGGCTTCACGATCGACGGCAGCGGGCTGTCGATCACCGCGCCGCGCTGGGTCACGCTCGCCGACATCGAAGCGGCGATCGCCGAAAAGCAACGCTGGATCTTCGCGAAGCTCGCGGAATGGAAGACGCGCACCGAGCAGCGCGCGCTGCCGCAGATCGACTGGCGCGACGGCGCGCAACTGCCGTATCTCGGCAAGACTGTGACGATCGCGCTCGGCGCGGGCGCCGTCGCGTTCGATGCCGACGCGCTGCGGCTGTCGCTGCCGCTGCCCGTGCAGGCCGACATGCAGCAGATCAAGGATCGCGTGCAGGGCTGGCTGCAGGGCGAAGCGAAACGCATCTTCGGCGAACGCCTCGTGGTCTACGCGGAAAAGCTCGGCGTCACGTATTCGATGGTCGCGCTGTCGTCGGCCGCGACGCGTTGGGGCAGTTGCTCGAGCGACGGCAAGATCCGCCTGAACTGGCGGCTGATCCATTTCCCGATGTCGATCATCGACTACGTCGTCGCGCACGAGCTGTCGCACCTGCGCGAGATGAACCACAGCCCGGCCTTCTGGCAGACCGTCGAATCGATCTTCCCCGAGTTCCGCGAAGCGCGGCACACGCTCAAGCATCACCCGCCCGAGCTACTGCCGTCGCTTTGATGCGATCGGTCACGACGTAAACGCCAAACGGGCGATGCGGATCACGCCGCATCGCCCGTTTTCGTTGCCCGCGACGCGCCACGCGCCGCGAACCGCTCATCCGGCGTTCAGTGCGCCTTCTTCTGGATGAACTCGATCTTGTAGCCGTCCGGATCCTCGACGAACGCGATCACGGTCGTGCCGTGCTTCATCGGGCCTGCCTCGCGCGTGACCTTGCCGCCTTGCGCCTTGATCTTCTCGCAGGCCGCGTACGCATCGTCGACCGCCACCGCCAGATGGCCGAAGCCATTGCCGAGATCGTAGGACGGCGTCTCCCAGTTGTGGGTCAGCTCGATCACGGTGCCCGTGCTTTCGTCTTCGTAGCCGACGAACGCGAGCGTGAACTTGCCTTCCGGATAATCCTCGCGACGCAGCAGCTTCATGCCGAGCAATTCGGTGTAGAACTTGATCGAGCGGTCGAGATCGCCGACTCGCAGCATCGTATGCAGCAAACGCATGTGTTGTACTCCTGTGGGGACTTTCCAGAGCCGGAAATTCTACCGGAGTCGGGTGAAATTCGCCGGGGGCGCCTAGCCGGGGGCGCCTAGCCGGGAACGGCCCAACAAGCACGCGGCCGATGCCGCGTATCGGCTGCCTCGGCGCGAGCAAGCGCGCAACGACTGAAAGCGGCACGATCCGGCTCGCCCGGGCACCGCGTCGATCGGGTAACATCCTTCCACTTCGCACCAAAAGCGGGCATGCGCGCCGCCGCCCGACCGCGACCACCCATTTTTTCTTGCCGCCCCACTGCCGTGCGAAACCGTCGATTCGAGCGCGCCGGACGCGCCGCCCGCCTGACCTCCGTGCCGCAAGGCCCGACCAGCGAGGCGCGCCGATGACCGCGCTTGCCGCCGCCCGCGTGCGCCGCGCACTCGATACGCGCGCCGTCGGCCTGATGATGCTGCTGTGCGCGATCTGGGGCTTCCAGCAGGTCGCGATCAAGAGCACGAACGCCGCGATCGCGCCGATGTTCCAGGCCGGGCTGCGCTCGGTGATCGCCGCGGTGCTGCTGTGGGGCTGGGCCCGCACGCGCGGCACGCCGCTGTTTCAGGCGGACGGCACATTCGGTGCGGGCCTCGCGGCCGGCGCGCTGTTCGCCGGAGAATTCATCTGCGTGTTCTTCGGGCTGACGCTGACGAGCGCGTCGCACATGGCGATCTTCCTGTACACGGCGCCGTGCTTCACCGCGCTCGGCCTGCACCTGTTCGCACCCGGCGAGCGGCTGCAGCGCACGCAATGGGCCGGCGTCGGCCTCGCATTCGCCGGCATCGCGCTCGCGTTCGCGGACGGCTTCCTGAAGCCGCGCGCGCCCGGCGCATCGGTGCTGGCAGGGCTCGCCGGCGACGCGCTCGGGATCCTCGGCGGCGCGATGTGGGCCGCGACGACGGTCGTCGTGCGCTCGACGGCGCTTGCGCGGGCCAGCGCGAGCAAGACGCTGTTCTACCAGCTCGCGGTATCGGCGGTCGTGCTGGTCGCGCTCGCCGCGCTGTTCGGCCAGATGTCGTTCGCGCGGATCACACCGGTCGCGCTCGCGAGCCTCGCGTATCAGTCGGTGATCGTCGCGCTCGTCAGCTACCTGTCGTGGTTCTGGCTGCTGACGCGCTACAGCGCGTCGCGGCTGTCCGTGTTCACGTTCCTGTCGCCGCTGTTCGGCGTCGCGTTCGGCGTGCTGCTGCTCGGCGAATCGGTCGGCTGGCGCTTCATGTCCGCGGCCGCGCTCGTGCTGACCGGCATCGCGCTCGTCAACGCGCCGCCGCGCCGGCGGATGTGACGACCGGCGCAAATACACGCGGGCAACAAAAAAGCTGCCCGTCGGGCAGCTCTCTTCGATACAGCGGGTGGGCGGCTCGCGCCACGCACGTCATCCGGCCTTGCGCACCGCCGCCAGCGCCTGCGCCACGCCGACATATTCGGCCACGCTCACGTCCTCCGCACGGCGCGCGAGATCGAAGTCGAGCGCATCGAAATCGATCGTCTCGCGGTAGTCGCCCAGCGTGTTACGCAGCATCTTGCGGCGCTGCGAGAACGCGGCGGTGACGATTTCGCCGAGCAGCGCCGGATCGACGTCCGGCAGTTCGTGCGGCTCGTACGGAATCATCCGGACGATCGCCGAATCGACCTTCGGCGGCGGCTGGAACGATTCCGGCGGCACGTCGAGCATCTTTTCCATCACGTAGCGGTACTGCAGCATCACCGACAGCCGCGAAAACGCCTTCGTGCCCGGCTCCGCGACCATCCGCTCGACGACCTCGTTCTGCAGCATGAAATGCTGGTCGATCACCGCATCGGCGAACGTCATCAGGTGAAACAGCAGCGGACTGGAGATGTTGTACGGCAGATTGCCGACGATCCGCAGCGACGGCTTGTCGCCGGGCATCGCGAGCGAGCGGAAGTCGAACGCGAGCGCGTCGCCCGCGTGCAGCTCCAGCAGCGCGCCGAAGCGTTGCTGCAGGCGCCCGATCAGATCGCGGTCGAGCTCGACCGCGTGCAGCGGCGACTCCGGCGTCGCGAGCCGCTCGATCAGCGGCCCGGTCAGCGCGCCGAGCCCGGGGCCGATCTCGACCATCCGCTGGCCGCGTGCAGGGCCGATCGTCGCGACGATCGAGTCGATCACGCCGTGATCGACGAGGAAGTTCTGCCCGAAGCGCTTGCGCGCGAAATGGCCTTGGTGCTGTCTGCTGTTCGACATCGACTGAGTAAAACGAAAAATACGACGAATGGGGTAAACCGGCAGCGTCAGGCTGCGCGGCGATGGCGCGCCATCGTGACGGCCGTATCGAGCGCGGCGATCATGCTGCCCGGATCCGCGCGGCCCGTGCCGGCCAGATCGAGCGCGGTGCCGTGATCGACCGACGTGCGGATGATCGGCAGCCCGAGCGTCACGTTGATGCCCTCGCCGAACGTCGCGTACTTCAGCACGGGCAGACCCTGGTCATGGAACATCGCGAGCACGCAATCGGCATCGGCCAGATGGCGCGGCTGGAACAGCGTGTCGGCCGGATACGGGCCGCGTGCGTCGATGTGTTGCGCGTTCGCGCGGGCCAGCGCCGGCGAGATCACGTCGATCTCCTCGCGGCCGAGATAACCGTTCTCGCCCGCGTGCGGGTTCAGGCCCGTCACGAGAATGCGCGGCGCGGCGAGACCGAAATCGCGCCGCAGGTCGCGATCGATGATCGCGAGCGTCTCGACGAGCCCGTCGATCGTCAGCGCGGCCGATACGTCCTTCAGCGGCAGGTGCGTGGTCGCGAGCGCGACGCGCAGCGGCCGGTGGCCGGTGCCGGCCAGCATCATCACGACGCGCGGCGTGTGCGTGCGTTCGGCCAGGTATTCGGTATGGCCGGTGAACCGCACGCCCGCGTCGTTGATCGTGCTCTTCTGCAGCGGCGCGGTAACGATCGCGTCGTACCGGCCGGCCAGCGCACCGTCGATCGCCGCGTCGAGCAGCCCGAGCACGTAGCGGCCGTTCGCCGCGTCCAGCTTGCCCGCCTGCGCGGGCGCCGCCAGTGCGTGATGCGCGACCGACACCTGCACGCCGCCGGCCAGTGTGGCCGCGTCGACGCCGACCGCGGCCGCACGCGCGTCGAGCAGTGCGGCATCGCCGAGCACGGTGAAATGCGCATCGGGCCAGCGCTGCGCGGCGTCACGCAGCGCCTGCACGGTCAGCTCCGGGCCGACCCCCGCGGGTTCGCCGGTCGTGATCGCGATCTGCAGCGCGGGCGTGGTCATCCGAGGCTCGCTCAGTTCGCCGGGCCGACGCCGCCGATCTTGTACTGCACGTACGACGAATCGCGCAACTCGCGCAGCCAGTCGGCATACGCCTGCTCGGCCTTGCGCTGGCCGATCGCCTGACGGGCGATGTCCATCTGCTGCTGCACCGACCCTTCCGCCTCGCGGCGGTTCAGCACCTGGATCAGGTGATAGCCGTATTCGGTACGGATCGGCTGGCTGATCTGGCCGTCCTGCAGGTTGTTCATCGCGCGCTCGAATTCCGGCACGGTCTCGCCCGGGCTGATCCAGCCGAGATCGCCGCCCTGCGACGCGGAACCGTCCTGCGAGTAGGTGCGCGCGAATTTCGCGAAATCGCCGCCGGCCTCGACCTGCTTGCGGATGTCGGCCAGTTGCTGGCGCGCCTGGCCTTCCGACTTGCCTTCGCCGACGCGCAGCAGGATGTGGCGCACGTGCGTCTGGACGATCTTCGGCGCCGCGGCGCTCGCGCCCTGGCTTTGGCGGCGATCGACGAGGCGCACGATTTCGAAGCCGTCCGGCACGCGGATCAGCGTCGGGTTGACCTCGCCCGGGCGCAGCTTCGACGCGGCGTCGACGACGTCGGGCGGCAGCGCGCTCGGCGCCTTGAAGCCGAGATCGCCGCCCTTCTTCGCGTCGTTCGCTTCGGAGTTGTTCTTCGCGAGGCGCTCGAAATCGGCGCCCGACTTCGCCTGCTGCAGCAGCGCTTCGGCCTTCTTCTGCGCGGCTTCGATGTCAGCCTGCGGCGCGTTGGTGGGCGCCTTGATGAAGATGTGCTGGAAGCGCAGGTCCTGCTGCTGCGATGCGTTCGGCCCGCGCTGGCTCGCGATGTAGTTCGCGACCTCGGCGTCCGACACCGTGATCTTGCCGTCGACCTCGCGCTCGCGCAGCTTCGACAGCATCAGTTCGGTGCGCGCGTCGCTCGTGAAGATGCTCCAGGGCACGCCCTGCGCCTCGAGGCGCGCGCGATACTGGTCGAGCGTCATCCCGTTCGCCTGCGCGAGACGCTGCAGCGTGGCCTGCACGGTCGCGTCGTCGATGCGGATCCCGTCGTCCTTGGCCTTCTGCACCTGGATACGTTCGAGCACCATCTGGTTCAGCACCTGCGCGCGCAGCTGGTCGGCCGGCGGCACCGGCGCGTTCTGCTGCTGCAGGCGGCGTGCGATCAGGCCGGCGCGCTGGTCGAGTTCGCGGCCCGTGATCACGTCGTTGTTGACCACGGCGACGACTTCGTCGGCGAGCTGCGCACCTTGCGAACCGAGTGCCTGCGCCGCGGCCGGCGCGGCGGCGAGCAGCGCGGCGGACGCGGCGAGGCTGGACACGACTGCCGCGAAACGAAGGGTTTTCTTCATTGCCACTGAAACTCCATTGAAATCGTGCTGACCGGTGCAGACATGCCGGCGTTACTCGTAGTTGCTGAAGCGGGACATCGGCGGCGGCGGCGGCGGCAACGGCGTGTAGCCCGGCACCCCGGCGCGGAATGCGGACACGAGGCCGTTGTCGATGGTCGACAAGCCCTTGAGCGTCAGCTGCATCATGAAGCGCGTCGACGAGTTCTGCTGTCCCGACGAATTGATGCCGTTCGCGGCCCGCTGCACCCCGACCCCGAGCGCCCAGCAATCCGCGTCGTATTGTAAGCCGACCAGACCGTCGACCACGCGATCTCCGGCGAAGTCGTAGTTGAACCGGCCGATCGCATACAGGCGGCGCGTGAGCGGCCACTGCGCGGACACCAGGAACTGGTTGATCGGCTGGTTGTCGAGCGTGGTATTCGTGCGCGTATAGCGGTAGCCGACGTTGATCACGCGGCGCTCGCCCGGGCTGTAGCCGAAACCGATACTCGACTTCACGAGCTGGTTGTTGTTCTGGTTGTACTGGAACGCCGTTTCCGACATGAAGCCCGAGCCGAGCTTCAGCGCGGCGCCGACGATCAGGTCCGAGTGGCGCGCCAGCACGGCGCTCTGCCCCGGGTTCAGCGTGACGCGCTGATCGGCGAAGTAGTACTGCTGCGCGATCACGAACCGCGCGCGCTCGTCGCCGGTGCGCGGGTCGATGAAGCGCGACGTCAGGCCGGCCGTGATCCGGTTCGCATCGGCGATCCGGTCGTTACCGACGAACGTGTTCGGCTGGTAGATCTCCGCGAGGCCGAAGTCCGATTCCGCGGTGTCGAACAGCGGCGCGTTCGACTGATCGCGATACGGCGTGTACACGTAGTACAGGCGCGGCTCGAGGGTCTGGATGAAGTCCTGGCCGAACAGGCGCACCGAACGGTCGAAGATCAGGCCCGAATCGAAGCTCACGGTCGGGATCGACTCGGTGAAGCGCTTCGGGCTGTTCGGCGTGGCGGACGACAGGTAGTTCAGGTCGTACGACGCCAGGTGGTACTGGACCTTCGGCACCGCGAAATAGCCGGGACCGTACACGCCGTACGAAATGTACGGGTTGAAGACGACCCGGTCGCCCTGGGTCGCATCGGCGGTCGTGATGCGGAACCGCGAATAGTCGGCTTCCGCGCCGAAGTCGAACCCGCCGACGTTGTACTTCGTGTACTTCACGTTCAACTGCGGCTCGCGGCTGTACGGCGCGATCGACGGCGGCAGCGTCTGCCAGTGCTGGTAGCGCGCGAGCACCGACCACGGGCCGTTGTTGTACGTGAGGCCGGCTTCCTGCTGGTACAGCGTCTGCGTACCGTTGATGAACTGGTTCGCCGACCCGAGGTCTTCGGGATACGTGTTGTCCGAGACCTTGTTGAAGTAGACGTAGCCGCCGAAGCCGCCGCCGAAGTTCTGCTGGTGCTGCCAGTAGATCGCGTAGCGGTTGCGATGCGCGAGCCGGTCGTCCGGCAGGTAATTGGCCGTAAACGTACCCGAATACGACGGCGACAGATAGCGGAACGTCGCTTCGGTCATCACGCCGCGCCGCGAGATGATGCGCGGCGTGAGCGTCAGGTCGCGGTTCGGCGCGATGTTGAAGTAGTACGGCAGCGACAGCTCGAAGCCGTTGTTCGAGTTCACCGAGAACGTCGGCGGCAGCAGGCCGCTGCGCCGCTCGCCCGACAGCGGGAACGTCATCCACGGGCTCGCGAAGATCGGCACGCCCTGGAAGAACAGCACGCCGTTGCGCGCGGTGCCCTCGTCGGCGCCCGTATCGAAGTCGAAGCGGCTGCCCTTGATGTACCACGCGGGGTTCGTCGAGCACTGGCACGCGGTGTACGTACCGTTGACGAACACCGAGCGCTCGTTGTCGACCATGTCGACGCGCTCCGCGCTGCCCGACCCGCCCGTCACGTTGAAGTGATACTTCGGCGCGGTCATGAAGCCCTGGTTCGCCTCGATCTTCAGGTGCGCCTCGGGGCCGGCGAACGACGTGCCGCCATTGACCACCTTGACCTGGCCGTACGCATCGGCCATGTCGGTATCCTGATCGTAGTGGATCGCGTCGGCCTTCACGACGGCGTCGCCGCGCCGCAGCTCGGCCGAACCCTTCGCGGCGAGGTCCTGCTCGGCGGTGCCGCTCGTATGGTCGGCAATGACGAAGGCGGCCGGCTTCGCGCCGTCCTTCAGCGGATGATCCTCGAGCTGGGGCGCGAGACGCAGATCCCACGGCGAGTCGAGCGGCTGCGGCTGCGCAGCCGCGCCCGACAGCTGCGCGTACGACACGGCCGGCACGAGGCCGGGCACGGCCAGGAGCGCGAGCGCGAGCCGCCGTTTGCGCGGCGCCCCGTCACCGGGGAAAACATTCGGGAATAGCGGTTTGGGCGGCATCTATCGTTTGGCGAATCGCCCCTTGTCAACCGCGCCTGCACGGCACCTTCACGCGCGGCGGGCCGCGCCGTCGAGCCGCGACTGCGGCTCTTCGCAAACCGGGGAGGCGATCGGGCGGACGGCGCGACAGGCCGCGGGCCTGCACGGCGGAAGCTGACGCGGGGCGCGTCAAAAAAGTCGTGGGGTATTATATGGCAAGACGTTCCCCCCTCCGCCGAGTTTCATGACGCCCCCATCCGCC
Source organism: Burkholderia sola (assembly GCF_905400185.1). Classification (NCBI taxonomy): domain Bacteria; kingdom Pseudomonadati; phylum Pseudomonadota; class Betaproteobacteria; order Burkholderiales; family Burkholderiaceae; genus Burkholderia; species Burkholderia sola. The sequence goes on from NZ_FR989675.1 coordinate 3,058,065, forward strand.
GCATCCCAGCCCGACGCCCGCCTCGACGCGCTCACCGCGTGGCTGCACCCGCTCGCCGAGCGCTACGCGCTCGATCTGTCGACCCTCGCGCCCGCGTCGTCGGACGCCAGTTTCCGCCGCTATTTCCGCGTCGCGTCGGCCACGCGCCCCGGCGGCACGCTGATCGCGGTCGACGCGCCGCCGCCCGAGAAGTGCCGCGAGTTCGTCCAGGTCGCGCGGCTGCTCGCCGGGGCCGGCGATCACGTGCCGGACGTGCTGGCCCACGATTTCGACGCGGGCTTCATGCTCGTGACCGATCTCGGCCGCACGTCGTACATCTCGGTGCTCGATCCGGCCGATCCGGGCGCGGCCCGTCCGCTGATGCGTGACGCCCTCGACGCGCTGATCCGCTTCCAGCTCGCGTCGACACCCGACGTGCTGCCGCCGTTCGACGAAGCGTTCCTGCGCCGCGAAATGGAGCTGCTGCCCGAATGGTTCGTCGGCCGCCACCTCGGCAAGCCGGTCACCGACGCGATGCGCGGCACGCTCGACCGCACGTTCGCGCTGCTGGTCGCGAGCGCGCACGCGCAGCCGCAAGGCTTCATGCTGCGCGACTTCATGCCGCGCAACCTGATGGTCTGCGAGCCGAACCCGGGCGTGCTCGACTTCCAGGACGCCGTCTACGGGCCGCTGACGTACGACGTCGTGTCGCTGCTGCGCGACGCGTTCATCAGTTGGGACGAGGAGTTCGAGCTCGACTGCTTCGCGTACTACTGGGAAAAGGCGAAGAAGGCCGGCCTGCCGGTCGACGCGGATTTCGGCGAGTTCTACCGCCAGCTCGAATGGATGGGGCTGCAGCGCCACATCAAGATCCTCGGCCTGTTCGCGCGCATCAACTACCGCGACGGCAAGCCGCACTACCTGAACGACCTGCCGCGCTTCCTCGCGTATGCACGCAAGGTCGCGCTGCGCTATCGCCCGCTCGTGCCGTTCGCGAAGCTGCTCGACGAGCTCGAGGGCAACGCGCCGGCCGACGTCGGCTACACGTTCTGACCGTCCCCACACCCAGTCGAACATGAGCACTACCCTCACCACGGCGATGATCTTCGCCGCCGGACGCGGCGAACGGATGCGTCCGCTGACCGACGCCCGCCCGAAGCCGCTGCTCGAAGCCGGCGGCAAGCCGCTGATCGTGTGGCAGATCGAGGCGCTCGCGCGGGCGGGCATCGACACGATCGTGATCAACCACGCGTGGCTCGGCGAGCAGATCGAGGCCGCGCTCGGCGACGGTTCGCGCTGGGGCGTGCGGCTCGCGTATTCGGCCGAGGGCGACGCACTCGAAACCGCCGGCGGCATCGCGCAGGCGCTGCCGCTGCTGGAACGCGACGGGCAGCCGACGGTGTTCGCGGCGGTCAGCGGCGACGTATACTGCGCGTTCGACTACCGGACGCTCGCGCCGCGCGCCGCCCGGATGGCCGCGCTCGACACGCCGGCGATGCACCTCGTGATGGTGCCGAACCCGCCGTTCCATCCGGCCGGCGACTTCGCGCTCGGCGACGACGGCCGTCTCGCGCTCGACGGCGCCGCGCGCTTCACGTTCGGCAACATCGGCCTGTACGACACGCGGATGTTCCGCGACGTCGCACCCGGCACGCGGCGCGCGCTGACGCCGTACTATCGCGCGACGATCGAAGCCGGCCGCGCGACCGGCGAACTGTACGAAGGGATCTGGGAGAACGTCGGTACGCCCGCGCAGCTCGGCGAACTCGACGCACGGCTGCGCGCCGCCGCGGGCTGATCGGACGACGGGCGGCGACGCCCCCGTCGCGCCGCCCTTGCGCTGCGCGCCACGGCACGCGGCACGCCGCCAGGCCGCCACGCCCCGTTACGCGGCCTCGGCCTCTTCCCCGCCCGCCGCCGCGCGCTGCTGCTGCAGCGCCCACATCTGCGCATACAGCCCGTCCGCGCGCACGAGTTCGTCGTGCGTGCCGCGCTCGACGATCCGCCCGTGGTCCATCACGAGGATCTGCTGCGCGTGCACGACCGTCGACAGACGGTGCGCGATCACGAGCGTCGTGCGATGCCGCGCGATCTGATCGAGCTCGCGCTGGATCGCGCGTTCCGAGCGGGAATCGAGCGCCGACGTCGCTTCGTCGAACAGCAGCACCGGCGGGTCCTTCAACAGCGTGCGCGCGATCGCGACGCGCTGCTTCTCGCCGCCCGACAGCTTCAGCCCGCGCTCGCCGACCGGCGTGTCATAGCCCTTCGGCAACCCTTCGATGAAATCGTGGATGTGCGCGGCGCGCGCGGCCGCGACCACCTCGTCGCGCGTCGCCGTCGGCCGACCGTACGCGATGTTGTAGTAGATCGAGTCGTTGAACAGCACGGTGTCCTGCGGCACGATCCCGATCGACGCGCGCAGCGATTCCTGCGTGACGTCGCGAATGTCCTGCCCGTCGATCCGGATCGCGCCGCCCGCCTGCCGGTCGAGATCGTAGAAGCGGAACAGCAGCCGCGACAGCGTCGATTTCCCCGACCCGCTGTGGCCGACCACCGCGGTCGTCGTGCCGGCCTCGATCGTGAACGTCACGTCGTGCAGGATCTGCCGCGACGGCTCGTACGCGAAGTTCACGTGCTCGAAGCGCACCTGCGCGCCGGCCACCGCGAGCGGCGGCGCATCGGGCCGGTCGGCCACTTCCTTCGGCGCCGACAGCAACCCGAACATCCGGTCCATGTCGGTCAGGCTCTGCTTCAGCTCGCGATAGACGACGCCGAGGAAATTCAGCGGAATGTACAGCTGCAGCATGAACGTGTTGATCAGCACGAGATCGCCAAGCGTCAGCTTGCCCGCGAGCACGCCCTGCGTCGCGCGCCACAGGATGAACACGAGCCCCGTGCCGATGATCGCCTGCTGGCCGAAGTTCAGCACCGACAGCGAGTTCTGCGAGCGGATCGCGGCCTTCCGGTAGCGCTTCAGGTTCTCGTCGTAGCGCTGCGCTTCCCACGCCTCGTTGCCGAAGTACTTCACCGTCTCGTAGTTGATCAGCGAATCGATCGCCCGCGAGTTCGCGCGCGAATCGAGCTCGTTCATCGTGCGGCGAAAATGCGTGCGCCAGTTGGTGACCTTCACGGTGAACACGATGTACGTGACCAGCGCCGCGAACGTCACGTACGCGTAGTAGGCCTCGTACTTGACCACGAAGAAGCCGAGCACGAGCCCGACCTCGACGAGCGTCGGCAGGATGCTGTACAGCGAATACGAAATCAGTTGCTGGATGCCGCGCGTGCCGCGCTCGATGTCGCGCGACATGCCGCCCGTCTGGCGCTCGAGATGAAACCGCAGCGACAGCCCGTGCAGATGCCGGAACACCTGCAGCGCGAGCTGGCGCACCGCGCTCTCGGTGACCTTCGAGAACAGGATTTCGCGCAGTTCGGTGAACAGCGACGTCGACAGCCGCACGAGCGCATACGCGACGACCAGCAGCCCGACGCCGCCCGCGAGCACGATGCCGGCCGACTGCTCGGCACGGCCGAGCGCGGTGAGCTGCTGCACGGCGGACAGGTGATCGACGATGCGCTTCATCACGACCGGCACGCCGAGGTTCGCGACCTTCGCCCCGATCAGGCAGCCGAGCGCGAGCGCGACGCGCCATTTGTAGGTGGTCAGGTACGGCAGCAGCGACCGGATGGTCTGCCAGTCGTTGCGAGGCCCGGTCGAAGCCGGCGCGGGCTCGCCGGAAGCGGGAAATCGGCGCATGGGGAAAGGTCCTGCGGCAATGCGGGACGCGCGTATCGGCGGCCGGCTCGCGCGCTTTCTCGTACAATTTGCGAACGTTGTATTGTCGCAGAAGCCGCTTCGCGCCGCTGCCGGCGGCCTCGCCGGCCAGCCTGCGCGCGGCGGCTCGTTTATTACAGGATGAAAGCCCCCGCCATGACCGATTCGACCCTCGAACTCCCGCAGAAGCAGCCCGCGCTGCGCGTCGTCCCGCAACCGCACGATGCGAACGTTCACGGCGACGTGTTCGGCGGCTGGATCATGTCGCAGGTCGACATCGCCGGCTCGATTCCCGCGAGCCAGCGCGCGAACGGCCGCGTCGCGACGGTCGCGGTCAATTCGTTCGTGTTCAAGCAGCCGGTATTCGTCGGCGATCTGCTGAGCTTCTACGCCACCATCATGCGCACCGGCAACACGTCGATCACGGTCGACGTCGAGGTGTACGCGCAGCGCATGCGCCTGATGGGCGAAGTCGTGAAAGTCACCGAAGCGACGCTCACCTACGTCGCGACCGGCCCTGACCGCAAGCCGCGGCAACTGCCGCCGCTCTGACGGCGGGCAAGCGCCGCGGTGCGGCAGGCGGCCGTCAGTGCGTGGCCGTCAGTGCGTGGCCGTCAGCCCGAACTCCCGCATCGCGGGCACGAAATCGTGATTCAGCGTCGGCTTGCGCGACAGCTTGACCAGCACGTAGCGCTGGAACGGCGCGAGCCGCTGCCAGTGCGCGAGCGCGGGTGCCGGCAGCCCGGCCAGCGCGCTCTGCTGTACCAGCGACTCCGGTACCGCGTCGACGGCGCGCCAGGCCGGCTGCTCGTCCGGCTGGAACCATGACGGCTCCAGATCGGCGTGCGTGCGCAGCATTTCGAACAGCGCGTGATCGAAGTTGGGCTCGATCGCGGTGTCGTCGTCGGCCGGAAAGCGCGCGAGCAGCTTGCGGTCCTCGAGCGGCAGCAGTTGCCACTGGTCGAGCGAAATCCGCAGGCCGAAGCGGTCGAGATTGAAACGCACGATCATCGGGATGTACGTGAAGTTTTCCGACGAATCGTGTTCGAAGTTGAAGAGCAACGGAGCGTCGCTGAGTCCCATGGTCGTTACCTGACGTGGCGGATGCCGGCGCGGCCGGCTTGCCTGGGGTATTTTAGAACCTCTGCGCGCGGCCGGCGGCACGATCGTCGCCGGCCGTGCCTCGAATCAACGGGAGTGCTCGTGAATCCGACCCAATCAGACGAACTGCGCGACGCGTTGCGCGACGAACCGCGCGGCGCGATCGAGCTGCCCGTGAGCCGCACGCGCGGCGGCGCGGTCGAACCCGCGCACGACTTCGTCGGCCAGGAATGGCCGGTCGCACTCGTCTTCAACGGCATCTCGCACGCGGTGATGATGTGCACGCCATGCGAGCTCGAAGCGTTCGCGGTCGGCTTCGCGATCTCGGAAGGGATCGTCGCGCGCGGCAGCGACATCAAGGACATCGAGGTGATCCTGCACGCCGACGCGCCGCTGCCGCATGCGGAAGTTCATCTGGAAGTCGTCCAGCAGGCGTTCGCCGCGCTGAAGGACCGGCGCCGCGCGCTCGCGGGGCGCACGGGCTGCGGCGTCTGCGGCATCGAGAGCATCGACCTGCTCGACCTCGCGCCCGAACGCGTGCCCGATACCGGTTTTCTCGCGCGCCTCGCGCCCGACGCGCTGGCGCGCGCCGCGCATGCGTTACCGTCGCATCAGGCGCTGACGAAACTGACCGGCGGCCTGCATGCGGCCGCGTGGTGCGATGCAACAGGCGCGATCCGCACGGCATTCGAGGACGTCGGCCGCCACAACGCGCTCGACAAGCTGATCGGCTCGCTCGTGCTGGCGCGCGCCGATACCACCGACGGCTTCGTGTTCCTGTCGAGCCGCGCGAGCTACGAGCTCGTGCGCAAGGCCGCGCGGGTCGGCATCCCGCTGGTCGCGACCATCTCCGCGCCGTCGTCGCTCGCGATCGAAATCGCGAAGGCGGCCGGCTTGCGGCTCGTCAGCTTCTGCCGCGAAACGGGCCACGTCGACTACGGCACGGCCTGATCGCTCTCCCAACCGCGCACCGGCGAGCCACCGCCGGCGCGACCCGTTCCGTCAGTCGAACTGACGGAAATCCGGCTTGCGCTTCTCGAAGAACGCCGTCATCGCCTCGCGGGCCTCCGGCGCGCGCAGCATCTCGGCGAAATGGCGCGCTTCCTCGGCCATCCGCGCGGGCGTCGCCACGCCGCCCGTCTCCTTGAGCAGCGCCTTCGTCACACGCAGCGATGCCGCCGGCAGCGCCGCCAGCTTCGCCGCCTGCTTCGCCGCGAACGCGTCGAGCTCGGCCGCCGGCAGCACGCGGTTGACGATACCGATCCGGTGCGCTTCCAGCGCGTCGAACGCCTCGCCCAGCAGCAGCTTCTCGGCGGCGACCTGATGGCCGGCCAGGCGCGGCAGCAGTGCGCTGGACGCGGCTTCCGGGCACAGCCCGAGCTGCACGAACGGCAGCGAGAACGTCGCGGTGTCGGCCGCATAAACCAGATCGCAGTGCAGCAGCATCGTCACGCCGACCCCAACCGCGATGCCGGGCACCGCCGCCACGACCGGCTTGCTCGCGCTGCTGATCCGCGCCAGAAACTGGAACACCGATGCGGTGTCGTCCTTCGGCGGCGACTTCAGGAAATCCTCGAGATCGTTGCCCGCGCTGAAATTACCGTCGCTGCCGCGCAGCAGGATCACGCGCGTCGCCTTGTCTTCCTGCGCGTCGGCGAGCGCATCGGCCATCGTCTGGTACATCGCCGCCGTCAGCGCGTTCTTCTTCGCCGGGCGCGCGATCGTGATCGTCATCACGCCGTCGGCGCGTTCCACTTGAATGTCGGCCACAACCGTCTCCTTTGACTGTCTCTACCGGAATGAAAAAAACGGTGCGCGAGCTCGTGGCCCGCGCACCGTCGTCGCTTGTCGTCGCGTCCTGCTTACAGGCGTTCGATGATGCCCGCGGCGCCCATGCCGGTGCCGACGCACATCGTGACCATCCCGTACTTCAGGTTGCGGCGGCGCAGGCCGTGCACGACGGTCGCCGCGCGGATCGCGCCGGTCGCGCCGAGCGGGTGGCCCAGTGCGATCGCGCCGCCCATCGGGTTGACCTTCGACGGATCGAGGCCGAGATCGCGCATCACCGCCAGCGACTGCGCGGCGAACGCCTCGTTCAGCTCGATCCAGTCGAGATCGTCCTGCTTCAGGCCGGCGGCCTTCAGCGCAGCCGGAATCGCTTCCTTCGGGCCGATCCCCATGATTTCCGGCGGCACGCCGCGCACCGCGAAGCTCACGAAGCGCGCGAGCGGCGTCAGGTTGAACTCCTTCAGCACCTTCTCCGACACGACGAGCAGCGCGCCCGCACCGTCCGACGTCTGCGAGCTGTTGCCGGCCGTGACCGAGCCCTTGTTCGCGAATACCGTGCGCAGCTTCGCGAGGCCTTCGAGCGACGTATCCGCGCGCGGACCTTCGTCGAGCTTGATCTCGCGCGTCTTCACGTCGACTTCGCCGGTCGCGAGGTTCGGGAACCGCTCGGTGAGCGTGTACGCAGCGATTTCGTCGCCGAATTCGCCGGCCTGCTGCGCGGCGAGCGCCTTGCGGTGCGATTCGACCGAGAACGCGTCCTGGTCGTCGCGGCTCACCTTCCACTGTTCGGCGACGCGCTCGGCCGTCAGGCCCATCCCGTACGCGATGCCGAAGTCTTCGCTGCGATCGAAGATGTGCGGCGACATCGACGGCTTGTTGCCCATCATCGGCACCATGCTCATCGATTCGCAGCCGCCCGCGAAGATCGCGTCCGATTCGCCGACGCGGATGCGGTCGGCCGCCATCGCGAGCGCGGTGATGCCCGACGCGCAGAAGCGGTTGACCGTCACGCCGCCGACCGTCTGCGGCAGGCCCGCGAGCAGCGCGCCCATGCGCGCGACGTTCAGCCCCTGCTCGGCTTCCGGAATCGCGCAGCCGATGATCGCGTCCTCGATCACCTTCGTGTCGAGACCGGGCACCTGCGCGACCGCCGACCTGATCGCGTGAACCAGCAGCTCGTCGGGGCGCGTGTTCTTGAAGACACCGCGCGGGGCCTTGCCGATCGGGGTGCGGCTGGCGGCGACGATGTATGCGTCTTGCAGTTGTTTGCTCATTTCAGACTCCTTGTCTGCTCGCTCAGTTACGCACCGGCTTGCCGGTCTGCAACATGCCCATGATCCGTTCCTGCGTCTTCTGCGTGCCGAGCAGCTCGACGAACGCGCGGCGCTCGAGCGCAAGCAGCCATTCCTCGTCGACGAGGCTGCCGGCTTCGACGTCGCCGCCGCACACGGCTTCGGCGATGCGGCTCGCGATCAGGTAGTCGTGGTCGCTGATGAAGCGGCCGTCACGCATGTTGACGAGCGATGCCTTGATCGTCGCGATCGCCGAACGGCCCGCAACCGGCACGTCCTTCGCGCGCAGCGGTGCGCGGTAGCCGGTGTCGGCCAGCGCACGCGCTTCCTTCTTCGCGGTGTCGAGCAGTTCGAACACGTTGAACACGATCGTGTCGGACGGCTTCACGTAGCCCATCGCACGCGCGTCGTGCGCGGACGCCGACACCTTCGCCATCGCCGCGTTCTCGAACGACTTCGTGACGAACTTCAGGATGTCGGTGGTCGCGTTCGCGGCCGCCGCGGCGTCCGCTGCGCGCAGCGCCGCTTCCTTCAGGCCGCCGCCGGCCGGCACGAGGCCGACGCCCACTTCGACGAGACCGATGTAGCTCTCGACGTGCACGACGCGCTTCGCGCTGTGCAGCATCAGTTCGCACCCGCCGCCGAGCGCGATGCCCGACACGGCCGCGACGACCGGCACGTTCGCGTACTTCACGCGCAGCATGCCTTCCTGGAACTTCTTCACGAACGGCTCGATGCCCTTCGCGCCGCCCATCATGAACGCGGGCATCGCCTCTTCGAGGTTCGCGCCGGCCGAGAACGGGCCGCCCGGCGTGCCGAGCTTCAGCGACGTCGGCTGCCAGATCACCACGCCCTTGTAGTCCTGCTCCGCGAGTTCGATCGCCTGCACGAGGCCGTCGATCACGCTCGGTCCGATCGTGTTCATCTTCGACTTGAACGACACGATCACGACGTCGTCCTCACCGGCACGGTCGTCGACCCACGCGCGCACCGCGTCGGTCTCGAACAGCGTCTTGCCGTACGTCTTCGGATCGGCGCCGGCTTCGCCCAGCAGCGGCGCGCGGAACACCTGCTTGCGGTACACGGCCAGGTCCGAACGCGGCACGAAGCGCTTCGATGCCGGCGCCCACGAGCCTTCGGCCGTGTGCACGCCGCCCTGCTCGGCGACCGGGCCTTCGAGCACCCACGACGGCAGCGGCACGTTCGCGAGCGCCTTGCCGGCCGCGATGTCTTCCTGCACCCACTCGGCGACCTGCTTCCAGCCGGCAGCCTGCCAGCCTTCGAACGGGCCTTCGTTCCAGCCGAAGCCCCAGCGGATCGCGAGGTCGACGTCGCGCGCGTTGTCGGCGATCGACTCGAGATGCACGCCGATGTAGTGGAACACGTCGCGGAAGATCGACCACAGGAACTGCGCATGCGGATGATCCGTCTCGCGCAGCAGCTTCAGGCGTTCCGCCGGCGGGCGCTTCAGGATGCGGCCGACGGTTTCGTCCGCCTTCGCGCCCGAATCGACGTAGCTGCCCGTCTTCGCGTCGAGCACCTTGATCGCCTTGCCTTCCTTCTTGTAGAACCCGCCGCCCGTCTTCTGGCCGAGCGCGCCCTGCTTCACCAGTTCGGCGAGCACGGCAGGCGTCTGGTAGACCGGGAAGAACGGATCGTCGGCGAGGTTGTCCTGCATCGTCTTGATCACGTGCGCCATCGTGTCGAGGCCGACCACGTCCGCGGTGCGGAACGTCGCCGACTTCGCGCGGCCGAGGCGGCTGCCCGTCAGGTCGTCGACTTCGTCGAAACGCAGGCCGAACTTCGCGGCCTCGGTGATCACCGCGAGGATCGAGAAGATGCCGACGCGGTTCGCGATGAAGTTCGGCGTGTCCTTCGCGCGCACGACGCCCTTGCCGACGACGCTCGTCAGGAAGGTTTCGAGCTGGTCGAGGATCTCCGGGCGCGTATGCGCGGTCGGGATCAGCTCGACGAGGTGCATGTAGCGCGGCGGGTTGAAGAAGTGCACGCCGCAGAAGCGCGCCTTCAGCTCGTCCGAGAATCCTTCGGACAGCTTCGTGATCGACAGGCCCGACGTGTTGGTCGCGAAGATCGCGTTCGGCGCGATGTGCGGTGCGACCTTCTTGTACAGGTCGTGCTTCCAGTCCATCCGCTCGGCGATCGCCTCGATCACGACGTCGCATTCGGCGAGCTTCGCGATGTCGTCTTCGTAGTTCGCCGCTTCGAGGTATTTCGCGTCGTCCTTCACGCCGAACGGCGCGGGCGACAGCTTCTTCAGGTTCTCGATCGCCTTCAGCGCGATCGCGTTTTTCGGGCCTTCCTTGGCCGGCAGGTCGAACAGCAGCACCGGCACGCGCGCGTTGACGAGGTGCGCGGCGATCTGCGCGCCCATCACGCCGGCGCCCAGCACGGCGACCTTGCGAATCAGGAAATTGCTCACGGGATGTCTCCGGATAGTGTCGTGCAGCGCGGAATGTGAGGGCTGCACGGCGAAGTGAGTACCAGGAACCGTTGCGTTCGGGCGGCGCGGCGCGCGGCGCGCACCGCCCGGACTCGCGTCAGAACAGCGATTCGTCGACTTCCATCATCGTCTTCGAACCGGCGCGCGCGGCGCGGATCGTCGCCGCCGTCTCGGGCAGGAGGCGCGCGAAGTAGAAGCGGGCCGTCGCGAGCTTCGACTTGTAGAACGGGTCTCCGCTACGGTCGCCCGACGCTTCCTTGTCGAGCGCGAGACGCGCCATGCGCGCCCAGAAGTACGAGAACACCAGATGGCCGACGGTACGCAGGTACGGCACGGCGGCCGCGCCGACTTCGTCCGGGTTCTGCATCGCCTTCATGCCGATTTCCATCGTCAGCTTCTGTACCTTGTCGCCGATGTCGGCGAGCGGGTTGATGAACTCGGCCATCTCGGGCTTCACGCCTTCGGCTTCCGCGAATTCGGTCACGAGCTTGCCGAACTTCTTCAGCTTCGCGCCCATGTCGCCGAGCACCTTGCGTCCCAGCAGGTCGAGCGACTGGATCGAGTTCGTGCCTTCGTAGATCATGTTGATCCGTGCGTCGCGCACGTACTGCTCCATGCCCCATTCGGAGATGAAGCCGTGGCCGCCGTAGATCTGCATCGCGTGGTTCGTGCACTCGAACGCGTTGTCGGTCAGGAACGCCTTGATGATCGGCGTGAGCAGCGCGACGAGGTCGGCTGCTTCCTTGCGCACGGCTTCGTCGGCGTGCGACAGTTCCTTGTCGATCTGCAGCGCGGACCAGTACGTGAATGCACGCGCGCCTTCCGCGTACGCCTTCTGCGTGAGCAGCATGCGGCGCACGTCCGGGTGCACGATGATCGGATCGGCCGGCTTGTCCGGTGCCTTCGGGCCCGTGAGCGAACGCATCTGCAGGCGTTCCTTCGCGTACGTCAGCGAGTTCTGGTACGCGACTTCCGTGAGGCCGAGGCCCTGCATGCCGACGCCGAGGCGCGCGGCATTCATCATCACGAACATCGCGTTCAAGCCCTTGTTCGGCTCGCCGACCATCCAGCCCTTCGCGCCGTCGAGGTTCATCACGCACGTCGAGTTGCCGTGGATGCCCATCTTGTGTTCGATCGACCCGCACTTGATGCCGTTGCGCTCGCCCGGCTCGCCCGACGCGTCCGGAATGAACTTCGGCACGATGAACAGCGAGATCCCCTTCGTGCCTTGCGGCGCGTCCGGCAGGCGCGCGAGCACGAGGTGGACGATGTTCTTCGACATGTCGTGCTCGCCGCTCGAGATGAAGATCTTCGTGCCACTGATCGAGTACGAGCCGTCGCCGTTCGGTTCGGCCTTGGTGCGCAGGATGCCGAGGTCGGTGCCGCAGTGCGGCTCGGTCAGGCACATCGTGCCCGTCCATTCGCCCGACACGAGCTTCGGCAGGTATTGCTGCTGCAGTTCCGGCGCGCCGTGCGCGTGCAGGCATTCGTACGCGCCGTGCGACAGGCCCGGATACATCGTCCATGCCTGGTTCGCCGAGTTCAGCATTTCGTAGAGCGCGTTGTTCACGAACGCGGGCAGCCCCTGGCCGCCGTAGTCCGGATCGCAGCCGAGCGCCGGCCAGCCGGCCTCGACGTACTGCCGATACGCTTCCTTGAAGCCGGTCGGGGTTTTCACGACGCCGTCGCCTTCATACGTGCAGCCTTCGCGGTCGCCGACCTGGTTCAGCGGGAACAGTACCTCGGAGCAGAACTTGCCCGCTTCCTCGAGGACCTGGTTGATCGTGTCGGCGTCGAGGTCCGCATGCTTGGGCATTTGCTTGACTTCGGCTTCGACGTTCAGAAGCTCGTGCAACACGAATTGCATGTCGCGCAGCGGCGCGGCGTACTGTCCCATGACTCTCTCCAAAGGTGGGCAACGGCTCGAGCTCCTGGCGGGCGGGTCACGCGCCGCTAACGGCTCTCGCTCTGATACGAAACAATCGTCTTTTCCAGCGCGGCCCACGTAAGGCGCACGGCGTCCGGCGAATGCAGGAAGCGTGCGTCGTGATGCAGGCCGAGCGTGAAGCTGTACAACTCGAAGAGCATCAGGTCCGGATCCGTATCCGCGCGCAGATGCCCTTCTTCCATCGCCTGCGAAATGGCGCGCAGCAACGCGGCACGCCAGGCGGTCACGCTCGCGATCAACTGCTCGCGCACGGGGCTGTCCGGCCGGTCGTCGTACTCCACTGCGCCGCTGATGTAGATGCACCCGGTCGTCACCTCCTGGATGCGCTTCTCGATCCAGCGCGCCAGCATCGCCCGAAGACGCGGCAGACCGCGCGACTCGCGCAGGCTCGGAAAGAACACCTCGTTCTCGAAACGATGGTGGTACTCGCGGACGACCTCCACCTGAAGGTCTTCGCGCGATCCGAAGTGCGCGAACACGCCGCTCTTGCTCATCTGCATGCGCTCGGCCAGCAGGCCGATCGTCAGCCCCTCCAGCCCGTCACGGCTGGCGAGGTCCAAAGCAGCTTCGAGTATCGCGGCACGCGTCTGTTCGCCTTTTCGCATAGCTATTTCTGTAACCGTTCGGGGGTTCGAATAAAATCGAACGGCCGTACTATTATTGAGTGCGGCCGCTCGCGAAACAAGGAAATTATTAGAAACCGGTGTCTAACCGAGCCGCTATTTTGCGCGATTCCGGCGGGACCGGAGCGGCTTTTCCGCACGAACGTGCGGACAGATTTTTTGAAGCGAATACTTAGTCTGCGTCAGTCGTAACCGCCGACCGTCAGCGCCTTCATCACGAGGCGGTACGTGTTGTACGCCAGCCAGTTCAGCAGCCGCTCGACGCGCGGGCGCGCGGCGTAGTGCGCGGCGTCGATTTCCCGGCCTTCGGCGAACGCGGTGGCGATCGCGTCGCGCAACTGGTTCGTCACTGCATCGTAGCGCACCAGCACGACGTTCGCTTCATTGTTCAGCATCAGGCTCAGCGCGTCCAGATTCGACGAGCCGACCGTCGCCCAGTTGTCGTCGATCACGGCGACCTTGCCGTGCAGGATCGTCTTGTCGTATTCGGCGACGCGCACGCCTGCGCGCAACAGCGCGTGATACAGGAACGGTACGGCCGTATCGAGCGCCGTGAATTCCTTGCGGCCGATCAGCACCTGCACGTCGACGCCGCGGCGGGCCGCGCCCGTCAGCGCGCGGCGCAGCTTGCGGCCCGGCATGAAGTACGGATTCGCGAGCAGGATCCGCTGGCGCGCCTGGCCGATCGCCGCGAGGTAGGCTTTCTCGATCGCACGGCGATTCACGACGTTGTCGCGCGCGACGAACGCGACGCTCGGCTCGGTCACGACCCGGAGCGCGCCGGCCTTGATCCACCGGTGGCTGCGCATCCAGCGCCGGAACATGTCCGGGAACGCTTCGCCGCCATGCAGCCCGGCCGCGTACTGCGCATACGGCTTGTGGCCGAACCGGATCCGGTGCCACTGCAGCTCGAACGCGGCGCGCACGTCGGACACCGCGGGCCCGGCCATCTCGACCGCGAAATCCCAGCGCGGGAACGGCAGCGTCGCGCTGCCCTGCGTGTAGTCGTCGACGATGTTGATGCCGCCGCAGAACGCGACCGCGTGATCGATCACCGCGAGCTTGCGGTGCGTGCGCGAGAAGCCGAAGCGGCCGAACAGGAAGCGGTTGTAGATGCAGTGCTCGACGCCGGCCTCGGCCCATGTGTCGAACAGCGGCAGGCGGGCGGTGCCGATGCCGTCGGTGATCACGCGCACGCGCACGCCGCGCTGCGCCGCGCGGATCAGCGCGTCCGACACCGGGCGGCCGGCCTCGTCGTCGCAGAAGATGTAGGTTTCGAGCATCACCTGCTCGCGGGCGGCGTCGATCCGATCGATCAGCGCGTGGAAGAATTCACCGCCGGTTTCGCACAGCCGCACGGTGTTGCCGGCCGTAAACGCGAGCCGCGACGCGGAGCCGCGCTCCTGCAGGAACATCTGCCGCAATTGCGCGAAGCGCTTGCGGGTCTCCGCATTCATGCGGACGAACCGTGCGGCGCACGCATGAGGGCCACGCGCGCGGGCAATTGCAGGATCGCCTCGGCGTTCGACGGCGAGAAGCAGCGCGCGGCCGCCTCGCGGAACGGCAGCCACGCATGGTCGACATGCTCGCGCGGCGACAGCGTCACGTCGACGCGATGCGGCACGCACAGGCCGAACCAGTGCTCGACGTTGCGCGTGACGCCCGGCGCATAGCGATGCAGGTATTGCGGATAGATCGTGTATTCGATCCGGTGATGCCAGTCGACGAGCGCGGTGGCCGGCACGTCCGGCGTGCCGACCGCGATGCCGGTTTCCTCGGCCACTTCGCGTGCGGCGGTGAGCGTGAGCGGCTCGTCGAGCGCGTCCTTCGAGCCGGTGACCGATTGCCAGAAATCGGGCTGGTCGGCACGCTTGATCACGAGCACGTCGAGTTCGGGCGTGTAGATCACGACGAGAACGGATTCGGGGATTTTCGGCGGCTTCGTCATCTTGGTTTCATGCGGCACAGGGCCGTGCGCGGGGCCTGTGCCCGAACGTGCGGCAAGTGCTGCGACTGTACCGCAAAAAACGAAAAAGGCGCACCACGGCGCCTTTTCGTTGGATGTCGCGCGCGCGTCGCCGCGCGCACGACCGGGTGCGAAAACGCGTTACGCCTTCGGCTGCTCCGGCTGACGCAGACGGATGTGCAGCTCGCGCAGCTGACGCTCGTCGACCGGGCTCGGCGCCTGCGTGAGCAGATCCTGCGCACGCTGGGTCTTCGGGAATGCGATCACGTCGCGGATCGAATCGGCGCCGGCCATCATCGTGACGATGCGGTCGAGACCGAATGCGATACCGCCGTGCGGCGGCGCGCCGTACTGCAGCGCGTCCAGCAGGAAGCCGAACTTCAGTTGCGCCTCTTCCGCGCCGATCTTCAGTGCGCGGAACACCTTGCTCTGCACTTCCTCGCGGTGGATACGCACCGAGCCGCCGCCGATTTCCCAGCCGTTCAGCACCATGTCGTACGCCTTCGCGAGGCAGCGGCCCGGGTCGGTCTCGAGATACTCGAGGTGCTCGTCCTTCGGGCTCGTGAACGGGTGGTGCGCGGCGACGTAGCGCGCGTCTTCGTCGTCGTATTCGAACATCGGGAAGTCGACGACCCACAGCGGCTTCCAGCCGGCCTGGACGAGGCCGTTCGCCTTGCCGAATTCCGAATGGCCGATCTTCAAGCGCAGCGCGCCGAGGCTGTCGTTGACGACCTTCGCGCGATCGGCCGCGAAGAAGATGATGTCGCCGTCTTCAGCGCCGGTACGCTCGAGGATCGCCGCGATCGACGCGTCGTGCAGGTTCTTCACGATCGGGCTTTGCAGGCCGTCGCGGCCCTTCGCCTTCTCGTTGACCTTGATCCAGGCGAGGCCCTTCGCGCCGTAGATGCGCACGAATTCCGTGTAGCCGTCGATGTCGCCGCGCGACAGCTCGCCGCCCTTCGGCACGCGCAGCGCCGCGACGCGGCCGTCCTTCGCGTTGGCCGGCGTGCTGAATACCTTGAAATCGACGTCCTTCATCGCGTCGGTCAGCTCGGTGAATTCGAGCTGCACGCGCAGGTCCGGCTTGTCCGAACCGAAACGCGCCATCGCTTCCGAGTACGGCATCACCGGGAATGTCGCGTCGAGTTCGACGTCGATCGTCGTCTTGAAGATGTGACGGATCATGTCTTCGAACAGATCGCGGATTTCCTGCTCGCCGAGGAACGACGTTTCGCAGTCGATCTGCGTGAATTCCGGCTGACGGTCGGCGCGGAGATCCTCGTCGCGGAAGCACTTGGTGATCTGGTAGTAACGGTCGAAGTTCGCGACCATCAGCAGCTGCTTGAACAGCTGCGGCGACTGCGGCAGCGCGAAGAACTGGCCGGCGTTCACGCGCGACGGCACGAGGTAGTCGCGCGCGCCTTCCGGCGTGCTCTTCGTCAGCATCGGTGTTTCGATGTCGATGAAGCCCTGCTCGTCGAGATACTTGCGCGCCTCGATCGCGACGCGGTAGCGCAGGCGCAGGTTGTGCTGCATCTGCGGGCGGCGCAGGTCGAGCACGCGGTGCGTGAGGCGCGTCGTTTCCGACAGGTTGTCGTCGTCGAGCTGGAACGGCGGCGTGACCGACGCGTTCAGCACGTTCAGTTCGTGGCACAGCACTTCGATCTTGCCGCTCTTCAGGCCGGCGTTGACCGTGCCTTCCGGACGGTTGCGCACGAGGCCCTTGATCTGCACGCAGAACTCGTTGCGCACGCCTTCGGCGGTCGCGAACATTTCCGCGCGATCCGGGTCGCACACCACCTGCACGAGGCCTTCACGATCGCGCAGGTCGATGAAGATCACACCGCCGTGATCGCGGCGGCGCTGCACCCAGCCGCACAGCGACACGGTTTGGCCCAGCAGGTGTTCGGTCACGAGACCGCAGTATTCAGTACGCATCGACATGATGTTTGCTTTCGTTCGGTTTGATCAACGGGCGCCGCAACGCGCGGCCCGGGCGATGATTCTTTACTTACAGCGGCGGCTCGACGGGACGACGGGCGGGCGCCGGAGCCGGCGCCGAAGGCGCCACGACGCCCATCGAGACGATGTACTTGAGCGCGGCATCGACCGACATGTCGAGTTCGATGACTTCGCTCTTCGGCAACATCAGGAAGAAGCCCGACGTCGGGTTCGGCGTCGTGGGCACGTACACGCTCACGTACTCTTCCGTCAGATGGTTGACCACGTCGCCGCCGGGCGTGCCGGTCAGAAACGCGATCGTATACGAGCCGCGGCGCGGGTATTCGATCAGCAGCGCCTTGCGGAATGCGTTGCCGCTACTCGACAGCAGCGTGTCCGATACCTGCTTGACGCTCGTGTAGATCGGCCCGACGACCGGGATGTGACGCACGACCGCGTTCCACCACGTGACGAGCTTCTGGCCGATGAAGTTCTGCGTGGCCAGTCCGACGACGAAGATGAACGCGAGCGTCAGCACCGCGCCGATCCCCGGCAGATGGAAGCCGAGCATCCGCTCGGGCTGCCACGATTCGGGCAGCAGGAGCAGCGTCTGGTCCATCGTGCCGATGATGAGGCCGAGCACCCACAGCGTGATCGCGAGCGGGACGAGAACCAGCAAGCCGGTCAGGAACACCGTTTTCAGGGTCGTCTTTTTCATCATCTGCCGTCAATGAACCGCGCCGGAAGCGCGGGTTGGTCGCGACCCGGCCGGGCCGCGACGATCAAGTGCCGGCGGCGGGCGCCGCAGCCGGTGCCGGCGCGGCGCTCGTCGTCGTGGTGCTGCCCGCACTGCCCGAACTGCTCGTCGCAGCCGGCGCGGCCGCGGCCGGTGCGGCTTCCGCCGCGGGTGCCGCCGGCGCCGCGTCGCCCGACGCGGTCGCCGGTGCGCTGGCGCCGCCCGAGCCGCCGCGAAAATCGGTGACATACCACCCCGAGCCCTTCAGCTGGAAACCGGCGGCAGTCACCTGTTTGCGAAAAGCATCCTTCCCGCATTCAGGGCATTGCGACAGCGGCGCGTCGCTCATCTTCTGGAGCACGTCCTTCGCGAAACCGCACGCTTCGCATCGATAGGCGTAGATCGGCATGATATTTTTCCCGCAGAAACTGGAAACGGCTTGCAAAACCTTGAATTATAGCCGAAACCCCGGCCCGCTCCGGCAACGGCCGCGACGCGCGCGCATCAGCGGCGACGCCACGTGAGCCAGCGCTCGTGCCCGTCGAACACGGCCAGCGAATCGGTCACGGGCAGATCCTCGATCAGCTCGAAGTGCGGCGCGAGCAGCGCGTCGAGTTCGGCTCGCTCGATCCCGAACGGCGGCCCTTTCGGTTTCGCCACCACGAAGAAATAACCGGCCAGCAATCCGCCCGCGGGCAGCAGCTCGGCCATCCGCGCCGCATAGCTCGCGCGCAGGCTCGGCGGCAGCGCGCACAGGAACGCGCGCTCGTACACCCACTGCACATCGAACGGCGGCTGGTACTGGAAAAAATCGGCCTGCTCGACGACGTCCGCATGCGCACCGAGCTGCGCCTTCGCCGCAGCGACCGCCTGCGCGGCGAAATCGATCGCGCGCACCGGCCAGCCGGCCTGCGCGAGCCATCCGGCCTCCTGCGCACTGCCGCAGCCCGGGATCAGCACCGCACACGGGTCGCGCCGCTGCGCGAACGCGCGAAACCCGTCCGGCACACCGCCGAATTCCCACGGCGTCACGCCTCGCTCGAAGCGCTCGTCCCAGAACGACGCGCTGCCGGGGTCGCGCGTCGCGAAATCGGCGGCGCTCGACGCGGACGGCTGTTTCGGTTCGGACATCGCGTGGCTCCTTTCGGTCAGGCGCCGTACGCGAGCGCGAGCAGCACGCGCGCGACGAGCGCCCCGACGCCGACGGCCAGGCCGAAGATCAGCAACGCCTGCAGCAGCCGGTTCGTCCGTTTCTGCTCGACGAGGACCTGACGCATCAGCTCCTCGCTCGCGGCGCGCGGCGCGTCGTGGCGCGCGGCCATCGCATGGTGGATCAGGCGCGGCAGTTGCGGCAGCGTCTTGCTCCACTGCGGCGCCTCGACCTTGAACCGCTCGTACCAGCCGCGCAGGCCGATCTGCTCGGTCATCCAGCGCTCGAGATACGGCTTCGCGGTCTTCCACAGGTCGAGTTCGGGGTCGAGCGAGCGGCCGAGCCCCTCGACGTTCAGCATCGTCTTCTGCAGCAGCACGAGCTGCGGCTGGATCTCGACGTTGAAGCGGCGCGACGTCGAGAACAGGCGCATCAGCACCTGGCCGAGCGAGATGTCCTTCAGCGCGCGATCGAAATACGGCTCGCACACCGCGCGGATCGCGCTTTCGAGCTCCTCGACGCGCGTCTCGGGCGGCACCCAGCCCGATTCGAGGTGAAGCGTCGCGACGCGGTGGTAGTCGCGCTTGAAGAACGCGAGGAAGTTCTGCGCGAGGTAGTTCTTGTCGAAATCGGACAGCGCGCCGACGATCCCGAAATCGAGCGCGATATAGCGGCCGAACGTGTTCGGGTCGAGGCTCACCTGGATGTTGCCGGGGTGCATGTCCGCATGGAAGAAACCGTCGCGGAACACCTGCGTGAAGAAGATCTCGACGCCTTCGCGCGCGAGCTTCTTGATGTCGACGCCGGCCGAGCGCAGTGTCTCGACCTGGCTGATCGGCACGCCGGTCATGCGCTCCATCACGAGCACCTGCGACGTCGAGAAATCCCAGAACATCTCGGGCACGAGCAGCAGGTCGAGGCCCGCGAAGTTGCGGCGCAGCTGGCTGCCGTTCGCGGCCTCGCGCATCAGGTCGAGCTCGTCGTGCAGGTACTTGTCGAATTCGGCGACGACCTCGCGCGGCTTCAGGCGCCGGCCGTCGGCCCACATGCGTTCGGTCCACGTCGCGATGTCGCGCATCAGCGCGAGGTCGGAATCGATCACCGGCAGCATGTTCGGCCGCAGCACCTTGACGGCGACGGCCTTGCCCGCGTGCACGCCCTGCTTCAGCTTCGCGAAATGCACCTGCGCGATCGATGCGCTCGCGATCGGCTCGCGCTCGAATTCGTCGAACAGCTCGTCGACCGGCGCGCCGAGCGACTTCTCGATGATCGCGATCGCGACGGCCGAATCGAACGGCGGCACCTGATCCTGCAGCTTCGCGAGTTCGTTCGCGAAATCGACCGACAGCAGGTCGCGGCGCGTCGACAACACCTGGCCGAACTTCACGAAGATCGGGCCGAGGCTTTCGAGCGCGTGGCGCAGCCGCACGGCGGGCGGATCGGAGTAACGGCGACCGATCGTCGTGATCCGCAGCAGCAGCTTCACGCGCCGGTCGTCGATCCGGGACAGCATCACTTCGTCGAGACCAAAGCGGATGACGGTGTAGACAATCTTGATGAAACGGAAAATGCGCATGCCCTGCGGCCCTCAGTGCGCGCCGCGCGGGCTGGAACCCGTGCGCGCGCCGATTTTTTGTTCGAGTCGCTCGACCCGCTTTTCGACCCGCGCGAGCGCATCGCGTGCGCGCGCCAGTTCGGCGTCGAAGCCGCCGAGCGACGCACGCCGGACGACTTGCGGGTTCTCGTCGAGCCAGTATTCGGCGACGGAGTCGAGCACGTTGCGTCCGGTGCGGCGCGCGCGCGCGCCGGCATCGCGCACGACCGTCGCGATCCGGTACGCCGCCGCGTCGCCGACCAGCTTCGCGAGATCTTCTTCCGGTTCCCAGCGCAGATGCTCGGCCAGTTTCGCGATCTGCGTCGCGAATTCCGCGTCGCCCTCGATCTTCACGTGCTTCATCACGGCGGCCTGGCCGCCCTGCAGGAACGCGGCGACCGTATCGCCGGCGAGCGCGATCGACACGTCGACCTGTTGCGCATCGTGTGCGTCGACAGCCGACAGATAGCCGTCGGGCTGCACCAGCAGCGTGAGCGTGACGGGAGGCACGTCGATCCGGGCAGTCTTGCCCGCATAGGGAATCAGGCGGTCGCGCGCCCACGATTCGCGCGCGAGCAGGTGATTGACGGCAGCAGCAAAAGGCTTGGCGGCAAAGGTCATCGGCTGGGAAAGAAAAAACCCGCGCAGGCCGGGCGCCCACGCGGGTTTCTATTGTAACGTCGGATCGATGGCAGACCGTGCCTGACCGTACACCCGGGCGGCAAGCGGTCGCAGTGCGGCGGCCGTCGCCCGGGTGCCCGGCGGCGCGGGCCGCCGGCCACGCTCAGTGCGTGTTGATCTGCTGGATACCCGCGAGCAGCCAGCCCTGGCTGCCCGACTTCGACAGGTTCCACACCTCGTCGAACGGTGCGGCCGACGTATTCGCCGATTCGCGGATCAGGCCATGGAAGCGCACGCTCGCCGACTGCTCGATGCCGCGATCCTCGATCGCGACCAGTTCCGCGTCGAGCTGCACGACGTCGGTCTGGTTCGCGTCGTTGCCGCGCGAATCGAGGTCGATCTTGATCTCGGCGAACATTTCGGGCGTCGTGAACTCGCGGATGTCGGCCAGGTTGCCCTGGTCCCACGCGGCCTGCAGGCGCACGAAATAGACTTTCGCGCTGCGCAGAAACGCTTCGGTGTCGAAGCCGGCCGGCACTTGAAGCGGCGCAGCCGCCATCGCGCCTGCCGCGCCGGCGGCCGCCGCACCGCCGCCGAACACGCCCTGCGCTTCATTGGCATAGCTGCTGCCGCTGCCCGCGTAGTTGCCGCCGGTGTTGCCCTGCTGGAACGAGGGGCTTTGCGAATAGCCGCCCGACGACGACGAAGCGCCGCCGACCGAATATGCCGGCTCCTGCGGGCGACGGCGGTTCATGAACTTGCGGACCAGCCAGATGCCGACCATCGCGAGCAACGCGATCACGATGACGTTCGCCATCATGCTCGCGAACGCGCCACCGAGGCCGAAGTGCGACAGCAGCGCCGCGATGCCGAGACCGGCCGCGAGACCGGCGATCGGCCCGAGCCAGCGCGAGCGGTTGGGCTGCGCGGCCGGCGTGGGCGCGGCCGGGTTCGTACGCTGCGCCTGCGACGGCGCGGCCTGCTGCATCGGCTGCTGCGCGGGCGGCGTGGCCTGGCGCTGCGTGACGGTGGAGCTCTGGCGGCCGATGCTGCGCCCGCCGCCCATGCGCTTCGCTTCGGCGTCGAGCGATGCGAACGTGCCGGCCGTGAGCAGGCCGACCATCAGCAGCGTGCCGACCCGTCGAGCCCACGGCTTCGACGGCTTGCTACGGTTGAACAACGAACGCGATTCAGACATCAGCTTCTCCGAATGTAAGACGAATGTAGGGAAAGAACCCCTTAGTACTTGGTCCCTAGGTGTAAAGCTACCACGCCACCTGACAAATTGTAATATTTGACGGCATCGAGGCCCGCTTGTTCCATCATCGTCTTCAGCGTGTCCTGATCGGGGTGCATCCGGATAGATTCAGCAAGATACCGATAACTTTCAGCATCTTTCGCGAACTTGTCGCCAAGCCACGGTAATACTTTGAAAGAATACAGGTCGTACGCTTTTTTAAGCGGATCCCAGACTTTCGAGAATTCCAGCACCATCACGCGGCCGCCGGGCTTCGTCACGCGGCGCATCTCGGCGAGCGCGGCATCCTTGTGCGTCATGTTGCGCAGCCCGAACGCGACCGTGACCACGTCGAAGTAGTTGTCCGGAAACGGAATTTTCTCGGCGTCGCACAGCAGCGACGGCGTCACGACGCCCTTGTCGAGCAGCCGGTCGCGGCCGACGCGCAGCATCGATTCGTTGATGTCGGTATGCCAGACCTCGCCCGTCGGCCCGGCCGCCTTCGCGAACGACTTGGTCAAGTCGCCGGTGCCGGCCGCGATGTCGAGCACCTTGAAGCCGGGGCGCACGTTCGCCTGCGCGATCGTGAACGCCTTCCACGCGCGGTGCATGCCCGCCGACATCAGGTCGTTCATCAGATCGTAGTTGCTCGCGACCGAATGAAACACGCCCGCCACTTTCTTCGCTTTTTCGTTTTCCTCGACGCTTTCGAAGCCGAAGTGGGTTTTGCTCATCGCGTTGATCCTCAGTAAATGGCAAGACGGCGCCGAGCGGGCGCCGTCGATTTCAGTGGCAGTGGCCGTGCGGCGCTGCGGCTGCCGGCATCGGCGCGTCGCGCTCGACGCCCGCCGCCTTCAGTTTGTCGAAATAGTCGCGCCACAGCGCGTCCTGCTGCGTCGCCAGTTCGTACAGCAGGTCCCACGAGTAGATGCCGGTCGAATGGCCGTCGGAGAACGTCGGCTGCAGCGCGTAGTTGCCGACGCCCTCGAGCGCGGTGATCGTCACTTCGCGCTTGCCGGTCTGCAACGTCTCCTGGCCGGGCCCGTGGCCGCGCACCTCGGCCGACGGCGAATAGACGCGCATCAGCTCGAACGGAATCCGGTAACTCTCGCCGTTCGGGTACTGCAATTCGAGCACGCGCGACACCGCGTGCACGACGACGCCGGACGGAATCGGCGTCGTGGAAGTCAAACCGCTCATGCTTGCCTCGAATCGGTCATGCGTTGAATTTCCTCGCGCACCGCATTGTGCAGCAGCGAGGCCTGCGCCGCGCGCGAGCGCAGCAGCGCCTCGGACACGCTGCGCTGGCGCGGCGCCCACACGGGCTGCGGGAAATGGGCATCGTTGGAAAAGCGCGGAATCACGTGCCAGTGCACGTGCGGCACCATGTTGCCGAGGCTCGCGAGATTCACCTTGTTCGGCTGCATCACGCGCCGCACGGCCCGCTCGACCGCGTAGACCACGCGCATCAGATGTGCCCGCTCGGGCTCGCCGAGATCGGAGAACTCGGCCACGTGCGCACCCCAGATCACCCGGCAGAAGCCCGGGTAGTCGTGCTCGCCGGTGGCCAGCACGACACGCAGCGCATCGTCCTGCCAGAGCACCTCGCCGCCGTCTTCACGGCAAAACACGCATTCCATCGTCGCTCCCATGTGGACGGGCGCCGGCACATCAGCGCCGGCGCCCGCTCTCATCCTAGTCCCGCCGGGCGGTCGTCATGCCCGCATTAGACCAGCACGCGCTCGATCCCGCCATGGTTCGCCCGTGCGACATAATCGGCCATCCAGTTCTCGCCGAGCACCTGGCGCGCGATTTCGACCACGATGTAGTCGGCCTCGAGGTTCGCATCCTCGTTGTAGCGCGACAGCCCCTGCAGGCACGACGGGCAGCTCGTCAGGATCTTCACGTCCGGGCCGTTCGCGCCCGCGGCGGCCGGCGCCGGCGCATCGCCCGCCACCACCGGAATCGCACGCAGCTTCGCCGCACCCTTGCGGATCTCCTCTTCCTTGCGGAAGCGCACCTGCGTCGACACGTCCGGCCGCGTGACCGCCAGCGTGCCCGACTCCCCGCAGCAGCGATCGTTCTTCTCGATCCTGTAGCCGTCCTTCTCCGCGCCCATCAGCTCGTTGACGAGCTTCACCGGGTCGATCGTCTTGATCGGCGTATGGCACGGGTCGTGATACATGTAGCGCGTGCCCGTCACCCCGTCGAGCTTCATCCCCTTCTCGAGCAGGAACTCGTGGATGTCGATGATCCGGCACCCCGGGAAGATCTTGTCGAATTCATACCCCGCCAGCTGGTCGTAGCACGTGCCGCACGACACCACCACCGTCTTGATGTCCAGATAGTTCAGCGTGTTCGCGACCCGGTGGAACAGCACGCGGTTGTCCGTGACGATCTTCTCGGCCTTGTCGTACTGCCCCGAGCCGCGCTGCGGATAGCCGCAGCACAGGTAGCCCGGCGGCAGCACCGTCTGCACGCCCGCTTCCCACAGCATCGCCTGCGTGGCCAGCCCCACCTGCGAGAACAGCCGTTCGGAGCCGCAGCCCGGGAAGTAGAACACCGCTTCCGAATCGACGGTCGTCGACTTCGGGTTGCGGATGATCGGCACGATCTTGTTGTCCTCGATGTCCAGCAGCGCCCGCGCCGTCTTCTTCGGCAGGTTGCCCGGCATCTTCTTGTTCACGAAGTGGATCACCTGCTCGACCGCCGGCGGCTTGCCCGTCGTCGCCGGCGGGTGCTGCGTCTGCTTCGTCACGACCTTCTTCAGCATGTCGTTCGCGAAGCGCTGCACCTTGTAGCCCACCCCCATCATCACGCCGCGCGCGAGGTTGATCGTCTGCGGATTGGTCGCGTTCAGGAAGAACATCCCCGCCGCGTTGCCCGCGTTGAACTTCTTCTTGCCCATCTTGCGCAACAGGTTGCGCATGTTCATCGTCACGTCGCCGAAGTCGATCTTCACCGGGCACGGCGTCGCGCACTTGTGGCACACCGTGCAGTGGTCGGCCACGTCGTTGAACTCGTCCCAGTGCTTGATCGACACGCCGCGGCGCGTCTGCTCCTCGTACAGGAACGCCTCGACCAGCAGCGACGTCGCGAGGATCTTGTTGCGCGGGCTGTACAGCAGGTTCGCGCGCGGCACGTGGGTCGCGCACACCGGCTTGCACTTGCCGCAGCGCAGGCAGTCCTTCACCGAATCGGCGATCGCGCCGATGTCGGACTGCTGCATGATCAGCGACTCGTAGCCCATCAGCCCGAAGCTGGGCGTGTACGCGTTGCGCAGATCGGCGCCGTCGAGCAGCTTGCCCTTGTTGAAACGGCCGTTCGGGTCGACGCGCTGCTTGTACGCGCGGAATTCGGCGATCTCGTCGTCGGTCAGGAACTCGAGCTTCGTGATGCCGATCCCGTGTTCGCCGGAGATCACGCCGTCGAGCGAACGCGCCAGCGTCATGATGCGGGCCACCGACGCGTGCGCGTCCTGCAGCATCTCGTAGTTGTCGGAGTTGACCGGGATGTTGGTGTGGACGTTGCCGTCGCCCGCATGCATGTGCAGCGCGACGAACACACGGCCGCGCAGCACGCGCTTGTGGATCGCCTGCGCTTCGTCGAGGATCGGCTTGAACGCGCCGCCGTTGAAGATCGCGCGCAGCTCCGCGCGGATCTCCTGCTTCCACGAGATGCGGACCGTGCGGTCCTGCGTGACGTGGAACACGGTCGCGCCCGGTTGCGCGTCCGCGCGATCGGCGAACTTCTCGGCGAGCGCCTCGTAGCCGAGCTGCACCAGGTAGTGCTGCGCCTCGCGCAGCGGCTGGTCGAGCCGGTCGCGCACGAATTCCCAGCGCGCGCGCACGCGCTTGAGCAGCTCCAGCGCCTGCTGCACGCGGTCTTCCAGCAGCTCGGCGCTCGGGATCTCGTTCGCGTCGTCGGTCTTGCCGAGCGGCAGGTTGCCGCCCTTGAAGAACGCCTCGAGCGCGTCGACCAGCTGCAGCTTGTTCTTCAGCGACAGCTCGATGTTGATCCGCTCGATGCCGTCGGTGTACTCGCCCATCCGGTTCAGCGGGATCACGACGTCCTCGTTGATCTTGAACGCGTTCGTGTGCTTCGCGATCGCGGCCGTGCGGCTGCGGTCGAGCCAGAAGCGCTTGCGCGCCTCCGCGCTGACCGCGACGAAGCCTTCGCCGCTCTTGCCGTTCGCCATCCGGATCACTTCGGACGTCGCCTGCGCGACCGCATCGGCGTCGTCGCCGACGATGTCGCCGATCAGCACCATCTTCGGGAACGCGTTGCGCTTGCTCTTGGTCGCGTAGCCGACCGCGCGCAGGTAGCGCTCGTCGAGGTGCTCGAGGCCCGCGAGGATCGCGCCGCCCTGCTTCGACGTCTCGAACAGGTAGTCCTTGATCTCGACGATGCTCGGGATCGCCTCGCGCGCCTGGCCGAAGAATTCGAGGCAGACGGTGCGCGTATGCGCGGGCATCTTGTGCAGCACCCAGCGCGCGGACGTGATGAGCCCGTCGCAGCCTTCCTTCTGCACGCCCGGCAGGCCGGCGAGGAACTTGTCGGTCACGTCCTTGCCGAGCCCTTCCTTGCGGAACCGGCGACCCTCGATCTCGAGCATCTCGGTCTTGAGCAGCTTCTCGCCGGGCGCGTATGCGCCGTCGAACCACTTCAGCTCGAAGCGCGCGACCGCGATGTCGTGGATCTTGCCCTGGTTGTGCTCGTGGCGCGTGACTTCGAGCCAGTTGCCGTCCGGGTCGACCATTCGCCACCACGCGAGGTTGTCCAGCGCGGTGCCCCACAGCACGGCCTTCTTGCCGCCCGCGTTCATCGCGACGTTGCCGCCGATGCACGACGCGTCGAGCGAGGTCGGATCGACCGCGAACACGTAGCCGGCCGCTTCGGCCGCCTCGGTCACGCGGCGCGTGACGACGCCCGCGCCGGAGAAGATCGTCGGCACCTTGTGCGCGACGCCCGGCAGCTCGGTCAGTTCGACCGCGCCGAGCTGTTCGAGCTTCTCGGTGTTGATCACCGCGGAGAACGGCGTGAGCGGCACCGCGCCGCCCGTGTAGCCGGTGCCGCCGCCGCGCGGGATCACGGTCAGGCCGAGCTCGAAGCACGCCTTGATCAGCGCGGCGATCTCGGCTTCGGTGTCCGGCGTCAGCACGACGAACGGGTATTCGACGCGCCAGTCGGTCGCGTCCGTCACGTGCGACACGCGCGACAGCCCGTCGAAGCGGATGTTGTCCTTCTGCGTGCAGCGGCCGAGCGCCTTGGTCGCGCGGCGGCGCAGCTCGGCCATCTTGTCGAATTCGTCGGCGAATTCGTCGACCGCGCGCTGCGCGGCGGTTTCGAGCATCTCGACGCGCGACGCGCGTTCCCGGCCGGCGTCGTCGCGGTGCGCGGTGAGATCGGCGCTGCGGCGCTTGCCGATCTCGGTCAGGCGGTGGTTCAGCGCCTCGATCAGCAGCGCGCGGCGTTTCGGGTTGTCGAGCAGGTCGTCCTGCAAATAGGGGTTGCGGCGCACGACCCAGATGTCGCCGAGCACTTCATACAGCATCCGTGCCGAGCGGCCCGTGCGGCGCTCGGCGCGCAGTTCGTCGAGCACCGCCCACGCCTCTTCGCCGAGCAGGCGGATCACGATCTCGCGATCCGAGAAGGACGTGTAGTTGTAGGGAATCTCGCGCAAGCGGGGCGCGGGGTCGGCGGCGACGGCGGCGGCCGCGCCATGCGGATCGAAAACTTGTGGTGCGTTCATGTTCGGACGACTCGGAGGGCCGATATCCCGTGCACGGGCGTCGGCAAGCGCGTGGGCGCAATCTTGGGGAAATCTGTTCTGTTACCAGGCGCGCGGCTGTCCTTCATGGGGCCGGAGCGGGCGACTCGCCCCTCCTGGCCGGCGACAGGGCCTGGCGGCACTCGGGACCATCAGCACGATCGCGCGCGGCGCGCATGCCGTTCGGCCGCGGGGCTGGCTGCGCGCGGCGTCGGCTTCAACGGTGCGATCCGTGGGTGCCTCTGCATCTTCCGAATCCTTGATTCAAAACGGAATTCTAACCCATGATCGGGCAGCCCGTGACACGCCGGACAGGTCGTGGGGCTATCGCCGCGAGCCGCGCCGGGCGGGCTTCGGCGCGGTTTCGTCCGACCATTCGCCGTCCGTCCGGTCGGTAACCATGCGGTTAAACGGTAAAGAGCGCCGGCAAAATGCTGCGCCCGGCGGCGCGCATCCGCTGCCTGCACGCACACACGGCCGCCCGCAGCCGCCCGCCCGGCATGCCGCTTGCGTGCGGGCGGACCCTTGGCGCTATCATTGACCCTTTACCGTCTGCATCCGCACTGCACGCGAGCGCCCATGGCATCCCACGATTACCTGAAGAAAATCCTCACCGCGCGCGTCTACGACGTCGCGATCGAGACGGAACTCGAACCGGCCCGCAACCTGTCGGCCCGGCTGCGCAACGCCGTTTACCTGAAGCGCGAGGACAACCAGCCGGTGTTCTCGTTCAAGCTGCGCGGCGCGTACAACAAGATGGCGCACATTCCGACGGACGCGCTCGCGCGCGGCGTGATTACGGCGTCGGCCGGCAACCACGCGCAGGGCGTCGCATTCTCGGCGGCCCGGATGGGCGTCAAGGCCGTGATCGTCGTCCCGGTCACGACGCCGCAGGTGAAGGTCGACGCGGTGCGCGCGCACGGCGGCCCGAGCGTCGAGGTGATCCAGGCGGGCGAATCGTACAGCGATGCGTACGCGCACGCGGTCAAGGTCCAGCAGGAGCGCGACCTCACGTTCGTCCACCCGTTCGACGATCCGTACGTGATCGCCGGCCAAGGCACGATCGCGATGGAGATCCTGCGTCAGCACCAGGGTCCGATCCACGCGATCTTCGTGCCGATCGGCGGCGGCGGGCTCGCGTCCGGCGTCGCCGCGTACGTGAAGGCGGTGCGCCCGGAGATCAAGGTGATCGGCGTGCAGGCCGAGGATTCGTGCGCGATGGCGCAGTCGCTGGACGCGGGCGAGCGCATCGAGCTGAGCGAAGTCGGCCTGTTCGCGGACGGCACCGCGGTGAAGCTCGTCGGCGAGGAAACCTTCCGGCTGTGCCGCGAATTCCTCGACGGCGTCGTGACGGTCAACACCGACGCGCTATGCGCGGCGATCAAGGACGTGTTCCAGGACACGCGCAGCGTGCTCGAGCCGTCCGGCGCGCTCGCGGTCGCGGGGGCGAAGCTGTACGCGGAACGCGAAGGTATCGAAAACCAGACGCTCGTCGCGGTCACGTCCGGCGCGAACATGAATTTCGACCGGATGCGCTTCGTCGCCGAGCGCGCGGAGGTCGGCGAGGCGCGCGAAGCGGTGTTCGCGGTCACGATCCCCGAGGAACGCGGCAGCTTCAAGCGCTTCTGCTCGCTCGTCGGCGATCGCAACGTCACCGAGTTCAACTACCGGATCGCCGATGCGCAATCCGCGCACATCTTCGTCGGCGTGCAGATCAGGCGCCGCGGCGAATCGGCGGAGATCGCCGCGAACTTCGAGTCGCACGGCTTCAAGAGCGTCGACCTGACGCACGACGAGCTGTCGAAGGAACACATCCGCTACATGGTCGGCGGCCGCTCGCCGCTCGCGCTCGACGAGCGCCTGTTCCGCTTCGAATTCCCGGAACGGCCGGGCGCGCTGATGAAGTTCCTGTCGTCGATGGCGCCGGACTGGAACATCAGCCTGTTCCACTACCGCAACCAGGGCGCGGACTACAGCTCGATCCTCGTCGGGCTGCAGGTGCCGCAGGCCGATCGTGCCGAATTCGAACGCTTCCTCGCGGCGCTCGGCTATCCGTATGTCGAAGAGAGCGCCAACCCGGCTTACCGCCTCTTCCTGTCGTAAAGGCGTCACACGATGAATCCCGAACATTCCCCGCTCGGCAAGGCCACCGTCTACGCGGCGCAGTACGACGCGTCGCTGCTGTTCCCGATCCCGCGCGCCGGCGCGCGCGAGCAGCTCGGCATCACGTCGGCGCTGCCGTTCTTCGGCACCGACATCTGGAACGCGTACGAGCTGTCGTGGCTCAACGCGCGCGGCAAGCCGCAAGTCGCGATCGCGACGTTCTACGTGCCGGCCGAATCGCCGAACATCGTCGAATCGAAGTCGTTCAAGCTGTATCTCGGTTCGTTCGCGCAGTCGAAGTTCGACTCGGTCGACACGGTGCGCGACGTGCTGAAGCGCGACGTATCGGCCGCGTGCAGCGCGAGCGTATCGGTGCAGCTGGTGTCGGCGCACGATTTCCGCAAGCTGGAGATGGACGAGCTCGACGGGCTGTCGCTCGACCGGCTCGACCTCGACACCGACGTGTACGAACCCGACCCGTCGCTGCTGTCGGCGGCCGACGGCGAGAACGAGGCGCCGGTCGAAGAGACGCTCGTGTCCGACCTGCTGCGCTCGAACTGCCCGGTCACGGGGCAGCCCGACTGGGGCAGCGTGCAGATCCATTACGTCGGGCCGCAAATCGATCACGCGGGGCTGCTGCGCTACATCATCTCGTTCCGCAATCACACGGGCTTTCACGAGCAATGCGTCGAGCGGATCTTCCTCGACATCCTGCATGCGTGCAAACCGGTGAAGTTGGCGGTGTATGCGCGTTACACGCGCCGCGGCGGGCTCGACATCAACCCGTTCCGCACGAATTACAATCAGCCGATGCCGGATAACGCGCGGACGGCGCGGCAGTAAATGCGTGAGCTGGCGGACATTTCGGTCCGCCAACACTGCCCGCTTGCGGAAGGCGCGCTTCTCTAATTCGGTGCGAATACGTCGGCCCGGCACTTCGGACAATACAGGTAGATTGTTCGACCATCGGGCAGGGAAATGAAGCCTCGCCTTGCCTGGTCTATCCTCCATTTCGCCGCGCCACCACCTGCCAGACGCGCTTCGCCTTCGGCATAGCAACGCGCGGCGTCCAGGTCATGGCTGTACGCCCGTTCTGTTACGCGGTCCGCACGCTTGAAAAATGCGCTGACATCCGCACGCCGAAGCACGAACGTGCGACACATATCCGCCGTTTCGTCCCCGCTGATGTCAGCCGACCACGCACCGTTCCTGACGATTTCGACTGACTCCGGCACAACGGCGGGTGCCGCGCCGCCAGGCGATACCCTATTGGGCAGCGTGCCCGCAGCCGCGCTGTAGCTGAGCGCGAGCGCCAACATCAAAACTGCGATCCGAATCACCATTGCACTCTCGCCGCCTCCGTCCGGTTCTTCCGCGATACTACCGGGTGACGGAAAACCTCTGTCACCGGAACACGTAGCGTTACCGAAAGGGCGTGGATAAGCCATCGCAACGAATCGTTCTGAGCAGCCGGCGCCGCGACGTAGGTTCGTCGATCAGGGTTGGGCTCATTCAGTGGCAGAGCTTCACCGACCAATTCCACGCCAATGCTGTCCGTATTGGACGGGTAACGGTCCGGGACCGCCTTGCGCATCTCCCGCCGGTCTTCCCCACGCGGATCAAAACGTCGAAGTTGCTCCAGTTCGACGGGCGTGCAACGCATTTCGGCAACACAGCGCGCCTTGATTCGACCAACATGCCAAGTCTGCTTCTTCAAAGACGCCGTCTGATAAATCGTTCCGTCTTTTTCAATCAGAAAATGCGCGCCAGTGGCCGACGCATTCCGATAGCTGCTGAGCGCAGAAGCCGCAGTCGAACCACCTGTTTGATGGACGACAATCCCACTAATCCTCTGCATCGCACCGCGCTCAATTTGGATTTTTCTGGCTCGCACTACGCGCGGAGTCACAACCATCCCACTGGAATCAATCGACAACATCCAATACCCTCCGGTTAGATTACGGCATATCACCCTGACCTTCCCGCCTATCTCTTACGCTCAGCCCTCCGGAAGTCATGCGCACCTGCTCACTCGACTCCTCACGATAGCTCGGTCAGTTGTCGCGCATCCCATTTCCGTTCAACCGCTGCGCGGTACAGCATCGCCAGCGTGATCGGTTCCCGTTCGAGAGCGTGCGGTTTTCGGAGCACCCATCGACGGAACAACGAATAGAAGCCCCCTTCGCCCTCCATCAGGAAATACCGGTGAAAATCGAAGTCGCCGGCATCCACGGAAAAACGCTCGAAAAAGCGACCCATGAAATCGTCGGCTTCGTCGCCGGTCTGGCCAAGATCCTCCCAAAGCCTCGTGGCGGCGAACAACGGCGTCGATTTGCCAAGCCCTACCTCTGCTCTGACGAAGACCTCGATCTCATCCCAACGCACGCTTTCCATCAAAACACCTCGCCCTCTGGATTGAAAGGCGGTTGTAGCCGGCGAATCGCGCCATGCATCCGCGGCTCGCTGTCGCAGTCCGCTCAGACAGGTGTCACGTCGAGGCCCGTTGGAAAAACTTCGTCACACAATGCAAAGTTCCGGGCCGCTCGCACCTACTTCAACCGAGTTGTATTTGAACGCCCTCCGCTCATCTGCTCGCCCTCGCATCGATCTCGCCAAATGCAAAAGGCCGGTGCACGTCCATGCACCGGCCTTGTTGTACAGCTTCCGCCCTCGCCGCGTTACTTCACCGGCGGCTTGTAAGCGATGCAATCGACCTCGACCTTGCAGTCGATGACCATGCTCGACTGCACGCAGGCCCGCGCCGGCGGGTTCTCGCCGAAGTACGACACGAACACCTTGTTGAACGACGCGAAATCGCGCGCGTCGTCGAGCCACACGCCGCAGCGCACGACGTGCTCGAGGCCGTAGCCGGCTTCCTTCAGGATCGCGATCACGTTCTCGATCGTCTGCTTCGACTGCGTGACGATCCCGCCTTCGACGACCTCGCCGTTCACCATCGGCGTCTGGCCCGACACGTACAGCCAGCCGTCGGCTTCGACCGCGCGTGCAAACGGCATCACCTGGCCGCCGGTCCCCTTCGCTTCGCCTACGCCATATCGCTTCATCGTTTCACTCCTCACATTTCGGTTACGGATGCGCGCGCCGGCTTGGGCACACGCGGAAGATCGGAACACACGCCGCGTTCAGAACGCCGCGTCGGCGCTGGCCGGCACACGCTCGCCGCGTGCGACGAAACCGCCGGCGCGCTCGCCGGTCGGCTGGCCGTTTTCGTAGGTCAGCACGCCATTCACCCACACGGCGTCGATCCCGTGCGCGGGCTGTTGCGGCTGCTCGAACGTCGCGGCGTCGATCACACGCGCCGGGTCGAACAGCACGAGATCGGCGTGGTAGCCGACGTGCACTTCGCCGCGCTTCGCGATCCCGTAGCGGCGCGCGGACAGCGACGTCATCTTGCGGATCGCCTCCTCGAGCGGCAGCAAGTTGGTCTCGCGTACGTAATGGCCGAGCACGCGCGGAAATGCGCCCCACAGCCGCGGATGCGGCAGCGGATCGTTCGGCAGGCCGTCCGAGCCCACCATCGTCGCCGGATGCGACAGAATCCGGCGCACGTCGTCCTCGGACATGTTGTGGTACACGGCGCCCGCCGGGCGAATGCGCTGCGCGGCTTCCTGCTCGGTCATGCCCCAGTCGGCCGCGATCGCCTTCAGCAGCTTGCCCGCGACTTCCGGATGCGGCTCCGACCACGTGATCGTGATGTCGATGTCACCGGTCACCTGCTTCAGGTCGAGCGTCGACGAACTGCGGCTGTACGGATAGCAGTCGCAGCCGACCGGCTGGTAGCGGCGCGCGCCTTCGAGCGACGCGAGCACCTCGGTGCTGCGCCCCCAGTTCGACGGGCCCGCGCACTTCAGGTGCGATATCACGACCGGCACCTGCGCGTGGCGGCCGACGCGATAGGCCTCGTCCATCGCGTCGAGGATCGCGTCGAACTCGGTGCGCATGTGCGTCGTGTACAGCGCGCCGGCCTGGGCGAGCGGCTCGGCGAGCGCCATCACTTCCTCGGTCGGCGCCGCGAACGCGGAGCCGTACGCGAGGCCCGACGACAGGCCGAGCGCGCCGTTCGCGAGCGCCTCCTCGAGCTGCGCGCGCATGCCGGCGATCTCGCCGTCGGTCGCCGCGCGGTCGAGGCGGTCCATCTGGTTGTTGCGCAGCGCCGTATGGCCGACGAGCGCCGCGACGTTCACGGCCGGACGCGCGTCGTTCACGGCCGCGACGTAAGCGGCGAAGGTCGGGTACCGGAACGCACCGCGCTCGCCGAGCAGGTTCATCGGGTCGGGCGGATCGCCGGCAAGCGTCACCGGCGATGCGCTGATCCCGCAGTTGCCGACGATCACGGTCGTCACGCCCTGCGAGATCTTCGGGATCATCTCCGGCGCACGGATCACGTGCGTGTCGTCGTGCGTGTGCACGTCGACGAAACCCGGCGCGAGCGCACGGCCGTTCGCGTCGACGACGTTTTCGGCGAGCCAGTTCGACAGGTTGCCGATCGCCGCGATCAGGCCGTTGCGGATCGCGACGTCGCGCGTGACGGGCGGCGCGCCGGTGCCGTCGTACAGCTGCGCGCCGACGATCAGCGTATCGGCCGCTTCGGGATGCGAATGCATGGTCAGTCTCCTACCGGTTGACGGTCGCCGCCGCCGCGGTGCGCATCGAGCGCGTGTTTGATGCGGCGCAGCGATTCCCGGCCCGCATCGCCGAGCCGCAACGCGACGCCGGTGACGAGCACGTCGATCGCCATCATCATCGCGTAGCGCGAGGTCGACGGCTTGTAGATGAAATCGGTTTCGAACGCGACGACGGGAATCAGGTGGTCGGCGAGCTTCGCGAGCGGCGACGCCGGCGCGGTGATCGCGATCAGCTTCGCGCCGTAGCGCTTCGCGAGCCGGCAGCTTTCGAGCAGCTCGGGCACGCGCCCGCTCACCGACAACGCGACGACGGCGGTGTCGCTCGACAGCGTCGCGGCCACCATCCGCTGCAGCAGGCTGTCCTGGTAGCTCGCGACCGGCCGGCCGAAACGCACGAGCCGGAAGCGCAGCTCGTCGGCCAGCGCGGTCGAGCCGCCGCCCTGCCCGTACACGTAGGTCATCTTCGCGCCGGCGAGCAGGTCGGCCGCCGCATCGAACGACGTGTTGCGCAGCAGCTGGTGGTTGTGCGCGAGCGCCACGCGAATCTCGTCGTAGACCATCGACGCGGGGCTCGCGTCGTCGGCCGGCGCGTCGTCGGACGGCACCAGGAAGCGCTGGCCGACGGCCGCCGCCTGCGCGACGAGCACCTTCAGTTCGCGCACGTCGCGGCAGCCGACGGCCTTCGCGAAGCGCGTGACCGTCGCGACGCTGACCTCCGCATCCCGCGCGAGCGCGCCGATGCTCGCATGCGCGGCGCGCGCCAGATCGGCGAGGATGAACGCGGCGACCTTGCGCTCGGCTTCGCGCAGCTCGGGCGCGCACTCGGCGATCCGCGCGACGATGTCGAGGACCGGCGGGGCGGCCAGCGCGGGATGAGACTCGGCGGCAAGCGGAGCGGACGGGGAAGCGGGCGCGTTCATCGACGGAAAGGGTGCGGAACTTGATGTTATTAAATAACATCACCGCGCCGATGCTACTTTCTGTACCATCTGCATGTCAACTTCAGTGCAATGCATAGTGATGATGGAGCGGGATGACATGAAAGTTACAAACTATCAGGAAGCGACGATCGATCCGTTCGGCAAGGGCCTGGGCAATGTGCCGAGCGCGAGCGTGCCGCTCGGCGACGCCGGCCGGCTCGAATGGAACCTGCTCGCGGAAGACGTCAGCCTGCCGGCCGCCGTGCTTTACGAGGATCGCGTCGAGCACAACCTGAACTGGATGCAGGCGTTCGTGCAGCAATACGGCGTCAAGTTCGCGCCGCACGGCAAGACGACGATGGCGCCGCAACTGTTCCGCCGCCAGCTCGACGCCGGCGCGTGGGGCATCACGCTCGCGACCGCGCACCAGACGCAGGCCGCGTATCACGGCGGCGTGCGGCGCGTGCTGCTCGCAAACCAGCTGGTCGGCCGCCAGAACATGACGATCATCGCGGGGCTGCTGTCCGATCCCGATTTCGAGTTCTTCTGTCTGGTCGATTCCGCGGACAGCGTCGACCAGCTCGGCCGCTTCTTCGGCGACGCGAAGAAATCGCTGAACGTGCTGATCGAGCTTGGCGTGCCGGGCGGCCGCGCCGGCGTGCGCGACGCCGCGCAGCGCGAGGCCGTGCTGGCCGCGATCGCGCGCTATCCGGACACGCTGAAGCTGGCCGGCATCGAGCTCTATGAAGGCGTGCTGAAAGAGGAAGGCGAGATCCGCGCGTTCCTGCAGCAGGCGGTCGCGCTCACGCGCGAGCTGGCCGAAGCCGGCCGCTTCGCGCGCACGCCGGCGATCCTGTCCGGCGCCGGTTCGGCGTGGTACGACGTGGTCGCGGAAGAATTCAGGAAGGCATCCGACGCGGGCTTCGCGGAAGTCGTGCTGCGTCCGGGCTGCTACCTGACGCACGACGTCGGCATCTACAAGAAAGCGCAGACCGACGTGTTCGCGCGCAACCCGATCGCCCGCTCGATGGGCGAAGGGCTGCTGCCGGCGCTGCAGCTGTGGGCGTACGTGCAGTCGGTGCCGGAAGCCGACCGCGCGATCGTCGCACTCGGCAAGCGCGATGCGGCGTTCGACGCGGGCCTGCCCGAACCGGCGCGCCACTTCCGGCCGGGCCGCGACACCGCGCCGCGCGACGTCGCCGCCGCCGAAGGCTGGGCCGTCACCGGGATGATGGACCAGCACGCGTACCTGCAGATCCCGCCGGGCGCGGACGTGAAGGTCGGCGACATGGTCGCGTTCGACATCTCGCACCCGTGCCTGACGTTCGACAAGTGGCGCCAGGTGCTCGTGCTCGATCCGCAGTTCCGCGTGACGGAAGTCGTCGAAACCTTCTTCTGACGCACGCTGCGCGCGATGCCGCCCCGCCGCTCGCGCGCGGCGGCCGTCACGCGCGCTTCAATCGGCCGGAGTACACTGCGCTTTCGTCCTCGGGGCCCGTCGCGGCCGTCATGCACGGCGCGACCGGGCCTTCAACGCTGCTTCACTGGAGAAAGCCATGGCCGCGAAGAAGATCCTGTTCCTGACCGGCGATTTCGCCGAAGACTACGAAACGATGGTGCCGTTCCAGGCGCTGCAGGCCGTCGGCCACCACGTCGATGCAGTCTGCCCGGGCAAGCGCGCGGGCG
This sequence comes from Burkholderia sola, assembly GCF_905400185.1. Lineage (NCBI taxonomy): Bacteria > Pseudomonadati > Pseudomonadota > Betaproteobacteria > Burkholderiales > Burkholderiaceae > Burkholderia > Burkholderia sola. Next base: position 3,095,402 of record NZ_FR989675.1, read on the forward strand.
ACAAGATCAAGACTGCGATCCACGATTTCGAAGGCGACCAGACCTACACCGAGAAGCCCGGCCACAACTTCACGCTGAACGCGGCGTTCGACGACGTCGATGCGGCGCGCTACGACGCGCTCGCGATCGCGGGCGGCCGTGCGCCCGAATACCTGCGACTCGATCCGAAGGTGATTTCGCTCGTGCGCGCGTTCGCCGAAGCCGGCAAGCCGATCGCGGCGATCTGCCACGCGGCGCAACTGCTCGCGGCCGCCGACGTGATCCGCGGCAAGCGCATTTCGGCGTACCCGGCCTGCGCGCCGGAGGTGAAGCTCGCGGGCGGCGAATACGCGGACATCCCGGTCGACGCGGCCGTCACCGACGCGCCGTTCGTCACCGCGCCCGCGTGGCCCGCGCATCCGGCGTGGCTCGCGCAGTTCCTCGCGTTGCTCGGCACGCGCATCGAGCTGTGAACGACGTGAGATGAGTTGAAGTGAAAAGCCGGCCGGCGGCGGGCACGTTCGACCCGCTTGCCGCGCCGGCCACGATCGCCGGGGCGCGCGCCTTTCGTGCCGCCTCCCGATGCTTGTTGCGGCTTCCCTGCCTACCCTTCAGGGAGACGCCGGCGTCGATCCGACGTCCGCGATCCGCGACTCCAGCATCGCGAGCGCGCCCGACAGCGCATTCAGCACGTCGTCCGGCAGCTGCGCCATCGTCTGTTCGAGAAACGCCTTGCGGCGCGGCAGGCATGCGTCGAACGCGGCGCGCCCTGCGTCCGTCAGCGTGACGTTGGTCACGCGGTTGTCGCGCGCGTCCGATTCGCGCTCGATCCAGCCGAGCGCGTCGAGCGACTTCAACTGGCGCGTGAGCGCGCCCGGATCGATGCGCAGCACCTCGACGAGCTTCTTCTGCGACGCATGCCCGTCCATCGTGTGCAGCGCGACCATGATGCGCCAGCGCGGCATCGGCTGCCCGACGTGCGCTTCGAACGCGGTCATGAAGGCGCGATACGTGCGTCCGAATTGCTGCAAGATCGCGACGCGGTCCTGTTCTTCCATGCGCTGATTTCGTTCCGGTGAATCGTTGAGTCGTCGAATCGCTCGCCCGATCGGTCAATCGGCCGCGACGTGCGGTTCGATCTTGCGCCGCAGCGCGATCGGCGGCACGCGACGGCACTGCCACACCGACACCACGGCGACGACCGCCGCCATCGCGACGCCCAGGTGAATCGCGCCGACCAGCGATTCGCGGGCCGCTTCCAGCAGCAGCGCGCCATTATGCCCGGCACGCGTCAACTCCGCGACGAGACCGCCCTGCGCCGCGCGATCGATCAGGATCTGCGGATCGGCGAGCCGCGCGTGCCACTGCATCGCCTGGTCGGCCGACAGCGCATTGCGCACGCCGCCCGAATACATCTGATTGACGAGCGTGCCGGTGAGCGCGGTGCCCAGCATCCCGCCGACCATCCGCAACGATTGCAAGAGCGCCGTCGCGATGCCGAGATGCTCGCGGCCGGCCGTCTGCTGTGCGAACACGGTCAGGTTCGGCAGCACGAAGCCAAGCCCGATGCCGCCCGCGACCATCAGCGCCATCAGCATCCAGGCCGGCGTCGCGTGGGTGGACACGACGATGCCCGCGCACGCGAGCGCGAACAGCACGAAGCCGACGTGCAGCATCGTGTTCGGGTTGCGAATGCGCGTGATGACGCGACCGTTCATGATGCTGCCGATCGTGATGAACACGACGAGCGGCGTGATCACGAGCCCCGCCTCCTTCGGCGACATCCCGAAGCCGCCCTGGAACAGCAGCGGCGCGTAGAACAGCAGCGAGAACATCGAGAAACCGGCGAGGATCGCGAGCACGAACAGCGCGGACAGCGCGCGGTTGCCGAACATGTCGAACGGCAGAATCGGCTGCGCGCAGCGCTTCTCCCAGTGCCACAGGCCGATGCCCGCCGCGACCGCCACGACGAGCAGCAGCGACGCCCAGCTCGCGACGCCGTACTTCGGCAGCCATTCGACGAACAGCTGCAGCGCACCGAGCGACAGCGCGATCAGGAGCGCGCCCGGCCAGTCGAGCCGCATCTTGCGATCATGCTCGACGTGGCGCAGATGCGGCAGGTAGCGCCACACGAAGATCAACGACAGGATGCCGATCGGCAGGTTCACGTAGAACACCGAACGCCAGCCGAACGACTGGGTCAGGAAGCCGCCGAGCGACGGGCCCACCGCGTTCGCGATGCCGAACGCCGAGCTCATCAGCACCTGCCAGCGCAGCCGCACGACGGAATCGGGGAACAGATCGGGAATGCACGCGAACGCGGTGCCGACCAGCATCCCGCCGCCGATTCCCTGCAGCCCCCGCGCGAGCACGAGGGACAGCATGTCGTTGGCCATCCCGCACAGCACCGACGCGCCGGTGAACACGACGATCGACGCGATCACGAACGGCTTGCGGCCGTAATAGTCGCCGAGCCGGCCGAAGATCGGCACCGTGATCACGGAACTGAGCAGATACGAGGTCGCGACCCACGCATACAGGTCGAAGCCGCGGAGTTCGGCGACGATGGTCGGCAGCGCGGTGCCGACGACCGTCTGGTCCAGCGCGACCAGCATGGTGACGAACGAGATCCCGATCATCGCGAGCAGCGATTCGCGGAACGGCAGGACTTGCCCGCTCGAATGGTGGGCGGCAGTGTGGACGGCCATTTTTTGTCGATGCAACTTTTGCCGAGTCAAAGAATCTCAAAATTCTAGCACGCCGGAGTAATCTAGGCTGGCGACGGGTTCAGGGCCCGTTCATGCCAAGGAGAGAGATGGAACCGATTTCAATTTCCCCCTCCGCGACGCTGTCGCCGGAGGACCGGGACGCGCTGCGGCGCGCGAAGCAGGTGCTGGAAAGCCCGTCGCTGACGATGAAGCTGACGGGCGTGCTCGGCGCGCCGGTCGAGAAAATGATCGCGCGGCTGCCGGACTTCGCGACCGGCAAGATCAACGATGCGACGCAGCTCGCGCTGCGCAAGTGCCTGAACATCGCGCTGCGCACGCTCGGCAAGCCGCAGGCGCCGGACGCCGAACCCGAGAAGCCGAGCAACCTGCTGCACAAGCTCGCGGTCGCGACGACCGGCGCGGCGGGCGGCGCGTTCGGCTTTCTCGCGCTGCCGGTCGAGCTGCCGGTGACGACCACGCTGATCTTCCGCTCGGTTTGCGACATCGCACGCAGCGAAGGCGAGGACCTGACGTCGGTCGATACGCAGCTGCAATGCCTGGCCGTGCTCGGCATGGGCGGCAACCCGGACAAGCAGGAGGAGGACGCCGATCTCGGCTATTTCGTGCTGCGCGGCGCGCTCGCGCAGGCGATCTCGAAGGCGTCGTCGGACATCACGGCCAAAGGCATCGCCGCGCACAGCTCGGCGGCCGTATTCAAGCTCGTGCAGACGGTGGCGTCGCGCTTCTCGGTGCAGGTGACCGAGCAGATGGCCGCGAAGTCGATCCCGGCGATCGGCGCCGTGCTCGGCGCGACCGTCAACACGCTGTTCATCGACCACTTCCAGCAGATGGCGCACGGCCACTTCACCGTGCGCCGGCTCGAACGCAAGTACGGTTCGGTGGCCGTCAAGGCCGCCTATCAGACGATCGACGCCTCGCCCGCACGCTGAACCGCGCGCGCGACCGCGACGCGGCGCACGAACGCGGCCGCGCGGTCGAGCGCATCGCGCGCTTCCGGCACCATCGGCGCGTACAGCTGCCACACGTGCGGCATGTCGGGCCACACCTCGATTTCCACCTGAACGCCGGCCGCCTTCGCCTTGTCGGCGACGCGGCGCGAATCGTCGAGCAGCACTTCGGTGCTGCCGACCTGGATGTATAGCGGCGGCAAGCCCGCGAAGTCCGCATGGAGCGGCGACGCGTACGGATGCGTCGCCGGCGCGTCGCCGAGATACAGCTTCGCGGCCTTCGGCAGCGCGGCGGCCGCGAACATCGGGTCGCGGCCGTCGTTGCTGCGCATCGTGTCGCCGGTGCCGGCCAGGTCCGTCCACGGCGAGAACAGGATCGCGCCGGCCGGCAGCGGCTCGCCGCGATCGCGCAGCGCGACGAGCGTCGCGAGCGCGAGGCCGCCGCCCGCGGAATCGCCGCCGAACACGATCGACTCGGGCGGCGTGCCGAGCGCCAGCAGTTGCCGGTACGCGGCGAGCGCATCGTCGAGCGCGGCCGGGAAGCGGTTTTCGGGCGCGAGCCGGTAGTCGAGCGAGAAAGAACGCACGCCCGCGCGCTTCGTCAGCCCGAACACCAGCGGCCGGTGGGTTTTCGTCGAACAGAAGTAGTAGCCGCCGCCATGGAAATACAGCAGCGTGCGGCCGGGCCCGCGCGCCGCGCTCGAGTCGGTGCGCTCGAGCCATTCGCCGCGCAGCGGCGCGTCGCCCGGGCCGTAACACTGGCGCAGCCGGTAGCCCGACGGCGCCCGGCGCGGCACGATCATCCGCAGGTCGGTAAAGCGCCGGGCACGCGCGGGGTCGAGCACCTCGCGCGTCGTTTCCGGACGAAACTGCCAGCGCAGCAACCAGCAGGCGAACTTGCTTTGCCAACTCATCGGACGCACTCCGTCATCGCAATGTGACGATGGTACGTGCGAACGCTCCCGCGTCGCTCGACAGGTGCCTCTACGCCAAACGCCGACGTTCAGTTCGCCGGCATCATCTGCCCGCGGATCTCGCCCGACGGGTGTTCCTTCGTATGAATGTTGAAGTACCACCTGCCGCCCATCAGGTCGGTGACCTGCTCGTCGGTGAGCGCCTTCGAACCCTTGATCGGGCTCGCCAGCTCGTCCTTCGGGATCGGCACCTGCACGCCGGCGTTCTGGCCGACCGGCGCGGGCCCGTGGAAATGCGCGGCCGTGGCCGGCCCCGTGAGGTGTTCGTACGTGACCGTCCACTGCAGCAGGCGGGTGGCGGTGTCGTAGGTGGCGGCGACGGCGCCCGAGCCCTTGGTTGCCGTCGGCGGCACTTCGCTCGACGGCTGAAGGTTGGCGGACAGGCGCACCGTCTCGGCAGCGGCGCTGCCGGCGGCCAGCACACCCGCGAATAACGCGACCTGGAGCAAACGCAGCTTGAGCATGGATTCTCCTTGTACGACGTGGTACGCCGCCGGAACGGGGGCGCTACGCATGATGGTAGTCGATCGCCGCCGCGCCGACAGTCCGCCGAACGGCCATGCTGCGAATCGCCGCACCGCCTGTCGGCGCACCGCGCACGGCCGACGATCCTGCGCGACGCCGCTCGCGCCAGTCTGCGTCACGCTGGAACAGACCTTTGCAGCCTGACGGCTGAATCCATGCGCGGCCTTTCGCTACACTTCGTTCCACAGTTGCTTGTTTCCTTCGTCCGAAGGAGTCTGCGAGTATTCACGCGGCCACCCGGCCGCGTTTTTTTTGCATGCGCCGCGCCTCATGCACGATAGCCGGGATCGATCCGGTCGACGATCCGCTGCAGCGCGTCGAACGCGTCCTGTCCCGCGCCATGCTTCGGGTCGAAATTCAGCGAATCGCGCACGCACCCTTCGAGCACGGGCGGCGCAATCGGCAGCGCATCGCCGATCGCCTGCGTCGCGACCTGCACCTCGCACGCACGGTTGAGCAGCCACATCAGCGAAAACGTCTGCGCGAGCGTCGCGCCGATCGTCACGGGCCCGTGGTTGCGCAGCAGCAGCACGGGCCGCCCGCCCGCGCTGTCGACGATGCGCCGGCCTTCCTCGAGATGCACGGTGATGCCCTCGAAGTCGTGATACGCGATCTTCCCGTACAGCTGCGCCGAATAGAAATTCGAGAACGACAGCCCGTCGCGCGAACAGCACACGGCCATCGTCGGCGTCGTGTGCACGTGCATCACGCAGTGCGCATCGGGCAGCGCCGCATGGATCGCGCTGTGGAACGTGAAGCCGGCCGGATTGATCGGCCAGTCGGAATGGCCGATCACGTTGCCGTCGATGTCGATCTTCACGAGGTTCGACGCGCACACCTCGCGGTAATGAAGCCCGAACGGGTTGATCAGGAAATGACCGTCCTCGCCCGGCACGCGCAGCGAGATATGGTTGTAGATCAGCTCGGTCCAGCCGAGGTGATCGAAGATGCGGTAGGCGGCCGCGAGCTGCACACGCGCCTGCCATTCGGCTTCGGAGAAGCGCGCGGGGCGCGTGAACGGCTGGTTCGGTACACGTTGCATGGGGAACTCCGGTTGCGGGCGACGCGCGGCCGCGGCGAGCGGCGCCGCGCATCGTCCTCGTCTGCCGGCGCCGCAAGCGATGCGTGCGCCGCGTATCGCGCAGGTGCGGCGCACCGTTCCGGCCCGCATTGTGCGATCCGCCGGCGCGCTTCACGATACCCATATCGTTGCGCGCACAACCATATCATCTTTCCCCGCGCACCGGTATCGCGGGTTTTGCCGGAGCCGTTCCCGCCCTTACAACTGGTCGTCGACCGGCAGCAGCGTGAAGATGCCCGTCATCACGTTGCGCAGCAGCCCCGCATGCGGGTCGACGTGATAGGTGGTCGTCTGGCCGCCTTCGGTGCCCGTCCATTCGAGCGCGGGCGGGCTGCCGTCGGTCCGCTTCGCGAGCGTTACGCGGTAGCTTTCGTCCGGCTGCGTCACGCGCGCGAAGATCGCCTCGGCCTGCTGCGCGAGCACCGGGCTGTGGATCACGAGCGCGAGCTCGGTGTTCAGGTACGCGGAACGCGGGTCGAGGTTCAGCGAGCCGATCACGAGGATTTGCCGGTCGATCACGTACGCCTTCGCATGCAGGCTCGCACGCGAGCGCGACCCGAACAGCCGCGCGGGCTGCTGGTCGGGCTGCGACTTGAATTCGTACAGCTCGACGCCGCGCTGCAGCAGCGGCACGCGGTACGGCGCATAGCCGGCCTGCACCGCGACCGCATCGGTCGCCGCGAGCGAATTCGTGACGATCGCGACGCGCACGCCGCGCGCGGCCGTATCGCCGAGGATCTTCACGCCGGCGTCGTGCGGCACGAAGTACGGCGAAAACGCGAGGAATTCCTTCTGCGCGCCGCGCGTCAGCTCCGCCAGGCGCTGCATCGGCGGGCTCACGTAGGTGCCGGTCGGCCGCGCGACCTTGGTCGGCGCATCGACCTTGAATTCGGCCGGCGCCCACACGAGTTCGAGTTCGTCGCGTGCGATCTGCCGTGCGAGCGGCGTCGCGTTCAGCGGCTTCGCGTTGTACGGATCGGCATTCTTGCGCCAGTGGTCGCGCAACTCGTCGCGCATCGCGTCGAGATCCTTCGGATCGAACTTCTGATGATTGAGCACCCGCAACGGATAGCTGCTCGCGCTCGCCCAGTATTCGTCGAAGCTCTTCGAGATGTCGTGGGTCACGGGGCCGGCCGCCAGCACGTCGAGATCGCGGAACTGGAGCGTCGGGCTCGCACTGAAGTATTCGTCGCCGAGATTGCGGCCGCCGACGATCGCGAGCTGGTTGTCCGCGATCATCGCCTTGTTGTGCATCCGGCGCGTGAAGCTGTCGATCCGCGTGAAGAAGTTGGCCGTGCGCTCGACCACGCCGCGCTGCGATGCGCCGAACGGGTTGAACACGCGGATCTCGATGTTCTGGTGCGTATTGAGCGCAGCCATCACGCGGTCGATATCGTCGAAGTTCAGGTCGTCGACCAGCATCCGCACGCGCACGCCGCGATCGGCCGCGTACAGCGCCGCGCCGAGCAGCAGCTTGCCGGTCGTATCCTCGGTCGCGATGTAGTACTGCATGTCGAGCGTCTTCGTCGCCGCCCGCGCGAGCGCGATGCGCATCTGCAACGCGGTGGCGCCGTCGGCCAGCAGCCGGAAGCCCGACTGCCCCGGATGCGCGGCTTCCGGCGCGGCCAGCGCAGCGTGCAACGGTGTCGCGGTATCGGCCGACAACGCGTGCGAGACGGGGCGATCGAGCGAGGTGGCGGGCGGATGCGTCGCGCACGCGGCGAGCGGCAGCAGCGCGCAGACGATCAGCGCGCGGGCCTGGCGGCATGCGGCGCGCCACGACGGCGTGGCCGGTGCGCGCCGGATCAGGGACGTGAGCACGAAAGCTTCCTCGACAGTCGGATCAATGGGCACGTCATCGCCGCGGCGCGCGGCTGACAAGGGGTTGCGATCGATTCTAGTGGGCGCCCGACGAACCGGTCAATTGGGCCGGCCCCGCAGGCCATCGCAGCCGCTGGTCCGACCAATCTCATGACGCATCGCCGCTGCGCTCGAAATGGCTGCGCACGTAGTCGATATGCGTCTGCATCGCGGTGCGCGCCTCTTCGGGGCGGTGCGCGCAAATCGCGTCGCACACCACCCGGTGCTGCAACAACAGCAACTCGGATGCCTGCTCGTCCTCCGTCGTCATCCCGGCCACGTTGATCGAAATGTGCTCGCGCAACATTCCGATCACGCTCGTATGCAGGTGCAGGAACATCGTGTTGTGCGACGCGAGCGCGATCGCCTCGTGCAGCTTCGCATCGGTCGCGGCTTCGACGGCCGCATCGTCGTTCGCGTGCGCGGTTTCGAGCTCGCGCAGCAGCGCGCGAATCCGGCGCCGGTCGTTCGCATCGGCGCGCAGCGCGGCGAAATAGGCGGTCGCGCCTTCCAGCACGCGGCGGAATTCGAGGATGTCGTCGCGCAGCGCCGGATGATCGGCGACCAGTTGGCCCCACGGCGACGCGATGCCGGCGCGCAACTGGTCGGTCACGTAGACGCCCGCGCCGCGCCGGCTCTGCAGCAGCCCGCGCGCGACGAGCCGCTGGGTCGCCTCGCGCACCGTATTGCGCGCGACGCCGTACTGCTGCGCGAGCACGCGCTCGGCCGGCAGCCGCGCGCCGGCCGGCCACGTGCCGTCGAGCAGTGCCGTCTCGATCTTGCGCATCACCACTTCGGTCCGGCCCCGTGCCGTCATCGCCGCCATCGTCGCGTCTCCCCGCGGAATGCATGCCGCCCCGATTGGCCCAACCAATTTGAGCTGCGGCGCGGACGGGGGAATTATGCAGCGAAATCGACGCTCCGCACGCCGGGTCGTCGCCTCTGGAGCGAGACATGAACCCACGGCCGTACCCCACCGCCCCCGCGCACGTCTATCTGTTCGCGACCTGCCTGGTCGACCTGTTCGTCCCCGAAGCGGGGCTCGACGCGGTCCGCCTGCTGGAACGCGAGGGCCTGACGGTCCACTATCCGCGCGGCCAGAGCTGTTGCGGGCAGCCGGCCTACAGCAGCGGCAATCCCGACGAGGCGCGCCGCGTCGCGGCCGCGCAGCTCGACCTGTTCGCGCAACCGTGGCCGGTGATCGTGCCATCCGGCTCGTGCGCGGGCATGATCCGGCACCACTGGCCGGCGCTGTTCGCCGACGATCCCGTTCACGGCCCGAAAGCACGCGCGATCGCGGAGCGGACCTACGAACTCGCCGAATTCCTCATCCATGTGCTCGACGTGCAGCTCGACGCGGTCATGGCCGACGCCGGACCCGACGAACGCGTCGTGCTGCACACGTCGTGCGCGGCACGGCGCGAGATGGGCACGCGCGTGCACGGCGTCGCGCTCGTCGACGCGCTGCCGGGCGTGACGCGCATCGAACACGAACGCGAATCCGAATGCTGCGGCTTCGGCGGCACGTTCTCGCTGAAGCATCCGGACATCTCCGGCGCGATGGTGCGCGACAAGGTCGCGTCGGCGTGCGCGACCGGCTGCGACCGGCTCGTGTCGGCCGACTGCGGCTGCCTGCTGAACATCGGCCACGCCGCGGCCAAGGCCGGCGCGGCGCTGCCCGTCGAACATCTCGCGAGCTTCCTGTGGCGCCGCACGGCTGGCGCCGGCTCGCTGCGCGGAGCATCGAAATGAGCGCGCGCGACGCGATCCTCGCGCGGCTGCGCGCCGCCGCACCGGGCGTCGCGACGAACGCCGCGCCGGCGCTCGATGCACGCATCGACGCGCATTACGACACGCGCCGTGCATCGGCCGGCCCCGCCGCCGATGCACGCGTGCGGGCGATGCAGACGGCACTTGCCGCGTCGCACGCCGAAGTCTGGTGCGCAACCGCCGACGCATGGCCCGCGCAGCTCGCCGCACGTCTGGCCGACGCCGGCGTGCGCCGCCTGCTGCTCGACGCGGCCCGCGCCGAATCCGCGGCGCTTGCCCGCGCGCTGCCCGAGACGGTCGCGCCCGTGCCGTTCGACCGGCCGATCGACGCGTGGAAAACCGAACTGTTCGACACGATCGACGCGGGCTTCACCGTCGCGCGCTCGGGCATCGCGGCGACCGGCACCCTGGTGCTCGCGCCCGATGCCGGCACGCCGCGTACGGTGTCGCTGGTGCCGCCGCTGCACGTCGCGCTCGTCCATGCGAACACACTGCATGCGGACCTGCACGCCGCCGTGCACGCGGAGCGCTGGCCAGCCGGCATGCCGACCAACCTCGTGCTGGTATCGGGCCCGTCGAAGACGTCCGACATCCAGCAGACGCTCGCCTATGGCGCGCACGGCCCGCGCCGCCTGTGGGTCGTGATCGTCACCGATTCGGCCGCGCCGCCGGCCGCCCCCGCTTGCGAGGACCTGCCGCGATGAGCGACCACCCGCTGCAATTCGTCGCCCCCGGCGACTTCAAGACCCGTGCGCGCGCCGCGCTCGACGATCCGGCGCTGCGCCGGAGCTTTCGCGGCGCGATGGACTTCCTGCAGGGCAAGCGCGCGACGCAATTCCCCGACGACACCGAGCTGCAGCAGCTGCGCGATCTCGGCGAAGCCGTCCGGCAGCACGCGCTCGCGCAACTGCCCGCGCTGCTCGAACGGCTGGAGACGAAGCTCGCCGCAGCCGGCGTGCACGTGCACTGGGCCGAGACGGCCGCCGATGCGAACGCGATCGTGCTCGGCATCGCGCAGGCGAAGAAGGCGCGCCGCGTGATCAAGGGCAAGTCGATGGCGAGCGAGGAAATCGAGCTGAATCATTACCTCGCGGAGCACGGGGTCGACTGCATCGAATCCGACATGGGCGAATTCATCGTGCAGCTCGCGGGCGAGAAGCCGTCGCACATCGTGATGCCGGCGATCCACAAGACCCGCGGCGACATCGCCGAACTGTTCGAGGCGCACCTCCCCGGCGCGCGCTACACGGAAGACGTCGACGAGCTGATCCAGACCGGCCGGCGCGCGCTGCGCCGCGCGTTCGCGGAAGCGGACATCGGCCTGTCCGGCGTCAATTTCGCGGCGGCCGACACGGGCACGCTGTGGCTCGTCGAGAACGAAGGCAACGGCCGCCTGTCGACGACGGTGCCCGACACGCACGTGGCGATCATGGGGATCGAGAAGGTCGTCGAGAAACTCGAGCACATCGTGCCGCTGTCGAGCCTGCTCACGCGCTCGGCCACCGGCCAGGCGATCACGACCTACTTCAACCTGATCTCGGGCCCGCGCCGCGACGGCGAACGCGACGGCCCGCGCGAGCTGCATCTCGTGCTGCTCGACAACGGCCGCACGCAGGCGTACGCGGATGAACAGTTGCGCGCGACGCTGCAATGCATCCGCTGCGGCGCGTGCATGAATCACTGCCCCGTCTATACGCGCATCGGCGGCCACGCATACGGCACGACCTACCCGGGCCCGATCGGCAAGATCATCTCGCCACACCTGCTCGGCCTCGACGCGACGGCCGACCTGCCGACCGCATCGACGCTGTGCGGCGCATGCGGCGAGGTGTGCCCGGTGCGCATCCCGATCCCGCAATTGCTCGTGCGGCTGCGCACCGAAGCGAACCGCAAGCCCGACGAACCGGTCGCGCATCCGTTGCGCGGCCAGGGCGCGAACTACCACCGCACGGAAGAACTCGTGTGGCGCTTCTGGTCGGGCGCGTTCGCGCATCCGCGCGCGTACCGCGCGTTCCGCTGGGCCGCGACGCGCCTGCGGGCGATCACGCCCGCGAAACAACTGGGCTGGACGCAGCACCGCACGCCACTCGAACCGGCGCCGCGCAGCCTGTCCGACCTGCTGCGCGCCCGCGGCCAGCCCGAATAGCGCATCCGCTTTCAAACCCGTACCCCGATAAATCCATGGAGGAGACAACCATGCAGGTTTGGCACCAGATCTACACCCCGCTCGGCAGCCTCGGGCTGTCGGCGCTCGTCGCCGCGATTCCGATCATCTTCTTTTTCGTCGCGCTCGCCGCGTTGCGGATGAAGGGCCACGTCGCGGCCGCGATCACGCTGCTGCTGGCGCTCGGCGTCGCGATCGTCGCGTACGGCATGCCCGTGCCGCAGGCGCTCGCGGCGGCCGGCTTCGGCTTCGCGTACGGCCTGTGGCCGATCGCGTGGATCATCGTCGCGGCGGTGTTCCTGTACAAGATCGTCGTGAAGACCGGCCAGTTCGACGTCATCCGCGCGTCGGTGCTGTCGATCACCGACGACCAGCGGCTGCAGATGCTGCTGATCGGCTTCTCGTTCGGTGCGTTTCTCGAAGGCGCGGCCGGCTTCGGCGCGCCCGTCGCGATCACGGCCGCGCTGCTGGTCGGCCTCGGCTTCAAGCCGCTGCATGCGGCCGGACTGTGTCTGATTGCAAACACCGCGCCGGTCGCGTTCGGCGCGATGGGCATTCCGATCATCGTCGCCGGGCAGGTGACGGGCATCGACGCGTTCCACATCGGCGCGATGGCCGGCCGTCAGCTGCCGCTGCTGTCGCTCGCGGTGCCGTTCTGGCTCGTGTTCATGATGGACGGGCTGCGCGGCGTACGGCAGACGTGGCCGGCCGCACTCGTCGCGGGCGGCAGCTTCGCGGTCACGCAGTACTTCACGTCGAACCACATCGGGCCCGAGCTGCCGGACATCACGTCGTCGCTCGTCAGCCTCGTGTCGCTCGCCGCGTTCCTGAAGGTCTGGCAGCCGAGCAGCGCGAAGCAGACGGCCGGCGGCATGGTCGCGTCCGGCGGCGGCGCGGCGCTCGCCGGATTCGGCGCGGGCGGCAACGGAGCGGGCACGAGCCGCCAGGCGTCGCCGTACACGCTCGCGCAAACCGTGCGCGCGTGGTCGCCGTTCCTGATCCTGACGGCCGTCGTCACCGTGTGGAGCATCGCGCCGTTCAAGGCGCTGTTCGCCGCGCACGGCGCGCTCGCGTCGACCGTGCTGAAGTTTCACGTGGCCGGGCTCGACCAGCTCGTCGTGAAGACCGCGCCGATCGCCGCGACGCCGAAGGCGCTCGACGCGGTGCTGAAGCTCGATCTCGTGTCGGCGGTCGGCAGCGCGATCCTCGTGACCGCGCTGATCTCGATGGCGCTGTTGCGGATGAAGCCGCGCGACGCGCTCGTCACGTTCGGCGAGACGCTGAAGGAACTGACGCGCCCGATCCTGTCGATCGGCCTCGTGCTCGCGTTCGCGTTCGTCGCGAACTACTCGGGGATGTCGTCGACGCTCGCGCTGATGCTGGCCGCGACCGGCGGCGCGTTCCCGTTCTTCTCGCCGTTCCTCGGCTGGCTCGGCGTGTTCCTGACCGGCTCGGACACGTCGTCGAACGCGCTGTTCTGCTCGCTGCAGCAGGCCACCGCGCATCAGCTCGGCGTGCCCGAAACGCTCGCGGTCGCCGCGAACACGACGGGCGGCGTGACCGCGAAGATGATCTCGCCGCAATCGATCGCGGTCGCGTGCGCGGCGACGGGCCTCGTCGGCAAGGAATCGGAGCTGTTCCGCTTCACGGTGCGGCACAGCCTGCTGTTCGCGGTGATCGTCGGGCTGATCACGCTCGTGCAGGCGTACGTGCTGCCGGGGATGGTGCCGTAAGCGGCGCGCAGGCAGGCCCCAAAGACAAAACCCCACGCCCGAACAACGGGCGTGGGGTTTTTCATGTCGCTTGCCGATCGCCGGCGCGGACGGCCGGCGATTCGTCGTGCGATCAGCTGCCCTTCGCGATGCGATCCTGGATGTGCTGCGCACGGCTCGACGACGACGGGTGCGAGCTCATCATCGAGCTCTTGCCGCCGTCCAGCTGCGCGAGCTTCTGGAACGCGGTGACGAGACCCTTCTGGTTCATGCTCTTCTGCTTCATCAGGTCGAACGAGTAGTCGTCGGCCGCGCTTTCCTGCGTCTGCGAGAACTGCGCGTTGATGAACTTCTCGGTGATGTCGCCGAGTTGCGAGCTCGTCAGCGCCGCCACGCCCGGCGATGCCGCGCCGGCCGCGGTGCGCGCTGCGCTCACCGCGTACGCCGTCTGCATCGCCTTCTTCGAGTGACCGAGTGCGACGTGGCCCATTTCATGGCCGATCACGCCGCGCAGCTCGTCGTCGTTCATCATGTCCATCAGGCCGCTGTACACGCGCACGCAACCGTTGCCCATCGCCCACGCGTTGACGTCCTTGGTCATGTAGACCTTGTAGTTGATCTTCTGGCCGTTCAGCGTCATGTCGCCGAAGCCCTTCATCACCTTCGTCAGGCGCTTCGCGTACGCGCTGTTCGGCGCGGCGATCTTCGATTCGGCGTCGCTCGACTTGCACGACTCGTTCGACAGCGCGGCGATGTCGCTGTCCGACAGCGTCGCCGCCTTGTACAGGTTGGTCCCCGCCGACGTCAGGCTGTTCGCGTCAAGGCTCTGCACCCCGCCGCACGCGCTCAACAGAAACGCCACGCCACACGCCGCCACCGCTTTCTTGAGTTGCATCCCGGAATCCCTCGATAGTTGTATTTGGGAGCGGCGATTTTGCATAATCCGGCAGAAAATTACCAGTTGTTTACATCGGATGACACGCTCATTACTCAGCAGATTGACATGACGCGGCGATCCAGCCCCGGATTGACGACGAAAAGCATGGCAATCGCCGCGCCCGGCGTGGCGGCCGGCAACGAAAGCGGACCGGCCTTCGCTCAGGCCGTCCGGTCGCGGCGCCGCGTCAGGCGGCGCGCGACCAGCATCGGCAGCCGCATCGCGAAGCCGGCGAACAGGCGCAGGTGCATCCACGCAAGCAGCGCGTTGTCACGGCCGTAGTGAAAATGCGACACGCCGCCTTCGTGGCGGCCGAAATAGCGCACCGGCGCGTCGATGCGGATCGGGCGCACGCCGGCCCAGCACAGCCGCACGGCCGCTTCGGGATCGAAGTCGAAGCCGCGCATCCACGGCTGGCGCCGCATGATCGCCGCCAGCGGGGCGACCGGATACACGCGGAAGCCGTACAGCGAATCGCCGATCCCGGCCCACAGCGTCTCGAGGTCGGCCCACGCGTTCGACAGCCGGCGCCCCTGCACGCGCAACTGCGGCGCGCTGGCGTCGAACTTCGGCACGCCGAGCACCATCGCGTCGGGAGCGGCCTGCGACGCCGCCATGAACGCGGGAATCAGGTCGGCCGGATGCTGGCCGTCGGAATCCATCGTCAGCACGTGCGTGAAGCCGCTCGCGGCCGCCGCGTCGAGCCCCGCGAGCACCGCGGCGCCCTTGCCGCGATTCTCCGGCAGCACGATCACGCGCAGGCCGGGATCGCGCCCGGCCATCGCCTGCAGCCGTTCGGCGCTGCCGTCGGTGCTGCCGTCGACGACGACCCACACCGGATTCCATTGCGCGCGGGCATTGCGCACGGTCGTGTCGACCTTGGCGCCCGGGTTGTAGCTCGGAATCAGGACGAGATGGGTGGACGACGCGTGCAGCTTGGACATGGGAACAGCCGATGGGGAAGACGGGGAGCCTGACAAAAGTGTATGACTTGCCGACGAACGCCGGCACGCGTCGTCGACGCCGGCCGCAGGCCCGGCCGGCTGCCCGATCGCGAGGCGCTCGCGCTTCATGACAGCCACTCCATCGCATGACCGGCGCTGGCCTCGATCTCGACCAGCAGGTCGTCGCGACACACGTCCGCATGCACGAACAGCGGCCGAACGTGAGGACCGGCCGTGTCGCGCAGCACGCGATCGATCGCGGCCAGCGCCGCGGTGTCGCCGGCGTCGCGCACGTAGACGCGATAGTTCAGGTCGGCGAGCGAGAACGGGCCGTGCCCCTGCCGCGCGGCCTGCTCGAGCACGGCCGCGAGATTCGCGACCGTCTCGCGCGTCTGCGCGACGACGTCGCCGCGATGCACGGTACGGTGCCCGACGATGCTCGCGGTGCCCGAGACGAACAGCACCGGCGCCGCATGGTCGGCGGCCCACGCGGCCGCGCGCGCGAACGTCGGCGCACGCGGGCCGTACTGCGCCGGATAGTGATACGCGCTGACCTGACGCGGATTCTCGATGGAATCGGACGGCGTGCGGCTCGCGAGGAAATGAATCGCGAGCGGCGCGGCCGGCGATGCTTCGCCCGCGACCGGCATGACCGAACCGAGCGCGCACGCGGCCGGCACGCTGCCCGTGAGCGCGCGTCGGCACGCATCGAACGCACGCTGACGACCGATATTGAACTGACGATAGCGCTCGATCCCGCGCTGCACCGCGTTGATCGCCGGCACGGTGTTCCAGATCCGCAGCGGATGCGGCGTGCCGAGCGTATCGAGCAGGTCGAACAGCGCGCGGTACGCGTCGAATGTCGCGCGTTCGAGCGGCGTGCCGCCGTCGTGCGGCGCGTCGTACGCCGCGTCCGTCTCGTGCACGACGAGGCTGCCGAACACGAGCCCCGCCGTTTCGCTGTAGCGGTAGTGCAGCGCACCGCGCCGTTCGCTGCGCAGGTCGTGCGCATCGCATTGCCACAGTTCGCAGACGGCATCGCCCGGTGCGGCTTCGGCACCGAGCAGCGTCATCTGCACCGGGGCGACCGGCAGGTCGGGCGCGGCATCGGTCAGCATCCGCGCCAGCGCCTGCGCGCGCGACGCGTGCTGCGCGCCCGGTGCGCCGATGCACACCGCACCCAGCGCGCCGGGAAACACGCGATCGAGTCCGTCGCCCCGGCTGCGCGCGTCGTGCAGCAGCGCGACGAGCCGCGCATCGCTCATCTGGACGAGCCGCAGTGCGCGGCCGCCGACGTGCGCGAACGCCGGGGCGACGGGCAACGGCGAACTTGGGCGCCGTTCGGCGTGGGCTGGATGCACGGACACTTCGATTTCCTCACTATGCGGCGCAGGCCGCGCGACCACGCGGCACTGCACCGCGTTGCGTTACGTCAGGCCAACGCGGCGCGCTTCGTCACGCGAGCCCGCCGTTGACCGACAACACCTGCCCCGTCACATAGGCCGCGGCGTCGGACACCAGGTACGCGACCATCGCCGCGACTTCGTCGGGCCGGCCCGCGCGCTGCGCGGGCACGAGCTGCTTGATGCGTTCGGTGGGAAACGCGTGCTCGGCCATCGGCGACGCGATGATGCCGGGCGCCACCGCGTTCACGGTAATGCCACGCGACGCGAGCTCCAGCGACAGCGACTTCGTCGCGCCGATCAGCCCCGCCTTCGCGGCCGCGTAGTTGGCCTGCCCGCGATTGCCGGTCACGCCGGCCACCGACGCGATGTTGACGATTCGGCCGCGCCGCGTACGGATCATCGGCAGCAGCAGCGGCTGCGTGACGTTGAAAAAGCCGTTGAGCGTCACGTCGATCACGCTGTGCCATTGCCGGCGCGACATGCCGGCCATCGGCGCGTCGTCGTGAATGCCCGCGTTGTTGACGAGGATCTGCACCGGCGCATCGTCGATGAACGGCTGCAGCGCGGCGAGCGTCGCATCGGCATCGGTCACGTCGAACGCGATCGCGTGCGCGGCGCCACCGGCCGCGACGATCTGCTGCGCGACGGCCTCCGCCTGCGCGAGATGGCGGTTCGCCTGCACCCACACTTCATGGCCGGCCTGCGCGAGCGCCGTGCAGATTGCCTGCCCGAGTGCGCCGCTGCCGCCCGTCACGAGCGCCCGCATCGAATGGCTCCGTTCATCGCGTTGTCACCTCGATCGACGCGGCCGCGTCGTCCGTCGAGCGCCGTCGTCACTTCGTGCGATGCGCGGCGACGTAGGCCGCCAGCGCACCGAGCGTCGCAAAGATCTTTTGGTTGTCCGGATTGTCCGAGCGCAGTTCGAAGCCGTATTTCTTCGAAATCAGCAGCGCGATTTCCAGGATGTCGATGGAGTCGAGCCCGAAACCTTCGCCATACAGCGGCATGTCGGCCGTCACTGTGTCGAGCGGGACGTCGTCGAGATTCAATTCGCCGATGATCAGCGTGGCGAGCTCTTGTTCCAGTGCGTTCATCATGGGTGCGTGCAGGCGGCCCATGGCAGCGGGAGGTGCACGGAAACGGCAACCGTCGGGCACGCCCGGCGCGTGCGAAATCTCCGTCCCTCCGGCGTCTGCCGGCTTCCCCGCCTGCGTCGTTGGGGATCGTTTGTAAAAGTTACGCGGATTCTAGAGGAAGGGTATCGGGTCGTATACCGCGAATGGTTACAAGACTGGCGAGCCATCGCCGCGGCCCGTTTCGGGCGCGAACGCACGAGACGCTTGAGCCGCTTTGGATGGAAATGGACCGACCCCGCGAAATCGTTCGTCCGGTGCCATACAATCCGTTACAAAACCCGGTCGCCGCCGCCCCGAACCCGCGCGGCAGCGGCCCTAAAATGAGCGTGCCCGACCAGCGGCCCGGACCCGCGTCCCGGCCACCATTCATATGATGTTTGACGGCCCGCCCCGCGTCCGTCCACGATCCGCCCGATGTTTCCAGTCATGCCGCATCCGCCCTTGCGCGCCGTTCCGGTTCGCCCGCCCGTCAGCCGCTGCAGCCCGGCCGCCGACCGCCGCGCGCGCCGCGCGCCCGGAGGCCGCCGATGAGCCGGCTGCTGGCCGTCGTGCGCGGTGTCGCCGCAGTCGGCGCCGTGGCCGCCTACCAGGCCGGCGCGCACTACGCGAGCGCGACACCCGGCGCGCACGGCTTCGGTCTCGCGATGGCGCTCGTGCCGCCGCTGCTGCTCGCGCTGGGCGCGGCGCTGCGCTCGCCACGGCGCGCGTGGTTCGTGCCGGCCTGGCTGCTGGTTGCCGCCGCGCTGTGGGCCGCGCGCGCGCCGCTCGCGCGGCACTTCGAATGGGGCCTGTATCTGGAGCACGCGAGCTTCAACGTCGCGATGGCGCTGCTGTTCGGCCGCACCCTCGTGGCCGGCGAGGTGCCGCTGTGCACGCGCTTCGCGGCGATGATCCACGGCACGGTCACGCCGGCCGTCGCGCGCTACACGCGGCGGATCACGCTCGCGTGGACGCTGTTCTTCGTCGCGATCGCCGCCGTGTCGACACTGCTGTTCGCGACCGCGTCGATCGTCACGTGGTCGACCTTCGCGAACTATCTGTCGCTGCCGCTCGTCGCCGTGATGTTCGCGGCCGAGCATGCGTGCCGGCGTTTCGCGCTGCCGCACGAGCCGCGGCCGCGGATGGTCGACGCGGTGCGCGCGTATCGCGCGTCGACCCACGCATCGCAGGGCTCGCGATGAATTCATGACCGGCGCGGCCCCGCGGCCGCGCCGGCCTTCGTTTCCGTCTTGACCGATTTATGCCGACTCACCCGCTGGTATTCCATTCCTCGCCGGACCAGACGATCGCCTGGCGCGACGGCGCGCCCGTCACCGTGCGCGCGTTCGTCGCCGACGTCGCGCGCGTGGCCGCCGCGCTGCCCGCCGGCGGCCACGTGTTCAACGTGTGCCGCGACCGCTATCGCTTCGCGGTCAGCCTGTGCGCGGCGCTCGTCGCCGGCAGGATCAGCCTGCTGCCGTCGACGCACACGCCGGAAATGGTTCGCCAGCTCGCGTCGTTCGCACCCGACGCGTTCTGCCTGCACGACGCGCCCGATTGCACGATCGACCTGCCGCGCTTCGCGTATCCCGACGCCGCGCCCGGCGAACCGGCGAGCGACGCGCCGTTCGCCGTCCCGCAGATCGATGCGGCGCGGATCATGGCCTATGTGTTCACGTCCGGCTCGACCGGCGAGCCGGTGCCGCACCGCAAGACCTGGGGCTTCCTGGTCGGCTGCGTGCGCGCGGCGGCCGATCGCCTCGGCCTGCTCGACGGCCGCGCGGCCACGCTGATCGGCACGGTGCCCGCGCAGCACATGTACGGCTTCGAGTCGACGGTGCTGCTCGCGCTGCTCGGCGGCCTCGCGCTCAGCAACCGCCAGCCGTTCTACCCGAGCGACATTCGCGACGAACTCGACGCGATCCCGCAGCCGCGCGTGCTCGTCACGTCGCCGATCCACCTGCGTGCGCTGCTGTCGGCCGGCCATGCGCTGCCGCGCGCGGCGCTCGTGCTGTCGGCCACCGCGCCGCTGTCGGAAAAGCTCGCGTGCGAGGCCGAGGCCGCGCTCGGCGCGCCGCTCGTCGAGATCTACGGCAGCACCGAGACCGGCCAGATCGCGACCCGTCGCACGTCGCAAGGCGCGGCGTGGGAACTGTTCCCGGACATCCGGCTCGACGCGCGCGACGCACCGGGCGGCGACGACAGCGGGCCGACCGTGTGGGTATCGGGCGGCCACGTCGAGGCGCCGGTGCCGATGGGCGATGCGCTCGAACTGCTCGGCGACGGCCGGTTCCTGCTGCACGGCCGCAAGGCCGACCTCGTCAACATCGCCGGCAAGCGCACGTCGCTCGCGTACCTGAACCATCAGCTCAACGCGATCCCGCAAGTGGTCGACGGCGTGTTCTTCATGCCCGACGAAGCGGCGCCGGTGCACGGGGACACGGCGCTCGAACCGGTCACGCGGCTCGTCGCGCTCGTCGTCGCGCCGACGCTCGCGCCCGCCGATCTGCAGCGCGCGCTGCGCGAGCGGATCGATCCCGCGTTCATGCCGCGCCCGCTCGTGTTCGTCGATGCGCTGCCGCGCAACGAAACGGGCAAGCTGCCGCGCGACGTGCTGGCCGCGCTCGTCGCGCAACATGCACGCGCGACGGCCGCGCCGCCGGCCGAGCACGACCCGGCCGGCCCACCCGCGCTCGCGTTCACGATCGCCGCCGACCATCCCGCGCTGCCCGGCCACTTCCCCGGCCATCCGGTCGTGCCGGGCGTCGTGCTGCTCGATCACGCGATCCATACGATCGGTGCGGCGCTGAACCGTCCGCTGCACACGTGGCGGCTCGGGTCCGCGAAATTCCTGAGCCCGGTCGCGCCCGGCGAACCGCTCGCGCTCGCGTACGACGCCGCGGCCAGCGGCGCGATCCGCTTCACGGTGCGCGCCGGGTCGCGCGAGGTCGCGACCGGCGTGCTGTCCGCACCGCCGGCCGCGCAGGACGGCGCGCAGCGATGAAGCGCACCGCATGGGCCGAGCGCCAGGAGCGCAGCAATGCGAGCCTGCTGCGCGCGATGACGTGGATCTCGCTGCGCTTCGGCCGACAGCGCGCGCGCATCGTGCTGCACCTGATCGCGACGTATTTCGTGCTGTTCTCGCCGGCCGCGTGCGCGGCGTCGCGCGACTACCTGCGCCGCGTGCTCGGCCGCCCCGCGCGCTGGCGCGACGTGTACCGGCACGTGTTCACGTTCGCGGCGACGATTCACGATCGCGTCTACCTGATGAACGGGCGCTTCGACCTGTTCGACATCCGGCTGCACGGCGAAACGCTCGTCGACGCCGCGCTCGCGGATGGGCGCGGCGCGTTCCTGATGGGCGCGCACCTCGGCAGCTTCGAGGTCGTGCGCGCGATCGGCCGCACGCGTCCGGACCTGCGCGTGGCCGTCACGATGTACGAGCAGAACGCGCGCAAGATCAATGCGACGCTCGCCGCGGTGAATCCGGCCGCGCAGCCGGAGGTGATTCCGCTCGGGCAGGTCGACTCGATGCTGAAGGTGCGCGAGCGCCTCGACGCGAACTGCATGGTCGGCATGCTCGCCGATCGCACGCTGCTCGACGACGCGGCCGCGTCGCTGCGGCGCGTGACGCTGCTCGGCGCACCGGCCGCGTTTCCGCTCGGGCCGCTTTACATGGCCGCGATGCTGAAGCGCCCGGTGATCTTCATGACGGGCCTCTATCGCGACGGCAACCGCTACGATGTGCACTTCGAAACGCTCGCCGATTTCTCCGACGTGCGGCGCGATACGCGCACGGCGGCGGTCGATGCGGCGCTCGCGCGCTACGTCGCGCTGCTCGACAAGTACTGCCGCGCGGCGCCGTACAACTGGTTCAACTATTTCGATTTCTGGAAGGGCGGCGATGCCGCGGCTGCGCGCCGCGAGACGGTGCACGCCGGCGCCGACCTGCCCGCCACGAGGGATTCCGACGCATGACCGCCGTTCGCCGCCGCCCGTTCCCGTTCTCGTCGCACCGCATCGTCCGCGTGGCGCGCGTGCTCGCCGCCACGGCCACCGCGATCGTGCTGGCCATGCCCGCACACGCAGCCGATGCCGGCTCGGCGTGGACCCTCGACCGGCTGATGTCGACGCTCGCGCAGCACAAGTCGGGCCGCGCGACCTTCACCGAGACGAAGACCCTGTCGATCGCCGCGCAGCCGATCGAATCGTCGGGTGAACTGATGTTCGTCGCACCCGACCATCTGGAAAAGCACACGCTGAGCCCGAAGCCCGAACACCTCGTCGTCGACGGCGACATGCTCACCGTCGAACGCAACAACCGCAAGTACACGCTTGCGCTCGCGCGCTATCCGGAACTCGGCGCGTTCATCGACAGCATCCGCGCGACGCTGGCCGGCAACCGCTTCGCGCTCGAACAGGTGTACAAGGTCGCGCTGTCCGGACGCGGCGACGACTGGACGCTGACGCTCACGCCGCTCGATTCGCGGATGCTGAAGGTCGTCAGCACGATCACGCTCGACGGCACGCGCGACGTGTTGCGCAGCGTCGCGATCCGGCAGGCCGACGGCGATCGTTCGGTGATGCGCCTGCAACCCGTCGCGGCGGACGCGAACTGATGGACGATCGTACGCGCCCGTCCCCCATCGCCCGCCGCGTGCCCGCATGGCGGCAGCGCGCGGTGCTCGTATGGCTGCTCGCGCTCGTCGCGTGCGGCATCGCGATCGGGCGCGCGCACTTCACGGCCGACCTGTCCGCGTTCCTGCCGAATGCGCCGAGCGCCGGGCAACGCGTGCTCGTCGACCAGTTGCGCGACGGCATCGTGTCGCGCCTGATCCTCGTCGCGATCGACGGCGGCGACGCGCGCACGCGCGCCGCGCTGTCGCGGCGTGTGGCCGGCACGCTGCGCACCGATCCGCAGTTCGCGGCCGTGCACAACGGCGAAGCCGCGAACGACGCGCGCGACCGGCAATTCATCTTCGACCATCGCTATCTGCTGAGCCCGGCCGTCACGCCGCAGCGCTTCAGCGCCGACGGCCTGCACCAGGCGCTCGGCGACAGCCTCGATCTGCTGGGTTCGTCGGCCGGCCTCGTCGCGAAGGCGATGCTGCCGCGCGACCCGACCGGCGAAGTCGCCGCGCTCGTCGACGGGCTCGACAGCGCGGCCGAACCGGCGAGCCGCGACGGCGTGTGGGCGTCGCGCGACGGCACACGCGCGGTGCTGGTCGTGCAGACGGCCGCCGCCGGCTCCGATACCGACGCGCAGGCCCGCGCGATCGACGCCGTGCGCCGCGCGTTCGCGGCCGCGACGCAGGCCGTGCCGAACGCGCACGCCGCGACGCTCGCGATGGCGGGCCCCGGCGTGTTCTCGGTCGACACGCGCGACACGATCCGGCACGACGTCGAACGGTTGTCGGCGGCGAGCATCGTGCTGATCGTCGCGCTGCTGCTCACGCTGTACCGTTCGCCGCGCACGCTCGCGCTCGGCCTGCTGCCGGTGCTGACCGGCGTCGCGGCCGGGATCGCGGCGGTCGGCGTCGCGTTCGGCACCGTCCACGGGCTGACGCTCGGGTTCGGGACGACGCTGCTCGGCGAAGCCGTCGACTATTCGATCTACCTGTTCGTGCAATCGGCGCGGGCCGGCACGCGCGGCGCCGCGCGCCCGGCCGACGCGACGCGCGCATGGGTCGCCGCGTACTGGCCGACGATCCGGCTCGGCATGCTGACGTCCGTGTGCGGCTTCGCGTCGATGCTGTTCTCCGGCTTCCCGGGCCTCGTGCAACTCGGGCTCTATTCGATCGTCGGGCTGACGGCCGCCGCGCTCGTCACGCGCTTCGTACTGCCGCACCTGCGCGGCGAGCGTGTCGCGATCCGCGACGTCTCGCGCGTCGGCGCCGTGCTCGCGCGCGCGGCCGGCGCCGCGCCGCGGCTGCGCTGGCCGCTCGCGGTGCTCGTGGTCGCCGCGTGCGCGACGCTCGCGCTGCATCGCGACGGCCTGTGGAGCCGCGAGCTCGCCGCGCTCAGCCCGGTGCCCGCGCCGGCGCAGGCGCTCGACGCGCGGCTGCGCGCCGATGTCGGCGCACCCGACGTGCGCTACCTCGTCGTGATCGCCGCGCCGACCGAACAGGCCGCGCTCGAAGGTGCAGAAAAAGTCGCCGCGCAGTTGCAGCCGCTCGTCGACCGGGGCGCGCTCGGCGGTTTCGAAAACCCCGCACGCTACCTGCCGAGCGATGTCGCGCAGCGCGCGCGCCAGGCGAGCCTGCCCGATGCGGACGCGCTCGCCGCACGGATGCGCTCGGCCGTCGCGCACCAGCCGATCGCGGTAAAGCCCGACCTGTTCGCGCCGTTCCTCGCCGACGTCGATGCCGCGCGCCACGCGCCGCTGCTCACGCGCGCGGACCTGCGCGGCACGTCGATGGCGCTCGCCGTCGATGCCCTGCTGACCGAGCGCGACGGTCGCTGGAACGCGATGCTGCCGCTGCGGGCGCCGGACGCTACGCGCGCGAAGCAGCCCACATCGAGCCTCGACGCCGCGCCGATTCGCGCCGCCGTCGCGCGCGCGGGCGTGCCCGATGCGCTATTCGTCGACATGAAGGCCGAAGCCGATCGCCTGTACGTGAGCTACGTGCACGAGGACATCCGGCTGTCGCTCGCAGGATTCGCCGCGATCGCCATGCTGCTGCTGATCGCGCTGCGCTCGCCGCGCCGCGCCGCCCGCGCACTCGCCCCGCTCGTCGCGGCCGTGCTGGTCGTGACGGCCGGCTTCGCGCTCGCCGGCGTGCCACTGACGATCCTGCACCTCGTCGGGATGCTGCTGATCGTCGCGGTCGGCTCGAATTACGCGCTGTTCTTCTGCCGGCGCGACGACGCGCAGCCCGTCACGCCGTACACGCTCGTGTCGCTCCTGATCGCGAACCTCGCGACGGTCGCCGGCTTCGGGCTGCTCGCGCTGTCGCGCGTGCCGCTGCTCGAAACCTTCGGGCTGACCGTCGGCCCCGGCGCGATGCTCGCGCTCGCGTTCGCGGCGATTCTCGCGCCGCGCGCAGCGGGCACGGCGGCGCTCGGCAATCGTGAACGAGGAGGCCGCGCATGAACGTGCCACCGCTCATTCCGCCGCGCGATGTCGGCGACGCACGGCGCTGGAAACCCACGCCGCTGATCGCCGGCGCCGCCGCATTGCACGCGGGCGCGGCCGCGGCCGCGATCGCGCAACCGGCCACGTGGCCGTGGGCCGTCGGCGGCGTGGTCGCGTCGCATCTCGCGCTGACCGCGGCCGGCCTGTGGCCGCGCAGCACGCTGCTCGGCCCGAACTGGACACGCCTGCCGGCCGGCGCGGGCCGCCGCATCGCGCTGACGATCGACGACGGCCCGGACCCGGACGTCACGCCGCGCGTGCTCGACCTGCTCGACCGTTACGACGCGCGTGCGACGTTCTTCTGCATCGGCGATCTCGCGCGCCGCCATCCTCACTGGATCGAGGCGATCGTCGCGCGCGGCCATGCGGTCGAGAACCACAGCCAGCGGCACCGCCATACGTTCTCGCTGTCGGGGCCGGCCGCGCTGCGCCGCGAGATCGCGGCCGCGCAGCAGACGCTGACCGACCTCGCCGGCACGCGCCCGCTGTTCTTCCGCGCGCCGGCCGGCCTGCGCAATCCGTTTCTCGAACCGGTGCTGTGCGAATTCGGCCTGCAACTGGCGAGCTGGACGCGGCGCGGCTTCGACACGCGGGCGCACGACGCCGCGACCGTTACGCGCCGCCTGCTGCACGGGCTCGACGCGCGCGACATCCTGCTCGTGCACGATGGTCACGCGGCGCGCGATGCGCGCGGCGAACCGGTCGTGCTCGACGTGCTGCCCGCGGTGCTGCGCGCAGCCGCCGACGCGCAGCTGCACTGGACCACGCTGCGCGCGGCGCTGGCGCCCGAACCACCCGGCCAGCCGGGCGTCCCGGCACCCCCATTTGATAAAATCTGACCTCGAACGGCGCGCGTGCCAGCCCTGCTGCAGCGCCCGTTCCGGCCACCGGATGCGACCCTCGTGAACCCTCTCCTGCTCTCGCACTTCACCGCCACCAGCTGCATCGGCCGCGGCCTCGACGCGACCCTCGATGCGTTGCGCGACGCCCGCGGCGGGCTCGTGCCGTGCAATTTCGAGCGTGCGGATCTCGACACGTGGATCGGCGCGGTGGACGGCGTCGATGAGCAGCCCGTGCGCGCCGATCTCGCCGACTTCGAATGCCGCAACAACCGCCTCGCGCAACTCGGCCTGACGCAGGACGGCTTCGACGCGCGCGTCGCGGCGGCGGTCGCACGCTACGGCGCCGCACGCGTCGGCGTGTTCGTCGGCACGAGCACGGCCGGCATCCTCGAAACCGAACGCGCGTATCAGCGCCGCGACCCGGCCGGCGGCGCGCTGCCGGCCGATTTCCGCTACGCGCACACGCACAACCCGTATTCGCCGGCCGCGTTCGTGCGCGCGTATTTCGCGCTGCGCGGACCGGCGATGGCGATCTCGTCTGCGTGCTCGTCGGGTGCGAAGGTGTTCGGCTCCGCGCGCCGCATGATCGAGGCCGGGCTGATCGACGCGGCCGTCGTCGGCGGCGTCGATTCGCTGTGCCTGACCACGCTGTACGGCTTCAACTCGCTCGAACTGCTGTCGCGCGAGCCGTGCCGGCCGTTCGACGTCGCGCGCGACGGCATCTCGATCGGCGAAGCCGCCGCGTTCGCGCTCGTCGAACGCGTCCCTGCCGCGCCCGCCGCGCTCGACGGCGACGCGATCCTGCTGCTCGGCATCGGCGAATCGAGCGACGCGCACCACATGTCGTCGCCGCATCCTGAAGGGCTCGGCGCGCGCGCGGCGATCGAGCAGGCGCTCGCTTCCGCCAGCCTCGGCGCGCACGACATCGACTACGTGAACCTGCACGGCACCGCGACGCCGAGCAACGATGCGGCGGAAAGCCGCGCGCTCGGCGCGCTGTTCGCCCGCACGCCGTGCAGTTCGACGAAGGGCGCGACCGGCCACACGCTCGGCGCGGCCGGCGCGCTGGAGGCGATCGTCGCGGCGCTCGCGCTGCGCGAGCAGTTCGTGCCGGCCGGCGTCAACACGACGCAGCCCGACCCGGCGCTCGCAGCCGATTACGTGCTCGCGAGCCGCGACACGCGCGTGCGCGCCGTCCTCTCCAATTCGTTCGGCTTCGGCGGCACGAATTGCAGCCTGATCTTCGGTCGCACCCAGCATGCGGCCGGTCGCGCTCGCCGTTGAGGCCCGCCATGACGCTCACCGCCTTCATCGAAAGCATCGGCCTCGTCGGGCCGGGATTGAACGACTGGCCGCACGCGGCCGACGTGCTCGCGGGCCGCGCGCCCTACGTGCCTGCCCGCACCGAGCTGCCGCCGCCGGCCGGGCTGCCGTCCGCCGAACGGCGCCGCACGGGCCCGGTCGTGCGCACCGCGCTCGCGGTCGGCCACGAAGCGGTGGCCGCGAGCGGCCGCGACGCCGCGACGCTCGCGACCGTGTTCAGCGCGTCCGGCGGCGACGGCCAGAACTGCCACGCGATCTGCGAAACGCTGGCCGACGACGATCGCCAGCTGTCGCCGACCCGCTTCCACAATTCGGTGCACAACGCGCCGGCCGGCTACTGGAGCATCGCGACCCGCGCGACGGCGACGTCGAACGTGCTGTGCGCGCACGACGGCAGCTTTGCCGCCGGCCTGCTCGACAGCCTGTGCCAGGTCGTCGTCGATCGTGTGCCGAGCCTGCTGATCGCGTACGACACCGATTATCCGGAACCGCTGCGCACGGTGCGGCCGATCGGCGACGCATTCGGCGTCGCGCTCGTGTTCGCGCCGGAAGCGAGCGAACGCGCGCTCGCCCGCATCGACGTGCAGCTCACCGATGCGCCCGCGACGACGCTCGCGCATGCCGGACTCGACGCGCTGCGGGCCGGCAATCCGGCCGCCCGCGCGCTGCCGCTGCTCGATGCGCTCGCCGCGCGGTGCTCGACGCGCGTCGTGCTCGACTACCTGGACGATACGCGCGTGCAAGTCGACGTCGCGATCTCCGAATCCTGTGCGGAGCGCGCGCGATGACCGCACCGGTCGGATTGCCCCCGCCGCTCGACCATGCGTGGATTGCCGCGCACATTCCGCATGCCGGCGCGATGTGCGTGCTCGATTCGGTCGATGCATGGGATGCCGAACGAATCCGCTGCACCGCGACGAGCCACCGCGATCCGCACAACCCGCTGCGCGCGCACGGGCGGCTCGCGTCGGTTTGCGGCATCGAATATGCGGCGCAGGCGATGGCCGTGCACGGCGTGCTGCTCGGCGCGCACGAAGCGCGTCCGCGCGTCGGCTATCTCGCGAGCGTGCGCAACGTCGACGCGTTCGTCGACCGGCTCGACACGTTCGAAGCGCCGCTCACCGTCGACGCGCAACGCGTCAGCGGCGACGGCCGCTCGGTGCTGTACGGCTTCGCGCTGCGCTGCGGCGAGCGCGTGCTGCTGTCCGGCCGCGCGGCGGTGATGCTCGACGCATCGGCCGCCGGCGCGCTTCAACCGGCGCCTGCCGGCAACACGAATCCTCGATGACGAGGCTTACCTCAAGGAAACCGGTCGTGAAAGTTCGTCAGTTCATTGGCGCAGCGCTCGTTCTGGCGCTGCTCAGCCCGCTCGCACACGCGGACATGTCGGAAGTGAAGCAGGACATCAAGCGCGATTCGAAGGAAGCCGCGCACAAGACCGGCGAGGCCGCACGCAGCTTCGGCCACGCGACCGCAAGCGCCGCGAAGGCGGTCGGGCACGGCGTCGCGCATGCGTCGCGCGAAGGCTGGGAAGCCACCAAGCGCACGACGAAGCGAATCTTCCACAAGAACGACGCGGGCGAGTCGGCTGGAAAGGGCGAAAGGAACGACTGATCGCGCATCCCGCGCGCATTGCCGACTGCATGCGCTCGGGGCGTAACCGCTCGCCGATCGTTCACCGCTTGCGACGCGACCGGCTTTGCCGTCAGCGCGCCCGGCGCATGCGGCACAGCGACCTTTCCGGCCTGCGCGCGAAACACTTGCCGTACGCGACGAACCGGCAATCGCGATGATCGAAGTTCCGCAGCAGCCGCGCGCGGCGCCGCTCGAGCCAGTAGAGCGAGATCGCCATCGTCAGTGCGATGGCCAGCGCCGAGCCGCCGATCACCAGTCCGATCCAGGTGTCGCCCATGCGTTCTCCGGAATGCGAGGCCGAAGCGGCGCGCCTGCCGCCGCTCCGGCGCGGGATAGGGGGAACGCGGCCCGCACGGACGCGAACGCCGTGCGGGCCGCCGCACGTCACTGCATGTGCTGACCGCCGTTGATCGCGATGTTGGAGCCCGTCACGAAGCCGGCCTCCTCCGAGCACAGGTAAGCGACCAGCGCCGCAACTTCCTCGGGCTTGCCGAGCCGGCCCGCCGGGATCTGCGGGAGGATCTTCGTGTCAAGGATGTCCTGCGGGATCGCAGTGACCATCTTCGTCGCCAGGTAGCCCGGCGACACCGTGTTCACCGTCACGCCCTTGCGCGCGACCTCGAGCGCGAGCGATTTCGTGAAGCCGTGCATGCCGGCTTTCGCGGCCGCGTAGTTGGTCTGGCCGACCGAGCCCTTCGAGCCGTTCACCGACGAGATGTTGACGATGCGGCCCCAGCCGCGCTCGACCATGCCGTCGCAGACCGGCTTCGTCATGTTGAACACGGAATCGAGGTTCGTGCGGATCACCGCGTCCCAGTTGACCTTGTCGAGCTTGCGCAGCGTCATGTCGCGCGTGATGCCCGCGTTGTTCACGAGAATGTCGACCGGGCCGACGTCCTGCATGATCTTCTCGATGCATTGCTGGCACGAGTCGTGATCGGCCACGTCCACCGGGTACGCATGGAATGCCCGGCCGGCCGCATGCATCTCGGTCAGCCAGCGGTCCGAGCCGGCGTTGTTCGGCGAATACGTGACGACTACCCGGTGACCCGCGTCGTTCAACCGGATGCTGACCGCCTCGCCGAGGCCGCCCATCCCACCTGTCACAACTGCGATTCGCTTAGTCATACTATGAATTACCGACAAAAAAGTAATCGATGAAAGGCGGGGCGGCGGCCTCGCACACGCTGCTGCCCCACCGCTTCGATGCGCGTCCGCCCGCGTCGCGGGCGCGGCACGCACCGGTACCTCGCGCGTGTTGTTGACTGCCTGTGTTGCGCGAAAACCGCCTGGCTCGCCCGCGACGCCGATTCGCGCCGCGAGCGGACCGTATCGTCAGCCGCTGCTCAGACGCGCTCGACCGCAAGCGCGACGCCCATGCCGCCGCCGATGCACAGCGACGCCAGCCCGCGCTTCGCGTCGCGCTTGACCATCTCGTGCAGCAGCGTCACCAGGATCCGGCAGCCCGACGCGCCGATCGGGTGGCCGATCGCGATCGCCCCGCCGTTCACGTTCACCTTCGACGTGTCCCAGCCCATCTGCTTGTGCACCGCCAGCGCCTGCGCCGCGAACGCTTCGTTGATCTCCATCAGGTCCAGGTCGCCCGGCGTCCAGCCCGCGCGCTCCAGCGCCCGGCGCGACGCCGGCACCGGCCCCATGCCCATCACGCTCGGATCCACGCCCGCGTTCGCATACGCCTTGATCCGCGCCAGCGGCGTCAGGCCCAGCGCCGCCGCCTTCTGCGCCGACATCACCAGCACCGCCGCCGCGCCGTCGTTCAGCCCCGACGCGTTCGCCGCCGTCACCGAGCCGTCCTTCGCGAACGCCGGCTTCAGCCCGGCCAGCGACTCCGCCGTCACGCCGTGACGCACGAACTCGTCGGTCGCGAACTGCAGCGGCTCGCCCTTGCGTTGCGGGATCGACACCGGCACGATCTCGTCGTCGAAGCGCCCGGCCTTCTGCGCAGCTTCCGCCTTGTTCTGCGACAGCGCCGCGAACGCGTCCTGCTCTTCGCGCGTGATCCCGTATTCCTTCGCGACGTTCTCCGCCGTGATGCCCATGTGGTACTGGTTGTACACGTCCCACAGCCCGTCGACGATCATCGTGTCGACCAGCTTCGCGTCGCCCATCCGGAAGCCGTCGCGCGAGCCCGGCAGCACGTGCGGCGCCGCGCTCATGTTCTCCTGGCCGCCCGCGATCACGATCTCCGCGTCGCCCGCGACGATCGCATTCGCCGCCAACATCACGGCCTTCAGGCCCGAGCCGCACACCTTGTTGATCGTCATGCCCGGCACCGCGCTCGGCAGCCCCGCCTTGATCACCGACTGCCGCGCCGGGTTCTGCCCGGAGCCGGCCGTCAGCACCTGGCCCATGATCACTTCGCTGACCTGGTCGGGCTTCACGCCCGCACGCTCCAGCACCGCGCGGATCACCGTCGCGCCCAGTTCCGGCGCCGCAATCTTCGCGAGCGAGCCGCCGAATTTGCCGACCGCGGTCCGCGCGGCCGATACGATCACTACATCCGTCATGTTCAGTTCCTGCATCGAAATCAGTTCGTCGTGGCGACGCCGGCACGAGACGGTCGCACATGGCGATGGCGCCGCCCGCCGCCGTATTGGCGGGCAGCTTCCGTCCGCAACGGCGGCACGGCACACCGCCGCACGGGCAACCGTGCACGGGCGTCTGGCGGCGAACCGGATGTTTGCCGGACCGCGCGTGGCACACGCGGCGGCCGGCGCCATCCGGCGCCGATCAATCTTGTCGCGCTCGCACGCGACACGCACTCACGCGGTTACGCAGCCGCGTCGCGCGCAGCCGCCGCGTCCTTGCGGGCGGCCGCCGCCGTCTGCTTCGCGCCGCGCGTGGCCGTTTCGCTGACCGCATCGAAGCCGCTCTGCGCCGCCTCGATCGCCTGCCCCGTCGCTGCGCGCACGGAGTCGGCCGCGGCGCTCGCCGCGGACAGCGCCGAATTCAGCGCGGCCACCACCGGAGCCGAGCCGGCCGGCGCGTGCTTCGACAGTTCGCCGAGCACGTCCTTCAGGCGTTTGTCGTTCTGTTCGTACTGCGCCTGTGCGACCTTCGCCCATTCGGACTGCGTCGACACCGCGATGTCGAACAGATGGCGGCCGTACGACACGACCTTGCCGGCCGCGTCCTGCGGCACCGCGACCTGCTGCACGAAGCCCGCGGCCGGGTTGTTGCTGCTGAACGCGTTCTTCAGCTTGTCCTCGTATTCCTCGAGCGCCGTCCGGGCCGCTTGCAGGTTGAGTTCGACGACAGCCTCGAAACCGTGGATCGCCGGACGGGCGATCGCAAACCACGCGGCGATACCGGATTGATAATCGGCGGCGAGTTTTTCGGGGGCAAATACGGACATCGGGCACGCTCCTGTTGGCAATGCGAGAGACGACGTAAAGAAAAACGGAAGCTTGATCGACCGCTGCTTCCTTATTGACAGCCCGCACCTGTTTGAGCACGGGCAGTGGAAGGAAGTCATTCTAGATCGATTAATTGTCAATTAAATGGCATTAATACTAGGTATAAACCCTTATTACCCTTTTGACCAGCAGCCGAAGCCGCAGGCGCGGCGAAATCTCAGACAAGACGCCACCCTCAGCGGCCCGCCATGCGTTTTTACCTTTTTGCAGCATAGCGCATCATGACGTGGCGCAATATTTGCCAATTCATTATTCCGCTTATTAGAAAACCGGCACCCATTGAAAATGGAGCAATCATTTATGTAATATTTTTTCTCGATTTGTTGTGAAATCGTTTTCTTGATTATTAATGACGAAATCAATAATCGGATGAATGGCCGGTCGCGACAAAAAAGGCCGCTCGAAGCGGCCTCGGTCGATGCGGTCGCACGCGGGATCAGCCGGCCAGTTCGCGATGCAGCGCGCGGAACTCCTGCGCGAGCTTGTGCGCCGGCTCGAGATGGATCACCGGCGTCGACTGCTGATGCGATTCGCGGATCTTCACCGAGGCGGACAACCGCGACGCGAGCACCGGCAGCCCTTCGTCGACGAGCTCGTCGACCAGCCGTTGCGGCAGGCTCGCGCGCGGCTGGAACTGGTTGATGACGATCCCTTCTACCTCGAGCGCCGCGTTGTGGTCCTGCTGGATTTCCTTCACGTTCTCGAGCAGCGTGTACAGCGCGCGGCGCGAGAAATCGTCGCAGTCGAACGGGATCAGGCAGCGCTCGACCGCGATCAGCGCCGAGCGCGTATAGAAATTCAGCGCGGGCGGCGTGTCGATGTACACGGCGTCGTACATGTCGAGTTCGTTCAGCGCGTCGCGCAGCTTGTAGATCTTGTAGCGCGATTCGAGCTTGCCGTGCAGCGTGTCGAGATCCGGATGCGCGGGCATCACGTCGAGCCCGTCGAACGGGGTCGCGTGAATGAACGACGCGACGTCGACCGGACGGAAGTTGAAGGTCAGCGCGGTTTCGAAGAAGCCGGCGACGCCCGGTTGCGCATCGTCCGCGGCGTCGCCGAGCAGGTAGCGCGTCGAGTTCGCCTGCGCATCGAGATCGATGACGAGCGTGCGCAACCCTTCGCTCGCGCTGATCGCCGCGAGGTTGCAGACGATCGTCGACTTGCCCACGCCGCCCTTCTGGTTGAATACGACCCGCCGCATGGTGCCTCCTCGATCGAAACGTCGAAACGGCCAGCTTAGCCGATCAATAATGGCGACCGCGTGACGCAGGTCGAATTGGACGCGACGAGTACGCGACTTGGACGCGCGATGTGTCAGACGCGCGGCACGGCGCCCGACACGTACCGGTTGCCGGGCACGCTCCACCGCCACGGCAGATCCTGGCCGACGCGAATGCCGATGCGCGGCCCGCCCGCCAGATCGGCGGGCGGCGCCATCCCGTCGTCGACGATCGCGAACCCGTCGCGCGCGCCGACCAGGTCGACGCCATCCTGCGCGCCGCCGATCCCCATCGCCTGCGTCAGCCGGGCCGGCCCGCGGCACAGGTCGCGATCGCGCGTGCGCGGCGGCCGCGCCGCCCGCATCTGGTCGAGCCCGTGCAGCGGCTCCAGCGCACGGATCAGCACGCCCGTTCCCGCACCGTCCGGGCCGCACACGCAGTTGCAGCACCAGTGCATCCCGTACGTGAAATACACGTAGAAGTGCCCGGGCGGCCCGAACATCGTCGCGTTGCGCGGCGTCTTGCCGCGATAGGTGTGCGCGGCCGGATCGAGCGCGCCCGCATACGCTTCCACTTCGACGATGCGGCCGGCCCGGCCGTCCGCGGACGCGAGGATCTTGTTGAGCAATTGCGGCGCCACCTCGGTGGCCATGCGGTTGAAGAATGCGCGCGGGACGATGGCGCCCGGCCATGGCGCCGGCGGCTTACCGCGTCGCATCGTGCCGCTCCGTCATCGCCGCGAGATGAAGCTCGCGATACGCGTCGACCAGATCGTCGAGCCCGAATGCGAGGTTTCTGCCGCTGGGGTTCGGCAGCACCCACACGCGTGCATGCCCGATGCGGGCCGGCTGCAATCCCCACGCGACCTCGCGTTGCCCCGACAGCGCCGAATACGCGGCCTTGCCGAGAAACGCGACGAAGCGCGGCGCATGCTGCGCGACCTTCTGCTCGAACCCGGCGCCCGCGGCCGCGAATTCCGCGCGCGACAGTTGATCGGCGCTCGCGGTCGGCCGCGACACCACGGCCGTCAGCCCGCAGCCGTAACCGAGTATCGCGCGATCGTCCTGCGGCGAAAGTTCCGTCGGCGTGAAGCCCGCGAGATGGATCACGCGCCGGAAGCGGTTGTTTCGCCCCGCGAA
Organism: Burkholderia sola; assembly: GCF_905400185.1. Taxonomy (NCBI): domain Bacteria; kingdom Pseudomonadati; phylum Pseudomonadota; class Betaproteobacteria; order Burkholderiales; family Burkholderiaceae; genus Burkholderia; species Burkholderia sola. The sequence goes on from NZ_FR989675.1 coordinate 3,130,276, forward strand.
GTGATGGCCGGTCGCGGCCGCGAGCAGGCCGGGATTGATCCCGCAGAACAGGACGTCGAGATGGGGTGCGATGAGGTCGGCGAGTGCGTCAGCCACGTTTGATCCGGAGAGCGGCGTGCAGGCACGACGTAAACGAAGCAAGGCCCGAAAACCCGGGCCAAGCGACTGGCTTGACTCGGACGTTCGGGCCCATCGTGATGCGAGGGTGCGACCGGCGATCAGAACGGAATATCGTCGTCCATCTCGTCGAAGCCGCCGCCTGCCGGCGCGCTCGGACGGCTCTGGCCGCCGCCACCCGCACCACCGCGCGCTGCGCCGCCGGCACGGCCACCGCCGCCACCACGCTCTGCCTGCTCGCCGCGACCGCCGCCACCACCACCGTAGCCGCCGCCATAACCGCCTTCGTCACCGCTGCCACCGCCGCCGCCCGAACCGCCGCGGCCGCCGAGCATCTGCATCTGTTCGGCGACGATTTCGGTCGAGTAACGGTCCTGGCCGTCCTGGCCCTGCCACTTGCGCGTACGGATGCGGCCTTCGATATAGACCGACGACCCCTTCTTCAGGTATTCGCTGACGATCTCCGCCAGACGGCCGAAGAACGCGACGCGATGCCACTCGGTCATTTCCTTGAAATCGCCGCTTGCCTTGTCCTTGTAGCGGTCGGTCGTCGCGAGACGGATGTTCGCAACCGCGTCGCCGCTCGGCAGGTAACGGACTTCAGGATCGGCGCCGAGATTGCCGACGAGGATGACCTTGTTGACGGATGCCATGTGTTTCTCCAGTAAATTCGATGCCGGGCCGCCCGCGCGTATCGCCGGAACGGCCCGCCGGACAGGCCGGCGCGCGGCCGATGCCTGCCCGAAACAAGATTCAGGCCTTGCGCGGCGGCGCTTTCATGCTGGCCGCGATTATAAGCCACGCGGCAACGAGCCCCGAGCACGTATAAAACACCGTGTTCGCGCCGCCGTGCTTCAGCAGCCAGCCGCCCACGATGCCGCCGAGCGCGAGCCCGATCGACTGCGTGGTGTTGTAGACACCCGTGGCCGCGCCCTTGCGCGAACCCGGCGCGAGCTTCGACACGAGCGACGGCTGCGACGCTTCCAGGATGTTGAACCCGAGGAAGTACACGAACAGGATCGCCGCCACAATCAGAATGGTATGCGGTGCGCTGCCGAGCAACAATTGGCCGATCAGGATAGCCAGAATGCCGCCGAGCAGCACCGGCTTCATCTTGCCCCGTTTTTCCGCGACGATGATCGCCGGCACCATCATCACGAACGCGAGCCCCATCACCGGCAGGTAGACCTTCCAGTGCGCGGCGACCGGCAGCCCGCCGTCCACCAAGAGGCGCGGCACGACGAGGAACAGCGCCGTCTGCGTCGCATGCAGCACCAGCACGCCGAAGTTCAGGCGCAGCAGCTCGACGTTGTGCAGCACCTCGGCGAACGGCGCGGGCACGTGCACGGGCTTCGCCGCGTCGGGCACGATCCACAGCACGACGCCGATCGCGAGGATCGACAGCACGCCGACGATCGCGAACAGCCCGCTCATCCCGACCCAGTGGAACACGATCGGCGCGCCGACGATCGCGACCGCGAACGACACGCCGATCGAGCCGCCGACCATCGCCATCGCCTTCGTGCGGTTCTGCTCGGAGGTCAGGTCGGCGATGAACGCGAGCACCGCCGACGACACGGCGCCCATCCCCTGGATCACGCGGCCGACGATGATCCACGTGATGTCGTGCGCGAACGCGGCGACGAAGCTGCCGAGCGCGAAGATCACGAGGCCGGTGGCGATCACCGGCTTGCGGCCGAACTTGTCGGACGCCCAGCCGTAGAAGATATAGAACAGCGACTGCGTGACGCCGTAGGCCCCGAGCGCGATCCCGACGAGCAGCACGTTGTCGCCGCCCGGGATGGTTTTCGCGTAGACCGAGAACACCGGCATGATCATGAACAGGCCGAGCATGCGCAACGCGAAGATCGCCGCGAGCGACGTGGTCGCGCGCAGTTCGGGCGCAGTCATGCGGGAAGACGTGGCAGACGGATTGGACATCGGGAATGAATTTCGAATGATCGGAATGTCCGCCCGGCGGCGGGCGGCGGAAGATCAGGACCGGCGGCCTGGCGGCCTTTCGGACGACACGTCGGGGCCGGATGCAGGCGGCCTGCGGGCCGCGCGGAACGTGCGGCGCGACCGCTTTTCCCGGCGCAGGTGTCGCCTTGCTGCCACCTGCTGTAAAGGCTGGGGGCCGTAAACGACGGTCTCGAAAAGCCGTTATAGTAGCAGGTTTGGTTCCCTCCATTTTCGCCAGGTTCATGGAACAGATCCGTATCCGTGGGGCACGCACCCACAACCTGAAAAACGTCAATCTCGACCTGCCGCGCCACAAGCTGGTCGTGATTACCGGGTTGTCCGGGTCGGGCAAGTCGTCGCTCGCGTTCGACACCCTTTATGCCGAGGGCCAGCGCCGCTACGTGGAAAGCCTGTCCGCGTACGCCCGCCAGTTCCTGCAGCTGATGGAGAAGCCCGACGTCGACCTGATCGAGGGGCTGTCGCCGGCGATCTCGATCGAGCAGAAGGCAACGTCCCACAACCCGCGTTCGACCGTCGGCACGGTCACGGAAATCCACGACTACCTGCGACTTTTGTACGCACGGGTCGGCACGCCGTACTGCCCCGACCACGACATCCCGCTCGAGGCGCAGAGCGTGTCGCAGATGGTCGACGCGGCGCTCGCGCTGCCCGAGGAAACCAAGCTGATGATCCTCGCGCCCGTCGTCGCGAACCGCAAGGGCGAGCACGCCGAGCTGTTCGAGGAGATGCAGGCGCAGGGCTTCGTGCGCTTTCGCGTGCGCTCGGGCGGCGGCGCCGCGAACGAAGGCGTCGCGAAGATCTACGAGGTCGAGTCGCTGCCGAAGCTGAAGAAGAACGACAAGCACACGATCGACGTCGTCGTCGATCGCCTGAAGGTGCGTCCGGACATGAAGCAGCGGCTCGCCGAATCGTTCGAGACGGCGCTGCGCCTCGCCGACGGCCGCGCGATCGCGCTCGAGATGGATACCGACCGCGAACACCTGTTCAGCTCGAAGTTTGCGTGCCCGATCTGCTCGTACTCGCTGCAGGAACTCGAGCCGCGGCTGTTCTCGTTCAACAACCCGATGGGCGCGTGCCCGGAATGCGACGGCCTCGGCCAGATCACGTTCTTCGACCCGAAGCGGGTCGTCGCGCACCCGTCGCTGTCGCTGGCCGCCGGTGCGGTGAAGGGCTGGGACCGCCGCAACCAGTTCTATTTCCAGATGCTGCAGAGCCTCGCGGCGTTCTACGAATTCGACATCGACGCCGCGTTCGAGGATCTGCCCGAAAAGATCCGCAAGGTGCTGCTGTTCGGCTCGGGCAAGCAGACGATCCCGTTCTCGTACATCAACGAGCGCGGCCGCACGACGATCCGCGAGCACGTGTTCGAAGGGATCATCCCGAACCTCGAACGCCGCTATCGCGAGACCGATTCGGTCGCGGTGCGCGAAGAGCTGTCGAAGTACCAGAACAACCAGCCGTGCCCGTCGTGCGACGGCACGCGCCTGCGCCGCGAGGCGCGCCACGTGCGGATCGGCACCGGCGACCATGCCCGCGGCATCTATGAAATCAGCGGCTGGCCGCTGCGCGACGCGCTCGGCTATTTCGACGGGCTGACGCTCGACGGCGCGAAGCGCGAGATCGCCGACAAGGTGATCAAGGAAATCGTCGCGCGTCTGACCTTCCTGAACAACGTCGGCCTCGACTACCTGTCGCTCGAGCGCAGCGCCGAGACCTTGTCGGGCGGCGAGGCGCAGCGCATCCGGCTCGCGTCGCAGATCGGCTCGGGCCTCACCGGCGTGATGTACGTGCTCGACGAGCCGTCGATCGGCCTGCACCAGCGCGACAACGACCGTCTGATCGCGACGCTCAAGCATCTGCGCGACCTCGGCAACTCGGTAATCGTCGTCGAGCACGACGAGGACATGATCCGCACGGCCGACTACGTCGTCGACATGGGCCCGGGCGCGGGCGAGCACGGCGGCGTCGTGGTGGCCGAAGGCACGCCGAAGCAGGTGCAGTCGAACCCGCAGTCGCTGACCGGCCAGTACCTCGTCGGCAAGCGCGTGATCGAGTATCCGGACGAGCGCATGTCGCCCGACCCCGAGCGGATGCTGCGCATCGTCGACGCGCACGGCAACAACCTGAAGCACGTCGATCTCGAGCTGCCGGTCAGCCTCTTGACCTGCATCACCGGCGTGTCGGGCTCCGGCAAGTCGACGCTGATCAACGACACGCTGTATCACGCAGTCGCGCGCCACCTGTACGGCTCGTCGGCCGAGCCGGCGGCGCACGAGGCGATCGAGGGCCTCGAGCACTTCGACAAGGTGATCAACGTCGACCAGTCGCCGATCGGCCGCACGCCGCGCTCGAACCCGGCCACGTACACGGGCCTGTTCACGCCGATCCGCGAGCTGTTCTCGGGCGTGCCGACGTCGAAGGAGCGCGGCTACGATCCGGGCCGCTTCTCGTTCAACGTGAAGGGCGGCCGCTGCGAATCGTGCCAGGGCGACGGCGTGCTGAAGGTCGAGATGCACTTTTTGCCGGACGTGTACGTGCCGTGCGACGTGTGCCACGGCAAGCGCTACAACCGCGAAACGCTCGAAGTGCAGTACAAGGGCAAGAACATCAGCGAAGTGCTCGACATGACGGTCGAGCACGCGTACGCGTTCTTCAGCGCGGTGCCGGTCATCGCGCGCAAGCTGAAGACGCTGCTCGACGTCGGCCTCGGCTACATCCGCCTCGGCCAGTCGGCCACGACGCTGTCGGGCGGCGAGGCGCAGCGCGTGAAGCTGTCGCTGGAGCTGTCGAAGCGCGACACCGGCCGCACGCTGTACATCCTCGACGAGCCGACCACCGGCCTGCACTTCCACGACATCGCACTGCTGCTCGAAGTGATCCACCGGCTGCGCGACCAGGGCAACACGGTCGTGATCATCGAGCACAACCTCGACGTGATCAAGACGGCCGACTGGGTGATCGACCTCGGCCCCGAAGGCGGCGCCGGCGGCGGCCAGATCATCGCGCAGGGCACGCCCGAGCAGGTCGCGAAGACCAAGGCGAGCTTCACCGGCAAGTACCTCGCGCCGCTGCTCAAGCGTCCGACCCGCAAAGTCGCGGCCGGCTGACGCCGTTCCGCCCTTCCCGCGCGCGGCCGCCCGGCCGCGCGCGCGTCGAGGGCGGCCGCGCCCCCTCGTTTTCCCTTCTGCGTTTACACCACGCGCCAAACCGCCCGTTTGCGGCCCATAATGGCAGCTATACTTTACGGTCGTAAGGTTCGCCATCCGCACCAATCCGGTGCGGCGCCGGGCGACCCGCGCTCTGCCGCGTGCTCCGCGGCACGACACAGGGACAACAGGAATCCACGATGGAGAAGCAACAAGAGTCGCGCGACACGCAGAACCGCGAGCCGCACCTGCGCAGCGTGCGGCTGACGAGCGACTTGAGCCTGCCGAAGCTGTCGGCGCTCGAGATCGGCAGCTATCTCTTCGCGCTCGTCATGATGTGGCTCGTCCTCGAGCTCAAGCTGCTCGGCGGGATGCTGGCCGGCCTGCTCGTCTATCAGCTGATCCACACGATCGCACCCGTGATCGAGCGCCATACCACCAGCATGCGCGCGCGCTGGGTCGCGGTCGTGCTGCTGTCGATCGCGATCGTCGGCGCGCTCACCGGCCTGACGCTCGCGATCATCGAGCATTTCGAGCACACGGTGCCGAACCTGCAGAGCCTGCTCGGCCAGCTGATGCAGATCGTCGAGCAGACCCGCGCACGCACGCCGGCCTGGATCGCCAATCTGCTGCCCGTCGACGTCGAGCAGATGAAGACGAAGGCGGCCGTGCTGATGCACTCGCACATGGACCAGCTCCAGCAAAGCGGCAAGAGCGTCGCGCGCGGCTTCGGCCACGTGCTGTTCGGGATGATCATCGGCGCGATGATCGCGATCGGCGTCGAGCAGGGCAAGGTGCGCCGGCCGCTGTCCACCGCGCTCGTCACGCGCGTGTCGCGCTTCGCCGACGCGTTCCGCCGCATCGTGTTCGCGCAGATCAAGATCTCGGCGATCAACGCGGCATTCACCGGCATCTACCTGCTCGTCGCGCTGCCGATCTTCCATCAGCGGCTGCCGCTGTCGAAAACCCTCGTGCTCGTCACGTTCATCGTCGGCCTGCTGCCCGTGATCGGCAACCTGATCTCGAACACGCTGATCGTCGCGGTGTCGCTGTCGGTCAGCATGGGCACCGCGATCGCGTCGCTCGCGTTCCTCGTGGTCATCCACAAGCTCGAATACTTCCTGAACGCGAAGATCATCGGCGGCCAGATCGAGTCGCGCGCATGGGAGCTGCTGCTCGCGATGCTGATCATGGAAGCCGCGTTCGGGCTGCCGGGCGTGGTCGCCGCGCCGATCTTCTATGCGTACCTGAAACGCGAGCTGTACCTGCTGCGGCTGATCTGAAGCCGCCCGCTCGCGCACGGCAAACAAAAACGCCGCGCCCCGTGAAGGGCGCGGCGTTTTCGCTTGCGCAGCCGGCCTTTCGCGGCCGACGGATCAGCGGAACACGACCGTCTTCGTCCCGTTCAGCACGATCCGGTGCTCCACGTGCCACTTCACCGCCCGCGCGAGCGTCACGCACTCGACGTCGCGGCCGATCGCGGTCAACTGGTCGGGCGTCATGCTGTGGTCGACGCGCTCGACTTCCTGCTCGATGATCGGGCCTTCGTCGAGATCGGTCGTCACGTAGTGCGCGGTCGCGCCGATCAGCTTCACGCCGCGGTCGAACGCCTGGTAGTAAGGCTTCGCGCCCTTGAAGCTCGGCAGGAACGAATGGTGGATGTTGATCGCGCGCCCGGCGAGCTGCGCGCACATGTTCGGCGACAGGATCTGCATGTAGCGCGCGAGCACGACCAGATCGGCCTGGTGCTCGTCGATCACTTCCAGCACGCGCGCTTCCTGCGCGGCCTTCGCGGCATCGGACGAACCGCCGATCAGCGGGAAGTGATGGAACGGAATGTTGTAGCTCGCCGCGAGCTGGTAGAACTCCTTGTGATTCGACACGATCGCCGGAATCTCGATCGGCAACTGGCCGGTGCGATAGCGGAACAGCAGGTCGTTCAGGCAGTGGCCGATCTTCGACACCATGATCACGACGCGCGGCTTCACGGCCGCATCGTGCAGCTCCCAGCGCATCGAGAACTGTTCGGCGAGCGGCGCGAATTCCTTGCGAAGCGTGTCGAGCGCCGACGCGGCATCCTCGCCGCCGCCGTCCTGCTCGAAGTGCACGCGCATGAAGAACTCGCTGGTGCGGCTGTCGCCGAACTGCGCGGAATCGAGGATGTTGTTGCTGCGCTCGAACAGGAAGCCCGAGACCGCATGGACGATGCCGTGCCGGTCGGGGCACGACAGTTTCAAGATAAAGCTGTGATCGGTCGGCATGACCGCTACTCCCATTGTTTCCGTATTCGTCAAATTGCCCGCTTGCGCCGCCCGGCTGCGCGCGCAGCGCGCGTCACGCGCCCGGCACGAACAGCGCGTCGATGCCGGCCGCGTCGGCCGCCGCAATCCAGCGATGACGCAGCAGCGTGTCGAGCGTCGCGAGACTCGCATCCATCGTCGCGCGGCCTTCGCGCAGCCAGCCGATCACCTCGGGAACCCCGGCCAGCAGGTGCTCGGCCACTTCGCCGTCCTGGTTGCGCGGCGCGAAGTCGTGCGGCAGCGGCAGGTCGTACACGAAGATCAGTTCCGACTGCGTGCCTTCCGGCAGCGAGTTCAGCACCTGCACCGCACGGCCCGCGATCGCGCGCGCCGCCAGGTCGGCCGGAATCCCGGCTTCTTCCCAGCATTCCTTCGCGAGCGTCTCGTGAACGCCGAGCCCCCAGCCGATCCCGCCGGCGACGACGTTGTCGAGCATGCCGGGGTCGGTCGCCTTGGTCTCGCTGCGACGGCCGAGCCACATCTTCGGCGCGGCCGCCGCAGGCGGCTCGCCCGGCGTAACCGCATATTCTACGATGCCGTTCACGTGCACCGCATAGGTCTGCGTGCCGAAGAAGCGCGACGCGGCGCGCTCGATGTACGCGAGCGGCGGATCGTCGAAGCGGTTGCGGATCGCGTAGATCTCGTCGCGCCAGCCGGGAATCGCGCCTTCGGCGGCGAGCGCGCCGATCGCGCTGGCCAGCGCCATGCTGCGCGCGTCGACCGAATCGTAGCGCGCCGACAGCACGACCCGCTCGGCGGTCAGCTCGAACACGTCGGGCCAGCGCGCGAGCTTCGCGACGTCCTGGCGGCGCACCCAGCCGACCGCCTGGCCGGCGATCTCGAAACGCAGGTGCGCGGCCGGATCGAAGCGGCGCGCGGCCGCGATGCACGGAAACGTCATCGCGCTCAGTCCTTCAGCGCGACGCGGATGCCGATCGCGATGAACGTCGCGCCGGCGATCCGGTCGAGCCACACGCCGGCCTTCGGGCGGCGCTTCAGCCACGCGCCGATCATGCCCGCGCCGACGCCGAACAGCGAGAAAACGGCGGCCGTCTGCAGCATGAACAGCGCGCCGAGCTCGAACATCTGCAGCGTCACGCTTTGCGCGCCGTGCGGATCGACGAACTGCGGCAGGAACACGACGAAGAACAGCGTGACCTTCGGGTTCATCAGGTTGCCGATCACGCTCTGCCGGAAGATCGTGGCGAGCGGCTGCGGCGGGCGCGCATGCGCGTTCGCGAGGCCCTGGCTGCGCAGCGCCTTGATGCCGATCCACACGAGGTACGCGGCGCCCGCGAGCTTCAGGATCTGGAACGCGACCGGCGACGAACGCAGCACGGCCGCGACGCCGAGCGCCGCGAGCGTCGTGTGGAACAGGATCCCGGCCGTGAAGCCGAGCGCGGCGACGAAGCCGGCCGCGCGGCCCTGCGAGATGCCGCGTGCGAGCACCTGCAGGTTGTCGGGACCCGGCGCGAACGTGATCGCGACCGACGTGGCGAGAAACAGCATGAAGTTGGGCATCGTGACCTCGCTGCGGAAGGTGAACCAAGCGTGAACCGGGGCAAGCCGGCGCGGCTGGCCCCGGGAGCGGACCGGCGTTCAGTGGCCGGCGAATTCGGTAACGGTATAGACCGGCAGTCCGGCGTCGCGCAGCAGCGTCGAGCCGCCGAGATCGGGCAGGTCGATGATCGCCGCGCCTTCGACGACCACCGCGCCGAGCCGCTGCAGCAGGTTGCGCCCCGCCATCATCGTGCCGCCGGTCGCGATCAGGTCGTCCATGATGATCACGCGGTCGCCGGGCTTGCACGCATCTACGTGGATCTCGACCGTCGCGCTGCCGTATTCGAGGTCGTACGATTCCGAGCGCGTCTTGTACGGCAGCTTGCCGACCTTGCGGATCGGCACGAAGCCGACGCTCAGCTCGTACGCGACGATCGGCGCGATGATGAAGCCGCGCGCGTCGAGGCCCGCGACGTAGTCGAGCTTCGCGTCGACATAGCGTTCGACGAACAGGTCGACCAGGATGCGCAGCGCCTTCGGGCTCTGCAGCAGCGTCGTGATGTCGCGGAACTGCACGCCCGGCTGCGGCCAGTCGGGCACCGTGCGGATCTGGCTGTGGATGAAGGCGACCGGATCGAGCGGTGCGCCCGACGACGAATGCGGCATGAAACTCTCCGAAAAAAACGGTGCGCGAAGATCGGGCACCGTTTCTGATCAATACGGGTCAGGTTGTGAATCGCGGCTCATGCGGCCGCGGCCGGCGGATCGCGCCGATGGCGCGACAACCGCTCCTCCGCGAGCGCGAGTGCCTCGGGCAGCCCGCGCAGCACCACGATGTCGCTCGCGCGCAGCTTGGTCTGCGGATCGGGTTCGACGCCGCGGATGCCGTGCCGGCGGATCGCCGTGACTTCCAGCCCGAGCGCGTACAGCCCGAGTTCTTCCAGCGAACGCCCGACTGCGTCCGCACGCGCATCGACCGGCACCGATTGTAGCCGCACCTGCTCGTGGTCGTCGTCGTCCGCATCGTCCGCGCCGCGGAAATAGCCGCGCAGCAGGCTGTAGCGCTCGTCGCGCATCTCCTCGACGCGCCGCACGACCTTGCGCATCGGCACGCCGACCAGCACCAGCGTGTGCGACGCGAGCATCAGGCTGCCCTCGACGATTTCCGGAATCACCTCGGTCGCGCCGGCCGCGAGCAGCTTCTCGAGATCGGCGTCGTCGACGGTGCGCACGATCGCCGGCAGCGTCGGCTCCAGCTCGTGCACGTGATGCAGCACGCGCAGCGCGGACGGCGTATTCGCGTAGGTGATCGCGACGGCCGCCGCCCGATGGATACCGGCCGCGAGCAGCGATTCACGGCGCGCGGCGTCGCCAAACACGACCGATTCGCCGGCCGTCGCGGCCGCGCTCACGCGATCGGGGTCGAGGTCGAGCGCGACGTACGAAATACCTTCCTGCTCGAGCATGCGCGCGAGGTTCTGCCCGGCACGACCGTAGCCGCAGATGATCACGTGGCCGCGCTGCTTCAGGCTTTGCGTCGCGATCCGCGTCATCTGCAGCGACTGCTGCATCCATTCGGTCGACGACAGCCGCATCACGATGCGGTCGGCGTTCTGAATCAGGAACGGCGCGGCGAGCATCGACAGCAGCATCGATGCGAGGATCGCCTGCAGCAGCGTCGAATCGACGAGATGCCGGTCGAGGATCAGGTTCAGCAGCACGAAGCCGAATTCGCCGGCCTGCGCGAGGCCGATCCCCGTGCGCATCGCGACGCCCGGCGTCGCGCCGAACAGCCGCGCGAGCCCGGCGATCATCGTCGCCTTGAACAGGATCTGCCCGACGAAGAAGCCGAGCACGATCAACGGATGCTCCCAGATCACGCGCGGATCGAGCAGCATCCCCGTCGTCACGAAGAACAGGCCGAGCAGCACGTCGCGGAACGGCTTGATGTCCTCCTCCACCTGATGGCGGAACGGCGTCTCGGAAATGAGCATCCCCGCGATGAACGCGCCGAGCGCGAGCGACAGGCCGAACTTGTCGGTGATGAACGCGGCGCCCAGCGTGACGAGCAGCAGGTTCAGCACGAACAGCTCCTGCGAGCGGCGCCGCGCGACGACGTTGAGCCAGCGCGTCATGAAGCGCTGGCCGATGACGAGCAGCAGCGCGAGCGCGATCACGATCTTGACCGCCGCGACGCCGAGCGTGAGCGCGAGGTCCTTCGACGATTCGGCGCCGAACGCGGCGATCACGATCAGCAGCGGCACGACCGCGAGATCCTGGAACAGCAGCACGCCGAAGATGTTGCGGCCGTGCTCGGTCTCGATCTCGAGCCGCTCGGCAAGCATCTTCGACACGATCGCCGTCGACGACATCGCGAGCGCGCCGCCGAGCGCGATGCTGCCCTGCCATGTGAGATGCTCCCAGCGCTCGAACAGCGCGCCGAGCGCGAGCGCGAGTACCAGCGTCGCGACGACCTGCAGCAGCCCGAGCCCGAACACGAGCCGCTGCATCGACCTCAGCTTCGCCAGCGAGAATTCGAGGCCGATCGAGAACATCAGGAACACCACGCCGAATTCCGCGAGGTGCTCGGCCCGTTCGAGATCCGCCGTGATGCCAAGCGCGTGCGGGCCGACCAGAATGCCGACGGTCAGGTAGCCGAGCATCGGCGGCAGGTTCAACGAGCGGAATACGACGACGCCCACCACCGAGGCCAGCAGCAGCAGCAGGGTCATTTCGAGCGGGGAAATCACGGGCGAAGCGTCCTCGTTCGTCGGGGCCACGGCAATGCGGGCGCGGGGTGGTGGCGGTGGACAGGCTGCTTCGGACGAGTCCGAAGGCGCGGCGCGGCGAACAAACGCCTTTGCTATACTCCGCGCATGATAGCGAAAATCAATGATGATCGGGCGCTCGCGCTCGCCCGCGACGTGCTCGACATCGAGGCGGACGCCGTGCGCGCGCTGCGCGACCAGCTCGACGGCGGCTTCGTCGAGGCCGTGGCGCTGCTGCTCGGCTGCCGCGGCCGCGTCGTGGTCTCCGGGATCGGCAAATCGGGGCATATCGCCCGCAAGATCGCAGCCACGCTGGCCAGCACCGGTACGCCGGCCTTCTTTGTCCACCCTGCCGAGGCCAGCCACGGCGACCTCGGGATGGTCACCTCCGACGACGTCTTCATCGGCATCTCCTATTCCGGCGAATCGGAAGAACTCGTCGCGATCCTGCCGCTCGTGAAGCGGATCGGCGCGAAGCTGATCGCGATCACGGGCCGCGCGGGGTCGAGCCTCGGCACGCTCGCCGACGTGCACCTGAACGCCGCGGTGTCGAAGGAAGCGTGCCCGCTGAACCTCGCGCCCACCGCGAGCACGACCGCCGCGCTCGCGCTCGGCGACGCACTCGCCGTCGCCGTGCTCGACGCGCGCGGCTTCGGTTCGGAAGATTTCGCGCGCTCGCATCCGGGCGGCGCGCTCGGCCGGCGCCTGCTCACCTACGTACGCGACGTGATGCGCTCGGGCGACGACGTCCCGTCCGTCGGGCTCGATGCGACGCTGTCGGACGCGCTGTTCCAGATCACCGCGAAGCGCCTCGGCATGACGGCCGTGGTCGACGCCGACGGCAAGGTCGCCGGCATCTTCACCGACGGCGACCTGCGCCGCGTGCTCGCCCGCGACGGCGACTTCCGCACGCTGCCGATCACCGAAGTGATGACGCGCAACCCGCGCACGATCGCGCCGGATCATCTGGCCGTCGAGGCCGTGGAACTGATGGAGCGCCACCGGATCAACCAGATGCTGGTCGTCGATGCCGACGGCGCGCTGATCGGCGCGCTGAACATGCACGACCTGTTTTCGAAGAAGGTGATCTGATGAGCGCAGCGCTGACTGCGGCCGAACGCGCGAGCCGCGTGAAGCTGATGATTTTCGACGTCGACGGCGTGCTGACCGACGGCGGCCTGCTGTTTACCGCGGCCGGCGACGCGATGAAGTCGTTCAATTCGCTCGACGGCCACGGCGTGAAGCTGCTCGGCGAAGCCGGCATCGCGACCGCGATCATCACGGGCCGCCGCTCGGAGATCGTCGCGGCGCGCGCGAAGGAAATGAAGATCGCGCACCTGTTCCAGGGCGTCGAGAACAAGCTCGCCGTGTTCGCCGACCTGATCGCGTCGCTCGGCCTGACGGCCGACGCATGCGGCTACATGGGCGACGACTGGCCCGACCTGCCGGTGCTGCTGCGCTGCGGCTTCGCGACGGCCCCCGCGAACGCGCACCCCGAGGTGATCGCCCGCGCGCACTGGGTCGCCGAGGCCCGCGGCGGCCACGGCGCCGTGCGCGAGGTCTGCGATGCGATCCTGCGCGCGCAGCGCCGCTACGACGCGCTGCTCGCCGCCGCCTGCGGAGCCTGACCGATGAGCACGCATTTCCGCTGGACCCAGATGCTGCCGCTCGCCGCGGTCGCTGCGCTCGCGGGCGTCACCTGGTGGCTGCTGCAGGCCACGCTGCCGCCGCCCGGCGAGGGCGTCGCGCAGCCGAAACGCCACACGCCCGACTATTTCGCGGACAACTTCTCGGTCACCGAGCTCGACCAGACCGGCACGACCCAGTACCGGCTGACGGCCGCGAAGCTGGTTCATTACGAAGACACGGAAGGCAGCGACCTGACCGATCCGGCCATGCGCGCGTTCCAGCCCGGCAAGCCGGTCGTGACGACCACCGCGAAGCGCGGCACCGTCAACGGCGACGTGTCGATCGTCGATTTGTACGACGATGCACGCATCCTGCGCGCGGCCGGCGGCGGCGATCCGCAGATGCAGGCCGATTCGCAGCATTTCCGGATCTTCGTCAATGACGATGTGATCCAGACCGAAAAGCCGGTTAAACTTCAGCGCGGCCTGTCGCTCGTCAACGCGACCGACGGCATGAAGTACAACAACGTCACCCGGGTCATCGAGCTTTACGGCAACGTGCGCGGCACGATTGCCGCGGCGGACACGTCCGGCGGCTCGAAAGGTCAACCCAAGTGACGCATCCCTCACGTGACTGCATGAACGAACCGTTCCCTCGACTGATTTCCGGCGGCGCTGCGCGCGCCGTCCGCGCCGCGCTCGCCGCGACGCTCGTGGCGCTCCCGCTCGTCGGGCTGGCGCCGCTCGCCCATGCCGAGAAGGCCGACCAGAACAAGCCGATCAACGTCGAGGCCGACAACCTGACCTACGACGACCTGAAGCAGGTCACGGTCGCGACCGGCAACGTCGTGATCACGAAGGGCACGATCATCATCAAGGGCGATCGCGTCGAAGTGCGCCAGGACCCGGAAGGCTATCAGTACGCGACGTCGTTCGGCAGCGGCAAGAAGCACGCGACGTTCCGCCAGAAGCGCGAAGGCCTCGACGAATACATCGACGGCGACGCCGAGCGCATCGACTACGACGGCAAGCAGGACCTGACCACGCTGACCACCGCCGCGACCGTGCGCCGCCTGCAGGGCACGTCGACGGTCGCCGACACCGTGCACGGCAGCGTGATCACGTACGACGGCCAGCGCGACTTCTACACCGCGAAGGGCGGCAAGGACGTCGCGGCGCCGGGCAACCCGAACGGCCGCGTGCGCGCGATGCTGTCGCCGAAGAACGGCGGCCCCGCGCCGCTGAACGGCGCGCCGGCCAAGCTGTCGCCGTCGACCACGATCCAGGGAGCACCGGGCCAATGAACGCGCTTCCGAACCGCCAGCCGGCCGGCACGACGAGTTCGCTCGTCGTCCGCAACCTGAAGAAGCGCTATGGCTCGCGCACGGTCGTGAAGGACGTGTCGCTCGACGTGAAGAGCGGCGAAGTCGTCGGCCTGCTCGGCCCGAACGGCGCCGGCAAGACCACGTCGTTCTACATGATCGTCGGCCTCGTGCCGACGGACGCGGGCGAGATCTCGCTGAACGGCAGCTCGATCGGCCTGCTGCCGATCCACAAGCGCGCATCGCTCGGCCTGTCGTACCTGCCGCAGGAAGCGTCCGTGTTCCGCAAGCTGACCGTCGAGGAAAACATCCGCGCGGTGCTCGAGCTGCAGTACGGCGAAGACGGCAAGCGCCTGTCGAAGGACGCGATTTCGTCGCGCACCGAAGCGCTGCTCGACGAGCTGCAGATCGGCCACCTGCGCGAAAACCCCGCGCTGTCGCTGTCGGGCGGCGAACGGCGCCGCGTCGAAATCGCACGCGCGCTCGCGACCAACCCGAACTTCATCCTGCTCGACGAACCGTTCGCCGGCGTCGACCCGATCGCGGTGCTCGAGATCCAGAAGATCGTCAAGTTCCTGAAGCAGCGCAACATCGGCGTGCTGATCACGGACCACAACGTCCGCGAAACGCTCGGCATCTGCGACCACGCGTACATCATCAGCGACGGGTCGGTGCTGGCCGCCGGCGCGCCGAGCGAAATCATCGAAAACGAAAGCGTGCGCCGCGTGTACCTCGGCGAACACTTCCGCATGTAACGTCCTCCTCGTGGCTGGCTGCACCCCGCCCGGCATCGCCGCGCGGGGCTGCGCCCCGCTTTGCATCCACGCCCGCGGCCCTGCCCGCGGCCGGGCGGCGCGCCGCGCGTAATCGCGGATGGCTCAATGCGCCTGGGTCGTGGCAAACTGCCGGTATGACTCCCTCCTTGCCATGAAAGCCAGCCTTCAACTCCGCCTGTCGCAACATCTTGCGCTGACGCCTCAGCTGCAGCAGTCGATCCGGCTCCTGCAGTTGTCGACGCTCGAATTGCAGCAGGAAGTCGCGATGGCCGTCGCGCAGAATCCGCTGCTCGAGAACGACGACGAATGGATCGCCAGCCCGCTGCGCGTCGCGGCGGACGGATCGCTGATCGCGCAGACGCCGCCCGCACAGAACACCGAGCCGGCCGCGACGAACGGCAGCAGCACGTCCAGCGACCGCGCCGAGCGCGACGAGCCGGCCGGCGCCGACGAATACGACGGTTACGGGTCCGGCGACGGCAACGACGGCCCGCAGTGGAACCTCGACGAATACGGCCGCTCGAGCGGCGCGTCCGACGACGACGACCTGCCGCCGCTGCAGGTGCAGGAAGCCGCGACGTCGCTGCGCGACCACCTCGCCGCGCAATTGCGCGTCACGCAAGCCGGCCCGCGCGATCGCGCGCTCGTGATGTTCCTGATCGAATCGCTCGACGACGACGGCTACCTGACCGCCACGCTCGACGAAGTGCTCGCCGACCTGCCGCCCGAACTGGAAATCGACTGCGACGAACTGAACGCGGCGCTCGCGCTGCTGCACAGCTTCGACCCGGCCGGCGTCGGCGCGCGCTCGGCGTCCGAATGCCTGAAGCTGCAGCTGCTGCGCCTCGATCCGTCCCCCACGCGCACGCTCGCGCTCGAGATCGTGTCGCAGCATCTCGAACTGCTCGCCGCACGCGACTTCACCCGGTTGCGCAAGCACCTGAAGGCGAGCGACGATGCGCTGCGCGACGCGCACGCGCTGATCCGCTCGCTGGAGCCGTTCCCCGGCGCCGCGTACGGCAAGGCCGAGGCCGACTACGTCGTGCCCGACATCATCGTGAAGAAGGCCGGCCAGGGCTGGCTCGCGGAGCTCAATCCGGAGGTCGTGCCGCGCCTGCGGATCAACAACCTGTACGCGAACATCCTGCGCAACAGCCGCGGCGATCCGTCGGCCGGATCGCTGAAACAGCAGCTCCAGGAAGCGCGCTGGCTGATCAAGAATATCCAGCAGCGATTCGACACGATCCTGCGTGTCGCGCAGGCTATTGTCGAGCGTCAAAAGAACTTCTTTGCGCACGGTGAAATTGCCATGCGCCCCTTGGTTTTGCGGGAAATAGCTGATACGCTGGGCCTACACGAGTCGACTGTCAGCCGTGTGACAACCGGGAAGTACATGCTGACCCCGTTCGGGACGCTTGAATTTAAGTACTTCTTCGGATCTCACGTCTCGACCGACACCGGTGGCGCCGCGTCGTCGACCGCCATCCGAGCCCTCATCAAGCAACTGATAGGAGCTGAAGACCCAAAATCGCCACTTTCGGACAGCCGCATTGCCGAGCTGCTGGCAGAACAGGGTTTCGTGGTCGCGCGCCGCACGGTTGCGAAATATCGCGAAGCCCTCAAGATCCCGGCAGTGAATCTGCGCAAGTCTCTTTAAGCCTGCTGCCTGCCCGGCGGCAGGCGTGTCCCGACCACCGCGCACACGGGGAACAGGCCGGGCGACCTGTCCGCGATACGCCGCCTTCGTGCGGCACGGGCAAGTCGACCGGAGCGCCGCCTCGATGCGGCCGGGTGGTCACTCGCTTGGAGAAGCACTATGAACCTGAAGATCAGTGGACATCATCTCGAAGTCACGCCTGCCATTCGCGAATACGTGATCACCAAGCTGGACCGGGTGCTACGGCATAGCGATCAGGTGATCGATGGCACTGTGATCCTCTCGGTCGACAACCACAAGGAAAAGGACAAGCAGCAGCGCGCGGAAATCAACCTGCACCTGAAGGGCAAGGACATCTTCGTCGAAAGCGCGAACGGCAATCTGTATGCCGCGATCGATCTGTTGATCGACAAGCTGGATCGCCAGGTCGTCAAGCACATGGAGCGCCTGCAAACGCATGCGCACGATCCGATCAAGCTGCAGCCGTCGATCGACCAGATCGAACTGCCGCCGCAATAACCGTCACCGCAACACGCACGCCGCCCGGTTCGCCGGGCGTTTTTTTTGCCACGCCGAGCACAGGTGCAACCGGTCCGTCCGTGCTGCGCCACGCACGCGGCTGTGCTCTATAATGTTCCGGTTATCGCCGGGGGGTGTTGGATGCGGTAGCGGCGTTGCAGGTTGCCATGCCACATGCCTTGATATCGCCGAACATGGAAAATCAGTCCGCCGCCGCAAGGAGACCCCAGGCCGCCCAATCGCCTGCCAACATGAATCGCCTAGCCAAAATCCTGCCCATAGAGAACGTCGTCATCGACCTCTCGGTCACCAGCAAGAAACGCGTCTTCGAACAAGCCGGGCTGATGTTCGAGAATCAGAACGGCATCGGTCGCAGCACCGTCACGGACAACCTGTTCGCGCGCGAGCGCCTCGGTTCGACCGGGCTCGGCGAAGGTGTCGCGATTCCGCACGGCCGCATCAAGGGCCTCAAGCATCCGCTCGCCGCGTTCGTCCGCCTCGCCGATGCGATCCCGTTCGAAGCGCCCGACGGCCAGCCTGTCGGCCTCCTGATCTTCCTGCTCGTCCCCGAGCAAGCCACCCAGCAGCACCTCGAGATCCTGTCGGAAATCGCGCAACTGCTGTCCGATCGCGACGCGCGCGAGCGTCTGCACAACGAAACGGATATCGCCGAGTTGCATCGCCTGCTCACTCAGTGGCAACCTTGAGTTGTTCCGGGCGGAATATTTCCCCGTACGAGGCGGCACGCGCCGCCGTCCAGGGCCGCCCGGCGCCGGCCCGGCATGGCGACGTCCGTCGCCGCGCGCCCGCGCCGGCCCATTGGAGTGACGAGAGTCATGGATACGTCCAGCATCAACGCCCAGAGCATCTTCGACGACAACGCAGCGACGCTGAAACTGAGCTGGCTGACGGGGCATGAAGGCTGGGAACGCGGCTTTTCGGCCGACACGGTCGGCAACGCAACGTCCAGCGCCGACCTCGTCGGCCACCTGAACCTGATCCACCCGAACCGGATCCAGGTGCTCGGCGAAGCCGAAATCGACTACTACCAGCGCCAGACCGACGAAGACCGCTCGCGCCACATGGCCGAGCTGATCGCACTCGAACCGCCGTTCCTCGTCGTCGCCGGCGGCGCCGCGGCGCCGCCCGAGCTGGTGCTGCGCTGCACGCGCTCGTCCACGCCGCTGTTCACGACGCCGATGTCGGCCGCCGCGGTGATCGACAGCCTGCGGCTCTACATGTCGCGCATCCTCGCGCCGCGCGCGACGCTGCACGGCGTGTTCCTCGACATCCTCGGGATGGGCGTGCTGCTGACCGGCGATTCGGGTCTCGGCAAGAGCGAGCTCGGCCTCGAGCTGATCAGCCGCGGCCATGGCCTCGTCGCCGACGACGCGGTCGATTTCGTCCGTCTTGGCCCCGATTTCGTCGAAGGGCGCTGCCCGCCGCTGCTGCAGAACCTGCTCGAAGTGCGCGGCCTCGGCCTGCTCGACATCAAGACGATCTTCGGCGAAACCGCGGTACGGCGGAAAATGAAGCTGAAGCTGATCGTCCAGCTGGTGCGGCGCCCCGACGGCGAATTCCAGCGCCTGCCGCTCGAAAGCCAGACCGTCGACGTGCTCGGCTTGCCGATCAGCAAGGTCACGATCCAGGTGGCGGCCGGCCGCAACCTCGCGGTGCTCGTCGAGGCGGCCGTCCGGAACACGATCCTGCAGTTGCGCGGAATCGACACGTTGCGCGATTTCATGGATCGGCAACGACTCGCGATGCAGGACCCCGACAGTCAGTTCCCCGGCAAACTGGTGTAACCCGCACGCGCCGGCCGCGCAACGCCGACGCGTCGAGCCGGTGCTATGATGAAACGTCAGGATTCTCTGTTCCCATGCGCATCGTCCTCATCACCGGCATCTCCGGCTCAGGCAAGTCCGTCGCGCTGAACGCGCTCGAAGACGCAGGCTATTACTGCGTCGACAACCTGCCGCCGCACGTGCTCCCCGAACTCGCCCGCTACCTCGCGCAGGACGGCCAGCGCCGGCTCGCGGTCGCGATCGACGCGCGCTCGAGCGCGTCGCTCGACGAAATGCCCGGCCTGATCCGCGAGCTGTCCCGCGAGCACGACGTGCGCGTGCTGTTCCTCAACGCGAGCACCCAGGCGCTGATCCAGCGCTTCTCCGAAACGCGCCGCCGCCATCCGCTGTCCGGCTCGCGGTCGCACGATGCGGACGTCGGCCTGCTGTCGTCGCTCGAGGAAGCGATCGAGCGCGAGCGCGAGCTCGTCGCGCCGCTCGCCGAATTCGGCCATCAGATCGACACCAGCACGCTGCGCGCGAACGCGCTGCGCACCTGGGTCAAGCGCTTCATCGAGCAGAAGAACAACGACCTGATGGTGATGTTCGAATCGTTCGGCTTCAAGCGCGGCGTGCCGCTCGACGCCGACCTGATGTTCGACGTGCGCGCGCTGCCGAACCCGTACTACGACCACGAGCTGCGCCCGCTCACCGGGCTCGACCAGCCGGTCATCGCCTTTCTCGACGCACTGCCGATCGTCCACCAGATGATCGACGACATCCATGCGTTCCTGATGAAATGGCTGCCGCACTTCCGCGACGACAACCGCAGCTATCTGACCGTCGCCATCGGCTGCACGGGCGGCCAGCATCGCTCGGTGTTCATCGCGGAAACGCTCGCCGCGCGCCTCGCGCGCGACGCGAACGTGATCGTGCGGCATCGTGACGCGCCAGTGGATGTCGACGCGTCGTCGCGGCTCGTCTCCGAGGTCGACCGACCCTAGCGACACCCGCCCCCACGCCCGCGCGCCATGTCCTCCCTATCGACCACCCTGATCGACCTGCCGCTGTTTCCGCTGCACACGGTGCTGTTTCCCGGAGGGCTGCTCCCGCTCAAGGTGTTCGAGGCGCGCTATCTCGACATGTCGCGCGCCTGCCTGCGCGACGACGCACCGTTCGGCGTGTGCCTGCTCAAGAGCGGGCCCGAAGTCGCGCAGGATGGCGCGGTGTCGGTGCCCGAGACCATCGGCTGCATGGCCCGCATCACCGAGTGCGATACCGGCGAATTCGGGATGCTGTATCTGCAGGCGGTCGGTACGCAGCGTTTCGAGCTGCTGTCGTATCGCGTCGAAGGCAACGGGCTGCTGGTCGGCATCGCGGAGCCGCTGCCCGACGACATCCCGCTCGAAGGCGAACAGGCGCTCGCGCAGTTCGGCTCGTGCGCCGAGGTGCTCGAGCGCATCATCGACGCGCTGAAGAAATCCGATCCGCAGAAAATGCCGTTCGGCGAACCGTTCCGCCTCGACGATCCGAGCTGGGTAGCGAATCGCCTCGCGGAACTGCTGCCGCTCGACCTGCGCGCGCGGCAGAAGCTGATGGAGTTTCCGGACGTCGGCGCGCGCATCGACGCCGTGCACCACGTGCTCGACCGGCACGGCTGGCTGTAGCGACCGCTCGCGCATCGCGCGTCGCGCCCACCCGAAGGGCTTTCCTGCGTGCGGCAACGCCGCGCCTTCCCGAACGCGGCCCGCGCCGCGCCCTTCCCCGTTCGTTACAGCAGCGGCCCGCTCAGCGCATCGAGCAGCTTGCGCACGGGCGCCGGCACGCCGTACGCGTCGAGCCGGCTCAGCGGCACCCACGCTGTGTCCGCGTCCCGCGCCTGCGACGGCAGGCCGCCGCCGTCCGCCAGATCGCTCAGCCGCGGCTCGATCTCGAGCCGGAAATGCGTGAACGTATGCGTGAGCGGCGCGAGCGGCACCGTGCCGCCGCCGCCGAAGCCGCGCGCGAGATCCGCGAGCGCGGCATCGCCGTCCGCTTGCGGCAGGCTCCACAGGCCGCCCCAGATGCCGGTCGGCGGCCGTCGCTCGAGCAGCACGGCGTCGCCGTCGCGCAGCACGAGCATCCACGTCTTGCGCGTCGGCACGGCCTTCTTCGGCCGCGCGGCCGGCAGTGCGCGCTGGCGGCCGGTCGATTGCGCGACGCAGTCGCCCGCGAACGGGCAGCGCGCGCAGTCGGGCTTGCCGCGCACGCACAGCGTCGCGCCCAGATCCATCAGCCCCTGCGTGTACGCGCTCACGTCGGCCGCGTTCGCGGCATCGGGCAGCAGCGATTCGGCGAGCGCCCACATGTCGTTCTCGACCCGCTTCTCGCCCGGAAAGCCCTCGACGCCGAATACCCGCGCGAGCACGCGCTTCACGTTGCCGTCGAGGATCGTCGCGCGCGCGCCGTATGCAAACGACGCGATCGCGGCAGCCGTCGAGCGGCCGATGCCGGGCAGTTCGGCCAGCGCGTCGGGCGTCGCCGGAAACGCGCCGCCGTGCTCGGCGACGACGACCTGCGCGCAGCGGTGCAGGTTGCGCGCGCGCGAGTAGTAGCCGAGCCCCGCCCACAGCGCCATCACGTCGTCGGTCGGCGCGGCCGCGAGCGCGGCGACGTCGGGGTAGCGGTCGAGAAAACGCGTGTAATACGGGATGACGGTCGACACCTGCGTCTGCTGCAGCATGATTTCCGACAGCCAGATCCGGTACGGATCGCGGGTGTTCTGCCAGGGCAGGTCATGGCGGCCATGCTCGCGCTGCCACGCGACGAGACGCGTGGCGAACGTGCGGTGCAGCGGCGTGACGGGGAACGGAGCGGGGGCGATGCGGGGCGGCTTCAAGTTGTCTGATCGTGGAAAAGGGTTTCAACGCTGGCACGTCGGGCAGAAATAGGTCGACCGCTGGCCCTGCACGATCTGGCGGATCGATGTGCCGCAGACGCGGCACGGCTGGCCGGCGCGATCGTAGACGAAGCAGTCGAGCTGGAAGTAGCCGCTTTCGCCGTTGCTGCCGACGAAATCGCGCAACGTGCTGCCGCCGCGCTCGATCGCGTCGGCGAGCGTCGCGCGCACCGCATCGGCCAGCCGCTCGTAGCGCGGCAGCGACACCTTGCCGGCGGCCGTCGTCGGCCGGATGCCGGCGCGAAACAGGCTCTCCGACGCATAGATGTTGCCGACGCCGACGACCATGTCGCCCGCGAGCAGCGCCTGCTTGACCGACACCGTGCGGCCGCGCGTGCGCGCATGCAGCAGCGCGCCGGTGAACGCCGGCGAGAACGGCTCGACGCCGAGGCTCGCGAGCAGCGGATGCGCATGCACGTCGCCGGCTTCGCGCGGGTGCCACAGCACGGCGCCGAAGCGGCGCGGATCGCGGAACCGCAGCACGAATTCGTCGAAGATCCAGTCGATGTGATCGTGCTTCGCGGCGACCGGCACGCCGGCCGCGGGCAGCACGCGCAGCGTGCCGGTCATCCCGAGATGGACGATGAACCAGCCGGCATCGACTTCGAACAGCAGGTACTTGCCGCGGCGCTCGACGGCGAGCACCTCGCGCGCGCGCAACTGCTCGGCGAGCCCCGCCGGCACGGGCCAGCGCAGCATCGCGGTACGGACGTCGACACGCTCGACGCGGCGGCCCGCGACAAAGGGCTCGATGCCCCGGCGCGTGACTTCGACTTCTGGCAACTCTGGCATGTTTTGCGGGTCTGAGGCTACGGTCTGCTTACATGGGGAACACGCATGCGCCGCCGCGAGAACGGCCGTTCTCGCGGCGACCCCGAATTAAACACGGGAATGCCCGAAATCGCCGGCCTGGCAGCACGCGAGGCGGGCGATTTCGGGCATTCGCATGGGGATTCCGCAGGTAAGCGGACCCTATCACGATCGTGCGTGTATTGTAGCGAGCGCGTTACAATCGGTTGAAACATCGAACGGATTTCCATGACTCTGCCCTCGAAGCTGCTTCAGAAGCGCCCCGCCGCCGTGCGCGGCGCGCGCGCCTTCCCGGTCCGCCGTGCACTCGGTGCCGCGCTGTTTGCCGCCTGGACCCTCACCGCCTTTCCGGCCCACGCGCAGGCTCCGGCATCGGACGACGCGGAGCCGCAGGGTGCGTTCGAGCATGTGATGCCGGACGAGCAGAAGAATCTCCCCGGCGTGCCGCTGACGAGCCAGATCGTCTATCAGGTGCTCGCGGCCGAGGTCGCGCTCCAGCGCAACCAGCCGGCACCGGCGTACCAGACCTACCTCGCGCTGGCCCGCGACACGCGCGATCCGCGCATGGCGCAGCGCGCGACCGAAATCGCGCTCGGCGCGCAGAGCCCGGCCGACGCACTGTCCGCCGCGAACCTGTGGCGTCAGTACGCGCCGGATTCGAACCGCGCGTCGCAGGTCGACGCCGCGCTGCTGGTGCTCGCCGGCAAGCCGGCCGACGCGCAGCCCATGCTCGCGCGCGAGCTGGCCCGCGCGACCGGCGACACGCGCGGCCCGGCGATCCTCGCGCTGCAGGCGCTGCTCGTGCGCGGCCCCGACCGCGTCGGCGGCCTCGCGGTGCTGAAGGACATGCTGAAGAACGACATGAATCGCCCCGAGGCGCAGCTCGCGATCGCGCGGCAGCAGCTCGCGGTCGACGACAAGGACGGCGCCGCGCAATCGCTGAAGCAGGCGCTGCAGATCCGCCCCGACTACCTGCCGGCGGCGCTGATGCTGTCGCAGATGGGGCCGGCGGAGCGCGCGGCGGGCATCGCGTCGTTCGAGAAGTATGTTCAGCAGAATCCGAAGTCGCGCGACGCGCGGCTCGCGCTGTCGCAGCTCTATCTCGCCGACGATCGCCTCGACGACGCGCAGAAGCAGTTCGAGACGATGCGCAAGCTCGACGCGAAGGATCCGACGCCGCTGATGGCGCTCGCGCTGATCAAGATCCAGCAGAAGAAACTCGACGAGGCGACCGGCTACCTGAAGCAGTACGTGCAGCTCGGCGACAAGCAGCCGAACCTCGACGTCGGCCAGGGCTACATCTACCTCGCGCAGATCGCGATCGACCAGAACAACGACGCGCAGGCGTCGCAATGGCTCGACAAGGTCGACCAGACGAGCCAGCACTACCTGCCCGCGCAGATCACGCGTGCGCAACTGCTGCAGAAACAGGGCAAGACCGACGAGGCGCGCAAGGTGCTCGACAACCTGCCGATCTCCGATCCGCGCGACGCGGCCGTGGTCGCGCGCACCGATGCGTCGATCCTGTTCACCGCGAAGCGCTATCCGGAAGCGGAAGCGCGGCTCGGGCAAGCGGTCCAGGACTTCCCGGACGATCCCGACCTGCGCTACGACTACGCGATGGCGGCCGAAAAGACCGGCCACTACGCGACGATGGAAAAGCAGTTGCGCGAGCTGATCCGTACGCAGCCCGACAACCCGCAGGCCTACAACGCGCTCGGCTATTCGCTCGCCGACCGCAACCAGCGGCTGCCCGAGGCCAGCAAGCTGATCGACAAGGCGATGACGCTCGCGCCGAACGACGCGTACATCATGGACAGCCTCGGCTGGGTGAAGTACCGGATGGGCGACACGGCCGGCGCGACGAAGGTGCTGCAGCGCGCATACGAACTGCAGCCGAACGCCGAGATCGGCGCGCATCTCGGCGAAGTGCTGTGGAAGAGCGGCGCGCAGGACGACGCGCGCAACGCGTTGCGTGCCGCGCAGAAGCTCGAGCCCGACAACGAAACGCTCGTGCAGACGCTCAAACGCCTGCAGATCAACGGCCTCTGATGCGGATGCTCCCGATGTTTTCCCGGTTCTCCCGCGCGCAGCGCATGCTGGCCGCGGCCGGCGCGGCGCTTGCGCTCGCCGGCTGCGCGAGCACGCCGCCGTCGGCCAACGCGCCGACGGGCGCCGCGCTGCAGACAGCGGCGACGCATGCGTACCATGGCCGCTTCGCGGTGCGGTACGACGATCGTCTCGGCAACCCGCAGAACGTGTACGGCAACTTCGACTGGCAGGAGCACGGCGACGACGTGTCGCTCGAGCTGCGCAGCCCGCTCGGCCAGACGCTCGCGGTCGTGAAATCGTCCCCGCGCGCGGCGTCGCTCGAATTGCCGAACCGCCCGACCCAATATGCGCCCGACGTCGGCGACCTGATGCAGAAAACGCTCGGCTTCGAGCTGCCGCTCGCGGGCCTGCGCTATTGGCTGCTGCCGACCGCCGCGCCCGCGACGCCCGCGGAAACCGTGCGCGACCCGGCCGACGGCACGCGCATCAAGCAGTTGCACCAGGACGGCTGGACGATCGACTACCTTGCCTACGCGGATGCCCCGGCCACGGGCGTCAAACGCGTCAACCTCGTGCGCGCGACGCCGCCGCTCGACATCAAGCTCGTGCTCGATCAGTGAGCACGCGCGCCTAGCCCCGATACCCGCATGACCGATTCGACCCGCTCGCTGCGCAACTGCCTGGCGCCCGCGAAACTCAACCTGTTCCTGCACATCACCGGCCGTCGTCCGAACGGCTATCACGATCTGCAGAGCGTATTCCAGCTGCTGAACTGGGGCGATACGCTGCACTTCACGCGGCGCGACGACGGCCGCGTCGCACGCGTCACCGACGTGCCCGGCGTGCCCGAGGAAAGCGATCTCGTCGTGCGCGCGGCGAACCTGCTGAAAGCGCATACGGGCACCGCGCACGGCGTCGACATCGAGATCGACAAGATCCTGCCGATGGGCGCCGGCCTCGGCGGCGGCAGTTCCGACGCGGCGACGACGCTGCTCGCGCTGAACCGCCTGTGGCAACTCGATGTGCCGCGCGCCGAACTCCAGTCGCTCGCGGTCAAACTCGGCGCCGACGTCCCGTTTTTTATTTTCGGAAAAAATGCGTTCGCAGAGGGTATCGGAGAAGAATTAGCTGAGGTACAATTGCCGACTCGCTGGTTCTTGGTTGTGACGCCACGCGTTCATGTCCCGACCGCTGAAATATTTTCAGATGAGTTGTTGACAAGAGATACAAAGCCCGTCACAATTGCTGACTTTCTTGCACAGCAAACCAGCGATGCGGAATGGCCAGACAGCTTCGGCCGGAACGATATGCAGGAAGTTGTAACAAGGAAGTACGCGGAAGTTGCGCAGGTGGTCAAATGGTTGTATGATGTGACCCCCGCGAGGATGACCGGCTCCGGAGCAAGCGTGTTTGCAGCGTTTCACAGCAAGCACGAGGCAGAAGCGGCGAAAGCCAAGCTGCCCGCCAGTTGGAACGGCGCAGTTGCCGAGAGTCTGAACGAGCATCCGCTCTTCGCTTTCGCGTCATGAAGTTTTACTTTGCCGAACGGCCTACACAAGTTCGGTGAAGTTATCAGTTAAGTGTAGGGGAGTCGCCAAGTTGGTCAAGGCACCGGATTTTGATTCCGGCATGCGAGGGTTCGAGTCCTTCCTCCCCTGCCAAAAATTTTCCCGCATTTCCCGCCCAAGCCTGAAGCAGGTGCACGATGAGCAGCCACAGCCATGATGGCCTGATGGTCTTTACTGGCAACGCGAATCCCGCGCTCGCCCAGGAAGTCGTCAGTATCCTTGGTATTCCCCTCGGCAAAGCGATGGTCAGCCGTTTCTCCGACGGCGAGATCCAGGTCGAGATCCAGGAAAACGTGCGCGGCAAGGACGTCTTCGTCCTGCAATCCACGTGCGCACCGGCGAACGACAATCTGATGGAACTGATGATCATGGTCGATGCGCTCAAGCGCGCATCCGCCGGCCGGATCACCGCTGCCATCCCCTACTTCGGCTATGCCCGTCAAGATCGCCGCCCGCGTTCGGCGCGCGTCGCGATCTCGGCGAAGATCGTCGCGAACATGCTGGAAATCGCCGGCGTCGAGCGGATCATCACGATGGATCTGCACGCCGACCAGATTCAGGGCTTCTTCGACATCCCGGTCGACAACATCTACGCGACGCCGATCCTGCTGGGCGACCTGCGCAAGCAGAACTATTCGGATCTGCTCGTCGTGTCGCCGGACGTCGGCGGCGTGGTGCGTGCCCGGGCGCTCGCGAAGCAGCTGAACTGCGATCTCGCGATCATCGACAAGCGTCGTCCGAAGGCGAACGTCGCCGAAGTGATGAACATCATCGGTGAAGTCGAAGGCCGCACCTGCGTGATCATGGACGACATGGTCGATACGGCCGGCACGCTGTGCAAGGCCGCCCAAGTGCTGAAGGATCGCGGCGCGAAGCAGGTTTTTGCCTACGCGACGCATCCGGTGCTGTCGGGCGGCGCCGCAGATCGCATCGCCGCATCGGCACTCGACGAGCTGGTCGTCACCGATACGATCCCGCTGTCGGCCGAATCGCTGGCATGCTCGAAGATCCGCTCGCTGACGAGCGCGAGCCTGCTGGCCGAGACGTTCTCGCGGATTCGCCGCGGCGATTCGGTGATGTCGCTGTTCGCGGAATCCTGATCGCGAATCGACGGAACAAAGCATGCGCGGAAAGCGAAGCGGCAACGCTTCGCTTTTTGCACAATCGGACGGGATAGACGAAACCCCGGCCGTTTCATCGGGGGCCGCTTGATGGCCCCGTTTTACTGCCTGGTCGCGGGCAGCACATGGAGAATCACATGAAAGTCGTCGCTTTCGAGCGCCAACAGCAAGGTACGGGTGCGAGCCGCCGCCTGCGCAACGCCGGTAAGACCACGGGTATCGTCTACGGTGGCGAAGCAGCCCCGCAAAAGATCGAACTGGATCACAACGCGCTGTGGCATGCACTGAAGAAGGAAGCCTTCCACTCGTCGATCCTCGACCTGGAAGTCGCTGGCCAGTCGCAACAGGTTCTGCTGCGCGACGTGCAATATCACCCGTTCAAGCAACTCGTGCTGCACGTGGACTTCCAACGCGTCGACGCGAAGAAGAAGCTGCACACGAAGGCACCGCTGCACTTCCTGAACGCAGAAGTCAGCCCGGCCGTGAAGCTGTCGAGCGCGATCGTTTCGCACGTCGCGACGGAAATCGAAATCGAGTGCCTGCCGGCTGACCTGCCGGAGTTCCTCGAAGTCGACCTGTCGAAGATCGAAGCCGGTCAATCGCTGCACGCGAAGGACATCGCGCTGCCGAAGGGCGTCGCGCTGGTCGCGCACGTCGACGCGGAAAACCCGGTCATCGCTTCGGCGACGGTCCCGGCGGGTGCCGTGTCGGACGCAGCAGAAGGCGAAACGCCGGCTGCCTAAGCGGCTGCCTGCACGCCCCATCGATCCGTTTCACGAAACGGTCGACGCAACCCGCCGCGGCTTGCCCGGCGGGTTTTTCTTTTTTTGCGCCCAGGCGGCGGCCGCCGCCTTCGAAACGTCATGATCAAACTGATCGTCGGCCTCGGCAATCCCGGGGCGGAATACACCGCGACGCGCCACAACGCCGGTTTCTGGCTGATCGACCAGCTCGCCCGCGAAGCCGGCACGACGCTGCGCGACGAGCGCCGCTTCCACGGCTTCTACGCGAAAGCGCGCCTGCACGGCGAGGAAGTCCATCTGCTTGAGCCGCAGACCTACATGAACCGCTCCGGCCAGTCGGTCGTCGCGCTCGCGCAATTCTTCAAGATCCTGCCCGACCAGATCCTCGTCGCGCACGACGAACTCGACCTGCCGCCCGGCACCGTGAAGCTGAAGCTCGGCGGCGGCAGCGGCGGCCACAACGGCCTGAAGGACATCACCGCGCACCTGTCGTCGCAGCAATACTGGCGGCTGCGGATCGGCATCGGCCATCCGCGCGACCTGATTCCGGAAAGCGCGCGCGCCGGCGCGAAGCCCGACGTCGCGAACTTCGTGCTGAAACCGCCGCGCCGCGACGAGCAGGACGTGATCGACGCATCGATCGAACGCGCGCTCGCCGTGATGCCGATGGTCGTCAAGGGCGAACTCGATCGCGCGACGATGCAGCTGCATCGCAACTGACCGCACCGCGCACCGGCCCGGTGCATCGGCCGTCCGACGCAATCCGGCGGCCTCGCCTGCCCCACCGCGACGCGCACATGCGGTAATCTGGACGTTTTGCCCGACAGGAGCCAAGCGGTGAGCCGTTACTGGAGCGACGTCGTTCAGCAACTCGTGCCTTACGTGCCGGGCGAACAGCCCGCGCTCGCGCACCCCGTCAAGCTGAACACCAACGAGAATCCCTATCCGCCGTCGCCGCGCGTCGTCGCGGCGATCGCACGCGAACTCGGCGACACCGGCGATACGCTGCGCCGCTATCCCGACCCGGTCGCACGCGCGCTGCGCGAGACGGTCGCGGCCCATCACCGCATCCAGCCCGACCAGGTGTTCGTCGGCAACGGCTCCGACGAGGTGCTCGCGCACGCGTTCCAGGCGCTGCTCAAGCACGACCGGCCGCTGCGCTTTCCCGACATCACGTACAGCTTCTATCCGACCTACGCGCGCCTGTACGGCGTCGAGACCACGGTCGTGCCGCTCGCGGACGATTTCTCGATCCGCGTCGACGACTATCTCGACGACGCCGGCGGCGTGCTGTTTCCGAACCCGAATGCGCCGACTGGGCGCGCGCTGCCGCTCGCGGACGTCGAGCGAATCGCGGCCGCGAACCCGTCGTCGGTCGTCGTGATCGACGAAGCGTACGTCGATTTCGGCGCGCAGTCGGCGATTACGCTGATCGACCGCCACCCGAACCTGCTCGTCGTGCATACGACGTCGAAGGCGCGCTCGCTCGCGGGCATGCGCGTCGGCTTCGCGTTCGGCGATGCGGCGCTGATCGACGCGCTGAACCGCGTGAAGGACAGCTTCAACTCGTATCCGCTCGACCGGCTCGCGCAAGTCGCCGCGCAGGCCGCGTACGAAGACACCGACCATTTCAACGCGACTTGCCGGCGCGTGATCGACAGCCGCGCGCGGCTCACGCATGCGCTCGACGCGCTCGGCTTCGAGATCGTGCCGTCGGCCGCGAATTTCGTGTTCGCGCGCCATCCGGCGCACGACGGGGGCGCGATCGCGGCGAAGCTGAAGGAACGGGAAATTTTCGTGCGGCACTTCCGGCTGCCGCGGATCGACCAGCATCTGCGCATCACCGTCGGCACCGACGCCGAATGCGATGCGCTCGTCGCCGCGCTGCGCGAGCTGCTGGGCTGACACGGAAGAACCGGCGCCGGGCGGCGTCGATCTGAAAGCGCGACGCGCGCTCGCCAATCGGCGTGCGTGCGTCAGCGCAGGGTCACGCCGCGTCGTCGCCCTTCACGGCGATCAACGCGTGGTACTTCTCCATCAATTGCGCGTGCGACTCGTCATGCTGCGGATCGCGCGGAATGCATTCGACCGGACACACCTGCTGGCACTGCGGTTCGTCGAAATGGCCGACGCACTCGGTGCACTTGTTCGGGTCGATCACGTAGATATCCGGGCCCATCGAAATCGCGCCGTTCGGGCACTCGGGCTCGCACACGTCGCAATTGATGCACTCGTCGGTAATCATCAAAGCCATACTGATCTCACTTCTTCAGGCCGGCGGCCGGCTTCGCAACGAAACCGGCCGGCGCCGCGTCACGCGGCAGGGCCTCCCATCGCCGTGACTTTCTCGGTCAGCCACTTCTCGACGGACGGAAACACGAATTTGCTGACATCGCCGCCCAATTGCGCGATTTCGCGCACGATCGTCCCCGAGATGAACTGGTACTGGTCGGACGGCGTCATGAACATCGTCTCGACGTCGGGCAGCAGGTAGCGGTTCATCCCCGCCATCTGGAACTCGTATTCGAAATCGGACACGGCGCGCAGGCCGCGCACGATCACGCGCGCGTTGTTGATGCGGACGAAATCCTTCAGGAGGCCGGTGAAACTCATCACCTTCACGTTCGGATAATGGCCGAGCACCTCGTTCGCAATCGTCAGACGTTCTTCGAGCGAGAAAAACGGTTTCTTCGCGCGGCTGTCGGCAACGCCCACCACCAGCGTATCAAAAATGCTCGACGCACGCCGCACGAGGTCTTCGTGCCCGCGCGTCAGCGGATCGAACGTACCGGGATACACGGCGACTACCATGTCGCTCCTCCTGTCATCACGCAAACGGGATGGCAGCCGTGCGATGCACGCGCCGCTGCCGAGATGGGCATGCGTCGCCTTTGCGGCGCGCCGCCTCGTATGGAACGCGCATTATTCATCATTTTCGCGCCGCAGCAAATGATAGTGAACCGCACCGGCCTTGCCGTGCTTCACCACCTGCCAGCCCGCGAGCGCGTCGTGCGCGGCCGGGTCGAGTTCCGCCCCCGTTTCGACGTACAGCGCGCCGCCCGCCGCGACGAGCGGCGCCGCGAGCACGATCGCGCGCTCGAGCGCGGCCAGGTCGTCGAACGGCGGATCGAGGAACACCACGTCGAACGCGCCCGGCGTGAGCCCGGCCGCGAGCCGCAGCGCATCGGCTTCGGCGATCTCGACCGACCGGGCGCCGAGCTTGTCCTTGATCGCACGCAGTTGCTGCGCGGCGCGCGGATGGCGCTCGACCATCACGACGCTCGCCGCGCCGCGCGACGCGGCCTCGAAGCCGAGCGCGCCGGTGCCCGCGAACAGGTCGAGACAGCGCCAACCGTCGAGATCCTGGCCGAGCCAGTTGAACAGCGTCTCGCGTACGCGATCGGGCGTCGGGCGCAGGCCGTCGAGATCGAGCACCGCGAGCGGCGTGCGTTTCCAGTCGCCGCCGATGATGCGGACCGCGTGCGGCTTGCCGCGACTGGAAGGGGCCGCGGGGCGGCCGGAAGAGGAACGGGACATACGGGATATCGACAACGGAGGGACCGGGCGCGCGCGAGGGGCGCCGCCAAACAGGCGCACGTTACCACAGCGGCGACGCGCACTGACGCGAGCGCCGCGCCGCACTGATAAAATGCACGGTTTCGGCCGCCGAGCGCCGCGCCCGCGCGAACGCAGAACGGCCCGTCCGGCGCCCCGCCCTCGGCGGCGGCCCGCCCTCTTCCCGACGCCAGACCATGTTCAGTTTCTTCAAACGATTCAAGAAAACGCAGGAGCCCGATCCGGCGGAATCGCAATCGGCCGACGCGCAGCAAGCGGACGAAGCGTCCGACGCCGACGCGCCCGCGCCGGAGGCGCCGCCCGCGGCCGACGTGCCGCAGGCGAGCGCGCAAGCGGCCGCGCCGGCCGTCGTGGTGACGGTCACGCCGACCAACGACGGCCGCGACGAAGTGGTCGAGACGGTCGAGATCGTCCCGCCGCCGCTGCAGGACGCGTCCGCGAAGAAGTCGTGGCTCGCGCGCCTGAAAACGGGGCTCGCGAAGACGGGCTCGAGCATCACCGGCGTCTTCGTCAACACGAAGATCGACGAGGACCTGTACGAGGAGCTCGAAACCGCGCTGCTGATGTCCGACGCGGGCGTCGACGCGACCGAGTACCTGCTCGACGCGCTGCGCGAGAAGGTGCGCGCGGGCCGGCTGACCGATCCGCAGCAGGTGAAGGATGCGCTGCACGACCTGCTCGTCGAACTGCTGACGCCGCTCGAGAAATCGCTGATGCTCGGCCGCGCGCAGCCGCTCGTAATGATGATCGCCGGCGTGAACGGCGCGGGCAAGACGACCAGCATCGGCAAGCTCGCGAAGCATCTGCAGAGCTTTGACCAGTCGGTGCTGCTGGCCGCCGGCGACACGTTCCGCGCGGCCGCGCGCGAGCAGCTGGCGGTCTGGGGCGAGCGCAACAACGTGACGGTCGTGCAGCAGGAAAGCGGCGATCCGGCCGCGGTGATCTTCGATGCGGTCAGCGCCGCGCGCGCGCGCAAGATCGACGTGATGATGGCCGACACGGCCGGCCGCCTGCCGACGCAGCTGCACCTGATGGAAGAGCTGAAGAAGGTGAAGCGCGTGATCGCGAAGGCGCACGACGGCGCGCCGCACGAGGTGCTGCTGGTGATCGACGCGAACACCGGCCAGAACGCGCTCACGCAGGTGAAGGCATTCGACGACGCGCTGGGCCTGACCGGCCTGATCGTCACGAAGCTCGACGGCACCGCGAAGGGCGGGATTCTCGCCGCGATCGCGCGGCAACGGCCGGTGCCCGTCTACTTCATCGGCGTCGGCGAGAAGGTCGAGGACCTGCAGCCGTTCAGCGCGGTGGAATTCGCGGACGCGCTGCTCGGCTGAACGCCGCCGGCTCGCATCGCACGGGGCGCCTTCGGGCGCCCTTTTTCATGCGCGCCCGATCCTGCTCGCCGCGGGGCCGCCACACTCGTTCGGCGCTTATTCGGCGTCGGGCTGCACGCCCGGCTCGGCGGCCTTGAATGCATCGAGCGTCGCCGCATGGTCGGCGATCCGGTGGATCGTCGGGAAACGCGTGGTGTCGATCGCAAAGCGGTTCGCGTTGAACACCTGCGGCACGAGGCACACGTCGGCGAGCGTCGGCGTGTCGCCGAAGCACAGCTTGCCGGTGCGCGGATCGTTCGCGAGACGCGCCTCGAGCGTGTCGAAGCCCGCCTCGATCCAGTGCCGGTACCACGCGTTCTTTGCGTCTTCGGGCACATTCAGCGTGTGCTTCAGGTACTTGAGCACGCGCAGGTTGTTGAGCGGGTGGATTTCGCACGCGATCTGCAGCGCCACCGACCGCACGTACGCGCGATCGACCGGCTGCTTCGGCAGCAACGCCGGCTCGGGATGGGTTTCGTCGAGATATTCGATGATCGCGAGCGACTGCTGCAGCGTCGCGTCGCCATCGACCAGCGTCGGCACGACCCCATCCGGATTCAGCGCGCGGTATGCGTCCTTCAGTTGCTCCCCGCCGTCGCGCAGCATGTGCACGGGCGCATAGTCGAACGGCAGCCGCTTCAGGTTCAGGGCGATCCGCACGCGGTACGACGCGGAACTGCGGAAATAGCTGTAGAGCTTCATGGGATGTCTCTCTTTTGGTCGTATTCGGCCGGCGGCGGCACGGGCGCGGCGCAGCGGGTGCGTACGCCGCCGGGAACCAGAGTGTAGCGCGGCACGGTGCGCAGCCGCGCCCGTGCGATACTCGGGGCATTCCTCACCGCTCACCGCGCGGCCCGATGCCGGCCGCCCGCCCCACGTTCCGATGACCGCTTCCCACGATCCCGCCGCCGCTCCGTTCCCTTGCGCCCGCTTCATCAAGGAAATCGGCCGCGGCCCCAACGGCGCGCGCGCCCTGTCCGCCGAAGACACGTTCGAGCTTTATCGCGCGATGCTCGATGCGCGCGTGTCGGACGTCGAACTCGGCGCGATCCTGATCGCCTATCGGCTGAAAGGCGAATCCGCCGACGAACTGGCCGCGATGCTCGCCGCCGCGCAAGCGTCGTTCGAGCCCGTGCACGTACAGGACGCCGCGTTCCGCCCGGTGTCGATCCCGAGCTACAACGGCGCGCGCAAGCAGCCGAATCTCGTGCCGCTGCTCGCGCTGCTGCTCGCGCGCGAAGGCGTACCGGTGCTGGTGCACGGGGTGGAGCGCGATCCGGGCCGCGTGACGAGCGCCGAGATCTTCTCGGCGCTGTCGCTCGCGCCGTCGACGTCGCACGATGCGATCGAGGACACGCTCGCCGAGCGCCGCGTCGCATTCGCGCCGATCGACGTGCTGGCGCCGCGCATCGCGCACCTGCTGTCGATGCGCGGCGTGCTCGGCGTGCGCAACTCGACGCATACGCTCGTGAAGATCCTGCAGCCGTTCGCGCCGGCCGGGCTGCGGCTCGTCAACTACACGCATCCGCCGTACCGCGATAGCCTCGCGCAGCTGTTCCGCGACCATCCGGACGCCGCGCGGGGCGGCGCGCTGCTCGCACGCGGCACCGAAGGCGAAGCGGTGGCCGACACGCGGCGCCAGGTGCAGGTCGACTGGCTGCACGACGGCGTGTGCGACACGCTGATCGACGCCGAGCGTTCGTCGACCGACGCGCCGCCCGTCGCGCTGCCCGAGTCGCGCGATGCGGCGACCACGGCCGCGTGGACGGACGCGGTGCTGCGCGGCGAGGTGCCGGTGCCCGACACGGTCGCGCGACAGGTCGCGACGATCGTGCAGATCGTCCGCGTCGCGCGCTGACGGCGCGGCGGCGACCTGCCCCTTTATCCCGACATTTGACACGCGAGCGCATCCTGGCATAGAGTGGCCGTCATGCGTTCCTTTCCGAACACCCTCCGAATTACCTCCGGCCGCCTAGCGCGGCCGCTATCGCTACGACTAGCCTAAGGCTGTCGTAGCGCCGTGTGCTGTTCGCACGGTCCTCCCAGCAGTTCCTCGCCGTACCCCTCTCGCAGTTTTTACAACCCGAAGTCGTCAGCATTCGTCCGTCCATCCGTCGGCCGATTCGCGAAGATCATCCGCATCCGCGGCGCCATCGCGCGCCGGGTGCGAGGCAGCGCCAACCGGCGCCCGTGCCGCGCGTCTTCGCTCGCGACTTGAGACCCGAGGTCCAGAAGATGATGCGCAATCCGCAAGACAAGTACCGTCCGTTCGAGCCCGTCCGCCTCAATGGCCGCCGCTGGCCGGCCCGCACCATCGAGCGTGCGCCCGTGTGGATGAGCACCGACCTGCGCGACGGCAACCAGTCGCTGATCGAGCCGATGAGCATCGAGCAGAAGCTCGAGTTCTTCGACATGCTGGTCGCGATCGGTTTCAAGGAGATCGAAGTCGGTTTTCCGTCGGCGTCGCAAACCGACTTCGATTTCGTCCGCAAGCTGATCGACGACAAGCGGATTCCCGACGACGTGACGATCGAAGTGCTCGTGCAGTCGCGCGAAGACCTGATCGCGCGCACGTTCGATGCGCTCGAAGGCGTGCCGCGCGCGATCGTGCACCTGTACAACGCGGTCTGCCCGTCGTTCCGCCGCATCGTGTTCGGGATGTCGAAGGACGACGTGAAGGCGCTCGCGATCGACGGCACGCGCATCATCAAGGCACACGCGGCCGCGCGCCCCGATACGCACTGGACCTTCCAGTACTCGCCGGAAACCTTCAGCATGGCCGAGCTGACGTTCGCGCGCGAGATCTGCGACGCGGTCGCGCAGACCTGGCGCCCGACCCGCGACCACAAGATGATCGTCAACCTGCCGGCCACCGTCGAGGCCGCGACCCCGAACGTGTTCGCCGACCAGATCGAATGGATGGACCGCAACCTCGCGTATCGCGACAGCATCGTGCTGTCCGTGCATCCGCACAACGATCGCGGCACCGCGGTCGCAGCGGCCGAACTCGCGCTGCTCGCGGGCGCCGACCGCATCGAAGGCTGCCTGTTCGGCAACGGCGAGCGCACCGGCAACGTCGATCTCGTCACGCTCGCGCTGAACCTCTACACGCAAGGCATCGACCCGGGCCTCGACTTCTCCGACATCGACGCGGTGCGCCGCGTCGTCGAGCGCTGCAACCAGATTCCCGTGCATCCGCGCCATCCGTACGCGGGCGACCTCGTGTTCACCGCGTTCTCGGGCTCGCACCAGGACGCGATCCGCAAGGGCTTCGCGCAGCAGCGCCCCGACGCGATCTGGGAAGTGCCGTACCTGCCGATCGACCCGGCGGATCTCGGCCGCAGCTATGACGCGGTGATCCGCGTGAACAGCCAGTCCGGCAAGGGCGGCGCGACGTTCCTGCTCGAACGCGGAATGGGTTTCACGCCGACGCGCCGCGTCCAGATCGAGTTCAGCCACGCGGTGCAGACGCTCGCCGACGCCTCGGGCGAGGAAGTGACGGGCGACGCGATCTGCGCGCTGTTCGCGCGCGAATTCTTCGAGACCGACGGCCCGGCCGCGCGCCACGGCAGCGGCGCGCGCTGGCAAAACCGCGAGATCGCGGTGGCGCCCGCCGCCGATGCGACACCCGACGACGCCGCGCGACATTTCGCCGCGGCATTGGCAGGGGCCGCTGGCGCCGCGATCGACGTCGCGTCGTGCGAGCACACGCGCACCGCGGACGGCCGGATCGCGGTATCGGTCGGCTGCCGGGTCGGCGACGCGCCGCTGCGGCATGGGGTCGGCGTGCACGCCGACGCGGCGGTCGCGGCGCTCGATGCGGTCGTCAGCGCGATCAACCGCTCGGCATGGCACTGCGCGGACCACCGCGCGGCGGCCTGACCGCTCAGGGTTGAAACGTCAGCGAGCGGTGCGTGACCGCCCGTGCGCCGCGCGATCCGCGCCGCACGAGACAGCAAAAAGCGGCTCAGAAGGCCGCTTCGGTCGGGACATGAAAACGAGCGCCACCCGCGCTCACGTCTCGGTCGCGCACCGCGTCGCCTGCCATGCGAGCAACCGCCACTGCCCGTGCTCGTGCGTGTGCACGGCCGTGTAGGCGATCGGAAACACGAGGCCGCCGTTGTTCGTTTCCATCTCGATCAACGCGCGCCCGGTCACGACGCAGGTGGCATCGCCGACGGGCAGCAGGTCCTGCGACTGGATCTCGATCTGACGATAGCGGCGGCGGCCGGCGACGATGGCGTCGATGAATTGCTGCTTGGTTTCGCGTTTGCCGTTGGTGTGCACGAAGAACACCTTGTCCGACAATTGCGCGTCGAGCGCCTCGCCGTCCCCGTCGACCATCGCCCGGAACCGATCGCGCTCGAGCGCGCGAATCGCATCGACCACCTTCGCCATCGCCTGACTCCTCGGCAACGCGCCCGCCGTGCGCCGGCGTGCGGATCAGAAGTTGTACTGCACGTAGAACTGGTGGAAATTTATACCAGGATTCGGCTCTTTGATACCCGCGTTAGACACATGTTGGAAACGGTAACCCACCTGATACTGTTGCCGTTCGCCGAACTGCGCGCCGACGCCGACGACGTCCGCGAACTGGAACGATGTCGACAGCGACAGATTGTTCGAGATCGTCGGATGCGTGAGGAACCGGATGCCGGCGCCGGCTTCGACGAACGGGCGAACCTGGCCCGCGCTCTTGATGAAACGGAACATCGGCGTCGCGCCGAATTCACCGATGTTGGCATGCACGTTGCCGCCGGTGTGCCAGTAGCCGACATGGCCTTCCATCACGAACGCGAAGTGCCAGCCGCCGATTTCCCACCAGTTCCAGCCCGGATCCCAGACCACGCCGAGATCGGCCTTGTCGATCCCGTGGCGATCGGAAAATCCGCCGCCCGCCTGGATCCCCCACCGGTCCGCGAACGCGGCGCCCGATCCGCCCAGCAGCGACGCGGCCAGCAGCGCATGCAGCGCAAGCCGGTTTCGGGGCCGGCGGTTCTTCTTATTGTTCATCTGACACTCCAACTTTATGGGTTGAATGGAGCCTTGCCGCAGCGGCCGGCCCGAGCGAACTGAATGGTATGGTAAAGGACTTTTCGGATCGGCATCGCGAAGCGAAATTGTTTGCTTCCAAAACTACAAAAATCGAAAACGTCTACTGATTACTATCGAAAACAAGCACTTACGGAACTTCGTACGACCAGCGCGGTCGCAAATTAGACTATCGACTCGAACGACTCGATAGAAAACCGGGAACTTGGATGCCCCCGTGGCCTCTAAGGAATTAGCACTCGGATTGTGGGAGTGCTAAGATGGGCTCCGGAATCTCATCCGAGACCAACGGTTTGTCCCTGATTCCAAAGGAGTTTTTAGTGAGCCACGCCCTGACCCTTCCGAACACCCTGAGCCCGACGCCGGCCAAGGCCGAATCGGCAGGCTCGTTGGCGCTCGCAGCCCAATCGATGTTGCCGGGCCAGCTCGGCAACATCGACGCGTACATCCAGGCCGTCAACCGCATTCCGCTGCTGACCGCCGAGGAGGAACGCCGGTATGCAACCGAATTCCGCGAAAACAACGACCTCGACTCGGCGCGCCGCCTCGTGCTGTCGCACCTGCGTCTCGTCGTGTCGATCGCGCGCAACTATCTCGGCTACGGCCTGCCGCACGGCGATCTGATCCAGGAAGGCAACATCGGCCTGATGAAAGCGGTGAAGCGATTCGACCCGTCGCAAAACGTGCGCCTGGTGTCGTATGCGATTCACTGGATCAAGGCCGAGATCCACGAGTACATCCTGCGCAACTGGCGCATGGTGAAGGTCGCGACGACGAAGGCGCAGCGCAAGCTGTTCTTCAACCTGCGCAGCCACAAGAAGAGCATGCAGGCGATGACGCCCGAGGAAATCGACGGCCTCGCGCAGGAGCTCAACGTCAAGCGCGAAGAAGTCACCGAGATGGAAACGCGCCTGTCGGGCGGCGACATCGCGCTCGAGGGCCAGGTGGAAGACGGCGAGGAATCGTACGCGCCGATCGCCTACCTGGCCGACTCGCACAACGAGCCGACCGCCGTGCTCGCCGCGCGCCAACGCGACATGCTGCAGACGGACGGCATCGCGCAGGCGCTCGACGCGCTCGATGCGCGCAGCCGCCGCATCATCGAGGCGCGCTGGCTGCAGGTCGACGACGACGGCTCGGGCGGCTCGACGCTGCACGATCTCGCTGCCGAATTCGGCGTGTCGGCGGAACGCATCCGCCAGATCGAGGCGAGCGCCATGAAAAAGATGCGCACCGCCCTCGCCGAATACGCGTAAATCCGCGGCGATCCAAAGCGCCTCATCGAAAACCGCTGCCCGACCGGCAGCGGTTTTTTTTCGTCCGGTTTCCGCAGCTTTTCCTCTGCTTTGCAGCCGTTTCGCTCTCCGTTTTTGCGTCGATTAATTGAACTGATTCATCAGGCATTACGCCATGTGCGGCGCCCTTCCGCATAACCTTGATCCATCTCAATTTTTACCCCCTGTTTCGCGACGGTCTGCCGCATCGCAGCACTCGGCATCGGAAAGCAGTCCTTTTAAAATTGGCATGTCAGGCGCAAAAGGATTAAAACAGCTTCACGGCCGTCATAAATCCGACGTAAAGTCGCCCCCAATCCGACGTAAATCGATTCAGGATAATCGCCTTGATCTCGATCAATAAAGAGCCTGCGCCGCCTTCGCGGCCGGCCGGCACGATCGGCTGGCGTGCGCGCATCGCCGCATGGGCACGCGGTCCCACCCTCGCCCGCGACATCACCCTGGTGCTGATCGTCAAGCTGATCCTCCTGATGTCGCTCAAATACGCATTCTTCAATCATCCGCAGGCCGAGCACATGTCGTTGCCGCCTGCCGTCGTGGCCGAGAAGCTACTCTCGGTACCGGCGCCTGCAACTACCGAGGGAGACCATCATGATAAGCAGTGAAGTCGTCGATCTGTCACGTCTACAGTTCGGCATCACGGCGCTCTACCACTTCCTGTTCGTGCCGTTGACGCTCGGCCTGTCCTGGCTGCTCGTCATCATGGAAGCCGTCTACGTGATGACCGGCAAACAGGTCTACAAGGACATGACCCAGTTCTGGGGCAAGCTGTTCGGCATCAATTTCGCAATGGGCGTGACGACCGGCATCACGCTCGAATTCCAGTTCGGCACGAACTGGTCGTACTACTCGCACTACGTCGGCGACATCTTCGGCGTGCCGCTCGCGGTCGAAGGCCTGATGGCGTTCTTCCTCGAATCGACGTTCGTCGGCCTGTTCTTCTTCGGCTGGAACCGCCTGTCGAAGGTCAAGCACCTGATCGTCACGTTCCTCGTCGCGCTGGGCTCGAACCTGTCCGCGCTGTGGATCCTCGTCGCGAACGGCTGGATGAACAATCCGGTCGGCGCCGAGTTCAACTACCAGACGATGCGCATGGAGATGACGAGCCTGTTCGACGTGCTGTTCAACCCGGTCGCGCAGGTGAAGTTCGTGCACACGGTGTCGGCCGGCTACGTGTCGGCGGCGATGTTCGTGCTCGGCGTGTCGTCGTGGTATCTGCTGAAGAAGCGCGACGTCGACTTCGCGCTGCGCTCGTTCGCGGTCGCGGCCGGCTTCGGCCTCGCGGCGACGCTGTGCGTGATCGTGCTCGGCGACGAATCGGGCTACACGACCGGCGAAGTGCAGAAGATGAAGCTCGCCGCGATCGAATCGGAATGGGAAACCCAGCCGGCGCCCGCGTCGTTCACGCTGATCGGCATTCCGAACCAGGCGGAACAGCGCACCGACTATGCGATCAAGATTCCGTACGCGCTCGGCCTGATCGCGACGCGCTCGATCGACGAACCGGTGATCGGCCTGCGCGACCTCGCGAAGCACAGCGAGGAGCACATCCAGAGCGGGATGATCGCATACGGCGCGCTGCAGAAGCTCAAGCAGGGCGACACGAGCGACGCGACCCGCGCGCTGTTCGACCAGCACAAGCAGTATCTCGGCTACGGGCTGATGCTCAAGCAGTTCACGCCGAACGTGACCGACGCGACGCCCGAGCAGATCAAGGCCGCCGCGAAGAAGACGATTCCGCCCGTCGCACCCGTGTTCTTCTCGTTCCGGATCATGGTGTTCCTCGGCTTCCTGTTCGTCGCGACGTTCGTTGCCGCGTTCTGGTTCTGCGCGCGGCGGCAGCTGCTGCAGGACAACCGCCGCTGGTTCCTGCGCTACGCGGTGTGGGCGATCCCGCTGCCGTGGATCGCGATCGAATTCGGCTGGATCGTCGCCGAGCTCGGCCGCCAGCCGTGGACGATCGCCGGCGTGCTGCCGACGCACCTGTCCGCGTCGAGCCTGCAGCCGAGCGACCTGTACCTGAGTCTCGCCGGGTTCATCCTGTTCTACACCGCGCTGTTCGTCATCGAGATCAAGCTGATGTTCAAGTACGCGCGCCTCGGCCCGTCGTCGCTGCATACCGGCCGCTATCACCACGAACTCGTCGCTGCCGGCGAGCGGGCCGCCGTCTGAGCACGCACTCGCAACGGAACAAGGAATCGCTATGGACTATGCAACTCTCAAGCTGATCTGGTGGGTGCTCGTCGGCGTGCTGCTGATCGGCTTCGCCGTCACCGACGGCTTCGACATGGGCGCGACCGCGCTGCTGCCATTCCTCGGCAAGACCGACGAGGAGCGCCGCATCATCGTCAACACGGTCGGCGCGACGTGGGAAGGCAACCAGGTGTGGCTGATCACGGCCGGCGGCGCGATGTTCGCGGCCTGGCCGCTCGTCTACGCGGCGTCGTTCTCCGGCTTCTACTTCGCGATGCTGCTCGTGCTGTTCGCGCTGTTCTTCCGGCCGGTGGGCTTCGACTATCGCAGCAAGCGGCCGGACCCGCGCTGGCGCGCGGGCTGGGACTGGGGCCTGTTCGCTGGCGGCTTCGTGCCGGCGCTCGTGTTCGGCGTCGCGTTCGGCAACCTGCTGCAGGGCGTGCCGTTCAAGTTCGACAGCGACCTGCGCGTGACCTACTACGGCGGCTTCTGGGCGCTCTTGAACCCGTTCGCGCTGCTGTGCGGGCTCGTCAGCCTCACGATGCTCGTCGCGCACGGCGCCGCGTTCATCAAGATGAAGACCGACGGCGTGATCGCGCGCCGTGCGTCGATCGCGCTGCGTGTCGCGTCGTTCCTCGCGGTCGTGCTGTTCGTGCTGGCCGGCGTGCTGGTGGCCTCGTATATCGGCGGCTTCCACATTACCCACGCCGCGCCGACGGACACCGTCGCGAACCCGCTGCTCAAGGACGTCGCCGCCGGCGCGGGCCTGTGGCTCGCGAACTACGGCGACTATCCGTGGATGATCGCCGCGCCCGTCGTCGGGATCGCGGGCGGCGTGCTCGCGCTGCTGCTCGCCGGCTCGAAGCAGGAAAAGACGGCGTTCTTCTGCACGGGCCTGATGATCGCCGGCGTGATCCTGACCGCGGGCTTCTCGATGTTCCCGTTCATCATGCCGTCGTCGCTCGACCCGCGCAGCAGCCTGACCGTGTGGGATTCGACGTCGAGCCACATGACGCTGCAGGTGATGCTGTTCGCGGTGATCGTGTTCCTCCCGATCGTGCTGATCTACACGGGCTGGGTGTATCGCGTGATGCGCGGCAAGGTCACGCACCAGATGCTCGAAGAAAACAAGCACTCGATGTATTGATGCATTGAACCGGCCGGGGCGCGCAGGCGCCCTCGCCTACCGTTTCGCAAGGAGTCTGACCATGTGGTATTTCAGCTGGATTCTCGGTATCGGCGTCGCGCTGTCGTTCGGCATCGTCAACGCGATGTGGCTCGAAGCGCGGCAGAAGACGCAGGAAGCGTCCGTGCGGGCGCGCCGCGACTGACGCACCGATGCACTGACGGGTGGCGCGCGCGGCCGATCGATCGCGCGCCGCCGTCCGGAAGAGAAAGAACCTCGCTTCGCGCGAGGTTTTTTTTCGCCCTGGCCGCGCGGGCACACGTCGTGCATCGATGCCAATTTAGCGCCAGATTGATACCACTTGAATACCAATAAAAGGTTTCATAAGATCGTTGGACACGGCCGCTGACAGGCCGATTCCTTCTGGGTGGGGGAGACATGCGATTCCCGTGTGTGGCGTGCGCCTGCGCGCCGTG
Source organism: Burkholderia sola (assembly GCF_905400185.1). Classification (NCBI taxonomy): domain Bacteria; kingdom Pseudomonadati; phylum Pseudomonadota; class Betaproteobacteria; order Burkholderiales; family Burkholderiaceae; genus Burkholderia; species Burkholderia sola. The sequence goes on from NZ_FR989675.1 coordinate 3,174,102, forward strand.
TCGACGTCCGTGTTCCACGGCGCGCGCCGTCGTCGTGCTCATGCTCGTGCGCGGCCAACCGGGCGCCGCCGGCCGCGGCCGCCTCGTCGCCGCGGCGAACGTCATGGACCGCCGATGAATCCGCGCACGCCGCCGCGCCGATCCGATCGGCACGCATGCCCGCCTCCCGTTCCGTAACGCACGCCCCCGCGTGCCGATTGTGCGCGGGGCTGCCGCATCGCCCCGCGTGCTGGTATCTCCCGCAGCTCCACTGAAAGACCCGATCGCAGCGACGTCGAGTCACGGCGCCGCCACGCCCTCTTTTTCTCAGGAGTTCGAATTGAAGCGTACCTTGCCATCCCTCATTGCCGGTCTGCTGATCGCGGTGCTGTCGCCCGCTGCGATCTCGGCGCTGCCGGCGTCGGCCGCCGCCGGCGCGACCGCCGGCAGCGCGCAAGCGGCCGCCGCCCAGGCAGCCAGCCTCGCGACGCAGCTGTCGAACGGCCTCGCGTTGCGCGTCGCCGTCGACAACAACCACGCGGCCGCGGCCGGCGTGCCGTGCGCCGATCTCGGCGCAGACGGCGCGGCCTGCGCGACGGGCCGCCTGATCCTGCAAAACCGCGGCCACCAGGCGATCGCCGACGGCGGCTGGAAGCTCTACCTGCACAGCATCCGCCGCCTGCTGCGGATCGATCGCCCCGGCTTCGCGCTGCGGCGGCTCACCGGCGACCTGTACGAACTGACGCCGCAGCCGGGCTCGGTGCGGCTCGCGCCCGGCGAGCGCATCGAGCTGCCGTTCGTCGCCGAATACTGGCTGCTGCGCTACAGCGACGTGATTCCGCGCCCGTACGTCGTCGTCGACGGCGCGCCGCCGGCCGTGCTGCGCTACAACGACACCGACAACGAGCTGCGCTACGTCGAATCGCTGCCGGCCGACGCGCAGAACAACTCGACCGGCAACGCGCCGCCGGTGGCCGCACGGCCCGATCCGGCCCGCGCGCTGCCGAGCGTGAAGCGCGAATTGCCGCTGCCCGGCACGCTCGAGCTGCGCGGCGTCGAACTCGCGCTGCCGGACCTGCCTGACGCGCAGGTCGCGGCGCTGCGCGAGCGCGCGACGACCCTCGGGCTCGACGGCGCACGCGTGCCGGTGCGCGGCTTCGTCGCGCCGCGCCGGCTGCCGGCCGACCTCGCGACACCGGGCGGCTACCGGCTCGCGATCGGGCCGCGCGGCGTGCTGATCGAAGGCTACGACCGCGCGGGCCTCTACTACGGCGTGCAGACGCTCTATTCGCTCGCGCCGGCCGGCGGCGGCGCGATCCCGGCGATGCTGGTCGAGGATGCGCCGCGCTTCACGCATCGCGGGATGCACGTCGACCTCGCGCGCAACTTCAAGCAGCCGGCGACGCTGCGCCGCCTGATCGACCAGATGAGCGCGTACAAGCTCAACCGCCTGCACCTGCATCTGTCCGACGACGAAGGCTGGCGCATCGAGATTCCCGGCCTGCCCGAGCTGACCGAGATCGGCTCGCGCCGCTGTCACGACCCGGGCGAGACGCGCTGCCTGCTGCCGCAGCTCGGCTCCGGCCCCGACAACCGCTCGGGCGGCGGCTACCTGACGCGCGACGACTACGTGGCGCTCGTGCGCTACGCGGCCGCGCGCTTCGTGCAGATCATCCCCGAGATCGACATGCCCGCGCACGCCCGCGCGGCCGTCGTGACGATGGAGGCGCGCTACCGGCGGCTGCACGCGGCCGGCCGCGAGCAGGAAGCGAACGCGTATCGGCTGCTCGACCCGCAGGACACGACGAACCTGACGACGGTGCAGTTCTACGACCGGCGCAGCGACCTGAACCCGTGCGTGCCGGGCGCACTCAACTTCGCGTCTAAGGTGATCCGCGAGATCGCGGCGATGCACGCGGACGCGCAGGCGCCGCTGCAAACCTGGCACTACGGCGGCGACGAAGCGAAGAACATCTTCCTCGGCGGCGGCTTCCAGCCGCTGAACGGCACCGATCCGAACAAGGGGCGCATCGACCTGGCCGCGCAGGACAAGCCGTGGGCGCGGTCGCCCGCGTGCACGGCGCTGCTCCAGCGCGGCGAGATCAAGTCGATCGACGAGCTGCCGACGCGTTTCGCGAAACAGGTGAGCGCGGCCGTCGACGCGAACGGGATCGGCACGATGGCCGCGTGGCAGGACGGCATCAAGCACGCGAACGGGCCGCAGGATTTCAGCACGCGCCACGTGATGGTGTCGCTGTGGGACACGATCTTCTGGGGCGCGTCGGACAGCGCGCGCGACCTGAGCGGCAAGGGCTACCAGACGGTGCTCGCGCTGCCCGACTACCTGTACTTCGACTTCCCGTACACGCTCAATCCGCGCGAGCGCGGCTACTACTGGGGCTCGCACGCGACCGACGAGTACAAGGTGTTCTCGCTCGCGCCGGAGAACCTGCCGCAGAACGCCGAAGTGATGGGCGACCGCGACGGCAACGCGTTCGAGGTGACGGGCACGGGCCCGGCGCCACGCATCGAAGGCATGCAGGGCCAGGCGTGGGGCGAGGTGATGCGCAACGACACCTTCCTCGAATACATGACCTACCCGCGGCTGCTCGCGCTCGCCGAGCGCGCGTGGCACCGGGCCGACTGGGAGCTGCCGTATGCGGCCGGCGTGCGCTTCAAGCGCGGCGACACGCATCACGTCGACGTCGCCGCGCTGCAGCGCGACTGGGCCGGCTTCGCGACGCTGCTCACGCAACGCGAATTGCCGAAGCTCGAGCGCGCCGGCGTCGGCTACCGGAAGCCGACCTTCACGCTGACGAATCCGTGAACGGCTGAAGAAGGCATCTGGCGATGCGCGAGGCGGGCAAACGCATCGCGCATCGCCCGCCCCAAAAGAAAACGGCTTGCGACGCGTACGTCGCAAGCCGTTGTTCTTTTGACCACCGGCCCGGATCCGCCGCGCGGATCGCTCACACCGGCTTCACCGCATCACGCCGGTTGTGCAGCCGCCCCGCCGCCCGACGGCGGCAGGCGCGCGCCGAGCTGTTCGGCATAGCGCGCCGCCGCGTTGCCGCAGACGATGTGGAACGTGTCGAGCGACACCCATGCGACGTCGAGCGTGCCGAGACGCTCGCGATCGACCGCCGACGGATCGCGCACGACCACGCGCAGGCGCGTGGTGGCCACCGCATCGAGCGACACGACGTTGGTCGCGCCGCCGAACACCGCGAGCCAGCGGGTCGGCTCCGGATCGAGCGGGCCGGCGGCCGCGCCGGTGACGGGCTGCGCGGCGGCGGCCGGCGCCGTTGCTGCCGCGCCGGTCGCGCCGCTGCCGATCGCGGCACGCATTTCGTCGGCGATGATGTCGGCCTCGGGCCCGATGATCACCTGCACGCTGTTGCCGCCGCGCTTGAGCACGCCGCGTGCGCCGATCGACTTCAGTTCCGGCTCCGATACCTTCTCCGGATCGACGACGGTCAGGCGCAGGCGCGTCGTGCATGCGTCGACGACCGACAGGTTGGCCGCCCCGCCCAGCGCGGCGATGTAGCGTTGCGCACGCGGTGCGGCAGCCGTTGCCGCCGCGCCCGGTGCGACGAAGCCGCCCGACGCGTACGATTCCGTGGCCGCATCGGTCGATGCCGGCTCACGGCCCGGCGTGGCCATGTTGAACTTGCGGATGAAGAAGCGGAACAGCCCGTAGTACGCGACGCCGTACGCGATACCGAGCGGAATCGCGATCCAGCCCTTCGTCGACAGCCCGTAGTTCAGCACGTAGTCGATCGCGCCGGCCGAGAACGTGAAGCCGAGCTTCACGCCGAGGATCTGGCAGATCGCGAGCGACAGCCCCGTCAGCAACGCATGGATCACGTACAGCACCGGCGCGAGGAACATGAAGCTGAATTCGATCGGCTCGGTCACGCCGGTCAGGAACGACGTCAGCGCCATCGAGAACAGCAGGCCGCCGACCATCGCGCGGCGCTCCTTCGGCGCTTCGTGCAGCATCGCGAGACACGCCGCCGGCAGGCCGAACATCATGATCGGGAAGAAGCCGGCCATGAAGGTGCCCGCGGTCGGGTCGCCCGCGAAGAAGCGGTGCAGGTCGCCGTGCACGATCTCGCCGCCGGCCGGCGGCGTGAAGTTGCCGAACACGAACCATGCGAGCGAGTTGATGATGTGGTGCAGGCCGGTGACGAGCAGCAGGCGGTTCAGGAAGCCGAACACGAACGCACCGATCGCGCCCGCCGTCGTCAGCCACTGGCCGGCCGCGTCGATCGCATGCTGGACCGGCTGCCACACGTACCCGAATACGATCCCGAGTACCACGCACACCAGCCCCGTGATGATCGGCACGAACCGCTTGCCGCCGAAGAACGCGAGGTAGTCCGGCAGCTTGATGTCTTTATAGCGGTTGTACAGCAGGCCCGCGACGACACCCGCGATGATCCCGGACAGCACGCCCATGTTCAGCTTGGGATCGATGTCCTTCATGATCGCGGTTTCGATCAGGTAACCGATCGCGCCCGCGAGCGCCGCCACGCCGTTGTTGTCCTTCGCGAAGCCGACCGCCACGCCGATCGCGAACAACAGCGGCAGGTTGTCGAAGATCGCGCCGCCGGCGTCGGCGATCATCTTGATGTTGAACACGTCCGGCTGGCCGAGCCGCAGCAGGATGCCGGCGACCGGCAATACCGCGATCGGCAGCATCAGCGCGCGGCCTAGACCCTGTATTTTCAGAAACGGATTCCCGTTCATTCAGTCCTCCAATCCTTGTCTCGTCATGAATCGTCGTTGAGGTGATTGCTTTGGTAGTGATACGGGTCGCGCGCCTGCCGCCGACGTTCAGTCGAGCGGCCAGACCTCGCGGCTTGCTGCCCTTACCGCCTGTGCCGAATCGAGCGCGAGCAGATCCTGCGCGCGCTGACGGCACAACTGGTAATCGAGACGGCGCACACGCGCCTTGATGCCCGGCACCGACACCGGATCGACCGACAGTTCGGTCACGCCGAGGCCCACCAGGACCGGCACCGCGAGCGGATCGCCGCCGAGCGCGCCGCATACGCCGACCCACTTGCCGTGCTTTTCCGCGCCGCGCACCGCGATGTCGATCAGGCGCAGCACGGCCGGATGCAGGCCGTCGGACTGCGCGGCGAGATCGGCCTGGCAGCGGTCCATCGCGAGCGTGTATTGCGTGAGGTCGTTAGTGCCGATCGACAGGAAATCCGCGTGCTGCGCGAGCTGGTCGGCCAGCAGCGCGGCCGACGGCACCTCGATCATCACGCCGACCTCGATCGGCTCGGTGCGGCCCTGCGCGCGCGCGAATTCGTCGATGCGCTTTTTCAGCCGCACGAGTTCGCCTGCGTCGGTCACCATCGGCAGCAGGATGCGCACCGCGCCGAACGGCTTCACCGCGAGCAGGCCCTGCAACTGATCGTCGAGCAGATCGGGGCGCACCTGCGCGAGACGGATGCCGCGCAGGCCGAGCGCCGGGTTCGGTTCGGGCGGCAGCGTCAGGTAGTCGACTTCCTTGTCCGCGCCGACGTCGAGCGTGCGGATGATCGCCGTGCGGCCCTGCAACGCGTCGACGATCGACTGGTAGCTCTGCTGGTGCTCGACCGCCGTCGGCGCGGCCTGACGATGGATGAACATCAGTTCGGTGCGCAGCAGGCCGACCGCGTCCGCGCCGTTGTCGACCGCGGTGTTCGCGTCGTCGAGCGTCGCGATGTTCGCGGCGACCTCGATCGCGCGGCCGTCGACCGTCGCGGCCGCCACACCTGCCAGTTGCCGGTTCGCGTCGCGCACGCCGTCCAGGCGCTGGCGTTCGTGCCGCGCGCGCTCGACGTCGAGCGCGGTCGGCGCGTGTTCGAGCCGGCCCGAGCTCGCATCGACGACGACCTGCGTGCCGTCCGGAATCGCGTACAGCGCATCGCCGACCGCCACCAGCGCCGGGATGCCGAGCTGCCGCGCGATGATCGCCGCGTGCGACGTCGCGCCGCCGCGCGCCATCACGAGCGCGGTCACGCGTTCGCGATCGAGCGACGACAGGTCGGACGGCGTGAATTCGTCGGCCGCGAGCACGGCCTCGTCGGGCAGCGCGCGCGCGGCGCCGTTCGTGTGGCCGAGCGCGCGCAGCACGCGCTTCTCGATGTCGCGCAGGTCGGCCGCGCGTTCGGCGAGCAGCGCATCGTCGAGCTTCGACAGCGTGTCGATCTGCGTGCGGATCGTCGCGCGCCACGCGAAGCCCGCGCCCTTGCCGAGGCTGATCAGGTCGCGCGCCGCATCGACGAGCGTCGGATCTTCCAGCAGCACGCGATGCACCGCGAAGATGCCCGCTTCGCCGACCGCGCCGCGCGCCGATGCGTTGCGCACCGTTTCGCCGAGTTCGGCGTCGACCGCCTTCAGCGCCTGGTCGAGGCGGCGGCTTTCCGCGGCCGGCGTGCCGGTCGCCTGCTCGGTCGGCACGATGTCCGCATCGTCGAGACGCACCAGCGTGCCGACCGCGATGCCGGGCGCGGCGCACACGCCGGCGAGCGTGTTCGGGTCAATGGGCGCGCCATCGCGCGGCGCGCCGGCGTGGCGTGCGACCGTCTGCGGCGCGGGCGACTTCAGCCGCGCCGGCTTTTCCTCCACTTCGCCGTGCGCTTCGCGCAGCAGCTCGCGCTCGACCGCATCGACGGCCTGCTGCGCGTGCGCGCCGCGGCCGACCAGCTCGACCGTCGCGCCTTCGCCAGCGCCGAGACCGAGCAGGCCGACGACGCTCGCGATCGACGCCTTGCGGCCGTCGAACAGCACGTCGACGCTCGCGTCGAGCCCGCGCGCGGCTTCCCGCGCCCGTGCGGCCGGCCGCGCATGCAGGCCGCCCGGCTGCGCGAGCACGATTTCGCGGCGCACTTCGTTGTGCGCGGCCGCGCCGGCCTGCGCCGCCTGCGCGGCGGCTTCGCCCTTGCCGCGCAGCGCGAGCAACGGCGTCTCGCCGGCCGTCGCGAAACCGCTCGCGCGATCGACGACCTCGAACGCGTCGGAATTCGCGATCGCGATCACCGACACCAGCGAATGCGCGTTTCGCGCGACCGCGTCCTGGTCGAACTCGATCAACAACGCGCCCGCTTCGACGCGCGCGCCGGCTTCGACGTGCGCGACGAAGCCCTGCCCGTTCAGCTCGACGGTGTCGATGCCGATGTGCAGCAGCACTTCCGCGCCTTGCGGCGTCGTGATCGTCACCGCGTGGCCGGTGCGTGCGAGATGCGACACGACGCCCGCGCACGGCGCGACGAGCCGGCCTTCGAGCGGGTCGATGCCGATGCCGTCGCCGAACATCCCGCCGGAGAACACCGGATCGGGCACGTCGGCCAGCGGAACGATCGGCCCCGTCAACGGGCTAAGCAGGACGATCTGATCGGGGTTAGGGCTCTTCAACTGGGATTCCTCGGCGCGTCTCATCGGCTTTCTCGACTGTCAGTGCGTTTCGGTGACTTTATTCAGGTGGCGCGGCGTGTCGGGATTGCGGCCGCGCGCGACGGCCAGATCCGCCGCCATCACGTAGAACGAAAGAATGGCGGCGATCGGGTCGAGCGCCGAATGGGCCGACTGCGCGAGCGACAGCACGGTGCCCTTTGCGTCGGATGTGCCGGGCGTGCCGGCTGGCGCCGCGAGCAGCACGGCGGCGCCGCGTGCGCGCATGTCCGCGGCAAGCTGCAGCAGGCCGGCCTGCTCGGGCCCCGGCGGCGCGAACACGAGCAGCGGATAGTCGCGATCGATCAGCTCCATCGGGCCGTGGCGGACTTCGGCGCTCGAGAATGCCTCGGCCTGGATGCCGGAGGTTTCCTTCAGCTTCAGCGCGGCTTCCTGCGCGATCGCGAGGCCGAGGCCGCGACCGATCACGATCATCCGCTCGACCCCCGCGAGCGCGGCGACGGCCTGCGACCAGTCGAGCCGGCCGGCTTGCGCGAGCACGTCGGGCAGGCCGCGCAATGCGGTGATCAGCGCGGCGTCGCGCTGCCAGTACGCGACGATCTGCGCGGACAGCGACAGCATCGCGATATAGCTCTTCGTCGCGGCGACCGACAGTTCGGGGCCGGCCAACAGCGGCAGCTGGTGCTCGCACGCGTCGGCGAGCGGCGACGGCAGCACGTTGACGGCGGCGACGGTGCGCGCGCCGGCTTCGCGCAGCGCGGCCATCGTGTTGACGAGATCGGGGCTCTTGCCCGACTGCGAGAACGCGAGCGCGAGCTGGTCCTGCACCTTCAGCGGCGCCTGCTGCAGCGTCGCGACCGACATCGGCAGCGACGCGACCGGCACGCCGAGGCGGCTCATCGTCAGGCTCGCGAAATAGCTGGCGGCGTGATCCGAGCTGCCGCGCGCGACCGTCAGCGCGACGGCCGGCGGGTGATCGAGCAATTGGCCGGCGAGCGCTTCGACGCGCGCGGTGTCGGCGAGTTGCGCGGCGACGACCTGGGCGGACTCGCGCGCTTCCTTAAGCATATTCGACAATCGATTCTCCTTCGACGTAGGTCGCGGTGAGGTTCAGGTCGCGATCGAACACCGCGAGGTCGGCCCATGCGCCGCGCTCGAGGCGGCCGCGATCGGCGATGCCGAGGTAGTCGGCCGCGTAGCGCGACATGCGGTTCGACACGTCGGCGATCGGCAGGCCGAGCGACACGAGGTTGCGCAGCGCCTGGTCCATCGTCAGCGTGCTGCCGGCGAGCGTGCCGTCGGCGAGCCGCACGCCGCCGAGGCACTTCGTCACGTGCTGGCTGCCGAGCCGGTATTCGCCGTCGGGCATGCCGGTCGCGGACGTGCTGTCGGTCACGACGTACAGGCGCGGGATCGCGCGCAGCGCCGCACGGATCGCACCGGGGTGGACGTGCAGCAGATCGGGGATGATTTCCGCGTACTCGGCGTGCGCGAGCGCCGCGCCGACGAGGCCCGGGTTGCGGTGATGCAGCGGCGACATCGCGTTGAACAGGTGCGTGAAACCGCACGCGCCGTGCTTGAGCGCGGCGACCGCGTCGTCGTAGGTCGCGAGCGAGTGGCCGAGCTGCACGCGTACGCCGCGCGCGGCCATCTCGCCGATGATCTCGATGTGGCCGGCGATTTCCGGCGCGAGCGTGACGACGCGGATCGGCGCGATCGACAGGTACTTCAGCACCTCGTCGAGCACGGCCGACACGGCCGCGTCCGGCTGCGCGCCGAGCTTGCCGGGGTTGATGTACGGGCCTTCGAGATGCACGCCGAGCACGCGCGCGCCGCCGGGCGTGCGGGTGCGGGCGACGATGCCGAGGTTCGCGACGACCTCCATCAGTTCGTCGCGCGGCGCGGTCATCGTCGTCGCGAGCAGGCTCGTCGTGCCGAATTGCGCGTGCGTGCGAGCGATCGTTTCGATCGCATCGCCGCCTTCCATCACGTCGGCGCCGCCGCCGCCATGCACGTGCAGGTCGATGAAGCCGGGCAGGATGTAAGGCGCGTCGTTCGTCGCGGGATCGACGGGCGTGCCGTCGAGCGTGGTGATGCGGCCGTTCTCGCTATCGAGCGAACCGAGAATCCAGCCGTCGGAGGTGAGGATGTTGCCAGTCAGCATGACGTTCTCTTGATGATCGGGTGACGCGGGCATCCGCGTCGTGATTGGCCAATCCGTTGCGATTCATTGCGCGCGATTGCGTTCCATCGCGATTGCGCGGAGGGTGCGAGGTGTGTGGGCAGTCTCGCGCGTCAGCGTTTCAGTTCGGCGACGAAGTCGTAGTAGTCGTCGCGGCAATACGTTTCGGTCACTTCGATCGCGCGCTGGTCGGCGCCGTAGCCGATCCGCGTGATCACCAGCAGCGCCGAGCCCGGCTTCACCGCCATCCATTTCGCGATCGCGTGCGTCGCGTTCGCGGCGCGAAAGTGCTGCAACGCGCGCACGACGGTCATGCCGCGCGCCTCGAGGTATTCGTACAGCGACGCGCCGAGCGCCTGCGGATCGGGCACCACCGCGGCCGGCAGCGTCGAATGCTCGACCGCCATCACGATGCCGTCCGCGCGGCGCAGCCGCTCCAGCCGCGCGACCGTCGCGCCGGGCGCGAGGCCGAGATGCGTGAGCTCGTCGCGGCTCGCGGTGCGCAGCGTGCGCGCCAGCCACACCGAATCGGGCACGAAGCCGCGCTGCTGCATCTTCGCGGTGAAGCCGACGAGACGCGACAGCGGATCGGCGACGCGCGGCGTGATGAAGCTGCCCGCGCCGCGCGCCCGCTTGATCAGGCCCTGCTCGACCAGCAGCGCGAGCGCACGTCGCGCGGTGATCCGCGACACGCCGACCGACACCGAGAGCAGCCGTTCCGACGGCAGCGCCTCGCCGGCCCGCCACGCGCCGGCGTGAATCGCGCTCGCCAGGTTGCGGGCGAGCTGCAGATAGAGCGGCGTGTCGTCGAGGGGATCGGGCGCCAGTTCGGACCAGCCGGTTTCCATGTGCCTCCGGGTGTCGGACGACGATCTCGGACCGTCGAAAGTGAACGCATTATATAACCACCATAATACCAGTCAACGAACTGGTATTAGCGCTGCGGAAATCGCCGAAAGCCTTGCGCGGCAAGCGTTTTAGTGCCAGCAAAGCCTTTGTTTACAACGCAGTGCGGCATAGGGATTTACCCGAAGTGGTATGCAAAGGGACGGTTCAGGCGCCCGGTTCGGCGGGATTTCGGGTGCGAATATGAGACCGGAATAGAACCAATTTGGCCAACTGGTATGCACCTGCCGAGCAGGCCGGCGCGATGCAGGCGTCAGTGGAATTCGCGGCTCGACGTGCGCAGGCCGCCGAGCAGCGGCGTCAGATCCTCGAAATGCTGCGCGACGAGGTGCCGCACGTCGCTGACGACCTGCCACACGCCGGACGCCGCGAGCAGCCGCGAATCGAGCGTTTCGCGACGCTGCCGCGCGAGCAGTTCGGGCCGGACGATCACGTTCACGCAACCCGTTTCGTCTTCGAGCGTCATGAACATCACGCCCTTCGCGGTGCCCGGCATCTGCCGCGCGATCACGAGCCCGCATGCGCGTGCGAGCCGGCCGTCGAGGCGATCGCGCAGCTCGGCCGCGGACGACAGCCGCTGCGCGCGCAGCGCCGGCCGCAGCAGCGCGACCGGGTGGCGATTCAGCGTGAGGCCGGTGGTGTGATAGTCGGCGAGGATGTCGTCGGCTTCCGACGGTGCGCCGAGCGCGGGCTGCTCCACCTCGTCGATCGGCGCGGCGGCGAGCAGGTCGCGCTCAGGCGCCGCGGCGACGGCCTGCCACAGCGCATCGCGGCGATGGCCGGCGAGCGTCGCGAGCGCGTTCGCGGCGGCGAGCGCTTCGAGATCGCGCCGTTCGAGCTGCGCGCGCCGGGCGAGGCTGTCGACGTTGTCGAACGGGCCGGCGGCGCGGGCGGCTTCGATGCGGCGCGCAGCGGCTTCGCCAAGACCGCGCACGAGCGACAGGCCGAGCCGCACGGCCGGCTGGCCGTGTGGCGGCGGCTGATCGGGCAGCGCTTCGAGCGCGGCCTCCCAGTTGCTTTGCGTGACGTCGATCGGCAGCACCTTCACGCGATGACGCTTCGCGTCCTGCACGAGCTGCGACGGCGGGTAGAAGCCCATCGGCTGGCTGTTCAGCAGCGCGGCGAGGAAGATCGCCGGTTCGTGGCACTTGAGCCAGCTGCTCGCGTACGCGAGTTTCGCGAAACTGGCCGCATGGCTTTCGGGAAAACCGTATTCGCCGAAGCCCTTGATCTGCTCGAAGATCTGCTCGGCGAATTCGCGCGTGTAGTTGCGTTCGAGCATCCCGCTGATGATCTTGTCCTGATATTTCTCGAGATTGCCCTTGCGCTTCCATGCGGCCATCGCGCGACGCAAGTCGTCCGCTTCGCCAGGCGTAAAACCTGCGGCGACGATCGCGATCTGCATCACCTGTTCCTGGAAGATCGGCACACCCAGCGTGCGAATGAGCACTTCCTTGAGCGCGTCGCTCGGATACGTGACCTCACCCTCCTCTTCGCCGGCCACGATCCTGCGCCGCTGCAAATACGGATGCACCGCGCCGCCCTGAATCGGGCCGGGCCGCACGATCGACACCTGGACCACGAGATCGTAATAGTGGCGCGGCCGCAGCCGCGGCAGCATCGACATCTGCGCACGCGATTCGATCTGGAACACACCGACGGTATCGGCGCGGCAGATCATGTCGTAGGTTGCTTTGTCATCCTGCGGAATGTGTTTCAGCGTAAACGGTTCGCCGTCCGGCTCCGGCGGCCCGCGCCACGCGGTGCGCAGGTCGAACGCGCGATGCAGCGCCGACAGCATGCCGAGCGCGAGCACGTCGACCTTCATCAGCCCGAGCGCCTCGAGATCGTCCTTGTCCCACTGGATCACGCGCCGCCCGTCCATCGCCGCGTTCTCGACCGGCACGAGCCGCGTGAGCTTGCCGCGGCTGATCACGAAGCCGCCCGAATGCTGCGACAGGTGACGCGGGAAGTTGAGCAAGCGCCCCGCCAGTTCGGCCCATGTGCGAATCAGCGGCGTTTCGGGATCGAGCCCGGTCGACGCGAATTGCTGCAGCAGATCGCGGCTGCCGTCGAACCAGCGATGCCCCTTCGCGACCCGATCGACCAGCATCGGGTCGACGCCGAGCGCCTTGCCGGTTTCGCGCAGCACGCCGCGCGGACGATACGTCGAAACGGCGGCCGCGAGCGCGGCGCGGTCGTGCCCGTATTTTTTGTAGATGTGCTGGATCACTTCTTCCCGGCGCTGATGCTCGAAATCGACGTCGATGTCGGGCGGCTCGCCGCGTTCCGCGCTGATGAAGCGCTCGAACAGCATCGTGCTTTGCTCGGGATTCACTTCGGTGATGCCGAGGCAATAGCAGACCACCGAATTCGCGGCTGAGCCGCGGCCCTGGCACAGGATGTTCTGGCTGCGCGCGTATTTTACGATGTCGTAGACGGTCAGGAAGAACGGCTCGTATTTCAGCCGGGCGATCAGATCGAGTTCGTACCGGATCTGCTGCTCTACTTTTTCCGGGATGCCGTTCGGATAACGCCCGGCCGCTCCCGCGAAGGTTTCCTGTTCCAGATAGCGCGTCGGCGTGAGCCCCTTCGGCACGATCTCGTCGGGATACTCGTAGCGCAGCTTGCCGAGATCGACGTCGCATGCATCGAGAATCGCGCACGTCTCCGCCATCTCGTTCGGCGAAAACAGTTCTGCGATTCGCTTCCGCCAACGCAGATGCTGCTCCGCATTCGGCGCGAGCGCATAGCCGCATTCAGAAACCGGCATCCCGACGCGAATCGCCGTCATCACGTCCTGCAGCGGTTTGCAGGAGCGTTTATGCATCGTCACGTCGCCAAGCGCGACGATGCGCACGCCGCGCCGTTTGCCGGCCTCGCGAATCTCGTCGCGCTGCGCACCATCCAGCGCACGCTGCAACTGCACGAGCCCGAGCCGCGCACGCTCGCCGAAGGTCGCGCGGAACCATGCGACCTGCGCATCGAGCACGGCCGCCCGCACCGGATACGTCGGCACGAGAATCGCGAAGCAGTCGGGCATGCCGCGCAGATGGGCGAATTTCTCAGGCGGCCTCGACAACATTCGCGACGTCAGCCGGTAAGTTCCCTTCGGCGACTCCATCCGCCGCCACGAAATCAACTCGGACAGGTTGCCGTACCCTTCGCGGTTCTGCGCGAGCAACACGAGCCCGAACGCACCGGGGCCCGGATCCTGGCCGGGCGCGACTTCATCCGGCGTGACGTCGAAATACGAACCGATGACAAGCGGCAGCCCTTTCGCCTTCGCGGCGACATGCATGCGCGGCGCGCCGGCGAGCGAGCATTCGTCGGTGATCGCGATCCCGCGATAGCCGAGTTCCGCCGCACGCTCGACCAGTTCGTCCGCATGCGACGCGCCATGCAGGAACGAAAAGTTCGAGCGGCAGAACAACTCCGCGTAATCGGGCAGCAAACTGAATTCCGCAGCCATCTCCGCTCACCCGAACAAACCGTGCAGGAACCAGCGCGGGGCAGCCTGACTGCTCGTCCGCTCCATGAATACCCAGTAGCACGCGCCCTCTTCGTCCTGCGCGACGTGGTAATCGCGTGCGATCAACTGTCCGTCGAACCACCCGGCCTCGATCCGCTCGGCCGACGACATCATCCGGAGTGGCGTATGAAATACCGGCCGCTCGCCGCGCATCAGAAGCGGCAGCGGTTCGGCGAGCAGCCACGCGGGACGCGGCGGCGCGGCGGGCGGACCGGCAACAGGCTTGCCCGCTTGCGCATCGAGCGGCAACCAGCGGTTCGCGACCTCGGGACGATGATCGGCGACAGGCGCCGCGCGCAATACGTTGTCCGTGCCGAGCCGCGCGACCAGCAGCTCGAGCAACCGCTCGCGGGTTTCCCGCGTACCGCCCGGCTCGGGAAAAAGATCGTCGGCCGGCGGCGCGACCGGTTCGACGCGCGTGGCCTTCAGCCGCACCGCGATCACCGCGGCCGGCAGCTCGACGCGCGCGAGCCGCTCACCGAGCAGCCGCATGAAATGCGCTTCGTCGCGCACGGGCGCCGCGAACGCGAGTTCGAGCGGGGTCGGCGGCACGGCCTGGCGGCCGCGCTCGTGCTCGAGCTCGAACGTCATCGCGGCCAGCGACAGTTGCCGCGCGGCCAGCCAGCCGCACAGCTGCACGACGAGCCGCCGTGCGGCGAACAGCACGGCTTCCGCGTAGTCGACGCGCTCCGGCAATTCGAGCCGCACGTCGAACACGGGCGGCACCGCCATCCACGCGAGCGGCTCGACCGCTTCGCCGTACGCCCGATCGAGCGCGGCCAGCAGCGCGGGACCGCAACGCCGCTGCAGCCCCGCGCGCGGCAGGCGGCGCAGATCGGCAAGCGTGCGACAGCCGAGGCCGTCGAACCAGCCCGCATACGGACGCGCGTCGGGCAGCAGCACGCAGGGCAGCCGGTCGAGCGTGCGGACGAGCGACGCGTGACGCGCGACGCGGCGCCGCATGCGCGAGCGCGCCGACGTGCGCGCGAGCAGCCACGCGCCGCGCCCGGTCGGCGCGGCGGACAGGCGCGCCGCATAGCCGAGCGCCGCGAGCGTCGCGCGCACCTGGCGGCACAGCGACGGCAGCCCGCCGAACAGGCGCAGGCTCGGGCCGACGTCGACGATCAGCGTGGCTTCGTCGTCGAGCGCGACGCACGGCGAGAAGCGCAGCAGCGCGAGCGCGACCGCGCGCAGCGCATCGGCTTCGCGGGCGGGATCGCGTTCGACGAGCTGCGTCGCGGGCGCGAGCGTCAGCACGCCGCCGCGCTTCATGCCCGCGCGCACGCCCTGTCGGCGCGCGGCCGCATCGGCGATCAGCACGACACCCTGCTCGAGCACCGCGCAGCCTGCGTCGCCGGCCTCGCCGGCCGCTGCGTCAGACGGCGGCGGGGCGCACACGTCGAGCGGCAGGCGCGGCAGATGGATGCCGAGCAAGACGCGCATAGCGGCTCTCCACGATGGGCGACGGCAAATCGAGCACGAGCGGCTCGCTGCGCGCGGGCCCGCGACGCTTGACGATGTCGAGCGACACGCCGCCCGGCACCGGATGCAGCGCGACGCGCAGCACGGCCGGCGACGGCTGCCGCGCGGCCGACAGCGGGCGCAGCATCACGAACAGCGTGTCGCCGGTGCGCGCGGCCGCGAGATGCAGGCGCCGCAGCGCATCGGGCCGCGCGTCCTGCCAGAGCAGCAGCGCGCCGCAACAGCCGGTCTTGAGCGCCTGCTCGGCGGCCCACAGCGCATCGGTGCGGCTACCGGCGCGCAACCACAGCAGCGCGTCGGCCGGCACGCCGAGGCTGGCGAGCGCGGTGGCATGCGGCGACTGCGGCGGCGCGACGAGCGCGAGCGGCCGCCGCGCGCTGACGGCGCGGGCGAGCGCGGGTGCGAGCAGCCGCATCTCGCCGCAGCCCGGCTGCGCGGCCAGCAGTTCGACGAGGCCGCCGACCGGCCAGCCGCCGCCCGGCAGCTCGGCCGACAGCGGCGCGAAGCCGGTCTCGATCGTGCGCGGACCGCCGCGCGCGAGCTGCGAGCCGCGCCACAGCGACGGATGAAGGGACTCGGGAGAAATGGAGGATGCGAGCATGATGCCACCCACAACTGTATGGATATACAGTATATGGCAATGCGTCCGCGCCGCACAGCAGCGGTGTAAAACCGGTTTTCGTCGGAAGAAATCGGGGAGAAGCCGGCGCGCCCGTCATGCCACGGCGCGCCGGCCCGCAACGCGTCAGCCGCGTCGACCACTTTACGTTATGCTGTCCGCCGACCCGACCCACACCATCGGAGGGGACTTGAAACGAACGATTCGTGCGATCGCATGGGTGGCCGTCGCGCTGGCGCTGCCGGGAGCAGCCTTCGCGCTGACCGACGGCAGCGCGCAATACGACGACTGCATGCTCAATGCGCTGCGCGAGAGCCGCAATGGCGCCGCCGCGCAGCTGATCCAGCGCTCATGCGATGCGCTGTACCGCAACAACGCGATGCTGCTGCCGCGCGAACGGCGCTTTCACGAGTGCGTGGTGCAGTCGCTGCCGGGCGTGCGCGACAACTATGCGATCCAGCAGATCATGTCGATCTGCTCGCGGCGTGGGGAGATGTGAGCGCGCGCTGAACGCCACGCTGTCGGCCCTCCTTTACGCGCACCGATATGAAAAAGGGGCTGCGCGATGTTTGCAGCAACGCCGGACAGCGCCCCCCGTCAGGTCGTAGACAAACTCGGTGAGCGGTCAGTCGTAGAGCCAGCGCCCCGCTTTTGCCGATGCGATCAGCATTCGAACATTCAGATCCGGAACACGATGGATCACTTTTTTCTTAAACGGATTGATCAAGTCAAGAAACGAAGAATCGTCTTCCGGATAATATTTTTTAATATCGAACCCACTTATATCAACATTAAATTTCGCCGAATACTCCCGCATCAGATCCTCGACCTCACAATCATCAAAACGCAAGTCCAGATCCAAATCGGTACTTTCCGTTATCTCATCGGCCATGAATGATATAGAGAATCCGGACTTTTTCCTTACAAACTCAATCACCCTTTTTTCAAGATCTACCATAACCTATCCCCCTCCCTTGCAACTCTATTGTAGTGAGCCACCGTCTTGCCGGCAATAATAGAAATATCCCTTGCAAGAATCACCCAACCAAGCACGGGGATCGTTCTTCCTACGAAGGTTCCGATGTTTCTAACCAGCCTGATTTTCAAATTTCGCACCGGTCCGCCTACCAGTGTTGGCAATTTCCAACCAAACGGGAATTGAGCCTTTTGAAAAACCCTTCTTGAGTATTTGCTTGCAAGCGAAGTCCCCTGTATCGCGTCGATCGGCTTTGCCCTGGTCGGCAAATTACTTCTACCCAGCAAGATCATACCAACCGACACGGCATCATCGACGCCCAACTGATTCATCGTTTCGTCAACCATGATCCAGAAGAACAATTCTCCCGCAGTCAGATTGACCATCCCATAGTAATGGTAAGCCGCACTCAATTTCTCGACAGCACTCATTCAGCGTCCTCGTTCGTAATTTTTAAAAATGTTTTTTAGTCTAACGAAGACGTACGGTTACCGTGCCGACAAGCCCGGCCGATCTGTTGACCGATCGCACCGCAACGACGGTGGAATCTCACGCGGAATAAATCGTCATTCTGCTCGACGCGAGCAATGACGGGCGCAACGGGACGCCGGAGAGAGAAAGTGCATAGCGATTCCGAATTCGAGCGGTCTCGCACATGTTTCATACCAACGTGTCGAACCGTTACCAAACGGCTTTATCCATGAACGTCAATGCAATTGCGGCGTGTAATCTTCACGCTACTCCTGCATCTCGAAAGCATTCCGCTCGCACACGAAAAAAAGGCCTGCACACGTGCAGGCCTTCGTTCGATCAACCGATCGCGCTCAGAACGACGCGACCATCGAGCCCTTGAACTGCTTCTTGATGAATTCCTTCACTTCCGTCGACTGGTACGCCTTCACCAGCTTCTTCACCCACGGCTGATCCTTGTCCTTCGCACGCACGGCGATCAGGTTCGCGTACGGGCTCGTCAGCGCTTCGAGCGCGATCGCGTCCTTGGTCGGCTGCAGGTTCGCGGCCAGCGCGTAGTTCGTGTTGATCACGGCCGCGTCGACGTCCGACAGCACGCGCGGCAGTTGCGCGGCGTCGAGTTCGGAGATCTTCAGCTTCTTCGGGTTCTCGGCGATGTCGAGCACCGTCGCGTTGTTGCCGCCCGTGCCGGCGCCGGCCTTCAGCTTGATCACGCCTTGCGTCTGCAACAGCAGCAGCGCACGGTTCTCGTTCGACGGATCGTTCGGCACCGCGAGCTTCGCGCCCTGCGGCAGATCCTTCAGCGACTTGAACTTCTTCGAATACACGCCGATCGGCGAAATGTAGGTCAGACCCGCGCTGACGATCTTGTAGCCGCGCTGCTTCACCTGGCTGTCGAGGTAGGGCTGATGCTGGAAGCTGTTCGCGTCGAGGTCGCCCGAATCGAGCGCCGCGTTCGGCTGCACGTAGTCGTTGAACTCGATGACCTTCACGTTCAGGCCTTCCTTCTCCTTCGCGACCTTCTGCACGACTTGCCACACTTGCGCATCCGGGCCGGCGACCGTACCGACCTTGATCACCTTGTCTTCGGCATGCGCGCCTGCCGACAGCGTCAGCGCGGCGCCGGTGGCCAGCACGGAAAATACCTTCAGGAGACTGCGACGCTTCATCTGTTTCTCGCTTTCTTGCTTACTTGAAATGGGGCGCGATACGGGTATGCCCGGACTCGCAGGAAGGGGCAAATGGTGTCACAGGATCGGCGGGAAGTGAAATACATCCCGCTCATATGGGTATGCACCAGCGCAGTGCCGGCGGCCGATGCCCGATTCGGCCGTTAGTTGCACTTTTTCGTCGATGCATCGGCTCATCAGCCCATCGGCCGACACCCGTCACGCCGCCACCACCTCGTCAACCGCCTCCGCGCCGCCGAATGCCGGTTCGGCCGCCCTGCCGCCGGCCTCGCGCGCCGACGGGCCGCCGGTATTGCCGACCCGGAACGAACCGACCGCATCGCGCAGCCGCGCGGCCTGTTCCTGCAGCGACGCGGCCGCCGCCGCCGCTTCCTCGACCAGCGCCGCGTTCTGCTGCGTCACCTGGTCCATCTGCGTGACGGCGCGCCCGACCTGCGTGATGCCGCTCGCCTGCTCCTCGGACGCGGCCGCGATCTCGCCCATGATGTCGGTCACGCGCGCGACCGCCTGCAGGATCTCGCCCATCGTCGTGCCGGCCTGGCCGACCAGCGTCGAGCCGTTGCGCACGCGCTCGACCGAATCGACGATCAGCGCGCGGATCTCCTTCGCGGCCGTCGCGCTGCGCTGCGCGAGCGAACGCACCTCGCCCGCGACCACCGCGAAGCCGCGGCCCTGCTCGCCCGCGCGCGCGGCCTCGACTGCCGCGTTCAGCGCGAGGATGTTGGTCTGGAACGCGATGCCCTCGATCACGCCGATGATGTCGGCGATCTTGCGCGAGCTGTCGTCGATCTCGCCCATCGTGCCGATCACGCGGTTCACGACGTCGCTGCCGGTGCGCGCGATGTCCGACGCGTTGTTCGCGAGCCCGCTCGCCTGCCGCGCGTTGTCCGCGTTCTGCTTCACCGTCGCGGTCAGTTGCTCCATGCTCGCGGCCGTTTCCTCGAGCGATGCGGCCTGCTCCTCGGTGCGCTGCGACAGGTCGTCGTTGCCGGCCGAGATCTGGCGGCTCGCCGACGCGATCGCTTCGGCCGACTGGCGAATCCCGCCGATCGTCGCCTGCAGCCGCGCCTGCATGTCGTGCATCGCGGCCATCATGCTCGTGCGGTCGCCGGCGCGCACCGGCACCGGCTGCGTGAGGTCGCCCTGCGCGATGCGCGTCGCGAGCGCGGCCGCTTCGTCCGGCTCGCCGCCGAGGCTGCCGCGCACGTTGCGGATGATCACCAGCATCGCCGCGCTGATCACGAAGCCGATCACGAACACCACGGCCAGATGGCCGAGCAGCGTCCGGTAATAGACGGTGTCGATGTCCTTCAGGAACACGCCGCTCGAAATGTTCCAGTCCCATGGCGCGAACCGCGTGACGTAGCTGATCTTCGGCACGGCCGTCTCGCTGTGCGGCAGCCGCCCGCGATATTCGGCGAACCCGCTGCCGGTCGCCTTCGCCGCGTTCAGGATCGTCACGAACAGCGGCTTGCCGTCCGGATCGAGATAGTCGCCGACCTGCGTGTCGACGAGCTTCGGCAGCGTCGGGTGCATCAGCACGACCGGCTTCGAATCCATCACGAACACATAGCCCGAATCGCCGTAGCGCATCGCGGCGAGGCGCGCGAGCGCGTCGCGCTTCGCGTCGGCCTCGGGCATCGTGCCGCTCTGCGCGAGCGCGTGATAGGCCTTCACGATGCCCGCCGCCGAGTCGACGAGATTCGCGATGCCGGCCTTGCGTTCGGCGAGCATCGTCGCGCGCGTCTCGTAGGCGCTCCATGCGCCGACGCCCAGAAGACCGATCCATACCAGCGCAAGCGCGAGCCACAGCTTGCGGTTCAAACTCATTCTGCTCATCTGCGTGCCTCTGTCGATGTCGATGCATCCGGCGCGCGAACGGCCTGCCGCGCGCAAACGGTTGCTCTTTCATTTACGGCACCGAGGCTTACATCTTGAATACGCGCCGGCGCGGCGAACCGGCGATCGACAGGCACGCCGTCCGTCACGCGCCGGCGCCGGCGCGACAGCCCGCGTCCGCTGTGCTAAAAAGACCGGCGGCCGGCGCGCAAAGCGCCGGCATCATTCCAGGGCCATCCATGTACGTCATCGACATCCACTACACCGCGTCGCTCGAGCGCATCGACGACGCGCTCGAACGCCACCGCGCGTATCTGCAGCCGCAGTTCGACAAGGGCATCTTCATCGCGGCGGGGCCGAAGGTGCCGCGCTCAGGCGGCATGATCCTCGCGGCCCGCATCGATCGCGACGAACTCGACGCGATCCTCGAAACCGACCCGTTCGTCACCGAGGGGCTCGCCACCTATCGCGTGACGGAATTCCGGATCACGCGCGCCGCGTCCGGCTTCAACGTGCCGGCGCTGCCGTAACGCGGCTTC
Organism: Burkholderia sola; assembly: GCF_905400185.1. Classification (NCBI taxonomy): domain Bacteria; kingdom Pseudomonadati; phylum Pseudomonadota; class Betaproteobacteria; order Burkholderiales; family Burkholderiaceae; genus Burkholderia; species Burkholderia sola. The sequence goes on from NZ_FR989675.1 coordinate 3,195,227, forward strand.
GGCGCAATACGCGCACATGCCGACGCGCCGCCCGGCGGGCAGCGCATGCGCACGACGAAGCGAGCGGGAAAACGTGACGGCGCGAAACGGCCGTCACGCGAAACGCCGGGCCGCGCGCCCGGCGGCTGCCGGTCAGTCGACCAGCAGCTTCAGGTCGTGGACCCACGGCGCCGGGCCCTGGCCGTCACGCACGAACAGGCGCAGCTTGCCGTCGCGGTCGAACACGTAGCTCGCGGCCGTATGGTCCATCGTGTAGCTGCCGGGCGTCTTGCCGGGCACCTTCGCGTAGTACACGCGGAAATCCTTCGTGACCTTCTTCAGCGCCGCTTCGTCGGCCGGCCGCAGGCCGATGAACGACGGATCGAACGCGGGCACGTACTGGCCGAGCAGCGCCGGCGTGTCGCGTTCCGGATCGACGGTCACGAACAGCACCTGCACGCGCTTCGCGGCATCGGGCCCGAGCTGCTTCAGCGCTTCGGACAGCTCGGCCATCGTGGTCGGGCACACGTCCGGGCAGTGCGTATAGCCGAAGAACATCACGACGGCTTTGCCCTTGAAGTCGGCGAGCGTGCGGACCTTGCCGGTCGTATCGGGCAGCGAGAAGTCGCTGCCGAACTGCGTGTTGCCGGTGATGTCGAGATTCTGGAATTTCGGCGCGTTGTCGCATCCGGCGAGCAGCAGCGCTGCCGTGAATGCGCACGCGAGCATCCAGCCTTGGCGCGCGCGGCGCCCGAACCGTGATGGGAGCATTGCGTTCAAACCGTGCGGTTACACGCCGAGCAGCGGGCGTGCATAGTGATCGACGAGCAGCGCGACAAACAGCAGCGACAGATAGACGATCGAGTAGCGGAAGGCCTTGCGGGCGAGTGCGTCCGAATAGTCGCGATGGATCTTCCACGCATACGCGAGGAAGACCGCGCCGAGCAGCACCGCGCTCGTCAGGTAGACGGCCCCGCTCATCCCGGAAATGAACGGCATCATCGTGACCGCGAACAGGATCACCGTATACAGCAGGATGTGCAGCCGCGTGAACTTCTCGCCGTGCGTGACGGGCAGCATCGGCAGCCCGGCATTCTCGTAATCCTTGCGGCGATAGAGCGCGAGCACCCAGAAATGCGGCGGCGTCCACACGAAGATGATCAGCACGAGGATCCACGCGTCGCCCGGCACCGCGCCGGTGACGGCCGCCCAGCCGAGCGCCGGCGGCATCGCGCCCGACGCGCCGCCGATCACGATGTTCTGCGGCGTCATCGGCTTGAGCAGCAGCGTGTAGACCACCGCGTAGCCGACGAACGTCGCGATCGTCAGCCACATCGTCAGCGGATTCGTGAACGTGTAGAGCGTCCATGCGCCGACGCTGCCGAGCACCGCCGAGAACAGCAGGATCTGCGGCGTCGTGATCTCGCCGCGCGCGGACGGACGCCACGCGGTGCGGCGCATCATCGCGTCGATCTTCTGTTCGACAAGGCAGTTGATCGCGAACGCGGCGCCGGCCAGCAGCCAGATGCCGACGGTGCCGCCGATCAGCACGTGCCACGGCACCATGCCCGGCGTCGCGAGGAACATGCCGATCACCGCGCAGAACACCGCGAGCTGCGTGACACGCGGCTTCGTCAGCGCCATGTACTGGGAAAAGCGGCTACCGGGCGATTGGGAGAGGGTGCTTTGCATGGGGACGGTCACGCCGGGGCGACGTCGCGCGCAGGCTGCGCGACACGGCCGGGGCGGCTTGAAAGGATGCGAAAGTTTAACATGACGACGAGCAGCAGCAGGATCGCGGCCCCGCCGTTGTGCGCGACGGCGACGGGCAGCGGCCACTGCAGCACGATGTTGGTCAGGCCCGTCACGAACTGCAGCAGCACGACCAGCAGCACGCCGTTCGCGGGCCGCCGCAGCGATTCGAAGCGGCGCATCTTCAGCGCGAACGCGACCAGATAAGCGACCACGACGAACGCGAACGTGCGGTGCGTCCAGTGGATCGCGACCAGCGCGTCCTGCGTGATCGCGTCGCCGTCCTTCGTCATCCCGAGCGCGCGCCACAGGTGGAAGCCGTGCTGGAAGTCCATCGGCGGAATCCACTGGCCGTTGCAGGTCGGGAAGTCGGTGCACGCGAGCACCGCGTAGTTGGTGCTCACCCAGCCGCCGAGCGCGATCTGCACGACCAGCAGCACGAGCGCCGCGAGCGCGGCCGCGCGGTAGCGGCCGGCCTCCGGGTCATGCGACGGCAGCGGCGTCTGCCGCGCCGCGAGCCAGCCGAGCGTGCCGAGCAGCGTGAGGCCGAGCAGCAGGTGGATCGTGACGATCACCGGTTGCAGCTTCATCGTGACCGTCCATGCGCCGAACGCACCCTGCACGAGTATCAGCAGCAGCAGGCTCGTCGGCCACCACGGCGACACGTGCAGCGGGCGGCGGCGCAGCCGCGCGGCCCACGCGATCGCCACCTGCGCGATGATCAGCACGCCGATCGCCATCGCGAAATAGCGGTGGATCATCTCGATCCACGCCTTCGTCATGCTGACGGGCCCGGTCGGCATCGCCTGGTGCGCGGCCGTGATCGCGGCGTGCGCGATGAACGGCGACGACGTGCCGTAGCAGCCGGGCCAGTCGGGGCAGCCGAGCCCCGAATCGGTCAGCCGCGTGAAGCCGCCGAACATCACGAGATCGAGCGTCAGGAACGTGGTGATCCACACGAGCTTGCGGAACTTGTCGTCGTCGGCCTTCACCCACACGTACGACAGCGGCAGCAGCGCGATGCACGCGCCGATCAGGCCGAGTTGCAGTAGATACGACATCGGAATGGTGCCTCGTTCTCTCGCCTTAACCGATGCTCGACCACTTCAGCAGCTTCGTCACGTCCGACTTGATCTTGCTGGGATTCGGGTCTTTCGGGAAACGCATCATCAGGTTGCCGTTCGGGTCGACCATGTAGATGTGGTCGCTGTCCTTCGTGCCGGCATCGGCCGGCAGCCACGCGGCCACCGCGGCCGGATCGGCGACGAGCCGGCGCGTGTCCGGATACGCGTCCAGCACCTTCTGCGGCGTCGCGCCCGCATCGCTGCGCAGCCACACCATCGTGATCCGGTGCCGCTCGCCCGCCTGCGTGACGCGGATCTGGCGCATGAAATAGAGCTTCTGCGCACACGCGTCGTCGCACGCGCTGCGGTCGGTCATCACGAACAGCCAGACCCCGCGCAGCGACGACAGCGGCACCGTCTTGCCGGTTTCGTCGGTGACCTGCAGATCCGCCGGGATCGGGCGCTGCGGCTCGATCAGCGTGCCGTAGTTCGTCGATCCGCCCTTCGGCTTGATTACGTAATAGGTGAAGTACGACGCGATCATCGGCGCCGCGCACACGAGACCGAGCAGCACGAGCATCCAGCGGCCGCGCTTGCGGGCCGCAGGCGACATCGGCGCAGCGGCCGGACCCTGACGGGAAGATTGCATGGACAAATCAGACCTCTCGAAACGAACCCGCGGCGCCGGCGCCGCGTCCTGGCATGACGCTCACGCGCCGGCCGACTTCTTCGCCGCACGCCGCGCGGCGTACAGGCCGAAGCCGAGCGCGGCCGCCGCCATCGCCCACCACTGAAACATGTAACCGTAATTGCGCTCGACGCCGGTCGTCGCCGCCGGCCAGTCGCGCACGAGCTTGTCGCCGTCGTCGCTCGTCTGCTGGATCACGAACGGCTGCAGCGGCAGCCCGGTTTCCTTCGCATACGCGGCGACGTCGAGGTTCTGCCGGATCTTCTGGTGCGCGGCCGACCCGCCTTCGCCGAGCTCGAACGCCCGCGACGCATCCGCGCGCGCGATGCCGACGATCTCGACGTCGCCCGCCGGCGTCGCGAACGGCTCGATCGCCGTGCGATCGGCGATGTTGCGCGGCAGCCAGCCGCGGTTCACGAGCACGACGCCGCCGCCCGTGAGTTTAAACGGCATCACGACGTAAAAACCCGGCTGGTCGTTATACGGCCGATTGTCGAGAAACACCGCCTGCTCGGGCAGGAAACGGCCCTTTGCCCGTACGCGATGAAACTCGATCGACGCGAGCGGCACCGGCCGCGCGCCGAGCTCGACCGGCGCCGCCTGCTCGTAGCGCGCGATGCTCGCCTGCAGCGCTTCCTTCTGGTGCGCGCGGTCGCGCTGCCAGAAACCGAGCCGGATCGTGACGGCGACGACGACGAGGATCAACAGCGCAGGCAGCCAGCGAATCTTCATCGGGCGGCCCGCCCGGCGCGTTCGCGAAAGCGAAGTGCGATAATTATCCTCTTCCTTTCGAATTGCCGTCGTCCGGTTCGCGTCATGCACATACTCGTTCCCATCGCCTTCGTCCTCATCATTGCCAGCATGGGCTCGGCGCTCTACTTCATGATGCACGACCGCGGCCATACGAAGCGCATGGTCTGGTCGCTCGCCACCCGCGTCGGGCTGTCGGTGTCGCTGTTCCTGCTCATCCTGTTCGCGAACTGGATGGGCTGGATCCATTCGACCGGTTTGCCGGTCGGACGTTGATGCCGTCGCCGCGCCGACCGCTGTGACAATTAGCCGCACGGCCGCGCCACCAAGTAAAAGCGCCGCCTGACTGAGTCGCGGCGGCGCCAGGGTGGTGTCGCGCGCAGCGTCGCCGCCGCGCCCGCGACACCAATGAAAACGGCCCGCGCATCGCTGCGCGGGCCGTTTTTCCATTTACAGCCAGTAGACGACGACGTACAGGCCGAGCCAGACGACGTCGACGAAGTGCCAGTACCACGCGGCGCCTTCGAATGCGAAGTGATGATCGGGCTTGAAGTGGCCGCGGATCATCCGCACCAGCACCACCGCGAGCATCGTGCCACCGAGGAACACGTGGAAGCCGTGGAAGCCGGTCAGCAGGAAGAACGTCGAACCGTACACGCCCGAGTTCAGCGTCAGGTTCAGTTCGTTGTATGCGTGGTAGTACTCGAAGCCCTGCAGGAACAGGAAGCAGACACCGAACACGAGCGTCGCGGCGAGCCACGCGATCGCCTTCTTGCGATGATCGTCGCGCAGCGCGTGGTGCGAGATCGTCAGCGTCACGCCCGACGACAGCAGGAACGCGGTGTTCAGCGTCGGGATCGGCCACGGGCCCATCGTCTTGAAGTGACCGGCGAGCGCGGCGGGGCCTTCGTTCGGCCACACGGCGGAGAAGTCCGGCCAGATCAGCTTGTAGTCGAGGCTGCCGAGCTGGTGCAGCGCGATTTCACGCGCATAGAACAGCGCGCCGAAGAATGCGCCGAAGAACATCACTTCCGAGAAGATGAACCAGCTCATGCTCCAGCGGTACGACTTGTCGACGTTCTTGCCGTATTGACCGCCTTCCGATTCGGCGATCGCGTCGCCGAACCAGTGATACAGCGTGAAGAGCAACCACAGCAGGCCGAGCAGCGCCGCATACGGCGCCCAGTCGTGACCGTTGATCCACAGCGCTGTCGACCCGAGCATGACCAGCAGGCCGATGGCCGCGCTGATCGGATGCTGCGACGGATGCGGCACGAAATAGTACGGGGTCTGGTTTTGACCGCTCATGCTTGATTCTCCACTTCAGTCCAATTTGTGTACCGGAAACCGCTCCGGCTTTATTTCTTGCGCGGCGAGACCGCCACCGCTCTTCCCTGCACGCCGCGCCGTGGCGCCGCGCACTGCATTCTTTCGAGGCCGCGGGCCGCTAGCCGCGCGCCTTCAGCCCACGACCGCACGCACGATCAGGATCAGCACGCCGATGAACACGCCGGCCGCGAGCAACGCGACGATCAGCACGTGCAGCGGATTGAGCTGCGTCGCATCGGCCTCCAGGTCGCGCCGCTTGCGCACCCCGAAGAACGACCACAGCACCGCTTTCAGCGCCTGACCGAACGTCCCGCTCCGCTTGGTTTCCGTCATCGCCCCGTCTCCTTCGTCATGCGTCCGGCTTCGCCGCACCCTGCGCCGCCGTACTGCGCTGCGCCGGCGCCGGCGTGGCCGGGGTATTCAGCTCGAAGAACGTGTACGACAACGTGATCGTCTTCACGTCCTTCGGCAATTTCGGGTCGATCACGAACACCACCGGCATCTTGCGCGACTCGTTCGCGGTCAGCGTCTGCTGCGTGAAGCAAAAGCATTCGATCTTCTTGAAGAACTCGGTCGCCTGCTTCGGCGCGTAGCTCGGAATCGCCTGCGCGACGACCGGCCGGCCCTGCCCGTTCGTCACGTCGTACACGATCGTCGTCAGTTCGCCCGGATGCACGTCGAGGCTGTTGTGCTCCGGCTTGAACCCGAGCGGCCCGCGTGCGTTCGCATCGAACTCGACCGACACCGTGCGGCTGGTGTCGACCTGCGAGTTCTTCACCTCGCGCTCGCTGACATCGCGCTGCACCAGGTTGTTGATGCCGGTGATCTGGCAAATCGCCCGATACATCGGGATCAGCGCGAAGCCGAAACCGAACATCAGCCCGGCCACGACGAAGAGCTTCACCAGCATCGAACGATTGAACGCGCGATCCACGGCGCCCGCTTCCGGCTCTTCCGGCTTCGACATACGACGACTTCCTCGCTACTGCGTCAGTTGCTGCATCAGTGGGTGGACAGCCACCACTGCTTGATCACGACACCCACGAAAAAAACGGCGGCGATGACGAGCAGGGTGAGGCCGAGCCGCTTGTTGCCCGCGCGAATCTGCTCGGGCGTTCGTCTTTCTGATGGATTCCGGGTCATCTGAAACTTCGCTGAAACTTCCGTTCCGCGCCCGCCGCGCCTGCCTGCGCGGCAGGCAGCGGCGAAACGCTCGGTGAAACTTACTCGACGTGCGGCGGTTGCTCGAACGTGTGGAACGGAGCCGGGCTCGGCACCGTCCACTCGAGGCCCGTCGCGCCATCCCACGGCTTGTCCGACGCCTTTTCCAGGTCGCCGCCGCCGCGGTAGGCCGGCAGCGCGACCGCGAACAGGAAGTACACCTGTGCGAGGCCGAAGCCGAATGCGCCGATCGTCGCCACCTGGTTGAAGTCCGTGAACTGCGCCGGGTAGTCCGCATAGCGGCGCGGCATGCCCGCGAGACCGACGAAGTGCATCGGGAAGAACGTCAGGTTGAAGAAGATCATCGACGCCCAGAAGTGGATCTTGCCGCGCGTCTCGTTGTACATCCAGCCCGTCCACTTCGGCGCCCAGTAGTACCAGCCCGAGAACAGCGCGAACAGCGAACCGGCCACCAGCACGTAGTGGAAGTGCGCGACCACGAAGTAGGTGCCGTGATACTGGATGTCGAGCGGCGCCATCGCGAGCATCAGGCCCGTCAGGCCGCCGAACGTGAACACGAACAGGAAGCCGATCGCGAACAGCATCGGGGTTTCGAACGTCATCGAGCCGCGCCACATCGTCGCGAGCCAGTTGAACACCTTCACGCCCGTCGGCACCGCGATCAGCATCGTCGCGTACATGAAGAACAGCTGGCCGGTGACCGGCATGCCCGTCGCGAACATGTGGTGCGCCCAGACCATGAACGACAGGATCGCGATCGACGCCGTCGCGTACACCATCGAGCTATAGCCGAACAGCGTCTTGCGTGCGAACGCCGGGATCACCTGCGACACGATCCCGAACGCCGGCAGAATCATGATGTACACCTCGGGGTGGCCGAAGAACCAGAAGATGTGCTGGTACATCACCGGGTCGCCGCCGCCTGCCGCGTTGAAGAACGACGTGCCGAAGTGGCGGTCGAACAGCACCATCGTGATCGCGCCTGCCAGAACCGGCATCACGGCGATCAGCAGGTACGCGGTGATCAGCCACGTCCACGCGAACATCGGCATCTTCATCAGCGTCATGCCCGGTGCGCGCATGTTCAGGATCGTCACGACGATGTTGATCCCGCCCATGATCGACGACGCGCCCATGATGTGGACCGCGAAGATCGCGAAGTCCATGCCCGGGCCCATCTGCGTCGACAGCGGTGCGTACAGCGTCCAGCCGGCGGCCGTCGCGCCGCCCGGCGCGAAGAACGAGCCGACCAGCAGCACGGCCGCGACCGGCAGCAGCCAGAAGCTGAAGTTGTTCATCCGCGCGAACGCCATGTCGGATGCGCCGATCTGCAGCGGAATCATCCAGTTCGCGAAGCCGACGAACGCCGGCATGATCGCGCCGAACACCATGATCAGGCCGTGCATCGTCGTGAGTTCGTTGAAGAACTCCGGACGCATGATCTGCAGGCCCGGCTCGAACAGCTCGGCACGGATGCCGAGCGCCATCACGCCGCCCGACAGGAACATGATGAACGAGAACAGCAGGTACAGCGTACCGATGTCCTTGTGGTTGGTGGCGAACAGCCAGCGACGCCAGCCGTGCGGGGCTTCGTGCGCGTGGTCGTCGTGCGCGTGGTCCGCGGCTACGTCGTGCCCGATGCTAGACATGAGAATCTCCTAATGCGAATACGTCGACTAACTCAGCGACACGTCAAGCCGCCGGGCCGATCTCGACACGCCGGGCTTCCTTCGCGTCAGCCCCGCCCGTGATCGTTTCCGGCTTTTTGAGAATAATGTGGTCTTCCGCCACGCCTGCTGCCTTCAGCGCATCGCGCACGGCCTGCGCCCGATGCTTCGCCAGTTCGGCGTTCGCGTCGGCCGAGCCCGTCTTGTCGGTGAAGCCCGACAGTGCGAGCTTCGCGTCCGGATGCGCCTTCGCATAGTCGGCCGCGGCGGCGATCGCCGCCTTCGCGTCGGCCGGCAGCACGCTCTTGCCCGTCTCGAAGTAGATCGTCGACAGCGCGGCCGATGCCGCTGCCGCCGGCTGCTCGGCGCCCGACGCGGCTTGCGCCGGCGCCGAAGCCGCTTCGGCCGGGGCCGTTGCCGTCGCCGCGCCTGCCGTGTCTTCCGGCAGCTTGCCGTTGCGTGCGTCGGCCACTTGCTTCGGCTGCAGCAGGTCGTTCTTGTGGTTGCCCCACGAGTTGCGTTCGTACGTGACGACCGAAGCGATGTCGAGGTCCGACAGCGACGCCCACGACGGCATCGCGCCCTTGCCGTGCAGCACGCGCTCGACGTGCGCGGCGATCGGGCCGTTCACGATCGGGCTGCCGTCCATCGCCGGGAATGCGCCGAGGCCCTTGCCGTTCACCTGGTGGCAGGCCGCGCAGTTCGCCTTGTAGACTTCCTCGCCGTGCGCGACGAGTTCGGCCATCGTGTAGACCTTGTTCGGATCGACCGCCGCGCCGGCCAGCTTCGCCTTCTGCGCGGTGACCCACTTCGCGTAGTCGTCGTCCGACAGGACTTCGACTACGACCGGCATGTACGCGTGTTCCTTGCCGCACAGCTCGGTACAGAAACCGCGGAACGTGCCGACCTTGTCGGCCTTGAACCACGTGTCGCGCACGAAGCCGGGGATCGCATCCTGCTTCACGCCGAACGCGGGCACGTACCACGAGTGGACGACGTCGTTCGCGGTCGTGATGATGCGGATCTTCTTGTTGACCGGCACGACGAGCGGATTGTCGACTTCCTGCAGATAGGTGTCGGTGATCGGCTTCTTGCCCATCACTTCGTCGCGCGGGGTGGTCAGCGTCGACAGGAAGCCGATGCCCTCGCCCGGGCCCTTCACGTAGTCGTAGCCCCACTTCCACTGGTAGCCGGTGACCTTGATCGTGAGATCGGCGTTCGTCGTGTCCTTCATCGCGACGACGGCCTTCGTCGCCGGCAGCGCCATCAGCACGACGATGACGAACGGCACGATCGTCCAGATGATCTCGACGGTCGTGCTTTCATGGAAATTGGCGGCCTTGTGGCCCTTGGATTTGCGGTGCGCGAAGATCGAATAGAACATCACGCCGAACACGCCGACGAAGATCACCGTACACAGGATCAGCATCATCGTGTGGAGATCGTAGAGCTCCTCGGCGATCTTCGTGACAGGCGGCTGAAAGTTGATCTCGTTGACACGGGGGCCGCCCGGGCTATCACCGACCGCCAGGGCCGCACCGGCAAAGAGCAATCCGCTGCATGCCAGCACGCCCGCGAGGGCTCGCTTGATTGTTTTCATAGCATCCTTACCCAAAATTTCCATTCAAACCCTCCCCCGTCGCAAGCACCGGCCCGTTCCGGCCGATGACTGCGCCTCGTCAGCCGCAGCGCCTGAGCGACACGCGCAGTTCGTCGGCGAACTGCGCACGCTTGTACTGCGCGAGATGCTGCCCGATTACGACGGTCTGCCCGCGCGATACCAGTCGAATCGGATCGCGTGGCGTCGCACCCGGCTCGACCCGCACCCAGCGCGGGTTGAATTCGATCTGCGTGAGCCGCTCCGCATCCATCCGCTCGATCACGAGCCGGTGCGGAAACAGCCTGATGCGCTCGTAATCGACCGCATGGCGAGCATAGATCGCAAATGCGACACCCACCGCCAGCAGCTCGATGCCGGTGAAGGGCATGACGAGCCAGGCCCCTCTCCACATCAGCAACGCCGCGATCGCCAGCGAGAAGCCCGCGAGCGACGCATAAAACAGCACGAACTGGCGTGGCGACACCGAACAGTTGCGTTTCATCAGCCAGTCTTCGAGGACCGGTTCGCTGTCCGCCGTCTTCGCCAAAACGCTCGCTGCTTCCATCGCCGCCTCACGCGAATGGCATGCGATGCATGCCTGCATCGGACTCGTCGCCCCGTATTGCGGGGACCCCGGGACGACAAGCTGACGCATTATAGGCGGGTTCAATGGCATCCACAAGCAAGCGCCTATCGCCCGCCAAGCCAAGTGCGACAAGCTTTCCGGCCGTTTTTGCCGCCAATTCGACCCCGCTTTGCGCCGCTAATTTCGGACATAACAAAACCCCTCTTTACCGCTTTACCGATTCTTCGGACGCCCCTTGCCGATGTCCTCGATGCGCACGATCCCGTGCCCTTCCGCGGTCGTGCGCGGCACGGCCTTCCATGCGTGGCCGTAGATCACCTCGAACGTGAGCGGGATCGTGCCGTCCTCGCGCCGGCGCGCGTCGAGCGCATCGCCGAGCGCCGCGCGAAAGCGCCGCGTCGCATGCTGCGGCGCCGTGCGCTCGAACGGATAGGCGCCCCAGCGGCGCACGTCGGCGAGCAGCGTATCGGGGGATTGGTAGGTGACGGTCAGCACTTCCTGGTCCATCACGGGAATTTCGAAGCCGCTCTCGACGAGCATGTCGCCGAGGTCGTGCATGTCGACGAAATCGATCACGCGCGCGGCGGGCGGCGCGACGCCGAGCGCCGCTTCGGCGTCCGCGCAGGCCGCGCGCAGCTCGCGCAGCGTGTCGGGGCCGAGCGTGCTGAACATCAGCAGCCCATTGACGCGCAGCACGCGCTGCCATTCGGGGAAGACGGTATCGGGACGCGAATGCCAGTGGAGCGCGAGATTCGACCAGATCAGGTCGAACGCGCCGCCGGCAAACGGCAGCGCGGCGAAGTCGGCCTGCGCGACGCGCGGGCCGCGCTGGCCCAGCGCCCGGCCGAGCGACGCCGGCAGCCAGCGGCGCCAGGTGGTCTGCTCGACCTCGCGCTGACCGGCCCGCGCGAGCATCGCGCCGGACAGGTCCACGCCGAACACCGGCGCTTCCGGAAAGCGCGCGCGCAGCGCCGGCAGGTCGTCGCCCGGGCCGCAGCCCGCGTCCAGCACGGCCGCGGGGCTCACCTTGATGTATTCGAGGCGCTCGTTCATCCGCTGCGCGATCTCGCGCGGCAGGAACGCAACCGCGTCGAACGTGGCGGCACGGCGGTCGAAGATCCGCCGCAGGCGCCTGGCGTCATTGGCCGGACGGCCGGTGGAAGTCGAAGCTGGGGACATGTCGGGCACACTGGCGAAGAGCCCGAAGTATACTCGCTCGCCTCGCAAGCTTCATTGAGGCGGCATGCCAGGAGTGTTGCGATGGTCCGCGGTTCCGCCGAGCGCACGATGCGCGTCGTTTTGTCGCAGGTTCGCGCGCTGGTCGTGCGCGTCGCCGCGGTCACGCTGCCGAATCGCTGTGCATTGTGCGGCAATTTGTCACACGCGGTGATTTGCGGCGCCTGCGATGCCGCGTACTGGAATGAAGCGCGGCTGCGCTGCGAGGTTTGCGCGGTGCCGCTCGGTGTCGGGCACGCGCGGTCACGCGGCGGCGGTCGCAGCGGCGTCGGTAGCACGTCCGCGTACCGGTGCGAAACGTGCTGCACCGCGCCACCGCCGTTCGACGCGACGCTCGCGCTCGCCGATTACCGCGCGCCGCTCGACGAACTCGCGCGCGGCCTGAAGTTTCACGCACGGCTCGCGCTCGGCGGCGAATTCGCGGCCCGGCTGGCGCGGCTGGTCGACGATACGCGCGGCGCGAGCGGCTTCGATCTCGTCGCGCCGGTGCCGTTGTCGCACCGGCGACTCGTCGCGCGCGGCTACAACCAGGCGTGGGCGATCGCGCGTCCGCTCGCGCGCCGGCTCCGCGTGCCGGCGGACGCAGCCTTGCTCGCGCGCGTCGCCGACACCGCGCCGCAGTCGCGGCTCGACCGGCACGCACGGCGCGACAACGTGATGGCGGCTTTCGCGGTGGCAGGCGGCGTCGCCGGCCGCCACGTCGCGCTCGTCGACGACGTGATGACGTCCGGCGCGACGCTCGCGGCGGCCGCGCAGGCGCTGAAGGCGGCGGGCGCCGTGCGCGTGACGAATCTGGTTGCGCTGCGCACCGCCAGGGATTAATTAGATAGAGAGGCCGGCCGCCCGCAGGCGGCCGTCACGAACCGGCCGGCCGGGAACCCGCGCGCATCGCGCGGCCCCGTCGGCCCAGCCAAACCGAAACATGTTCAACGTCGTCCTCGTCGCCCCCGAAATTCCGCCGAACACCGGCAACGTGATCCGCCTGTGCGCGAACACCGGCGCGCACCTGCACCTGATCGAGCCGCTCGGCTTTCCGCTCGACGACGCGCGGATGCGTCGCGCCGGCCTCGACTATCACGAGTATGCGCAGATGCGCGTGCACCGCGACTGGGACGCGTTCGTCGCCGCCGAAGTGCCCGATCCCGCGCGGATATTTGCGTTCACGACGCGCGGCTCGGGCCGCTTCCACGATCACGCGTTCCTGCCCGGCGACTGGTTCGTGTTCGGCTCGGAAACGCGCGGCCTGCCCGCCGAGCTGCTCGAACGCTTCCCGAACGAACAGCGCGTGCGCCTGCCGATGCGGCCGGACAACCGCAGCCTGAACCTGTCGAACACGGTCGCGGTGGTCGTGTTCGAGGCGTGGCGCCAGGCCGGCTTCGAGGGCGGCGCCTGACGCGCGCCGGACGCGCCCCGCGGCGCTGAAGGCGTCAGGTTCGCGCGAGCCGCGCGCAGTACAGGTCGTAAATGTCGGGGGAAAAGCACGCGAATATCACGCGTGCGAGGCTCGGCGCCTGCGGCAGCATTTCGGCGACGGTGCCGACTGCAATGTCGACGGCCTCGCCGGCCGGATAGCGATAAATACCGCAACTGATCGCCGGAAACGCGATCGACGTCGCGGCGACTTCTTCGGCCAGTTCGATCGCGCGCCGGTAGCACGACGCGAGCAGATCGGCTTCGCCGCGTGCGCCGCCGTACCAGACCGGCCCCACCGCGTGGATCACGTAGCGCGCAGGCAACCCGTGGCCGCGCGTGAGCTTCGCGTCGCCGGTGTCGCAGCCGCCGAGCGTGCGGCACTCGGCGAGCAGGCCGGGGCCGGCCGCGCGGTGGATCGCGCCGTCGACGCCGCCCCCGCCGAGCAGCGAGCCGTTCGCCGCGTTGACGATCGCATCGACGTCGAGCGTCGTGATGTCGACGCGTTGCGCATCGAGCGTGGTGGAATGGATCTGCAGCATGACACCCTCGCGGAACGCCGGAGACGATTCAAGCGTAGTCCGCTTTGGCGCCGCGCGCCCGGCGCAATCGTGCCGGGCGATCGCGGCCCGTGCTACTCGGCGCGCGCGTCGCGGCGCAGCAGGCCGCTGACGGCGTCGCGCGGCGCGATCCCGTCGAACAGCACGCCGCACACGGCTTGCGTGATCGGCATGTCGATCGACTGCGCGCGCGCGAGCGCCAGCACGGCCTGCGCGCAGCGCACGCCTTCGGCCACGTGGCCGAGCGCGCCGAGGACGTCGTTCAGCGTGCGGCCGGCCGCCAGTTGCAGGCCCACCGTGCGGTTGCGCGACAGGTCGCCCGTCGCGGTCAGGATCAGGTCGCCGAGGCCCGTGAGGCCCGTGAAGGTTTCCGCGCGGCCGCCGAGCGCCACGCCGAGCCGCGACATTTCCGCGAGGCCGCGCGTGATCAGCGCGGCGCGCGCGTTCAGCCCGAGGCCGAGGCCGTCGGAAATGCCGGTCGCGATCGCCAGCACGTTCTTCACCGCGCCGCCGACCTCGACGCCGACCACGTCGTCGCCCGTATAGATCCGCATCGCGCCGTGATGGAACGCGGCAAGCGTGCGCTCGCGGCATTCGGCCGACGCGCTCGCCACCGTCAACGCGACGGGCAGCGACTGACCGACCTCGCGCGCGAAGCTCGGCCCCGACAGCACGCCGTTGCTCTGCTGTTCGGGCAGCTCGGCCGCGATCACCTGATGCGGCAGCAGATGCGTGTCGGCCTCGAAGCCCTTGCAGACCCAGACGACGTGCGCGGGCACGCAGCCCGCGTCGCGCATCGCGTGACACAGCGTGCGCAGCCCGGCCACCGGCGCGGCGATCACGCACAGCGCGTCGTCCGCGGCGCCATGCGCGAGCGCGGCGCCGAGATCGGCGTCGTAGCGCAGCGCGTCGGGCAGCGCGATGCCGTCGAGATAGCGGGAATTTTCGTGCCGGGCCTGCAGCCCGGCGATGAGCGCGGCGTCGCGCGCCCACAGAAGCGTATCGTGCCGCGCGGCCAGATGGCCCGCGAGCGCGGTGCCCCAGGCACCGGCGCCGAGAACGGCTACTTTCATACCCAGCACCGGTCCGAGCGAAACGTCAGTTCAGCGTCGTGCCATTCGGCGCGCCGTTCGGTGCACCTGCCGCGCCGGCCTGCTGCTGAAGCTGCGCGAGACGCTGCTCGTACAGCGCCTGGAAGTTGATTTCCGCGAGGTGGATCGGCGGGAAGCCGGCGCGCGTGATCGCGTCGGCGATGTTCGAGCGCAGGTACGGGAACAGGATCGTCGGGCACGCGATGCCGACGAGCGGATCGAGCTGTTCGTCCGGAATGTTGCGGATGTCGAAAATGCCCGCCTGCTTCGCTTCGATCAGGAACGCGACCTTGTCCTTCACCTTCGCGGTGACGGTACCCGACACGACGACTTCGAACACGCTTTCCGCGAGGCGGTCGGCCTTGACGTCGACTTCGACTTCAACCGACGGCATGTCCTGCTCGAGGAAGATCGCCGGCGAATTCGGCTGCTCGAGCGACATATCCTTCAGGTAGACGCGCTGGATGTTGAAGAACGGTTGGTTTTCGACGTCGGACATGGTGTTTCCCTAAAAGTGGTGACGGGGCGGCCCGGCTGTTCGCCGGCCGCCACGGATGAATCCTGCGCGCCCAAGCCCGCGGCGCGGCCGGCGGCCATTCTGCCCTAATCAGGCCGCTTGCAGAAGCGGCACGAGGCCGCCTTCGCGGTCGAGCTTCGACAGATCGTCGTAACCGCCGACGTGCGTGTCGCCGATATAGATCTGCGGCACCGTGCGGCGCCCCGTGCGCGTCATCATTTCCTCGCGGCGGGCCGGATCGCGATCGATCAGCACCTTCTCGATCTGCTCGACGCCGCGCAGCTTCAGCAGGCGCTCGGCCTGCATGCAATACGGACACACCTGCGTGCTGTACATCAAAACCTTGTTCACTTCGCCACTCCTTGTTTGACGACCGGCATCCCGGCCTGCTGCCAGGCGGCCACGCCGCCCTCGAGCACGTGCACCTCGGCGTAACCCGCCGCCTCGACCTCGCGCGCCGCCTTCTGCGACTGCTGGCCGTTCTGGCAGACGAGCAGCACCGGGGTGCTCTTGTTCTTCGCGACCTGCGCAATTTTCGCGCCGATCTCGCCCGCCGCGACCTGACGCGCCGACGGCAGATGGCCGGCGGCGAAATCGGACGCGGTGCGCAGGTCGATCACGACCGCGTTGCGGCGATTGATGAGCTGCGTCGCCTCCGCGGCCGACAGGCCGCCGCGGCCACGGCGCAGGGCCGGCCATGCCAGCAGGCCGCCGGAAACCAGCAGGATCGCGATAAGGGCCAGGTTCGTGTAATTGGTAAAGAACGTCACGGAATGTCGCCGGAAAAAGAGAAATCGGATGAGGACAATCCGGCCATTATAAAATAACCGCCTTGCGCGATGGCGGGCCCGGTCCGGGCGCCGCGCGACGCGCCCCGCTTCCCTCTCACTACCGACCGCAAGATCCATGTACAAACTCGTTCTCATCCGCCACGGCGAATCGACGTGGAACAAGGAAAACCGCTTCACCGGCTGGGTCGACGTCGACCTGACCGAACAGGGTCGCAACGAGGCCTACCAGGCCGGCGAATTGCTCAAGGAGGCCGGCTACACGTTCGACATCGCGTACACGTCGGTGCTCAAGCGCGCGATCCGCACGCTGTGGCACGTGCAGGACAAGATGGACCTGATGTACCTGCCGGTCGTCCATTCGTGGCGCCTGAACGAGCGCCACTACGGCGCGCTGTCGGGCCTCAACAAGGCGGAAACGGCCGCGAAGTTCGGCGACGAGCAGGTGCTCGTGTGGCGCCGCAGCTACGACACGCCGCCGCCCGCGCTCGAGCCGACCGACGAGCGCGCGCCGTTCAACGATCCGCGCTACGCGAAGGTGCCGCGCGAGCAGCTGCCGCTCACCGAATGCCTGAAGGACACGGTCGCGCGCGTGCTGCCGCTGTGGAACGAGTCGATCGCGCCGGCGGTGCGCGCCGGCAAGCAAGTGCTGATCGCCGCGCACGGCAACTCGCTGCGCGCGCTGATCAAGTACCTCGACGGCATCTCGGACAGCGACATCGTCGGCCTGAACATCCCGAACGGCGTACCGCTCGTGTATGAACTCGACGAGAACCTGAAGCCGATCAAGCACTACTACCTCGGCGACGCGGACGCGATCGCGCAGGCGCAGGCCGCCGTCGCGAAGCAGGGCAAGGCGGGCTGACGCCCGGCGCGGCGCCGGGCCCGGCCTCGGCCCGCACGCCGCGCGAACCTTCCCGGCCCTGCCGCGGTCGAATCCGCTTTCGAACCCCGCAGCGCGCCCGGCGGCGCCCCGGCCGGGCCCTCAGCGGCCTTTTCGACGCTTTTCGCGCCGTTCCACTGAGTAATCGGACGAACAGTTATACTTGTCCGCTACATCCCCGCTACCGCCACGCGCTTCCCGACCGCACCAGACTCTCTATGCGAATGAATTTGAAGAACATCGGCCTGATTGCCGCGGGCCTCGCCACGGGCGTGTTCGCCACGCTGCAGGTTTCCGCATCGGCCGAGCAGACCGCCACGGCGCCGCTTCCCCTCGACCAGCTCCGCCTGTTCGCGGAAGTATTCGGGCAGATCAAGCGCGAGTACGTCGAACCGGTCGACGACAAGAAGCTGCTGACGGCCGCGATCAAGGGCATGGTGTCGAGCCTCGACCCGCACTCGTCGTTCCTCGACAAGACCGACTATGACGAACTGCAGGAGCAGACGAAGGGCCGCTTCGCGGGCCTCGGCATCGAGATCTCGCAGGAAGACGGCCTCGTCAAGGTGATCTCGCCGATCGAGGATACGCCCGCGTTCCGCGCCGGCATCCGTCCGGGCGACCTGATCACGCGCATCAACGACAAGCCGGTGCGCGGCATGACGCTCGACAAGGCCGTCAAGCAGATGCGCGGCGAGCCGGGCACCAAGGTCACGCTGACGATCTTCCGCAAGAGCGACGACCGCACGTTCCCGGTCACCGTCACGCGCGCGATCATCAAGGTCCAGAGCGTGAAGATGAAGATGCTCGATCCGGGCTACGCGTACGTCCGCATCACGAGCTTCCAGGAGCGCACGACACCCGATCTCGCGCAGAAGCTGCAGGACATCGCGCGCCAGCAGCCGAACCTGAAGGGCCTGATCCTC
This sequence comes from Burkholderia sola, assembly GCF_905400185.1. Taxonomy (NCBI): domain Bacteria; kingdom Pseudomonadati; phylum Pseudomonadota; class Betaproteobacteria; order Burkholderiales; family Burkholderiaceae; genus Burkholderia; species Burkholderia sola. The sequence continues at coordinate 3,213,232 of NZ_FR989675.1, forward strand.
GACCTGCGCAACAACGGCGGCGGCCTGCTGCAGAGCGCGGTCGGCGTGGCCGGCGCGTTCCTGCCGCCCGACTCGGTCGTCGTGTCGACCAACGGCCAGATCCCCGATTCGAAGCAGGTCTACCGCGATACGTACGACAACTATCGCCTGCCGTCCTTCGACGGCGATCCGCTGAAGAACCTGCCGCCGGTCTTCAAGACCGTGCCGATGATCGTGCTGACGAACGCGTATTCGGCGTCCGCGTCGGAAATCGTCGCCGGTGCGCTGCAGGATTCGAAGCGCGCGCAGATCATGGGCAAGACGACGTTCGGCAAGGGTTCGGTGCAGACGGTCCGCCCGATGACGGCCGACACCGCGCTGCGCCTGACCACCGCGTACTACTACACGCCGAGCGGCCGTTCGATCCAGAACAAGGGCATCACGCCGGACGTGCCGGTCGATCAGTACGCGGACGGCGATCCGGACGACGTGCTCGTGACGCGCGAGGTCGACTACACGAACCACCTCGCGAACACGCAGGACCCGAACGAGAAGAAGGAACAGGAAGAGCGCGAGCAGCGCCGGCTGGATCAGCTGCGCATTCTCGAGGAGCAGAACGACAAGAAGACGCCGGAGCAACGCCAGAAGGATCGCGATCGCAAGCCGATCGAGTTCGGCAGCGCCGACGACTTCATGATGCAGCAGGCGCTCAACAAGCTCGAAGGCAAGCCGGTCCAGGCGTCGAAGTCGCTGCTCGCCGAGAGCACGACGAAGGGCCCGGCCGCCAAGGCCGCCACGGCGGCGAAGGCATCGGGCGCGAGCGCCGCGAAGCCGGCTTCCGCACCGAAGCCCGCGTCGGCGCCGCAGTAAGCGCCGGGCGGCATCCAACGGGCCATCGCGGGAAGACCGCGATGGCCCGTTTTTCATGCGCGCCTAAAATAACGAACGTCCGCCCGCCTCGCTCACGATTCCCCATGAACGACGATCAACTCCTTCGCTATTCCCGCCACATCCTCGTCGACGAAATCGGCATCGATGCGCAACAGCGCTTTCTCGATGCGCATGCGATCGTCGTCGGCGCGGGCGGCCTCGGCTCGCCGGCCGCGATGTATCTCGCGGCGTCGGGGGTCGGCACGCTCACGCTCGTCGACGCCGATACGGTCGACCTCACGAACCTGCAGCGGCAGATCCTGCACGGGACGGCGTCGGTCGGCCGCAGCAAGGTCGAATCGGGGCGCGACGCGCTCGCGCAGCTGAATCCCGAGGTGACGGTGAACGCGGTCGCGGCGCGCGTCGACGACGCGTGGCTCGATGCGCACGTGCCGCACGCGAGCGTCGTGCTCGACTGCACCGACAACTTCGCGACGCGGCATGCGATCAACCGCGCATGCGTCGCGCACGGCGTGCCGCTCGTGTCGGGCGCCGCCCTGCGCTTCGACGGCCAGATCAGCACGTTCGATTTCCGCGACGCAGCCGCGCCCTGCTATGCGTGCGTGTTCCCGGAAGACCAGCCGTTCGAGGAAGTCGCGTGCGCGACGATGGGCGTGTTCGCGCCGACCGTCGGGATCATCGGCGCGATGCAGGCGGCCGAGGCGCTGCGCGTGATCGGCGGCATCGGCAAGACGCTCAGCGGGCGGCTGATGATGCTCGATTCGCTGCGAATGGAATGGACGACGATGAAGATCGCGCGCCAGGCCGACTGCCCCGTGTGCGGGGGCCGGCACTGACGCGCGACGGGCATGCGCCAGAGCGCGCATGCGTGACACTTCTCTACCGTTAGCGGCGGCGAAAACGCCTACGCGGCCGCATCCGCGCGCGGCTCGGCGACCGATAGCCGCTGCAGCGCCGCCTGCACTTCTTCCGGCTCGAACGCGGCCAGCACGTCGGCCGTCGGCTTCTCGAGCGCCTTCAGGTGCGCGCGGAGGATCTCCTGCTTCACGACGAGCAACTGGCTCGGGTGCATCGAGAACTCGGTGAGCCCCATCCCGAGCAACAGGCGCGTGAGCGCCGGGTCGCCCGCCATCTCCCCGCACACCGACACCGACACGCCCGCGCGCTTCGCCTCGCGCAACGTGTACGCGATCAGGTGCAGCACGGCCGGATGCAGCGGGTCGTACAGGTGCGCGACCGCGTTGTCGGCGCGATCGATCGCGAGCGTGTACTGGATCAGGTCGTTCGTGCCGATCGACAGGAAATCGAAGCGCTTCAGGAACAGCGGCAGCGCGATCGCCGCGGCCGGAATCTCGATCATCGCGCCGAGGCGCACGTTCGGATCGTATGCGAGCCCCGCGTCGTCGAGCTGGCGTTTCGCCTCGCGGATCAGGTCGAGCGTCTGGTCGATCTCCTGCGCATGCGCGAGCATCGGGATCAGGATCTTCACCTGGCCGAACGCGGACGCGCGCAGGATCGCGCGCAACTGCGTGAGGAACATCTGCGGCTCGGACAGGCTCCAGCGGATCGCGCGCAGCCCGAGCGCCGGGTTCGGCGCCGTTTCGTAGCCTTCGTCGAGCGCCTCGAGCGGTTTGTCGGCGCCGACGTCGATCGTGCGGATCGTCACCGGCATGCCCTTCATCCACTCGACGGCGCGCTTGTATGCGGCGAACTGCTCCTCCTCTTCCGGCATCGCCTTCTGATGCATGAACAGGAACTCGGAGCGAAACAGACCAACGCCGACCGCGCCGGCCTCGACGGCCGCCTTCGCGTCGTCGGGCAACTCGATGTTCGCGTACAGGTCGATCTTCGTGCCGCACAAGGTTTGCGTCGGCGAAAACTTCAGGCGCTGCAGCTTGCGTTGCTCGAGGAGCTTCTCGGACTGGCGATACGAGTATTCCTCGAGGACGATCGGCGCCGGATCGACGATCACGATGCCCTGGTCGCCATCGACGATGATCAGGTCGTCCTGGCGGATCAGCGAACTCGCATGCTGGACGCCGACCGCGGCCGGAATGCCGAGGCTGCGCGCGACGATCGCCGTGTGCGACGTGCGGCCGCCGAGATCGGTGACGAACGCCTGGAACGACTGCGTCTTGAACTGCATCATGTCGGCCGGCGCGATGTCGTGCGCGACGACGATCATCTCGTTCGTGCCGTTGCGGGCCGCGCGATCGAGCGCCTGCGACGCGGACGGCGCGCCGGCGAGCGCCTTCAGCACACGCTCGACCACCTGCTCGATGTCAGCCTTGCGCTCGCGCAGGTATTCGTCCTCGATGTCGTCGAAATGGCGCGTGAGCAGTTCGAGCTGCTCGGTCAGCGCCCATTCGACGTTGTAGCGGCGCGTGCGGATCAGGTCGATGGTTTCCTGCACGAGCATCTCGTCGCTCAGGATCATCGTGTGGACGTCGATGAATGCGCCGACTTCGCTCGGCGTGTCGTCGGTCAGGTCGGCGCGCAGCGCTCCGAGCTCGCGACGCACGACGTCGAGCGCCGTGCGGAACCGCTCGACCTCGGCGTCGGTCTGGTTGACCTCGATCAGGTAATGGGCGACGTCGAGCGCCGCCGGCGCGATCAGGTACGCTCGCCCGATCGCGATACCTCGTGAGACGGGAATGCCATGCAGCGTGAAGGACACGCGCACCTCCTCTGTACAAGTAAAGCCGCGGCACACTGCTGCGATGCGCTTATGACCCCGGTTAGCGATTATAAATTCCGCGACTCCCTGTTGACTGCATGCAGCGCAGCATTGCGCATTTCGCATCAATGCTTCCGACGAAAAAAATGCCGCGACATCCGCGGCATTCCGACTGGAAACGGCAACGATCGCGCGTCGCGATCACTGGCCTTCGCCGAACTTGTCGGCGATCAGCTTCAGCAGCGCGTCCATCGCTTCCCGCTCGTCGGGACCTTCGGTCTCGATCGTCACGGTGCTGCCGATGCCGGCCGCCAGCATCATCACGCCCATGATGCTCTTCGCATTGATCTTGCGCCCGTTGCGTGTCATCCAGACTTCCGACTGGAAGTTGCCGGCCAGTTGCGTAAGCTTGGCCGATGCGCGCGCATGGAGCCCCAATTTATTGACGATGGTGGTTTCTTGTTGAAGCATGATTCTCGGTCGGATCGGTCGGGACCGCCGGCGGCGCGCGCAGGCGGGTCGGTCTAAAACGAAAAACGGAGACGGAGGCTCAGGGCGATTCGGTGCGTGGCTGCGGTTCGGGCGGAATCGGCGCGCACTGGCCGCAGCCGGTTTCGCTCGGCGGCGGCGGCGTGCCGGACGACACCTCGTGGACGCCCTTCGCGCCGCCGGACAGCGCCTTGTCGACCAGCTTGTCGAGCGGCACGGTGCGGTAGCAGACGGCCCGCACGAGCATCGGCAGGTTCACGCCGGCCAGCACGCGCACGTTGTCGAGCTTCGCGAGCTGGCCCGCGATGTTCGCGGGCGTCGCGCCGTACATGTCGGTCAGCACGACCACGCCGTTCTCTTCGCGCAGCCGCGCAAGTTCCGCGTGCGCGAACGCCATCACCTGGGCCGGATCGCTGTCGGCCATCACGTCGATGCAGCCGATGCGGGCGGGCACGCCGCCGTAGATGTGCGCGATGCAGTCCCGCAGCGCGGTGGCGAGCGGCGCGTGCGCGATGATCAGGATCCCGGCCATGTCAAATCGCTCCCGGCCGCCCCTGGCGGGCCGATACCCCGCGGCGGGGCAATGAGCGTAGCGAGTATGGGGAACGTTTCATGTTCAGCCTTGCAACAGTGTCGGCCCGACCGCCGGGCCTTCGGTGCGCCGATCACGGCACCGGGCAAGCGGGCATTGTAGCAGGCCGATCAAGCTGCTCCGGCGACGGGGGACCTGCGCGGCCGCCGCCGGAGTTGCGCGGGAGGCGGCCTACGCGGCCGCACGCTCCAGCGCGTCGATGAACATCGCGGCGACGTCGAAGCCCGTCTGCTCCATGATCTCGCGGAAGCACGTCGGGCTCGTGACGTTCACCTCGGTCAGCCAGTCGCCGATCGCGTCGAGCCCGACCAGCAGCAGCCCGCGCGACGCGAGCACCGGCCCCAGCGTGTCGGCGATCGCGCGATCGCGCGATGTGAGCGGCTGCGCGACGCCGAGCCCGCCCGCGGCCAGATTGCCGCGCACCTCGCTGCCCTGCGGAATCCGCGCGAGCGAATACGGCACCGGCTCGCCGCCGATCAGCAGGATGCGCTTGTCGCCGGCCTTGATCTCGGGAATGAACTTCTGCGCCATCACCGAGCGCGTGCCGTCGTGGCTCAGCATCTCGACGATCGAGCCGAGGTTCATGCCGTCCGGCTTCACGCGGAACACGCCCATCCCGCCCATCCCGTCGAGCGGCTTCAGGATCACGTCGCCGTGCTCGGCGTGGAACGCGCGCAGACGCTGCGCGTCGCGCGTGACGAGCGTCGGCGCGACGAACTGCGGAAACTCGCCGATCGCGAGCTTCTCCGAATGATCGCGGATCGACTGCGCCTTGTTGAACACGCGTGCGCCGGCGCGCTCGGCCAGCTCGAGCAGCCACGTCGACGTCACGTATTCCATGTCGAACGGCGGATCCTTGCGCATCAGCACCGCGCCGAACGATTCGAGACGGCGCGCGTCGACCGCGCCGGCTTCGAACCAGGTGTCGCGATGCAGGTCGTCCAGTTCCCCGACGAACGTGATGCGCCGCACGTCGGCCTCGACCGCCGAGCCCGTCCACGCGAGATGGCGCGGTTCGCACGCGTACACCGCATGCCCGCGCCGGGCGGCCTCCGCCATCATCGCGTAGGTCGAATCCTTGTAGATCTTGAAACGCTCGAGCGGGTCGGCGATAAAAAGAATGTCCATGCGGGTCCTGTACGTAGCGAAGGTCCGTTACACCTGGATGGCTTCGGGGTCGGTCTTTTCCAGTTCGATCGACGACGCGATCAGCGACAGCCGCGCGACCACGCCATACATGTAGAAACGGTTCGGCGGCGCGGCGCCCGGCTTGGCGCCTGCATCCGGCAGCGCGGTGTGCTCGAAGCCGAGCGGCACGTAATGCATGCCGGGCGCGTTCAGGTTCTGGTCGCGCTCGCGGCCGCCGTGCGTGCGGTAGAAGCCGCCGACCACGTAGCGGTCGATCATGTACACAACCGGCTCGGCCACTTCGTCGCCGACGCGCTCGAACGTGTAGACGCCTTCCTGCACGATCACGTCGCGCACCGCGAGGCCGGCCTTCGATTCGGCCATCTGCGCGCGCTCGGCCTTCGTCATGCGGCCGATCTCGGCCGCGTCGTGCACGGTCATTACGCCGCGGCCCGCGGTGCCCGCGTCGGCCTTCACGACGACGTACGGCTTCTCGCTGATCCCGTATTCGCGATACTTGCGCGCGATCTTCTTCAGCACGCCGTCGATCGCGTCGGCGAGCGCCTGCTCGCCTTCATGCGCCTGCCAGTCGACGCCTTCCACGTGCGCGAAATACGGATTCACCATCCACGGATCGACGCCGACCATCTTCGCGAACTTCTTCGCGACGTCGTCGTAGCACGCGAAGTGCGTCGACTTGCGGCGCACGGCCCAACCCGCGTGCAGCGGCGGCAGCAGATATTGCTCGTGCAGGTTTTCCAGCACGGCCGGGATGCCGGCCGACAGGTCGTTGTTCAGCAGGATCGAGCACGGATCGAAATTCTTCAGGCCGAGGCGGCGCTGCGAACGCTCGAGCGGTTCGAGCACGATCTTCTGGCCGTCGGCCAGCGTGATCGGCGTCATGTCGGTGATGCCGGGGTCGAGCGAACCGAAGCGCACGTGCAGGCCGGCCTGGCGCATGATCGTCGCGAGCCGCGCGACGTTTTCCAGGTAGAACGCGTTGCGGGTCGGGAGCTCGGGAATCACGAGCAGATTCTTCGCGTCCGGGCAGATCTTCTCGATCGCGGCCATCGCGGCCTGCACGGCGAGCGGCAGCACTTCGGACGGCAGATTGTTGAACGCGCCGGGAAACAGGTTCGCGTCGACGGGCGCCAGCTTGAAGCCGGCATTGCGCAGGTCCACCGAACAATAGAACGGCGGCGTGTGTTCCTGCCATTCGAGCCTGAACCAGCGTTCGATCGCAGGCGTCGCGTCGAGGATCTTCTGCTCGAGTTCGAGCAGCGGACCGTTCAACGCGGTAACGAGGTGGGGAACCATGAATCACTCGCGAGCGGGAGAATGAAGATTGTAGAGCAATTGCCTTGCCCATTTGGGGATTGTTCCCGGCTTCGCAAGGGTTACGAGGAAGTTTTCGGCTATTGACCCGATAGCGTGAAGGGTTATCCGCTACGGCAGTGGGTGACAGGAGAAAAAAAACCCGCCGGGTGGGCGGGTCGAAGTCGCTGCGCTCATTCGGGGCGGGCGCCGTCTGCGCGGCGGCCCGCCATGGATTCGTGTGACTTATTCCACGTGCTCGCCGTGCAGGATCACGTCGAGACCTTCGCGCTCTTCCTCTTCCGTCACGCGCAGGCCGATCGTCAGGTCGATCAGCTTCAGCAGCACGAAGCTCAGCACGCCGCTGTAGACCAGCGTGATCAGCACGCCCTTCGCCTGCAGCAGCAGGCTGCCGTCGAAGCCGCCGATGTCCTTGACCGCGAATACGCCGGTCAGCAGTGCGCCGAGAATCCCGCCGATGCCGTGCACGCCGAACGCGTCGAGCGAATCGTCGTAGCCGAGCTTCGACTTGAGCCACGTCGCCGACCAGAAGCAGATCACGCCCGCCGCGATGCCGATCACGAGCGCACCCGGTACGCCGACGAAGCCGGCTGCCGGCGTGATCGCCACGAGACCCGCGACCGCGCCCGACACGATGCCGAGCACCGACGGCTTGCCCTTGGCGATCCACTCGGCGAACATCCAGCCGAGCGCCGCGCACGCGGTGGCGACTTGCGTCGTCAGCATCGCGAAGCCGGCACGGCCGTCGGCCGCGACCGCGGAACCCGCGTTGAAGCCGAACCAGCCGACCCACAGCATCGAGCCGCCGATCATCGTCAGCACCAGGTTGTGCGGCGCCATCGATTCGCGGCCGTAGCCAACGCGCTTGCCGAGCACGAGGCACGACACGAGGCCCGCGATACCGGCGTTGATGTGCACCACCGTGCCGCCCGCGAAGTCGAGCACGCCGTCGGCCGACAGCCAGCCGGTCGGCTCCCACACCATGTGCGCGATCGGCACATAGACGATCAGCGACCAGAGCGTCATGAACACGAGCATCGCCGAGAACTTCATCCGGTCGGCGAACGCGCCGCAGATCAGCGCCGGCGTGATGATCGCGAACGTCATCTGGTAGACGAAGTAGACCGATTCCGGAATCGTCGACGCGAGGTGGCTGACGGTCAGCGTGGTCGCCTTGTCGCCCTTGATGTAGTTCATGCCGTGCAGGAACACGCGCGACAGGCCGCCAATGAAGCCGTTGCCCGGCGTGAACGCGAGGCTGTAGCCGACCACCGTCCACAGCACCGTGATCACCGCGGTGATCGCGAAGCTCTGCATCACGGTTGCCAGCACGTTCTTCTTGCGGACCATGCCCGCGTAGAACAGCGCGAGGCCGGGGATCGTCATGAACAGCACGAGCGCGGTGGACGTCAGCATCCACGCGGTGTCGCCCGCGCTGATCTTCGACGAATCGACAGAGAACGGGGCGGTGGGCGCAGCCGGGGCGGCCGGCGCGGACGCGGCGGCGGCAGCCGATGCGTCGGTCGCGCCCGAAGCCGGTGCGGCAGCGGCGGTGGCGGATGCGTCGGCGGCCGGCGCCGAAGCGGCCGGGGCTGCGGCAGCCGATGCGTCGGAAGCCGTGGCGGCGGGTGCCGAAGCAGCCGCGGTGGAACCAGCCGCGGCGGACGCCGCGTCGTCCGCGAGCGCGGAACCGACGCCGGCCGCGATCAGCGAGCCGGCCATCAGCAGGGACATCAGAAGTTTGCGCATCTTGGGTTTCCTCTTGTCGCTTGTCTTGTCTGTTCTGTTACAGCGCGTCCGCGCCTGTCTCCCCGGTGCGAATCCGGATCACTTGTTCGATCGGCGTGACGAAGATCTTGCCGTCGCCGATCTTGCCCGTGCGCGCGGCCCGCTCGATCGCTTCCACCGCCTGGTCGACGAGATCGTCGGACACGGCCGCCTCGATCTTCATCTTCGGCAGGAAATCGACCACGTATTCGGCGCCGCGGTACAGCTCGGTATGCCCCTTCTGGCGCCCGAACCCTTTCACCTCCGTCACCGTGATGCCGGAGACGCCAAGCGCCGACAGCGCCTCGCGCGTCTCATCGAGCTTGAACGGCTTGATGATTGCGGTAATGAGTTTCATGAAGTCCTCTCGCTGGGTTGTCCCGTCGAATAGAGTTGGAATGTTGTAACGGACTCTTCTCAGCAACTCGCATGCCATGTTGGCCCGAACACCGTCTCGAAGGGCTCCGGAACGGGGTCATATCCCGCGGTGTAAGGCGCCGAAGCCCGGCCGAATGGCCAACATCGGCCGGTTTGCTGGCGCGGCGAAAGGATCGTTGCTAGAGTGCACGCACGTCCCGGATCGCCGGGCCATTCACCCATGCGGGCGCCATGCCCGGAATTCGCGCCCCGCGCGCACCATTTCCGGTCATGCGTGCATCATGGGCACGTACGCAACTGAAGATGCACATTTTTTGTGCAAGGAAGGGGAATCACATGAAGCAACCCAGCGACGTTTTCAACGATCTGCAGTCGCGCGTCAGCGATTTGCTGAAAAACTCGCCGGCCAAGGACGTCGAGCGCAACGCGAAGGCCATGCTGTCGCAAGGCTTCTCGAAGCTCGACCTCGTCACGCGCGAGGAATTCGACACCCAAGCACAGGTGCTCGCCCGCACCCGCGTGCGGCTCGAGGAACTCGAAAAGCGCGTCGCGGAACTCGAGCAGAGGCTCGCCGCCCCGCAGGCCTGACGCCCCACCCGGCCGCAAGGTCCGGGCGCGGGCCGCGTCGTGCGGCCTGCGCCCGCCACCCGAAGCCGTTCCGCCCCGCTTCGTCGTCCGTCGTTCTTCGCTGCACCCTCCGCTCTTCGTAGTCCATCGCTCTTCGCAGTCCATCGCTGTTCGTCGTTCGCAACACCTCGTTCTTTCCCCGCGCCACGCCGGCAAGCGCGCACCGATTTCTCCGATTCCCGCGGCATGCGGCCCCGAACGGCCGTCGCCGCCTGTCATGCAGGAGCCTCGCCATGTCGCTCGCCGTGGTGCGCAGTCGCGCGCCCGCTTCCGGCCGCGCGCCGGACGTCACCGTCGAAGTCCATCTCGCCAACGGGTTGCCGTCGTTCTCGATCGTCGGGCTGCCCGATCTCGAAGTCCGCGAAAGCCGCGAGCGCGTACGCGCCGCGCTGCAGAACTGCGGATTCGAATTCCCGGTGCGCCGTATCACCGTCAATCTCGCGCCGGCCGACCTGCCGAAGGAATCCGGCCGCTTCGACCTGCCGATCGCGCTCGGCATCCTCGCCGCGAACGGCCAGATCCCGGCCGACGCGCTGGCCGGCCGCGAATTCGCGGGCGAGCTGTCGCTGACCGGCGCGCTGCGGCCGATGCGCGGCGCGTTCGCGATGGCGTGCGGCGCCGCGCGGGACTGGCGGGCGGACGCATGCGGCGCGGGCGTCGTCGGCGGCGCGGGCCTGAATGCCGGCGCACCGCGCGATTCCGTCGCGGCATCGCGTCCGCCCGAGCTGTACCTGCCGCTCGACAGCGCCGCCGAGGCCGCGCTCGTGCCGGGCGTGACCGTATTCGGTGCGCGCGACCTGCCCGCGCTGTGCGCGCACCTCGCCGATGCGCCGGACGGACGGCTCACGCCGGTCGCGGCGCCCTGTCTCGACGGCCTGCCGGCGCCCGCCGCGCCCGACCTCGCGGACGTCGTCGGCCAGCGCGGCGCGCGGCGTGCGCTGGAAGTCGCGGCCGCGGGCGGGCATCACATGCTGATGGTCGGCCCACCCGGGGCCGGCAAGTCGATGCTGGCCGCGCGCCTCGCCGGGCTGCTGCCGCCGCTGACCGATGACGAGGCGCTGACCTCGGCCGCGCTGCTGTCCGCGAGCCGGCTCGGCTTCTCGCCCGCGCAGTGGCGCCGCCGGCCGTTCCGTTCGCCGCATCACTCGTCGAGCGCTGCCGCGTTGGTGGGCGGCCGCAATCCGCCGCAGCCGGGCGAAATCACGCTCGCGCACCTCGGCGTACTGTTTCTCGACGAACTGCCGGAATTCGACCGGCACGTGCTGGAAATGCTGCGTGAGCCGCTCGAAGCCGGCCGCATCACGATCTCGCGCGCGGCGCAGCAGGCCGACTTCCCTGCCGCGTGCCAGCTGATCGCCGCGATGAACCCGTGCCCGTGCGGCTGGCACGGCGATCCGTCCGGGCGCTGCCGCTGCTCGCCGGACGTGGCCGCGCGCTATCTGCGCAAGCTGTCGGGGCCGCTGCTCGACCGCATCGACATCCAGATCGACCTGCCCGCGCTGTCGCCGGCCGAACTCGCGACCCGCGCGACGGCGCCCGGCGAGCCGAGCGCGGCGGTCGCCGCCCGCGTCGCACAGGCGCGGGCGCTGCAACTCGAGCGGCAGGGCAAGACGAATCACATGCTGAGCGGCCGCGAAACCGACGACCTGTGCCGGCCGACCGACGAGGGCGAGCGGCTGCTGCGCGAGGCCGGCGAGCGCTTCGGCTGGTCGGCGCGCGCGTATTTCCGCGTGCTGAAAGTCGCTCGGACGATCGCCGACCTGGCCGGCGACCCGCTGCCGACGGCCGCGCAGATCGCCGAGGCGATTCGCTACCGGCGTGCGCTGACGGCACTGTGAGCGCGCGAGGAGGACAAAATCAGGCTGTCAAGACTTGACTTATACACAATTCCACTCATCCGGCCCCGGATCGCGGCTCGCCGCGGCCTTTGCCGGACCGAATTCGTATCCTGTTGTTTTAATTGATTTTTCTCAAACGTCGAACGGGCGACCAAACGAGCCGGAAGGCCGTCCGGCGCGGCTTTGCGGGAAATACGCGCGACTTTTCAACAAAGTTATCCACATGCGCTGTGGATAGTCGAAAAACTCTCGCAAAATCCGGCGATTAGCGTCGAAAGCTGCGAATGAACTTTCAGTTGTCACCGCGTGTCTGAGCGCCCTCGCCGGCCACCGTCAATCGAGTTTGAACGAGCCGAAAAACTGGTCGAGCTGCTCCTGCGCGAGCGGCCCGTCGGCGATCACGACGGCCTGGTACGCGTGCCGGCCGCGCACGGCAAGCCGCGCGACGATCGTCTTGCGCGCGCGATCGCCGCCGGCGGCCGCGCCCGCGATGCGCAGTTCGAGCCCGTTCACCGCGCCGCCGGCTGCGAGCGGCACCGGCACCGACGCCGTCTGCGGCGTGCCTTCGAGGTTGCGCGACAGTCCCGCGCGCAGGAAGTCGAGCGCCGCGCGCCGTGTGTCGTCGCGATCGTCCGGCAACGTCAGCGTGCCGACCGCGAATACCGCGCCGTCGACGTGCGCGGCCTGCATCCGCATCGGCATCGACTTGCCGCCGAGCGCGACCGGCTGCTCCTCGACGGTCGGCTTCGCCGGCAGGTCGATCGTGTAGCCGGCGTCGTTGTGCAGCGTGCGCCAGTCGTACGACGGCGAGCACGCGGCCAGCGCGGCGCTCACGCAGGCGAGCGCGGCGAAGTGCCGCAGCGGGCGAAAAAGGGGGCGCAACGAATCGGTGACGTCCTTCGGCATGGCATGGATCGCGGCAGGCAAAACGGCGATTATCCACCGAACCTGAAACGGGGATGCGCGGCCGCCGCCGATGCACACGCCGCATTCGCGCTAAAATAAGCGCCGAATTTCGACGTCCTTTGCATCGATCCGCGTCATCGACCCCGAGAGCACCAAGATGAACACCACGCCTCCCGCCCGCCGCAGCACCGGCCCCGTTCGCTACCTCGTCGCGGCCGCCGTCGTCGCGGCGATCGCCGTCGCCGGCTTCTTCGCGTTCAACGGCAAGTCCAGCGTGCCGGACGCGACCTTCACGCTGCTGTCGGGCCAGAAGGTCTCGACCGGCGGCGACCTGAAAGGCAAGGTCTATCTCGTGAACTTCTGGGCGACGAGCTGCGCGACCTGCATGCAGGAAATGCCGCAGATGGTCGATACCTACAATCGCTTCAAGGGTCAGGGGCTCGAATTCGTCGCGGTCGCGATGAACTACGATCCGCCGATGTACGTCGCGAACTACGCGCAGACGCGTCAGTTGCCGTTCAAGGTCGCGCTCGACGACGGCAGCGTCGCGAAGCAGTTCGGCAACGTGCAGCTCACGCCGACGACCTTCGTCGTCGACAAGGACGGCAAGATCCTGAAGCGCTACGTCGGCGCGCCGCAATTCGCGGAACTCGACGCGCTGCTCAAGAAGGCGCTCGACGGCAACGCGGCCTGAGCGCCGCACGACAGGACTCGCAGGGCCGCACGCCGCGCCCTGCTCCGCGAAACGGACCGCACTGCGGTCCGTTTGCTTTTCAGCGCTCGGTTTCGCCTTTCGCCGACAGCCCGTAGCGCTTCATCTTCTCGTACAGCGTCGCCTTGCCCACATGCAGCCGGTCGGCCGTCGCGGCGACCGCGCCGCCCGTCTGGTTCAGCGCCTCGGCGATCACCGCGCGCTCGAACTGCTCGATGCGCTCCTTCAGCGTCTGGTCGTTGTCGGCGTCGTCGCCGGCGCCCGTTTCCGGCGGCATGTCGGCCACGCCGAGCACGAAGCGGTCGGCCGCGTTGCGCAGCTCGCGCACGTTGCCCGGCCAGTCGCGCTGCATCAGGCTCGCGCGCTGCCGGTCGGTGAGCACCGGCGCGGGCCGCCCGTAGCGCACGGCCGCATCGAGCATGAAGTGCTCGAACAGCGGCACGATGTCCTCGCGGCGCTCGGCAAGCGGCGGCAGCGCGATCGTCACGACGTTGAGCCGGTACAGCAGGTCGCGCCGGAACGTGCCGGCCGCGACGAGCTCGCTCATGTCGCCCTTCGCGGCTGCGACCACGCGGCAGTTCACGCGGATCGGCTGGTTCGAGCCGAGCCGCTCGAGCACGCCGTCCTGCAGCACGCGCAAGAGCTTCACCTGCAGCGCGAGCGGCATGCTTTCGATTTCGTCGAGGAACAGCGTGCCACCGGACGCGTATTCGAGCTTGCCGACGCGCCGCTTCGCGGCGCCGGTAAACGCACCGGGCTCGTAGCCGAACATCTCCGATTCGAACATCGGCTCGGGCAGCGCGCCGCAATTCACCGCAATGAACGGCTTGTCGTGGCGCGGCGACAGCTCGTGCAGGCTGCGCGCGATCAGCTCCTTGCCGGCGCCCGTGTCGCCGTTGATCAGCACCGACGCGTCGGTCGGCGCGACGTTCGCGATCAGCTTGCGCACCTGCTCGATCGCGGGGCTGCGGCCGATGATGCGCGGCGCGACGACGTTCTGTCCAGCCAGCTCGCGTCGCAGCGCGTGGTTCTCGAGCACGAGCTCGCGGCGCTCGAGCGCACGGCGCACGGTCTCGATCAGGCGCTCGGCCGCGAACGGCTTTTCGATGAAGTCGTACGCGCCGTCGCGCATCGCCTGCACGGCCATCGAGATGTCGCCGTGCCCGGTGACGAGGATCACCGGCACGTCCGGCACGCGCTCGCGGCACTGCGCGAGCACGTCGAGCCCGCTCGCGCCGGGCAGCCGGATGTCGCTGACGATCGCGCCGGCGGTACCCGCGACGATCGCCTTCTCGGCCGCCTCGGCCGATTCGAAGCCGGCGACGTCGAAGCCCGCCAGTTGAAGGCTCTGCACGCTCGCCCGGCGCACGAGCGCATCGTCCTCGATATAGATCACTTGCAGCCGGTTGGCCATCTTGGTCACTTGCTCCTGACAGGCGCAGCGCTCGCGCGCGGCGCTCGTTGATGCCGGTCGTTCGCCGACCGGGTCTGCGGCCTACGGCGGGCTCGCGCTAATGCGAGCCCGCCGGCTCGGACACGGAGTCCGGATGATGCGTGCGGGCGCGACGCAGCGTCAAGACGAACAGCGCGCCGCCCGACGGGGCGTTGCGTGCGGTCAGCGCGCCGCCCGCGTCGCTCGCGATCGACGACGAGATCGCAAGGCCCAGCCCGAGCCCGCGCCCCATTTCCTTGGTCGTGAAGAACGGCTCGAACAGGCGCGGCAGCAGATCGGGCGCGATGCCGGAGCCGTTGTCGCGCACCTCGACCGCGAGCGTCGCGGCCGACACCGCGATCGTCACCTCGATGGCCGGCGCCGCGACGCCGGCGACCGCGTCGAGCGCGTTGCCGAGCAGGTTGATCAGCACCTGTTCGAGGCGCAGGTCCTCGCAGCGCGCGACGAGTTCCGGATAGTCGCGCGCCAGATCGAGCGACGCGTCCTGCGCGGGCGACACGGTCGCGTCCTGCAGCGTCAGCGTGAGCGCGACGCCGCGCAGGCGCTCGTCGAGCAGCGACAGCACGCTGCGCAGCGCGCGCACGACGAGCGCCTGCTCGTTGCGCGGCTTCGCGCGGCCGACGAACAGCTTCAACTGGTTCGTGATCTTGCCCATCCGCTCGGTGAGCGCGGCGATCGCCTCGAGATTCTCGCGCGCGGCGGCCTGTTCGCCGCGATCGAGCAGCACGCGCGTGTTGTCCGAGAAGCTGCGCAGCGCCGCGAGCGGCTGGTTCAGTTCATGCGTGATGCCGGCCGCCATCTGGCCGAGCGCGGCGAGCTTGCTCGCCTGGATCAGTTCGTCGTGCGCGGCGCGCAGCTCCTGCTCCGCGCGGATCCGGTCGCCGACTTCCTTCTGCAACTGCTCGTTCGCTTCAGACAAATCGGCCGTACGCTCCTCGACGCGCCGGTTCAGCTCCGCGTACGCCTGTTGCAGCAGCGCACGGCCGCGGATCATCTCGCGCACGCGGGCGCGGCGCATCCGCCAGTAGAACGCGAGCAGCGCGACCGACACGAAGCCGAAGCCGGTGACGATCGTCGCGTTGCGCGCATCGGCATCGATCGGCGCGATCGGCGCGAGCGTGACGAGCTGCCAGTCGGGCTCGCCGATCCGACGCTTGCTGGCGAGAAAGCGCGGCGCGCGCCGGCCGGCGCCCAGGCGCACGATTTCCGCATCGGCGCCGAGCGTCTGCTCGACGCGCAGCGGCAGCGGCGTGACCGGTTGCTGCGCGTACTGGCGCGTTTCGTAGATCGATGCGGCCACAGGCCCCGTGAGCGGGCGCAGCGTATGGTACTTCCACGCGGGCACCGACGACAGGAACACGACACCGTGATCGTCCACGACGACGAGCGGCTCGGACGCATCGGCGCCCTGGAACCATTCGAGGTTGAGCTTCACGACGACGACGCCCGCGATCTTGCCGTCGTGCCACACGGGCTGCGAGATGTAGTAGCCGGGATCGCGCGAGATCGTGCCGATACCGAAGAAGCGGCCGACCCGGCCGTTCATCGCGTCGAGGAAATACGGGCGGAAACGGTATTCGATCCCGACGAAGCTGTCGGGCGCGCGCCAGTTGCTGGCGGCGACGCACAGGCCGTCCGCGCCGATCACGTAGGTGACGGTCGCGTGCGCGTGTTCGTTGAGGTCTTCGAGATAGCGGTTGACGCGGGCGGTGTAGTCGCCGCGCTTCGGCTCGGCGAGCAGATCCTGCACGTACGGATGGCTGCCGAGCAGATAAGGCAGCGATTCGTAGCGGTCGAGCGTGCTCTTGAGCGCGTTGGTGGTGCGATCGACGCGCACCGCGGCATTGCGCTGCAGCTCGGCGACGCCGCGCTGCCAGGTGATCGCCCACGTGAGCGCGCATGCCGCGACGAGCGCGGCGGCGAGCACGACGAGGATGAGCAGGCGGCGCGTCACGGTCGAGGCTTCCTGGCGATGCGGATCGCCTATTGTGTCATAGGCCTGCGCATCGATACCCCGGCCGCCGCGGGCCGCACGGCCGGCGGGCGGTGCCGCCGCCTGCTCGTTCATCGGGTCAGACGCCGGCCGTCTTCTCGGTCGGCGCGACTTCGCCGCCGCCCTTCAGCGCCTGGCGCAGCTTGTTGCGGTCGAGCTCCTTCTCCCATGCCGACACGACGACGGTCGCCACGCCGTTGCCGACGATGTTGGTCAGCGCACGGCATTCGCTCATGAAGCGGTCGATGCCGAGGATCAGCACCATGCCCGACAGCGGGATCGTCGGCACGACGGCCAGCGTCGCGGCGAGCGTGATGAAGCCCGCCCCCGTCACGCCGCTCGCGCCCTTCGACGTGAGCATCGCGACGGCCAGCAGCGTGAGCTGCTGCATCCACGTCAGCTCGATGTTGGTCGCCTGCGCGATGAACAGCACGGCCATCGTCATGTAGATGTTGGTGCCGTCGAGGTTGAACGAATAACCGGTGGGCACGACGAGGCCGACGACCGAACGCGAGCAGCCGGCCTTCTCGAGCTTTTCCATCAGCTGCGGCAGTGCGGCTTCCGACGAGCTCGTGCCGAGCACGATCAGCAGCTCTTCCTTGATGTACGACACGAAGCGAATGATCGAGAAGCCGGTGGCGCGCGCGATCCCGCCGAGCACGACCAGCACGAACACGACCGACGTCAGGTAGAACGTGCCGATCAGCTTGAGCAGCGGCACCAGCGAGCCGACACCGTACTTGCCGATCGTGAACGCCATCGCGCCGAACGCGCCGATCGGGGCCAGCTTCGTGACGATGTGCACGATGCCGAACAGCACGCGCGTCAGGCCGTCGATGAAGTCGGTCACGACCTTGCCGCGCTCGCCGAGGTGCGCGAGCACGCTGCCGAACAGCAGCGCGATCAGCAGGATCTGCAGGATTTCACCCTGCGCGAACGCGTCGACCATCGTGTTCGGGATGATGTGCATCAGGAAGTCGACCGTCGACTGCCCGTGCGCCTTCGCCGCGTACGACGCGACGGCCTTGCCGTCGAGCGTCGCCGGATCGATGTTGAAGCCGACGCCCGGACGCAGGATGTGCGTGGCCGCGAGGCCGAGCAGCAGCGCGAAGGTCGACACGATCTCGAAGTACAGCAGCGCCTTGCCGCCGACGCGGCCCACCTTCTTCATGTCCTCCATGCCGGCGATGCCGGTGACGACCGTACAGAAGATGATCGGACCGATCACCATCTTGATCAGCTTGATGAAGCCGTCGCCGAGCGGCTTCATGTCGGTGGCGAGCGCCGGGTAGTAGTGGCCGAGGATCACGCCGACGATGATGGCGAAGATCACCTGCACATAGAGCACTTTGTAGAAGGGTTTCTTCTTCACGATGGTTCCTGCTGAAGTAGATGAGCCGATGGAAACGGCGTCACGCGCGCGGACGAATGTCAGGGGAGTCACTCGCCCGCGCGGCTGCCGTGCCGCAACAAGCGATGCCTCAGGACATCCCGAGGGGGAGGAAGGCAGTGGTCATCGGTTGTCTCCTTGCTTGCTGTAGTAGTTCGGCCGGGGGATGGCCGTGCGCTTTATATCGCAAGGTCGATGCCAGGTTTCCGGAACCCCTCAAGCCGTTGTTTTCATTGTATTTCCCATAATGCGGCAGGCAAGGAAATCCGGTATTCCGGATTTCCGGAAAATATCCGTCCGGCGATCCGGACGGATGCATCGTTTCATCGGATGAATCAATGGTGGACGGCGCGGCTCGCGAGCACGCCCGTCTGCGCATAGAACTCCTGCCGAGCGAACGCGTCGCGCTCGCGGCGTGCGCGTTCGCCGCGATCCGCGAGCGAGCCGACCACGATCCCGACGAACGCGAGCGGCACCGACACCAGCGCCGGGTTGTCGAGGAACACCGGCGCATGCGCATGGTGCAGCACGTCGACCCACACCGACTTCGACAGCACCGTGAGCGCGACCGCCGACACGAGGCCGAGGCCGCCGCCGAGCACCGCGCCGCGCGTGGTCATCCCGCGCCAGAAGATCGACATCGCGAGCACCGGGAAATTGGCGCTCGCGGCCACCGCCGCGACGAGCCCGACCATGAACGCGACGTTCACGTGCTCGAACAGGATCGACAGCGCGATCGCAATGGCCGACAGCCCGATCGTCGCCGCGCGAGAGATGCGCATCTCGAGCCGTTCGTCGGGCTTGCCGCGCGCCCACATCTGCGCATACAGGTCGTGCGAGATCGTCGTCGCGCCGGCGAGCGTCAGCCCCGCGACCACCGCGAGGATCGTCGCGAACGTGACGGCCGCGATGAACCCGTAGAACCAGTTGCCGCCCACCGCCTGCGCGAGCTTCACCGCGACCATGTTCGAGCCGCCGAGCAGGTCGTGCGTCAGGTTGAACGTGCCGTTCGCGCCGAGCCGGAAGAATTCCGGATGCTGCGCGAGCAGCACGATCGCGGAGAAGCCGATCACGAAGGTCAGCAGGTAGAAGTAGCCGATGAATCCGGTCGCGTAGAGCACCGACTTGCGCGCCTCCCTCGCGTTCGGCACCGTGAAGAAGCGCATCAGGATGTGCGGGAAGCCGGCCGTGCCGAACATCAGCGCGATGCCGAGCGACAGCGCGTTGGCCGGGTCGCGGATCAGCTTGCCGGGCCCCATGATCGACAGCGCGCCCGGATGCACGGCCACCGCGCGACGGAACATCGCGTCGATGCTGAAGCCGAATTCGCCGAGCGCGAGCAATGCGAGCAGCGTCGCGCCGCACAGCAGCAGCACGGCCTTGATCACCTGCACCCAGGTGGTCGCGGTCATCCCGCCGAAGAACACGTAGACGACCATCAGCACGCCGACGATCAGCTCGGCCGTGCCGTACGACAGCCCGAACAGCAGCTGGATCAGCTTGCCCGCGCCGACCATCTGCACGACCAGGTACAGCACGACGATCGTCAGCGCGTTCGCCGAGGTCAGCAGCCGGATCGGCCGCTGCGCGAAGCGGTACGCGACGACGTCGACGAACGTGAACTTGCCGAGGTTGCGCAGCGGTTCGGCGATCAGGAACATCACGAACGGCCAGCCGACCAGGAAGCCGATCGAGTAGATCAGCCCGTCGAAGCCGAACATGAATACCATGCCGGACAGCCCGAGGAACGACGCGGCCGACATGTAGTCGCCGGCGATCGCGAGCCCGTTCTGCAACCCGGTGATGCCGCCGCCGGCCGTGTAGAAGTCGCGCGTCGAGCGCGTGCGGCGCGCGGCCCAGCGCGTGAGCGCGAGCGTCGCGAACACGAACGCGAAGAACATCCCGATCGCGACGGGGTTCAGCTCGACCTTGTCGGGCATCGGGCCGGCAACGCCGGTCGCATGGGCGGTGGAGGAAACGAGGGAAACGAGGATGGCCAGCGCGCCGGGCGCGCTCGAAATGCATCGCATGTCGGGCTCCGTCACGAACGTTGCAGGATCGCGTCGACGCGGCGGTCGAACGCACGGTTCGCGCGCAGCACGTAGCACGCGGTCAGGCCGATCGCGACCAGGATGATCGCGACGCCCGCGGCGATCCCGACCGTCGTCGTCGCGCCGCGGTACAGCGGCGCGGCGAGCACGTGCGGCGCGAGCGCGACGAGCAGGATGAAGCCGTAGTACGTGGCGATCATCAGCGCCGTCAGCGTGAAGCTGAAGCGGCGCCGGGCCCGCACGAGCTGCTGGTAGTCGCGGCGCGCCGTGACCGATTCGATGACGGAAAGCTCCATGGTGTCTCCATTTCCGGCTCGTCATGGCGAGCGGTGTTGCGTGGCATGGTCGGCGCGCGTCGACTCACCGCCCGCGCCGCGGCGGAACAAGCGATCTACACGACGCGATCCGCCCGCAGCCGCGCGACGTCCTCCGCCGACATCCCGAGCCAGCCGCCGAGCACCGCGTCCGTATCCGCGCCAAGCACCGGCGGCGCACCGCGCACCGGCAGCCGCGCGCCGTCGAAGCGGTACGGCGGCGCGAGCACGTCGACGCCGCCCGCGACCGGATGCGGCTGCCGCGTGACGAGCCCGGCGCGGGTCGCGCGTTCGGACGTCAGCGCTTCGTGCAATCCGAGCACTTCGCCGCACGGAATGCCCGCCTCGGCGAGCGCCGCCAGCAGCGTCGCGCGCGAGCGGCGCGCGAGTTCGCCGCGAATCTCGGGCAGCAGGCAGGCGCGATTCTCCGAGCGGCCAAGGTTGGTCCTGTAGCGTTCGTCCGCGGCGAGATCGGGCCGCCCGATCGCATCGCAGAAACGCGCGAACTGCGTGTTGTTGCCGACCGTGATCACGAGCGGGCCGTCGGCCGCGTCGAACACGCCGTACGGCACGATCGACGGATGCGCGTTGCCGTAGCGGGGCGGGTCCTCACCCATCAGCAGCGCGTCGAGCCCGTAGTACGCGGTGATCATCAGCCCGCAGTCGAACAGCGCCATCTCGATGCGCCGCCCGCGCCCGGTCGCGTGGCGCTCGTACAACGCGGCGAGGATCGCCTGCGCCGAATACATGCCGGTGAACAGGTCGACCGCCGCGACGCCGAACTTCAGCGGCGGCTGGCCAGCCTCGCCGTTCAGCGCCATCAGCCCGGCCTCGCCCTGCACGACGAGGTCGTAGCCGGGCCGCGCGGCCTCCGGGCCCGAGCGGTCGTAGCCGGAGATCGCGCAATGCACGAGCCGCGGATTCAGTTCGGCCAGCGCGTCGTAGCCGAGCCCGAGCTTCTCCGCGCCGCCGCACTTGAAGTTGTGGAGCACCACGTCGGCCTGCGCGGCCAGCTCGCGCGCGATGCGCTGGCCGGCTTCCGTCTGCAGGTCGACGCAGATCGACCGTTTGCTGCGATTCACGCTGTTGAAATAGGTGGTCTCGGTGTCGCCGATCCGCAGCCCCCAGTCGCGCGTATCGTCGCCGCGCGCCGGATGCTCGACCTTGATCACTTCCGCGCCGAAATCGGCGAGCACCATCGCGCACCACGGGCCCGCGAGCACGCGCGAGAAATCGAGCACTTTCACGCCGGCCAGCGGCAGCGCGCGCGTGTCGTTCGTCATCGTCGTCTCCTCCATTCGCGTTTTCCGCGCTTATTGTTTCGACAGCGCGATGTAGCGCGCGAGGTGGTGATCCTCGTCGCCGAGCTGATGATCGATCATCACGAGACGCTTCGCGTAATGCGACAGCGGCAGCTCCCACGTCATCCCGATCCCGCCATGCAACTGGATGCTTTCTTCCGCGACCAGCGTGCCGATCCGGCCGATGCTGTATTTCGCCGCCGAGAGCGCGCGCTCGCGCACCGCGCGCGGCGCATCGAGCTGCGCGGCCGCGTTGATCACCGCCGAGCGCGCCTGCTCGACTTCGAGCAGCAGGTCGGCCATCCGGTGCTGCAGCGCCTGGAAGCTGCCGATCGGCAATCCGAACTGCTTGCGCGTGCGCAGGTAGTCGAGCGTGTGCGCCTTTGCGACGTCCATCGCGCCGAGCGCTTCCGCCGACAGCGCGAGCAGCCCGTAGCCGAGCACGCGTTCGAGCAGTTCGGCGCCCGCTTCGCCGTCGAGTGCATCCGGCGCGCCGAGCGCGGCATCGGCCGGCAGCGCGACACGCTCGAAGCGCACTTCGGCCGCGCGACCGCCGTCGATCTTCCTGTAATCGCGCAGCGACACGCCCGGCGCATCGGCCGGCACGACGAACAGGCCGATGCCGGCCGCGTCGTCGTCGTTGCCCGACACGCGCGCGCTGACGACGAAGAACGCCGCCTGCGCGGCCTGGTCGACGACGCCCTTCGCGCCCGTCAGCACCCAGCCGTCGCCCGACCGTTCGGCGCGCGTGCGCACCGTCGTCAGTTCGTAGTGCGAGCCCGGTTCGTCGTGCGCGAATGCGGCGCTCGCGCTGCCGTCGATCAGCGCGGCGAGCCGCTCGCGATGCGCATCGCCGCCGGCGAGCGCCAGCGCACGGCCCGCGAGCAGCGCGCCGAGGAACGGCTCGACGACGAGCCCGCGTCCGAGGCATTCGAACACCACGGCGATGTCGAAGCCCGCGCCGCCGAAGCCGCCGTCGGCTTCGGCAAACAGCGCGCCGACCGTGCCGAGTTCGGCGAAGCGCTGCCACATCGCGCGGTCGAAGCCTTCGGCCGACTGCGCGATGCGGTCGCGCACCGGGAACGCGTACTGTTCGGCGATGAAGCGGTTCAACGTGTCCGCCAGCATCCGGCGGTCTTCTGTGTGCTGGAAATCCATCGTCGCGTCCCTCTTACAGCCCGAGCATCATCTTCGCGATGATGTTCTTCTGGATCTCGTTCGAGCCGCCGAAGATCGACAGCTTGCGGTTGTTGAAATACTGCTGCGCGGCGCTCGCGGCTTCATCGGGGCCGACCGGTTCGCCGGCATAATCGGCGTCGAGCGCGTCGTCGACGAACGGCTGCGCGTACGGCCCCATCGCGCGGCGCATCAGCGCGGTGATCTCCTGGCGGATCTGCGTGCCGCGGATCTTCAGCATCGAACTTTCCGCGCCCGGCACGCCGCCGCCCGCGACCGCGGCCAGCACGCGCAGGTTGGTCGTGCGCATGTTTTCGAGCTCGATCTCGACGCGCGCGACGCGTGCCGCGAAGAACGGATCGTCGGCGAGCGGCCGGCCGTTCTTCGTGACCTTCGCGGCGACCGCGCGCAGCCGGTCGAGGGCCGCGGTCGAGAAGCCGATCCCGGCGATGTTGGTGCGCTCGTACGTGAGCAGGTATTTCGCGTAGGTCCAGCCGCGGTTCTCTTCGCCGACGAGGTTCTCCACGGGCACGCGCACGTCGGTGAAGAACACCTCGTTCACCTCGTGCTCGCCGTCGAGCGTGATGATCGGGCGCACTTCGACGCCCGGCGTGTTCATGTCGATCAGCAGGAAGCTGATGCCTTCCTGCTTGCGCACGTCGGTCGCGGTGCGCACGAGGCAGAAGATCATGTTCGCGTAGTGGCCGAGCGTGGTCCATGTCTTCTGGCCGTTCACGACGTAGTGATCGCCCTGCGCGTCCACACCCCGCACCGCGCTCGTCTTCACCGCCGCGAGGTCGGAACCGGCGCCCGGCTCCGAATAGCCCTGGCACCACCAGTCGGTACCGTCGAGGATGCGCGGCAGCCAGTGGCGCTTCTGCGCTTCGCTGCCGTACTTGATCAGCACGGGGCCGAGCATGTTCACGCCGAACGGCACGATGCGCGGCGCACCGGCGAGCGCGCATTCGTTGTCGAACAGGAACTTCTGCGCGACGCTCCAGCCGGGGCCGCCGTATTCGCGCGGCCAGTGACTCGCGAGCCAGCCGCGCGCGTTGAGGATCGCATGCCATTTGCGCATGTCGTCGCGCGTCAGGTGCAGGCCGCCCTTCACCTTGCGCGCGATGCGCTCCGGCAGTTCGGCTTGCAGGAAGCGCTGCACTTCCGTGCGGAACGCTTCCTCTTCGGGAGTGAAATTAAGGTCCATCGTGGGTCCGTGGCGAATGCGGTGGGCGTTCAGTCGATGCGGTTCAGGCTCGCGAAATCCGCGCCGCGCGCGACGAGATCGACGAGCAGCGGCGACGGCTTCCAGAACAGCGGATCTTCGTTCGCGAACGCGCGGATATCGGCGAGCACGTTCGCGAGGCCGACCGTGTCCGCATAGTGCATCGGGCCGCCGCGATAGCGCGGGAAGCCGTAGCCGTACAGGAACACCGCGTCGACATCGAGCGGACGCAGCGCGATCTTCTCGTGCACGACGTTCGCGCCTTCGTTGATCATCGCGGCGAGGTAGCGGCGCAGGATCTCGTCATCGGTGAACGTGCGCGGCGTGACGCCCTTCTTCGCACGCTCTGCCGCGACGATCGCGTCGACTTCCGGGTCGGGCGTGCCGACGCGCGCGCCGTCCGGATACAGGTAGTAGCCGCGGCCGGTCTTCTGCCCGAACCAGCCGCGCTCGCACAGCCGGTCGGAAATCTCCACGTAGCGCGCGTTCGGATCGCGCGTCGCCGCGCGGCGCTTGCGGGTCGCCCAGCCGATGTCGCCGCCCGCGAGATCGACCACCTGAAACGGGCCCATCGGGAAGCCGAATTCGCGCACCGCGCGATCGATCTGGTACGGCGACGCGCCGTCTTCCATCAGGGTGTCGGCGGCAGTGCGATAGACGGCGAGGATCCGGTTGCCGATGAAGCCGTCGCACACGCCCGCGCGCACCGGCGTCTTCTTCAGTTGCTTCGCCAGCGCGAACGCGGTCGCGACGACGTCCGCGCTCACGCGCGCCGGCACGACGATCTCGAGCAGCTTCATCACGTTGGCCGGCGAGAAGAAATGCAGGCCGATCACGTCGGCCGGCCGGTCGATGCTCGCGGCCAGTTCGTCGATGTCGAGATACGACGTGTTGGTCGCGAGTACCGCCCCTGGCTTGCACACGCGCGCAAGCTCGGCGAACACGGCCTGCTTCACGGCCATGTCCTCGAACACGGCCTCGATCACGACGTCGGCCTGCGCGAGCGCGTCGTACGACGTACTGCCCTTGAAGCGCGCGAGCCGCGCCGCGTGCGCGGCCGGCGTCATCCGTCCTTTCGCGACGAGGCCGTCGTACACCTTCTCGACGTGCGCACGGCCGCGCTCGAGCGACGCTTCGTCGCGTTCGATCATCGTCACCGGCAGCCCGGCGTCGAGCGCCGCGACCGCGATGCCCGCACCCATCGTGCCGCCGCCGACCACGCCGATCCGTTCGACCGGCCGCGCGCTCGCGCGCCGCGCCTCGGGCGCCTTCGCCGCTTCGCGCTCCGCGAAGAACGCATGCATGAGGCCCGCACGCTGCGGGCTGTCGATGCATTGCAGGAACAGGCTGCGTTCGTACTTCATCCCGGCGTCGAACGACTGCGTGAGCGCGGCCTCGACCGCGTCGACGATCTTCGCCGGCGAGAAGAGCCCGCGCGACTTCTTCGGCAATTCCGCGCGCGCCGCGTCGATCGCGGCCTGCGCGGCCGCGCGGTCGGCCAGGCCCTGCGCGTCGCGCGTGCGGCGCACCGGCGCGCCGAGCGACACGAGTTCCTGCGCATAGGCGAGCCCTTCGGCGAGCGTGTCGTCGCTGTGCGCGATGCGATCGACGAGGCCGAGCACGAGCGCTTCGTCGGCGCTCGCATGGCGGCCCGTCAGCATCAGGTCGAGCGCGGCCTTCGCGCCGATCAGGCGCGGCGCGCGCTGCGTGCCGCCCGCGCCGGGCAGCAGGCCGAGCGTCACTTCGGGCAGCCCGAGCTTCGCGCCGGGCACGGCGAGCCGGTAATGGGCGGCCAGCGCGACTTCGAGGCCGCCGCCGAGCGTCGCGCCGTGCAGCGCGACCACGACCGGCTTGGCACCCGATTCGATCCGCTCGCACACGTCGGGCAGCGACGGCGGCACGGGCGGCTTGCCGAATTCACGGATGTCGGCGCCCGCGATGAAGTTGCGGCCGGCGCCGACGATCAGCACCGCGCGGATCGCGTCGTCGGCCTGCGCGGCGTCGATCGCGTCGGCGAGGCCGCGCCGCACGTCGGCGGACAGCGCGTTGACGGGCGGATGGTCGATCGTGACGACGAGCACCTTGTCGCGCCGTTCGCGCGTGACGGTGCCGGCCATCGGGCTGGCAGGGGAAGCGGTGGCATTCATCGTGTCTCCAGTGGTGCGGTGCGCCGGGCGGCAGGAACCGGTCGGGCCGGCTAGCAGGGCCGGTGCGCGAGCCGGTCCCGGCGGCGCGGGAAACCGTCCGGCATGGTTGCCGGGCATGACTCGATTCTCGATTGATCGAGATTCATTGACAATTTCCGCACGCCTTTACAAGCTGTCAAGTCTGACTTGACACTGAATGCTTCCGGACCGTTTCTGTGCGTTAAACGGGACGGATCAGGAGACACCCGCATGGACCTGAACGCGCTGACGCTGCTCGTCGAGATCCTCGACGCCGGCAATCTCAGCAAAGCCGCGCAGCGACTCAAGATGAGCCGCGCGAACGTCAGCTACCGCTTGAACCAGCTCGAACGCTCGATCGGCCAGCAGCTCGTGCGCCGCACGACGCGGCGCATGGAGCCGACCGAGATCGGGCTGACGCTGTACGAGCACGGCCGGCGCATCCGCAACGAACTGCTCGCCGCGCAGGAATCGGTGACGACGCTCGGCCAGGACCTGCAGGGCCGCGTGCGGCTGTCGGTGCCGAGCGGCTACGGGCAGATGGTGATGTCCGACTGGCTGCTCGCGTTCAAGCGGCTCCATCCGGGCATCGTGCTCGACGTGGTGTTCGAGAATCGCGTGGAAGACCTGATGCGCGACGAAGTCGACATCGCGATCCGCGTGATGTCCGAGCCGCCGCAGAACCTCGTCGCGCGCGACATGGGCGCGGTGCGCTACGTCGCATGCGCGTCGCCCTCGTTCGCGGCCGCGCACGGGATGCCCGCGAGCCTCGGTGCGCTGGCCGCAGCTCCCGTCGTCACCGCGACGGTGCTGGGCCGGCAGTTGCGGATCGCCGCGTATCTCGGCGACGAGCGCCACGAGGTGCTGCTCGAACCGACGCTGATTTCGGAGAACTTCCTGTTCCTGCGCCAGGCGATCCTCGCGGGGATCGGCGTCGGCATCGTGCCCGACTACGTGATGCAGGACGACCTGCGGCACGGCGCCGTCGTCACGTCGCTCGATGCGTACCGGCTGAGCATCTTCGGCACCCACATGTACATGCTCTACATGCCGAACCGCCACCACACGCGCGCGACGTCGACGTTCATAGAGTTCATCCTCGAACAGGCCGGAAAGACCGGCCGGGGCGGGCCCGGCGGGATGCGTCAGGGTTTCCTGTCGGATGACAAGCCGCCGGGCGCACGGCGACAATAGCGCGCCGGGGCGGGCAGCGCCGTTGCGCCCGCACCGATGTCAACGTCAACGCCGCTCTCCTTCGAATTCACTGCTGCCGAGGGTTCCATGTTCGACCGGATTCGTCCGCATTCGCGTCCCTGGACGCTGCTCGCCGCCGTCGCGCTCGTCGCGTTGAACGCCGGCTGCACGTCCCCGTCCGCGCGGTCGGGCGCCGTCGTCCCGGTCGCCGCCGCATCGGGCGCGGCCGTCCCGCTGCCCGGCGTTCATGCGCCCGAACTGTCGTCCGGCTGGACCGACAAGCCGGGCTGGACCTCGCAGCACTTCATGATCGCGGCCGCGAACCCGCTCGCGACGCAAGCCGGCTACGACATGCTGAAGGCCGGCGGCACCGCGATCGACGCGGCGATCGCGACGCAGATGGTGCTCGCGCTGGTCGAGCCGCAATCGTCGGGGCTCGGCGGCGGCGCCTTCATGCTGTATTTCGACGGCAAGTCGACGCAGGCGTACGACGGCCGCGAAACCGCACCGGCCGCCGCGACCGACCGGCTGTTCTACGGCCCGACCGGCCAGCCGATGAGCTTTTACGAAGGTGTCGTCGGCGGGCGTTCGGTGGGCACGCCGGGCGTGCTGCGCATGCTCGACGCCGCGCACCGCGCACACGGCAAGCTGCCGTGGCGCCGGCTGTTCCAGCCGGCCATCCGGCTCGCCGAGCGCGGCTTCACGATCAGCCCGCGCCTCGCGATGCTGATCGCGAACGACAAGTACCTGAGCAGCGATCCGGCCGCGCGTGCGTACTTCTACAACAAGGACGGCTCGCCGAAGGCGGCCGGCACGGTGCTGAAGAACCCCGCGCTCGCGACCGTGCTGCGCCAGGTCGCCGACCACGGCGCGAATGCGTTCTACACCGGTGCGATCGCGCGCGACATCGTCGCGAAGGTGCGCAAGCATCCGACCAACCCGGGCCTGCTGTCGCTGCAGGATCTCGCACGCTACAAGGCAAAGGTGCGTGCGCCGCTGTGTACCGATTACCGGCGCTCGGTCGTGTGCGGGATGCCGCCGCCGTCGTCGGGCGGCCTCGCGATCGCGCAGATGCTCGGCATCCTCGAAGCGATGCCCGACTGGCAGCAGATCGGCGCGCAGAAGCCGGTGCGCAACGACGTCGGCTACGAGCCGACACCGTTCGCCGCCCACCTGTTCAGCGAAGCCGGGCGCCTCGCGTATGCGGACCGCGCGCGCTATGTCGCCGATCCCGATTTCGTGCCGCTGCCGGGCGGCAGCTGGGCGAGCCTCACCGACAAGACCTATCTCGCGCAGCGCGCGCACCTGATCGGCGACAGCAGCATGGGCGTCGCGCAGGCCGGCACGCCGCAGGGCGCGGCGCTCGCGATGGCCGACGACCGCAGCCCCGAGCTGCCGTCGACGTCCGACATCGCGATCGTCGACCGCTACGGCCAGGCGCTGTCGATGACGACCAGCATCGAGGATGCGTTCGGTTCGCGGCTGATGGTGCGCGGCTTCATGCTGAACAACCAGCTCACCGATTTCTCGTTCGTGTCGAACGACAACGGCCGGCCGGTCGCGAACCGCGTGCAGCCCGGCAAGCGGCCGCGCTCGGCGATGTCGCCGGAGCTCGTGTTCGACAAGAAGACGAAGCAGGTGACGATGATCGTCGGCTCGGCCGGCGGCCCCGCGATCATCAATCACGTCGCGAAGACGCTGGTCGGCGTGCTCGACTGGGGGATGACGATGCAGCAGGCGATCGCGCTGCCGAACTTCGGGTCGATGAACGGGCCGACGCAGCTCGAACGCGGCCGTGTGTCGGACGCGCTCGCCGACGGGCTGAAGGGCCGCGGACACGACGTACGGGTCGTCGAGATGAACTCGGGGCTGCAGGGGATCCAGCGGCTGAACGTGCAGGGGCAGACGGTGTGGTTCGGCGGCGCGGATCCGCGGCGGGAAGGGGTGGCGATGGGGGATTGAGCGGGCCCGTGCGCGGCGGCGCACCGCGCCGCGCGAACCCATTCCACGGCCCATCTGTGCCGACATACGGACTCGTCTTACGGGCGCTGCGCGCGTCCTGCCTTTCGACCCGGTCTGACCGCGATGTCGCACTTCGCGCCTAATATCGCGTCTCATACCTATCGCCTCAAATTTCGTATTCGTCTGATCGACGGCCTATAAGTCGCTCCGTATAGTCGTCCGCTCAAACCGCAGCCGCCTTATTCGCTCATCCCGTTCGCAACGGCGATGCGCTCCGCTGCAGTCGATGCGTATCGTCGCCATTTCCGGCAGCGTGCGCGAAATTGAACGATCAGGAGTCCGATTCATGTTCCACCCCGTCACCCCACCACCCGACAACGCGCGTGCCCGCTCGCGCATTGCGACGCACCGGCCGCGCCTGTCCGCACTCGCCTTCTCGCTCGTCGCGCTCGCGTCGGGCTACAGCCATGCCGCGCAGCCCGATCTGGTCCTCGACAACCTTGTCGTCAAGGCCGGCGCAACCCCGCCACCCAGCGCAACGGGCGCAGGTTCGATCGCCCTTGGTCCCGGCGCGCAGGCAAAAGGAGAAGACGGCGGTGATTACTCGGCAATCGCGATTGGCGGAGCAGCAATCGCCGACGGGCGATCCACGATCGCCATCGGCGAAGGAACGAACGTTCACGGCGATCGCTCGAGCGCGCTCGGGGTCGGGTCGA
The DNA here is from genome assembly GCF_905400185.1 of Burkholderia sola. Lineage (NCBI taxonomy): Bacteria > Pseudomonadati > Pseudomonadota > Betaproteobacteria > Burkholderiales > Burkholderiaceae > Burkholderia > Burkholderia sola. Next base: position 3,243,488 of record NZ_FR989675.1, read on the forward strand.
ACATCAACGCGAACCGCGCGCTCGCACTCGGCGCGGATGCGGTGGTCACCGCGCACGACGCGGTCGCGCTCGGGCAAGGCAGCGTCGCCGACCGAGGCAACACCGTGTCGATCGGCAAAACCGGCAACGAGCGGCAGCTCGTCAATCTTCGCGCCGGTACGAACGACACCGACGCAGTCAACCTGTCGCAGCTCAAGCCGGTCGTCGAGGCGCTCGGCGGCGAAGCCGCGATCAACGCGGACGGAAGCGTACGCAGTCCGAACTATACGGTCGACGGAAAGTCGTTCAACGATGTCGGCAGCGCGCTGACGAGTCTGGACGATCGAGCCAAAGCCAACACGCAATCGATCACGATGCTCGACGGCCGCGTCACGAACGTCGAAGGCGACGTCAAATCCATCCGCGTCGATGTCGACGATCTTGGCACGCGCGTCAACAACGGCACCACCGGCCTCGTGCGCCAGGATCCTGCGAGCCTCGCGATCTCGATCGGCGCCGACAAGGGCGGCGCGTCGGTGAGCCTCGCAGGCACGGATGGCACGCGTACGCTGACCGGCCTGTCGAACGGCGTGAGCGACACCGACGCCGTGACGATCGCGCAGTTGAAGGCAACCGGCCTGGTCGACCCGGACGGCAAGCCGCTCAGTGCGCTCGTGTACGACGACCTGTCGCTCGGCCGCGCGACGCTCGGCGGTGTCGGCGGCACGCTGCTCGACAATGTGCGGCCCGGTGCGATCGTCGCGGGCGGCATGCAGGCCGTCAACGGCGGGCAGCTCTTCACGATGCAGCAGCAATTCGACAGCCGCTTCGATTCGCTGAACACGCGCCTGTCGGACATCGAGAAGAACGGCCCCGCCGTTACGCCGCCGGCGGGCAACCATGGCAACGACTTTGCGCAGCTCGGCGACGGCTCGGGCGCGACCGGCTCGAATTCGATGGCGCTCGGCAAGGGCTCGACTGCGTCCGGCGACGATAGCCTTGCGATCGGGAACAACGCGACGGCATCGGGCAACAACTCGGTCGCGCTCGGCAACAACTCCGTCGCCGACCGCGACGACACGGTCTCCGTCGGCGCGCCCGGTCAGGAGCGGCAGATCACCAACGTCAAGGCCGGCACCGCACCGACCGATGCCGTGAACGTGCAACAATTGCGCGACCAGATCGGCAGCGTGCGTAACGACATTGACCACTATCGTCGCGACGCAAGCGGCGGCATCGCGTCCGCCGTCGCCATCGCAAACCTGCCGCAGGCATCGCTGGCAGGCGAAAGCATGGTCTCGATCGCCGGCGGCACTTACAGCGGGCAGTCGGCCGTCGCGTTCGGCCTGTCCACCGCCACGCGCAACGGGCGCTGGGTGGTCAAGGCGTCCGGCTCCACCAATACGCGCGGCACGGTCGCGGTCGGCGCCGGCGCCGGTTATCGCTGGTAAGCCGTCGCCACTCGGCCACCGGTATCACGCGACAAGGGCCGGGCTTCGCTCGACGCGAAGCCCGGCCCTCTTTCCGCCTGCAGCGCAGAGCGACTGCCCGCGTCACGCCCCGTCGCGCCCCCCGACCTATCCCCGCCCCTTCCACGGCACCACCCGCCGCTCGATCCATCGCATCGCGAGATCAAACAGCCACGCGATCGCGCCGATGATCAGGATCCCCATCACGACGATATCCGTGCGCAGGAAGCTCGATGCGTTGAGCACCATCTGCCCGAGCCCGGCCGTCGCGGCGACCATCTCGGCCGCGACGAGCGTCGTCCAGCCGAACCCGATCGCGATCCGCAGCCCGGTGAGGATCTCCGGCAGCGCGGCCGGCAGCACCACATGCCGCACGATCTGCGCGAAGCTGCCGCCGAGCGAATACGCGGCGTTGATCTGCTCGACCGTCGCGGCGCGCACGCCGGCGCGCGCGGCCATCGCGATCGGCGCGAAGCACGCGAGGAAGATCACGACGAGCTTCGCCGTTTCGTCGATGCCGAACCAGATCACGACGAGCGGCAGGTATGCGAGCGGCGGCAGCGGCCGGTAGAACTCCAGCAGCGGATCGAGCACGCCGCGTGCAAGGCGGCTCACGCCCATCAGGATGCCGGCCGGCACGCCGATCGCGGTGGCGAGCAGGAACGCGCCGAACACGCGCGCGGCGCTCCACAGCAAATGCTCGGACAGCGGCAGGCCACCCTGGATGCGGCCATGCCAGGCGTCGACGAATGCCACCCACACGGCTTCCGGCGCGGGCAGGAACAGCGGCGGCAGCCACTGGCGATGCGTGGCGACCCACCACAGCACGGCCAGCGCTGCAACCGTCGCCGCGCTCAAGGCCGCCGTCTTCCCCTCCCCCGGCAACCGGTAGCGGTGCGACGACGGCGCACGACGCGCGGCTGCCTGAGTCCGCGTGCGATCGTCCTGCTCGAAACCTGCGACCGTCCCGCCGGCCGTCCACGAATCCTGCGTGCTCATGCTGTCCTGCCTGTGCAAAGTGCTGATCCGACCGCGTCCGACCGACGCGCCCTGTCGCGCGAGTTCGTGCATCACGCGGCCGCCTCGGCTGCCTCGTCGCGATGCAGATACGCGATCAGCCGCTCGCGCCACGCGATGAATTCCGGTGACGACTTCACCGCGCGCGCATCGCGCGATTCGACGTAGCGCCGCGCGAACGGCAGTTCGAAGGTTTCCGCGATCCGGCCGGGGCCGGGCGTCATCACGACGAGACGCGTCGCGAGGAACAGCGCCTCCTCGACGTCGTGCGTAATGAAAAACACCGTCTTGCCGGTGCGCGCCCATACGTCGAGCACGAGCGCCTGCATCGTGCCGCGCGTCATCGCGTCGAGCGCGCCCATCGGCTCGTCCATCAGCAGCACGCGCGGGTCGCTCGCGAGCGCACGCGCGATGCCGACCCGCTGCTGCATCCCGCCCGACAGCTCGTACACACGCGCATGCGCATGGCGCTCGAGACCGACGAGCGCCAGCATTTCTGTTGCCCGCGCTTCACGCTCGGCTTTCGACACGCGCGCGAAGCGCAACCCGAGCGCGACGTTGTCGAGCACATCGAGCCACGGCAGCAGCGCGTATTTCTGGAACACGACGCCACGATCCGCGCCGGGGCCCGTGACCGGCACGCCGTCGACGCATACGTCGCCGGTCGTCGGCGCGACGAAGCCGGCCATGCAGTTCAGCAGCGTGGTCTTGCCGCACCCGGATGCGCCGAGCGCGACGACGAATTCACCGGCATCGATGCGCAGGTCGACCTGCGCGAGCGCCTGCGCCGTCGGCCTGCCGCGTTCGCCCGGATAGGCGACCGATACCTGACGGACTTCCAGCGTGCTCATGATCGAAGGGCTCCGCGATGAGTGGGCTGAGGGGCCGCGCTCAGCGCGCGGCCTTCTGCACGAATTGCGGATCGACGCCGACCGAATAGTCGGCGAGCACCGTCTGGATCGTGCCTTGCGATTTGAGGAATGCAGCCGTGGCCGCGAGCGACTTCGCGGCGCCCGATTGCGCGCCGCCGCCGAGCCACGTCGGCGAAGCCTGTTCGGCCGCCGTCGGGAACGCGTAGAGGGCGAGGCTGGCCGGCACGTCCTGCGCATTCGCGCCGGACACCTTCGCGACCGCCGCGACCTGCGGCGAGCCGACCTTCCACGCCGCCGCATGCGCGCGGTAGTCGGCGTCAGCCGCCGCGAGCACCTTCACGAAGCGCGCGACGAACTCGGGGTTCTCGCGCGCGAACTTGCGGCTCACGACGAAGCCGTCGAAGGTCGACTTGCCGCTTTCCTTCGCAACCTGGCCGGACGTCGTCAGCACGGTGCCCGACTGCTTGACCTTCGCGAGCACCGGATCCCAGATGTAGGTCGCGTCGATGTCGCCGCGCGCCCACGCAGCCGCGACCTCGGGCGGACGCAGGTTGACGATCTTCACGTCGTTCGGATTGACGCCCGCGGCCTGCAGCGCGACGAGCGTGTGGAAATGCGACGTCGACACGAACGGCACGCCGATCTTCCTGCCCTTCAGCGCCGCGACGTTCGTGACGCCCGAACCGTTGCGCGCGACGAGCGCCTCGGCGTCGTTGATGTTGTCGAGCACCCAGAACAGCGAGATGTCGAGCCCCTGCGACAGGCCGGCCGCGATCGGGCTCGACCCGGCCTCGCCGAGCTGCACGGAGCCGGACGCGAGCGCGCGGATCACGTCGGCGCCGCTGTCGAGCTTGCGGAACCTGACCTTGTAGCCGGTCGCCTTTTCGACTTCACCGCTCGCTTGCGCATAGCGCCACGGCACGACCATGTCCTGGTACGCGATCACGACTTCGCGCGATTCGGCGTGCGCCGCGCCAAGCGCGGCAAAGGCGGTCAGCGCGACGACGGCGCGGCGGATGAAGCTGAAACGGGACATGCGGCTCTCCTTCGGAATGCGGGCATTGCTGCGGGAGAGCCGACTTTACGGGCTTTGCGTGCGGCGGGAGCGAACTTATCCTGCGAAGCTATCGATGATGTTTCAGCTTTGCTTTTCGCGCTGGATTGGATCGCGCGTCCGGTCGGGTGGCGATTGCCGTGCGCATGCGCGGATCATCGCCGCGCCAACGAAAAAACCCGCATCGCTGCGGGCTTTCGGGACTGCTGCTGCAAACGCGACGCTCAGACCACCCCCGCCCCATGCGCCTGCAGGTCGGCATGATAGCTCGACCGCACCATCGCGCCGACGGCCGCGTGCGTGAAGCCCATCTTGTACGCCTCTTCCTCGTACATCTTGAACGTATCCGGATGCACGTACGCCCGCACCGGCAGGTGGTGCTCGGACGGCTGCAGGTACTGGCCGATCGTCAGCATGTCGACGTCGTGCGCGCGCAGGTCGCGCATCACCTGCAGGATTTCCTCTTCGGTCTCGCCGAGGCCGACCATCAGGCCCGACTTCGTCGCGACGTCCGGATGCAGCGCCTTGAAGTCCTTCAGCAGCTTCAGCGAGTGCGCATAGTCCGAACCCGGGCGCGCTTCCTTGTACAGGCGCGGCACCGTTTCGAGGTTGTGGTTCATCACGTCGGGCGGCGCCGCGTTCAGGATCGAGATCGCGCGGTCGAGACGGCCGCGGAAATCCGGCGTCAGGATCTCGATGCGCGTGTCCGGCGACTGCGCACGCGTTTCGCGAATGCACTCGACGAAGTGGGCGGCGCCGCCGTCGCGCAGGTCGTCGCGGTCGACGCTCGTGATCACCACGTACTTGAGCTTGAGCGCGGCGATCGTGCGCGCGAGGTTCTTCGGTTCATCCGCATCGAGCGGATCGGGACGGCCGTGGCCGACGTCGCAGAACGGGCAGCGGCGCGTGCACTTGTCGCCCATGATCATGAACGTCGCGGTGCCCTTGCCGAAGCATTCGCCGATGTTCGGGCAGCTCGCTTCCTCGCACACGGTGTGCAGGTTGTGCTCGCGCAGGATCGTCTTGATCTCGTTGAAGCGCGAGCTGCCGGTGGCCGCCTTCACGCGGATCCACTCGGGCTTCTTCAGCTTTTCGATCGGAATGACCTTGATCGGGATGCGCGCCGTCTTCGCCTGCGCCTTCTGCTTGGCGGTCGGATCGTAGGCCGGGGTCGCGGCCGAATCGGCCGGTGCGGGAGAAGCGGTAACGTCAGTCATTCGATTGTTCCAGTGCGTGCGGCTTGTCGGCGGCCGCGGATGCGCCGTCGAGGTTGGCGATCAGACGGCCCACCAGCGTGTGGGCGACGTCGTTCCAGTCGGCGGCAACCGCGAGGCTCGCCATGTCGACGGTTTCCAGTCCGGCATAGCCGCACGGGTTGATCGCAAGAAACGGGCGCAGATCCATCTTCACGTTCAGGCTCAGCCCGTGATAGCTGCAGCCGTTGCGGATCTTCAGGCCGAGGGCCGCGATTTTCGCGCCCTCGTGCAGGCCGGATGCCACGTAGATCCCCGGCGCGCCCGCCTTGCGGACCGAAGCGAGATTATACGCCGCGAGGGTTTCGATCACGGCCTCCTCGATCTTCGTCACGAGCGTGCGCACCATCAGCTTGCGCCGGCGCAGGTCCAGCAGCAGGTAGACGACGATCTGGCCGGGGCCGTGGTAGGTGATTTGTCCGCCGCGGTCGACCTTGACGAGCGGCACGCCGCTGTCGGCCACCAGCAGGTGCGCCGGGTCGCCGGCCTGGCCGAGCGTGTAGACGGGCGGATGCTCGACCACCCAGATTTCGTCGCCGGTGTCGGCCGTGCGCGTGTCGGTGAACGCGCGCATCGCGTCGAAGCTCGCGTCGTACGCCTCGCGGCCCCGCCATCGCACGGTGACCGGCTGGGCCGGCTGAGCCGGGACTCCGGCGGGCGATGCGGAAACGGCGACAGGCGTGGACACGATGGAAACCGGCGAAACGGACATGGGCGGTAGTTTACCGAAAACCCGTGGGTCTCGCCGGCCTGGGGACGGGGACGGATCGCCGGTATCCGTCGGATGAAACGATGGTCAGACGGTACGCCAGCCGTCGTGCAGCAGCGCGTTGACGCGTTCGCGCAGCCGGGACAGCCCGCCGAGCGCGACTTCCCGCGGCGGGCGCGACACCGAGAACGCGACGCATGCGCCCTCGCGGCCTTCCGCGCTGAGCCACAGCCGCTCGCCGCGGCGCAGCTTCAGCGTCTCGCCGTCGGCCAGAAAGTAGTCGTCGACGTCGTTGCTGCGCGTCGCCCAGACCGGCCCGCACTGGACAATCAGCCGCGTGCTGCGTTGCACCTTCATCGGTACGGTCTCGCCCGGGGGAATTTCGAAGGTGATGCTTGAAGAGATTTCTTGCATGATCGACTCCGCCAATAAGTGCTTCGATGACTACAATCCTAGTCACTTGAAGGTGTCCGACCAAACGACCAATTTTCACGTCGATGTGAGGAAAATTAGCAAATGGACCTCCGCCAGCTGCCGGCGCTGAACGCGATTCGCGCGTTCGAAGCCGCCGCCCGCCACGAGAACTTCTCGCGCGCCGCCGACGAGCTGTTCGTCACGCACGGCGCGGTCAGCCACCAGGTGCGCGCGCTCGAGGAAGAGCTCGGCGTGCAGCTGTTCACGCGCAACGGCAAGCGGCTGTGCCTGACCGACGCCGGCATGCGCTACGCGCAGCAGATCCGTACCGCGCTGATGGTGATCGCCGACGCGACGCGCGACGTGCGCGCGAGCGACCGCGACCGGCGGCTGGTGGTGTCGATGCTGTCGTCGTTCGCCGCGCGCTTCATCACGCCGCGCATCGGCACGTTCATCGAGCGGCATCCGGAAATCGACGTCGAGCTGCAGTCGACCAACTCGCTCACCGATTTCGCGCGCGACGACGTCGATCTGGCGATCCGCTTCGGCTTCGGCAGCTATCCGGGGCTGCACGTGGAGCCGCTGTTCGAGGAGGTGTTCTTTCCGGCGTGCGCGCCGACGCTGAACGGCGGCAAGCTGCCGCAGACGCCCGCCGATCTCGTGCACTACCCGCTGCTGCGCTCGGACGACGAGCTGTGGCGGCCGTGGTTCGACGCGGCCGGGCTCGATACGCTGACCGAGCCCAAGCGGGGGATCCTGTACCAGGATTCGTCGAACCTGCTGCTGGCCGCGATCGAAGGCCAGGGCATCGCGCTGGTGCGCCGCTCGCTCGCGGTGCACGACCTGCTCGACGGGCGCATCGTGCGCCTGTTCGACATCGACGGGCCGAGCCCGTGGCACTATTTTTTCGTGTGTCCGCCGCCGCTCTTGAACACGCCGCGCGTGCAGGCGTTCAGGACCTGGCTGTTCGAGGAAGTGGCCGAATACAAGCGGCTGTGCGACGAGCTGGACGCGCGGCGCGCGGCGGGAAAATGCCCCGCCGAGTGCGCGCTGGAGGGAGGATGGAAAGGGATCAGCGGCCGTTTGCGCTGACCCCGGACGCCGGAACGGGCGCTTAAAGCACGACCTTGACCATCGGATGGCCGGTCAGCGCACGGTAGATGTTGTCGAGCTGTTCCTGGCTCGTCGCGCGCACGGTGATCGTGAGGCCCGTGTAATTGCCGCCGCTCGACGCGCGCTCCTCGATTTTCTCGACGTCGATCTCGTTGTCGTGAACGGCCACGACCTTGAAGATCGTGTCCTTGAACTCGGGGTGCGCCTTGCCCATGATCTTGATCGGGAAATCGCACGGAAACTCCAGCAGCGACTCCTTCCGGGTCTCGATTGCGCCGGTGACCTCGACGGTTTTGGTCGGTTCGCTCATCATTTTCTCCGGGTTAGGTCAAACTGTTCAAACTCGCGTGCCTTCGCACGCTGGTACGCGTCATACAGCGCCGCGAACACGGGGCCCGGCTTGCCGCCCTGCACGGGCAGATCGTCGAGCGACGTCACAGGCAGGATTTCCTTGGTGGCCGACGTCAGCATGATCTCGTCGGCCGAGCGCAGCTCGACCTCGCTGATCTCGCGCGCGACGAACCGGATCCCGCATTCTTCGGCCAGCTGCTCGACCAGCGCGTAGCGGATCCCTTCGAGGATCTTGTTGCTGCGCGGCGGCGCGAACAGCTCGCCGTTCTTCACGATCCACACGTTCGACGACGAGCCTTCGGTCACGTTGTCGTCGCGCAGCTGAATCGTCTCGAACGCATCGCGTTCGGCCGCATGCTGCGCCATCAACACGTTGCCGAGCAGCGAGATCGACTTGATGTCGCAATGCAGCCAGCGGCGATCCTCGGCCGTCACGCAGCGCACGCCCTTCGCGCGCTCCGCTTCGGACGGCAGGCGCAGCGGGCTCGTCATCGCGAACACCGTCGGCACCGCGTTCGCCGGGAACGCATGGCCGCGCTTCGCGACGCCGCGCGTCACCTGCAGGTAGACGAGCGCGTTGCCGTCGGCGAGGCCTTCGGCGTTCGCCGCGACGACCCGCTCGATCAGCGCGCGCCAGCCCGCCGCATCGTGCGGGTTGTCGATGCCGATCTTCTTCAGGCTGCGCGCGAGCCGGTCCAGATGCTGTTCGATCCGGAACGGCACGTGCGCGCCGTCGTGCGCATAGACGGGGACGACTTCATACACGCCGTCGCCGAAGATGAACCCGCGGTCGAGCACCGGCACACGGGCTTCGGACAGCGGCACCAGTTCCTCCTGCGCCGAGACGCTGAGGTAGACGATCGGTTCGAATTCGGCTTGGCTCATAGCTTTGACAGATGGGGATGAAGTCGTGAAAACAAAGGCCCGTCGTGCTTACTTCTTCTTGCTGAACATCAGCAGGATCGAGTCCCAGATACGTCCGAAGATACCCGCTTCCGGCACCGCCTGCAGCGCGACGACCGGGAATTCGGACAGCGTCTTGCCGTCGGCGACGATCTTCACGGTGCCGACCTGCTGGCCTGCCGCGAGCGGCGCGATCAGCGGCGCGTTGACGTCGACCTCGGTCTTGACCTTGTCGCCGAGGCCGCGCGGCACGGTCGCCCACTGGTCGCTCTTCACGCCGACCTGCACGGTGTTGTCCTTGCCCTTGTAGACGCGCGGCGTCGAGATCGCCTGGCCGCCCTTGAACAGGCGCACCGAATCGAACGCGCTGTAGCCGTAGTTCAGCATCTTCATGCTGTCCTGCGTACGGTCGCTTTCCTTCTGCTCGCCCATCATCACCGACACGAGGCGGCGCTGGCCGTCGACGCCCGGGATCGCGCGCTTCGCCGATGCGATCAGGCAGTAACCGGCCGCCTGCGTGTGGCCCGTCTTCAGGCCGTCGACCGTCGGGTCGAGCCACAACAGACGGTTGCGGTTGCCCTGGCGGATGTTGTTGTACTTGAATTCCTTCTCCGAGAAGATGCCGTAGTACTGCGGAAAATCGCGGATCAGGTGAGCCGACAGCTTCGCGAGATCGCCGGCCGTCGTGTAGTGGTTCGGGTCGGGCATGCCGTTCACGTCAGCGAAATGCGTGCCCTTCATGCCGAGGCGCGCGGCCTCGTCGTTCATCAGCGTGACGAACTGCCCTTCGCTGCCGCCGACGAGTTCGGCCAGCGCGATCGCAGCGTCATTGCCCGACTGGATGATCATCCCGTACACGAGGTCGTGCACGGACACCGGCTTGTTCGCCTCGATGAACATGCGCGACTCGTCGCGGCCGACGCGGCGCACGGCTTCGCTCGGCGTGACGATCTGCTCCATCGAGATCTTCTTCTTGTCGAGCGCCTCGAACACGAGGTAGGCCGTCATCAGCTTCGTCAGCGACGCCGGCTCGACGCGTTCGTCCGCATTGCCCGATGCGAGCACCGTGTTGCTCGTCGCGTCGACGAGCACCCACGAGCGCGCGTTCACGCCCGGCGGCGGCACCGCGCCCGGCATGTAGGTCGCGGGCGCGCCGGTGAACTGCTCGGCGGCCGGCGCCGCATGCGCGGCCTTGGCCTTGGCGGCCGGCTTCGCCTCGGCGACGACGATCGTCGATGCGAGCGCGACGGGCAGCATCACGCCGAGCGCGACGTTGCGCGCGGCGGTGCTGAAGGCGATGGAGGAAGCGAGGGACTTGAGGCCTTGGGAAGACAGACGCATGATCGATTCAGGCTGATGGCAGAAAGTGCGGTGCGAAACGCGCAGGGTTGAACGGCAAGGCGGCGGGCGTGTCGGGCGCTCGCCCGACACCGTCGGGCGACGCGAAACGCGCCGGTTGGACTCGTGCGGGCGCGTTCGGTTCGCGGCCGTCGCGAGCGGGCGGACAGGCGGCGAAACGAGCGCCGCATGGGCCCAGCCGGGCCGCGGGCAACGCGAAAGCGGCCATTATACGTGGCCGCGAACGGCGTTTTCGCGAACCGGGCAGCGGACGTCCGCAACCCCGTTGCGCGACCATCGCACGGGAATGCGGCGGGCACGCGTGCTCGAAGCCGCGCGAAAGGCGTGCGCAGGCGGCGTGCAAGCCGGGTTGCGGCGCCATGCAGCAGGCGGGGCGCGGCGCGATGTCGCGTGAAGTTTCGGGAAGGGTCGCGCATCGTCCGGACGGGCGCCGGTGCGCGGTACGGACGCTGGCGCTTGCGCCGACGCCCGCATGCAGGCTAGCGCCACGCGTCGACGATGATGCGCTTCAGCACGTGCAGCTTGCGATGGAGGAAATGCTCGGCGCCGGGGATCACGACGACCGGCAGCTCCTGCGGCCGCGCCCAGTCGTACACCGACGCGATCGGCACCGTGTCGTCGGTTTCGCCGTGGATCACGAGCGTGTTCTCGGGCACGTCGGCCACCTGCCAGCGGCTCGCGGCCGTGCCGACGAACACCATCCGCTCGATCGTCTCGCCCGCGTCGCGCAGGCGCTTCGCGACGTGCGACAGCACGAAGGTGCCGAACGAGAAGCCCGCGAGCACGAGCGGCAGGTCCGCATACGCGGGCTGCGCGCGCATGTGCGCGAGCACCGCGAGAAGATCGTCGGCCTCGCCCGCGCCGTTGTCGTGCACGCCTTCGGTCGCGCCGACGCCACGGAAGTTCGACCGGTAGACGACATAGTTCAGTTGCACGAGCGTGCGCGCGAGCGTCTGCGCGACCTTGTTGTCCATCGTGCCGCCGAACAGCGGATGCGGGTGCGCGACGAGCGCGATGCCGCGCGGCGCGGCGCCGCTTTCGCGCACGGCGTCGGGCAGGTCGACCGCGATTTCGATCTGGCCGATCGGGCCCGCGATCAGCGATTTCTGCGTATGAACGTTCATTCGGCCGGCCCGCTCAGATCTTCAGGCGGTCGACGACGTTGCCGTCGCGCAGGTGCGACTCGACGATCTCGTCGATGTCGGCCTGGTCGACGTACGTGTACCACGTGCCTTCCGGATACACGACCATCACCGGCCCTTCCTCGCAGCGGTCGAGGCAGCCGGCCTTGTTGATGCGCACCTTGCCGGGCCCCGCGAGACCGAGTTCCTTCACGCGCTTTTTCGCGTATTCCTGCATGGTCTGCGCATTGCATTGCGCGCAGCTCGGGCGCTCGGCGCCCGGATCGCGCTGGTTCAGGCAGAAGAAGACGTGGTGCTGGTAGTAGGAATCCATGATGGTGACGAGCGGCCCGGCACGAGGCCGTGCGCAAAGAAGGGCGATGAATTGCCGTTGCGCAAGGCGGCAACGGAGGATGCCGACGATTATAGCGACCGGCGCACGCGGCTGCCCGCGGCACGGCCGCCGCTGCGCGGCCCGGGCTGCCGCGTCAGCGGCGCAGCGCGGCCGGCAGCCACGCGTGCTCGACGCGCTGGCCGAGCCAGATCAGCGCCGCGTAGGGCCAGATCCACGCGAGCCAGCGCGCGAGGCTGTTGAAGTGCACGTAGCGGCCCTGCCGCCACCCCGATAGCGTGAAGTCGAAGAACGGGTTGACCGGCAGCAGGTTCACGAGCGCGACGCCGGCCAGCAGCGCGAGCGCCGCGAGCATCGCGCGCCACGTCGCCGGCACGCGCAACGCGACGAGCGCCGCCGCGAAGCCGAGCTCGATGCCGAGCCGCGCGCCGGGCGTCGCCCACACGACGACGAGGCCGGTAGCCGACTGCATGAACGTTGCGGCCGCCTTCAGCACCAGCGTGGCGACCACCAGCGCGATCAGCAGCCGGATGCGCGGCGCGCGCGGGCGCATCGCGAGCGACGCGATCGCCAGCGCGGCGAACAGCATCAGCCCGCCGAGCACGGCTTCCCACGCGGAATCGGACAGCCAGCCGTCGACCCGCTCGGGCCATTCGCTAACGCGCCACGCGGCCGGCAGCCACGCGAGCAGCGCGTCCTGCATCGACGCGTCGGCGCGCTCCCACAGCGCGGCCGGCCAGTCGCCGATGCCGAACAGGAACGGCGACGGAAACACGATCGCGAACGGCCACAGCGCGGCGAGCAGCAGCGGCGTCGAACCGTCGGCCTCCAGCCACGCGAAGCGCAGCCGGCGCAGCGCGCCGCGGTCGAGCAGCGCGCCGGTGGCCGGCGCGGCGAGCGCCGCGCCCAGCAGCGCGCCGAGCGCGTTGGCGCCAAGGTCGAGATTCGACGCGACGCGCGTCGGCAGGTAGGTCTGCAGCGCCTCCATCGCGCCCGACAGCAGCACGCCGAGCCCGCCCGCGATCAGCGTCGCGGCCACGCCGCGCCAGCGCGGGTGCAGCGCGAGCACGCCGAGCGCGCCGAACGGCAGATAGCCGAGCACGTTCGTGGCCACGTCGAACGTCGTCACGTAGCGCTGCATCGGCGCGAACAGGTAATCGAACGGGCCGATGCCGAGCGCCACCCAGCCTTCGAACGGATACAGCGACGCATAGACGATCAGCGCCGCGTAAGCGGCAAACGCCTGCCGCGCGAGCGGTGACGCGCGATGCGTGCCCGGCACGTTCATCGCGGATGCAATCGCGGATGCAATCGCGGCTGCACGTCGGCCGTCACGGCGTGCCCGCGTACGCCTGCACGCCGACCCACGCGGCGATCTGCGACACGAGTTCGTCGCTGGCCGCCGCGAGCGCACGCGCGCCGCCGGCCGCGTCGGGCGTGCTCGACGGCGCGCGCGCGACGAACGTGCGCTGGCCGAGCACCTTGCCGTCCTGCATCAGCGTCGCGCGCGCGGTCACCGCGCCGTGGCTTTGCGACTGCCCATCGAAAACCTGTTCGAATTCGCTCAGGTCGACCTTGAGCGTCGGCGCGCGCACGCCGTCGGCGCCTTCGAGCACCGTCCCGCGCGACGACAGCGCGCCGCGCAGCCGCTGCGTGAGCAGTTGCGCGGGCGGCGCGGTCCAGCGGCTGTCGCGATAGACGGCCACGTGCTGCGCATCGGCATACGCGAGGCGGTACGCGAACTTGTCGGAATCGAGCGCGTCCGGCGCGGCGACGTCGAGCACCTTCAGCGCGGGGCCCGAACCGGTGGTCGTCACCGACGACGCGGGCCCGAGGTCGTAGCGGATATTGGACAGCACCGCGTCGTTGCCGGCGCAGCCGGCCGCCAGTGCGAGCGTCAGCACGGCCAGCGCGGCCGCGGCCGGGCGCAGCGCGCGGTCAAGGATTCGTGGCATGGCGTATTCCTGCATGAAGTTTCCGGTTTCGATGGGCGTCATGACCCGGCCGTTTCCGGCTGGACCCTCGATGGGTTTGCGCTTCACTTCCCGGCCGTCGCACCCGGCCAGACGAAGCCCGCCTCGCCGGGCCCCGGGGCCGCGCCGGGCGAGCCGAACAACAGACTGCGCGGGTTGCGGCCAAGTTCACCGGCGACGTCCTTCAATTGCCGCGACGCGTCGCCGACGCTGTCGGCCAGCGCATTGAAGCGCGGCAGCGTGTCGTACTGCACGCGCGCGTTGAGGCCGTTCAGCGCGACGCCGACCTGCTCGGCGGCCGTGCCGGCCTTGTTCAGGTTCGACACGAGCGGCCCGTTCGGCTGCAGCAGCGTGTTCGCCGACGCCATCGCGCGGTTCACCTCGTGCATCGTCTCCGGCAGCGCGGTGACTGCCGGGCCGAGCTGCCTGGTCAGCGTCGCGGCGCCGTCGGCCGCGTGCTGCAGGCTTTCGGCGGTCGCGCGCAACTGCTCGCGCATCTCGGGCGACATCAGCGCGTTCGCGCTCTTCGCGGCCAGTTCGAGCTGCCGCAGCAGCACGTCGCCGCGCTCCTGGATCTGGTCGAACAGGCTCGGCCGCATCGGGATCTGCGCGATCGCCTTCGGCGACGACGGCAGCGGCGACAGATCGCGCCCCGTATCCTCGAGCTGCACGAACGCGATGCCGGTCACGCCCTGGAAGCCGAGGCTGCCGTAGGTCGACTGCGTGATCGGCGCGTCGTGATCGACGAGAATGCGGATCCGGATCTGGCCCGGATGCGTGCGATCGAAGCCGATCGACTGCACCTTGCCGACGTCGAGGCCGCGAAAGCGCACGGCCGCGTCCGGGAACAGCCCGGTCACGTTGGTGCGCGCGAGCAGGTCGTACGGCACGCGCACGGTGCGGTCGACGTTGAACCAGAACACAGTGCCCGCGATCGCGAGCGTCAGCGCGATCGTGAACAGGCCGGCCCAGAACGCATGTGATTTGTTTTCCATTCGCGGGTTCCTTGCTTCTACAGCTCGACGCTCGACAGCGCCGGTTCGAGGGCCGCCTTCGGCAGCTTCGCGCGCCGCTCGGGCGGCAGCGCCTGCAATGCGCGGCGCCCGCGCAGCCCCAGGAAATATTCGTGGATGAACGGATGGTCGACGTTCGCGGCCTCCTCGACGGGCGCGGCGACCAGCACCTTGCGATCGGCCAGCACCGCGACGCGCGTCGACAGCGCGACCATCGTGTCGAGGTCGTGCGTCACCATCACGACGGTCAGCCCGAGCGTGCGGTGCAGCGTCGCGATCAGCTCGACGAATTCGTCGGACGCCTGCGGATCGAGGCCGGCCGTCGGCTCGTCGAGGAACAGCAGCTCGGGCTCCAGCGCGATCGCGCGCGCGATGCCGACCCGCTTCACCATCCCGCCCGACAGCGCGGCCGGCATCTTCGACGCGTGCTTGCACGGCAGCCCGACCATCTCGAGCTTCAGCATCACGATGTCGTGCAGCAGGTCCGGCGGCACGCGGCCGAGCTCGCGCAGCGGCTGCGCGACGTTGTCGAACACCGTCATCGACGAGAACAGCGCGCCCTGCTGGAACAGCATCCCCGAACGCGTGCGCATCATCCGCGCGGTCGCGTCGTCGATCGTCGCCGTATCCTCGCCGAACACCTTGATCGTGCCCGACGTCGGCCGCTCGAGGCCGAGGATCTGGCGCACGAGCGTCGTCTTGCCGGAGCCCGACCCGCCGACGATCGACACGATCTCGCCGCGCCGCACGTCGAAATCGAGCTTCTGGTGAACGACGTTGCGCCCGTAGCGCTTGGTCAGGTTGCGCACCTCGATCACGAGGTCGCCGGCGTCGGCGGCCGCGTCCGGCCCGGCGCCGATCGCCGCGGCATGCGCGGTCGTGTCGTTCGATGCGTTCATCCGAGCCCCACGTTCTGGAACAGGATCGCGAACACCGCGTCGGCGAGGATCACGACCGTGATCGACGACACGACCGACGTGGTCGTGCCTTCGCCGAGGCTCTGCGAGTTCGCCTTGATCCGGAAGCCGAAATGGCACGCGACCAGTGCGATCAGCATGCCGAACACGACGCCCTTGCCGACGCCGATGTACAGGTTCGCGATCGGCACGACGCCCGGCAGCGAGCGCACGAAATAGTTGATGTCGATGCCGAGCACCAGCTTCGCGGCGAGCGCGCCGCCCGTCAGCGCGATGATGTTGGTCCACATCACGAGCAGCGGCATCGCGACGCCGAGCGCGAGCACGCGCGGCAGGATCAGCCGCAGCCCGTGCGGGATGCCCATCACGCGCATCGCGTCGAGCTCCTCGGTCACGCGCATCACGCCGATCTGCGCGGTGATCGCCGAGCCCGAGCGGCCCGCGACGAGGATCGCCGACAGCACGGGACCGAGCTCGCGGATCACCGACAGCCCGAGAATGTTCACGATATAGCGGTTCGCGCCGAACATCTGCAACTGCTGCGCGGACAGGTAGCTGAGCACGATGCCGATCAGGAACGCGACGAGCGCGGTGATCGGCAGCGCCTGCGCGCCGGCGCTGTAGATGTTCGCCGAGGTCTCCTTCCACGGCATCGTCCGCGGGCGGCGCAGCACCGACAGCGCGTCGAGGATCACGCGGCCGAACATCGCGATGCCGCCCTGCAGGTGTTCGCCGAACGCGAAGATCGCCAGGCCGAGCCGCGTGACGGGATCGAACCGCACGATGCGCTCGGGCGCCTCGCGCTGGCTGTCGAGCCGTTCGATGCGCTCGAAGATCGTGCGCTGCGTGGCGCTCAGCGCGACGCCGGCCGGCAGCTTGCGGCCCCACACGCGCCACAGCGCCTGGCCGCCGACGTGGTCGAGCCGCTCGATGCCGGACAGATCCCATTCGCTCACGCGCCCGCTGGCGAGGGTCGCGATGCGGCGCGCCACCGCGCCGCGGTTGCGCGCGAGCGACAGCGCGGTCCACTGGCCGGTCAGGCGCACCGTCTGGCCCTGGCCGCCGGCGTCGACCGACAGGCCGGGAGGAGTCTCGAAGTCCAAGGGCGGGTTGTTTGCAAAAGGATGACAGCGGCCATTGTAGCGAACCGCCCGGCGCCGCGACGTGAGGATTACGGCCGGCATGCCCGGCCGCGGCGCCGGGCCGGGCATGCCGGCCGGGACCGGCCCGAAGCCGCCGTGGGCCTCGGCCAGCGGCCGGCGTCGCGACCTTTCATTGTTCCGTCACGTTTCCTTTCGATACTCTCACGCGCCGCACCTCAGGCCGTCGGCGCGCCGCGCCGCCATTCGTGCGTACCTCGCGTTTCATAAAACAGAACACCGAACAGGACAACCGATGCGTCTCCCCCCGCTTTCCCGCCGCCACGTGCCGGCCGCCGCCGCGCTCGCCAGCCTCGCCTTCGTCCTCGCCGGCTGCGGCGGCGACGACGTCACCGCCACGCCGCCGTCGCAGCCCGAGGCCCAGGCGCCCGTCGGCACGACGGCCACGCTCGCGCTGCTCGAGACGACCGACCTGCACACCAACGTGCTGTCGTACGACTATTTCAAGCTCGCCGCCGACAATTCGCTCGGCTTCGAGCGCGTGTCGACGCTGATCGCGCAGGCGCGCAAGCAGTACCCGAACACGCTGCTGCTCGACAACGGCGACACGATCCAGGGCACCGCGCTGTCGGACTACCAGGCGCTGGTTAAGCCGGTCGGCTGCGACCAGACGCTCGCGATCTACAAGGTGATGAACGCCGCGAAATTCGACGGCGGCGGGATCGGCAACCACGAGTTCAACTACGGGCTGCCGTACCTGTCGCAGGTGACCGGCAACACGTTCGAGGTCGACGGCCTGCCCGCGCCCGCCCAGCAGAAGAAGTGCGCGGGCCCGAACTTCCCGCAGGTGCTCGCGAACGTGATCAGCGCGAAGACCAATGCGCCGCTGTTCACGCCGTACACGATCCTGACGCGCACGGTGACGGCCACGACGCCGGACGGCAAGACGGTCAGCGCGCCCGTGAAGATCGGCATCATCGGCTTCACGCCGCCCGCGATCATGAACTGGGACAAGCGCTGGCTCGACGGCAAGGTCTATACGACCGGGCTGAAGGAAGCGGCCGAGAAGTACATTCCGGAGATGCGCGCGAAGGGCGCCGATCTCGTCGTCGCGATCTCGCACGGCGGCCTCGACAATTCCGCGTACTCGCCGACGATGGAAAACGGCAGCTGGTGGCTGTCGAAGGTGTCCGGCATCGACGCGATGCTGATCGGCCACTCGCACCAGGTGTTTCCGGACGCGAACAGCACCGTCGCGCAGTTCAACCTGCCGGGCGTCGACAAGGTCAAGGGCACCGTCAACGGCGTGCCGACCGTGATGGCCAACTACTGGGGCAAGCACCTCGGCGTGATCAAGCTTGGCCTTAAGTTCGACGGCAAGACGTGGATCGTCGACAAGTCGCTAACGACCGTCGAGGCGCGGCCGATCCAGAACGCCGACAAGAGCTACGTCGCGGCCGACCCGTCGGTCTCCGCCGCGATCGCGGCCGAGCACCAGGCGACGATCGACTACGTGAAGACGCCGATCGGCTCGACCGACTACCGGATGAACTCGTACTTCGCGGACGTCGGCGATCCGGGCGCGATCCAGATCGTCAACGAGGCGCAGGCCGACTACGTGAAGACCTACGTGCAGGCGAACCTGCCGCAGTACGCGTCGCTGCCGGTGCTGTCGGTCAGCGCGCCGTTCAAGAGCGGCTTCGGCGGCGGCACCGACTACACCGACGTCGCGCCGGGCGCGCTCGCGATCAACAACGCGGCCGACCTGTACCTGTATCCGAACACCGTGTACGCGGTGAAGGTGAGCGGCGCCGACGTGAAGAACTGGCTCGAGACGGCCGCGAAGCGCTTCAACACGATCGACCCGACCAAGGCCACCGTGCAGCCGCTCGTCAGCACCTTCCCCGGCTACAACTTCGACATGTTCACGTCGGCCGATCTCGCGTATGAAATCGACGTCACGCAGCCGGTCGGCAGCCGGATCCGGAACCTGACGTACAAGGGCGCGCCGATCGACCCGAACGCGCAGTTCATCGTCGCGACCAACAACTACCGCGCGAGCGGCGGCGGCAATTTCCCGGGCCTCGACGGCAGCAAGACGATCTTCGCGTCGCCCGACGCGAACCGCGACGTGCTGATCGCGTTCATCAAGAAGCGCGGCGCGATCACGCGCGCGGCCGACGGCGCGCAGCGCAGCTGGCGCTTCACGAAGCTCGCGAGCTCGGTCGCGCACGTGCGGTTCGCGTCCGCGCCGAACCGCCTCGGCGACGCGGCGGCGGCCGGCCTGACCGGCATCACGCAGGTCGCGGCCGACGACGGCTCGGGCAAGAACCTCGCGACCTACGAGATCGACCTCACGCAATGAGACACACGATGCAACCGATCCGGACGATGCGGCCCGCCGAAACCGGCTTCGCCGCCGCCGCGCGGCGCGTGCTGCGCGCGAAACTCCCGCCCGCCGCGCTGCTCGCGACGGCGGCCGTGACCGTCGCGGCCGTCGTCGCGGCGACCGGCCTGCGCGGCGCCGGCCCCGCGCCGAGCGCCGCGCAGCTCGACGAATGGCAGGCGATGGTCACGCAGGCGACCGAGCCGCATGCGCTGGCGCAGTTGCGCACGCTCGCGCGCCGCGGCTCGGGCGCCGCGCAGGCGGCGCTCGGCATCGCGCTCGTCGATGCGCATGAACCGGGGCTGCGCGACGAGGGGCGCGGCTGGCTGGAAACGGCCGCGGCGGCGGACAAGGCCGACACGGCCGACGCGCCGGCTGCGCGGCGCGCGCAGCTCGCGCTCGGCAAGGCGTTGCTGCTCGGCAGCGGCGATCTCCCGAAAGACTATGCGCGCGCCCGGACGCTGCTCGGTGCAGCGGCCTCGGACGGCGACCCGGCCGCCGCGTATTACCTCGGGCTGATCTACCGCAGCGGCTACGGCATCGCGGCCGACCCGGTGCAAGCCGCGCACTGGTTCGACATCGCGTCGCGCGCGGACATCCCGGCCGCCGACTTCATGCTCGCGAACGCGTACCGCGACGGCAGCGGCGTGCCGCGCGACGACGCGCGCGCGCTCGCGCTGTATCGCCGCGCCGCCGAGCACGAGCTGCCGGAAGCCGTGCAGACGCTCGCGATGGCCTATCGCAACGGCGAACTCGGGCTTCGGCCCGATGCGGACGAATTCCACGCGCAGTGGATCGAGACCGCGCACGCGCTGAAGCACCCGGTGGTTGCGCCGTGACGGCCGTTCGGCCGGGGGGCGCGTGGGCGTGACCCGGCCGAACGGTGATTGCTTCGCATGCGTCATCCTCGCACCGCGCATTGGTATCGATCCCCGCAACCGGAATCGGCCTGCGCGACGGCAGTGGCGCACCAACCGTTCGACCGGTGAAGGATCGTCTGTTCATCCGGTACGCCACTTAAGCAGCCGGGAAACATAGGGCTCAAGGTAGAACAGGCCCGCGAGTATGGTTCCAATGCTGAGCGTGGTGCTCCATCTCTTGCATGACCAGCGTCTATACGCCAGTACATTGACGACGCAGAAAAACAAGGCAGGCCCCAGCAAGTACGCCAGAAACAATACTCCCTGCCACCATGAGGTCGGGCACTTGTCGATCTCGTAACAACCGCGAGCCGGTGTGCCTGCAAGTTTCGGCCAATTGATATGGCTGTAAACGTAGAGGTAAAGCCAAGTTAACAGCAAACCACCAAGCCCCCCCAAAAGCGCAATCGCAAACCGCTTCACTTGATCTCCCAAAACAAGACTGAATTCGATTTCCCGAGATCGGAATAGCTGAGACTTGGGAAGACATTCGCTCCTTGCCGAAACGACACCATCCCGATATATCGCCCTATCGTCGACGCCGCACCCCAGAAACCATTCATCGTCATTCGAGAGCCATTCCAAAGATCAATGTGACCGCCGCTCGCATTCAATTCCGACTCGCCTGCACGCGCCCAGTAACCATCGAACATCACAATACCAGTACGCCCTTTTATTTTCGCCTCCCAGTCCGCTCCGGTAATCACCTCCGCCCTTCCGAGACCGGCAAATGGCTGCAGGTTGAGCCACGAGCCGAGTTCATTGGCGCGCGTGGCCGTTGCCTTTCCATTCAACAGAATTCGCCCAATACTACGTTGACCGCCGAGAGGCCTGACGAGCCTCGATGAAAATGACTTCATGTCGACACCAACACGGTGCAAGGCGACACTTATACGAATAGCGCACTGATTCGTATAGGCCGGATCGTTGTATGGATTCCCTGATGGATAGGCATCCCACAACGATTTGAATGTCACCGCGTGAAGCTGTACTACCTTGGTGGATCGAGGGATCGTATTCGCTCTCACCGTTATCGGTCTGTTGGGCATGGCGTCCAGTCTGGGTGGGCGAGCGCATCTTCGCCCCAATAGATCGTATAACTGCCAGCGGGCTCGGTACCGATGCGTGGCAGTTGGCCATTCGTACCGACACGCCCCGCATACGTGCGTCCGTCGGTCATTTCGATCAAATAGGGATAGCTTTGCGGCAACGTCGTGCCGATGCCGACACGTACCTGTTCGTCGTAATCGAGCGTGATATCCGCTCTCGCCGTCGCAACCGGCGCTTCGTCCTCGGGCGTTGGAGTGTGTCTATTCTCCAGAAGCTCAGTCGCCTCATGCGAAGTCAGGATCATCCTCATGCCCCGCTCGGCATAGAACACCGGCGGCGGATTGCACCCGCATGCATTGATATCCCCACTCAACGCCCATCCCTGACCATTCGGTGCCCTGCCAGGCAAGCGCGGACCTTTCGGCGCGACAAACCCAACCTGCTCGCAAGCCGTGCAGTAGGTTTTCATGTAGAGCGTGGCGATCTGCACACGCGGCGGCGGATTGGAACACGTGACGTATTCCAGTCCCTCGGTGATCGTCGCGCTGCCGCCCCGATCACCCTTGGCGAGGAAATAGCGAATCATGCGGCGCCACCTCGGCTCATCGCGCCCGAGCAACGCTCATCTGCGAAAGTACCGGGCGCCGCACATTCGACGACGGTCGGCCTGCCAGCCGCATACCGGCCGCCACTAGCCATCAACCGGCCGACAACAGCCAACGAAGACTCGAGTAACCATTGCTGGCCATCATTCATCCGGATTCCCTCTCGTCGCTATCAGCGCAAATCTCATCGCACCAAAATGCACGACCGGCACAAGGAAATCCATCATACGAATTCGAAATCCCGATCAATCGATATCGGTCGACGACGTTTCGTCAATCGATCAACCGGAATGTCGGCGCTACATTGATTCCAGCTCATATGCACGCGACTACCTGCGTGCCACTTCTCCCGATTCGGTACGAGCACATTCGCGCGAAGCGTCGCACATCAATCGGCCCCTGCCGCCCGAGGAAATGACCGTCGCCCCACTTGCCGACGCGCCCACGCCCCCTGTCGCTACAATAGGCGCCATGAACGCCCCCACCTCCTCCGACACGCCCGATTCCGGCGACGCGCACATCGCGCGCAACCGGCTCGAGGCGCACCTGGACGCCGCGCCGCGTGCGTGGCCGCTCGACATCGTCGCCGCCACCGGCTCGACCAACGCCGACGTCGCGACGCGGCTCAAGGCGCTGCCGCGCAAGGCGAACGCGCTGCCCGCGCCGCTCGTACGCGTCGCGTTCGAACAGACGGCCGGCCGCGGCCGGCAGGGCCGCCCGTGGTTCGCGCAGCCCGGCAATGCGCTGCTGTGCTCGGTCGGCTGCATCGTGCCGCGCGCCGTCGATGCGCTCGGCGGCCTCAGCATCGCGATCGGCGTCGCGCTCGCCGAAGGGCTGGCCACGCTGCCGCTCGACGCCCGCATGCGCGTCGCGCTCAAATGGCCGAACGACCTGCTGCTGACGGCCGACGACGACGGCGCGCCGCGCATCGTCGGCAAGCTCGCCGGGATCCTGATCGAAACCGTCTGGACCACCGCCGACGCCACCGCCGTCGTGATCGGCTTCGGCATCAACGTGCGCGGCGCAGAAGCCGTCGCCGCGCAGGTCGACGCGCTGCGCGCGCGCGAAGCCACGCTCGCGAGCGGGCTACCGCCCGCCGCGCTGTCGATCGCGTGCGCGTCGGCGAACCTCACCGATACGCTCGCCGCGTCGCTGAACGCGCTCACGCCCGCGCTCGCGCAGTTCGGCACCGACGGCCTCGCACCGTTCCTGCCACGCTGGCACGCACTGCACGCGTACGCGGGCCGCGAAGTCGTGCTGCTCGAACAGGGCGTCGAACGCGCGCGCGGCATCGCGACGGGCATCGACACGACCGGGCAGCTGCTGCTCGACACGCCGAGCGGCGTACAAACGATCGCAGCCGGCGACGTATCGCTGCGCGAAGCGCAATGAGCGAACCGCACCTGCTGATCGACGCCGGCAACAGCCGGATCAAGTGGGCGCTCACCGACGCGCGGCGCACGCTCGTCGACACGGGTGCGTTCGGCCACACGCGCGACGGCGGCGCCGATCCCGACTGGTCGATGCTGCCGCGACCGCGCGGCGCGTGGATCTCGAACGTCGCGGGCGCCGACGTGGCCGCACGGCTCGACGCGCTGCTCGACGCGCGCTGGCCGGGCGTGCCGCGCACGACGATCCGCTCGCGCCCCGCGCAATGCGGCGTGACGAACGGCTATACGACGCCCGACCAACTCGGCAGCGACCGGTGGGCCGGCCTAATCGGCGCGCATGCGGCGTTTCCGGGCGAGCATCTGCTGATCGCGACGTTCGGCACCGCGACGACGCTCGAGGCACTGCGCGCGGACGGCCGCTTCACCGGCGGCCTGATCGCGCCGGGCTGGGCGCTGATGATGCGCGCGCTCGGCACGCACACCGCGCAGTTGCCGACGCTGACCACCGATATCGCCAGCGGCCTGCTTGCGGGCGCGCAGGCCGAACCGTTCCAGGTCGATACGCCGCGCTCGTTGTCGGCCGGCTGCCTGTACGCACAGGCCGGGCTGATCGAACGCGCGTGGCGCGATCTCGTCGCCGCGTGGCAGGCGCCGGTGCGGCTCGTGCTGGCCGGCGGTGCGGCGGACGACGTCGCGCGTGCGCTGACGGTCCCGCATACGCGGCATGACACGCTGATCCTGTCCGGGCTCGCGCTGATCGCAACGGACGCGGCCGGCCCGGCGACGGCGCAGGATTGATGTAAAGGCGCCGGCATCCCGGCGGCGCGTGGCGACGCAGACCGAAGCGGGCCCACGTCACGCCGACGATGCAATACGCGCGGTGCCGCACCAGCGGCCCGCACGCATGGTCGACAGAAGCCATGAAAGAAGCCGGCCATGCGGCCGGCTCGACTGAACGACGTCAACCACGTCGATGACGACAAGGAGTTTCGACGATGCTGCGCTGGCTGATCGCTGTTCTCTTTCTCGCCAACATGCTCGCGTTCGTGGTGGCGCGCGGCGTGTTCGGGCCGCTGCCGGCGGCCGGCCCGCGCGAGCCCGGCGTGCTGTCGCGGCAGGTGCAGCCCGACGCATTGCGCGTGACCCCGCTCGCGCGGGCAACCGACCAGCCCGTCGTCGGCGGCCCGATCGCCGCGCCGGCCGTCACGACCGCACCGCTCGCGGCATCGACCCCGTGACGGCGCCGGGCCGCGCTCAGGACTGTTGCGCGCGCACCTTCTTCAGCAACGCAGTGGTCGAGCGGTCGTGCTCGAACGGAATCGCGAGCGCCCGGCCGCCCCAGCCGCGCACGAGCGCGGATTCCGGCAGCGCGTCCATGTCGTAATCGCCGCCCTTCACGAGGATGTCCGGACGGACGGCCTCGATCAGCGACACGGGCGTCTTTTCCCCGAACGTCACGACCCAGTCGACGCTTTCCAGCGCCGCCAGCAATGCCGCACGATCCTCTTCGCGGTTGATCGGCCGGTCGTCGCCCTTGCCGAGCATGCGCACCGACGCATCGCTGTTCACGCCGACGATCAGGCACGCGCCGAGCGCTTTCGCATCGGCGAGATACGTGACGTGACCGCGATGCAGGATGTCGAACACGCCGTTGGTGAACACGACGGGCGACGGCAGCGACGCGCGCAGTGCAACGAGGGCATCACGGGTGATCAGCTTGCGTTCGAAGGTGGCGGACATGATGGAGATCGGACGGAATGAACGACGGCGCGCGCGACGGCGGCGCCCGATAAAAAGCCCGCCGGACCGGCCGGGCGGGCTTCATGCAACGAACGCGACACGGTGTGCCGTGAGCCGCGCGCGAATCGGGTGCGAATCGGACCCGACTTGCGCCGGCGGCGCCGGCCAGCCTCAGGCCGGCTGCGCGGCCGACGACGGGCCGCTTTCGGCCTGCAGGCGACCGGTGACTTCCTTGCGGTAGCGGTTCAGTTCCTGCGCGGTCGCGAACGTGCGCTCGAACAGGATCGACAGGTTGTGCAGGATCCGCTCGACGACCTTCTTCTCCCACTCGCCGTCGAAACGGATCTGCTCGTCGAGCCAGCGCTCGAGCCATTCCGGATCGGGCAGGCGCGACTGCACGGTGTCGCGCGGGAACAGCGCCTGGTTCACGTGCAGGTTGGTCGGGTGCAGCGGCTTCTCGGTGCGGCGCGCCGACGCCATCAGCACGCCGATCTTCGCGAATGCGGCGCGGGCGACGTCGCCGCAGTTGTTCAGCGCTTTCTTCATATAGCGCAGGTACGCGCCGCCGTGACGCGCTTCATCGCGCGAAATCGTTTCGTAGATCTGCTTGATGACGGGCTCGGTGTGCCAGTCGGCCGCGCAACGGTACCAGTGGTTCAGGCGGATTTCGCCGCAGAAGTGCAGCATCAGCGTCTCGAGCGGCGGCGCCGGATCGAACTGGAAGCGCACCGCGTGCAGTTCCTCTTCGGTCGGCACCATCTCCGGCTTGAAGCGGCGCAGGTATTCCATCAGCACGAGCGAATGCTTCTGCTCCTCGAAGAACCACACGCTCATGAACGCGGAAAAATCGCTGTCGTGCTGGTTGTCGCGCAGGAACATCTCCGTCGCGGGCAGCGCCGACCATTCGGTGATCGCGTTCATCTTGATCGTCTTCGCCTGCTCGTCGGTGAGCAGCGAAGCGTCGAACTTGTCCCACGGAATGTCCTTCTCCATGTCCCAGCGGACAGCTTCGAGCGACCTGTAAAGTTCCGGATAAAGCATGGTGTTCATGATGGTCCCACCCCTGTTCTGCGCAATGCGACTTCTCTAAACGTGACTGTTGCCGCGCAAGCGCGCCACGCGCGCTTTTTGCAGCCAAGACTGTAATTTTACGCGGGAAACCGGCCCGCCGGACGTCGATTCCTCGTCCGGCAGCCAGGCGGCCGCGTTGCCGCCGTTGGGCATGCCGCAACCCGCTCCGTTCGGACGAAGCCGGCCGCGCTTGCCTGAGTGGGGGCCGGCGCTGGCCGGCTCGTTGGCGCGCCCGTCCCCTGCCCCAGGCGGGTTCCCCGAAAGGTCCCCGTGCGGATGCCGGATCGGCGGGCTGCTCGATATGGTGTATACAGCGGCGGCCATGATAGCACGCGTGCATGACGGTTCCGAGACGCCCGGCCGGTCGCGCGCCGCCTACCTCGGTGCGGCGATCGGTCGCGGCCCACCGTCGCGAAAACGCAACCTTACAGTGCGCCTTCGCGTGTCAGACCCGTATTTCGCCGGTCGCGAGGCCGTCTTCCGGCGGCGTGCCGGCCGCCGGCGCGCTGCCGCCGTCCGCCCCGGCAATCCAGCCGGCGAGCGTCTCCCGCTGGGCCCGGCCGTCGCGGTAGCCGAGCTCGATCAGCTCGCGCGTGAACGCTTCCTCGAACAGCAGGTAGCTGGCGAACGATGCGCCGGTCGGCTGGCTGCCGCCGATCGCGCCGAGCAGCCCGCGCATCGTCGCCGGCATCTGCTTCAGGTGTTTCGCGGCGATCAGCTCGATGCGCTCGGACGGCGCGATCGCGAGCACGTCGACGTGCCGCCAGCCGCTGTCGATCTCGACCTGGTGCGGCAGGTGCTCGATCATCTGGTTGATGTGCTCGATCCGTTCGATGTCCGAGCCGATCGAGTCGAGAAACACGCTCGCGAGCACCTGCTGGCCGATCTGCGCGAGCGTCGGGTAGCCACGGGCCCGTCCCGTGCCGTTCGCGGCCGGGATCTCGGGCCGCGGATCGGCCGCACCGACGACGACGATCCGGTCCGCGCCGAAGTGGATCGCCGGCGACAGCGGCGCGATCTGCCGGATCGAGCCGTCGCCGAAGTACTCGACCTGTCCGTCGAGCACGAGCGGCACGGCGGGAAACACGAACGGAATGGCCGACGACGCGAGCAGGTGCGACGCCGACAGGTCGACGAGCCGCGCGGTGCGCTGCGCGCGCCGCCACGCCTGGATCGGCTCGGCGGCCTGGTAGAACGTGAGGTGCCGGCCGCTCGAATAGCTGAGCGCGGTGACCGCGAGCGCGTGCAGCAGACGCGCCTCGAGCATCTGCTCGATCCGGTGGAAGCTCAGCTCGCGCTGCAGCAGGTGCGCAAGCGGCGTGTTGTCGAGCAGCCCGCGCGGCGAGCGGCGGGCCGCCCAGCCGAACGTCATCGTCGCGAGCCAGCGCGCGCCGGCGCCCGCGATGCCGAGCCAGTCGGTGCGATACACGTAATCGGCGCGCAGCGGCTCCCAGAATTCGAGCAGGCGCCGCACGCCGTGGGAAAAGTCGTCCGCGTGGCTCGCGATCGACGTCGCGTTGATCGCGCCGGCCGACGAACCGCAGATCACCGCGAACGGCACCGTATGCCGCTGCGGATCGGCCTCGCGCGCGATTTCGGCCAGCGCCTTCAGCACGCCGACCTGGTATGCGGCGCGCGCGCCGCCTCCCATCAGAACGAGCGCGAGTCGCATGATCGACCGCCTAGCTGCGCCGCATCACGTCGAGCGCTTCGGCGGACGCGTTTCGGGCGACGAAGCGGCCGCCGCGCGCGCCGCGGCCGAACCGGACGGCTTCGCGCGCTTCGCGGCGGGCTTGCGCGGCGCGGCCGCGGCGGACTTCGTCGCGGGCCCGGGCCCGGGCGCGGCGGCGGCCTCCGGCGGCGCGGCGTCCGGCGCCGCAGGCTGCATGCCCGGTTGCGCCATCGCGAGGCTCGCGAGCTGGTTGAATTGCGTCTGCAGCAGGTTCCACCAGCCGGACGGGTCGAACGGCTGCTGCGCGGGGTCGTCTTCCGCCGCATCGGCCGCATCGGCCGCGGGCGCGGCCTCGCCCGCTGACGCGGGTTTCGCGGCCTGCGCGGCGGCCACGGCCGCTTCCTCGGCCGCCGACATCGAGCTTTGCGCGAACGCGCCGAACGCGCGCAGCGTCGCGAGCGTCGCGCGCTGCACCTCGAGCGCCTGGATCGCGGACTGCAGCATCCCGAGATTGAGCTTCAGCCACTGCTCGACCGCGCGCAGATCGGTGATCCGCTTGTCGAGTTCCTCGACGTTCGTGAGCGGCGACATCATGTCGGACATGCTCGACAGCGACGGCGGCAGCCCGTGCGTGGCGCCCGGAAACGGCGCCATCCCGCCGAACGGCGACATCCGCATCATGTCCCACATCCGGTCCATCATGTCGGCGGGCTGGAACCCGGCAAAGCCGGCGAAAGGGTTGGCGCCGGAGGCATCGGTCGTCATACGGGCATCCTGGTTGACTGGGGGAACGAGGCGGCCGCCGAGCGTCGCGCAGCCGCGCGTGATTCGATCATAGCG
Organism: Burkholderia sola; assembly: GCF_905400185.1. NCBI lineage: Bacteria > Pseudomonadati > Pseudomonadota > Betaproteobacteria > Burkholderiales > Burkholderiaceae > Burkholderia > Burkholderia sola. The sequence continues at coordinate 3,272,132 of NZ_FR989675.1, forward strand.
CGCACGTCAGAACGGCGCGTCGCCGGGGAACGCGGGCGGGCGCCGTTCGCGCAGCGAGCGGATGCCTTCCTGCACGTCGGGCCCCGAAAAACCCATGAATTCGAGCGCGAGCGACGTATCGAAGGTCGGCCCGGCCGTGCGCAGCCAGTTGTTCAGCGCGTACTTGGTCCAGCGGATCGCCGACTGCGAACCGTGCGCGAGCCGCTCGGCCACTTCGTATGCCTTCGGCAGCAGGTCGGCCGGCGCGACCGCGAGCGAGACCAGCCCGATCCGCTCGGCCTCCTCGCCGCTCACGGGCTCGCACAGCATCAGGTAGTACTTCGCCTTCGCCATCCCGCACAGCAGCGGCCACACGATCGCCGCGTGGTCGCCGGCCGCGACGCCGAGCCGCGTATGGCCGTCGATGATGCGCGCATCCTTCGCGGCGATCGAGATGTCGGCGAGCAGCCCGGCGACGAGCCCCGCGCCGACGGCCGGCCCGTGCATCGCCGACACGATCGGCTTGCTGCAGTTGATCACGTTGTAGACGAGGTCGCGCGCCTCGCGCCACACGCGGGCGCGCACGTCGAAATCGTTCGCCATGTCCTCGACGAGCGCGAGATCGCCGCCCGCCGAAAAGCCCTTGCCTTCGCCGCGGATCACCGCGACGCGCGTGTCGGGATCGCGATCGACGTCGCGCCAGATGTCGGCGAGTTCGCGATGCATGCGCGCGTTCGCGGTCGCGAGGCCGCTGCGGTTCGCGCCCTCGCCGCTCATCACGATGTCGAGCACCCCATGGTCGCGGCGCGTCACCTTCAGTGCTTCGTAACCGCCGTACGCGGCGAGATCGGCCATCTGCTGCTCCTTGTTCGAGGTGCTCGAACGCTTGAATCGAGTGTAGCCAAGCCCGCGCGGTCAAACATCGGGCGAAACCCGGCGCGCGGGCCGAAGCCGGGGTTCGCCGTCGCGTCGCGTTGCGTTACGTACCGCGCCGCTTATGCCGCGCCGTCGGGCGGGGAAACCGACTGCTCGATCGCGCCGAAGATCGACTTGCCGGCCGCGTCGAACATCTCGATGCGCACGGTGTCGCCATGGCGCATGAACTCGGTCTGCGGCGCGCCGTGCTCGATCGTCTCGAGGCAGCGCTTCTCGGCGATGCAGCAGTAGCCGCGCTTCGCGTCCTTGTTCGATACCGTACCGGAGCCGACGATCGAGCCGGCGCGCAGGTTGCGTGTCTTCGCCGCGTGCGCGATCAACTGGCCGAAGTGGAACACCATGTCGGTGCCGGCGTCGGGCTGGCCGACCTTCTTGCCGTTCCAGTGGACGATCATCGGGCGGTGCACGCGGCCCTCGCGCCATTCGTCGCCGAGCTCGTCGGGCGTGACGGCGACCGGCGCGAACGCGGTGGCCGGCTTGCTCTGGAAGAAGCCGAAGCCCTTCGCGAGTTCGGCCGGAATCAGGTTGCGCAGCGACACGTCGTTCACGAGCGTGACGAGCCGCACGGCCTTCAGCGCGTCGTCGGGCGACGCGCTCATCGGCACGTCGCCGGTGATCACCGCGACTTCCGCCTCGAAATCGATGCCCCATTCCTCGGACGGGCATACGACGTCGTCGCGCGGCCCCAGGAAATCGTCGCTGCCGCCCTGGTACATCAGCGGATCGGTCCAGAACTCGGGCGGCATCTCGGCGCCGCGCGCGCGGCGCACGAGCTCGACGTGGTTCACGTACGCGGAGCCGTCGGCCCACTGGAACGCGCGCGGCAGCGGCGCCATGCAGTTGGCCGGATCGAACGCGAAGGAATTGCGCGCGCGGCCGTGGTTCAGCGCGTCGTACAGGTCGCGCAGCTGCGGCGCGTAGAACGCCCAGTCGTCGAGGACCCGCTGCAGCGTCGGCGCGATCGCATCGGCAATCGCCGCGGTGTGCAGGTCGCGCGACACGACGATCAGCTGGCCGTCGCGCGTGCCGTCCTTCAGCGAAGCAAGTTTCATAGGGAGGATCTGCCGTTGTAGTGACGATGGAGGGAATCTATTTTACGATGGTGAATCCCTGCGGCGCGCCATGATCGCGCACGCCGTTTTCGCCCCGTTTCCTGTCGCATTTTCGCGCACCCGTTGCCCATGCCCGCCAGCCCGCTCCCCGACGACGATCTCGTCGACTCCGATACCGACGACGCCGCTTCCGGCGAACACGGCGAGAAGGTCCGTTCCGGCATCCAGTCGATCGAGGTCGGCTTCCGCCTGCTCGACGTGCTGACGAGCGAGCCGCGCGCGATGATGCTGCGCGATCTCGCGCAGCGCGCGGGCATGAGCCCGGCGAAGGCGCACCGCTACCTGGTCAGCTTCTCGCGGCTCGGCGTCGTGTCGCAGGACCCCGTCTCGGGCCGCTACGAGCTCGGCGGCTTCGCGCTGCAGATGGGCCTCGCGCGGCTCGCACGCGTCGACGGCGTGAAGCTCGCGCGGATCGCGCTGACCGAATTCCGCGACCGTCTCGACCAGACGGTCGGCATCGCGGTATGGGGCAACCAGGGGCCGACGATCGTGCACTGGATGGAATCGAGCCATCCGGCGAAGGCGTCGCTGAAGCTCGGCGACGTGATGCCGCTGCTCGGCTCCGCGACGGGCCTGCTATTCGCCGCGTACCTGCCGCGCAGCAAGACCGCCGCGATGCTCGAGCGCGAACTCGCCGATACGCGCCGCTCGCCGCACCACGGCGGCCCGCGCACGCTCGACGAAGTCGACGCGGTGCTCGCCGACGTGCGCGAGCACCAGGCCGCGCGCGTCGAAGGGATGCTGCTGCCGACGATCCATGCGTTCTGCATGCCCGTGTTCGACGCAGTCGGCGAACTGGCGCTCGCGATCGTCGCGCTCGGCCAGGAAGGCTCGTTCGACATCGCGTGGGGCGGCGAGATCGACACCGCGCTGCGCGCATGCGCGCAGAAACTGTCTTACGAACTCGGCTATAGTCCCGACGCACGCGACGCCTGACACATCCGGTTCACGCGACGTCACGCCTCGCGAACGGGCAGCGCATCCGGCGGTCCGATTCCTGTGGCGCGCGCCGCGCGCCCGACGTCACCCACGCGCCCGACCCTGTTCCGATGCCCAACCAGCCTGCCGACCTTCGCCCGAGTCACGCCCTGCCCCGCCGCTGGCTGCGCGTGGGCGTCGCGCTGGTCGCCGTACTGGTACTGCACGCGCTTGCCGGATTCTGGCTGATGCGCAACCGCGAATCGTTCACGCCGCCGCCGTCCGCTGAGATCCCCGTGCAGATCGAACTGCTGAAACCGCAGCCGATCGAGCGCCAGCCTGCGCCACCGGAACCGAAGCCGGTCGAACGTCCGGCCGCACCCAAGGCTGCCGCGCCGGAGGCCGCCCCGCCGAAACCCGCGCCGTCGCACGAGCCGGTCCTCACCTCCACGCAAACGGCCGAGCACGGCGAACCGCCGGCGGCCGCCGCATCCGCGGCGAGCGGCGCATCGGGGGCTTCGGGCACGCAAGCCGCGTCGGCCGCGGGCACCAGCGCCGCGACGCCGGGGCCTGCCACGAGCGGCGTGAAGTTCGCCGCGCCGCCATCCGGCGACCTGCAATACGACACGTTCTACAACGGCATGCAGAACATGATCGGCACGATCCACTGGCGCACCGACGGGCACACGTACGACCTGTCGGTGTCGATGCCGGTGCCGTTCGTCGGCCCGTTCACCTATCGCAGCGAAGGCCGCATCGACGCGTTCGGCGTCGCGCCCGACCGTTACGTCGAGAAGCGCGGCAAGCGGCCGGAAGACATCGCGATCTTCAACCGCGAGATCCGGCAGGTGGTGTTCACGCGCACGCCGAACAACGCGCCGCTGCCCGACGGCGTGCAGGACCGCTTCAGCATGCTGATGCAGTTGTCGGGGCTGCTGCGCGGCAATCCCGCCGCCTACAAGCCTGGCGTCACGCAGCAGTTCTTCGTGATCGACAACAACAGTGGCGAGACCTGGCCGATCACCGTGATCGGCGACGAGCAGGTGCAGACGCAGGCCGGCATCGTCGGCGCGCGCCACTTCATGCGCCTGCCGCGCCGCGACGGCGACACGCGCCGCATCGACATGTGGCTCGCGCCGTCGCTCGGCTGGCTGCCCGCGCGGCTCGTGCAGACCGAGCCGAACGGTGCGCAGATCGAGCTGCTGTGGCACGGCCGCCTCGCCGCACCGAACGTGCCTGCCGATGCAGCGCCCGGCGGCGCAACGAACGCGCCCACCGCGGCGTCGACGCCCCATGCATCGCCTGCGCCGCCTGCGGAACCGGCGCCATCGACACCGCCCGCGACGATGCAACCACCGGCGGCGTCGACTGTCACACAGTGATAAACGCACATGAATCGGCAATTTCGACCGATTACAGTTTTTCCGGAAATGGCCGATGACATTCTTTAACAACTATTTCAGTCCACCGGCTCACAATGAGAAACGTTTGATAGACATCGGCTTCTAACCGATACACCCCACGCAAACGGGAGAACGGGGTGTGCAGCGCAAGCCCCTTGAAACCGGCAAGGCTTGCCCCACCTAGGGGACAACAAGGCCAGATGCCACTGCGAAGAGGAGTGCCGCCATGCAAATGATCTACAACAGCCCCAATTACTGCGTCGTCGAATTTGCGCCGCAGGCCGGCCATCACCTGATGAATGCCGGCGGATACGAAATCGTCGACAAGAACGCGCAGCGCGAAATCTTCATCGACGGCGAACTTGCCGAACGATTCCGCGCGCACGTGAAGCAGCTGATCGAGGATGAACCGTCGCTCGACGAGGTCGACGAATTCCTCGGACAATTCGACAGCCTGATGATGATGCCCGTCGTGCTGCACTGACGACTCGCGGCCCGGCGCGTCACGCGGCCGGGCCATTCGCCGCGCATCGATGCGGCGCCGCGTGCACTCCGATCCTGCCCCCGTCCGGCTCGCCGGCGGGGGCTTTCCTTTGGCGGCCCGTCCGGCCCATGCGGCGAGGGCCGACGACCGCTTGACGCACCGGCTACAATGACGGTTTTCCCGTCTTCGCCGATTTTCCGCCCATGTCCGCGACTCCTCTCGCCGCTTCCGTCCCGCTCGACGCGCGCTACACGCGCGGCGCCGCCCTGCCCGCGCTGCTGAAATCGCGCATCCTGATCCTCGACGGCGCGATGGGCACGATGATCCAGCGCTACAAGCTCGACGAAGCCGCGTATCGCGGCGAGCGCTTCAAGGATTTCCCGCGCGACATCAAGGGCAACAACGAGCTGCTGTCGCTCACGCAGCCGCAGATCATCCGCGAGATCCACGACCAGTACTTCGCGGCCGGCGCCGACATCGTCGAAACCAACACGTTCGGCGCGACGACCGTCGCCCAGGCCGACTACGGGATGGAAGCGCTCGTCGTCGAGATGAACGTCGAATCGGCGAAGCTTGCGCGCGAATCGGCCGCGAAATACGCGACGCCGACCAAGCCGCGCTTCGTCGCGGGCGCGATCGGACCGACGCCGAAGACGGCCAGCATCTCGCCGGACGTCAACGATCCGGGCGCACGCAACGTCACGTTCGACGAGCTGCGCACGTCGTACTACCAGCAGGCGAAGGCGCTGCTCGACGGCGGCGTCGACCTGTTCCTCGTCGAGACGATCTTCGACACGCTGAACGCGAAAGCCGCGCTGTTCGCGCTCGACGAACTGTTCGAGAACACCGGCGAGCGCCTGCCGATCATGATCTCGGGCACCGTCACCGATGCGTCGGGCCGGATCCTGTCGGGCCAGACGGTCGAGGCGTTCTGGAATTCGCTGCGTCACGCGAAGCCGCTCACGTTCGGGCTGAACTGCGCGCTCGGCGCGGCGCTGATGCGCCCGTACATCGCCGAGCTCGCGAAGCTGTGCGACACCTACGTGTCGTGCTACCCGAACGCGGGCCTGCCGAACCCGATGAGCGACACCGGTTTCGACGAAACGCCCGACGTCACGTCGGGCCTCTTGAAGGAATTCGCGCAGGCCGGGCTCGTGAACCTCGCGGGCGGCTGCTGCGGCACGACGCCCGAGCACATCGCCGAGATCGCGAAGGCGCTCGCCGACGTGAAGCCGCGCCGCTGGCCGAACCAGTACAGCGACAACGCCTGACCGACCGCCCCACGTCCATCATCAAAAGAATTCGCACCGCCATGACCGATCACATGATGCGCCTTGCCGGCCTCGAGCCGTTCAACGTCACGCCCGGGACGCTCTTCATCAACGTCGGCGAACGCACCAACGTCACCGGCTCGAAGGCGTTCGCACGGATGATCCTCAACGGCCAGTTCGACGAGGCGCTCGCCGTCGCGCGCCAGCAGGTAGAGAACGGCGCGCAGGTGATCGACATCAACATGGACGAGGCGATGCTCGACTCGAAGGCGGCGATGGTGCGCTTCCTGAACCTGATCGCGTCGGAGCCGGACATCGCGCGCGTGCCGATCATGATCGACTCGTCGAAGTGGGACGTGATCGAGGCCGGCCTCAAGTGCGTGCAGGGCAAGGCGATCGTGAACTCGATCTCGCTGAAGGAAGGCGAGGACGCGTTTCGCCACCACGCGAACCTGATCCGCCGCTACGGCGCGGCCGCGGTCGTGATGGCGTTCGACGAAACCGGCCAGGCCGATACGTACGCGCGCAAGACCGAGATCTGCAAGCGCTCGTACGACTTCCTCGTGAACGAAGTCGGCTTCCCGCCGGAAGACATCATCTTCGACCCGAACATCTTCGCGGTCGCGACCGGCATCGAGGAGCACAACAACTACGCGGTCGACTTCATCGAGGCGACCCGCTGGATCAAGCAGAACCTGCCGTTCGCGAAGGTGAGCGGCGGCGTGTCGAACGTGTCGTTCTCGTTCCGCGGCAACGACCCGGTGCGCGAGGCGATCCACACCGTGTTCCTGTACCACGCGATCCAGGCGGGGATGGACATGGGCATCGTGAACGCGGGCCAGCTCGGCGTGTACGCCGATCTCGACCCGGAGCTGCGCGAGCGCGTGGAAGACGTGATCCTGAACCGCCGCGACGATTCCACCGATCGTCTGCTCGAAATCGCCGACAAGTTCAAGGCGGGCGGCGCGAAGAAGGAAGAGAACCTCGAGTGGCGCAACCAGCCGGTCGAGAAGCGGCTTTCGCATGCGCTCGTGCACGGCATCACGACCTTCATCGTCGAGGATACCGAAGAAGTGCGCGCGAAGATCGCCGCGGCCGGCGGCCGTCCGATCAACGTGATCGAAGGGCCGCTGATGGACGGGATGAACATCGTCGGCGACCTGTTCGGCCAGGGCAAGATGTTCCTGCCGCAGGTCGTGAAGTCGGCGCGCGTGATGAAGCAGGCGGTCGCGCACCTGATCCCGTTCATCGAGGAAGAAAAGCGGCTGCTCGCGGAAGCGGGCGGCGACGTGCGCGCGAAGGGCAAGATCGTGATCGCGACCGTGAAGGGCGACGTGCACGACATCGGCAAGAACATCGTGTCGGTCGTGCTCCAGTGCAACAACTTCGAAGTCGTCAACATGGGCGTGATGGTCCCGTGCAACGAGATCCTCGCGAAGGCGAAGGTCGAGGGCGCGGACATCATCGGGCTGTCGGGCCTCATCACGCCGAGCCTCGAGGAAATGGCGTACGTCGCGTCCGAAATGCAGCGCGACGACTACTTCCGCGTGAAGAAGATTCCGCTGCTGATCGGCGGCGCGACGACGTCGCGCGTGCACACGGCCGTGAAGATCGCGCCGCACTACGAAGGCCCGGTCGTCTACGTGCCGGACGCGTCGCGCTCGGTGTCGGTCGCGTCGAACCTGCTGTCGGACGAAGGCGCGGCGAAGTATCTCGACGAGCTGAAGTCCGATTACGAACGCATTCGCGACCAGCACGCGAACCGCAAGGCGCAGCCGATGGTCACGCTCGCCGACGCGCGCGCGAACAAGACGAAGATCGACTGGGCCGGCTACCAGCCGGTGAAGCCGAAGTTCATCGGCCGCCGCGTGTTCAGGAACTACGACCTGAACGAACTCGCGAACTACATCGACTGGGGCCCGTTCTTCCAGACCTGGGATCTCGCGGGCCCGTACCCGGCGATCCTGAACGACGAGATCGTCGGCGAATCGGCGCGGCGCGTGTTCTCCGACGCGAAGTCGATGCTCGCGCGCCTGATCCAGGGCCGCTGGCTGACCGCGAACGGCGTGATCGCGCTGCTGCCGGCCAACACGGTCAACGACGACGACATCGAGATCTACAGCGACGAGTCGCGCTCGGAAGTGCTGCTCACGTGGCGCAATCTGCGCCAGCAGAGCGTGCGCCCGGTGGTCGACGGCGTGATGCGGCCGAACCGTTCGCTCGCCGATTTCATCGCGCCGAAGGAGTCGGGTGTGGCCGACTACATCGGGATGTTCGCGGTGACGGCCGGCCTCGGCGTCGACGTGAAGGAAAAGCAGTTCGAAGCCGATCACGACGACTACAGCGCGATCATGCTGAAGGCGCTCGCCGACCGCTTCGCGGAAGCGTTCGCCGAAGCGATGCACGCACGCGTGCGGCGCGAGCTGTGGGGCTATGCGAGCGGCGAGACGCTCGACAACGACGCGCTGATCGCCGAGAAGTATGCGGGCATCCGCCCGGCGCCCGGCTACCCGGCCTGCCCCGACCACCTCGTGAAGCGCGACATGTTCGACGTGCTGCACGCGGACGAGATCGGCATGAGCGTGACCGATTCGCTGGCGATGCTGCCGGCGGCGAGCGTGTCGGGCTTCTACCTCGCACATCCGGACAGCCGTTACTTCTCGGTCGGGAAAATCGGACAGGATCAGTTGGAGGACTACGCGCAACGTATGGCGCTGTCGCTCGACGACGCGCGCCGCGCGCTCGCGCCGCAGCTCTGATCGACGCAAATTTCATCAGACAAAAGAGAAAGCCCGCTCGAACGCGGGCTTTTTTCGTGTCGGGCGAACCGTTCGATCCGCCAGGCAAGGACGCTCAGAAGCCCCAGTGCACGTCGGCCTGGCCGGCCTTCGCTTCGCGCAGCATCGTCAGGAACGGCGCGACGCGCTGGGCCAGGCTCGGCGGCACTTCATGGTGCGCGTGGTCGGCTTCGTCCTCGTGGAAATGGCCGGCGTGCTCGGCGCGCTCCTGCTTCGCCTGCGCGACCGCGCCTTCCAGCTTGGCGATCGCGTGGTCCAGTTCGTCGTGCGTAATGACACCGCGCTCGCCCAGCTGCTTGCCGACGAGACCCAGCACATACACGGCGAAATCCTTCAGCACGTCGAGATCCTGTGCCGCCTTGCTCTTGAACGTAATCATGACAATTCCCTTTTCATCTTGTTGTGCCTGCGCGGCGCGGTTGGGGAACGCCGACAGACCGGCGTCCGGCCTCGCGGACGCGGACCGCCTGAGCGGCATATTAGCACCTGTTAAAATTCTGCGATCCCTGAAACGCGCGCTTAAAAAGCGCGCCGGCGGGCCCGCGTTTCCGGCCGCCACCAACGAAGCCTTCTACCAGCATGCTGCCAGCACACAAACAGACCCTCGAAGCCCTGCTCGCGGATAGCGTCAAGCAGGTCGCACACGCGCTGAAAGGCGCCGACGCGGCGTTCGTCGCCCCCGCCATCACGCTGGAGCGCCCGAAGGTCGCCGCGCACGGCGACGTCGCGTGCAACGTCGCGATGCAGCTCGCGAAGCCGCTCGGCGCGAACCCGCGCCAGCTCGCCGAGCAGATCGTCGCCGCACTGACCGCGCAGCCGGCCGCGCAAGGCCTCGTCGAAGCCGCCGAGATCGCCGGCCCCGGCTTCATCAACCTGCGCCTGTCGGCCGCCGCGAAACAGGCGGTGATCGCCGCCGTGTTCGACCAGGGCCGCGCGTTCGGCACGTCGGATCGCGAGAAAGGCAAGCAGGTGCTGCTCGAATTCGTGTCGGCCAACCCGACCGGCCCGCTGCACGTCGGCCACGGCCGCCAGGCCGCGCTCGGCGACGTGCTCGCGAACGTGATCGCGAGTCAGGGCTATGCGGTACACCGCGAGTTCTACTACAACGACGCGGGCGTGCAGATCGGCAACCTGGCGATCTCGACGCAGGCTCGCGCCCGCGGCCTGAAGCCGGGCGACGCGGGCTGGCCGGAAGCCGCGTACAACGGCGAGTACATCGCCGACATCGCGCGCGACTACCTGAACGGCGAAACGGTCGCCGCGTCGGACGGCGAGCCGGTGAAGGGCGCGGGCGACGTCGAGGATCTCGACGCGATCCGCAAGTTCGCGGTCACGTACCTGCGTCGCGAGCAGGACATGGACCTGCAGGCGTTCGGCGTGAAGTTCGACCAGTACTACCTCGAGTCGTCGCTGTACAGCGAAGGCCGCGTCGAGCAGACGGTCGACGCGCTGGTCAAGGCCGGCATGACCTACGAGCAGGACGGCGCGCTGTGGCTGCGCACGACCGACGAAGGCGACGACAAGGATCGCGTGATGCGCAAGTCGGACGGCACGTACACGTACTTCGTGCCGGACGTCGCGTACCACGTGACGAAGTGGGAGCGCGGCTTCACGAAGGTGATCAACATCCAGGGTTCGGACCACCACGGCACGATCGCGCGCGTGCGCGCCGGCCTGCAGGGGCTGCACATCGGGATCCCGAAAGGCTATCCCGACTACGTGCTGCACAAGATGGTCACGGTGATGCGCGACGGCCAGGAAGTGAAGATCTCGAAGCGCGCGGGCAGCTACGTGACGGTGCGCGACCTGATCGAATGGTCGGGCGGCGCGGCCGCGGGCCAGGAAGCGGCACCCGACCTGATCGACGAGGCGACCATCACGCGCGGCCGCGACGCGGTGCGTTTCTTCCTGATCTCGCGCAAGGCCGATACCGAGTTCGTGTTCGACATCGACCTCGCGCTGAAACAGAACGACGAAAACCCGGTCTATTACGTCCAGTACGCGCATGCGCGGATCTGCTCGGTGCTCAACGAACTGAAGTCGCGCTACAACGTCGACGTCGCGCAACTGCCGGGCGCCGACCTGTCGCAACTGACGAGCGCGCAAGCGGCGTCGCTGATGCAGAAGCTCGCCGAGTATCCGGACATGCTCACGCACGCGGCGAACGAGCTGGCGCCGCACGCGGTCGCGTTCTACTTGCGCGATCTCGCTGGCGAATTCCACTCGTTCTACAATGCGGAGCGCGTGCTGGTCGACGACGAAGCGCCGCGCAATGCGCGCGCCGCGCTGCTCGCCGCGACCCGGCAGGTGCTCGAGAACGGCCTGGCGGTGCTCGGCGTATCCGCGCCCGCCAAGATGTAAGGATGTCAGCGCGGCCCCGAACCGGGCCGCGAATGGCCGCGGCAGCACCGGCCGACGGATGCCCGTCGCCCGGATGCCCGCCGCGGCCCTCTCACGATTCTTTTTGCAGGTGACTCAAGCAATGGCACAACCACGCCGAACTTCGAAGCAATCGAAACAAGCAGGAGGGACATTTCTTGGAATCGTGCTGGGCCTGATCGTCGGCCTCGCGATCGCGGTGGTGGTGGCGCTGTACATCACGCGTTCGCCGTCGCCGTTCGTGTCGAAGGTCGCGCCGCCGCCGGCCGACAACGGCGCGAGCCAGCCGCAGCAGTTCGACCCGAACCGCGCGCTGCAGGGCAAGACGCCCGGCCAGCCGGTGCCGCAGGCCGCGCAATCCGCGCCGCCCAACACCGCGCCCGGCCAGGCCGCGAACCAGACCCAGAACGGCCTGCTGCCCGAGCCGCAGATTGTCGAAGTGCCGCCGTCGGGCAACACGAACGGCGCCACCGGCTCGAACAACACCGCCGCGTCGAACAATCCGTCGTCGGGCAACGGCGTCGCCGTCGCACCGAAGCCGGCCGACACCACGCCGCCGCCGAAGAAGACGCAGCAAGCGCAGCAGCAACAGCAGCAAGGTGGCGAGGACGACCTCGCACGCTTCGCCGCGCAGAAGCAGGCGCAGCAGGCCGCCGCGCAAAAGCAGCAGCAGCAACAGCAGCAGGCCGCGAACACGCCGAAGCCGACGTCGTCGGCCGCAGCCGCCGCGGCAACCACGGCGAAGCCGCCGACCGCGAACGACGCGAACACCGGCTACTTCCTGCAGGTCGGTGCATACAAGACGGAAGGCGATGCCGAGCAGCAGCGTGCGCGCCTCGGCTTCCAGGGCTTCGAGTCGAAGGTGTCGAAGCGCGACGTCAGCGGCGTGACCTACTTCCGCGTGCGCGTCGGCCCGTTCTCGAAGTTCGAGGATATGAACTCGGCCCGTCAGCGCCTGTCCGATGCAGGTGTCGACACGGCGGTGATCCGCTTCACGAAGCAGTAAGCCAACCGGCCGCGTCCACGCAGAACCCGTTACGTTCCGTAACCCGAGCAACTGATTCGACGTTCACAACATGAAAAAACTACTTAGCACGCTCCTTCTGTCCCTGGGCCTGGCCGCCGGCCTCGCGCAGGCTTCGCCTGCCGCGCCGGCCGCCGGCAAGGACTTCGAGGTGATGAAGTCGCCGCAGCCGGTGTCCGCGCCGGCCGGCAAGGTCGAGGTCATCGAGTTCTTCTGGTACGGCTGCCCGCATTGCTACGAATTCGAGCCGACGATCGAGGCCTGGGTGAAGAAACAGGGCAACAACATCGACTTCAAGCGCGTGCCGGTCGCATTCCGTGACGATTTCCTGCCGCACTCGAAGCTGTTCTACGCGGTGTCCGCGCTCGGCATTTCCGAGAAGGTCACGCCGGCGATCTTCAACGCGATCCACAAGCAGAAGAACTATCTGCTCACGCCGCAGGCGCAGGCCGACTTCCTGGCCACGCAAGGCGTCGACAAGAAGAAGTTCATGGACGCGTACAACTCGTTCAGCGTGCAGGGCGAGGTGAACCAGTCGGCCAAGCTGCTGAAGGACTACGCGATCGACGGCGTGCCGACGGTCGTCGTCCAGGGCAAGTACAAGACGGGCCCCGCTTACACGAACAGCATCCCGGGTACCGCGCAGGTGCTCGACTTCCTCGTGAAGCAGGTTCAGGACAAGAAGCTCTGATCCCCACCCGCGCGCCGGCATGACTACTCCGCTGAAGGTCTTCATCACCGGCGCGTCGAGCGGCCTCGGCCTCGCGATGGCCGAGGAATACGCCCGCCAGGGCGCCACGCTCGCGCTCGTCGCACGGCGCACCGATGCACTCGATGCGTTCGCGCGGCGGTTCCCGAAGCTGTCCATCTCCGTCTATTCCGCCGACGTGCGCGACGCCGACGCGCTCGCGACGGCCGCCGCGTCGTTCATCGCCGCGCACGGCTGCCCCGACGTCGTGATCGCGAACGCGGGCATCAGCCAGGGCGCCGTCACGGGCCAGGGCGATCTCGCCACGTTCCGCGACGTGATGGACATCAACTACTACGGGATGGTCGCGACGTTCGAGCCGTTCGTCGGCCCGATGACGGCCGCCCGCCACGGCACGCTGGTCGGCGTCGCGAGCGTCGCCGGCGTGCGCGGGCTGCCCGGCTCCGGCGCGTACAGCGCGTCGAAATCGGCCGCGATCAAGTATCTGGAAGCGTTGCGCGTCGAGCTGCGTCCGGCCGGCGTCGGCGTCGTGACGATCGCGCCCGGCTACATTCGCACGCCGATGACCGCGCACAACCCGTACAAGATGCCGTTCCTGATGGACGCCGACCGCTTCGCCGCGCGTGCGGCGCGCGCGATCGCTCGGCAGCACGCGTTCCGCGTGATTCCGTGGCAGATGGGCGTCGTCGCGAAAGTGCTGCACGTGCTGCCGCGCTGGCTGTACGATCGCCTGTTCGAAAAGGCGCCGCGCAAGCCGAAGGCCGGCGCGCACTGAGTGCGTCGCGGATCCGGCGCGCGTCTCGCCGGATCGCTGTCGCGCCGCAGCCTGATCTGCATCGCCATACCGCGCGAATCCGTGCGGATCTCTCCCCTCGTGTCGCACCGCTGCGGCGACCTGTTGGTTCCATTGAGCGCGCGGCGCCGCGCATTTCCGCCGCGCATTCGCAGCCGCCCGCCTCGCCCCGACCCGGAACGTCGCCTCCCACGCCGCGCTCGCACTACCCGCTCCGCCGCATCAACACCCGTTCCGTCGCGAACGCAGCCGTTTTTCGGTCAATTCGCTGCGTTCCGACGCCTTTTTTCACGCGTCGCGCGCTTTGACGGTATCCTATTCGCCAGCCGCGCGGCCCCGCCCGCTTCCGGGCCGCGCCTGCCTCCGTCATCCAGCGAAAAACACACGCCACGTGGGAGATCCTATGCACGTCAAGCCGTTCGCCGTGGCCGCGCTCGCGGTCGCCCTTGCCGCCCCCGGCCTCGCCGCCGCCAAGCCGCTTACCGTCTGCACGGAATCGAGCCCGGACGGTTTCGACGTCGTGCAGTACAACTCGCTCGTCACGACCAACGCATCGGCCGACGTGATCTTCAACACGCTCGTGTCCTACGACGAAGCCGCGAAGAAAGTCGTACCCGCGCTCGCGGACAAATGGGAAGCGAGCGCCGACGGCCTCACGTACACGTTCCACCTGCGCCCGAACGTCGCGTTCCAGACCACCGACTATTTCAAGCCGGGCCGCGCGCTCAATGCGGACGACGTCGTGTTCACGTTCGCGCGGATGCTCGACGACGCGAATCCGTGGCACAAGGTGGCCGGCGCGAGCGGCTTCCCGCATGCGCAGTCGATGGGCCTCGTGAAGCTCGTGAAGTCGGTCACGAAGGTCGACGACAGCACGGTGAAATTCGTGCTGAACGAGCCGAACGCGACGTTCGTGCCGATCCTGACGATGGGCTTCGCGTCGATCTACTCGGCCGAATACGCGGACCAGCTGCTGAAGGCCGGCAAGCAGGCCGACCTGAACGCGAAGCCGGTCGGCACCGGCCCGTTCGTGCTGAAGAGCTATACGAAGGACGCGCTGATCCGCTACGACGCGAACCCGACGTACTGGGGCACGAAACCGAAGGTCGACCGGCTGATCTACGCGATCACGCCCGACCCGTCGGTGCGCCTGCAGAAGGTGAAGGCCGGCGAATGCCAGATCGCGCTGTCGCCGAAGCCGCAGGACGTGCTCGCCGCGAAGGGCGAAAGCGCGCTGAAGGTCGTGCAGACGCCCGCGTTCATGACCGCGTTCGTCGCGCTGAACACGCAGAAGAAGCCGCTCGACAACGACAAGGTGCGCGAGGCGCTGAACCTCGCGTTCGACCGCGCGACCTACCTGAAGGTCGTGTTCGACAACACCGCGACGGCCGCGAACAATCCGTATCCGCCGAACACGTGGAGCTACGCGAAGGACGTCGCGCCGTATGCGTACGATCCCGCGAAGGCGAAGCAGCTGCTCGCGCAGGCCGGCTTCCCGAACGGCTTCTCGACGACCATCTGGACGCGCCCGACCGGCAGCGTGCTGAACCCGAACCCGAAGGTCGGCGCGGAACTGCTGCAGGCCGACCTCGCGAAGGTCGGCGTGAAGGCCGAGGTGAAGGTGATCGAATGGGGCGAGCTGATCAAGCAGGCGAAGCTCGGCCAGCATGACATGCTGTTCATGGGCTGGGCCGGCGACAACGGCGATCCGGACAACTACCTGTCGCCGCTGTTCAGCTGCAACGCGGTGAAGTCGGGCATCAACTTCGCGCGCTTCTGCGACGCGCAGCTCGACAAGCTGATCGCCGACGGCAAGTCGACCGCGGATCAGGCCAAGCGCGCGAAGCTGTACGAATCGGCGCAAAAGATCATCCACGATCAGGCGCTGTGGATTCCGCTCGGCTACCCGACCGCGGCCGCGTTGACGCGCACGAACGTGAGCGGCTATCACGTGAGTCCGTTCGGCCGGCAGAACTTCACGACGGTCGCCGTGCAGTAACCGTGCGTGGCGCGCAAGCGACGGCGTTCGCGCCGCTCGCTTGCGGCCCGCGCGCCGCGCTTGCTACACTGCGCGCTCATTCCTCATACCGGACGCCAGCCAAAGTGAACAACTAAGCCTTCCCGAAATGTTTTCGCCGCCCGTGCCACGCACGCCGCGCGCGAAGGTCTTCATGCATTTTTGGAGGTGCTTATGGCTGCAGCCACGCCCACCGGCGCGCTCGTCGCGCTTCATCACGTTTCCTTCCGCTTCGACGACGGCGTCACGCTGTTCGATTCGCTCGACCTGTCCATCGACCGCACGCCGACCGGCATCGTCGGCCGCAACGGCGTCGGCAAGAGCCTGCTCGCGCAACTGATCGCGGGGCGGCGCACGCCGAGCGCGGGGACGATCGAGCGACATACGCACGTCGTCTACGTCGCCCAGCAGCACGATCTCGACCGCGACGACGCGGCCGCCGCCCCGCCGACCGTCGCGCAGATCGCGGCGCTCGATGCGCCGCTCGGCGCGCTCGCGCGTCTCGCGGACGGTCGTGCGACGCCGCACGACTTCGACCTGATCGGCGATCGCTGGGATCTCGCGGAGCGGCTGCGCACGGCGCTCGACGCGGCCGGCCTGCACGACGTCCACGCCGACATGCCCGCGCATGCGCTGAGCGGCGGCCAGCTCGCGCGCGTCGCGCTGATCGGCGCGCTGCTGTCGGGCGCCGGCCTGCTCGTGCTCGACGAACCGACCAACCATCTCGACGCCCCGGGCCGCGCGTGGCTGCGCGCGGCGCTCGACGGTTGGCGCGGCGGCGTCGTCATCGTGAGCCACGACCGTGCGCTGCTCGCCGGCGTGCAGCGCATCGTCGAGTTGACGCCGCACGGCGCGCGCTCGTATGGCGGCAATTACGCGCTCTACCGCGCGCAGCGCGACGCGCAACAGGAGGCCGCACATGCGGCGCTCGACCATGCGCGCACCGAGCGCGGGCGCGTGCGGCGCAGGCTCGAACAGGAACACGACACGATCCAGCGCCACGCGGCCGCCTCGCTGCGCGACGCGAAGACGGCCAACCTGTCGTCGATGGCGCGCCAGAGCCGCAAGGGCGCGGCGCGCGCGATCATGGGGTCGGTCCGGCGTCATCAGAGCGACTTCAAGGCGACACTCGACACGCGCGTGCAGGAGGCAGCCGCGCGCATCGAAGCCGACGCGCCGGTGCTCGTCTCGCTGCCGGGCACGGAAGTCAGCGCGCGCCGCCAGCTGTTCACGCTCGAGCGCGCGCGATTGCCGTGGCGCGTCGCGGGCGACGCCGACGCGATCACGTGGTCGGCGAGCGGCGCCGTGCGCATCGCGCTGACGGGCCCGAACGGCTGCGGCAAATCGACGTTGCTGAGGATGCTCGCGGGCGAGCTCGCGCCGCGCTCAGGTACCTGCACGACGCACGTGAGCGCCGCGTATCTCGACCAGCGGCTCGCGCTGCTCGACCCGGAGCGCTCGATCGTCGAGCAACTGGGCCTGCTCGATACGCCGCTCGCCGAAGGCGATCTGCGCAGCCGTCTCGCGCTGCTGCAGCTCGACGCGACGCGCGCGACGCAACCGGCGCGGCAACTGAGCGGCGGCGAACGGCTGAAGGCCGCGCTCGCCTGCGCGTTGTGGCGCGGCACGCCCGCGCAATTGCTGCTGCTCGACGAGCCGACCAATCACCTCGATCTCGAATCGGTGCGCGCGATCGAAGCGGCGCTGGCCGGCTTCCCCGGCGCGATCGTGGTCGCGTCGCACGACGCCGCGTTTCTCGCGGCGCTCGAACCGACGCACACGATGCAATGGCATCGCGACGGGTGGCGCTACGAACCCGCCGCGTGATTGGCGCTGACGATCACTTATCTGTGCGCGCACCGCCCGAAACGACGAATTTCTGCGTGAAGAGACGCTCCGATTCCCGCAGGCCTTCCTCCGTCAGGAGGACAGATTTCGCCTTGTTGATCGAGTCGCCGATCAACCCGCGCTCATGCAACCGATTCAGCACATCCCAATCGAAGCCTTTCCATGCGCGATTGCCGTCGTGCAGCGTCAGACGCAAGAGCGCGAGGACGGTGTCGTCGACTGCCTGCAGATCGATATTCATTTCCATGCCCTCCCGTGCCTGTCAGCCGGATCACGCGTCGAGCTTCCCGAGCAGCTTGATGAAATTGCGCTTCGCGCGGTAGGTCTTGCGAATCGCTTCGAGTTCGTCGTCGAATACCGTCTGCTGGCGATGCGCAACGCGCAGCGCGCGAATTTCGCGCACGACGCCGAACGCCTCGTCGTATCGTGCGCTGCCCGCGCCATGGTCGAGCGCGAACGGCAGATAGCGGTGATACAGCGCGATCGCGTCCTCGGGATGCGTCTTCGCCCGCGCAGCGGCCACCGCCGGCCATACGAGGGCTTCGACCGGCCCCTCCTGGAACGCGGCCCACGCTGCGTTGTCGTCCCGCTCCGCAAGCAAGAGCTTCACCAGCTCGGTGCGCGGCGGCGGTTCCCAGCGTCGTGCGCCGTTGCCGGGCCTCCCGGCCGCTTCGCGCTTGCGGGCAGCAGACTGCAGATGCGAGATCGCGCGCGCCTTCACGATAGCGTCCCGCCCCGTCCGCTTTGCGACCTTCATCAATGCACGGAATGCGTCGGCCGTCGGGTGGTCCGCGAAGCGCTCCCACGCCAGTGCGTCTGCTCGATCGAACGCACGCCGGCGCAAATATTCGTCGATGCAGAAGCCCATCAGCCGATCGTCGTGCCGGTCCTTCATCTCGCGCATTCCGCGTTCGGCCCAGGCCAGCCCTTCATCGAATCGACGGTGCTCCGCGCACAGTTCCGCGATCTGCGCATACCGGTACGAAGCGGACAGATCCTTCGACCAGATGCCGATCAGCGCGTCGACGTCACCATCGTGCCTCGCCAGCGACTCCAGCGCATGCTCGAGATTCAGGCGCGCCGTTTCGTACGAGCCCCGATCGTCCCGCCCCGGCAGCAGCGGCGGCAACTCGGCCCAACGAGCCTCGACCTGTTCCCGATAATGGGTCAGACCCGCATCGCCCAATACTTCCGCATAGGCCGGCACCACGTCGCGAAACGTATCCCACTGCCCGCCGGCCTGCAGGCGGAACAGGCGTTCGGCCAGTTTCACCGGATCCGGCCGCG
This sequence comes from Burkholderia sola, assembly GCF_905400185.1. NCBI lineage: Bacteria > Pseudomonadati > Pseudomonadota > Betaproteobacteria > Burkholderiales > Burkholderiaceae > Burkholderia > Burkholderia sola. The sequence goes on from NZ_FR989675.1 coordinate 3,291,090, forward strand.
TCTGAATGCATGCGTCGAGATGCAATGCCGCGAGTTCCTCAATCCCCGGCGCCACGCTGCCGTCCGAGTCGTCGATCTGCTCGAGACTCGCTTCGGCCTCGGCAATCGCCAGTTCCGCCAGCTCGACCACCTGCGCGGCATGGGATCTCGTCAGTTGCCGCCGCAGCATGTCGGCGAGCTCGAACAGGCCTTCTCCGTAGGTGTGCGCCTCGTCCCAGCCGAGCGGCCGCGACACGCGCGCCAGTTGTCGGACGGCGGCACGCAGGCTCGCCACATCATCGACATTCGCGCTGCGTGCGTCGAACAGCAGCCTGTCTCGCAACGAGCGGTCGCGCTCGGCCGCATCGAGCAGCCAGTGCCGCAACGCGCGCTCGTCGAGCGTCTCCAGATAGTCACGAATCAGCTCCGTCTGCGTCTTGCGCTTGCGACGCGGCTTCGACGACGGCTCGCGCTCCGCTTCACGGAAGACTTCCTCTCCGCTGTTTTCGAGCCACGACAACGCGACGGCCACCGCATGCTTGCAGAACGCGCCTTCGCCGCCCACCGGGCAATTACACGTGTAGCCGAGCGTGTCGTCGTCGCCCACCGACAATTCGACGCGATAGCGATACGTGCCGCGCACGGTCGCCGACAGCTCGCCGTCGCGCTCGGTCAGCCGCGAGACGGCGCCGTCGTGGTAGTACGCGGTACCGCGCTCGAAGGATTTCGGGTCGGCCAATGCGCGTATTTCCGCGAGCGTGATGACGTCGGCTAGAGAGGTATTGCGAGACATGGATCGCTACGGGTATTCGGATCGGGATCTGGAAATCGCACCAAAGCGCGCCGCGCAACTGCGCCAATGCGCATGCTCACGGTCGCACGAAGCGAATCACGCCGTCGTCCCCCTGCTCGCGCACGAGCTCGCCCGCGAGCCACAGCAGGTTCAGGTGCGCGAGCGCCTCGCCGAGCGCGAAGGTCATCTGGTGGATGTCGAGCTCGCGGCGGCGGAACATGATCGGCACGATATCGGCCGCGCTCATCGGCTGCTCCGCGCACGCGACGCGCACTTCGGCCAGGCGCGCATCGTGGTGTTCGCGCAGTTGCGCGATGCGCGTGCGCACGCCGCGGAACGGCTTGCCGTGCGACGGCAGCACGAGCGTGTCGGGCGCCATCGTCTCGTAGCGGCCGAGCGATTCGAGGTACAGCGCGAGCGGGTTCGCTTCCGGCTCGAGATCGAACACCGACACGTTCGTCGAGATGCGCGGCAGCACCATGTCGCCGGAAATCAGCACGCCGTCCGCTTCGCTGTGGAGCGCGCAATGTTCAGGCGAATGGCCGAAGCCGGTGACGACGCGCCACGTGCGCGCGCCGATCGTCACCGCGTCGCCTTCGCGCAGGCGCCGGTAGCGCGGCGGCACGGCCGGCACGAGGTCCGAGTAATAGCCGCGGCGGTTGCGCAGCTTGTCGAGCGCGGCCGGATCGGTCAGCCCGTGGCGCGCGAAGTGCTCGGCAGCCGCCGCGCCGCCCGCGTTCGAACCGTTGCCGGCCGCCATCAGGCAGCCGAACAGATATTCGCCGAGCGTCATCCACAGCCGCACGTTCCAGCGGCCCTTGTCGCCGCCTTCGCACAGCCAGTTCGCGAGGCCGAAGTGGTCGGGGTGGCAGTGCGTGACGAGCACGCGCAGCACGGGCAGGCCGTCGAGCTGCGTGTCGAAGATCTGCTCCCAGTGCGTGCGGATCGCGTCGGACGAGATCCCGCAATCGACGATCGTCCAGCCGGCCTGCCCGTCGATTTCGTCGCGCAGCAGCCAGAGATTGATGTGGTCGAGCGAGAACGGCAGCGGCATGCGCAGCCAGCGCACGCCGGGCGCGACCTCGAACGTGTCGCCCGCGGCGGGCAGCGTATCGGCGAAGGGATAGTCGAGTTGGTGTTCCAGGGCGTTCATCGGTGGGGCGTCTCGTCGTTATCGGTGCGAATGCGCGCCGGCGGCAGGCGCGGCGGGCGGTGCGTCGATTCTATCGCCGTCGCGCGAAACAGGTTCTCGACGACCGCCGGCCCGCCGCAAAAAAGTTCGTGTCAGAATCGGCTCCGTACCCGTATCTTTACGCGAAGATGCACCGAACGGCGCCCAACGGCGAACAACACGCCGATTGACGGCCGCTCGCGCGTCACCCCGAAAGTCATTGAAACGCCGACTTGGGCGCTAAAATGGCGGGTGCTTACAGCCCCTTGAACGAGCCTGCACGCGATGAATCACTTCCCCAAACTGCTGTCGTCGCAGATCGGTTTCGACGTCGCGCAGACGATGCTCGAATACTTCGATCGCCATTACCGGATCTTCCGCGAAGCGGCGGTCGATGCGAAGACGCTGTTCGAGCGCGGCGACTGGCACGGGCTGCAGCGGCTCGCGCGCGAGCGGATCACGTCGTACGACGATCGCGTGAAGGAATGCGTCGAGGTGCTGGAAGACGAATACGACGCGGAGAACATCGACGACGAAGTGTGGCAGCAGATCAAGCTGCACTACATCGGGCTGCTCACGTCGCACCGCCAGCCCGAGTGCGCGGAAACCTTCTTCAATTCGGTGTGCTGCAAGATCCTGCACCGCTCGTATTTCAGCAACGATTTCATCTTCGTGCGCCCGGCGATCTCGACCGAGTATCTGGAGAACGACGAGCCGGCCGCGAAGCCGACCTACCGCGCGTACTATCCGGGCACCGACGGGCTCGCGGTCACGCTCGAGCGCATCGTCACGAACTTCCAGCTCGAGCCGGCGTTCGAGGATCTCTCGCGCGACATCGGCTGCGTGATGCAGGCGATCGACGACGAATTCGGCCGCTTCGACGAAGCGCCGAATTTCCAGATCCACGTGCTGTCGTCGCTGTTCTTCCGCAACAAGAGCGCGTACATCGTCGGCCGCATCATCAACGCCGACCGCGTGCTGCCGTTCGCGGTGCCGATCCGCCACGTGCGCCCGGGCGTGCTCGCGCTCGACACCGTGCTGCTGCGCCGCGACCTGCTGCAGATCATCTTCAGCTTCTCGCATTCGTACTTCCTCGTCGACATGGGCGTGCCGTCCGCGTACGTGGATTTCCTCTGCACGATCATGCCGGGCAAGCCGAAGGCCGAGATCTACACGTCGGTCGGGCTGCAAAAGCAGGGCAAGAACCTGTTCTACCGCGACCTGCTGCACCACCTGTCGCATTCGAGCGACCGCTTCATCATCGCGCCCGGGATCAAGGGCCTCGTGATGCTCGTGTTCACGCTGCCGTCGTTCCCGTACGTGTTCAAGATCATCAAGGATCACTTCCCGCCGCCGAAGGAAACGACGCGCGCGCAGATCATGGAGAAGTACCAGCTCGTGAAGCGCCATGACCGCCTCGGGCGGATGGCCGACACGCTCGAGTATTCGAGCGTCGCGCTGCCGCTCGCGCGGCTCGATCATGCGCTCGTGCGCGAACTCGAGAAGGAAGTGCCGTCGCTGCTCGAGTACGAGGACGACAAGCTCGTGATCGAGCACCTGTACATCGAGCGCCGGATGACGCCGCTGAACCTGTATCTGCAGAACGGCAGCGACGCGGACGTCGAGCACGGCGTGAAGGAATACGGCAACGCGGTGAAGGAGCTGATGAAGGCGAACATCTTCCCCGGCGACATGCTGTACAAGAACTTCGGCGTCACGCGCCACGGCCGCGTCGTGTTCTACGACTACGACGAGATCGAGTACCTGACCGACTGCAACGTACGACGCGTGCCGCCGCCGCGCAACGAGGAAGACGAACTGTCCGGCGAACCGTGGTATACCGTCGGCCCGCACGACATCTTTCCGGAGACCTACGGGCCGTTCCTGCTCGGCGACCCGCGCGTGCGCGACGTCTTCATGAAGCATCACGCGGACTTTTTCGATCCCGTGCTGTGGCAGGCGAGCAAGGACAAGCTGATGCAGGGCGAATTGCCCGATTTTTATCCGTACGACACGGCCCTGCGCTTCAGCGTGCGCTACCCCGCGCGCTTCGACGCGACGGGCCGCAACGACGGCGCAGGCGACGCGCAGCGCGCCGCCTGACGCCGGCAACACCCGATCCGATATCGACTTGATTTCCGCCAACGGAATCCACACCGATGACTACCCAAGACAATCCGCTTTCACATCTGTTCGACAATAACGATGCCTGGGTCAAGCGCCAGCTCGCCGACGATCCCGATTTCTTCGCACGGCTCGCCGACCAGCAGGCGCCGGAATATCTGTGGATCGGCTGCTCCGATTCGCGCGTGCCGGCGAACCAGATCATCGGCCTGCCGCCGGGCGAAGTGTTCGTGCACCGCAACATCGCGAACGTGGTCGTGCACAGCGATCTGAACTGCCTGTCGGTGATCCAGTTCGCGGTCGACATCCTGCGCGTGAAGCACATCATGGTCGTCGGTCACTACGGCTGCTCGGGCGTGAACGCAGCGCTGCACAACCGCCGCGTCGGCCTCGCCGACAACTGGCTGCATCATGTGCAGGACGTGCGCGAGCGCCATGCGGCGCTGCTCGACGAATGGCCGGTCGGCGAAGCGCGGTATCGCCGCCTGATCGAGCTGAATTCGATCGAACAGGTCGTCAACGTGTGCCGCACCACGATCGTCAACGACGCGTGGGCGCGCGGCCAGTCGCTTACCGTGCACGGGCTCGTGTACGGCGTGCACGACGGCCGGATGCGCAACCTGGGGATGTCCGTGTCGAACTTCGACGCGCTCGACGCCACCTACAAGCGCTGCGTGGCGGCGCTGACCGCACGCGGCCAGCACGCGCCGGACAACGACATGGTCGCGGCGGACGCGGCACGGCTCGAAGACGTCGCGCAGGCGGTCGCCGCCACGCTGAAGCCGTGCGACGATGCGCAGTAACGTGCAGTGACGCGCCAGTCGCCTGACGGCGGCTGCCACGCGGGCGCGGCGCGCATCGAACGAATCTGACACCGGCACTGCCTCGGCGGCGCCTACCCAAGGAGCGACGGCATGAAAACCGTATTGATCGTCGGCGCATCGCGCGGCCTCGGCCGCGAATTCGTCCGGCAATACCGGCGCGACGGCTGGAACGTGATCGCCACCGCGCGCGACGCGGCGTCGCTCGATGCGTTGCGTGCGCTGGGCGCGCAGCCGCATGCGCTCGATATCGCGCAGCCCGCGCAGATCGCGGCGCTCGGCTGGAAGCTCGACGGCGAGCGGCTCGATGCGGCCGTGCTCGTGTCGGGCGTGTACGGGCCGCGCACCGAAGGCGTCGAGACGATCACCGCCGAGGATTTCGACGCGGTGATGCATACGAACGTGCGCGGGCCGATGCAGTTGCTGCCGATCCTGCTGCCGCTCGTCGAGGACGCGCGCGGCGTGCTGGCCGTCGTGTCGAGCCGGATGGGCAGCATCGCCGAGGCGACCGGCACGACCGGCTGGCTGTACCGCGCGAGCAAGGCCGCGCTGAACGACGCGCTGCGCATCGCGTCGCTGCAGACGCGCCATGCCGCATGCATTGCGCTCCATCCCGGCTGGGTGCGCACCGACATGGGCGGCGCGCAGGCCGCGATCGATCCGGAAACGAGCGTGACCGGCATGCGTCGCGTGATCGCCGAATCCGGTTCGGACGTGTCTCAGGCGAACGGCCGGTTCTTCCAGTACGACGGCATCGAGCTCAGTTGGTGAGCCGCGCCGGCAACCGGGCGTTGTTAATTCACATTGCGCATGATTTCGAACCGACCTGACGCGTGCCCGTGCGGCGGCGCATCCCCCGCGCCCGCCGGCAACGCGCCGGCACCGCGCTACGCGGCCTGCTGCGGCCGCTTCATCGACGGCGGCGAAGCCGCCCCGACCGCACTCGAATTGATGCGCTCGCGGTACAGCGCGTACGTGCTCGGCGCGACCGATTACCTGCGCGCGACATGGGCCGCGCGCACCTGCCCGCCCGATCTCGACACCGACCCTGACGCGCCGGACGCGCCGCGCTGGCTCGGCCTCGCGGTCAAACGGCACGTACCGCTCGACGACCGGCACGCGGAGGTCGAATTCGTGGCGCGCTACAAGGTCGGCGGACGCGCTTACCGGCTGCACGAGACGAGCCGTTTCGAGCGCGACGAGCAGGGATTCTGGCGCTATGTCGACGGCGAAGTAAGTGAACGCTGACAAATAGTTGCCATGTCAGACGCCGGGTAATTCCCGCATTGCACAACCTGATTTTGTCGGGCTACGATGGGCTCGACTTGGTCATGTTGCATGGCAGGGCTTACGGATGGCGTTCAGCAAGGTATTGGTGGGATGGATGGCGGCGTGTGCGCTGTCGGCCGCTCAGGCCGGTACGCTGCCGAGCGCCAATACGGGTGCGGGCGCCAGCGGGTCGCTCGCTCATGCCGAGCATTTCGACTACGCCGACTCGAACCTGCCGCAGGTCGCCGCCGATCTCAACGAGCAGATCCTTCGCATTCCGGCCGATGCGTCGGGCGCCATCACGCTCGAGGCCACGCTGTTCAAGCCGAACGGCCCCGGCCCGTTCCCGCTCGTCGTCTTCAACCACGGCAAAAATACCGGCGATCTCCATCTGCAGCCGCGCAGCCGGCCGCTCGCGTTCGCGCGCGAATTCGTGCGCCGCGGCTATGCGGTGATCGCGCCGAATCGCCAGGGCTTCGCCGGTTCCGACGGCACGTACCAGCAGGAAGGCTGCAACGTCGGCAAGAACGGCCTCGCGCAGGCCGCCGACGTCGATGCGACGGTGCGCTACATGTCGCGCCAGCCGTACGTCGATGCGTCGCGCATCGTCGTCGCCGGCACGTCGCACGGCGGGCTCGCGTCGGTCGCGTACGGCACCGAAGCCGCGGCCGGCGTGCGCGGCATCATCAACTTCTCCGGCGGGCTGCGCCAGGACCTGTGCGACGGCTGGCAGCGCAACCTCGTCGACGCGTTCGACCACTACGGCGCGCATACGGCCGTGCGGTCGCTGTGGCTGTACGGCGACAACGATTCGGTGTGGACGCCCGCGCTGGTCGCGCAGATGCACGATGCATACGTGTCGCACGGCACGCAGGCCCGCTTCATCGATTTCGGCCGCTACAAGGACGATGCGCACCGGCTGATCGTCGATCGCGACGGCGTGCCCGTGTGGTGGCCGGCCGTGAACGCATTCCTCGCCGAACTGAACCTGCCGACCGCGGTGCGCTATGCGGTCGCGGACCCGCACGAGCCGAAGGCCACCGGCTACGCGTCGATCGATGCGGTCAACGCGGTGCCGTACGTCGACGAAGCCGGCCGCGAAGGCTATCGCCGCTTCCTGAACCAGCATCCGAGCCGCGCGTTCGCGGTGTCGTCGGAAGGCGCGTGGTCGTGGGCCGAAGGCGGCGACGACCCGATGGCGCTCGCGCTCGACAACTGCGCGAAGCAAGGCGCCGGCGCGTGCCGGCTGTATGCGGTCAACGACCGCGTCGTGTGGAACGCCAACACGACGCAGACGGCCGACAACGGCGACGATCGCACCCGCGATACCGATACGCGCGCGCTGGCTTCGCGCTGACGCTCGGCTGTCGTTCCTCTCGCTTCCCCTTTGCGCACCGTCGATTCAAGATCATCGCGGTGCTCCGCCGCATGCTCGTCAAATCGAGCACGCGCCGCGTAATGCTCGTTTTTACGAGCAATCGACTTGAATTCGCGCCAGATCTCGTCCAGCCGTCCGGGCCTTCCGCGCCCCTGTCGAACTGACGATGCACGAAGCAAGACCGCCCCTCGTCGCCGCCAAACCCGCACCATCATCGTTCCCCATATTTCGCCACCCGGCCGCCCCTCGCCCAGCGATTTTTTCTGTCGGGGGCGTCACTCGAACGTCGTCATCTGCGCGCATTTCGCCCGATCCGCCGCGTTCCGTTCCGAGCCCCTCCGAACTGCGTCTAACTCCCGCCCAGCAAGGCTGTGCGGCGTTTGTAACCGCTAGTGCAACGCGCGGCGGAACACGCTAATCTCTGCGCGTTTCGTATCCCGCCGCGCGGCATCCCGTCGATGCCGCGCGGTCGTTTTACCCCCGGAGTCGCCTTGAGTACGCCAGCCACCGACGACTGGGTCGCGCGCAGCCTGCGCGCGGTCTGGCATCCCTGCACCCAGATGAAGCACCACGAGCGCCTGCCGCTCGTCCCCGTCGCGCGCGGCGCGGGCGTGTGGCTGGTCGACCGTGACGGCCGCCGTTACTTCGACGCGATCAGCTCGTGGTGGGTCAACCTGTTCGGCCATGCGAACCCGGACATCAACGCGGCGCTGAAGGACCAGCTCGACACGCTCGAGCACGCGATGCTCGCCGGCTGCACGCACGAACCGGCGATCGAGCTCGCCGAACGCCTGCATGCGCTGACCGCGCGCACGCTGGGTCATGCGTTCTTCGCGTCGGACGGCGCGTCGGCCGTCGAGATCGCGCTGAAGATGAGCTTCCACGCGTGGCGCAACCGCGGCCGCGCGAACAAGCAGGAATTCGTCTGCGTCGCGAACAGCTATCACGGCGAGACGATCGGCGCGCTCGGCGTGACCGACGTCGCGCTGTTCAAGGATGCGTATGACCCGCTGATCCGCCACGCGCACGTGGTCGCGTCGCCCGACGCGCGCGGCGCGCTGCCGGGCGAGACGGCCGCCGACGTCGCGGGCCGCGCGCTCGCGGACGTGCGGCGCCTGTTCGCCGAACGCGGCGACCGGATCGCCGCGCTGATCGTCGAGCCGCTCGTGCAGTGCGCGGCCGGCATGGCGATGCACGATCCGTCGTACGTGCGCGGGCTGCGCGCGCTGTGCGACGAATTCGGCGTGCACCTGATCGCCGACGAGATCGCGGTCGGGTGCGGGCGCACCGGCACCTTCTTCGCGTGCGAGCAGGCCGGCGTCTGGCCCGATTTCATGTGCCTGTCGAAAGGGATCAGCGGCGGCTACCTGCCGCTGTCGCTGGTGCTCACGCGCGACGACGTGTTCGCGGCGTTCTACGACGACGACACGACGCGCGGCTTCCTGCACTCGCATTCGTACACCGGCAATCCGCTCGCGTGCCGCGCTGCAGTCGCGACGCTCGACCTGTTCGCGCGCGACGACGTGCTCGCGAGCAACGCGCGCAAATCGGCGACGCTGCGCGCGGCGCTCGCGCCGCTCGACGCGCACCGCCAAGTGCGCCATCTGCGCGAGCGCGGCACGCTGTTCGCGTTCGACGTCGCGCTCGACGGCGACGCGGCGCGCGGCTTCTCGCGGCGCTTCTTCGAACACGCGCTCGAACGCGAGCTGCTGCTGCGCCCGATCGGCACGACCGTGTACCTGATGCCGCCGTACGTGATGAATGACGACGACATCGCGTGGCTCGCGCAGCGCACGCGCGACACGCTCGACGCGACGCTGGAGGACCTCGGCCGATGAGCCTGCTCGACACCCTGCAACGCGGCCTCGCCGACCTCGACGCGCAAGGGCTGCGCCGCGTGCGCCGCATCGCCGACACCGCGTGCGACGCGCGCATGACCGTGAACGGCCGCGAGATCGTCGGCTTCGCGAGCAACGACTACCTCGGCCTCGCCGCGCATCCGGCGCTCGTCGCCGCGTTCGCGGAAGGCGCGCAGCGCTACGGCTCCGGCAGCGGCGGCTCGCACCTGCTCGGCGGCCATTCGCGCGCGCACGCCAAACTGGAAGACGAACTCGCCGGCTTCGCGGGCGGCTTCTCCGATGCGCCGCGCGCGCTGTACTTCAGCACCGGCTACATGGCGAACCTCGCGGCGATGACGGCGTTGGCCGGCAAGAGCGCGACGATCTTCTCCGACGCACTGAACCACGCGTCGCTGATCGACGGCATGCGGCTGTCGCGCGCGAACGTGCAGGTCTATCCGCATGCGGACATGGCCGCGCTCGCCGCGCTGCTCGACGCATCGGATGCGGAAACGAAGCTGATCGTCAGCGACACCGTATTCAGCATGGACGGCGACCTCGCGCCGCTTGCCGAGCTTGTCGCGCTGGCCGAGCGCCACGGCGCGTGGCTCGTCGTCGACGACGCACACGGCTTCGGCGTGCTCGGCCCGCAGGGTCGCGGCGCGCTCGCGGCCGCCGCGCTGCGTTCGCCGCATCTGGTGTACGTCGGCACGCTCGGCAAGGCGGCCGGTGTCGCAGGCGCGTTCGTGATCGCGCATGAGACCGTGATCGAATGGCTGATCCAGCGCGCGCGCAGCTACATCTTCACGACGGCCGCGCCGCCGGCCGTCGCGCATGCGGTATCGGCAAGCCTGAAGGTGATCGCGGGCAACGAAGGCGACGCGCGCCGCGCGCACCTCGCCGCGCTGATCGGCCGCACGCGCGCGCTGCTGCGCAATACGCGCTGGCAGCCGGTCGATTCGCACACGGCCGTGCAGCCGCTCGTGGTCGGCAGCAACGACGCGACGCTCGCGGCGATGCGCGCGCTCGACGCGCACGGCCTGTGGGTGCCGGCGATCCGGCCGCCGACGGTGCCGGCCGGCACGTCGCGGCTGCGCGTGTCGCTGTCGGCCGCGCATTCGTTCGACGATCTTGCTCGGCTCGAAGCCGCGTTGATCCAGGCCAGCGAGGAGGCCGCGGCATGACCGCCGCCCCGCTGTCCGTCTTCGTCACCGGCACCGACACCGAAATCGGCAAGACCTTCGTGTCGGCCGCGATGCTGCACGGCTTCGCACGGCATGGCCTGCGCGCGGCCGCGCTGAAGCCGGTCGCGGCCGGCGCGTACGAACGCGACGGCGTGTGGCGCAACGAGGACGCGGACCAGCTCGACGCGGCCGCGAACGTCGTGCTGCCGCCCGAGCTGCGCACGCCGTTCCTGCTGAAGGCGCCGGCCGCGCCGCATATCGTCGCCGCGCAGGAAGGCGTGACGCTCGACCTCGACACGATCGTCGCGTGCCATCGCGAAGCGCTGACGCGCGCGGACGTCGTCGTCGTCGAAGGCGTCGGCGGCTTTCGCGTGCCGCTGAACGACACGCAGGACACCGCCGATCTCGCGGTCGCGCTCGGCCTGCCCGTCGTGCTCGTCGTCGGCGTCCGGCTCGGCTGCATCAGCCACGCGTTGCTGACGGCCGATGCGATTCGCCAGCGCGGCCTCGCGCTCGCGGGCTGGGTCGCGAACCATGTCGACCCGGCCATGTCGTTCGCCGACGAGAACGTCGCGACGATTCGCGACTGGCTCGCGCGCGAGCACCGCGCGCCGCTCATCGGCCGCATCGCCCACATGACGCCGGCCGCCCCCGAATCCGCCGCGGCGATGCTCGACATCGCCGCGCTCGTCGAGTCGCTGCGCACCGCGCGGCCTTGACCCAACCGATCCCCCATCCCGCCAGGACAGGAAAACGAAATGACCCAAGCCCAGACCGCCACCGTGCAACCCGACGCGATTCCCGTGGCTGCGCCGGCCCCGCAGCGCTGGCGCGTCGCCGACGTCGTCGCGCTGTTCGCGCTGCCGTTCAACGACCTGATGTTCCGCGCGCAGCAGGTGCATCGCGAGCACTTCGACGCGAACGCGGTGCAGCTGTCGACGCTGCTGTCGATCAAGACGGGCGGCTGCGAGGAAGATTGCGGCTACTGCTCGCAGTCGTCGCATCACGACACGGGCCTGAAGGCCGAGAAGCTGATGGACGTCGACACGGTGCTCGACGCCGCGCGCGCGGCGAAGGCGAACGGCGCGAGCCGCTTCTGCATGGGCGCCGCGTGGCGCAATCCGAAGGAGCGCCACATGCCGGCGCTGACCGAGATGGTGCGCGGCGTGAAGGAGCTCGGCCTCGAGACCTGCATGACGCTCGGCATGCTCGAAGACGAACAGGCTCGGCAGCTCGCCGACGCGGGCCTCGACTACTACAACCACAACCTCGACACGTCGCCGGAGTTCTACGGCCAGGTGATCTCGACGCGCACGTACCAGGATCGCCTCGACACGCTCGACCGCGTGCGCGACGCGGGCATCAACGTGTGCTGCGGCGGCATCATCGGGATGGGCGAATCGCGCCGCGAACGCGCGGGCCTGATCTCGCAGCTCGCGAACCTGAACCCGTATCCGGAATCGGTGCCGATCAACAACCTCGTCGCGATCGAAGGCACGCCGCTCGAAGGCACCGCGCCGCTCGACCCGTTCGAGTTCGTGCGCACGATCGCGGTCGCGCGCATCACGATGCCGAAGGCCGTCGTGCGCCTGTCGGCCGGGCGCGAGCAGCTCGACGACGCGATGCAGGCGATGTGCTTCCTCGCGGGCGCGAACTCGATGTTCTACGGCGACCAGTTGCTGACGACGAGCAACCCGCAGACGCAGCGCGACCGCGCGCTGTTCGAGCGCCTCGGCATCCGCGCGAGCCAGGCCGACGCGCTGGCGGACAACGCGTAAGCGGCAACGGCCGGCGCGCCGCGCCCGCCGACGAAAAGCCGGGGCGCGCCCCGGCTTTTTCACGCCCGCGCGCACGGTTCAGGTCGCGCCACCCAGTGCGCGCGGCTCCATGAACGTGTGCCGGAAATAGTCGCGCACCGCGTGCATCGCGGGACTCAGCTCGATGTTCTTGCGCCACGCGAGGCCGACGCTCATCGGCGGCACCGGGTCGCGCAGCACGATCGTCTCGATGCGCCGCCCTTCGAGCGACCACGGGCGATACACCATGTCGGACAGGATCGCGACGCCGCTGCCGTTCGCGACCATGCTGCGCACCGCCTCGACCGACGAGGTGCGCAGGATCACGTTCGGCCGGTACGGCGTCTCGTTCCAGTAACGCAGCGCGGTCTGCCCGGCCTCGTCCACCGTCAGCATCACGAACGGCTCGTGCGCGACCTCCGCGAACGTGACGCTCTCGCGCCGCAGCAGCGGATGATGCGCGCCGACCCACAGCCTGCGCACCGAATGGATCACCGGCTCCAGCACGAGCTCCGGATTCGACACGTTCGACGTGAGCAGCACGGCCATGTCGTAGCGGCCCGCGATCAGCCCTTCCTCGATCGACTCGCGGTTCAGCTCGTGCAGGTGGATCGTCAGGCGCGGATAGAGCGTATTGAGCCGCAGCACGTGATGCGGCAGGAAGTAGCCGAGCACCGTGTAGCTCGCGGCGATCGCGAGCGTGCCGGTCAGCGTGCTTTCGAGATTCGGGATCCGCATCGCCTCGTCGACCGACGACAGGATCGTGTACGCGTGATTGAGAAAACGCCGCCCGGTATCGGTCAGCGTCACGCCCGCCGACGTGCGCACGAACAGCTGCGTGCCGAGACTGTCCTCCAGTTCCTTGATCGCGCTCGTCACGGCCGACTGCGAGATGGTGAGCTGGATCGCGGCCTGCGAGATCTGTCCGAGCTCGGCGGTCGCGACGAAGTACTTGAGCTGTCTGAGCGTCAGGGCCATGCGCGGTGGAAAACTGATGGGGGCATGGCAACCATCATATCAACCGTCCGTTTCGCGGCAATCCGGGCCCGCCCGACCCGCGCGCATCCGCCTGCCGCGACGCCGGGCGGCCGCTTTCGGCGATATCTGAAAAATCGATACGCTCGCATATAAAAATAGAACTATTTTGACGCACCCCGCACGGCTAACCTGCGTTCAACACGGTGTCGACACGCGCTGCAGCGCACGCGAAACCGGAGAACCTGGAGGAACGAACCGTATGAGGAAGCACAGTGTCGACCTGAATTCGGACATGGGCGAAGGTTTCGGCCCGTGGACGATCGGCGACGGCGTCGACGAGCAGATCATGCCGCTCATCAGCTCGGCGAACATCGCCACCGGTTTTCATGCCGGCGACCCGAACATCATGGCGCGCACGGTGCAGCTCGCGCGCGACGCCGGCGTCGGGATCGGCGCGCATCCGGGCTTTCGCGATCTGGCGGGCTTCGGTCGCCGCACGATCACCGAAACGCCGCAGGCGCTCGTCCACGACATCCTGTATCAGCTCGGCGCGCTGCGCGAGTTCGCGCGGCTCAACGGCGTGGGCCTGCAGCACGTCAAGCCGCACGGCGCGCTCTACATGCACGCGGCGGCCAACGAGGCGTTCTCGCGGCTGCTGATCGAGACGCTGCAGCGCGTCGATCCCGGCCTGTGGCTGTACTGCATGGAAGCGTCGGTCACGTATCGCGTGGCGCGGGAGTACGAACAGCCGGTGATCCGCGAGTTCTACGCCGATCGCGACTACGACCGCAGCGGCTCCATCGTGTTCACGCGCCGCGTCGGGCGCCCCGACCCGCAGCAGGTGGCCGACAAGGTGCTGCGTGCGTGCATCGACGGCAAGGTGCGCACGATCGACGGCGACGACATCGACATCGATTTCGATTCGGTCTGCATCCACAGCGACACGCCCGGCGCGCTCGAACTCGTGCGCGAAACGCGCGACGCGCTGGTCCGCGAAGGCATCCGGACCGCCGGCCCGCAACCGCTCGCCGCTCATCACTGAACCCGATTCAAGGAGACGCAAGATGGCATTGCACGACATCGTCAGCCCGCTGCCGGGCACGTTCTACCGACGCCCGTCGCCCGAGGCGGACTACTACGTCGCGGTGAATGCGACGGTCGCGGCCGGCGCGGTGGTCGGCCTCGTCGAAGTGATGAAGCAGTTCACCGAGATCGAAGCCGATGCGGCGGGCCGCGTCGTCGAGCTGCTCGTCGACGATGGCGAGCCGGTCGACGCCGGCCAGGTGCTGATGCGGATCGAGGGGTGATGCGATGAAGCCGGCAAACGCCCCCGACACCTTCTATCGACCGTCGCGGATCAAGACCGTGCTGGTCGCGAACCGCGGCGAAATCGCGGTGCGCGTGATCCGCGCGGCACGCGAGCTCGGCATGCGTGCGGTCGCCGTGGTCAGCGACGCGGACCGCGACAGCCTCGCCGCGCGCATGGCCGACGAAGCGATCCACATCGGGTCGTCGCATGCGGCGAAGAGCTATCTGAATCCGGCCGCGATCCTCGACGCCGCGCGGCAATGCGGCGCGGACGCGATCCATCCGGGCTACGGCTTCCTGTCCGAGAACGCGGCCTTCGCCGCGCAGGTCGAGGCGGCCGGGCTGATCTTCGTCGGCCCGGACGCGCAGGTGATCGCGACGATGGGCGACAAGGCGCGCGCCCGCGACACCGCGCGGCGCGCGAACGTGCCGACCGTGCCCGGCAGCGACGGCGTCGTCCAGTCGCTCGACGCGGCCCGCGCGGTCGCCGCGCGCATCGGCTATCCGATCATGATCAAGGCGGCCGCGGGCGGCGGCGGGCGCGGCATCCGCGTCGCGCACGACGCCGCGCAGCTCGACGCCGAACTGCCGCTCGCGCAGCGCGAGGCGCAGGCCGCGTTCGGCGACGGCGGCGTCTATCTCGAACGCTTCATCGCGCGGGCGCGGCACATCGAGGTGCAGGTGCTCGGCGACGGCCGCGACGTCGTCCACCTGTTCGAGCGCGAATGCTCGCTGCAGCGGCGCCGCCAGAAGATCCTCGAGGAAGCGCCGTCGCCGTCGCTCACGCCGGCGCAGCGCGACGCGCTGTGCGCGTCGGCCACGCGGCTCGCGCGCGAGGTCGGCTACCGCAGCGCGGGCACGCTCGAATACCTGTTCGACGATGCGCGCGGCGAGTTCTACTTCATCGAGATGAACACGCGCATCCAGGTCGAGCATCCGGTGACCGAGGCGATCACCGGCATCGATCTCGTGCGCGAAACGCTGCGCATCGCCGACGGCGAGCGGCTGCGGTTCGCGCAGGCCGACATCGCGATGCGCGGCGCCGCGCTCGAATGCCGGATCAACGCGGAAGATCCGCTGCAGGATTTCCGCCCGAATCCGGGCCGGATCGACGCACTGGTGTGGCCGACCGGGCCCGGCGTGCGCGTCGATTCGCTGCTCTACCCGGGCTACGTCGTGCCGCCGTTCTATGATTCGCTGCTCGCGAAGCTGATCGTGCACGACGAGAGCCGCGCGGCCGCATTGCGGCGTCTGTCTCGCGCGCTCGGCGAGCTGCAGGTCGGCGGCCTGAAGACCACCGCGCCGCTGCACGTCGCGCTGCTCGCGGACGACGACGTGCGCGCGGGCCGCTATCACACGAATTTTCTCGAAGCGTGGATGCCGTCATGGCGCGAGGCCGCGACGGCCGCCGCCCGGCAGCACGAAACTGCGGACGCCGCGCGCGTCGGGGAGGCCCTGTGACGACCCGTTATACGTTCGGCGGCGACGAATTCGTGTTCGTCGAGATCAGCGAGGCGATGTCGCTCGACGCCTTCTTCAAGGGCACGGCGATCACGCGCGAATTGCAGCGGCGCGCGGTGCCGGGCATTACCGAGATCTGTCCGGCGAACGCGTCCTACCAGGTGCGCTACGACCCGGACGTGATCGAGCCCGACACGCTCGTCGCGCTGCTCAAGGCGATCGAGGCCGAGGTCGGCGACGCGCCGCTCGAACTCGATACGCGCATCGTCGAGGTGCCGGTGCTGTACAACGACCCGTGGACGCACGAGACGCTGATGCGGTTTCGCGAGCGTCACCAGGACCCGTCGTCGACCGACCTCGAATATGCGGCGCGGATCAACGGCAAGCGCGACGTCGACGACTTCATCGCCGCGCACTCGGGCTCGCCGTGGTTCGTGTCGATGGTCGGCTTCGTCGCGGGCCTGCCGTTCATGTACCAGATGGTCGAGCGCGCACGCCAGCTCGAAGTACCGAAATACCTGCGGCCGCGCACCGACACGCCGAAGCTGACGGTCGGCCACGGCGGCTGCTTCGGTTGCATCTACTCGGTGCGCGGCGCGGGCGGCTACCAGATGTTCGGCGTGACGCCGGCGCCGATCTTCGATCCCGCGCAGCGGCTCGACTACCTGCGCGATTTCATGGTGTTCTTCCGGCCCGGCGACATCGTGAAGTTCCAGCCGATCGATCGCGACGCCTATGACGCCGCGGTGGCGGCCGTCGAAGCGGGTGCCTTCTCGCTGCGCGTGCGCCCCGTGAAATTCTCGCTCGACGCGTTCCGGCGCGATCCCGATGCGGTCAACCGTTCTCTCGTCGAGGTGCTGCATGCCCGCTGACGCGCACAACCTGATCGAGGTCGTGAAACCCGGCCTCGCGACGTCGGTCCAGGATACGGGCCGGCAAGGCTACTACCACGTCGGCATCCCGCCGTCGGGCTCGCTCGACCAGTACGCGTCGCGCGCGGCGAACCTGCTGGTCGGCAATCCGGAACAGGCGGCCGTGCTCGAATGCACGCTGCTCGGCCCGGAGCTGCTGTTCCATGCGGACGCGCTGGTCGCCGTCACGGGCGCCGAGATGACCCCGAAGATCGACGGCGTCGGGCAGCGCTGCAACGTCGCGCTGTGGATTCGCGCGGGCAGCGTGCTGTCGTTCGCCTACGTGAAGGGCGGCGCCCGCGCGTACCTGGCCGTCGCGGGTGGCATCGACGTGCCGGTCGTGCTCGGCAGCCGCTCGACCTACACGCTCGGCGCGATCGGCGGCCACGCGGGCCGGCGCCTGCAGAAAGGCGACCGTTTGCCGATCGGCGCGGCGCGCGGCACGCTTCGCGAAGGGCGCGAACTGCCGGCGTCGGTCAGCCGGCCGCTGGACAGCCAGGTCGAACTGCGCGTGCTGCCGGGGCTGTACCACTACCGGCTCACCGACGCGTCGGCGCACACGTTCTTCGATGACGAATGGACGGTCGCGCCCGAGGCGGACCGCATCGGCTACCGCTACAAGAACGGCCGGCCGCTGCAGTTCCGGCCGCGCGAGCAGCCGTTCGGCGCCGGGGCCGATCCGTCGAACATCGTCGACGCGTGCTATCCGATCGGCTCGATCCAGGTGCCGGCCGGGGTCGAGCCGATCATCCTGCATCGCGATGCGGTGTCGGGCGGCGGCTACGCGACGATAGGCACGGTCATCAGCGCCGACATGGACCTGATCGGCCAGATGCAGCCGAACCATCGCGCGCGCTTCGTGCGCGTGACGATGGCCGACGCGCTCGCCGCGCGCCGCGAGTACCAGCGGCGCCTCGCGCTGCTGCGCGCCGTACTGAAGGACTGAGCGCCACGCGCCCGGCCGTCGCGCCGGGCGCCGTGCGCCGCCCTCCGCTTTCATCCTTCGCTTCCGTTTCCCGTCCGTGCGGCCGCGCGCGGCGCGGCGGGGACGCCTGCGCGCCGTTTTCGCCGGACCGGTTGCCCGCCCCGACGTCGGGGCAACCCCGCGGCTCGCATGGGCCGCGGCCCAGACGTCGTCCGCTGTTTCGCTCATCGAGGAGCACGCTCATGGCCAACCTGGCTCAGGCCCGCACCGACGAGGATCTCGACCTGTCGACGCTCGCCATTCCCGATCACGCACGCATGCCGCCCTTTGCGCTGACGATGGCGTGGTGGGCCGTCTGCAGCGCGGTGTTCTACATCGTCGTCGGTGCGACGCTCGCGCTCACCTACGGCGCGCGCAACGCGCTGATCGGGATGGCGCTGTCGGTCGTCTCGTACGGCATCGTCAATTCGATCATCAGCCGCTACGCGATCCGTACCGGCCTGTCGGTCGCGCTGTTCTCGCGCGTGCTGTTCGGCAGCGCGGGCGCGGCGCTCGCGACGCTGATCTTCTTCGCGACGGCGATCTACTACGCGGTGTTCGAGGGCTCGGTGATCGCGGTCGCCGCGCATCATCAGTTTCCGGCGCTCGACTACAAGTGGGCCGCGCTGATCGTCGTCTGCTACAGCGTGCCGCTCGTGTTCGGCAGCGTGCAGCACTGGCTCGACAAGTTCAACGGCGTGCTGCTGCCGTTCTACCTGTTCGGGTTGCTCGCAGCGGTCGGGCTCGCGACGGCCGAGTACGGCTATCACGCCGCGTGGCTCGATTTCGGGCCGGCGGGCGGCGCCCCGGCCGGCGGCTGGTGGCAGTGCTTCGTCTACTACATGGGCGTATGGGTGCTGATGATGTTCACGTTCGACTACGCGCGCTTCGGCCGCAAGGCCGACGCCCGCTATCACGGCCGCTTCAACTTCGGGATGCCGTTCTACCTCGTCACGTTCCTCGTCAACGGCGCGGCCGGCATCTATCTCGTCAGCACGATTCCCGGGCTCGGCACGCTGTCGGAAGTGTCGGTCGTGCTCGCGCTGCTGAAGCTGATGGGCGTGTGGGGGCTGCTGTTCGTGTGGGTCACGCAGTCGCGCATCAATACCGCGAACTACTACCTCGCGACCGTCAACATGCAGGCGTTCTTCCAGAAGGTCGCGGGGCTGCGCGCGCCGAAATTCGTGTGGGCGGTCGTGGTCGGCGCGGTCGTCTATGCGCTGATGATGGCCGACATCTTCTCGCGGATCCTGCAAGCGCTCGCGTACCAGGGCATCTTCGTCGTCGCGTGGGTCGGCGTCGCGCTCGCGCACATCCTGTCGGCGCGCTACGGGCAGCTCGTCGGCGACGACGTCGAATGCCGCGACGCGCACGTGCCGGTGTTCAATCCGGGCGGCCTGACCGCGTGGTTCGCGGGCGCGTTCGCGGGGCTCGCGCTGAACCAGGCGACCGGGTTCGCCGCGTCGCTGTCGGCGCCGGCCACCTTCGTCGTGTCGTGGCTCGTCTATCGCGCGCTGCTCGGCACCGCGAAGCGGACCTGGTTCGTGCGCAACACGTGACGCGCCGCGGCTCGGCGCCGGCCCTAGCCGATCGTCTGCACCGGATGGCCCTGCGCGTCGCGGATCACCGTCGGCTCGACCCGCCAGCGCACGCCGTCGAGCCCGTCGATCGCATACTCGCCGGCGCGCGGCTTCAGCGTGCGCGCCAGCGCCTGCACCGTCGCGTCGGTGAGCCGCAGCGTCAGCGTGCCGTCTTCGTCGCTCACGCCGTTCGCGTCGCCGCGCACGAACCGCACCGCGCCGTCGTGACCGACGAGGCGAAACGGCCGGTCGAACGGCAGCCGCAGCGGCAGTAGCGTGACGAGTTCGTCGACCTGCCGCGCGCCGACGGTGATCTCGATCACCGGCGCGCGCAGCAGCCGCTTGCGGGTGCCCCAACCGAGCACGTCGGTGAACAGGTAACCGCTCGCCGAGCCGTCGCGCTGCGTGCCCGCGTCGACCTGCTCGCGCACGTCCGCGCGTTCGAGCAGCGACGCGCGGACGAGATCGGTCACCCACAGCGGCATGTGCGGCAGCAGCGTGTCGAGCAGCGCACGCGTGCGCCAGCGCTTCGCGGCGCGTTCCTCGTCGAGCGTCAGCCCGACGACCTGCAGGAACGCGAGACGGCCGTGCGGCGTGTCGATCGCCGGCAGCTCCGGATCGAACGCGAAGCCCATCGAACAGAGCGCCGTATCGGTATCGAGCGCGATCGGGCCGTTGGCCGTCATCCAGTGGCCGTCGTCGAACGCGTTGCCGCTCTGGAACACGTAGCGCGCGAGATTCTGCAGGAAGCTGAACACCCAGCGCGGCGGCTCGTCGTCGCCAGCCACGCACGCGACGCGCATCGTCAGCTCGAAGCCGAAGCCGCTGACGGCCGGATCGTCCGACTCCTTCGCATACAGCTCGCTCAGCCCGTACGTGACGAAATGCCAGTGCGGCACGGGCGCCGCGCGCCGCCACACGCTGATCCCGTCGAGCGGATCGGGGCCGCCGAGCCGCCACTTGACCAGCGTGCCGTAGTGCTTCGGCTCCTGCCCCGGATAAAGGCGCGCGAGCGCGGCGTCGATCGCGTCCCAGCCGGGCGCGGCATCGTCGTCCGCGCCGTCGTGCGTGTCGTGCGTGGCGTCCGTCATGTGGCCCGCTCTCCCCGATGATGTCGTGTCGTGTTTGTGTCGTGCGGTGTTGGAACGTACGTCACACGTGCGACGCCGCGCCGTCGAGCGCCGCGCGCACGCGCTCGACGTGCAGCGCGTCGACGGGCGCGAGCACCTCGCCGCGCGGCCGCACGCCCGAACCGAAATGCACCGCGCGCACGCCGGTCGCGCGCACGAAATCGCCGACCGCGTCGATCGTGAGCCCGGAGCCGGCCAGCACCCTGCAGGTCGTGCCCGCCGCCTGCCGCACGAGCCGCGTGATCGTCGCGACCGCGTCGAGCACCGACGGATGGCCACCCGACGTCAGCACGGACGTGACGGCCGGCACGCGCAGCAGCGCGTCGAACGCGGCGTTCAGATCGCGCGCGACGTCGAACGCGCGGTGGAACGTGAGCGCGCGCCCGTCGGCGGCGGCCGCGATCCGGGCGAGCGCGCCGAGATCGACGTCGCCGCGCGGATCGAGCGCGCCGAACACGACGCCGTTCGCGCCGGCCGCGACTGCCGCGCGCACGTCGCGCTCGATCACGCGCAGGTCGTCGGCGTCATAGACGAACGAGCGGCTGTGCGGACGCACGATCACGTTGACGGGAATCGGCACGGCGGCCACGACGGCCTCGATCAGGCCGACGCTCGGCGTCAGCCCGCCTTCGGTGATCGCGGTCACGAGTTCTAGGCGGTCGGCGCCCGCGCGGGCGGCGACCTTCGCATCGCCGACGGTCGTGGCGATCACTTCGAGGAGAATGGGAGAAGCGGCATGTCGGTTCATGGGCGGCCCGCGAATCGTCTGGACAATTCGCGCATCCTAGCCGAGCCGCGCGACGGACGCCAGCGTGCCGGCCGCCGCAGACTTCAGCCGCGCATTTCAGCCCGGTACGTCAGCCGCGCCGCACGAGCCAGACGCCGACGAGCGCGGACAACGCCGTGACGGCGGTGCCGGGTACGAACCGGAACATGCGCGCGTTGAAGTACGCGCCCTGCTGCTGCATCACGTCGACGATCGCCGGCGTGAGCACGAGCATCGCCCAGCCGATCATCCCGAAGGCGGTGGTCGCGGCCGCGACGAGCAGCACGATGCCCGCGCCGCGCGCACGCGGCCGGAATGCGCCGGCAAACATGCCCGCGGCGAGCAGCACGGCCGACACCGCGAACAGCACGGCGACGAATACGGTCGTCGCGCCCGCCTGACCGACCTTCATGAACGCGACCATCTGCGCGGCGATCACGCAGAAGCCGGCGATCGAGAACAGCACGATCGCCAGCGCGTTGCGCACGACGCTCACGCAACGGCCTGCCGGAAATACGCGGTCGCCGGGCGCCGGAACAGCAGGTAGACGAACACCGCGAACAGCAGGACGCCCGGGATCAGCACTGCGAGCATCGACGCCGGCATGTTGATCAACGAGAACGCGATGCCGAACACGAACGTCACGATATAGGCGTTGCGCGACCATTCGCGCCCCTTGAGGATCGCGATGCCGATCACGACATTCGCGGCCTCGACGATCATGCTGATGCCGAACGTCGCCCACACGGGCAGCAGGTAGTGCGACATCAGCGCCTGGGTGGTCGGCATGCCGATCGAGAACGGCGTATAGACGCAGGTGATCGCGTTGGTCACGATGATGATCCACGCGAGGATGGTCAGCGAAATCGGTCGCTTCATGGCGTTTTCCTTTTATATTCGCCGCCATGGTGGCCCCCGGGACGGCGCGCGCGGTCACGACGGCCGCGGTCGCGCCATTGTCGGGGAAGCGCGCGGCGAACGCAACGGCCGCCCCCGCGCCGTGGGTCGCCGCATCCCGACCGTGTGCCGCTACGCCGCTTGCGCGTCCTCGTCGATCCAGTCGATATCGCCGCACAGCACGCGCTGCGCATCGCCGACGCGCACGGCCACCGACAGCGTCACGCACGGCTGCGCCTCGTTGATCGACAGGTACGGCCGCGTGACCTGCACGCGCCCCGGTTCGGCGATCGCCGAGCGGAAATACGGCCGGCGCAGCCAGTTCGCGCCCTGCGCGTCCGCCAGCGGCGAAAAGCGCGCCTCGGCGAGCGCGCGATCGGCGCGCAGCACGACGTTGCGGCCCGACTGCCGGCCCTGCGCGTCGAGCAGGAAGCAGCGTGCGGCCGCGTCCAGCGCGAGGAAGTTCCAGCACACCTCGTCGAGCGGCTCGCCGCCCGCGAGGCGCTCGGCCGCCCGTTCGAACGCGCGCAGGTACGGTGCGAGCCGCTGCGCGTCGCGCCGCTCGCGCGCTTCGGTCTGCTGACGAAAGCGCTCGGTCAGCTCGCCGATGCAGCCGGTCGCGGCCGCGCTGTCGGGCAGCCCCGGCGCCGGGCGGCCGAAGTAGTAGCCCTGCACGAAATCGGCCTCGCACGACAGCGCGATCTGCGCTTCGTGCTCGGTCTCGATCCCTTCGACGAGCACCAGCTTGCCGGCCTCGTGCAGCAGCGTCACGAGCCCGTGCAGGATCGCGGTGAGCCCCGTGCGGTGCGCCGCGTGCGACAGCATGATCCGGTCGAGCTTCACGATGTCCGGGTTCAGCTGCCAGATCCGTTCGAGGTTCGAGTGACCCGCGCCGAAATCGTCGAGCGCGATCAGGAAGCCGTGCGTGCGGAACTCGCGCACGGCCTCCGCGAGCCGCTCGACGTCCTCCGCGCGCTGTTCGAGCACTTCGAGCACGATGCGCCGCGGCGGCATGCCGAGCCGTTTCAGGTTCGCGAGCAGCGCGGCCGCCTGGAACGGATCGGTGAGCACGCCCGGATGGACGTTGAGAAACAGCCACTCGCGCTCCGCGCCGAGCAGCGCGAAGTTCTCCAGATGCAGCGCCTGCGCGAGCCGGTCGAGCTGCAGCAGTTCGTCCCGGCGCGCGGCTTCGCCGAACACGTCGAGCGGCGACACGGCGCGGTCGAGCGCATCGTGCGCGCGCAGCAGCGCCTCGTAGCCCACCGCACGCTGGTGCGACAGGCTGAATATCGGCTGGAACACGGTCGTGAGCGTCAGGTCGCGGTGCTGCGTCGCCAGCCGTTCCAAGCCCGAGCTCATCTCCCGCTCGAACCGGTACGGCGACGCGGCGGCCGGACGCTCCTGTTGCACGATCGTCATACCTTCCTCCTGGTGATGCAGTCGAACGCGACGTCCGGCGTCCGGCGAAAACGACGAACGGGACGGCGCGCCATGTCATTGGTTGGACCCTCGGTGACCCGGCGCAAGCCGGGCGGCTGCTCTCCCTCAAGCAAGCTCCGTGCGAGGTGCCGACAACCCGTGCGCCATGCGGCTGTGCCGGGCGGCCGCACCACCGTGGCGCGTGTTCGACGCACCATTCCCGTGCGCACGCACCGGCCACTCGAGCGCACCCGTTACGCCGACACGCTACACTCCGTACGATCGTTTCATTCCGCGTTATTCGCCGTCTCGATGGAAATCGTTTTCACAGTCCTCATCCTGCTGCTGACCGTCGCGCTGTCCGGCGCCGTCACGCGTCTCCTGCCGTTGCAACTGCCGCTGCCGCTGATGCAGATCGCGTTCGGCGCGATGCTCGCGTGGCCGAAGCTGAACCTGCACGTCACGTTCGACCCCGAGATCTTCATGCTGCTGTTCATTCCGCCGCTGCTGTTCGCGGACGGCTGGCGGATTCCGAAACGCGAGCTTTACCTGCAGCGCCGCGCGATCCTGATGCTCGCGTTCGGGCTCGTGTTCATGACGGTACTCGCAGTCGGCTACTTCGCGCATTGGCTGATTCCCGAGTTGCCGCTGCCGATCGCGTTCGCGCTCGCGGCGGTGCTGTCGCCGACCGACGCGGTCGCGCTGTCCGGGATCGCCGGCAAGGGTCGCATTCCGCCGCAACTGATGCACATCCTCGAAGGCGAGGCGCTGATGAACGACGCGTCGGGCCTCGTCGCGCTGAAATTCGCGATCGCGGCCGCGCTGACGGGCGTATTCTCGCTGCGCGCCGCGTCGGTCACGTTCGTGATCGTCGCGGCCGGCGGGCTCGCGACAGGCGCGATCGTCGCGTGGCTGTTCAGCGCGCTGTCGACGCGCTTCCTGAATGCCGAGCAGGAAGGCGACCCGGCGCCCGGCATCGTGATGACGCTGCTGGTGCCGTTCGCGGCCTACCTGTTCGCCGAGCACCTCGACCTGTCGGGCGTGCTCGCGGCCGTGTCGGCCGGGATGATGATGAACTACACGAGCTTCTCGCGCAAAAGCACCGTCGCGTCGCGCGTGCGCGCCGAAAGCACGTGGGCGCTGATCGAGTTCGTGTTCAACGGCATGGTGTTCATCATGCTCGGGCTGCAGCTGCCGCACATCATCGGCCGTGCGCTCGTCGACGCGCACCATACGAGCGACGCGCTGGTCGGCCGGATGATCTTCAACGTGTGCGCGATGATGCTCGCGCTGTATGCGATCCGCTTCCTATGGGTGTGGCTGCTGCGCTGGTTCGCGAGCCGCCGCGCCGCGCGCCATGGCCTCGCCGGCACGATGGCCGGCGTGCGCACGATCGCGGTGATGACGGTCGGCGGCGTGCGCGGCGCGGTCACGCTCGCCGGCGTGCTGTCGATCCCGGTCGCGCTGTCCGACGGCGCGCCGCTGCCGGGCCGCGACACCGCGGTCTTCATCGCGTCGGCCGTGATCCTCGGCTCGCTGATCGTCGCGGTGATCGGCCTGCCGCTGCTGCTGCGCGGCGTGCGCTCGTCGCGCAACCCGCTCGGCGACGAGGAGCGCATCGCACGCTCGGCCGCCGCGCAGGCCGCGATCCGCGCGATCGATGCGTCGCACGACGCGATCTCGACCGATCTCGACGAATCGGGCGCGGCGCGCTGCGCGGACATCTCCGCACGCGTGATGGATCAATACCGCCGACGGCTCGCCGCGCTGGCCGACGATGGCCCCACGCCGCGCGCGGAAGCGAAGCAGGCCGAAACGATGGAGCTGCAGATGCGGATCGCGGCCGTGCGCGCGGAACGCTCGGCGCTGTACCGGCTGCGCGGCGACAGCAAGATTTCCGACGAGACGCTGACGAAGCTGATTCGCGAGATCGACCTGTCGGAAACCGCGCTGTCGACGCGCAAGAAAGGGATCGTCTGACAGTAAGGCAGCGCGGTGCGCCGACCGTGCAGCCGCGTGTGAAGCCCCTGCCTGCCGGCAGCCCGAGGCCGAGCCCCGTGTCATACGGCGCTCGGCCTCGTTGTTTTGGCCGATGCATGCGCGGCGCGGTCTTCAGCAGCTTTCAAAAAAATTAAACAATACATCCTTATTATTTTCTGCACGCCGACGCGATACCGATTCCCGCTCGTGCGTCGAGACGATCGACGCCATGCAAATCGGTCTCGTCACGCGTCATCGCTAACCGGGGCCGCGCGGAATCGTTGATGCGATGCATGCGAAGTGTCCCCGGCTCCATGCCCATTTAATTGCTCTCCTAATCAAAATGCGCACGTCATTCCGCGCGAAACGACCGAACCCATGATCAAACCCCTCTCGCTCCAGAGCCGGCGACGCTTTCTCGCACAAGGCGCCGCCGCCCTCGGCAGCGGCATGCTGTCCGCCTGCGGCGGCGATTCGATCGACTCCGCGGACGCATCGGCCCGCTTCGCCAACGATTTCGTGTGGGGCGTCGCCACCGCCGCGCCGCAAATCGAAAGCCGAGACGGCCGAGGCCGAAGCAACTGGGATGTGTTCGCCGACCAGCCCGGCACGATCGCCGACGGCTCGACGAACGCACGCTGCATCGAATTCGAGCAACGCTACCCGGGCGACTTGTCGCTGCTCGCGAACGCGGGCGTCCGGGCGTTCCGTTTCTCGACCGCATGGCCGCGCGTGCAGCCGGACGGCGCCGGCACGCCGAGCGAAGCGGGGCTTGCCACCTATGACCGCATGGTCGATGCGATGCTGGCGCGCAACCTCACGCCGTACCTGACGTTGTTTCACTGGGACATCCCCGTATGGGCCGGCGATTTCCGCGACCGCGACATCGCGTACCGGCTAGCCGACTACGCGCAGATCGTGGCGCGCCGCGTCGGCGATCGCGTCAAGCACTGGATGATGCTGAACGAACCGAACGGCGTCGCGCTGTCGGGCTACGCGTACGGCGCATCGCCGCCGCGTGCGCAGTCGATGGGGGCGATGTTCGCCGCGATCCACCATCAGAATCTCGCGCAGGGATTGATGTTCCAGGCCGTGCGCGCGAACGTGCGGGGCGCCGCGCAGATCGGCACGACGATCAGCGGGCGGCCCGTCCTCGCGGTGACGAATTCGGCCGCCGACCAGGCCGCCGCCGCGCAGTTCGATGCGATCTGGCATCGCGCGTTTCTCGATCCGCTGTACGGCAAGGGCTATCCGGCAGAGCTGCAGACGGCGCTGGCGCCGCTCGTCCGGCCGGGCGACATGACGACGATCGCCGCGAACCCGGATTTTCTCGGCGTGCAGTATTACAACTGCTTCTACGTGAAGGCCAACGCCGGCGGCACGGGTTTCACGCTGGCCGCCAGCCCGGCAAACGAAATCCAGACGATGGGCTACCCGGTCGAGCCGTACGGGATGTCCGAGATGCTGCTGCGCGTCCACCGCGACTATGGCGCACCGCGCATCCTCGTCACCGAGACCGGGTTCGCGATCGCCGAACCCGCGCCAAGCGGCGGTTTCGTCGACGACGGCCCGCGCATCGACTATCTCGCGCGCTATCTGAACGCCGCGCACGATGCGTATCGGCAGGGCGTCCGCCTGGGCGGACTGTTCTGCTGGGCCGGCATGGACAGCTGGGAATGGTCGAGCGGCTTCGCGAAGAAATTCGGGCTGGTCCACGTCGACCCGGCAACGCAGGAACGCCTGCCGAAACGCAGTCTCGCGTACTACTCGCGCTGCATCGCCGGCAATCGCGTCGCGTAGGCGGCAAGAGCGACGCGGGCGAGGATGCCGCGAGCCGACGCGCCCGCCAGCCGTCGCGTGGCGCGGCACCCGATTGCCGCGCCGCGCGTTCGCGTTACTTCGCGACGACGACCGGAATCCCCTTCAGCATCCCCGCGCCCTTCATCTCGTCGAGCGCGTGCTGAACGGCCGCGCTCGTCGCCGCGTCGATGCCGAGCTGCAGCGCGAGCTCGCGTTCCGTGCGCTTCACGCCGGCCAGGTTGCGCACCTTCACGTGGCCGAAGCCGCGTACGCGCGCGTGCAGGTCGGCCAGTTGCACGACCTGCGCCGCATTGCCGGCGGTCAGCACGGCGAGCGCACGCGTGAGCGTGGTCTCGTAGTCGTCGGCCAGCGCGCGCTCCATCTTCCGCTCGACCGTGCGGCCGAACGGATCGAGCCACGTGCCGCGCAGGCTGCGCACGCGCGCGAGCATGCCGAGCACCGGCCACATCCACTGGCCGAACACGCGCTTCTTCGGCGTGCTGCCGTCGCTGCCGGCCTTCGCGACCGTCGGCGGCGCCAGGTTGAACTTCACGCGGTACGTCTGCCCCGGCACGCCTTCGAACTGCGCTTCGAGCGCCGTGCGGAATGCGTCGTCCGTGTACAGCCGCGCGACTTCGTATTCGTCCTTCACCGCGAGCAGCCGGTAGAACGTCGTCGCAACCGCGCGCGTCAGCGCGTCGTCGCCCTTCGCGCGCGCCACGTTCACCAGTGCCCGATAGCGCTCGACGTAGCGCGCACCGCCGTACGCGTCGAGACGCGCCTCGCGATCGGCGATCAGCTCGGCGAGCGTCTCCGGCGCCACGTGGGCGGCCACCGCGTGACGTGCGTTCCACAACGCATCGAGGCCCGCCGCGTCGCCGGCCGCCATCCGGCCGATCGAGAACGCGAGCTTGTTCATCGGCACCGCGACGTTGTTCAGCTCGATCGCGCGCATCATCGCGGCGAGCGACACCGGCACGAGGCCGAGCTGCCACGCGTAGCCGAGCATCAGGATGTTCGCGCCGATCGAATCGCCGAGGAACTTCGCGGCGAGCGCCTGCGCGTCGCAGCTCGACAGGTAGCCGTCGCCGGCCGCGTGGCGCATCTTCTCGAGCAGCGCATCCGCATGCAGGTTCGCGTCGGGGTTCTGCACGAATGACGCGTTCGGGATCCGGTGCGTGTTGACGACGATCCGCGTGCGCGCGTGACGCACCGTCTGCAGCGCCTCGGCGCTCGCCCCGACCACCATGTCGCACGCGAGCAGCACGTCGGCCTGCTGCGTATCGATGCGCACCTGGTTCAGCCAGCGGTCGCTCGACGCGATCCGCACGAACGACAGCACCGAGCCGCCCTTCTGCGCGAAGCCCATGAAGTCGAGCACCGACGCGCTCTTGCCTTCGAGGTGCGCGGCCATGCTGATCAGCGCGCCGACCGTCACGACGCCCGTGCCGCCGACGCCCGTCACGAGCATGTCGAACGGCGCCGCGTCGAGGTGCGTGGCCGGCACCGGCAGCGCGTCGACGCGCGCGGCGAGCGCCGCTTCGTCGAACGCCGCGCCAGCGGCCTTCTTCAGCGCCGCGCCTTCGACCGTCACGAAGCTCGGGCAGAAGCCGTTCACGCACGAATAGTCCTTGTTGCACGACGACTGGTCGATGCGGCGCTTGCGGCCGAGCGGCGTCTCGAGCGGCTCGACCGACAGGCAGTTCGACTGCACGCCGCAGTCGCCGCAGCCTTCGCACACCGCGTCGTTGATGAACAGACGCTTGTCCGGGTCGGGGAATTCGCCCTTCTTGCGGCGGCGGCGCTTCTCGGCCGCGCAGGTCTGGTCGTAGATCAGCACGGTGACGCCCGGCGTCTCGCGCAATTCGCGCTGCACCGCATCGAGTTCGCTGCGGTGATGGAACGTCGTGCCGGTCGGGAACTGCCCGTGATGGCCGTCGTACTTCTCCGGTTCGTCGGACACGACGACGAAGCGCGACACGCCTTCCGCCTCGACCTGCCGCGCGATCTGCGGCACCGAGATGCTGCCGTCGACCGGCTGGCCGCCCGTCATCGCGACCGCGTCGTTGTAGAGGATCTTGTACGTGATGTTCGCTTTCGCGGCGACCGCCTGGCGGATCGCGAGGATGCCCGAGTGGAAGTAGGTGCCATCGCCGAGGTTCTGGAACACGTGCTTCGTGTTCGTGAACATCGCGTGCGCGGCCCAGTCGACGCCTTCGCCGCCCATCTGGATCAGGCCGGTGGTGTCGCGCTCCATCCACGACGCCATGAAGTGGCAGCCGATGCCGGCCTGCGCGATCGAGCCTTCGGGCACCTTCGTCGACGTGTTGTGCGGGCAGCCCGAGCAGAAGTACGGCGTGCGCTTCACCGCATCGGCCTCGTTCGACAGGATCTGCGGCGCGACGAGATCGACGACGCGCTCGCGGCGGTCGAGCGCCGGCTTGTGCCGCGCGAGCCAGTCGGCGAACACCGGCAGGATGCGCGACGGACGCAGTTCGCCGAGTTCGGACAGCAGGCACGCGCCCGCCGCATCGTGCTTGCCGAGCACGCGCGGGCGCGCGCCTTCGGTGCGGTTGTACAGGTAATCCTTGATCTGCTGCTCGATCACCGGCCCCTTTTCCTCGATGACGAGCACTTCCGACAGACCGTCGACGAAGGTTTCGATCCGTGTCATTTCGAGCGGATACGACAGGCCAACCTTGTAGATTCGCACGCCGGCCGCGTCGAGATCGGCGACCGTCAGGTCGAGGCGGCGCAGCGCTTCCATCAGGTCGAGGTGCGCCTTGCCGCAGGTGACGATGCCGACGTTCGCGTGCGTGCTCGGCGCGATCCACTTGTCGATGCTGTTGGCACGCGCGAAATGGCGGACCGCGTCGAGCTTCGCCGCGAGGCGCGCCTCGATCGTGAGGCTCGGCAGGTCGGGCCAGCGGTTGTGCAGGCCGCCCGCCGGCGGCGTGAAGCCTGCCGGCGCCGGCCAGCGCGTCTGCAACGCATCGAGGTCGACGGTGGAGCCGGACTCGACCGTTTCCGAGATCGCCTTGAAGCCGACCCATGCGCCCGAGTAGCGCGACAGTGCCCAGCCGTACAGGCCGAATTCGAGCATGTCGGCGATGTTCGACGGGTTCACGACCGGCATGTGCCACGCCATCATCGCGAAGTCGCTCTGGTGCGGCATCGACGACGACACGCAGCCGTGATCGTCGCCGGCGACGACCAGCACGCCGCCATGCGGCGACGAGCCGTACGCGTTGCCGTGCTTCAGCGCGTCGCCCGCGCGATCGACGCCCGGGCCCTTGCCGTACCACATCGCATACACGCCCTCGACCGTGCGTTCGGGGTCGGCCTCGACCCGCTGCGTGCCGAGCACGGCCGTGCCGCCGAGTTCCTCGTTGATCGCGGGCAGGAAGTGCACGCCGCTCGTGTCGAGGAGTTTCTTCGCCTTCCACAGCTGCTGGTCGACCATCCCGAGCGGCGAGCCGCGGTAGCCGCTGACGAAGCCGGCCGTGTTGAGACCTTGCTCGGTATCGACCGTGCGCTGCATCAGCAGCAGGCGGATCAACGCCTGCGTGCCGGTCAGGAAGATCCGGCCGCGCGTCGCGGTCAGGTTGTCGGTCAGGCGGTAGTCGGACAGGGCGGGCGGGCCGTCGACGGGCAGGCGGGCGGTCATGTGGGGAAGTCTCCGGATTGTGCTGTTGTGCTGTTCTCGGCCGTGCGCGGCGGGCGCCGGGTGACGCATGAGTGCGGCAGCGAATAGCTCTATTTTTTCGCGCGCCGCCGAGAATGTTTTTTCTCATCTTGCTCGGACCGGCGTGCGGTGAGAAAAACTGTGCAGCTTTTTAGCGGGATTTGAGAGAGTTTTCGCGCGGGGTGCCGGAGTGGGATGGGTCGGTGCTTCGCAGCGGTCGGGCAGTCTGGCGGAAAAGGCGGCGCGGGCCGTCAGGCGCGCAGCTTGGCCGGAGAATGCCGCTCGACGCCCGTGCGACAAGGGTTTCAGCGGCATCGGACCATCACTCTCACCATTGAAATGCACAGGGTTCCGATTGATCGGCGGCGACGGATGTCCACAATGTCGCGCCCTTCGGCCGACCGGGCTCGCGCGCTCACCGTTCGATTGCACAGCGTTTCGAGTGGCGTCGGGGGCGGGATGTCCACATCCGGAATCGGCATGCAGGGCACTCGGGGCAGCGACGCTCACCGTTGAAATTCACAGCGCGGCAAGTGGGTTGCGGCGGTGGATATCCACATGGGAAATCGCGCGTTTCGTCGGTCCGACTTTCGCACTCACCGTTCGAATACCCTGGGCTTCGACTGGCTGCGGTGGCAGTTGTCCACGTCCGGATCTGCATTGCCTCGTGACCATCCGCGCACCCTCACCGTTGAAAACCACAGCGCTTCGAGTGTTTGAGTGGGCTGGATATCCACATGGACGGGCGCTCCCCGATGTATGGCAAAGGCACGCTTCGAAGGGTACCGACGACGGGCAATCCATGCCGGAAGCGGCTCATCACCCGATCGGGCGCCGATGCTCACCGTCGAAATACACAGTGCCGCGAGTCGTTTCGGCGGACGGATATCCACACGAGCATGCACATCGTCGTTGCTCCCGCTCTTGCGCTCGAACCTGACAGAAACACCGTTTCGCGCGGCATCGGCGGTCCAACGGCCGCATCCTGACGGGCTGCACGCCGATCGCGAGCTGACGCTCACCATTGAATTACACAGCGTGCCGAGTCGCTGGAGAAGGCGACCGGCGCATCGAAATCCGCACGTTGCGAACCGCGCGCCTGCGCTCACCGTTAGAATGCACAGCCCTTCGATTGGGGGCCGGAGCCGGATATCGACGTCGCGCGGCCCGGAGGTGATGGTCACGCATTCACGCCATTCGGCTAGAATGCGCGTCGCCCCGAGCCACGGCAACGGCTGGAAACCCACGCCAGTGCGGGCGCACCGCCAGATCGGGCGCGACACTCACCGTTGAATTTCACAGCATTTCGCTTCGTCTTGCCGCGAGTTGTCCACAACCCGCTTGATGTCTCGCGCACCGTCCGGTCTCCTCACCTGTGAAAACCACAGGTCGCCGACTCGTTTCGATGCCCGGATATCCACAACCGGGCGCACGACCAGATCTTCATCTGCCGATCGACGGACGACCCGGCGCGCGACAACCGCGAAATGCCGCAATGGCTTGTCCGGACGGCCTCAGCGGCACACTCACCGTTCAAATGCACAGCGTTTCGACTCGCTCTGGCGGAGGGTTGTCCACATCCCTCCGTCGACGCTTCATCACGCCGGCACGCGGGCCCGGGCGACTTTATTCCGCAATCGCTCGAATGATCTTCGCCGGATTGCCGCCGACCAGCGTATTCGGCGGAACGTTCCGGGTGACGACGGCTGCGGCCGCGACGACCGCGTTCTCGCCGATCGTCACGCCGCCGATGATCGTCGCGCCCGCGCCGATCCATACGTTGCGGCCGATCACGATCGGCTTCGCGACCACGCAATCGCGCCGCCGCGAAGGCTCGACCGGATGGCCGGACGTGATCAGGCTGACGTTCGGGCCGATCATCACGTCGTCGCCGATCTCGAGCCCGCCCAGGTCGTAGAACGTGCAGTTCTGGTTGACGAACACGTTGCGCCCGACCTTCATGCCGGTGCCGCCCGTTGCGTAGAACGGCGGGATCAACGTGAAACCGTCGTCAACCTGCGTGCCGATCAGTTCACCGAACAATGCGCGTACGTCCGCCGCATCGTCGAACGTCAGGCGGTTGAGCCGCGCAGTGATCGCCATTGCTCGTTGAACCTCGGCCACCATGGCCGCCGATTCGGGCGTTCTGCGCGGAATGATCGTGATGCGGTCGTCGTTTGCCATGCGTGAGAGGGGCTCCGGTGAGTGCGGCGTTGGGTGATGCGTCGGCGATCGCGGACGGCGATTGCGTTCCTCTGTGCGGGTACGACCGAACGGGTCGGGCATAGCGTAGTCATGCGGATTTACGCCGGGGATTTCGATGAATTTTCATCACTAGTTTTTATATAACTAGTTACCCACTGAACGCCCATTGTGCAAGGCGCTACGCGGTATTTCGCCCGATTCACCGGATGCAATCGAACCGGACGCCCCCCGCCGCGCGCCCCTGTCCCAACCTCCTGCGCTCGGGTACGCTTGAGCATCCACCGGATCGACACCTGCACCCAAACGCGGAGGCATGATGAAGCTCTACTACTGGCCGAAGACCCGGGCATTCCGGGCGCTGTGGATGCTCGAGGAAATCGGCGTGGTGTACGAACTCGTGCCGATCGACCTGCGCTCGCACGAACAGGGCAGCGATGCGTTCGTGCAGGTCAACCCGATGGCCAAGCTGCCCGCGCTCGACGACGGCAGCGCGCCGTTCGCCGAATCGGGCGCCGTGCTGCTCTATCTCGCCGACCGCTGCTCGGCTGCCGGGCTCGGTGTCGCGCCCGACGATCCGCTGCGCGGCCGGTTCCTCCAGTGGATGTTCTTCACGCCGACCTGCCTCGAACCGGCGATGGCCGAGAAATTCACCGGCGCGTCGGGCAACCCCGTCGCGTTCGGCTGGGGCAACATCGCGCGCGTGCAGCGCGCCCTCGCGCAAGCGCTCGCCCATAGCCGCTGGCTCGTCGGCGAACGCTTCACCGCCGCCGACCTGCTGCTCGCGAGCACGCTGAAGATCGCGTTCGACGCGCATCTGCTGCCGCACGAAGGCGTGCTCGGCGACTACGTCGCGCGCGCCGAGGATCGCGACGCGTTCCGCCGCGCGGTCGCGATCGAACAGCGCGAAGCGGCGCGCCTGCTGCACGCGTGACGCGCAGCGGGGCCGCACCCGCCGCCCTCGATCACGCCTGCCCGACGGGCCCCGGCGCCGACGTGTCCGCGTCGATCACCACGCCCGGCGAACCGCGTTCGTCGGTGTCGTCGTCGATCGGCACGACTTCATGAAAATGCGTGTAATCGATGTGCGTGATGCCGTCCTCGTCGTGCATCAGGTCGACATAGCGGTGGCGCCAGCGGATCTCGCCATGCGCCCACGCATGACGCGCCTGCATGACCTGCGCGGTGGTCTCGTCCGAACCCTCGATCGTGATCAGCAATTGCGCGTCGCGCGCGGCGAGCGATTCGGGCGTCTCGCCGAACAGCGCGCTCGACTCGTCGATCACGTGCATCAGGTTCCAGCCGAGCAGGAAGATCGGATGCTCGTTGCGCACGAGCGGCAGGTCGTGAATCTTGCGCAGCGCGTAGCCCTCGTGCGTGCCTTCGACGCGCATCAGCCGCAGTTTCGCCTGCGCCTCGGCAATCACGTTCTGGCGGGCATTCGCGGCGCGCACCATCAGCGTCATCCGGCCGTTCAGCGGCCGCACGATCGCGTTGCGCGCGAACAGGATCTTCGCCTGCGGCCGCGAAAACCGCGCGAACACGAGCCCCGTGGCCAGCGCGATGCTCGACATCCCGACGAAGATCTCGAACGTCGCGACGAGGTGCGCATAGACCGTCTGCGGATGCATGTCGCCGTAGCCGACGGTCGCGAGCGTCTCGACGCTGAAGAAGAATGCACCGCCGAAGCCGGGCGGCGCCTGGTTCGCGATCGGCTCATGGCCGAGCAGATAGAGCATCGCGAAGCCGCTGTTGAGCAGCAGGAACAGCACCGCGAGCGACAGGAAGAACACGGGCCAGCTCACCGTCAGCGCGCGGTGATAGAAGTCGCGCCAGCCGAGCGGCGGCATCCCGTACGCGATCACCGGGCGGGTGCCCGACCAGATCTTGCGGCCACGGCCGCGGGAGGCTGGGGAAGACGAATCGACGTTCATCGCGCGGCGCCGGTTGCAGGAAGGCGATGAGCGTAGCACGCGCGGCGGTGGCCGGGAATGCAGGCCGCTTCGGAACCGGAAGCCGCCGCGCAGCCGCAAAAAAAGCCGGCCGCACGAGCGGCCGGCTAAATCGTCATGCGGGGTCGCGCGTGGCGCGCGCCGCGATCACTTCCGGTCGACGATCACCTGGTCGAACGTGCCGCCGTCGGCGAAATGGGTCTTCTGCGCGTTCGCCCAGCTGCCGAAGACCTGCTCGACGCTGAACGTCTTCAGCGCCTTGAACTCGGCCGCATGCTTCTTCAGCACGGCCGCGTCGCGCGGGCGCAGATGGTGCTGCGCGATGATCTCCTGCGCTTCCGGCGTGTACAGGTAGTCGAGATACGCCTGCGCGACCTTGCGCGTGCCTTTCTTGTCGACCACCTTGTCGACGACCGCGACGGGCGGCTCCGCGAGGATGCTCGCCGACGGATACACGGCGTCGAACTGCGCGCCCGATGCGCCCGTGTCCATCAGCGCGACTTCGTTCTCGAACGTGACGAGCACGTCGCCGATGCCGCGCTGCGTGAACGTCGTCGTCGCGCCGCGGCCGCCCGAATCGAGCACCGGCACGTTGCGGAAGATCGCCTTCTCGAAGTCGAGCGCCTGCGGGTCGGTCGCGCCCTTCTGCTTCTGGAAGCCCCACGCGGCGAGATACGCATAGCGGCCGTTGCCCGACGTCTTCGGGTTCGCGATGATCACCTGCACGCCCGGCTTCGCGAGATCGCTCCAGTCCTTGATCGCCTTCGGGTTGCCCTTGCGCACGAGGAACACCATCGTCGTCGAGTACGGCGAGCTGTTGTCCGGGAAACGCGCGCGCCAGTCCTTCGGCAGCAGCTGGCCGCGCTCGGCGAGCAGGTCGATGTCGTTCGGCTGGTTCATCGTCACGACGTCGGCCTGCAGCCCCTGCAGTACCGACAGCGCCTGCGCGCTCGACGCGCCGTGCGACTGCTTGATCGTGACCGTCTCGCCGGTCTTCTGCTTGTAGGCCGCGGCAAAGCTCGCGTTGATGTCCTTGTACAGCTCGCGCGTCACGTCGTACGACACGTTCAGGATCGACGTGTCCGCGTGCGCGGCCGTCGCCGCCACGACCAGCGCCGCCGCCGCGCCCGTGTGCAGCCAGCGACCGATCCCCTTGATGCTTGCCATCGTGATATGCCCCGTTTCCAGTGGTGGTGAATGTGCGTGACCGCCCGCGTACGCGCTGTCATCGAAACGTAAGCGGGCATTCTAGCGGCCGGCCGCGGCGCGCCTTCCAATCAGTCGTGGAAAGCAAATCTCGAAACATGCTAAACGACGGCCGGGGCTCGCGCGCGCCGCCGCCCCGGTGTTAAGATCGCCGCTCAGCCCACTCACGGTTCATCCATGTCCGCTTTCCTGCGCTCGCCCTCGATCCTCGCCGCCGTCGCGGCAGGTGCGCGCGCGGCCGGGCTGAAACTGAAAAAACGACTCCTCGACTGACGGGGACGTCGCGTCCCGTCAGGCGAATGCCGGACGGGATGCCCGCAGGTCGTTTCTTTCTCCTTGCTCGCACGCCTCGCTCCGGCACTCCGCCGGCGGAACGGTTCCTTCCCACTCCGTTTCCACCATGAGGCTTTGCATGAACACACGTTTCGAAGGTATCTGGCTGCCGATCATCACGCCGTTCCACCACGGCGAAGTCGACCATGCCGCGCTCGCGCGACTCGCGCGCCACTATGCGGCCGCAGGCATCGCGGGCTTCGTCGCGGGTGCGACGACCGGTGAAGGCGTGCTGCTCGACGCGCGCGAACAGGACGCGGTGTTCGCGACGCTGCGCGACGCGGCGCCCGGGCTGCCGATCGTCGTCGGGCTGACCGCGAGCGCGACGCATTTCGCGGCCGCCCGCGCGCGCGAACTCGCGGCGTTGCGGCCCGACGGGCTGCTCGTCACGCCACCCGTCTACGTGCGGCCGACGCAGGACGGCATCCGCCGCCATGTCGAAGCGATCGTCGACGCGGCCGACCTGCCGGTGCTCGTCTACAACATCCCGTACCGCACCGGCGTGAACGTCGAACTGGACACGCTGCAGGCGCTCGCCCGCGATCCGCGCGTCGCGGGCATCAAGGAATGCGGCGGCACGCTCGACCGGATGAGCCGGCTGGTACACGACACGCCGCTCGCGATCCTGTCCGGCGACGACAACCAGAACTTCGCGGCGATGTGCGCGGGCGCGCACGGCGCGATCGCGAGCAGCGCGCACGTGCTGCCCGAATGGCATGTGCGGATTCACGCGTGGCTGCGCGACGGGCGGCTCGCCGACGCGCGGCGCCTGTCGGTCGCGCTGCAGCCGCTCGTCGCGGCGCTGTTCGCGGAACCGAACCCGGCGCCGGTGAAGGCCGTGCTCGCCGCGCAAGGATGGTGCGAGGACGGGTTGCGGCTGCCGTTCGTGCCGGCGAGCGACGCGTTGCGGGCGCGGTTGGAGAAGCTCTGTGCGGGGCTCGAGGCGATCGAGCCGGACGCCGCCGCGGCATAGGAATCACGCGGCAAGCGCCTGCTCCGTCGCTCCCCGCACCGCCTGCGTCACGATCCGCGCGAGCCGCTCGACCGTCGGCGTCGCCGCCGACGTGCGTCGCAGCAGGATCAGCGGCAAGCTCGGCAGCGCCGGCAGCCCGCACGACGCGGCATCCAGCACGCGCACCGACGCGGGCAGCCCGTAATGCGAGCGCACCGTCAGCCCGAGGCCGGCCGCCGCGGCCGCCCATAGCCCGGCCAGGCTCGGCGTCGTGAACGCGACGCGCCACGGCACGCCGGTGCGGTCGAGCGCATCGGTCGCCGCGCCGAAGAACCGGCACGGCCGGTCGAACACGACGAGCGGCAACGGCTCGTCCGTCCCCCGCACCGCACGACCGCCCGCTTCGCCGACACCGCCCTCCCCACCCGCATCCCCGCCGCCATCCGGCATCCCGACACCCCCGCCCGCCACCGCGCCGATCCATTGCATCGGCACGTGCGCGATCGCTTCGCCGTCGATCCCCGCCCGCGACACGAGCGCCGCCGACGCCGGATCGCCCCACACGAGCGCCAGATCGAGCTGGTTCGCATCGAGCCGGTCGAGCAGGTCGGCATTGCGCGCCACGCGCGCCTCGATCTTCACCTTCGGATGCGCGCGCGCGAACCGCCCGAGCACGTCCGGCAGGATCGCCTCGCCGAAATCCTCCTGCAGCCCCACCCGTACCCAGCCGTCGAGCTTCACGCCGCGCACGGCCGCGGCCGCCTCGTCGTTCAGCTCGATCATCCGCCGCGCGTAGCGCAGCATCGCGTCGCCGGCGTCGGTCAGCGCGAGCCCGCGCCCGGCTTTCACGAACAGCGGCGTGCCGGCCTGCTCCTCGAGCTTGCGGATCTGCGCACTCACCGCCGACGACGAGCGCGCGACGCGGTCGGCCGCCTTCGCGAAACTGCCGAGATCCACGCCCGCGACGAGGCTGCGCAACGCCGCGACGTCGAAGTTGGGCCGCGCCAGCGCCGCGTCGGCGCCCGCGAGCGGCTCGCCGCCGTCGCGCGCAATGTCGTGTTCGGGCATCTCAATCATCCTGATTTATCGAACGATTCATCAAAAACTTTCCGATTTTCAGGATGAATGTAGGCCGCCAGACTGTGGACGTCAACTTCGAATCGGGCCTCCGTCATGGATACCTCGTGCATCGCTTCCCCCTCTTCGACTGCCCGCGACGTGCGCGGGCCGGCCCATCGCTGGCGCGTGCTGGGCGCCGGCGTCGCCGCGAACCTGAGCTTTTCGGCTGCCGCGGCCGGCATTCCGACCACGGCCGTCTGGATGCGCTCGGCCTACCACCTCGACAACGGCGCACTCGGCCTCGTGCTTGGCGCGCTCGGCTTCGGCGTCGCGCTGTCCGAGCTGCCGTGGGGCATCGCCGCCGACCGCTTCGGCGATCGCCGCGTGCTGCTGACCGGGCTCGTCGCGACGGCCGCGATGCTCGCGCTGATGATGTGCACGATCGCCCCGACCGCGCACGCGGTGCCGCCGCTGATGCGGGTCGTCGCGGCCATGGGCTGCGTCGGGCTGCTCGGCGGCAGCGTGAACGGGTCGAGCGGGCGCGCGGTGATGCGCTGGTTCGGCGAGCGCGAACGCGGGCTCGCGATGAGTATCCGCCAGACGGCCGTGCCGCTCGGCGGCGGCCTCGGTGCGGCGCTGCTGCCGTCGCTCGCGTCGCATGCCGGCTTCGCCGCGGTGTTCGGTGCGCTGATGCTGCTGTGCGCGGGATCGGCGGCGCTCACCTGGCGCTGGCTGCACGAGCCGCCCGCCGCGCCAGCCCCGGCGCACGTCGCCACGTCCCTAGCCACGCCGCTCGCCGTGCCACAGCCGCAGCCCGCCGGCCACGCGCGCAACCCGCTCGCGAGCGGCCCGGTGTGGCGCATCGTGCTCGGCATCGGCCTGCTGTGCGCGCCGCAGTTCGCGGTGCTCACGTTCGCGACGGTGTTCTTGCACGACTTCGGCCGGCTCGGCCTCGCCGGTATCAGCACGGCGAT
The DNA here is from genome assembly GCF_905400185.1 of Burkholderia sola. Classification (NCBI taxonomy): domain Bacteria; kingdom Pseudomonadati; phylum Pseudomonadota; class Betaproteobacteria; order Burkholderiales; family Burkholderiaceae; genus Burkholderia; species Burkholderia sola. The sequence continues at coordinate 3,331,000 of NZ_FR989675.1, forward strand.
GGTCGCACTGCAGCTCGGCGCGATGGTGATGCGCGTCTGGAGCGGCCGCCATACCGACCGGCACGGCAACCGGCGCGCGTACCTGCGCGGTTCCGTGTTCGTCGCGGCCGGGTCGTTCACGTTGCTCGCGGCCGCGACGGCCGGCAGCCCGCATGTGCCGCTCGCCGCGATCGTCGCGATTCTCGTGTTCGCCGGCGTGTGCGTGTCGGCATGGCACGGCGTCGCGTACACCGAGCTCGCGACGCTCGCGGGTGCGAACCACGCGGGCACCGCGCTCGGGATGGCCAACACGGTCGTCTACCTCGGCCTGTTCGCGACGCCGCTCGCGATTCCGCCGCTGCTCGCCGCGACTTCTTGGAGCGTGGTGTGGCTCGCCGCGGCGTTGATCGCCGCCGCGACCTACCCGCTGTTCGCGCGCTGACGGGCGCGCGCGGCGGCCGACGGCGCGCGGTGCGGTCAGAACTTGTACACGGCCGACAGCATCGCCGAACGGCCGTCGCCGAACTCGACCGCCGATGACCGCGATTCGCTGCCCGACACCTGCCGCACGCGTTCGACGTACGCGCGATCGAACAGATTGACGACGTTCAGCTGGATGCGCAGCCGGCGGCTCACGTCGTAGCTCGCCATCAGGTTGTGCACCCAGTACGCGCCGAGCTTGCCGTCGCCCTGCGACGTCACGTTGCGCCGGCCGACGAAGTGCGAACCGTAGCCGAGCGTCCAGCCCGCCGGCAACCGATAGGTCGTCCACACGTTGAACGCGTGCCGCGGCGTGTTGCCGAGCGCCTGCCCGTCGCGCCGCGGCGACGACGGCGAGCTGAGCGTCACGCTCGCGAGGTACGTGTAGTTCGCGAACACGTCCCAGCGCGGCGTCACCTTGCCGGCGGCGCCGAGCTCGACGCCGCGCACGCGTTGCCGGCCCACGAGCGCATAGCTGCCGTCGGCCATTCGTTCGCGCGCGTTCTTCTTTTCGGTCTGGAACAGCGCGCCGTTCAGCGCGATGCCCGCGAGCCCCTCCCATTTCGCACCGAGTTCGAAGCTCTCGTTTTTCTCGGGCGCGAGCGCGCCGGTCGCCGCGCTCACGCCGGAGCCGGTGGTCACGAGGAATTCGGCGGACGGGTTGAACGACGTCCCGTACGCGAAATACGCGCGACCGTTGTCGGTCGGCTTGAACACGAGCCCCGCGCGCGTGCTCAGATGCCGATCGGCCGTATCCGCGCGCTCGGTGGGCTTGCCGGCCGCGGTGCCTTCCGACCGGCCGTCGATCCAGTCGTGCCGCAGCCCGACGTCGATGTCCCAGTAGCGGCCCACCGAGATCGTGTCGAACGCGTACAGCGCCTTCACGACCAGCGCTGTGTCGTTGCGCGCGCTGTCCTGGCGCTGCGCCGGGCCGCGCCACACGCCGGGCGGCGCGGCGAGCGCGAAGCCGTCGGCCGGGTAGAAGCGGTTGAGCCCGTACGAATAGGTCGTGCGGCCGTACGTCTCGCGCGAGATCTCGAAGCCCGTGACCAGCGTATGCCCGATGCCGAACGTCGAGAACGCGCTGGTGACGTTCGTCTGGTTCGCCCACATCGCGGTCGACGCATCGCGGCCATAGCCCTGCGGCCCGGCCGGCTTGTAGCGCCCCGGCGGCAGGCCCTGCAGGTTCACGTGCGACGCCGAAATCACCGTGTCGCGATTCAGGTGCGCATAGCGGCTCAGGTTCTGCACCTTCAGGCCGGACGACACGTCGTGTTCGGCCTTCACGGTGAACGTATCCGACGTGATGCGTTCGCGGTCGAGATTGCGCCAGCCGAAATAGCGGTCGCGCGACACGCCGGCCAGCACCTGGCCGTTGTGCGCCGGCAGCCCGTAGTCGGGCAGGTTGTTGTCGTACTGGTGGAAATAGCCGAGCGTGACGCGGGTCGGCGTGCCGAGACCGAACGCGAGCGACGGCGCGATGCCCCAGCGCCGCTTGCGGATGTCGTCGCGGCCGGGCACGTCGTTGACGTGCGCCATCGCATTCAGGCGGAACGCCGCGCGGCCGTCGGTGCCGGCCAGCGGCCGGTTCGCATCGAGCGTCACGCGGCGGTAGTCCGACGTGCCGAGCATCGTGCCGGCCTCGGTGAACGCGCCGGCCTTCGGTGTCTTGCTGACCAGGTTCACCGAGCCGCCCGTCGTGCCCGCGCCGCCGAACACCGAATTCGGCCCCTTGATCACCTCGACCGCCTCGACGTTGAACAGGTCGCTGCGATTGTTCTGCGCGCTGTCGCGCAGCCCGTCGAGCTGCAGGTTCGCGTTCGCGCCGAAACCACGGATATTGAACATATCGCCCGACCCGCCGCCGCCCTCGCCGGCGTTGAACGTGATGCCCGCGACGTTCGACAGCGCCTCGCGCAAGCTCAGCGCCTGCTGTTCGTCGAGCACCGCGCGCGGGACGACGGTGATCGTCTGCGGCACGTCGAGCAGCGGCGTCGCATATTTGGCGGAACCCGACCGGTCGACGCGCGACCCGGCGTCGCGCGCGCCGTGCACGACGATCGGGTCCAGATGCGGCGCGCGGCGCGGCTCGCCTTCCTCCGCGCAGGCCGGCGCGGCCGCACAGGTCATCATCGCGAACGCGACGGATGCGGTCGCGCGGCGCGGCGGCGTCGCGCTCGACTGGATACAACGGCTCATGTTCACTCCATTCCATTGATGAGAATGCTTCTCATTCAATAGAATTGAGCGCGACATGACAATTGGACACGTCCGAACTTCGCGGTCCGAACGAACCGCCGCACGGAACGGCCGCGCCGCCGGCTGCCCGCGCGCCGCCGTGTCAAACCGCCTCGCGCGCCAGCGCACGCCGCGCGGCCGGCCGTTCGGCCTCGCGCTGTGCATGCACGGTCCATGCGGGATGCCGCGTCATGTCGAGCCCGATCGCGACGCCCCAGCGATACAGCACGAGCAGGAACGGATCGACGATCGAATGCGCACCCGGCTCGGCCCACGTGCGGCCGTCGGCCAGCAGAGCTTCGATCGACGCGTTCGCGGCGTCGATCGTGCTGCGTCCGTGCGCGCTGACCGCGCCGTGCAGCGCCGGATCGTCGATGAAGCGACCGGGCCGCCACAGCGCGCCGTAGCCGACGCCGTGCACCCAGCCGACCAGCCAGGCGAGCCATTCGTGGCACCGCGCCTCGCGCAGCGGATCGACGAGCGGCAGCAATTGCGCGTCTGGATAGCGGCGTGCGAGATACGTGAGGATCGCCGGCGTTTCGGTCAGCACGCGCGGCTCGCCCGGAATCGCGAGCACGGGTACGCGCGCCTTCGGGTTGATCGCGAGATAGCGCGCGTCGAGGTTCTGCCGCTCCTTCACCGAGACGATTTCGACGTCGAACGGCGCGCCGGTTTCCTCCAGCGCGATGTGGGCGGCGAGCGAGCAGGCGCCCGGCGAAAGATAGAGACGATAGGCGTTCATGGCGGCTTGGCGTGACGGGCTGTGGAAGACGGAACCGAGTGTAGGAACGCATGCCGATGCGCGACAAACGATGAATTGTCGTGCTCGGACATTAGTGTTACTAATACCCGCATGCGACGCATCCACCTCCCTCCGCTGCAGACGCTGCGCGCGTTCGAAGCCGCCGTGCGGCTGCAGAGCTTCACGCGCGCGGCCGACGAGCTCGCGCTCACGCAAGGCGCGGTCAGCCAGCACATCCGCGCGCTCGAGGCGCAGCTCGGCTATCCGCTGTTCACGCGCGAACGCAACGGCGCGACGCCGACGCATGCCGCGCACGCGCTCGCATTGCAGGTGCGCCAGGGCCTGAGCGTGCTCGAACGCGCGTTCGAACCCGCGCTGACGGTGCGCAGCCGCCCGCGCACCTGCGACGTGACGCTGAACGTGAGCGTGCTGCCGAGCGTCGCCGAGCGCTGGCTCGCGCCGCGCCTGCCGCGCTTCTCGGCGGCACACCCGCACATCGCGATCGTGCTGCATCCGAACGTCGCGCTCGCGCCGCTGCGCAAGCGCGACCGCATCGACGTCGCGCTGCGCTACGGGCCCGGCACGTGGCCCGGCGTCGTCGCCGAGAAGCTGATGAACGAGACGATCTTTCCGGTCGCGAGCCCCGCGTACCGCAATCGCGACGGCGTCGCCCCGCGCACGCCGGCCGACCTCGTGCGCGCGACGCTGCTGCGCCATCCCGCGCAGCCGTGGGAACCGTGGTTCCAGGCCGCGCGGCTCGACCTCACCGAATCTGCGCGCGCACCGCGCTTCACCGATGCGAACGCGCTGATCGACGCCGCGCTGCAAGGCCGCGGCGTCGCCCTCGCGCGCCGCTCGCTGATCGAGCCCGAACTCGCTGACGGCACGCTCGTGCGCGTGTCGACGGTGCGCATCGCCGACGTGTACGCGCACTACGTCGTGTGGCGCCCCGGCCATCCTCAGGAAGCGGTGATCCGCACGTGGCTCGACTGGCTGCGCGGCGAAGTGCGGCGCAGGACGCCGCGGCGCTGACGCCGACGGCGACGCTCACGCGCGCATCGGCATCGCCACCTTGTCGAGCGTGATCGGCAGATCGCGCACCCGCACGCCGGTCGCGTGATAGACCGCATTGGCGATCGCGGCCGGCACGCCGGTGATGCCGATCTCGCCGATGCCGCGAATGCCGAGCGGATTGAAATGCGTGTCGTTTTCGTCGACGAAACTCACGTCGAGCTCGCCGATGTCCGCGTTCACGGGCACGTGATATTCGGCGAGATTCGCGTTCGTGAAGCGGCCGTACCGCACGTCGAGATGCGAACCCTCCTCGAGCGCGGTGCCGAGCCCCCACACCATCCCGCCGATCAGCTGGCTGCGTGCCGTTTTCGCGTTGAGCAGGCGGCCGACGCTGTAGACGCCGACGATGCGCGGTACGCGAATCGTGCCGAGTTCGGCATCGACGCGCACTTCGGCAAACACCGCGCCGAACGAATGGGATGCATAACGCGACTTCTCGTCGCCCGGCTTCGTCGTCGCCTGCGCGTCGATCGGCCGGCCGCCCGCACGCGCGATCACCGCCGCGGCCGGATCGCGCCGCGACGGCTCGCCGCGATGCACGACCCAGCCGTTGTCGACCGTCACGTCATCGGCCGCGGCGCCGTGCAGCGGCGAACCCGGATCGGCGATCGCCAGCGCGATCAGCTTCGCGCGCGCCTGCAGCGCGGCCTCGCGCACGGCGGGCGCCACGCTCGCCGCCGACTGCGAGCCGCCCGATACCGGCGCGCGCGGCAGGCTCGAGTCGCCGAGCGCGAAGCGCACGTTCTGCGGCGCGAAACCGAGCGCGTCGGCCGCGACTTGCGTCATCACCGTATAGGTGCCGGTGCCGATGTCCTGCGTGCCCGACGCGACCTCGGCCGTGCCGTCCGGCAGGATGCGCGCCCGCGCCGACGCTTCGCTGCGGTTCGCCGGATACGTGGCGGCCGCCATCCCGAGGCCGATCAGCGTGTCGCCGTCGCGCAGCGTGCGCGGCGCGCCGGTGCGGCGCGACCAGCCGAAGCGCCGCGCGCCGACCTCGTAGCATTCGCGCAGCTTGTTGCTCGACCACGGCTTGCCGTCCTGCGGATCGACTTCCGCGTAATTCGCGAGCCGCAGCGCGACCGGGTCCATGCCGAGTTGCCACGCGAGCTCGTCCATCGCCGATTCGAGCGCGAACGAGCCCGACGCCTCGCCGGGCGCGCGCATGAACGTCGGCGTGCCGACGTTCAGCGGCACGATCCGGTGCGTGGTCGCGTGGTTCGGCACCGCGTACATGATCCGCGACGGCATCCCGCACATTTCCATCCAGTCCTCGAACGTCGACGTGGTGGCGATCGTGTCGTGGCGCATCGCCGTCAACGTGCCGTCCTGGCGAGCGGCCAGCACGATGCGCTGTTCGGTGAACGGCCGCCCGCCGACCGAGCCGAACATCTGCGGCCGCGTCAATGCGAGGCGAACCGGGCGCCCGACCTGCTTCGCGGCCATCCCGCACAACGACACGTGCGACCACGACGAGCCCTTGCAGCCGAAGCCGCCGCCGAGAAACGGCGAAATCACGCGCACGTGTTCCGGTGCGATGCCGAACACGGCGGCCACCGCCGTGCTCGCGCCCGACACGCCCTGCGTCGCATCGTGCAGCGTGAGCGTCGGGCCGTCCCAGCGCGCCATCGTCGCGTGCGGCTCGATCGGGTTGTGGTGCTGCATCGGCGTCGTATAGGTCGCGTCGATGTGCACCGCGCCTTCGCGCAGGCCTGCATCGACGTCCCCGCGCTGCGTATCCATCGCGCGGCCCTGCTGCTTCGGCGGCATGCGCGCGCCGCGCTTCGCGTGCGCGAAATCCGCGACGGCATCGGTCGCGCGATAGCGCACCTGCACGGCATGGGCGGCGTCGGTCGCCTGCTCGAGCGTTTCGGCGACGACGACCGCGACGGGTTCGTTGCTGTAGCGCACCGTGTCGTCCTGCAGCAACGTGAGGCGGCGCCCGGCCGGCGGCGACAGCGGCGGCCGGCCGCCGTTGGGCAGCCGCATCGCGTTCTCGTGCGTGATCACGATCAGCACGCCCGGCATCGCGCGGGCGCGCGCCGCATCGATCGACTCGATCCTGCCGGATGCGATCGTGCTCGTGACGAGCACCGCGTGCGCGAGCCGCGTATCGGAGAATTCGGCCGCGTAGTGCGCGCCGCCCGTCACCTTCAGTACACCGTCGACACGGTCGAGCGGCTGTCCCGTCATCGTGTTCATGCGGCACCTCCCGTCATGGCGGCTGCCGTTTCGACCGCACGGACGATCGCCCGCTGCGCGAGCGCGACCTTGAAGCCATTGCCGTCGAGCGGACGCGCATCGCGCAATGCCAGCGCGGCCGCCTCGCGCAGCGTCGCGTCGGTCGGCGTGCGGCCAACGAGATGCGCTTCCGCTTCCGTTGCACGCAACGGCTTGTGCGCGACGCCGCCGAGCGCGATTCGCGCGTCGGCGACGCGCGGGCCCTCCATCCGCAGGGCGGCCGCGACCGACACCAGCGCGAACGCGTAGCTCGCGCGATCGCGCACCTTCAGATAGTGCGCATGGTCGGCAAAGCGCGGCGGCGGCAAGTCCACCGCGGTGATCAGCTCGCCCGGTTCGAGCGTCGTGTCGAGATCGGGACGATCGCCCGGCAAGCGGTGAAACGAGGCGATCGGAATCTGCCGTGCACCGCGCGGGCCGCTCACCTGCACGACCGCATCGAGCGCGGCGAGCGCGACGCTCATGTCCGACGGGTTCACCGCCACGCACTGCGGGCTCGCACCGAGGATCGCGTGCATCCGGTTGTGGCCGCCGATCGCCGCGCAGCCGCTGCCCGGCTCGCGCTTGTTGCATTGCGCGAACGCGGGGTCGTAGAAATACGGGCAGCGCGTGCGCTGCATCAGGTTGCCGCCGACGGTCGCCATGTTGCGCAATTGCGCGGACGCGCCAGCGAGCAGCGCCTGCGACAGCAGCGGATAGTCGGCGCGCACGCGCGGATGATCGGCCGCATCGCTGTTGCGCACGAGCGCACCGATGCGCACGCCGCCGCCGGGCAGCGCATCGACCGTATCGAGGCCCGCGATCCGCGTGATGTCGATGAGCGTGACGGGCCGCGCGACGCCGCCCTTCATCAGGTCCAGCAGGTTCGTGCCGCCGCCGATGAAGGCCGCGCCGGGCCGCTGCGCCGCGCGCACGGCGCCGGCGACGTCGGTCGCGCGTTCGTAGGAGATTGCTTCCATTGCGGTGCCCTCCCCGCCTAGCCGTGCGCCGCATGCGCGGCGCGCACGGCGGCGACGATGTTCGGGTACGCGCCGCAGCGGCACAGGTTGCCGCTCATGCGCTCGCGGATCTCGTCGTCCGACAGCTGCGCGGGACGGCGCCGCACGTCATCCGTGGCGGCGCTCCCGGCCCCCGCCGCGAACTCGTCGAGCAGCGCGGTCGCCGAGCAGAGCTGGCCGGACGTGCAGTAGCCGCACTGGAACGCATCGCATTCGACGAACGCACGCTGCACCGGGCTCAACACGCCGCCGCGCGCCAGCCCTTCGACGGTCGTGATCCGCTCGCCCTGGTGCATCACCGCGAGCGTCAGGCACGCGTTGATGCGCCGGCCGTCGACGAGCACCGTGCACGCGCCGCACTGCCCGCGATCGCAGCCCTTCTTCGTACCCGTGAGGCCCGCGTATTCGCGCAGTGCGTCGAGCAGCGTGACGCGCGGTTCGAGCTGCAGCGTGTATGCGCGCCCGTTGATGTCGAGATGCACGGGCCGCGCCGGCACCGTATCGCGGCGGGGCGCGGCCGGCGTGGACGCCGCGTGCGGCGACTGCGGATGAACGTGCGATGCGGCGCTGACGGTCGCGGCAGCCGCCGCGGATTGCAGGAAACGGCGCCGCGCGGCGCTGGACGGCGTATCGTGCGGCAACGGCAGCGGCGCTGAACGGCCGGGCCCGAGCGGCGACGGGGCAGCGTCGCGCGCCGGTTCGGCGGACGGAGAATCGGATCGATCGCTGGACATGGCTTCTGCTCGCTCCGTGGTTGATGGACGCGGGTGTGCGCCGCGTGCCCGGATGGCAGCGCGGTCGGCACGCGCATCGGCAACGAGCAATTCGGGTGCCGCGAAACTGCGGGGGGGCCGCATACAGGTGCAGCGCCGGCCATCGTGCGCGGCGCGCACCGGGCGGCAGACGGACCGAGTTGGCGGTGAGAACGCTTCCATGACGCCACGCTGGCGCGCGGCTGGCCGTTCGCTGACGAAGCGGCAATAACGCCCGATTTTTGGGCGCGGCCGGCCGCGCATCGGTCGCAAGTTGCCGATCGCGTTTGCGATGCCGCGCATGGCGCCCGCGTCGCCGTGGCCGGGTCGCGGCGTGGCGCGCCGTGTAAATGCGCGCAGCATCCGCCTCTGCTGGAAAATTCCGCCATGCGTGCCGGTGGATCGCCGCGACGGCATTCGGTCAGCCGGACGAAACCATTTCGCGATCGCGCCGGAATCGCAAACGATTCACCGAAACGTCGCATCGCGCCCGCATACTCGAAAACGTTTCCCGATCAGCCTGCCAGGAGAGAAGTCATGCGTCGCGTTTCCGTCGCCGTCGTTCTGTGTACCGCCGTGTTCGTCGCCGCGTGCAGCGACGACGCACCGCACGACGCCCACGCGACCGACACCGTGCCGCAGGCCGGCGCATCGAGCGGCGCCGCCAGCGCGTTCAACAGCGACGCGACCGCGAATACCGTCGCATCCGAGGCCGCGCCGCTCGCGCCGCCCGTCGTGCATTACCCGCCCGATGACGACGACGATGCGACGCCCACTGGGAACGCAGCCGCTTCAAGCGCCGCCGCGTCGTCGCCGGGCTGATCCCGCTGCCACGTGATAGGAGTCGGTACTGTTCAGGCAGCGCAGTGGGCGCGCGCGTCGAGCCGCCACTGACATGACGTAACGGTCGGCGACGGCGCGAACGGCACGGTGTCGCGCCGCTTCGCGGGCCACGTCGGGTACGGCCGGCCGAGCGATTCGGACCCGGCCGCGGCCGTCAGGGCCATGAGGCCCGCCTGCGCATTGCAAGCGCGACGGCCCGCCCTACCGCGACAGCCACCGCGCGGCATGCGCCGCGCAACCGGCCCGTCAGACCGCGTGCGCGAGCGCGCGATCGACGAGCGCGGCCTCGAAGCCGTCGTCCGCGTCGCGAAAACGCAGCGGCGCCGCGCAATGCACCAGCGTGTCGATGAAGTATTTCGCGCGCGGCCACGGCCCGTAGCCGGCCGCCGTGTTGATGTGCCCGGCATCGCCGAGGTTCACGAACGCGCTACCCAGGCGCTGCGCGAGCGTGCGCGCATCGCCGAGCGGCATCCACGGATCGGTCTCGCTGCCGATCACGATCGACGGCACCGCGAGCCGGCGTGCGTCGAACGGCCCGGCAAACGTGAATTTCTTCGGGCTCGCCGGCGCGACGAACAGCACGCCCGCGACATCGCCGACGTGCGGCCACTGCGCGAGCGCATGCGCGGTCGCAAGGCAGCCGAAGCTGTGCGCGGCGAGCACGAACGGGCCGCGCTCGCGATCGAGCAGCGCGCGCACCGCTTGCGCCCACCCCGCGAGATCGGGCGCATCCCAGTCGTGCTGCTCGACCCGCAACGCGCGCGGGAACTGCCGCTCGAGCCAGGTCTGCCAGTGGGCGCCTTCGCTGCCGTGCAGGCCCGGGACGGTGACGAGCCGCGGCGGCCACGCCGATTTGCTGCATGCGCGCATGATTGCCCTCGCTTGCTTGAAGACGAGGTTCGATTGTGGCGTCGCGTACGCGGCAGCCGAACCAATATTTTGTGCTTTGCTTTTGCGCGGCGCGGTGACCGGCGGCGGCCCGGCGACTGCGCGACGGCGGCCCAAGCCAGCCGCATGGGCCGCATGGCCCGCACCGACGGCGCAATGTGCGGCGAAACCGTAGAATGTGGGCTTCCCGTCAGCGTCACACGGAACCGGTCCCCGCGCCGACGCGCCGGGCCGTTCGTCAGGAGTCGTCCAATGTCCGCTACGTCCGCCGGCGCGCCGCGCCCGGCTTCGCTCGCCGTTCCCGTGACGCGCCTCGCCGGCGCGCGCGCCGTCACGCAATGAAGATCCTGTTCCATTCACCGCATCAGGAAGCCGGCGCATGGCGCGACGAGATCGCGCGGGCGCTGCCGGAAGCCGAACTGCGCGCGTGGCAGCCGGGCGATACGGCCGCCGCCGACTACGCGCTCGTGTGGCGCGCACCGCGCGAGTTCTTCGCGCCGCGCGACGGCCTGCGCGCGATCTTCAACCTCGGCGCGGGCGTCGATGCGCTGCTCGCGCTCGACCGCGCGCATCCGGGCACGCTGCCCGCACACGTGCCGCTGGTGCGGCTCGAGGATTCGGGCATGGCGCAGCAGATGGTCGAATACGTGACGCACGCGGTGCTGCGCTACCTGCGCCGCTTCGACGAATACGACCTGCAACAGCGCGAACGCCGCTGGCAGCCGCTCGAACCGCATGCGCGCGCGAGCTTCACCGTCGCGGTCCTCGGCCTCGGCGTGCTCGGCGCCGAGGTCGCCCGCGCGCTCGCCGCGCTCGGCCTGCCGGTGCGCGGCTACAGCCGCAGTGCGAAGCAGCTCGACGGCATCGCGACCTTCGCCGGCGACGGCGCGTTCGACGCGTGCATCGACGGCGCGAAGGTGCTCGTCAACCTGCTGCCGAGCACGCGCGACACCGACGGCATCCTGTCGGCGCGCGCGTTCGCGCGGCTCGCGCGCGGCGCGTACGTCGTCAACGTCGCGCGCGGCGCGCATCTCGTCGAAGCCGACCTGCTCGACGCGCTCGCGAGCGGCCAGGTCGCCGCGGCCACGCTCGACGTGTTCCAGCACGAGCCGCTGCCTGACGACCATCCGTTCTGGCGCGCGCCGCGCATCACGATCACGCCGCACAGCTCGGCCGAGACGCTGCGCGCGGAAGCCGTCGAGCAGATCGCCGGCAAGATCCGCGCGTTCGAGCGCGGCGCGCCCGTCAGCGGGATCGTCGACTACGCACGCGGCTACTGAATTCCGCCCTACACGAAACCGGAGACAACCATGACGTTCCCCACCGCCGTCAAGATCGTCGAAGTCGGCCCGCGCGACGGCCTGCAGAACGAGAAGACCTTCGTGCCGACCGACGTGAAGATCGCACTCGTCGACCGGCTGTCGCGCGCCGGCTTCCGCAACGTCGAGGCCGCATCGTTCGTGTCGCCGAAATGGGTGCCGCAGATGGCCGACGGCGCCGACGTGATGGCCGGCATCGAGCGCCGCGCGGGCACCGTGTACTCGGTGCTCACGCCGAACCTGAAGGGTTTCGAGAACGCGGTCGCCGCGCGCGCCGACGAGGTCGTGATCTTCGGCGCGGCGAGCGAAGCGTTCTCGCAGCGGAACATCAACTGCAGCATCGCCGAGAGCATCGCGCGCTTCGAGCCCGTCGCGAAGGCCGCGAAGGACGCGGGTCTGCGACTGCGCGGCAGCGTGTCGTGCTCGCTCGGCTGCCCGTATCAAGGCGAGGTGCCGGTCGCGTCGGTCGTCGACGTCGTCGAACGCTTCGCCGCGCTCGGCTGCGACGAGATCGACATCGCCGACACGATCGGCGTCGGCACGCCGAAGCGCACGCGGGAGGTGCTCTCCGCGGTCACGCGCGTGTTCCCGCGTGAACGGCTGTCGGGCCATTTCCACGACACCTACGGCCAGGCGCTCGCGAACATCTACGCGGCGCTGTTCGAAGGGATCGAGATCTTCCATGCGTCGGTCGCGGGCCTCGGCGGCTGCCCGTACGCGAAGGGCGCGACCGGCAACGTCGCGACCGAGGACGTGCTGTACCTGATGCAAGGCCTCGGCATCGAGACCGGCATCGATCTCGCGCAGGTCGTCGCGGCCGGCGACTTCATCTCGAACGCGATCGGCCGCGCGAACGTGTCGCGCGCCGGTCGTGCACTGCTTGCCAGGGCGCAGGGCGCGGCCGACGCCGCGAACTGCGTCTGATCACGCCCTCCCACGGACGCCTCCCCATGACGACACCCGCTTCATTCGATTCCCTCCCCGATTCCGCGCGACGCGTCGCGCTGCTGCTGCGCGAGCGCGGCCATGCGAAAGGCATCGTGATGCTCGCCGAAACCGGCAAGACGTCGGCCGAGGCCGCGGCCGGGCTCGGCTGCTCGGTCGCGCAGATCGCGAAGTCGATCCTGTTTCGCCGGCAGGCCGACGGCGCGCCCGTGCTGGTCGTCGCGAGCGGCGTGAACCGCGTCGATGAAAAGAAGGTCGCCGCGCAGGTCGGCCCGGTCGGCCGCGCGGACGCGAAGTTCGTGCGCGACAACACCGGCTATGCGATCGGCGGCGTCTGCCCGATCGGCCATCTGGTCGAACCCGTCACGCTGATCGACGCCGACCTGCTCGCGCTCGACAGCCTGTGGGCCGCCGCCGGCCATCCGCACGCGGTGTTCAACCTGTCGCCGCACGAACTCGTGTCGCTGACGGGCGCGCCGGTCGCGGACGTCGCGTTGCGGGAGCCCGCATGAGCGACGTGACGATGCCGGTCGCCACGGTCGCGTCGCCGTGCACCGACGTCTGCCGGATCGATCCGCGCACCGACTGGTGCGCGGGCTGCCTGCGCACGCGCGGCGAGATCAAGGGATGGCGTGAGTCGGACGACGACGCGCGGCGCGCGCTGCTTGCGCGGCTCGACGCGCGGCGGCGGCTGATCGCGGGCAGCGAGACATAAAAAAAAGCCGTTCAGCCTCACGGGCGAACGGCATCGAGATCGGAATCCTGTGAACGTGATCAACGTCACAGCCCGCATCATACGAGCGACGCGGGCGCATCGCATCGGGTGTTTCCCTACAACTTCTTACAGCGCTTTTCGCGCACGCGCACGGCGTCCGCGCGACGTCATTCCGCAGGCACGCCTCACTCGCGACACGCGCATTCGACGCGCGGCGGCGTGAGCGCGCCGCCGCGCCGAATCCTCTGACCGTTTCAGTTGCCGACCGCGGTGCGACGGGCCGGCACGATGCGCCAGCCGAGGTTCACGCCGGCCGCCGCGAGCAGGATCAAGAGCGCGCCGAATACCTGCGTCCACGCGAGCGTCTGCCCGAACGCGATGCGATCGACGGCGATCGCGACGACCGGATAGACGAACGACAGCGCGCCCGTCATCGCGGTCGGCAGCTTCTGGACCGCGCCGTACAGCAGCACGTACATCAGCCCCGTGTTGACGATGCCGAGCACGATCAGGTCGGCCCATTGCCCGGCCGTCGCCGGCAACGTGTCGAAGTGCGCGAACGGCGCGAGCAGCAGGATGCCGAGGCCGACCTGCAGCAGCGCGAGCAGATGCGGCGGCGTGCCCTTCAGGTGCTTCGTGATGATCGACGAGATCGCGTACAGGAACGCCGCGCCGAGCGACAGCGCGACCCCTTCCAGGTATTCGCCGGGCACCGCGAGCACGGCCGGTTCGACGCGCACCACGAACACGAGCCCGGCGAATGCGAGCGCGAGCCACGCGAGCGTCGACGCGGTGATCCGCTCGCGGAACACGATGGCGCCGAGCGCGACGAGCATGAACGGCTGCGTGTTGTAGACGGCGGTCGCCATCGAGATCGACGCGCGCGAATACGCGGCGAACAGCAGCAGCCAGTTCGCGACGATCGCGAGACTGCCGAGCGTCGTGAGCACGAGCATCCGCGGCGAGAACAGCGAGCGGCGCAGGAAGCCGAACGCCGCACAGACGATCGCGAGCGTCGCCGTGCCGAACACGCAGCGGAAGAACACGACATTGGTCAGCGGCTGCTGCGACGACATCACGAGCCAGCCGATCGTGCCGGACATCAGCATCGCGACGATCATCTCGGCGGCGCCGCGGCGAATTTCATTCGAGGCCATCAGGAACTCCGTTGAAGAGCTTGGATGAGTTCGATTCTAGAAACTTGCTTTCGCTGAAACCACGGCTAAACTGAAGCGAATCAGCCGATTGACCTTCGAAAGCAAAGCGATCATGCCGAAACGCCTTTCCCCGCCCGCCGTCGCGTCGCTCGACGCGACCGACCGTGCAATCGTCGCCGCGCTGGCCGACGACGCCCGCATCGCGACCAGCGAACTCGCGCGGCAGATCGGGCTGTCGGCGCCCGCGACGGCCGACCGCGTGCGCCGGCTGGAAGCGCAAGGCGTGATCGCCGCGTTCACCGTCGAGCTCGACCCGCGTGCGCTCGGCTACACGCTGCAGGCGATCGTCCGCGTGAAGCCGCTGCCGGGCCAACTGCATCTGGTCGAGGAATTGCTGCGGCGGATTCCCGAATTCGTCGAATGCGACAAGGTGACCGGCGACGACTGCTTCATCTGCCGGCTCTACCTGCGCACGATCGAGCACCTCGACGACATCCTGTCGAAGGTGACGGAGCGCGCGGAGACGAGCACCGCGATCGTGAAATCGACGCCCGTGCCGCGCCGCCTGCCGCCGCTCGTCGAGGACGACCACGCGCACCGCTGAGCCGCGGCGCGCACCATCGGGCCGCCGGCGGCGCGCGCCGCCCAGCCCGTCACGCGGCCGCGTCCCGCGCGTCGAAGAACGCGAGCAGTTCGTCGATCAGCGCGACGGGCGCCTCTTCCGGAATGTAGTGCCCGCAGTCGAGCGCGCGGCCGCTGACGTCGCGCGCGACGCGACGCCACTCGTCGAGCGGATCGAAGCAGCGGCCGACGACGCCGTGCTCGCCCCACAGCACGCGCAGCGGGCACGCGATCTTGTTGCCGCGTTCGAGGTCCGCACGATCGTGCTCGAGATCGATCGTCGCCGATGCGCGATAGTCCTCGCACATCGCATGCACGGCGCCCGGCTGCGCGAGCGCCGCCCGGTACGCGTCGAGCGCCTCGGGCGCGAATGGCGCCAGCCCGGCCGACCGGTTGCCCATCACGCGCTCGACGTACGCATCGGTGTGCGCGCCGATCAGCGTCTCGGGCAGCGGCTCGGGCTGGATCAGGAAGAACCAGTGGAAATACGCGGTCGCGAACGCGCGATCGGTTTTCTCGTACATCGCGAGCGTCGGCGCGATGTCGAGCAGCATCATCCGCTCGACGGCCTCCGCGTGATCGAGCGCGAGCCGGTGCGCGACCCGCGCGCCGCGATCGTGCGCGCACACGTGGAACTGCGCGAAGCCGAAATGCCGCATCACGGCGACCTGGTCCGCCGCCATCGCGCGTTTCGAATACGGCGCGTGCCGCGCGTCGCTCGGCGGCCGGCCCGATGCGCCGTAGCCGCGCAGGTCGGTGGCGATCACCGTGAAGTGATTCGCGAGCGTCGCGGCGACGCGATGCCAGATCATGTGGGTCTGCGGATGGCCGTGCAGCAACAACAGCGGCGGACCCGCGCCTCCTTTGACACCGAAAATGTCGGTGTCCTGCACCGTCACGCGAAACGGTGCAAACGCCTCAAACGACATGGTTTGTTTCTCGTTGGTTTGTTATGGCGGCTATTTTATGAGCGCCGGCGCATCTTCACAGCGGCGTAAGCACGCGAAAGCGTAGAAAGAGAACACTCACTCGATTGCCGGCACACCGCGGAGTTTGTTAAGCTCGCGTAGAATCGCACGACCGTTCGTATTAATATGAACGAACGCGTTCCGCCGCTACACTCGAATCATCGTCCGACCGCAACGCCCCCGGAGACTGGAGACATCACATGGCATTGCCCACCGTCCTGCAAAACCTGACGCTGCCCGTCATCGCGTCGCCGATGTTCATCGTCAGCTACCCCGAACTCGTGCTAGCGCAATGCAAGGCGGGCATCGTCGGTTCGTTCCCCGCGCTCAATGCGCGTCCGGCCGAACGACTGGACGAGTGGCTCACGCAGATCCAGGCGGAACTCGCCGACCACAAGGCGAAACATCCCGATGCGGTGATCGGCCCGATCGCGGTCAACCAGATCGTCCACCAGTCGAACGCGCGGCTCGAGCACGACGTGCGCGTGTGCGTCGAGCACAAGGTGCCGATCTTCATCACGAGCCTGCGCGCGCCGGCGCGCGAGATCGTCGACGCGGTGCACGGCTACGGCGGCATCGTGCTGCACGACGTGATCAACCTGCGCCACGCGCAGAAGGCGCTCGAAGCGGGCGTCGACGGGCTGATCCTCGTCGCGGCCGGCGCCGGCGGCCACGCGGGCACGACGTCGCCGTTCGCGCTGGTCGGCGAAGTCCGCAAGATCTTCGACGGCCCGATCGTGCTGTCCGGCTCGATCGCGAACGGCGGCTCGATCCTCGCCGCGCAGGCGATGGGCGCGGACTTCGCGTACATGGGCACGCGTTTCATCGCGACGCAGGAAGCGCACGCGATCGACGACTACAAGCACGCGATCCTGAACGCGAAATCGTCGGACATCATCTACACGAACCTCTTCACGGGCGTGCACGGCAACTACATCCGCGAGAGCATCGAGAAGGCCGGCCTCGATCCGGACGCGCTGCCGGAATCGGACAAGACCAAGATGAATTTCGGCAGCGACAAGACGAAGGCGTGGAAGGACATCTGGGGCGCCGGCCAGGGCGTCGGCCTGATGGACGACCTGCCGAGCGTGGGTGCGCTCGTCGAGCGGCTCAAGCGCGAGTACGACGACGCGAAGGCGCGGCTCGGCATCCCGCGCTGACGGATGCGGCGGCCGTCGCGGCCGCCCTCGACGCGAGCGTCGTCGAGCCAAACGAAAAGCGCGAACCGGCAACCGGTTCGCGCTTTTTCATTGCCCCGCCGCGGCGGACGACGCGGCTCAGACCGCGCGCTTCATCCGCGTGATCGGCAGCACGCGCAGGTGCGATTCGATCGACGGGCACAACGACTGCCCTTCGAAACGCGCGGCCAGGAAATCGACGAAAGAGCGCACCTTCGCGGACACGTGGCGACGGCTCGCGTACACCGCATAGATCGGTGCCTCGTGCGGCGGCACCGAATCGAGCAGCACCGGCACGAGCCGGCCCGATTCGATGTCGTCGCCGACCACTTCGGTGCCGAGCAGCGCGATGCCCGCGCCGGCGAGCACGGCCGCGCGCAGCCCTTCGAGATGGTTCACGATCAGGTTGCCGTTCAGGCTCACGCGCGACGCGGCGGCCGCGTCGATCACCAGCGAATCGAGCATCGTCGAATTCGAATCGCGCCGCAGGTAGTTGTGGTTCGCGAGATCGGCGATCGTCTGCGGCGTGCCGCGCTTGTCGAGATACTCGGGCGACGCGACCAGCAGGATGTGCGCGGTCGCGATCTGGCGTGCGACCAGCGACGACGATTTCAATCCGTTCGGCGCCGCGCGCACCGCGACGTCATAGCCTTCCTCGATCAGGTCGACCACGCGATCGGACAGCGTCATGTCGACGGTCACGTCGGGGAACCGGCCCGCATAATCGGTGACGGCCTGCATCACGTGCCGCAGCCCGAACGCGGACAGCGACGTCACGCGCAGCCTGCCTTGCGGCACCACGCTCGCGGCGCCGACGGCCTGGCCGGCTTCGTCGAGTTCGGACAGCGCCTGCACGAGGCGCTCATAGTATTCGCGTCCCGCCTCGGTCGGCGCGACGCGTCGTGTCGTGCGATGCAGCAACCGCGCGCCGAGCTGCTGCTCGAGGTGCATCACGTGCTTGCTCGCCATCGCCGCCGACATCTGCATGCGCTCCGCCGCGCCGACGAAGCTGCCCACTTCGACGACGTAGCGAAACACATTCATGCTGACGAGGGTATCCATCGAACTAGCTCGCAATCCCGGGGAGTCAACCAATTACGAGATAGGGTAACAAAGGCGGGCAGACATAAAGGTCAAGAAAGGCAAAACGGCGCCGCGGGTGGCGGCGCCGCTTCGGGCCGGAAAGGACGGACGGGAAAACATGCAGCCGGCACGCGCAATTCGCGCGCGCGGCCGGCGCACCGGTCGCGCGCGTGCGTCAGAATTTCGCGCGAATGCCTGCGCCGAACGTGTTGCCGGTCGACAGGCCGCTGATGTGGTCGTTCATGTAGGCCGCGTAGACGTCGGTGCGCTTGGACAGCGGATAGTCGTAGCCGACGGCCCAGGTCTGGCGCGTCTGGTCGAGGCCGCCCGCGTCGCGCGAGTATGCATACGACGCCATCGCGTTGCCCACGCCGATCGGCACCGACACGCCGCCCTGCGCGGTGTTCACGTGCCAGCTGCCCGCGACCTGGTCGTTCTTCGTATACATGTACTGGCCGAACAGCTTCACGAGCTTCAGGTCGTAGGTCGCGCCGACCAGCGCGATGCCCTGGCTCTTCATGCCGGTCACGAGCGCGCTCAGGTCCTGCGGGCCGTTGTTGAAGTTCACGTACTGATACACGGCGGTCGCCGCGAACGGGCCGTTCGCGTAGTTGAACTGCGCGCTCCACTTCTTCGAGCGGTTGTCGCCGGCCTGGTTGCCAAGTGCGTACATCGCGCCGAAATTCAGCCCACCGAACGAAGGCGACGTGTATCCCACCGCGTTGTTCCAGCCCGAATCGCCGACGGCGCCCTGGTCGCTCGGATAGGTCGGGAACGTGCCGAGGCCGAGGAACACGTGGTACACCATCGGCGAGAAGGTGTACGAGTCGTAGAACGGGTTGAACAGGATCGTCGACAGGAACAGATGCGTCGTCAGGCGGCCTGCCGTCACCGTGCCGTACGGCGAGCTGATGCCGACGTACGCGTTGCGCGCGAAGAACGTGTCGCCCTGGAAGCGGCCGTACTGGCCGTTCTGCGCGCGGAAGAAGCTCTCCAGCGTGAAGATCGCCTTGTAGCCGTCGCCGAGATCCTCGGCGCCGTGCAGGCCCCAGTACGACGTCGACATCCCGCCGCCCGACACGTTCCACGCACGATCGCCGCCCGGGAACTTGGTGGCGCCGACCCATTCGTCAACCTGCCCGTAGAGCGAGACGCTCGACTGCGCATGGACGGGTGCGGCGGCCGCCACGCAGGCGGCTGCGGCGATCAGCTTGACGGACGTGCGCGACGCGCGACGGGCGAATGCTTTCATGGGATCTCCAGGTTTTGTCGGATAGTCGATAAGTGGCGCGAGCGTTGTTGTTTGGAGCCGAGTGCTTGCGTCGTATGGGGCGCAGCCATCTTTACGGATCATTCGTCCGGTCAAAATTGCGCACACTTATTGCGGGTATAGCGCCGGCATTAACTTCGCGGGATGTATCCATGGCCGGATGCACGGCGGCGGCCCGGCGCGAATGCGGTCGCACCGGCGGGCGGCGGCGCGGCATGCGCGTACCGGGCGCGAAAGATAGCGCAATGCGGCGGGAAAATCAGCGGAAATCTGCGCGCGACTGTGGCAAATTCGCATCAGCCGGCAAGGGGACGTGCGCGGGGGCGCTCAGTTTCGGTAGAACGGGGAGAAAGAAGGCGAGTGCGCAGGCTCTTCCTGCGAGCGGGGCGGCGGCATCGGGCGACCGCCGCGCTCCTCGTTGTAGCGGGCGACGTCGGCGCGGATCGAGCCGGCCCGCAGCGGGACGTTGCCGCCGCCCGGCGGGCGCGGCATCTGGCGGACCTCGGCGCTGATCGGCCGATACGGGCTTTGCGCGGCGTAATGGCCGTAGGACGGCGTCGGGCGCAGCCCCCAGCGGGAGCCGGCGCCGCTCACGCCGCCGGGACGCACGCCGGCGGGCGGCGCAACGCGACGCCAGACCGGACCGCCGCCGGGGCCGCCCGCCGGCCGAGCGTACGCGCGCATGTCGCCGCCGCCGAAGCCGTGGCCACCGAACCCGTGACCGCCATGGGGCGGCTGGGCCAGCGCGAGCGGCATCAGCAGCGCGCCGAGCACGCCTGCCACCCATCGTCCGATCTTCCGTTTCACCCGTTCCGTCATCGTTCCGTGCCCATCGACGCCCGCCGTCGGTTCCTTTCGGCCGACCCAAGGCTTTCAGCAGTAATTTATGAGCGGGCGGAAAGTGTGTCGAGCCAAAAAGTGTTATGTCGCCGGCATCGGTGTAACACCATGTTACTGCTAGGTTTTTTCGCTTCGGCACGCGATCGCGGCAGAACATTCTTCTGCGGTTTCGCGCGTGGCCGGGTCGACGCGGCGGCCCTCATTGCATGCAATCGATTCATCAATCGATTCGCACAATGAATTTGTTTGGTGAATCGCCAACCGGGACAATAACGCGATCCGCGCGCGCGACGCGCGCTTCGCCGTTTCCGAATCGAGTTCCCGATGGCCCGTCCCCGTTTTCTCCCCGACAACTTCACGCTCGCGCTCGTCGGCACCGTCGTGCTCGCGAGCCTGCTGCCCTGCCGCGGCCCGGCCGCCCATGCGTTCAACTGGGCAACCAACATCGCCGTCGGCCTGCTGTTTTTCCTGCACGGCGCGAAACTGTCGCGCGAAGCCGTGATCGCCGGCGCGACCCACTGGCGGCTGCACGCGGTCGTGCTGCTCAGCACGTTCGCGCTGTTCCCGCTGCTCGGCTTCGCGCTGAAACCGGTGCTGCAGCCGCTCGTCACGCCGACGCTGTATGCGGGCGTGCTGTTCCTGTGCACGCTGCCGTCGACGGTCCAGTCGTCGATCGCGTTCACGTCGATCGCGAAGGGCAACGTGCCGGCCGCCGT
This sequence comes from Burkholderia sola, assembly GCF_905400185.1. Classification (NCBI taxonomy): domain Bacteria; kingdom Pseudomonadati; phylum Pseudomonadota; class Betaproteobacteria; order Burkholderiales; family Burkholderiaceae; genus Burkholderia; species Burkholderia sola. Next base: position 3,352,044 of record NZ_FR989675.1, read on the forward strand.
GTGCGCGGCATCGGCGTCGAGCCTGCTCGGGATCTTCGTCACGCCGGCGCTCGTCGGGCTGATGATCACGTCGCAGTCGGCCGCGACCGCGTCGCCGTGGAGCACGGTCGGCAGCATCGTGATGCAGCTGCTCGTACCGTTCATCGCCGGCCAGTTGCTGCGGCCCGCGATCGGCGGCTGGATCGACCGCAATCGCGGCGTGCTGCGCTTCGTCGACCAGGGCTCGATCCTGCTGGTCGTCTACGTCGCGTTCAGCGAGGCCGTCAACGAGGGGCTGTGGCACCAGATTCCGCCGCGCGCGCTCGGCGGCCTGCTGGTCGTCAACCTCGTGCTGCTCGCGATCGCGCTGCTGCTGACCGCGTTCGTCAGCAAGCGGCTCGGCTTCAACCGCGCCGACCGGATCACGATCATCTTCTGCGGATCGAAGAAGAGCCTCGCGGCCGGCGTGCCGATGGCGAAGGTGATCTTCTCGGCGAACGCGGTCGGCGCGATCGTGCTGCCGCTGATGCTGTTCCACCAGATCCAGCTGATGGCGTGCGCGGCGCTCGCGCAGCGCTGGGGCGCGCGCGACACGAGCGGCGAGCACGACGAAGGCGACACGGCAGCCAGGTCCGGCGCGCTGAGCGCGGGCAAGCGCTGACGCGCGCGGGGGGCGATGGCTGTCGCTGGCCGCCTTCCGCCTTCCGCCTTCCGCTTCCCGTTCCAGCCCCCCACCCCGATGCGCGTCCGGCTCGATGCACCGGCAACGCCCGTCGTGTCACGAAATCTTCATTCAATTCTCCGCGAGCGGTGCCGTTAAGCCGATCGTCCCGTCGATTCGGCTGCCCTCGCCCATGCCCGCGCCCTCCTCCGATTCCGCCGCCCCCCGCACCACGCGCCTGATCGCGGAGCGCGCGCTCGCCGCCGTGTTCCAGCCGATCGTCGACCTCGGATCGGGAACGGTCGTCGGTTACGAAGGGCTGATCCGCGGCCCGCGCGGCACCGACCTCGAGCCGCCCGCCGCGCTGTTCGCGCAGGCCGCGCGCGAAGGCGAAACCATCGCGCTCGAACGGGCCGCCGCGCTCACCTGCCTCGACGCGTTCGCGGCGCTCGGCTGCGACGGCAAGCTGTTCCTCAATTTCAGCGCGGGCACGATCCTCACGCTCGCCAGCGAACGCGAGCGCGCACGCCAGTTCCTCGGCCGCGCGCGGATCGGCGCCGAACGCATCGTGATCGAGCTCACCGAGCAGAACGCGATTCCCGATCTCGCGGACATCGGGCCGGCGGTCGCGACGCTGCGCGACGCCGGCATCCAGTTCGCGCTCGACGACTACGGCACCGCGAACGCGAGCATGAACCTGTGGCTGCGCCTGCACCCGGACGTCGTGAAGATCGACCGCTTCTTCATCCACGACATCGCGCGCGACCCGCTCAAGTTCGAGGCCGTGAAGGCGATGCAGCACTTCGCGCAGGCGAGCGGCGCGAAGCTGATCGCGGAAGGCATCGAGAACGAATGCGACCTGATCGTCGTGCGCGACATGGGCATCTGCTGCGTGCAGGGCTTCCTGCTCGGCCGGCCGCACGCGCAGCCGTCGCGGGTGGTCGCGCCGGCCGCGCGCGACGCGATCCGCGCGCCGCACATCGCGGTGTTTCCCGGCGTGACGCGCGCGGTGCGGCCGGCCGGCACGATCGCCGGGAAGATGCTCGTGCCCGCGCCGGCGCTGCCGCGCGACGCGACCAGCAACGACGTGCTCGACCTGTTCAACCGGATGCCCGACCTGCACGCGGTCGCGCTCGTCGAGCGCGGGCGGCCCGTCGCGCTCGTCAATCGCCGCGGCTTCATCGACCGTTTCGCGCTGCCGTATCACCGCGAGGTGTTCGGGAAAAAGCCGTGCCTGCAGTTCGCGAACGATGCGCCGCTGATGATCGACAACGCAACCACGTTCGAGCAGCTCGCGACGCTGCTCGCGCGTCACGACCAGCGCTATCTCGCGGACGGCTTCGTGATCACCGAACACGGCCGCTATGTCGGCCTCGGCACCGGCGAGAGCCTCGTGCGCACGGTGACCGAGATGCGCATCGAGGCCGCGCGCTACGCGAATCCGCTGACGTTCCTGCCCGGCAACATCCCGATCAGCGCGCACATCGACCGCCTGCTCCAGCGCGACGCCGGCTTTCACGCGTGCTACGTCGACCTGAACCAGTTCAAGCCGTTCAACGACCAGTACGGCTACTGGCAGGGCGACGAAGTGCTGAAGTTCGCCGCGACGGTGCTGGCCGGCGTGTGCGATCCGCAGCGCGACTTTCTGGGCCACGTCGGCGGCGACGATTTCCTCGTGCTGTTCCAGCGCGACGACTGGCGCGAGCGCGCCGCCGACGCGATCGCGCGCTTCAACGACGGCGCGCAGCTCTTCTATACGCAGGCCGACCGCCAGGCGGGCGGGCTGCGCGGCGAGGACCGCCACGGCAATCCGGCGTTCTTCGGGTTCGTGACGATGGCGATCGGCGCGGTCGGCGTGCCGGCCGGCGCGCACGGCGCAAAGCGCTACGGCAGCGACGAGATCGCGTCGGTCGCGGCGCTCGCGAAGCGGCGGGCGAAGCAGCAGCCGGACGGGCTCGCGGTCGTCGATCTCGATGCCGGCCGCGCCGCGCTGCGCGATCGCGGCGAACCGCCGGCCGTGGCGATCGGGGCGGGCTGAACGGCGGGCAGGCGTCGCGGGCGCACGGGAAACGCTCGCGCAACGTGCGGCGGCGCCGATGCCCGGCCGGCGCAAGGTTCAGCTGTTGCGCAACCGCGCCGTTGGTCGCAGGCTGCTGCCACGGCGCGGCGCGCCGTGACGCTCGCCTCGGCCCGTAGTCCGGGGGCCCCCGGCGGCCCCCGGCTGCCCCCGGCTACCCCTTTTCGGCGCGCCGTCGGCGCCGACCCACGCCCGCACACCCACCTTGCCTTTTTCTCGTTTTGTTTAGTATTTTTAGTAACGATGTTTTCGCAGATTAGCGCCTAAAAACCCGTTATTTGCGGGTATTCCCCGGTTATCCGGCCCGAATTCCGCGAGATTTTTTACTATACAATCGCTTCCACCCTAAACAAACCGGACCCCGAACGATGGGTACGACCATTCGCGACGTGGCGCGGGCGGCTGAGGTCTCGATCGGCACCGTCTCCCGCGCGCTGAAAAACCAGCCCGGCCTGTCCGAAGCCACGCGCGCGCGCATCGTCGAGATCGCGCGACAGCTCGGCTACGATCCCGCCCAGCTGCGGCCGCGCATCCGCCGGCTCACCTTCCTGCTGCACCGCCAGCACAACCGCTTTCCCGCGAGCCCGTTCTTCTCGCATGTGCTGCACGGCGTCGAGGACGCGTGCCGCGAGCGCGGCATCGTGCCGACGTTGCTCACGGTCGGCCCGAACGACGACGTGCTGCGCCAGATGCGCCCGCATGCGCCCGACGCGATCGCGGTCGCCGGCTTCATCGAGCCCGAGACGATCGAGGCGCTCGCCGCCACCGGCCGGCCGCTCGTGCTGATCGACCTGTGGGCGCCCGGCTTACGCTCGGTCAACATCGACAACGCGACGGGCGCGGCGCTCGCGATGCGCCACCTGCTCGCCACCGGCCGCTCGCGGATCGCCTTCATCGGCGGCTCGGCCGCGCACTACAGCATCGCGCAGCGTGCGATCGGCTACCGGCGCGCGTTCTTCGAAGCCGGGCGGCTGTTCGATCCCGCGTACGAAGTGACGATCGACGCGGGGCTCGACCCCGACACGGGTGCCTCGCGTGCGATGGAGCAACTGCTCGACGCGCCCGGCCCGCGCCCCGACGCCGTGTTCGCGTACAACGACGCGGCCGCGCTGGCCGCGCAGCGCGTGTGCATCGCGCGCGGCCTGCGGATTCCGGACGACATCGCGATCGTCGGCTTCGACGACATCCCGGCCGCCGCGCACGCGAACCCGCCGCTCACGACGCTCGCGGTCGACAAGGAAGCGCTCGGCCGCCGCGGCGTCGAACTGCTGCTCGCGGAATCGCCCGAGCGCACCGAGATCTCCCTGCCCGTCGAGCTGATCGTGCGGGCCAGCAGCCAGCCCGCCGGCTCCCCGGCATTCGATACCGCCACGGTCCAAGAATCATGAACATGCCCCCGGTCCACTCCCGCGCCGCCGCGCCGGCCAGCCACGCGCAAGCGGCACCGTTCGTCGCGAGCTTTCGCGACCCGTCGTTCCTGCTGTCGCACATCGAAGACACGCTGCGCTTCTACGCGACGAACGCATTCGACCCGACGGGCGGCTTCTACCATTACTTCCGCGACGACGGCAGCGTCTACAACCGCACGTCGCGCCACCTCGTCAGCACCTGCCGGTTCGTCTTCAACTACGCGATGGCGTACCGCCATTTCGGCGATCCGCGGCATCTCGACTACGCGCGCCACGGGCTGCGTTTCCTGCGCGACGCGCACTGGGACGACGCGCTGCAGGGCTACGACTGGGAACTCGACTGGCGCGACGGCGCGAAGCACGCGACGCTCGACGGCACGCGCCACTGCTACGGGCTCGCGTTCGTGCTGCTCGCGGCCGCGCACGCGACGATGGCCGGCATCGACGAAGCGCGGGCGCTGATCGCGTCGACCTACGAGCTCGCCGAGCACCGCTTCTGGGATGCGGCCGCGGGCCTGTACGCTGACGACGCGACGCCGAACTGGAACGTGTCGACGTATCGCGGCCAGAACGCGAACATGCATATGACGGAAGCGCTGCTCGCCGCGTACGAGGCGACCGGCCACCTGACGTACCTCGATCGCGCGGAAAAGGTCGCATCCCACATCACGCAGCGCCAGGCCGCGCTGTCGGGCGGGCTCGTGTGGGAGCACTACCATGCGGACTGGTCGATCGACTGGGACTACAACAAGGAAGACAGCTCGAACATCTTCCGTCCGTGGGGCTTCCAGCCCGGGCACCAGACCGAATGGGCGAAGCTGCTGCTGATCCTCGAGCGGCACCGTCCGCTCGACTGGCTCGCGCCGCGCGCGGCCGAGCTGTTCGACGCGGCGCTCACGCACGCGTGGGACACCGATCACGGCGGCCTCTGCTACGGCTTCGGCCCCGACTTCACGATCTGCGACCACAACAAGTATTTCTGGGTGCAGGCGGAAACCTTCGCGGCGGCCGCGATGCTCGGCGCGCGCACCGGCAGCGAGCGCTTCTGGGACTGGTACGACGAGATCTGGCGCTACAGCTGGGCGCATTTCGTCGATCACCGCTACGGCGCGTGGTACCGGATCCTCACCTGCGACAACCGCAAGTACAGCGACGAGAAGAGTCCGGCCGGCAAGACCGACTATCACACGATGGGCGCCTGCTACGACGTGCTCGCGACCCTCGCGCGCCGGCAACGCAGCGAGCCGACGCAATGAACGGCGCCACGTTTCCGGCTTTCGTGTCGGCGGGCGACATCCTGACCGACATGGTGCGCGCGGGCGACGCGCAGTGGACGTCGGTGCCGGGCGGCGCCGGCTGGAACGTCGCGCGCGCGGTCGCGCGGCTCGGCATACCGAGCGCGCTCGCCGGGTCGATCGGCGAAGACTGCTTCTCCGACGTGCTGTGGCGCACGAGCGAAGCGGCCGGGCTCGACCTGCGCTTCCTGCAGCGCGTCGCGCGGCCGCCGCTGCTCGCGATCGTCCACGAGACGCGGCCGCCCGCATACTTCTTCATCGGCGAAGCGAGCGCCGATCTCGCGTTCGATCCGGCGCGGCTGCCGGCCGGCTGGACCGAGCACGTGCAATGGGCGCATTTCGGCTGCATCAGCCTCGTGCGCGAACCGCTCGCGGGCACGCTGGCCGCACTCGCAGCCGACCTGCACGCACGCGGCGTGAAGATCAGCTTCGATCCGAACTACCGGAACCTGATGACGGCCGCGTTCCGGCCGACGCTGGAGAAGATGGCCGCGCTCGCCGACCTGATCAAGGTGTCCGACGAAGACCTGCGGCACCTCTTCGGCGGCGACGGCCCCGACGCGATCGCGGCGGTGCGCGCGCTGAACCCGCGGGCGGCCGTGCTCGTCACGCGCGGCGCGCAGGCGGCGACGCTCTACGCGGACGGCGACGTGCACGAGGCCAGCCCGCCGCGCGTCGAGGTGGCCGATACCGTCGGCGCGGGCGACGCGTCGATCGGCGGCCTGCTGTTCAGCCTGATGGCCGCGCCGCAGCGCGGCTGGCGCGAGCATCTCGCGTTCGCGCTCGCGGCCGGCGCCGCCGCGTGCCGGCACACCGGCGCGCACGCGCCGACGCTCGACGAGGTCGTCGCGCTGCTCGAAGGTTGAACAGGCGTTGAAGGGACGCGCAGGCAGGTGACCGGTCGCTGATCGGTCACCAATAAACCGCGTTCACCATGCTGCGCCGCAGTGCTACGATGAAGCGTCCTTTTTGCGGGAGAGCACGATGGACACGAACACGTTCACGAAAGGCATCTACACGGCCAAGGCGCATACCCAGCATGCGGGCAACGGGCAGTTCCAGGGTTACGTGATCCTCGCGCGCGACGACGGGGACGACACCGAGAACATGCGCTACGACGTCCACTCGACGAGCCCCAGCGAGGAAGAAGCGTTCGACGAGGCGAAGGCGCTCGCGCACCGGATCCTCGGCGAGATCGAGCTGTGACGCGCCCCTTTTTCGGCGCGGCTCAGAGCAGCCGCGCCACCATCGATACCAGCATCGTCAGCACCAGCGTCGACATGAACGGGAACGGGTAGCGCCGCCCGCCGAGCGTCAGCGTGACGTCGCCCGGCATCCGCCCGATCCCGAGCTTGCCGAGCCACGGCCAGCAGCGCGTCAGGATCATCACCGCGACGAACGTCGTCAATAGCCAGCGGAGCATGTCGGGTTCCAATCAAAGCGCGTGCGAGCGGTCGCCGCGCGCGAACGCGTCGAGCGTGCCGTCGATCCCGCGCGAAAACGCGATCACCTTGAACAACTCGCCCATCTCGGCTTCCGAGATCAGCTTCTGCACCGCGTTCGCGGCCGGCAGGAACGCACGGACGTCGGACGGATCGATCGCGGCCAGCGCGTCGGTGACGCCTGCGTTCAACAGGAAGCGCGCCTGCGACGTGTAGCCGAGCAGATCGGCGCCGGTCGCGACGCCCGCGTCGTAGATGCCGGTGAATTCGACGTGCGCGGTAATGTCCTGCAGGCCCGGGTACACGAACGGGTCGTCGTGCGCGTGGTGACGGTAGTGGCACATCAGCGTGCCGCGGTCGCGCTGCGGGTGGTAGTACTCGTGCGCGGGAAAACCGTAGTCGACCAGCAGCACCGCACCGCGCGCAAGCATCGTGCAGACGGTGCGCGTGAACGCGAGCGCGGCCTCGTGCGTTTCGGTCACGTAGCCGTCGCCGACGTCGAGCGTCGCGAGCACCGCCGGCAGGCCGGCGGCGCCGACCGGCCGGTCGGCGAACACGAACGCGTGCCGCGCGTCGAGCGCGACGCCGCGCTCGCGCCACGCGCCGTCCACCTTCGCGAAGAGGCGCACCGGCATCGCATCGAGCACCTCGTTGCCGACCACGACCCCGTCGAACCGCTCGGGCAGCGCGTCGAGCCAGCGCACCTTCGCGGTCAGCGCCGGCACCGCGGCTTCGATCGTGTCGCGCTGCCGTTCGCGCAGCTCGCCGGACAGGTCGACGATCAGGTATTCGTCGAGTTCGACGCCCGACGCATCGAGCGCCGCGAGCAGCCCGGCCGCGAGCTTGCCGGTGCCGGCGCCGAATTCCATCACGCGGCGCGTGCCGCTCACCGCGAGCGCTTCGGCGATGGGGTTCGCGAGCGTCTGCGCGAACAGCGGCGACAGCTCGGGCGCGGTGACGAAGTCGCTGCCATCGTCGGCGCGGCGCCCGAACTTGCGCGCGCCGCCGCTGTAATAACCGAGGCCCGGCGCATACAGCGCGCGTTCCATGAAGCGGTCGAACGGCAGCCAGCCGCCGGCCGCCGCGATCTCGTCGCGCAGTTGCGCGGCGAGGGTTTCGGACTGCGCGAGCGCGTCAGGGCCGGGAGCAGGTAAACTAGCGGGTTCGTGAGCTTTCGGGTTCATCCCGGCATTGTAAATGACCGTTTCAGCCGATACGTCGACCCCACGCGTGGTGCTCGTCACGGGCGCCGTGGGCAGCGCGGCGGACGCCGCGTCGATCGGCCGCGCGCTCGCGACGGGTTTCGCCCGCCGCGGCTGGGACGTCGCGCTGCAGCGCAGCCAACGCGCGCCGCGCGCGGCCGCCGACGCGCTCGTCGCCGAAGTCGCGGCGCTCGGCCGCCGCGGGGTCGTGCTCGACGCCGATCTGGCCGTGGAAGCCGATGCCGCGGGCCTCGTCGCCGCGTGCGGCGAAGCGCTCGACCGGCCCGCATGTGCGGTGTTCGTCAGCGCCAGCGCCGGCGCCGACGACGCGCACACGGTGGACGCTGCGTCGCTGGCTGCCGCGCTCGCGCGCAACGTGACGGCGCCGCTCGCGCTGGCCCGCGCGCTCGCCGACGCGACGCCCGACGCCGCGCGCAACGACGAAACGCTGCGCGCGTGCGCGATCCACGTACTGGATCAGGCCCTGTTTCATCCGGCGCCGGCGCAGCTGTCGCACGCGCTGATGCAGGCCGCGTTGAACCGCGCGACGTCGGCGCTCGCGCTGGCGCTCGCGCCGAAGGTGCGGGTCGCGGCGCTCGTGCGCGGCCACGCGCCGCACGCGGACGACATCGCGGCGGCCGCCTGCTATCTCGCGAGCGCGCCCGGCGTGACGGGCGCGACGCTGACCGTCGACGGCGGCGAGCACCTGGTGCCGCCGGCCGCCGGCCCGAATGAATGAACCGCGCGGGCGCGGCCTGACCGCCGCCGTCCGCGCCGCTTTGCGTGCGCGCACGCCAATTTGACTGGGACGACCATGTTTTCCGCTCTCCTGCACCCCCGCCTCGCGGATTGCCGCAGGCTCTACCTGCGCGACTACGAGGTGCACATCAACATCGGGGCCTTCGAACACGAGAAGCGCGGCGAGCAGCGCGTCGTCATCAACGTCGACCTGTTCGTGCCGCTTGCGCAGTCGACGCCCGTCGACGACCGGCTGCATGAAGTCGTCGACTACGACCTGATGAAGCAGAGCGTCGCGCAGAGCCTCGCGCGCGGCCACATTCACCTGCAGGAAACGCTGTGCGATTCGATCGCCGCGCACCTGCTGGCGCACGACGCCGTGCGCGCGGTACGCGTCCGTACCGAGAAACCGGACGCCTATCCGGACTGCGACGCCGTCGGCGTCGAAGTCTTTCGCATCAAGGACGAGGAGCGCGCATGAACGCCCCCCACATGAACGACACGGCGGCCGACGCCACGACCGCCGACACCGGCCGCCCCGCGCTGACGCGCCGCGAGCAGAAGGAAGCGTACGAGAACAACAAGCTGTTCAAGCGGATCGTGCGCCAGGTCGGCCAGGCGATCGGCGACTACAACATGATCGAGCAGGGCGACAAGGTGATGGTGTGCCTGTCGGGCGGCAAGGACAGCTACGCGATGCTCGACGTGCTGCTGCGCCTGCGCGAGCGCGCGCCGATCGACTTCGACATCGTCGCGGTGAACCTCGACCAGAAGCAGCCGGGCTTCCCCGAGCACGTGCTGCCCGAATACCTGAAGCAGGTCGGCGTGCCGTTCCACATCGAGAACCAGGACACCTACAGCATCGTCAAGCGGCTCGTGCCGGAAGGCAAGACAACCTGCTCGCTGTGCTCGCGGCTGCGCCGCGGGATCCTGTACCGCGTGGCCGGCGAGCTCGGCGCGACCAAGATCGCGCTCGGCCATCACCGCGACGACATCGTGCAGACGCTGCTGCTGAACATGTTCTACGGCGGCAAGCTGAAGGGAATGCCGCCGAAGCTGCAGTCGGACGACGGCAAGAACATCGTGATCCGCCCGCTCGCGTACGTGAAGGAAACCGATCTCGAGAAATACGCGGAGCTGCGCGAATTCCCGATCATCCCGTGCAATCTGTGCGGCAGCCAGCCGAACCTGAAGCGCGCGGAAATGAAGGCGCTGATCCGCGACTGGGACAAGCGCTTCCCGGGCCGCGTCGACAACATGTTCAACGCGCTCGCAAAGGTCGTGCCGTCGCATCTGATGGACACGACGCTGTACCCGTTCCAGTCGCTGCGCGCGACGGGCGAAGCCGACCCGCAAGGCGACATCGCGTTCGACGAGGAGCCGTGCGCATCGGGCGACGACGCGGCGGCGCCGGGCGCCGGCAAACCGATCGCGGCCCGACCGATCTCGATCGTCCAGTTCGACGACCTGTAAGCAGGGACCGAACACCCGCCGAAACCGGCGCCAACGGCGTCGTTTCGGCGGTGTCGCCGCGCCGCGACAGGCCCGGAGCGACAAGGGCCGCATGCTAAAATGGACGGCTTCGAACTCCCTGACCCAAGCGCGCGCCATGAATATCGTGATTTTGGCGGCAGGCACCGGCAAGCGCATGCGTTCCGCGCTGCCGAAAGTGCTTCACCCCCTGGCCGGCAGGCCGCTCCTCTCCCACGTCATCGACACCGCGCGCACGCTGCAGCCGTCCCGGCTCGTCGTCGTCGTCGGCCACGGCGCCGAGCAGGTCCAGGCGGCCGTCGCCGCGCCCGACGTCCAGTTCGCGGTGCAGGCCGAGCAGCTCGGCACCGGCCACGCGGTGCGCCAGGCGCTGCCGCTCCTCGATCCCGCGCAACCGACGCTCGTGCTGTACGGCGACGTGCCGCTCACGCGCGCGTCGACGCTGCGGCGTCTCGTCGACGCCGCGCACGACGGCCGCTACGGGATCCTGACCGTCACGCTCGACGACCCGACCGGTTACGGCCGCATCGTGCGCGACGCGGCCGGCTTCGTCACGCGCATCGTCGAGCAGAAGGATGCGTCGCCGGACGAGCTGCGGATCGCCGAGATCAACACCGGCATCATCGTCACGCCGACGGCCCAGCTGTCGATGTGGCTCGGCGCGCTGAAGAACGAAAACGCGCAAGGCGAGTACTACCTGACCGACGTCGTCGAACTCGCGATCGAGGCCGGCTTCGAGGTCGTCACGTCGCAGCCCGACGACGAGTGGGAAACGCTCGGCGTGAACAGCAAGGCGCAGCTCGCGGAACTCGAACGCATCCATCAGCGCAACGTCGCCGATGCGCTGCTCGTCGACGGCGTCACGCTCGCCGATCCGGCGCGCGTCGACGTGCGCGGCACGCTGCGCTGCGGCCGCGACGTGTCGATCGACGTGAACTGCGTGTTCGAAGGCAGCGTGACGCTCGCCGACGACGTGACGATCGGCGCGAACTGCGTGATCCGCAACGCATCGATCGGCGCGGGTACGCGCATCGACGCGTTCACGCACATCGACGGCGCCGTGCTGGGCGCGCACACCGTGATCGGCCCGTACGCGCGGCTGCGCCCGGGCGCGCAGCTCGCGGACGAAGCGCACGTCGGCAACTTCGTCGAGGTGAAGAACGCGGTGATCGGCCACGGCTCGAAGGCGAACCACCTCACGTACATCGGCGACGCCGACATCGGTGCGCGCGTGAACATCGGCGCCGGCACGATCACCTGCAACTACGACGGCGCGAACAAGTTCCGCACCGTGATCGAGGACGACGTGTTCGTCGGCTCCGACACGCAGCTGGTCGCGCCCGTGCGCGTCGGCCGCGGCGTGACGATCGCGGCCGGCACGACGATCTGGAAGGACGTCGCCGAAGGCGTCCTCGCGTTGAACGAGAAGACGCAGACCGCGAAGAGCGGCTACGTCCGCCCGGTCAAGAAAAAGAGCTGAACCATTTGCGGGCGCCCGCGAGGCGCCCGCTTCGACTGACAGGATTGACCATTCATGTGCGGCATTGTCGGCGCAGTTGCGCAGCGTAATATCGTTCCGGTGCTGATCGAAGGATTGCGGCGCCTCGAATACCGTGGCTACGACTCCTGCGGCGTCGCCGTGCTCGAACCGGGCGCGCCGAAGCGCGCGCGCAGCGTCGCGCGCGTCGCCGATCTCGATGCGCAGGTGCGCGACACGCATCTCGAAGGCACGACCGGCGTCGCGCACACGCGCTGGGCCACGCACGGCGCGCCCGTCACGCACAATGCGCACCCGATCTTCTCGTCGAACGCGCTCGCGCTCGTGCACAACGGCATCATCGAGAACTTCGAGACGCTGCGCGAAACGCTGCGCGCGAAGGGCTACGAATTCGTATCGCAGACCGACACCGAAGTAATCGCGCACCTCGTGCACAGCCTGTATCGCGGCAACCTGTTCGACGCGGTGCGCGAAGCCGTGCAGCAACTGCACGGCGCGTATGCGATCGCGGTGACGCACAAGGACCAGCCGCATACCGTCGTCGGCGCGCGCCAGGGTTCGCCGCTCGTCGTCGGTCACGGCGACGGCGAGAACTTCCTCGCGTCCGACGCGCTCGCGCTGGCCGGCAGCACCGACCGCTTCACGTTCCTCGAGGAAGGCGACGTGTGCGAGCTGTCGCTCGACGGCGTGACGATCGTCGATCGCCACGGCGCCACCGTGCAGCGTGAAACCCGTGTCGTCAGCGCATACGGCGGCGCGGTCGAGCTCGGGCCCTATCGCCACTTCATGCAGAAGGAAATCTTCGAGCAGCCGCGCGCGATCGGCGACACCGTGCCGCAAACCGACGCGTTCGACGCGACGCTGTTCGGCGACGCCGCGCCCGCCGCGTTCGCGGAGATCGACAGCCTGCTGATCCTCGCGTGCGGCACGAGCTACTACTCGGGCCTCACAGCGAAATACTGGCTCGAATCGATCGCGAAGATCCCGACCCAGGTCGAGATCGCCAGCGAATACCGCTACCGCGAGTCGGTGCCGAACCCGCGCCAGCTCGTGCTGGTGATCTCGCAATCGGGCGAGACGGCCGACACGCTCGCGGCACTCAAGCATGCGCAGTCGCTCGGCCACACGCATACGCTCGCGGTGTGCAACGTCGCGACGAGCGCGATGGTGCGCCTGACCGAGATGCAGTTCCTGACGCACGCGGGCACCGAGATCGGCGTCGCGTCGACGAAGGCGTTCACGACGCAGCTCGTCGCGCTGTTCGTGCTGGCCGCGACGCTCGGCAAGCTGCGCGGGCACGTCGACGCCGCGCAGGAAGCGCAATTCGTGAAGGAGCTGCGCCATCTGCCGGCCGCGCTGAACAGCGTGCTCGCGCTCGAGCCGCAGATCATCGCGTGGTCGGAGGAATTCGCGCGCAAGGAAAACGCGCTGTTCCTCGGCCGCGGGCTGCACTATCCGATCGCGCTCGAAGGCGCGCTGAAGCTGAAGGAAATCTCGTACATCCACGCCGAGGCCTATCCGGCCGGCGAACTGAAGCACGGGCCGCTCGCGCTCGTCACGGAAGCGATGCCGGTCGTCACGGTCGCGCCGAACGACACGCTGCTCGAGAAGCTGAAGTCGAACATGCAGGAAGTGCGCGCGCGCGGCGGCGAGCTGTACGTGTTCGCGGATGCGGACACGCAGATCGTCAACGACGACGGCCTGCACGTGATCCGGATGCCGGAGCACTACGGGCAACTGTCGCCGATCCTGCACGTCGTGCCGCTGCAACTGCTCGCGTATCACACCGCGTGCGCGCGCGGCACCGACGTCGACAAGCCGCGCAACCTCGCGAAATCGGTGACGGTGGAGTAATACCCGGCGACGGGATGGCCCCTCGCCGGGCCGTCCCGACCGCGTGCGGGCGCGAAGCAGGCCGTTTGGCCAGGTCGAAATATGTACCACGTAGTGGTATATAATCCTGTGCTAACTCGACCGGCTCGACATGTCTGCTTCCGTACGACGCGTCTTCAAGACGAAGTGGTTTCACAAGGCAGCCGGGAAAGCGGGAATCGCCGATGGCGAGCTCTGCCGCGCGGTGCGGGAACTGGCCCGCGGCCAGGGCGTCGATCTCGGCGGCAACGTGTGGAAGAAGCGTCTGGACGGCAATCGGCAGCGCGGAATCGTGCTGGGCAAGGTCGGGCACACGTGGGTGTTCGTGTTCCTGTTCGCGAAATGCGACCGCGACAACATCGACGCATGCGAACTGCGCGCGTTCAGAAAGCTCGCCGCGGACGTAGGTCGACACACCGACAGCGACATCGCGACGCTGGTCGCACTGAAAGAGCTTGTGGAGATTTGCAATGGCTAAGGGTCGATTCAAGAGCGACGCGACGGAGGCGGTCCACAGCGCCGCGTCGGGGCTGTATCGCGCCAACCTGATCGACAAGAAGACGATGCGGGAATACGACGATCTCTGCATCGAAGCTGCGCCGCAGTTCGATCCGGAAGCGATCGCCCGCATCCGCAAGTCGGTCAACGTCAGCCAGAGCGTGTTCGCGCTCTACCTGAACACGACGACATCGACGATCCGCCAATGGGAACAGGGTGACAAGCGGCCCAGCGGCATCGCCGCGCGCATGCTCCAGATCGTCGAGAAACACGGGCTCGAGGTGTTCTCCTGAGCCGGCTTCTCCGAATGCCCCTGCACGGCCCCGGCTGGACGCGCGCCGCAACGAATATGACGGAGAGACAATGGTAAGACTGTTTGGATGCGGATTGCTGGCGCTGATGTTCGCGTCGACGGGCTGGGCCGCCGAGCACTATGTCGAGGTCTGGAACCCGCCCGAGGCGCGGCACCCGGCGGCGCGTACGCCGGACGCCCGTACGCCGGACGCCCGTACGCCGGCCGCCCGTACGCCGGCCGCCCGCCCAGACGCCGGCGCGCGCACCGGCAAGCGCGCGGAGAAGCACGCGAGCGCCACGCCGAAAGCCGCTGCGAAAGCGCCCAAGCGCCGCGTCGCGCAGGCCGTGAAAGCCGGCTCGAACCGCCCGGCCGCGACCGACACCCCGGCCGCCCCGCGCCCCGTCGCGCACCCCGCGCCCGGGCGTCTCACGGTGATGCAGCCGGCCGCGCCGGACGCGACGCGCGCGCTCACCTTCTCCGACATCCCGCGTCAATACACGCCGGACGGCAACGTGCTGCAGGTCGGCACGCAAGGCCGCTCCGCGGAGGTGACTCGATAATGGAAGCGCAGACCTACCACGGCTACCAGATCTGGGGCCACGCGATCCTCCAGCAGGACGAGATCATGCAGCCCGAGCGCTTCGCGGCGAGCGGCACGATCACGCAGAACAACCGGCTCGTCGAGGCGTCGGGCGTGCTCGGCGTGTTCGACACCGAAGACGATGCGCGCGACGCAGGGCTCGAATGGGCGCGCGCGTGGATCGACAACCACAGCTGACCGGACGCAACCGCGCGCATCCACGGCGGCCGTCGCCGGAGCCGCGCAGGTGCGGCGCGCACCGCAAATGAAAGAAGGGGCGTCCATGACGCCCCTTCTTTCATTCGAACCCGGAAGTCCGCAAACACTCACGCCGCGGCATGCGGCGGCCTCACCGTCTGCTGCGGCCGGCCGACGAGCCGCGCCAGCACGACGATCGCCACCAGCGTCGCGACGTACGCGGCGATCTGGATGCCCGCCGGACGCGCGGTATAGCCGATCAGCGTATGCAGCGCCTTGCCGACGATGCTCGATTCCTTGAGCAGCCACGACGTATCCCAGACCGCATCGCCCCACGACGGCACGAGGCCGGCGGCCAGCAGGAAGCCGACGCACTGGCTCGCCATGCCCGCGGCAAGCAGCACGATCAGCGCGTTCGTGACGGAGAACAGGCGCTTCAGCGGAATCTGCAGCAGGCCCGCATACATCGCGTAGCCGAGCCCGGCGCCGCCGAGCACGCCGAGCAGCCCGCCGGCGATCATCTGCGGCGTCTGCCCGGGCTCGCCCGCCGCGATCCCGTACAGGAACAGCACGGCCTCGGAGCCCTCGCGCAATACCGCGACGCCGACCACGATCGCGAGCCCGGTCAACGGCCGGCTGCCGGCCGCGACCGCGCGGCCGACCTCGCCCATGTGCAGCGCCATTTCGCGGCCGTGCCGGCTCATCCAGATGCAGTGCCACGCGAGCATCAGCGTCGCGACGAACATCACGCCCGCGTTGAAGACTTCCTGCCCCATGCCGGACGCCCATTGCGAGATCACGTCGGCGAACGCCGCGATCAGGCCGGCGCCGACCACGCCGCCGACCAGCCCGCCGGCGACCCACCAGCCGCGCCGCGGCACGCCCTTCGTGGCGGCCATCACGATCGAGACCACCAGCGCGGCCTCGAGCACTTCACGAAAGACGATCAGGGCAGTAGACAGCATGTCGGTATCGGCTTACTTGACGGTCAGGTGCGTCTTCGACTGCGCTTCGTGATACTCGTCGTGGAACTCGTAGGTGCCGGCCTTCAGCGGCCCGACCAGGATCTCGACCGACTTGCCGGCCGGCACGACCTTCTCCGCCTTGAAGTCGTCGCTCTCGAATTCCGCAGGCGTCGCGTCGAGGTTCTTCACGACGAATTTCACTTTCTTGCCGGCAGGGATCGTCACGCCGTCGGGCGAAAACTTGTGGTCCTTCAACGTCAGGTTGACGACGTCGTCGGCAGCGAAGGCGGACGTGGCCGAGGCGCCCAGCAGGGCCAGTGCGAAACCGATAGCGAAACGGGTCATGTTCGTAATGAGCGGAAATATTGAAGAGAATCGATACTAAGATCGATTCGCATTTTCACCTCGGAGTACCCTTACTCGGGTCATGGGAATCATGCGTCGTCGATCCCGTGTACCCGTTGCCGCGCAAGGCTCCGCCGAATTTCGCCGACAATGGGCGGCCGTCAATCGGGAAATATTCGGACTGACGCGCGCACGCGAATGGCTATTCGTCATACTTCAGCATTACAAATGGCTGATGCGATGCGCATCGCCGCACTTGACCTTCCCACCATGGCAAGCTTCATGCTGAATGTACTCGTCAACCATCCACCCCGGAGAACACGATGGAATTCGAAGTCCAGGACATGACCTGCGGCGGCTGCGCCAACGCGATCACGCGCGCGGTAACGGCCGCCGACCCCGCCGCGAAGCTCGACATCGACGTCGCGGCGAAGACCGTCAAGGTCGACTCGGCGCAAGGCGCCGCGCGCGTGCAGTCGATCATCGAAGCCGCCGGCTTCCATCCCGCGCTGCGCACCGCGTAACGCGCGCCGAAGGCCGCGGGCGCAGCGCCGGACGGCGACGCGCCCGCGGCCGGCATCCCGTCAGCGCAGCCGGATCAGCGTCGACTTCAGTTCGGTGTACTTCTCGAGCGCATGCAGCGACTTGTCGCGGCCGTTGCCCGACTGCTTGTAGCCGCCGAACGGGAAGTTCATGTCGCCGCCTTCGTCATAGCAGTTCACCCACACGGTGCCCGCACGCAGCCGGCGCGACACGTCGTGCGCGGTCGTCAGGTTCGACGTCCACACGGCCGCGGCCAGCCCGTATTCGGTGTCGTTCGCGATCCGCACGGCCTCGTCGACGTCGTCGAACACGATCACCGACAGCACCGGCCCGAAGATTTCCTCGCGCGCGATCTTCGCATCGGGCTTCACCTCGAACACCGTCGGCTCCACGTAGAAGCCGCCCGTCTCCTCCTTCACGCGCGCACCGCCGGTGACGAGCCGGCCTTCGCTGCGCCCGGCCTCGATATAGCCGAGCACGCGCTCGAGCTGGATGCCGTCGACGATCGCGCCCATCGACACCGACGGATCGAGCGGGTTGCCGGGCACGTACGCGCGCGCGGCCGCGACGAGCTTCTCGATGAACGCATCCTTGATGTCGCGATGCACGAGCAGCCGCGAGCCGGCCGTGCACATCTCGCCCATGTTGTAGAAGATCGCGCCGGCCGCCGTTTGCGCCGCGCGGTCGAGATCGGGGCAATCGGGCAGCACGATGTTCGGCGACTTGCCGCCGAGTTCGAGCCACGCGCGCTTCAGGTTCGACTGCGCCGCATACTGCATGATCAGCTTGCCGACCGCCGTCGAGCCCGTGAACGCGATGCAGTCGACGTCGCGATGCAGCGCGAGCAGCTTGCCCGGTTCGCCCGCGCCCGGCACGACGTTGAACACGCCGGCCGGAATGCCGGCCTCGAACGCGAGCTGCGCGACGCGGATCGCGGTCAGCGGCGATTTCTCCGACGGCTTCAGCACGACGCTGTTGCCGGCCGCGAGCGCGGGGCCGAATTTCCATGCGGCCATCAGGATCGGGAAGTTCCACGGCACGACGGCGGCCACCACGCCGACCGGCTCGCGCGTGACGAGACCGACGAGATGGTGATCGGCCGGCGCGACCTCGCCGCCGACCTTGTCGATCGCCTCGGCGAACCATTCGACGCAGTACGCGGCGCCCGGCACGTCGACCGTCGTCGTGTCGCCGATCGGCTTGCCCGCGTCGAGCGTCTCGAGCAGCGACAGTTCGTCGAGATGCGCGCGCATCAGCGCGGCCCAGCGCAGCAGCACGGCCTTGCGCGCGCGCGGGTTCAGGCCGGCCCATACGCCCGCGTCGAACGCGCGCCGTGCCGCCGCGACGGCCGCGTTCACGTCCGCTTCGCCGCAGTCGGCGACCTTCGCCAGCACGCGGCCATCGATCGGGCTCACGCAGTCGAACGTCTTGCCGTCATGCGCGTCGCGCGACGCGCCATCGATGAATGCGCGCCCTTCGATCTCGAGCGACGCCGCCTTGTGTTGCCAGTCAGCCAAAGTCAACTTTTTCATCAGGATGCCTCAGTGTTTTGACATTCGCGATGCGGCACGCCGCGTGCGTGGCGCGCAGACAGCCCGCAGCGAATGCGGTGACGCGCGGTCAGAAGGTTGCCGGCGAATTGGCCGACACGACCTCGCAGATCAGTTCCGCGCTGGGATTGCGAAAACGATGCGGCAAACGGCTTTCGAAGTAGTAGCCGTCTCCGGGGTCGAGCAGCCACGTCGCGCTATCGACGGTCAGCTCGAGCCGGCCCGACACGACGACGCCGCCCTCGTGCCCCGCGTGCACCAGCATCTCGGGCCCCGTATCGGCCAGCGGCTGGTAGATCTCGCGCAGGATGCACATGTTGCGGTCCTTCACGTTCGCGCCGACCAGGTGAAACGCGAGCGACTCGTTGCCGAGGTTCGGCATCTCGTCGCGACGCGACACGACCGCGCGCGATTCGACGAGCTCGAACGTGAAGAATTCCGCGAGACTCATCGGGATGCATTCGAGCAGTTTCTTCAGCGAGCCGACCGACGGGCTCACGCGGCCCTGTTCGATCAGCGAGATCGTGCCGTTGGTGACGCCGGCGCGTTTCGCGAGTTCGCGCTGCGACAGGCCATGCTTGTTGCGCACGAAACGCAGGCGCTCGGCGACTTCAGTGGACATCGATTCGGTTTCGGACACGATAAGTGCGATGACAAAGTGAAACGACGCGGTGGACTGCCGTTGAATATTCTAATCACTTTATGCCGCACATCAGCGGGGAAAACCCTGAAAGGCGTTCGAAATAATGGACGGCGCATCGGCTATTCCTTTTGCGAATCTTTTGTTCGCACTGCTCGGGAAAGCCCTGATGCAGGACCGTAAAAAAACATTTGACGCCGTTATTGGCTCGTATATGCTGGCTCTCAGGTCAGCGTCATCAGGCTTTCACAGGCATCGAAAAGCGTTATCGCAACGCAACAATTGATGCTCGTCAATGTAAATGACGCACGGCCGGCACCTTGATTATTTTAAACGCCCAGCGCGTCGAAACGATCGGGTGTTCAATACTTTCAACAAACCAGTCGAGTGTAATCGTGAGAGTCCGTGGCCCTCTGGTGAGGTGGGATCGAGGCGATGTGCGAAGTTTGCGCAGCGCCGTTCCCGCTTCCGATGGCAGTTGCGGCTGGCATAGTCCTCGCCTGCTTCACCTGTCGATCTACACCATCCTGTCCCGTCGTTCCGTTCGGCGCCACAACGCCGTTTCCGCACGCGCATTCGTCGCCGTCGATACCGACGAAGTGGCGTCGCTGCTGCCGTAGCGCCTCTCCTTTCTTCACGTCGTTCGTTTTATCTGTCGATTCGCCAACCGCATCGTCCGTGCGGTGACGGAACGCGTTCGCGCATGCGTTGCCGCGTCGCGTATCGCCATGAAACGAACGGCGGCCTGACCGTCGCGCGCAGCGCGGATCGCCACGCCATCCCGTTGCGCCCATTCACCAGCGGCCCTGCGCCTAGCGCCAGGCCGCGGGGTCGTGTCGCGCCCGCGTTTTGCCGCATTCGGGCCGACGCGCGTCACGTCCCTACGGATTACTGATTGACGTCATGGAAAGGAAACCTCTCGTCGGCATCACCGCCGACCTCACCCAGATCGGCGCGCACGCGTCGCATACGGTCGGCGACAAATACGTCGCCGCGATCGTCGACGGCGCGCAGGCGCTCGCGATGGTGCTGCCGGCCCTTGGCGAACGCCAGTCGGTCGGCGACATCCTCGACACGGTCGATGGCCTGCTGTTTACCGGCAGCTACTCGAACGTCGAACCGCATCGGTACGGCGGCGAGCCGAGCGAGCCCGGCACGAAGCACGACCCCGCACGCGACGCGACGACGCTGCCGCTGCTGCGCGCGGCCATCGTCGCGGGCGTGCCCGTGCTTGCCGTGTGCCGCGGCTTCCAGGAGCTGAACGTCGTCTGCGGCGGCACGCTGCACCAGCGCGTGCACGACGTGCCGGGCTTCGCCGATCACCGCGAGGACGACGACGCGCCGATGGACACGCAATACGGCCCCGCGCACGTCGTGCGCCTGACGCCCGGCGGCAAGCTGCATGCGCTCGCCGGCGGCCGCGACGAAGTGCACGTGAACTCGCTGCACAAGCAGGGCATCGCGCAGCTCGGCTCCGGCCTCGCCGTCGAGGCCGTCGCGCCGGATGGCCTGATCGAGGCCGTGAGCGTCGTCGACGCACCGGCGTTCGCGCTGGCCGTGCAGTGGCATCCGGAATGGCGACACGCGCAGGACCCGCTGTCGAGCGCGATCTTCCGCGCGTTCGGCGATGCGTGCCGCGCCCGCCGCGCCGAACGCACCCGCGCCATGGCCGCCGCCGCGCTCGCCTGAGCGCGCCCACCAGACAACGAGAACAGACATGCAAGACATCGAAGACTTTCTGAAGCAGCACCGGATCACCGAGATCGAGGCGATCATTCCCGACATGGCCGGCATCGCGCGCGGCAAGATCACGCCGCGCAACAAGTTCACGTCCGGCGAATCGATGCGCCTGCCGCAGGCCGTGATGGTGCAGACCGTCACCGGCGACTATCCGGAAGACGGGTCGCTGACCGGCGTGACCGACCCCGACATGGTGTGCGTGCCCGACACGTCGACGATCCGCCTGATCCCGTGGGCCGTCGATCCGACCGCGCAGGTGATCCACGACTGCGTGCACTTCGACGGCTCGCCGGTCGAGATCTCTCCGCGCTACGTGCTGCGCCGCGTGCTGGACCTGTACAAGGCGAAGGGCTGGAAGCCGGTCGTGGCGCCCGAGCTCGAGTTCTATCTGGTCGACATGAACAAGGACCCCGACCTGCCGCTGCGTCCACCGGTCGGCCGCACGGGTCGCCCCGAAACCGGCCGCCAGTCGTATTCGATCGAGGCCGTCAACGAATTCGACCCGCTGTTCGAGGATATCTACGAATACTGCGAAGCGCAGAACCTCGACATCGACACGCTGATCCACGAAGTCGGCGCCGCGCAGATGGAGATCAACTTCATGCACGGCGACGCGCTGTCGCTGGCCGACCAGGTGTTCCTGTTCAAGCGCACGGTGCGCGAGGCCGCGCTGCGTCACAACATGTACGCGACGTTCATGGCCAAGCCGATGGAAGACGAACCGGGTTCGGCGATGCACGTACACCAGAGCATCGTCGACGAGGAAACGGGCCAGAACCTGTTCACGTCGCAGGAAACCGGCGGCGCGACGTCGATGTTCTACAACTATCTCGCGGGGCTGCAGAAGTACACGCCGGCGCTGATGCCGATCTTCGCGCCGTACATCAACTCGTATCGCCGCCTGTCGCGCTTCATGGCCGCGCCGATCAACGTGCAGTGGGGCTACGACAACCGCACGGTGGGTTTCCGCATTCCGCACTCGGGCCCGGCCGCGCGCCGCATCGAAAACCGGATTCCGGGCGTCGACTGCAACCCGTACCTCGCGCTCGCGGCGACGCTTGCAGCCGGCTATCTCGGCATGACACAGCGTCTGGAGCCGACCGAGCCGCTGGTGAGCGACGGCTACAGCCTGCCGTACCAGTTGCCGCGCAACCTCGAGGAAGGGCTAACGCTGATGGCCGCGTGCGAGCCGCTCGGCGAGATCCTCGGACCCAAGTTCCTGAAGGCGTATTTCGCGCTGAAGGAAACCGAATACGAAGCGTTCTTCCGCGTGATCAGCTCGTGGGAACGCCGCCATCTGCTGCTGCACGTTTAAGCGCGCATCACCGCATACGGAATCACGGAGGAAACATGACTTACCGCAACGAATCTGCCTGGATCCAGCCGGCCGCGCCGAGTGCCGCGGCCGCCGCGCCGCGCGCGACGCAGGCACGCACGACCGCCGAATACCGCGCGCTCGACGCCGCGCACCACATCCACCCGTTCTCCGACATGGGCGCGCTCAACCGCGCCGGCAGCCGCGTGATCGTGAAGGCCGACGGTGTCTACCTGTGGGACTCGGACGGCAACAAGGTGATCGACGGGATGGCTGGCCTGTGGTGCGTGAACGTCGGCTACGGCCGCAAGGAACTCGCCGACGCCGCGTATCGCCAGCTCCAGGAGCTGCCGTTCTACAACACGTTCTTCAAAACCACGCATCCGCCGGTGATCGAACTGTCGGCGATGCTGGCCGAAGTGACGCCCGCCGGCTTCAACCACTTCTTCTATTGCAACAGCGGCTCGGAAGGCAACGACACCGTGCTGCGTCTCGTGCACCAGTACTGGCGCGTGCAGGGCAAGCCGCAGAAGAAGTACGTGATCTCGCGCAAGAACGGCTATCACGGCTCGACGATCGCGGGCGGCACGCTCGGCGGGATGGGCTACATGCACGAGCAGATGCCGTCGAAAGTCGAGCACATCGTGCATATCGATCAGCCGTATTTCTTCGGCGAAGCGCAGCCGGGCGAGACGCCCGAAGCATTCGGCCTCGCACGCGCGCAGCAGCTCGAAGCGAAGATCCTCGAGCTCGGCGCGGAGAACGTCGCGGCATTCATCGGCGAGCCGTTCCAGGGCGCGGGCGGCGTGATCTTCCCGCCGTCGACGTACTGGCCGGAAATCCAGCGGATCTGCCGCAAGTACGACATTCTGCTCGTCGCCGACGAAGTGATCGGCGGGTTCGGGCGCACCGGCGAATGGTTCGCGCACCAGCACTTCGGCTTCGAGCCGGACTTGTTCACGATGGCGAAGGGCCTGACGTCGGGCTATGTGCCGATGGGGGCGGTGGGCATTCATGAGCGCGTCGCGCGCCCGATCATCGATAACGGCGAATTCAATCACGGCCTCACGTATTCGGGCCATCCGGTGGCGGCGGCCGTCGCGGTCGCGAACCTGAAGCTGCTGCGCGACGAGGGGATCGTCGAGCGCGTGAAGACCGACACCGGCCCGTACTTCCAGGCGCTGATGCGCGAAACCTTCGCGCGTCATCCGATCGTCGGCGAAGTGCACGGGCACGGGATGGTCGCGAGCCTGCAACTGGCCGAAGCGCCGGCCGAACGCCGCCGCTTCGCGAACGGCGGCGACGTCGGCACGATCTGCCGCGACTTCTGCTTCAACGGCAACCTGATCATGCGGGCGACCGGCGACCGGATGCTGCTGTCGCCGCCGCTCGTGATCTCGCGCCAGGAAATCGATGAACTCGTGTCGAAGGCGAAGAAGGCCGTCGATGCCACCGCCCAGCAACTGGGCATTTCGTAACGGTTTTGCCTACAGGCGTGCGGCGGGCGCCGCACGCCGCCATCACCCAAGGGAATTCCACCATGCGTGCCTGCTTACTTCGCCAAGCCTGTTCCATCGCGGCCCTTGCCGCGGTGGCCGCGTTCACGTCGGTCGCCAGTCCGTCGGCTCATGCCGAGGACCTGAACGTCTACAACTGGTCCGACTACATCGCGCCGGACACGATCCCGAACTTCCAGAAGCAGACGGGTATTCACGTCAAGTACGACAACTACGACAGCGACGACACGCTGCAGGCGAAGCTGCTGGCCGGCAGCTCCGGCTACGACATCGTCGTGCCGACGTCGAACTACATGGCCAAGCAGATCCAGGCCGGCGTGTACCAGAAGCTCGACAAGTCGAAGATTCCGAACCTCGCGAACCTCGACCCGCTGCTGATGAAGATGATCTCGGATGCCGATCCGGGCAACCAGTACGGGGTGCCCTGGGCATACGGCACGGACGGCATCGGCTACAACGCACAGGCGGTGAAGAAGGCGCTCGGCGACAAGGCGCCGGTCGACAGCTGGGCGCTGGTGTTCGATCCGGCCAACATGGAGAAGCTGAAGAGCTGCGGCGTGTCGTTCCTCGACCAGGCCGTCGACGTGTTCGCTGCCACGCTGCAGTACATGGGCAAGGACCCGAACAGCAAGAACCCCGGCGACTACCAGGCTGCGTTCGAAGTCCTGAAGAAAGTCCGCCCGTACATCACCCAGTTCAACTCGTCCGGCTACATCAACGACCTCGCGAACAACGACGTATGCGTCGTGCTCGGCTGGTCGGGCGACGTCGGCATCGCGCACCGCCGCTCGGCCGAAGCGAAGCGTTCGTACGACATCAAGTTCTCGAATCCGAAGGAAGGCGGCCTGCTGTGGTTCGACGTGATGGTGATCCCGAAGGATGCACCGCACCCCGAGGCCGCGCTGAAGTGGATCAACTACATTTCCGACCCGAAGGTCAACGCGGCGATCACCAACACGGTGTTCTACCCGACCGCGAACAAAGCCGCGCATCAGTTCGTCACGCCGGCCGTCGCGCAGGACCAGACCGTCTATCCGCCCGAAGACGTGCTGAAGAAGATGGTGCTGATGAAGCCGATGCCGGCCGAGATCCTGCGCCTCGAGAACCGTCTGTGGGCCCAATTGAAGACGGGCCACTGATTGCGATGCCTCACGGCGGCGCAGGCATCGCGGTCCGCCTGCCCGCCTGACATTCGCGGACCTCCGTCCGCCCGCGCGCCACGCGCGCTGTTCCATCCGGCACGAGCCGTTGCTCGCGAGTCGCGTTGCGCGCCTCGCGTGGGGACGCTCACGCCTGCAATCCGTGAAGAACGAATGGTGACTCCCATGCAATCGATACCCTCTTCCGCTGCTGCACGCCAGACCCAACCGGCCACCGCACCCCGTACGCAAAACGATGCGTTCGTGCGCATCGAAAACGTCGTGAAGAAATTCGGCGACAGCACGGCCGTCGACAACGTGAACCTGACGATCGCGAAGAACGAGCTGTTCGCGCTGCTCGGCAGTTCGGGCTGCGGCAAGTCCACGCTGCTGCGCATGCTCGCCGGGCTGGAAACGGCGACCTCCGGCAAGATCTTCGTCGACGGCGAGGACCTCGCGTCGCTGCCGCCGTACCGCCGCCCGGTCAACATGATGTTCCAGTCGTATGCGCTGTTCCCGCACATGACGGTCGAATCGAACGTCGCGTTCGGCCTGAAGCAGGAAGGCACGCCGAAAAACGAGATCAGGGAACGCGTGGCCGATGCGCTCGCGCTCGTGCAGATGACCAAGTACGCGAAGCGCAAGCCGCATCAGCTGTCGGGCGGCCAGCAGCAGCGCGTCGCGCTCGCCCGCTCGCTGGTGAAGCGCCCGAAGCTGCTGCTGCTCGACGAGCCGATGTCCGCGCTCGACAAAAAGATCCGCCAGAAAACCCAGCTCGAACTGGTGAACATCATCGAGAAGGTCGACGTGACCTGCGTGATGGTCACGCACGACCAGGAAGAGGCGATGACGATGGCGAGCCGCCTCGCGGTGATGAGCGAAGGCAAGATCGTGCAGATCGGCTCGCCCGGCGAAGTGTACGAATACCCGAACAGCCGCTTCTCGGCCGAATTCATCGGCTCGACCAACCTGTTCGAGGGGCGCGTGGTCGAGGACGAGCCCGATCACATCTTCGTCGAAAGCGACGATCTCGAGAACCGCATGTACGTGAGCCACGGCGTGACCGGCCCGCTCGGGATGCCGGTCGGCATCTCGGTGCGCCCGGAGCGCGTGCACGTGTCGCGCGAGAAGCCGGGCGCGCGGCACAACTGGGCGCGCGGCGTGGTGACCGACATCGCGTACATGGGCAGCTACTCGCTGTACCACGTGCGTCTGCCGAGCGGCAAGACGGTGGTGTCGAATCTGTCGAGCTCGCACCTGATGAACGACGGCGCGCCCGCGTGGAACGACGACGTGTTCGTGTCGTGGTCGCCGGCCAGCGGCGTCGTGCTGACGCAATGAGGACGCGACGATGAGAACCTCCGCTTCCACGCCTTCCGCGCCGGTGTCGACCGGCGCCGCACGCACCGGCGCGGGTCACGCCCGCCGCCGCCGCTTCGCCGCGCTGTCGCGCTTGCTGCCGTCGGGCCGCACCGTCGCGATCGGCGTGCCGTTCCTGTGGCTGGCCGTGTTCTTCGCGCTGCCGTTCGTGCTGGTGCTGAAGATCAGCTTCGCCGACCAGGTGATGGGCATCCCGCCGTACACGTCGCTCGTCGAGTTCAAGGACGGCGTCGTGCACTTCGCGCTGCAGCTGTCGCACTACGCGTTCCTGCTGCAGGACGACCTGTACATCGCGACCTACCTCAGCTCGCTGAAGATGGCTGCCGTGTCGACGGTGCTGTGTTTGCTGATCGGCTATCCGATGGCGTACTACATCGCGCGCTCGGAGCCGAACCGCCGCAACGTGCTGATGATGGCCGTGATGCTGCCGTTCTGGACGTCGTTCCTGATCCGCGTGTACGCATGGATCGGAATCCTGAAGGACGACGGCCTGCTGAACCACACGCTGATCGCGCTCGGCATCATCCACACGCCGCTGCGGCTCTATCACAGCGATGCGGGCGTCTACATCGGAATGGTCTATTCGTACCTGCCGTTCATGGTGATGCCGCTCTATGCGCACCTCGTGAAGATGGACCTGACGCTGCTCGAAGCCGCGTACGACCTCGGCGCGAAACCGTGGGTCGCGTTCACGCGCATCACGCTGCCGCTGTCGAAGAACGGGATCATCGCCGGCAGCCTGCTGGTGTTCATCCCGGCGGTCGGCGAGTACGTGATTCCCGAACTGCTCGGCGGCGCCGACACGCTGATGATCGGCCGCGTGATGTGGGATGAATTCTTCAACAACATGGACTGGCCGATGGCGTCCGCGGTGACGGTCGCGATGGTGCTGCTGTTGCTGGTGCCGATGGCGCTGTTCCAGTACTACCAGGTCAAGGAACTGGAGGACGCGAAATGATCAAGCCGAGCAAACCGCTGTCGACGGGCGTTCTCGCCTTCGGCTTCCTGTTCCTGTACATCCCGATCATCAGCCTCGTCGTGTATTCGTTCAACGAATCGAAGCTGGTGACGGTGTGGTCGGGCTTCTCGCTGAAGTGGTACGCGGCGCTGCTGGACGACGACGAGCTGCTGACCGCCGCGTGGCTGTCGCTGAAGATCGGCCTGTTGACGGCCACCGCGTCGGTCGTGATCGGCACGTGGGCCGGCTTCGTGCTCGCGCGCTTCGGCCGCTTCAAGGGCTTCACGCTGTACACGGGGATGATCAACGCGCCGCTGGTGATTCCGGAGGTGATCCAGGGGATCTCGCTGCTGCTGCTGTTCGTCGCGCTGGAGCAGATGTTCGGCTGGCCGAAGGGGCGCGGGATGGCGACGATCTGGATCGGCCACGTGATGTTGTGCGTGTCGTACGTGGCGATCATCGTGCAGTCGCGCGTGAAGGAGATGAACAAGTCGCTCGAGGAGGCCGCGCTCGATCTCGGCGCGACGCCGCTGAAGGTGTTCTTCGTGGTGACGCTGCCGCTGATCTCGCAGGCGCTGCTGTCGGGGTGGCTGCTGTCGTTCACGTTGTCGATCGACGATCTGGTGCTGTCGGCGTTTCTGTCCGGGCCGGGCTCGACGACGCTGCCGCTGGTGGTGTTCTCGCGCGTGCGCCTGGGCTTGAACCCCGAGATGAATGCGCTGGCGACGCTGTTCATCACGGCCGTGACGATCGGCGTGATCGTCGTGAACCGGATGATGATCGCGCGCGAGCGGCGCCGGATGGCCGACTTGAAGGCCGCGTTCGCGATGGCGTGAACGCTCGACTCCTTCAACGATAACAAGCAGTGCAGACAAGCATGACGCGCCGCCCCGGGGGGGGGGGGCGCGATTCGATCCCGTTTTGACAGGCGCACGACTAGGAGAATCCGCAATGAAGAAGAAACTGATCTGCCTGCTGGTGGCCGGCGCGTTGCCGGGCGTCGCGCTGGCCGGTTCCACCTCCGCCGAAATCAAGGCGCTGCAGGCGCAGGTCGCGGCGCTGCAGAAACAGATGAAGGCGATGCAGGCGCAACTCGCCGCGAAGCAGGGCGGCGCGAGCGGCGGCATGGCCGGCGGCGGCAACGCGGTCGCGGTCGCCGCCGATCCGGGCTCGCCGGATTACGGCCGCGCACGCGCCACGCTGACCAACGACGAGGTCAGCGAAATGAAGCAGCAGATCGCGAACCAGCAGCTGAAGGTCGACTCGCTGACCGACGCGGCCACCACGGGCCCGCTCGCCGGCCTGTCGGTCACCGGCTACATCGATCCGACCTACATCTACAACCGCGCGGCCGGCACGTCGTCGTTCCTGTTCGCGAACCACGAGAACGCGTACAACTACTTCAACAGCACGTTCGGCGACCTCTACCTCGACATCAAGAAGACGTTCGGCGTCGGCCCGATGGCGCCGTCGGCCGAAATCACGCTGATGCCGAACCGCGGCAACGGCATCACGCTGCTGCAGAACTCGCGCGGCTCGATCACCGACAACCTGCTGAACACCGCGGTCATCAACGTGCCGATCACCGCGGAAACGACGCTCGTCGCCGGTTTGATCCCGAGCTTCGGCGGCTACGAAGTGCAGCAGTCGAACCAGATGCTCACGCTCACGCACAACCTGCTGTACGATTTCTCCGATCCGGGCAGCTACGTCGGTGTCGGCGCGAACTACACGAAGGGCGCCTGGGCGTGGAAGTTCTTCCTCGGCAACGAGCAGTACCGCACCTACGGTTCGGTCACGCAGACGGGCACCAATGCGCTCGGCGACCCGATCACCACGAGCAACAAGGTGCCGACCTTCACCGCGCGCGCGGACTACACGTGGTCGAGCGCGCTCGATCTCGGCGGCTCGTTCAACATCGGGCGGCAGACGCTGTCGAGTGCGATCGATTCGGACGGCGTCGTCCACTACGGCCCGGGCGGCGCGGCGCCGAGCGGGTACGGTTCGTTCTTCTTCGGCGAACTCGACGCGACCTACACGCTCGCCGATATTCAGTACAACGCCGAAGTCGACTACGGCCGGCAGCAGCATGCCGCGTTCAACGGCGGGCTCGCGCAGTGGTACGGGCTGTCGCTGCTCGCGCACCGCAAGTTCAACGCACCGGTGGTCGGCCGCATGGGCGTGACGCTGCGCTACGACCTGCTCGCGAACTCGAAGAACGGCGGCGGCGGCGGCGGCATCGCGCTGAACGGCAACGGGATGGACCCGAGCAACGGCTTCGGCGTCGATGCGGACTGCCTCGCGCAGTCGAAGGCCGGCGGCGGCCTGGGCTTCGAGTGCAAGGGCGCGGTGCGCCAGGACGTCGCGCTCGACCTGCTGTTCTATCCGACCCAGCAGATCACCGTGAAGGTCGAATACCGGCACGACTGGGCGAACAACAAGGTGTTCCTGCGCAACGACGGGTCGTACGGCAAGTCCAACGACCTGCTCGCGACGCAGTTCATCTATTCGTTCTGATGCAGCACGCGCGGGGCGCCGTGCCGCACGCACGGCGTCCCGCGCCGTTTTCCGGCTGCGCGCCGTTCGCAGCCTTGTCGAGGGAGTCAGTTTCATGACGCAGTCTTTCACCCGCCGCGCCGATGCGCTCGCGCGCGACTCGTATTACGAAGCCACGGCCACACGACCCGTGGCCGACGATCCGATCCTCGAGGATGCGATCGACGTCGACGTCTGCGTGATCGGCGCCGGTTTCGCGGGCCTGTCGACGGCGCTCGACTGCCGCACGCGCGGGCTGTCGGTCGCGGTGATCGATGCGCACCGGCCCGGCTGGGGCGCGTCGGGCCGCAACGGCGGCCAGGCGATCACCGGCTTCGCGAAAGACGAGGTGATCGAGAAACAGCTCGGCGCCGACGGTGCGCGCGCCGCGTGGTCGCTGTCGCTCGACGGCATCGCGCTGATCGCCGAGCGCATCGCGCGCTACGGGATCGACTGCGACTTCACGCGCGGCTACCTGACCGTCGCGACGAAGCCGCGCCGCGTGGACGACCTGCGCGCGTGGATGAATGCCGCGACGTCGCGCTGGGGCCACCCGTCGCTCGCGTGGCTCGATACCGGCGAGATCCACGCGCGCATTGCGTCGACGCGTTATCTGGCCGGCGTGCACGACCCGCTGTCGGGCCACCTGCATCCGCTCAAGTATTGCCTCGGCCTCGCCGATGCCGCGCGCCGCGAAGGCGTCGCGCTGTACGCGCACACGCCCGCGCTCGACGTCGTGCGCGGCGCGCGGCCGGTCGTGCGCACGCCATCCGGCGAAGTGCGCTGCCGCTTCGTCGTGTCGTGCTGCAATGCGGGCCCCGGCGGTGTGCTGCCGGCCGCGACCGCCGCGCGCATCGCGCCGATCGCGTCGTACATCATCGCGACCGAGCCGCTCGGCCGCGCGCATGCCGACGCGCTGATCGCCCGACGCGAAGCCGTGTGCGACAACAACTTCTTCCTCGACTACTTCCGGCTGTCGGCCGACGACCGGATGCTGTTCGGCGGCCGTGCGAATTCGGCCGGCGCGTCGCCCGCCGCGCTCGCCGAAGCGATCCGGCAGCGCATGGTCGGCGTGTTCCCGCAGCTCGGCGACGTGCGCGTCGAGCACGCGTGGGGCGGCTTCGTCGACGTCACGCGCAACCGCGCGCCTGACTTCGGCGCGATCGATCCGAACTTCTTCTACGTCCAGGGCTTCAGCGGGCACGGCGTCGCGCTCACCGGGATCGCCGGACGCGCGGTCGCCGGCGCGATCGCGGGCGACACGCGCGCGTTCGATCTGTTCGCACGCGTGCGTCACCGGCGCTTTCCCGGCGGCGACGCATGGCGGCAACCGGCACTCGAGCTCGGGATGCTGTATCACCGCGTGCGCGAGCTGTTCTGAGCCCTCTCACTCCGCCCTCCTCATCATGCAGACATTCGCCAACCAGCCGCACGTCGCGTCGTACTACGCGGCGACCGTCAACGACACGACCCGCCACGCGCCGCTTGCCGGCACGACCGACGCCGACGTGTGCGTGATCGGCGCGGGCCTCACGGGCCTGTCCGCCGCGCTCAACCTCGCCGAGCGCGGCCATTCGGTGACCGTGCTCGAAGCGTCGCGGGTCGGATGGGCGGCGAGCGGCCGCAACGGCGGCCAGTTGATCGGCGGCTTCGCGTGCGACATCGACACGTTCGCGCAATTCATGCCGGAAGGCGACGTGAAGCGGATCTGGGACATGGGGCTCGAAACGCTGTCGCTCGTGAAGTCGCGCATCGCGCGGCACGACATCGACTGCGCGCTGGTGCCCGGCTACCTGACCGCGGCGAACACCGAGCGCGACGCCGATGCGCTGAAACGCTGGCGCGACGAAGCCGCGAAGCGCTTCGGCTACGACCGCTTCCACTTCGTCGAAGCGGACGAACTCCGCGACTACGTGCAGTCGGCCCGCTATTGCGGCGGCCTGTACGACCCCGACAGTGGCCACCTCCATCCGCTCAACTACACGCTCGGTCTCGCGCGGGCGGCCACCGACGCGGGCGTGCGCATCCACGAGGACAGCTGCGTGACGCACGTGCGCGACGTGTCCGGCGGCCACGTCGTCGAGACGAGCAGCGGCAACGTGCGCGCGCGCTTCGTCGTGCTCGCGTGCAACACCTACGTCGGCACGCTCGCGCCCGCATTGTCGAAGAAGATCATGCCGGTCGGCACCTACGTGATCGCGACCGAACCGCTCGGCGAAGCGCGCGCCGCCGCGCTGATGCCCGCGCGCGCGGCGATCTGCGACAGCCGCTTCGTGCTCGACTATTTCCGGCCGGCGCCCGACACGCGGCTCGTGTGGGGCGGCAAGGTCAGCTATTCGACGCGCGAGCCGCGCGATCTCGCCGCGGCGATGCGCGCGGACATGCTGAAGACGTTCCCGCAGCTCGCGGACGTGAAGGTCGACTATGCGTGGGGCGGCTTCGTCGACATCACGATGAACCGCGCGCCGCATTTCGGCCGCATCACGCCGACGACCTACTTCGCGCAGGGGTTCTCGGGGCACGGCGTGAACACGACCGCGCTCGCGGGCAAGCTGATCGCCGAGGCGATCGACGGACAGGCGAGCCGCTTCGACCTGTTCGACAAGATCCGGCATCGCGACTTCCCGGGCGGCGCGGCGCTGCGCACGCCGGCGCTGGTGCTCGCGATGAGCTGGTATCGGCTGCTGGACGCGTTCGGCGTGCATTGAGCGGCGTACGCCCGCGAAACACGGCCGCGTTGAAAACGCGGCCGCCCGCTTCCCGCTAGTCGCCCACCTTCTGCCGCATCGTCACGAACTCCTCGGCCGCGGTCGGATGAATGCCGATCCTGTCGTCGAACTGCGTCTTCGTCGCGCCCGCGCGAATCGCGATCGCGATGCCCTGAATGATCTCGCCCGCGTCGCGGCCGACCATGTGCGCGCCGATCACGCGCTGGCTGTCGCGCGCGACGACGAGCTTCATCAGCGTGCGCTCGTCGCGGCCCGACAGCGTGTGGCGCAGCGCCTTGAACGACGTGCGGTAGATGTCGACGTCGCCCAGCGTGCGGCGCGCATCGGCCTCGGTCAGGCCGACCGTCGCGACCTCCGGCTGGCTGAACACGGCCGACGGCACGTACGCGTGATCGACCGCCACGCGCGAGCCGCCGAACAGCGTGCGCGCGAGCAAGCCGGCATCGCGCGTCGCGACCGGCGTGAGCTGCGGCCGCGACGTGACGTCGCCGATCGCGTGGATCGACGGCACCGACGTCGCCGAATACGCATCGACGGCAATCGCGCCGCGTGCATCGAGCAGGATGCCTGCCTGCTCGAGCCCGATCCCGTCGACGTTCGGCACGCGGCCGGTCGCATAGAGCACCTGATCGTACGGCCCGTGCCGCGCGTCGCCGACACGCACGAACAGCGCGCCGTCGTCCGCGCGCTCGATCGATTCGATCACCGCGCGCGGGTGAATCGTGACGCCCTGCTTCGTCATCTCGTCGGTCAGGAACTGGCGCACGTCGTCGTCGAAGCCGCGCAGGATTTTTTCACCGCGATAAAACAGGTCGACGTGGCTGCCAAAGCCGTTGAAGATGCCCGCGAACTCGACCGCGATATAGCCGCCGCCGACCACCGCGATGCGCTTGGGGCACGTCGCGAGCGACAGCGCCTCGCGCGACGTGATCGCATGTTCGATGCCGGGCCGCGGCGGCAACGACGGCCGCGAGCCGGTCGCGATCGCGATGTGGCGCGCGCGGATCGAGCGATCGCCGATCGCGACCGTATGCGCATCGACGAGCGTCGCGCGGCCGGCGTGCATGTCGACGCCCGATTGCCGCAGCAGGCTGATGTAGATGTCGCTCAGCCGGTTGATCTCGCGATCCTTCGCGGCGATCAGCGCGGGCCAGTCGAGCGTGCCGGCGCCGAAGGTCCAGCCGAAGCCCTTCGCGTCGTCGAGTTCATGCGGGTAATGCGATGCGTAGACCAGCAGTTTCTTCGGGATGCAGCCGCGCAGCACGCAGGTGCCGCCGATCTGCTCTTCTTCCGCTATGCCGACGCGTGCGCCGTATGACGCGGACATGCGCGCGAGCCTCACGCCGCCCGAGCCGGCGCCGATGACGAACAGGTCGTAGTCGAAATCCATCGCATTCCCTCATCGCAGTTCGGATGGGGTGACGATAGCAAGATTCGGGGATTCGTGCGGCGCGCGGTGCGTGCCGCGCGTCCAATAAAAAACGGCGAGAGACGTGGCCTCTCGCCGGTCAAACCGGCTGGCGGTTGTGCCATGCGTCACCGATCGACCGCATGCCCGACCTGCCGATTGCGCGGCACCGGTCGGCCCAGGCGCGCGAAGGGCGCGCCCGCGGCCGGACCGGCCGCCATGCTCATGCCTGCGACGTGTCGCTGCCGTCCGTCGCCTGCGTATCGTCCGCCTGCTGCGGCTGCTCGTCCTTCTTCTCGAGCAGGCCTTCGATCGCCTCCGCGCCCTTGAAACCGGCGACGGCCGCGGCCGCCTTGGTCAGCAGGCCCGCATCCGGATCCACCTTTTCCACGCCTTCGACGGCAGCCACTGCGCCGGCGATTTCGCCCACAACGTTCAGGATACCCATCGTCATCCCCTTTCAAGAAAATCGTGAGCGCATCGTCCCACGAAAGAAACCGGCGGACCGCGTTTGTCATCGCCGGATACACAAGTTACGCACAGGCCGCCCGCGCTCGCGGCGCGCGACCGGAACGACGCACGCGCACGCCTGACGGCATGCCACGCGCGATGCACGCAGCGTAGCGGAAAGCCCGCGCGCGGACTGTAAAAGTGTGTTCTGGATCGCCGACGGATCGCTTACGGCGCGGGCCTGGCGCAATGGAGCGTTTGCCGAATAATCGGTTGCGCGTATGAAGGTCGCGTGACGAAAAAAAAGAGGCTCCGCGCGGAGCCTCTTCGATGCGCGCCGGACGTAGCCGGCGCACGCGTTCCGACGTTCGTCAGAAGATATTGCGCAGGCCGATCGCGATGCCCGTCTGGTTGCTGCGGCCAGGCAGCTCGACGTTCGCCGCGCCGTTCGTCTTGTTGAAGTCGACGGTG
The DNA here is from genome assembly GCF_905400185.1 of Burkholderia sola. Taxonomy (NCBI): domain Bacteria; kingdom Pseudomonadati; phylum Pseudomonadota; class Betaproteobacteria; order Burkholderiales; family Burkholderiaceae; genus Burkholderia; species Burkholderia sola. The sequence continues at coordinate 3,386,964 of NZ_FR989675.1, forward strand.
CCGTAGATTTCGGTGCGCTTGCTCAGCGCGTACTCGGCGATGCCGACGATCGCGTAGCGGTTGCCGCTCGCGAGCGTGCCGTTCGTGGTCATCGCATTGCGCATGTGGTCGTAGTAGAACGCGCCCGTCAGCGTCAGCGGCGCGCTGACCTGCCAGCTCACGCCCGCGAACGGACCGTCGTCGATGCGGCCGGTGCCCTTCGCGACCGGAATCGACTGCTGCGCGAGCAGGCTGTCGACGAAGCCCGTGTCGTCCTTCGAGCGCAGGTAGCCCGCGTAGATCTTCGCCTTGCTGAACGCGTACACGACGTTCGCGTGGTAGATCGTCTGCTTGCGCGCCGAGTTGTCGCTGTTCTGCTGCGCGCCGGCCGCGATGCTGAGCGGGCCCATCACGTACGACAGCGATACGCCCCATGCATTGCCCTTGCCGAGCGAGCCCGGAATCTGGCCCGAGAAGCCGCCGGCGCCGGTCGATTCGTAGTTGGTGCCGGTCGAGTACATCGCCTTCGCCGTCAGGCCCTCGAACTTGCCCGTGTACTTGATCTGGTTGTCCGCATACAGGCCGCCGCCGAGCGCGACCGGCAACCATGCGTTTTCGAGGTAGTTGCCGACGGTCAGAGGATCGTAGGTATCCGCCAGCAGGTCGAACAGCGGCGTCTTCTGGCGGCCGAGCGTCACGGTGCCGTACGGGCTCTGCAGGCCGACGTACGCCGCGCGGTTGAACAGGCGGCCGCTGTCGGCGAATGCGCCGTTCTGCAGGTTCACGCCGCTCTCGAGGTTGAACACGGCCTTCAGGCCGCCACCGAGGTCTTCCGTGCCGTAGATGCCGAAGCGGCTGTTCGTGATCGCGCCGTTGGTCATCGACAGCAGGCCGTCGTTCTTCGCGTTGGCGTTGGTCAGGTAACGGATGCTGGCGTCGGCCACGCCCCACAGCGTGACCGAGCTTTGTGCTGCTGCGTACTGGCTGGCGAAGGCCAGCGCCGCGCCCCCTGCGATGACTGCGAGTCGGGTGGTCTGCTTCATGAGCGTTCCTTTTTTAGGTGTCTCCATTCATGACCGGCCGCGTGCGCAGCCGGGTGGCGATCGCGGCGCGCTCATGGCGCGCGCGACGTGGGGTGAATCATAGGATGAGTACGGAGGCTGAAAGAAATTGAAATGCGCGGCAATCGCGCGATTGTCGTCCGGGAACAACGTTTCCCGCGCGGGGCGTGTTTTCGTGCGGCGGCGGCACGGTGGGCGGCGGCGCCGGGGGGCACGCGCGGCGCTGCAAGGTTCGGCGATGGTGCGGCGTGGTCACGCGGATCGCGGAGAAATCGCCGGTGCGATCGTTGCGGCGGGTTGCGGGTTGCAGCCTGCCGTCAGGCCGTTTGCGTCGCCCCGTCGCTGCTGTCGCCCTGACCACCCTGACCGCCCGCGCCACCCGCACCGCCGTTCCCCGCGCGACGCCACGCACGCCGCACGATTTCCGCGAACGCGCCGACGAGCAGCAGCACGGCGCCCCACAGCGCGATGTCCGGCACGAGCCGCGTCACGAGGCCGCCGACCACCGCGCCTCCCAGGAAACAGAAACTGATCGTCGCGAGCAGCGCCGAGTCGTGCAGCGCGCCCGCGTCGTAGCGCGGAATCAGCCCGACGAACAGCTTCTGCGCGGCGCGCCGCAGGTTGCCGGTCGTCATCACCGACGTGTACGACAGTGCCTCGAGATGGGTGAACGACAGCGTCTGCAGCGTCGCGACGAACGAGATGCCCGGGATCAGCCATGCGCTCGACGCGCCGACGACGCCGCTCGCGGCGACGCCGAGAAACGCGATTTCGACGATCAGGCTCACGAACGCCGTATGCCGCATCCAGCCGCGCTGCGCGGCCAGGGCGAGCAGATGCGCGACGAACACCGCGAGCACGAAGCCGCCGAGCGGCGGCACGTGATGCAGCGCGGCGGCCCATTCGCCGGCCGACAGGTTGATGCCGAGCAGCGCGACGTTGCCGGTCATCGTGTTCGCGAACACGTGGCCGTGGCCAACGTACGTGTACGCGTCGAGGTAGCCGCCGGACAGCGTCAGCAATGCGGCGACAGTGAGATTGCGGCTGGCGCCGTCGAGATCCATCGATCCTCCCGTGAAAAGTCGCGCCAGTATCGCGCACGGGAGGGCGGTTGTGCGCCGTTCACTGCCCGATGCCCGTGAGCCCGATCAGCGCGCCGCCCGCGAGCAGCCACAGCGGATGGATGCGCGTGCGCCACGCGAGCACCGCGCATGCGGCCGTGATGCCCCACTGGATCGCGGTGCGGTTCGACGCCTCGGAAATCAGCACCGCGCTGGCCGCGACGAGCCCGGCCGTCACCGGCATCATCCCCTGCTGCACGTAGCGGCGCCACGGCCGGTCGCGAAAGCGCTCCCACGCATGCAGCGCGAGCACCGTCACGATCGACGACGGCCCGAACTTCGCGACCGACGCGACGAGCAGCCCGGCCCAGCCGGCCACGTGCCAGCCGACCAGCGACACGATCATCATGTTCGGCCCGGGCGCCGCCTGGGCCAGCGCGAACAGCGCGGTGAACTCGTGCGCGCTCATCCAGTGGTGCACGTCGACGACCTGCCGCTGCATCTCCGGCAGGATCGTGTTGCCGCCGCCGAACGCGAGCAGCGACAACTGGCTGAAGATCGTCGCGATGGCGATCAGCGTGTCGCTCATGGCCGGCGCTCCTGTTGCGTGTGGGGCGAGTCGTGCGCATCGTGCGTGTCTCGCGCGGCATCCGGCACCGGCCGCGGCGCGCCGGCCTCGCGGCGGCGCGACGCGAGCCAGATGCTGACGGGCGTCAGCACCAGCATCGTGGTCAGCAGCGGAAGTCGCAGCACCGCGATCGCGACGAATGCGAGCGCCGCAATCGCCGCCGCGGTGCGCGGCGCCCGAAGCAGCGGCTTCGCGACCTTCACGGCCATCGCGACGAGCAACCCGGCCGCCGCCGCCGCGAGCCCCGCGAACAGGTGCTGCACGCGCGGATCGTTCTGCGTCTTCGCGTACAGCACGCCGAGCGCGACGACGACGAGCGTCGGGCCGGCGATCAGCCCGAGAATCCCGGCGAACGCGCCGGCGACGCCGCGAAAGCGCATGCCGACGGCGACCGACAGGTTGATCACGTTGCCGCCCGGCAGGAACTGGCACAGGCCGAGCAGATCGGTGAATTCGTCGGCGGAGAGCCACTTGCGCTCGTCGACGATCGTGCGCCGCGCGAACGGCAACGCGCCGCCGAACGACATCAGGCCGAGCGACAGGAAACCGGTGAACAGCTCGGCGAGGCCGACGCTGCGAGGGGGCGCGGCAGGCGGCGGGAAGGCGGGCGGCAAAGCGGATTGCATGGGGCTCCTCATCAAACGGTGAACCGAGGTTACCGCCGTTCGGGATGCCGGCAAAACGATTTTATCGGCGCGCCCTTGTGATCTAGAATCACAAGTATGGCACGCGATCTCCCGCCCTTTTCCGCGCTTCGGGCCTTTGAAGCCGCGGCACGACATGAAAGCTTCAGCGCCGCCGGCGACGAGCTGCATGTGACTCACGGTGCCATCAGCCGGCAGATCGCCGGGTTCGAGGCGTGGCTCGGCAAGCCGGTGTTCCACCGCTACGGCAAGCGCGTGAAGCTCACCGACGAAGGCCGCCGCTACCTGGACACCGTACGCGCGGCGTTCGACAGCATCGCGCACGCGACCGAGCAGTTGCGCAACACCGGCGCGGCGCGCGTGCTGCGCATCAACGCGCTGCCGACCTTCGCGATGAAATGGTTGCTGCCGCGCCTGTCGCGGTTTCAGCGCGACGTGCCGAACGTCGAGCTGAAGCTGTCGACGTCGAACGCGCCGCTCGACACGCTGAACGGCTTCGACGTCGCGATCCGCCGCGGGCCCGGCCACTGGCCGAACTGCACGAGCGGCCACTTCCTCGACGAAAGCGTGATTCCGGTCTGCAGCCCCGCGCTGCTCAAGCGCGCGCCGATCACGCGCGCGGACGATCTCGCGCGGCACGTGCTGCTGCATTCGGATACGCGGCCGGAAGGCTGGCGCGACTGGTTCGCGGCGGCGGGTGTCGCGATGAAGGGCCGCAAGCGACAGTCGTTCGACCACTTCTACCTGGCGCTGCAGGCGGCCGTCGACGGGCTGGGCGTCGCGCTCGGCCCGTTGCCGCTGATCGACGACGAACTCGCGAGCGGGCGGCTGGTGATGCCGCTCGACGGGCCGCGTATCGCGACGCGCAGCTACTGGTGGATCGCGCCGGGCGCGCCGGCCGACGATCCGCTCGTCGCGCAGTTCTGTGCGTGGCTGCAGGGGCAGTCGAATACTGGCGCGTAATGCAAGCGATCGGCAGCGTTGCGCCGCCCCCCCGGGTCAGACAACATACGGTCGAGCGCTTGGTCAGGGCTGATCCGGATCACCCCGCCGCCTCATGACGAGAATCCTGGCCGATGCGTTCAGATCAGCGGCTGCGTACCGGGCATGGCCGCGCCTCGCGTCAATTCCTGGCCGGTCTGCGCCGAACGGACCACCAGTTGGACATAACTGTTCGTCGGCCCGTACGGCGCGAAGAACCGTTCGAGCAGCTTCGTGAACACGACCAGGCTGACTTCGCGCAGCGCGGTCTCGTCAAGCGACAACATGATTTCGATGCCGCGCACGAACGACGGGAACTGATTATCCAGCGACATCCATTTCATTGCCGGCTTGTAGTCCAGTTCGGTAATCGCGTCGATGCAGCGCAGCGCGAACGGCGTCGTGCGCACCGCGTGGAGCCGCAGGAATGCTTTCAGCCCCGATAACCCGTCCCGCGTCAGGTCCAGCGGATGCGGCGCAAGCGTCGACAACACGCGCCACAACGCACCGTGGCCACGCGGCAGATCAGCCGTCAACGTCGGTCGGGTAATCAACTGGATCGGACAATCCAGCGCCTTGCTTTCGAGCAGCAAATCGCCCACCGGATTGCCGATCGACAAGCGCGCCGGCAAGTCGCCGTTTGTCACCGTCGTCACCACATCGATTTGGGGCAGCTTTGGCCGGACCGACTGTCCGTCCAGTCCGACCAGCGACAGCATCATGGATTGACGACCGGGCGATCCCGCATCGCGGTCACGAAACGCAACCCAATAGACCGCCGCCGAATCCGGGCGCGGATCGTGACTCAGCGCCTGATAGGGCCGCACCAGGGTTCTAGGCCGATCACTGTCGAGCGATACGTCCTCGTCTTTGTCCTTCTTCCTTGATAACTCGCCGAGATAGACCGCGTCGACCGAATACACGCCCAGCGGCGAATGTTTCGCCAGTCGCACGGGTTGGACCGGATAGGCGTCCTGCCCCTTCAACACAATGGGCAGGGCCGGTTGAGAAAAGAGATTCACGACGGGCGTACAAAACAGCTTGAACGCCGCCGCGTCCAGCGATGCAAGCGCCAGCGCGGCGACCGAGTCGGCAGGCGTATCGCGCAATACGACGTGCAACGTTAGTTCCCGAGCGTCGGGAGCGCTTGCTGCCCGCCGCACGCGGCCGATGTCGAGATCGACGAAATCGAACAGTTCGGGAAACGCGAAGTATTCCAGCAAGTAGCGGTAGGTGGTCGCGGTGCGGCTGGTGGTTCGGTTGTCCGGCAGCAAGCGGTCGTCATCGGCGAAACCGACCGGTTCGAACGGCACCTTCGATATGGCCCGCCAGCGCCCACATTGATCGACCTCGACATACGCGGCCGCCGCGCGCAGCAGCAAAGCGTCCAGCAGCGACGAGACGAACGGCCGTTCGCCGGAAAGATAGATCCGGACAGGCCCGTCCGGAATACCCGCCGTGAATGGACCGGCAGCCGACGCGAAGCTGATCGACAGCACGCCGGTTGCGTCTGTCGGCAATCTCACGGTCGACGGCGCCAGCAGCGCCGGGGCATACCGCGCGGACCGGATTTGCAATGGCGAGAGGGTCACGTCGTAGGCCGACCGGAACCGTATCGGGGCGGTGCGCGCATTCAACGCCATGCCTCGCGGCACGATGATCGGCTCCGTCAGTTGACCGACGATCGTCCGTGGTTCGACCGAGGCAATCGCGCACGACGGTATGGTGCGCAGATAGTGGGGGTGGACGACCTCGAGCAGCGCCTCGGTGAACTCGGGATAGTCGTCGGCCAGCTTCGAATCGAGGTGTGCGGCCAGAAACGAAAAGGTTTGAATCAGACGCGCCACATGCGGATCGTCGCTTCGGCCGCTCTGGATGCCGAGCCGAGCCGCGATCTTTGGATAGCGGATCGCGAAATCGCCGAGTGCCCGCGCGAACAACCCGAGTTCATATTCGTAATGCGACAGCAGGTGATCCATTCAGCTACAGCCCTAGTCGGTCGGAACGCACGAGTGTCGGGCCGACGAAGATAAGTTTGCGCAATCCTCCTTGTGGGCCGTATGGCTGCATCCGGATCATTTCATGCTGCGGTCCGTACGACGGGAGAGATTCGGCCGCCTCGGCGTCGAGAATCGCCGGGCCGACGACGTGTCGGTCATAGAGATGTTCGATTTCCGCTAGCCGTTCCGCCCGCGTGCGCTTGCCAGGCTCCGGGAAGTGGCGTGGCCGGTTCAAATAAAGCCAATGATGCACAACCTGCGCGTCGGGCGACGATTCGCCGATCAATGCCGTTTCCTTCATCGGATCTACCGAACCGCCCATACGCGATGACCTCTATTCAAGCGACGAAATCAGTCGCGCTCCGCACTCCGTCGGATCATCGTGAAAGGCTACCGGCGTACCGTGATGGTTGCGCGTACTGTTTTGGGGAATGATCCTGAACTGCCCGCCGCACTTCGGACATTCGGTCAGGTGCCCTTCGAGCGCGACGGGAATGCCCTGCGCTTTCAGATCGTCACTCGCGGTGATCACGTGGCCTCCGTGCGTCGTCTTGTCATTCAGGCGGATCACGCCACGTCCGTTTTCATCCTTCATCATCCTTTCCGCATCGTTTGCATTGTCATGCCGTTGAACAAGCAAGACCTGATCGGTCCCGCATCCAGGTCAACCGTCGCTCTTCGGAGCGACTCCGCTAAAAGTTTTCGGATGCCGAGCATTGGCGCAAATTCGATTCCATCCGGAGAATTCGAACGCGGTCGCGTACCTGCCTCCATTGTCCTCATCACGAATTCCGTAATTCAGCTCAGGCTTCTCCAGGCTGAGCGGGCCATAGTCGGCAAGTGACGGATCATCCGAACGGGTCACATAGATAAAACGCGCGCGAACCAGCTGGCCGGCCCGATTTTTGTAGGTGACGTATCCGCAAATGAACGTGCGCGTGTAGTTCGGCGTCGAACTTATCCCGTGCAAATCAAGCGTGTTTTCGTATAAATCAAAAAAATCGATGTCTTGGGCATCGACCAATGCTGATTTGACCGCTTTTTCCGCAGCATCGTATTTCGCAGATGCACTTGACGAGCATCCAGCGAACAACACAAGTGCCGTGGTTAGCGCCGCTACGATGTGCCTTTCAATCATGCCGGAAATCCTCTTCGTCAAGCACCGTTAGCTTCGCACTGCCGAGTTTGCCATGTTGGCAGCAGGATTCTCGAGCCAAGCTGCCGCGTACATTCCGCCGTCGGGTTCACCCCTCCAGTCTTCGACCCGCGCTTTCGACCCATTCGGATACTCGCCGCGCTGCTGGGCCAACACGGTGTCTCCCCATCCGACAGGCGTCCCTGAGCGCGGTTCCGCGTAAAGATCATCGGGCGCGATCGCGGAAATTTGCTCGATGGCGGCAGGCCAGACAGGATCGCGACAGGTCGCATTCGCAATGATTCGCATGACGGTAAAGATCAGAATCAGCGGCATCATCAGCAAACGAATGAAGACCGGCGCGCGCATCCCGAAGCTATACAGAGAAAACAGGAACGACTCGCGTGGCGTCTCGCGCTGCGTGTGAAACAGCATCGGTTTGGGCAAACCGTTCGGCCCGCCGTTCATGTACGCGCACCAGTAGTTCCACTGCGCGAGTGCCATTTCAACCTGCTGCTTGCCGGTCCATTCCCGACCTATCGAGAACACGCGAGTGACATTGCCGTGGTCGTCGACCGTATAGTGCCGAATGTGGAAAATCGTGCCGAAGGACGTGTCTTCGCGGTGCAGACAAAAGATCGAATCTTCCGTCCACGGTGCTTCCCAAACGATGTCACCTTCGCCGGGTTTCGCGAAAAAGCGTCGTGCGCGAATCGCAAAAAGCTTGCGAGCTTCGCGATGGAAACGGATCGGGCGATAGCGGAGACCAAAGAACAGGCCGCGCCCAAGTTTCCAGACTATCGAACCGAAAAGGACGACAGGCACAATCGCTAGGCAATTAAATACAAACATCCAAAACGCAGGAGCTGGATCGGCGTGCGTTAGAAGATAGACGTATGGACCAATTCCCATACCCAAAAAGGCCAGTACAGCGCCAGTAATGAACCACTGCCGTTCGAGAAAAGACGGCTCGATTACATCCATATAAGTTGAATTGACGCTGAACGTTGCACCGAAATCCTGGACATCTGGACCAACGGCTCGATTGATCAGCAAGCGATGCGCCAGATCCCACTGTGGCACTGGTTTGCCGATACATTTTTTCATGACGCGCTCGTCCACCTGTTAGCCTCCCGCCGCCGAGTTAAATGCCTTGATTTCCGCCTCAAGCGAGTCGTAGTGCTCCCCCTTGCTGAACTTGCAGCGAGAGACCCAGTCTTTGAGCGCCGACGCTTTGAAAATCGCGATCGCGATACCCACTAAGATGGATAGGACCAAAGCAGGCCAGAATAGGGGCAGGCTGAAGAATGCAGCAACCGCAACGTATACGCCTAGAATCCCGCTGAAAGCGTAGAGAGTAGTCAGACCATATTCTTTATTGGCATATGCCTCTGGCATGTTCTTCAAGATGTCATACCCCGCTAGCACGATGCCTGCTAGCGCACCAAGGCCGCGCCCAACCTTCGCTCCGACTTCGGCCCATTCACTGGCACCGGCCCACTGCTTCATGATGAACGCCGATAGCGGATGAGCCGGCGCTTTCGCCACTGTTTCCGACGCGGTTTCGATGACGGTCCCGACGATCGAAACGACAGCGCCGACTGCCTTCAAACCGGTTTCGCCTTGGTTGAACTGATCGCTGCCCGCCCAATCCTTCGCCGCGAAGGTAAGCGTCGCCATCTGGAATATCACCGTCACGACGCCGAGATTGAACTCCCGGGCCGAGTTGAGCCACTTCTTGGCGGTATCCACGCCCGGAACCCTGACGGCCTTGATCGCGTCAGCCTCTAGCTTCCCGTCCCGAACCAGCGCGTCGACGTCCATCTCGTAGGCGACGACGTTCGGATCACTCGGTGGCGCCGTCCTCAGGACCTGTTTCCCGACCTGGGTCGCCGAGGCGCGCTGTTCGGTCCGGTTTCCGTCCAATTTGACGCCCAACTCCCGGGCTTGCTGCAACGCCCAGTCGCGAATGGCAAGTTTGCTGACTTGTGACGGTTTGAGTCGAACTCCGGACTGTATCGCCAAACGAATGGTCACGAAGCCGAGCGCGGCACCGCGCGTGGTCTTCGTGAGTACGCCGACGATCTGATTGGCGGTCGTCACGATGAGTCGATCGCGCAGACTGGCCGCGTTGCCCAGATTTTCGATCTTCTTGAACGCTTCCTTGTAGAGATTCAGGAAGTTCTCGTATTGGATATCAGAACCGTGCACCTGTGCGTCCGCCGCTTTTATCAGCGTGTCCTGATTGAACATCAGGGCGCGCACGTACAGATTGCGGATGTTCGAAGCCTGACCGTTCAGCCAGTCATCGAGCACTTTCTTGCAGGCTTCGGTGCCGACAGCGGCACCAATGGCCTGTGCGCAGGACTCACTGTATGCGTAGCCGCTCCGAAGGTCCTGCGAATCGTGAACGCCAGCCATCCATTCGGCGAGCAATTGCGACTTGAGCCATTCCGCATGCGCTTGCACAAGCGGCTGCCACTTCGGCTTGAACGCTTCGAGCGCTTGCTGATACTCCTGTGGGAAGCGTTTCAACGCCTCTTCATCGAGCACGCTGGTTCGCTTCCCATCGGGACCGACCTTGAACGCTGCGTCCTCCCACGCCTCGTTCGCCGCCTCTTCCTGCGTCGCGGGAACGTCCCCCGTCTTTCGGTCTTCCTCCTTCATCGCCTGCTCAAGACTTCCCGTCCTAATCCATGAGCGCATGACGTGAAAAAAACCGACCGCATCCGGCGCGACGGGAGCGCCGACCTTCATATTGACGGCATTGGCATCGGCGATGGTCTTCGAAGTTCCATAGGTCAGTCCAGTAACGGCCTTCGCATTCGCTCGAATTCCCGCTTCAGCACGTTGGAGCAGTTGCGCCGATGTCCACTTCCAATACATCTGTTCGTCGAAACCATTGTTCAGGTTGGGAACCGTCAGTTCCGCGAGATCGTTAGCGACGCCGACAGGGTCGTTGACCGCGACCACAAAGCCTTTCTTGTTCGGAGATTCAGCCATTGCATCACCGATTCGTTTGGCGACGTTGCGCTGACGTAGTCGGATCTCGTCCTTGGGTGGGCGGTTGCTAAAGCCGAACGCTGCCTTCATCGCCTGAGCATCCATCGCAAAATGCGCGATCTTGCTCTGCGTGGCTTGAAATTCGCCCGTATCGGTGGCGCCCCCGGCCAGCATCGCGGGAACGTTGATGCACTGCATATGCTGCTTGCGCCAAGCGTCTTCATTGATTTTGTTGTGTACGAGGTCCTTGGTCCACCGCACGTTCGACCAGCCAATCCAGAGATTGCTCGCCTCGTCACTTCCAGGCGTATGCTGAACACTGACACATCGCCCCAGCGACTCGAAGTCCGTTTCGGCACGTGCGATACAACTTTGAGTGAGTGCGCTTTTGGAGTCGCCCGGAGGTGGCGTCGTGTCGGGTGGGAAATACCAAAGACTGCCATCATCCAGAACCATGTAAGCGCTGAGCCGTTTGCGCTTCTCGTCGTAGGTGTATAGATAGCCTTGACGCAGCGCGCGTAACGTGAATTTGGCGGAGGCAACTGCTTGAGGTGCCCGACCGTCAATTTTGAAATTACCGGACAGCGCTGGGGCTTTCGCTGCGCCACGCGGACAGGCGATTGCGTACCGTACGGGATAGATCAGCAGCGATTGGCGATCGCACAGCGGGCAACCTTTGGTCGTCATGGTTTTGATCCTCGAGTTTCAGAGTCAAGTGCAATATCGAGTCGCAAGTGTTGCAATGCATACTCGACAAGCGCATCGACATCCATAGCGTGGCCGCTCAGAATCGCCTCACTGAACACCCTGTCCAGTGCGATGGGGAATTGCGCGGCGTGCTCGACAGACATGGTGGGTAGCCGGCGTAGCACCCGATCTGCGACTTCACTGCAATTGATGCGCGGCCATTGCTCGCGACGCGGCCAGCCGGACGGTTGATCGGTGTCCGCTGTGTCGGCGCCGGAACGCGTAACGCACCAGCGATGTCCGGCCCACGCGAACTGCCACGCCTGAATCGGGCCAAACAATGCCCGTTGCTGAGACGAATCGAGCACCGCGTGTGTCAGGCTCAGCACACGTGGATCGTAGTAACGCCAGAACGTGGGGTTACCGTCTGCGCCCGGACCGACCAGATAGCGTGCAACGTGTTCGCATATCGCGTCGGCGGGCGCATCGCTGCTGAGCCATGCGCACACCACAGGCGGGCGTTCAATATGTGTTTCTGCTACCCAGCACGCGGTTGCCAGCGCACGCGCTTCGTCGTCCAGCGCGGAGATATCGACGAGTTGGGGCATCAATTCCTCACGGTGTGCCAGCGCGCGCGGAGTACACGGCTGCATATCCAGTGCCAGCAGCTCAGGTGCATGAACTAGTGTCGTCGGTTCCACCAACAGGAAACCGTGTGTGAGCGGCCCCGAGAAGTTAGGGGCTGCTTGCAGGGGAGCAATAGTCATATGCCTTCGCTCATGTCAGTGCGACCGATGCCTGGCCAGCCTGGGCTGCGCCACTGGCAACCTGTTCACACAGATCATTGCCAGGGAAGTTGGCCGGCACGCTCTGCGGCCCCACCGTATCGTGACTGCCCGCATGGATCTTGTTTTCACCGGGCGTATAGCCCACGATGCCTTTCGCGCTGACTTCGAGCTGGCTGTTGCCGGCCGTCAAGCGAATGCCCTGCTTGGCGGTAATGTTGATCCAGTCCGTCGTGCTGATGATCGACAAGACCTTCTTTGCCAGCAGCTCCAACTCGTCGTTTTCCGCATGCACCTGCACCTTGCCGCTCGCGGCGATCAGCTTCATCCCCATCTTGTGCACGAACAGCGAGAACTTGTCCGATACGCTGGCGAAGAACGATTTGCCCGTCGCGACCGACATGCTTTCGCCGGCCGTCACGGCTACGTGCTGGCCGCCCGTGACGTGCGCGGTCGCGGGCGTCGTCACGGCGATGCCAGCCGCGCCGGCCAGCAGCAAGTGCGCTTCGTTGAGTTCCGGGAAGTCGCCCTTGTCGCTGTTGCCCGTCGCCCCCGCGCCCTGGATACCCTCCACCTGCGATTTCAGCGCATCGGCGATCGGTGTCTGGTCCGCTCCGTTGTCCTGCGCCTGATAGTGCTGCGCAAGCTTGCCAAGCTGCCCGTGTAACGTTTGTGCTTTGGTCAGTCGCGATGCGGGTTCGCTAACGTCCGAGAGGTGCCCCTGCGCAGCAGGACGCACCTCGGTGCTGATTACCATGCCCTTGCCGGAGCGAATCGCGCCGACCTCATCCGTACGCAGCTCGAAGCCCTCGCCCCGAGCATCCTTGCGCCCCTGCCAGTCCTCGATCCGGGTGATCTTGCCGAGCGAAAGTTGGCTCGCCGCATGGTCGGACCGAAGTTGCGCCTGAATGGCGTTCGCCGTGTCATCGAAGATCAGTTGATTGCTTCGGCCGGACGACGCGTTGCCATCCGCGCCGATCAGTTCCCGGCTGCGAATCCCCATCAGTGGATGCTCGTCCGGCAGCTTCCACGACGGCACGTTGCGCGCGTTCATCACGCGGCCCGTGATGATCGGGTGGTCCGGATTTCCATCGAGCCATTGCACGATCACTTCGGAACCGATACGGGGCAGCGCCGCCATCCCTTGGCCGCCGCCGGCCCAGCCGCTCGCGACCCGCACCCATGTCGAATACTTGCCGTCGCGATCCCAATGGAATTGAACCAGCACGCGGCCGTGTTCGTCGGTGTGGATGCTCGTGCCGGACTGGCCGACGACGGTTGCCGTCTGTGGCGCAAGGATCTTCGTGTCGATGCTGTTGTAGCCGCGCCCCGGCCGCCACGGCGTCGCCTTGGGGACACACGTGAACTCGTTGCGGTATTCCGCCAGCACGCCCGTGTCCTGCAAATAGTTGTTGGTCACCACGTGCCGAACCGAGACGATCAGGTATTCGTCGTCGTTCGGGTCGCGGCTCAGCGCCGAACCGTAACGGTCGGTCAGCTGGAACCAGCGCCCCGGCTGCACGAAGCGATTGTTGCCCTTCGCGTCGAAGCGCTTGATCGTCGCCTCGATTTCCTCCATTCGGCGATTCGCGATCTGATACCCATGCTCCATGTTCCGGTAGCCGTACGCGCCTGCGTACTCGTTCCATTCGAGCTGCGGCAGCGCGGCATCGGGACTCAACAGACTCGTTTGAACGTGGGTCGGCGTCGGCGTCTTGAAGTCGAAGCGGGACAGTTCCGCGTGCGTCGATGTCGTCTGCTGGAACGGGGACCAGCTCCGGATGCTGTTCGACTCTTCCGCCCCCTCGCCATTGTGGAAGCGGATTTCGTGAATCTTGCCGTCGATCGCGGGCGCGGGACGCGTCGGGTCGGAAACGGTCAGTTTGTGCGACGTGGCCGTGTGCTCGTACCAGTACAGGTAGCCCGCATGCTCCCAGCGCCGATGAACGTAATTGTGGTCGTCTTCATCGAACTGGCAGGCCATCGTCATGCGCGGATCGTCTTCGCCGACGTGCCACGCCCATTCCGGCAACACGCCGTAGTCCTGAAAAACCGTCGCTGTCTGGTCGTGCAGGTTCTGGTCGAGAAACAAACGATTGTGCTGGCTGTACTTCAGGTAGCGCAGCCACGGGCCTGCGTGCGCCTCATAGAATACCCAGCCGCCATCCGTGCGAACGTGCCGGAACGCGAAAATATGGCCGTTGAAATATCGCAGGCTTCCGTCGCCGCGCGCCAGACTGATCGTAATGCGCTTGCCGATGAAATCTTTCGGTGCAAGATGATCGTTATCCGACAGGATTTCGATCTTGTACGCGAAATCCTTCGATAACGCTTCAACCGCCTCGAATGCGTTCGGCAGCAGGATTCCGTAAGGCGCGTTATCGTCCGGAAAGCTGATTTGCACTTGCCGGTTGTATTGCGGGCCCAGCGCAAGGTCTCTCAGGGCCTGTGCCGTGTTCTGCATTGTTCTCGTCCCTCGGTCTGCGCGCGACGTGCCGGTGGGCTGCTCGTATGCCCCGGAATACTCCGGCAAAGGGGGACGGATGATGAGAGCATCGCGCCCATGCCGCGATAAGCTCAGACGTATACCACAAAGCCCCGCGACGACACACGGGAAGAAGTGTCAGGAATATTGAACGAATGCTAACGTGTCGTGCGGAGCGAGCGCCGTATCAGCGCCGACCAGCGTCTCCATCGAGACCAGGGCCGGCTCTTGAGATCCAACACCGTTACAGAATGTGAAGCCAGAAACAGACGCCCAACAAAATGGCTGATTCCAGTATTTTCCGCCCGATCTGACATCGCTTGGAACGTCTCGGACGAACACCTGCGGTCCCGATGTTTTTGTACCGTCAACCCGCGCTGCCGGGCGGCATTGCACCGCCCGCTCCCGCTCACACCACCGGCCCCGGTTCCTTCTCCTTGCGCAGGATCGCGTACAGGATGATCGCGCCGAACGTCGCGGTGCCGATCCCGCCGAGCCCGAAGCCGCCGATCTTCAGCGAGAAGTCGCCGGCGCCGAGCACGAGCGTGACGGCCGCGACGATCAGGTTGCGGTTGTCGGAGAAGTCGACCTTGTTGACGACCCAGATCCGCGCGCCCGTCACCGCGATCAGCCCGAACACGACGATCGACACGCCGCCGAGCACGGGGCCGGGAATCGTCTGGATCACCGCGCCGAACTTCGGCGAGAAGCCCAGCCCGATCGCGATCAGCGCCGCGACCGCGAACACCAGCGTCGAATAGATCCGCGTGACGGCCATCACGCCGATGTTCTCCGCGTAGGTCGTCACGCCCGTGCCGCCGACGCTGCCCGATACGATCGTCGCGAGCCCGTCGCCGATGAACGCGCGGCCGACGTAGCGGTCGAGATTGGTGCCCGTCATCGCGCTGACGGCCTTGATGTGGCCGAGGTTCTCCGCGACCAGGATCACCGCGATCGGCGCGAGCATCAGCATCGCGTGCGGATCGAACACCGGCGCGCGGAAGCTCGGCACGCCGAACCACGCGGCCTGCGCGACGATCGCGAAATCGATCGGCTTGCCGAGGCCCATGCCGTTGGTCGCGATCGCGTAGATCACGTACGCGATCACGAGCCCGACGAGGATCAAGAGGCGCTGCATCATCCCGCGCGCGAATACCGCGACGCCGCCGACGCACAGCACCGTGACGAGCGCCATCACCGACTCGAAGGTCGAGCCGGACACGCCCTTGACCGCGATCGGCGCGAGGTTCAGCCCGATCACCGCGACCACCGCGCCGGTGACGACGGGCGGCATCAGCGTCTCGATCCAGCGCGTGCCGATCGCCTGCACCAGCGCGCCGAGCGCGACGTACACGACGCCGCACGCGACGATCCCGCCGAGCGCGACCGGAATGTTCGGGTTCGGGCCGCTGCCGCCGTAGCCCGTCACCGCGATCACGAGGCCGATGAACGCGAAGCTCGAGCCGAGATAGCTCGGCACGCGCCCGCCGACCAGCACGAAGAACAGCAGCGTGCCGATGCCCGACATGAAGATGCACAGGTTCGGATCGAAGCCCATCAGCAACGGCGCGAGCACGGTCGAACCGAACATCGCGACGACGTGCTGCACGCCCATCGCGACCATCTGCGGCCACGCGAGGCGCTCGTCGGGGCCGACCACGCGCGAGGCCGCGCCGGTCGATTGGACCCGCCAGCGCGGGAAGTAGGAATCGGACATGGGAAAAGCGCTCCTGTCGGTCGTCGGTCGCCGGCTGCGAAGGATGCGCCGGTCTGGAATCTGGCGCGAGTTTACGGAGCGGAAATGGGGCTGGCAAGCGAACCGGCGGGCGGAGCCGGCCAAACGAGAACGCGGCAGGCCGCGCGAGAGAGCCGGTGCGCGACCGCGCGGCCCCGGCGAAGCGCCCGTCCGCGCACGATGCGCGGCTGGCAGCGGCAAGCACCGGCCGCGAAGTAAGCGTGCGCTCACATCGAAGCCGGCGCCGCGTGCATCACGGATTGATGTACTGGAACAGCGACAGGTTCTGCAGTTGCACGTACGCCTTCTGCGCGCCGGTCAGCGCGTTCTGCACCTGCAGGTACTGGCTGATCGTCGTGACCATGTTGGTGCTGGTCAGGTCCGTCAGGTTGCTGGTCGTCTGCAGCGACGCGGTCTGGGTGACGGCCTGCATCGCCTTCACTTCCTGCTCGCGGCCGCCGACGGATGCCTGGATCGTCGTCACGTTGCGCATCGTGTTGCCGACCTTGATCGACCCGGTCATCAGCGCGTTCTTCAGCGACACGGCCGCGACAGGGTTGCCGGTCACCGGCGTCTTCAGCGCCGCGATCATCGAGTCGAGCGTCGAGAAGATGTCGGCGCCGCCGCTCGCCTGCGGGCCGGGCGTCACGGCGAACGTATCGCCCGTGCTCGGCGTGCCCGATACGGCCACCGTCATCCCGCTGCCGAGCGCGATCGACGCACCCGACGTATAGGCCTGCGCGGGCGTCGTGGTCGGCGGCTTGGCCGAGTTGTCGGTCACCGTGTAGGTCGGCGCGGCGGGCGTGCCGCCGAACGTGATCGCGAAATGGTGATCGTTGGTCGCGGCGGACGGGTCCGTCACCGTCACCGCGCCGATCGCGCCGGTGCCGACGTTGCCGGCGCCGGCCGACGGAACCTGCGCGCTGCCGAGCGACGGCACGGACATGAACACCGCCGAACCGGTGTCGCCCTGCGACACGCTGCTCGAATCGGCGATCTGCACCTGGCGCGTGCCCGAGTCGCCGACGTAGCTGATGCTGCCGTTCGGGCTGGCCGTGAACGGCGCCGTCGAATTGTTCAGGCCGGCGAACAGGTAATTGCCGGCCCCGTCGTTCGAGTTCGCGAGCGTCACCAGCTGGTCGCGATAGCCTTGCAGCTGCGTCGCGAGCGCCGAGCGGTCGCTGTCGGCCAGCGAGCCGTCGCCGGCACGCACGATCAGCGTCTGCACGCCGGTCAGCACGCTGCTCACGCTCTGCAGCGCCTGGTCCTCGGCCTGCAGCGACGCGAGCGCGGTGGTCTGGTTGGTCGTGTACTGCGACAGCGTCGCCGACGTCATCGACAGCTGCACGGCCTGCGCCGCGCCGACCGGGTTGTCGGCCGGCGTCTGCAGGCTCGTGCCGCTCGAAATCTGCTGGTACAGCTGCGCGAGCTGCGCCTGCTGATCGTTCATCTGTGAAACGTTCAGCTGGAAGAACTGGGCGCTGGAAATTCGCATCGCTTCTATCCCTCGAATCGGGTCAGTTGAACAGGCCGAGCACGGTCTGGAACAGCGTCGCCGCCGTCTGGATCACTTTCGCGTTCGCCTGGTAAAGCTGCTGGTACTGCATCAGGTTCGCCGCTTCCTCGTTCTGGTTCACGCCCGACACCGACTGCTGCGCGGTCGTGATCTGGCCGACGAGCGAGGTCTGCGCAGCGCTCGACGACTTCAACTGGCTCGCCGTGTTGCCGATCGCGTTCACGTAGTTCGCATACGCGCCGGTCAGCGTCGTCGTGCCGCCGCCGAGCGCCTTCGCGGTGACGAGCTGCGACAACGCTTGTGCGTTGGAGCCGTCGCTCGTGCCGCCCGCGTACGGTCCGATCGTGAACGTGTCGCCATCCGACGGCGCGCCGGACAGCGTGACGGTCACGCCGTTCATCACGCCCGCCGGGGCCGGCTGCGTGGTGCTGTTGATCGTCAGCTTCGCGCCGGCCGTCGCGTTGTACGGCACGCTGTCGGTCGGGCTTGTGATCGTCACCGAGGTCGGCGGGGTGCCCGCGATCGTCACCGTGGTGCCGGCCGGGAAGCCCGACAGCGACTGCGACGCCGCGTCGTAGGTCAGCTTGGTCGGCGTCGTCGGCACCTGGTAGCCGGCGCTCACCGCGCCCTGCGTGATCTTTGCCGTGCCGATGTTGGTTTTCGATGCCGCCGCGACCACCGGCGACGCGGCCGCGATCGCCGAGCCGCTCGTGGTCGCGAGGCCGAAGCCGGTCAGCGCGCCGCGCGTCGGCAGCACGGTGAACTGGTCGCCGGCATTCATCGCGCCGGACGAGAACGAGAAGTTCAGCCCGCCGAGCGAGACCGGCATCGGACCCGCCTTCTGGTCGACCACCGACCCGCTCGCGCGGTCGGTCAGCGTGTAGTTCGTGCCGTCGTACGACAGCGTGTAGTCGCTCGTCGTCGGCTGCGACGCATTGGCGAACGACACGGACAGCGACGCGTTGCCGGTGTTGCCCTGATTCGAATAGACGGTCGGGTTCGTCACCGTGAACAGGTTGCCGCCCGGCTTGCCCGCCAGATCGACGCCGAGCGCGTTCTGCGCGTTGACCTGCGCGGCGAAGCTGGTCGCGAGCGCGCCGAGCTGCGCCTGGGCCGGGTCGAGCGTCTGACGGCGGAACGCGAGCAGGCCGCCGAGCGTGCCGCCCGACAGCGACGCATCCGGCAGCGCCTGGTTCGGCCCCTGCGGATTCGCGCCGGCGATGCCCTGCGACACGACGGTCAGCTCGCTCGGATCGGACGACGACGTGACGGTCGCAAGCTGGTAGCTCTTGTCGGCGACGACGAGCGGCTGGCCGCCCGCGAGGAATACGCTGTAGCCGCTGTCGTTGCGCACGACCTGCACGCCGGCGAGGCTCGACAGGTTCGACACCGCGAGGTCGCGCTGGTCCATCAGCTGGTTCGGCGGCTGCCCCTGGCTGCTCGCCGCCGAGATCTGCTGGTTCAGCTGCGCGATCTGCGCGGTGTACGTGTTGATCTGCGACACGGTGCTGGTGAGCTGCGTGTTCACGCTCTGGCGCAACGCGTCGTATTGCTGGCCCGCCGCCTTCAGCTGGTCGCCGAGAATCTGCGCGTTGCTGATCGCGGTCTGCCGCACCGACGGATCGGACGCATTGTTCGCGACGTTCTGCAGCCCGGTGAAATAGCTCGTGATCGCGGTCGAGATGCCGGCCGTCGGGCTGCCGACGTAGTTGTTCAGCTGGGCGACGAGCGAATACCACGTCGACAGCGCGCCGCCCTGCGACTGCGCACCGTTCAGCTGGTCGCTCAGGTACTGGCTGTACTGCCGTTGCACGGTGACGGTGTTCACGCCCTGCGGCAGGTAGCCGCTGCTGGTGTACTGCCCGCTCGCCTCGGCATAGACGGGGCGTTCGACCGAATAGCCGGGCGTCGCGGCGTTGCTGATGTTCTGGCCGGTCGTCGTGAGGCCCCAGAGCGCGGCATTCAGGCCGCTGACGCCGAGGTTCATGAGTGTGTTGGACATGCGCGATCCTGATGAGCCGGCCGCGCTGCGGCCGCCGGGTTGCGTGACTCCCGGTATAACGGCCGCGGATTGAAAAAATTGAGGAAAAAATGCACGCCCGACGCACGGGCGTGCGTCGCCGCTGGAAGCGCCCGGCGCAAGGCGCCGGCGGCGCTGCGCGGGCGGCCCGTGGGGGCCTGCGCGTCAGGCCCGCGCGAGCGAGCGGCGCTTCATTTCGAGCTGCGTGATCAGCCGCTGCAGCGTGTTCTCCGCGCTGCCCGGCAGCGACATGTAGCGAAAGCCGAGCTGGTAGCGCCGCGACCCGTTCGGCATCTGCGTCGAGCGCTGCGACACCAGTTGCAGGTCGAGCGACAGCTTGCCGTGGCCGGTCAGCTCGAGCTCGACGTCCGGCAGCAGCGTGCCGACCTCGAGCGCCTCGACGCGCTCGTCGGCCGTGCGCAGCCCCACGCCGCCGAGCGACAGGTTGTGCACCTCGAACAGGAAGCTTTCGCCGTCCGGCAGCTTGCCGCGGCACAGGAACGGATCGACGATCGGCGCGTCGACGCGGAAATATTCGCGGCGCTGGATGCACACCAGCACGTCGGGGAAATCGGCGACGAACGCGGGCAGCCCCTCGTAGCGCGTCTCGCGCGGCGTGCCCGTGGTGAATTCGACGCGCACGCCCTCCGGCGCGGCCGCGAACGTGCAGTGCGACGCGCCGAGGATGCCGGCGTTCTGCTCGGACAGCGCGCCCCAGTCGAACGTGAACGTCCGCTCGCCGACGTCGACCTCGAGCAGACGCGTGACGAGCTGGCCACCCGGGTACTGGACGGTCAGGAAATCGCCGCGGTTCACCAGGTTGCGCAGCTGCACGCCGATTTCCAGCGGATTGCGGCGGGCATAGTCGGGCCCGGAGTGGCCTGCATCCAGGCTGGGGTCCGTCGACGTTTCGATATTCATGGCTAGCCGGTCTTTCTTGTCATGGGCGCCCGGGGCAACCGGTGCGCAATAAAACCGGGCCAGAACGGGGGCCCGGTCGCAGGTCTCTCACACTTAGCGGCAGTGCTGACCGAAAGTTTAGATCGAAACGGCGATTTATTTCTCGCAAACGTTGAAACCGCGCGCGGCAAGGTGCCGGGCGCGGTCCAAAAGGGGTGGCGAGCCGGGAGCGGGCGGGCCCGTCAGCCGATCTGCTGCATGATCGAGATCAGCTTCTTCGCGTAATTCGGGTCGGTGGCGTAGCCGGCCTTCTGCATCCCGTGCGCGAAGCCTTCGACGCTGCGGCTCGCGCTCAGCACGCCCGCATAGCGCGGGTTGTTCTTCAGCAGGTTCGCGTAATCGGTCATCGCGTGCTCGTACGAGTCGTACGCACGGAACTTCGCGACCACGCGGCGCGGCGTGCCGTTCACGTATTCGGTGGTCAGCGCCGACACGGTGCGGCCGGTCCAGCCCTTGTTCGCCTTGATGCCGAACACGTTGTAGCTGGTCGAGCCGTCGGTCGCGCGGATCTCGCGCTTGCCCCAGCCCGATTCGAGCGCGGCCTGGCCGACGATGAAACGCGCCGGGATGCCGGTCGTCGCGCTGGCCGCCTGCGCGGGCGCCGCGAGCCGGTCGACGAACGCGTCCGCGTTCGGCACGCCGCTCGCGCCCTTGACCGGCGGCGTCAGCGCGCTGCCGGCCGAGTAGCCGCGCGCGCCGGCGAGCCCGCCGTTGTTCGCCGCGTTCGCATAGGCCTTCGCCATCGCGTTCATCGCGGCGAGGCTGCCTTCGTTGCCGGCCGCGCCGAGGCCGCCGGCGCCCATGCCGCCCATGCCGCCCATGCCGCCCATGCCGCCCGCGCCGACGTCGGCCGCCGTGTCGCCGCCCGCGCCGGCGCCCGCATTGCGCAGCAGCTGCTTCATCAGCGCATCGGCGACGCCGATGCCGCGCGTCGACATCTGCTGCGCGAGCTGCTGGTCGAGCATCGACGTGTACATCTTCGACGTATGCGAATCGAACAGGCCGCCGTCGGGCGACGCGTCGCGCATGCTCTTGAGCATCATCTGCGTGAACATCGCGTCGAACTGGCCGGCGACCGCCTTCGCGCCGGCCTGCGGCGACTGCTTCGCCTGCGTGCGCAGCGCGTCGAAACCCTGCACGTCGAGCGCGAAGCGCTGCGTGAGGTCGTTTGCGTTGGGGAGCGTGGCCGCCATTTAGATCACCTCCAGGTCGGCGCGCAGCGCGCCGGCCGCCTTCATCGCCTGCAGGATCGACATCAGGTCCGCGGGCGTCGCGCCGAGCGTGTTCAACGCCTTCACGACGTCGGCGAGATTCGCGCCGGCCGTCACCATCTTCAGCGCGCCGTTGTCCTGCTTCAACTGGATCTGCGACTGCTGCGCGACCACCGTCTGCCCGTTCGAGAACGGCCCCGGCTGCGACACCACCGGCTGCGTGTTGACGACCACCGACAGGTTGCCGTGCGCGACCGCGCAGCTTTGCAGCGTGACCATCTGGTTCATCACGATCGAGCCGGTGCGCGCGTTCAGGATCACCTTCGCCGCGGCCTTGTCCGGGCTCACGTCGAGGTTCTGCAGGCGCGCCATGAACGCGACCTGCTGCGCGGAATCGGCCGGCGCCGCGAGCTGGATCGTGCGGCCGTCGAGCGCCGTCGCGGTGCCCGGGCCGAAGCTCGAGTTGACCGCGGACACGATCCGCTGCGCGGTGCCGTAATCCATGTCGTTCAGCTGCAGCTGCAGTACGCCGTTCATCTGCGCGACCGCGTTCGGCACCGCGCGCTCGACGATCGCGCCGCCGACGATCCGGCCGGCCGCGAGCTGATTCACCTGCACGCGGCTGCCGTTCGCGCTGGCGCCCGCGCCGCCGACCGCCATGTTGCCCTGCGCGAGCGCGTACACCTGCCCGTCCGCGCCCTTCAGCGGCGTGAGCAGCAGCGTGCCGCCGCGCAGGCTCTTCGCGTTGCCGAGCGACGACACGGTCACGTCGAGCGCTTCGCCGGGCCGTGCGAACGGCGGCAGCGTGGCCGTCACCATCACGGCCGCGACGTTCTTCAGCTGCATGTTGTTCAGCGACGACGGGCCGCCGTTGGCCGAACCGTTGTTGATCGAGATGCCGAGGTTCGCGAGCATGTTCGCGAGCGTCTGCGTCGTAAACGGCGTCTGCATCGTCTGGTCGCCCGTGCCGTCGAGGCCGACGACGAGGCCATAGCCGATCAGCGGGTTGTCGCGCACGCCCTGGATCTGCGCGAGATCCTTCAGGCGTTCCGCGTGCGCGGGCGCGGCGCCGAGCACGCACGCGGCCAGCACGACGGCGGCACACCGCGCGACGGCGCGTGCACGCAGCGACAGGCGGTGGAAAAGGGGTAGCTGCATCGTCATCACCACGGCGCGATGTTGAGGAAGAAGCGCTGCAGCCAGCCCATCGTCTCGGCTTCGTTGATATAGCCCTTCGACGAGTATTCGATCTTCGCATCGGCGACCTGCGTCGAGTAGACGGAGTTCGCGCCCGAGATCGTGTTCGGGTTGACGACCCCCGAGAAGCGCACGAATTCGTTGCCCTGGTTGATCAGCATCTGCTTCTCGCCGCTGACCACGAGGTTGCCGTTCGGCAGCACGCTGGTGACGGTCACCGTGATCGTGCCGTTGAACGTGTTCGCCGCGCTCGCGCCGCCAGTGGCCGCGAACTTGTTCGCGCCGGCCGCCGACAGGTTCGCCTTCGCGAACAGTCCGCCGAGGAACGCGGCCGTCGGCACGCTGAAGTCGGTGTTGCCCTGCCGGTTGGTGTTCGCGCCCGACGACTTGGTCGCGTTGATGTTCTCCGCGATCATGATCGTCAGGATGTCGCCGATGTTGCGCGGGCGCTGATCCTCGAACAGCGGCCGCCCCGCGTAGCCGGGGTTGTAGATCGAGCCGGGCGCCTGCATCGACATCGGCATCGGCGGCTGCGCCGTCATCGGCTGCTGGATGATCGGATCGCGCGGAATCTGCGCGCAACCGGCGAGCGCCGCCACCGCGACCGCGCACGCGGCGCGGACGGTGGCTGACGAGGGGAGGCGAACCTGCTTCATGGCTGCGACGGGACGTTCCGGTTAGCTCTTCATCTGCGTGACGGTCTGCAGCATCTGGTCGGACGTCGTCACGGCCTTGCTGTTGATCTCGTAGGCACGCTGCGTCTGGATCATGTTGACGAGTTCCTGCACGACGTTCACGTTCGACGCCTCGACGTAGCCCTGGTTGAGCACGCCCGCGCCGTTCAGCCCCGGCTGCGACACGTTCGGCGCGCCCGACGACGTCGTTTCCGCGAACAGGTTCTCGCCCTTCGCCTCGAGGCCGGTCGGATTGATGAAGGTCGCGATCTGCAGCGAACCGATCTGCACCGCGTTGCTGGAACCCGGCTGCGTGACCGACACGACGCCGTCCTTGCCGATCGTCAGCGACTGCGCGTTCTGCGGCACGGTGATCGCCGGCAGGACCTGGTAGCCGCTCGACGTGACGAGCTGGCCCTGCGCGTTGGTCTGGAACGAGCCGTCGCGCGTGTACGCGTTGGTGCCGTCCGGCATCAGCACCTGGAAGAAGCCCGCGCCGTTGATCGCGACGTCCTTCGAGTTGCCGGTCTGCGTGAGGCCGCCCTGCGTGTACAGGCGCTCGGTCGCGACCTGCTGCACGCCGGTGCCGAGCTGCAGGCCCGACGGCAGTTCGGTCTGCTGCGTCGAGTTCGCGCCGGGCTGGCGGATGGTCTGGTACAGCAGATCCTCGAACACCGCGCGCGACGCCTTGAAGCCGTTCGTGCTGGTGTTCGCGAGGTTGTTCGAAATCACGTCCATCTGCGCCTGCTGCGCATTCATGCCGGTCGCGGCGATGTAGAGCGAACGATTCACTTGGTCAGTCTCCTGCGTAGGCTGGCGCGGGCGCTCAGCTGAAATTGAGCAGCTGGTTCGCCGTCTGCTCGTTCTGGTCGGCCGTCTGGATCAGCTTCGACTGAAGCTGGAACGCGCGCGCGTTGTCGATCATCGCGACCATCGCGGTCACCGGGTTCACGTTGCTGCCTTCGATCGAATTCGGCGTGACGACCACGTTCGGGTCGGCGTCGGCCGGATTGCCGTCGGCGGTGCGGAACAACCCGTCGTTGCCGCGCGTGAGCGTGGCCGGATCGGGATTGACGAGCTTCATCTGGTCGACGATCGCAACCGCCGTCGGCGGGTCGCCCGGCATCAGCGCGGACACCGTGCCGTCCTTGCCGATCGTCACTTCCGCGTTCGGCGGCACCGAGATCGGGCCGCCGTTGCCGACCACCGGCAGGTTGCTCGCGTTGACGAGCTGGCCGTTCTCGTCGACGTGCAGGTTGCCGGCGCGCGTGTACGCCTCGCCGCCGTCGGCCGTCTGCACCGACAGCCAGCCCGCGCCCTGCACCGCGACGTCGAGCGGATTGCCGGTGCGCGTGATCGGACCCGGCGCGTAATCGGCGCCGGGCGTGGACGCGAGCACGTAGGTGCGCGTCGTCGTCGGGTCGATGTTGCTGCCGTCGCCGAAATTCATCGGCACCGCGCGATACGTCGCGAGCTGCGCGCGAAAACCCGTCGTCGACGCGTTCGCGAGGTTGTTCGCGACGATCGCCTGCTGGTCGAGCGACTGCGACGCGCCCGTCATCGCCGTATAGATCAGTCGGTCCATGGCTGCCGGTTATCCGCGCTTACAGGTTGATGAGCGTCTGGTCGACGGTCTGCTGCGTCTTGATCGTCTGCGCGTTCGCCTGGTAGTTGCGCTGCGCGGTGATCAGGTTGACGAGCTGCGAGGTCAGGTCGACGTTCGAGTTCTCGAGCGCGCTGCCCTGCAGCGTGCCGTGGTTCGTGCTGCCCGGCGCCGACACCTGCGGCACGCCCGACGCCGACGATTCGGCGTACTGGTTGCCGCCGAGGTTCACCAGCCCGTTCGGGTTGTTGAAGTTCGCGAGCGCGATCAGGCCAAGCACGGCGGTCTGGCCGTTCGAGTAGTTGCCGGTCAGCTTGCCGTCGCTGCCGATCGAGTAGGTGGTGAGCCTGCCGCTCGCGTAGCCGTCCTGCGCGAGATTGTTCACGCCGTCCTTGCCGCCGTACTGCGTCGTGCCGGTCAGGTCCAGCGTCAGCGCCTGCGGCGTCGCCGAGCCGTCGGTGTTCGGCACGGTGAACTGGAACTGGCCGAGCGACGCGGTCGGCGCG
Organism: Burkholderia sola; assembly: GCF_905400185.1. Classification (NCBI taxonomy): domain Bacteria; kingdom Pseudomonadati; phylum Pseudomonadota; class Betaproteobacteria; order Burkholderiales; family Burkholderiaceae; genus Burkholderia; species Burkholderia sola. The sequence goes on from NZ_FR989675.1 coordinate 3,412,835, forward strand.
GCCGGCGTGCCGGTCGTCGTGCTCTTGATCGCGCCCGACGTATCGAACGTGATCGTGCCGAGATCGGTCGTCGCGCCGCCCTGGACGCCCGCGTACGCTTCCCACGTGCCGGCCGCCGACTTCACGAAGTACATGTTGACCGCCTGCGAGCCGCCGAGCGAGTCGTACACCTGGATCGCGGTCGAGTAGTTGTACGTCGTGTTGTCGGTCGCGCTGAACGGCGTCTTGGTCGGCACCGTGTCCTGCGAGTTCAGGTTGAACTGGCCGGTGATCTTGGTCGTCGCGGTCGGCGCGATGTTGTTGGTCGGCGCCTGCAGCGGCACGGTCTGCGCGGTGTTGATCACGCCGCCCGCGTTGGCCGCGTAGCCCATCAGGTTACGGCCCTGCGCGTCGACGATGAAGCCGTTCTTGTCGCGCTGGAACGTGCCGTCGCGCGAGTACGTCGTCACGCCGTTGTTCGACATCTGGAAGAAGCCGTTGCCGTTGATCGCGACGTCGAGCGACGAGTTCGTCGTATTGATCGTGCCCTGCCCGAAGTTCTGCTGCACCGAGTTCAGCGACGTGCCGATGCCGATCTGCGTGTTGACCGACGTCGCGACCGAGTTCGCGTACATGTCGGCGAACTGCGCGGTGCTCGACTTGAAGCCGACCGTGTTCGCGTTCGCGATGTTGTTGCCGATCACGTCCAGCGCGTTCGATGCGCCGGCGAGGCCGCTCAGACCCTGTTGATAACCCATTTCGCTCTCCGTGACGAGAAAACTCGATCAGTTGGTGGTGGTGTCGCCGGTCGAGGACGACTTCGTGTTCGGGAAGATCGACGCAACCTGGGTGAGCCCCACCGTCGTGCCGTTCGACAGCACGAGCCCCGCCGTGCCGTCCGCCTGCTTGATCACGCTCTGCACCGTCGCGGCCGCGAGCACGGTCGGCGCATACGTCTTGCCGTCGCTGCCCGTGTACTGCGCGCTCACGGTGTAGACGCCGTCGGGCAGCGCGTTGCCGGCCGCGTCCGTCGGCGTCCAGTTGAACGGCACGGTGCCGGCCGACTGCTTGCCCGCGTTGATCGTGTTGACGACGGCGCCCGTCTTGTCCTTCACGGTGATCGTCAGGTTCGACACGTCGCTCGCGAGCGACACGCCGAACGGCGACGCCGCGCCGCTCTTCACGCCGACGCTGTTGCCCGGCGCGAGCACGTTGGTGCCGATCAGCAGCGCGGCCTGCGTCTGCTGGCCGGCCGCGAGCTGCGTCGACAGCGACGTGAGCGACGTGTTCAGCTGCGCGATGCCGCTCACCGTGTTGATCTGCGCGAGCTGCGACGTCATCTGCGAGCTGTCCACCGGGCTGGTCGGATCCTGGTTCTGCAGCTGCGTGACGAGCAGCTTCAGGAACGTCGCCTGCAGGTCGCTCGCCGACGTGCCGTTGGTCGACGACACGTTGTTGGTGTTCATCGTGTCGGTCGGCAGCGTCGACACGTTGGTGCCGTTGCCGCCGATCGTCGTGTTGGAGGAAGTCATCCTGGGTGGCCTTCTGTCGGAACTGTCGGTCCGGGTCTCGGTAGGAAAAGGTCGGGCGGCGCGCGGCTTACGAGCCGATCGTCAGCGTCTTGAGCATCAGCGTCTTCGCGGTGTTCAGCGTCTCGACGTTGGCCTGGTACGAGCGCGACGCCGAGATCATGTTCACCATCTCCTGCACCGGGTCGACGTTCGGCATCTGCACGTAGCCGTTCGCGTCGGCGGACGGGTTCGCCGGGTCGTAGGTCGATTTCATCGGCGACGGGTCGTCCATCACCTTGGTCACGCGCACGCCGCCCACCCCCTGGCCGGACGCGCTGCGCGCGCCGCCGATCGGATCGGTCGCGAACACGACCTGCTTGGCCTTGTACGGCTTGCCGTCGGGGCCGGTCGCGCTGTCGGCATTCGCGAGGTTCGACGCGGTCACGTTCAGGCGCTGCGATTGCGCGGACAGCGCCGAACCGGCGACGCCGAAGATGTTCATCAACGAAGGCATGGAGGCTCCTTGTGCTGGGTGCCGGATTCGGAAGCGGCCGGCGCTTACGAGTTCGTTACGAGTTCGTCGTGATCGCGGCGAGCATCGCCTTGATCTGCTGGGTCATCACGGTCATCCCGGTTTCGTAGTGCAGCGCGTTGTTCGCGAACTGCACACGCTCGACGTCGAGATCGACCGTGTTGCCGTCGAGCGACGGCTGCAGCGGCATCCGGTATTGCGCGCGGCCGTAGTCGTCCGACGGGCCGCCGGTCGGGATCAGCTTCGCGGTGCCGGCCATGTGGCCCGCCGCCGTCGACACCATCGACATGCCGCTCGTCACGCCGGCCGGCTGCGCCATCGGCAGTTGCGCGGCGTTGCTGGGCGCGAGCCCGCCGCCCGTCTGCTTCAGCGAGCGCGCGAGCGTCGACGCGAAATCGACGTCGCGGGCCTGGTAGCCGGGCGTGTCGGCGTTCGCGATGTTCGACGACAGCAGTTCCTGCCGATAGGCGCGCACGTCGAGCGCCTGTCGGCCGAACGCGAATTCCGCATCGAGTTTGTCCAGCATGTGTGCGTCTCTCCGTATGAAGCGCTGCACGCCCCTCGCACCGGATGGCGACCCGAGAGGCTTTTTTCCATGACAGCGATGGTAGGCGCGGGACGCAACCGGCAATCGGGCGAATAACGCGGCAAAGGCCCCCTCTATTCATCGTTTGCGCGACGCCCCGGCTCCCTAGAATGCGAAGCGGATCAACGGATCGGAGGCATGGCGATGACGGGCGGCGCACTTCGCGGCAGGAACGGGCGGCTCACGCACGCCCGGCGTGCGTTCGCGCTCGCCGCGGCGCTGTGGATCGCCGCGCCCGCCGTGCACGCCGATGACGGGATGATCGTGATTCCCGGGCGCGGCGAGACGGCCGAAACCGCGCTCGCGCACGCCAATGCAGCGAGCGGCGGGCAGTTCGGCGGGAATGCGGGGATCGCTTCGGCGTCGGCTTCGGGCGGACGGCGCGCGGCTGGCGCGGCGAGCGCCGCGACCGGAGACGGCTACGCGGCGCAACCGGCCGGCCAGATGGTCGTGACGAGCGTTCCGCCGCCGGCCGCTGTGCAGGCCCCTGCGCCGCTCCCCGTCTACGCAGCCGCCCGCGCAAACGCCGGGTACGGCACGACGCCGCGCGCGGCGGACCCCGCCGCCATCGCGACGGTCGTCGCCGGCACGGCCGAGCCTGCATCGGCTTTCGCGCGGCCGGCGCCGCAATCGGCAGCTTCGGCGCGCCTCGCGGCAGCCCGTGCCGCGTCGGCCGCAGCGGCAGCGCGCACCTCGGCCGCTTCCGCCAACCCGGCCCCGGCTCCGGCCGCCGCTACGGCCCAGCCCGCGACGCCGCCCGGCCAGCAAGACCCCGAAACGATCCGGCGCGCGGCGCTCGCGTTCCTGCAGCAGCAGATCGCCGGCCTGCCCGGCAAGACCACCGCGACGGTCACGACCGCCTTTCCGCGCGGGCTCGCCGCATGCACGACGCTCGAGCCGTTCTTGCCGACCGGCGCGCGCCTGTGGGGCCGCACGACGGTCGGCGTGCGCTGCGCGGGCGAGCGGCCGTGGACCGTCTACCTGCAGGCGAAGGTCGCCGTGCAGGCCACCTATTACGTCGCCGCGCGGCAGATCGCGCCCGGCGAGCCGCTCTCCGCGGCCGACCTGGTCGCGCGCGACGGCGACCTGACGGTGCTGCCGCTCGCGGTGATCACCGATCCCGCGCAGGCCGTCGGCGCGACCGCGCTCGCGCGCATCTCGGCCGGGCTACCGCTGCGGCAGGACATGCTGAAGAGCGCGGCGTCGGTGTCGGCCGGCCAGACGGTGCGGGTCGTCGCGGCCGGCCCCGGCTTCACGATTTCGGCCGAGGGCAGCGTGCTCGCGAATGCGGCGCCGGGCCAGTCGGTACGCGTGCGGATGGCGGCCGGGCAGATCGTCACGGCGATCGTCAAGGACGCCGGCACCGTCGAAATTCCGCTGTAGGGATGGATCTGCCGCAAAAATGTAAAGAATTGTTTATTCGGGGCATTTCGGGCTCGCGATGCTAAAGTTCGGGCCGACCCGGCCGTTATCTGGGTCAAACCGTACAGGAAACCCATCGTGAAGATCGATTCCACTCCGAAACCGAGCCCCCTCGCGCCGACCGGCACCGGCGCGGCCCGTGCGCCGTCCGGCACGGCCCAGTCGTCCGCACAGGCAGCCGATGCAGGATCGAGCGGCAGCGACACGAACGTCAACCTGTCGGGTCTGTCCGGCCAGCTGCGTTCGGTATCCGCGTCGGGCGACGCCGATATCGACACGGGTCTGGTCCAGTCGATCAAGGACGCGCTGAACGACGGCACGCTGACGATCGACGCGAACAAGATTGCCGACGGCGTATTGAACACCGCCCGCGAACTGCTGCAGCAGCAGCGCCCGCAGGGCAGCTAAGCCCCGGCCTCGTGGCCGGGTCACCCGGTTTGCCGGCGCGCGCGACACCGCACGCACCGGCGTGACGAGCATGACGCGATGAGAGAAGAGCTGCTGGCCACGGTCAACGACGAACACGCGACGATCGAGGCGTTCGCGTCCCTGCTCGTCTACGAGGAAAAGGCGCTGACGACGGCCGAGCCGCTCGAGATGCTGCCCGGCATCGTCGAGAAGAAAAGCGAACTGATCGACCGGCTCGCGCAGCTCGAACGCACGCGCGACACGCAGCTTTCCGCGCTCGGCTTTCCGGCCGGCAAGAAAGGCATGGACCAGGCGGCCGAGCGCGATGCGCGCCTCGCGAGCCGCTGGCAACTGCTGCAACAGGCCGCCGAACGCGCGCGCCAGGCCAATGCGAACAACGGGATGCTGATCCGGATCCGGATGGACTACAACGAGCGCGCGCTCGCGGTGCTGCGCTCGGCGCCCGCGCCGTCCGGCGTGTACGGCCCCGACGGACGCGTGTCGGCGCTCGCGCGCTGACCGGCCGACGTCGCACCGCGCGGCCGCCCTGCAGCCGCGCCTGTCCCCTTCCCTTCGTTACAACAGCGGACACGCGGTGACCTGCGTGCCGCGTTCCACGCACAACCGCTCGTAGTCGCGCAGGTACGCACGCTCGGCGTCGTCCAGCAGATCCAGATCGATCAGGTCCCAGTCGTAGCCGACCGTCACGATGTTCTCGAACGTCACCGTGTCGGGCTGCGCGTCGTCCGGCCGCACGATCACGATGTTCTCGATCCGCACGCCGCCCTTGCCCGGCAAATAGATGCCCGGCTCGACCGAAATCACCGCATTCGGCACCAGCCCGTACCGCGCGCCCGGCGCGAACCGCACGCCGCCCTCGTGCACGTGAATCCCGACGCCGTGCCCGGTGCCGTGGCCAAAATCATGGCCGTGATCGCGACACACCTGCCGCACCAGCGCATCGACGTCGCCGCCCGTCGCGCTCGCCGGAAAGCGCGTGACGAGCCCCTTGATGCAGGCCTTCAGCGCGACCGTGTAGATCTCGCGCTGCCACGGCTGCGCGACCGTGTCCGGCCGCGTGCGACGCAGCACGACGCGCGTGCAGTCCGTCGCGAAGCCGGCTTCGTAGTACGCGCCGCTGTCGAGCAGCACGAGTTCGCCTTCGGTCAGCTCGACGTCGGCGCTCGCCGCCGTGTAATGCGCGAACGCGCTGTTCGCGCCGTTCGCCGCGATCGACGGAAACGACAGCGCGACCGCCGAACGGGCGCCGTATGCGTCGTTGATCGTGCGCGCGAGGTCGTACTCGGTGTGGCGCACGCCCGGCTCGCCGGTCTTTGCCCAGCGCATCGTCTCGGCGATCGCCGCGGCGCTGCGCGCGAACGCGTCGCGAAACTGGTCGAGCACCGCCGGCGTCTTGCTCGCCCGCATCGCCTCGACCGGGTTGAAATCGGCATGCCGCGCGTGCGGCCACACGCGGTTCACCGCGTCGACGAGCGCGCAGTTCACCGATTCGAAGCCGTAGCACACGTGCTCGACCGCGAACTGCGCGAGAAAGCGCTCGAGCGCCGCGACGTCGCGCCGGATCACGTGCAGCGCCGGATACGAATCGAGCGCGACCTCGCAGCGGTCGCAGCCTTCCGGCAAGAACAACGCCACCTGAGCACCGATCGCGAACAGGAAGCCGAGGTGCGACGACGCATTCGGGATGTGATAGCCGCGGCTGTTCAGCAGATACGCGAGATCGTCCGACGCGCAGGTGAAGAACGCGGTCTTGCCGTCGGCCGCGCCGGTATGCGCGGCGAGCCGGCGGTTCAGCGTGTCGAGGTTCTGCGCGACGCTCAGGCCGGTCATCGTGGCGGGAATCTCGAAGATCGGCCGCTCGACGTTCCAGCCCGGCAGCGCGATCGCCTGGTCGATTTCGCGATCGGCGAGGCTCGTCCAGTCGAGCGTCGCGGCCTGCGTCTGCTCGAACAGCCGGTTGCGCTGCGCGACGCTGATCCGCCGCGCGTCGTAGCCGACCCGCGCGAGCCGGCTCGCGTGCGCGACCAGCCAGTCGGCCATCGCCTGCCAGATCGTCACGTCGATGCCGAGCTTCTCGACGCGCACGCGCGCCGGATCGCACTGCTCGTCGGCCTGGAAGTGATAGCGGCCGTCGACGAACAGCACGAACGGCGGCACGCCAAGCGCCTGCGCGGTCGCCGCGCTCAGGAAGATCCCGCAGCCCGCCGAGCCGTCGAAGCCCGACACCGCGTAGCGCGGGTTGTTGCTGCGCGGCAGGTACTCGGTCACGTACTCGTCCTGCGACGTGATCACCACCGCGTCGAGTCGCGCGGCATCGAGCAGGCGCGACAAGCCGGCCTGGGTCTCGGCGACGGACGCGTCGTACGGGGAAAGGCCGGAGAAGCTGTATTTCAGTCGGTCGATCATCGGATGCCCGTTATTCATTGTTGTCCGCGGCTAGCGGCGCGTCGCGGCAGCGCTGCTGCCTGACACGACACGTCGCCGCGGCGCAGGTCGCGCATGGCGCGACGCGCGGCCGGACCGCGCCGCGGTTCCAGCGGCCGCTCTCGGCAAATTTTCGTCTCACTTAACTTTGTTTGATGCGCGACAGAATCTAGAGCAGGCCGAAATCGAGGTCAAGCCAAAATTTTCGTAGGACTAAAATCGGCGCACGGCCTGCGGATCCCGGCACAGCGCCAATTCACCCGGCGATGCTGCGCGGTACAATGCGCCGGCCTCCGCCCCGGCGAGCGCACCGCCGCCGTGCCCGCGCCCCGACTCGTTGCCACGAAAGAGATTCATGGATTCAGACCTCATGCGTATCGGCCAGCGCATTCGCCGCCTGCGCCGGGAAGCGAAGAAGACGCTGCTGGAAGTCGCGACCGAAGCGAAACTGTCGGTCGGGTTCCTGTCGCAGGTCGAGCGTCATCTGACGGGCATCTCGCTGTCGTCGCTCGTCAACGTCGCGAAGGCGCTGGGCGTGCCGCTCGGCACGCTGATCGAGCAGCCTCGCCAGCCGCAGCCCGATTCGCACGAGGGCAGCCGCAAGCCGTACGCGCTCGACGCCGCGTCGCAATGGTACGAACGGCTGTCCACCACGTTCGACGGCAGCCAGATCAACGCGCTGAAAGTGCAGATGATGGAAGGCTACCGGTCGGAATGGGTCGCGCACGGCGGCGACGAATTCGTGTACGTGCTGGCCGGCCGCGTCTGCTACACGGTCGGCAGGAAGAATTACCCGCTGGGGCCCGGCGACTCGCTGCACTTCGACGCGCGCAAGCGGCATCGCGTGGCCAATGTCGGCGACGGGCCGGTCGAGCTGATCACCGTCAGCACGCTGCCGCTGTTCGACGACAGTTCGGCGGAATTCGCGTCCGCGACGACGGAAATCCGGCAGTCGAAGCCCGCCGAGCCGCGCGTGAGCCGCCGTGCGCCGACGCCCAGACGGGATGTTCGCGACACCGCCGCGGCGCGGCCGTCCAAGGTTGACGCAGCCGACAAGAAGGGTTCGGCGAAGCCGCGCGCCGCCGCCGGCAAACGCCCGGCGGCCGCGACGCCGGCGCGCAGGAAGAAACCGTAACGGCCGACGGGCGCACATGCCGCGCGCCCGGTTCCGCGCCGATTACTCGCCGACTATTCGTCGACTACTCGCCGATCGCGAGCGCCTGCGCGACGGCCTGGATCCGCGCGCGATGCACGGCTTCCTTGATCTTCTCCGTGTCGCTGCCGATGCCACGCGCGATCGCGCCGGCATCGACGCTGCGCGCGGCCGCGAGCGCGACGCGCAGCCGCTCGGCCTGCGGATACGGCTGCGCATCGAGCCCGAGCCGGCCGCGCGCGTCCGATTCGCACGCCTGCAGCAACTCGGCGAAGCGCGCCGGCTTGCGCAGCGCGTCACTGCGCTCGAAGAGCCGCACCAGCGCGGCCGCGCCCATCTCCATCACGCGATGCAGGTTGCCGTGCTCGCGCGCGACCACCAGCGCGAGATCGCGGCATTCGTTCGGCACGCGCAGCCGCTCGCACAACGGCTTGAGCAGCTCGACGCTGCGGCTTTCGTGGCCGACGTGGCGCGGCAGCACGTCCGCGGGCGTCGTGCCCTTGCCGAGATCGTGCGTGAGCGCCGCGAAGCGCACCGCCAGCGAATAGCCCTGCTTCGCCGCGTAGTCGACGACCATCATCACGTGCACGCCGGTATCGACTTCCGGGTGGTAATCGGCGCGCTGCGGCACGCCCCACAGCGCGTCGACCTCCGGCAGGATGCGCGCGAGCGCGCCGCAGTCGCGCAGTACCGCGAACATCCGCGACGGCTTCGCCTCCATCAGCCCGCGCGCGATTTCCTGCCACACGCGCTCGGGCACGAGCGCGTCGACCTCGCCCGCGTCGACCATCCGCCGCATCAGCGCGAGCGTTTCGTCGGCGACCGTGAAATCCGCGAACCGTGCGGCGAAGCGCGCGATGCGCAGGATCCGCACCGGATCCTCGACGAACGCGTCGCTCACGTGCCGGAACACGCGCGCGCGCAGGTCGGCCTGCCCGTCGAACGGATCGATCACCGGGCCGACCAGCGCGCCTTCCGGGCTCACCTCGCGCGCCATCGCGTTGATCGTCAGGTCGCGCCGCGCGAGATCCTCGTCGAGCGTCACATCCGGCGCGTAATGGAACCGGAAGCCGTGATAGCCGGCCGCCGTCTTGCGCTCGGTGCGCGCGAGCGCGTATTCCTCCTGCGTCTGCGGATGCAGGAACACCGGGAAATCCTTCCCGACCGGCCGGAAGCCCTGCGCGGCCATCTGCTCGGGCGTCGCGCCGACCACCACGTAGTCGCGATCCTGCACCGGCACGCCGAGCAATTCGTCGCGGATCGCTCCGCCTACTGCGTAGATGTTCATGGCTGCGGTTCGTATTCGGCGATCACGTTGGTTTCGCGGCGCGCGGCATCGATCCACCGCTGCACCGCCGGCAGCGCCGTCACGCGCGCCGCATAGCCGGCCGCCTCCGGCGACAGCGCCGGCGCATACGTGTTGAAGCGCATCACGACGGGCGCATACATCGCATCGGCGATCCCGAATTCGCCGAACAGGAACGGCCCGCCCGACGCCTCGATGCATTCGCTCCACAGCGCGTCGATGCGCGCGACGTCGGCGAGCGCGTCGGGCGTCGCGCCGCGCCCCGGCATCGACGCGCGGATGCTCATGCCCATCTGCGTGCGCAGCGCCAAGAAGCCCGAATGCATCTCGGCGGACACGCAGCGCGCATGCGCACGCGCGAGCGGGTCGGCCGGCCACATCGGGAATTGCGGATAGCGCTCGGCGAGCGTCTCGGCGATCGCGAGCGAATCCCAGATCGCCGCGCCGTGATCGTCGACCAGACACGGCACCTTGCCGGTCGGCGAGTATTCGCGGATGCGCGCGGCCGTGTCGTCGCGGCGCAGTTCGACCACGATCTCGTCGAACGGGATGCCGAAATGCGCGAGCAGCAGCCACGGCCGCATCGACCACGACGAGTAGTTCTTGTCTCCAATGACGAGCTTCATGACGGGGTTCCGAAAAATGCGAAACAGGAAACGAAAGGCGCCGACCGGCGGCGCCCCGCGGGTATTAGCGACGCGAGCGGAACCAGTCGAACCGCGAGCGCGTCGGCGCTTCGCCGAGATACGCGGGCGCAATGCTTTCGAGACTCGCGGGCGAGAGCCCGAGTTCCGGCGCGAGCGGCCCCGACAGCACGTTCGGCACCGACATCGTCGCGAGATTGTCGCGCGTGAGCACCGGCTCCCCCGGCAGGCATTCGAACACGCTCGCCTGCAGCCGCGCAAGCGCGTCGGGCAGCCGCACGATGCGTGCCTGCCGACCGACCAGCGTGCCGCAGTAGCGCACCAGTTGCTCGAGCGTGTAGACGGTCGGGCCGCCGAGTTCGTAGGTCTTGCCGTGCGCACCCGCGAGATCGAGCGTGTTGACGAACGCGCGCACGACGTCGCCGACGAACACCGGCTGGAAACGCGCGTCGGGCATCGCGAGCGGCAGCACGGGGACCGTGCGCTGCAGTTTCGCGAACGTATTGAGGAAGGCGTCGCCCGGGCCGAACACGACCGACGGCCGGAAGATCGTCAGCGCGAGCGAATCGGTGGCCGCGACCGCATGCAGCGCGGCTTCGCCGTCGCCCTTCGAGCGCTGGTACATGCTCGCGCCGTGCGAATCGGCGCCGAGCGCGCTCATGTGCAGCAGGCGCTGCACGCCGACCTCGGTGCAGGCGGTCGCCAGCGCGGCCGGCAGCGCAACGTGCGCGCGCTCGAAGCCGGGCCCGTACGGCGTGCCCCGGCCGCCGTGCAGCACGCCGATCAGGTTGATCGCCGCGTGCGCGCCGGCGACGAAGCGCGCGAGCGTGCGCGTGTCGAGCGCATCGAGTTCGACGATGTCGACCGGCAGCATCTGCAGGTGGCGCGCGTGGTCGCGCCGCCGCGTGCCGATCCGTACGTGCTTGCCGGCGTCGATCAGCGCATTGACGAGCCGGCTGCCGATGAAGCCGGTGCCGCCCAGCAGCGCGACGGTCTGGCGATCCATGATGTGGGCCTCAAAAGAACACTGCCGCGTCTCGCGCGGCAGTGTGAAGATTGCGTATCAGGGCGAGATCATGCCTAGACGTTTCTTCAACGACTGCGGTTTGCCCTCGAAGAGCGCCGCGTAGTAGACGGTGTTCGACAGCACGTTCTTCACGTAGTCGCGCGTCTCGTTGAACGGAATCGTCTCCGCGAAGATCGCGCCTTCGACCGGCTGCGTCAACACCTGGCGCCACTGGCGCGGCCGCCCCGGGCCCGCGTTGTAGCCGGCCGTGGCGAGCACCGGCGAGCTGTCGAAGTTGTTGTAGATGTCCGCGAGATACCAGGTGCCGAGCTGGATGTTGGTGTCGATATCGTGCATCTGCGCACGCGAGATCGTGCCCATGCCGAGCTTCTTCGCGACCATCTGGGCCGTCGCCGGCATCAGCTGCATCAGGCCGCCCGCGCCCACCGACGAACGCGCGCTGATGATGAAGCGCGATTCCTGGCGGATCAGCCCGTACGCCCATTCGACGTCGAGTCCCGTCGATTGCGCGTAGCGCTCGACGGTCGTGCGGTACGGCGACGGATAGCGCAGCGTGAAATCGTGCTCGGCTTTCGTGCGGTCGGCCGTGTTGACCGTGCGGTCGAGCAGTTCGACGCGCTTGCCGTATTCGGCGGCCGCGAGCAGCTGGCGATCGGTCATCCCGCGCAGCGGCCAGTTCCATTCGCGATTGCCTTCGAGGCGCAGGTTCAGCGCGTAGAAGCGTTGCGCGAGCGCGAAGCCCGGAATCTTGCCCATCGCGTCGACCTCGGCGTCGCTCACCTTCGTGCGCGGCGGAATCGTCGTGCGCTGGCCGAGCTCTTCGCCGGCCAACTGCCCGTAGAAGTTGAACTGGCCGGCGACCTGCTCGAATTCCTGGTTCGCCTGCAGCGTGTCGCCGCTCTGCTTGAGCGCGCGCGCATGCCAGTAGATCCACGCCGGGTCGTTGCGCAGCGACGGCGGCATTTGCTCGATCGACCAGCGCACCATCGGCCAGTTGCCGGCGAGCAGCGCGGCGCGCGTGCGCCATTCGTAGCCGGGGTTCGACAGCGGCGCGTTCGCCGATTTCGCATACCAGACCGACGCCATCGGCGAGCGCTTGATCGCGCCCTGGTAGCCGATCGCGCCCCACGCGATCGCCTGCTCCTGCTTGGTCAGCGACGGCGCGACCGTCGTCAGCATCCCGGCGGCGGCGTCCGGATCGTTGCGCGCCATGCGGCTGAGCGCGATCAGCGCGATCTGATGCGATGCGGCGTCAGCCCCGACGCCGCGCGCGAGGTACAGCGGCGGCGCGCTCGTCGCCTGGTCGAAGCCGACGGGGCGCGGGCCGAGCGCGTCGACGATCTTGCCGCCGAGCGTCGTGTAGTTCTGCTCGTACGCGAGGCGCGCCTGCTGCCACACGTCGTCGCTCGTGAACTGCTGGTTGACGGTGAGCGCGGTGATCAGGTCGACGCACGCATCGCCGTAGTTCTTCGGCTCGACGAGCAGCGCGCGCGCCGCGTCGGCGACGTTCTCGTTGCGCGCCGCGCGCGACTCGAGCGCGTAGCACTTGACCTGCGTGTCGTCGTCGAGCACGAAGCGCTTGTACTGGTCGTCGAAATTGCGCCAGTCGTGGCGCGCGCCGAGCACGAGCAGGTAGTCGTTGCGCAGGCGATCGGCGATCGCCTGGCCGTCGTAGCGCTGCAGGAACGACTGCACGGGCGCGTCCGGCGCATCGACGCGCGCGCGGCCCGTCGAATCGAACAACTGCGGCTTGATCTGGAAATACTCGACGTAGGACGGCACCGGATAGTTCGGGATCATCGACGCGAGCTGCGCGGCCTTCGCGGCGTCGTTGCGGCGTGCGGCTTCGCGAAGCTGCACGAAGATCTGGTCGTCCCCGGCGAGCGTGTCGTCGTTCGGTGCGGCGCATGCGGCCGTGCCCGCGACGAGCGCGGCGGCCGAAAGCGCGAGCGCGACCGCGCGATATACTCGGAAAAGGCTGTTCGACATCGTTTTGAATGGAGCACGAAGTGACCGAAAGCATAGCACGCAACCCTGTGCCGAACCCGAAGGTTGCGCTGCGCAAAACGCTGTCCGGCGCCCGTCGCGACGCCGCGTCGCAACCCGCCGCGAACGCCGCGCTCGATGCGCGGCTGCGCACGCTGCTCGACCGTCTGGCGCCGCGCACGGTCGGGTTCTACTGGCCGCTGCCGAGCGAATTCGATGCGCGCGACGCGGTGCTCGCATGGTGCGCGGCGGGGCCCGGCCGGTGCGCCGCGCTGCCGGTGATCGGCGAGCGTCACACGCCGCTCGCGTTCCACGCGTGGGACGCGCACACGCCGATGCGCGAAGGCCATCACCGGATTCCCGAACCGGCGTCGGGAATCGTCGTCGTGCCCGATCTTTTGCTGATTCCGTGCGTGGGATTCGATCCGCAGCGCTACCGGCTCGGCTACGGCGGCGGCTACTACGATCGCACGCTCGCCGCCTGGCCGGGCGACACGCTGCCCGTGACGGTCGGCATCGCGTACGAAGCGTGCCGCGTCGATGCGCTGCCGGCCGAGGCGCACGATCTCGCGCTGCGCTGGATCGTCACCGACGGTGCGCTTTACCCGGCCGCCGGATGATGGCGCGCGCGGCGCCGCGATCGTCGCGGCTTGCCGTGAGCGCGTCGCGGCGACCGACCGTTTCCGCGCTCGGTTACAGCGACGCCGCCGCGCGCGCGGCCGTGTCGTAGAGGCCCGACGCGTGGCGCAGCAACTGCGCCGCGTCTCCGATCTGCTCGTTGGTGAGGCCGCTGTCCTTCAGCGTCTCGATCAGGCAATGCTCGCGCACCTCGCGGTACTTCAGGCACAGCTCGCGGCCCGCGTCGGTCGCAAAGAAGAACACTTCCTTGCCGCTCTTCTCGCTTTTCACATAGCCGCGGGCGATCAGTTTTTTCAGCGCATAGGTCGCGACGTGCGTATCCTCGATATTGAGCACGAAGCAGATGTCGGCGAGCTTCTTCTTGCGTTCGCGATGGCTGACGTGATGCAGCAGCGAGACCTCGACCGCCGTCATGTCCTTCGCGCCCGCCGCCGACATGCAGCGCACCATCCAGCGGTTGAACGCGTTGCCGGCCATGATGAGCCCGTATTCGAGTTCCGACAGCTCCGCGCTCGAATCGGAAACGAGGTGTTCGGATGACACGATCTTGGTCGCAGGACGCTTCATGGAAAGGCGGCGCAAGCCGGATGACAGGATGTGCCCGAGTGTACGCCAGAAGCCCCGGCCTACGAGCTAGGCGAAAACGCTTATTGAGAAGTTGTCGATATTTTATTGACAATGTGCGCTAACATTGCCGTCCGAACCGTGCCAGTCCGATGACGCCACCCCGCATTTATCCGCTCGGCGATGCCGCCCTCGTCTGCGAGGTGCCGCCGCCCGCCACGCTCGATTGCCAGCGCCGCGTCTGGGCCGTGGCCGCGGCCGCGCGCGCGTGGCCCGACGTGATCGACGTCGTCCCCGGCATGAACAACCTGACCATCGTGTTCGACCCGCTCGCCGCGACGGCCGACTCGCTCACGCCCGCGCTGCGCGACGCGTGGGAGACGGCCGACGTCGAGCACGCGGACGGCCGCGAGGTCGAGATCCCGGTCGAGTACGGCGGGGCCGCCGGCCCCGACCTGGCCGCCGTCGCCGCGCACACGGGGCTGTCGGCCGACGAGGTCGTCGCACGCCACGCGGCCGGCGCCTACGTCGTGTTCTTCGTCGGATTCCAGCCGGGCTTCGCGTATCTGGGCGGCCTCGACGCGTCGCTGCATACGCCGCGCCGCGCGGCGCCGCGCCTCGAGGTGCCGGCCGGCTCGGTCGGCATCGGCGGCGCGCAGACGGGCATCTACCCGGCCACGTCGCCCGGCGGCTGGCAGCTGATCGGCCACACGTCGCAGCGGCTGTTCGATCCGGCGCGGCCGCAGCCGACGCTGCTGCTGCCCGGCGACCGCGTACGCTTCACCATTGCGGGAGTCGACGCACGATGACCCAGAGCAACGCACCGGGCACCGTCGAGGTCGTGCGGGCCGGCCCGCTGTCGACCGTGCAGGATCTCGGGCGCCGCGGCACGCGCCATCTCGGCGTCGCGCAAGGCGGCGCGCTCGATGGCCTCGCGCTCGAAGTCGGCAACCGGCTCGTCGGCAACCGCCCCGACGCGGCGGCCGTCGAAATCACGATCGGCCCCGCCACGTTCCGCTTCACGCGCGCCACGCGCATCGCGATCACCGGCACCGAGTTCGGCGCGACGCTCGACGGCAAGCCCGTGTATTCGTGGTGGAGCCTGCCGGTCGACGCCGGCCAGACGCTCGTGCTGCCGGCCGCGAAACGCGGGATGCGCGGCTACCTGTGCATCGCGGGCGGCATCGACGTGCTGCCGATGCTCGGCTCGCGCAGCACCGATCTCGCGTCGCGCTTCGGCGGCCTCGGCGGTCGCACGCTGCGCGACGGCGACCGGCTGCCGGTCGGCGCGCCGCCGGCCGGCGCCGGCTGCCTCGCGGCCGACGCGCCCGAATTCGGCGTGAAGGCGCCGGCGTGGTGCGCGTTCGTGCGCGTCGACGAGCCGCCGCGCCGTCACCGCCCCGCGCATGCGCCGTGGGCGATGCCCGTGCGCGTGCTGCCGGGCCCGGACTACGCGTCGTTCGCGGCCGATTCGCAGCAGGCGTTCTGGGACGAGGAATGGCTCGTCACCGCGAACAGCAACCGGATGGGCTATCGCCTCGCCGGCGCCGAGCTGGTGCGCGAGCGGCCGGCCGAGCTGCTGTCGCACGCGGTGCTGCCGGGCACGATCCAGGTGCCGCCGAACGGCCAGCCGATCGTGCTGATGCACGACGCGCAGACCACCGGCGGGTACCCGAAGATCGGCACGGTGATCCGCGCCGACCTGTGGAAGCTCGCGCAGGCGCGGCTCAACCTGCCGATCCGCTTCGTGCGCACGACGCCCGACGCCGCGCGCGCCGCCCTCGTCGCTGAACGGGCGTACCTGCGCCAGATCGACGTCGCGATCGAGATGCGCGAGGAAGCGCGCCGCCGCGCGCAATCGCGCGCGGCGTGACAATGGCGGAAGCGGTAACGAAAGACGCGCCACGCAACCAGTGGACGAGGAACATATGGAAATCGATCTGAATGCCGATCTCGGCGAAGGATGCGGATCGGACGAGGCGCTGCTCGACCTCGTCACGTCGGCGAACATCGCATGCGGCTGGCATGCAGGCGGCGCGAATGCGATGCGCGACTGCGTGCGCTGGGCCGTGCAGAAAGGCGTGTCGATCGGCGCGCACCCAAGCTTTCACGATCCGGAGAATTTCGGCCGCAAGGAAATGCAGCTGCCGGCCGGCGACATCTATGCGGGCGTGCTGTACCAGCTCGGCGCGCTGTCGGCGATCGCGCAGGCCGAGGGCGGGCGCATCGCGCACGTGAAACCGCACGGCGCGCTGTACAACCAGGCCGCGCGCGACCCGCTGATCGCCGACGCGGTGGTGTCCGCGATCCACGACTTCGATCCGTCGCTCGCGGTGTTCGGGCTCGCGAACAGCGTATTCGTCGCGGCCGCGCGGCATGCGGGGCTCGCCGCGGTGGAGGAAGTGTTCGCCGATCGGGGCTACCGCGCGGACGGCTCGCTGGTGCCGCGCAGCCAGCCCGGCGCGTTGATCGACGATGAGGATGCGGTGCTCGCGCGCACGCTCGACATGGTGCGCAACCGGCAGGTGCGCGCGCTGAGCGGCGAATGGGTGCCGCTCAATGCGCAGACCGTCTGCCTGCATGGCGACGGGCCGCATGCGCTGGCGTTCGCGAAGCGGATCCGCGCGGCGCTCGAGGCCGCCGGCGTCGACGTGGTGGCGCCCGGAGCGGTGCAGGCCGACGAAGGCGCGTAACTGCCCGTTCGACGCACTCGACGCATTCGCGACGTTGCCCGCTCACCGCACGTTTTCATCGCACCAAAGAAAAAAGCGCCCTCGTGGCGCTTTTACGTTGATGCAATCGCTGCGGCTTCGCCGTCTGTCGATTCATCCCCCGAAACCGTCTTTCGACGGTGACCGGAAAAATATTCCGGATTAAAAAACGTCCGCCGCCGCCCGATCACTGCCTTCCCCGGTCAGACGACGGAACGTCGCTTATGTGCAAGTCGACCTGCATGCCTATGTTGTTCGACGACGATTGGCCCCGCCGTGCATGCAGACTCTCCGCGGCCGGCACGTGCTTCACGTGCCGGCGACGCTCACCCCGCGCTTTATTTCTGCTACCCCGTAGAACTTATCTATTCTTTTCATTTTTTCAACTTGTGGGATGAAGAATAGATATCGGCCGATCGGGATGTCAATCGTTTTAAACGCTATTTTCCGATGATTCGAGGGTTTTCCTTATCGACCGACGCCCCGCGCGCAAGCGCCTCGCGCGGGGCGCGCGACGTCGATCAAACAGGGGAAGATCGGTGCGGACAGCCGGGCGCGATCAGTTCGCGTCGACCCGGTATCCTTGCTGGCGCAATAATTCGAGCACGCCGCGCGAGCCGCCCAGATGCAGCGCGCCGATCGCGACGAACAACGGCCGGTTCGGCGCGGCGATTGCCGTCATCCGTGCAACGAAGCGCCGGTTGCGCTCGTACACGATCTTGTTGTCGAGCGACGCCGACAACGCCTTCGAACGCGCGAGCCGCTCGCTCTTCGCGACGGCCCACGCGGCGATCGCATCGGCGTCGCCAATTCGCCACAGTCGATGCAGCGCCTTGATATCGTCGGCGTTCTGCGCGGGCGTCTGCACCATGTCCTGCGCGAGCATCTCGCGCTGCTCGGCGAGCGTCAGCCCGGTGAATGCGCGCATCTGTTCGGCGAGCGTCTCGAGCCCGATCACGCGGCCGCCCTTGCGCTTCAGGAACACGTTCTGCAGTTGCGCCTCGGTGCCGTATTCGGTCTGCAGGCCGGCCGACAGCGAATCGTAGGTCTCGACGACGAGCGCCGCGAGCCACGGCCGCATCTTGCGGATCTCGGCGAGCGCGGCCGGGTTGCCGCGCAGGCGCGCCGCGAGCCGCTGCCACAGCGGCTCGGGCAGCAGGCGCTGCAGGCATGGGTAGCGGCACACGCCGTACTTCGACACGTCGTCCTGCGATTCGAGCAGATCGTCGGGCGACAGCTCGAGCGCGAGCGTCGGCGACGCGGCGAGCGCCGCGAGGATCTGCGGCCGGAACGGCTGCGCGCTCGGGTAATCGGACGGGTCGCCCGTGTGCAGTGTGCCGAGCACGTAGAGCGTGACCTTGCCGCGGGTCGCGACGTAGAACGGCATGCGCGCCGGCTGCACGCGCACGGTGCCGCGCGACACCGTGCCATCGGACACGGCCGGCGCATGGAAGCCCGGCAGGCTCATGCCGGGCCGCGGCACCTGCGACGGATGAATCGGCGAGGTTGCCGGCGCACGCCCTTCGGCGCGCGCCGGTTCGACGGGGACCATGACGCTGGCCGCCACGCACGCGCCGGCCAGCGCCGCGCCCGTGACGGTACGCACGCTCCAGCGCCGCGCATCGCGGTACGCACGCATCGCGCGCGCGCCGCCTGCTCCCGCACGGCGCACGCCGGACACGCGCGCCGCCAACGCTTCAGGCATTCTCCTCCCCGACCTCCTCGGCGCGATGGCAGGCCACGCGCCGGCCGTCGACTTCGCGCAATGGCGGCTCCTCGACGCGGCACCGCTCGATCGCGTACGGGCAGCGCTGGTGAAACGAGCAGCCCGACGGCGGATTGAGCGGCGACGGCAACTCGCCCTGCAGCTTGATCTGCACGCGGCGATCTTCCTCGAAGATCGCCGGCGTCGCCGACATCAGCGCCCGCGTGTACGGATGACGCGGCCGTGCGTAGATCGTCGCCTTGTCGCCGAGCTCGGCGACGCTGCCGAAGTACATCACCATCACGTCGTCCGCGACATGCTCGACCACCGACAGGTTGTGCGAGATGAACACGTAGCTCGTCTTGAACTGCTCTTGCAGATCCATGAACAGGTTCAGGATCTGCGCCTGGATCGACACGTCGAGCGCGGACACCGGCTCGTCGGCGACGACGATGCGCGGATCGAGGATCATCGCGCGCGCGATCGCGACCCGCTGGCGCTGGCCGCCCGAGAACATGTGCGGATAGCGTTTCGCGTGCTCGGGCCGCAGGCCGACCGTGCGCATGATCTGCGCGATGCGCGCGGCGCGCTCGGCGGCCGTCAGGTTCGCGTTGATCTCGAGCGGCTCCGCGAGCGTCTGCTCGACGGTCTTGCGCGGATTCAGCGACGCGAACGGGTTCTGGAACACCATCTGCACGCGGCGGCGCAGGTCGGCGACCGTCTCGCGGTTCGCGCCGGCGACGTTCTTGCCGTCGATCACGAGGCTGCCGGCGGTGGGCGTCTCGATCATCGTCAGCTGGCGCGCGAGCGTCGACTTCCCGCAGCCCGACTCGCCGACGACGGCGAGCGTCTTGCCGCGCTTCAGCGAGAACGACACGCCGTTCAGCGCCTTCACCGTGCCCTGCCCGAACATCCCGCGCTTCACCGTGTAGTGTTTCGCGAGGCCATCGGCCACCAGGACGTCCTCGTCGTGCGACGCGTGGCGCGTATCTTGGACTGCGTTCATCGTGCGCCTCCCGTCACGTCGAGGTTGGAAAGATTGAGCGGCTTGATGCAGCGCGCGCGCATCGCATCGTTGCCCGACACCAGCGCGTCGAGCGCCGGCCGCGCCTTGCGGCAATCGTCGACGACGTACTTGCAGCGCGGCGCGAACAGGCACCCGGACGGGCGATCATCGCGGCCCGGCACCATGCCCGGCAATGCGGCAAGGCGACGCGCCCCCTGATTGTGCTCGGGAATCGCCGCGAGCAGCGCTTCGGTGTACGGATGATGCGGCGCGCGGAAGATGTCGGGCACGCGGTTGGTCTCGATGATCTCGCCCGCGTACATCACCGCGACGCGATGCGCGACCTCCGACACCACGGCCAGATCGTGCGAGATCAGCACGAGCGCCATCCCGCGCTCCTTCTGCAGCTTCACGAGCAGATCCATGATCTGCGCCTGGATCGTCACGTCGAGCGCGGTGGTCGGCTCGTCGGCGATCAGCAGCTTCGGGTTGCACGCGACGGCCATCGCGATCATCACGCGCTGGTTCATCCCGCCCGACATCTGGTGCGGAAACGATGCGATGCGATTCTTCGCATCGGGAATGCCGACCTGGTCGAGCAGCTCCAGCGCGCGCCGGTGCAGCGCGTCGCCGCGCAGCCCTTCGTGCAGCTTCAGCACTTCCTTGATCTGGTAGCCGACCGTGTAGCTCGGGTTCAGGCTCGTCAGCGCGTCCTGGAACACCATCGCGATGTCCTTGCCGACGATCTTGCGGCGCGCCTTCGGCGATGCCTTCAAGAGATCGACGCCGTTGAACGTGACCTCGTCGGCCGTCACCTTGCCGGGCGCGTCGATCAGGCCCATCAGCGCCATCATCGTCACGCTCTTGCCCGAGCCCGATTCGCCGACGACGCCCACCACCTCGCCCGGCGCGACCGACAGGTTGATCCGGTCGACCGCGGGCAGGCCGTTGAAGTTCACCGCGAGATTGCGGATGGTCAGAAGATTGTGGCTCATATCAGGCCATCCGTTTCAGTTTGGGATCGAGTGCGTCGCGCAGCCCGTCGCCGAGCAGGTTGATCGCGAGCACCGAAATCAGGATCGACAGGCCGGGCATCGTCACGATCCACCATGCGTTGTCGATGTAGTCGCGCGCGGACGCGAGCATCGCGCCCCACTCGGCGGTCGGCGGTTGCACGCCGAGGCCGAGGAAGCCGAGCGCGGCCGCGTCGAGAATCGCCGACGAGAAGCCGAGCGTCGCCTGCACGATCAGCGGCGCCGTGCAGTTCGGCAGCACCTGCGAGAACATCAGCCGCAGCGTGCCGGCGCCGGCCACGCGCGACGCGGTCACGTACTCTTTCTGCAGCTCGCCGAGCGCCGACGCGCGCGTGAGGCGCACGTAGGCCGGCAGCGCGACGATCGCGATCGCGAACATCGTGTTGGTGAGGCCCGGGCCGATGATCGCGACGACCGCGACCGCGAGCAGCAGCGACGGCAGCGCGAGCAGCACGTCCATGATGCGCATCACCGGCGTGTCGGCCCACTTCTGGAAGAACGCGGCGACGAGCCCGAGCACGATGCCGGGGATCAGCGCGAGCACGACCGATACGAAGCCGATCCAGAACGACATCCGCGCGCCGAACATCAGCCGCGAAAGGATGTCGCGGCCCGCTTCGTCGGTGCCGAGGATGAATTGCCAGTTGCCGCCGGCGAGCCACGCGGGCGGAATCTTCACGTAGTCGCGGTATTGCTCGACCGGGCTGTGCGGCGCGATCAGCGGCGCGAGCAAGGCGACTGCGATCAGCACGATCACGACGATGCCCGCGCCGACGGCGCCGCGGTTGCGCGAGAAGTTGGCCCAGAACTCGCGCAGCGCGAGCGCACGGCCGCCGGCCGGCGCGGATTCGGTCGGCAGGGTATTTTGCAGATTGCTCATGGAATTACCTCGTGTGGCGGATGCGCGGATTCAGCACGCCGTACAGCAGGTCGACGACCAGGTTCACGACGATCACGAGCGTCGCGATCAACAGGATGCCGCCCTGGACGACCGGATAGTCGCGGCGGCCGATCGCATCGATCAGCCACTTGCCGACGCCGGGCCACGAAAAGAGCGTCTCGGTCAGCACGGCGCCAGCAAGCAGCGTGCCGATCTGCAGGCCGATCACGGTGACGACCGGGATCAGCGCATTGCGCAGCGCATGCACGACGACCACGCGCACGGGCGACAGCCCTTTCGCGCGGGCGGTGCGGATGTAGTCCTCGCGCAGCACTTCGAGCATCGACGAGCGCGTCATCCGCGCGATCACCGCAAGCGGGATCGTGCCGAGCACGATCGCGGGCAGGATCAGGTGGCTGACCGCCGACTTGAACGAACCTTCGTCCGGCGCGAGCAGCGCGTCGATCAGCATGAAGCCGGTCGGGTGCGGGAAATCGTATTCGACCGCGATGCGCCCCGACACGGGCGTCCAGCCGAGATACGACGAGAACACCATGATGAGGATCAGCCCCCACCAGAAGATCGGCATCGAATAGCCGGTGAGCGCGGTGCCCATCACGCCGTGGTCGACGACCGAGCCGCGCCGCAGCGCGGCGATCACGCCGGCCGGCAGCCCGACCGCGAGCGCGAACACGAGCGCACACAGCGACAGTTCGACGGTCGCCGGGAAGCGCGCGAAGAACTCGCCCGCGACGCTCGTGTTGGTGATGATCGACATGCCGAGGTCGCCATGCAGCGCCCGGCCGATGTAGTGGATGTACTGCAGGGGCAGCGGCTGGTCGAGCCCGAGGCGTTTCATCGCCTCTGCGTGCATCGCGGGATCGACGCCGCGCTCGCCCATCATCACTTCGATGGGGTCGCCCGGTATCAGGTGAATCAGCGCAAACGCCAGGATGGTGATGCCGATGAAAGTCGGGATCACCATCCCCACGCGGCGCAACACGAATCTGAACATGATGCGTCTCGTATTTTCTTGTGGGAAATGTGCGACCGGCGACGAAGGGCTTTTGGCCCCTCGCCGCCGGATGATTTCAAGCCGGTTTTCTCAATGACGACAGCTTACGCCAGCCCGGTTACTTCACGCTGACACCGTCGAAACGCGCATAGCCGAGCGGTTCGATACGCATGTCGACCACGTTCTTGCGCACCGGCTGGTAAACGGTCGAGTTCGCGATCGGCGAGAACGGCAGCTGTTGCGCGAAGATCTGCTGCGCCTGCGTGTAGAGCTTCGTGCGCGCGTCCTGCCCCGTCGTCGTGCGGCCCTTCTGCACCAGTTCGTCGAACGGCTTGTAGCACCAGTGCGAGAAGTTGTTGCCCTTGATCGCCTCGCAGCCGAGCAGCGTGCCGAGCCAGTTGTCCGGGTCGCCGTTGTCGCCCGTCCAGCCGATCAGCATCGTATCCTGCTCGCCCGAGTGCGCGCGCTTGATGTACTCGCCCCATTCATACGTGACGATCTTCGCCTTCACGCCGATCTTCGCCCAGTCGGCCTGGATCATCTCGGCCATCAGGCGGGCGTTCGGGTTGTACGCGCGCTGCACCGGCATCGCCCACAGCGTGATCTCGAAACCGTTCGGGAAGCCTGCCTTCGCGAGCAGCGCCTTCGCCTTCGCGGTGTCATAGGCGGCCATCTTCAGGTTCTTGTCGTACGACCATTGGGTCGGCGGCATCGGCGCGGTCGCGGCCTGGCCGGCGCCCTGGTAGACGGACTCGAGGATCGCCTTCTTGTTGATCGCCATGTCGAGCGCCTGACGCACCTCGAGCTTGTCGACCGGCTTGTGCTCGACGTTGTACGCGAGGTAGCCGAGGTTGAAGCCGGCCTGCGACGGCATGTCGACGTTCGAATCGGCCTTCAGCGTCGCGATGTCGGCCGGGCGCGGATAGCTCATCACCTGGCATTCGTTGCGCTTGAGCTTCTGCACGCGCACGCCCGGATCCGGCGTGATCGAGAAGATCAGCTTCGACAGCTTCACTTCGCCCTTCTTCCAGTAATCAGGATTGCCGTCGAAGCGGATCGTCGCATCCTTCGTATAGCTGCGGAAGATGAACGGGCCCGTGCCGACCGGCTTCTGGTTGATGTCGGCGGCCTTGCCGGCCTTCATCAGCTGATCGCCGTATTCGGCCGACAGGATCGACGCGAATTCCATCGCCATGTTCTGGATGAACGGCGCGTTCGGCTCGGCCAGCGTGAACTTCACGGTGTACGGATCGACCTTCTCGATCTTCGTGATCAGCTTGTCGAGGCCCATGTCGGTGAAGTACGGGAACGACACCGGGTACGCCTTGCGGAACGCATTGTTCGGGTCGAGCATGCGCTGGAACGAGAACAGCACGTCGTCCGCGTTGAATTCACGCGTCGGCTTGAAGAAGTCGGTCGTGTGGAACTTCACGCCGTGGCGCAGGTGGAACGTGTACACCTTGCCGTCGGACGACACGTCCCACTTCTCGGCGAGGCCGGGCTCGACCTTCGTGCCGCCGCGCTCGAATTCGACGAGGCGGTTGTAGACGGTGAACGTGGCGGCGGTGAAATCGACGCCGGTCGTAAATTGCGCGGAATCGAAACCCGCCGGGCTGCCTTCTGAGCAGTAGACGAGCGTTTTGTTCGGGATCTGTGCGAATGCAGAGCCCGCGACGCCGAGCGATGCCGCTGCCACGCCTGCCATGGCGGTAACACGCAGGGTGTGCAACAGACGGTTGTATTCCATGTTTCCTCCAGGTCTCCAGATCGGAACCGGTCCCGCCAGGGTCCGGCGTACGCGGATATTACTTGAGCTAACGATGCGGCAACAAGCTGGAGAAAAAACTCTTCTAGATGTCCGGCGGGTTTTTGCCGATTTTTAGTGGGGGTAAAAAATGCGACAACGCGCGCGAGCGACAATTTCGTTCATTTCGCGGCTTGTTTCGTTCGACGACTAAACAATTCGGGTGCGAACACGAAGGGGCGACGCACCGTTTCCCCGCGTTCTGCAGCACATCATTGCGTTTTACGAAACGATGCGATGACCGTCGTCAAATCGTCATGTCGTCACGCCGGCGCGTCGAGGTCGGCGTTGCGCGCGGGCACGAACGCGACCGCGACGATCGACAGCGCGATGCCCGCCATCACGTAATAGGTCGGCGCGAGCGGCGTGCCGGTCACCTTGATCAGCCACGTGACGATGAACTGGCCGAAGCCGCCGAACAGCATCACCGCGACGTTGTACGCGATCGACAGCCCGGTCGAGCGCACGTTGGCCGGGAACAGCTCGGCGATCATCGCGCCGAACGGCCCGTAGTAGCCCGCGAGCGTCACCGACAGCACGGCCTGCACCGCGATCAGCCGCCCGATGCTCGGCGCCGCGTCGAGCCACGCGAACAGCGGATACATCAGCGCGAGCGTCAGCGCCAGCGACCACAGCGACAGCCCCTTGCGGCCGATGCGGTCCGACCACGCGCCGGCGATCGGCGACAGCACCATCAGCAGCAGGTTGCCGACGATCACCGCGTAGAACGATTCCGCATAGGGCAACTTCAGCTGCTTCACCGCGAAGGTCGGCAGATAGCTGATCAGCACGTAGATCGTCACGGTGAGCGCGATCACCGAGCCGAGCCCGCACAGCACCTCGCGCGGGTGGCGCGTGAACACTTCGCCGAGCGTCGCGCGGCGCGCGCTCTGCTGCGCATGCAGGAATGCTTCGGAATCCGCGAGATGACGGCGGATGTAGAAACCGATCGGGCCGATCACGAGCCCGAGGACGAACGGCACGCGCCAGCCCCAGCTGCGCAGCGCGTCGTGCGACAGCCCGCGCGTGACGGCCGCGCCGACGAGCGCGCCGATCAGCAGCGCGCCCGCCTGGCTCGCCATCTGCCAGCTGCCGTAGAAACCGCGTTTCGAGAACGGCGCCGCTTCGATCAGCAGGGCCGTCGCGCTGCCGAATTCGCCGCCCGCGGAAAAGCCCTGCAGCAGGCGGCCGAGCACGATCAGCAGCGGGCCGCCGATGCCGATCGCCGCATAGGGCGGCGCGATCGCGAGCAGGAAAATGCCGGCCGTCATCAGCAGGATCACCAGCGACAGCGCGGCCTTGCGGCCCGCACGGTCCGCGTACAGCCCGAACACGATGCCGCCGATCGGGCGCATGAAGAACGCGACGCCGAACGTCGCGGTGGTGAGCAGCAGCGACGAGTATTCGCTCGAGGTGGGGAAGAACAGCTCGGCGATCACGACCGTCATGAAGCCGAACACCGTGAAGTCGTACCACTCGAGCGCATTGCCGATCACGGCGGCCACGACGGCTCGCCGGTTCAGCGCACGCTCGGGCCGGGTCAATTTCGTTGAATTCGCAATCGTCGCCATGCGTGCCTCGTCCTCATGAATTCGCCGTGTCGGGCGGTTCGGCGCGCGGGATGCCGCGGCGCGCTGGTGTGCAGCGAGTGTAGAAAGCGACGGAACCGTTTTCAAGCAATAAAAAAGGCCCGCCACCGAACGACAGCGAGCGTGTTGCGGTTTTCGCCGCATTGCGGCATCGCACGATCGAGCGGACATGCTCCGTCGAGAACACGCCAGCCGTGCAACGGATCCCACCCATTCGCGTGGTGTCAGTCGTGCGCGGAGACAACGCTTTCGTCCTTGTCTGATTTCCCGCGCCATTCCTTTCCATTAACTTTCGCCCGATGCAATTCCACGCGCCGGATCACACGATGTTCGACATGTATCGGAACGTTGGCCGGTCACAACAATTTTGCTCGGGCACCATCATGGACAACGACAAAATTCCTTATTACAAGGCTAAGGCTGCTATGGAAATGGGCTCGATGCGAAGGCATCGAAGGCTGCGAAATCGCCCACGACGCCAAGCTATCGATGAACAAGGCGCCACCGCCGTTGCCCGCTGCTCCCAAGCCCCCCAAACCAGCCCGGCAGCCCGTCAAGCGCCTGACTCGCGCAGATCGCGTGGACAACACACTGAACGCCCTCATGGCCGCTGCCGAGGCCCTGGGGCGATTCAAAAAATGGCTTGATACGCCGCAAGAACCGGCACGCTCCGCGCCTGCGCCACCTGCAGAGCACGAAAAGGACCCGACGATCGCGCCACTGGACATCCAGGAAATCCCCGGGGCAATGCGGAGACTGTTCATGCCGGTATCGGCGAGGTTGATGGAGCGATGGTTTGCCGGAGCGTTGAACTATTCGCCGACCGACAGGGACGAGGCACTATGCATCAATCAGGAGGGCCAACCCTATCCCCCCGACATGTACGACATGAAATCCGTCAAGCTCGAATGGGTTCTCAAATACCCTCGTGCACGGGCGCAATACAACGCGCTACAACAACGTGAACGGCTCACTACGCCACGGGCTGTCGAATCACTTCGCCGGTGCTTGTCCCGTGTCAGAATGACCGATACGACGATCGACGCGCTGGCGCTTTGCAATGGAAACCTGGCGGAATTGCACAAACGCTTCCAGTTTCAGTTCGCCGGCGTTGAAAGTACGTTTGGCCAAAAGCTCGACGAATTCATCCTCCAACGGCTGACCAACAGCGGATTACCGGATGATCTGACGGGGGCGCTGGGGTCGTTCAACATCTATGCGGCCGTCGCCTATGCCGAATTCGACCGCGACGCGCGTCACGCAACGATCACGTCGATCTATCTTTACGTACGCGACAACTATACGTTTTCCGACCGGACCGGCGAACAGTCGCAATATCTCGGACACTGGAACCACAAGCGCGTCGTCCTCGTGCCGGCGACCGGTGCAGCCGGAATTGCCGGCATTCGCTGGCTGGACTATCCCGTCGTCGCCGAAGGCAAGCGGTCCCGGGGCAACATCTACTATCCGGTCAGAAACAAGTCGTTTCGCGAGTGGCAGCTACGGCACCGGCGCGGCGGTGACTTCGTCATCTTCTCGGACTATCGCTGCGTAACCCTCCCCGAACCCATCGAGATCGAGTTTTCATGAGTGCCGCCGCAGAATCCATTGGTATCGGTACGCTTGTTCTGATATTCGCGAGCGTTTCCATCGTGATTGCATCGATCGCAATGATTCGCGCGCTACGCTTCATCTGGTCGGGTCAAGCCGGCCAAACGCAGCGAGCCAGCCGAATGGTCTTCGCATCGGTCCGGCGCGTCGTCATCACACTCGCGGTCCTCATGGTGCTTGGCATGGCGTGGCGATACTGGCTTGACGCACGATTGCGAGGCGCCTGCAGTCCCCGCGATCAAGTGACCGAGTACGCGCCTGACGGCCGCTACGTCGCGCAATACTGCTACTTCCGAGACACGATCATTCTGAGGCTGTACAGCAACGACGTCACGCGGCTGCTTGCCGAGCGAACCTACCGGGATACCTCCGGGACGTTGGTCAGCCTGACCTGGACAAAGGACGCATTGATCTATCCCAAGGGCGACAACCTCGAGACGATCGGGCTTCCGCCTTCCCTTTACGATCGACTCGCCGCACAGCTTCCGTAAGACATGCGTCACACGTCGAAGCGATAGCCGATCCAGCCACATCCCGTATTGCTGGGCAGAACGCCTCCGAAGCAGTATCGAAGTGCCTTGCGCTGCGTAACCGCGTCCCGCACGCGGGAACCGTTTTCAAGCAATAAAAAACGCCCGCCATCGTTGGAAGGCGAGCGTTTTGCGGTTTTCGCCACATTGCGGCATCGCACGATGCCGCACGGGCCTCAACCCATCTTCGAGAACGCGCTGCACCAGCCCTTCGCCGACACCTGCTTGCCGGGGAACGCGCCGCACGGGCCCGACGCCGAGCCCTTCTTGCCTTGATACAGCATGCAGGCCGCGCAATCCTGGCCCGCCGCGTATTTCGGGTACTTCGTCTTGTCGACCTTCGTGGCATCGGCCTTGTAGCCGAGCGCCACCGCGGTCGGATCGGTTTCCGACAGCATCGGCGCATCGGCCAGCGCTTCGCGCGACAGCGCCAGCGCGGACACGGCGCCGATGCTCGTAATCAGGAAACTCCGACGGGATGTTTTCATGGGGGACTCGCTCCAACGTTATCGGTTTGAAAGCCGTTCTGGCGACGGCGTCCAACAGAATAACCGCCAAGCGAATAAATGTGCGCGCCGAAATGCCGGAGATAAGGGATTTCACACGGGCTTCACACGGGCTTCCCGCGGCCGGCCCGCGCGGAGGCGGGCCGTGCGTCACGCGCGCGACACCATGTCGCCGACGCGCTGCGCGAGCGCGAGGGACGCGGTGAGCCCCGGCGACTCGATGCCGAACAGGTTCACGAGCCCGCGCACGCCGTGTTGAGCGGCGCCCTGCACGATGAAGTCGGCCGGCGGCTCGCCGGGCCCGGCGACCTTCGGCCGGATGCCCGCGTACGCCGGCTGCAGCGCGTCGTCGGGCAGGCCCGGCCAGAATGCGCGGATCGACGCGTAGAACGCACCCGCGCGCGCCGGATCGACTTCGTAGCGCAGCGCATCGCACCACTCGACGTCCGGGCCGAAGCGCGCCTGCCCGCCGAGATCGAACGTCAGGTGCACGCCGAGCCCCGCACGATCGGGCATCGGGTAGATCAGGTGCGAGAACGGCGCACGGCCCGACAGGCTGAAATAATTGCCGCGCGCGAGATAGAGCGGCGGCACCCAGCGCGGATCGAGGCCGCGCGTGCGGTGCGCGAGCGCCTGCGCGCCGAGCCCCGCGCTGTTGATCACGCACGACGCGTCGATCTCGGTCGGCGCGGCGCCGCCGGTACGCACGCTGAAGCGCCCGCCGCGCAGCACGTCGATCGACTCGACCGGAGATTGCAGCGCGCACACGGCGCCGTCGCGCTCCGCATCGCCGAGCAGCGCGAGCATCAGCTGGTGGCTGTCGACGATGCCGGTCGACGGCGAGAACAGCGCCTCCACGCATTCGAGCGCGGGCTCGAGCGTCTGCGCCTCGGCGCGCGTGAGCGGTAGCAGGTCGAGCACGCCGTTTTCGGCCGCGCGCGCGCCGATCGCCTTCAACTGCTTCACCTGCGCGGCGCTCGTCGCGACGATCAGCTTGCCCGTGCGCCGGTGCGGCACGTGATGCGTGTCGCAGAATTCGTACAGCAGGTCGCGCCCGTGCACGCACGACGTCGCCTTCAGCGACCCGCGCGGATAGTAGAGCCCCGCGTGAATCACCTCGCTGTTGCGCGAACTCGTGCCCGTGCCGATCGCGTCGGCCGCCTCGAGCACGATCGTTTCACGTCCGCGCGCGGCCAGCTCGCGCGCAATCGCCAGACCGACGACACCCGCGCCGATCACGACACAATCCGTCTGCTCCATGGCTTTTCGCGCTGCTCGCGCGTCGAAGGGAGAGAAGAGAATTGTACGTCCCGGTTCGCCCGCTTGCCGAACACGTGCGCATCGCGTCGCGACGATACGGATGGTGGTGTGGACAACGATGTGGCCGGGCGCACAACGCACGCCCCGCGCACACCGCAGCCGGGCGCGCGGGACGGCGTCAGAAGCCGATCGGCCGGCGCTTCGCCGCGCCTTCGTCCGCGCGGATGTCGGTCGGCCCGATCGCGTCGCGGCCGGCGAGCCGCGCGGCGCCGAACGCGTGCAGCAGCGCGCGGCGCATCGTGCGCGGCGGCGTCGCGGCCAGCACGTCGAGCGCATCGTCGCCGAGCGTCTCCGGGAAGCGCCGCCCCCACGCATGCGACGTGCGGATCTCGTCGTAGATCGTCTGCGCGATCCGGCGCGCGCCGGCCGCATCGGGCGCCGCGATCTCGTACACGTTCATCCGGTTGAGCAACGGCTCCGGAATCGCCTGCGCGTCGTTCGCGGTCGCGATCCAGATCACGTTGCCCGCGTTGATCGGCACTTCCGCGAATTCGTCGACGAACGCGCGCGCGGTGTCGTGCTCGAGCAACGCATACAGCGCGCCGAGCGGATCGTATTGCGCATCGCTGCCGGCCTTGTCGATCTCGTCGACCGCGATCACCGGGTTCGCGTAGCTGCCGTTCACGAGCGCGTCGAACACCTTGCCCGGCTTCGCGTTCTTCCATTGCGACGACGCGCCCGACAGGATCCAGCCGGCCGTCAGCGAACTCATCGGCACGTAGTGGTACGCGGTGCCGAGCAACTGCGCGAGCGCCTTCGCGAAATGCGTCTTGCCGATCCCGGGCGGCCCGAGCAGCAGGATCGGCATCAGTTCGAGCCGATCCTCCGTTTCGAGACACAGCGCGATCTGCTTGCGCACGTCGTCGAGCGGCTCGCCGAAATTCGGCAGCGCTTCGCCGAGCGCGTCGAACGACGGCATCCGGTTCGGCTTCACGCAGAAGCGCAGATTCCCCGTCTTGAGCATCCGCTCGTAGGTCGAGCGCAGTGCGTCGCTCGCGCTCTCGTTCAGGTCGCTCAGCGCCGTCTCGACCTGCTCGAGGTCGTACACCGTGCTGAAGGACGCCACCGCCAGTTCCTGTTTCACCATCGCCGTCGTCATACCCACCTCGCTGCACTTGCCGTCACACACTCATCAGACCCTTACGATTTTCAGTGTAACGATCCCGCATCGCCGTGCAAGCAAGCAGCCGGGGGAGTCTGCTGCTAACAGCGCGCGCCCGCTGCACGGCCGCGCGCCGCGGCGTATGATCGAACGTTCACGACCCTCGCCGCGGGCGCGCCGCTCGCGCCCACGCGCCGCTCGCACACTGCCCCGCACTTCGCCTGACGCCGCGCCGCCCAAAGGTATGCCGATGCCCGTCCCCGCTGCTTCCCCGCGCGTCGATGCCGACGCGATCCGTTCCGTCGATGCCGTCGACGCCGCGCTCAAGTCGCGCCGCGCGGTCCGCGCGTTCCTGCCGACGCCTGTGCCGCGCGACACGATCGAGGCGATCCTCGAAGCCGCGAGCCGCGCGCCGTCGGGCACCAACATCCAGCCGTGGCGCGTGTACGTCGCGACGGGCGCCACGCGCGACGCGCTCGCCGCCGCGCTCACCGCCGCCTACGACGACCCCGCGCGCGACGAGAAATACGTCGCCGAATACGACTACTACCCGCGCGAATGGGTGTCGCCGTATATCGACCGGCGCCGCAAGGTCGGCTGGGACCTGTACGGCCTGTTGAACATCCGCCGCGACGAGAAGGCGCGCATGCATGCGCAGCACGCGCGCAATTTCCGTTTCTTCGATGCGCCGGTCGCGCTGTTCTTCACACTGGACCGGGTCATGACGCACGGCGCATGGCTGGACTGCGGGATGTTCCTGCAAGGCGTGATGACGGCCGCGCGTGCCCGCGGCCTCGATACGTGCCCCCAGGCGGCGTTCGTGCCGTTTCACCGGATCGTCGCCGAACACCTCGACATTCCCGCGAACGAGCAGTTCGTCTGCGGGATGTCGCTCGGCCATGCGGACCCGGACGCGATCGAGAACCGGCTCGTCACCGAGCGCGCGAGCGTCGCCGAGTTCACGCGCTTTTTCGCTTGAAAATGCATGACGCGGCCCTACCTGCCGAGCAGGACCGCATCGTGCTGCGAACCTGGCGCGGCACGTCCCGTCACATCGCGACCGAAATCGATCGGGCGTAAGATGTGCGTCCGTTCCCCGCTTTTCCCGCGTTTCCGGAGACGTTTCATGCTGAAACACGGCCTGGCCGTCCTGCTTGCGAGCGTCGTGCTCGCCGCCCATGCGCAGAGCCCCGCGCCGGCCGTCGTCGCATGGGAAATCCAGGTGGTGCGCGACGGTCAGACGATCGACACGTTCCAGCAAAACACCACCGTGGGCCAGTCCCGCACCGATACCCATCGCTATCCGTCGTCCGTGCCGGTCGGCTGCGGCAATGCCGCGCGCGTCGTGCCGACCGAGCGCGCGCGCTCGGTGACGGTCGCGCCGCTCGCCGTCGACGTCAGCGCGAATACCGTGTCGCTCGGGCTCGACGTGCAGGAAACGCTCGACGACGAAAACGCGACGCGTAGCGATCCGTGCGTGCCGGCGTCGCCGCGGCAAATCGTCGCGAGCCACCCCGGCCTGGCGGTCGGCGGCGACGCCTGGACCGACTGGACGCTCGTCGAGCAGCATCCGCATCTCGTGTACCGCGTGCGCGCGCACGTCGCGAAGGACTGAACGTCATGTCCGCCGACGCCCTCTCCTTGCCGTTCGCCGAGCCCCACGCCGCGCCCGACGAAATCACCGCCGTCAGCTGGAACCTGCACAAAGGGCGCTCGCCGCTCGGCTTCACCGCGTGGAACGCGATGCGCGACTGGATGCAGTCGACCCACGCCGACGTGTATTTCCTGCAGGAAGCGATGGCGCGCCGCATGCCGCGCCCGATGCTCGCACCGGGCTTCGGCGCGCCGATGGACGACACGGTCGACGACGTGTGGCATTGCCAGGCCACCGAGATCGCGCAGGCGCTCGACTGGCAGATCGCGCTCGGGCCGAACGTGTTCAAGCCGTCGTGGCGGCACGGCAACGCGATCCTGTCGCCGCATCCGCTCGACCTCGGCGGCCGCTGGGACATCTCCGCGCACCGCTTCGAGCGGCGCGGGCTGCTGGTCGCGCGCGCGACGCTCGCGGGCGCGCGGCCGGTCACGCTGCTGTGCGCGCACCTCGCGCTCACGCGCGCCGCGCGACTGCGCCAGATGCACTGGATCGCGCACTGGATCGTGCGCAACGCGGGCGACGGCCCGCTGATGCTCGCCGGCGACTTCAACGACTGGCGCAACGATTCGGTCGCGCTGTTCGGCGAGATCGGGCTGTCCGAGGTCGCGACGCTGCTCGGCGAATCGGGCCGCACGTTCCCCGCGTTCTCGCCGGCGCTCGCGCTCGACAAGATGTTCGTGCGCGGCCTGACGCCGCTCGAATGGCGCGCGCCGTCCGGCGAGGCCGCGTGGCTGTCGGACCACCTGCCGTACATTGCGCGCCTGCGCCTCGATCCGCAGTAACGCGCGCGGCCGGCGGCGCCCCGGTCACGGCGCCGCCGGCGCGCGCCGCATGCGCCGCGAATCACGCGGCCGACCAGCGAAAGCATGTTGAAAGGATATGTTGCGCCAAATCCGCGCAGCCGCGGGGGTCAAGCCCGCGATCCGCGTCGACAGGGTAAAATAACCAGTTCCTCAAACGTCTGTCATCGAGAAGGCGCGTGTCCGACGCGCCAGCCGGCCGATCCGCGATCGGGCCGTCGCACTCGGTTTTTGCCCATTTTTTGGGCCCGTTACACGCGTTCGCCACGCGCGTCCGTTTTCAAAGCCATGAGCAAATACGACACCGCCACCGTCCAATCCGTCCATCACTGGACCGACACGCTTTTCAGCTTCACCTGCACCCGTGAGGCGAGCCTGCGCTTCAACAACGGCGAATTCACGATGGTCGGCCTCGAAGTCGACGGCAAGCCGCTCGCGCGCGCCTACTCGATCGTCAGCCCGAACTACGAAGAGCATCTCGAATTCTTCAGCATCAAGGTGCAGGACGGCCCGCTGACGTCGCGCCTGCAACACCTGAAGGTGGGCGACACGGTGCTGATCGGCAAGAAGCCCACGGGCACGCTGGTCGCCGACAACCTGCTGCCGGGCAAGACGCTGTGGATGCTGTCGACGGGCACGGGCCTCGCGCCGTTCATGTCGATCATCCGCGATCCGGACATCTACGACCGCTTCGACAAGGTGATCCTGACCCACACGTGCCGCCTGAAGGGCGAGCTCGCGTACATGGACTACATCAAGCACGACCTGCCGGGCCACGAGTACCTGGGCGACATCATCAAGGAAAAGCTCGTCTACTACCCGACGGTCACGCGCGAAGCGTTCGACAACGAGGGCCGGATCACCGACCTGATCGCGACGGGCAAGCTGTTCACGGATCTCGGCGTGCCGGCGTTCTCGCCGGAAAACGACCGCGTGATGCTGTGCGGCAGCACCGCGATGCTGAAGGACACGACCGAGCTGCTGAAGCAGGCCGGCCTCGTCGAAGGCAAGAACAGCGCACCGGGTCATTACGTGATCGAGCGCGCGTTCGTGGACTGATCGATCCCCTTCGGGCCTGTTCCCGCCAATAACGGGAACAGGCCCTCATTGCGCGTCATCAAGAACCGGAGCGAAAGCGCCGGTTTTTTTTCGTCCGCACTTGGCGAATTCGTAACAAACTGGGACCATTCCATCTCAAATAGTTACATTTGGATACGTCATCCCCGGGTGCTCGGGTGTCAGTGTTTTTCCTACAACACCTTCATTCCGATTATTCACATTTACCCTTAAATGTCCGCCTGACATGACCTTTTCAGAAATTTTGAGATATTATTCGGCGCGCGTGGTTGCCGTTTGGATGAGCTTGAAAGGGTCGGATGCAAGTGTTACAAGACGTAACTTTTGTTACTTCGGCATGGGGCGATTCTCCGGCGGCGACCGTCATCGAAACGGCAGCCAGCCCACGCAGCCAGCCGGTGTCTGAACCGCTTTCTGACAGCAGGGAGAGTCATGGATACGTCGCTTAACGCGCCCTCGGGCGCCCACGCCCCGTTCCCGTCGCGGCAGCGCATGCCTGGCCGCGCTGCTACTCCGTCGACGGCCGACGCCGCGTCGAAACGCGACGCGTCCGCCGCACGGATCGCGGCACTTTCCGCCCAGCTTCTCGCCGCCGACGAAGCGGCCCGCCGCCATCTGGCCGGCGAGCTGCACGACGGGCTCGGCGCCGAATTGACCGCCGCCCGCTTCGCGCTCGCAAACGTTCAAACGTGGCTGCCGGCCGATGCGCCGGAAGGCTGCTTGCGCGCGCTGGCGCTGGCGCAGCAGGCGCTCGACGCCGCGACCGACGCGAATCGCCGGCTCATCGACGAGCGCGACACGCCGGCGCTGGACGCCGGCATGGTCGGCGCGCTGGCGTCGTGGATCGACACCCATGCGGCCCGCACGGGCCTGCGCACGAGCTTCGTGTGCGCGGCCGACGCCCGCCTGACGCAGCTCGCCGGCGCAAGCGCGCTCGCGGTGTTCCGCGTCGCGCAGGAAGCGTTGTCGAACGTCGCGAAACATGCCCGCGCGACGTCGGTCGACGTCCGGATCGCCACCGACGGCACGCACCTGTCGCTCAGTGTCGCCGACGATGGGACCGGTTTCGCCCAGCGCCGCCGCAGCGGCTACGGCCTGGCCGGCATGCGCGCCCGGTGCGAGGCGTTCGGCGGCAGCTTCGAGGCGGCCACGCCGGCCACCGGCCGCGGCACGCGCGTCACCGCACGCTTCGCGTGGGATTCGCTGCTCGCGGTGCCGGTCGCGGCACGCCGCACGTCGCTTTCGTGAGGTCGCGATGAGCCTGAACATCCTGCTCGTGGACGATCACGCGATCGTCCGGCAAGGGATCCGCCAGTTGCTGATCGACCGCGGCATCGCGCGCGACGTGACCGAGGCCGAAAACGGCGGCGACGCGATGGCTGCCGTCGACAAGCAGGAATTCGACGTGATCCTGCTCGACATCTCGCTGCCCGACGCGAACGGCATCGAGGTGCTCAAGCGCCTCAAGCGCAAGCTCGCGCGTGCGCCGGTGCTGATGTTCTCGATGTACCGCGAGGATCAGTACGCGGTACGCGCGCTGAAGGCCGGCGCGGCCGGCTACCTGTCGAAGACGGTCAACGCCGCGCAGATGATCGGCGCGATCCAGCAGGTCGCGGCCGGCCGCAAGTACGTGAGCCCCGCGATGGCCGAGGCGCTCGCCGAATACGTGTCGTTCGAGAACGAACCGCTGCCGCACGAGAAGCTGTCCGATCGCGAATACCAGACGCTCTGCATGCTCGCGTCCGGCAAGCGGCTCACCGATATCGCGAACACGCTGTCGCTGTCGGTGAAGACGGTCAGCGTGTACCGGTCGCGGCTGCTCGAGAAGATGCGGCTGTCGAACAACGCGGAACTCACGTTCTACGTGATGAGCAATCGGCTCGTCGACATGGCGCCCACGGCCGGCGCCTGATCGCCCGGCCAGCCCCGCATTCGTCCGATCCGGCGACGCGGCGAACGCCGCGCCGCGCCGCGCTCGATCGCGCCCGCTTCGCCTCCGTTTCACCCCGTGTCGCGCGCAAACGCTTGTTTTTTCGGACGATTCCGCGACGCGCCGCTGCACCGCAACGGGGCTTGCACGCCAAATCGGCTAAAATTATCGGTTTTCACTCAGTCGGCGCGCCGTGCCCGCGCGTGCTGGCGATTCATCCGCAATGTCTCTCTTCCGCAAGAAAAACGTCGATCGCATGATCGCCGGCGCGCAAGCCGCCGGGCTCAAGAAAGCGCTCGGCGCGATCGACCTCACGTTCCTCGGCATCGGCGCGATCATCGGCACCGGTATTTTCGTGCTGACCGGCACCGGCGCCGTTCAGGCCGGCCCCGCGCTGATGCTGTCGTTCGTGATCGCCGCGATCGCGTGCGGCCTGGCCGCGTTGTCGTATGCGGAGTTCGCGTCGTCGATCCCCGTCGCCGGCTCGATCTACACGTATTCGTACGCGACGCTCGGCGAGCTCGTCGCGTGGATCATCGGCTGGGATCTGATGCTCGAGTACGGCCTCGCGTCGTCGGCCGTGTCGGTCGGCTGGTCGGGCTATCTGCAATCGCTGCTGCAGGGCTTCGGGCTGTCGCTGCCGACCGTGCTGACGGCCGCGCCCGGCGCGGTGCCCGGCGTCACCACGTGGTTCAACCTGCCCGCGTTCCTCGTGATGATCGTGATCACGACGCTGCTGTCGATCGGCATCCGCGAATCGACCCGCATCAACAACATCATGGTGTTCATCAAGGTGTCGGTCGTGCTGCTCGTGATCGCGGTCGGCCTGTTCCACGTGACGCCCGCGAACTGGAAGCCGTTCATGCCGCACGGCTGGAACGGCGTGTTCGGCGCGGCCGCCGTGATGTTCTTCGCGTTCATCGGCTTCGACGCGGTGTCGTCGGCGGCCGAGGAAGTGAAGAACCCGAAGCGCGATCTGCCGATCGGCATCATCGCGTCGCTCGCGGTGTGCGCGGTGCTGTACGTGACGGTCGCCGCGGTCGCGACCGGCATCGTGCCGTCGGCCCAGTACGCGAACATCTCGCACCCGATCTCGTATGCGCTGCAGGTCGCCGGCGAGAAGTGGGTCGCGGGCTTCATCGATCTCGGCGCGGTGCTCGGCATGCTGACCGTGATCCTCGTGATGAGCTACGGCCAGACGCGCGTGATCTTCGCGATGTCGCGCGACGGGCTGCTGCCGGCGGCGCTGTCGCGCGTGCATCCGCGTTTCGCGACGCCGTTCCTGACCACCTGGCTGGTCGGCCTGTTCTTCGGGCTGATCGCCGCGCTCGTGCCGCTCAACGTGCTCGCCGAGCTGATCAACATCGGCACGCTCGCGGCGTTCTCGATGGTGTCGATCGCCGTGCTCGTGCTGCGCCGCACGCACCCCGAGCTGCCGCGCGCGTTCCGCTGCCCGGGCGTGCCGGTGGTGCCGATCCTCGCGGTCGCGGCGTGCCTGTTCCTGATGCTGAACCTGCAGCCGGTCACGTGGGCCGCGTTCGGCATCTGGCTCGTGATCGGCCTCGTGATCTACTTCCTGTACTCGCGGCACCATTCGAAGCTCGCGCACGGT
Organism: Burkholderia sola; assembly: GCF_905400185.1. Classification (NCBI taxonomy): domain Bacteria; kingdom Pseudomonadati; phylum Pseudomonadota; class Betaproteobacteria; order Burkholderiales; family Burkholderiaceae; genus Burkholderia; species Burkholderia sola. The sequence goes on from NZ_FR989675.1 coordinate 3,450,923, forward strand.
CACCCCGACGCGCACTGAGCGCCGTCATGGCGGCGCCTCCGCGGCGCGCCATGACGAACCCACGCGGGGCCCGTCGCGGCCCCGCACACCTTCTTTCCCCGAACCCTCCGCCAGCGCGCGATCACTGTCCGATCGTCGCGATCTCTTGCCCGATCGTCCGGATTTGCCGGCGCCGGCCCGCGCGCCGCCTGCACACGCGCGCCGAGCGGTTCATAATCCCGCCATCGAACGACGGCGCCGCGCGGCGGCCCGTCCGGCAACAGGAAAACACGATGGAAAGCGTCGATCTCGATGTACTGAAATCCAGCGCGCGCTGGCTCGAAGAAGGGCGCCGCGTGCTGCTCGTGACGGTCGTGAAGACATGGGGCTCGTCGCCGCGCCCCGAAGGCGCGATGCTCGCGGTGCGCGAGGACGGCCTGGTGGTCGGCTCCGTGTCCGGCGGATGCATCGAGGACGACCTGATCGCCCGCGTGCATGCGAGCGGCATCGCGGCCGATGCGCGCCCGGAAGCGCTCAAGTACGGCGTGACGGCCGAGGAAGCGCACCGCTTCGGGCTGCCGTGCGGCGGCACGATCCAGCTCGTGCTCGAACCGCTCACGCGCGACAGCGGGATCGCGGCGCTGTGCGCGGAAGTCGAGGCCGGCCGCCTTGTCACGCGCACGATGACGCTGGCGACCGGTCGCGCGTCGCTGTCGCCCGCGCAGGCGGCCGACGGGCTCGCGTTCGACGGCGAACGGCTCGTGACGATCCATGGGCCGCGCTACCGGATGCTCGTGATCGGCGCCGGCCAGTTGTCGCGCTATCTGTGCCAGATCGCGGTCGGGCTCGACTATCAGGTGACGGTCTGCGATCCGCGCGACGAATACACGGATGCGTGGGACGTGCCGGGCACGCGCGTCGTCCACACGATGCCCGACGATACGGTGCTCGACATGAAGCTCGATGCGCGTTCGGCCGTGATCGCGCTCACGCACGACCCGAAGCTCGACGATCTCGCGCTGATGGAGGCGCTGAAGACGCCCGCGTTCTACGTGGGCGCGCTCGGCTCGCGGCGCAACAACGCGGCGCGGCGCGAGCGGCTGCGCGAATTCGACCTGAGCGAAGGGGAACTGGCCCGGCTGCACGGGCCGGCCGGCATCTACATCGGCAGCCGGACGCCGCCGGAAATCGCGATCTCGATCCTCGCGGAAATCACCGCCGCGAAGAACAACGTGTCGCTGCCGACGATCCTGCAGGTCGAAGGCGCGAAGGCCGCGCGCGAAATCGCGGCGAACAGCGGCGCGGCCTGCGGGCTCTGACCCGCGGCGGCGGGCGGCCGCGCGTGCGCCGGGCGCTGGCCCCGGCCGGCGCGACCGTCGGTCAGGTCAGGCCGGCGGCCAGCGCGGCGGCGACCGAACCGACCACCAGCACGACGCCGACCGTGCGGCGCTTGTTCAGCTCGGTCCACAGCAGCACGCCCGTCAACGACAGCAGGATCAACGAGCCCGCGATCGTATCCATCAGCAGCACCCAGCCGAGATTCATCCCGACGCCGCGATGCAGGTTGTTCAGCGTCGTCAGGAACGTGTTGCCCGTGCGCTTCACCGACACGTAGCCGTTGCCCACCCAGTATTCGCCCTGCAGGTTCTGGTGCGGCCCGAACACGCCGAATTGCCAGTGCTCGGGCTGCATCACGCGCTTGTCGCCCCACGCGACGGCCTGCGCGGGCTCCTTGCGCATGCGGCCCGGCTTGCCGTCGAAATGCAGCTCCTGCTGGAGCCACTTCATCATCGCGGCGGGCGTCTTCGGCACCGGATCCGGCAGCGCGATCTGCATCTCCTCGACCTGCGGCTCGCCGGTCGAGATCTTCAGCGGCGGCGCGCGGTGGTTCAGCACCACGCCCGTCACACCGAACAGCAGCCCGAGCACCGCGCCCCACAGCCCGACCCAGCCGTGCACCTTGCGCAGCCACTTGATGAAGGTCGCGCGGCGCGAGCGCCGGCGGCGCGCGGCGAGCTCGTCGTCGTTCAGCGGGCGGCCCGCCGGGTGCAGCACGGTGACGCCGGCGCGCGGCAGGCCCGTCTTGGGCGGGTCGATCGTTTCGGGCGCGTTCACGCGAAGGTATCCATTCGTTCAAAACGACGGGCGGCGCGCAGGGAATGCGCGCCGCCCGGGCAACATGAAAATGAGAATGGATATCATTACATAAATCGGAAGGCGGCTCAATCGGGTGCGCGTACGGAGCGGCAGGTTCAATGCGCGCGCGAATGCGCAAGAAGGCATGCGTCGCGACACGATGGCGATCGATAGACGCAAAATGTCGGCGGAACCATCCCGCTGACCACGGACTGCCATCCGCAAGAAGCCGCCCGACGGCAGGCCGTTCAGCGCAACGGCGGCAACGGAAAACGCGGCGCGACGCCATCCGGCGCAGGCTCGGTGCGATCGAGCGCGTACAGCCACGCGAGCAGGTCGGCGACCGCCTGATAGAGCTGCGGCGGAATCCGGTCGTCGAGATCGACCTGCATCAGCAGCGACACCATCTCCGGCGCCGTGTGCACGTACAGCCCCGCATCGTGCGCGCGCGCGACGATCATCTCGGCGAGCACGCCATAGCCCTTCGCGACCACGCGCGGCGCCGCATCGCCGCCTTTCGGGTCGTAGACGAGCGCGGCCGCGCGCTTGCGGGACGTCATGCTCATCGCAGCGCCTCGTCATCGTCGCCCGGCACCCGCGCAACGGGGCCGCCGGCCGCACCGCGCGCATACGCGGCGGCGGCGGCCTGGGCGGCGAACAGGTCGAAGCCGTCCGGCCCGTCGTCGACCGCGCGGATCGACAGCCCGCCCACCTTGAGCCCCGAGCCTTCGAGCCGCTGCCGCAGCGCGGCTTCGTGGCGCGTGAGACGGTCGGCGCCCGTCTGGTTCGCGCGCAGCCGGGCGACGAGCTGCGCGCCGTTCAGCACCAGTTCGGCATCGACCGTGCCGAGCGACGGCAGCGTCAACGTGAGGCGCGTGCGCCACGCGATGCCGTCGCCCGTGTCGTCGCCGCCGCCGCGCGGCGCGCGGTGGCCCGGCTCGTCGGGTTCGATCGTCCAGTCGAGCCGCGCACCGGGCCACGCCTCGCCGGTCCAGCGAAACTGGTCGGTCGCGAGCGCATCGAGCTGCTGCCGAACGAGCGGCACGGCGGCCGGATGCACGGTCGCGAGCGGCTGCGCCTGCGGATCGGACGATGCGGCGGCCAGCTCGGCGCGCGCGGGCGTCCAGCGCGTATCGGCGTGCGCAGCCAGCGGATCGGCGGTATCGGGCGGCAACGACGTGCCCGGCCGGGCTGCTGCCGGTGCGGCCTGCGCGGGGTCGCGCGCCGATGCGCCGCCCTGGGCCGACGGTGGCGCGCTGGCCCGCGCGGCGGCCGGCAGCGGCGGCGCTGCGCGAGCAGTTCGTCGAGCACGTCGGTCGAGTCGTGCGGGACGACTGTCGGGTCGGCCGGCGCGAGCGCGGTCGCGAGGCGTGCCTGCGGCTCGCGCATCAGCGCCGCGAGCGGACGCTGGCCGGCCAGCCACTGCGCTAGATGGGATTCGTAGAAGAGGCCGCTTTCGCTCACGGTCTGCGCCAACGCCGCACGCAACGCCGCGACCGGCGGCGGCGCGGCCGCTTCGCGCGTCGCCGCGGCGGACGACGCTTGAGCGGAAGCCGGCGTGGCAGCCCCGGTGGGTGCGGACGCAGCCGGCGCGGGCGTCGGCGCGGGCACCGGCGTATCGGTGAGCAGCACGGCCGGATCGGCGAGCAGCGGCAGCCGGCCGACGATCGCCGGCGTCGCATCGCCGCCCGAGCGCGAGATCGCGTCGAGCACGCGTCCGACATCGGACAGCGCGGTCTGCGTGGAAGCCGGCGGCGCGGCGGGCGGGCTGCCGGCCGGCGGCGAGGACGACGCGCCGGCGCCCGGCGTGCCGACCTGCGCGGTCGCGCCGCCGCCGGCGGACGCCGCGACGGTGCCGGTCAGCAGGCTGTCGAGGCGGCTCGCCAGCAGCGCGGCCGCAACGGAGTCGATACCGGTCATGATCGGGGCCTGCTCAGCTCAGCCAACGGGTTGCGAATCCGCGCGCGGCACGCCGGCGCCGCCCACGGGAACAGCGCGCGCCGCGTGCGGCGCCGGGTCCGGGCGCCTCGCGCCGGTCGCCCGGCGCACGGCCCTACCCGCGCGCGCGATAAAGATCGGTCAATACCTGGGTCGAGCGCCGCGCCTCGAACAGCGCGGACAGCCGCGCGACGTCCGGGCTCGCGAGATCGCGGATCGCGGCGTCGTCGGCCAGGATGCGGCGGATCAGGTCGAGCTTGCGGCCGAGATCCGATTCGTCGAGCACGACGGCCGGATCGGCCTGCTTCAACCCGTCGACGAGTTGCATGAATTCGGCCTGCAACTCCGGCAACGCGTTCCAGTCGGCGCCGCGCGCGGCGCACAGCATCCGGCCCGACACGGCGGCGAGCGCCTCGTAACGCGCGAAGTATTCGGCCTTGTGATTCATCGTGATGCTTCCGCTACCTGTTGCGCGGCCATCCGCGCGACTTCCGGGGCGATGCCCGTCCATGCTTCCTCGAGCGTCGCGAGCAAGCCGTCGACCTCGATCAGCATCGCGTCGCTCGCCTGCGCGTTCGCTTCCAGCAGGCGCCGGCCGATATAGGTGTACAGCGCATTGAGCCGTTCGGCGATCTCGCCGCCCGCGTCGCGGTTCAGCGACGCCTGCAGGCCGCTCTCGACGATCCGGATCGCCTTGCCGATCGCTTCGCCGCGCCCGGCGACGTTGTCCTGCTGCAAATGCATGCGCGCCAGCGCGATCGCCTGCCGCGCGCCCTGGTACAGCATCGCGATCAGCCGGTGCGGGGAAGCGCCCATCACCCCGGTCTCGACGCCGACACGCGCGTACGCACTGGCTCCAGCGTGTCCTGGGGAAAACATGCGCTTCTCCTTGTTATTTGCGTTGGCTGGTCGGGAGCCGCCGCCGTGCGTCGCACGGTGCGGCCTTCACCGCAGTTATCGGAAGGGATTTGAAAAGCTTTAGGTGCGCGGGGGCCGCCGATGCCGGCTCGCCGGCCCCGTTCCGCAAGCCTGGAGCCATTCCTGGATGCCCGCCGCCGGTTAGCCGTCCCCGAATGCCCGCCCGCGGATGCCCATCGCCTGATGGCCCCTCACACCGCCATCTGCATGATGTCGTTGTAAGCGCTCACTAGCTTGTTGCGGACCTGGAGCCCGAACTGGAAGCCGATGTTGGCTTTCTGCATGTCGACCATCACGTCGTTCAGCGAGATGTTCGGCGCGCCGACCTCGAACGCCTTCGCCTCGCCGAGCGCGTGCTGCTGGTCGCCGCTGATCTTGTCGAGCGACGCCTTCATCGCGCTCGCGAACGTGCCGGCCGTCGCCGCGCCCGAGCCGGCCAGCGCCGCCGTCGGGCTCGCGACGCCGCCGGACGCCTGCGCGGCCATCGACTGCATCTGTTGCAACACCGAACCGATTCCGCTGACGTTCGCAGTCATGCTGCCCCCAAACCTAGAGAAGAGACCCGGACGCACCGGGCGACCCGCCGGCGCCGCACGACGCGCACCATGCCGGATCGCGAAAAAGGATAGCAGCGCGGCGCGCGTCAAAGCCGCGAAAGTACGGGGGAAACCCCGCTCTTTTCGGTCGATCGGAGTGCGCCGCGGGTCACGATAATCGCATCGTGTCATTGTCCGCCCGCTCGTCCGAGCGAGCTCAGTCGTCCCGCTCCGGAGAAACTCGACGCATGGATTCGCAGGCCAACTCGCTGATCAACCCAGACGCCCGCGCGGGCCTCAGCCCGGCGCCAGGCGCCGCCGCGGCCGCCGCGTTGCCGGGCGCGGGCGGCGCAGGCGCGGACTTCGGGCTGGGCGGCTTCGCCGAACGCATCCCCGGCATCTCGCGGATGAAGGGCAACCCGAAGCTGCCGTTCGTGATCGCCGTCGCGTTCGCGATCGCCGCGATCACCGCGCTCGTGCTGTGGAGCCGCGCGCCCGACTACCGCGTGCTGTACAGCAACCTGTCGGACCGCGACGGCGGCGCGATCATCGCCGCGCTCCAGCAGGCAAACGTTCCCTACAAGTTCGCCGATGCCGGCGGCGCGATCCTCGTGCCGTCGGGCCAGGTGCACGAAACGCGCCTGAAGCTCGCCGCGATGGGGCTGCCGAAGGGCGGCTCGGTCGGCTTCGAGCTGATGGACAACCAGAAATTCGGCATCAGCCAGTTCGCCGAGCAGATCAACTACCAGCGCGCGCTCGAAGGCGAGCTGCAGCGCACCATCGAATCGATCAACGCCGTGCGCGGCGCGCGCGTGCACCTCGCGATCCCGAAGCCGTCGGTGTTCGTGCGCGACAAGGAAGCGCCGAGCGCGTCGGTGTTCGTCGACCTCTACCCGGGCCGCGTGCTCGACGAGGGCCAGGTGCAGGCGATCACGCGGATGGTGTCGTCCGGCGTGCCCGACATGCCGGCCAAGAACGTGACGATCGTCGACCAGGACGGCAACCTGCTGACCCAGACCGCGTCCGCGTCCGGCCTCGACGCGAGCCAGCTCAAGTACGTGCAGCAGGTCGAGCACAACACGCAGAAGCGCATCGACGCGATCCTCGCGCCGATCTTCGGCGCCGGCAACGCGCGCTCGCAGGTCAGCGCCGATCTCGATTTCTCGAAGATCGAGCAGACGTCGGAAAGCTACGGCCCGAACGGCAATCCGCAGCAATCCGCGATCCGCAGCCAGCAGACCAGCAGCGCGACCGAACTCGCGCAGGGCGGCGCGTCGGGCGTGCCGGGCGCGCTGTCGAACACGCCGCCGCAGCCGGCCTCCGCGCCGATCGTCGCGGGCAACGGCCAGAACGGGCCGCAGACCACGCCGGTCAGCGACCGCAAGGACCAGACGACCAACTACGAGCTCGACAAGACGATCCGCCATACCGAACAGCCGATGGGCAGCGTGAAGCGGCTGTCGGTCGCGGTCGTCGTCAACTACCAGCCGGTCGCCGACGCGAAGGGCCACGTGACGATGCAGCCGCTGCCGCCCGCGAAGCTCGCGCAGGTCGAACAGCTCGTGAAGGATGCGATGGGCTACGACGCGAAGCGCGGCGACTCGGTCAACGTCGTGAACAGCGCGTTCTCGACCGTGAGCGACCCGTACGCCGACCTGCCGTGGTGGCGCCAACCCGACGTGATCGCGATGGCGAAGGAAGCCGCGAAGTGGCTCGGCATCGCAGCGGCCGCGGCGGCGCTCTACTTCATGTTCGTGCGCCCGGCGATGCGCCGCGCGTTCCCGCCGCCCGAGCCGGCCGCGCCGGCGCTCGCCGCGCCGGAAGACACGGTCGCGCTCGACGGCCTGCCCGCGCTGGAGAAGCCAGCCGACGAAGCCGATCCGCTGCTGCTCGGCTTCGAAAACGAGAAGAACCGCTACGAACGCAACCTCGACTACGCGCGCACGATCGCCCGCCAGGATCCGAAGATCGTCGCCACCGTCGTGAAGAACTGGGTGTCCGATGAACGCTGAAGGCTTGACCAAGAGCGCGCTGCTGCTGATGTCGATCGGCGAGGAAGAGGCCGCGCAGGTATTCAAGTTCCTCGCGCCGCGCGAGGTCCAGAAGATCGGCGTGGCGATGGCCGCGCTGAAGAACGTCACGCGCGAGCAGGTCGAGGACGTGCTGCAGGAATTCGTGAAGGAAGCCGAGCAGCACACCGCGCTGTCGCTCGATTCCAACGAGTACATCCGCTCGGTGCTGACGAAGGCGCTCGGCGAGGACAAGGCCGGCGTGCTGATCGACCGCATCCTGCAGGGCAGCGACACGAGCGGCATCGAGGGCCTCAAATGGATGGATTCGGCCGCGGTGGCCGAACTGATCAAGAACGAGCATCCGCAGATCATCGCGACGATCCTCGTGCACCTCGACCGCGACCAGGCGTCCGAAATCGCATCGTGCTTCACCGAACGGCTGCGTAACGACGTGCTGCTGCGGATCGCGACGCTCGACGGCATCCAGCCGGCCGCGCTGCGCGAGCTCGACGACGTGCTGACGGGCCTGCTGTCCGGCAGCGACAACCTGAAGCGCAGCCCGATGGGCGGCATCCGCACCGCGGCCGAGATCCTGAACTTCATGACCAGCGTGCACGAGGAAGGCGTGCTCGAAAGCGTGCGCCAGTACGACGCCGATCTCGCGCAGAAGATCATCGACCAGATGTTCGTGTTCGAGAACCTGCTCGACCTCGAGGATCGCGCGATCCAGATGATCCTGAAGGAAGTCGAGTCGGAAACGCTGATCATCGCGTTGAAGGGCGCACCGCCCGCGCTGCGTCAGAAGTTCCTCGCGAACATGTCGCAGCGCGCGGCCGAACTGCTCGCCGAGGATCTCGACGCACGCGGCCCGGTACGCGTGTCCGACGTCGAGACGCAGCAGCGCCGCATCCTGCAGATCGTGCGCAACCTGGCCGAGAGCGGCGCGATCGCGATCGGCGGCAAGGCGGAAGACGCGTATGTCTGATTCGGCGAGCGATCGCGTGGGCACCCTCACCGCATACCAGCGGTGGGAGATGGCGTCGTTCGACCCGCCCCCGCCCCCGCCGCCGCCCGACGACGCGGCGGCCGCTGCGGCTGCGCTCGCCGAGGAATTGCAGCGCGTGCGCGACGCCGCGCACGCCGAAGGCCATGCGGCCGGCCACGTCGAAGGCCAGGCGCGCGGCTACCAGGCCGGTTTCGAGCAGGGCCGCGAACAGGGCTTCGAGGCTGGCCAGGCCGACGCACGCGAACAGGCCGCGCAGCTCGCGGCGCTCGCCGCGTCGTTCCGCGAAGCCGTGGCGACCGTCGAACACGATCTCGCGTCCGACCTCGCGCAGCTCGCGCTCGACATCGCGCAGCAGGTCGTGCGCCAGCACGTGAAGCACGACCCGGCCGCACTGGTCGCCGCCGTGCGCGATGTGCTCGCGGCCGAACCCGCGCTGTCCGGCGCGCCGCATCTCGCGGTCAATCCGGCCGACCTGCCCGTCGTCGAAGCGTATCTGCAGGACGATCTCGACACGCTCGGCTGGAACGTGCGCACCGACGCGTCGATCGAGCGCGGCGGCTGCCGCGCGCACGCCGCGACCGGCGAGGTCGACGCGACGCTGCCCACGCGCTGGCAGCGCGTCGCCGCCGCGATCGGCAAGGTGAGCACGTGGTGACGCGCTCGCCCGACGCGCTCGCGCACGACGGCATGACGCCGCTCGAACGCGAGCTCGCGCTCGCGTCGTTCGGGCCGGCGGCCGCGCACGATGCCACGCCGCACCCCGCGTCCGCCAGCGTCGCCGCCGCCCCGCGCGCGCCGCACAACCCGCATCTCGCGCACTGGCGCACGCACCTGAACGGGCTCGCCGCGCGCAGCCACCACGCGCTGCCGCTGCGCCCGTGCGGGCGCCTCACGCGCGCGGCCGGCCTCGTGCTCGAGGCGATCGGGCTGCGCCTGTCGGTCGGCGCCGAATGCACGATCGAACTGCCGCCCGGCAGCACGCTGCCGCACGCGGAAGCGGAAGTCGTCGGCTTCGCCGGCGACCGCCTGTTCCTGATGCCGACCACCGACGTCGCAGGCGTCTTGCCCGGCGCACGCGTGTGGCCGCGCGAAAGCGCGCCCGTCGCCGATCCGCTCGCGGGCGCGAAGCGGCTGCCGGTCGGCTGGGAGATGCTCGGGCGCGTCGTCGACGCGTCGGGCCGCCCGCTCGACGGCCTCGGCCCGCTCGCGTCGAAAGTCGATGCGCCGCTGTCGGCGCCGTCGATCAACCCGCTCGATCGCGAACCGATCCACCACGTGCTCGACGTCGGCGTGCGCGCGATCAACGCGCTGCTCACCGTCGGCCGCGGCCAGCGGATGGGCCTGTTCGCGGGCTCCGGCGTCGGCAAGTCGGTGCTGCTCGGCACGATGGCGCGCTACACGAGCGCGGAAGTGATCGTGATCGGGCTGATCGGCGAACGCGGCCGCGAAGTGAAGGAATTCATCGAACAGATCCTCGGCGAGGACGGGCTCGCGCGCTCGGTCGTCGTCGCGGCGCCGGCCGACGTGTCGCCGCTGCTGCGGATGCAGGGCGCCGCGTACGCGACGTCGCTCGCCGAGTATTTCCGCGACCAGGGCAAGCACGTGCTGCTGCTGATGGATTCGCTGACGCGCTACGCGATGGCGCAGCGCGAGATCGCGCTGGCGATCGGCGAGCCGCCCGCGACCAAGGGGTATCCGCCGTCGGTGTTCGCGAAGCTGCCCGCGCTCGTCGAGCGCACCGGCAACGGGCCCGAAGGCGGCGGCTCGATCACCGCGTTCTACACGGTGCTGACCGAAGGCGACGACCAGCAGGACCCGATCGCCGATTCGGCGCGCGCGATCCTCGACGGCCACATCGTGCTGTCGCGCGCGCTCGCCGAGGCCGGCCACTATCCCGCGATCGACATCGAAGCGTCGATCAGCCGCGCGATGACCGCGCTGATCGACGAAACGCATCTCGACCACGTGCGGCAGTTCAAGCAGATGCTGTCGCGCTACCAGCGCAACCGCGACCTGATCGCGGTCGGCGCGTACGCCCCCGGGCGCGACGCGCAGCTCGACCGCGCGATCGCGCTCTACCCGCGCATCGAGGCGTTCCTGCAGCAAGGCTTTCGCGAATGCGCGCCGTTCGCATCGAGCCTCACTGCGCTCGATGCGCTGTTCGACGCTTACGGAGGCTGATCCCGATGGCCCACGGCTTTCCCCTTCAGTTGCTGCTCGACCGTGCGCAGGACGACCTCGACTCGGCCGCGAAGCAGCTCGGCACCGCGCAGCGCGACCGCACCGCGGCGGCCGAACAGCTCGACGCGCTGCTGCGCTATCGCGACGAATATCACGCGCGCTTCGCGCAATCCGCGCAAAGCGGGATGCCGGCCGGCAACTGGCGCAATTTCCAGGCGTTCATCGACACGCTCGATGCCGCGATCGCGCAGCAGCGCAGCGTGCTCGCCGCGGCCGACGTCCGCATCGACGAGGCGCGTCCGAACTGGCAGCAGAAGAAACGTACCGTCGGCTCGTATGAAATCCTGCAGGCGCGCGGCGTCGCGCAGGAAGCACAGCGCGACGCCCGGCGCGAACAGCGCGACGCCGACGAACACGCCGCGAAGATCCTGCGCATGCGGGCCGACGCGGCCCGTTCGTCGTAACCGACCACCGCATTCGAACGAGAGAACCGTCATGCCTCCCCTACCCCTGCTCGGCGCGCTGCTCGACACCGCCGGCGCCGCACTCAAGGCCGCCCGCGGCTCGGGTTCGTCCGCCGCCAACGATGCGTCGGCCGCCACGAGCGCCGCGCCGTTCGCGCAGACGCTCAAGCAAAGCGTCGCCACGCGCGGCGAAACGGCCAACGCCGGCACGCCGGACGCGTCGACCCAACAGGCTGCGTCGAAGCCGGCCGCCGGCGCGAAACCGTCCGGCACGGATGACGACAAGGCGACCGACGACACGACCGCGAACGCCGCCGTCAACCCCGACGCCGCCGCGCTTGCGGCCGCCGCGGCCGTGCAGGCGCAATTGCAGGCGCGCCCGGACACCGCGACGCCGGCCGACGCGGCGACCGCCGCGGCCGTTGCCGCCGCGGCCACGACGCAAAAGACGGCCGTGTCCGGCCAGCCGGACGCCACGGCGACGCTCGCCGATCATGCAGCCCAGGACGCGGCCGCCCAACCGACCGACCCGGCATCGAGCCGCGACGCGCTGCAAGCGGCGCTCGCCAAGCTGACGGGCGGCGCGGGCGCGATCGCGATGCCGGCGACCGGCGCGACCGCCGCCGCCACGCCGACGACGCCGGCCGCAACCGCATCGAACGCCGCCGCACCGCTGACGCCGAAAGTGCCGACCTTCGACCGCACGCTCGCCGACGCGAAAGGCGCGCTCGCCACGCAACCGACGCCGACCCAGATCACCGCGCAGACACTGCAGGCCGACGCGAACGCGCAGTCCGGCGTCCAGCACGCGCTCGCGGCGGCCAGCAACGCGACGGACCCGGCCGCCAGCGCGACGCTCGCGGCCGGCGCAACGGCTGCCGCCGCCGCGCAGGCGAACCTGCAACTGTCGCCGGCAGCCGGCGCGATCGCCGCCGCCAACGCGCACGTGCTCGCGCCGCACGTCGGCACGGCCGACTGGACGGATGCGCTGAGCCAGAAGGTGGTGTTCCTGTCGAATGCGCACCAGCAGAGCGCCGAGCTGACGCTCAACCCGCCCGATCTCGGGCCGCTGCAGGTCGTGCTGCGCGTCGCGGACAACCATGCGCACGCACTGTTCGTGTCGCAGCACGCACAGGTGCGCGACGCGGTCGAAGCCGCGCTGCCGAAGCTGCGCGAAGCGATGGAAGCGGGCGGGCTCGGGCTCGGCAGCGCGACCGTCAGCGACGGCGGCTTCGCTTCGCAGCAACAGCAGCAAAACCCGCAGCAGACCTTCGCCGGCGGCCAGTCGCCGCGACGCGGGAACGGCGGACCGTCAGCCGTCGATGCACCCGTCGACGCCGCGCAATCCGCACCGGTCGCCGCGCGCGCGAGCCGCGCCGGCCTCGTCGATACGTTTGCCTGAGCATGGGCCGCTGCTGCCGTGCGCGCGCCGCTAGCGGCCGTGCACCGCGGCAGCCGCCTCGCCGCGCGGGACGCCGCCCTTGCGCGCGGCGACGATGAAGTCCGCCGCGCGTTCGCCGATCATCACCGACGGCGCATTCGTGTTCCCGCCGACCAGCGTCGGCATCACCGACGCATCCACCACCCGCAGCCCGTCGACGCCGCGCACGCGCAGTTGCGGATCGACGACCGCGCGCACATCCGAGCCCATCCGGCAGGTGCCGACCGGGTGATAGATCGTGTCCGCATGCGCGACGATCGTCGCGCGCAGCTCCGCTTCGCCCTGGTCCGGCCGCGTGTACAGCTCGCGCCCGCCGTGCGACGCGAGCGGCGCCTGCGACAGGATGCGGCGCATCGCGTGCGTACCGCGCACCAGCAGGTCGAGGTCGCGTGAATCGCTGAAGAAGCGCGGATCGATCAGCGGCGCGTCGCGCGCATCGCCGCTCGCGAGCGCGACCGTGCCGCGGCTGAACGGCCGCAGCGCGCACACGTGCAGCGAATAGCCGAAACCCCAGTGCATCTTGCGGTTGTGATCGTCGACGAGCGCCGTGCAGAAATGCAGTTGCAGGTCGGGCCGCGCGAGCGACGGATCGCTCTTGATGAAGCCGCCGGCCTCCGCGACGTTGCTCGTCATCATCCCCGTGCGGCTCGAGAAATAGCGCACGAGCGCGGGCGTCATCTTCGCGATCCCGCGCACGCACACGCCGACCAGTTCCGACGAATTCACGCGGGTGTTGATGATGAAGTCGATGTGGTCGATCAGGTTCACGCCGACGTCCGGCGCATCCTGCACGACCGCGATCCCGTGCCGGCGCAACTGATCGGCCGGGCCGATCCCCGAACACATCAGCAGTTGCGGCGAATTGAACGCGCCGGCCGACAGGACCACTTCCGCGCGCGCGCCGAGCGTCTCGACCCGCCCGTTGCGCGACACGACGACGCCGACCGCGCGCTTGCCGTCGAAGCCGACGCGCAGCACCGTCGCATCGGGGATCACGTGCAGGTTCGGCCGGTTGCGGCCGTAAATGTACGCACGCGCCACGCTGCAGCGCGAGCCGTCGCGATGCGTGACCTGATAGAAGCCGACGCCTTCCTGCGTCGCCCCGTTGAAGTCGTCGTTCAGCGGATAGCCGGCCGCGTGCGCGGCCTGGATGAATCGTTCGGAGAACGGATTGCGAAAGCGCAGATCCGATACCGACAGCGGCCCGTCCGCGCCGTGCCATGCGTCCGCGCCGCGTTCGTTGCCTTCCGCGCGGCGGAAATACGGCAGCACGTCCTGCCAACCCCAGCCCGTCGCGCCGAGCTGCGCCCACTCGTCGTAGTCGGTCGGGTGGCCGCGCGTGTAGATCATCGCGTTGATCGCGCTCGAGCCGCCCATCCCGCGCCCGCGCGGCTGATAACCGCGCCGCCCGCCGAGGCCCGGCTGCGGCACCGTCTCGTAGCCGTAGTTGGTGCCGAGCTTGAACGGCACCAGCGCCGCGATGCCGACCGGCATGTTGACGAGCAGGTTGCGCTCCGTATGCGAGCCGGCCTCGATCAGCGCGATCGTCGCATCGGGGCAGGCATCGGCGAGACGGCCGGCGAGGCTCGAACCGCCCGAGCCGCCGCCGACGATGATGTAGTCGTATTGCATGTCACGTCTCCGTCGTGTCATGGAAGGCGCCCGGCACCGCCGCGCGACCGCGTCTCCTCTGGAGGGTCTGTTTGCAGATGGAACACGCATGCGAATGCCCGAAATCGCCCGTAGGGCAAGGAGCGAGGAGCGCCGTTTGGCCGAGCCAAACAAGCGACGAGCGACGCCGCCATACGGGCGATTTCGGGCATTCCCGTTACATGATTTTTTAATTTGGCGTTGCCATCTGCAAACAGACCCTCGGGGCATTGTAGGAATGGCCGTCCCGTGCGCGGCGCGCCGATTCAAGAGCGATTCCTCTAAACGCCCGCGTGAACTAAATTTAAGATGTATCGAGTCGCGTCGCGCGATGCACCGGCCACGAGAAGCCGATTCGTCGCGAAACGGGAGGAACGACGATGCAGCGCCAACGCCTGCCGGCCGCGTGCCGACCGGGTGATCCGGCGGTCACGCGCGCGGTCCGCATTTCATTTCAAACGGCGGCCCGCGCGACGATGCACGGCGCCATGCGCGCAGTCGGTCGAAATCGAACGGCACGTGTCGTCGCCGACCGTTTGGACGGTGTGTCGCCGCCGCCGAACGATCCGCGGCGAGCCACCGCCGCGGATCTGTCGCGCTGCGCCGCCGCGGTACACCGGCAGACGATCGCGAGACGGCATCGCGTGCCCGCGCGTCACCGTATCGGCTCGTATGCGCATGCCGTGCGGCACGACGTTCGGACGCGGACACCGTCGCGCGGATACGACGCTTGCCGCGTGCTGAAACCGGTTTTCGAGCACCCGTCGCATCCGGCCCCGCGCCGGGCGACACGCATCACCCGATCCGCGTCGCCGCGCTCGCCGAGCGTGCGCGTGCGGCGTGACGGCCGGCCGATCAGCCAGGCCCAACTGGAGGAGACGACATGAAGAACGACCTGCCCGAACTGGCCCCGCAAGCACTGCCGTCGGTCGATGCGCTGACGTCGCTGCTGCACGACCAGCGCGCGGCGTACCTGCGCGCACCGTACCCGGCATGGGACACGCGCGCGCAGCACCTGCGCGCGCTGCGCACGATGCTGATCGATCACGCGGATGCGCTCGCCGACGCAATCAGCGCCGATTTCGGCCATCGCGCGAAGCAGGAAGTGCTGCTGTCGGAAATCTGGATGGCGAAGGAAGAGATCGACGATGCGCTGACGCACGGCAAGCGCTGGATGAAGCCGATCCGCAAGCCGATGAACAAGTGGCTGCGGCCGGCGCGCGCGAAGGTGATTCCGCAACCGCTCGGCGTGGTCGGCATCGTCGTGCCGTGGAACTACCCGGTGCTGCTCGCCGCGGGCCCGCTGATCTGCGCGCTCGCCGCCGGCAACCGCGCGATCATCAAGATGTCCGAACTGACGCCGCGCACGTCGGCGCTGTTCGAGCAACTGATCGGCAAGACCTTCACGCGCGACCACGTCGCGGTCGTGAACGGCGACGCGGAAGTCGGCGCCACGTTCAGCGCACTGCCGTTCGACCATCTGCTGTTCACCGGCTCGACGCAGGTCGGCCGCCACGTGATGCGCGCGGCCGCCGACAACCTCACGCCGGTCACGCTGGAGCTCGGCGGCAAGTCGCCGGCGATCGTCGGCCCGAATGCGCGCTTCGACGCGGCCGTCGACGCGATCGTCGCCGGCAAGACGCTGAACGCCGGCCAGACCTGCATCGCGCCCGACTACGTGCTGCTGCCGCGCGGCATGGAAGGCGCGTTCATCGAACGCGCGCGGGCCCGCTTCGCGAAGCTGTATCCGGACCTGTCGACCAACGGCGACTACACGACGATCGTGTCGCCGCGTCACTACGCACGCCTGCAGCAACTGGCAAGCGATGCGCAGGCCGCCGGCGCGCAGCTGCATCCGCTGTCCGACGCGCAGTCCGATCCGGTGTCGCGCCGCTTCGTGCCGTGCGCGGTCACGCAGGTGCCGGCCGCGTCGCCACTGATGCAGGAGGAAATCTTCGGGCCGCTGCTGCCGCTCGTGCCGTACGAACGGCTCGACGAAGCGATCGCGTACGTCAATGCGCGCCCGCGTCCGCTCGCGCTATACCTGTTCGACGAGGATGGCGGCACGATCGACCGCGTGATGCGCGAAACGGTCTCGGGCGGCGTGTCGATCAACGAAACGCTGATGCACATCGCGTGCGGCAGCTTGCCGTTCGGCGGCGTCGGCGCGAGCGGCATGGGCGCGTATCACGGCTACGACGGCTTCGTGACGTTCTCGAAGATGAAGCCGGTGCTCACGCAGGCGCGGCTGAACGCGCGCAACCTGCTCGCACCGCCGTACGGCAAGCGCTTCGCCGCGCTGATCAAGCTGATGCTGAAGTTCTGAGGGGGCGGGCCGCGTCGCGCCGCGGCCCCGGCGAAGCTGCCGCGCGGCATGGATGCCGCGCATGCAGCCGCCACACGTCACACGGGCCAGAGCGGCCCTTCCTGCATCGCGCCGATCTGCTCGCGCAGTTCGAGCACGCGCGCTTCCCAGTAACGATGCGTGTTGAACCACGGGAAGGCGGCCGGAAACGCGGGATCGTCCCAGCGCCGCGCGAGCCACGCCGCATAGTGGATCAGCCGCAGCGTGCGCAGCGCTTCGACCAGATGCAGCTCGCGCGGCTCGAATTCGCAGAAATCCTCGTAGCCGGCGAGCAGGTCGGCCAGCGCGCGCGATGCGCCTTCGCGATCGCCCGGCAGCAGCAGCCACAGATCCTGCACGGCCGGCGCCATCCGGCTGTCGTCGAAGTCGACGAAATGCGGGCCGGCATCGGTCCACAGTACGTTGCTCGGATGACAGTCGCCGTGCGTGCGCAGCAGGCGGATCTCTCCGGCGCGCTCGAACGCGGCCTCGACGCCTTCGAGCGCGAGCTTGACCGCGGTCTCGTACGCCGGTCTTACGTCATCCGGAATGAAATCGTGCGCGAGCAGGTAGTCGCGCGGCTCGTAGCCGAACGTGGCGATGTCGAGCACGGGACGCGCGACATACGGCTGCGTCGCGCCGACCGCATGAATGCGGCCGATGAAGCGGCCGAGCCATTCGAGCGTGTCGCTGCGGTCGAGATCGGGTGCGCGGCCGCCGCGCCGCTCGAAGATCGAGAATCGGAAGCCGTCGAACGCATGCAGCGTGCGGCCGTTGAAGGCACGCGCGGGCACCGCCGGAATCTCGCGCGCGGCGAGTTCGGCGACGAACGCATGCTCTTCGAGGATCGCGTCGTCGGACCAGCGCGCCGGGCGATAGAACTTCGCGACGACCGGCGGGCCGTCTTCGATGCCGACCTGGTAGACGCGGTTTTCGTAGCTGTTGAGGGCGAGCAGGCGCCCGTCGGTGCGCAGGCCGGCCGGCATCAGCACGCTGTCGAGCGCGTCGAGCACGCACTCGGGCGTGAGGCCGGCGAACGGCGGGCTGGCGGAGGAAGCGGGAGCGGAAGTGGCGTCTGTCATGCCCCGCATTGTGCAGCCAGCCGGACCGAAAGACGAGCCTTAGTGAAGCGCCGCGCCGGCCGGCAGAACGGATTCGCCGGTGTCGATCAGGTCCTCGAGAAAGAAAGGCTCGGTGTTGAGTTCTTTCGACTCACCCGGCACGCCCGCGTACCAGGTCACCATGGCCATGTCGCCCAGGATGCGCTGGACGATGCCGCGCGCGCCCTTCGGCACCGCGATATGGGTAGTGCAGACGATCGACCCGATATGCATGATGGTTCCCCACTCTTGAATCTTGAAACCCGGCCCGCTGGCGAGCCGGCAAATGCACGATCCGCGCCGCTCTCGGCGGAGCGTTGCGCGTGATCCCATTGTTCACGGTTTATCGAAGCGCGAAAAGAAGAAGAAGCAGGCGAAGTGCCGCGAATTCGTCGAATGTCTCCAATCAACCACTGCGTCGGGCACGTACTTGCCCGCCCGGTTACCCCCATCATACCCTGTCGAATGTGACTGCCCACCGAAACCGCCCGGCGCCGCCGCGCGCACATGTTGACGCAACGCGCGTGCCGCTTCGCTTCGCCGCTGCGGAATCATCGGAACACTTCGCGCGGCCGACCGGAATCACGTCGCGCGCATCGCATGCCGATCGCTATCCACCGTTCGTCGAACGCTTGCGCGCGCACCGACATCGGCCTGCATCGGCGCGACATGTCGCTCGCGATATGCAGCCGCCGACAGCAGTTGCGTTCGATGGCTGCCTTGCGGTACCTTAACCTTTCATTCGCGTTCAACCGCACTCCGACACGATGTATCCGCTCACGTCCGCCCTCGCAAAATCCCGGCCGCAGTTCGACTCGCGGCCGCGGGCGTGCGCGCATCCGTCGGTCCTTCCTCCCCCTGTCGCACCGCCGCTCGTCTGCGCCGCGCCGCCCCCTTCGGCGGCACGCGCCGGCTGACTCGCCGGCATCCGTTTTCGTCTTCCATTCGCCCCGTTGGTCACAGGTACGTGCGTCATGACGCACGACGTGTTGCCGCGCGCGCGAATGGAACGTTTCGATCCGTTCGACAGGTGGATTCACATGGTTTCGTTCAAACGCGCGCTCGCCGCGCATGGCGCGACGTCGCTCTTCGTACTGCTGTGGAGCAGCGGCGCGATCTTCGCCGAACTCGGTCTGCGTCACGCGTCCGCGTTCGCCTTTCTCACCGCCCGCTTCGCGCTCGCATCGCTCGTGCTGCTCGCGCTGGCGTTCATGCGCAAACGCTGGCTGCCGCCGCGCGGCGAGCGGCGCATGGCCGCGCTGACCGGCTTGCTGATGATGGGCGGCTATTCGATCTTCTACCTGCTCGCGCTCGAGCGCGGCATCGCGCCCGGCGTGCTCGCGACGATCCTCGGCGTGCAGCCGATCCTCACGCTCGCGATCGTCGAGCGTCGCTGGCAACCGGTGCGCATCGCGGGACTCGCGCTATCGCTCGCCGGCCTCGCGCTCGTCGTCGGCCGCGGCGTGAGCGGCGGGACGGGCGGCCTGTCGGCTGCCGGCGTCGCGTGCGCGCTCACGGCGCTCGTCGCGCTGACCGTCGGCTCGCTGCTGCAAAAGCGCGTCCGCGCGGCGCCCGCCGACGTGCTGCCGCTGCAGAATGCGATCGGCCTCGCGCTGTGCGTCG
Source organism: Burkholderia sola (assembly GCF_905400185.1). Taxonomy (NCBI): domain Bacteria; kingdom Pseudomonadati; phylum Pseudomonadota; class Betaproteobacteria; order Burkholderiales; family Burkholderiaceae; genus Burkholderia; species Burkholderia sola. The sequence continues at coordinate 3,470,251 of NZ_FR989675.1, forward strand.
CGATCGTGCCGTTCCGGCCGGTGTCGTTCGATATGAGCTGGGCGTTCGTCGTGCCGCTGCTGTGGCTCGGCATCGTGATCTCGGTGATCGCGCAACTGCTGTTCTACCGGTTGATGCAGCGCGGCGATCTCGTCAACGTGACGAGCCTGTTCTATCTCGTGCCCGTCGTCACCACGCTGATGGACGCCGTGTGGCTCGGCAACCGGCCCGAGCCGCTCGCGCTCGCCGGCATGGGCGCGATCATCGCGGGGCTCGCGCTCGTGTTTCGCGCGCCGGCCGGCCGCCCGCAACCCGACCGCGCGTGAGCGGGCGGGCCGCCGCGCCCGCGGGTGCGGCGGCCCGCATCGGACACATACGACGATTCCGCGAAAATCGAAAGGAACGGGAAAGATACGCGCAAGGCGTTCGTCTTGTTTGCGCGAAAACCGCGGGATTCCCGAGGCTTTCCGCTGATTTTTAATGGTTCGGATAGCGAAAAACGCCGCCGGTTGCCTATACTCGAATTGACCGGCCCGCGTACGACGGGCCGGACCCACTAGAAACACCCGGCATGGGACCGGGGTGAGCGCACGCGTGCCGTTTCGGGCCGATATCCCGCAGGGATGGAGCCGCTAGGCAAGCACTGAAGCGCCCACTTCGGCCGACACTGGAGACACGCATGACGACCTATTTCACGATCGGCGACTTCATTCTGTTGATTCCGATGGCGCTGGCCGGAGCGCTATTTCTCGGCGCGGTGCCATGCGCCACACAATTCCGTCACAACCTGCTGCGCGTGCTCGGCGTCATTCTCGGCGTCGGCGTCGCTGTGTTGCTCGTTGAAGGCCTGCCTGCGCTGATCTAGCGCCATCGGCGCGTGACGTGCGTCGCTGCCCCGCAGCGACGCGACGGACTGCCTGCGCGTGACCGATACGGCACGCGATGTTTCGCATCCCGTATCGACTTTCGATCAGATCGCCTGATCCGTGGAGGGCTTTTCCCACAGATTGATGCCGCCTTCCGTCGCGTAACGATCGATCTCCGCGAGTTCCTCAGCGGAGAATTCGAGGTTCTTCAACGCACCGACGTTCTCGCGCACCTGCTCGGCCCGGCTCGCACCGATCAGCGCGGACGTCACGCGGCCGTTACGCAGCACCCACGCCAGCGCCATCTGTGCAAGGCTCTGGCCGCGCCGTTCGGCGATCGCGTTGAGCTTGCGCACATGCTCGAGGTTGTCCGCGCTCAGGTGATCCTGCTTCAGCGAGCCGCCGCCCGGCTTGTTCACGCGCGCGTCGGCCGGCACGCCGTTCAGGTACTTCGACGTGAGCAAACCCTGCGCGAGCGGCGTGAACGCGATGCTGCCCGCGCCGACGTCGTCGAGCGTGCCGAGCAGATCCTCTTCGATCCAGCGGTTCAGCAGGTTGTACGACGGCTGGTGAATCAGCAGCGGCACCTTGTATTGCGCGAGCAGCGCGGCCATCTCGCGCGTCTTCGCGGCTGAGTACGACGAGATGCCGATGTAGAGCGCCTTGCCCTGCTGCACCGCCGACGCGAGCGCGCCGGCGGTTTCCTCGAGCGGCGTATGTGCGTCGAAACGGTGCGAGTAGAAGATGTCGACGTAGTCGAGCCCCATCCGCTGCAGGCTCTGGTCGAGGCTCGCCAGCACGTACTTGCGCGATCCGCCGCCGCTGCCGTACGGCCCCGGCCACATGTCCCAGCCGGCCTTCGTCGAGATCAGCAGCTCGTCGCGATACGGCCGGAAATCCTCCTTCAGCAGTCGGCCAAAGTTGGTTTCGGCGCTCCCGTACGGCGGCCCGTAGTTGTTCGCGAGGTCGAAGTGGTTGATGCCGAGGTCGAACGCGGTGCGCAGGATCTCGCGCTGCGTCGAGATCGGCGTCGAATCGCCGAAGTTGTGCCACAGACCGAGCGACAGGGCGGGCAGTTGGAGCCCGGATTTGCCGCAGGTGCGGTATTGCATGCCGGCATAACGTTCGGAAGCTGCTTCGTAGGCCATGAGTCTGTTCCGTCAGGACATCGGGGGAAGGGACGCGCGCCGGCCGCGCCCATGGCGCGACGGCGGCGAAGAAGTCATACGACGACTATGGTAGCGAAAGCGGCCGGATCGTGCACGGCGGCACGACGATGGACGCGACCGCGGCGCTCGCCTACACTGCGGCGTCTCGAATCACCGTTTCAGCGAGGTTGGTATGTCCCGGGTCATCTCGGTTGCACTGCTCGTCGGCGGCGTCGTGCTGCTGTATTTCGGCGGCCAGTCGTTCCATTCGATCAACGACAACGTGTCGCGCTTCTTCACCGGCTCGCCGGCGACGAAGACGATCCTGCTGATCGTCGGCGGCGCCGTCGCGTCGTTCGTCGGCCTGATCGGCCTCGCGATGCCGGGCGGCAAGCGCTGAGCGCGCCGCCGCGCGACATACGAACGGCCCGCGTCGCTCGGCTCGGGCCGCGTCAAACGAAACGGGCGGCCAGGCCGCCCGTTGCTTCAAACGCCCGCGATGCGCCGCATCGCGTGACCGCCGCGGTGTCGCCGCCCGTCCGATCCGAACCTAGAACGGCACTTCCGGCTTCGACGCCGAGCGTGTGCCGGGCAGCGGCCGGTTGCTCGCGCCGTGATACGTGTACACGAGCGAGAACTTCACCTGGTCGGAACGGTTCTGCCCGGCCGAATGCAGCGTGTTGCTGTGGAAGAACACGACGTCGCCCGTCTGCAGCGACGGGCACGTGGCCGCGTCGATCATCCTGCGGTTTTCCGGCAGATCGCTGCGGAAGAACTTCGCGTCGTCGAACGCTTCCGGCCCGAATTCGGCCGTATGCGAACCCGGCACCAGCCACAGCGCGCCGTTCTCGTTGGTTTCCGGCCCGAGCGCAAGCCACACCGAGACCATGTCCGGGCGCTCGAACGCCCAGTAGCGGAAATCGCGATGCCAGCCGGTCAGGCTGCCGTACGCCGGGTGCTTCGTCATCATGCAGTTGTGATGCGCGCGCGACAGCACCGGCTCTTCACCGAAATACTCGCGCATCCATGCGCCGATCTCGGGCGCGATCGCGCGCGCGGCGAACGCCGGATCGCGCGAATACGCATCGAGCAGCCGTCGCACCGTATGCCCGCCCGGCGCATGCTTCGACTCGGGCGCGCCCGGATAGCGCAGGTCGGCCTCGAACTCGATCGGCTCGGCGGCCTCCCGCAACTGGCGCTCCGCGATCTGCCTGAGCGCCGCGCACTGCGCTTCGCCGACGAGGCCGCGCGCGACGACGAAGCCGCGCTCGCGCAATTCCGCGACTTGCGCGCGGATCGATTCCGACTGCAATGGAGACGACATGGGATGCCAGACGTTTATTGTGTGAATGTGACGATTGTAAATCGGCGCCGGATACCACGAACAGCGCCATTGTCGTGCGCAGGGGCATGCCAATCGCGGATTTGATCCAGCGCAAGGGAACTGTGCGACGCGGCGCCTGCCTCAGCGACAGGCGGTATGCGGCACACGCGTTGCGGCACAAGGGTTTATCGCGACTTTTGCGCGTCATGAATCCCCTGTAGCCTGACGCGGCCTGTCAATTCTGGCGGGCGCGGCGCGCAACGGGTTTCGATAAGATCCGTTGCGTCATCCGAGGCCGTTCATACCAGTGTGCTCTGCAGGGCGCCACCCATACAAGCGAAGCATCGTTCACATGCCATTCCGTCTGACTTCCCGTTTCAACCGCACTGCCAAGCGCGTCGTGTCGCCCGCTCCTGTCCGCTCGCTGCGCCATCATCGCGCACGCACGCAGGCGCTGGCCGAACGTACGCACCCGCACAGCCGGCTGGACGGCATCCGTGCGTGGTTCCACGCGTTTTTCTCGATGATGAGCGCGCAGGCGTTCGCTCGCCGCGCCGGCCTGCGCTCGCTGCTGCAGAAGCCGTCGTCGCTGCGCGCGCTCGCGCTGCGCCGCAAGCTCGGCCCGCAGCGCCGCATCAACCGCCCGCGCCGCCTCGCGGCCAGCAACGGCTGGTTCGGGTTCGGCGCGCGTTGAGCGGGCGCCCGGCGGGCGTTGTCCGCCCGATCGCCACCGTTGCCCCGGCGATCGAACCCATAAAAAAACCCCGGCCTGGCCGGGGTTTTTCATTTCAGGCGGACGACGCTTACGCGACGCGTGCCGTCGGCTCCACGCCGGCCGCTTCGGCCAGCACGAGCGCCTTGTCGGTCGCTTCCCACGAGAATTCCGGCTCTTCGCGGCCGAAGTGGCCGTAAGCTGCCGTCTTCTCGTAGATCGGGCGCAGCAGGTCGAGCATCTTGATGATGCCCTTCGGACGCAGATCGAAATGCTCGCGCACGAGCTTCGTGATCACCGCATCCGACACGCGGCCCGTGCCGAACGTGTTGACCATCACCGAGGTCGGCTCGGCCACGCCGATCGCGTACGACACCTGGATCAGCGCGCGCGACGCGAGGCCGGCCGCGACGATGTTCTTCGCGACGTAGCGGCCCGCATACGCAGCCGAACGGTCGACCTTCGACGGATCCTTGCCCGAGAACGCGCCGCCGCCGTGCGGTGCGGCACCGCCGTAGGTATCGACGATGATCTTGCGGCCGGTCAGGCCGCAATCGCCTTGCGGGCCGCCGATCACGAACCGGCCGGTCGGGTTCACGAGGAACTTGATGTCGCCCTTGATCAGGTCGGCCGGCAGCGTCGGCTTGATGATTTCCTCGATCACCGCTTCGCGCAGCGCCGGCAGCTCGATGTCCGGCGCATGCTGCGTCGACAGCACGACGGTGTCGATCGAATCGGGCTTGCCGTCGACGTAGCGGACGGTGACCTGCGACTTCGCGTCCGGACGCAGCCATTGCAGGCGACCGTCGCGGCGCAGGCTGGCCTGGCGCTCGACGAGCCGGTGCGACAGGTAGATCGGCAGCGGCATCAGTTCCGGCGTTTCGTCGCACGCATAGCCGAACATCAGGCCCTGGTCGCCCGCGCCTTGGTCGAGGTTGTCGTCGTGCGCGCGATCGACGCCCTGCGCGATGTCCGGCGACTGCTTGTCGTACGCGACGAGCACCGCGCAACCCTTGTAGTCGATGCCGTAGTCGGTGTTGTCGTAGCCGATGCGCTTGATCGTATCGCGCGCGATCTGGATGTAATCGATGTTGGCCGTCGTGGTGATTTCACCAGCCAGCACGACGAGACCCGTGTTGCACAGCGTTTCGGCCGCAACGCGGGAGTATTTGTCCTGCTCGAGGATGGCGTCGAGAATCGCGTCCGAGATTTGGTCCGCGACCTTGTCCGGATGGCCTTCGGAGACGGATTCGGACGTGAAGAGATAATCGTTTGCCACTTTTTCAGGCTCCTGTGTGGTTACGGTTGGTTTCACGTAGCCAGCTTCGTTGGGCCTGAAGCGGCGACGCTTTAGCGGATTACCAGGACCGGGCAGCGTGTGTCGCGCCAGCCGGCTTCGCCCCGCAAGTTGTCAGTTAACTCGGCGAAGCCCGTATTATAGCGGCTTTCCTGAATTGTCACAGAGCGCCGCCCGTGCTGCATCTTCCGCTGTCTTACCACCCTGTTCGCAACGTGCCGGCCAGCCGGCCCCACGGAGATTCCGCATGCTAGGCCGCCTCGGCACGCACCTCGCCATCGGCTTGCTGAAGCTGCTCGCCCTGCTGCCGTACGGTCTGACCGCACGGTTCGGCGATGGCCTCGGCTGGCTGCTGTATCAGATCCCCAGCCGGCGAAAGCGCATCGTACATACGAATCTGAAACTCTGCTTCCCCGACTGGAGCGACGAACGGCGCGAGGAAGTGGCCGGCCAGCATTTCCGTCATGCGATCCGCAGCTACGTCGAGCGCAGCGTCCAGTGGTTCGGCTCGGAGAAGAAGCTCGCGAAGCTGATCCAGGTCGACAGCGCGGTCGATCTCGAGGATCCCGACCTGCCGCCGACGCTGTTCCTCGGCCTGCACTTCGTCGGCATCGAGGCCGGTTCGATCTGGCTGAACCGGTCGCTGCACCGCCGCTGCGGATCGCTTTACCAGCCGTTCTCGAACGCGGTGCTCGAGGAAGAGGCGAAGAAGGCGCGCGGGCGCTTCGACGCCGAGATGGTCGGCCGCGCGGACAGCGCGCGCGTCGTGCTGCGCTGGCTGCGCGACCGCAAGCCGGTGATGCTCGGCGCGGACATGGACTACGGGCTGCGCAACTCGACGTTCGTCCCGTTCTTCGGCGTGCCGGCCTGCACGCTGACGGCCGTCGGCCGGCTCGCGAAGACGGGCCGCGCGCAGGTCGTGCCGTTCATCGGCGAGGTGCTGCCGAACTACAAGGGCTACCGTCTGAAGGTATTCAAGCCGTGGGATCACTACCCGACCGGCGACGACGATCTCGACGCGCGGCGGATGAACGCATTCCTCGAGGAACAGATTCCGCTGATGCCCGAGCAGTACTACTGGGTGCACAAGCGCTTCAAGACGCGCCCGCCCGGCGAGCCGAGCCTGTACTGACCCTGCCGCGACGTTCGCGGGTGCGCCGTCATGCGCGCGCCTGCGCCCTCGCCACCTTCGGCGCGCCCTTCGCGCGCGCCTGCCCGAGATCGTAGGCCGACTGCTGCACGAGCCACAGATCGGCCTTTCCCCCGTTTTCCTCGCCGAGCCACGCCTCGAGCCGCAACGCCATGTCCAGTCGGCCGATCGGCAAATAGCGCCCCTTCCCATCTGCACGACAGACGCGCGGCCCCGCCCGCGCAGGACGCCCCCGTCGGCTGCATGTATCATTTGCGGTTGAGATCAGCACGACGAACGAGGCCGCCCGGCATGGCCGGCGGCCGTCCGTGTCGTGCCGACCGCCTTGTTCGCCATGGAATTCCGGACCCAGTGAAACTCTCGTTCACCAAGATGCACGGCGCGGGCAACGACTTCGTCGTGCTCGACGGCTATTCGCGCGCGCTGCCGCCGCTCACCGACGCGCAGGTGCGCGCGCTCGCCAACCGCCACTTCGGCATCGGCGCCGACCAGTTGCTGCTGGTCGAGAAGCCGACCGTCGACGGCGCGGATTTCAAGTACCGGATCTTCAATTGCGACGGCGGCGAGGTCGAACACTGCGGCAACGGCGCGCGCTGTTTCGTGAAGTTCGTCAGCGACCGCGGCCTGACCGACAAGCGCAGCGTGCGCGTGCAGGTCATGAAGGGCCTGATTACGCTGACGCTGCAGGACAACGGCGAAGTCGTCGTCGACATGGGCGCGCCCGTGTTCGCGCCGGCACAGGTGCCGTTCGATACGGCCGGTCCAGGCGCGACGGGCCTCGACGGCCGCAAGGAAGGCAACGACACGCTGTGGCCGCTCGACGTCGGCGGCGCGACGCGCTGGATCTCGACGGTGTCGATGGGCAACCCGCACGCGGTGCAGGTCGTCGACGATGTCGAGGCGTATCCGGTGCTGGAAGAAGGCCCGCTGATCGAGCGCCATGCGCGCTTCCCGCAGCGCGTGAACGCCGGCTTCATGCAGATCGTGTCGCGCCACGAGGTGAAGCTGCGCGTGTACGAACGCGGCGCGGGCGAGACGCTCGCGTGCGGCACCGGCGCATGCGCGGCGGTCGCGGCCGGCATCCGGCGCGGCCTGCTCGATTCGCCCGTGACCGTGCACACCCACGGCGGCACGCTGACGATCGGCTGGGACGGCGCGCGCGACGAAGCCGCCGCGCTGATGATGGCCGGCCCCGCCACGACCGTGTTCGAAGGCGAGATCGACCTGAACGCCTGACCCTGCAACGTCCTTGATAACTGAACGCGCCAGCCACATGAACGATCGCGAAGTCGCCGACTACCTGCTCGCCAATCCCGAATTCTTCGCGCAGCACGCCGAGCTGCTCGCGACGATCCGTCTCGCGAACCCGCACGGCAAGGCCGCGATCTCGCTGCAGGAGCGGCAGATGGAGATGCTGCGCGACAAGAACAAGCATCTCGAGCGCCGGCTCGCCGAACTCGTGCGCTACGGCCACGAGAACGACAGCCTGTCCGCGAAGTTCAGCCGCTGGACCGCGCGCGTGATCGCGGAACGCGATCCGTACGCGCTGCCGCGCACGATCGCCGACGGCATCGCCGACGTGTTCGACGTGCCGCAGACGGCGCTGCGCGTGTGGGACGTCGCCGACACCTACGCGCAAGCCGATTTCGCCCGCCAGGTCGGCGAGGAAGTGCGCCTGTTCGCGAACGGCCTGTCGACGCCGTACTGCGGCGCGAACACGGGCTTCGAGGCCGCCCAGTGGCTCGCCCCCGCGCTCGCCGCCCCGGCCGCGAGCGCGGCGGAAGGCGCCGAAGCCGCGCCGGCCGGCGACGGTGCGGCCGCATCGGTCGCGCTGCTCGCGCTGCGCGCGCCGCTCGCCGGCAACGACGCGCCCGCGTTCGGGCTGCTCGTGCTCGGCTCGCCCGATCCGCGCCGCTTCCACGACGGGATGGCGACCGACTTCCTCGCGCAGATCGCGACGCTCGCGAGCGCCGCGCTCACGCGCCTGCTGCCGCACTGATCCGCCGCACGCGATGACCGACGATCCGATCGCCGCCTACCTGTCGAACCTGAAGCATGTCAGGCAGTTGTCGGAACACACGCTGCGCGCGTACACGCACGAACTGGACGAACTGAAGAAGCTCGCGGCCGGCCGGCCGCTCGACGCATTGACCGCCGCCGACATGCGCGGCGCGGTCGTGCGCGGGCACGCGGCCGGGCTGTCCGCGCGCTCGATCTCGCACCGGCTTTCCGCATGGCGTGCGTTCTATCGCTGGTTCGCGCAGCGCGTCGAGATGCCCGCGAATCCCGTCGCCGGGGTCCGCGCGCCCAAACGCGAGAAATCGCTGCCCAAAGCGCTGTCGGTCGACGATGCGGTCACGCTCATGGATACGCCGCTGCCCGACACGACCGAAGGCATCCGCGATCACGCGATCCTCGAGCTGTTCTATTCGTCGGGGCTGCGCCTCGCCGAGCTGGTCGGGCTCGACGTCCGGTACACGCAGGCCGACAGCTACCGCTCGGCCGGCTGGCTCGACCTCGCCGAAGCCGAGGTCACCGTGCGCGGCAAGGGCAACAAGGAGCGCAAGGTGCCGGTCGGCCGCAAGGCGATCGACGCGCTGAACGCGTGGCTCGCGGTGCGCGACGAATTCGTGAAGCACGATCCGCATCCGCTGTTCGTGTCGGTGCGCGGCAACCGGATGTCGCCGGGCGTCGTGCGCGAGCGCGTGAAGCGCGCGGCGCTCGCCGCCGGCATTCCCGCCAACGTCCACCCACACGTGCTGCGCCACTCGTTCGCGACGCACGTGCTGCAGTCGAGCGGCGACCTGCGCGCGGTGCAGGAACTGCTCGGCCACGCGAGCGTCGCCGCGACGCAGATCTATACGTCGCTCGACTTCCAGCATCTCGCGAAGATTTACGACAGCGCGCATCCGCGCGCGAAGAAGCGCGACTGACGCGCGCCCCGTGTTACCCGCCGCGCGCGGCGGCCGGCACCGGCCGGCGTCGCGCGCGGCCCATTTCGATCTCATCATGCAAACCGTCACCCTCAAGCCGTCCAAGGAAAAATCGCTGCTGCGCCGCCATCCGTGGATCTACGCCAATGCGATCGACCGCGTCGACGGCAAGCCCGCGCCCGGCGCGACCGTGCTCGTGCGCGCGCACGACGGCCGCTTCCTCGCGCGCGGCGCGTACAGCCCGCAGTCGCAGATCCGCGTGCGGGTGTGGAGCTTCGACGAGCACGAGCCGATCGATCACGCGTTCTTCAAGCGCCGCGTGCAGCGCGCGGTCGCGCACCGCACGACGATGGTGTCGGGCACGGGCGCGGTGCGGCTCGTGTTCGGCGAAGCCGACGGGCTGCCGGGGCTGGTCGTCGACTACTACGTCGCGGATACCGCCGAAGCCGGCGCCGCGCCGCGCGGCCAGCTCGTCTGCCAGTTCATGGCCGCGGGCGTCGAAGCGTGGAAGGACGCGATCGTCGCGGCGCTCACCGGCGCGACCGGCTGCCCGAACGTGTACGAGCGCTCGGACGTGTCGATCCGCGACAAGGAAGGGCTGGAACAGACGACCGGCGTACTGGCCGGCGACGCGCCGCCCGCGACGCTGATCGCGAACGAAAACGGCGTGCGCTATCACGTCGACGTGCCGAACGGCCACAAGACGGGCTTCTACGTCGACCAGCGCGACAACCGCGCGCTCGTCGCGCAGTACGCGGCCGACCGCGACGTGCTGAACTGCTTCTGCTACACGGGCGGCTTCTCGCTCGCAGCGCTCAAGGGCGGCGCGAAACGCGTCGTATCGATCGATTCGTCGGGCGATGCGCTCGCGCTCGCGCAGCAGAACGTCGTCGCCAACGGCTTCGACGCCGAACGCGCGACCTGGCTCGACGCCGATGCGTTCAAGACGCTGCGCCGCCTCGTCGACGAAGGCGAGCGTTTCGACCTGATCGTGCTCGATCCGCCGAAGTTCGCGCCGACGCGCGACAGCGTCGATCGTGCGGCGCGCGCGTACAAGGACATCAACCTGAGCGGCTTCAAGCTGCTGCGTCCGGGCGGCCTGCTGTTCACGTACTCGTGCTCGGGCGCGATCGACATGGACCTGTTCCAGAAGATCGTCGCGGGCGCGGCCGCCGACGCGAAGGTCGACGCGCGCATCCTGAAACGGCTCGGCGCGGGCGTCGATCATCCGCTGCTCGCCGCGTTCCCGGAAGGCGAATATCTGAAGGGCCTGCTGTTGCAAATCGTCTGATCGCCCCGATCTAGCGCGGACAACCGCGCCCGTCCCATTGGCGGCGCTGCGTTGCCGCCTGTCGTCCGGACGACGGGCGGGAACTTGACAGGTATGTTTCAATTGTTGGTTGTGCGCCCCGGCTCGCAGCGCGAGGGCGCGACGCACATCCTGTTTTGACCCCGATTCACGAACCACAGGCGATTGACATGGCCACTCCCGTCACCATCCTCACCGGCTTCCTCGGCAGCGGCAAGACGACGCTGCTCAAGCGCATCCTGAACGAACAGCACGGCATGAAGATCGCCGTGATCGAGAACGAGTTCGGTGAAGAGAACATCGACAACGAAATCCTCATCCAGGATTCGAACGAGCAGATCATCCAGATGAGCAACGGCTGCATCTGCTGCACGATCCGCGGCGACCTCGCGCGCACGCTCGGCGATCTCGCCGCGAAGAAGCGCGAAGGCAAGCTCGACTTCGACCGCATCGTGATCGAGACGACCGGCCTCGCGAACCCGGGCCCCGTCGCCCAGACGTTCTTCATCGACAGCGAAATCGCCGACGATTTCCTGCTCGACGCGGTCATCACGCTGGTCGACGCGAAGCACGCGAACGCGCAGCTCGACGAACACGAGGTCGTGCAGCGCCAGGTCGGTTTCGCCGATCGCCTGTTCATCACGAAGTCGGACCTCGTCGACGACCAGACTGTCGCGGGCCTCAAGCACCGCCTGATGCACATGAACCCGAAGGCCGCGATCAAGGTCGTGAATTTCGGCGAAGCGGACATCAAGGAAATCTTCGACCTGCGCGGCTTCAACCTGAACGCGAAGCTCGAGATCGATCCCGATTTCCTCGCCGAGGACGATCACGCGCACGCTCACCACGATCACGACCATGATCACGATCACGCGAATTGCGACCACGATCACGGTCAATGCGCGCACGATCACGACCATGGCCACCATCATCACCACCACCACGCGCACCACGACGACAAGATCAAGTCGTTCGTGTACCGCAACGACCGCCCGTTCGACCCGAACAAGCTGGAAGACTTCCTCGGCGGCATCCTGCAGATCTACGGCGAGCGGATGCTGCGCTACAAGGGCGTGCTGTACATGAAGGGCGTCGACCGCAAGGTCGTGTTCCAGGGCGTGCACCAGATGATGGGCAGCGACCTCGCGGCGAAGTGGCTGCCGGTCGAGAAGAAGACCAACAAGATGGTGTTCATCGGCGTCGACCTGCCGCAGGACCTGATCACCGACGGCCTCGACGCCTGCCTCGCCTGACCCGCGCGGGCGCCCGCCGCGCCCCGCCGCCCGGCCGCCAGCCCGGGCGGTGGCGGCCGCCGCGCGGCGCCTTTTTCGGGCAGGGTTTCGCCGTCATCGCTTTTTCGCGATTTGCGCGTTATATTTTCTAGATATTGGCGCAGCCGACGGGGATCGACCCGATACGGCGCCCGCTTGCGATTCAGTTACAATACGTGCCCGCTGGAGTACGGCAACAAACAGGCCCGGTTCTTGCTGAACCAGTTTTCCGGGCATCGCAACCGCGCCGGATCGCCCATCCGCCTCCCGGCCGCGGCCGATGCGATGTGCCGCGCAGCACACCGGTTCGCAGCGCGCACAACTCCGCGCCAGGCCTATCCTGGTATTTGAGAACCGGTTTCCAGAGGCTTTCGGCCCCGCGGCGGCAAATCGCAAATGAATGCAAACGCGGTTGCGGGTAATCCCAAAGTGCAGGCAATATCTCTCGATTTGCCGCACATTGAAGAAGCAAGCAGATGACGAAGAAACTCTTGACCGAAGCCGAAATCCTGAAGATGAGCGACAAGGATTACATGAATGAGGATCAGCTCGCCTTCTTCAAAAATCGGCTCGAACAGTTGCAGGCGGACATCCTCAAGAATGCAGGCCAGACGACCGAGAACCTGCGCGAGACGGTGATCGTCCCCGATCCCGCCGACCGCGCGACGATCGAGGAAGAGCACGCGCTCGAGCTGCGTACGCGCGACCGCGAACGCAAGCTCCTCAAGAAGGTTCAGCAGTCGCTCGCCCGCATCGATTCCGGCGATTACGGCTGGTGCGAGGAAACCGGCGAGCCGATCGGCATTCCGCGCCTGCTCGCGCGTCCGACCGCCACGCTGTCGCTCGAGGCGCAGGAGCGCCGCGAGCTGCGCCAGAAGCTGTTCGGCGACTGATCGGGCGGCATTCCGCTCAAACACGCTGCTTCCCGAAAGCGCGCGGCCTGCCGCGCGCTTTTTGTTTTTCCGGCACCGATTCCCGGCCGCCGGCCGATTTGCCTTCCCCTCTTGATATCCCGGCGCCCGCCCTAAAATGAAACGGACGCGCGCCGGGCCGCTTCCCGGCGCACTGCGAGATTTACGCGGCGGCGCCCCGCGCCCCCGCCTTCCCCCGTTTTTCTCAAGGAACGCAGATGGAGCAATTTCACGGCACGACCATCGTTTCGGTCCGGCGCGGCGACAAGGTCGCGCTCGGCGGCGACGGCCAGGTAACCCTCGGCAACATCGTCATGAAGGGTGGCGCGCGGAAAGTGCGGCGGATCTACAACAACCAGGTGCTGGTCGGATTCGCGGGCGGCACCGCCGATGCGTTCTCGCTGCTCGACCGCTTCGAGGCGAAGCTCGAGAAGCACCAGGGCAACCTGACCCGTGCGGCCGTCGAGCTCGCGAAGGACTGGCGCACCGACCGGATGCTGCGCCGCCTCGAGGCGATGCTGATCACGGCCGATGCGACCACCACGCTCGTGATCACCGGCAATGGCGACGTGCTCGACCCGGAAGGCGGGATCTGCGCGATTGGCTCGGGCGGTGCGTACGCGCAGGCCGCGGCCCGCGCGCTCGTCGAGAACACCGAGCTGTCGCCGCGCGAGATCGTCGAGAAGTCGCTCGGGATCGCCGGCGACATGTGCATCTACACGAACCACAACCGCATCATCGAAACGATCGAGTAAGGACAGCCCCATGAGCACCATGACCCCTGCCGAGATCGTCTCGGAACTCGACAAGCACATCATCGGCCAGGCGAAGGCGAAGAAGGCCGTCGCCGTCGCGCTGCGCAACCGCTGGCGCCGCCAGCAGGTCGCCGAGCCGCTGCGCCAGGAAATCACGCCGAAGAACATCCTGATGATCGGGCCGACGGGCGTCGGCAAGACCGAAATCGCGCGCCGCCTCGCGAAGCTCGCCGATGCGCCGTTCATCAAGATCGAAGCGACCAAGTTCACCGAAGTCGGCTACGTCGGCCGCGACGTCGACAGCATCGTGCGCGACCTGATCGAGATCTCGGTCAAGCAGACGCGCGAATCCGAAATGCGCAAGGTGCGCAGCAAGGCGACCGACCAGGCCGAAGACCGCATCCTCGACATCCTGCTGCCGCAACCGCGCGCGGTCGGCTTCGGCGGCAATGCCGAGCACGCGAACGACGACAACAACGCAACCCGTCAGACGTTCCGCAAGCGCCTGCGCGAAGGCCAGCTCGACGACAAGGAAGTCGAGCTCGACCTCGAGCAGCCGTCGGTCGGCATGGACATCATGGCGCCGCCCGGGATGGAAGAGATGACCGAGCAGATCCGCTCGATGTTCTCGAACCTCGGCAGCGGCAAGAAGCAGCGCCGCAAGGTGAAAATCAAGGAAGCGCTGAAGCTGCTGACCGACGAGGAAGCGGCGAAGATGCTGAACGAAGAGGAAGTGAAGACGAAGGCCGTGCAGAACGTCGAGCAGAACGGCATCGTGTTCCTCGACGAGATCGACAAGATCACGTCGCGCAACAACGAAGGCAGCGGCGGCGAAGTGTCGCGCCAGGGCGTGCAGCGCGACCTGCTGCCGCTCGTCGAAGGCACGACGGTCAACACGAAGTACGGGATGGTGAAGACCGATCACATCCTGTTCATCGCGAGCGGCGCGTTCCACCTCGCGAAGCCGAGCGACCTGATTCCGGAACTGCAGGGCCGCTTCCCGATCCGCGTCGAACTCGATTCGCTGTCGGTGAACGACTTCGAAGCGATCCTCGTCGCGACCGACGCGAGCCTCGTCAAGCAGTACCAGGCGCTGCTCGCGACCGAAGACGTACAGCTCGAATTCGCCGACGACGGCATCCGCCGTCTCGCGGAGATCGCGTTCGCGGTCAACGAGAAAACCGAGAACATCGGCGCGCGCCGGCTGTACACGGTGATCGAGAAACTGCTCGAGGAAGTGTCGTTCTCGGCGGGCAACCATGCGAGCGAGCGCGTGACGATCGACGCGAAGTATGTCGACCGCGCACTCGGCGAAGTGTCGCAGGACGAAGACCTGTCGCGCTACGTGCTGTAACGCGCGCGGCGCCGGATGCGAGACGGGCGGCCCCTTCGGGGGTCGCCCGTTTTCGTTGGTGCGCCGCTTACTGGCGCACCGGCTTCTTCGCGAGCTTGCGCTGCAGCGTGCGGCGGTGCATGTTCAGCGCACGCGCGGTCGCCGAAATGTTGTTGTTGTTCTCGGCCAGCACGCGCTGGATGTGCTCCCATTCAAGCCGGTCCACCGACAGCACGACCGGGTTCTCCAGCGCCTCGTCGGCCTGCACTTCGGTCGCGTTGGTCTGCAGCGCGGCCAGGATCGACTCGACGTTCGCCGGCTTCGCGAGGTAGTTGTCGGCACCTTCCTTCACGGCCTGCACGGCGGTCGCGATGCTCGCATAGCCGGTCAGCACGAGAATGCGCGCGTCGGGCTGCAGGTCGCACAACGGCGCGATCAGGCTCAGTCCCGAATCCTCGCCGAGATGCAGGTCGACGGTGATGAACTGGAACTTGCCGCCCGCGGCGAGCCGCAGCGCCGCCTCCTTGTCATGCGCCTGCTGGACCGCGTAACCGCGGCGCTCGAGGCCGCGCGCGAGCGTGCCCGCGAACACCTCGTTGTCGTCGATCACCAGGAAATTGTTCTCGCTCATGGGGTTTCTCCGTCTACGTGTTGGTTGAGGCCGCCGGCAGCGCGACGCGCACGACCGGCAGGCGCAGCACGGCCCGCGTGCCGCGCCCGGCGGTCGTGCCGGCCGCGCGGCTGTCCGGCGCGCCGCTTGTCCGTTCGGTCAGGCGCTGGCCCGCGCGCTGTGCCGATCCCGCCGCGGCGTGACCATTCGCCGCACTGCCCGCCCGCCCGTTGCCGCCCGCCGCGCGCGGCGTGACGTCGGACAGTTCGATCTCGCCGCCCAGCCGCGCGGCCGCACTGAACGCCAGATACAGGCCGACACCGTGCCCGCCCTGCGTGCTGTCGACCGGCATCGCGCCGAGCGATTCGCGCAGCGAGGCCGGAATGCCGGGCCCGTCGTCGCATACCTCGAATTCGATCTCGTCGGCCGTGCCGCCATGCGCGACCTTCGCGGCCAGCGTCACGCGCTGCGGGCTCGCGCGCGCGGCGTTGTCGAGCAGGATCGTCAGGATCTGGCCGGCCGCGACCGTATCGTCGAGCGCGACGCCCGCCGGGCGCGCGCCGAGCAGTTCGAACTGCACGTGCGGATGCCGCAGACGCCAGTGCTCGACGAACGTGTCGAGCCAGTCGTCCACCGGCTGGCGGCTCGCCGGCGCGCTCGCGCGGCTGCGCAGGCGCGCGAGCGCCGACGTGCACAGCGACATCTGTTCCTCGAGCACCTTCAGGTCGGCCTCGTAGCGTGCGAGCCCCGGATCGGCGCGCGCCGCGTCGCGCAACTCCTCGGCGAGCATCGCGATCGTCGACAGCGGCGTGCCCATTTCATGCGCGACGGTGGCGGCCTGCACGCCGAGCGCGACGGCCCGCTCGTCGCGCAGCAGATGCTGCTGCGCCTCGCCGAGCGCCGCGTCGCGCTGGCGCAGCGCGTTCGACATGCGCGCGACGAACCACGCGATCAGCCCGACGCTGACCATGAAGTTCGCCCACATCCCGGTACGGTAGTAATCGAACAGGTTCGCCGGGTTGTCCATGTTGAGCGGCACCGAATCGAAGCCGAGCGCCGCGTAGCAGGCGACGGCGAACGCCGCGAGCCAGATCATCAGGTGCCACGGCAGCACGGCCGCCGCGATCGCGAGCGAAGGCAGGTACAGCGACACGAACGGGTTGGTCGTCCCGCCCGACAGGAACAGCAGCGCGGACAGCGCACCGAGGTCGACCCACAGCTGGCCGAGCAGCTCGAAATTGGTCTCGGGCCGCGCGCGCAGCACGCGCACCCAGGTCAGTGCGTTGAAAACGATTTCGAGCGCGATGACCATCAGCATCGCAGGCAGCGGCAGATGCACGCCAAAATAGGTCTGCACGACGCCGATCGTCACGAGCTGGCCGATGATCGCAAGATTGCGCAGCCAGAACAGGTGACTGAGGTTGACGCGCCCGGTGGTGGTGATTCGTTGCATCCGGGCAGTTTACCCGTTTAGCGCCCGACGCCTCTAGCGGGGCCGGATCGGCACGAGGCGAACGGGCCGCCCACGCGTACGCGGCCGATGCCGTCACCCGGCCGCGCCGGCCATCCGCCGCGCGATCTCGTCGGCCAGGCACTCGGGGCAGAGGCAGCGTGCGCCGGCCGCCGGCTGGGCGCCGCCGGGCGGCACCGGCATCGACGCGCACCAGCAGTCGAACGGCTGCGTGTGCGCGCCGCAGTCGAAGCCGCGCCCGCAGTGCGGGCAGCGCGCACGGCGCGGGGCAGAACGGGCGTCGGCGGCGGAATCGGTCATGGTGCAATCGCGGAAGCGGGCGGGACATCGCCCCACGCGACAAGCATAGCGCGGCGGCCGGATTTTGCACGTCGGCCGCGTGGCCGAGATCCACCGCAAACTCACGCGCGCCAGCCCGCCGGCGCCACCCGCGCGGCGCCGCCCGAATCGCGCCGCGCCATAGCCGGCGGGCCGCCGCGCGCTGTACCCGCCTCGCGCCGCCGGTGTTCCGGCCGGCCCAAAAACCCGATGCTGCGCTGCGCCACTCCTGTACAATTCGGCCTGTTTCAACCGTTCCCAGCCAGAGCCGCCGCCATGTCCGAGCCCATCGACCTCTCGCAGATCGCCCCCACGCTGAAAGCAGAAATCCTCGCGGAGGCGCTGCCGTACATCCGCCGTTACCACGGCAAGACCGTGGTCATCAAATACGGCGGCAACGCGATGACGGAAGAGCGGCTCAAGCAGGGCTTCGCGCGCGACGTGATCCTGCTGAAACTGGTCGGCATCAATCCGGTGATCGTCCACGGCGGCGGTCCGCAGATCGATCACGCGCTGAAGAAGATCGGCAAGGCCGGCACCTTCATCCAGGGCATGCGCGTCACCGACGAAGAGACGATGGAAGTCGTCGAATGGGTGCTCGGCGGCGAAGTGCAGCAGGACATCGTGATGCTGATCAACCACTTCGGCGGCCACGCGGTGGGCCTGACGGGCAAGGACGGCGGCCTGATCCACGCACGCAAGCTGCTGATGCCGGACCGCGACAACCCGGGCCAGTACATCGACATCGGCCAGGTCGGCGAAGTCGAGGCGATCAACCCGGCGGTCGTGAAGGCGCTGCAGGACGACGCGTTCATCCCGGTGATCTCGCCGATCGGCTTCGGCGAGGATGGCCTGTCGTACAACATCAATGCCGACCTCGTCGCCGGCAAGCTCGCCACGGTGCTCAACGCCGAGAAGCTGCTGATGATGACCAACATCCCCGGCGTGATGGACAAGGACGGCAACCTGCTGACCGATCTCTCCGCACGCGAGATCGACGCGCTGTTCGAAGACGGCACGATCTCGGGCGGCATGCTGCCGAAGATCTCGTCGGCGCTCGACGCGGCGAAGAGCGGCGTGAAGTCGGTGCACATCGTCGACGGCCGGATCGAGCACTCGGTGCTGCTGGAAATCCTGACCGAGCAGCCGTTCGGCACGATGATCCGCTCGCATTGAGCGCGCGCCGCCCGCCTGCCAGCCCCGACCTGCCGGCGTCGTTGCGACGCCGGCGCATTTCGCGCAGCCGGCCGCGTGCCGGCGCGCCCGTCTGGCTGTTCGATCTCGATAACACGCTGCACCACGCATCGCACGCGATCTTTCCCGAGATCAACCGTGCGATGACGCAATACATCATCGACGCGCTGCAGGTCGGGCACGCCGAAGCCGATCGCCTGCGCAACGGCTATACCGAGCGCTACGGCGCCGCGCTGCTCGGCCTCACGCGCCATCACCCGATCGATCCGCACGACTTCCTGCGCGTGGTCCACACGTTTTCCGACTTGCCTGCAATGGTGCGCGCAGAGCGTGGTCTCGCGCACATCATCGCCGCGCTGCCGGGCCGCAAGTTCGTGCTGACCAACGCGCCCGCGAACTACGCACGCGCGGTGCTGCGGGAGCTGCGCATCGAGCGGCTGTTCGAGCGCGTGATCGCGATCGAGCACATGCGTGATCGCCGCACGTGGCGCGCGAAGCCCGATCGTGCGATGCTGCGCAGGACTTTGCGCGCCGTGCATGCACGGCTCACGGATGCGATCCTCGTAGAAGACACCCGCAGCCACCTGAAGCGCTACAAGCGCCTCGGCATCGGCACCGTATGGATCACCGGCCACCTGCCGGGCCATCTGCCGAACATCGGCCGACCGCATTATGTCGACCAGCGCATTCGTTCGTTAAAATCGCTGCGACTGGGCACACGATCGGGGCGACAGAAATGCAGCCGACTTACCCGCAGGACCACGCCGTAAAGGAAGACCAGGCCACACCGTCCCGCCCGCGCCCGAAACCGGGCGAGCGGCGCGTGATGATCCTGCAGACGCTCGCCGCGATGCTCGAGGCGCCGAAGCCCGAGAAAATCACGACCGCCGCGCTCGCGGCCCGGCTCGACGTGTCGGAGGCCGCGCTGTACCGGCATTTCACCAGCAAGGCGAAGATGTACGAAGGGCTGATCGAGTTCATCGAGCAGGCGCTGTTCGGGCTCGTGAACCAGATCGTCGCGAAGGAGCCGAACGGCGTGCAGCAGGCGCGCACGATCGCGCTGACGATGCTCAATTTCGCCGCGAAGAACCCGGGCATGACACGCGTGCTGACCGGCGAGGCGCTGGTCGGCGAGGACGAGCGGCTGACCGAACGCGTAAACCAGCTGCTCGACCGGATCGAGGCGACCGTCAAGCAATGCCTTCGGGTCGCGCGCACGGAAGCCAACGCGCCGCAGGACGGCGCCGCACCGTTCGCGCTACCGGCCGACTACGATCCGGCCGCCCGCGCGAGCCTGCTCGTCTGCTACGTGATCGGCCGATGGCACCGCTTCGCAAAGGGCGGGTTCCAGAAGCCGCCGGGCGAGCAGGCCGATGCGCATTTGCGGTTGATCCTGCAGTAACGCCCGAGGCGCGGACGTGCGCGCTGCGAGCACGCCGTCTGGCGTCGCACTCGCTTGGCGACACGCGTCAATGCCCAGGCGCCGATTCCGCGCTCGCCGTGGCACACGGCATCGCCTCACCTGTCCGCACCCGCGGTACTGACGGCCTGAATCGGCGCGGGGTTCATATCCCGCGCACGCCGTCATTAATTCGCCATCCTCAATATATCCCTGCCTGAATCGGCCGCCGAGGCGAGCCGAATCCATCAGACAGCCTCTCGATCCTTGCGGCGCTCCCGCAACGTCGACGTCCCGGCACGGGTGTGCGGCATGCGAGTCACGGCCCTTGACGATTCTTAAAAGAAATTTAGTACTCGAACTAGATTAAAGCCACTCAACTTAGAAATCGTCCCATTCTTTCGAATGACTTACTTCGGAACAATAGCACCTGTTTCCCGCAGCTGCTGCCGCCCCGCAGCAGCGATGCGCGACAGCGCGATGGAAACGTCCGTGCGTCGTCTTTCGACGCGAGGCCCTTACTAACAGGTACTTAAATGTCCAAAAAAGCACTTTCCATTCTGATGGCGACAGCAGGTCTCCTCGCCGCGGCCTCGTCGGCTCAGGCAGCTGACGGCACGATCACGATCACCGGCGAAATCACCGCCCAGACCTGCAACATCTCGGGCGACGGCGGCGGCAAGGATTTCACCGTCACGCTGCCCAACGTGTCGGCCTCGGCACTCTCGGCGGCCGGCTCGACGGCCGGCCGCAAGCCGTTCCGCATCAACCTGTCGAACTGCT
Organism: Burkholderia sola; assembly: GCF_905400185.1. Classification (NCBI taxonomy): domain Bacteria; kingdom Pseudomonadati; phylum Pseudomonadota; class Betaproteobacteria; order Burkholderiales; family Burkholderiaceae; genus Burkholderia; species Burkholderia sola. Next base: position 3,491,014 of record NZ_FR989675.1, read on the forward strand.
CGCCGAATTCGGGCAACGCATCGGTGTACTTCGAGCCGGGCACGACGGTCAACGCGCAAACGGGTCAGCTGTTCAACGCGACGGGTGACGCGAAGAACGTCGAGGTCGGCCTCCTGAACAAGGACGGCTCGAACATCAAGCTCGGCGCGGCACAAGCGCAGCAGAACTCGCAGACGGTGCCGATCGCAAGCGGCTCGGCGGAGCTCAACTACTACGCGCAATACGTTGCAACCGGCGGCGCGGCCACGGCCGGCACGGTCAATACGTCGGTCATGTATTCGGTCTCGTACCAGTAACGCGGTCTGCCGACCGGCGGCCCGGGCACGCGATGCAGTGGTGCTGCACGGGCCGCGTCCGACCAACAGTGAACTGTCCATCTATAAGGAGAAATCGGCGATGGGAATGCCAATGAACTTGCGTTTGAGCGTGGGCGCAGCAATGCTGATCGCGTCGCTGTCCGGCCTGACCACCGCGGATGCAAGCGTCGTGATCGGCGGAACGCGTGTGATCTATCCGGAAAAGGAGCGCGAGGTCACGGTCAAGATGACCAACGAGGGCGACCGGCCTTCGCTCGTCCAGGCATGGATCGACGACGGCCACGCGAACGCACTGCCCGACGACTCGAAGGTACCGTTTACGCTGACGCCGCCGTTGTTCCGTCTCGATCCGAAGAAAGGCCAGAGCCTGCGGCTGATCTATACGCAGGAACCGCTCGCGCAGAATAAGGAAACGCTGTACTGGCTCAACGTGCTCGACGTCCCACCTCAGGCGACCGGCGATTCGAATGATCCGAACATGCTGCAGCTCGCGTTCCGCACGCGCATCAAGCTGTTCTTCCGCCCGGCGGCACTGCAAGGCGTCGCCGACGAATCCGCGGAAAAGGTCACCTGGAATTTCGCGCCGAAGTCCAGCGGCGGCTATGCGCTGCAAGCGACGAATCCGACGCCCTACCACGTGACATTCACCAAGCTGGTCGTCAAGTCCGGCGGCGCGACCTGGACCGACGACAAGGGCGGCATGGTCAAGCCGGGCGCCACCGAACAATTCGACGTCGGCAACGTGCCGTCACCGTTGGGCGCGCCGATCGAAGTCGACTATACGTTCCTCAACGATTACGGCGCCGCCATCGAAGGCCGTTACGCGCCGAAAAAGGCGCACTGACACAGCCCGACCGTTTCTGACTCAACCCGTCGTTGACCTGCGGTGCGGCCCTCGCACCGGCACAGGTAGACCGTCGCTCGCGTTATGACGATGCGGCATCAACATATTGAATTCATGCGAGCGAATCATCACATTCAACCACTGGAGTCCCCGCGTTTAGCCCTCAAGCCGGGCTATCTGCTCGTCATGGCGACGCTCGGCGGCTGGACGGCCGGTGCATTTGCCGCCGACGCGTCAACCACTCCGGCAGAGCACTTCGATGTCGCGCAGGTTCAGTTCAATGACACGTTGATGATGAAACCGCGCGGCCAGCGGCTCGACCTCGATCGCTTCGCGAAAGGCAACCCGGTTCCGGCCGGCGAGTACCTGGTCGACCTCTACGTGAACGAAACGTGGACCGGCCGCTCGACCGTACGCTTCGATGCACCGGCAGGCGCGGTCAGCGCGACGCCGTGCCTCGATCGCACGGTCGTGAGCCGGCTCGGCCTCGACAGCGAGACGCTGACCGATGCGGCGCGCGCCGAGCTGGCTCGCGTGCAGGCCGGCGAGTGCACGGACGTCGCCAGTCTGGTGGCCGGCGCTACGATTGAATTCGACCTGTCCGAGTTGCGGCTGAACGTGAGCATTCCGCAGGCATCGCTGCTGCGCAATCCACGCGGTTACGTGAGTCCGGAACTGTGGGACAGTGGCGTGCCGAGCATGACGCTCAAGTACGACGCAAACGTGTTCCGGAACATGTCGTCCGGCTATGACAGCACGCAGGCCTATCTCGGGTTGCACGGGGGCGCCAATCTCGGCAACTGGCATTTCCGCCACAACGGGTCCTACAGCGCGCAATCCCAAGGGCCGAGCCGCTACCGGAGCCTCAATACCTACCTGCAGCGCGACCTGCCCGCATGGCGCAGCCAGCTGAAGATCGGTGAGACCTATACCGACGGCACGCTGTTCGAGAGCGTCGGCATGCGCGGCGCCACGCTCGAATCGGACGACCGGATGCTGCCCGATTCGATGCGCGGCTATGCGCCGATGATCCGCGGCGTCGCCACGAGCAATGCGCACGTCGAAGTGTCGCAGAACGGCGCGCTGCTGTACGAAACCAACGTCGCGCCCGGCCCGTTCGAGATCAACGACCTGTACCCGACCGGTTACGGCGGCAACCTGCTCGTCACGGTCACCGAGGCCGACGGCAGGAAGCACAGCTTCACAGTGCCATATGCGGCGGTCGTGCAGTCGCTGCGCCCTGGCATCTCGCGTTTCGGTGTCGCAGTGGGCCAGTTGCGCGAGCCGCTGCTCGAGCGTCACCCGAATTTTGCGCAGGCCACCTATCAGCGCGGCATCAGCAACCTGCTGACCGGCTATGTCGGGGCCATCGTCGCGGAAAACTATCTGGCCGGGCTGGTCGGTGCCGCGTTCAACACGCCGGCCGGCGCTTTCGCGGTCGATGTCACGCAGGCGAGCGCCCGCATCCCGGGCGTGTCGGCCACGAGCGGCCAGAGCGTGCGCGTCAGCTACAGCAAGTCCGTCGAAGCGACGGGCACCAACGTCGCGGTCGCCGCGTACCGTTACTCATCGCGCGGATACTGGGGCATGCGCGATGCGATGCATGCCCGGGAACAAGCGGCGGCAGGCCGGGATCCGGGCGACGTGTACCGGCAGCGCAACCAGGTTCAACTGACGCTGAACCAGACGCTCGGCGAAGGGCGCGGCACGCTGTTCGCGATCGGCTCGTCGTCCAGCTACTGGAATCGGCAAGGCACGACCACGCAGTTCCAGGTCGGCTACAACAACAGCCTGCGGATCGCCGGCCTCAACGTGAGCTACAACCTGTCGGTGTCGAGGCAGCGTGACGGCTATTCGGGCAACCTGAACAATCAGGTCTATGCGAACGTGACCATCCCGCTCGGCCGGCGCTCGTACTCGCCGACGTTGAGCTCGAGTATCGCGCACGACAACCAGGGCGGCACCACCGGCCAGATGTCGCTGACCGGCACGCTCGGCGAATCCGGCGCGCTCACCTACGGCTTGAACACCACCACCGGCGGCGGCACGACGTCGGGCGGCGGCAACGTGCAGTATCGCAGCCCGTTCGCGACTTTCTCGGGCAGCGCGACCGGCGGCAGCGGCTACTCGAGCGTATCCGTCGGCGTATCGGGCGGCGTCGTCGGTCATGCGGGCGGTGTCACGCTGGCCAACGATCTCGGCGATACCGTCGCGATCATCGAGGCCAAGGACGCCGTCGGCGCCCGTATCACCAACGGCACGGACGTTCGGATCGGCCGGCGCGGCTATGCGGTGCTGCCGTATCTGACGCCGTACAAAATGAACTCAATCGAGCTCGACCCGAAGGGCATTCCGCTCGACGTGGAGATGCTGACGACGAGCCAGCAGGTCGCACCGCGCGCGAATTCGGTGGTGAAGCTCAAGTTCGGCACCATCAGCGGACGCGCGGTGCTGCTCGGGATTCATCAGCCGGACGGCACGCCCATTCCGTTTGGCAGCGCGGTGGTCGACGAGGAAGGCAATTCGATCGGTATGGCGGGCCAGGGCGGCACGGTATTCACGCGCGGCCTGAATGATTCGGGTGTGCTGACCGCGAAATGGGGCGACCGCGCCAATCAGGCCTGTTCGTTCTCCTACAGTTTGCCGACGGAGCGGAGCAAACATTCCGCATACGCGCGGATGGACGCGAAATGCGATTACTCGCTGGTCAAGGCCCGGCCGTAAGCCGTTCCACATGCTGCCGACTCCTTCGAACACACAATTTTTTACGGTGAGGTTTCATGAAGTTCACCCCACGCAGATTCGTCATTCATCTTCTCAGGCTGCTCATCGTCTGGTTGATACCGGTGACATGCGGTTTCGGCACTGCGCATGCGCAAGCATGCAAGTTCGACAAGCCCAACCAGGTATCTAGCTGGTACTTCACCTTCGGTAATGGAGGGAAACTCGTCATTCCACCCAATTTGCCGAATGGCGCCGTACTTGGAACCGCCACTACGGAATTTGAGTACGTCTGTGACACCAATCCCCCCCTGCACGGCAAGCCCGGCGGATGGGAGATCCAGTACGGGCATTGGTTCTGGCCGACCAAAATGCCGGGTGTCTACAGCATCGGCACTTTTACCGGCTGGGAGCACTATCTATACATCGGCATTCGCACGACGAACCTGGATACGGGTGAAGTCATGATGCTCCCCTCTACTGCTCAGCAGTGGGCGCCACCGTTCGGTGAGACCGGGCCCGTCCGAGGCGTGGTGAGGGTCAAGAAAGAGCTGATCAAAGTGGACGACATGATCTACAACTATCCCAATGGAAAACTAATCTCAATTAGTCAATTCGACTCGGAGATACGAATACACAACAGGAATACCAATGCACCTGCGGCGATTTGGAGAAGCTATTGGTGGGATACCGGGAATATCACGCTCACGCCGGCAAGCTGTACCGTCCTGACGAAAAACCAGACCGTCCCGCTGCCACCGGTCGCCGCCAGCAAGCTGAATGCGGTCGGCATGACAGCTGGCGATCGCAACTTCGCCATCGGCCTGTCCTGCAAGTCCGGCACGAGCCTCTACGTGACGCTGACGGACCTGACCAATCCGGGAAACATGGGCAATGCCCTCACGCTCACGCCGGACGCCACGGCGAAGGGCGTCAAGCTGCGGATTCTCAGGAACGGCCAACCCGTCAGCTACGGTCCCGATTCGGGCGCGGTCGGCAACCCGAACCAGTGGTACGTCGGATCGTCAGGGTCGGTAAGCAGCATCCCGCTGAGCGCGCAATACATCGCGACCGGAGCCGTATCCGGCGGGACGGTCAAGGGCGCCGCGACGTTCACGTTGAGCTATCAGTGAACGCGTCGCACTCGATCAAAGCAATTCGGCAGTGCGCCGGCCGCAACCCAATTTCAAGCGGTAGGCGCGCTCCATCGGTCACCGTCCGATCGGTGACCAAAACAAGCTTCTGATTAGCAGTCCGACAGGACTTCATCGGAAGGTGCTTATCGGATGAACTCGACATGCCGCACGCACGGCCAATCCCGGCGTGCAGGCGGCACGACGACGGAGTCCGCGTTTTTTCCAACCAGTACTTGAGGAAATTGATATGAAATTCGCTCTCTCCAGCATCGCTGCTCTCACCGTCGCAGCCGCAGCCATGATGCCGGCCGTCTCGCACGCCGCCGACGGCACGATCACCATCAACGGCAAGATCGGTACGCAGACCTGCACGATCGACGGCAACGGCACGGGCGGCAAGGACTTCACGGTCGCGCTGCCGAAGGTGTCGACGTCGTCGCTCGCCAGCGGCGGCTCGACGGCAGGCCGCACGCCGTTCAAGATCGGCCTGAAGAACTGCTCGCCGGCCACCGGCAACGTCTTCACGCATTTCGAGGCAGGCACGACGGTCAACTCGACCACCGGTCAGCTGCTCAACGCATCGGGCACCGCGAAGAACGTCGAAGTCGGCCTGCTCAACGGCGATACGACCAATATCGGCGTCGGCAAGGCCGATGAAAATTCGAAGGCGGTCGCGCTGAAGGACGGCGCTGCAGACCTGCCGTACTACGCCCAGTATGTCGCGACGGGCGGCGCAGCAGGTCAAGGCACGGTGAACACCTCGGTGATGTACTCGATCATGTATCAGTAAAGTCCGAGCGCCGGTGCGCGTCCTGCGCGCCGGCTCGTACCAGGGCGCGGGGGCGCGCGCCCCTTCCCCGACATCCTCGGCGGACCAACGCGCCATCGATCCGCGTGCCGACGGAATTGTCGTTCGAGCAGTCGTCACTGCCTCTCGCCTCTTTCAGGATTCCCTCATCAACCCGGCCGGCAACGCTCACGCCGGGCGGCACGCAATTGGCCAGCGCAGTTCCAGGCCCGCTACACACCACCCACGCCTCCAATCATTCAGGCAACGGGCACCGAAGCACCTTCCCGCCTCACGTGTCCCCCGTGCCGTTCGTCGGTTTCCTCCGAAAATTCGAACTCGTCCAATATCCAAACCTGCTCAACAAAACTACTTTTCACCTGTTCAAGACAAGAAAGGTGATCTGGTGAACCGCAGTTATTTCCTCTCGTCCCGAGCGCGCGTCCGCCTGTACGTCGCACATTCGGCCCTGCTCGCCGGCGCGGCGATGTCGTCGCCGTCAACCGCACAAGTCACGGGCGGCGGCCCGCAGCAAGCCGACGGCATTGAACTCGAAGTCGCGCCGGGTGAATATTCGACGCACGAGGCCGGCAAAGCGGTGCTTTCCGCGATCAACGGCGGCATCCTGACGACCGGCGGCAGGACCCGCGTTTTTTCAACCGGCAACGGCGCGGCGGGCGCCGCCGCATGGGGCAGCGCGTCGCGCGTCGTGCTGCGCGATACGGAAATCCGGACCCGCGGCGGCTCCAGCGCCGGCATCGATCTTCGTAATGGTGCCAACGCGACTGCGGAGCGCATTTCCATCGATACCGACGGCGACTACGCGCATGGCGCGTCCGTCGACGGCACCAACGCGCGCCTCACGCTCTCCGACAGCGTGATCGTGACACGCGGCAAGGAAGCGCATGGCATCACGGCGATCCTGGCGCCGGGCGGCACCATCGAGGTGGCCGACACGCTGGTCCGTACCAGCGGCCTGTTCGGCGTCGGCCTGTCCATCAGTTACGGCGGTGTCCGCGCGACACTGACCCGCACCGATATCCGCACGGACGGCGACTACGCGTCGGTGCTGTACCTGCCGAGCGCCTCCACGGTCGCACTGAACGACTCGCACCTCGAAACCGCCGGCGACTACGCGCTCGGCGTGGACACGCGCGAGGGCAGCGTCGAACTCGCGGGCACGCGCGTCATCACGCACGGCAAGAGCGCGCACGGGCTTTATGCATCGAAGGAATACACCGATACGCCTGTCGTCGATGCAACCGATACGTTGGTGACCACCACCGGCGACCGCGCAATCGGCGTGATCGCCCGCCTCGGCGGCAAGATCTCGATGACGCGCGGCGGCATCACCACGAGCGGCGAACGCGCGCGCGGCGTGATGTCGGCCGGCGCGGACTCCGTCGCGTCGCTCGTCGATACGAGCGTCGAAACGCAGGGCAAGCAAGCCGTTGCGCTTTATTCGAGTTCAGGCGGCACAATCGACCTGGTGCGGACCAGCGCGCGCGCGACCGGCGAAGGCGCCCCCGCAGCGGCCGTCTACGGCGGTACGCTGACGATCGACGACGGTTCGCTGGTCAGCGAACGCCACGGCGCGATCGACGCGTCCGACGCGACCATCGCGCTGAAGAACGGCACGCGCGCCATCGGCGGCAACGGCACACTGCTGTCGGTCCATGCAGAGTCAAGCGCACCCGTGCGCCTCACGCTCGACACCGGCTCCCGTGCCGACGGCGACATCGTAAACCTGCCGACCGACGACGGCAGTGCGACCGATGCCGTGACGAACGTCGCGCTCGCCAATGCATCCGAGTGGACCGGCGCGACCGACGTGGTCCGCACGCTGTCGCTCGACACGAACAGCCGCTGGACCGTCACCGCCGATTCGACGGTCGGCTCCGTCGCCCTGAACGATTCGACGATCGAGTTCGCCGCGCCCGCGGCACGCGGCATGCCGACGCCGCGCACGCTCGTCGTGACGGGCGACTATGCGGCCCGCAACGGCCGGCTCGTCCTCCATACGACGCTGCAGGACGACGCGTCGCCCACCGACCGCCTCATGATCGACGGCGGCCGAGCGTCCGGCGACACCGGTATCGTCGTCAAGCGTTCGGGCGGCGACGGTGCGCCGACGACCATCGGCATCCCGCTCGTCGAAACCCGCAATGGCGGCACGACGGACGTGTCGGCATTCACCCTCGATGCGGGATCCGACGGCTACCGGAATGGCTTCGGCACGTTGTCCGCGGGCGGCTACGACTACATGCTCAAGCGCGGCGGCAACGGCGGGCAGGAAGAAGACTGGTATCTCGTGTCCGCTGCGAAGCCTCAGCCGCCGGTTCCACCCGGCCCCGTCGACCCGGTTCCGCCCGGCCCGGTCGATCCCGAGCCGCCGATCGTGCCGGAAATCACTCCGCCGCCGCGTGCCGCCGCACCGGAGCCCGATGCGTATCTGGCGAATGCCGATGCAGCCTCGATGATGGCCGTCCATACGCTGCATCAGCGTGAAGACGCGTCACTGCGCACGGGCGCGGCCGCGACAGGGCCGCTCGACGGCGCGGTATGGCTGCGCGCCGAAGGCCAGATGACGTCGATGTCGGGCGGCAATCGCAGCGTGTCGGGCAACGGTCGGTTGATTCACGCCGGCGCCGACCTGCTCCGCTTCGAAGACGGTCACGGCGGCAGCGTGCGCGTCGGCGCGATGGGCATGTACGGCAGCCAGACGAACTGGTCGACGCGTCCGCTGTGGAATGCGATCGAGCACCGCGTGATGAACGCCACCGCGCGCGGCAGCGTCTCCGGCTACAACGTCGGCCTGTATGGCACGTGGTACGGCAACCGTGACATCCTGACCGGCCCTTATGTCGACGCATGGTTCATGTATGGCGCCTACGCGAACAGCGTCGGCGGCAGCCTCGCTGCCGACTCGTACCGTTCGCGCACCCTCACGGGCTCGGTCGAAACGGGCTATTCATTGCCCTTCTACGAGCGGGGCGACACACGATTCTTCGTCGAGCCCGAAGCGCAGCTCGTCGTATCCGACTATCGCGCGGATGCACACGGCACGGCCGGCGGCCGCGTCGACGGCCAGGGCTCCACCGACGTGCTCACCCGCCTGGGCGTGCGCGTGCATGGCATCACCGCGATGCCGCATGGACGCGAACTTCGGCCGTTCATCGAGGCAAACTGGTGGCACGGCCCCGGCTCGCGCTCGCTGACGCTCGATCGCAATGCGTTCTCGTTCAGCGTGCCGCGCGACCGGGCTGCCGTCCGGATCGGCGCAACCGGGCAGTTGAGCCGGCAATTCTCGATATCGGCGAGCATCGGCGTGGAAGGCAATCTGTCCGACTACTCGGTGGTAAAGGGACAGTTCTCGGCGAAGTACCGCTGGTGAAGTCGTCGGCGGCCGGCGAGGTGTGAAATCCGCGCCCTGCGGAATTCCGCTATACTCCTCCGACTGCCGCCCGCTTGGCGGCAGTCGGAAGCGCGCCGATTTGCTGACTCGATTGCGGGCGCGCGAACCGGCCGGGGCGTTGATGTGTCGATGCGTCGTTCCCTGGCGGTTCACTACAAATGCGGCTAAAGAGGTCGTCAGCCGCGCATCTCCGACTCCGCGCCTCGCCGACACCATTTAGCCGCCCAGTCATAAGGCGGAACGAATGGAATCGATCGGCATCGTCGCTCCACAGACCATGCACTTCGCCGAACCGCTGCGCTTGCAAAGCGGCAGCGTGATCGGCAACTATCAGCTCGTCGTCGAGACGTACGGCGAACTCAACGCCGCGCGCTCGAACGCGGTGCTCGTCTGCCACGCGCTCAACGCGTCGCACCACGTCGCCGGCATCTACGCGGACGATCCGCGCAGCACCGGCTGGTGGGACAACATGGTCGGCCCCGGCAAGCCGCTCGACACCAACCGCTTCTTCGTGATCGGCGTGAACAACCTCGGCTCGTGTTTCGGCTCGACCGGCCCGATGAGCATCGACCCGTCGACCGGCAAGCCCTATGGCGCGAGCTTCCCGGTCGTCACCGTCGAGGACTGGGTGCACGCGCAGGCGCGCGTCGCGGATGCCTTCGGCATCGAGCGCTTCGCCGCGGTGATGGGCGGCAGCCTCGGCGGGATGCAGGCGCTCGCGTGGAGCCTGATGTATCCGGAGCGCGTCGCGCACTGCATCGACATCGCGTCGACGCCGAAGCTGTCCGCGCAGAACATCGCGTTCAACGAGGTCGCGCGCTCGGCGATCCTGTCCGATCCCGACTTCCACGGCGGCGACTACTACGCGCACGGCGTGAAGCCGAAGCGCGGCCTGCGCGTCGCGCGGATGATCGGCCACATCACGTACCTGTCCGACGACGACATGGCCGAGAAATTCGGCCGCGCGCTGCGCCGCGCCGACGGCGCGCTCGACGCGTACAACTTCAGCTTCGACGTCGAATTCGAGGTCGAGTCGTACCTGCGCTACCAGGGCGACAAGTTCGCCGACTACTTCGACGCGAACACCTACCTGCTGATTACGCGCGCGCTCGACTACTTCGACCCGGCGAAGGCGTTCGACGGCAACCTGACGGCCGCGCTCGCGCACACGCAGGCGAAATACCTGATCGCGAGCTTCTCGACCGACTGGCGTTTCGCGCCGGCACGCTCGCGCGAGATCGTGAAGGCGCTGCTCGACAACAAGCGCACGGTCAGCTACGCGGAAATCGATGCGCCGCACGGCCACGACGCGTTCCTGCTCGACGACGCGCGCTATCACAACCTGCTCCGCGCGTATTACGAACGAATTGCCAACGAGGTGGGCGCATGAACCAGCAAGCGCTGAATTCCCTGTCCGCGCGCGCGGACTTCCGCACGATCGCGCGCTGGGTCGAACCGCGCTCGACGGTGCTCGACCTCGGTTGCGGCGACGGCTCGCTGCTCGCGCTGCTGATGGAAGAACTGGACGTGACCGGCTACGGGATCGAGCTGAACGACGCGGGCGTGCTCGCCAGCGCGAAGAACGGCATCAACGTGATCCAGCAGAACCTCGAAGACGGCCTGCGCCTGTTCGAGGACCACAGCTTCGACATCGCGATCCTGTCGCAGACGTTGCAGACGATTCACCAGACGGCTGCGATCCTGCGCGAAACCGCGCGGGTCGGCCGCGAGTGCATCGTGTCGTTCCCGAACTTCGGCTACTGGCCGCACCGGCTGTCGGTGCTGAACGGCCGGATGCCGGTGTCGAAGTCGCTGCCTTACCAGTGGCACAACACGCCCAACGTGCGGGTGCTGACGATCGAGGATTTCGAGGCGCTCGCGCCCGAAGTCGGTGTGACGATCCTCGACCGCGTGGTGCTGCACGAAGGCCAACCGATTCGATGGGGAGCGAACTGGCGTGGTAGTCTTGCTGTCTACCGCGTCAAGCGCAGCTGAGCCGGGGAGCCGTTGACGGACGCCGACGGCCCGCACGCACGTGCGGCCGCGCCGCTGCGCGACCCGCGCCGCCGCCTGTGCTGCCGCCGCCATCAGTCAACGCTACCCAGTTCCAGTCCATGTCGAAAACGCCACACGAGGCGCCCGCACTCACCGCTCACGAGGATCACCCCGGCTGGCGCGCCTATCTGAACACGCACATGCTGATCTGCGTGTTCCTGGGCTTCACGTCGGGTCTGCCCCTCTTCACGCTCGTCTACCTCGTGCAGGCATGGCTGCGCTCCGAGGGCGTGAACCTGAAGGAAATCGGCCTGTTCGCGCTGATCCAGTTCCCGTATACGTGGAAGTTCCTGTGGGCGCCGCTGATGGACCGCTACGTCCCGCGACTACCCGGCTGGCGGCCGGGCCGCCGGCGCGGCTGGCTGCTGCTCACGCAGGTACTGGTCGCGGGTGCGATCGCCGCGCTCGGCTTCGTGTCGCCGCGCGACTCGATCTGGACGGTCGCCGCGCTCACGACGCTCGTCGCGTTCTTCGGCGCGAGCGCCGACATCGTGATCGATGCGTACCGCCGCGAACTGCTGCGCGACACCGAGCAGGGGCTCGGCAACGCGGTACACGTCAACGCGTACAAGCTCGCCGCGCTGATCCCCGGTTCGCTGGCGCTGATCCTGTCCGACCACCTGCCGTGGGACGCCGTGTTCGCGATCACCGGCGCGTTCATGCTGCCGGGCATCCTGATGACGCTCGTCGTGCGCGAGCCCGAAGTGGTCGGCGCACCACCGCGCAACCTGCGCGACGCGATCGTGCTGCCGTTCCGCGAATTCATCCAGCGCGACGGCTGGGCCGGCGCGCTGCTCGTCATCGCATTCATCTTCCTGTTCAAGATCGGCGACACGATGGCCACCACGCTGTCGACGTCGTTCTTCCTCGACATCGGCTTCTCGCGCACCGAGATCGGCATCGTCGCGAAAACCACCGCGCTCGTCGCGAGCGTCGCGGGCGGCATCATCGGCGGCATCTGGCTCGTGAAGATCGGCATCGGCCGCGGGCTGTGGATCTTCGGCGCGCTGCAGATGGTGTCGACGCTCGGCTTCGCGTGGCTCGCGCAGCTCGGCCCGGGCTCGCCGGTGCTCGCGGTGCTGTACGACTTCACGGTCGCGGCCAGCCACGCGCTCGCGTCGTTCATGTCGGTGTTCGGTATCGAGATCACGCCAAGGCTGAGCCCGATGACGGTCGCGCTCGCGATCGTCTACGGCTTCGAGACCTTCACGACCGGCCTGACGATGGCCGCGTTCGTCGCGTATATCGCGAGCACGACCGACCCGCGCTACACGGCCACGCAGTTCGCGCTGTTCACGAGCCTCGCGTCGGTGCCGCGCACGCTCGCGTCGGCCGCGAGCGGCTTCGTCGTCGCGAAGATCGGCTGGTACGACTATTTCATCGTGTGTACCGTGCTCGCCATCCCCGGCATGCTGCTGCTGTTCAGGATCGCGCCGTGGAACGGCACCGCGCGCAACGGCGAGGCGAGCCGTGCGCGGTAACCGCCCGCGTCGGCTCGCACACGCGGCGGCGGCGTTGAGCGTCGGCGCCGCGGCGCTGGCCGCGACGCTCGCGCACGCGACCGACACCGGCGCGGCCGCGGCAAGCTCCGCGCCGGCCGCCGCGCAAGCCGCGCCGCCCGCCGCCACCTCTGCCGCGCCCGTCCCGCCGTCCGCCGAAGGCGCGCAGCCGACCGGCGCCGCGGTGCCGGCAAAGGCCTATACGCCGACGCCGACGCAAGTCCGCTACGGCAACGCGATCGCGTTCCGCACGCTGATCCCGTCGCCGCTGCTCGAACAGCTCACCGCGAACGAATACGCGCAGATCGTGCAGACGGCCGCCGACAGCAACCGGCTGCTGCCCGCGAACCAGCCGCGCGTGAAGCGCCTGCGCGCGATCGTCGCGAAGCTCGCGCCGTATTCGGTGAAGTGGAACGACCGCGTGAAAAGCTGGGCGTGGGACGTGAACGTGATCCGCTCGCGCGATATCCGCCTCACCTGCCTGCCGGGCGGCAAGGTGCTCGTGTACGGCGGCATGCTCGACCGCGTGCGCCTGAACGACGACGAGTTCGGCGTGCTGCTCGCGCACGGCATCGCGCACGCGCTGCGCGAACACGCGCGCAGCAACTTCAGCGTGGCCTCGCAGACGTCGCTGCGCGCGGCCGCGCTGCCGCCGCTGTTCGGCGTCGGCGATCCGCTGCCGCAGGCGCTGAACCTCGGCGAGCGCCTGCAGTCGCTCCACTACGATCCGACCGACGAGACCGAGGCCGACGTGATCGGCGGCGACATCGCCGCACGCGCGGGCTTCGATCCGCGCGCGGCGATCACGCTGTGGGACAAACTCGCGGTCGCGACGCGCGCGAACAAGACGTCGGGCTTCATCTACACGCACCCGTACAGCACCGCGCGCCGCCAGGATCTGCTGAACCGGCTGCCGGACCTGATGCCGCTGTACGCGAAGGCGACGGGCAAACGCGTCGAATCGCTGCCCGACTACGCGGGCATCAGCGCGCAGCGGCGCAAGATCGTGCGGCGCTGAGCCGCCGCGCGGCGCCGGACGCTACGCGTCCACGTCGGCCATGGCCGGCCGCACCCCGCTGTCGCGCATCCAGCGCACTTCGTCGCCGGGGCTGCGGCCGAACAGCCGCTTGAACTCGCGGCTGAACTGCGACGCGCTCGCATAGCCGACCCGCGCGGCCGCCGCGCCAGCGCCCACGCCGTCGCGCACCATCATCAGCCGCGCCTGGTGCAGCCGCGCGGTCTTCACGTACTGCATCGGCGACGTCGCCGTCACGTGCTTGAACTGCGCGTGGAACACCGCGAGGCTCATCCCGGCTTCGCGGGCGAGCGTCTCGACGTCGAGATCGGCCTTCAACTCCGCATGGATGCGCCGCAGCGCCTTCGCGATGCGGCCGAAATGATGCTGCTGCACGAGCGCCGCTCGCATCGCGTCGCCCTGCTCGCCGGTCAGCACGCGATACGCGATCTCGCGCATGATCGCCGGCCCCAGCACCCGTGTGTCGTGCGGCGACGCGAGCGCTTCGAGCAGCCGCACGACCGCATCGGCCAGCGGCGCATCGAGCGGCGTCGAATAGACGCCGAGCGGCTCGCTGACCGCCGCGCCGAGCGTCTCGTCGAGCAGGATCGCGAGCTCGGCGATCACCGCGAGATCGACGCGGATCGAGATCGCGAGAAACGGCTCGTCCATGCTCGCGAACGTCTCGCATTCGAACGGCAGCGGCACCGACAGCACCAGATACTGCTGCGCGTCGTAGACGAACGAACGGTCGCCGAGATAGCCGAGCTTGCGCCCCTGGCACACGACGATGATGCTCGGCTCGTACAGCACCGGCATGCGCGGCGCCGGATGGGTCACGCGGATGAAGCGCACGCCGTCGAGCGCCGCGAGCGTGTCGCCCTCGTTCGGCGCGAGGCGCGTGTGCAGCTCGATCATGCGGCGCTGCAGGCGCTCGCCCACGTCGGCCAAAAGGGGTTGGAAGCTCATCGGTACGGCCCTGTCCGGCAAGAGAATCTGGCTCGCAATGTAGCACCTTGAACGCATTTTGACGGCCGTTCGTGGGCAATTCGAGAGGAATAGGCAAATCTTCCAGACCTTCGTGTATTTCGCCGCGGCGCCTCGCTCCTTACGATGACGTCCTGTCTCGCCGCATCGCCACATGATGCGACGGCAGTCTGTTTCACCGGACGTTTTCCGGACAAGGAGCCCATTGCATGAGCACAACCTATGCCTACGCGGCGACCGATGTGCAGTCGCCGCTCGCCCCGTTCGAATTCCAGCGTCGCGCGCTGCGCGACCTCGACGTCCAGATCGACGTCCTCTACTGCGGCGTCTGCCACTCGGACCTTCACCAGGCGCGCAACGAATGGCGCAACACGATCTACCCGGTCGTGCCGGGCCATGAAATCGTCGGCCGCGTGACCGCGACCGGCCCGCAGGTGTCGCGCTTCAAGGTCGGCGAGCTGGTCGGCGTCGGCTGCCTCGTCGATTCGTGCCGCACCTGCGCAAGCTGCGAAGAAGGCCTCGAGCAGTATTGCGAAAACGGCTTCGTCGGCACCTACAACGGCCAGGATCGCGTGACGGGCGACATCACTTACGGCGGCTACTCGACGCAGCTCGTCGTCGACGAAGCATTCGTGCTGCGCGTGCCGGACACGCTCGATCCGGCCGGCGCCGCGCCGCTCCTGTGCGCGGGGATCACGACCTACTCGCCGCTGCGGCAGTGGAACGTCGGCCCCGGCAAGAAGGTCGGCATCGTCGGCCTTGGCGGCCTCGGCCACATGGGCGTGAAGCTGGCGCGCGCGATGGGCGCGCACGTCGTGCTGTTCACGACGTCGCCGTCGAAGATCGAGGACGGCAAGCGGCTCGGCGCGCATGAAGTGGTGATCTCGAAGGACGAAGCGCAGATGAACGCGCACCTGAACAGCTTCGACTTCATCCTGAACACGGTCGCCGCGCAGCACGACCTGAACCCGTTCCTGCACCTGCTGAAGCGCGACGGCACGATGACGCTCGTCGGCGCGCCGGAGCACGATCATCCGTCGCCGCAGGTGTTCAATCTGATCTTCAAGCGCCGCCGCCTCGCCGGCTCGCTGATCGGCGGGATCGCGGAAACGCAGGAAATGCTCGACTTCTGCGCGGAGCACGGGATCACGTCGGACATCGAGACGATTCCGATGCAGCAAATCAACGCCGCTTACGAACGGATGCTGAAGAGCGACGTGAAGTACCGGTTCGTCGTGGATATGGCGTCGCTCAAGCAGTAAGCCGCGCCCCAAACGAAACGGGCCGCATGTTCGACATGCGGCCCGTTTTGCATGCGGCGGCTACGCGCACCGCGTAGCGCCGGCCGTCACTTCGTGTAGTCATAGTCGATCGTCAGCGGCGCGTGGTCGCTGAACTTGATGTCCTTGAAGATCGACGTGCTTTTCGCGGTGCCGGCCACGCCCGGCGTCGCGATCTGGTAATCGATCCGCCACCCGACGTTCTTCGCGTACGCCTGGCCGCGGTTGCTCCACCACGTGTAC
The DNA here is from genome assembly GCF_905400185.1 of Burkholderia sola. Lineage (NCBI taxonomy): Bacteria > Pseudomonadati > Pseudomonadota > Betaproteobacteria > Burkholderiales > Burkholderiaceae > Burkholderia > Burkholderia sola. The sequence continues at coordinate 3,507,313 of NZ_FR989675.1, forward strand.
TGCTCGGGGCGTTGATCGAGCGTGCGGAACACGTCGACGTAGCCGACGTCGTCGAACAGCCTCGTGAGCCACTCGCGCTCTTCCGGCAGGCAGCCGGAGTTCTTCTGGTTGCTCTTCCAGTTCTTGATGTCGATTTCCTTGTGGACGATGTTCACGTCGCCGCACAGAATCACCTCGCGCTTCTTCTTCAGCGCGGCGAGGTGCGGCATGAATTCGGCCATGAAGCGGTACTTGGCCTGCTGGCGTTCTTCGCCGCTCGAGCCGGACGGCACGTACACCGACACGACCGACAGCTTGCCGTAGCGCGCCTCGACGTAGCGCCCTTCGGCATCGAATTCGCTGCTGCCGAAGCCGATGATCACGTCGTCGGGCTCGCGGCGGCTGTACACGCCCGCACCGCTGTAGCCCTTCTTCTCCGCGTGGTGGAAATAGCTCTTGAAGCCGTGCGGCTCGACGAATTCGGCCGGCAGGTCGTCGGCCGACACCTTGATTTCCTGCACGCACACGCAATCGGCGTTCTGTTCGCCGAGCCAGTCGAAGAAGCCCTTCTTCGCGGCGGAGCGGATGCCGTTCAGGTTGGCGGTGATCACTCGCATCATGTCGGGTTCCGTTCAGTTCGATGTTTTTACAGGGGGCAGCTTAGGGCCTGTTCACGCTAATATCGGGCTTGCGCTGGCCCCCAGAAGGGCCGAGCGCGAGGATTGCGACGAAGCGAATACTCGACGTATTCGCGAGGAGCATGACGCGGCGATCGGCCCTTCTGGGGGCCAGCCCCACGAATGCATTTTTCAAACAGGGGAACGTGCCTTTCCGCCCGCATGGTGGCGTCGTTCGTCGTTGCAATAGCGACGGCTATTGCGCCTCCTCGCTCCTTGCCCTGCGGGCGGAAAGGCACGTTCGCAAGCCCGATATTAGCGTGAACAGGCCCTAACGGATCTTCACGCCTTCGAGTTCGGGCTTCGGCGGCGGGAATTCCAGCTTCATGTCGGTCATCGTGCGCAGCAGCAGCTCGGCGATCATCACGTTGCGGTGCGTCTTCGAATTCGCCGGGATCACGTACCACGGCGCATGCTCGGCCGACGTCGCGGCGAGCGCGTCGCGGTACGCGGACTGGTACGCGTCCCAGTGCTTGCGCGCGTCGAGATCCGAGATGTCGAATTTCCAGTGCTTGGTCGGATCGTCGATACGCGCCTGCAGCCGCGCGCGCTGCTCGTCCTTCGAAATGTGCAGGAAGCACTTGACGATGGTCGTGCCGTTCTCGAACAGCATCGTCTCGAAATCGCGGATCTGCCGGTAGCGGCGCTCGCATTCCTTGTCGTCGATCGCACCGAGCACGCGCGGCACCAGCACGTCCTCGTAGTGGCTGCGGTTGAAGATCGCGAGTTCGCCCGCCGCCGGCACCTGCGCATGCACGCGCCACAGGAAGTCGTGCGCGGCCTCGATCGGCGTCGGCGCCTTGAACGGCACGATGCGCAGGCCGAGCGGATCGACCTCGCGGAACACCGCGCGCACGGTGCCGTCCTTGCCGCTCGTGTCCATCCCCTGCAGCACGAGCAGCACGCGCTTCTTCTGCTGCGTGTGCAGGCGCTCCTGCTGGACGTCGAGCTCGGTCGACACGACCGACAGCCGTTCGCGGTCGGCCTCCTTCGAACCGGACGAAAACGGCTTCGCGGCCGAGTCGAACGCGTCGAGCTTGAATGCGGCGGCTTCCTTGTCGCGCGTGCTGTAGGGCACGCGGAAATCGTCGAGCGACGGTTGTTTCGCCATTCGTTCCTCCGTTGAACGGTGCGACGCATACGATAACGCATCCACCAAACGCGACGGGCCGCCCCGAACTGGTTCGGAGCGGCCCGTCGTCAAGCGCGGTTCAGGCGCGCGCGCATGCTCAGCCGAGCTTCTTCTTCAGCAGTTCGTTGACCTGCTGCGGATTGGCCTTGCCCTTGGTCGCCTTCATCGCCTGGCCGATCAGCGCGTTGAACGCCTTTTCCTTGCCCGCGCGGAATTCCTCGACCGATTTCGCGTTCGCCGCGAGCACTTCGTCGATGATCGCTTCCAGCGCGCCGGTGTCGGAGATCTGCTTCAGGCCCTTCGCGTCGATGATGCGGTCGGCCGCACCTTCGTCGGTCGCCTTCTCGTCCCAGATCGTCGCGAAGATTTCCTTCGCGATCTTGTTCGAGATCGTGCCGTCGGCGATGCGCTGCAGCAACAGCGCGAGTTGCGCGGCCGACACCGGAATCGCGTCGATCTCGATGCCGTCGCGGTTCAGTTGCGACGACACGTCGCCCATCAGCCAGTTCGCGACGATCTTCGCATTCGCCGCGCCGGCCTTCGCGACCACCGATTCGAAGTACGCGGCCATCGCCTTGCTCGACGTCAGCACGCCCGCGTCGTACGCGGACACGCCGTACTCGTCGACGAAGCGCTGCTGCATCGCGGCCGGCAGTTCGGGCATGCCCGACTGCACACGCTCGACCCAGTCCTGGCCGATCACGAGCGGCATCAGGTCGGGGTCCGGGAAGTAGCGGTAATCGTGCGCGTCTTCCTTGCTGCGCATCGACCGCGTCTCGCGCTTGTCCGGATCGTAGAGGCGCGTCTCCTGCACAACTTCGCCGCCATCCTCGATCAGTTCGATCTGACGCTGCACCTCGTAGTTGATCGCCTCTTCGAGGAAACGGAACGAGTTCAGGTTCTTGATTTCAGCGCGCGTGCCAAATTCCTTCTGGCCGACCGGTCGCACCGACACGTTCGCATCGCAGCGGAACGAGCCTTCCTGCATGTTGCCGTCGCAGATGCCGAGCCACACGACGAGCGCATGCAGCGCCTTCGCATAGGCAACAGCCTCGGCCGCGCTGCGCATTTCCGGCTCGGTGACGATCTCGAGCAGCGGCGTGCCCGCGCGGTTCAGGTCGATCCCGGTCATCCCTGCATAGTCCTCGTGCAGCGACTTACCTGCATCCTCCTCAAGGTGCGCACGAGTCAGATTGATCGTCTTCTCGTATGCAGCCTTGCCGGCCTTCTCATTGGCCGGAACGTGGATCGTCAGCGTGCCGCCCTGCACGACCGGAATCTCGTACTGGCTGATCTGATAGCCCTTCGGCAGATCGGGGTAGAAATAATTCTTGCGCGCGAAGATGCTGCGCGGCGCGATGGTCGAGCCGATCGCGAGGCCGAAGCGGATCGCCCGCTCGACCGCGCCGCGGTTCAGCACCGGCAGCACGCCCGGCAGCGCCAGGTCGACCGGGCACGCCTGCGTGTTCGGCTCCGCGCCGAACTGCGTCGAGGCGCCCGAGAAAATCTTCGAGACGGTCGACAGTTGCGCGTGCGTCTCGAGACCGATAACGACTTCCCATTGAGTCATGCTTACACCCCCGCCGGAACTTGCTTGTGCCAGTCGGTCGCGCGCTGGAACGCATCCGCGACCTGCAGCATCCGGGCTTCGTTGAAATAGTTGCCGATGATCTGCAGGCCGACCGGACGCTTCGCATTCGCGCCCGCGCCGAAGCCGCACGGCACGCTCATGCCGGGCAGGCCCGCGAGGCTCACCGACAGCGTGTAGATATCGGCGAGATACATCTGCACCGGATCGTCGCCCTTCGCGCCGAGATCCCATGCGACCGTCGGCGACGCCGGGCCCATGATCACGTCGCAGGACTTGAACGCTTCCTGGAAATCGTTCGCGATGATGCGGCGGATCTTCTGCGCCTGCAGGTAGTACGCGTCGTAGTAGCCGTGCGACAGCACGTACGTGCCGACCAGAATCCGGCGCTTCACCTCGGGCCCGAAGCCTTCGGCGCGCGACTTCTTGTACATGTCGAGCAGGTCGCCGTACTGCGCGGCGCGGTGGCCGAAGCGCACGCCATCGAAACGCGACAGGTTCGACGACGCTTCCGCCGGCGCGATCACGTAGTACACGGGGATCGACAGTTCCGTCTTCGGCAGCGACACCGGCACGAGCGTCGCGCCGAGCGCTTCGTATTGCTTGAGCGCCGCGTCGATCGTCGCGCGCACGTCGTCGGCGAGGCCGGCGCCGAAATACTCGTTCGGCAAGCCGATGCGCAGGCCCGCGAGCGGCTTGCCCGCGTCGTTGCCGGCCGCCCACGGCTGGCCGAGGTGGCGCGTGAAGTCTTCGTCGTCGCGCTCGAGGCTCGTCGAGTCGCGCTCGTCGAAGCCCGCCATCGCGTTCAGCAGCAGCGCGCAATCGGACGCGCTCTGCGCCATCGGGCCACCCTGGTCGAGCGACGACGCGAACGCGATCATCCCGTAGCGCGACACGCGGCCGTAGGTCGGCTTGATGCCCGTCACGCCCGCGAACGACGCGGGCTGGCGGATCGAGCCGCCGGTGTCGGTGCCGGTCGCGGCCGGCGCGAGGCGCGCGGCGACGGCGGCCGAGCTGCCGCCCGAGCTGCCGCCTGGCACCGCGTTCGTGTCCCACGGGTTCTTCACCGCGCCGAACGCCGAATTCTCGTTGGACGAGCCCATCGCGAACTCGTCCATGTTGGTCTTGCCGAGCGTGACCATGCCGGCCGCCTGCAGGCGGGCGACGACGGTCGCGTCGAACGGGCTCTCGTAGTTCGCGAGCATCTTCGAGCCGGCGGTCGAGCGCCAGCCGCGCGTGACGAACACGTCCTTGTGCGCGATCGGCAGGCCGGTCAGCGCGCCGCCCGCACCGCGGGCGAGTTCCGCGTCGGCGGCTTTCGCCTGCGCGAGGGTGAGGTCGGCGTCGACGTGGACGAACGCGTTCAGGTCGCGCGCGGCGTCGATCCGTTTCAGGTAGTGCTGCGCGAGCTCGACGGCCGAGCATTCCTTGGCGGCGAGCGCGGCGCGCAGTTCGGTCAGGCTTTTTGCGTGCATTGAGTGGTTTTCCTGGGAATTCTGGGTGGCGCGCGGCGCTGGACGGCCGGCGCGCTTGTCATCGAATGCTTACTCGATCACCTTCGGCACGAGATAGAGGCCGTCCTGGACGGCCGGCGCCGGACGCTGGTTGTCGTCGCGATCGACGACTTCCGTCACGGCGTCGTCGCGCAGGCGCTGCGCGACTTCCTGGATCTGTTCGATCGGGTGGGCGAGCGGCGCGATGCCGGCGGTGTCGACCGCCTGCATCTGTTCGACGAGGCCGAAGAATTCATTGAGCTGGCCGAGCATGTGCTCGGCGTCGGCGTCGGCCATTTCGAGTCGCGCCAGGTGCGCGATGCGTTTCACATCGGTCAGGGTCAGGGCCATGCGATCACCGGAAAAACAAGGCTGCGCAGTGCATCGACGACAGCACTGCGGCGGGGGGTTGGAGGGTGCGATCCCACCCTCAAAAATCGGGGCCGAAGCGGCAAAAATACCGCCCGTTTCGATTCAAATACCGAGAAATTATAAGGTATCATTACGCGTTCGACCCAAACCCGGCAGCCTTTTCCCGCACCGTTTCGCCCTGTTTCGGCAAGCCGTGCGTGCTTCGTGCGATCCCCGGTAGACATCACTCGCAGCTTCGTGCGCCGCGGCGGCCGCTTCCGCCACGCTTCCCGAGGCTGTTATTTTTTCCGCTGCCGCCCTCAGCGCTCGCTATGCAGGGCCGGCCCAGAGCGAAACAGGATTCTGAATGTTCGGTTTTTTGCGCAGCTACTTCTCCAACGATCTCGCGATCGACCTCGGCACCGCAAACACCCTGATCTACATGCGCGGCAAGGGCATCGTCCTCGATGAGCCGTCCGTCGTGTCGATCCGCCAGGAAGGCGGCCCCAACGGCAAGAAGACGATCCAGGCGGTCGGCAAGGAAGCCAAGCAGATGCTCGGCAAGGTGCCGGGCAACATCGAGGCGATCCGCCCGATGAAGGACGGCGTGATCGCCGACTTCACCGTCACCGAGCAGATGATCAAGCAGTTCATCAAGACGGCCCACGAGTCGCGCATGTTCTCGCCGTCGCCGCGCATCATCATCTGCGTGCCGTGCGGCTCGACCCAGGTCGAGCGCCGCGCGATCAAGGAAGCGGCGCACGGCGCCGGCGCGTCGCAGGTCTATCTGATCGAGGAGCCGATGGCGGCCGCGATCGGCGCGGGCCTGCCGGTGTCCGAAGCCACCGGCTCGATGGTCGTCGACATCGGCGGCGGCACGACCGAAGTCGGCGTGATCTCGCTCGGCGGCATCGTGTACAAAGGCTCGGTGCGCGTCGGCGGCGACAAGTTCGACGAGGCGATCGTCAACTACATCCGCCGCAACTACGGGATGCTGATCGGCGAGCAGACCGCCGAGGCGATCAAGAAGGAAATCGGCTCCGCGTTCCCGGGCTCCGAAGTCAAGGAAATGGAAGTGAAGGGCCGCAACCTGTCGGAAGGCATCCCGCGCAGCTTCACGATCTCCAGCAACGAAATCCTCGAAGCGCTGACCGATCCGCTGAACCAGATCGTGTCGTCGGTGAAGATCGCGCTCGAACAGACGCCGCCGGAACTCGGCGCCGACATCGCCGAACGCGGGATGATGCTGACGGGCGGCGGCGCGCTGCTGCGCGACCTCGATCGCCTGCTCGCGGAAGAAACCGGCCTGCCGGTGCTCGTCGCCGAGGATCCGCTCACCTGCGTCGTACGCGGTTCGGGCATGGCGCTCGAGCGCATGGACAAGCTGGGCAGCATCTTCTCGTACGAGTGATCGCCTAAGCAGTCCCGTTTGATATGACGCACCCGCGGCGTGGCCGGATCGCTCGTTCAGAACGAACCGCCGCGCCGTTTGCGCGTCTGAGCATTATTTAACCGATCACACGCGCCCGGCGCCGACCATGGAATACAGTCCGCCGCCCCTCTTCAAGCAAGGTCCGCCCGCGCTCGCGCGGCTCATCTTCTTCGTCGCCCTCGCCATCGCGCTCCTCGTGTCGGACGCGCGCTTCAGCACGCTCGAAATCGTGCGCGGCGTGCTCGGCACCGTGCTCTACCCGCTGCAACGCGCGGCGCTCGTGCCGCGCGACCTGTTCATGGGCGCGGCCGACATCGCCGTTACCGGCGCGTCGCTGCGCCACGAGAACGACGATCTGCGCAAGCGCAACCTGCAATTGTCCACGCAGGCCAACCAGGCCGCCGTGCTCACGCAGGAAAACGCGCACCTGCGCGCGGTGCTCGAACTGCGCCAGCACATCGCGACGCAATCGACGCCGGTCGAGATCCAGTACGACACGAGCGATCCCTTCACGCAGAAGATCGTGGTCGGCCAAGGCTCGCAGCAAGGCATCCAGGACGGCTCGCCCGTCGTCAGCGAGGACGGCGTGATCGGTCAGGTCACGCGCGTGTTCCCGCTGCAATCCGAAGTCACGCTGGTCACCGACCGCGATCTCGCGATCCCCGTGCAGGTGCTGCGCACCGGCCTGCGCAGCGTGATCTACGGCACGCCGAAGGGCGATTCGCTCGACCTGCGCTTCGTGCCGACGAGCGCGGATCTCGTCGCCGGCGACGAGCTCGTCACGAGCGGCCTCGACGGCGTCTATCCGCCCGGCCTGCCGGTCGCGAAGGTCGTGCGCGTCGACAAGCTCGCCGATACCGCGTTCGCCCGCGTGACCTGCGCACCGGTCGCGGCCGTGCGCGGCGCGCGCCAGATGCTCGTGCTGCATTACCGGAACGACATCCCGCCGCGCCCGGCCGAGCTTGATCCCGCGACCGAGAAGAACGCGAAGGGCAAGAAGGGCGCGAAAGCCGCCGCGAAGAGCGACAAAGCGGAGAAAACCGACAAGGCCGACGCGAACGCGAAGCCGGCCGCCGCGGCCCAGCCCGGCGCAAAGCCGGCGCCCGCGGCGCCTGCCGCGCCGGCCCAACCGGCCGCCGCGCCCGCGAAGCCCGCCGCCGGGCAATCAGGAGCCCAGCGATGAACCGCCCGCAATACATCCTGCAGCCGGTCAATCCGTATTTCATCGTCTTCAGCCTCGCCGCCGCGTTCCTGCTGAACCTGATGCCGTGGGGCCGCCTGCCCGGCGTGCCCGACTTCGTCGCGCTCGTGCTGCTCTTCTGGAACATCCATCAACCGCGCAAGGTCGGGATGGGCGTCGCGTTCGCGCTCGGCATCCTGATGGACGTGCACGACGCGGGGCTGCTCGGCGAGCACGCGCTCGCCTATACGCTGCTGTCGTACGGCGCGATCACGATCCACCGCCGCGTGCTGTGGATGCCGATCGGCGTGCAGGTGCTGTACGTCACGCCGCTGCTCGTCGCCGCGCAGCTCGTGCCGTTCGTGATCCGCCTGCTGATGGGCGCCGCGTTCCCCGGCTGGCGCTATCTGGTCGACGGTTTCGTCGAAGCCGCGCTGTGGCCGATCGCGAGCCACCTGCTGCTGATGCCGCAACGCCGCCCGGTCGACCCGGACGATACGCGACCGATCTGAGCCGGACCGACCTTGAATACCCGCCGCCCCCACGCCCGCCGCGCGACGCGCTCCGGGGCGGCACCTCGCCCGCGCCCGCGCGCGGGCCAGATTGCCCTTAAATGACCGAATTCAACGACACCCAACAGCAGCTCTCGAGGTTCCGCCTGCGCGTCGCGGCGGCGGGCGTGTTCGTGTTCGTCTGCTTCGGGCTGCTCGCGAGCCGCTTCTTCTACCTGCAGCTGATGCAGCACGGCAAATACGCGCTGCAGGCCGAGGAAAACCGCATCTCCGTCGCGCCGATCGTGCCGAACCGCGGGATCATCACCGACCGCAACGGCGTGATCCTCGCGAAGAACTACTCGGCGTACACGCTCGAGATCACGCCGTCGAAGCTCGACGACACGCTCGACAACACGATCGACAAGCTGTCCGAGATCATCCCGATCGACGCACGCGACCGCCGCCGCTTCAAGAAGCTGCAGGAAGACTCGAAGAACTTCGAGAGCCTGCCGATCCGCACGCGGCTCACCGACGCGGAAGTCGCGCGCTTCACCGCGCAGCGTTTCCGCTTCCCCGGCGTCGACGTGCGCGCGCGGCTGTTCCGTCAGTACCCGCTCGGCATGACGGCCGCGCACGTGATCGGCTATATCGGCCGGATCTCGAAGCGCGACCAGGATCGCATCGACGCGATGAGCGACGACAACGACAGCGACCAGGAGCACTACGATCCGCGCCGCGACGCGAACAACTACAAGGGCACCGACTACATCGGCAAGATCGGCGTCGAGCAGAGCTACGAAACCGAGCTGCACGGGCTGACGGGTTTCGAGGAAGTCGAGGTGACGGCCGGCGGCCGGCCGGTGCGCACGCTGTCGCGCACGCAGGCGACGCCCGGCAACAACCTCGTGCTGTCGCTCGACATCGGGCTGCAGCAGGTCGCCGAGCAGGCGTTCGCCGGCAAGCGCGGCGCGCTCGTCGCGATCGAGCCGAAGACGGGCGACGTGCTCGCGTTCGTGTCGTCGCCAAGCTTCGACCCGAACTCGTTCGTCGACGGCATCGACCAGCAGACCTGGGACGAGCTGAACAACTCGCCCGACAAGCCGCTGCTGAACCGCCCGCTGCACGGCACCTACCCGCCCGGCTCGACGTACAAGCCGTTCATGGCGCTCGCCGGCCTGACGCTCGGCAAGCGCACGCCGGGCTGGGGCTTCCAGGATCCCGGCTACTTCACGTTCGGCGGCCACACGTTCCGCAACGACGTGCGCTCGGGCCAGGGCTGGGTCGACATGAACAAGGCGATCATGGTGTCGAACGACACCTACTTCTACATGCTCGCGCGCGACCTCGGCGTGAACGCGATCGCGAACTTCATGAAGCCGTTCGGCTTCGGCCAGATCACCGGGATCGACATCCAGGGCGAGGCGCGCGGGATCCTGCCGTCGACCGACTGGAAGAAGAAGGCGTTCAAGAAAGCGGCGCAGCAGAAGTGGTTCGACGGCGAGACGATCAGCCTCGGGATCGGCCAGGGCTACAACTCGTTCACGATCCTGCAGCTCGCGCACGCCACGGCGACGCTCGCGAACAACGGCGTCGTGATGAAGCCTCACCTCGTGAAGGAAGTCGAGGATCCGATCTCGCGTGCGCGCCACCTGACCGTGCCGAAGGAAAGCGACGTGATCCCGCTGAAGGCGGCCGACATCGACGTCGTGAAGCGCGGGATGGAGAACGTGATCGAGAACCCGTCCGGCACCGCGTACAAGGTGTTCCGCGGCGTGCCGTACCTCGCGGCCGGCAAGACCGGGACCGCGCAGGTGTTCTCGCTGCAGGGCTCGAACTACAAGGGCCACCTGCTCGCCGAGCACCTGCGCGACCACGCGCTGTTCATCGCGTACGCGCCGGTCGACCATCCGCAGATCGCCATTGCGCTGGTCGTCGAGAACGGCGGCTGGGGCGCGCAGGCCGCCGGCCCGATCGCGCGGCGCGTGCTCGACTACTACCTCGTCGAGCGCCAGAACCCGAAGAACGAGGCCGCGGCCGTGGCCGCCGCGGCGTCGGCCACCGAGCCGGTGAGCGCGCCGGTGGTCGGCGACACGTCGAAGCCGGCCACGATCGCGGCCGGCTTCACCGCGCTGCCGCAGCCGGTCGTGCCGTCGGCGGCCAGCGCGGCCGATGCGGCATCGGCCGCATCGGGGGCGTCGGATGCCTCGGGGCCGGCTAGCGCCAGCACCACCGCGCCGGCCGACGCGAGCGCCGCGGCGCCGATGGCCGCGAGCCTGCCGCCGATCCGGCGCCCGCACCGGCCGCGCCGGCCCGCCAGCGACGCGCAGCCGGTCGTCGCCACGCCGCGGGACGACAACCACCGCGCAACGGCCCCCGCGAAAGCGGCGGACGCCGGCACCGCTCATTAACGGAGAAAGGCATGCAATTCGACAAGCGCGCCTGGCTCGACAAGATCAAGCAGATGTTCGCGGGCTTCGACCGCCCGCTCGCCCTCATCGTGTTCCTGCTGCTGTGCGTCGGCATCGTCACGCTGTACAGCGCGTCGATCGACGTGCCGGGCCGCGTCGAGGACCAGTTGCGCAACATTCTGCTGACGTTCGTGCTGATGTGGGTGATCGCCAACATCCCGCCGACCACGCTGATGCGCTTCGCGGTCCCGCTCTATACGTTCGGGGTCGCGCTGCTGATTGCCGTCGCGCTGTTCGGGATGACCAAGAAGGGCGCGAAGCGCTGGCTGAACGTCGGCGTCGTGATCCAGCCGTCGGAAATCCTGAAGATCGCGACGCCACTGATGCTCGCGTGGTACTACCAGCGCCGCGAAGGCGGGCTGCGCTGGTACGACTTCGTCGCCGCGTTCGGGATCCTGATGGTGCCGGTCGGGCTGATCGCGAAGCAGCCCGACCTCGGCACGGGCCTGCTCGTGTTCGCGGCCGGCTTCTTCGTGATCTACCTCGCCGGCCTGTCGTTCAAGCTGATCGTGCCCGTGCTCGTCGCGGGCGTGATCGCGGTCGGCTCGATCGCCGTGTTCGAGGAACGCATCTGCCAGCCCGAAGTGCAGTGGCCGCTGATGCACGACTACCAGAAGCACCGTGTGTGCACACTGCTCGACCCCACGTCCGACCCGCTCGGCAAGGGCTTCCACACGATCCAGGCCGTGATCGCGATCGGCTCGGGCGGCGCGCTCGGCAAGGGCTACCTGAAAGGCACGCAGGCGCACCTCGAATTCATTCCGGAAAAGCACACCGACTTCATCTTCGCGGTGTTCTCCGAGGAATGGGGGCTCGCCGGCGGGCTCGTGCTGCTGACGCTGTACATGGCACTGATCGCACGCGGCCTCTACATCGCCGCGCAGGGCGCGACGCAGTTCGGCCGGCTGCTCGCGGGCTCGCTCACGCTCGCGTTCTTCGTCTACGCGTTCGTCAACATCGGGATGGTGAGCGGCGTGCTGCCGGTCGTCGGCGTGCCGCTGCCGTTCATGAGCTACGGCGGCACCGCGCTCACGACGCTCGGCATCGCGATCGGGATGATCATGAGCGTCGGGCGGCAGCGGCGGCTGATGAAGAGCTGACCGCGCGGCCTGCCCCGCGACACACGAAAACGGCGCCCCGGCGCCGTTTTTCATTGGGCCAGGCCGCTTACTGCGGCGGCGCGTACGGCTTGCCTGGCTGCACCGCGCCGGCGCCCGATGCCGGCGTCGGCGCCTTCAGCCGCGCGCTCAACTCCTTGAATTTCAGCCCGGCCGTCTCGTCGCCCTGCGCGGCCGCCGCCGCGTAATACGCGCGCGCGATGTTCAGGTTCTGCGCGACGCCGTCGCCGCCGCGCTCGTAGAACGACGCGGTCACGTACTGCGCGACGGGATCGCCGGCGTCGGCGGCCTGCTTGTACCACGTGAACGCCTGCCGGTTGTCGCGCGGCGTACCGCGCCCGTCGAGGAACTGGTTTGCGAGCGACAGCTCGGCCTGCACATGCCCCTGCTTCGCGGCCCGCAGGAACCAGCGATGCGCTTCTGCCGGGTTGCGCGCGACGAACTCGCCGTCGTCGAACATCCGGCCGTACACGTACTGCGCGTGCGACATGTTCGCGTCCGCCGCGCGCTTGAGCCAGCGCACCCCTTCGTCGATGTTCGCCGTCACGCCTTCGCCCGTCAGCAGCATCATCGCGTAGTTGAACTGCGCGAGGCGATCGCCGCGCTCGGCCGCATCGTGGAACTGCACGAGCGCCGCGCGATAGTCGCCGGCGTTGTAGTCGGCGACCGCCGATTGCGTCTCGCGCGCCGGATCGGGCTTCGCTTGCGGCACGCCCTGCGCGGCGGCCGCCATCCACACGGCCCACAGCCCGACCATCGCCCCGATCCGCACCCGCCTGCGGCACGCAGCGTCTGCTCCGTTCATGACCGTACCTCCTGCAACGCCTGCCGCGTCGCGCGCAACAGCCAGCTCACGTCGGCCGATACGGTAATCATCCGGTATCCGGCGTCGCGATACTGGCGCGCGGCCGCCGTATCGCCGGCGAAGATGCCGACCGCGACGCCCGCCTGCTTGCCGGCCGCGAGCACGCGCGCCATCGCGGTTTCGACGTCCGGGTGGCGGATATCGCCGAGATGCCCGAGGCTCGCCGCGAGATCGGCCGGGCCGACGAACAGGCAATCGACGCCGGGCGTCGCCGCGATCCGCTCGACTTCGTCGACGCCGCGCGCCGATTCGACCTGCACGACCACCGCGACTTGCGCATTCGCCGTCTGCAGATAGTCGCGGCGCATGCCGAATGCCGCCGCGCGCACCATGCCGGCCACGCCGCGCAGCCCGTCCGGCGATTCCGGCGACGGGAAGCGCGTGAGCCGCACCGCGTGCGCGGCGTCGTCGGGCGACTCGATACACGGGAACATCAGCGTGCGCGCGCCGGCGTCGAGCGCGCGCTTCACGAGCCACGGCTCGCGCGCCGGCACGCGCACGACCGGCTCGCTCGGCAGGTGCGCCGCGGCGATCGCGCGCAGTTGCGATGCCACGTCGCGACTGTCGTTCGGCGCATGCTCCATGTCGATGCAGAGCCAGTCGTAACCGGCATGCGCAAGCGCTTCCGCGGCCGAGTCGCTGCCGAGCGACAGCCACAGGCCGTACAGCGGCTCGTCACCGTCGCGCAGGCGTTGTTTGAGGGAATTGGTGAGCGTGCTCATCGATACGGCCTCCGGAACGGAACGGCAATCGAACGGGACAAGCAACAGGCGAAGCGAAACGCGCACCGCCCAAGCAATCGAAGCATGGCGGCGGCCGCAGACCGCGCGCCGCAGAACGTGAGTCGGACCGGGACGGCCGATCTGACAGCGCGGGCCGCGCGATCGCCCACGCGCGCGTTTTTCGGTGCCGCACGACGATCATAGCGCGGCGGGGTGCTCGATGCGGGAACAGACGGGGGAAGCCGTACCGGCGCGGGACGGCGGGAGGCGACACCGCCAGGCGCGGTGACGGGCAGCCCGCGCCGGACGGCGGGGCTGCCGGTGCAGGCAGGATCAGCGGCCGGACTGGCGCTCGACGTCGGCCCAGCAGTTCGGCGTTTCGTACAAGCGCACGCGCTCGAGGCGCAGGTTCACGCCGTAGTGCGCGTCGTACACGTTCGCGAGGCGGTCGAACGCGATCGCCGCGAGGTTCTCGACGGTCGGGATCCGGTCGATCACGACGGTCTTGTGGTCGGCCATCTGCTCGAGGAACGAGCGCACGACGTCGTCGCGCGCATAGACCAGGAACGCGTGGTCCCACTTGCTGACGAGGTGCTCCATCGCGAGCGCCTTCACGTCGGCGAAATCCATCACCATGCCGCGGTCGGGCGCGCCCTCGGTATCGACGAGATCGCCGCGCAGCGTGATTTCGAGCACGTAGCGATGGCCGTGCAGGTTCCTGCACTGGCTGCGGTGATCGGGAATGCGGTGGCCCGCGTCGAATTCGAGTTTTCGGGTAATCAGCACGATGTCAAAGGCCGTGGCTCAGGGAATGTTCAGATATTTGTGGGTCTGCATCGACAGCCGCCACTGCGGATGACGCTTGCACCAGTCGATCGCGAGCTTCGTGTTGAGGTCGCGCGACGGGCCGTCCATCGGCTGCACGAGAAAATACTCGAAATCGAGCTTCGCGTAGTCGGCGAGCCGCTGGTTGTCCTGCGGCACGACGACCTTCAGTTCGTTGCCCTTCGTGACGACGAGCGGCGCATCGGCCTTCGGGCTCACGCAGATCCAGTCGATCGTGTCGAGCACCGGCAGCGAACCATTGGTCTCGATCGCGATCTCGAAGCCGGCCGCATGCAGCGCGTCGACGAGCGGCTGGTCGAGCTGCAGCATCGGCTCGCCGCCCGTGCAGACGACGAAGCGGTGCGCTTCGCCGTCCGGCCACAGGCCGGCGATCGTCGCGACGAGCGCGGCGGCATCCTTGAACTTGCCGCCGTTCTCGCCGTCGGTGCCGACGAAATCCGTATCGCAGAAGCGGCACACGGCCTCCGCACGATCCTCTTCGCGGCCCGACCACAGGTTGCAGCCGGCGAACCGGCAGAACACGGCCGGCCGGCCCGCATTCGCGCCCTCGCCCTGCAACGTGTAGAAAATTTCCTTGACCGCGTAAGTCATCGTGCTTCGTCCGGCTCGCGCCGCTCGTTGTCGATCAGAATCCGTTGTCCATCAAGCGCTGCCCGCGCGAGCCGCGTCACAGCGGCGCTTCGGTCACCCGCTCGCCCTTCAGGTAGGCCTCGTAGCCGCGCTTGCGCAGCTTGCAGGCCGGGCATTCGCCGCAGCCGAAGCCCCAGTCGTGCAGCTCCGCACGCTCGCCCACGTAGCACGTGTGCGTCTCGACGCGGATCAGTTCGACGAGCGCGTTGCCGCCGAGCTGTTCGGCGAGCTGCCAGGTCTGCGCCTTGTCGAGCCACATCAGCGGCGTCTCGAGCACGATGCGCGTATCCATCCCGAGATTCAGCGCGACCTGCAGCGCCTTCATCGTGTCGTCGCGGCAGTCCGGATAGCCGGAGAAATCGGTCTCGCACATCCCGCCGACCAGCACGCGCAGCCCGCGGCGATAGGCGATCGCCGCGGCGATCGTCATGAACATCAGGTTGCGGCCCGGCACGAACGTGTTCGGCAGGCCGTTGGCCGTCGTCTCGATCTCGATCGTGCGCGTCATCGCGGTATCGCTGATCGCGCCGAGCACCGACAGGTCGATCATGTGATCGTCGCCGAGCCGGTCCGACCACGCCGGAAACTTGCGCTTCAGCGCTTCGCGCACGCCTTCGCGGCACTCGAGTTCGACGCGATGACGCTGGCCGTAATCGAAGCCGAGCGTCTCGACCGTCTGGTAGCGCTCGAGGGCCCATGCCACGCACGTGGCGGAGTCCTGCCCGCCGGAAAACAACACGAGCGCGCCGTCTTTAGCGTCTGTCCGAATCACCGTGATACTCCGTGAATGTGTAGGCTCGCGTCGCACTGCGCCCCGAGGCCGGCTGCCACCGGGCGGCCGACGCGGCCGGCCTGCGCCGGCCCGACCAGTATAGGCAGCGCGGTCGGCCGCGAATGCGGCGGCGCGCTTATACCGCTCATCGCGCGGCATCGTGGCCGCGCGCCACGGCAGGTGCGCCGCGGGCAGCCTGCCATGCGCATGAAGCGATGCGCTAAGTCATTGAGCGGGCACGGATTTTATCATGCCCCGGCGAATGCTGCCGGGCCCGCCGCTCACGACGCGCGATATCCACCACAAACGAAAAACCCCAAGAACCTTCCGATTCTTGGGGTTTTAAATGCTGGTGGCCTGGGACGGAATCGAACCATCGACACGCGGATTTTCAATCCGCTGCTCTACCAACTGAGCTACCGGGCCAACGAAGAATGAAAGTATATCGAGCTATTCGGCCCCGAGCAAGTGCTTTCGCGAAATTTTTTACAGCGCGCCTTCCGACGGCTTCTTGCCGAGCTCGACGCCGAGTTGCTTCAGCTTGCGATACAGGTGCGTGCGCTCGAGGCCCGTCTTCTCCGCGACGCGCGTCATGCTGCCGTTCTCGCGCGCGAGGTGATATTCGAAGTACGCGCGCTCGAACGCATCGCGCGCCTCGCGCAACGGGATGTCGAACGGGATCGCGGCCGTCTGGCCCGCGAGGCCGAGCGCCGACGCCATGTCGTCGCCGAGCGTCGGCAGCGCCGCCGCGGACGCGACCGCCGCCGGCCCCGCGGCCTGCCCGCCGCCCGCCTTCGCCGCCGCGTTCGCGGACACCGGCGCTGCGCCGCGCGCAAGCCCGTGCTCGACCGACTTCAGCAGCTTCTGCAGCGCGATCGGTTTCTCGAGGAAATCGAGCGCGCCGATCTTCGTCGCCTCGACGGCCGTATCGATCGTCGCGTGCCCGGACATCATGATCACGGGCATCGTCAGCAGCCCCTGCGCCGCCCATTCCTTGAGCAGCGTGACGCCGTCGGTATCGGGCATCCAGATATCGAGCAGCACGAGATCGGGCGCCTGATTCAGCCGGTATTCCCGCGCGGCCTGCGCGTTCTCCGCCGCCTCGACGACATGTCCTTCATCGCTGAGGATCTCCGAGAGCAATTCCCGGATGCCCATTTCATCATCTACCACCAGGATGGTTGCCATTTACGCTGCCTTTGTCTGCTCACTTGCTTTTGTCTTGGCGGGAGTCGCCCCGTCCTGCGCACCGGGTTCGGCGCCTGGCGTATCGCTCGCCATCTGCAGGAACAGGATCGACACCTGCGCACCCTCGACGGTCTCGCCGTGCATGCGATTGCGCAGATCGATCCGCGCGCCGTGCTCGTCAACGATTTTCTTGACCGTGGCCAGCCCGAGCCCCGTGCCCTTCGCCTTCGTCGTCACGTAAGGCTCGAACGCGCGGGTCAGGATGCGTGCCGGAAAACCGGGCCCGTTGTCGGACACGGTCAGACGTACCGCGACGCGCGTTTTGCCCTCGGCGTCGGGGTCGCCATATTCTACTGTCTTGGTTTCGATCAACACACGCGGATGCGCGGACTCCGCAACCGAATCCTGCGCATTCTGCAGCAGGTTGTGAATCACCTGGCGCAATTGCGTCGCGTCGCCGCGAATCACCGGCAGCGACGGCGCGAGCTCGGCGACGATCGAGCTCTTGCCTTCGCCCACACCGTACAGCCCGAGCACCTCGCTCGCCAGTTCGTTCAACTGCAGGTTCGCGAGCACCGCCGGCGGCGTGCGCGCGTATTCGCGGAAATCGTCGACCATCCGCTTCATCGCGGCCACCTGGTTCACGATCATCGTCGCGCCGCGCTTGAGCACGTCCGCGTCGGGCGGTGAGAGTTTGTCCGACAGCTTCATCTGCAGCCGCTCGGCCGACAGCTGGATCGGCGTCAGCGGATTCTTGATCTCGTGCGCGAGCCGCCGCGCGACCTCGCCCCACGCAACCGAACGCTGCGCGGAAATCACGTCGGAGATGTCGTCGAACACGACGACGTAGCCGGACGTCTGCGGATCGTCGGCCTGCCCCTCGACCGTCGACACGAGCCGCGTGCCGCGCACGAGCAGCGTCAGCGGATCGGTTTCGCCCGGCACCTCGATCGCGAACTGCTGCTGCCAGTGGCCGCGATCGCCGCTGCCGCCGTCGGACGCCGCCTCGCGATCGGCGAACGCCTTGCGCACCATCGCGCCGAACCCGGCGGCCACGCCGATCCGGTCGAGCGTCGTACCGATCAGCGAGTTGAACGGCTGCCGGAAGATCCGCTCGGCGCCGCGATTGGCCGTCGTCAGCCGGAACTGCCGGTCGAGCACGAACACGCCGGCCGTCAGGTTCGCGAGAATGCTCTCGAGATACGTCTTCGAATGCTCGAGCGCGATGCGGTTCTTCTCGACCGCGAGCCGCGCCTCCGACAACTGGCGCGTCATCGCGTTGAACGACTGCGTAAGGAAGCCGAGCTCGTCGCGCGTCTTGATCTCGCGCTTCGGCGTGTAGTCGCCTTCGGTGATCTCCTTCGTGCCCTGCGCGAGCAGGAACAGCGGCCGCGCGAGCTGCTGGCCGAGCGCGAGCGCGAGCATCATCGCGATGAAGGTCGCGAGAAACAGCGCGAGCGTCAGCGTGCCGATGTACATCTTGCGCAGGCCCGTGCGGCCGAGCGACTTTTCCTGGTACTCGCGGTACGCGCGCTGCACCGCGTCCGCATTGTGCGCGAGCCCGGGCGGCACCGGCTGCGTGAGCTGCAGGAACCGCTCCGCCGGCTGCAGCAGCGACGTCGTCGCATCGGGAATCGGCCGCACGACGCGCAGCCGCAGCGCGCCCTTCGCACCGTGCGCGCGCGGGTCGCCGTCGACTTCGCCCTCGATCGCCGCATACGCGCCGTGTTCGCGTGCCTGGCTCAGCATCAGCGGCGTCGGCAGGTCGTCCGGAATCAGCGCCGCGAAATTGCCCGACGCCTGCGCGACGATGTGCAGGTCGGGCGCGGCACCCGAGCCGCCGCGGCTCGGCTCGACGATCGTCGCGTCCTGCACGCCGAACTGGTCGCGCAGCCGCAGCAGCGTGAGCGTCGTGCCGTTCGTGTTCGCATCGACGCTCGCGAGCTGGTCGGACATCAGCCGCGCCTTCGTCTGCAGATCGGACAGCGACGCATCGAGCATCCCGCGGCCGAGGTTCAGGCCGGCCGTCAGCGCCGTCTCGACGTTCACGTCGAACCACGATTCGATACTGCGCGACACGAACTGGTACGACACGATGTAGATGATCCCGCCCGGCACCACACCGACGAGCGCGAAGAACACCGCGAGCTTCGCGAGCAGCCGCGTGCCGAACTTGCCCTTCCTCAGGCGCACGACGATCATCCCGATCAGCCCGAGCACCACGAGCAGGAACACGAGCGCGACGACGATGTTCGTCGCGTACAGCCACGAGTAGTAGCGGTCGAAGAATTCGGTGTTCGCGCTCGCGGCCGCGAGCAGCACGAGCAGCAGCAGCGCGGTCAGCGCGACCGTCGAGACGATCACGCGGATCAGGAGGCTCTTCCCGCTGGCCGCGCGGCGTACTTTATTTAGCACGTTCGGTCACCGTGAAGTTGAAGCGCTTCCAGTCCGACCCGAGCGTCCAGTCGCGGTTGTTCACGGCATCGACCTGGAACGGCTTCGGCATCAGCGCCGTATCGAGCTGCATGCGCACCGACGCCGTGTAGGTTTCGCCCGCGCGCACCTGGTTGCGGTCGATCACGTGCCACGACGTGATGTGCCGGACCACCGCGAGCGCATCCTTCAGCGACGGAAAGCCGAGCTGCAGGCCGCCCGTCGACACGCGGTACTCGCGCGTGAGCGGCTGGAACGACAGGCGGATCGTCTGCGTGACCGCCACCGGCTGCTCGTCGAACCAATACCAGCGCGCGCGGCTCAGCTCGAAGTCGGTCGTGAAGTAAAGCGGGATGCCCTTGTTGACGGCATCCTCGAGGTTCGGATTCAGCTCGAAGTCGAACCGTGCGTCGAGGCTCCAGCCGCTTCCGTCGGACTGGAGCGACGCGCGCTGCACGGCGATCGATTCGGCATGCGCCGGCCGGACGACGGCCAGACACAGCGTCAACGCGACCAGCAAGACGGCCGCGAGCCGAAAGGGAAAAAGGTGTTTGATCGTCACCGTTTCTGAAACCGCGCGTAGAAAAATCCGTCGTGATCGGTGTTCTGGTCGAGTGCGCCGGCGGCCGCCCGTCCCTGCACGCCGCCCGGCAGCAGTTGGCCGGGGGCGTCCAATCGTACCGCATCTTCACAGGCCGCTTCAAACCAGCGGGCCTGCCCTTCGCCTTCCTCGGGGAAGATCGAGCAGGTCACGTAAAGCAGTTCGCCGCCCGGTTTCACGAGCGGCCACAGCGCGGACAGGATGCGCCGCTGCTCCGCGACCAGCGCCGGGATGTCGGCCTCGCGGCGCAGCCAGCGGATGTCGGGGTGCCGCCGCACGATGCCGGACGCCGAGCACGGCACGTCGGCCAGGATGCGATCGAACGGACGCCCGTCGTACCACGCGTCCGGCGCGCCGGCGTCGCCGACGCACACGTTCGCGGCGAGCGACAGGCGCACGAGATTCTCGCCGATCCGCGCGGCGCGCGTCGCGTCGCTTTCGAGCGCCACGACGTCCGCATCGGCGAGTTCGAGAATATGGCCCGTCTTGCCGCCGGGCGCCGCGCACGCATCGAGCACGCGCATGCCGTCGCGCGCGCCGAGCCATTCGGCCGCGAGCTGCGCGCCGGCGTCCTGCACCGACACCACGCCGTCGGCGAAGCCCGGAATGCGTTCGACCGGCAGCGCCGACGCGAGTCGCACCGCATGCCGGCCGATTGCGGTCGCTTCGATTCCATTCGCGCGCAGCGTGTCGAGATACGCGTCGACGCTCACGCGGCGCGCATTCACGCGCAGCGTCAGCGGCCCCTGACGCTCGCCGGCCGCGAGAATCGCCTGCCACGCGTCGGGCCATGCACGCTTCACCGCATCGACCCACCACGCGCGGTAGTTCCAGCGCGCGACCGGGTCGTCCTGCATCGCGGCGACGAGTGCGTCGCGCTCGCGCAGGAAACGGCGCAGCACCGCGTTGACCATCCCCTTCGCGAACGCGAATTCGCGCCGCGCGCCGATGACGGTGACGGCCTGGTCGACCACCGTGAACGCCGGGTACGCGGCCTCGTCCGCCGGGTCGAGCAGCAGCGCGAACGCACCGGCGAGCACCGCGTGCACGTGCGCGGGCGGCGCCTTGCTGACGAACTTGCCGATCAGCCAGTCCGCGCTGCCGAGGCGGCGCATCGTCCGATAGGCGACGTCCTGCGTCGCGCCGCGCGCGAGTGGCTGCGCACCGGATGGCATCTGCGCGAATACCGCCGACAATGCCGCCGGCAACGCGGTGCCGCGTCGCACCGCATCGACCGCCTGCGCGGCCGCGTCGAGCGCGAAGCCGAGCGAATCGGGCGCCAGGTGCAGCGCAGCCAGGCGCGCCGGGCGGCCGGAGGAAGTCGAAGCGGAAGAACGGGGTCGTGTCATCGGTGCGGAATCGGCAAACAGGCGCGGCAAACAGGCGCGAGCAATCGGGTGCGAGCAATCGGGTGCGGCAAACGGGTGCGGCAAACGGCGGGATCGCAACCGCCAGTTGGCCCGGCGATCCCAAACCGCGCATTGTAGCGTGCGGCCATGCTGCCCCTTTGGCCCCTTTACGGCGCGCACAAATGAAACACCCCGCAGCGCGAAGCATGCGGGGTGGCGAAGCGACCCCGCGCGGCAACGGCCGCGCGGGTCGCCAAGCGTCACTCGAAGCGGCCGGTGCGCGCCATCTCCATCAGGCGCGCGATGCGCTCCTCGGTGGCCGGGTGCGTCGAGAACAGGTTCTGCAGACCGCCGCCGTGCAGCGGATTCATGATCATCATCTGCGCGGTGGCCGGATGCGCTTCGGCCGCCTGGAACGGGATGCCCGCCGCATAGCGATGGATCTTGTCGAGCGCGGTGGCGAGCGACTGCGGATCGCCGGAAATCTGCGCGCCGCCGCGGTCGGCCTCGAACTCGCGGGCCCGCGAAATCGCCATCTGGATGAGCGCGCCGGCGATCGGCGCGAGCAACGCGACCGCGATACCGGCGATCGGGTTGGCCGGCCGGCCGTTCTCGTCGCGCCCGCCAAAGAACATCGCGAAGTTCGCGAGCGCCGAGATCGCGCCCGCCATCGTCGCGGTGATCGTCGAGATCAGGATGTCGCGGTGCTTCACGTGCGCGAGCTCGTGCGCCATCACGCCGCGCATCTCGCGCTCCGACAGCACGCGCAGGATGCCCGTCGTCGCGGCGACCGCCGCGTGCTCCGGGTTGCGGCCCGTCGCGAACGCGTTCGGCGCATCCTCGTTGATCAGGTAGACGCGCGGCATCGGCAGGTTCGCGCGCGTGGCCAGCTCGCGCACCATCCGGTAGAACTGCGGTGCCGTGTTCTCGTCGACTTCCTGCGCGTTGTACATGCGCAGCACCATCTTGTCCGAGAACCAGTACGAGAAGAAATTCATGCCGAGCGCGAACAGCAGCGCGATCGTCATGCCGCGCGAGCCGCCGATCATCCCGCCGATCACGATGAACAGGGCCGTGATCGCGGCCATCAGCATCGCCGTTTTGACCCAATTGAACATACCCACTCCTTATCCGTCAGGGGACCCGCCGCGCATCACAGCGCACGGCGGAAAATTGTAAGCGATTTGTTAGATAAGGTCTTGCCGGAAAAATTCAATCTCAGCGTTGCGAAGCGGCGAGACGAAGGCCGAGCCCGACGAAAGCGCTGCCGACCGTGCGGTCGAGCCACTTCCTGACGCCCGGCTTGCCGGAAAAGCGCTGCGTGACGCTGCCCGCCACCCACGCGACCACGCTCGTCCAGACCGTGCTCATCGCGACAAACACCGCGCCGAGGGTCAGGAACGCCCAGGCCTTGTGCGGGCTGTCGGCCGATACGAACTGCGGAAAGAACGACACGAAGAACAGCACGACCTTCGGATTCAGCACGTTGGTCCAGAAACCCTGCATGAACAGCTGGCGCAGCGGCTTGGCGGCCGCGGCCTGCGCGGCTTCGGCGCCCGACGGCGCGGCGGCCTGCTTCGCGATGATCATCCGCACGCCGAGATAAATCAGGTACGCGGCGCCGACCAGCTTGATCACCGTGAACGCGGTTGCCGACGCGGCCAGCAGCGCGGTCAGGCCGAACGCGCAGGCGAGCGCATGGACGCAGCAGCCGGCCGAAATGCCGAACGCCGACATCAGCCCCGCGCCGCGCCCCTGCGCGACGCTGCGGCCGACGATGTAGGCCGTATCGGGACCGGGCGTGATGTTCAGCAGGAAAACCGCGAACACGAAGAAGCCGAAATGGGTGATGCCGAACATGAAAACCTCGAAACTGGAGAGCGCAGGGAAATTCTACGCGCGCCTGCCGCCCCGCGCGACTCGGCCGTCCGGCCAGTTGCGCCGGGCCGGCGGACCGGGTCGAATGACGCTCGGGCCGTGTCAGTCCACGTCGGGCAGCGCGAACCGCTGGCCGGCGGCGAGCGGCGAACCGGCGAGGAATTCTCGCGCGGGCAGCCGCTTGCCGCCCGGTTTCTGCAACTGGGTCACGCGCAGCGCGCCGCTACCGCATGCGACCACCACGCCTTCCGGCGCGGCTTCGACGATCGTGCCGGGCGCCGCGTCGGCAATCGTGGCCGGCGCCGCCACGGGCTCGGCCGCCCACAGCTTGATGGCCGCGCCGTCGAGCGTCGCGACGCCGCCCGGGAACGGATCGAACGCACGCACCTGACGCGCGAGCACGTCGGCCGGCTTGCGCCAGTCGAGCGCCGCTTCGTGCTTGCCGATCTTTTCCGCGTAGGTCACGCCGTCGGCCGGCTGCGGCGTCGCCGGCAGCGTGCCGTCGCGCTCGAGCCGCACGAGCGCGTCGACGATCAGCCGCGCGCCGTCGGCGGCGAGCCGGTCGTGCAGCGTCGCGGTCGTATCGTCGGGCGCGATCGCGAGGCGCGCCTCCTCGATCATCGCGCCGGTGTCGAGGCCAACGTCCATCTGCATCAGCGTAACGCCCGTCTCGGCGTCGCCGGCCTCGATCGCACGATGGATCGGCGCGGCGCCGCGCCAGCGCGGCAGCAGCGACGCGTGGATGTTGATGCAGCCGGCGCGCGGGATGTCGAGCACTTCCTGCGGCAGCAGCAGGCCGTACGCGGCCACCACCATCACGTCGTGCGGCGTCGTGCGCAGCAGCTCGATCGCGTCGGCCGCCTCCGCCGGGTACTTGCCCGCGCGGCGCAGCGACGGCGGCTGCGCGACGGTCATCCCGTGCTCGACGGCGTAGCGCTTCACCGCGCTCGCCTGGAGTTTCATCCCGCGCCCGGCCGGGCGATCGGGCTGGGTGAGCACGAGCGGCACCGGGAAACCGGCCTCGTGGATCGCGGCAAGAGCGGCCGCGGCGAATTCCGGCGTACCGGCAAAAATCACGCGCAACGTATGGGTCATGACAGCGTTCGGGGTCGGGCTGGGCGCACGCGCATCACATCGCGCGTTCGAGTTTCTTCATCTTCGTCTTGATACGCGTCTGCTTGAGCGGCGACAGGTATTCGACGAACACGCGGCCCATCAGGTGATCCATCTCGTGCTGGACGCACACCGCGAGCAACCCTTCGCAGTCGAGCTCGAACGTCTCGCCCTGCTCGTTGAGCGCGCGCACGCGCACGTGGTCGGGACGTTCGACTTCGTCGTAGATGCCGGGCACCGACAAACAGCCTTCCTCGTAGGTCTGCTTCGCGTCGCTCGACCACACGATTTCCGGGTTGATGAACGCGCGCAGCTCGTTCTTCTCCTCGGAGACGTCGATCACGATCACGCGCTCGTGCACGTCGACCTGGGTGGCTGCCAGGCCGATGCCGGGCGCCGCGTACATGGTCTCGGCCATGTCGGCGACGAGCTTGCGGATCCGGTCGTCGACCTTGTCGACGGGCTTCGCGACCTTGTGCAGCCGCTTGTCGGGGTAATGAAGAATATTGAGCAAAGCCATGGTGTTCGGTATTCGGTGGAGCGGCGCGCCGCATCGGCCATCCGGCCGGCTGGCGCCGCCGCCGGGATGCAATGAAGATGAGGCGGATGCGTGGCATATCAATGCCGCGGATCGCGCCTCCTGCAATCGGCCGGGCGCCTGCGCGCACGGCCCTGTCGAGTATTTCGGATGATGAAAATTTTATCATGGCGCCACGCGCTCCGCTGGACGCCGCATTCGAGGGCCGCCTCATGTCCCCGCAAGCGCTGACGCCCGCCGCGCTGCGCGCCTGGCTGCAGCTCGCGCATGCGCCCGGCCTCTCGGCCGCCGTGCTACAGGCGCTGCTCGCGGCATTCGGCTCGCCGGCGGCGTTGCTGCGCGCGTCCGACGAAGCCATCGCCGCCGTGAGCAGCCCCGCCGCCGCGCAGGCCGTGCGCGCAAGCGAGCGCGACGATCTCGACACGCGCACCCGCGCCGTGCTCGCGTGGCTCGACGGGCCGGGCAACGGGCTCGTCACGCTGAGCGACCCGGCCTACCCGCCGCGGCTGCGCGACCTGCACGATCCGCCGCCGCTGCTATATGTAAAGGGGCGGCTCGACCTGCTGCACGCACACGGCCTCGCCATCGTCGGCAGCCGCCATGCGACGCCGCAAGGGCTCGCCGACGCCGCGCACTTCGCCCACGCGTTGTCCGACGCGGGCCTCACGATCGTCTCGGGCCTCGCGCTCGGGATCGACGGCGCCGCGCATCGTGGCGGGCTCGACGGCCGGTCGGGCACCGTCGCGGTGATCGCGACGGGCGCCGATCTCGTCTATCCGGCGCGGCACCGTGCGCTCGCCCACGAAATCGCCGCGCACGGCGCGATCGTGTCGGAATGGCCGCTCGGCACGCCGGCCCGCGCCGCGCATTTCCCGCAGCGCAACCGGCTGATCGCCGCGCTGGCGATCGGCGCGCTCGTCGTCGAGGCCGCCCCGCGCTCGGGCTCGCTGATCACCGCGCGGCTCGCGAACGAACTGGGGCGCGATGTGTTCGCGATGCCCGGTTCGATCCACGCCCCGCTCGCGCAGGGCTGCCACGCGCTGATCCGCGACGGCGCAAAGCTCACCGCGGCGCCGCTCGACGTGCTCGAGGAATACGGGCTGGGCGAGCCGGCCGCGCGCGCAACGGGCGGCGCGACGCGGGCCGGCAACCGGGGCGAGAACGCCGGTGCGATTCGCGAACCCGAAGCTGCCGGCGTCGCGCCAACGGATCGCGCCGTCGCGGGCGCGCCGCCGCCCCCTCGCATCGAAGCCCGGCCACCGGGCAACCCGTCGGAACAGGCAGTGCTCGCCGCGCTGGGATACGGGCCCGTGACGTATGAATGGCTCGCCGAGCACAGCGGCCTGTCCGACGACGTGCTGCATGGCGCGCTGCTCGCGCTGGAGCTGGCCGGCCGCGTCGCCAGTGTCCCCGGCGGACGCTTCGCGCAGCTTGATGCGGCGCCCACCCCGTCCGCGCGGGGCGTGCTACATTCCCCGGCATAGGGGCGGCCCGGCCGCCGACGCTACCCAAGGAATGCCATGCCCGCGCTGAATCTCGACACCGACGCAGATCGGATCGCCGAGCGCCTCGCCGATCCCGGCACGTTGCTGGTCGCGTGCCTGTGCGCCGACTGGTGCGGCACGTGCCGCGACTACCGGACCGCCTTCGACCAGCTCGCCGACGCGCATCCGGACGCCTGCTTCGCGTGGATCGACATCGAAACCCATGCCGACCGGCTCGACGATCTCGACGTCGAGAACTTCCCGACCATCCTGATCGAGGATGCGCACACCGCACGCTTCTTCGGCACGGTGCTGCCGCACGCGGCGATCGTCGAGCGCATGCTGTCCGACCTGAGCGCGGTGCCTGGTGCGCCGCACGCACCGAAATTGCGCGACGTCCTGAACGTCGAAGCCTGAATTCGCGGGCCGGCGCGGCGGTTTGGCGCGGGTTTGCGCGCGCCGCCGCGCCCGGCGCTTGCCGCCGTTGCGGCCCCCCTCTATGATGAGCCGCTTTTTACACGCTGAGCCGCCGTCGCTGCGGCGTGTGCTATAAAGCGGTCGTAAAAGGGACCTACACCGGCGAACCCGGTCTACCAACACACACCTGTCATGTCCAAAGCACTGATCATTGCGGAAAAGCCTTCTGTCGCGAACGACATCGCACGCGCTTTGGGCGGCTTTACCAAGCATGACGAGTATTACGAGAGCGACGATTTCGTTCTTTCGTCCGCTGTCGGCCACCTGCTGGAAATCGCCGCCCCGGAGGAGTACGAGGTCAAGCGCGGGAAATGGAGCTTCGCGCATCTACCCGTCATCCCCCCGCATTTCGACCTGAACCCGATCGCAAAAAGCGAGTCGCGCCTGAAGGTCCTCACGAAGCTGATGAAGCGCAAGGACGTCGACCGCCTGATCAATGCATGTGACGCGGGGCGCGAAGGCGAGCTGATTTTCCGCCTGATCGCGCAGCACGCGAAGGCGAAGCAGCCGGTCCAGCGGCTCTGGCTGCAATCGATGACGCCGCAGGCGATCCGCGACGGTTTCGCGAACCTGCGCAGCGACTCGGACATGCAGCCGCTCGCCGACGCCGCACGCTGCCGCTCGGAAGCCGACTGGCTCGTCGGGATCAACGGCACCCGCGCGATGACCGCGTTCAACAGCAAGGGCGGCGGCTTCTTCCTGACCACCGTCGGCCGCGTTCAGACGCCAACGTTGTCGATCGTCGTCGAACGCGAAGAGAAAATCCGCCGCTTCGTCCCGCGCGACTACTGGGAAGTGAAGGCCGAATTCGCGTGCGCGGGCGGCTTCTACGAAGGCAAGTGGTACGACCCCAAATTCAAGCGCGACGAATTCGATCCGGAAAAGCGCGACTCCCGCCTGTGGAGCCTGCCGGCCGCCGAAACGATCGTCGCCGCCTGCCGCGACCAGGTCGGCACGGTGTCCGAGGAATCGAAGCCGTCGACGCAACTGTCGCCGCTGCTGTTCGACCTGACGAGCCTGCAGCGCGAGGCGAACGGGCGCTTCGGCTTCTCCGCGAAGAACACGCTCGGCCTCGCGCAGGCGCTGTATGAAAAGCACAAGGTGCTGACCTACCCGCGTACCGACGCGCGCGCGCTGCCGGAAGACTACCTGTCGACGGTCCAGTCCACGCTCGAGATGCTCAAGGAAAGCAACAACTACCTGCCGCATGCGAAGCAGGTGCTCGACAAGGGCTGGGTGAAGCCGAACAAGCGGATCTTCGACAACTCGAAGATCAGCGACCACTTTGCCATCATCCCGACGCTGCAGGCGCCGAAGTCGCTGTCCGAACCGGAGCAGAAGCTGTACGACCTGGTCGTGAAGCGCTTCCTCGCGGTGTTCTTCCCGGCGGCCGAATTCCGCGTGACGACGCGGATCACCGAAGTCGCCGGCCATCACTTCAAGACCGAGGGCAAGGTGCTGGTCGAGCCGGGCTGGCTGCAGGTGTACGGCCGCGACGCCGAAGGCGCGGACGCGAACCTCGTGCCGGTGCAGAAGGACGAGAAGGTGAAAACGGACGAAATCGCCGCCGTCGCACTCGTGACGAAGCCGCCCGCACGCTACTCGGAAGCGACGCTGCTGTCCGCGATGGAAGGCGCGGGCAAGCTGGTCGAGGACGACGAGCTGCGCGAGGCGATGGCCGCCAAGGGCCTCGGCACGCCGGCGACGCGCGCGGCGATCATCGAAGGCCTGCTCGGCGAGAAGTACCTGCTGCGCGAAGGCCGCGAACTGATCCCGACCGCGAAGGCGTTCCAGCTAATGACGCTGCTGCGCGGCCTCGGCGTGAAGGAACTCACCGCGCCCGAGCTCACCGGCGAATGGGAATACAAGCTGTCGCAGATGGAGCGCGGCAATCTCGGCCGCGACGCGTTCATGCAGGAAATCGCCCGCATGACGCAGCAGATCGTCAAGCGCGCGAAGGAATACGATTCCGACACGATTCCCGGCGACTACGCGACCCTTCAGACGCCGTGCCCGAACTGCGGCGGCCAGGTGAAGGAGAACTACCGCCGCTTCGCGTGCACGAAGTGCGACTTCTCGATCTCGAAGATCCCGGGCAGCCGGCAATTCGAGATCCCGGAAGTCGAAGAACTGCTGCAGAAGAAGGAAATCGGGCCGCTGTCCGGGTTCCGCAGCAAGATGGGCCGCCCGTTCTCGGCGATCCTCAAGCTGTCCTTCGACGACGAGACGAAGAACTACAAGCTCGAGTTCGATTTCGGCCAGGACCAGGGCGGCGAGGAAGGCGAAGCGCCCGACTTCTCCGCGCAGGAACCGGTCGGCGCGTGCCCGAAGTGCAAGGGCCGCGTGTTCGAGCACGGGATGAGCTACGTGTGCGAGCACTCGGTCGCGAACCCGAAGACCTGCGACTTCCGCTCCGGCAAGGTGATCCTGCAGCAGGAAATCACGCGCGAGCAGATGGGCAAGCTGCTGGCCGACGGCCGTACGGATCTGCTGCCGGGCTTCAAGTCGTCGCGTACCGGCCGCAACTTCAAGGCGTTCCTCGTGAAGCAGCCGGACGGCAAGATCGGCTTCGAGTTCGAGAAGAAGGAACCGAAGGCGGCCGCCGCGAAGAAGACGGCCAAATCGGCGACGAAGGATGCCGAAACCGTGACCGAAGGCGCCGAAGAGAAACCGGCGCCGGCACGCAAGACCGCCGCCCGCAAGACGACGGCGCGCAAGACGGGTTCGTGACGGCCCGGCCGCCGGGCGCCGCATCGAGCGTGCCCGGCGCCGGCACGCAGCCATGAAAAAACGCGGATCGATCGATCCGCGTTTTTTATTTGCGCCGACCGTAACGCTACCGGGCGCCGCCCCGTTACAGCGGCGACGGCATCGCCACGCGCGTGCGCGGCGAGCGCGCCACACGCGGCTGCAGGTTCGGACCGGTCGATTCGGGGAGCGGCTCGGCACGCATCTCGACACCGATCGGCGGCGCGCTCTGCGCGGCCCATTGTTCGCCCATCGTCGCGTCGGTCGAGTGGCTGAAATGCTCGACGAGGTGATCGATGAACGTCCGCACCTTCGCCGGCAGATGGCGCCGGCTCGGGTACGCGATGTTGATCTCGACCTGCGGCAGCCGGAAATCCGGCAGCAGCCGCACGAGCGCGCCGCGCGCGATGTCGCTGCCGATCAGGTAGCTCGGCAGGATCGCGACGCCCATCCCGAGCAACGCGAACTGGCGCAGCATCGCGGTGTTGTTCGCGACGATCACGTTGGTCGGGCGCACGCGCACTTCGCCGTCCGGCCCCGTGAACACGCGCTCGTCGCCCCAGTATTCGGTCGGCAGGCTCAGGGCCGGGTGCTCGGCGAGCTGCTCCGGATGAATCGGCACGCCGTGCTTCTCCAGATAGCTGGGCGTCGCGCACACGGTCATGCAGCCGGTGGTCAGACGCCGGGTGACGATGCTCGCGCTACGCATCTGGCGCGTGACGACGATGCCGACGTCGAAGCCTTCCTCGACCAGATCGACCTGTCGGTCGACCAGCGTGAGATCCGGCACCACTTTCGGGAAATTCTCCGTGTACGACTGCAGCACGGGCGCGAGGTTGTGCAGGCCGAACACGACCGGCGCGACGATGCGCAGCGTGCCGACCGGCTCGTGATTGCGTGCGACGACCATCTGCTCGACGTCCTCGAGCTCGTCGAGGATCTGGCGGGCACGCTCCAGATAAACCTGACCCGACTCCGTCAGGGAGAGGCTGCGCGTGGTGCGGTTAAGCAAACGCGTGCCGAGCCGGCCTTCCAGATCGGCGACGTGGCGCGTCGCGACCGCGTTGGAGATATCCATTGCGCTCGCGGCCCGCGCGAAACTGCCGAGATCTGCAACCTTGACGAACACGCGCATCGACTGCAAATGATCCATAAACGACTCCTGCCGCTGTTACAACTTCAAAAAGATGAAGCAAATGCGTAATTCTCCTACGACAGCGGAAATGATGCAGAGTTGCTCAACAAGGCGCCGGTTGACGATAAAAATAGTCAAAAATCCTCGCCTTCTGCGGATACTTGATCCAATTATTCTGCTTGAAGCAACAATTGGGTGAACCTCGGCGAGTAAACGGCCGAATCAGAAAGGACGTGTTTGATGCGACACAACAGCGCACCCGTTTGCACGGGCCGGGAGCGGCGCCGGGGGCGGCAGGGCCGATTGCGGCGGAGCGTAACAACCTGTTAAAAAGACACCACCAAGGCGGCCGACGTTGCATCATGTCGGCCCCGGCCGGGCGAGACGGCCGCGCAAGCTGCGCCGCCGCCCTTGCCGCTTTCAACGCGCGACACCCCGTTCACCATGAAAATTGCCATCCTCGACGACTACCAGGACGCCGTCCGCAAGCTGAACTGCTTCGAGATGCTCGCCGGCCACGACGTAAAGGTCTTCAACAATACGGTGCGCGGCCTCGGACAGCTCGCCAGCCGTCTGGCCGAAGTCGAGGCGCTCGTGCTGATTCGTGAACGGACCCCGATTACGTCCCAGCTACTGGCCAAGCTGCCGAACCTGCGCATGATCAGCCAGACCGGCCGCGTGTCGAGCCACATCGATCTCGACGCGTGTACCGATCGCGGCGTCGCGGTGCTCGAAGGCACCGGTTCGCCGGTCGCGCCGGCCGAGCTGACCTGGGCGCTCGTGATGGCCGCCCAGCGCCGCATCCCGCAATACGTCGCGAACCTGAAGCAGGGCGCCTGGCAGCAGTCGGGCTTGAAGACGTCGGCGATGCCGCCGAACTTCGGCCTCGGTCAGGTGCTGCGCGGCCAGACGCTCGGCATCTGGGGCTACGGCAAAATCGGCCGGCTCGTCGCCGGCTACGGCAAGGCGTTCGGGATGAACGTGCTGATCTGGGGCCGCGAGCATTCGCTCGAAGCCGCGCGCGCCGACGGCTACACGGCCGCCGACAGCCGCGAGGCGCTGTTCGAACAGAGCGACGTGCTGTCGCTGCACCTGCGCCTGCACGACGACACGCGCGGGATCGTGAAGCAGGAAGACCTGATGCGGATGAAGCCGACGTCGCTGCTCGTCAACACGAGCCGCGCCGAGCTGCTCGAGGAAAACGCGCTCGTCAACGCGCTGTCGCACAACCGTCCGGGGATGGTCGCGATCGACGTGTTCGAAAGCGAGCCGATCCTGCAGGGCTACAGCCTGCTGCGGATGGAAAACGTGATCTGCACGCCGCACATCGGCTACGTCGAACGCGAAAGCTACGAGCTGTATTTCAGTGCCGCATTCCGCAACATTCTCGCGTTCGACGACGGCGACATGTCGAGCGTCGCCAACCCGGAAGCGCTGACGCCGATCCGCAAGCGCTGATCGCACGGGCTGCGCGCGTCGCGCGGCCCCTTTTGCCCTTTACTCCCTTCCCGATCGTTCGTCAGGCGGCCACGCGGCCGCCCGTCATCGCGCCGACGCGCGTGAGAAAGTGCTCGCCGTCGCGCCGCCCGAGATCGTACGCATGCCGCATCTGCGACGGGCTCGTGTAATCCCAGCTCGAAATCGGCACCTTGCTCGACGGCTGCACATACAGCCGCCGCTGGTCGCCATGCGCGACCGTGAACATCTGCGGACGTGGATACAGCCGCGTGACGAGCACCAGCACGTCGCCCGGCGACGGGTCGAGCGCATCGACCGGCACGTTGTCGACCATCCCGCCGTCGAGCACCGGCCGGCCGCCGCGCCGCAGTACCGGCGTGAACGGCGGCGTGCAGGACGACTGCAGGATCAGGTCAGCGAGTTCGTCGACGTGCATGCAGGCCTGCGCGCGCACGAATTCGGGCCGAAAGCCGAGCGTGCGCCCGAGCGTCGGGTGCAGCGTCTTGCGCACGTACTTTTCGATGTTGTATGCGACGAGGCCGGCGGCCACCGCGCTGCGCGCGCCGAGCCAGCGCGGCACGTGCGACACGCCGATGCGGATCTCCGGCGCAGCGGCGAGCTTCGCGAACGGCTCGCCGTAGATGTCGAGCAGCGCCTGACGGTAGATCCGGTAATGCGGAAACACGGGCTCGCGCCCGAACAGGTTGCCCCAGTACGCATTCTTCCGGTTGTGGCGCAGCGCCTCTTCGTAATAGCGCATCACCCACGCGGCGTCGCGCGTATACAGCATGCATGCGGTCGCCGCGCCGGCCGAGATGCCGGTGATCACACGCGGGCGCAGGCCGAGGGCCGGCTGCGCGACGTCCCAGAAGCCGGCTTGCCACCAGCAACGATTGCCGCCGCCCGCGAAGACGATCTGGTCGAACATCGCGCCGCTCAGCTGATGAGCGCGTAGGTCGACGTCGCGTGAACGGCCATCGTGCCGTCCTCGTCGAACAGTTCGACTTCGCCGAACACGAGGTTGCGGCCCATCCGCAGCACGCGCGCGGTGACGAGCACGTCGCCCTTGCGCACCGGACGCATGAAATTCGTGTTCAGTGACACCGTCGTCATCGGCCGGAATTCGCCCAGCGCGGCCGAGATCGCGACCACCATCGCGGTGTCGGCGGCCGCCGTGAACACCTGGCCGCAGATCACGCCGCCCGAATGACGGAACTCGCCGGAAAACGGCAGGCGCAGCGTGACGCTGTCGTCGCCGATCGACACGGGGACCAGACCCAGCGAGCGGACCCACGGGGCCAGCAGGCGATCCAGCAATTCGCGGACTGCGTTTTCGTCCATCTTCGAATGTCCAGAAAACGTTGCGCGACCGCCGCGCAACGCGTGTGGCGTCATCATACCGGGAGCGCGCAAACTGCGACCGCTCGTTACCGCGCCGACAGCCGCCGTTGTCTTGACGAAATATTTTCAGGAAATCTGCAGAAAGGGCTTGCCATGCCCTGAAAACCCCGGCATAATCTTTCTTCTGTTGGGGGCGTTAGCTCAGTTGGTAGAGCAGCGGACTCTTAATCCGTAGGTCGAGTGTTCGAGTCACTCACGCCCCACCAGGAATTCCAAAGGCCGGTCAGCGAAAGCTGACCGGCCTTTTTCCGTTTTGGCGCGCCGCACTCGCGGCGTGCGCCCTTCGCGGCGGTACGCGACCGCACGCCCGTCGCGCATCGTTTCCGCTAGAATCGTCCGACAAATATCACACGACCGGCGCCAGGCATCGTCGTTGGCCCGCCGGCACTGAGAGAGCATGGGACGTCAGACATGGAAGCATGTGAACGACGCGCGACCATTCAGAGGGCATGGTTGCGCCAATATCGGCCTGTCCGTCGCGATGGGCCGCTCACCCGGGCACACCCGAATCCGCGCGACGCACGAACCGGATCGCGTCATGCCGGGTAAGAACGCGCTGGTCGCGCTGATGATCGGGGTCGTCCTGTCCGTGCTGGCCGGCGCACTGGCCATCACCGCCAGCCGGGAACCCGGGCACCTGGTCCGCGCGCCGGGCACGGTCGTGCGCATCGTCCAGGACAGCGATGCGATGCGCGCGTACCGCCCGATCGTCGCGTACCTCGCGAACGACGGCCAGCGCCGCGAAGTCGCCGGCAATACCGCGTCGACGGTCCCCGCCTACGACATCGGCGAAAACGTCGACGTCCTGCTCGACCCCGACCACCCCGAGCGCCTCGCGCTGATCGACGATTTCACGCAACGCTGGTTTCCGGTGGCCGTGCCGGCGCTGCTCGCCGTCGCGGCGTTCGCGATCGGCGGCCTGCTGATTGCCGGCGAGCGTCGCCGCCGCCAATCGGACCCGGCGCCGCCCCGCGCCGCACGCAAGCCGACGCAGCGCCGCTGGGATGTCGCGATCGTGCTGATTCCGATCGCGATCGGCACAGGCTTCCTCGCCGGCGCCGGCGCGGCCGGCCTGCATCAGTGGCAGATCGTCCACCACTATGCGCGTTCGACCGGCCATGTGGTCGAGATCGCGAAAAACGGGCGGTCGTCGCGGTCGCGCACGGCGCCGTACGCGGCCGTCGTCGCGTTCACCACCGACAGCGGTCGGCTGATCACGTTCGCCCAGGGCTCGGCGTCGTCGCACCCGGGCCTGCACGAAGGCGACGCGGTCAACGTACTGTACGACCCCGTCACCCCCGAGCGCGCGCTCGTCGATCGCTTCTGGGATCGCTGGGGCCTCACTGCCATCCTGTTCGCGATCGGTGCGCCGTTCCTTGCAGCGGGGCTGTTCATCGCCGCGACGTTATGGCCCGACCACCATCGGCCGCACGAAACCGCTCAATGACGCACGCGCGGCGCGGCAACCGTCGCGACGCGCGCGTCACCGCTCCCTGAACGCCTCCACCTTCGCGCGATTCCCGCACGTGCGCATGTCGCACCAGCGCCGGCCGACGCCGCGGCCGCGATCGACGAAGAACCACGTACACCGGCCGCACTGCCGCACGCGCGCGAAATCGTCGCTGCGCATCAGATGCTCGAAACCGAGCGCGACCGCATCGATCCAGCGCGACGCGGTACGCGCGTCGAGCCGCCACGCGAAACGGCCGCCGACCGCGTCGAACGCACTGCGCCCGATCGCCTCGCGGATCGTCACCGCGAGCCGGTCCGCCGCACGCGCGCCCGCGCTGCCGCCGCCTTCGGTCGTCAGATGCGCGATCGCGACGTACGCGTCGTCGCGAAAGCGGTGCAGCGCCGCCAGCTCGTCGGGGCCGTCCTGCCGAGGATGACGCAGCAGCCGCGCCAGATCGTCCGGCGCCAGCAACCCCGCCTTCGCTGCCCACGCGCGCACGGCCGGCCAGTCGACGAGCTTCTCCTCGTCGCGCGTCTTGCCCGTGTCGGCCACCGTGTTCAGGAAGTCGAGCGCCGGATGGCCGCCGACGAAATCGGCCGCGCGCCATTCGTGCTCATGTCGCGCCGGGTCGGATCGAGTAACCATTTATTTTCACCTATGGGTTTCATATCCGGAGAATCCGGCGTAACCTTTTAACAACCGAAACAGGTTATCACGGAGAAGCCGATGCTCGAACTCCCGAACCGCTTCAATTTCGAAGGCCACCGGATTGCATGGGGCACGCTCGGCGAAGGCCCGCCGCTCGTCCTCGTGCACGGCACGCCGTTTTCGTCGCAGGTATGGCGCCGGATCGCGCCGTGGCTCGCGCGCCGCCATCGCGTGTATTTCTACGACCTGCTCGGTTACGGCCGGTCCGACATGCCGGACGCGGACGTATCGCTGGGCCGCCAGAACGCGCTGTTCGGCGCGCTGCTGAATGAGTGGAAACTGTCGCGGCCGCGCGTGCTCGCGCACGACTACGGCGGCGCTACCGTGCTGCGCGCGCACTTTCTCGACGGCATCGCCTATGCGGACCTCACGCTCGTGAATCCGGTCGCGATCGCGCCGCAAGGGTCGCCGTTCGTGCGCCACGTCGCGCAGCACGGAGCCGCGTTCACCGGCTTGCCCGCGTACGCGCATCACGCGCTCCTGTCGGCCTATATCGGCCAGGCGGTCGCGCGGCCGTTGCGCGACGACGTGCTGTCGATCTACCGCGAGCCATGGTTCACGCCGGCCGGCCAGGCCGCGTTCTATCGCCAGATCGCGCAGATGCGCCAGCGCTACATCGAGGAAGCGGAGGCCCGCTACGCGCCGCCGGACTTTCCGGTGCGGATCGTGTGGGGCGAGGACGACATGTGGATCCCGCTCGAGCAAGGGCAGGCGCTGGCCGATCGCATCGCGAACGGCAAGCTGATCCGGGTTCCACACGCGGGCCATCTGGTGCAGGAGGATGCGCCGGAGGCGATCGTCGCCGCCGTGCTCGACGGGTACGCGCCGGGCTGAGCATCACGGCATCGCGTACCGCGTGTCGCGTCAGAACACCGGCGCGCGTTGCGCGAGCGTCGCGACGAATTTCGCGGTGCGCGGATCGCGCGGCCGGCCGAACACGTCGCGCGATGGCCCGGCTTCGACGATGCGGCCGTCGGCGAGGAACACCGCATCGTGCGCGATCGACGCGGCCAGACGCAGGTCGTGCGTGGCCATCAGCATCGTCGTGCCTTCGCGCGCGAGCTGGCGCAGCACATCGACCACTTCGACCGACAGCTCCGGATCGAGCGCCGACGTCGGCTCGTCGCACAACAGCACCTGCGGAGACGGCGCGAGCGCCCGCGCGATCGCCACGCGCTGCTGTTGTCCGCCCGACAGCGTGGCCGGCCATGCGTCGGCCTTGTCCGCGATGCCGACCTTGTCGAGCAGCGTGAGCGCCCGCTGGCGCGCCTGTTCGCGTGGCCGGCGCTGCACGGTCACGAGCCCCTCCATCACGTTCTGCACGACGCTCAGGTGCGGAAACAACTGGAAGTTCTGGAACACCATGCCGGTCTGCTTGCGCACCGCGAACACCGCGTCGCGCGACGGCCGGTGCGCCGGCACGAAGTCGATGCGCGCATCGCCGACGACCAGCGCGCCGGCCTCCGGCACTTCGAGCAGATTTACGCAGCGCAGCAGCGTGCTCTTGCCGCTGCCGGACGGGCCGATCAATGCGGTCACGCTGCCCGGCTGCAACGCGAGGTCGATGCCGCTCAGCACGCGATGCGCGCCGAACGACTTGTCGATGCGTTCAAGGCGGATCATCGCAACTCCGCGTGGAACAGCGCGTGGCGGCCGAAGCGAAGCTCCAGCCGGCGTTGCAGCGACGACAGCACCGAGCTGAACAGCAGATAGATCAACGCGGCTTCGGTATAGAGGATCAGCGGCTCGTAGGTCACGGCCGCGATGCGTTGCGCGGCCTGGAAGATCTCGGGGACTGTCAGCACGGCCGCGAGCGACGTGTCCTTCACGAGCGAAATGAATGAATTCGACAGCGCGGGCAGCGCGACGCGCGCGGCCTGCGGCAGGATCGCGCGGCGCAGCGCCTGCGCGCGCGTCATCGCCATCGAGTACGCGGCTTCCCACTGCCCTTTCGGGATCGACTCGATCACGCCGCGGATCACCTCCGCGTTGTACGCGCCGACGTTCAGCGAGAAGCCGATCACGGCGGCCGTCAGCGGATCGAGCACGATGCCGACGTTCGGCAATCCGTAGAAGATCACGAACAACTGCACGAGCAGCGGCGAGCCGCGGAACAGCCAGATATAGAACCGCACGACCGCCTGCGCCCAACGCGGCCCGAACAGCCGCACGAGCGCCGCGCCGAACGCGAGCAACAGGCCGATCGCGAACGACGCGAGCGTGAGCGGACCCGTAAACACGAGCCCTGCAACCAGCAGGGGACGCAGCGATTCCACCATCAGGTGCAGCCAGGCCGGCATCGTTCAGCCTCGCGTCACGGCTGCGACACGTCGCGGCCGAAGTACTTCTGCGAGATTTTCGCGTAGGTGCCGTCCGCCTTGATGTCCGCGAGCGCCTTGTCGATCGCGGCCACCAGCGCGGGGCTGCCCTTGCGCAGCAGCACGCCGGATGCGTCGCCCGCGCCGGTCTTGTCGGTCGCCGCGATCTTCAGTTTCGCGTCGGGCTTGTGCTTGCGGAAATCGAGGTACGACAGCGAATCGTTGATCGTCGCATCGACGCGGCCCGACGTCAGCAGGTCGATCGATTCGTTGAAGCCCTGCACCGGCACCACGTCGGCGCCGTGCGCGGCCGCGAGCTTGCCGAAATTGCTGGTCAGCGTGTTCGCGGACTTCTTGCCCTTCAGGTCGTCGAACGAGCGGATCGTCGTGTTGTCCGCGCGCACGATCAGCACCGCGTGCGACGTGATGTACGGCGTCGAGAAATCGTATTTCGCCTTGCGCGCGTCGGTGATCGACACTTCGTTGACGACCGCGTCGTAGCGGTTCACGTCGAGGCCCGCGATCAGCCCGTCCCATTTTCCTTCGACGAACTGCGGTTTCACGCCGAGGCGCTGCGCGATCGCGGTCGCGATGTCGACGTCGAACCCCGTCAGCTTGCCGGTCTCGTCGTGGTACGTGAACGGCGCGTAGGTGCCTTCGGTGCCGACGCGGAACACGCCGGTCGACTTGATCTGCGACAGGTCGTCGGCAGCCAGCGCGCTGGTGGCCGCGACGGCCTGCAGCAACGCGACGACCAGGATGGAGCGGAGGAATTTCATGGTGCGGACCCCGAATGATTGGAGAGGATCGTCCCGCCGACGCGCCTGCGCCGTTCGAGAGGTCCGCGAATTCTACCGATGCGTCTGGGTGCGGCAAAAACGCAAATCCGCTAACGATATGAGCCGATCGAATAACGCCCGCACCGGCCGCCACGCCGGCGCGCGCGCCTTACATGCCGCTTACCACGGCAGCGAATACGTCTTCGTATTCGTGAAGCTCTTCATCGCTTCCTGCACGCCTTCCTTGTACCCAAGCCCCGAATCCTTCACGCCACCGAACGGCGTCAGTTCGAGCCGATAGCCCGGCACCTCGCGCACGTTCACGCTGCCAACTTCCAGCTCGGTGATGAAGCGCGTGATGTGGTCGAAGCGGTTCGTGCATACCGACGACGACAGCGCGTAGTCGGTGCTGTTCGACATCCGGATCGCTTCGTCGATGTCGCGAAAGCGCATGATCGGCGACACCGGCCCGAAGGTTTCGTGCTTCACCAGCGGCATGTCGGGCGTCACGCGATCGACGACGGTCGGCGCATACAGCGCGCCGTCGCGCACGTTGCCGACCAGCAGCCGCGCCCCACGCACGAGCGCGTCGTTCACCTGCTGCTCGCAGAACTTCGCGGCCGCTTCGTCGATCACCGTGCCCATATCGACCGACGGATCGGACGGATCGCCGTACGACCACGCGCGCGTCTTCTCGACGACCAGCTCCGTGAAGCGATCGGCGACCGCCTCGTGCACGAGCATCCGCTTGATCGCCGTGCAGCGCTGCCCCGAATTCCTGTACGAGCCCGACACCGCGAGCGTGCTCGCCTCGTCGAGATCGGCATCTTCCATCACGATGATCGGATCGTTGCCGCCGAGTTCGAGCACCGCGCGCCGGTAGCCCATCCGCGCGGCGATCGACTTGCCGATCGACACGCCGCCGGTGAACGTGATCATGTCGATCGCCGGGTTCGTAATCAGCTCGTCGGCGATCTCCTTCGGGTCGCCGGTGATCACCTGCAGCATCTGCGGCGGCAGGCCGGCCTCGTACAGGAGGTCCGCGAACAGGTAGCACGACAGCGGCACCTTCTCCGACGGCTTCACGACGATCCGGTTGTTCGTCGCGACCGACGGCACGATCTTGTGCGCGACCTGGTTCATCGGATGATTGAACGGCGTGATCGCCGAGATCACACCGAGCAGCGGGTCGCGCTGCGTGTACACACGGCGCTTCTTGCCGTGCGGCGTCAGATCGCACGAGAAGATCTGCCCGTCGTCCTTCAGCACTTCGCCGGCGCCGAACGTCAGCACGTCGGCCACGCGGCCCGCTTCGTACGTCGAATCCTTGATGCACAAGCCGGCCTCGGCCGTAATCAGCGCCGCGATCTCCGCGGTGCGCGCACGCACGATGTCGGCCGCGCGGCGCAGGATCGCCGCGCGCTCGTGGCGCGTGAGCGTCGGCCGGTACGCACGCGCGACCGCGAATGCGCGGCGTACGTCGTCGAGAGTCGCCTTCGGCACGGTGCCCACCCGCACGCCGTCGTACGGGTTGCGTACGTCGATCACCGCGTCGCGATAGATCTTTTCACCGTCGATTCGCAGTGCTTCACGATGTGGCGTGCGGACATCGGCCGATGCTGCAATGGCGTTCATGATAGTCTCCTGGCGGATCGCCTGCGTCACTGCAGATGGTTGAGCGCGATGTCGACGACGTCGAAGTTACGCAGCCGCGCTCGGCCCGTGACGTGGGCCGCAACCGGCTTGCTGAAGATCAGCGGCACGATCTGCTCGGAGATTCCGCCGTGCGAGCGCAGCGGCACGTCGAGGCCCGACAGGTCGTGCTTGATGCGGCGCGTGCCGAGCACGACGTCCTGCTTCGAGATCACGATCAGGTCGCCCATCCGCGCGGGCGGCAGCTCGAAGCGCGCGCAGCCTTCGGCGCCCGCCAGCACGACCTCGATGCCGTCGACCGCGGCGAGCCGCGCGCGCAGCGCACCGGTGTCGGCCGTCGCCGGCACGTAGACGGTCGCGAACGAACCGAGCGCGCCGTGGTGCACGACGTATGGATCGGTGATCGGCAGGATCACGCGCGCCGCATCGGGGCCGAGCCATTCGTCGAACAGCTCCTGCAGATAGATCACGTTCGGCTCGCCGGTCGTGTTGTCGTGCTTCGCGTTCATCCCGTGATCGGCGGTGATCGCGACGATCGCGCCAAGTGCGTCGAGGCGTTGCAGGTAGGTGTCCATCATCGCGTAGAACGCGTTCGCGCCGGGCGTGCCGGGCGCGCACTTGTGCTGCACGTAGTCGGTGGTCGACAGGTACATCAGGTCGATCGGGCGCGTCTCGAGCAGGCGCACGCCGGCCGCGAACACGAATTCGGACAGATCCGCGCTGTACACGCTGGGCACCGGCTTGCCGACCAGCTCCAGCACGTTGTCGATGCCGTTTTCGGCGACGCTCGCTTCGTCGGCCTTTTCCGACGAGAAGCAGACGCCCTTCAGCCCCTTGCCGAGCAGGCGGCGCAGCTTGTCCTTCGCGGTGACGACCGCGACGCGCGCGCCCTGTTCGGCGAAGGCCGCGAGCACGGTGGGCGCGACGAGGTATTTCGGATCGTTCATCAGCACCTCGGTGCCGGTGTCGCGATCGTAGAAGTAGTTGCCGCTGATCCCGTGGATCGCCGGCGGCACGCCGGTGACGATCGACAGGTTGTTCGGGTTCGTGAAGCTCGGCACCACGCACTCGCCCTTGAGCGCCGTGCCCGGCTTCAGCAGCGTGCGCAGGAACGGCGCGACGCCGGCCTCGGTCGCTTCCTCCAGATATTCGTATGCGCAGCCATCGACGCAGACGACCACCACGGGCCGGCTCATCCAGTTGTAGCGGCGCCCATTCACTTCCACGGATACAGGCGTTTCAGTCATGACGTTCAGTCCTTTCCGATCGAAGGGGTGAGCCGTCGGCGCCCGCGCCGCGCCGATGGGAAGTGTTTCCAGGCTTGACATTAAAATGGATGATTTGTAGATTGTCAACAATATGCACAGAACAGAAAGCCAGAAAGCAAACGGCGGACGGGTGAGGAGCATGAAGGGTGGCCACCACTCCGGCCGCCTCGGGCCGCGGCGTGGTTTTTATCAGGCGGTCAAAAAGCGCGGCTACATTCGGTCTCGGGGCACGCTCGCCGAGGTCGACGCGTTCCGCGTTCGCTGCATCGGCCACTTCGATGAAGCCGGTATTCCGGGAGCGATCGCCGACACGCTGAAGGCGATAGGCGTGCGCCGAATGTCCACGGAAGCGATGGCCTGACTCGACGAATCGGGCCGCAGGACGGCGCGCGGCGTGCAGCCCTCCGGCGTGCATCGCGGTGCGGCGGTGTCGGTTTCGCGTTTGCACTGGTTTTCGTTTTTGCGCCGTGTGCGGCACGGCGACCTCACCCTCACTGGTACGACCCCGATGCGCCCCTTCTGGATCGAACAAGCGCTGTTCAACGACGGCGACCTCGCCCCCGCGCTGCAAGGTGCGACGCAGGCCGACGTGTGCATCGTCGGCGGCGGCTTCACGGGCCTCTGGACCGCGATCCAGGCGAAGCAGCAGCACCCCGCGCTCGACATCGCGATCCTCGAGGCCGACCTGTGCGGCGCCGGCGCGAGCGGACGCAACGGCGGCTGCCTGCTCACGTGGTCCGCGAAATTCCTGACGCTGCGGCGCCTGTTCGGCGAAGCCGAGGCGATCCGGCTCGTGAAGGCGTCGGAAGCGGCCGTGCAGCACATCGCCGATTTCTGCCGCGCGCACGACATCGATGCGGAGCTGCGGCGCGACGGCACGCTGTACACCGCGACGTCGCGCGCGCAGGTCGGCACGCTCGCACCGGTGCTCGATGCGCTCGCCGCGTGCGGCATCCACAGCTACGAGCCGCTGCCGCCCGCCGAAGTCGCGCGCCGCTCGGGCTCCGCGCGCAATCTCGACGGGGTCTACTCGCCGCTCGCCGCGACCGTCCATCCCGGCAAGCTCGTGCGCGGGCTGCGCCGCGTCGCGCTTGCGATGGGCATCCGGATCCACGAGCGCACGCCGATGCTCGACTTCACACCCGGCCAGCCGGCCGTCGTGCGCACGCCGTCCGGCAGCGTGAGCGCGGCCAAGCTCGTGTTCGCGATCAACGCGTGGATGGCGAGCCGCTTTCCGCAGTTCGAACGGACGATCGCGGTCGTGTCGAGCGATATGGTCATCACCGAGAAATGTCCGGATCTGCTGGAGCAGACCGGACTGGTGGACGGTGTGTCGGTGCTCGATTCGCGGATCTTCGTGTACTACTACCGCACGACCGTCGATGGCCGGCTGATGCTCGGCAAAGGCGGCAACACGTTCTCGTGGCGCAGCCGCATCGCGCCCGTGTTCGACCGCCGCTCGCCGTACGAGGCGCAGCTCACGCGCAGCCTGCGCGAATTCTTCCCGTCGCTTGCGGGCGTGCCGATTACCGCAAGCTGGAACGGACCGTCGGATCGCTCGGTGACGGGCTTCCCGTTCTTCGGCCACCTCGACGATGCGCCGAACGTGTTCTACGGCTTCGGCTATTCGGGCAACGGCGTCGGGCCAACCTACATGGGTGGGCAGATTCTGTCATCGCTCGTGCTCGGCCTCGACAACGCGTGGACGCGCAGCCCGATCGTGCGCGGCCCGCTCGGCCATTTTCCGCCGGAGCCGATCCGTTATGTCGGCGCGCACGTCGTGCGCAATGCGATTCGTCGCAAGGAGCGCGCGGAGGACGACGGCCGGGGGCCGTCGGCGGTTGATACGTGGCTCGCGAAGTTTGCGAGCGCGGCGGGGAAGGCGGATAAGGCGTGATTACATCATTCGGATAACGTATCGAAGTACCCGCCCCGTAGGCGGATCGCGTTGCAAAGATCTATGCATACACCCGAGTGCGCTGTGAATCCGGAACCGGCTGGGTACTGGACGATTTCTTCGATAAACGGCGCGGCAAATGATCGGTTGCCGGCGATCACCGCATTCGGCCGGACATCATCAACGTCGAGCGAAGCGACGGTCGTGATCCAGCCGCTCCGCGGCCTTTCGTCGTGAACGTGCGTGACCGGTAACGCGACAGCCTACGCGCCCGCCCTCTCCCGCGCCGCCTTGCCCGTCACCGGCAGCCCCTGCTCATGCATGCGGCGCATCCGCGCGAGGCCGTGCGCGACGTGCTCGCGCACGAGCGCGACGGCCTTGTCCTCGTCGCCGGCCGCGAGCGCCTGCACGATCTTGTCGTGCTCGGCCGCGGACACGGCGATCGCACCCTTCTCGGCCTCGATCGCCGCCTGGCGCAGCAGGCCCAACTGGCGCACGAGCCGCCGGTAGGTATCGGTGAGATGCGTATTGCCGACGCCGACCACCATCGCGTCGTGGAACTGCACGTTCAGCTCGGTATAGCGCGTGACGTCGTGCGTCTTCGCGGCGCCCTTCATCGACTGGACGATGCCCTTCAGCACTTTCAGCGTATCGGGCGAGATGCGCTTCGAAAGCGCGCGCGCGACCGACTCGTCGAGCATCGCGCGCACTTCGTAGATCTCCTCGGCCTCGCGCAGCGGCACGACGCGCACGGTCACGCCGCGGTTCTTCTCGTTGCGCAGCAGGCCGGCCTGTTCGAGCGCGCGGAATGCCTCGCGCACCGGGCCGCGCGACACGTTCAGCCGGGTCGCGATATCGACTTCGTTGAGCTTTTCGCCCGGTGCATATTCGCCGGAGACGATCTCGCGCTCGAGCATGTCCTGGACGATCATCGCGAGCGACTGGCTTTGCAGGAGTTCGATGGCGCTGAGCGCGTTCGGGGCAGTCATGGTCGGGCAGGCAGCGGGGCTGCAGGTGAAAACGAGGGCGCCATGTCGGCGAGTGGTCGTTGTATACCTCTCACCCCGCCAAATTGTCAACAGTTTTCAGTTTCCAAAAGCCAGTCCGGCGTACGACTCACATTCGCAATCGCCATGCAACCGGCACGCGGCGGTCGCGCGATGCGGGCGAACCCTCCCGCGTCGCGCGCCACCGCCTGCACAGCCGTCAGGCCGTACGCTTCACCGGACCCGGATCGCTGTGGCTCGGCCGACCCGTTTCGACGTGGCCCGCGAAGCGGCGCACGACCTTGTCGTCGCCGCCGCGCAGCGTCGTCGCGGTGA
The DNA here is from genome assembly GCF_905400185.1 of Burkholderia sola. Taxonomy (NCBI): domain Bacteria; kingdom Pseudomonadati; phylum Pseudomonadota; class Betaproteobacteria; order Burkholderiales; family Burkholderiaceae; genus Burkholderia; species Burkholderia sola. The sequence goes on from NZ_FR989675.1 coordinate 3,552,261, forward strand.
TCGTCAGATCGTACCAGCCGTGGCTCGACGACAGCTCGAAGTGCGCGTCGACGCGCTCGCCCGGCTCCAGCGTGTACGTGCGTGCATGTGCATGGCTGTACGCGTTGTCGACCGACACGCGGCACGTCGCGCGTCCGCTGTTGCGCAGTTGCAGATACACGTGGCGATTGCGCACGTCGTAGCCGATCTTCGCTTCGGGGTTCGCGTGGCGGCCGTCGGCGGCGAGCCGCGTGTTGCCCTGGAATTCGCACAGATAGCCGTTCGGGCCGTAGGCGGCCAGATGATAGTCGCCGCGCGCGGCCGACGTGCTCCACGTATCGACGAAGCGGTCGCGCGCGGACACCGCGTAGCGGCGCGGCGGCGTCGCCGGGTTGCGGCGGTCGTACACGTAGAACGCGGCGCCCGCGTCGCCGGTGTTCGCGAAGTCGAGCGACACGGTGTCGTCATGCGCGCCGACGCGGCTGTGCACGAACAGCTCGTACGGCAGCGCGCGCGCCGGACGCGTGCCGGGCTCCTGCGTCGGCATCGACTGCTGCGCGGGCACCTGGTACGCCTGGCCGGCGGTGGCGATGTGCTGCGGCACGGTGAAGCTGACCGTGCGCGTGTCGGGGCGCGCGGAGAAGTCGAACGCCGACGTGAGGTCGCCGCAGATCGACCGGCGCCACGCGCTGATGTTCGGCTCCTTCACGCCGAACCGCGCCTCGAGGAAACGCAGCACCGACGTATGGTCGAACGTCTCCGAGCAGACCCAGCCGCCCTTCGTCCACGGCGAGATGATGATCAGCGGCACACGCGGCCCGAGGCCGATCGGCTGGATGCCGCCCGGGTCGGCGCCCGGCACGAGCGGGCTCATTTCGCCCGGGTACTTGTTCAGGTCGAGCAGTTCGTCGCCGAGGTTCGACAGCAGGTTCGACGACACGATGCCCTGCCCGCCCACGCCGCTCGTGGCCGGCGGCACCGGCGGCACGACGTGGTCGAACAGCCCGTCGTTCTCGTCGTAGTTCAGGATGAACACCGTCTTCGCCCACACTTCGGGGTTCGACGTCAGCGCCTCGAGCACCATGTTGATGTAGAACGCGCCGTCCGTCGGCGACGCCTGCGGATGCTCGCTGTACTTGTACGGCGACACGATCCACGACACCTGCGGCAGCCGGTTGGCCTGCACGTCGGCCTTCAGCTCGGCAAGCGTGTGGTCCGACGCGCCCTTGTCGACCAGCGGGCCGCTCGCGCCTTCCTTCACCTGGAAGCGCTTGAAGAACATCAGCGAGTTGTCGGTGTAGTTGTCGGTCGGGTCGCCCGGGATGCCGGTGCCGCCCTGGTACACCTTCCAGCTGATCTTCGCGTTCTCGAGGCGTTCCGCGTAGGTCGTCCACGTGTAGCCGTTCACGTCGTTGCGCTCGCCGATGCCCGGGCCGTTCGTCGCGCTGCCGTAGACGTTGCGCGAGTCGACCGTGCCGGTCCACAGGTAGATGCGGTTCGGCGCCGTGTCGGCGTGCGCGGAGCAGAAGTACGAATCGCAGATCGTGAACGCGTCGGCGAGCGCGTAGTGGTACGTGAGATCCTGGCGCTTCAGGTAGCCCATCGTCAGCACGTCCTGCTTCTGGTTCACCCACTGGTCCCACTGGCCGTTGTTCCAGGACAGGTGGCCACTGCTCCAGCCGTGATTGGTACCCGGCTGGAATTCGGTCGTCTGCTTCGGATCGAGGTAGAACGGCAGCACGTACGGCGCCTGCGGATCGAGGCCGCGCGAATGGTAGTTCTTCGTGAACACCGACGCCGGCGGCTGCTGCCACACCGGCGCGCCGTTCGGCAGCAGGTGCGGACGCGGGTCGTCGAAGCCGCGTACACCGCGCAGTCCGCCGAAGTAATGGTCGAACGAACGGTTTTCCTGCATGAAGATCACGACGTGCTCGACGTCGCGGATCGTGCCGGTGCGATAGGCGGCCGGCATCGCCAGCGCATTGCGGATCGCGGGCGGGAAGCCCGCGTAGGCGGCCATCGCGCCGGCCGACTGCGCGGCGAGGCGCAAGAAATCGCGTCGATTGTTCGAGGACATGAAGAGCACCCTGTGGTCGGTGGGAGTGGGGGCGCCGGGCGAGCGGGGCCGGCGATCTGCGTCGTCGTTATTACCCCGCACCGGCATGTCCCGGCCGTGACCGGTTCCCGCAGGTTTCTTGCCGTCATCCCCAGCTTTTTTTCGAAGTCTCGCACGGCGCGCCTTTCATCCGGCCGACACATGCGTACGCTACGCTGACGCGCGATGAAGAGGGGGGAGAAGCCGAGTCGTGTTCGATCAGCTGAAGGCGTTCCACGCGACCGTCCGGCAGGGCAGCATCACGCGCGCCGCGCGCCACCTGGGCGTGAGCCAGCCGACGATCGCCGCGCAGATCCGGCAGGTCGAGCAACTGTACGGCGTCGAGCTGTTCTACCGCAGCGGCCGCAAGCTCGAGGTGACCGAGACGGGCATCGAGCTGCTGCCGCTCGTCGAGAAGATGATCGCGCTCGAGGCGCAGGCCGACATCATGCTACGCAACATCGGCGGCCTGTTCGAAGGCCATCTGAGGATCGGCGCGACGGGCCCGTACTACATCATGGACGCGGTCGGCCGCTTCTCGAGCGCGCACCCGTCGATCGCGCTCACGTGCCGGATCGGCAACTCCGAGGAAATCCTGCAGGCGCTGCAGGAATTCCGCATCGATCTCGCGGTCTCGTCGCAGCGCAACGACGCCGACGGCCTCGAACGCAAGGTGATCTCGACCGATCCGCTCGTGCTCGTCGTGCACCGCCATCATTCGCTCGCGCGGTTCGATTCGATCGACGCGGCGCAGCTCGCCGACGTGCGGCTGCTGATCCGCGAGGAAGGGTCGGTCACGCGCCGCTGCACGGAGACGATCCTCGCAGCGGCCGGCGTCGCGGCCACGTCGGTTGCCGAGATCGGCAGCCGCGAAGCGATTCGCGAGGCGATCCTGCATGGCGTGGGCGGGAGCCTCTTTCCGCTCGGCGAAGCCGAACGCCATCCGGACTTGCGCGTGATCGCGCTGCGCGGCGTCGACACGACGATCGACGAATACGTGTACTACCTGAAGGCGCGCCGCCAGAGCCCCGCGATCGACGCGTTCCTCGCGTGCATCCTGCCGGGCCGTGCTGAAGCAGCCGGCGCATCCGACCACGGACAACCGGCGCGGCGGGCGAACGCACGCTGAGCCGCCGCGCGTTCACCGCTTCCGCACATGACCTAGCGCTCTTCCCGCGCCTTCCCTCGTTGTTTTCCTCGTGCCTTTCTTCTGTCGTGGCGCCGTGCGTCACTTCGGCAGCGCCGGAATCATCCAGGTCAGCACGTGCTGCTGCAGGAACACCAGCACGCCGAGCAGCAGCGTGAGGATCACGCTGTGCCAGAAGGTGCGCGCGAACACGACGCCTTCCTGCCCTTTCAGGTCCGTCGTCGACACGCCCGTCGCGATATTCTGCGGTGAGATCATCTTGCCCATCACGCCGCCCGACGAGTTCGTCGCGGCCATCAGCACCGGGTCGAGGCCGAGCTGCCGCGCGGCGACGACCTGCAGGTTGCCGAACAGCGCGTTGCCCGACGTGTCGCTGCCGGACAGGAACACCGCGATCCAGCCGAGCGATGCCGACACCAGCGGGAACAACGCACCCGTCGACGCGACGCCGGTGCCGAGCGTATAGCTGATGCCGGAGTAGTTCAGCAGGTACGCGAGGCCGACGATCATCATCACGGTGACGATCGCGATCCACGTCTGCCGCCACGTCTTCCCCACGCATTCGATGAACGCCCCGGGCCCGGTGCGCGTCAGCGCGGCCGTGATGATCGCCGACAGCAGGATCGCGGTGCCCGTGCCGAGCGGCTGGAAATCCCAGATCGCCGCATACGGCTTGTGGTACAGCGACACGTACACCGCGTTGTGCAGGCCCGGCCACTTGATCTTCACGTCGCCGATCGCCGCGATGTTCGCGTGCACCCACACGATCACGACCACCGACACGACGAGCCACGGCAGCCAGCCGCCGAAGCCCGCGCGCGCGGCGCCGGCGGCGGCCGGCACGCTGCGCGCGAGCGCGTATTGCGGATCGGGCTGCGGCTTCCACAGCTGCAGGAAGCCGATCGTCACGATCAGCGACGAGAGCGACGACAGCACGTCGGTGAGCTGGTAGCCGAGGAAGTTCGACGTGACGAACTGCGCGATCGCGAAGCTGCCGCCCGACACGAGCAGCGCGGGCCACAGCTTCGCGATCGAGCGCAGCCCGCCATACGCGCCGACCACATAGAACGGCAGCAGCAGCGCGAAGAACGGCAACTGGCGGCCGACCATCTGCGCGAGCGTCGCGGGCGGCAGCGACGTGACCGCGCCGAGCACGGTGATCGGCACGCCGAGCGCGCCGAACGCGACCGGCGCCGTGTTGAACAGCAGCGTATAGGTGAGCGCTTCGAGCGCGGGGAAGCCGAGCGCGATCAGCAGCGCGCTCGTGATCGCGACCGGCGTGCCGAATCCGGAGATCCCTTCGAGCAGGCAGCCGAACGAGAACGCGACGACGAGCAGCACGAGGCGGCGGTCGTCGGGCAGGTTGTCGAGCATCCACTGCCGGAACTGGTCGAAGCGGCCCGACTTCACCGCGATGTTGTACAGCAGCAGCGCGTTGAAGACGATCCACATCACCGGCACGACCGCGAGCGCCATGCCGGCGCCGACCGCGTTGAACGCGAGCCCGGCCGGCATCCCCCACGCGCCGATCGCGACCGCGAGGCCCGCGACGAGCCCGGCGAGCGACGCCTGCCACGCGGGGCGGCGCAGCACGCCGAGCGCGATCAGCGCGACCGCGATCGGGATCGCGGCGACGAGGAACGACAGGAGCAGCGAGTGCGCGACGGGCGTCAGCGGCTGCGCGAAGACGATGCCGGGCGGGAGGGCGTCGGTGGGGTTCATCGTGTCTCCAGATGTCGACCCGAGTCGGCGCTTCAGCGTCTACTCGGGTCCCATGCCTTGTGCGGCCGACCCGGGTTCGCATGTCGATGCGCCGGGTTCGGTACAAGGCGATGTCCTGCGGTCACGACCACGCTCGGGCGCTTGCGTACGCAACGACGTTGCGCGGCCAACCGATCGGTCGCTTAAAAGAGGTTAGGAGGCGCAACGCGCTTGTACAAGGGGGAGAAGCCCGATGCGGGCGAGCCGATGTAAACCGGCCGCCGCACGATGGCCGGCAGATGGCGCGCCGCTGTCGCGTTCGACAGGCAGCCCGCCGCGGCCGCCTCACCGGTGCGCGCAATGTTGCGCGACCGGAAAAGGTGACTGCCCGCCACGAGGATGTTTCGTTTGGCGTCCGAAGCCTAGACTGGCTGCATCGTTTCCGCCCGCGCCGCCGATGGCGCGGCGGCGGAACCTCACGGAGCCAACACGATGAAGACGATGAAACACGCGGCATGCGCGTGCGTGCTGATCGGCGCGGCGTTCGCCGCTCACGCGCAAGCCGCGTCGACGCTCACCCGCGCGCAGGTCCGTCAGGAACTGGTGGAACTGCAGGCCGCCGGCTACCGGGCGAGCCTCGCAAGCAGTCCCGACTTTCCGCGGAACATGCAGGCGCTCATGCAGCGCGCCGCGCAGGCGCGCGGTGAGGGCGACGCCGCCGGTTACGGCAGCGACGGCCGGGCGCACGGGGAATCAGGCAAGCCGGCGCTGCCGCACGCAGTCGATCGCGGCACGTATGCGCATCACTGACCGGATCACTGATGGAACCGGATGGATCGCGCGGCAGCGGCGCGGCGCACCCTGCGCCGGCCGCATGCGCGACCGTCACACGCTGAAGCGGTTCAGCGTATAGGCGCGATAGGCGGCGACGAACGCGTCGAACGATCCGGCCTCCTTCGCTTCGAGCTCGGCCTGCTCGGCGAGCGACTTCGCGGCAAGCGCCTGCTCGGCGTGCAGCGTCTCGGCCGACGGCGGGCGCGCGCGAAAATGCGCGGCATGCGCTTCGCTCTGCGCGAGCGCGAACGCGAGGAACGACTGACCGTTCTCGCGCATCGTGCGCAGCACGCGCGCGGATGGCGTGCGTTCCGGATCGGCGAGCTTCTCGCGCTGCGCGGCGATCGCGCGCGCATGCTCGTCGCCGCCGCGGATTTCGTCGAGGCGGCGGCCGACGATCTCGATATCGGCCATCAGTTCATCGGCCCACTGCTGCAGCGTGACCGATTGACCTTCGCGCGTCAGCGTGAGCCCCGGCTTGCGGCCGTCCAGCGTCACGCTGCCGAAGTTCGCGTTCGCTTCCTTGTACGCGTCGCAGTCGAGCGGCGCGCTTTCGTCGAGCGCGCACGCGAGCAGGAACGCGTCGATGAAGCGCGCGGTCTCCAGCGCGATGCCGGTCGGCTCGAACGGGTCGATGTCGAGGCAGCGCACTTCGATGTACTGCACGCCGCGCGACGCGAGCGCATGCAGCGGCCGCTCGCCCGAATACGTGACGCGCTTCGGCCGGATCGTCGAGTAGAACTCGTTCTCGATCTGCAGCACGTTCGTGTTGATCTGGATCCACTCGCCGTCGCGATGCGTGCCGATCGCCTCGTACGCCGGATACGGCTCGCTCACGGCCTTCGACAGCGCGTCGAGATAACCGGGCAGCGTGTTGTAGTCGACGTGCAGCGCGGCCTGGGCCGTCGTGTTCGAGTAGCCGAGATCGCTCATCCGCAGGCTGGTCGCATACGGCCGGTACAGCGTATCGGCGTCGAACGTGTCGAGCTTGTGCGGCTTGCCGCGCAGGAACTTCGTGTCGAGCACCGGCGACGCGCCGAACAGGTACATCAGCAGCCAGCTGCGGCGGCGGAAGTTGCGGATCTGCGCGAGATAGCGTTCCGACTGGTAATCGACGAGCGTCGCCGTCGACTCTTCGTCCGCATGCAGGCGCCGCCACACTTCCTCGTGCAGCGAGTAGTTGTAGTGGATGCCGGCGATGCACTGCATCGTGCGGCCGTAGCGGTACGCGAGGCCGCGCCGGTACACCGTCTTCAGGCGGCCGATGTTCGACGTGCCGTAGTTGGCGATCGGGATCTCGTCGTCGGCCGGCAGCAAGCCGGGCATCGACTCGTTCCACAGCATCTCGTCGCCGAGCGATGCATACACGTAGCGATGCAGATCGTCGAGGCGCTCGAGCGTGAGCGCGGCGTCGCGCTCCGCGGGTGTGATCAGTTCGATCAGCGCTTCGGAATAGTCGGTTGTCAGCGCCGGATGCGTGAGCGCCGAACCGAGCGCGCGCGGATGCGGCGTGAACGCGATCATCCCGTCGCGCGTCACGCGCAGGCTTTCCTTTTCGATGCCGCGCAGGCCGTCGGGCAGATGCTGCCGCGTCGGGCCCGAGCTCAGCGCGTCGAGGCGTTTCAGCAACAGTTCGGACTGGCGGTGAGTCATGGTGTTCGACATGGAGACGCAAGTGCGTGACGGCCGCGCGCAGAACGCCGCGCGCGGCCGACTGGATTGTTGGTCGCTTCGTTGGTAGCGGGCACTTTAACATCTCGCCGGAACCCGCGCTTGAGGTGGCCGCGAGCACGGCGCGCGGGCCTGAGCGGGCGATCGGGCGGGCCGGGCGCGGTAGCGCTGGCGCATATCGCCGGGTCGGGACGAGGGCGATCGGCACGCCGGTCAGCGGAATTCGTCGGACGGAATGGGAACGGCGAACGGTTGGCGGCAGGTGCAACCGTGTCGCGGAATGGATCGGAAAACGACGCATGCGGAGGCGTCGCACGCGCGGCCTCCGGCCGGTGCCGAAGGCATGGAATCGCCATGACGGGCCGCGTCACGCCGGCACTCGGCGCATGCTGGCACCGCCCGCGCAATGGGTTGCAGCCCGCCTTCCTGCGGTCGCACCCGGCCGCGGGCCGCCGCGCTTATCCGCCGCGCGCGCCGCCCGCCCGGTCGGCCACTTCGTTCCACAGATGCAGCGCCGCATACGCGCGCCACGGCCGCCAGCCTTCGCTGCGGCGTTTCTGGCTGGCGAGCCGGTCGAGCGCCGGGTCGCGCGCGGCGATCGACTGCATCAGCACGAGATCGGATGCCGGCCACGCATCCGGATCGCGCCATGCGCGCATCGCGATGTATTCGACGGTCCACGGGCCGATGCCGGGCAGATCGAGCCACGCGCTGCGCAGCGTCGCGAGATCGGCATGCGCGCGATCGACCGGCACGTCGCCGGCCGCCACCGCGCGCGCCACGCCGGCCAGCGCGGCCACGCGCTTGCCGGGCATCCCGATCTTGTCAAGATCGCACGCGGCCAGCGCGTCGGGCGTCGGGAAACGCCACGCGGGCGCGCCGTCGTCTTCCGGCATCACGCGTTCGCCGGCCCGTTCGACGAGCCGGCCGACGATCGTCGTCGCGGCCTTCACGCTCACCTGCTGCCCGACGATCGCGCGCACGGCCAGCTCGAACCCCGACCACGCGCCCGGCACGCGCAGCCCCGGCGCGGCCTCGACGAGCGGCGCGAACCACGGATCGCGCGCGAGGCCGCCGCCGATCGCGGCCGGATCGGCGCCGAGGTCGAACATTGTCGCGACGCGCGCGGCGAACGCATCGTCGACGCGACGCGCGACCGCCCCTTCGACGATCGCGATCAGGCAATGCTTGCGCGGATGCTTCTTGACGGTGAGGCGGCCCGCCTCGCCGTGCAGATCGACGATGCGGCGATACACGCCGTCGGCAACCTGCTCGACGCCCGGAATCGCGCGCCCGCTGAAGAAGCGCAGCACGCGCGCCCAGTCGTACGGCGCCTTGTAGCGCAGTTCCATCTGCGCGGACGGCGGCACCAGGCCGCCGTTCCCGACGGACGTGATCGTTATCGTGTCGATGCTCAAACCGCACTGCCCTCCGTCTCGGCTTCGGCTTCATCGTTGTGAACATGACGCGCCTCGGCCGCGAGCAGCGTCGCCTTGCGGCGTACACCCCAGCGATAGCCGGCGAGCGCGCCGCCCTTTTGCACGACCCGGTGGCACGGAATCGCGAGCGCGACCGGATTCGACGCACACGCGGACGCGACCGCCCGCACCGCGCGCGGCGAGCCGAGCGCCTCCGCGATCTCGGAATAGCTGCGCGTTTCGCCGTACGGGATATGCGTCAGCGCTTCCCACACGCGCTGCTGGAACGCGGTCGGCGCGATGTCGAGCGGCAGGTCGAACGCGTGCCGCGTGCCGTCGAGGTACGCGCGGATCTGCGTGACGAACGGCGCGAGCCGCGCGGACGATTCGACCAGTTCGGCGCGCGCGAATGCGTCCTTGAGTTCGCCGACGAGCGACGCCGCATCGTCGCCGAACGCGATCCGGCAGATGCCCTGTTCAGTGGCGGCGACGAGCACCGTGCCGAGTGACGTCGACGCGGTCGCAAAGTCGATCCGCAGGCCGGCGCCCTGGCGACGGAACGCGGACGGCGCCATCCCCAGCTCGCGCGGCACCGACGCATAGAGCCGCGACGGCGAGTTGAACCCCGCATCGACGGCCGCCTGCGTGACCGGCTGCCCGCTTTGCAGCGCCTGGCGCAGCGCGGCGCCGCGCTGCGCGGCCTGGTACTGCCGCGGCGACACGCCGACCACGCGCTTGAAGAGCCGCTGCAGATGAAACGGGCTCACGTGCACGGCGTCGCTCAACTGCTGCAACGTGAGCCGCTCGGCCTGCGCGTCGAGCACCGCGCACGCACGATTGACGATTTCCAGCTCGCGCGGCAGCCCTTCCGGCTGGCAACGCTTGCAGGGCCGGAAGCCGGCCGCGCGGGCGGCCGCCGGATCGGCGAAAAAGGACACGTTCTCGCGGCGCGGCTGCCGCGACGCGCAGGTCGGGCGGCAGAACACACCGGTCGTGCGGACGCCATAGAAGAACGCGCCGTCCGCATGCGGATCGCGCGTGGTCACGGCGGCCCAGCGGGCATCGTCGGTCGGATAGGCGGTTTTCATCTGAACCTCGCACTCTCTAGTGTAGATGGTGCCTACTCTAGCCATCGGCACATGCCGTCGCGCCCTGAATCTTGCTCTGTGATTCGTGTCGGCGAATCGGGGCCGTATCGATCGAAATAAATCCGACGAAACCCGCGCGGCGGCCGCTCCGGCGCGGTTTTCGTCATCGTCCCGTCACCGTTTTGCTGCAGTGCGGATGCGACAAATCGCCGTCCTGACGTTTTTTTGCAATCGGAATATTGCGTCGCACCATCGCCGTGTGTATAGTTGGAACTGTCTCCTCCATGTCTCCTCCTGATATGGATTAAGCCCGTTCCGCACTGCGTGAACGGGCTTTTTTTCGTCCGTCGATTGTGTCGCGTGCCGGCCGGCAGCGCAGGCGCGATGCGTCTACACTCGATGCTCGTCGACTGCGAAGGAGTCCCGCCCATGAAGCCCACCATCCGCGGAATCGATCACATCGTGCTGCGCGTGACCGACATGGCGGCAATGACACGCTTTTACTGCGATGCCGTCGGTTGCCATGTGGAAAAGGAGCAGCCCGATCTGGGCCTCGTGCAACTGCGCGCCGGCGACGCGCTGATCGACCTGCTGACGGTCGGCGGCCCGATCGACCGTCCCGACAGCGGGCCGCCCGGCACCGGGCGCAACCTCGACCACCTGTGCCTGCGCGTCGAGCCGTTCGATCCCGACGCACTGATCGCCCATTTCGCCGCGCATGGCGCGCGACCGGGCGCGCCGGCCGAACGCTACGGCGCCGGCGGTTACGGGCCGTCGATCTACCTGTTCGATCCCGAAGGGAACATGGTCGAATTCAAGGGGCCGCCGGCCGCGCTCGGCTGAACGCGGCCGACGCGCGGGCCCTGACGGACCCTTACGCGCCCTCGCGCGCCTTCAGCACCGTCCATTCGACCGCGACCGGATCGTGGTCGGCGCTCGAGACCCACGCGGTGCCGTCCTGCACCGTGCACTGCAGGCGCATCGTGCGCGCCGCGAGCCGCCCGAGCGCGGCCGCGACGCCGTCGGCGAGCGACAGCACCTGCACGTTGCGCAGCCGTTCGACCTTGCTGCGCACGCCCTGCCACCAGATATCCGACGTCTTGCCGCCGTACGCGATCACCGTGACCTGCCCGGCACGGCCGGCCGCCTTCGAGATGCGCCGTTCGTCCGGCTGGCCGGCCTCGATCCACACGTCGATCGCGCCCGTCAGGTCCTTCTGCCACAAGTCGGGCTCGTCGACGTCCGACAGCCCCTTGCAGAATTCGAGCCGCTCATGCGCGAACAGCGCGAACGCGACGATGCGCACCATCATCCGGTCGTCGGTTTCCGACGGATGGCGCGCCACCGTCAGCGCGTGATCGGCGTAGTAATGCCGATCCATGTCGGCGATTTGCAGTTCGGCTTTGTAGATCGTGGATTTCAGCGCCATGCGGATGCGGCCCGGGCGGGCATTCGGTTCGGTCGGGCCGTGATGATACCGAATGCGCGCCGTCCGGCGTGCGTCATGCGCCGTTCACAGCGCAACGGCCCGGCATGCGCCGGGCCGTGTTCGGTTCGCGCCACCCGCTCGTCGGGCCGGCGCGCTCGCGCGTCGTACGACTGCGCGGCGAATGGACGGTTACTGCTTGACGAAGCGCGAATCGGTCCAGAGACCTTGCTGGTCGCTGTTGTCCGCGCTGACGAATTGCACGTCGCCCTGGTCGACCGCCACCACGCGGAAACGCTGGCCTTCCGGCACCGACAGGCAGCGGAAGTCGTCGAAGTACTGCTGCTTCGCCTGCGATTTGCCGTCACGTTCGTGATTCAGTACGGAATCCAGATTGTCTTTCGACAGGCAGCCCCATGCATTCTTCGTCAGCTGGATTTCCTGCTTCGGCTTGACGGCCGAATCGCCGCCGGCCTGCGCAATCGACACAGCGCAAAATGCGCCGAGAAGGGCAAAAAGGACACCGGTACGCTTCGTCATGTTCTGTCTCCAGGCTTGCGGGCACCAGGCCGGGTTAGCTATGTGTTTAAAGGTGATCGTGAACCCACGTTTTTCACTTTAGAAGACCGGTAAACGATAGCAAGCACATTTGTTGTGCGACCGCAATAGCGGCGGATTGTCGCACCCCGTGCGCAGGCGGCTTTTGGCGCGACGGGCGCGCGCGGCAAGCGTCGCCGAATGGCGGATAGGCCTTGGCCGCCGGGCGGAAACCGTTATCCGGCAAGGCTTTCAGCAAAGTTACAATGCATCGATTGAACGGTTTGGATAATCCATTTCGCTATCCGGATCATTTTGATGCGTTGCACATAAAGTCATCCGAAACGATTCGCCTTTACCGCAGTGCGGAATCGCATTTACCTTATACAAGAAAAATGCCAGGTATAAGCGCATCCGTATTTATCCGTAGTTCCCCGCATCCATTCGGCGCCTTGAAGCCCCGTCGCAAGCGCCTTTCGTCCGCGTGGTGTTTACCCTGCCTTATTCGACCCGATTTGCTGGCGCTCGAAATAATCGCGCTGGAAAATGCACATGCGATAAGCGTTGTGATACGCGCCATTCCCGAAAAATTCTTCCTTCAATTCGGCCTCGTGCTGGAATCCGCATTTTTCGTACACGTGGATCGCCGCCGCATTCGACGTATCGACGATCAGGTAAAGCTTGCGCATGTTCAGCACCTTGAACGCGTACTCGATCGCGAGGCGCGTCGCCTGGCCGGCGTAGCCGCGCCCTTGGCACTGCGGCGCGATGATGATCTGGAACTCGCCGCGGCGGTGGATGTAGTCGAGCTCGATCAGCTCGACGAGGCCGACCAGTTCGTCTTGCGCGTCGACCGCGACGAAACGGCGTTCGCGCTGGTCGTGCACGTGGCGGTCGTACAGTTGCGACAGTTCCGAGAAGGTTTCGTACGGCTCCTCGAACCAGTAGCGCATGATCTTCGCGTCGTTGTTCAGCTCGTGGACGAAGCGCAGGTCCTGGCGCTCCAGCGGCCGCAGCGCGAGCGTGTTGGTATCGTTCTGGAGTTGCATGGTCATGTCCTTTTTGAGGCCGGCGCACGTGCGGAACGCCCGCGCGGCGCGGCCGCGTTCGGGCCCGTTTCGCACTGTAAGAATTTGAACGCGGGCGCAGTTCAGAGCCTAGAATGGGAGCAAGGGTTCCTGCCACCGCAAGGAGGCTATCGTGATCGAGCAAGTCATCCTCGGAATTTTCCTCGTGCTGCCGCTCGTCATCGTGGCGGCGCTGTTTTCCGACGAACTCTGGCAGGAGCACCGTCGCCAGCATCCGCGCGACGAGAACGCGCCGCACATCGACTGGAAGCATCCGTGGCGCCGCGTGCGACGCGGGCACTGACTTCGATCACCGCCGATTCGCCGCCCGCGCCGGCCGGGCCATCTGGACCGGGTAACATGCGATGCGGGTACAGCTCTTGCGCTCGATCCCATTCCCGCCCCACCCGCGAGACACCGACGTGAACGACAAGCCCGCCATTCCCCCGCACGATATCCCGAACGAAACGATCGATCTGCAGATCGCCGATGTGCTGGCGGCCGTCCGCTATCCAGCGAACAAGGATGCGATCGTCGATGCCGCGCGCGACGCCGGCGCCAGCAACGAGGTGCTGTCGATGCTCGACGGCCTGCCCGAACAGGACTACGCGGACGTCGACGCCGTCACGCGCTGCGTCGCCGGCAACTTCGGCCCGGGGCTCGGCATTTGAGCGGATGCCAATAACGCGATAGGATCGGGCCGCACCGGTCGCGCCGCGATCGGGATGCGTGCCGCCCGGCGCAAGATCGGGCGCTTCGCACGCGTGTCCGGGGGACTCCATGGAAGGCATCCTGATCCAGCACACGACGCAACGTCAGCTGTGGTTCGGCGCGCTGACGGCGCTCGTCATCCTGCTCACGCTCGGGATCGCCGCGCCGCACGCGAACGTCGCGCTGCCGCCCGTCGAGCCGTTCATGCCGATGTGCGCGCTCACCGTGTTCACGACCGCGAGCATCGCGGCGTTCTTCCTCGGCGCGCAATTCACCGTCACGCGCCAGCCCGTGCTCGGTGCGCTCGGCGGCGCCTACGCGTTCACCGCGCTCGCCGTCGCGCTGCAACTGCTCACCTTTCCCGGCGTGTTCGCGCCGCACGGCCTGCTCGGCGCGCGCCCGCAAAGCGCCGCATGGATGTGGATCTTCTGGCATGCCGGCTTTCCGTGCTTCGTGATGGCCGCGCTGTTCGCCCGCGAGCGGCTGACGCGCGCCCCGGTCGGCGCGAAGGAGACGCGCCGCTGGACGATCGCGCTGGTCGGCGGCCCGGCCGTCGCCGCGGCGCTCCTGTGCGCGATCGCGCTGAACGTGTCGCTGCCGCCCGCGTTCCATCCGCCCCGCGACGCTGCCGTGCTGCCCGTCAACGGCATCGCGCTCGTCGTGTGGATCCTCAATGTGCTCGCGCTCGTGGCCGTACTGGTCACCGGCCGGCTGCGCACGACGCTCGACCTGTGGCTCGCGATCGCGGTGCTCGCGTGCCTCACCGATACGACGCTGAACTTGCTGAGCACGAACCGCTTCACGGTCGGCTGGTATGTCGCGCGCGTGTTCAGCATGTTCACGCCCGGCGTGCTCGTGTGCGTGCTCGCGTGGGAAGTGACGATGCTGTATCAGCAGTTGTTCGAAGCGCACGCGACGCTGATCCGCTCGTCCGCGCGCGACGGGCTCACGGGCGCGTTCAACCGCAGCCATTTCAACGATCATTTCCACACGCTGTTCCTGCAGGCGCGGCGGCAGGGCGAACCGCTGTCGCTGCTGATGGTCGACGTCGACCACTTCAAGGCATACAACGACGCGTTCGGTCACGTGAAGGGCGATGCGTGCCTGATCGCCGTCGCGAATGCACTGACCGGCGCGGTGAGGCGGCCGGCCGATATCGTCGCGCGTTACGGCGGCGAGGAGTTCGCGGTCGTGCTGCCGAACACCGGCGCGCGCGGTGCGCGGGTGGTGGCCGACGAAGTGCGCGACGCGGTGCTGCGGCTCGACCTCGCGATGCCCGACTCGCCGGCCGGACGCGTGAGCGTCAGCGTGGGTTGCGCGACCGTGTCGGCCGACGATCTGTCGACCCCCGACGCGTTGATCGAAGCCGCCGACGCCGCGCTGTATCGGGCGAAGGATACGGGGCGAAACCGGGTCGTCGTCGCCTGAAAACGTCTGTTGTTTGGCCAATTGTTACGGTCATTGTGACCGGAATAATCCGCCGTTACGGATTGCGGCGCGGGGATACGATCGCTTACAGCCCGGGCCGGGGCCGCTCGCTATGCTGGGTTTCATATTGAACCCGAGCAGGTGAACGCGATGAAGAAGGCCCTTTTGCTGATTGCCGGCGTCGCCGTGTTGTTGAGCGGCTGTATCGTCGTGCCGGATGGTGGCGGGTATTACGGTGGGGGTGGGTATTATCACCATCATCGGCATTGGGATTGATAGAGGTGACGGTCCGGACGCTCGAGGCGCGCATCTTTGTGGGCTGATCTTCGATCAGTCATGCCTCGACCGTCGTCCAGCATATCGCCCTCGCTGCGGCGAAATTGACAGCGAGAAGTTCGAAAGGACCCGACGTGTCGGCACCGCCCCGGTGGACATCAGCGGCACGAGCGTCGTGGCGACCCACAGACGCCCATTCCACGAAACGTTAGGCCTCTCCTCGAGTTCGTGGTTTAGATGCGGGCTAACGCTCGCTCCAACTGCCTTGCCAAGAAGAATTTTAAAGAGCGCAGTTCCTGCGGGTATCGACTTACCCATCGGCGATCTCATGCGCCCAGCGCGCTTAGATGGCCGGGAAAGTTCAAAGAATATTTCGTCTGAAACTCAACCATCTGGATAACCATTTCAAACTAGTTCGATTGATTTCCGGGGCATGAGCACGTTAGCGTAACAGGCATTACGCATACCGCCCAACATCAACGGAGCTAAAGCAGAAATTCCATCAGATCTGGATAAAATTCCCTACTTCACAATAAATAAGTTCATTTGGAAATGGAAATTTCATGACGGCGCAGATGGGTGCAAAATCGTTCCAAACATCGCGCTTTCCATGGATAAGCCTGCACCACCGCTTCCGATACTACAAAAACCGAAAGTAGCCGAACCCAAGCATGCATCCACCGAGCCAAAGCGCGACTCGCTTGACAAAATGGTTGATGGTTTGGAGAGGGTCGGCAAGTCGCTGGCACGCTTTCAAGCATGGCTCAATGCCCCCGATTCTCCCAAACCCACCATCGTGAAACTAAAAAGGGACGATTCCGTACCAGCGTTCGATATCCAGGAAATTCCCGCAACAATGCGCAAGATATACCTCCCGACATCTGCCGCACTGATGGAGCGATGGTTTTCCGGAAAATTAAGTTACTCGCGCACCTCTTCGGACGAAGAGGTGGAAATCAATCAAGACGGACTATCATACCCCTCCGACATGTACGACATGTCTACCGTTAAATTGGATTGGGTTCTTCGTTTCCCCCGGGCAAAGCAGCAATTCGACCACCTGATCAATGAAGAAATTCGCTCACAAAAATCCATAAACCAACTCTACAAGCTGCTGCTCCCGTACAAAGACTGTGCAACGCGACTCTATACCGACGACATTTGCGGGAATGATCTTCGCAGCATCCACCGACGATTTCAATTTCAATACTCAAGAGTAGACAGCACGCTCGGGCAAAAAATTGGAACTCAACTGGATGCACAGCTTCGCAACAATGGTGTACCCGATGACTTATCCGGGGCGCTCGGTTCCTTTAATATATATGCAGCGCTCGGAAGTGCGCGCTTCTCATGGGATGTGGATTCGCGCCGAACGACAGCCGAAGTGACGGGACTGTGGGTGTATGTGAAAGACACCTATACATTTACCGACAAGTCAGGCGAGCGATCTCAATATTTAGGGCACTGGAGTAGCGACGGCATCATCGTCGTCCCATACAGTGCAACCGCTGCATTCTTGAACTCCGAGCATGTCCCATATGTCAAATACGCCGTCGCCAGGGGCAATCCATCCATCAAAGGGAATGTTTACTATCCAGTGGAGAACAGCGATTTTAGAAGATGGTCTGAAATGCATGGCAGAGGTGGTGACTTTATCATCTACTCCGACAAAAGATACATTCCAATCTCCCCATTCATAAAAATTCGGCTATGATCAAAATCAACAACAAATCATGACGAATTGTTCAAAAATTATCTGCGCACTGCTCTTTGCGGCACTGATCGGCATCTTTGCCTTTGACAGAACCCCTCAAGGGGAAGAATGTAGAAAATCGACATCTCCAGATGGAATATATATTGCCGACCTGTGCCTTTTAGCCTGGGTTCCGGGTGGAGATTCTCGGTACGTTGGCCGCGTATACCGCGCGCAAACCGGAAGGTTGCTAGCTCAGCACACATTTAACACACCTACTCCCGAAATTTCCTGGAATAGCTATAGCGATGCCTACGTGGCCTTTTCAAAAGGCGACGGCGGAGATGATTCTGTATATATACCGCTTCCGCCAGCGTTCATCGATCGGCTGCTAGCGGCACGTCCGCGCCTGTAAAAACCACTGTGGCAACCTGGTTGGCAGTCGTCACGCGGATGCAGACATGCGCTATAACCGGGCAATGGCCGTGCCATTCCCGGCCTGCAATCCTTTTCGTTTCTATTTCCCGATACAAAACCTGCTGAAAATCACCCCCAGCAGATCATCCGACGTAAACTCCCCGGTAATCGCATTGAGCTGCTCCTGCGCGAGCCGCAGCTCCTCGGCAAACAGATCGAGCGACTGAGCGCGTTGCTCCGCATGATCCGCCGCCTGTGCAAGATGTTCCTGCGCGGCCCGCAGCGCGATCAGATGCCGCTCGCGTGCGAGATACACGCCTTCCGCCCCCGCCTGCCACCCCGCAATCCGCAGCAGCTCGGCACGCAACATATCGATCCCGTCGCCGCGCTTCGCCGACAGGTGCACCTCGGTCAGATCGCCTTCCGCCGCCGGATGCTCGACGCACGCCGGCACGCCGGTCAGATCCGTCTTGTTCAGCACGCGCACCACCGGCACGCCGGCCGGAAACCGCGCGGCGATCGTCCCGTCGTCCGGCGTCATCCCCGTGCGCGAATCGAGCAGATGCAGCACGACATCCGCACGCTCGATCTCGCTCCACGTGCGTGCAATGCCGATCCGCTCGACTTCGTCTTCCGTCTCGCGCAACCCGGCCGTATCGATGATGTGCAGCGGAATCCCTTCGACCTGGATCGTCTGCGCGACCTTGTCGCGCGTCGTGCCGGCGATCGGCGTGACGATCGCCAGCTCGGCGCCCGCCAGCGCATTCAGCAGCGACGACTTGCCGACGTTCGGCTGCCCCGCCAGCACGACCGACAGCCCTTCACGCAACAGCGCCCCCTGCCGCGCGTCGCCGAGCACGTGTGCGAGTTGTTCGCGAATCCTCGCGAGCTTGCCGCGCGCGTCGGCCGCTTCGAGGAAGTCGATTTCCTCCTCCGGAAAATCGAGCGTCGCCTCAACCAGCATCCGCAGCGTGATCACGTCCTCGACGAGCGCATGGATCTGCCGCGAGAACGCGCCGTCGAGCGAACGCCCGGCCGAGCGCGCGGCCGCCTCGGTGCTCGCCTCGATCAGGTCGGCGACGGCCTCGGCCTGCGCAAGGTCGAGTTTGTCGTTCAGGAACGCGCGCCGCGTGAATTCGCCCGGCTCCGCGAGCCGCAGCCCGAAGTCGCGCCCTGCATCCAGGCAACGCTGCAGCAGCAACTGCATCACGATCGGCCCGCCATGCCCCTGCAGTTCGAGCACGTGCTCGCCGGTATACGAATGCGGCGCCGGGAAATACAGCGCGATCCCGCGGTCGAGCGGCGCGCCGTGCGCGTCGAGGAACGGCACGTAGCTCGCATGGCGCGGCGCGAGTGTCTGCCCGCACAACGCGTCGACCAGCGGCAGCGCGGCCGCCTCGCCGCCGCGCCCGAACGACACGCGGACGACGCCGATGCCGCCCCGGCCGGCAGCAGTGGCAATGGCGACGATCGGATCGGAATCGGTAGCGAGCATGGCAATCAGAGCAATCGGGTAATCAGCGAGTCAATGGTGCGCCCGCGCAACAGTTCGGGCAGAGGAACGCCGGCATTGTAGCGTGCGGGCTCATCAGCCACCGGCCGCGGCGCCCGATTCGGACTCGCCCGAATTTATCCCGCCGGGGATAAGCTAAGTATCAGTCCAGCGTGATGAGCCACCCGCCATTTCGGACAAGTATGTTTGCTGGAGCGGCTCGACACTGCGTCCCTCAATTTCATCCACCATCCTGATCCCGGTCGGGATTCGTCCGAATGAGATATGTTTATCTTATATGGTTGTCTGAAATGCGGCGATGAAATTGCACAATCTCCCCCATGCCGACATCCGAAGAAAAAGCCGCGTTCTCGGAACGCCTGAAATTCGCCCTGCGGCGCAGCCCGGAGAAGGTCACGGGCGCGACGGAGCTGGCGAACCGATTCAATCTGCGTCACCGCGGAACGCACCCCGTTTCGCCGCAAACCGCGCACAAATGGCTGACGGGCCGCACGATCCCGACGTCGGACAAACTCGAAACGCTGGCCGAATGGTTGCGCGTTGAAGTGCACTGGCTGCATTACGGGCCGTCGCCGAGCGTGGTCGAACATCCGACGCCGCAACCGCTGCCGCGCGACGAACGCTATCCGCCGACGCCCGAGACGATTGAACTCGCATCGAAGATCGAGGCGCTGTCTCCACACCAGCGCTACCTCGTTCAGGAACTCGTCGAGCAGTTCTACGGCGATCCGAAACTCGAAGCGAAGAAGGCCTGAGCGACAGCCACCGCACGCGCCGTCACCGTCACCGGGAAACAAAAAGCCGCATGGTCGCGAACCATGCGGCTTTTTTTGCGAGCATCGCAGGCGGCTGGCCGCCCGCGAATGCATCAAGCGTCAGGCCGGCTTCTTCTTGACGCCGCCGAGCTTGCGCGTGATGTAGTACTGCTGCGCGATCGACAGCACGTTGTTCACGACGTAGTACAGCACGAGGCCAGCCGGGAAGAAGAAGAACATCACCGAGAACGCGATCGGCATGAACTTCATCATCTTCGCCTGGACCGGGTCCGGCGGCGTCGGGTTCAGGCTCGTCTGCACGAACATCGACACGGCCATCAGCACCGGCAGGATGAAGAACGGATCGCGCTGCGACAGGTCGTGAATCCACAGAATCCACGGCGCGCCGCGCATTTCGACCGACGCGAGCAGCACCCAGTACAGCGAGATGAACACCGGGATCTGGATCACGACCGGCAGGCAGCCGCCGAACGGATTGACCTTCTCGGTCTTGTACAGCTCCATCAGCGCGGCGTTCATCTTCTGCGGATCGCTCTTGAAGCGTTCGCGCAGCGCCTGCATGCGCGGCGTGATTTCCTTCATGCGCGCCATCGACTTGTAGCTCGCAGCCGACAGCGGGAAGAACACGGCCTTGATCAGCACCGTCAGCAGCACGATCGCCCAGCCCCAGTTGCCGACGTAGCTGTGGATCTTCTCGAGCAGCCAGAACAGCGGCTTCGCGATGATCGTCACCCAACCGTAGTCCTTCACGAGCTCCAGGCCCGGCGCGATACCTTCGAGCATGCGCTCTTCTTCCGGACCGGCGAACAGGCGCGCCTGCACGTCGGCCGACTGGCCCGGCGCGATCGCGGCGACCGGCTGCTTCACGCCGACGCGATACAGCGTCGGATCGATCTTTTCAGCGTAGATGTCGCGCTTCGCGCCCTGCTGCGGAATCCAGGCCGACGCGAAGTAGTGCTGCACCATCGCAACCCAGCCGTTGTCGGCGGCCTTCTCGAAGTTCGCCTTGTTCTTGTCGAGGTCGCTGAAATCGATCTTCTGGAAGTGCTTCGCGTCCGTATAGACCGCCGGCCCGAGGAACGTATGCGAGAACATCGGCGTTTCGACGGCCGTGTTGTCGCGCACCAGTTCCATGTAGACCGTCGGCGTGACGGGCGCCGTGCCGACGTTGTCGATCTTGGTGTCGACGCCGATCACATAGCTGCCGCGCGTGAACGTGTAGGTCTTCACGACCTTCACGCCGCCCTTCACCGGCGATTCGAACGACAGCTTCAGCGTGTTCTGGTCGCCCGTCAGCGACGTCGAGCCGGGGTTCAGCTGCGTGTAGACGTCGTTGTGGTTCGGGAAATCGCCGCCGAGCAGGCCCGTGCGTGCGAGATACGTGTGGCCGGCCGTGTGGTCGAACAGCGTGATGTACAGGTCGGGCTGCTTGCCGTCGCCCTGCTTCTTCAGCGTCAGCTTCGCGAGCGTGCCGCCGCGCGTGTCGATTTCGCCGTCGTACACGTCGGTCGAGAACTTCACGAGCTGCGCCTGCGCGGCCGGGGCCGTCGTCGACGGTGCGGCGCCGGCTGCGGCGGCCGGCACGTCACCTGCGGTCTTCGTCGCGCCCGTGCCCGATGCGCCGCCGGCAGCAGCCGGGGCCGTCTGCGTGGCGCTCGGGAAGAACATCGACGGGCGTCCATGGTCCCGCTGCCAGTTGTCGTACAGCATGACAGCTGACATGAAGAAGATCACCCATAGGACGGTGCGTTTGATATCCATGCGTTGTCTCAGAGTCGATGGGACCGCGCGTCGGCTTCGCCGCGAGCGCGAGTGTCGGAGTTGGGCGGCGGGACGAGGTCGACGCCGCCCGCGGAAAACGGGTGGCATCGGCACACGCGCCTGACGGCGAGATACGTGCCGCGCGCGGCGCCATGATACTGGATTGCCTCGCGCGCGTAATCCGAACAGGAAGGATAAAAACGGCAACGGTTGCCGAGCATCGGGCTCACGGCAACCTTGTAGAAGCGCAGCAAGGCGATCAATACCGTTTCCATACCTTGGGCGGCGCCGTACGACGCCGCGTCAAAACCGGCCGGGCGGGCGCGAACGCCGCGCCGGGCGCGGATGCGTCACTCGGACGCGGGCTTCGACGCACGGCGCGCGATTTCCCGGACTGCCCTGTCGAGCAGTTCGCGGATCTCGGCCGCGCACATCGCCGCGAGCGGGGCGGAGGCCGCGCTCGGCAGCGCTTTCTTGTCGAAGCGCGTGTGCTGCCGCAGCAGCAGGTCGTAACCGGCGAATTCGGCCCGGCGCAGGCGAAACTGATCGCGCGCCAGCCGCTTCACGAGGTTACGGGTAACCGCTCGCGGCGCATACTTCTTGCCGATGACGAGCCCCAGACGTGCAGGCTGACCGGTCGGCTTGCCGTAGATCACGAAGTGCGCGGAGCGCCGCCAGGGGCGCAAACGAAAAACGGATGAAAATTCATCCGTTTTCAGAAGTCGCGCAGCTTTCGGGAAGGCGGCTTTCGTCTGCGACGGATTCGCACCCGGCTCGACGGCACCTTCCGCAGGACTGCGGACGGCGGACACAGCGCGCAACCTGCCTTAGATGGCGAGGCGCTTGCGGCCCTTCGCGCGGCGAGCGTTGATGACCTTGCGGCCACCTGCCGTCTTCATGCGGACACGGAAGCCATGGGTGCGCTTGCGGCGCGTCACGGACGGTTGGTAAGTACGTTTCATGATGTTCTCACTTGTTCGAGAATGTCGAAATTCAGGGGACCGCGTGCCCTTAACCGGAGGCATTCGGGCGAACGCAATCGCCGGGAATACAGGATTGGTTTTCGCGGAACCCGCTATTTAAACCGTTTTTCCGTTGATGGTCAATACTTTACGAGTCGCTCGCCTGTGCCGGGCCGCTCCGATCCGGCCCCGCGACCCACAAACCCAGCCTGTGGATAAGTCCCGCTGTGGCCGCGTTTGGCGTTAGAATCTCGCCTTATCTCCAAGAATCCCGCACGCCACCTCGGCTCGCGCCTGCCCCTCCAAGACTGTGACGCAGGCGTCCGAGGCACGCTCGCACGACCGCTTCGGGCCTTGTTGCGCGACCGCGACAAGGGCGCCGGCGAGCCGCGCTGTGCACGCAAAAAACGACAGTTACTTG